>NZ_CM173818.1:0-3951737 GCF_057812125.1 Curtobacterium sp. ABR8
ATGACGATGCCGGCCGACCCCGTCGAGGACCTCTGGTCATCCGTACTCGGAATCCTCGCCGAGGACCCCCGCATCACGCCGCAGCTCCACGGGTTCCTCAACCTGGTCGAACCGAAGGGCGTCCTCGCCGGCACCCTGTACCTCGAGGTCCCCAACGACCTGACCCGCGGCATGCTCGAGCAGCGGATCCGCATCCCGATCACCGAGGCCGTCGCACGCATCGGGGACGACACGGTCGCGAACTTCGCCATCACCGTGAACCCGGACATGGCGTCCGAGCCGCGCGTCGACCCGAACGTGCCGGAGTACGCCGAGCCCGTGCAGGAAGCGGTGGAGCAGAGCGCCGCACCCCGCCAGTACATCGAGGCACCCTTCGTCCCGAGCCAGATCGACTCCCCGGGCACGAGCGGACGGCCCGAGTCGCGGCTGAACCCGAAGTACAACTTCGACAACTTCGTCATCGGCTCGTCGAACCGCTTCGCGCACGCCGCAGCGGTCGCGGTCGCCGAGGCACCGGCGAAGGCCTACAACCCCCTCTTCATCTACGGCGACTCCGGGCTGGGCAAGACCCACCTGCTCCACGCCATCGGGCACTACGCCGAGAGCCTCTACCCGGGGATCCGCGTCCGGTACGTGTCGAGCGAGGAGTTCACCAACGACTTCATCAACTCGATCGCGAACAACCGCTCGAACCAGTTCCAGCAGCGCTACCGCGACATCGACATCCTGCTCATCGACGACATCCAGTTCCTGCAGGGGAAGGACTCCACGCAGGAGGCCTTCTTCCACACGTTCAACACGCTGCACGACCACAACAAGCAGGTCGTCATCACGTCCGACGTGGCACCGAAGCACCTGACCGGGTTCGAGGACCGCATGCGCTCCCGCTTCGAGTGGGGCCTGATCACCGACGTGCAGGCGCCCGAGCTCGAGACGCGCATCGCGATCCTCCGCAAGAAGGCGCAGTCCGACCACCTGCAGGTGCCCGACGACATCCTCGAGTTCATGGCGTCGAAGGTGTCGAGCAACATCCGCGAGCTCGAGGGGACGCTCATCCGCGTCACGGCGTTCGCGAGCCTGAACCGGACGGCCGTCGACATGGCCCTGGTGCAGACCGTCCTCAAGGACCTGATCACCCTCGACGAGGACAACGTCGTCGCGCCGACGGACATCATCAACCACACCGCGGAGTACTTCAAGCTCTCCGTCGACGACCTGTACGGCTCGTCCCGGTCCCAGGCGATCGCCACCGCTCGGCAGATCGCGATGTACCTGTGCCGCGAGCTCACGAGCCTGTCCCTGCCGAAGATCGGGCAGCTGTTCGGCAACCGCGACCACACCACGGTCATGTACGCGAACAAGAAGATCACGGAGCTCATGAAGGAGCGCCGGTCGATCTACAACCAGGTCACCGAGCTCACGAGCCGCATCAAGCAGGACCGCCGCTACCGCTGAGATCGGCCCGTCTCCGGGCGCATCCACCATCTGAGACGGTTCCATGGGCCGGAGTTCTCACAGTGTGGATAGCCTGTGGATAACTGTGGAGGACACGCCGCCCGGTTGTTCACAGCGAGGGGGCCTCCTGTGGAAACTGGGGATGGAAGTGGATAGATGAGATTCATTCATCCCGACGTCGCCCACAGACCGCCCACAAGTCACAACCGTGTAGTTCCCTACGGCCGAGCGGCATGCACAGGGTTATCCACAGTGTGCACAGGCGTTAACACCATTACTCCTGGTTAACGATCCATCTCCGCGGGACAACCTTGTGGACGGCGGGATGACAAGAAATCCGGCCCACGTCCGCCTGTGCCAGAATGGGGCGGCCGGACAGTCCAAGCCGATCGACAGGGGTTCCAGCTGTGAAGTTCGAGGTCAACCGGGACGTCTTCTCCGAAGCCGTCTCCTTCGCGGTGAAACTCCTCCCACAGCGCACGACCCTCCCGATCCTGTCGGGCGTCCTGATCCACGCCGACGGGGATCGTCTGACGCTCTCGTCGTTCGACTACGAGGTCTCGGCGCAGACGTCCATCTCGGCGCAGATCGACGACCCGGGCACGGTCCTGGTCTCCGGCCGGCTCCTGAACGACATCGCGAGCCGACTGCCGAACGCCCCGGTCACCTTCACGACCGAGGACTCGAAGATCTCGGTCTCCTGCGGATCGGCACACTTCACGCTGCTGTCCATGCCGGTCGAGGAGTACCCGACGCTGCCCGAGATCGGTCCGCAGACCGGCGTCATCCCCGGCGACGCGTTCTCCGAAGCCGTGTCGCAGGTCGCGGTCGCCGCGAGCCGCGACGACGTCACCCCCGTCATCACCGGTGTCCAGCTCGAGGTCGGCGACAACGACCTGTCGCTCATCGCCACGGACCGCTACCGCGTGGCCGTCCGCACCATCGCATGGGACTCCGGCCGCGTCGGATCGGACCCGCTGCACGCCCTCGTCCCGGCCCGCACCCTGCAGGAGGTCGGCCGGACCTTCGGGTCGGCGTCCACCGTCTCGGTGTCGATCAGCGGCAACTCGGACCGTGAGCTCATCGCGTTCCACGCCGACGACAAGACCGTCACGTCCCTGCTCATCAAGGGCAACTACCCGCCGGTCCGCCGGCTCTTCCCCGAGAACGTCAACGACCACGCGGTCATCAACACCGCCGAGCTGGTCGAAGCCGTCCGACGGGTCTCACTCGTCCTGGAGCGCGAAGCAGCGCTCCGGTTCTCCTTCACGGTCGACGGGCTCACGCTCGAGGCGATCGGATCCGAACAAGCGCAGGCGTCAGAGTCGATCAGTGCGTTGCTGACCGGAGAGGAAACGGTGGTCTCGCTGAAGCCCGCCTTCCTCCTGGACGGACTGAACGCGGTGCACTCCGAGTTCGTCCGCATCTCCTTCACCAAGACGGAGAACCCCAACAAGCCGGGCCCGGTGCTGATCACCGGCCAGACTTCGCAAGAGGCTGCCGCGACCGATGGATACCGGTACCTGCTGCAGCCCAACCTGCTGCTGCGATAGGCGCAACAGGAACACTGCGCTGACCCACCACCTTCGGCCTCAGCGCGACGACGAAACAGAAGAGGAAATCATGCACATCGGTCTTGTCGGCCTTGGTCGCATGGGCAACAACATGCGTGCCCGTCTCCGCAACGCAGGGATCGAGGTCACCGGTTACGACGCCAACCCCGCCGTCTCCGACGTCGCGAGCCTCGCAGACCTGGCGGGCGCCCTGCCCGAGGGTCAGCGACTCGTCTGGGTGATGGTGCCGCACGGCAAGATCACCGACGACGTCATCACCGAACTCGCCGGCGTCCTGAACGAGGGCGACCTCGTCATCGACGGCGGCAACTCGAAGTGGCTCGACGACACCACGCACGCCGAGCAGCTCGGTGCGCGCGGCATCCGGTACATGGACGTCGGTGTCTCCGGCGGCGTGTGGGGCAAGGACAACGGCTACGGCCTCATGGTCGGCGGTGACGTCAAGGACGTCGAGTTCGCGATGCCGGTCTTCGACGCACTGCGCCCCGAGGGCCCGCGCGAAGAGGGCTTCTCGCACGCCGGCCCGATCGGCGCCGGTCACTACGCCAAGATGGTCCACAACGGCATCGAGTACGCGATCATGCAGGCGTACGGCGAGGGCTACGAGCTCCTCGAGGCCAAGGACCTGATCACGGACGTCCCCGCGGTGTTCGCCGGGTGGCAGCGCGGAACGGTCGTCCGTTCCTGGCTGCTCGACCTCATGGTCCTGGCCCTCAACGAAGACCCGAAGCTCGACGAGCTCGAGGGCTACGTCGAGGACTCGGGCGAGGGTCGCTGGACCCTGGAAGAGGGCATCGAGCTCGCCGTGCCGATGCCGGCGCTGTCGGCGTCGATCTTCGCGCGCTTCGTCTCGCGTCAGGGCAGCGCGTCCCCGACGATGAAGGCCGTCGCGGCGCTCCGCAACCAGTTCGGCGGTCACGCCGTCAAGAAGTCCTAGGACCACCCGGGGAAACCCGGACTCGGCCCGCGTGCACGTCGACCATCTCCAACTCACCGACTTCCGGAACTACCGGGAGGCGGACGTCGACCTCGCACGCGGGCCGAACCTGTTCGTCGGACGGAACGGGCAGGGCAAGACCAACCTGGTCGAGGCGATCGGCTACCTGTCCACGCTCGGGTCCCACCGCGTCCCGACCGATGCCGCACTCGTGCGGCAGGGCTGTGACGCCGCGATCGTCCGGGCCCGCCTGGCGCACGAGGACCGCAGCATCCTCGCCGAGGTGCAGATCAACCGCACGAGTGCGAACCGTGCGCAGGTGAACCGGTCGGCGATCAAGCCCCGTGAACTCCCGCGCTACTGCACCTCCGTGCTCTTCGCCCCCGAGGACCTCGCCCTCGTCCGCGGCGAGCCGGCCGGCCGCCGGCGCATGCTCGACGAGCTGCTCGGCCAGATCGCACCGCGGATGCAAGGGGTCCTGGCCGACTACGACCGGACGCTCCGACAGCGGAACACCCTGCTCAAGTCGGCCCGGGCGACGGGAGCGAAGGCGAACGCCCTGTCGACGCTGGACGTCTGGGACGACCGGCTCGTCGGTCTCGGTGCCGAGATCGTCGCCGCGCGCGACCACCTGACCCGGCGGCTCGCACCGTTCGTCGCCGAGGCCTACGCGACGGTCGCCGGCGAGCACCACGACGCCTCGATCGCCGGCGTCCTCTCCATCCGCGGCGGTGACCCGGAGGCCGCGGCGGCGACGGACCCCGTGCTCGGGACACCGGACGAGCCGGTGACGGTCGCGGCGGCGGCCGAGGCGTTCGCCGCGGCACTCGAGCGACGCCGCCGGGACGAACTCGACCGCGGACTCACCCTCGTCGGCCCGCACCGTGACGACGTGTTGTTCCAGCTGAACGGGTTACCTGCCCGCGGATACGCCAGTCATGGTGAGTCCTGGTCGTTCGCGCTCGCGATCCAGCTGGCGAGCGCGTCGATCCTGCGGGCTGAGTCGAACCTCGGTGACCCGATCATCATCCTCGACGACGTGTTCGCCGAACTCGACGAATCCCGACGCGAACGGCTGGGCAACGCGGTGGCGGACTACGAGCAGGTCCTCATCACGGCGGCGGTGTTCGGCGACGTCCCCGCGCAGCTGGCGGCGCACACGGTGCGGATCGAGGCGGGCACGATCGTGACCGCCGAGGCGGACGCGAGCCGCGCCTCCAGTCCGGAAACGGATGCGACCGACACGACGGATGCGACCGACACGACGGATGCGACCGACACGACGGATGCGACCGACACGACGGATGCGACCGACACGACGGATGCGACCGACACGACGGATGCGACCAACACGGCCGACACGACGGACGCGACCGGCGTGACGACGACGCCGCCGGAAGCCGGCTCCTGATGCCCCGCCCCTGGAAGCCGACGGAACCGTCCCGCGTCTACCGCCACCTCCGCGCCGTCTTCGGCGACCCGTCGAAGCGCGGGGTGGACGCGCGCCGCCGCCGCTCCCGCGAGTTCGACGCCGACACCGTCCCCTACGGCCGTGGCCGTGAACCCCGAGGACTCGGCGACGTCGTCGGATCCCTGGCGAACGAACTCGGGTGGACCGAACCCCTGGCCCGCTCGGAGCTCTTCGTCGACTGGCCCAGCGTGGTCGGCGAGGAACTCGCGAAGCACTCCACCCCGGTGACCATCGACGACGGTGCGCTGGTCATCCGGTGCGACTCGACGGCCTGGGCGACGCAGCTCCGGCTCATGCGTGCGAGCGTCACGACGACGATCGCCGAGCGGCACCCGGAAGCCGGGGTCGAGTCGATCCGGGTTTCGGGGCCGGACGTCCCCACCTGGAAACGCGGCCCCAGGACGGTCCAGGGGCGCGGTCCTCGCGACACCTACGGTTGAGCCGACGAAATCATCCTGCGGTGCCAAAAAAGCCCGTCTGTGGGCCGGATGAGCCCTCGAAAGAGGGGCCTCTGCGGTAGACTGGGAGGTGCAGTGCGCGGGCGTTCCGCGCGCAGGCAGGAGCACGCTCGACATGGCATCAGAATCTGAAGACGACCCGCAGAACCCGCTCGACGCGGAGACCCCGCAGAGCGAACCGTCCTACGGAGCAGACCAGATTCAGGTGCTCGAGGGGCTCGAGGCGGTCCGCAAGCGTCCCGGTATGTACATCGGTTCGACGGGGCCCCGCGGTCTGCACCACCTGGTCCAGGAGATCGTCGACAACTCCGTCGACGAGGCCCTCGCCGGGTACTGCGACACCATCGACGTCACCATCCGTGAAGACGGTGGTGTCCGCGTGGTCGACAACGGCCGTGGCATCCCGGTCGGCATCCACGCGGCCGAGGGCGTCTCGACCGTCCAGGTCGTCCTGACCGTCCTGCACGCCGGCGGCAAGTTCGGCGGCGGCGCGTACGCGGTCTCCGGTGGTCTGCACGGCGTCGGTTCGTCCGTCGTGAACGCGCTGAGCTCCGAGCTCGACGTCGAGGTCCGTCAGCAGGGCCACGTCTGGCGCCAGAGCTACACCGACGGCGTCCCGGTCGCACCGCTGACCAAGGACGAGCCGTCGGACGAGCACGGCACGACGATCACCTTCTGGCCGAACGCCGAGATCTTCGAGACCGTCGTCTTCGACTACGAGACCCTGCGCACGCGCTTCCAGCAGATGGCCTTCCTCAACAAGGGCCTGCGGATCAACCTGCGCGACGAGCGCACCCCGGAAGGAGGGGAAGAGGCGCGCAACGACTCCTTCATGTACGAGCGCGGTCTCGCCGACTACGTCGAGTACATCAACGCGCAGAAGAAGGCCGACCTCGTCCACCCGGACGTCATCGGCTTCGAGTCCGAGGACACCGAGCGCAAGATCGCGCTCGAGGTCGCGATGCAGTGGAACACCTCGTACCAGGAGAGCGTCCACACCTTCGCGAACACGATCAACACGCACGAGGGCGGCACGCACGAAGAAGGTTTCCGTGCTGCGCTCACGACGCTCGTCAACCGCTACGCGCGCGAGACGAAGATCATCAAGGAGAAGGACGACAACCTCACGGGTGACGACATCCGTGAGGGACTGACGGCCGTCATCTCCGTGAAGCTCGGCGAGCCGCAGTTCGAGGGCCAGACGAAGACGAAGCTCGGCAACACCGAGGCGAAGTCGTTCGTCCAGCGCGTCGTCGGCACCGAACTCACGCACTGGTTCGAGAGCAACCCGACGCAGGCCCGCGACGTCGTCCGCAAGGCGATCCAGGCGTCCCAGGCACGGCTCGCGGCCCGCAAGGCCCGTGAGACCACGCGTCGCAAGGGCCTGCTCGAGTCGGGCGGCATGCCCGGCAAGCTGAAGGACTGCCAGTCGAAGGACCCGACCCTGTCGGAGATCTTCATGGTCGAGGGTGACTCCGCCGGCGGTTCCGCCGTGCAGGGCCGCAACCCGATGACCCAGGCGATCCTGCCCCTGCGCGGCAAGATCCTGAACGTCGAGAAGGCGCGACTCGACCGCGCGCTCGCGAACCAGGAGATCCAGTCGATGATCACGGCGTTCGGCGCCGGCATCGGTGAGGACTTCGACCCGGACAAGGCCCGGTACCACAAGATCGTGCTGATGGCCGATGCCGACGTCGACGGCCAGCACATCACCACGCTGCTGCTCACCCTGCTGTTCCGCTACATGCGTCCGCTCATCGAGCGCGGCTACGTGTACCTCGCGCAGCCGCCGCTGTACCGCCTGAAGTGGTCGAACGCGGCGCACGAGTACGTGTTCAGCGACCGGGAGCGCGACGCCCTGATGCAGTCGGGCATCGCCGCCGGCAAGCGGATCCCGAAGGACAACGGCATCCAGCGCTACAAGGGCCTCGGCGAGATGGACTACAAGGAGCTCTGGGACACCACGATGAACCCGGACACCCGCACGCTCCTGCAGGTCACGCTCGAGGACGCCGCCGCGGTGGACAGCACGTTCTCGACGCTGATGGGTGAAGACGTCGACGCACGTCGCCAGTTCATCCAGCAGAACGCCAAGGACGTCCGGTTCTTGGACATCTGAACAGTCTCGACATCTCGACCCGGCCTGGAGGCGCGGTGCCAGCCGCGTGCTCTGGTCCGGACCACCTGTGGTCGCGTCCACCGCGACGAACGTCACCACGGCCTCCCGGCCGTCAGAAAGGTAACGCAAGCCAATGGCTGACGACAACGAGAACGCCCCCGACGAGCAGCCCGAGATCGTCCACGGCGACAGCGGGGACATCGTCGTCTCCGGTGACCGCATCTCACAGGTCGACCTGCAGCTCGAGATGCAGCGTTCCTACCTCGACTACGCCATGTCCGTCATCGTCGGACGTGCACTGCCCGAGGTCCGCGACGGCCTGAAGCCGGTGCACCGCCGCGTGATCTACGCGATGTTCGACGGCGGGTACCGCCCGGACCGCGCGTTCTCGAAGTGCTCCCGCGTCGTCGGTGACGTCATGGGCCAGTTCCACCCGCACGGCGACTCGGCGATCTACGACGCGCTCGTCCGCCTGGTGCAGCCGTGGTCGCTGCGGTACCCGCTCGCGCTCGGCCAGGGCAACTTCGGCTCGCCGGGCAACGACGGCGCCGCTGCTCCGCGGTACACCGAGACCAAGATGGCACCGCTCGCCATGGAGATGGTCCGGGACATCGACGAGGACACCGTCGACTTCCAGGACAACTACGACGGTCGGACACAGGAGCCCGCGATCCTGCCGGCTCGGTTCCCGAACCTGCTGGTCAACGGCTCCGTCGGCATCGCGGTCGGCATGGCGACGAACATCCCCCCGCACAACCTGCGCGAGGTCGCCGAGGGCGCGAAGTGGGCGCTCGACAACCCCGAGGCCACGCGTGAGGAACTCCTCGCCGCGCTCATGCAGCGGATCAAGGGGCCGGACTTCCCGACCGGTGCGCAGGTGCTCGGCACCAAGGGCATCCAGGACGCCTACCGCACCGGCCGCGGTTCGATCACGATGCGCGCCGTCGTCAACGTCGAGGAGATCCAGGGCCGCACCTGCCTCGTCGTCACCGAGCTGCCGTACCAGGTCAACCCGGACAACCTCGCGATCAAGATCGCCGACCTCGTCAAGGACGGCAAGCTCGCCGGCGTCGCGGACATCCGCGACGAGACCTCGGGTCGTACCGGTCAGCGCCTCGTCATCGTGCTCAAGCGCGACGCCGTGGCGAAGGTCGTGCTGAACAACCTGTACAAGCACACGCAGCTGCAGGAGAACTTCGGCGCGAACATGCTCGCGATCGTCGACGGGGTGCCCCGCACCCTGCCGCTCGACGGGTTCATCTCGGCGTGGGTCGCGCACCAGGTCGACGTCATCGTCCGCCGTACCCAGTTCCGCCTCCGCGAAGCCGAGAAGCGTGCGCACATCCTGCGTGGCTACCTCGCAGCACTCGACGCCCTCGACGAGGTCATCGCGCTCATCCGCCGGTCGCCCGACGTCGAAGAGGCCCGCACCGGCCTGATGGACCTGCTGTCCGTCGACGAGATCCAGGCGCGCGCGATCCTCGAACTCCAGCTCCGTCGCCTGGCCGCCCTCGAGCGCCAGAAGATCCACGACGAGGCCGAGGAACTCGAGCGCAAGATCGCCGACTTCCAGGACATCCTGGCGTCGGAGACCCGGCAGCGCACGATCATCCGCGACGAGCTCGAGGAGATCGTCGACCGCTTCGGCGACGACCGCCGCACCGAGATCATGCTCGGCTACGACGGCGACATGTCGATGGAAGACCTCATCCCCGAAGAGGAGATGGTCGTCACCATCACCCGCGGCGGGTACGTCAAGCGAACGCGCAGCGACCAGTACCGCTCGCAGCACCGGGGTGGCCGTGGTGTGCGGGGCGCCCAGCTCCGCGCCGACGACATCGTCGAGCACTTCTTCGTCACGACGACGCACCACTGGTTGCTGTTCCTGACCGACCAGGGCCGGGTCTACCGCGCCAAGGCGTACGAGCTGCAGGAAGCCGGCCGCGACGCCAAGGGCCAGCACGTCGCGAACCTGCTCGCCATGCAGCCGGACGAGCAGATCCAGCAGGTGCTCGACATCCGCGACTACGAGGTCGCCCAGTACCTCGTGCTCGCGACCGAGCACGGTCTGGTGAAGAAGACCGCGCTCACCGAGTACGACACGAACCGCACCGGCGGCATCATCGCGATCAACCTGCGTGACGGCGACAAGCTCCGGCAGGCGCTGCTCGTCGACGAGCACGACGACCTGCTGCTCGTCTCACGACAGGGCATGTCGCTCCGGTTCACGGCGACGAACGACACCCTGCGGCCGATGGGTCGATCAACCTCCGGCGTGAAGGGCATGTCCTTCCGCGAGGGCGACTCGCTGCTCGCAGCACGGGTGGTCTCGGACGACGGCTTCGTCTGGGTGATGACCGAGGGCGGGTACGCCAAGCGCACCTCCGTCGACCAGTACCGCATCCAGGGTCGTGGCGGACTCGGGATCAAGGTGGCCAAGTTGGCGATGGACCGGGGCGACCTTGTGGGTGCTCTCATCGTCGGTGAGGACGACGAGGTGCTCGTCGTGCTGCAATCGGGCAAGGTGGTAAGGTCTGCCGTGGCCGAGGTGCCCGCCAAGGGCCGTGACACGATGGGTGTCGTCTTCGCGAGGTTCGCGGAGAACGACAAGATCATCGCCGTGGCCCGGAACACAGAGCGGAACCTGGACGACCAGGACGACGCCGAGATCGAGCCCGCGGGCCCGGTGGAGACGGTCAGCCCTGCCGAAGCGGCCCCGGACTCCACTGATCCCATCGACACCGCGCCCGTCGAAGACGAGGCCGGAGAGGACCAGTCAAGCAATGAGTAGTGTCGCCGAGAAGCTCCAGAAGAAGGCGAAGCGACCCGTCGGCACCCGCCAGGTGCGGTTGCGGCTGGTCTACGTCGACTTCTGGTCGATGGTGAAGCTCAGCTTCCTCATCGCCCTGGCCGGCAGCATCGTGATCGTGGTCGCCACGGCACTGGTGTGGGTCATCCTCAACCAGACGGGCGTGTTCACGCAGGTGGACGCCCTGTTGAAGGACGTCACCGGGCAGAACAGTTACTCGATCATGGACCAGTTCTCACTGGGTCAGGTGCTCGGGTTCTCCATCGTCGTGGGCATCCTCAACGTGGTCGTCGGCACCGTGCTCGGCGCCATCGTGAGTGTCCTCTACAACCTCAGTGTCCGCATCACCGGCGGCCTGCTCGTCGGCTTCACGAACAACTGACACACCCGGGCCGGGTGGGCCGACCGCTCGATTTCGTTCTGCGAGATCCGTACGGTAGGCTTTCATCCGGTCTGAGGGGCTATAGCTCAGGCGGTTAGAGCGCTTCGCTGATAACGAAGAGGTCCAAGGTTCAAGTCCTTGTAGCCCCACCAGTTCTCCGGAACACACGACAATTCCATCCCGTCGCCGAGCACCTCGGTGGCACCCGGGGCCTTAGCTCAGTTGGTAGAGCGCCTGCTTTGCAAGCAGGATGTCGGGAGTTCGATTCTCCCAGGCTCCACTCCACTCCGGGATGACCCTGCTGCGGTTGTTCCTCCCTCCGCCCGGTCGCTCCGCCGTGGTGGTCTCGTGCCTTCGTGCGTGCTCGGGTCCGGCGTGTGCCGCTGCGTCGAGGTTCCGAGATCTCGGCATCTCGAGCGCGCCGCGGGCGGCCGGTGGAACCTCGGCGGGCAGCGGACGGCATGTCGTGGAACCGCGGCGCCGACGGACGGGCGTGTCCTCGCAGCACCGCGTCCGGGAACGACGAAGGGCCCCGGCGGAGTGCCGGGGCCCTTCGTACGAACCGTGGAGGTCAGGCGGCGGGCTTCTCCGCCGTGTCAGCGTCGTCGGCGACCCAGAGGTCGTCGTCGGCACGGAGCGTCTGGTACGCGGCGTACGCAGCACCAGCAACGGCGACGACGCCGACAATGATGAGTGCGACACCGCCGAAGCCGATGCCCTTCTTCTGCTGCGACGGAACGTACTTCACAGCAGCCTTCTTGGCCTTCTTGCCCTTCTTCTGGGCGTTCTTCACGATCTTCTTGACCCGGGGGTCCTTCGCGAGGTCGGTGACGCTCAGCACGGAGCCAGCGGTCGACACCAGTCCGGGGATGACCTCGGACTGGAACTTGTGCGAAGCACTCTGTGCTGCGGACGTCGCAGCGTGTACCCCGGTCGCGACCGCGGGACGGATCCCGTTGTCGATCGCGTTCTGCACACGAGGGGCGATGTCCTTGCGGGCTGCGTCGGCTGCGTTCGACCGGGCTTCCGCCAGGATCGCGTTCGCGTGCTCGAGGACCTTGCGCTGCTCTCCGAGGAGCGAGGCGGTCTGGCCCTTGAGCTTCTTGATCTGCTTCCGACGCTTGCGCGGGATCTCGATCGTCGTCATCTGGTACCTCCATCGGATCGGCGTGACCCCATCCTGCCACCAGAGTCCCTGACAGGTCACGGAGCCTCACCTGTGGGTCCGGTCCGTACGCAGCCGGTACATGCGAGAATCGGAACATGTCTCTGCACACCGCTGTCGCAACGATCCACACCAACAAGGGCGACATCCGCGTCAACCTGTTCGGCAACCACGCTCCGAAGACCGTCAAGAACTTCGTCGACCTCGCAACGGGCCAGCAGGAGTGGACCCACCCGGGCACGGGCAAGGTCTCCACCGACAAGCTCTACGACGGCGTCATCTTCCACCGCATCATCAAGGACTTCATGATCCAGGGCGGCGACCCGCTCGGCCAGGGCATCGGTGGCCCCGGGTACCGCTTCGACGACGAGATCTCCCCCGAGCTCACGTTCCAGAACCCCTACATCTTCGCCATGGCGAACGCCGGCATCCAGGGTGGCCGCGGCACCAACGGCTCGCAGTTCTTCATCACCACGGTGGCGACGCCGTGGCTGCAGGGCAAGCACACCATCTTCGGTGAGGTCGCCGACGACGAGTCCCGTGCCGTGGTCGACGCCATCGAGGGTGTCCCGACCGACGGTCGCGACAAGCCCGTCGAGGACGTGGTCATCCAGAGCATCGACGTCGAAGGCGTCTGATCCTCACGTGACCGACCAGGCGTACAACCCGAACAACACCTGCTACCGGCATCCGGACCGGCAGAGCTTCGTCCTCTGCCAGCGCTGTGGGCGGACGATCTGCCCGGAGTGCCAGACGCCGGCGGCAGTCGGGGTGCACTGCCCGGAGTGCGTGCGGGAACAGCGCGCACAGTTCGCAGCGAACCGTCGCGCGTCCGGAGCCCCGAGCGGGTTCACGGTCGCGCGACGGCGCTTCGCGATGCTCGACCAGAAGGCGACGGTCGTCATCGTGGCGGTCACCGTCGCGATCTGGCTGCTCGACCAGGTGAGCGGCCGGTTCTTCACCAGCCTGCTGGCCTACAACTCGTTCCTCTTGCCCACGCAGCCGTGGCGAGTCGTCACTGCCCTGTTCGTGCACTCGGGCATCTTCCACATCCTGTTCAACATGTGGGCGCTGTGGATCTTCGGCCGGATGCTCGAGAACATGCTCGGTACGTGGCGCTTCGTCGCGTTGTACTTCATCACCGGGATCTTCGGGTCGATGCTCGTGACGTTCCTCGCTCCTGGCACGACCGTCCTGGGGGCGTCCGGTGCGATCTTCGGTCTCTTCGCGGCGTTCTTCGTGCTGCAGCGGAGCCTCGGGCAGAACGCAGTGCAGCTCCTCGTGATCATGGGGCTCAACCTGGTCGTCGGGTTCCTCCCGGGGATCAACATCTCGTGGCAGGCGCACGTCGGTGGGATCATCGGCGGGTTCCTGGTGGGCTTCGTGTTCGCCAAGACCCGGAACGTCCGGCAGCGGCCGCTGCAGATAGGCCTGCTCGCGGCCACCGCGGTGGTCGGCATCGCGCTCACCGCAGTCGGGTACGCGGTCACCATCGGTTGACCCGATCCGGACACACGTCCGACCGAACGCCCCGTCGCTTCCGCGGCGGGGCGTTCGTCGTTCCCTGCCTGGACGGCGCTGCCAGCCGGACATTGGTCGCTTCCGCGACCGAACGGCGGACAGGAGGCGCGGTGCCAGGCCGCCACGGGCCTCCAGTCCGCCGTCCACAAGACGCCCGCAGAGTTATCCACAGGTGTGGAGAAACCGGTGAGTTACACGCGTGTGATTATCCCCACTGTGGACTCAGCTGTGGATAACTCCGGGGTCGGGGTGTGGATGACGATGTGGAGAGTGTGGAGAAGTGTGGACAACCGCCCAGATCCTCGACGATCCGGGCGCTGAAGCCCGGAACTCCTGTGGAGAACGACGACGCCCGCCGCACCTGGTGGTGCGACGGGCGTCGGGAGGTCTCGCGGCTGGTGTCAGCGCCAGCGGGTGGTCATGAGGAAGCCGATGAACATGATGCCGAAGCCGATCAGGATGTTCCACGAGCCGAGGCTCGGGACCGGCAGGGTCGCGTTCGAGATGTAGAAGACGATCACCCAGACCAGGCCGATGATCATGAAGCCGAACATGACCGGCTTGAACCACACCGGATTGGGGCTGTCCCCCGCGGTGTCGACCGAGTCGGCTCGGGTCCTCCGGGCGGGCTTGGTGCGGTCCTTGTCACTGGCCATGGCCGGTATCCTACCGTGACCACGTGTGTGGATCGGCCCGCAGACCGCTGCACACATCCCCCACGAGTACGGTGAACCGCCATGACCAGGATCCTCGTCGTCGACAACTACGACAGCTTCGTCTACACGCTGAACGGGTACGTCCAACAGCTCGGGGCCGAGACGGACGTGGTCCGCAACGACGCCTTCCCCGAGTCGGAGATCGCCGACCGCATCGCCGAGTACGACGGTGTCCTGCTGTCGCCCGGCCCGGGCACCCCGGCCGACGCCGGCGTCTCGATCCCGACGGTGCACGCAGCGATGGCCTCCGGAACCCCACTGCTCGGGGTCTGCCTCGGCCACCAGGCGATCGCGGAGGCCCTCGGGGCCACGGTCACGCACGCAGACGAACTCATGCACGGCAAGACGTCGCAGGTCGACCACGACGACAGTGCGCTCTTCGCCGGGGTCCCGCACCCGTTCACGGCGACGCGGTACCACTCCCTCGCCATCGTCGACGGGACGGTCCCCGACGAACTGACCGTCACGGCCCGGACCGGCGGCGGCGTCATCATGGGCGTCCAGCACCGTGACCACCCGCTCTACGGCGTGCAGTTCCACCCCGAGTCGGTCCTGACCGAAGGCGGCTACCGCATGGTCGGCAACTGGCTCGAGACCACCGGCCTGTCCGGTGCCGCCGAGCGTGCCGACGGCCTCGGCCCGCTCATCGCGACGCACCGCGCCTGAGCTGCCAGCGCACGCACGACGGCGTCGTGTCCTGACGGTGGCGGCCGCAGCAGTGGACGCGACGACCTGACGAGCTGCGGCCGCGTGGCGGGGTGCGCCGGGCCTCCTGGCCGTCAGCGCGCCGACGGGAGGCCCGTCACCGTCCCGTCACGCTGCACGCGCATGCGTGTGGTCGGCTCGAGAGCCGCGGAGACGCCGTCAGTGATCGGTACGGTCAGCGACCGTCGCCGTTGTCCCCACCGTTGTCGCCGTTGTCCCCGCCGTTGTCTCCACCGTTGTCGCCCTTGTCGTCCCCGTTGTCGGTCGACGGGGCGCGGGTCGGCTGGCTCGCGGCGCAGTACGTCAGCGTGACGGCACTGCCCTGGGCGATGTCTCCCTGGGGGGTGTCCTGCTGCGTGACGAGGCCGCCCGTGCACGAGTACGACGGTGACGGCGTCACGGTGAGGCCCAGCTGCTCGAGCGACGCCTTGGCCTCGGAGAACTGCTGGTTCGTGACGTTCGGCAGCTGGACCTTGCCGTTGGAGACCGTGAGGTTGATCACGATGCCCTTGGTGTGGAGCGAGCCGGACTCGGGGTCGGAACTCATCACGGTGCCCTCCGGCACGTCGGACGAGTAGTCGGAACTGATCGCGCCGACACGGAACCCGGCATCGTCCAGCGCCTGCTGCGCCGCTGCCTGGGACTGCCCGTTCAGTTCGGGTACCGGGACCCGCTCGGGGCCGAGGGACACGACGACGTTGACACTGGACTTGCGGCCCACGTTGATGCCAGAACCGGGGTCGGTGCGGATGACCATGCCCTTGTCGACCGAGTCGGAGTTCTCCTCGACCTTGACGGCCGTGAGGTCCTTCTTCTCGAGGGCGGTGGACGCGGCACTGAAGGTCGACCCGGTGACGTTCGGGACGCTCACGGACGACGACACCGGCGGCTTGCCCGGCTGCAGGTTCGCGACGAAGAACACCACACCGACGATGACCGCGACCGTCAGCAGGATCCCGACCCAGATCCAAGCCACCGGCGGACGGTTCTGCGTGCGCTGCGGGCGGTGCTCAGCCGTGTCGTCGTCGAGCTCGCGGAACGCCGCGGCCGGGTTCGACGTGGTGCGCGGGTCGACCCCGAACAGCACCGTCGAGGCGTCGTTCGCCGCGTTCTGCTGGATCTTCTTGGTGGACGCCGGAACCCGGCCCGCAGCGGCCTGCTGCAGGTCCGAGCGGAACTCTGCTGCGTTCTGGAAGCGGCGCGTGCGGTCCTTCACCAGGGCGTGCAGGGTCACGGCGTCGAGCGCCGGCGAGACCTCTGGCGTGATCGAGGACGGTGCGACGGGCTGCTCGCTGACGTGCTGGTAGGCCACCGCCACCGGGGTGTCCCCGAGGAAGGGCGCACGGCCGGTGAGGAGCTCGAACAGCACGACACCGGTGGAGTAGATGTCCGTGCGGGCGTCGACGGTCTCGCCGCGGGCCTGCTCCGGCGAGAAGTACGACGCGGTGCCGAGGATCGACGTGGTCTGCGCGACGGTGGCCGAGGTGTCGGTGATGGCGCGGGCGATGCCGAAGTCCATGACCTTGACCTGGCCGTTGTGCGTGACCATGACGTTGGCGGGCTTGATGTCCCGGTGCACGACGCCGGCGCGGTGGGAGTACTCGAGCGCGGTGAGGATGCCCTCGGTGATGCGGACGGCCTCGGCCGGAGCGACGGCGCCCTCGGCGATGATGTCGGAGAGCGGGCGGCCCTCGACGTACTCCATCACGATGAAGGGGACCTGCACCTCGGCGCCCGAGGTCTCGGTCACGGTCTCCTCGCCCGCGTCGTACACGCGGACGACCGTCGGGTGCGCCATGCGTGCGGCGGCCTGGGCTTCCTGCCGGAACCGGGTGCGGAACGCCGGGTCGTTGGCCAGGCTCGGCTTCAGGAGCTTCACCGCGACCTTGCGACCGAGACGGGTGTCGTTGCCGAGGTGCACGGTTGCCATGCCGCCTCGACCGATGACGTCACCGATCTCGTAACGGTTGGCGAGGAGGGTGATCCCCGCGGTCACACCTTCTGGCACGTACTCCTCCGTCTGTCCGTCCGGGCTAGTGTACGGCAGCCGAACCTGGTGAGACGCTGGTCCGGGAGGGGTCGACCGAACCGTTACCGAACGGTGTCGACAGTCCCCGTCCGGGGGTCGTTCAGTTGCCGTCCATCGGGGCGTCGGTGGGGTCGATGCCGTCGTTCGGGTCCGTCGTGGGCTCCTCGGTGGGCTCGGTCCAGGTGACCTGCGCCCCGGGCGACGAGTCGGAGACGACCGCCGTGCCGGACTGCGGCGACTTGCACGTCACCTTGTAGGACAGGGTCACCGTGCCGGACTGCGCGGCCGCGACGGTGACCGCCGTGCCGGAGGTCGAGCCCGAGCTGCTGCCGTTCGACGGGACCGTGCCGTTGTCGATCGTGTACGTGTAGCTCACGTCGGAGTACCCGGCGGGGCACTTGTCGTACGACGGCCAGCTGAACGTGACGCGGCCGGAGTCGCTCACGGAGCCACCGGTCGCACGCTCGGGGGCCTCGGCGGTCAGCACGTCGCCGAACGCCTTGATCGTCACTGTCGTGCCCTGCTCGAGGCTGCCCTCGGGGCTGAGCGACTCGACGGTGCCGACCTGGTCGGAGGACGTCGCGTTCGAGCCGGCGACGACCTCGGCCACGAGGCCCTGACCACGGAGCTGGTTCGCGACCTGCTCGGCGTTCTGGCCCGTGTAGTCGGCCGCCGACACGGTCACGCGGGTGTCGACCGGCGTCTGCGACGGCGTCTCGGACGGCGTCGTCGACGGACGCGGGGTCCTCGTCGCGGACTTCGACGGGGTCGGGTCCGGCTCGGCCGCACCGTTCAGGGCGAAGGCTCCGACGACACCGGCGATCGCGAGCACGACGACGATGCCGATGACCCACCAGATCCAGGCGCGCTTCTTCTTCGGTTCCTCTGGCTCGTCCGTTGCCGGGGACCGCGGTCCGACGGGTCCACCGGCGCCGCCGGCGGCCGCGCCGGACTGGGTACCGAGCAGTGCCGTGGCGGCGTCGTTGCCCTGCCCCTGCGGCGGGTTGAACGCCACGGTGCCGCCCTGCGCGATGGCGGGGACGGCCACGGTGGCCGCCGCGACGTCACCACGACGGAGCGCCTGTGCGGCACGCGCCAGGTTGGCGGCGGTCGCGGGACGATCGGCGGGCTTCTTCGCGATGCACGAGATCACGAGCGCGGCGACGGGCTCGGGGATGTCCCCGGGCAGTGCCGGCGGCTGCTCGTTGATGTGCGCCATCGCGATGGCGACCTGCGACTCACCCGTGAAGGGACGGCGACCCGCCAGGCACTCGTACGCGACGATGCCGAGCGAGTAGATGTCGGTCGACGGCGACGCCGGGTGTCCGCTCGCCTGTTCCGGCGAGAGGTACTGCACGGTGCCCATGACCTGGCCGGTCGCGGTGAGCGGGACCTGGTCCGCGATGCGTGCGATGCCGAAGTCGGTGATCTTGACGCGGCCGTCGGGCGTGATGAGCAGGTTGCCGGGCTTGATGTCGCGGTGCACGAGACCGACCGCGTGGGCGGCCTGCAGGGCGTTCGCGGTCTGCGCGACGATGTCCAGGACCTTGTCGACCGGCAGCGTGTGCTCGCGCTCGATCATGGTCGAGAGCGCTTCGCCGGGGACGAGCTCCATCACGAGGTAGGCGCTGCCGTCCTCTTCGCCGTAGTCGAAGACGTTGGCGATGCCCTCGTGGTTGACGAGCGCAGCGTGGCGGGCCTCGGCGCGGAAGCGCTCGAGGAACCCGGGGTCGCCGAGGTACTCGTCCTTGAGGATCTTGAGTGCGACGGTTCGGCCGATGACGAGGTCGGTGGCCTGCCACACCTCTCCCATGCCGCCGATGGCGACCCGGGACGAGAGCTGGTACCGCCCACCGAAGGTGAGTCCGCTGGTGGGTCTCATTTGTTCAGCACCGCCTCCATGACTTTCTTCGCGACCGGGGCCGCGACTGTGTTGCCGACTCCCGACTGACCGAGCCCGCCGCCGTCTCCGACGACGACCGCCACGGCGACCTCCGGGTCCTTCGCGGGCGCGAACCCGGTGAACCAGAGGGTGTAGGGATCGCCTGTTCCGCCCTCGGCCGTGCCCGTCTTCCCTGCGACGTCGACACCGTCGATCTTGGCATTCGTTCCGGTCCCGGCGTTCACGACGCTCTGCATGGCCTCGGTGAGGTCAGCGGACTCGGAGGAGGACAGCGGATCACTGTACTGCCTCGGGGAGAAGGACTCGACCGTCTTCAGGTCGCTCGTGGTGATCGAGTCGACGAGTGAGGGCTGCATGACCTTGCCGCCGTTCGCGATGCCGGCCGACACCATGGCCATCTGCAGCGGGGACACCCGGACGCTCGCCTGGCCGAACGCGCTCAGCATGAGCTGCGCCGTGGAGTCGACCTCGGGGTACTGGCTGGCGGTCGCGGACATCGGGACCTCGATGGCGTCACCGAAGCCGTACTTGTCGGCCATGCTCTTGATCGCGTCGTACCCGAGCTTCTGTCCGAGCTCGGCGAACGGGATGTTGCACGAGTACTGGATGGCCGTGCGGAGCTTGACCTTGTCGCCGCCGCCGCACGTGCCGCCCTCGGCGTTGTTGATGTACGAGCTCGTGCCGGGGAGCTGCAGGCGCGACGGGTTCGGGAACGTCGAGTCGAGGTTGTACTTCCCGCCCTCGAGGGCAGCCGACGCGACGACGAGCTTGAACACCGATCCCGGCGTGTACAGGTCGCCGCCGATCGCACGGTTCTGCAGCGGGGACGACGAGGCGCCGAGCAGGGCGTCGTACTGCTCCTTGACCTTCGCGGTGTCGTGTGAGGTCAGCGTGTTCGGGTCGTAGCTCGGCTTCGACACCATGGCGAGGATCTTGCCGGTCTTCGGCTGGATCGCGACCACGGCGCCGCTGTTCGAGCCGAGGGCGTCGTACGCGGCCTGCTGCACGGCGGGGTCGATCGTCAGGTTGACGTTGTCGCCCTGGACGTCCTGGCCGGTGAGGATCGAGTTGAGGTTCTGGAAGAACGACGCGTCCGAGTTGCCGGACAGCACGGTGTTCTCCGCGCTCTCGATGCCGGTGTTGCCCTGACCGATGGTGAAGTACCCGGTGACGGCCGAGTACAGGTCGCCGTTCGTGTACTTGCGCTGGTACTCGTACTGGTCGTCCACGGGGGTCGACTCGGCGATCGGGCTGCCGTCGACGAGGATCGCACCGCGCTTGGTCGAGTAACTGTCCAAGATGGTTCGTGAGTTGCGGGAGTCGGCGCGGAGCGTGTCCGCCGAGAAGAACTGGATCGAGGTCGTCGACACGAAGAGTGCGACGAACATGAGCACGATGACGGTCGAGACACCGCGGAGCTGTCGGTTCATCGACGACGCTCCTTCCTGGTCGCGCGCGCAGACCGCCCGCTCGCGGCGGGGATCGCACCCTGCTGGACGCGTTGTTCGGCTGGGATGGAATCGGTGAGTCGCAGCAGCATCGCGGCGATGATCCAGTTCGCGATGAGCGAGGAACCACCCGCTGCCATGAAGGGCGTGGTCAGGCCCGTCACCGGGATGATCCGGGTGATGCCGCCGACGACGACGAAGACCTGCAGCGCGATGATGAAGCCGAAGCCCACACCGAGCAGCTTGCCGAAGTCGTCCTGGGCCATGAACGCCACGCGCAGGCCCCGCGACGCCAGGACGATGAAGAGCGCGAGGATCGCGAAGACACCGATCAGCCCGAGCTCCTCGCCGAGCGAGGCGATGATGTAGTCGGCGTTGGCCACCGGCGTGATGTACGGGCGACCCTGCCCGAGGCCGGTGCCCGTGATCCCGCCGTTCGCGAAGCCGAACAGGCCCTGCACGAGCTGGTAGCTGCCCTGCGTCTGCCGGTCGAAGATCTCCTGGTTGAAGGGGTCGAGCCACTGCTCGAACCGGCCGTGCACGTACTCGAGCACGGACTGGGCGACGAGCGCGCCTCCAACGAAGAGGGTCAGACCGATGAGGACCCAGCTCAGTCGTGCCGTCGCGACGTAGATCATCACGAGGAACAGGCCGAAGTACAGCAGCGCCGTGCCGAGGTCGCGCTGGAAGACGAGGACGGCCATCGCGGCGCCCCACATCACCAGGATCGGGCCGAGGTCGCGGGCCCGCGGGAACGTCATGCCGAGGAACTTCTTGCCGACGATCGACAGCGAGTCGCGTGCGGTGACGAGGTAGCCGGCGAAGAACAACGCCATGGTGATCTTCGCGAGCTCGCCCGGTTGGAACGAGAACGGCCCGATCTGGATCCAGACCCGCGCGCCACCGATGTTCGTGCCGATGCCGGGCAGCATCGGCAGGAGCAGCAGGACGATCGTCAGCGCCATGAAGATGTACCGGTACCGCTGCAGGAACCGGTGGTTGCGGACGGCGACGAGCGTGATGATCGCCAGGACCATCGCGAGCATCGTCCAGACGATCTGCTTCACGCCGATGGCGTCCCACCCGGACAGGCCGTTGTGGACGTCGATGCGGTAGATCTCGGCGATGCCGATGCCGTTCAGGACGAGTGCGATCGGCAGGATGAACGGGTCGGCGTTCTTCGCGACGACCCGCAGCACCACGTGCATCACGAGCGCGAGGCCGAGGATGCCCCCGCCGATCCACAGCACCGAGGTGTCGAAGAGCTGCCCCTTCGTACCGAGCTGCACGAGGACCATCGCGCCGGCGCAGATGCCGCAGGCGATGACGAGGAGCACGAGCTCGAGGTTGCGAGCGCGTGCGGGTTCACGGAGCTTGATCGTGATCGCCTGGGTGAACGACTGGGCGGTGGCGTTGCTCATCGCGAGCCCCGGGTCGGGGACGGCGAGGGCGTCGACGACCGGGTCGGGGACGGCGAGGGCGAGGAGGTGGATCCGCCGTCGCCGCCGGTGCCGGCTTGGTCCTGCCCGGTCTCGGCGGCCTTGCGGAGTCGGTCGACGATGTCGCGCGCGTCGCCGAGCGACTGCGCGTTGATCGTCGAGCGGACGTTCTCGCGGGTGTAGTCCGGCAGCATCGACACCGTGATGTCGGTGTCCTCGTAGACGTCCGACAGTGCCAGTGGGCCGATCGACTGCTGGACGCCCTTGTAGATCGCGACCGTGCCGCGGTCGGTGCCGACGTAGTAGTGGTCCTGCGTGATCCGCCAGCCGACGAACACCGCGCCGACGAGCACGGCGACGGCGACCACGAGCGCGACGGTCCACGACACGCGGCGTCGGATGCGGCGTCGGCGGTCCTCGGCGATGAGCTCCGCGAAGAACTGGTCGGACTCGGGCTCGAAGTGCGAGTCCTCGGGTGCGGTGGTGACCTTGAGCGGGTGCAGCAGGATCGTGGGGAGGCGGATCGGCTTGCGGCCGGTCGACGCCTCGAAGGTCAGGGGAGCAGCCGCGGAGCCGACGGTGGTGGCCGCGTCGTCGTCGTCGTCGACCTCGTCCGCGGTGACGTCCATGACGACGACGGTGACGTTGTCGGGGGCACCGTGGTCGAGCGTCTCCTTGACGAGGCGCTGGGTGACCTGGTTGGCGTCCATGTTCGACGCCAGGGCGTGTCGGATGCGTTCCTCGGCCAGGTACGACGACAGCCCGTCGGAGCACAGCAGCCAGCGGTCGCCCGGCTGGATGTCCATGATCGCGGTGTCGACCTCCGGGGCGGCGTCGACGTCGCCGAGCACGCGCATGAGCACCGAACGGCGGGGGTGGACCGCTGCTTCTTCCGGGGTGATCCGGCCGCTGTCGACCAGGCGCTGCACGAAGGTGTGGTCCGACGTGATCTGCTGCAGCTCGCCGTCGCGGTGACGGTAGATGCGCGAGTCGCCGATGTGCGCGATCGCGATCTGCTCGCCGACCCGGATCATCGCGGACACCGTGGTGCCCATGCCGGTGAGCTCCTGGTGCTCGAACACCGTCTCGGTGATGAGCTGGTTCGCCGCGATCAACGCTGACTGCAACGCGAACTCGGCGTCGTGCGCCGACGGGAACTCGCGGTCGACCTCGCGGATGCGCCGGATCGCGATCGCCGAGGCGACGTCGCCGCCGGCGTGCCCGCCCATGCCGTCAGCGACCGCGAACAGGTGCGCCCCGGCGTAGCCGGAGTCCTGGTTGTTCGCGCGGATGCGGCCCACGTGGGACACAGCGGCGCTCAGCGTGCGAGCGGTCATGCCGGGTTACCGCCGCAGCTCGAACGTCGTCGTCCCGATCGTGATCGGCGTGCGCTCCGCGACGATCAGGGGAGCGCTCACCTTCTGACCGTTGACGAAGGTGCCGTTCGTGGACTCGAGGTCGGTGAGGAGCCAGCCGTCGGCGCGCAGGTCGAGCCGGGCGTGGTTGGTCGAGGTGTAGTCGTCGCGGATCACGACGTTGGACTCGCTGGAGCGACCGATCGTGATCGGTCCGCCGCCGAGGGGCATCTCCATGCCCTCGCGCGCGCCCTCGGTGATCACGAGGCGCACCGCGGCCGGCGAGGCGGACTGTGTCGCGGCGGTCGGTTGCCCGATCAGGTCGGTGAACGCGCCGCCCGAGGCCGCTGCCGGCGCCGCCGCTGCGGGGATCGTCGGGGTCGTCGGGCCGGAGGGTGCCGACTTGGAATCCGTGGGGATCGTGCGCACGCGCTGGCCGAAGAGATCACTGCGCAGGGCGAAGACGATCACGAAGACGAACAGCCAGAGCACCGCGAGGAACGCGAAGCGCAGGACGAGCAGGGTCAGGCCTGTGGTCATCGAGCACCTCCGTCGTTCTCCGGGATCACCCGGAACACCATACGGGTACGACCGATCTCGATGGTGGAGTCCGGCTCCACGATCGCCTGTTGGAAGTGCTGGCCGTTCAGCTTCGAGCCGTTCGTCGAGCCCAGATCGGTGGCCTGGGCGTGCTTGCCGTCCCACAGGACCTCGACGTGCTTCCGGCTCGTCCCGGTGTCCGCGATCGTGATGTCCGCGTCGCTGCCGCGGCCGATCACGGTGCGTCCGCGCTGCAGGCGGTGGCGCTGTGAACCGATGTCGAGCACGGCGATCCAGGCGACGTCGCGCTGCACCGTGGTGGAGTCGATCTGCAGGATGCCCGTGGACAACGTGCCGTCCTGTTGCAGTCGGATGGTGACCGGTCCGGAGAACGAGTAGTTCTGTGCGACGGCGTGCTGGTGGGCCATCTGCGTGAGTTCGTCGATCAGTGGACGACCGACGTCGTTCATGCGCGTGAAGTCCGGTGGCGCCAGACGCACGGTGAACTCGTTCGGCACCAGGATCCGCTCGCGGGACACCACGGCGGCCTTCGTGTCGAGCTCGCGGCGCAGGGCACTCGAGATCTCGACCGGCTGCACACCGGAGCGGAAGGTCTTCGCGAACGCGCCGTTCACGGCGCGCTCCAGCCCTCGCTCGAAGTTGTCCAGCAGGCCCATGTGTCTCCAGAGTCGTCGGTCGCCAACCACTGCATGGTAGTGGTTGGCGCAGGGGGCAGTCTGTGCGTGGTAGTGTTTTGGGGCTGGCGCGAGTGGCGGAATTGGTAGACGCGCACGGTTCAGGTCCGTGTGCTGGAAACGGCGTGGGGGTTCAAGTCCCCCCTCGCGCACCAGGCGAAACGAGGAAGGCCCCGGAGGAATCCGGGGCCTTTCCTCGTTCTCGGGGCTGTGCCGCCCGGATCGGTCGGCGGGGCGCGGATCAGGTCCGGTCGCTGTCCGTCGCATGGTCGGGATCCGGCCTGGAGGCACGGCTCGGCCCCGACACGCCGGGTCCGGAGAACCCGTGGTCGGTTCTTCCCGCATCGCTGCGGGCGAAGAACGGGCGCGCGCTGGGCAGGAAGAAGAGGACCGCGGCGACGACCGACAGCGCGATCGTCAGGAGTCCGAGTTCGCCGCTCGTGAGGCTGAGGGCAGCGCGGGCCGCTGCGACGACGACCAGCACGATGCGTGCCACCCGCGACCCGCCGGCCATGCGGACGACGGCCCAGCCGACGAGCCCCCAGACGACGACCGCGACGAGCACCGTCAGGACCGTGCCGATGCCGGTCGTCGCCGTCCCCGCGACGAACTGCAGGACGGTGGCCACCAGGCAGACGGCGACCCAGACGAGCCAGAGCACGAACGACACGGTGACCACCTGCGGTCGGTCCGGGCGGCGGGTGAACAGGGTGCTGGTCATGGCTGCACGGTACCGGGCGTCCAGGTCGTGTGGACGGCCCCGCCGTTAGCGTGACCGGGTGACCGATGATCGTGCAGCAGCCCCCCGCCCCGGTGTCGACGTCCCCGATGCCCGGGGGCGGACCGGACTCGACGCCGTCGGCCGTGACCTCGACCGCAACCCCGACGTCGTCGTGCGGGACGTCGAGGTCGTGTCGGACGGTTGGCACGTGCTCCGTCGCACGACGCTCGACGTCCGGCGCCGGGACGGCCGGTGGGACCGGCAGCAGCGTGAGACCTACGACCGCGGGAACGGTGCCACGGTGCTGCCGTACGACGCCGAGCGCCGTACGGTCCTGCTCACCCGGCAGTTCCGGTGGCCGGCGTACGTGAACGGTCACCCGGACGGGATGTTGATCGAGGCAGCGGCGGGGCTGCTCGACGAGGACGGCCCCGAGACCGCCGTCCGACGTGAGGCCGCCGAGGAGCTCGGCATCCGGCTCGGCGCGCTCGAGCACCTGGGGGACGTGTTCATGAGCCCCGGTTCGGTGACCGAGCGCGTCCACTTCTACGTCGGTGCCTACACGCCGGCGGACCGGGTCGAGGCCGGCGGTGGGGTCGAGGACGAGGGTGAGGACATCGAGGTGCTCGAGTTGCCGCTCGACGAGGCGCTCGCGATGGTCGAGGACGGCCGGATCGCCGACGGCAAGACGATCATGCTGCTGCAGTGGGTGGCACTGCGGCGGGTGTCACCCGGCCAGCGCTGACGCGTCCAGGCCGACGGCGCGGGCGATCGTCGTGCGGACCAGGCCCTCGCGGGTCGGGCGGTCGAGGTAGTCGACGAGCGCGTACCCGTTGGTGGCGTCGACGAGCGCGAAGAGCAGGCGTCCGACGCCGTCGGGGTCGTCGGTGCGCATCGCGCCGGCGTGCACCCCGTCGGCGACGACCGTGGTCGCGAGGAGCTGCCAGTCGTCCATGACGTCCCGTGCCGCGGTCGCCAGTGCCGCGTTCGTTCGGCCGATGCTCCAGGCGTCGGCCCAGAGGGTGGCGACGTCGTCGCGTGCGGGGTCGGCGATGCAGGCGAGCAGGGTGCGGAGGCCGGAGACGGGGTCGGGCGCGTCGGTGACGATCGCGCGGACCTCGGCGACTTCGGCGTCCGCGACGGTGCGGAAGGTCTCGCCGACCAGGTCCTCCATGCTCGGGCGGTAGTGGGCGACGAGCGAGGGCGCGACCCCGATCACCGCGGCGACCCCGCGGAGGGTGACCGCCGCGAGGCCCTCGGCGCGCGCCAGGTCGACCGCGGCGGCCGTGATCTGGGCCTCGCGTTCGGCCGGGCTGAGGCGCCGGCGGGCCGGTGTCGACGGCATCGCGTCCCACCGTATCCGGGCGTCACGCGCCCTCGACGACGAACGCCGCCCACAGGTCGGCCCGGGTCGCGAAGACGGAGAGGTCGCGGTCCAGGAGTCGGCCGGCGTGCTCGACCCGGGAACGTGCTGTGTGGCGGTGGATGCCGAGCACCTGGGCGGCCCGGTCGTACTCGCAGTTCTGCTCGAGCCAGGCGCGGACGGTGCGGGTGAGCTCGGTGCCCGCCGACCGGTCGTGTTCGAGCAGGGGAGCGAGGAACGCGCGGGCGACGGCTCCCGCGTCCACGTCGACGTGGGCCAGGTGTGCGAGGACGCCCTCCCTGGCGAGGTCGCCGAACTCGGTCGTGCCCGGGCGTCCTTCGCGGCGGCGGTCGAGGGCCTGCACGGCCTCGGTGCGGGCGCGGCCGAACGAGCGGTACGCGGCACCGTCCGACAGGCCGGCGCGCAGGTCGAAGCGCCCGACGAGCTCCTCGACGATCGCGGTGTCGTCGGCGCTCACGCACAGGAAGAGCGCGTCGTCGACGGCGAAGAAGAGCTGTCCGGGCCGGTCCTGCACCCACAGTTCGAGCAGGTCGACGACGGTGTCGAGGTCCTGGTCCGCGACGTCGACGGCCGCGATCCGGACCGGTTCGGCCGGCAGCGGCCCCCACACCTCGCGCGACGTCGACTGGACCACCTCCGGATCGCCGACCGAGAGCATGGTGAGGAGCCCGGTGCGCAGGAGCCCGCGTGCCCTGGCCAGCTCGCGGTTCTGCTGCAGTGCGAGGCCGGCGAGGGCGATGACGGAGGTCACCACCTCGCGTCCGGCGCGGTCGAGTGCTCCTCCGTTGGCGATCGCGAGCACGCCGCTCAGGTGGCCACCGCTGCCGAGGGTCTGCAGCGTGAACCCGGTGTGGTGCTCGGTCGTCACCGGCAGGCTCGCCCGCTGTCCCGCACGCAGCAGGCGCAGTGCCTCGGTCCGGAGCAGCTCGAGGTCCTGGTCGGGAACGCCGTCCGCCGGGTGCCCACGGTCCAGGCGCCCCGACACGTCGAAGAGTCCGACCCAGCCGTCGAGCTGCCCGGAGAGCTCGGCGATCGTGGCGCCGAGTCCGTCCGGGCGCATCGCCGCGAGCGAGATCGCCCGCTGCGCGGCGAGGGCCCAGGCGTTCCGGGCGTTCGCGTCACGGGCGACGGCTTCGGCGTTCGCCTGCGCCACCGCGATGAAGGAGGTCTCGTAGGGCACCTCGAACAAGGGGAGTCCGTCCTGTTCGCAGGCTGCGACGAGGGCGTCCGGGGTGCCGGCGCGGACGACCTCGGTGCCGAAGCCGAGCGCGACGACGCCACGCTCGACGAGCCGGCGGACGTAGGGGCCTGCGACGTCCTCCGGGACCTCGGCCTCGGTGCCGAACTGGGTGCCGGTCGTCAGCAGTCCCTGCCCGTCGGCCAGGAACCGCGTCGGGTCCTCGAGGTCGGAACTGTGCAGCCACGACAGCGGGGCGTCGAGTGCGCCCGAGTCGGCATCGGTGAGCAGGCGGAGGCGGAGGTCGGCTCGGTGCAACAGGGAACGCAGCGTCGCGGGCATGCGAGCACCTTATCCACCAGGGCGATCGAAGCGGGTGCCGGTGTACACGATGGACAGCCGCTCGGACCGCCGCAGGCTCCTACGATCGCCGCATGTCCTCCACCGCAGCACCCTCGATCAGTGCGCCCACCGGCGGCCCCTCGCTGCCCCAGGAGCGACGGCTCGTCACGGCCGTCCCCGGCCCGCGGTCACGCGAGCTCATGGCGCGGAAGGCCGGTGCCGTCGCGGCCGGGGTCGGCGTCGCCGTGCCCATCGCCGTCGTCGCTGCCGGTGGTGGGGTCGTGGTGGACGCCGACGACAACTCGTTCGTCGACCTGGGCTCGGGCATCGCCGTGACGAGCGTCGGCAACGCGCACCCCGGTGTCGTCGCCGCGGTCACCGAGCAGGTCGCTGCCTTCACCCACACGTGCTTCACGATCGCCGCCTACGACGGCTACGTCGCCGTCGCCGAGGCCCTCAACCGCCTGACCCCCGGTGACCACGAGAAGCGGACGGCCCTGTTCAACTCCGGCGCCGAAGCCGTCGAGAACGCCGTCAAGATCGCGCGCAAGCACACCGGTCGACAGGCCGTCGTGGTGTTCGACCACGCGTACCACGGTCGGACGAACCTGACGATGGCGCTCACCGCGAAGAACCAGCCGTACAAGGACGGCTTCGGACCGTTCGCGCCCGAGGTCTACCGGGTGCCGATGTCCTACCCCTTCCACGACGGACTCTCCGGGCCCGAGGCGGCGAAGCGCGCGATCAGCCAGATCGAGAAGCAGGTCGGCGCGGCGAACACCGCTGCGGTGCTCATCGAGCCGATCCAGGGTGAGGGCGGATTCGTCGTCCCCGCACCGGGCTTCCTCACCGCCCTGTCGGAGTGGACGACGGCCAACGGCGTCGTCCTCATCGCCGACGAGGTGCAGACCGGCTTCGCGCGTACCGGGGCGATGTTCGCCAGCGAGCACGAGGGGATCGTGCCGGACGTCGTCACGACCGCGAAGGGCATGGCCGGCGGTCTGCCCCTGTCCGCCGTGACCGGTCGTGCCGAGATCATGGACTCCGCCCACGTCGGCGGGCTCGGCGGCACCTACGGCGGCAACCCGATCGCGTGCGCCGCCGCGCTCGCCGCGATCGACGCGTTCGAGCACGACGGGCTGATCGACCGTGCCCGCGAGATCGGGGACGTGCTGCTCGGACGGCTCCGGACGGCGCAGACGACCGACCCGCGGATCGGTGACGTCCGCGGACGCGGCGCGATGGTCGCGATGGAACTCGTGGACCCCGCGACCGGCGAACCGGACGCCGCACTGACCGGGAAGGTGGTGCGGCACGCGTTCGAGCACGGTGTCATCGCGCTGACCGCCGGCACGTACGGCAACGTCGTCCGGTTCCTGCCCCCACTGTCGATCGACGACGCCCTGCTCCACGAGGGACTCGACGTCGTCCTGGAAGGACTCGCAACAGCATGACCACCGTCACCACCACCGCCCCCGCGGCCGACCGCACCGACGCCGAACGCGAGCTGCTCGCGCGCGTCCCCACGGGCCTCCTGGTCGACGGCGTCTGGCAGCCGGCGGCCGACGGCCGGACCTTCGCCGTCGTCGACCCCGCCACCGGCGAGACGCTGCTCGACATCGCCGACGCAACCCCCGAAGACGGTGTCCGGGCCCTCGACGCCGCGGAAGCAGCCAAGAGGGGCTGGGCGACCACGCCGCCGCGACAGCGCGCCGAGCTGTTGCGGCGTGCGTTCGACCTGCTCCAGGAACGACGGGAGGACTTCGCGCTGCTCATGACGCTCGAGATGGGCAAGCCGCTCGCCGAGGCCCGCGGCGAGGTCGCCTACGGCGGCGAGTTCCTGCGCTGGTTCTCGGAGGAGGCCGTCCGGATCGGCGGCTCGTACGGCGTCAACCCGGAGGGCACCGGCCGTGCCACCGTCTCGCACAAGCCCGTCGGCCCCGCGTTCCTGATCACGCCGTGGAACTTCCCGCTGGCGATGGCCACGCGGAAGATCGCACCGGCGCTCGCCGCCGGCTGCACGGTCGTCGTGAAGCCGGCCGAACTGACGCCGCTCACGACCCTGCTCTTCGTCGACCTGCTGCGCGAGGTCGGACTGCCCGCCGGTGTGGTCAACGTGGTGCCGACCACCCGCGCCGCCGACGTCTCCGGGCCGGTGATCGCCGACCCCAGGCTCCGGAAGCTGTCCTTCACGGGCTCGACGCCGGTCGGACGCACGCTGCTCGCGCAGGCGGCGCAGAACGTGCTCCGGACGAGCATGGAGCTCGGCGGCAACGCCCCGTTCCTGGTGTTCGCCGACGCCGACCTCGACCTGGCCGTGGAGGGCGCGCTCGCCGCGAAGTTCCGCAACACCGGGCAGGCCTGCACCGCCGCGAACCGGTTCCTGGTGCACGAGGACGTCGTCGACGAGTTCGCCCGCCGGGTCACCGCACGCGTCGAGGCCATGCGGGTCGGACGTGGCACCGAGGACGGCGTCGCCATCGGACCGCTCATCGACGACCGCGCCGTCGACAAGGCGCACCGCCTGGTCACCGACGCGCTCGACCGCGGGGCGACGCTCCGCACCGGCGGTCACCCGGTCGACGGCCCCGGCACCTTCTACGCGCCCACGGTCCTGACCGACGTGCAGCCCGGCAGCGACCTGCTCCGCGACGAGATCTTCGGTCCCGTCCTGGCGATCCGGACCTTCCGCACCGAGGACGAGGCCGTGGCCGCCGCCAACGACACCGAGTACGGTCTGGTCGGCTACGCGTTCACCGAGGACCCGGCTCGCGGCCAGCGCCTCATGGAGCGCCTCGAGACCGGGATGCTCGGACTCAACACCGGTGTCGTCTCGAACGCGTCGGCCCCGTTCGGCGGTGTGAAGCAGTCCGGGCTCGGTCGCGAGGGCGGCGGCGAGGGCATCGCCGAGTACCTCGAGACCATGTACACGCTGACCCCGGACCCGTTCCGGAGCACCACCACCGAAGGAGCAGCACGATGATCGAGAGCGACGTCGTCGTCATCGGAGCCGGCGTCACCGGCCTGACCGCCGCGAACCGCCTGCGCGCGGCGGGGATCACCGTCACGGTGCTCGAGGCACGCGACCGCGTGGGCGGGCGCACCTGGACGAACGACATCGACGGCGTCACGCTCGAGATCGGCGGCCAGTGGGTCTCGCCCGACCAGACCGCACTGCTCGAGACCCTCGACGAACTCGGGCTCGACACCTACGACCGGTACCGCGAGGGCTCCAGCGTCTACGTCGACGCCGCGGGCACCCGCACCGAGTACACCGGCGACATCTTCCCGCTGCCCGAGGCGACGGCGAACGAGATCGAGCGGCTCGTCGCCGTCGTCGACGAGTACGTCGCGGCGGTCGATCCCGCACGACCCTGGGAGGCCCCGGACGCCGCGGCACTGGACGAGACCTCGTTCCGGGCCTGGCTGCACACGCTCAGCCCGGACCGCGTCGCCACCGACAACGTCGAGCTGTTCATCGCGGGTGCCATGCTCACGAAGCCCGCGCACGCGTTCTCGGCACTGCAGGCCCTGCTGATGGCCGCCTCCGCCGGCAGCTTCGCGAACCTGGTCGACGCCGACTTCATCCTGGACAAGCGGGTCGTCGGCGGGATGCAGCAGGTTTCCGAGCGGCTCGCCGAGCGCCTCGGTGACGCCGTGCACCTGAACGCGCCGGTGCGCACCCTGCGCTGGACCGACGAGGGGGTCGTCGCGCTCGCCGACGGCGGCCTCGAGGTGCACGCCCGGCAGGCGCTCGTCGCCGTGCCGCCGCCCCTGTACTCGCGGATCTCGTACGAGCCGCCGTTGCCCCGTCGCCAGCACCAGCTGCACCAGCACCTGTCGATGGGCTTCGTCATCAAGGTGCACGCCGTCTACGACCGGCCGTTCTGGCGCGGCGCCGGGCTCTCCGGCACCGCGTTCAGCCCGTACGAGGTCGTGCACGAGGCGTACGACAACACCGAGCACGGCTCCGAGCAGGGCACGCTCGTCGGGTTCGTCTCCGACCAGCACGCCGACGACCTCTTCACGCTGTCGGCCGAGGAACGGAAGGCCCGGGTGCTCGGCTCGCTCGCGCACTACTACGGCGACGAGGCCCTGCGCCCGGTCGTGTACTACGAGAGCGACTGGGGCACCGAGGAGTGGACCCGTGGCGCCTACGCGGCGAGCTTCGACCTGGGCGGGCTCGTCCGCTACGGCGCCGACCAGCGTGCTGCCGTCGGTCCCATCCGGTTCGCGTCGAGCGACCTGGCCGGGCAGGGGTACCAGCACGTCGACGGTGCGGTGCGGATCGGGCGCGAGGTCGCCGACGAGATCCTCGCCGTCACCCCGGTCAGCGCCGGCGCGGGCGCTGCCGGCTCGTCCGTCTGAACGGGCGCAGCGACGGCCGCGCGTAGCGTCCGGGCCATGAGCGACACGACGGCGAACGGATCCAGCGACCCCAGCGAGGCCGAAGAGCAGTACACCGAGGACCTGCCGGACGGGTCGCCCACGGGCGACGCGACGAAGGACCCCGCGCAGGACAGCGACACGGACTCCGGCGGCGAGCCCGCCGACCCCCAGCAGTAGCGGCGACCAACGAGCAGACGGGAGGCGCGGTGCCAGCTGGCACCGTGCCTCCCGTCCGTCGTTCGCTCAGTCCGAGGCGATGAGCCGCTCGGCCGCGGAGCGTGCCGCGGTGGCCCACGGCCGCGACGGATCAGCCTGGGCGCTCGCCATCGCGCCGTCGTAGAGGACGCAGAGCTGGAGCGACGTGCTCGCCGTGTCATCGATCCCGGCCTCGGTGAGGAGCGTCCGGAAGAGCTCGCGGACCCAGTCTCGGTGTTCGAGGGTGATCTCGTGTGTCGGATGGCCTTCGCCGTACTCCGCCTCGACGTTGATGAACGGGCAGCCTCGGTAACCGGGCTCGGCGAACCACTCGCCGAGCAGATCGAACACTGCGAGGATCCGGCCGTGCGCATCGCCTGCTCGTCGCGGGAGTTCCGCGCGGACGTGCTCCTGCCACGAACGGCTGCGCCCCTGCAGGTACCCGACCACGAGGTCGTCCTTCGTGCGGAAGTGCGTGTAGAGGCTCGCCTTCGAGATCTCTGCTTCGGCGGCGACCTGGTCGACGCCGACCGCGTGGATGCCCTGCTCGTAGAAGAGCCGATCGGCCGTCGCGACTGCCCGTTCGAGCGCAGGTCGGCGACGGGTGCGTGGTGCGATCTGATCCGGCATGGCTTGACAATACCAAACAGGTCGGTACAGTTACCAGCGATTAACCGAACCGATCTGTTCAGACAGGATGTTCCACCATGCACAAGACCGCTCTCATCACCGGCGCCACCAGCGGCATCGGCCGTGCCACCGCCGAACTCCTCGCCGCCCGTGGGATGCACGTCATCGTGTCCGGCCGCAGCGCCGATCGCGGCGAAGCCGTCGTCCAGGCCATCCGCGCCGCCGGGGGGACCGCCGACTTCGTCGCAGCGGAGCTCCGCGACGAGTCGAGCGCGAAGGACCTGGCGGCCCGAGCGCGCGAACTCGGTGGCGGGCGCGTCGACGTCCTGGTCAACAGCGCCGGCGTCTTCCCCTTCGGACCCACCGCCGAGACCACCACGGACGGTTTCGACGAGGTCTTCGACATCAACGTCAAGGCCCCGTACTTCCTCGTCGCTGCGCTCGCACCCGCGATGACCGAGCGGGGCGACGGAGCGATCGTGAACGTCACCACGATGGTCGCCGAGTTCGGTGCCGCCGGCATGGGCCTCTACGGATCGAGCAAGGCCGCGCTCGTCCTGCTGACCAAGTCGTGGGCCGCCGAGTTCGGGCCGGCCGGGGTCCGCGTGAACGCCGTCAGCCCCGGCCCGACCCGCACCGAGGGAACCGCGGCGATGGGCGAGAGCCTCGACGCGCTCGCTGCCGGTGGTCCCGCCGGTCGTCCGGGGACCGCTGCCGAGGTCGCGGAGGCCATCGTGTTCCTGGCGACGGACGCCGCGTCGTTCGTGCACGGCGCTGTCCTGCCGGTGGACGGCGGGCGGATCGCGGTCTGAGACCGGACCACGGGACGGACGGGAGGCCCGTGGCGGATCCGCCACGGGCCTCCCGTCCGTCGTGGAGCTGGGTCGAGAGCGTCCGTCAGCCGATGCGGATCAGCTTCTTGTTGACGAACTCGTCGGCCCCCAGAGGGCCGAGCTCGCGGCCGAACCCGCTCGCCTTGACGCCGCCGAACGGCAGTTCCGGGCTGTCCGCGCCGACAATGTTGACGTAGACCATGCCGGCCTCGAGCCGGTCCGCGACGCGGAGTGCCTGTTCGGAGTCGGTCGTGAACAGGTACGAGCCGAGCCCGTACGGGGTGTCGTTGGCGAGTGCCACGGCGGCGTCCTCGTCGGCGACCCGGTACACGGCGGCGACGGGGCCGAAGAACTCCTCGCGGTAGGCGTCGTTGTCCGGCGTGACGTCGGTCAGGATCGTCGGCACGAAGGCGTTGCCCTGGCGGTCGCCACCCGTGACGACCGTGGCACCCTGCTCGACGGCCGCGGCGAGCTGCTCCTGCAGCCGGTCGGCAGCGGCCGGCGAGGACAGCGGGCCGAGCTCGGCACCGGGCGTGCTCGGATCCGTCGGTGCGACCGCCGACATCGCGGCGGTGAACTTCGCCAGGAAGTCGTCGTACAGGTCGTCCACCACCAGGAAGCGCTTCGGGGCGTTGCAGACCTGCCCGTTGCCCTCGAGGCGTGTGGTGACGGCCGACTCGACCACGGAGTCGAGGTCGTCGGTGGACAGCACGATGAAGGGGTCCGATCCACCGAGTTCGAGCACGACCTTCGTGAGGTTCCGGCCCGCGATCTCGGCGACGGCGGCGCCGGCGCGGGCGGAACCGGTCAGCGAGACGCCCTGCACGCGTGGGTCGGCGATGACGTCGGCGGCCTGGTCGTTCGTCGCGAAGACGTTCGTGTACGCGCCCTCGGGGAACCCGGCGTCGTGGAAGACGCGCTCGATCGCCAGCGCCGACTCGGGGCACTGGGGCGCGTGCTTGAGCAGCACCGTGTTGCCGATGAGCAGGTTCGGACCGGCGAACCGGGCGATCTGGTACGCCGGGAAGTTCCACGGCATGATGCCGAGCAGCACGCCGATCGAGGACTTCCGGATGAAGGCGCTGCCCTCGGAACCGTCCGCCAGGGTGATCGGCTGGTCGGCGAGGAACTCCTCGGCGTGGTCGGCGTAGTAGTCGTAGATGTCGGCGCAGAAGTCGACCTCGCCCTCGGCCTGGTCGATCGGCTTCGCCATCTCGCGCACGATCGTCGCCGCGAGGTCGGCGTGCCGCTCGCGGTACAGGTCGGCGACGCGGTGGAGCAGGGCGGCGCGGTCGGCGACGGTGCTGGTGCGCTCGCGGTGGGCGCGGTCCGCGACAGCGATCGCCGCCCGGAGCTCGTCGTCGGTGATGGTCGGGAACGTCTCGAGGGTCGTGCCCGTGGTGGGGTCGGTGACGGCGTACATGGCGTCCTCTCGTGGTGGGTCAGGCCTGGTCGGTCAGCTGCTTGTTCACGCCGGTGACCGGCTGGTTCTCGTCGAAGCCCTTCGGTGCGACCCGGAAGCCCTTCGTGATGACGAGCAGGTAGGCGAAGCCGATCGCCGCCCACACTCCTCCTGCGATCAGTGCATCGGCGTGGAGCTGCGACCAGAGCACGCCGGTCAGGACCATCGCGAGGCCGGGCAGCACGATGTACTTCCAGCGGTCGCCCGCCGTGTGACGACGGCCCTGCCGCACGGCGAAGTGCACGATCACCGTGGCGTTGACGAACGTGAACGCGACGAGGGCGCCGAAGTTGATGTAGGCGGCGACCGTGTCGAGCGAGAAGCTCATCGCGAGCAGGGTGACCGCGCCGACGAAGACGACGTTGAAGACAGGGGTGTGCGTGCGGGGGTGCACGTAGCCGAAGACCCGCTTCGGCAGGACGTTGTTCCGGCCCATCACCATGAGCATCCGGGCGACGCTCGCGTGCGACGCGAGCCCGGACGCCAGCGCGGCGACGAACCCGGCCGAGACGAGCACCGCCTGGAACACCGGACCGCCCACGAGCAGGCCGATCTGCGGCAGCGGGTCGTCGGTGAACTCGCCGAACGGGGCGTTCGTCGGGAACCGCAGCTGCGCGAAGTACGCGGACACCAGGAAGATCGCGCCGCCGAGCAGCACCGTCAGCATGATCGCCTTCGGCATGATCCGGATCGACTTGGCCTCTTCGGTGTACATCGTCACCGCGTCGAAGCCGATGAACGAGAAGCAGACCACCGTCGCGCCGGTGAGCAGCGCCGACATCGTCACACCGTCGTGCACGAACGGTTCGGCGCTGACGATCGTGCCGGCACCCGCGCCGTGCGTGAGCTCGATCACGGTGAAGACCACGAACGCGATCATCGCCAGGATCGCGCCGACGAGCAGCACCATGTTGAGGTTCGACGTCCCACGCATCGACAGGCAGATCACCGTCGTCACGAACACCGTGTAGACGACGACCGTCACCCACGGGGGCAGCGCCGGGAACACCTGCTCCAGGTAGAGCCGGATGATGAGGGCGTTCACCATCGGCAGCAGCAGGTAGTCGAGCAGGGACGCCCACCCGACCATGAAGCCGAGGTTCGGGTGCATCGACTCCCGCACGTACGTGTACGCGGAGCCGGCGGCCGGGTAGACGCGGACCATCTTGCCGTAGCTGATCGCCGTCAGCGCCATGATGACCAGCGCGATCAGGTACGCGCTCGGCACGGCGCCGTCGGTCTGCCCGGAGACGATGCCGAAGGTGTCGAACACCACCGTCGGGGTCATGTAGCCGAGGCCCAGGCCGACGATCGCCCACAGCCCGAGGCTCCGCTTCAGGGAGCCGCCGCGCGCAGGTGGTGCCGAGGCCGTCGGTGCGGGGACCGCGGTCGGTGATGCCATGTGACTTCCCTGCTCTTCGGGGCCGGGCAGCGTCGCCCGGGCCGGTTCGGAGCACCATACCGACGCTCCGGTGCCGTGCGGACCGGCCGCGGTGTACAGGCATCGGGGAGTCGCTGTACACCGCGGCGATGGCTCAGACCGCCGGCTGTTGCTGCGTGATGCAGTGCAGCCCGCCGCCGCGCGCGAAGACCTCGCGGGCGTCGATCGAACGCACCTGACGGCCCGGGTACACGTCGGCGAGGATGCCGCGGGCGCGGTCGTCGGCAACGGGGTCACCGAACGCGCAGGCGATCACGGCGCCGTTCACCACCACGTGGTTGACGTAGTTCCAGTCGACCGGGCCGTCGTCGTCGGTCAGGGTCAACGGTGCCGGTAGTTCGACGATCGTCGCGTCCGTGGCCTGCTCGAGTGCCCGACGGATCTGCGGCACCACCAGGTGGTCCGGGTGGCCGGCGTCGGGCTGCGCGTGCAGCAGGAGGGTGCGGGACGTCGTGGTGGCGTTGGTGCCGCTGGTGGCCCTGGTGGCCCTGGTGCCGCTCGGGGCGCCCGCGAACGTCGCGACCATGTCGACGTGGCCCCGGGTGCCGAACCCGTCGTAGTCACGTGTCAGGCCGCGGGGCAGCCAGACCACGTCCGTCGCGCCGATCGTCCGGGCCAGCTCGAGTTCGACGCGCTCGCGGTCGGCGTACGGGTTCCGTCGCGGATCGAGCTGCACGGTCTCCGTCACCAGGACGGTGCCCGTGCCGTCGACGTGGATCGCCCCGCCCTCGTTCACGAGCAGCGACGGGATCCGCTCGGCACCGGCGGCGGCCGCGACCGTGGCAGCGACCTCGGCGTCACGGGTCCACGTCGACCACGGGTTCGCGCCCCAGCCGTTGAAGACCCAGTCGACTGCGCCGAGCGCGCCGGTCACGTCGTCGACGACGAACGTCGGCCCGATGTCGCGCATCCAGAAGTCGTCCAGGGGCGCTTCGAGCACGTCGACCTGCTCCGACAGCAGCCGGCGGGCGTCGCTGCGCGCCACCGGATCCACGACGATCGTGACGGGCTGGTGCTCGCTGATCGTGTTGGCGGTGGTCGCCCACGTCCGCCGCGCCGCCTCGGCGCTCGCCGCGTCGTCACCGAGCGTCAGGCCGGGGCGCGGGAACGCCATCCAGGTGCGTTCCTGCGGAGCCGTCTCGGGAGGCATCACCCACGTCATGCGCGTGCCTCCGGTCCGGCGTCGGTCGCCGCCACCCCGATGGCCGCGTCGATCGCGTCGCGTGCGCCGAACGCGTGGCGGTCCTCGTCGACGGGGGCGACGAGCCCCGCGTAGAGGTCCGGTCGACGGGTCACGTAGAAGGGGAACAGCCGGAGCCACTCCGTCCGGGCCTCGAGGTCGAGGTCCGCCACGAGCACCGCGTCGGCGTCACGCGGTGCCTCGGCGAGCACGCGGCCGAACGGGTCCGAGATGAACGACGACCCGTAGAAGGTGATGTCGCCCTCGTCGCCCCACCGGTTCGGCACGACCATGAACTGGCCCGCGGTGATGCCGTTCGCGACGATGACCTGCCGCCAGATCGGGGCGGTGTCGAAGTCCGGGAACGTCGGCTCGGAGCCGATCGCCGTCGGGTACACCAGGACCTCGCTGCCGGCGAGACCGTACGACCGCGCGACCTCGGGGAACCACTCGTCCCAGCAGGTCGGCAGGCCGAGACGTACGCCGAGTCCGGCGGGCTCGTACACCGGGAAGGCATCGTCGTCCGTCCCCGGGCGGAAGTAGGTGTCCTCGTGGTAACCGGCGCTGATCGGGATGTGGGTCTTGCGGGTCCGGCCGACCAGGGTGCCGTCGGGGGCGACGAGGACGGCGGTGTTGTAGCCACGGGGGTCGTCGGGCTGGTCGTCGTCGGCAGGCCGCTCGTACAAGGAGGCGTGGACGAACACCTCGTGCTCGATCGCCTGTGCGCGGGCGAAGGCCACCGTCGGGCCGTCCTCGAGCGATTCGGCGAGGTCCTTCGGGGTGCCGGTCGCCGGGGTGTTGCCGGGGTAGCGGCGCAGGGTGAGCTCGGGGAGGAACACGGCGGTCGCGCCGGTGGCGGCAGCGGTGGCGATGCCGTCGGCGAGCTGTGCGCGGTGGGCAGCGGGGTCCTCGAGCCAGTGCGTCTGCACGAGGGCGACGCGGGTCGTGCGGCGTGGCCTGCCGGTGTCCTGGTGCAGCGGAGACGGGTGCGGGGGAGCGATGACGACGTCCATCCCGCCATTGTTGATCGCGTGGTCAACGAGCGCAAGGTCCACTTTCACCAGGCCCGTCGCAGGTCGTCCTTGGTCAGCTGCCGGAGCGAGCTCCTTGCCGCTGCAAGCGCCGGGAAGGTGGGATCGAGTTTGGCGAGCAGCGAGAGCATGCCGTTGAAGCGATGTCGGACATCGACCTGGAGGAGGTTGTCGTGGTGCGCGACGCGATCCGATCGGGAGACCGGGTGGACGAGCTTCACCCACGATCCGAACATCAGTTGCGCCACGACGTCGTCGTGGCTGGGTGGCGTACCGCATCTCGGGTGGCTCGATGGTCGTTCCGCCATCTCCTGAGCGGCTCGGTTGCGAGCGTCCACGAGCTGCCGCCGGAGCAGCGAGTACAGAGGGTCGACAGTGACGCCGGCCGAGGACCACTCCGGAACGCCTCCACTCTTGACGCTCCAGGCGGACAGTTCGATGTCGATCGCGTTCCGCACAGCTATCTCGACGAAGGCGATCTGTCCGTGCAGTGCACCGGCCAACTGCGCGGCCCAAAGGTACAGATCGACGGCACGGCACCGGTCGCCGTCCGCGGCGTGGATGTAGGTTGCGAGCCGCGCGGGGCTGACGAGACGCTCGAGGGCGTCCGGTTGACTGAGCTGCGCTGAGGTCATAGCGTTGTGTTCACGAGCGTCAGGCTTGGACTGACGTGCTTACCTCGAAAACCCCCCCCCGCTCAGCGGGGGGTTTTCTGTTCGTCCGGTGGCAGATCCGGGGCTCGTCATCAGCATGCATCTCGCAGCGCTAGGAGTCCGGCGGCGTTGTGGGAATCAACCTTGCGATGGCAATGATCGTTCACGAGTTGGGTGGGGGTGATGAGCGAACCCATCGTCACGCCGCTCGGCTTCGCGCACGTGCGCCTCACGGTCACCGACATCCACCGCAGCAAGGCCTTCTACGAGCAGCTGTTCGGCATGCCGCCCGGCAGTGACTTCAGCGACCAGATCGACGACCCGACGATCCACGACGACCCGTGGCGGACCTACGGCGGGTGCTCGTTCACGTTCGGCGGGCAGACGCTCGGCCTGCGACCGGTCGCCCCCGCCGAGGACCGGTTCGATCCCGACCGAGTCGGCCTCGACCACGTGTCGTTCCGCGTCGGGTCCGTCGAGGACCTGCACGCCGCCGTCGAGCGGCTGGACGCCGCCGGCATCGAACACGGCGACGTCACCGACCTGCCGCCGTTCGGGCTGGTGATCCTGTCCGTGCAGGACCCCGACGACGTCAACCTGGAGTTCGCGGCGCCGCGGCCCTGAGCCTCGGTGCGCCGGTGTCCGCTTGCCGCGTCCGTCACCCGGACCTCCAGGCGCCCCGGAAGCGGGGAGCGTTGCCTGATCGCGTCAGATCTCAGGAGGAGACAGCATGAGCAAGACCTGGTTCATCACCGGAGCGTCGAAGGGCTTCGGCCGCGAGTGGACGGAAGCGGCACTCGAGCGCGGGGACTCCGTCGCCGGGACCGCGCGCAACCCCGACGACGTGCACGACCTCGTCGACCAGTACCCGGACACGTTCCTCGCGCTGCAGCTCGACGTGACCGACCGTGCCGCGGACTTCGCGGCCGTGCAGCGTGCGGCGGAGCACTTCGGTTCGCTCGACGTCGTCGTCAACAACGCCGGCTACGGCCACTTCGGCATGGTCGAGGAGCTCACCGAGGACGAGGTGCGCGCGCAGCTCGAGACGAACCTGTTCGGTGCGCTCTGGGTCACCCAGGCGGCGCTGCCGATCATGCGCGAGCAGGGGTCCGGGCACGTCATCCAGGTGTCGAGCATCGGCGGGATCAGCGCGTTCCCGACGGTCGGGGCGTACCACGCGTCGAAGTGGGCGCTCGAGGGGATCTCGCAGTCGCTGTCCCAGGAGGTCGCGGGCTTCGGCATCCACGTCACCCTCGTCGAGCCCGGCGGGTTCTCGACGGACTGGTCCGGTCCGTCCTCGAAGCACAGCGAGGAGATCGCCGCCTACGCCGACGTGCGCGAGGCCGCGTCCAAGCGCCCGTCCGCCGCCGACCCGGGCAAGCCGGAGGCGACCCGGTCGGCGATCCTGAAGGTCGTCGACGCGGACGAGCCGCCGCTGCGGGTGTTCTTCGGCAAGGCGCCGCTCGGCATCGCGGAGCGTGACTACGAGTCGCGGTTGGCGACCTGGCGTGAGTGGCAGCCGGTGGCCGAGGAGGCACACGGCGCCTGACGAGCTCCGAGGTCAGGCGCGACCGACCGCCGGGCCGACCACGGCGAGCAGCCGGAGTCGCTCGGCGGTCTCGCTGCCGGGCTCGGCGGTGTACACGAGCAGGTTCTGCGAGCTGTCGGGGTCCTGCAGCACCTGGCACTGCAGGGTGAGCAGCCCGACCTCGGGGTGGCGGTAGGTCTTCACGTCACGCGGACGGATGCCGACCTCGTGGCGTGCCCAGACCTCGCGGAACTCCTCGCTCGTCGCGAGCAGCCGTTCGGCCAGGTGTGCGGCCCGGGAGTCGGGACCGCGGCGTGCGATGACGGTGCGGAGACCCGAGGCGTACATCCGGGACAGGAAGGGGTGGTCCTCGACCGGGTGGACGCCCCGGGATGCCGGGTCGGCGAACCACCGGTACCCGATGCTCCGGGCGTCGCCCCGTCTGCCGCTGGCGTCGCCGGTGAGTTCGGCGGCGAGGGACGTCTGCTGCAGCGTCTCGCCCAGCTCGGTGACGATCTCGGCAGGACTGTCCGCGAGCCGGTCGAAGATGCGCATCATGCCGGGACTGACGTGGTCGCCGCCGGACGCCGCGGTGGGGGGCTCGTGCCCGGCGAGGCGGAAGAGGTGGTCGCGCTCGGCGATCGTGAGACGCAGGCCCTGCGCGATCGATGCGAGCATCTGGTCGGACGGCTGCGGTCCACGCTCCCGTTCCAGCCGCGCGTAGTAGTCGGCGGACATGTTGCTCAGCAGCGCCGCCTCCTCGCGCCGCAGCCCGCTCGTGCGACGGCGCTGGCCCCGGGGCAGCCCGACGTCCTCCGGCTGCAGGGCCGTCCGACGGCTGCGGAGGAAGTCCGCGAGGGATGCTCGGTCGATCATGCGCCCATCCTCTCCCGGGGCGTCGACCGTAGCCACGGATCGTCAGGCCGTGGTTGCGTGTGCACGACGCGGCGACGATCGTCTCGGGTGCCGGATCGGGTGCTCACCACGACGGAAGAGGCGGACCATGGCACGGAACGAACGACTCACCCTCCCGGACCTCGGCGGACGTTGGGTCCTGGTGACCGGAGCGAGCGACGGCATCGGGCTCGAGATCGCTGCGCGCTTCGCCGGCGCCGGAGCGGAGGTGGTCGTGCCGGTGCGCAACCGCGACAAGGGAGCTGCTGCCGTTGCCCGGATCACCGCGCAGCACCCGGATGCCTCCGTCCTGCTCGAGGACCTGGACCTCTCCTCGCTGGAGTCCGTGTCGACGCTCGGGGAGCGGTTGCGGTCCGGGGGCACGCCGATCGACGTCTTCGTGGGGAACGCCGGCGTGATGAACCCGCCCGAGCGGCAGACGACCCGGGACGGCTTCGAGCTGCAGTTCGGCACCAACCACCTGGGGCACGTCGCACTCGTCGGCGCCCTGCTCCCCCTGCTCCGTGCCGCCGACGGTCGGGTCGTGATGCAGTCGAGCGTGGCGGCGCAGCGGGCCTCGATCCGGTGGGACGACCTGCAGTCCGAGCGGGACTACGACGTCGCGCGGGCGTACGGGCAGTCGAAGCTCGCGTGCGCGCTCTTCGCCCTCGAGCTCGGTCGGAGGAGCCGGGCCGGTGGGTGGGGGATCACGAGTGCGGTCAGCCACCCCGGGGTCGCACCCACGAGCCTGCTCGCCGCACGCCCGGAGATCGGACGCTCGGGCGACACCGTGGCCGTCCGGATGATCCGCTGGCTGTCGGCGCGCGGGCTCCTCGTCGGGACACCGGCCTCGGCGGCGGAGCCGGCCCTGCTCGCGGCGACCGACACGGACCTCGACGGAGGCTTCGTCGGTCCGACCGGACCCGGGCAGCTCGGCGGACCGGCCGGCCGTCGGAAGCCCTGGGCGCCGTTGCTCCGCGATGACGACGCCGCTCGCCTCTGGGACGTGTCGGAGTCGCTCGTCGGGAGTGCGGTCAGCTGATGATGTTCACCGCGCGGGAGATCACGAGCGCCAGCAGGATGAACCCGCCGAGTGCCTGGTAGGCCATGATCATCTTCGCCCGGACGGTCATCGGCATCGTGTCGGTCGGGCTGAACGCGACCATGTTCGTCATCGCGACGTAGAGGTAGTCGAGGTAGACCGGTCGCCACGCAGCGGTCCTCGGGTCGGTCTCCTGCGGGAACTGGAAGTCTGCCTCGTCACTCGTCCACAGCTCCGGACGCCGACGGGCCACCGGCCCGCCCCGGTCGAGCTCCCAGTAGACGAGTCCGAACGCGATGATCGTGCTCACCCACACCTGCAGGGCGGTGAGCAGGACGGCACCGCCGTCGGCGTGGCCACCGAGGAGCACCTCGATCGTCCGGACCACGGTCAGCTGGTTCGCGACGGTGAGCAGGATCGCCAACGAGAAGGACACCCACCGCGACCAGGTCGTCTCGCGGGTCAGTCGTCGCGGGTTGAAGACGACGAGCGGGATCAGCAGCAGGACGCCGAGCACCGGGACCACCCACGACGGGAAGAACAGCACCTCGCTCGGCAGGAACAGGCTGAGCCCGAGGTTCACCAGGACGGCGATCGCCACCGGCGCACGGTGCTCGTGCCGGGGTGTGGTCCGCGTCGTCGTCACGGCTCCGAGTGTGGCACTCGAACATCGTTCCGGGCCCTTGCGACCCGTGAGGGTCCGGTCAGTAGGACACCCGTGTCGCTCTCACCGGCACCTGGAACATCAGTAGGCTGGTGGCGGGCCGCGTCACCGCCGGAGCGTGGCCCGAGCAAGGATGAAGCCCACCGCTGGGACAACAGCGATGGGCTTCGATTTGCTCTCCGAGTGGAGAACGAGGGACAGAACGCGTCCCGAGCTTGAACTCGGAACCAGTGTAACTCGATCACCGTCGGGTCGCACATCCCTCGGCCCCTGCTCTTCGTGTCCGCCGGCGCTGACACGGAAGGTGGTTCGGATGTCCTCCGACGACGAACCGCGTCGACGCCGTCAGGTGCCGTGGTTGGGGATCGCGACGTTGCTCGTGACCCTGGCCCGGTTCCTGCACGACGTGTGGCGCAAGGGCACACCGCGATGACGAACGCGATCACGCCTGGCAGCACGCTTCCCATGCGGTCGACGGTATTGACCGCCAAGGCGGACGGAGCCGATGTCAACCGCTCGGAGGACCCGGGATCGATCCGTCGTCGCACGGGGTCACGTCGCCCGGGGGACGATCCGCGGGCGCTCGGTGCGCAGGCTGGTGACATGTCCGAACGCAACCGTCCCACCGTCCGTCTCCTCGCCGCCGTCGTGGTCGCCGGCTCCGTCGCGGTGCTCGCTGCCGGGTGCAGCTTCGTCCAGCAGCAGACGGGCGATGCCTGGTCCGTGACCTACGAGGTCAGCGTCGACCAGTCGAGCGGGGCCGCGCTCACCGACGTGCGCGTCGAGGGTGCCGAGAAGCGCGGCGACGCCCCGGAGGTGCACCGGCTCGGGGCGCAGAAGACGAGTACCGCGACGACGAGTGGCTCGGCATGGGAGCACGAGGCGATCGTCCTCGCGGAACAGCGCGCCTCGGTCCGGGCGACCCCGCCGCGGGGTGCGACGGCCACGTGCCGGATCCTGCTCGACGGCACGCGCGAGATCGCCACCGAGACCGCGGCCGCTGGGCAGCCCGTGACGTGCTCGGTCGACACCCCGGCGTTCGACTGAGGTTCAGCGGGGGACGGGCGTCGCGAGCGAGAGCGGCTCGACCTCGGTGCCGAGCAAGCGCCCGGCCGCCCGCAGTCCGGACAGCAGCGCGCCGTGCACGGTCGCCGGGTCGTCGCCCCACGTGGCCTCGCCGGCGAGCTGCACCCGGCCGGACGGCGCACCGAGCCGGTCGTGGTCGTCCGGCGACGCCCCGACGTGCAGGTACGAGTAGGAGCCGCGGGCGAACGGGTCGTCGGCCCACCGGGTGATCCGGAACGCCTCGGGATCGGGGACCGAGGGGCCGAACATCCGCCGCAGGCCGCCGATGCCCTCGTCCACGATCATCGCGTCGGGCAGGGTCTCGAGGCGCCGGGCCCCGGTCCCGCCGACCAGGGCGGCCAGCACGGGCGCTCCGGTCACGCGGGACATGTCGTACCAGGAGTGCCAGTCGACACCGGCAGGTCCCTGCTGGCGGACCACCCACGAATCGCCCCAGAACCGTTCCGGGAACCGCAGGAACACCTTGTCGTAGACCCCCATCCCGAGCCGGCCCATCGCACCGGTGACCATCTCGGACAGCGGCGGGTCGAAGGTCACGTCACCGGCCTGCAGCACTCCGAGCGGCACGGTCACGACGACGTCGTCCGCCGTGACCGTCGAACCGTCCGCCAGCCCGACCACGACGCCCGTCGTGGACTGCGTCACCGACCGCACCACCGCGGACAGCCGGACGTCGAGTCCGTCGGCCAGGGCTGCGGCGTACTGGGCGTAGCCACCGGGGAACACCACCTCGTCGCCGGGGACGTGTTCTTCTTCGAGGCCGCGGGCGTCGAGGGCGGTCACGGGTGCGCCGCAGAGGTCCTCGGAGCGGTGCGCCGTGTACTCGCGGACCCGCGCGGCCCGGTCGCCCTGCCACTGCAGGGACCGCAGCACGGTGTCGACGGCGGCCGCGTAGGTCGAGGGCGGCGGTGCGTGTGCGACGACGGCGTCCAGGGCGGCGTCGACGGTGTGCAGGTCCGCGACGAACGACGACGCCTCGGCGTCCGACAGCAGCGCGCCGGAAGGGCCGTGCCACGCGATCGGCCGGCCGTCGAACTGGAAGCTCCCGACGGTGAACTCGACGGTCTCGATGCCGAACCGGGGCGCCAGGGCCCAGAGCGGGTTGCCGTCGACGCCGTGGATCCACGAAGCGCCGAGGTCGACGGGTACGCCGAGCGCGGTGTCGGTCCAGGTGCGGCCGCCGATGCGGTCGCGGGCCTCGAGCACGACCACCCGCTGGCCGTCGAGCGCGAGTGCCCGGGCAGCGGCGAGCCCGGAGACGCCGGCCCCCACGACCACCACGTCGGCGTCCATCAGTGGCCCCCGGTCAGCGGCGCCATCAGGCGGGCGGCGAGGCTCGGCCGCCCGGTCAGGGCCTCTTCGCGGTCGGCCAGGTCGGTCGCCACGAGCCCGGCGTTCGCCCCGAGGAACCGCAGGGGCTCCGGCTCCCAGTCGGGCGACCGGTGGTTCACCCACGGCAGCGAGGTCAGCGGCGAGGACACACCCCGCACGAGGTCGGCGAGCGTCCGCCCGGCCAGGTTCGTCGTGGAGAGTCCGTCACCGACGTAGCCGCCGGCGGTCCCGACGTGCCCGTCCCAGGTGACAGACGCGCACCAGTCGCGCGGCACCCCGAGCGGGCCGCCCCACGTGTGGGTGATCGGTGCGTCGGCGACGGCGGGGAACAGCTCCACCAGGGACCGCCGCAGGTGCTCGAACACCCGCGGCACCCGGTCGTAGCCGGGGGTGATCGCCGACCCCCAGTGGTAGCGGGCTCCGCGCCCGCCGAACGCCAGTCGGTCGTCCGCCGTGCGCTGCCCGTACACGAGCAGGTGGCGGTAGTCGGAGAACGTCTGCCCGTGCTCGAGCCCGACGCGGTCCCACACCGCCGCGGGCAGCGGTGCCGTCGCGATCATGAGCGAGTACAGCGGCAGGATCCGCCGCTTCGTCTGCTCCAGCTGCGCGCCGTACCCCTCGACCGCGATCACCACGGCACCGGCCGTCACGGTGCCACGCGACGTGACCACACGCCCGCGATCCCAGGACGAGGCGGGCGTGTGCTCCGCGATCCGGACGCCCCGGGCCTCCAGGGCGGCCGCCAGGCCACGCACCAGCGCGGCCGGCTGCACCCGCGCGCAGTCCGGGGTCCACGCGACCCCCGCCGATCCGGCGGCGTCGCCGGGTCGGGCCGCGCGCCACGTCATGTCGTCGCCCCACTCGGCCGACGCGGCGACCTCGTCGTGCGCCGCGCGCTCCTGCACGGCGGAGCGTGCGTACAGGACGGTGCCGCCCTTCACGTAGTCGCAGTCGACCCCGGCTTCGGAGGCTGCACGTCCGACCTCGTCGACGGTGTCGCGCATCGCTGCGCGCAGCGCGAGTGCCGCGTCGCGGCCGTGCTCACGCGCGACGGACTCGGCGGACCGCGGGAACAGCGCCGAGCACCAGCCGCCGTTACGTCCGGAGGCGCCGAACCCGGCGATCTCGCGTTCCAGGACGACGATCTGGAGGCCCGGGTCGGCCTGGTGCAGGTACCAGGCGGTCCAGAGACCCGTCAGTCCACCGCCGACGATCGCGACGTCCGCGGTCGTGTCGCCGTCGAGCGGCGGCCGGGGCGCCAGGTCGTCGCGTCCGGTGGACGCGAGCTGGTCGAGCCAGAACGAGACGCCCCGGTAGCCGCTCACGGTCAGATCTTCGACGAGGCCTCGGACAGGACGCTCCGTAGGATCGAGGTGATCTCGCGGAACTGCGGCTGCCCGATGGTCAGCGGCGGTGCGAGCTGCACGACCGGGTCGCCACGGTCGTCGGCTCGGCAGTACAGCCCCGCGTCGAACAGCGCCTTCGACAGGAACCCGCGCAGCAGCCGCTCGGACTCGTCGTCGTCGAAGGTCGTCTTGGTGGCCTTGTCCTTGACGAGCTCGATGCCGTAGAAGTAGCCGTCGCCGCGGACGTCCCCGACGATCGGCAGGTCCTTCAGGGTGTCGAGTTCGGCCTTGAACAGCGGGGCGTTCTGTCGCACGTTCGCGAGCAGGCCCTCTTCCTCGAAGATGTCGAGGTTCTCCATGGCGACGGCGGCCGACACCGGGTGACCGCCGAACGTGTAGCCGTGGTAGAAGGTCGTGTCGCCCTTGGAGAACGGCTCGAAGAGCTTGTCGCTGATGATCGTCGCGCCGATGGGGGAGTACCCCGAGGTCATCGCCTTCGCGCACGTGATCATGTCCGGCACGAAGTCGTAGGTGTCGCAGGCGAACATGGTGCCGATCCGGCCGAAGGCGCAGATGACCTCGTCCGACACGAGCAGCACGTCGTACTCGTCACAGATCTCGCGCACCCGCTGGAAGTAGCCGGGCGGCGGGGTGAAGCAGCCGCCGGAGTTCTGCACCGGCTCGAGGAACACCGCCGCGACGGTGTCGGGGCCCTCGAACTCGATCATCTCGCGGATGCGCTCGGCCGCCCAGAAGCCGAACTGCTCCTCGGTGCCACCCGGGAAGCCCATCTCCTCGGCGCGGTAGTAGTTCGTGTTCGGCACCCGGAAGCCACCGGGCGTCAGGGGCTCGAACATCTCCTTCATCGCCGGGATGCCGGTGATCGCCAGGGCGCCCTGCGGGGTGCCGTGGTAGGCGACTGCTCGGGAGATCACCTTGTGCTTCATCGGCTTGCCCTGGAGTTTCCAGTAGTACTTCGCGAGCTTGAAGGCGGTCTCCACCGCCTCGCCGCCGCCCGTCGAGTAGAAGACCTTGTTGAGGTCGCCGGGGGCGTGCTCGGCCAGGCGGTCGGCGAGCTCGATGGCGGCCGGGTGCGCGTAGGACCAGATCGGGAAGAAGCTCAGCGTCTCCGCCTGCTTCGCAGCCATCTCGGCCAGGCGCTTCCGTCCGTGCCCGGCGGCGACGACGAACAGGCCGGAGAGTCCGTCGATGTAGCCCTTGCCGTGGCTGTCGTAGACGTGGTGGCCCTCGCCCCGGACCATGATCGGCACGTCGGCACCGGCCTGGTTCGCTCCGTGCCGGGCGAAGTGCATCCACAGGTGGTCCCGGGACTTCCGCTGCAGGTCGGCGTCGTCGACCGGGGCGAACGGGTCGTAGGACCCGAGGCGGGTGGACTGGCCGGTGGCCTGGCCGCTGGTCGTTTCGGAGATGGTCATCGCGTTCCCCAGTCGTAGAGCTGTTTGCGGAGTTGCAGGTAGACGAAGGTCTCGGTGCCGGCGACGCCCGGGATGGCCCGGATCGTGCCGTTGAGCAGTTCGATCAGGTCGTCGTCGTCCTCGCAGACGACCTCGACCATCAGGTCGAAGCTGCCGGCGGTCATGACGAGGTAGTCGACCGCCGGCAGCTGTTCGAGGGCATCGGCGACTGTTCGGGTGTCGCCGCTGACCCGGATGCCGATCATCGCCTGGCGGTGGAAGCCCAGTTGCATCGGGTCGGTGACCGCGACGATCTGCATGACGCCGGTCTCGGTGAGCTTCTGGACGCGCTGCCGGACCGCCGCCTCGCTGAGACCGACGGCCTTGCCGATCTCGCCGTACGGACGGCGGCCGTCCGCCTGGAGTTGTTCGATGATCCGCTTCGAGGTGTCGTCGATCGGTCCCGGACGTCGTGGTGCTGCCGCCATGCCGGACAGCATGGCAGCGAGGTCCGGACCGCGCAAGGGATTCCGTTGTGAACACCGTGTTTCGCGACGATTTCCGTTGTTACGGTTCCCCACAACCTCCGAATCCGTCTTCCGCACCGCCGGAATCCGTGTCAGGATCACCGCCATGTTGGACACGACGGAACCGGTGACCACGACGCACGAGCTGCGCAACTTCGTCGGTGGCGCTGCTGTCGAGTCGAGCGCGGACACCCGGTTCGACTTGGTCGACCCCACCACCGAGCAGGTCTACGGCACGTCGCCCGTGTCCACCGCTGCCGACGTCGACGCCGCGTTCGCGAGCGCGAGCACCGCGTTCGCGACCTGGCGGCGCACGACCCCCGGCGAACGGCAGCTCGCACTGTTCCGGATCGCGGACGCCGTGGAGCAGCGGGCGGAGGAGTTCGCGGACCTCGAGTCGCTCGACACCGGCAAGCCCCGAGCCTCCCTGGTCGAGGACGAGATCCTGCTGTCCGTCGACCAGATCCGCTTCTTCGCCGGAGCCGCCCGCAACCTCGAGGGGCGCAGCGCCGGCGAGTACATGACCGACCACACCTCGTTCGTCCGGCGCGAGCCCATCGGTGTCGCGGCCCAGGTCACCCCGTGGAACTACCCGCTCAACATGGCGGTGTGGAAGTTCGCCCCGGCGCTCGCCGCGGGGAACACCACCGTGCTCAAGCCGAGCGACACCACTCCGCTCTCCACCCTGCTGCTCGCCGAGGTGGCCGCCGAGTTCCTGCCGCCGGGCGTGCTCAACGTCGTCGTCGGGGACCGCACCACCGGCGCCGCGATGATCGACCACCCCACCCCGCAGCTCGTGTCCATCACCGGCTCCGTCCGTGCCGGCACGGAGGTCGCCCGTGCCGCCGCCGGCGACCTCAAGCGCACCCACCTCGAGCTCGGCGGCAAGGCCCCCGTGATCGTGTTCGACGACGCCGACATCCCCGCCGCCGTCGCCGGCATCGTCGCCGCCGGATTCTTCAACGCCGGACAGGACTGCACCGCGGCCACCCGGTTGCTCGTGCAGGACGGCATCCACGACGAGTTCGTGGCGGCGCTCGCCGAAGAAGCACGGCACAACGCGCGAACCGGGTCAGACGGTTACTACGGGCCCGTCAACAACGCGAACCAGCTCGCCCAGGTCCGGTCCTTCCTCGACACGCTCCCCGACCACGCCACGATCGAGCTCGGCGGCGGGCGGCAGGGCGACGTCGGCTACTTCCACCAGGCCACGATCGTGTCCGGCCTGCGCCAGGACGACCGCATCGTGCAGCAGGAGGTGTTCGGCCCGGTCCAGACCGTGCAGCGGTTCTCGACCGAACAGCAGGCGCTCACGTGGGCGAACGACGTCGAGTACGGGCTCGCGAGCTCGGTGTGGACGACCGACCACTCGCGGGCGATGCGCTTCGCCCGCGACCTGGACTCCGGGTGCGTGTGGATCAACACCCACATCCCGATCGTCGCCGAGATGCCGCACGGCGGCTTCAAGCACTCCGGCTACGGCAAGGACCTGTCCCAGTACGGGTTCGACGACTACACCCGCATCAAGCACGTCATGTCCTACATCGGCTGACCCGACCCGTCCGAAGCAGCAGGAGGCACCATGGCAATGACCGGCACGTTCGCCGAATCCGGAGCAGATCTCCGGCTCGAGCAGATCACCAAGTCGTTCCCCGGGCACACCGCCGTCGACGCGCTGGACCTGACGGTGCCGGCCGGGTCCTTCTTCGCCCTGCTCGGCCCCTCGGGATGCGGCAAGACCACGACGCTGCGGCTCGTCGCCGGGCTCGAGGAGCCCACGAGCGGCACCATCACGATCGGCGGCGAGGACGTCACCGACACGAAGCCGTACCAGCGGCCGGTCAACACGGTGTTCCAGAACTACGCGCTGTTCCCACACATGAGCGTGCTCGACAACGTCGCGTTCGGCCTGAAGCGGCGACGGATCCCGGACCCGATGACGAAGGCACGCGAGGCCCTGCACCTGGTCGAGCTCGACGCCTCGGCCGACAAGCGCCCCGCCTCCCTGTCCGGCGGCATGCAGCAACGCGTCGCCCTGGCCCGCGCGATCGTGAACCGGCCGGCGCTCCTGCTGCTCGACGAGCCGCTCGGCGCGCTGGACCTGAAGCTCCGGCACCAGATGCAGCTCGAACTCAAGACGATCCAGGCCGAGGTCGGGCTCACCTTCCTGCACGTCACCCACGACCAGGAAGAGGCGATGACGATGGCCGACACGGTCGCCGTCATGAACGGCGGCCGGATCGAGCAGATGGGCAGCCCGCAGGACCTGTACGAGCTGCCCCGCACCGCGTTCGTCGCGAACTTCCTCGGCCAGTCGAACCTGCTCGAGGGCGAGGTCCGCGGCACCGATGGCCCGCTGCTCGTGGTCGCGACCCCGGCCGGCACCATCGCCGTCCCCGCCGACCGCGCCGTCGCCACCTCGGGCAGCGTCGTCGTCGGCATCCGTCCGGAGAAGCTCAAGATCCGCACCTCGGAGCCCACGCCCGAAGCCGGCCGGAACATCCTCGGCCCCGGCCGCGTGGTCGACGTCTCGTTCTCCGGCGTCAGCACGCAGTACCTGGTGGACGTCCCCGGCGCCGGCCGCGTCTCCGTCTTCGCGCAGAACTCGAAGGGCGGGCCGCGGATCGCGACCGGCACCGAGGTCTGGCTCACGTGGGGCGTCGACCACGGGTTCGGCCTGGAGGCGCACCCCGCGTCCGACCAGGCCGTCACCACCCACGCCGCCACGGGCCTCCAGTCCGCACCCGCCACGGCAGGATCGCTCGCGTGACCGGCGGGGGAGCCGACCCGGACCTGTTCCGCGGACTGACGTCCGCGCGCGTCAGCCGGCGCGGTCTGCTGGCCGGCGGCGGGGCCGCCGCACTCGCGGCGCTGCTCACCGGGTGCAGCATCAAGGGCTCAGCCGCCTCCGGCGCCGAGAACGCCGTCGACTGGACCGCGTTCTGGAAGGACGCCGAGGCGACGAAGCAGCTGAACTTCGCGAACTGGCCGCTCTACATCGACTCCGACCACGGCAAGTCCGAGTCGCTCGCGCTGTTCCAGCAGGCCACCGGCATCAGCGTCGACTACCAGGCGGTGATCCAGGACAACGCGACGTTCTACGCGACCGTCTCGCCGATCCTGCGGGCGCAGGGTGCCACTGGCTACGACCTCATCGTGATGACCAACGGGTTCGAGCTGACCCAGATGATCAAGAACGGGTTCGTGTGCGAGCTCGACCACTCGCGCCTGCCGAACTTCGCGGCGAACGCGGGCGACTCGGTGAAGGACCCGACGTACGACCCCGGCAACAAGCACTCCGTCGTCTGGCAGACGGGGTTCACCGGGATCGCCTACAACCCGAAGTACATCGACCGTGAGATCACGTCGTTCCAGGACCTGCTCGACCCGGCGTTCGCGGGCCGTGTCGGACTGATGAGCGACAACACCGAGCTCGGTTCCCTCGGACTCCTCGCGAACGGCATCGCCCCGGAGACGTCGACCCCGGCGGACTGGCGGAAAGCGCAGGCCTGGTTGCGGAAACTGCGCCCGAGCGTGACCGGCTTCTACGACCAGAGCTACATCAACAAGCTCGAGAACGGCGACACCTGGATCACGCAGGCCTGGTCCGGTGACGTCTTCCAGGCGCAGCAGTCCGGGTTCGAGGACCTGCAGTTCATCACGCCGGAGGAGGGCCAGATGATGTGGCACGACAACCTCATGATCCCCCGGCAGGCGGCGAACCCGGTGGCCGCCCTCGAGTGGATGGACTTCTACTACACGCCGAAGATCGCGGGCATCGTCGAGGACTGGGTCAACTACGTCTGCCCCGTCCCCGGCGCCGAGGCCTACGTCCGCGACGAGCTCGACGACGCGACGGTGGCGGACAGCCCGCTGGTGTTCCCGGACTCCGACGTGCTGGACCGGTCGCACGAGTTCCGGGTGTTCGAGAACTACGACGAGTACTCGGAGTGGAACGGCATCTTCAACGCGGTGGTGCAGTCGTGACGGCGGTCGGGGTCGCCGGCCCGGGTGCCACGCCGACACCGGGCGCCGGTCCGGCGCCCGTCCGTCGGGGGCGGCGTCGCAGCACACCGTTCCTGCTCGCGCTCGTGGGCACCGCGTACCTCTGCGTGTTCTTCGTCATCCCGCTCGTCTCGGGGCTCATCGTCTCGCTCATGTCGGGCAACCCGGACGACGGCTACACCTTCACGTGGAACTGGGGGATCTACGGGTCCCTGTTCGTCGACCCGCAGGTGCCGTACCTGACGTTCCTGCTCCGATCCCTCTGGTACGGCGCCGCCGCCACGGTCGTGACCATCATCGTGGGGTACCCGGTGGCGTACTTCATCGCGTTCCGGGTGTCCCCGCGGTGGAAGAACCCGTTGCTCATGCTCGTCTTCGTGAGCTTCCTGGTGTCGTTCATCATCCGCACCGACATGTGGGCGTTCGTGCTCGCGTCGCAGGGGCCGGTCGTCACGTTCCTGCAGGCGATCGGTCTGGCCGGCAAGGACTTCCACATCCTCGGCACAGGCGGCGCGGTGATCTTCGGAGACGCCTACAACGACCTGGCCTTCATGGTGCTGCCGATCTACGCCGCCCTCGAGCGCATCGACCCACGACTCGGCGAGGCCGCGAACGACCTGTACGCGGGCAAGTTCCGGGCGTTCTGGCACACCACCTTGCCGCTGTCCCGGTCGGGCATCTTCGCCGGTGTCCTGCTCGTCTTCATCGACAGCGTCGGGGACCCGGTGAACTCGGCCCTGCTGGGCGGCACGAACACCTACACGATCGGCCAGGCGATCCAGGACGCCTACTCCGGCAACCAGCAGTACAACGTCGCCGCGGCACTGTCGACCGTGCTCATGGTCGTGCTCGGCATCATCCTGTTCATCTACGCCCGCGTCTCCGGCACCGACGACCTCGAGGACCTCGTATGACCGCCGTCGCACCGACCCGTCCGTCCGCCGCCCCGGCCACCGGTGGGATCGCCCGCGGTCCGAGCCGCCACGGCGTGAACCGCCGCGGTCCCTGGCTCGCGATCGTGTACTGGGTCACCATCGCGATCACCCTCGTGCCGATCGTCTACATGATCGTGTACTCGTTCAACGACGCCCCGACGAACCGGCTGTCGTTCGCGTGGAACGGCTTCACGACCTACTGGTACGCGAACCTGGTCAACGTGTCCGGGCTCGGCGCCGCGTTCGTCACCTCGGTCGTCGTCGCGTTCCTGGCCGCGATCATCTCGGTCGCGATCGGGCTGCCGCTGGCCCTGGCGCTCGAGCGGTACCGGTTCCCCGGCCGCGGTGCCGTGAACGCCGTCGTGTTCGCGGACATCGCGGCGCCGTCCATCGTGGTCGGCTCGGCGTCGCTGTCGTTCTTCTTGTCGGTGGGACTCGGCACCGGGTTCCTGACCGTGCTCATCACGCACGTGGCGTTCGACGTCGCCTACGTCGTGGTGGTGCTCCGGGCCCGGATCTCCGGCACGTCGCGGGTGCTCGAGGAGGCCGCGAGCGACCTCGGGGCGACCCCGTTCCAGGCCTTCCGGCTCGTGACGCTGCCGCTGCTGGCGCCGGGCATGCTCGCCGCCGGGTTGCTGGCGCTCGCGATGTCGATCGACGACTACGTGATCACCTCGTTCGTCGCCGGCCCCGCGGTCACGTTCCCCTTGTTCGTGTACGGCGCCGCGAAGGCCGGGATGCCGCCGCAGGTGCTGTGCTTCGGGACGCTCGTGTTCGCGGTGGGGCTGCTCGTCGCGCTGCTGAACGGGGCACTCAACCGGCGGTTGGCGCGCACGCGCGGGTAGGCGCCGGCCCGCACGGTGCGGCTTTCGCGGGCCGGTGCGCGATTGGCGCGGGTCGCACGGTGCGCGGGCTGGTGCGTGGTTGGCGCGGGTCGCGCGGTGCGCGTTGCGCGAGCTGGTGCGAGGTTGACCGCTGGGTGCGTGCTTGTAGTGGCGCACGGTGCGTGGAACCTCGCACGGGGTGAAGAGGTGCGCACGGTGCGGACGGGAGGCGCGTGGCGGGCTGGCGCCGTGCCTCCCGTCCGGCGGGTGGTATGCGTCCACAGCACGGTGCGGCTTTCGCGGGCTGGTGCGTGGTTGGCGCGGGTCGCACGGTGCGCGTTGCGCGGGCTGGTGCGTGGTTGACCGCAGGGTGCGTGCTTGTGGGGGCGCACGGTGCGTGGAACCTCGCACGGGGTGACGAAGCGTGCACGGTGCGGACGAGAGTTCAGTGCTCGTGACGCTCGATCGACGACCGTGTTACGGGCACGAGTCGGGCGGTGTGCCGCGGTGCGCACCACAGGGCACACGCGTAGGTTCCAGCCATGAGTGCAGAGCTGACGCTCGGCGCCGAGGAAGAGCTGCACCTCATCGACCTCGAGTCCGGCCGACTTTCCGCGAAGGCCCCGCGCCTTCTGCCCAAACTGCCCACCGACCGCTTCGGCGCCGAGCTGCAGCGCACGACGATCGAGACGAACACCCCGGTGGTGCGGACCCTCGACGACCTGCGGCGGGTGATCGTCGACCTGCGCAGTGAGCTCAGTGCCGCGATCGCCCCGGCCGGGGTCACGATCGCCGCCGTCGGCACCGCGCCGAGGTCGGAGTACGCCGACTTCGAGCTGAGCGCCGGCGGTCGGTACGGCCGGATGCAGGAGCAGTACCGGATGCTCGTCGACGAACAGCTCATCTGCGGCCTGCAGGTGCACGTCGGGGTCAGTGACCGCGACCTGGCGGTGCTCATCGCCCAGCGGGTGGCGCCGGTGCTCCCGTCACTGCTCGCCCTGAGCGCGTCGAGTCCGTTCTGGAACGGGCAGGACACCGGGTACGCCTCGTTCCGGAGCATCATCTGGCAGCGATGGCCGTCGGCTGGCAGCTTCGGTCCGGTGGAAGACGCCGCCGAGTACGACCGGGTGCTCGACGACCTGATCGCCTCGGGCGTGATCGCCGACAAGAAGATGGCCTACTTCGACGTGCGGCCGTCGTCGCACGCCCCGACGCTCGAGCTGCGGGTCTGCGACGCGACCCCGGTGGTGGACGACGCCGTGCTCATCGCCGGACTCTTCCGCGCCGCCGTGCGCAAGGCCGAGAAGTCGGTCGTGTCCGGCGCCGAGTGGCACCCGCGGAGTGAACCCCTGCACCGTGCGGCGATGTGGCAGGCTGCCCGCTCCGGGTTGAGCGGGGAACTCGTCGGCCTCGGACAACACCCCGAACGCCTGCCCGCCGAGGTCGCGGTGCGCCAGCTCGTGTCCCGCCTGCGCCCGGAGCTCGAGGAGCTCGGCGACTGGGGCACGGTGACGGAGCTCCTCGACGCGACCCTGGCCCGCGGCAACTCCACCGACCGGCAGCGCACCGCCTACGCCGAGCGCGGGGAGCTGGACGACGTCGTCGCCCTGGTGGTGGAGGACACCGCGGGGCTCCCGTCCGGACGCGACGAGGACCCGGTGGTCCCGATCCCCGGGTACCGCGTCCGTGCCGGTGACGAAGCGGTCGGCCCCGGGGCACGCCCCCGTCCGGCGTTCCGTGACCTGGCGGCCTTCTTCGACGGCTGGGACGCCGAGACCGCGATCGACCGCTGCACTGCCCGCGACGTCTGGACCCGTGAGCACCACGTCGGCTTCGTGGTGGACGGCGACGCGCAGGCGTTCGGCTGCGACCTGGTGCCCCGGACGATCAGCGCGTACGAGTGGTCGCAGCTCGAGCGTGGCCTGGGGCAGCGTGCCCGCGCGATCGAACTGTTCCTGCGTGACGCGTACGGCGAGCGGCGGATCGTGGCCGACGGCGTGCTGGACGCGGACCACTTCGTCGGCGCGAAGGGCTGGGACCCGGACGCCACCCGGCTGCCGGCGACCGCCGTCCGTGCGCCGGTGCTCGGGTTCGACCTGGTGCGGAACGAGTTCGGCGGCTGGCGGGTGCTCGAGGACAACGTCCGCTCGCCCTCGGGCGTCGCGTACGGCATCGCCCTGCGCGAGCTGATGGACGACGTCGTGCCGGACGCCCCGCGGCCGGCGCACCTGCGCGACCCGCGCGGCGTGATCGACCGGCTGCGCCGGACCCTCTGTGCAAACGCCACCGCGGTGACGGGCGCGACCGACCCCGTGATCGCACTGGTCAGCGACGGCCCCGGCGCCGGCGCGTGGTTCGAACACCGCAGGCTGGCCGACGGGGCAGGGTTGCGCCTCCTGTCCGGATCGGACCTGGACGTCCGTGACGGACGCGTGGTCGACGCGACGACGGGCGACGTGCTCGACGGGCTGTACCTGCGGATCGACCGCGACGTCAGTGCGCTGACGGCGGAGCACGCTCACGACCTCGGTGCGCGGATCCTCGACGCGGCGGAGGCAGGCCGCGTCCACCTGGCGAACGCGCCGGGCAACGCGCTGGTCGACGACAAGGCGATGTACGTCACCGTGCCGGACCTGATCTGGTACTACCTGGACGAGAAACCCCTGCTGGCATCGGTGCCGACGTACCGCACGAGCATCGAGGTGGAACGGCTGTCGGTCCTGGACCGCGTCGGGGAACTCGTCACGAAGCCGGTCGACGGTGAGGGCGGGCGCGGGGTCTTGATCGGACCGAGCGCGAGCGCCCCCGAGGTGGCCGAGCGACGGCGCGAGATCGCCGCGGACCCCGCCGGGTGGGTGGGGCAGGAGGTCGTGCAGCTGTCCTCGCACCCGACGATCGGACCGGCCGGTCTCGACCCGCGGCACGTGGACCTGCGGGCCTTCGTCTACGCGACGGGGACCGGACCGGACGACGTGCACCTGGCCGACGTGGCCCTGACCCGCGTCGCACCCGAGGGCAGCATGGTCGTCAACTCGTCGCAGGGCGGCGGCGCGAAGGACACGTGGATCATCGGGACGACAGGGGAGCGCTGATGTGTGGACTCGCGGGTGAGATCCGGTTCGACGGCCGAGCGCCGGACGTCGGGGCGGTCGCCCGGATGACCGGGTGCATGGTGCACCGCGGCCCCGACGGTGACGGGCTCTGGGCGCGCGGTCCGGTCGCGCTCGGACACCGACGGCTGTCGATCGTCGACCTGTCCACCGCCGGTGCGCAGCCGATGGTGCTGCCCCGGGCCGGACTGACGATCGCCTACAACGGCATGGTCTACAACTACGAGCAGCTGCGTGACGAGCTGCGCGGCAAGGGCCACGAGTTCTTCTCAACGTCGGACACCGAGGTCATCGCCGTCGCCTACGCCGAGTGGGGCACGGCCTTCGTCGAGCACCTGATCGGCATGTTCGCCATCGCGATCTGGGAGCACGCCAGCGGCCGACTCGTGCTCGCGCGGGACCGGCTCGGCATCAAGCCGCTCTACGTCGCGCCGGTGCGGGGCGGGCTGCGGTTCGCGAGCTCCCTGCCCGCGATCCTTGCGGGAGACGGCGGGACGGACGTCGACACGTCCATCGACCCCGTCGCCTTCGCCTCGTACATGAGCTTCCACTCGATCGTCCCCGCGCCCCGCACGATCCTCTCCGGCGTCGGCAAGCTCCCGCCCGCCACCGTCCGGGTGATCGAGCGCGACGGCACCGCCCGCGACACCGTCTACTGGGAGCCGCGGTTCGAACGCGACCCCGCCAAGGCCGACTGGACCGACCGGGACTGGGAGCAGGCGTTCATCGGCTCGCTCCGCACCGCGGTCGAGCGGCGCATGGTGGCCGACGTCCCCGTGGGCGTCCTGCTGTCCGGCGGCATCGACTCGTCCCTGGTCGTCGGGCTGCTCGCCGAGGCCGGGCAGCAGGACCTCGCCACGTTCAGCATCGGCTTCGAAGCGGCGGGCGGTGAGTCCGGCGACGAGTTCGAGTACTCGGACCAGGTCGCGGAGCACTTCGGCACCGACCACCACCGCATCCACATCCCCTCGTCGCGCCTGCTCGACGGCATCGACGGTGCGGTCGCTGCCATGAGCGAGCCGATGGTCAGCCACGACTGCGTCGCGTTCTACCTGCTGTCGCAGGAGGTCTCGCAGCACGTCAAGGTCGTGCAGTCCGGCCAGGGTGCCGACGAGGTGCTCGCCGGATACGACTGGTACCCGCCGCTCGCCGACGTCCCCCGCGACCAGGCGGCCGAGGCCTACCGTTCCGTGTTCATGGACCGCCGCTGGCCGGCACTGCAGGGGCTGCTCGGGGAACGGTGGAAGAGCGACGACGACACCCCGTCGGCGTTCGTCGACCGCGAGTTCGCGCGTTCCGGAGCGGAGACGAGCGTCGACGCCGCGCTCCGCAGCGACACCACGATCATGCTCGTCGACGACCCGGTGAAGCGGGTCGACAACATGACGATGGCGTGGGGGCTCGAGGCCCGCGTGCCGTTCCTGGACCACGAGTTCGTCGAGCTCGCCGGTGCGATCCCACCCGCGCTCAAGCTGTCGGACGGCGGCAAGGGCGTCATGAAGCGGGCGTCCCGCGGGATCGTCCCCGACAGCGTCATCGACCGCAGCAAGGGCTCGTTCCCGGTGCCCGCGATCCGGCAGCTCGAGGGCCCCTACCTGGAGCGGGTGCGCGCGGCACTGCACGCGCCGGAAGCACGTGAGCGCGGCCTGTTCGACCCGGGTACGGTCGAGCGGATGCTCCAGGACCCGAACAGCACGCGGACCGAGATCGGCGCGAACGCGCTCTGGCAGCTCGGCCTGATCGAGATGTGGCTGCAGCAGCAGGGGGTGCGGTGATGCAGCCGGGAGGCGCGGCGAGCGTCGCGTCGTCGGCCGACGTCCGTCCCTCGGTCACGACCAGGGCCGCGGCCGACCTGGGTGAGCGGCTCGCCGCCGCCTGGGGGTCGTGGGGCCCCACCATGACCCGGAACGCCCGGCGCGTGGCGTTCGTGTCCGACCGGCACGGCACCCCCGAGGTGTTCGTGCAGGACGTCGTCGTCGACGGCGAGCTGCCCGAACCGGTCCGGATCGCGCTGTCCGACGACCCCGTGATCCGGGTGTCGTGGTCGTCCGACGGGGAGTGGCTCGCCGTGGCGATCGCGACCGACGGTGGCGTGAAGCAGCAGGTCTGGGTGGTCCGGCCGGACGGCACCGACGCCGCGCAGATCGCCGGTTCGCGGTACCAGCACGCCGAACTCGGGCCGTGGAGCCGCAGCGGGCACCGGGTCGTCATCACGCTGCCCTCGACCGAGGCCGACCAGCCGGCCCGCTCGTACCTGGTCGACCCGGTGTCCGGCGACCGCGACGACCTGGCCGTCGGCGAACTCATCCACATCCTCGACCTGTCGGTGGAGGAACGGCTCGTCGTGCTGAGCGACGGGCAGCGCGGCCAGGAGTTCGTCGTCGTGGTCGACCGGCTGACCGACGAGAGCCATGCCCTGTTCGCCGACGACCCCGACGGGTCCGCCGAGATCGCGTTCCTGCGGCCCTCGCCCGCGAGCGAGACCAGTCCCCTCGTCGCCTACGTCGCCACCGAGGCCGGACTGCCCCGCCGCGGACTCGTCGCCCAGCCGGTCGGTCCGCACGGGTGGCGCGGCACACCCCGCCGGATCGCCGAACGGCCCGACGCCGAGCTCGAGTACCTCGACGCCGACGACGCCGGCCGCACGCTGCTGCTCGTCTGGAACGTCGACGGGCGCAGCGAACTCGACCTCATCAACACCCACGACGCCTCGCGCACCCCGGTGCCCGACCTGCCCGGGTACGTGGTCACCGACCCGGTCCTCAGCCGTGACGGCCGGAGCGTGCTGCTCGCCGTCGAAGGGCCCACCCGACCGCGGGAACTCTGGCGGCTCGACACGAACGCACTCACCTGGAACCGGGTCACCGACGTGCCGGTGCTGCCCGACGTGCAGCTGGTCGAGCCGACCCTCGAGCGGTTCGCCGCCCGTGACGGACTGGAGCTGACCGGCTGGCTGTACCGGGCGGTGGAGCCGGCCGCGTCGTCGGCGGATGCCGATGGCGCGACGCAGGACGTTCCTCCCGGCCCGCACGCAGCGCTAGTCCACCTGCACGGCGGACCGGAGTCGCAGGAACGACCCACGTTCTCGCCACAGCACCAGGCGCTGGCCGCCGCCGGGGTGACCGTGTTCGCCCCGAACATCCGCGGATCGTCCGGCTACGGGCACGAGTTCGTGCACGCCGACGACCTGGCGTTGCGGTGGAACGCGCTCGCCGACGTCGTCGACTGTGTGCGGTTCCTGGTGACCAACGGGTACGCCGATCGCTCCCGCGTCGCCGTCGAGGGGCGCTCGTACGGCGGGTACGCGACCCTCGCGTCGTTGGCGTTCACCCCCGACGTGTTCGCGGCCGGGGTCGCGGTGTGCGGGATGAGCGACTTCGCGACGTTCTACCGGGACACCGAACCGTGGATCGCCTCGGCGGCCGCGACGAAGTACGGACACCCCGTCGACGACGAAGCGCTGCTCGCGGCCCTGTCGCCGATGCGTGCCATCGACGACGTCACGGCGCCGCTGCTCGTCGTGCACGGCGAGCTCGACACGAACGTCCCCATCGGTGAGGCGCACCAGGTCGTCGCGGCGCTGCGGGAGCGGTCGCACGACGTCGAGTACCTGGAGCTCGAGGGCGAGGGGCACGAGTACCGGCGGGCGTCGTCGCGGGCGCTGCTCGTGCGGCGGATGGTGGAGTTCGTGGCGGCGCGTTTGGCGTGAGGCGCCGCGGGTTCTCGGAGGGGGCGTCACGGGGTGCAACGATGCGCCGGCGGCGCTTGCCGCGGGCAGAGAATGGTGGGATGACGACGACTGACCTGACACGACCCGGAGAGGTCCTCGTGACCTCGGCAGCGGACGTCGAGCAGGTCGTGCAACGCGCCACGAACCAGTACGCCTCCGGGGTCGTCGCGGACACCACCGGGTGGGCCGACGGCGATCGTCGGCGGATCGAGGACCTCGGGTTCCGTGGTGGTGATGCCCGCGGCGAAGCGCTCCGGACCCTCGATCTGACCATCGCCGCCGACGGCACCCCGACGCGCGTGCTCGACGCGCCCGCGATGGCCGCGCTGAACAGCCACCACGCGCGGTTCGCCGAGCGGCGCGGTGACGTGGTCCGCTACCAGACCGACGTGTCGGTGTGGACGGGGATCCCCGCGCAGCCCACGCCGCGGGACTGGGAGGACGTCCGGGCGCTGCTCGGGTCGGGCGGGATGCTCGGCGTCGGTGCGGCTGCCGTCCTGCCCGAGGGGTGGGAGCTCGTCGAGGGTGCCGGCGGCGTACAGCTCACCGGTGAGGCGATCGAGGGTGCGCCCGACCCCGAGGCCGTCGTGCTGACGCCCGACGACGTGCCGGAGATGACCGCCCTGGTGGAGCGGACGAAGCCGGGGCCGTTCCTGCCGCGCACGATCGAGCTCGGCACGTACCTCGGCATCCGGCGCGACGGCCGGCTCGTCGCCATGGCGGGGGAGCGCCTGCACCCGCCGGGGTGGACCGAGATCAGCGCCGTGTGCACGGACGAGGCGTACCGGGGGCAGGGGTTCGGGCGCCGGTTGGTGCTCGCCGTCGCGCACGGGATCCGGGAGCGTGGGGAGACACCCTTGATGCATGCGGCCGCCGGGAACACCGGGGCGATCGGGCTGTACCAGCACCTCGGGTTCCGGCTGCGGGACCGCGGGGCGCCGCGGTTCGTGCGGGTGCCGTGAGCTGCGTTCGGGCCTGACGGGTCAGAACGCGGCGAGGGCGCGGCGGAGCATGTCGTGGCCCTGGGCCTCGTAGCCCTCGTCGCCGACCGCGTAGGCCCAGGTCGCGGTACCCACTGCTTCGCGGAGTTGCAGCCAGCGCCAGGCGTCCGACTCGCGCGGATCGTTGCCGTAGCCGTCGAAGAACGCTGCTTCGAGGGGCGGATCGTGCTGCCAGTGGAGCACCGCGAGGCGGGTGAGGTCGAACGATGCCGGGCGCCAGCCGAAGCGGCCGAAGTCGATGACGCGGAGCCGTCCGTCGTCCACGATCCAGTTGCGCGGGTGGAAGTCGCCGTGGGTCGGGACGAGGGGCTGCGTCGCGTGGTCGGTCGGGAGTGCGCGCAGTGCTGCTCGTGAGCTGGCGACGAGGTCGTCGGGGATCCGGTGCGGTGCGTCGAGCGCGGCCAGTGCCTTCGCCTGCTCGTGCAGCAGGAACGTCGGGTCGTGCCGGGTGCCGTGCTCGTGCAGACGCCGGAGGACTGCGCCGGCCTGCCGGTGGACGTCAGGGGCGTGCTCGTCCGCGGTGCCGAGCGCGAGGTGACCAGGGACGCGTTCGAGGACGAGGACGCGGTGCTGTTCGTCCGCGGCCACGAGGGCACCGGTGTCCCCGGCAGCGCGTAGGGCGTCGGTCACGGTCCGGTGCGCCTCGAGTTCCCGGGGGAAGTGGGTGTTGTCCCGGCCGGACGCCTTCACGGTGTAGCTGACGTCGCCGTTGACGATGTGCAGGACCCTCGTGTCGAGAAGCCCCCACGAGTCATCCGCCACCAAGACCGCGCCGGGGAGCGTCCGGAGCACGAACGCGATCTGGTGGTCGTCGAGTCCGGTGTCGCCCCACTGCATGGCGGCACGCTACCCGGTCCGCTCTGCGCACCGCGGCCGTTCTGGGGGCTTGTCGACCCTTCCGCTCCCTCGGACACTGATGCAGCCGTCCGCCACCGTGGTTCGGGTGCGGTGTGATCAAGGAGGGCGCAGTGCGCACGTCATCGAAGGCCGCAGCCGCGGTCGCACTCGGGTTCGCCCTGACGGCGGTCATCGCCGCACCGGGGATCGCGGATGCTGCGAGCTGCCGAGGCGACAGCATCTCGGTCAACGACCTCGCGTCCGGGTGTCACGTCGGCTCCGGCGTGGTGGCGCTCGACGACGGCCGGACCTTCGCGGTGCCCGCCGCGGGCGTCACGCTCACCGCCGCGCCCGTCGCTGAAGGGGACACCGACCCCGGTGACGTGGTGATCGCGAACCGTGGTGCCGCCGGCATCGCCGTGCAGGTCGACGAGGTGTGGGCCGGATCGCCCACCGCCGTCCGGCAGGAACGCGCAGCCCAGCAACGGCGAACGCTCGGGCCGACGATCCGCGGGACTGCCTCGCACGGCGGCGCCACGACGTTCGCGAGCTGCGGGAGCAGGGCGTACGTGCTGACCGGCGCGCACTGGGAGTCGCCGATCCGGTGGCGGTACAACCCGACCGGGGCGAAGGTGTCGAAGGTCGCAGCGATCCAGCGCGGTGCAGAGGCCTGGACCGGCACGATCACGGCGTGCGGTCAGACGGTCCAGTCGACGGCGGCGCAGGAGTACCTCGGCACCGCGACGCAGAAGCCCGCGGTCACCGCCGATGGCGGCTGCGGGACCTCGAACCGGACGAGCGTCATCGGGTGGGGCAAGCTGCCGTCGAAGACCCTGGCGCTCACGTGCATCTGGTCCTTCACGGACGGGGTCGCCTTCGAGACCGACCAGCGCTACTCGACGAGTCACCGGTGGGGATCGACCAGCACCTGCTCGGGCAACCGGTTCGACCTGCGCGGCATCGCGACGCACGAGTGGGGGCACTCGTACGGGCTCGGGCACACGGCGCAGAAGTCCGGGCTCGTGATGAAGCCGTCGTCGACCGTGTGCGACACGGCGCAGCGGACGCTCGGGCTCGGCGACGTGCGGGGGATCGCGGCGCTGTACTGAGCGGTTCCTTCGTCCATGCAGGCACAGCGAGGTTCCGGCCGTATCGGTGCGACGCTCGTCCTTTCGACCCCCACATGTGGGGGTGCGGTGGTGAGCGATGCTCCGTAACGTGCTGTGGAGTTGCACAGTGCAGCCATGGGGGCTGTGCGCTGGTGCGACGTGCTGAGGGGTTCTTTTCGCGTGTTCGCTGCGTCGTTGTCCGGTCGTGTTCGTGGAGTGATGCTGGCAGTGGTGACGTTGGTCGCCTTGCTGGGTTCGTTGTTGGTGGTGGTGTCGCAGCCGGCACCGGCGCAGGCTGTGGTGACCGGTACGGGCGGGCAGTACGTGCCGATGCCCTCCAACGCCCGCGTGTTGGGCGGTGCGACCGAGAAGGGCGTGTTCCGCACGGTGAAGGTCGCCGGAGTCGCCGGGCTGCCATCGTCCGGGATCGGCGCGGTGACGATGATGGTCACCATCGCCGATCCGTCGGGGTCGGGTCAGTTGCAGATGCGCGCCGACGATGCAGACACGACGACGCTGATGATGATCTACAACTCTGGTGTCGGCGGGAACACGTCGAACACGGGTCTGCTCGCGGTCGCGGACGACGGCACGATCCAGGTGCGGACCGAGACGGCGCAGTCGAAGGTCGTCATCGACATCACCGGCTACTACACGTCGACGAAGAACGGCGTGTCTGCCGGTGGGTTCGTCGCGATGTCGCCGTCCCGAGTGCTCGATTCCCGTGGCGGCATCGGTGCCGCGCAGGGGCAGATCCCAGCAGGTTCGCAGCGCACCATCCAGGCAACCGGCTCGAACGGCATTCCGACTGGCGCTGCGGCGGTCGCGGTGAACATCATCGTGATCAACCGCGAAGCCAAGGCCGGCTACGTCCGTCCCACCCCGACCGGTGAGACCCGCAGCACGGGTGTCCTGAACTACAACTCCGTCGAGGGCCAGTCGACCGCGATGAACGCGCAGGTCGCGTTGAACGCCGATGGGAAGTTCAGCATCGACACCGCTGAGGGCGGGGGGAAGATCGACCTCGTCGTCGACATCCAGGGCTACTTCCTGCAGTCGAACCCGGGTGGCGGCTTCACCCCGCTGAACGGTCGACTCATCGACACCCGCAACGGTGGGAGCATCGCTTCGGGTGCATCGTTCACGGTGCAGGTCGGCGGTGTCCAGGGTGCTCCGACGGTCGAGGGCGGCTTGTCGGCTGCCGCGGTGACGTTCACCGCGGTGAACGACAGTGGTGCTGACTCGTACGCGAAGATGTGGGCCGATGGTGCGGCGGAGCCGGAGTCGTCTGCGATCAGCTCCGACCGGACGTCGAAGATGACGAACACCGTGGTCGCGCCGGTCGGTGCGAACGGCAAGATCCGCATCAAGAACATGGGCACGGCGGCGATGAACTACCTCGTCGACCTGCAGGGTGCGTACAACTCGCTCCCCGGCGGCCCGGGCAACACGAACCGCACCGGTCAGCGGACGTCGGCGACGACGTTGCCGTTCCCGATCACGGACCAGACCAACGCGTCCGTCGATGTCGGGACCGGAAACCTGCTGGTCACCACCTCGGCGATGTCGTTGCCTGGGGCAACGAGCTCGACGCCGATCGGTGCCGCGTACAACTCGCGCAGCACCACCGTCGGGGACGTCAACACGATGGCTGCGAACCGGTGGCAGTACAGCCTCGCCGGGGCGGGGGATCTCACCGCCAATGCAAACGGTGTCATCTACACGGACGCGGTCGGGACAGCTTGGCAGTTCCGGCCGTCGGGGGCGCAGGGTGCGTTCATCAGCCCGGCCGGTCTGCAGCAGACCCTGACCCGGACGACCCCGGCGGGTGAGAGCCCGCAGTACCAGCTGAAGGGCTGGACGACGAACCAGACCACGGTGTTCAACCTTGCGGGGCAGCCCACCAAGGTGAAGGACCGTAATGGCAACATCGTCGACTTCAGGTTCGACACGGACGACCGTTACAAGCTGACCAGCCTCGTCTCCACCGCTGGCACGGCGGCGCAGAAGACTGCGACGTCGTCGTATGCGAACCGGACGCAGACGTTCACGCAGGGCTCCGGGTCGAGTGCCCGGTCAGTTTCGTGGGCGAAGAACAGCACCGGTGACATCACCACGTACACGGACGCCACCGGCAAGCAGACCACGTTCGGGTACACCAACGGCGACCTCACCTCGATCACCGCACCCGAGGGCGGCGTGACGGCGTTCACGTACGACTCGTCTGACCGGATCACCAAGGTCGAGCAGCGCAACACCACCGCCGGTTCCCCGGGCACCGCCGTGACGCGGTTCTCGTTCAAGGACGACACCACGACACTGGTTGCCGACCCGCGGTCCGATCAGTCGGCGGCTGTTGCCGACGCGAAGCACACCACGTACACGCTCTACGACACCGACCTCGTCAAGAAGGCCGTCGATCCGGCTGGCCGTGAGCGGGGCCGTGAGTACAACCCGGCGAACAACGGCGTCACGACTGCGACGACCGGGACCGGCGACACCACGTCCACGTCGACGAAGGAGTACGGAAAGAACTCGAGCCAGTCGCTGACGAAGAGCACGAGCAGCTCGGGTTCGTCGTCGTCTGCGACCTATGACGCGCCGGGGGCTGCGAACAAGTACCTGCCGTCCTCAACGACGGACTCCGCGGGTGACAGCACGTCGTACGAGTACAGCGGCGTCGGCAACCCGACCTCCACCAGCACGGGCGAAGCCGCGGATGCGGCGAAGGCCGAAGTCGACTACAACGACGACGGCACTGTGAAGACGGCGACCGCACCCGGCAACGGCGGAAATCCGACGAAGTACGAGTACGAGAACAAGCAGCTCACGAAGGTCACCGCCCCGAACAACCCCTCGAGCAACACCGACATCGTCGGCGCGAAGGTATACACGTACGACGCGTTCGGACGTGTCCGGACCGAGACCGACGGTCGCGGCAACACGACCACCTACGGGTACGACAACGACGACCGAACCACCTTGATTGCGTTCAGTGACGGCACCGCGTCGGTGACCAGGTCGTACGACGGCAACGGCAACCTCCTCACCGAGACCTCCGCCACCGGCACCATCACCAACACGTACGACCAGCGGAACCGCCTCACCTCCACGGTGAACACCGCCGGCGGCGGAACGGTCTCCTACGGCTACGACCTCGCCGGCAACACCTCCACGGTCACCGATGCGCAGGGGACGGTGACGCACGAGTACGACCCGTCGAACGTGCTCACCGCGACGACGTACCCGACCACCACGGGCACGGCGAAGCAGGTCTACCTGACCGATGACCACGGCCGCCGCACGGACACGTGGCTCGGCGCCCCGAGCAACGCGACTCCCGGGGTGCAGCCGACGTCGTGGACAGGCCACCAGCAGGTCGAGTACGACTCCTCCGGCAAGATCACCCACATCAAGGCGTGGACCGGTAAGGACACCGCGCTCGAGGTGAACACGAAGTACTGCTACCAGTTCGAGGCACCCTCTGACGGCACCTGCGACGACAGCGACAAGTCCAAGGACCGCAGCAAGCTGCAGTGGTCTCGCGACGGCTCTGGTCAGGCCACGAAGTACGGGTACACCTCCGGCCGACTGACGAAGATCACCCAGTCCGGCGGTGACACTCCCACCAATTGGTCGTTCACCTACGACAAGGCCGGAAACCGCACCCGCGCCACGGCAACCAACGCCACCACCGAGGCGACGGTCAGTGACCAGCAGCTGAGCTACAACGCGCTCGGCCAGATCACCACCACCGGGTACGCGTACGACAAGACCGGCAACATGACCGCATCGCCGGGTGCGACGTACACGTACAACGGTGCGCAGCAGATGACGTCTTCCACGAAGGATGGCAAGACGACCACGTACGAGTACGCGGGCGCGGACATGAACAAGCTGCTCTACCAGGCAACCGACGGGGGAGCGGAGTACGGCTACACCTATGGCACATCCGACTCGAATGGTGTCCCCGTGATCGCCAGCCGTGAGCTCGTTGGTACGGGCACGGCCGCGGTGATCAGCGACCCCACCACTGGTCAGCTGCTGGATCTGCGGACTACGGACGGCACGACGAGCATGTACGTCCTCGACGGGATCGGGAACCCGGTTGCATCCCTCAAGGACACGGGCGCTGTTGCCTACAAGGTGACGTACGACGCGTACGGCAAGGAGCAGGTCAACGCCGACGGTGGCAGCAGTGCGCAGTGGCAGCAGAACCCGTACGGGTACAAGGCCGGCATCCGCGCCAGCAACACTGACACCGGACTCACGAAATTCGGCTACCGCTGGCAGTCCGCCGCCACCGGCAGCTGGATCGAACGCGACACACTCGACGCGCCTCTCAGTCCTAGTAACGCGAACCGATATGCCTACGCGGGTGCTGACCCAATCAACAAGTCTGACCCCCGTGGGCGAGACGTTTTCGACTCAGCCACTGACGCTTTCGGGAAAGCCGGTTTGGTTGGCAACCTCGCCAATATTGGCTACTACGCTGCTACAGGGAATAGTAAGGCGGCAGCGACAGAGACTGTCGGCTTGATCACCGGCACTCTTGCCGGAGCCGCCTGCGAACTCGGCATAGCAGCCGCTACTGGCGGTGTCGGGGTTATTGCAACAGCTGGCTGCTACGCGGTCGGTACTGCCGTGTCAAACGTAACGACTGGGAAGGTGTTTTAAGTGTTCAGAATGAAGGGCAACCTGCTACTTCCCACCATCATCGGCATATTTGCCATAGCTCTCGGTGTCGTCGCGCTACTTTCGCCTAATCGCGCCGACGCGGGCATTGGAATCTGGGGTGCAATCGCGGGCTTGTTCGGCATTTACGTGATCTGTGGGGTCATCGTTTCGGGGTGGGGAAGACGCAGATAACGGGGAAGGCTGAAATCCGCAATCCTCACACATGTCGCGGCTAGTTGAATGAGTGATCAGCGTGAGTATCAGCTCGTTCGATGTTGAAAAGATCGATCACCGGCCGCTCGTCCGCTGGGTAGCTGGAGTGATAGGTGCATTCACTGGAATCCTTGCCATCATTGGATGGCCGCTCCCCATAGTTTCGGGGCGATACGTACAGAATGACGCATGGGAACGCACCTTGTCGTTGATTAACGCATGGTTGAACCATGCCGGTTGGAGAATGTCCGGGTCCTCGTGGTTTTGGAGCGGCATTTCAATTGCTGCGATCACTGGCGTGATCTTGACAATAAATCAACGTGATCTTGCCTGGCCCAAAAAATGGCTCGTGATCCTGATCCCGGGCGGACTTGTTGGTACTCTGGGCCCTCTATTCCAGATGCTCTTAGGTGTTCGGTGGTCGAATTACGCATCCGAGGACAATAGTCCCGTGGCTCTCGTGTATTTGATCAGCATGGTCGTCGTCATCGGTCTTCTCCTTCTGCGTGGCTGGGTGATGCGTATCCGGGATCAACCCGATGACGCCAATGCTACAAAGCGCTGATGGCAAGCTGATACACCGCTCATTTCTCGGCCGAAACGCAGGGCCCCATCATGAGCGGATTGAGCACGCACTTCGTCGGCGCTGCTACACGGACGCCGCTTACCGGCACCTGACCGTACTGGGGTCAGCGACCCGCTTTGTTGAACTGCGGGACATGTGCCCAAAGGCACACAGCTGATGGGCCATACCTGGCAGTACGTCAACGTCCGGGGCGGCCCGACCGACGCTTTAAGAACAATCCCGCTCTTCCCGTCGTGCAATATGGCCAGCTCGATATCAGCACAGCGCAAGGCCTGTTCTGAAGCGCGCAATCCTCACGTGCCACCGCCCTCGACGAAGCTGGCTCACTCCTCGAAAAGGCACCACGCCGCCGCGATCACCGGCGGCATCGCAACTAGTTACGCGCCTGGGGAGGGGCGGTCGAGCAAGCCCATCGGCGGCAGAGCGCAAGGTGAAGGCGACGTCAATTAGGCGACACCTCGTGACGGCGCGGCCTGGCTCGGGGCCTCCGCACCGAGCCCGAGTCGTGGATTCTCTAGGATCGACCCATGTCCACGACCATGCCCGGCTTCGGGACGGAGCGCATCACGCAGCTCGGCCTGCGTGACCGTGTCTACGACCGGGTGCTCGAGGTCCTGATGGGCCACGACGTCGAACCGGGCATGCGGCTGTCGATCGACGGGCTCGCCCGAACCCTCGGCGTCTCCCCGACCCCGGTGCGAGAAGCCCTGGTGCAACTCGAACGCACCGGCCTCGTCACCCGTGAAGCGAACAAGGGCTACCGGGTCTCCCCGCCGCTGGCCGGCGACCAGCTCGAGGCCCTGTTCGACGCCCGGTTGATCGTGGAGAGCGGCGCGGTCGAGCTCGCGGCCCGCGGCGACGTCGACGGCCTGCGTGAGCGACTTGGGGCAGCGCTCGACGAGCAGGCTGCGGTGGCCGCTGAGGTCGCGTCCGTCGGTGCTGCGAACGCCCCGGAGGAACTGATGGCCCGCTTCTTCCGCAGCGACTGGCAGTTCCACCAGCTGATCTTCGACGCGACGCGGAACCCGTTCCTCGAGGAGATGTCCGAGATCATCACGACGCGCGTGCACCGCATGCGGCAGATCGTCGAGGGTGGCGGGGACGACACCGACCGCGCCGTGCACGAGCACCGAGCGGTGGTCGATGCCCTCGCGGTCGGGCCGACCGAAGCAGTGGCGGCGATGCGGCACCACATCGACGCCGTCCGGCTCCGGTCGCGCGAGGACGCTTCGCACACGAGCTGATCCCGCAGGGGTTGCGCTCTGTCGAGGTGCGAGTATCTTTCCTATAGGAAAGAGGTTCACTGCCGAACCCCGACATGCGAAGGAGCATTCCGTGAGCACACCGCAGGACTGGGTCGACCAGGATTGGGACCCCACCACCTGGACGTCGGACACCTGGCCGATCGCCGCCTGTCTGCACGGCTTCGCCCAGGTCACGCGTGACGGCACTGCGTTCCACGATGCCCCGGCCGAGGTCTGGGACGACGTGTTCGCGCAGATCGAGGCCGTCGGCTTCTCGCTGGCCGAACTCGCCGACAGCCACATCCGGCCCGCTGACCTCGAAGCCTCCCGCCGCGACGAGCTGTTCGCCGTCGCGAAGGCGCACGGCATCGGGATCCCGTCCGTGCACCTGCAGCGCAAGAGCGTCATCCAGCCCGGGCACGAGGACGAGAACCTCGCCTACGCCCACCGGACCATCGACGCGGCGGCCGAGTGGGGCATGCAGGTCTTCTCGACCGGGCTGCACCAGCCGTTCACCGAGGCCCAGAAGCGCGCGCTGTGGTTCTGGACAGCGCAGGGCCCGAAGGACCCGGACGACCCGGAGGTCTGGAACGCCGCGGTCAAGCGACTGCGGGAGCTCGGTGAGCACGCTGCGAGCGTCGGACTGCCGATGGCCCTCGAACTGTACGAGGACACCTACCTCGGCACCGCCGACAGCGCCGTGCGACTGGTCGAGGACATCGGGCTCGACAACGTCGGCCTGAACGCGGACGTCGCGAACCTCATCCGCCTGCACCGGCCGATCGAGGACTGGCGGGAGCTCTTCGCGAAGACGATGCCGCACACGAACTACCTGCACGTGAAGAACTACACGCGTGACGAGGCCGGCGACGGCAGCTGGGCGACGAGCGCTCCGAGCACCATGGAGACGGGCCTCATCAACTACCGCCAGGTCCTGCGCGACGCCGTCGCCGACGGGTTCCGCGGGATCGTCATGACCGAGCAGTACGGCGGGGACAGCCTCGGCGTCTGCGCCACCAACCAGCAGTACATCCGATCCGTCCTGGCGACGACGAAGCTCGACGCGACGGCGACGGCGGCCCCGACTGCAGCAACCAGCACCGAAGGAGCAATCCGATGAGCACCCTCGACATCGCCGTCGTCGGATCCGGCTACATGGGCGGCGGGATCGCCCAGGTCCTCGCCCTCGCCGGCCACACCGTCCGGATCGCCGACGTCTCGGCCGAGATCGCCGCGTCCAACCGAGCCCGGCTCATCGCAGAGACCGAGCAGTTCGTCGCGGACGGCCTGTTCCCCGCGGACGCCGTGGCGCGCGTCGACGCCCACCTCAGCGCAGCCGCCTCCATCGAGGAAGCGGTCGCCGAGGCCGACTTCATCGAGGAGGCCGTGCCCGAGAAGATCGAGATCAAGCACGCGACCCTGCGCCGCATCAGCGAGGCCGCCCGCCCCGACGCGATCATCGGCTCGAACACCTCGACGATCCTGATCGAGTCGCTGGCCGAGGCCGTCGTCGGCCCGGAGCGGTTCCTCGGCGTGCACTTCTCGAACCCGGCACCGTTCATCCCCGGCGTCGAGCTCATCCCGCACCCGACCACGAACGAGCACGCGATCGAGGTCGGCGAGACCGTCGTCGCCGCGACCGGCAAGCAGTCGGCGCGGGTGAAGGACTCGACGGGCTTCGTCCTGAACCGCCTGCAGTACGCGTTGTTCGAGGAAGCCACGAAGATCGCCGACGAGGGCATCGCCACCCCCGACGACATCGACACCATCGTGCGGACCACGTTCGGCTTCCGCCTGCCGTTCTTCGGCCCGTTCGCGATCGCCGACATGGCCGGTCTCGACGTCTACGCGTTCTGCTTCGAGTCGCTGCAGACCCGTTGGCCCGAGCGCTTCGCCACCCCGCCGTCGCTGCAGCAGCACGTCGACGCGGGCGAGCTCGGCACGAAGTCCGGCGCCGGGTACCTCGAGGTGCCGGCCGACCGGACGCCGGAACTCGTCGCCTACCGCAACAAGGCCTACGTCGCGATGCAGAAGCTGCTCGACGACCTCGGCCCGGCCCCGATCCACTGAGCGGCACGACGATGCGCAACGAACAGCAAACCGCCGTCCTCACCGGAGCGGCATCACCGCGTGGCATCGGTCGCGCCACCGCCCACCACCTGGCCGAGGCCGGCTGGGACATCGGCATCATCGACCTCGACCAGACGGCGAGCGAACAGGTCGCCACCGAGATCCGCGAGCAGCACGGCGTCCGCGCGGTCGGCGTCGGCGCGAACGTCGCCGACGAGACCGCGGTCCGGGCAGCGTTCGACACGATCGAGGCCGAACTCGAACCCATCGTCGCCCTCGTCAACCTGGCCGGCGTCTCGTCCGCGCACGCCTACCTCGACCTGCCCGAGGGGGAGTGGCACCGCGTGCTGTCGATCAACCTCGACGGTGTGCACTTCGCCAGCCTCCGGGCGGCGGAGTCGATGGTGCGGTCCGGCTACGGGCGCATCGTGAACCTGTCGTCGGTCTCCGCCCAGCGCGGCGGCGGCACCTTCAGCAAGACCCCGTACACGGTGGCGAAGGCCGGCGTGATCGGCCTGACCCGTGGCCTGGCGCGCGAACTCGGTCCGCGCGGCGTCACGGTCAACGCCATCGCCCCCGGCCCGATCGACACCGACATCATGGGCGGCACCCTGACCGAGGAGCGCAAGACCGAGATGGCAGCGGACGGCGTGCTGCCGCGCATCGGCACCCCGCGGGACATCGCCGCGGCGATCGCGTACCTGATCAGCGAGGACGCCGGCTTCGTCACGGGCCAGACGCTCAACGTCGACGGCGGCCTGTACATGCACTAGGGCCAGCCGCCCACGGAACGCGCGCCGACCGCGCGACGCGATCCGTGCCTCCCGTCCGGACGACCGAACCGACCGCCGGACGCCAGAACGACCGCACCGTGCTCGCAAAGGAGCGAACCCGTGTCACTTCCCCCTGCCCCCGCGCTCGGGTCGACGAACGACCCCGGCCTCAAGTCCGCCATCGGCAAGGCGACGAAGCACCTCATGCCGATGCTCGTCATCCTGTACTTCGTCGCGTTCCTCGACCGCACCAACGTCGGGTTCGCCGAAGAGGCCCTGAGCGTCGACCGCGGCATCTCCGACGCGGCCTTCGCACTCGGCGCCGGCATCTTCTTCATCGGCTACGCGATCTTCGAGATCCCGTCGAACCTGCTGCTGAAGCGCTTCGGCGCCCGGTTCTGGCTCGCCCGCATCGCGGTCACGTGGGGCATCGTCGCCGCGCTGTTCGCCTTCACGACGAACGACACGATGTTCATCGTCCTGCGGTTCATCCTCGGAGTCACCGAAGCGGGGCTGTTCCCGGGCGTGATCATGTACCTGTCCGAGTGGTTCCCGAACAAGGTGCGCGTGCGCATGTTCGCGATCTTCTACCTGGCGCAGCCGTTCTCGCAGATGATCGGCGCCCCGCTGTCCGGCGGGCTGCTGAGCTTCGGCGACCAGGCGACCCCGTTCCACGGCTGGCAGGTCATGTTCTTCGGCGAGGGGATCCTCGCGGTGCTCGCCGGCATCGCGGCCCTGGTGTTCCTGACGAACAGTCCGCAGCAGGCGAAGTGGCTCGAACCGGGCGAGAAGGCGTCGCTCACCGCCGCCATGGAACGCGAGGACACCGCCCGAAGCGCGGACGGTCCGACGGGCATCTGGAAGGCCATGGCGAGCGGTCGGGTCTGGTACTTCACGATCATCTACTTCTGCCTGCAGGTCGCCGTGTACGGCACGACGTTCTACCTGCCGCAGCAGGTGTCCTCGCTGCTCGGGCAGGACGTCGGCTGGCAGGTCGGCCTGGTGTCCGCGATCCCGTGGCTCGTCGGACTCGTCGCCTGCTACCTGGTCGGCTCGAAGGCGGACTCCGTCGGTCGCCGCCGTCGGTGGGGGACCATGTTCTACGTCACGACCGGGCTCTCGATCCTGGGCTCGGCCTGGGCCGGAGCGAACGGGCAGCCGATCCTGGGGATCGTCTTCATCACGCTGGCGGTCGCGAGCTTCCTCGCCGTCGGCCCGATCACCTGGGCGTACCCGACGGCGTTCCTCACCGGGGCGGCGGCCGCGGCGGGCATCGGCCTGATCAACTCGCTCGGCAACCTGGGCGGGTTCGTCGCCCCGATCATGCGCACGGCGATCAACGAGGTGGTGCCGACCGACAGCGGTGCGTTCGGGATCGTCTCGCTCGGGGTCCTGGCGTTCGTCGCGGCGGTGATGATCTTCTGCACGAAGTTCTTCCGGGGGTCGAAGGCGGATGATCTCCTCGACACCTCGCATGTCCGCACCACGACGTCGAAGGAGACGAACGCGTGACCAGACTGTTCAACGACCCGGCGGACTTCGCCGACGAGGCGACCGACGGCTTCGTCGCCGCGAACGAGCGGTGGGTGCGGAAGGTGCACGGCGGCGTCGCCCGTGCGACCACCAGCCCCGACCGTACGGTCGCGGTCGTGATCGGGGGCGGCTCCGGCCACTACCCGGCCTTCGGCGGACTCGTCGGACCCGGCCTCGCTGCCGGTGCCGCGATGGGCAACCTGTTCGCCAGCCCCAGCGCCCAGCAGGTGGCCGGCGTCGCGCGGGCGTCCGAGCACGGCGGCGGTGTGCTGCTGAGCTACGGCAACTACGCCGGTGACGTCCTGAACTTCGACGCCGCGGCCCGAACGCTCGAGGCCGACGGCATCCCGGTCCGCACCGTCCGCGTCACCGACGACGTGGTGAGTGCGCCCGCGGACCGCCCGCAGGAGCGGCGTGGCATCGCCGGCGACCTCTGCGTCTTCAAGGTCGCCGGTGCCGCCGCCGAGCAGGGCCGCAGCCTCGACGAGGTCACGGCCGTCGCCGAACGTGCCAACGACCGCACGCGGTCGTTCGGCGTCGCGTTCTCCGGGTGCTCCCTGCCCGGTGCCGACGAACCCCTGTTCACGGTGCCCGAGGGTCGGATGGCCATCGGCATGGGCATCCACGGCGAACGGGGGATCGACGAGACGGACGTGCCCACCGCGGACGGCCTGGCCGAGCTGCTGGTGTCCCGTCTGCTCGACGAACTGCCCGACGGCGTGACACCCGACGGCGCGCGCGTCGTCCCGATCCTGAACGGGCTGGGCAGCGTCAAGTACGAGGAGCTCTTCGTCGTCTACCGCTCGGTGCAGCAGCGGCTGGCCGACGCGGGGGTCGTCATCGTCGAACCCGAGGTCGGTGAACTCGTCACGAGCTTCGACATGGCCGGCGTCTCACTCACCCTGTTCTGGCTCGACGCCGAACTCGAGGAACTCTGGGCCGCACCCGCGGACACCCCCGCCTACCGCAAGGGTGGCGCCGTCCCGCAGGAACGCGTCGACCCCTCCACCGTCGAAGCGGACGCCGAGGCGGTCGCCATCGGCGCGGCGAGCGACGACTCGCGCGCCGCCGGTGAGCAGGTCGCGGCCGGCTTCGCCGCCGTCCGCGCGCTCCTCGACGAGCACGCCGACGAACTCGGACGCATCGACGCCGTCGCCGGGGACGGCGACCACGGCATCGGCATGCAGCGCGGCGCGCACGCCGCAGCGGCTGCGGCCACGGACGCAGTAACCGGCGGCGCCGGTGTCGGTACCGTCCTGCGGATCGCGGCAGACGCCTGGTCCGACAAGGCCGGTGGGACGTCCGGTGCGATCTGGGGGGCCGCCCTGGAGGCACTGGGTCGCGTCCTCGGGGACGACGAGCGCCCGTCAGCCGCCACGGTCCAGAGCGCGGTGCACGCCGCCACCGAGGCCGTCCTCGCGTTCGGCGCGACCGTCGGCGACAAGACCATGGTGGACGCGCTCGTACCGTTCGACGAGGTGCTGCGCACCCGGATCGACGCGGGAGCGTTGCTCGGAGAGGCCTGGACGGACGCCGTCCGCGCCGCCCGCGAGGCCGCCGACGCCACCGCCTCGCTCGTGCCGAAGATGGGCAGGGCCCGCACCCACGCCGAGCAGGCCGTCGGCACCCCGGATCCCGGCGCGGTGTCCTTCGCCCTGATCGTGGAGACCGTCGCACCGTGATCACCATCGGGGTGTCGCTGAAGACGTACTTCTCGCATGCCCGGACCCTCGAGTGGGCCGGAGCCGTCGCCGAGATCGCCCGGCGGCACCCCGCGACGCGGTCGGGAGCAGCCTCGATGTTCGTGGCGCCGACGTTCCCGGCGCTCGTCCCCGTGCGCGACGTGCTCTCCGGGTCGGGAGTGCTCCTCGCCGCGCAGGACCTGTCGTGGGCCGACGAGGGAGCGTTCACCGGCGAGGTCTCCGGCACCGAACTGCGGGAGATCGGGGTCGACCTGGTCGAGATCGGGCACGCCGAACGCCGCTCCCTGTTCCACGAGGACGACGCGACCGTCACCGCGAAGGTGCACGCGGCCTTCCGCAACCACCTGCGTCCGGTCCTCTGCGTCGGGGAGACGACCCGGGCCTCCCGGTCGGGTGCAGCGGAAGCGGTGGCGGAGGTGACCGCGCAGCTCGACCGTGGTGTCTCGACGGCCGTCGCGGACGGTCTGGCCGGGGCGCTGACCGTCGCCTACGAGCCGGTGTGGGCGATCGGTGCGCCCGCGCCGGCGCCGGACGACCACATCGTGGCGGTGCTCGCGGGGATCGAGCAGCACCTCGCCACGCGGCCCGAGCTGCGCGGGAGCACGGTCCTGTACGGGGGCAGCGCCGGGCCCGGTCTGCTCACCCGGGGGCAGGGGCGGATCGGCGGGCTGTTCCTCGGTCGGTTCGCGCACGACCCGGCTGCGGTCGAGGCGATCCTCGACGAGGTCGCAGCGGGCTAGGACCCGTCGCGGGTGCCCGCCAGCCCGTGGTCATGCGCGTAGACCACGAGCTGCACGCGGTCCCGCAGCGAGAGCTTGCCGAGGATGCTCGAGATCTGGGTCTTCACGGTCGACTCGGTGACGTACTCCTTCGTCGCGATCTCGGCGTTCGAGAGCCCGCGCGACGCCCAGCCGAACACCACCCGCTCCCGCTCGGTCAGCGCCTGGAACTCGGACGGCTGCGGAGCCGGTGCCCTGGCGACGTCGGCCCCGAACAGCTGCGCGAGGTCGTTCGGCGCGATGACGGAGCTGCCCTCGTGCACCGCCCGGACCGCGGCGAACAGGAACGTCGGAGTGGCGTCCTTGAGCAGGAAGCCGCTCGCGCCGAGCCGGATCGCGGTCGCGGCGGCGGGGTCGAGGCCGAACGTGGTGAGCACCACGACGCGGGGGAGCGGCCCCTCGACGGCACCGGAGAACAGCTGACGGACGGTCTCGACACCGTCCATGCCGGCCATCCGCATGTCGAGCAGCATCACGTCGGGTCGGAGCTCCCGGATGCGGTCGAGGGCCTCGGCGCCGTCGGAGGCCTCACCCACCACGTGCATGTCGTCCTGGGCGTCGAGCACCACGCGCAGACCGGCGCGGAACAGCGCCTGGTCGTCGGTGAGCAGGATCCTGATCGGTTCGGTCATCGGACGGGTCCCCCTTGGACGTCGAACGGGATGCGGGCGCGTGCGGCGAACACGTCGTCCAGCGCGGCGGCGTCGAACGACCCGCCGAGTGCGGTGAGGCGGGTGTGCATGCCGTCGATCCCCCGGCCGGAACCCCCGGTGGTGCCGTCGCCGACGACGTTCTCGACCTCGAGCACGACGTCGGCGCTCCGCCAGGTCTCTCGGACCACGACGGGAAGCCCCGGTGCGCCGTGCCGGAGTGCGTTGGTCAGCATCTCCTGCAGCACGCGTCGGGCCGCCGTGCCGGTGTCCGGCCGGAGCGGGACCGGGACGCCACGCACCGTGCGGTCGACGTCGACACCGGCCTCGCGGATGCCCTGCACGATCTCCTCGAGCGAGCCGGGGTCGGTCGTCTCCCCGGAGCCGTCGATGTGCCCGAGGACCTGCCGGACCTCGACCAGCGAGCTGCGGGCGGTGCTGGCGATGGTGGCACTGACCTCGCGGACGCGGGCCTCGTCGGCCAGGAACGGCACCGAGTCGGCCTGGGCGATGATCACCGCGAGCGAGTGGCCGACGACGTCGTGCACGTCGCGGGCGATGTCCGCGCGGATGCGCTCGGACTCCGCGACGTCGATGGCGCGGGTGGCGGTGGCCTCGGCCTCGGTGGCGACGGCCTCGGCGCGGGACGCGGCAGCCTCGGCATCGGCGCGGCGGACGGACTCGCGGTCGCGCGACCGGAAGGCCCGGACGGCGACCCCGCCGGCCCACACCCCGAGGAGCGCGGCGACCGGTGCGGCCATCGCGAGGAACGCCTGGTCGCGGGGGCCGTTGAGCAGCACCAGGTACCGGAAGCCGGTGACGGCGAGGTAGAATGTCGCGCCGACGCCCGCGACGAGTGCGAGCACCCCGGAGAGGATGACCTCGGTCCGGGTGCCGACCACGGCCGCGGTGCCGATGACGACGAAGATGGCGAGGTCGACGAGTGACGGGCGCTCGCCGCCGCCCACCTGGATGATCCCGAGGACGACCACCATCAGCATCGCCGCCGACGGGGAGACCCGACGCAGGGCGATCGCGCCGGCGGCGGCGAGCACCGCGAAGAAGCTCGCGTGCTCGAGCTCGACCTCGATCGGCAGCAGGAAGACGAACGCCGCCAGGACCGCCCACGCCACGTCGACGACGATCGAACGGGTGGCGAGCGGCCGGATGAACGTGCGCCGGTCCGTCACGGCTCGATCATCGCATGCCGCCCGCGCCGGGCGGCGTGCACCGACGTCACGCGCCCGGGGTCATGGCGGCGAGGGCGATGACGGTGGTGGCGACGATCGCGGCGCAGAGCAGCAGCGTGGCGATCGTGTGTTTCGTCGAGGACTCCATGTCACCAGACTCGCGGTCCAGAGTCTCCGGGGGCATCGGGCGCAGGGGCGAAGCGCTTCGTCCCTGCGGGTGAAGCTCCGCCGGGACCTCCACGCGATCGGTGTCGGTGCCCGGCGTTAGCGTTCGGCGCATGCGCCCGTTCCGCCTGCAGGTGTCCGCTGACGACCTCGACGATCTCCACCGGCGCCTCCGGGATGCCCGCATGCCCGACCCGGTGGGCGGGGCCGCGTCCGAGAGTGCACTGTCGCTGGGTCGGCTCGGGGCACTCCTCGAGCACTGGAGGAACGGGTTCGATTGGCGGCGGATCGAAGCCGAACTCGCGGCGGTCGACCAGTACGAGGTCGACGTCGACGGGCAACGGCTGCACTTCGCGTCCCTGCCCGCCAGCGGTTCGGCGACGGTGCGGACACCCGTCATCGCCGTCCACGGCTGGCCGTACTCCTTCGTGGAGATGCTGCCCCTCGCCCGTGACCTCGCCAGCCGAACCGTCGACCTCGGGAACGGGCGCACCATGGGCTTCGACGTCGTGGTGCCGTCGCTGCCCGGATTCGGGCCGTCGATGCCGCTCGCCGATCGGCCGTTCACCGGGCCGGTCGTCGCTCGACTGTTCCACGGACTCATGACGGACATGCTCGGCCACCCTCGGTACGTCACCTACGGTGAAGACGTCGGCTCGACCACGAGCGACTGGTTGGCTGCGCTGTTCCCGGAATCGACCATCGGCTTGTTCGCCACGCACGCCGCGTTCCCGCCGCCGTCCCGAGCGCAGGACCTGACCGATGCAGAGTCTTCCTGGCTCCGGCGGCACGATGCAGCGTGGGCGCGCGGCCTGGGGTACGCCCGCGTCCAGGCCACGCGCCCCGAGATCCTCGCCGCCGCGTTGAACGACTCGCCGCTCGGTCTCGCGGCCTGGATCATCGAGAAGCTGCTGGCCTGGTCCGGTGCAGGGACGTGGTGGACCGACGACGAACTCCTCCGCACGGTCTCGTTGTACTGGTTCACGAGGAGCGTCGGAGCGTCGTTCCGTCCGTACCTCGACTTCCCGCAACAGCCGGAGCTACCGGCCATCGACGTCCCGGTCGCCGTGGCGGTCCAAACCGGAGAGCGCGGCCTGCCGCGGTCGTACGGTGCGCGGACGTACCGGGACATCCGCAGCTGGCGCGACCTCGATCACGGTGCGCACTTCACCGCTTGGCAGGTGCCGGGCACCGTTGCAGAAGCGATCGCGGCATTCGCAGCCGACGTCGCGGGCAACGAGCACGATCACGTCAGCGTGGACGCCTCGGCGCGGTGAGGAACGCGGTCCACGACAGGACGGCACTCGCGAGGAGCCCACTGCGGGCTCGTCGACCGATCCCCATCCGTTCTTCCCCTCTGCACGCCGCACACTGCGGCCAGGCCGTCCTCGGCGGGGGCAACTCTAGTTCGCCCCGGCCGAGGCCGACGATGCGCCTGCACTGCACAGCGACCCCGATCCGGGATCAGACGACGACGGACCCCCGCTGGCGGTGCGCGATCGAGACGGACTCGCCGGACACCGCGTTCAGCGGCGACGACAGGAAGGCGATGAGGTCGGCGATCTGCTGCGGGGTCGAGTCGCCGGGGCCTCCCGGGCGGACCTCGGTGGACGGGGTGTCCGTCACCGTGCCGGGGTTGACGACGTTCACCGTGACCCCGGTCCCCGCCACGTCGTCGGCCAGGTTCTTCGCGATGACGCTCACCGCGGTGTTCCGGAGTGACGCCGTGATGTTGCCGGAGAAGTAGGCGTTCTGCCCGCTCACCACGACCACCCGGCCGAACCCGGCCTCGCGCTGCGCGGGGAGCACGGCGTTCGCGACCCGGAGGAACCCGAGGGCCTTGCCGTCGATCGCGTCGAGGACCTGCGCGGGGTCGGACTTCCGGGCCGGGTCGAGGGTGCTCGCACTCGGTGCTGCGGTCACGACGAGCACGTCGATGCGCCCGTGCCGCTCGAGGACGGTGGCGATGCCCGCGTCCACCGAGTCCTGCGAGGCGGTGTCCATCGACACGCTGCCGTCGGAGTCCTCCGCGCTGCGGGACGCGACGACGACGGTCGCCCCCTCTGAGCGGAGGCGGTCGGCGACGGCGGTACCGATGTACCCCTTGCCTCCGACGACGAGTGCGACACGGTTCTTGAGTTCGAGGTCCACGCGCCCACGCTATGCCGGGGCGCTGCAGTCTGCTCGCCGTCGCGGCGCGGAGCCCCTGCCCGGCGGCGGGCAGGGGCTCCGGTGGTGCTCAGATCGCGATCAGCAGTACTTACCGGTCCAGGACGCACCGGTCAGGGCTCCGTAGTCCGGATTGGCGTACAGCGTGGTCTCGCCGGCCGACAGGCACATGCTCTTCGACGTGTACGTGTACTTGACGGTGATCTGGACCGGGTCCGACTTGCAGTTGTTGTAGGTGCCCTTCTCGTAGTGTCCGTCGTCCCCGCCGCCGATGTTCCCCGTCGTGATCGGGTAGAACCCGCACGGTGACGCGGCGTTCGCGGGACCGGCCATCGCCAGCGACCCGCCGAGCATCACGGTGGCGGCGAGTGCCGTGCCACCGATCTTCGTCCAGAGCTTCATCGCTCTCCCCCTAACAGCTTCCGATCTTGCTGGCCCCTGAGATCTGCTTGTCGTTCTCGGTGAATCCGAGTCGGACATCGCCGGGCTGGACGCAGTAGTTCTTGCTCCCGCCCTTCATCGTCACCTTGATCTTCACATTGCCGTTGCCGCAATTCCCGTAATGCGCGACCTGGCGTTGACCACTGAACGGCGATATCGACCCGACCACCGGTACGTTGATCGCGAAGGTCGAGTCGTAGTCCTCGATCTCTTCGCTGTACCCGCAGACCATCGCGCTCGCCGGCGCTGCGGTGACGGTACTCACGCCGACGACTCCGCCGAGCGCGAGTGCGGCGGCCGCACTCCCCAGTGCTGCCTTCCGGATCTTCTGATGCAGATGCATTCTTTCTCCCCTCTGCGGGACTGCGGTAGGCTGTCCGCGCAACGAATTGTGCATCGTGTCCTGAATTCCGTTCGTGGAATTCGGAACGACAACGAACTTACTCTTGAAGAATCATCACGCAACCCTGCCAGGTGGGTATTCGGTGGGTATCGAACGGAACGAGGTGGACATGCGCTCACGATCAGCTGGCAATGTCGCGACGATCATCGCCGCAGGGTGTTTGGTACTGCTCCTCGTCGTCGTGTGGCTCCGCGGGCAGCAGTCGATCGGAGACGGGTTCGCGATCCCGGTCGTGCTCGTGCTCGCCCTCGGGTTCGCCGGCTGCACCGTCTGGGCCGGTGTCGTCGCGCTGCGTCGACGCAGGTCCGGGCGCTGACGTCCGGGCGCTGAACCCCGCACCGGACCGCAACCGGATCCGACGTGCCGTCGCGACTCAGCCGAGCAGCGGTTCGAGCCGCGTCACCGCCCGGCGCAGGTGCACCAGTGCGTCCCCCGGCGACGACACCCGGGCCGCGGGCGCTGACAGGGTCAGCCCGGCCACGAGTTCTCCGCGCTCCCCGCGGACGGGGAGCGCCAGGCACCCGAACCCCGCCGTGAACGCGCCGACCTGGTGCACCGGGCCGAGGCCGCCCTCGGCGTGCAGCCGCCCCAACGCGCTCGACCCGGGTGTCGCCCGCAGTGCGGCCTCGTCGAGCAGCGGGAAGTCCGGGTCCACGTCGATGTCACGCACGCCGGCGACGTCGTAGCGCGCCAGGTGCACGCCGGCCCGGACGGCGGATCGGACGTCGGCGAGCACCGACCGCACGGCACGGGGGAGCGGTGCGAGTGCCGGAGCCGCCGACACCCCGGCCAGGTCGGCGACCTTGTGGCCGAGGGCGAAGCCGCGCAGGTCGGGGAGTCGGACGAGGTACTCGTCCTCGACGAGCAGCGTGATGAGCCGGTAGGTGGTGGCCCGCGGCATCCCGAGGGCATCCGAGATCTGCTGGGCGGTGACGCCCGGTCCCGCGTGCGCGGCGGCCTCCAGCACCGCGAGGGCGTTCTGGATCGCCTTCGGCTGCCGTGCGCGGAGTCCGGGTTCGCTCACCGCACCCCCGCCTGGTGGTCGGTTCCGGCGGACGGACGGGAGGCCCCCAGCAGGTCCGCCTCGACCGGCACGTCGTACACGGCGCGGCTCCGACCCCGTCGCCAGGGTCGCCGACGTGTGGCCACCAGGAACGCGACCACCACCGCGGCGACCGACCCGACGGCGATGGCGACGGCCGGCCAGCGGGGCGACGCTGCCTCGACCCCGAGGTAGGTGAGCAGGACGGCGGTGAGCAGGACCCCGGTCGTGACGGCGACGACCGCGACCCCTGCCGTCAGCTCGCCGATGCGCCGCAGGAACACCGGTGCCGCGAAGCACGTCAGGGCGTAGGCGGCGATGTACCCGAGGGCGGCGACGACGAGCTCGGCCTCCATCAGGGTCCACGTCGGGATGCCGCTCGCAAGCCCCAGGACCGGCAGGACCGTGAGCACGCCGCAGGCGACCGCGCCGGCGACGAACGGCGTCCGGAAGCGCGGGGACGCCCGGCCGAGCACGCGGGGGAGCACACCCTCGCGGCCCATCGCGAACAGGACCCGCACGAGCGCCGTCGTCGAGGCGATCGCACACGCCGCGAACGACGCCGCGATCCCGATGTCGAGCGCCCACCCGATCCACTGCATGCCGAAGGCGTTCGCCAGTTCGTTGACGGGCGAGGCGCTCGACGCGAGGTCGGCTCCCATGGCCGCGAACCCCATCTGCTGGGCCGCAGCGCTGACCACGTAGAGCGCCCCGGCGACCAGGACGGTCCACGAGATCGCGCGGGGGATCGCCTGGAACGGGCGCCGGGCCTCCACGCCGAGCACGGACGCGCTCTCGAACCCGACGAACGCGGTCACGGCGAGGGCGGTACCGACCGCGAACGACGCGGGCTGCGTCGGCCCGAGGGCGACGGCGGAGGCGTCGACCGGGTGCAGGCGCGCGACGAGCGCGACGATCAGGACCACGATGACGGCCACCGACAGCGACTCGACGAGCAGCGTCAGCCGGGTCGACAACCGGACCCCGAGCGCGATCACCGCGAAGACGGCGGCGCCCATCACCAGCACGACGACGATCGTGACCAGGGCGTCGTCGCCGGCGGCCGGGACGAAGCGGGACAGCAGGTAGTCGAGGTAGTACCCGCTGCCGGTGAGCGAGAACATCGCGATGAAGCCGTAGCCGAGCAGCAGGGCGGCGCCCGCGACGACCCCGGTGACCGGGCCGAGCCCGAGCGAGACGTAGGTGTAGAGCGAGCCGGTGCCGGCGACGCGACGGACGAACTGGTTCACCGTGCGCCCGACCAGGAACGACAGCGCCATGGCGGCCAGGAGCGACCACGTGGCACCCTGCCCCGCGACCGTCGCGACGAGGACCGGGATGGTGGTCGCGGCGGCGGACGGTGCCACGGCGGACACCGACTGCGCGAGGACGTCGACCGGGCCGATGCTCCGCCGGGACAACCCGTCGACGGGGGAGCGCGTGCCGATGCCGGGCACCCGTGGCGGGTCGGCGATGGCTCGGTCGAGCGCGGTCATGCGGCAACCGTAGGGCTGTGCCGTTGCGCCCGTGTCTCCGTGGTGTTTCGGCGGTGTCTCGCGCAAATGAGACGGCCCCGGCGAGCACGTCCCATTCGGCGGCGACAGGGCTTCACGCCGGTGGAACGGCACCGCAACGGCGGCACGGGACCGTGGTCTCACCCAGCACCACCACCTGCGTCCCACCCACCCGAACCGGAAGGCCACGATGTCCAGCATCACGAAGGACCCCGCGTCACTCGGAGCCGCACCCGCGCCGCAGCGGACCATGCGCGGCTCGCTCGGCGTCACCGCGATCGTGTTCATGGTCGTCGCGGCCGCCGCCCCGCTCACCGTCGTCGGCGGCGCCGCCCCGCTCGGCATGCTGCTCGGCAACGGCGTCGGGTTCCCGTCGCTCTACGCCGCGTCGGCCGTCGTGCTGCTGCTCTTCTCGGTGGGTCTGGCCGCGATGACCCGGCACGTGCCGCGGCCCGGCGCGTTCTTCACCTTCGTGGGGCACGGGCTCGGTCGTCCGGCCGGAGCGGGCGCCGCGACCCTGGCGCTGCTGACGTACACGACCATCCAGGTCAGCGTGCACGGCTACATCGGGTACCTGCTCGGCGTGACCGTCACGGGCCTGGGCGGACCGGACATCCCCTGGTACGTCTGGTCCCTGGTCGTCGTGGCCCTGGTCGGGATGCTCGGCTACCGGCACATCGACCTGTCGAGCAAGGTGCTCGGCGTGATGCTCGTCGGCGAGGTCGGCATCGTGCTCGTCCTGGTCGCGGCGATCGTGTTCCGCGGCGGGGCCGACGGCCTGTCCCTCGCACCGTTCGAGCCGACGCAGATCATGTCCGGCTCGCCCGGCGTCGGGCTGATGTTCGCCATCGCGGCGTTCATCGGGTTCGAGGCCACCGCGATCTTCCGCGACGAGGCGAAGGACCCGGAGCGGACCATCCCGCGCGCGACGTACACGGCCGTGATCGGCATCGGCGTCTTCTACACGCTCGCGTCGTGGGGGCTCGTGATGGCCTGGGGCCCGGACGGCATCCTCGCCGAGGTCGCGAAGGACCCGGGCTCGCTCATCCTCACCACCGCGGCGCAGTACATCGGCAGCGCGGGGGAGGCCGTGCTCAACGTGCTCCTGCTGACGAGCATGTTCGCCTGCGTCCTGTCGTTCCACAACGTCATCACCCGCTACCAGCACTCGATGGCGAACGCGTCGTTGCTGCCCGGCCGGCTCGGCGACGTGCACCGGAAGCACGCGTCCCCGCACACCTCGAGCCTGGTGCAGACCGTCACCGCCGCCGTCCTCATGGTCCTGTTCGCGGTGCTCGGCCTCGACCCGGTGCTGCAGGTGTTCAGCTGGTTCGCCGGCGTCGCCACCCTCGGCGTCGCGATCCTGATGGCCGCGACGAGCCTCGCCGTGATCGTGTACTTCCGCCGCAACCCGGGCGACCGGCGGGTGTGGAACACCGTGGTCGCACCGGTCCTCGGGTTCCTCGGCCTCGTCGCCGCCGCCGTCCTGATCTGGGTGAACTTCCCGACCCTGGTGGGTGACGTCGATGCATCGGGCGCGAGCGTCTTCGGCGTCGTGAGCATCGTGCTCACCGGCCTGGTCGTGGTCGTCCCCGTCATCGGCGTGGTGCAGGCGGTCGTGCTGCGACGCCGCAGCCGGAGCCGCTACGAGCAGATGCTCGACCGTCTCGCCACCGAGAGCTGACCCGCCGGGCGCACCACGCGCCTCCCGGCCGAACCGACCAGACCCCACGCACGACGCAACGCGCAAGGAGCACCACGCACATGACGATCACCGACCCGACCACCGCGACCACCGACGCAGCCACCACCACGCACCCGCTCGGCAGCCTGACCCCCGAGGAGTTCACCGCCGTCCGCGACCTCGTCACGGCGCAGCCGGACTGGACCGACACCACCCGCTTCGCGTACGTCGGCCTCGAGGAGCCGCACAAGCAGGAGGTCCTGGCGTGGCAGGCCGGCGACGGCCCCCTGCCGGACCGGACGGCACGCGTGATGCTGCTCGACATGGCGACCGGCCGATCCACGGACCGCGTCGTGTCGATCACCACCGGCACGGTGCTGCGGACCGACGTGCTCGACGGATCCCGCGGCCAGTTGCCCGTCCTGATCGAGGAGTTCGACGCCGTCGGCGAGATCGCCGGCGCGGACGAGCGCTGGGTCGCCGCCCTGGCGAAGCGCGGCCTGTCCGTCGACGAGGTCAAGTGCGTGCCGCTCTCGGCTGGCTACTACGACTACCCGGAGGAGCAGGGGCGGCGCATCCTGCGCGTGCTCGCGTTCAAGCAGGACCACCCGGCCGACCACGTGTGGGCGCACCCCGTCGACGGCCTGTCGGCCTACGTCGACGCCGCGAACCGGGCCGTCACGCGGATCGTGGACGTGGCGGAGATGCCCGTACCGACGACCTCGGGCAACTTCGACGACCCCGCGGTGCAGGGTGAACCGCTCGACCTCAAGCCGATCGTCATCACCCAACCCGAGGGGCCGTCGTTCCGCGTCGACGGCGAGTTCGTCGAGTGGGCGAACTGGCGGTTCCAGGTCGGCTTCGACGCCCGCGAGGGGCTGGTGCTCCGCCAGCTGTCGTGGCAGGACGGCGAGCGGCTGCGCCCGATCGTGTACCGGGCGTCGATCGACGAGATGCTCGTGCCGTACGGCGACCCGTCTCCGGTGCGGTTCTGGCAGAACTACTTCGACACCGGCGAGTACCTGTTCGGCCGGTTCACGAACTCGCTCGAGTTCGGCTGCGACTGCGTCGGTGAGATCCAGTACTTCGACGCCGTCCTGGCCGACGAGCTCGGGAACCCGCAGACCATCCGCAACGGCATCTGCATGCACGAGGAGGACTTCGGCACGCTCTGGAAGCACGGCGACATCTACACGGGTTCGCAGGAGGTCCGTCGATCCCGCCGGCTGGTGATCTCGTTCTTCACCACCGTCGGCAACTACGACTACGGCTTCTACTGGTACCTGTACCTGGACGGCACGATCGAGTGCGAGGCGAAGCTCACCGGCGTGCTCTTCACCAGCTCGTACCCGGGGCGGTCTGCGGACGGCGACGACTACCCGTACGCATCCGAGGTCGCCCCCGGCCTCGGTGCTCCGTACCACCAGCACCTGTTCTCGGCGCGACTCGACATGATGGTCGACGGACTGTCGAACGCCGTGGACGAGGTCGACGCGGTCCGGGTGCCGGTCGGACCGGGCAACGAGCACGGCAACGCGTTCACGAAGTCGGTGACCCGCATCGCGTCGGAGTCGACGTCCGGCCGTCTCGCCGATGCCTCGAAGGCCCGCACGTGGTTCGTCTCGAACACCGAGGAGCGCAACCACCTCGACCGCCCCACCGGCTACGTGCTGTACCCGCAGGACGCCCCGGTGCTGCTCGCCGACGACTCGTCCTCGGTCGCGGCCCGTGCCGAGTTCGCGCGCAAGCACCTGTACGTCACGCAGTACGACCCGGCGGAGCGCTTCGCGGCCGGTGACTTCGTGCACCAGAACCCCGGCGGCGACGGGGTGGCCCGGTACGTCGAGGGGGACCGGTCGCTCGACGGCGAGGACATCGTGCTCTGGCACACGTTCGGCCCGACGCACTTCCCGCGACCCGAGGACTGGCCCGTCATGCCGGTCGACTACGCCAAGTTCACGCTCAAGCCGTACGGCTTCTTCCCGCGGAACCCGGCCCTCAACGTGCCGGCGGCCATCGGGGCCACCGCGGCGTCGCACTGTTCGCACCATGCGTCCGGTGGCGTCGAGGCGGCGCACGACGCCGTCGCGCACGACCACGGGCACGGACACTGACGTGACCGACCTGCTCGGGCTCGCCGCGATCGTGCCGGCGTCCGCCGGAGCCTGCTGCACGGTCGGGGCGTGGCGCCCCGGCCGTGCGGTCGACGTGGTGGCAGCGGTCGTGATGGTGGCCGCGATGGTGGACGGGGCCTTCGCGCCCCGAGTCCTGCCCGGCGTGCTCTGGTTCGTCGTGCTCGCGCTGCTCGCCGTGGTGGTCGCCATGGTGCACCGGGTGCAGAGCGCGTCCGGTGCGTCCGGTGCGTCCGGTGCGTCCGGTGCGTCCGGTTCGGACGGGAGGCCCGGGTCGCCTCCGGCGGTCCGCGTCGCGTCGACGCACGGTCGGTTCGGGCGGTTGCACGCCGCGCTCGGGCTGCTGGTGATGGGCGCGCTGGGGGTCGGCATGGCGCACGACCCCGGCATGACCGGCATGACGGGTGTCGGCATGCACGGACACGGTGGCGCGGTCGCCGTGACGTGGCAGGCCGTCCTCGGCGGCCTGACCACCGGCTACCTGCTGCTCACCGCCCACATGGTGCGGGACGGCATCCGGCGTCGCGCTCGGGCACTCCCCGTCATCGAGACGCTCGCCATGGGGATCGCGGTGGCGGTCATGGCCACGGCGATGGTCTGACGCTGTCGGCTGTCGGCTGTCGGCTGTCGACTGCTGGCTTCGCTCGCGACGTGAACGGTTCGGCGCGCGAAACGTACATTTCCCGAATCGTTCGTTGCGGAGAACGTTCACGTTGTGAAACAGTTTCCACGTCCGCAGGGGACGAACGGCCGCAGAAGGGCGGGATCAGACATGCACAGCACGTACTCCGGGATGCCTCGGGCGGCACGGATCGGTGGCAGCCACACCCGCATCGGTCTGACCGACCCCGCCGTCATCGACGCCTACGTCCAGCGCCGCATCGAGGACCCGTCGCTGCTCGCCGCGCGCGCCGAGCCGGCGTACGCCGACTTCTTCACCGTCCCCGCCGCGTAGCAAGGAGCGCATGATCGCATGCCGTTGACCGTCGTCCGTCGAGAACACGTCCACCTCTACGCCCGCGAGCCCCGGTCCCAGGCCGCGAAGACCGCCGTCGACGCACTGCTGCGCCTGCAGCACGCCGAGGAGCAGCAGGTCGAGTCGGCGCGCATCGAGAGCGGCCTGAGCAAGAACGAGTCGCTGGCGATCCGGTACATGCTGCAGGCACACCGGGACGGCCGGACCATGGGGCCGAAGGACCTCGCCGTCATGTTGACGGTGTCGAACGCCTCGGTCACGAAACTCGTCGACTCGCTCGTCGACAAGGGACTCCTCGTCCGCACCGCCCACCCGACCGATCGACGAGCGCAGGTCCTGGAGCCCACCGACCTCGCCGCCGAGAAGATCGACGCCTCGTACGCCCGCTTCCACGAAGCCGTGGTCGAGGTCCTCGACAACCTGTCCGACGCGGACAACGCCGTCCTCGCGGAGTCGCTGACGAAGATCAGCGACGCCCTCGCCGAGGGGCTGCCCGTGCCGGTGGACGAGTACACGGTCGACGACCAGGGCTGACGCGGTGCGGCCTGGCCACGGGCCTCCAGTCCTGGGGTGGTGCTAAAACCTTCCAGCGGTAAGTTGGGTGCATGACGCACCCCGCCGACGACGACGCGGTCCCGCCGCGACGCGGCGGGTACCGCAAGGGCGCCGAGCGCCGGACCCAGATCCTCGACGAGATGATCCGGATGGTCGCGGAACAGGGCGTCGACGCATCGTCGCTGCGATCGGTGGCCGAGGCCCTCGGGATCACCCACGCGGCGCTCCGCCACTACTTCCCGAGCCGTGACGAACTGCTGCTCGCCGTCTACCGCGAGCACGAGGTGCGCGAGCAGGGGGCGCCCGACCGGTTGAAGTCGGCGATCGGGGACATGCGCGACAGCGCCTCGCGCAACCGTGCGGTGCCGGGGCTCGTGCAGCTGTACACGACGCTCGCGGCCGACGCCGTGCAGGAGGGGCACCCGGCGACCCGTGACTTCATGCGGGAACGGTTCACGCGGCTCCGGGCCGACCTGGCCGCGCTGATCGAGGCGGACCAAGCCGCGGGGCGGATCCGCGCCGACCTCGACCCGGTCGACCTCGCGTCGCTCAGCATCGCGGCCTCCGACGGGCTGCAGGTGCAGTGGCTGCTCGACCCCGAGGCCGTCGACGGTGAGAAGGTGCTGCGCTTGCTCGAGCAGATCGTGCCCGCGCCTCCGGAGTGATGCCAGTGCACGACGTTGGCCCATAGCCGTATCGATATATGTGCGTATGGATTGAAGTGCGGAACTGATGGTCAATATGCTCCCCAAGCGGTCGTTGGTGACCGTCTACTGGAGGAAGAGCATGCAGAAGTTTTTTGCGATCGTGGCGGGGGTCGGTCTCGTTGCGACGTTGGTGTCGGCGGGACCCGGTGCGGCAAACGCCGCTGAAGAAGAGGCGCCAGTGATCTCAGGCACCGTGACTCGAGCTGACGGCACTCCGTTCTCGGCCGGTGCGTCAGTCGCAGTCTTCGCGGTCGGACGCGATGGCAACGCCACGAGCGTCGGATCAGAGGTTCGATCCGTTCCCGTCGCGGCCGGAACGGTGGGGAGCGGTGGACAATTCGACGTGGGCATCGACGACGTGGCCACAGTCGAACAGTTCGCCGACACAAACAGCGTCGTCGATCTCGAGGTGCGCGCGCTCGACGGTTCGGACTTCGCCCCGTTCGCCCTGAGTCGGAAGCTCATCAGGAGCGCCCACGGGCTGTCCTTCGCGGACCCGAGCGTCGATGCTGAGCAGAACGCCACGACTCGAACCTCAGATTCCGAGCCGATCGCGATGCGGGCAACCGGTACGAACGTCTCGTCCGCTGAGGTCGGTATGCAACGGACGTCCGCACGCACATCGGGTTCCACCCCCTTCACGCAGGTCTGTGGAGAAACGAAGACGAAGAACCTCGGTGTCCGGCGGGTGCTGGTCGGGGCCACGTACGCACTGGCGTCCTACACGAACGGACGATTCGTGTACAAGAACGGCGCATCCTCGAACCTGGGAGTGGTGTACTCGGCGAACGCCAAGAAGGGGAGCTGGTCGAAGGCCGGAACAGTCAGCCGATCCTCGAATGCAGGAGTCGACTACGGGAACCGGTACGGGGGAACCGCCTACTACACGTACTTCACGTACGGGCAGTACGCGCAGTGGTGCCGTCCGGTCGGGTCGACCAAGAACTCGGTCTACAACCACGTCGTGCGCGCGACGGGCTACGCGGGTGGCTCGCAGGTCGCGTCCGCACCCGTACCCGCGGCCACGAGGTGCACGAACTTCAGCAACAACACGACGATCACCAGGAGTTCGACGTCGTCGAACACCTGGGAGCAGGCGGTCAACTTCATCGGTCCGCTCGGTGTGACGCTGACGGCGAAGACGGGATGGAGCTCGAACGCGGCCATGTCCTACACGAACAAGTCGGGGAGCACGAAGCGGGTGTGTGGAACGAAGGGCTACTGGGGCGGTACCCCGGAACGCGCCGTGACGAAGTGAAACGAGCAGCCGTGGTCAGTGGCAGTCTCGCGCTGATGCTCGTGGCGTCGGGGTGCGCCACTGCGACCGACGGTCCGCTGCGGTTCGAGGACCACGGCCTCGACTACTGCGCCACTACCGATGATGGTGGTGAAGGCTTCGGTGTCGGCATCCCGGTCGACCACGAGGCCGGGACCCCCATCACCATTGGCCGGATCTCATCGAGTGAGTCAGACGGTGTCCGTATCGTCGGCGCCGTGGTCGTGAAGGTGCGGGAGAACCGGATCGGAACGACCTCCTGGCCTGTTCCGAGGTCGTACGGTCGTGCGGTTGTTGCCGACGGCGCAGCGATCCCCTCGGACGAGCAGTACGACCTGGTGGTCCACGCGGAGTCCAGCGGTCCGTCGGGTGGCACAGCCGGGGTGGTGTCGATCGAGTACACCCAGGGAGGACGGGAGTACATCGCCGACACCCACACGACGGTCCGGATGAAGCGGAGCTGCTGAAGTCGGTTGGCGAGCAGAAATGGTCGGGTCCCGTACGGGTACCCGACCATTTCTGCTCACCAAGTGGTGCGCGTGGTGTGCGCCTACGCCGTCAGGACCGCGGCCGCGGGGTCGAAGTCCTCGGGCAGCGGCGGGATGGCGTCCACGGTCGACGTGATGTCGACGGCCGACCCCGACGCGGCGGCGTCCCGGATGCCGAGCAGCACGTCGAGGACGTGCAGCGCGACCGCACCCGAGGCACGCTCGGGACGGTCCTCGGCGATGGCACGGGCGAGCTCGACGACGCCGGTGCCGCGTCCCCACGTGGAGCCGACCGCCTCGAGCGTCTCGGGCTCGTCCTGCCCGTAGCGCCACAGCTGGGACGGACCCTCGAACGTGTTCGGGTCCGGCAGCGAGATCGTGCCGAGCGTGCCGTTGATCTCGACGAAGCCCATGCGGGGCAGCGCGTGCTGGAACGAGAACGTCGACTGGGCGGACTGCCCACCGGCGAACTCGATCAGCGCGGCGTGGTGGGTGGGGACCTCGACCGGGAACGTCTCGCCGGCACGGGGTCCGGACGCGATGGTGCGACGGTCGAGCGACTTCGACGACACGGCCTGCACGCGCGATGCGGTGCCGAACGCGTGCACGAGCGTGGTCACGTAGTACGGACCCATGTCGAAGAGCGGACCGGCACCCTGGGCGAACAGGAAGTCCGGGTTCGGGTGCCAGGCCTCCGGGCCGGGGACGTGGAACAACGTGGTGGCGGAGAGCGGCTCGCCGATGTCGCCACGGGCGATGGCACGCAGGGCCGTCTGGATGCCCGCACCGAGCACGGTGTCCGGTGCCGTCGCGACGCGCAGGCCCTTGGCCTTGGCGGACTCGAGGACCGCCGCGGCCGACGCGTGGTCGGTCGCGATCGGCTTCTCGCTCCACACGTGCTTGCCGGCGTCGATGATCTGCTGGTCGACCTCGGCGTGCGCCGCCGGGATCGTCAGGTTGATCACGATGCTGACGTCGTCACGGGCGAGGAGTTCCTCGACCGTGCCGGACGCTGCGACGCCGTACTCCGCGGCCTGTGCGGCTGCGCGGTCGAGCAGCACGTCGGCGACGAAGCGGACCTCGACGTCGGCGAACTTGGTCAGGTTCTCCAGGTACTGCGTGGAGATGTTGCCGGCACCGATGATGCCGAGACCGACACGGCTCACTTGTCGTTGTCCTTCAGCCATGCGAGCGACTCGGTGATGCCCTCGAAGACGTCGCCCGAGTAGGCGTCGAACTCGACGACGCGGATGGCCTGCGGCGCCGCGGCGAGGATGCCCGCCACGTTCACGTCGCCCTGACCCGCGGGGGTCTGGTTCTCGAAGGCGCGCTGGAGCGCCTCGGGCACGACGAGCGCGCTCTCGGACGAGGGCAGTGCGGTGAGGATGTCACCGTCGACCTTGCCGTCCTTGACGTGGATGGCGACGACGCGGTCGCCGAGCGACTTCAGGACGGCGGGGGCGTCGGCGCCGCCGACGGTGGCCCAGAAGGTGTCGAGCTCGAGCACCGTCTCCGGGCTGATCTGCGACACGAAGTGGTCGTAGACCGTGCGGCCGTCGACCTTGTTCGTGAACTCCCACTGGTGGTTGTGGTACCCGAACTGCAGGCCGCGCGAGGCTGCCTCGGCGGTCAGGACGTTGACGCGCTCGGCGATCTTCGCGACGTCGTCGGCGGTCTGCCAGCGGTCGGTCGGGATGAACGGGTCGATGACCGTCTGGATGCCGAGGCGCTCCGCGGCGTCCCAGATCGGGGCGGTGTCCTCGGCGTCGATCACGGCGACGTGGCCGGACGGCGCCTTGAGGCCGGTCGCCGCGAAGGCGCGCTCGAGGTCAGCGGCACGCTCGACGAACGCGTAGGGCTCGACGTTCTCGTACCCGATCTCGGCGACGCGGGCGATGGCCTTGTCGAGGTCTTCGGCGATGGCGTCTCGCAGCGAGTACAGCTGCACAGAAGTGGTGGGCATTGCAGAGGCTCCTTCGGTCCTGTCTGGGTGTCGCGACAACCAGGTGTCGCAGTCCGTCGAGGAGCGATGCTCCGCGGCGAGATCGATGACGACGCTACCCCAAAAACCACCCGGTGTGTAGTTTTGCGGCGGTCGGTGACACGGCCCCCGGGCGGAACGACCGAGCCCGTGACGTCGTCGTGGACGTCACGGGCTCGGCCATCGCGCAGGATCCCTGCGGGATCAGCGGGTCACTTGCCGGTGCAGGTGTGGCTCGTCGAACCGGCCGAGATCCACTGCTGACGACCCACGTCCAACGTGTACATCTCGCCGCGGTAGCTCCAGCGGTACTTGCCGGACGAGATCTTCTTCCGGTCGTTCTTGTAGAACCAGGTGTTCATGGTCAGGCCCGTGGTCTTGATCTGGACCGCCTTGCGGTTGCTGCAGTCGGGCATGAGGCCGATGGGGCCGGCGTGCGCCGGTTCCGCCGTGGCCGTCATGCCGATCCCCGCGATCAGTGCAGCACCCAGCATCAGTGCGACTCGCCGAGTGGACGTCGTCCCTCGGCCCTTCTTCGTCATCGTTCCTGCGTCGGACACGAAAACCCCCCTTGACTAGTGATTCGATACCGCTTCACCCTTTCGTCCGCGCCGAGCCGTGTCAAGGGCTCGCACGTGCACGTCGTGGCCGCGCCGCTGCGCCCGGTTCGTCGGGTCCGGTCGCGGAACCGACCCGCGATCGGGTCAGCGGCCCTCGGTAGCGTGGACGCCATGCTCGACGCGACCCCAGCCCCCTTCGACACCCCGGCCGGGCGCATCATCGGCACCGTCGACGGCGACGTGATCCGCGTGCTCGGGATCCCGTACGCGCGGGCCGACCGGTTCGCGCCGCCGGAGCCGATGCCGCCTTTCGCCAGCGAACTGCACGCCTCCACGCCGTCACCCGTGGCGCCGCAGCCGCACGCGCAGTTCGTCGACCAGCTGCTGGGCGAGGTCGAGGACATCACCGTCGACGAGCACTGCCAGCGCCTGTCCGTCACGCTGCCCGCCGACGTGGCACCCGACGAGCAGCTGCCCGTGATGGTCTGGATCCACGGCGGCTCGTACGTCATCGGCGGCGGTGACCTGCCGATCTACGACGCCCGCGACCTCGTGACCGAGCAGCGCGTGATCGTCGTGTCGGTGACCTTCCGGCTCGGGCTGCTCGGGTTCCTGGGCGACGGGAACGCGATCCCGGCGAACCTCGGCCTGCTCGACCTGATCGAGTCGCTCCGCTGGGTGCGGACGAACATCGCCGCGTTCGGTGGCGACCCCGACCTGGTGACCGTCTTCGGGCAGTCCGCCGGCGGTGACGCAGCTGCTCACCTGATGATCAGCGAGGGCGCTGCCGGCCTGTTCCGCCGGGCGATCATCCAGAGCGCACCGCTCGGGTTGTCCCGTCGCCGATCCCGGATGAACCGCGCGATGATCCGGTCCGTCGGCACCGTGCACGCCGACACGCCGCTCGACGACCTGCTCGAACGGCAGGCCCTCGGCACCCGGGCCGCAGCGCCGTACGGCCTGGCGGGCGGGATGCCGTTCGGCACCCAGTACGGCTTCGCCCCGTTGCCCGCCGAACGCGACCTCGACGCGGCGTGGAGCCGGGTCGCACCCGACGTCGACGTCCTGATCGGTTCGGCGACGGACGAGACCGGCATGTACGTGCCGCTGATCCCCGGTCTGTCGCGGGTCGCGCGGTCCCGGATCCTGCGCCCGGCGCTCCGTTGGTGGGTGGTCCGTCCGCTCTCCGACGTCATCTACGGCCGCGACGTCCGGCGCTTCACCGCGCGGCACCGTCGAGCCGGCGGGCGGGCGACGTCCTACCGACTCGTGCGCGGCGTGACGACCGCGCCGACCGGTGCCGTGCACATGAGCGACCTGCCGCTGCTGCTCGGTGGCCGCGAGGCCTGGGCCGGCACCCGCTTCGTGCCCGAGCGCGACTGGCCCGAGGTCGAGCGGCGCGGCCGGGCCTTCCGCGCGATCTGGGCGGAGTTCGCCCGGACCGGCGTCGTGCGGGCTCCGGACGACGAGACGCTGACGTTCGACCGGGACTGACGTCCGACCGGCGCTGTCCTGGGCTCGCGCCCCCTGAACTGGCGGTCGCGTGGTCGCCCCCGGGACCGGACAATCGTCTGCATGCCCACGCCCGACGCCGAGCTCCGTGCACGCATCGTGTCCGGTGCGATCGAGGCGTACCGCGCGACGGACTTCCACCGGGTCGGTCCGGACGAGGTCGCCGAGCACACCGGTGTCCCGGTCGCCGCGGTCAGCCACGCGTTCCCGATGTGGGAACTGCTCGTGGTCGCGGTCATCGACCGGTGGAACAACGGCAGCCGACTCGCGCTGTGGCCGATCGCCGAACGGGAGGGCGCCGTCGCGTACCTCCGGGCCCGGCTCGAGGCCGGCATCACGGACCCGGCCCTCGTCCGGCTCCGGATCGCCGTGCTCAGCGCCGCGTCGAACCCCGATCACCCCGCCGCCGGGTGGTTCCGGACCCAGTACACCCGCGCGTTCGAGGACCTCACCCTCGCCCTGGTCCGTGACGTCGTCGCTGCGCGCGAACCGCGTGGCGCCTCACCCCGGCACGCCGCCGAGCAGCTCTTGGCGCTGTACGAGGGGCTGCAGCTGCAGGCGATGGTCCGCGACGACGCCGAGCCGCTGAGTGGCTTCGACCGCGCCGTCGCCCGGATGCGGGTCGGTTGGACGGGAGCGCGCGTCGACGCCTGACGACGCGGTCCGGGGCACGGACGGGAGGCACGGCGCGGCTTGCGTGCGTCGGCTCGCCCACCTGGCATGGTCGGCCCATGGAGTACACCGACTACGACACCCGGCTCGCCGCGTACGGCGTGATCACGGATGGTGACCGGGTGCTCCTGGCGAAGCTGCGCTTCCCCGAAGCCGGCACGTGGACGCTGCCGGGCGGTGGCGTCGAGTTCGACGAGACCGTCGAGCAGGCCGTCGTGCGCGAGGTCCGCGAGGAGACCGGGTACGAGTCCGAGGTCGGCGCCCTGCTGGGTGTCCGGCACCACGTCGTCCCCGCCGAGCGTCGGATCCACGCCAACGGGCGTCCGATGAAGGCCGTGCAGGTCGTGTTCCGCGCGACGGTCGTCGGCGGTGCACTGCGCGACGAGGTCGACGGATCGACGGACGAGTCGCGGTGGCTGCCCATCGCCGAGCTCCCGCACCACCGGCACGGGCTGCTCGTACCCGTCGCACTGGCGTGGGCCGGCGCGCTCACCCGCTGACGTGGTCCGTCACTCGGCGACGACGCTGAGGACGTTGCCCGACGGATCCGTGAACCAGGCGATGAGCGGCCCGCCCTTCCGGTTCACACCCTTCTCGTCGGTCATGCCCTCGTAGTGCAGGAACGTGATGCCCTTCGCGACGAGCTCGTCCACCGCGGCGTCGACGTCCGGCACCGGGAAGTTCAGCACCGTGAAGGTGGCCGGTTCGTGGGCAGGGCCCTTCGGGTAGACGAGGACGCCGTGGCCGTCGCCGAGCTGCAGGAAGAGCATGCCGTGGTCCTCGGTGACCTCGACCCCCAGGACGTCCTCGTAGAACGCCTTCGCCTCGGGGACATCGCGCACCGAGAACCCGCTGAACGCCTTCGTCGCATCGACCATGCGGCCAGTGAACCACCGCGGTCCGGTGTCGGCGCGCTCTGCCAGGATGGGGCCGTGAGCCACCAGGACAGCAGCGTCGACGAAGCCGTCGAGCGTGCGGTCGAGCTGGCCGCGGCGGGACCGCGGGCGGTGCTCGGCATCGCGGGAGCTCCCGGCGCGGGCAAGTCGACCCTGGCCCGACGCGTGGTCACCGCAGTCGACGAGCGACTCGGGGCCGGCACGGCGGTCCAGGTGCCGATGGACGGCTTCCACCTGTCGAACGCAGCGCTCGACGCCCTCGGCCGACACGACCGCAAGGGGGCCGTCGACACGTTCGACGCCGACGGCTACGTCGCCCTGGTCCGACGACTCGTCGCCGCCGACACCACGGTGTGGGCGCCCGACTTCGACCGCCGCATCGACGAGCCCGTCGCGGGCAGCATCGCCGTCCCGCCGACCGCCCGGCTCGTGGTCTCCGAGGGGAACTACCTGCTCGACGACACCGAACCGTGGGCATCGCTCGGCGACCTGTTCACCGAGACCTGGTTCTGTGCCGTCGACGACGGGGTGCGGGTCGACCGCCTGGTCGGTCGCCACATGCGCCACGGACGCGACCACGACGCCGCGCGCGCCTGGGCGGTGGAGGTCGACGGCGTGAACGCGGCGAGGGTCGCACCCACGGTGATCCGTGCCTCCAGGACGGTGCGGACGTGACCAGCAGACCGACGCGACACCGATCGAAGGAGCGACCATGACCATCGCCATCACCGGAGCGACCGGCAACATCGGGGGCGCGGTCGCACGCGCGCTCGCCGCGGACGGTGTGCCGTTCCGGATGATCGTGCGTGACGCGTCGCGCGCCCCGGAGCTGCCCGGCACCGAGGTCGCGGTCGCGACGTTCGCCGACGCCGAGGCCAGCCGGGCGGCGCTCCAGGGGGTCGACGTGCTCCTGATGGTCTCGGGGGCCGAGGCCGAGGACCGGCTCGACCAGCACCGCACCTTCGTCGCAGCGGCTGCCGAGGCCGGCGTGCGGCACGTCGTCTACACCTCGTTTCTCGGCGCGGCCGAGGACGCGACCTTCACCCTCGGGCGCGACCACTGGGCGACCGAGCAGGCGATCCGCGCGACCGACACGGCACACACGTTCCTGCGGGACAGCTTCTACCTGGACTTCGTCGAGGACCTGGTCGGCGAGGACGGGGTGATCCGTGGGCCGGCAGGCGACGGCGCGATGGCGGCGGTCGCCCGTGCGGACGTCGCTCGGGTCGCGACCACCGTGCTGCGGGACCCGGGAGCACACCTGGACCGCACGTACGAGCTGACCGGGCCGGAAGCGATCACGCTGGCAGAGGCGGCTGCCGTGGTGTCCGAGGTCCGCGGCCGCACGGTGACCTACCACCCGGAGACGCTCGACGAGGCGTACGCGTCGCGGGCGCAGTGGAACCCGGAGCCGTGGCAGGCCGACGCGTGGGTGAGCACCTACACCGCGATCGCCGAGGGGGCGCTCGCACACGTGTCCGGCGACGTCGAGCGGATCACGGGCCGAGCGCCGATGTCCCTGCGCGAGGTGCTCGCCGGCTGACGGGCACGGGCGGGACGAAGCGCAGCGAGCGGGTCAGGAAACGCGACGCGCGGCGATCGTGCCGACGATGCCGAGCGTCAGGACCGACACGAGCACGACGAGCAGCGGTGCCGTCCAGTCCCCGGTCGCCCCGTGCAGCGCCCCGGCGACGAGCGGCCCGGCCGAGCCGAGCAGGTACCCGCCGCCCTGCACGAACGCAGACATCCGACGCGCGTCGGCGTCACTCGACACGATGCGCACGATCACGATGAAGATCACGGTGATGCCGCCGCCCTGGGCCGCACCGCCGAGCACCGACCACAGCAGCCAGAGCTGCGGGGCGAACAGCAGCCCGAGGGGCATCGCCAGCCACAGGGTGCCGACCAGGGCGATGATCGCCGCCGGACGCCACCGGGTCGCGAGCAGCGGGACGCCGAGCGCCCCGACGACGGCCAGGATCTGGAACACCGACGAGCTCGCTCCGGAGGACGCCTTCGAGAACCCGATCTCGTCGTGCAGCAGCGTCGGGATCCAGGCGGTCAGGGCGTAGTACGAGAACGCCTGCCCGCCGAACGCCAGCGTGAGACCCCACGTGATGAGTCGTCGCGCGGGGCGCACCGGCTCGGCAGCGGTCGCCGCTGCGGCCGCGGCAGCAGCCCGGTCGGCGCGGATCGTCCGGATCGCCCCGGTGTCGAGCACCTGGTCGATCGGGCCGGTGATCGGCAGGGGTTCGTCGTCGGAGCGCACCGGGCGGCGCCACGCGGCCCGCGCACCCACCGCGGAGGTCCAGGCGACCCCGGCGATGACCGCGAAGACGGCCCACACCGCGATCGCGACGGGCCAGCCCCACAGCGCCGCCAGGGGAGCGGTCGCCAGCGAGGTGATCATCGACCCGACGTTGAGCGCCGACGTGTAGACGCCGGTGACCAGGCCGACGCGTTCTGGCGAGGTGTCGCGCCGGATGACGACCGGGATCACCACGTTGCCGATCGTGATGCCGATGCCGATCACCGCGGTGCCGATGAGCAGCGCGGCGGACGACGGCATCGACCGCACCACGGTGCCGGCGAGCACGATGACGAGCGACAGGGACACCGCGCGCTCGGGGTCGGCCTTCGCGATGACCCAGCTGGCGAACGGCGTCGCCAGCGCGAAGCAGAGCACCGGGATCGTCGTCAGCAGCCCGGCGATCGTGGCGGTGAGGCCCAGGTCGACACGGACGTCGCCGATGACCGGGGCCGTCGCGACGATCGGGCCGCGGAAGTTCAGGGCGATGAGGACGATGGCGGCGGGCAGCACCCACGCGGCAGCGCGCAGCCCCCGCCTGGCCGCTGCGGTCCGGCCGGTGCCGTCGGTCGCGCCCGTCACGGCAGCAGGATCGGGAGCAGGTCGAGCGGGGTGGCCGCGCTCGCGATGGTGCCCTCGGCCTCGGCGGGGGAGCCGTACCCCCACTCGGCGAAGACCACCGGGACGCCGTGCACCGTGGCACCCTCGACGTCGTGCACCCGGTCGCCGATCAGCACAGGACGGCTGGTGTCGAACCCGCGGGCGTGCAGGCGGCGCAGCGCTTCCTCGACCACGTCGGCCTTGCTCGACCGGACCTCGTCGTCGCTCGCGCCCGTGATGATGTCGATGTCCCCGGTGAGCCCGTAGTGCTCGAGGATGTAGGTCGCCGGCGTCTCGGGCTTGCTCGTCGCGGTCGAGATCGGCAGTCCGGCGTCGTGCAGGGTGCGCAGCACGACGTCGATGCCGGGGAACATCGTCGAGTCGAGGGCGCCGTGCGAGAAGTAGTGCTCGCGGTAGACGGCGAGCGTGTGCTCGGCCTGCGCCTCGTCCATGCCCATCGCGACCCGGAACGTGTCCATGATCGGCGGGCCGACGAACGACATCAGGGTGTCGTGGTCGGGCACCGGGACGCCGACGGTGCGGAAGGTGTGCGTCAGGCTCTCGAGGATGCCCGGCGCGGAGTCGCTGATGGTGCCGTCGAGGTCGAACAGGATGGCGGAGAACGGGCTGGTCATGTCCTGTCCACCCTAGCCGGGCCGTGGCGGCGACCATCCGGGATCCGTCGGCGGCGGGGCGGGGGTGCGCCGCGCCTCCAGACCGGACGGTCCGACGTGGCTCAGAACAGGCGGGTGTGCCCGCCCTCGATGCCGCGCATCGCGTCGTAGTCGAGCACGAGGACGCGGATGCCGCGGTCCTCGGCGAGGGTGCGCGCCTGCGGCGCCACGGTCTGCGCCGCGAGCACGCCCTGCACCGGACGCAGGTGCGGGTCGCGGTTCATGAGCTCGAGGTAGCGCGTGAGCTGCTCGACGGCGTCGATGTTGGCGTTGCGCTTCATCTCGACCGCGACGCTCGCCCCGGCGTCGTCACGAGCGAGGATGTCGACCGGCCCGATGGCGGTCATGTACTCGCGGCGGACCAGCGTGTGACCGTCGCCGAGCAGCTCGATCTGCTCCGCGAGGAGTTGCTGCAGGTGCGCCTCGACCCCGTCCTTCACCAGGCCCGGGTCGACGCCCAGGTCGTGGGTCTCGTCGGACACGACCTCGTACAGGGAGACGATGAGCTTGTCCTGCGTCTTCTTCTGCGTCACCGTCCACACCTGCGTGATGCCGGCGACCGACTGCTCGTCGTCCGGCTCGGTGATCTCGATCGAGCACGGCGGGCTCATCCAGTTCAGCGGCTTGTAGCTGCCACCGTCGGAGTGCACGAGCAGCGATCCGTCCGCCTTGAGCATGAGCAGGCGGGTCGCGAGCGGCAGGTGGGCGGAGAGCCGGCCCGCGTAGTCGACGGAGCACCGGGCGATGACGAGACGCACCCCGGAAGCCTAACCGGCGTGGTGTCGTGACCCGGACCGGGCGCGCGGGCTGTGCACCGCGCACGGATTCACATGCCCGTAACGACGTTCTGCACATGTACGGCGGTCCGACGCCGTCCTACCGTGGCTGACACCCCGATCGGCCCACGCCGACCCCCTCCCCGAGGAGCCACGATGGCCAGCGAGACCGCAGTGTCAGCACCACGAACCCCCCGTTCCGAGTCGGTCGCCGTCGACGACTACTCGCTCAGCCGAGTCCCGATGTCCGCGCGCTACGGCTGGTTCCAGGTCGCCGTGCAGCGCTTCGGGCAGATCTCGGCCCTGTCCCAGTTCCTGCTCGGTGCGACGCTCGGCTTCGGCATGAGCTTCTGGGATGCCTTCTGGGCGATCACCCTCGGCGCCGTGATCCTGGAGATCGTCTCGGTGCTCGTCGGCGTCATCGGCGTGCGCGAGGGGCTCAACACCTCGGTCATCGCCCGCTGGACCGGGTTCGGCAAGGCCGGCTCGGCGCTGGTCGGGCTGGCGATCGGGCTGAGCCTGATCGGCTGGTTCGGCATCCAGTCCGGGGTCTCGGCGGCCGGCCTCGTCGCGATCCTGCCGATCCTGCCCGCGTGGGCGTGGTCGCTCGTGTTCGGGCTGCTCGTCACCGCGATCGTCCTGCGCGGCTTCCACTCCATGCAGTGGCTGGCGAACGTCACCGTGCCGCTGTTCCTGGTGCTCGTCGGCTGGGCGGTCATCGTCGAGCTGAGCCGGCACTCGATCGCCGAGCTCGCCGCGCGTGCCCCGGCCGGTCCGCAGCTGAGCTTCGTCGCCGGCACCACCCTGGTGGCGGGCGGGTTCATCGTCGGTGCGGTGATCACGCCGGACATGACGCGCTTCAACCGGTCGGTCGGCGACGTCGTGAAGCAGACGCTGCTCGGCGTGACGCTCGGCGAGTACGTCATCGGCCTGGCCGGTGTCCTGCTCGCCCACGCCGTCGGCTCCGCGGACATCACCCGCGTGATCACGTCGAGCGTCGGCTGGGTCGGCATCCTCGTGATCCTGCTCGGCACGTTCAAGATCAACGACTGGAACATCTACAGCTCGAGTCTCGGCGTCACGAACTTCATCGACGCGGTGTTCGGCAAGCAGGTGAACCGCGGGCTCGTGACGCTCGTGATGGGCGTCGTCGGTTCGGTGCTCGCCGCGGTCGGGTTCCTCGGGGCCCTCACGCCGTTCCTGTCCGTGCTCGGAGTCGTCTTCCCGCCCATCGCCGGGATCATGGTGGCGGAGTACTTCGTCGTGAAGCGCTGGCGCCGCGAGCTGAGCGACGCCGAGAACATCCCGGCGACCTCGCCCACCTGGGTGCCGGCCACCCTGGTCATCTGGGCGATCGCCTCGCTCATCGGGTACTTCGTCGCCGTCGGCATCCCGTCGATCAACTCCGTGGTCATCGCCTTCGTGCTCTACGTGATCGCCGGCAAGGTCGGGCTGATCCGCGGCGTCGGGGTCAGTCGGACCGAGGCCGCGCCGGCCCCGGCGTCGGCCCCGGCCACCCCTGCCGCCTGACGCAGGTTCCCCGAACGGCCGGTCGCGTCGTCGCGCACCTGATCCGTGTGACGGCGCGGCCGGTCCCCACGAACCACCAGCACCCCACGAACCACCAGCACCCCACGAACCACCAGCACCCCACGAACCACCAGCACCCCACGAACCACCAGCACCCACGAACCACCAGCACCCACGAACCACCAGCCCCCCGAACGACCCCGCACCCGCTCCACCGCACCACCGAAGGGAACCCCATGCGCATCGGCATCGACGTCGGCGGCACCAACACCGACGCCGTCCTGATGGACGGCAGCACCGTCCGAGCGGCGGTCAAGCGGTCCACCACCCCCGACGTCACCTCGGGCATCGTCGCCGCGCTCGACGGCCTGCGCGAGCAGCACGCCTTCGGCCCCACGGACATCGACGGCGTGATGATCGGCACCACCCACTTCATCAACGCCCTGGTCGAGGCACGCGGCCTCGCCCCGACCGCCGCGGTCCGCCTGGGCCTGCCGGCGACGGCGTCACTGCCCCCGTTCACAGACTGGCCCGGGCACCTGGTGTCGGCCGTGCACGCGCAGCCGTTCCTGGCCCACGGCGGCCACGAGTTCGACGGCCGCGTCATCTCGGAGCTCGACCCCGAGGAACTCAAGCGGCACGCCGGTGCCATCGCGGCCGCGGGCATCCGCTCCGTCGCGATCTCGTCGGTGTTCTCCCCGATCAACGACGAGTTCGAGCAGCGCGCGCAGGAGATCATGGCCGCCGAGCTCGGGCCCGACGTGGCGTTCTCGCTGTCGTCCGAGATCGGTCGCATCGGCCTGCTCGAGCGCGAGAACGCGACGATCATCAACGCGGCGCTCCGTGAGCTCGCCGACCGCATCGTGGACGGCCTGTCCGGGTCGGTCACGGGCAGCGGCATCGACGCACCGCTCTTCCTGAGCCAGAACGACGGCACCCTGATGGACGTCGAGTACGCCCGTCGCTACCCGGTCGCGACGTTCGCCTCGGGTCCGACCAACTCGATGCGTGGCGCAGCGGTGCTGTCCGGCTTCGACACCTGCGCCGTCGTCGACGTCGGCGGCACGACGAGCGACGTCGGCGTCCTGACCGCGGGCTTCCCGCGTGAGGCCACGGGCGAGGTCGCCGTCGCCGGCATCCGCACGAACTTCCGGATGCCCGACGTCCTGTCCGTCGGCATCGGCGGCGGCTCCCGCATCCGCGAGGACGGCAGCGTCGTCGGCCCGGACTCCGTCGGGTACCGCCTGACCGAGGAGGGCCTGGTCTTCGGCGGCACCACCCTGACCGCCACCGACGTGGCCGTCCGCGGCGGCCGTGGCGCGATCGGGGACCCGTCGCTCGTCGCCGGGGTGCCGGCCGAGGTCGCCGCCCGCGCGCTCGACGTCATCGCGGAGCGCGTCGCCGACATCGTCGAACGGATGCGCACCTCGTCCGACCCGCTGCCCGTCGTGGCGGTCGGCGGCGGCTCGGTGCTGCTGCCCGACACCCTGCCCGGACTCGGCACCGTGCACCGCCCGGAGCACTACTCGGTCGCCAACGCCATCGGTGCGGCGATCGCGCAGGTCAGCGGCGAGGTCGACAAGGTCTACGCGATCAGCGACGGCCGCCGGTCCGCCGTGGTCGACGAGGCCCGGCAAGAGGCAGTCGACCGTGCCATCGCGGCCGGCGCCGACCCCGGCTCGGTGGACATCGTCGACTTCGACGAGGTCCCGATCCCGTACCTGCCGGGCAACGCGACGCGGATCCGCGCCAAGGCCGTCGGCGACCTGGCGCTCGGGGCGCTGGTCCGATGAGCGCCACGCAGGCCGCGCCCCGCGCCGCAGCCGCGCAAGCCGCGCCCACAGCACCCCTCCTCACCGCCATCGGCGCCGACTGCTCCGCCCTCGCCCGCGGCGCCGCGATCCTCGGCACCGGCGGCGGCGGTGACCCCTACATCGGACGCCTGCTCGCCGAGGCCGCCGTCCGCGCCCACGGCCCGGTCGAGATCGTCCAGGTCGAGGACCTGCCCGACGACGCCGTGGTGCTCTCCGTCGCGATGATCGGCGCTCCCACGGTGATGGTCGAGAAGCTGCCGTCCGCCGGCCAGTTCGCCGAGGCCATCCGCAGCCTGTCGGCGTTCCTCGGGGTCACCCCCACCCACCTGGCCTGCATCGAGGTCGGCGGCGTGAACTCGACGACCCCGATCGTCGCCGCTGCCGAGCTCGGCCTGCCCCTGGTCGACGGCGACGGCATGGGCCGTGCCTTCCCCGAGGTGCAGATGGTGCTGCCGACCCTGTCCGGGGTCAGCGCGACACCGATGGCCCTGGCCGACGAGAAGGGCAACACCGTCGTCTTCGACACGGTGGACAACCGGTGGGCGGAACGGCTCGCCCGCCCGGCGACGGTCGAGATGGGCTGCTCCGCGATCACGGCGCAGTACGCCATGTCCGGCGCGCAGGTGAAGGAGTCGTTCGTGCGCGGCAGCCTGTCGCTGAGCGTCCGGCTCGGCGAGACGCTGGTCCGCGCACGCAGCGAGAACGCCGACCCCGTCACGGCGGTCACCGAGGTGCTCGGCGGCACGGTCGTGTTCGAGGGCAAGGTCGCCGACATCGAGCGCAAGACCGTCACCGGGTTCGCCCGTGGCACGGCCCGCATCGCCGGTTCCGGCAGCAACACCGGCCTGGAGGCGGTGCTCCGGTTCCAGAACGAGCACCTGCTGGTCGAGGTGGCCGGCCAGGTCCGCACCACGGCTCCCGACCTCATCATCACCTTGGACGCCGAGACCGGCGAGCCGATCACCACCGAGGCCCTGCGGTTCGGCGCCCGCATCCGGATCGTCACGGCACCGGCCGACGAGCGCTGGCACTCCCCGGGCGGCCTGCGCCTGGCCGGCCCGCGGTACTTCGGCTACGACACCCCCGCGGTCCGCCACGACGGCACCACGAGCGCGGGGGAACTGAGCACGGGAGCGAACCGATGAGCTGGATCCTCGAAGTCGACGACCTGCCCGACCTGGCCCGCGGCGCCGCGCTGCTCGGCACCGGCGGCGGAGGCGACCCCACCATCGGGATGCTCCTGGTCCGTGCCGCGATCGAACAGCACGGCCCCGTCACGATCCTCGACCCGTCCGAGGTGCCCGACGACGCCCTCGTCATCCCCACCGCGCAGATGGGCGCACCGACCGTGGTGCTCGAACGCATCCCGGCCGGACCGGAACCCCTCGGCGCCCTCCGTCGGCTCGAAGCCCACCTGGGCCGGACGGCGACCGCCACGATGCCCATCGAGTGCGGCGGCATCAACTCGATGATCCCGCTGCTCGTCGGTGCCACCGGTGGCCTACCCGTCGTCGACGCGGACGGCATGGGCCGCGCGTTCCCCGAGCTGCAGATGGAGACGTTCTCGGTCTACGGGGTCCCCGGCAGTCCGCTGGCGATCAGCGACGAGAACGGCCACGGCGTCATCATCGAGACCGGCACGGACAACAAGAAGATGGAGTGGCTCGCCCGCGGGGTCACCATCCGGCTCGGCGGCGTCGCCTACATCGCTGAGTACGCCATGTCCGGCCGCCAGGTGCAGGAGACCGCCGTCCCGCGCACGCTCTCCCTGGCACTCGCCGTCGGTCGGGCCATCCGAATTGCCCGCGAAGCCCACCGCGACCCCATCGACGCGCTCGCCGAGGTCCTCGGCACGACGATCTACACGCACCTGCGCGAGCTGTTCGACGGCAAGGTCGTCGACGTCGAGCGCCGCACGGTCGACGGGTTCGCCCGCGGTCGTGCCACGGTGCAGGGGACCGACGGGTCCGAGCTCGAACTCCGGTTCCAGAACGAGAACCTGGTCGCCCGGCGGGACGGTCAGCTCGTCGCCGTCGTGCCCGACCTGATCTGCGTCCTCGACGCCGAGACCGCCGAGCCGATCACCACCGAACGCCTGCGGTTCGGGCAGCGCGTCCGGGTGATCGGCATCTCGACCCCCGACCTGATGCGGACCCCGGAGGCGCTCGCCGTGTTCGGGCCGTCGTGCTTCGGACTCGACGAACCGTTCGTCCCGGTCGAGGACCTCCACGAGCACGTCCGCCCGGCCGCCCCGGCGGTCGGCTGACAAACGGCCGCGCGCCGACCCCGGCGCCCGGCCCGTGCACCCGACCCCCGGCCCGTGCACCCGACCCCCGGCCCCGGGCTCCGGCCCCGAGACGCGACCACGGCAGCAGAATGGACCCATGGACCAGGGTGAGCGGCGGGGCGGCGGTGGGGCGGGCCTCCAGGCCGACGACGCGACCGTCTTCGGACGCGGCACCGCCCTGCTCGGCTGCGGTGGTGGTGGCCGCGTCGACCACATGGTCAGCGCGCTCCGCTTCGCGCTCGGCGACCGCAGCGTGCCGGTCGTCGACCTCGACGATCCCGCGCTCCGATCGGTGGTGGCGGTCGGGCTGATCGGGTCGACGACCGTGCTCGAGGAGAAGATGCCGAGCGGCGAGGAGCTGCCGGCCGCGCTCGCGGCGGTCGAACGCTGGACGGGCACCCGTGCCGACGCCGTCGTCGCCGCGCAGATCGGCGGCGTGACCGGACCGGCCGCCGCCCTCACCGCACACGCCGCCGGACTGCCGCTCGTCGACGCGGACCTGGTCGGCCGCGCGGTCCCGCGCATCGACCAGCTGTCGGTCTTCGTCGGCCCGACCACGACGATCACGGCAGCGGCGGCCACCACGAGCGGCCTGCGGATCGTCGTCGACGCCCGGCACCCCCACGACGTCGAGACGGTGTGGCGCGAAGCCGTCTCGCACAGCGGCGGCTGGGCGGCCTTCGCGATCGGCCCGGTCCCGGTCGCGCTGCTGCGCGAGCGGGCCGTCGTCGGCAGCGTGCAGCGCGCCCTCCGGATCGGACGCGCAGCGGGCGGCGCACGCGACGCGGCGGAACTCGCCGCGCTCATCGGCGGCCGGGTCGTCGCGCAGGGCCGGGTCATCGACGTCCAGCGTGAGGGGGACGCGCTCGCGTTCGTCCGCAGCAGCCTGGCCATCCGCGACGCCGACACCGGTGCGGTCGCCCGGGTCGAGGCGGGCAGCGAGTACGTGCACTGCCTGGTCGACGGCCGGCCCGTCGCCAGCACCCCGAGCGTGATCACCGTCGTCGACGCCCGGTCGCTCGCGCCCGTGGCGACCGACCGCACGCGGGTCGGCAACGAACTCGCCGTGCTCGTGCTGCCGTCGGCACCGTGGTGGTGGGCGGACCCCGACCGCACCGCGCGCATGGGCCCGCGGGCGTTCGGCATCGACGCGGACGTCGTCCCCGAGGCCGTGGGCCAGGTGCTCGCGTGAACGCCGTCGGCGACCTGCTCCCGCTCCTGCCCTCCGGCACCCGCCTGCTCGTCGGCCCCGGCAGCACCGCGGTCCGGAGCGTCCGCGGGGTCGTGGGGACCCCCGACCAGGTCGGCCGGTCCCTGTCGCAGGGCGACGACGTCGTCGTGCTGCTCACCCCGGTCGACCGCGCGGACGCGCGCTTCGACGTGCTGCTGCGCCGGGCGTCCGCGGCCGGCACCACCCTGCTCGTCGTCGACGGGGCGCTGGAACTCGGACCCGGCACCACGACGCTCGCCGACCGGCTCGGCGTCGCCGTGCTCGCCACCCCGGACCCGTGGGCGACCTCGGTCCGCCTGCACGAACTCATCGGCACCGGGATGGGCCCGGCGTCCCGGGCCGCCCTCGACGCCTCCCGCGTCGCGCTCGACGCCGGCCCCGAACTCGACGACCTGTTCGCCCGGCTCGACCGGTCGCTCGGTCACCCGGTGCGGTTCCTCGACGCGTCGGGCCTGGCGCTCCGCGGAGCCGCCGTCGACGACGCGGCCCGCGCCGTGCTCGTCCGCCGCGCCGGCACCAGCGATGTGCTGACCGCCGAGGGCATCGACGAGACGCTCGTGGCGATCCCGGTCGGCACCGGCATCGGACCGCGCGCCTGGCTGGCCGTCGGCCTGACCGTCCCGATCGCCGCCGAAAAGCAGGTGGTCGCGAGTGCCCTGCAGGTCGCCGCCGTCGCCGTCGGCCACCGGCTGCTGCTCACCAGGCTCGACGACGAGCGCGACGCCCGCTACCGGATGGCGATGCTCGACGAACTCCGTGCGGCCGACGGGGCGCCCGCCCCGCAACTCGTGCAGCGGACCATCGCCGCCGGGTGGCGGCTGGACGCCTGGCACGTCGGCGCACGCGTGGTCGCACGGCAGGGCGTCGACCTGGTCGCGCTCCGCCAGCAGGTCGACGCCGCGGTGCGCGCCGAGGGACTCGACGCGGTCGTCGTCGAACAGGCGGATGGCTGGGTGCTGTGGGTGTCGGAACCCGACGAACCCGGCCGGGAGGCAGTGGCTGACATCGCGGGTCGGCTGCGGCGCGCGCAGAACACGCTCCGCACCACCGTGGAGACCAACGTGGGCGTCGGCAGTCTGCAGGCGGGCCCTGCCGGGCTGGTCCGGACGCTCGGTGAGGCGGGCGACGCCGCCCGTCTGGCCGCCAGCCGTCCGGAGTCGGGGCACTTCGTGCACGTCGACCGGCTCGGGCTCGCGCAGCTGCTGCTCGCGTGGACGCAGACGGACACGTTCCTGCCGGCGTCGCGGCAGTTGCTCGCTCCGCTCGAGCGCGGTGGCGGGGCGCTCCTGACGACGCTCGCCGCGTACCTGGACGCCGAGTCGTCGATCGCCGAGACCGCCGCCGTGCTGGGGGTGCACCGGAACACCGTGTCCGACCGCATCGCGCGGGTGGAGCGGCTGCTCGGGGTCGACCTGTCCGACCCGGAGACCCGGCTCGCCCTGCACCTGGCGACGCGGGCGCGGGCCGGCGACGGCGACTGAGCGCGGGGTGCGTCAGCTGCGGCTGGTCTCGCTCGTCTTGTCGGTCTGGCTGGCCTTCTCGGTCTCGCGCTTCGTTGTCCCGCTCGTCGTGGCGGTCCCGCGGGCGGGCCGGGCGGCGGCACCGGTCTCGCGCGCTGCACCCGAGGCCAGGCCGGCCGCGATGATGAACACGAAGACGATCAGCAGCGCCCCGAGCAGGCCGATCTCCTCACCGAGGAACCCGATCAGCGGCGGCCCGGCCAGGAACGCCACGTAGCCGATCGTCGCGACGGCGCTGACCTTGGCGGCGGCGGTGTGGGGGTCGTCGGCCGCGGCGGACATGCCCATCGGGAAGCCGAGGCTCGCGCCGAGGCCCCAGAGCACGACGCCCACGATCGCGAGCGGCACGTTGTCGATGAAGATGAGCATGCCGAGGCCGACCACCGCGACGGCGGCGCTGATGCGCAGGATCGGCACGCGGCCGAACTTGTCGATCAGCGGGCTGCCGGCGACACGGCCGGCGGTCATCGCGGCGAGGAACACCGTCAGCACGGCAGCACCGCCGGCGTTGTCGAGCCCGTGGCCGTCGATCATCGCGAGGGGCAGCCAGTCGTTCGCGGACCCCTCGGCCAGCGCCATGCCGAGCACGATCACACCGATGAGGATCGTGGAGGGCTGCGCCCAGACCTGCCAGCGGGTGAGCGGCGTCGCGACCGGGCTGGTGTCGGTGGAGACCTGCTCCGCGAACCGGTGCTCGTCCTGGAACTTCGTGACGGCGACGAGCATGGCGGCGCTCGTGATGACGACCAGGACGATGAAGTGCAGGGAGACCGGGACCTCGAGCTTCTCGGCCAGGGCTCCGAGGCCTGCGCCGGCGAGCGTGCCGAGACTGAACGCGGCGTGGAACAGCGGCATGATCGTGCGCCCGCCGGCCTTCTCGGCGGCGGCTCCGGAGACGTTCATCGACACGTCGCACAGGCCGTTGCCGAACCCGAAGGCGATCAGCGCGATCCAGATGGCGGCGAAGCCCCACTCGAGCGTGACCGCGATGCCGGCGAAGACCATGCCGAGCGCCAGGCAGGCGGCGGCCACCTGCACACCACGGCGCGCTCCGAGCTTGGCGACGATGTGGCCCGCGAACGTCAGGCCGGCGATCGAGCCGACGGCCATGCCGAGGACGAGCAGACCCATCTCGAAGGTGCTCGCCCCGAGGGAGTCGCGGACGCTCGGGATCCGGCCGAGCCAGGTCGCGATGTCGAGCCCGGACAGGGTGAACACGACGAACACCGCGATGATCCAGGCCTTCGTGGTCGGGACGGTGCGGGTGGACGGCGTCGTCATGGTGATCCCATCGTGCTTCGTTGCGTGTTCTGAGGCGTGCGTTGCGCTGATCGAATCGATTCGACCGATTGTTCCGGCTACGCTAACCGGCGATGGACGAACCGGCAACAGCACCCGGCGCGTCGCCTTCCCGCGGCGGCGTCGCCCGTCCGTCGCGCCCGACGCTGGCCGCGGTCGCCCGCGCCGCCGGTGTCGCGCCGTCGACGGCCTCGCTCGCGTTCAGCGGCAGCGGCCCGGTGTCCGAGGACGCCAAGGCCCGCGTGCTCGCCGCCGCCGCAGAGCTCGGGTACGGCGGTCCCGATCCCCGTGCGCGTTCGCTCCGTCGAGGGCGTTCCGGCGTGATCGGTGTCGTCATGGACGAGCGTCTGAGCGATGCCTTCCGCGACCCGGTCAACGTCCTGACGCTCGACGGCATCGCCGAGGTCGCCGGGGCCGCGGGCGCTTCACTCTTACTGGTCCGGAGTCCGCTCGATGACGAACAGGGCGCCGGGCCACTCGTCGACGCCCCGATGGACGCCGTCGTGCTCGTCGGGTGCAACGTCCGGATCGACCCGGCCGTCGCGGTGCTGCGGCGTCGGCAGATCCCTGTCGTCGCGATCGAGGCGGACGAGATCGAGGGTGCCGTGCCGGTCCAGCTCGACAACCGGGACGCCTCACGCCGTGCTGCCGAGTACCTGCAGGAGCTCGGCCACCGGGACGTGACCGTCGTGACCCTGCCCCTCGACGCCGCACGCCGCCGTGGTCCGATCGACGCAGCCCGGCAGGACGAGGGCATCGCCTTCACCACGCTCGAACGCCTGCGTGGTGTGCGCCAGGTCTACCCGGACGCCGTCGCGATCGAGACCGCCGGTAGTTCGGTGGAAGAGGGACGTCTCGCCGGCACGGAGCTCTTCGCGCCGGCCGGTCCCCGCCCCACCGCCGTCATCGCGCAGAGTGACCTGATCGCCGTCGGGGTCATCTCGGCCGCTCTCGACGCCGGACTCCGGGTGCCCGAGGATGTCAGCGTCGTCGGGTTCGACGGCATCACGGTGGACGACAGCCTGCTGCACCGGACCCCGATCCGACACCTGACCACGCTCGTGCAGCCGTTCGTGCAGAAGGGCCAAGCGGCAGCCCGTGCTGCCCTGGCGATGCTCGAGGGGGCGGAGCCGCAGCCGGCGTCGTTCCGCTCGGAGCTGCGCGTGGGTGACACGACAGGGCCGCCGCCGACGCTGCGCTGATCCCACGCCGTCCGGAATCCGCCAGACCGGGGCGGCGGTGCAGGCTGGACTGGTTCCGTGAACAGCACGACGACAGCAGCAGCCACCCGCTTCCACTCGCTCCACCGGAACCGGCACCATCCGCTCGTCCTCGCGAACGCGTGGGACGCCGCGAGTGCCCGACTGATCGAGGTCGCCGGTGCCCCGGCCATCGCGACCACCAGCGCGGGTGTCGCATGGTCGCTGGGGTACCCGGACGGCAATGCCCTCCCGCTCCACGAAGCACTCGGCGCGATCACCCGGATCACCGCCGCGGTCTCCGTCCCCGTCACCGTGGACATCGAGGGTGGCTCCGCGGACGCTGCCGACGGGGTGGAGCGCACGGTGGACGCGGTCCTCGGAGCGGGCGCGGTCGGGATCAACATCGAGGACGGCGCGCTGCCACCGAGCGAGCTCGTCGACCGCATCACCGTGGCCCGCCGTGCCGCCGAGCGCGCCGGAGTCCGGCTGTTCGTCAACGCGCGGACCGATGTGCACCTCGCTGGGCTCGTCGCGCCGGACCGGATGCTCGCGGAGTCGATCGACCGCGCGAACCGGTACGTCGACGCCGGGGCCGACGGCGTGTTCGTCCCGGGGGTCGGCGACGTCGACACGATCCGCGCGCTCGTCGAGGCCGTCGGTGCGCCCCTGAACGTGATGGCCGGGCCGGGGTCGCCGATCGTCTCGGAGCTCGCCGCACTCGGCGTCGCGCGCGTCAGCCTCGGCTCCGGGGTCGCGCAGGCCGCGTACGCCGTGGCGCGGCAGGCGGCCACCGAGCTGTTGACCGCGGGGACCTACGACTCCACCGCCCGGGGCGTCGAGTACGGCGAGATGAACGCACTGTCCTGACGGGAGCGGGCGGTCGCCTCGAGGGGCGGTCGCCTCGCTCGGATCACGAGGCGCGATCGGGGCCCGCGTGGGTGGCGAGGAGGCGTGGGTCGCCCACCTTCCGGAGGGGTGACGCGGCCACCCAGACGACGGTGAGGAGCGTGCCGGCGCACCCCAGGGCGATACCCGTGCGGGTGCCGAGGGACTCGCCGACGATGCCCCCGACAGCGGCGCCGATGGCGATGACGCCGTAGGAGAGCCACCGCATCGTGGCGTTGACCCGGCCGAGCAGGTCGTCGGGGGTCCGGAGCTGACGGAGTGTCAACGCGACGACGCTCGACAGTGACGTCCCGGCTCCGTTGATCGCGAAGACGACGACGAGGACCGTGACGACCACGGGCGCCGTCCACGACGCATCGACGACGGGGAGGGCGGCGAGGGCGAGGCACTCGGCCGCGGCGCACCCGACCATGACGGACCCGGCACCGAGACGTCTGACGCTCACCGGCGCGGCAGCCGCGCCGAGGACCGCCCCGACGGCGCCGAGACTGAACACGAGCCCGAGTTGCCCAGCGGTGAGGTCGAGTTCACGAACGGCGTGGACGGTGAAGAGCACCATCACCCACTGGGCGAAGAGGTTGTAGATGCCGGCGAAGCCGACCAGGGACACGAGGTAGCGGTCGCGCTGCACGAACCGCAGCCCGTCCGCCAGGTCGCGCAGAGGGCTCCTGCCCGTGGGGACCGGGTGCCGTTCCGGGGTCGAGATGCCGAGGAGCGCCACGGCCGAGACGACGTAGGTCGCGGCATGGGTGAGCAGTGCCCACGGGGCGGACAGTGCCTGGATGAGCAAGCCGGCGAGGCCGGGGCCTCCGATCTCCGCCGCAGACGCCGTCGCCTGCAACCGACCGTTCGCGCGCTCGAGGTGCTCGCGGCCCGCGACCGTCGGCAAGAACGACTGGTAGCCGACCTCGAACAGGACGGTGAACGCCCCGAGCGCCCCCACCAGGACCACGAGGGTCGGCAACGTGAGCAGGCCGGAGAACGCCAGTGCCACCACGACGATCGTCAGGGTCGCTCGGGCGATGTCGGACGTGACGAGCAGCGGGCGTCGTCGCCGCCTGTCGACCAGGACCCCGAGCGGCAGTGCGAGCAGCAGGAACGGTACCCACCGAGCTGCGCCGAGCAGCCCGACCTCGCCCGCCGACGCGTGCAGCACCAGGACGGCGAGCAAGGGCACCGCGAGTTCGCTGATCTGACCACCGATCGACGACGCTGCCTGGGCGACCCAGAACTTCGCGAAGTCCGGCCCGGTCCGCTCTGACGCAGGACTAATGGGCGCAGGTCGTTTCATGCGTTAGACCCTGGCAGGACATCGCTAATGGTGCAAGAGGCCATCGCGCATTAGGATGACGTGATGACGAAGCCGGCCGTTCGATCGCCGTACCCCGAGGTGGGTGGGCACCCGGCGTTCGACCTCGTCGACACCGTGCACTGGCGTCTGGACGAGGACCGTGCGATCGACACGCTCGCCGCGTTCGAGGACGTCGTGGCGTGGTGTGTGCAGCTGGGCGTCCTGGGACGTGACCCAGAGGGCCTCGACCGTGCTGCACATCAGGCGCCGGACTCGGCCGAGGCCGAACTCCAGGCGGTCATCGCGCTCCGCGAAGCGATCTACGAGGCGGTCTTCGAGTCGTCGACTCCCGCGGTGGACCTGATCGCACGCGAGCACGTCGCGGCACTCGGTCGATCGACCCTGCACCGGGACGCAGGCGCGCCGACGTGGTCCTGGCGCGTCCCTTCTGATCTCTCGGGGCCGCGTGCGGCCATCGCCTTCGCCGCGCACGACCTCCTGACGTCGGACCTCGGCTCCGCGCGGCAGTGCGGCGACGACGCCTGTGGCTGGGTGTACCTGGACACCTCCCCGCGACACAACCGGGTCTGGTGCACCGCCGCAGGCTGCGGGAACCGCAACCGCGTCGCACGGCACCAAGCCAAGAAGAAGCACTGAGGCGCACGCGCGGGGTCGATGCGCTCGGCCCGCGCGTCTGACATGCTGTTTGAGTACACCCGTACTCAAACGGACGGATTCCCTGTGACCCTCATCGCCATCGTCGTCTGCGAGATCGCTTTCTGGATCGCGATCCTGGGCGGCCTGACCGCACGGTACGTCTTCCGCCGCCCGCGACTCGGCACCACGATGCTCGTCGCCGCGCCGGTCGTCGACGCGGTCCTGCTCGTACTCGTCACGATCGATCTGCTGGGCGGCGGGACGGCGTCGTGGCACCACGGGCTCGCGGCGATCTACATCGGAGTCTCGGTCGCGTACGGACACCGGATGATCGCCTGGGCGGACGTCCGGTTCACCCATCGGTTCGCGGGCGGTCCGGCCCCGGAACGACTGTCCGGACTGCGCTACACCGTCCGGTGCTGGGGTGACGTCGTGCGGACCGGGCTCGCCGTCCTGATCGCCGCGGGGATACTCGGTGGCCTCATCGCCCTCGTCGCCGACCCCGAGCGCACGGCCGAACTGCAGGGCACGTTCGCACTGCTCGGTCTGGTCCTCGGCGTCGAGGTGCTCTGGGCGATCAGCTACACGCTCTGGCCGCGCAAGCCGTCTGCAGCGCCCGCGGACCGGCCGTAGGCTGAGTGCGTGCCACGCCGTGTCGACCTCGAGGAGCGAGGCGCGCTCGTCACCGCGGCCTGCCTGCGCATCCTCGAGCGCGACGGACTGGCTGCACTGTCGGTGCGCAACGTGGCCGACGAGGCCGGGATTGCCGCAGCCTCGCTCCGAAGGCTGTTCCCGACGCAGGACGCCCTCCGCGAGCACTGCCTGACGATCATCGAGGAACGGGTCACTGCGCGACTGTCGGCGTTGCACTCGACCGGCCGAGCACGCTCCCTGGACATCCTGGCGCAGGTGCTCCCACTGGACGCCGAACGCACGACGGAGATCCTCGCCCAGGTGCAACTCGGGGTGCTCTCGCGAACCGACGAGCACCTTGCCCGCAGTGCGCGCCGCCTGAACGCCGGCGTCGGCCGGGTCTGCGCACGGGCCATCGACGTCCTGGCGGAGGCCGGTGGGCTCGGCCCCGGACGCGACTCGTCCGACGAGACCGATCGGCTCCACGCCCTGGTCGACGGACTCGCAGTCGAGCACACCTGGGAACCGGCGGCACGCACCCCCGAGCGGGTCATGGCGCTCGTCGGACTCCACCTCGACGGTCTCGGGGACCCACGTTGACGCGTCGACGCGGTGGTGTCGTCGTGCGTGAGGGCGCCCGCTTCGAGTTCGGGTCCCGGACGACGCTGGTCGCATCATCGGCCGGCAGATCGGTATCGTGCTCGACGGACTGCGCGCTGATGGGGCCCGCCGACCGCTGCCCGGAGACCCCATCACCATGACCGAACTGCACGGCATCTTCCAGCACGAGGCCGACCACCCCGTCGAGTGAGGTCGATCTCTCCGGGACGGGCAGGGTCGTCAGCGCCGCCACACCCCCAGGCCCACCACCGCGACCAGGTTCACCGCGCTCCCCACCAGGAACCCCGTCGTCCCACCAGCGACCCCCGCGACGGGTCCGAGCACCGCCATGAGCACCGCTCCGACGACGAACCCGGCGACCGAGGCCAGTGCGACCTGCCGTGAGCGTCCAGCGGCGAGCAACAACGCCGCCGGCACGAGCCCGACGGTGAACACCCACACCGCGACCATCAGGTACCGCAGGTCGGCGACGGCAGCCGTGCCCTCGGCGGGGTAGACGATCGGCAGGAACCACCCGGCGAGCAGCGCGACCAGGCCGAACACGACGGCGGACGCAGCAGCGAACCCGACCACGAGCACCAGCGCCCCGCGTGACCGCAGCGACCCACCGTCCGTCCGGTGCGCGAACGCCGGCACGAGCACCTGACCCAACGCCTGCCCGAGCATCGACGCCGGGGTCGCCAGGGTGAAGGCAGCCGCGTAGACACCGGCGTCGTGCGCCGACGACGTCACCTGCGCCGAGATCATCGTCAACTGCAGCAACCCGTTCGAGGTCACCACCGCCAGCACGTTCCACGCCGCGAACCCGAGCACCCCGGCCGTCGGTTCCGACTCGCCGGAGAGCGCGTTCCCCCGCGGCCAGCACGCGATCGCGAACACCGTGTACCCGATGGCCAGCGGCAGCAGCACGAAGGGCTCGAGGCGGGCGACGCACGCCACCACGAGCAACCCGAGCGCCAGCACGCTCGTCACGGAGTCCCACAGCGCGACCCGTGGTGCCCGGTCGTAGCCGAGCTGCGCACCGCGGGCGTAGCAGTAGAGGCCGTAGCCGACGACGACCGCGGCACCACCGAGCACCATCCCGGGGCCGTTGCCCCAGGCGACCGCGATCGGCACGGTGACCGCGGCGAGCACCACGCTCGACACCAACATCGAGATCCCGAGCAACCGGTTCACCGCGGCGTCCGACCGCCGACCCCGCAACGCGATCGCGAGGAACCGCGACGCGGTGTTGCCCGCGGCGTTCGGCCAGAGCAGCGCGATGAACACCGACAGGGACAGCAGGGCGGTGGTCTGCCCGAGGGTCTCGGTGCCGAACACCCGACCGACGACGACGGTCACGACCAGCTTCGCGACACCCTGCACCCCGATGCCGACCGTGGCGAGCACGGCCGACGACGCCACAGACGACGACGGAGCCACCGGCGCAGAGGGCGCGCCAGGAGAACCAGACCTGCTCACCGCGCCAGCGCCTGTTCCACCCAGCCGCGCCGGTGCGCTCGCCCCCCGAGCGTCACCGCCCGGACCCCGATGTACCCGAGGGCGAAGGCCGCCCACAACCCCGCGAGGGTCCCGCCGGCCCACCACAGCAGCGGCAGGTACACGATCAAGTTCACGCCGCCCGCGATCGCCAGGTACTGCGCATCGCCGGCCCCGATCAGTACCCCGTCGAGCACGAAGACGTACCCGGCAACGGGCATCCCGACCGCGATGAGCACCAGCACGACGGGCAGGGCATCCCGCACCGCCTGCGAGTCCGAGAACACCGGCCCGAGCAGCCCGCTCACGGCCACGGTCAGCACGCCGAGCAGCACACCACCGGCGATCCCGAGCAGCACGAGCCGTCGCGTCACCAGTCGCACCCGCTCCGGGTCACGCCCGCCGAGTCCGTGCCCGACGAGCGCCTGCCCGGCGATCGCCAGGGCGTCGAGCGCGAACGCCAGTGTGGAGAACACGGTCAGCCCGACCTGCGTCGTCGCCAGCCCGGTGGTCCCGAGCCCGGCGGCGGCTCCGACGGTCGCGAGCATCGCGATCCGTAGCGACGCGGTCCGCAGGAACAGCCATGCCCCAGACCGCAGTGCCCGTGCGACGCCCGAGGCGCCGGGCCGCAGCGGCGCCCCCGACGACCGAGCGGCCCGCACGGCGATGCGGACGTAGACGATCGCCATGGCCCACTGCACGATGACGGTGCCGGCGGCAGATCCCTCGACGCCCCAGCCGGCGCCGTAGATCAGGACGGCGTTGAGCAATCCGTTCGCGACGAACCCGACGGTCGCGACGACGAGCGGGGTCTTCGTGTCCTGCAGCCCACGGAGCAGCCCGGTCGAGGCGGTGACGACCAGGATCCCGGGCAGCCCGATGAGCGAGACCGTCAGGTAGGCGGTCGCTGCCGCCGAGACCTCGGGCGACGCACCGAACAGGTCGACGAGCGGCCCGGCGAGCGGCCACCCGACGAGCGCCAGCACCACCCCCAGCACGAGCGCGAGCCACATCCCGTCGATGCCCGCGTGCACGGCGCCGCGACGGTCGCCACCACCGAGCGCCCGTGCCACGGCCGGGGTCGTCGAGTACGCCAGGAACACCAGCAGCCCGGTCACGGTCGACAGCACGGCACTCGCGAGCCCGACGGCCGCCAGCGGCGTCGCCCCGAGGTGCCCGACGAGCGCGGTGTCGGTCAGCAGGAACAGCGGCTCAACCACGAGTGCGCCGAGTGCCGGCACGGCCAAGCGCACGATGTCGCGGTCGACCGCGCGCCGCTCGGCGGTCACAGCGGGTCGCGTCGGTCGGTGCACCGACCCATTCTGTCGGCGATGCCGACCCGTCGTGGTCGGCAGGCGGGGTGAGCGCGACCCCGTGACGGACGCGAGGCCCGTGGCGGCGCCGCCACGGGCCTCCAGCCCGGCCGTCCCCGCCTTCGCGACCAGGGGTCGTTATCGTGGGGCGGGTGAAGCCGAGCAGACGCGAACGTCGTCTCCGCAACGTGCAGACGCTGATCCTCGTCGGCTCGATGCTCGGAGTGGTCGCCCTGGCGGGTCTTGTTGGCTGGCTCGGTGCCCCGCAGTGGGCGGTCGTGCCGTTCGTGAGCATCGGGTACCTCGTCTGCTGGCAGGCGACGCTCATGGCGGTACGGCGTCGCCGGGCGATGTGGAATGACCACGCCGAGCGCCCGCCCACCGGAACGGCGACCGAGACGGATGGGTGAACCGGACGCGGCGTAGACCCTCGTCCACGCCGCGGCGTAGTTGCGCGCCCGTCTCTCGGGCAGCGTCGCGGACAGGCCTATCCGCTCCCGAACGCCTCGTGCACGTGTGGGAGGGCTTCCGGGTTGCCCCACTCCTGCACGTGCGAGCAGTCTGCGTCCGCCCGAGCCGCGACGAGTCCCCAGTTGCCGACGTTCCGGTACGCGTCGTGGTCGCCCGGCCCCGAGGTCGACGCGCCGCCGCCGCCCTGTTGCTCCGGCAGTTGGATCTGCTCGCCGTCGGGGAAGACGAGGGTCTATCAGAGAGGCGTGCCGTCGCTGGGCGTCTCGAGAGGTGAACTGGGTGCGAACGGCCAGTCCACTGGGTAGGCGAGCGGCACCGCCACGATCTGGACGTCGTCCTCGTAGGTGATCCGTCCCGGGTGGACCGTCCGGAGCTCCATCCACGCGACGTCGTACCGATCGAGCAGGTCGAGGTACGCGGCGCTCATCGCGAGCAGGTCGGTCGCGTCCGTCCGGAACCAGGACCGTGCTCCCGGGTTGCGCACCTCGTCGAAGCACTCCGGCTGCACGGTCGAGGGATCCGTGTACAGGCCGTCGGCCCGCCGGTTCGCGGCGGTCAGCCACCGCCGGTCGGCGTCGGTGAGCACACCGGTGTCACGCAGACCGTTGGCGAGCGCGAAGACCCCGGGGAAGCGACCGCGTCGGTTGGGCACCGCGCTCTGGTAGCGGACGAAGGCGGTCATGATGCGACGCTCGCGTAGGTCCGGAACGACGCGCTCGACCCGCGCCGTGACGGACTGGAGGCCCGGGGCGGCGCCGCCCCGCGCCTCCAGTCCGGTGGTCCCACGTCTCGGGCGTCCGGCCGTGTCCTGCCGGCCACGCGCGTCAGTCGGCGCGCGGTTCCGCCGCCACGGCGGCGGTGGCCGCATGAGCCGCGTCGGGGACCTCGGTCGGTGCTTCGTCGGTGCCCCGGGCACGTCCGATCAGGTCCATCAGGTGGTAGACGACGATCGCGGCGATCGTGCCGAGGATGATGCCGCCGAAGCTCGCCTGCCCGAACGCGAACGTGAAGTCCGCGATGCCGATGATCAGGGCGATGCCGGCGGTCAGCTGGTTCTTCGGCTTCGAGAAGTCGACCCGGTTCTCGACCCAGATCCGGATGCCGATGACACCGATCAGGCCGTACAGGGCGGTGGTCGCACCGCCGAGCACGCCGGCCGGCACCGAGGAGATGACGGCGCCGATCTTCGGGGAGAGGCCGAGCAGGACGGCGGCGATCGCGGCGACCCAGTACGCGGCGGTGGAGAAGACGCGGGTCGCGGCCATGACGCCGATGTTCTCGCCGTAGGTGGTGGTGGCCGAGCCGCCGCCGACTCCGGCGAGCACGGTGGAGACGCCGTCGGCGAAGAGCGCCCGGCCGGTGAGGGGCGTGAGGTCACGGCCGGTGAGCTGTCCGACGCCCTTCACGTGGCCGACGTTCTCGGCGACGAGCGCCAGGACGACCGGCACGAACGCCAGGTAGATCGGGAGCTGCGACGGGTCGAACGCGGGAGCGGTGAAGTCCGGCAGACCGATCCACGGCTTGTCGCCGACCTTCGAGAAGTCGACCTGACCGCCGATGAGCGCTGCGACGTAGCCGACGAGCACGCCGATGACGATCGACAGGCGGCCGATCAGGCCCCTGAACAGGACCGTGACCAGGATGATCGTCGCGAGGGTGATGACCGCGATGACCGGGGCTTCCGTGAAGTTCTTCCGGGCCGACGGCGCCAGGTTGAAGCCGATCAGGGCGACGATCGCGCCCGAGACCACCGGTGGCATCAGCCGGTCGATCCATCCGGCGCCGGCCAGGTGCACGACGAGCCCGACGATCGCGAGCAGCGCACCGACGACGATGATGCCGGACAGGGCGAGCGGGATGCCGCCGATCTTCGTCGCGGCACCGATCGGCGCGATGAACGCGAACGACGACCCGAGGTAGCTCGGCAGGCGGTTGCCCGTGATGAGCAGGAACAGGATCGTGCCGATGCCGCTGAACAGCAGGGTCGTCGACGGCGGGAAGCCCGTCAGCAGCGGCACCAGGAAGGTGGCACCGAACATCGCGACGACGTGCTGCACGCCGAGACCGATCGTCCGGCCCCAGGTGAGTCGCTCGTCCGGTGCCACGATCGTCGTCGCGGAGACGGTCTTGCCGTCGCCGTGCAGCTTCCACGGAAGTCCCATGCGATGACCGTACCGGCAGCCGTCCACAGGTGACGACGCACACCGACCTGCTGCATGGCGTCGGTGGCTATCGTGGACCGCATGACCGACGTCGCACGTGCCTCCGGCATCCACACTGACGAACTCGACCCCGCGGTGCGCCCCCAGGACGACCTGTACCGCCACGTGAACGGCACCTGGATCGCCGAGACGCCGATCCCCGACGACAAGGCCCGCTACGGCTCCTTCACGGTGCTGGCCGAGGCCGCCGAACTCGCCGTCCGCGAGATCATCGAGCGCTCGCAGCAGGCCGCACCCGGCACCGAGGAACGCAAGGTCGGTGACCTCTTCTCCTCCTTCACCGACGAAGCCCGACTCGAGGAGCTCGCCACGGCGCCGATCGAGCCGCTACTCGCCGAGATCACGGCCATCGAGTCCGTGCCCGAGCTCATCGCCACCGTCGGGCGCTTCGAGCGTCTCGGCCTGCCGAGCTTCCTGCAGCTCTTCGTCGACAACGACCCGGGCGACCCCGAGTCCTACGTCGTGTTCCTCGAGCAGTCCGGTCTCGGGCTGCCCGACGAGTCCTACTACCGCGAAGAGCGCTTCGCCGACATCCGCACGAAGTACCGCGAGTTCGTCGCGGCGATGTTCCCGCTCGCCGGGTTCGAGGACGGCGGCGACCGCACCGAGCACGTCATCGCGCTCGAGACCGCCCTGGCGTCGAAGCACTGGGACAACGTCACCACGCGCGACAGCCAGAAGACCTACAACAAGCTGCCCTGGGCGGAGGTCGCGGCGCTCGCCGAGGGCATCGACCTGCAGACGTGGTGGCAGGCCATCGACGCGCCGGCCGGTGCGTTCGAGACCGTCGTGGTGCGCGAGCCGTCGTTCATCACGGGCCTGGCCGAGCTCCTGCGCGACCAGCCGCTCGAGGTCTGGAAGGACTGGCTGCGCTGGCAGGTCATCCGCGGCTCGGCCGCGTACCTGACGAGCGCGTTCTCGGCCACGAACTTCTCGTTCTACGGCACCGCACTCACCGGTGCGCCGAAGCAGCGCGAGCGTTGGAAGCGTGGCGTCTCCCTGGTCGAGGGCGCGATGGGTGAGGCGGTCGGGCGGATCTACGTGCAGGAGCACTTCGACGAGTCCTCGAAGGCGAAGATGGACGACCTCGTCGCCAACCTGGTCGAGGCGTACCGCCAGAGCATCACGGCGCTGGACTGGATGACCGACGAGACCCGTGCACGTGCCCTCGACAAGCTCGACAAGTTCACGCCGAAGATCGGGTACCCGGTCAAGTGGCGCGACTACTCGGCGCTGCCCGTGACGGCCGACGACCTGGTGGCGAACGTCCGCGCCGTGGCCTCGTTCCAGGTCGACCGCGAGCTCGGCAAGATCGGCAAGCCGATCGACCGCGACGAGTGGTTCATGACGCCGCAGACGATCAACGCGTACTACAACCCGGGCTTCAACGAGATCGTGTTCCCCGCGGCGATCCTGCAGTTCCCGTTCTTCGACGCCGACCGCGACGCCGCCGCCAACTACGGCGCGATCGGTGCCGTCATCGGTCACGAGATCGGCCACGGCTTCGACGACCAGGGCTCGCAGTACGACGGGGACGGCAAGCTCGAGAACTGGTGGACCGAGGCCGACCGCACGGCGTTCGAAGAGCGCACGAAGGCCCTCATCGCGCAGTACGACGCACTCGTCCCGACCGAGGTCCCGGACGGCCATGTCAACGGTGCCCTGACGATCGGTGAGAACATCGGCGACCTCGGTGGCCTGTCGATCGCGTGGAAGGCGTACCTGCTGTCGCTCGACGGCCAGGAGCCCCCGGTCGTCGACGGCCTGACCGGTGCCGAACGGTTCTTCCTGAGCTGGGCGCAGGCGTGGCAGATGGCGATCCGTCCGGAGGAAGCCGCGCGCCTGCTGTCGATCGACCCGCACTCGCCGAACGAGTTCCGCTGCAACCAGGTCGTCCGCAACATCGACGTCTGGTACGACACGTTCGGCGTGACCGAGCAGGACGCGATGTACCTCGACCCCGCCGAGCGCGTCGCGATCTGGTGATGGTGGAGCCCGACGCGGCTCGGTCGTCACGCCGTCGGCGGCCGGGGGACCGCTCAGGTGGTGGCGGTCGGGCCCGCGGTCGGCACAGCGGTCGGACGGACGACCGCTTCGGCGCCACGGTCGAGGCCCTCGGTGCGCTCGCCCTCGACGGCGCCGGGGTCAGTGCCTCGGTGATCGACACGTCCTCGGGCAAGGCCCTGCTCGCGGTCGACGACACCCTGGTGCAGCCCGTCGCGAGCCTCGGGCGCGTGCTGCTGCTGATCGAGGTCGCGGCGCAGCTCGAGGACGGCCGTCTGCACGGCGACCGTCTGCAGCGCATGGCGCGGGACACCGCGACCGGTGCCGGCCTGTGGCAGTTCCTGCAGGAGCCGACGATGCAGGTGCCCGACCTGGCGACCCTGGTCGGCGCCACCGGAGACACGTGGGCGATGAACGCGCTGCTGTCGACGGTCGGCATCGACGCAGTCCGAGAGCGTGCGGAGTCGCTCGGCATCGAGCGGACCGCGCTGATCGACCGGGTGCGCGACCGTCGTGGCCCCGACGACGCCCCGGACGCCTCCGTCGCCCCGACGGGCGAGCTCGCGTGGGTGATGCGCGGGCTGGCGCTCGGTGAGGTCGTGGACGAAGCGGTCTCGAACCGGGTGCTCGGGTGGCTGTCACTGGCGAGCGACCTGAACCTGGTCGCCGGCTCGTTCGGCCTCGACCCCCTGGCGCACCGTGCGCTCGACCACGGGTTGCAGGTCGTCGCGGTCACCGGGTCGAGCACGGGCGTCCGCGCCGAGGCCGGGATCCTCCGCGGTCCGGGCTCGTCGGTCAGCTACGCCGTGACGGTGACGTTCGACGACGCCTCGTTGCAGCGGCGTCTCGCGGTCATCGAGGCGCTGCGCACCATGGGTACCGAGGTGCTCGAGGCCGTGCACGCCCCCGCCCGCCGCTGACCCCGGCGGGTGCGGTCCAGCGTCGGTGCGGTGTCGTTCCGCTCAGCGGAGCAGGACGAACGACCGCAGCGGCTGCGGCTCGACGTCGTGCACCTCGACGAACCCGCGCGACTCGTAGAACGCACGCTGGCCCGGTTCGGCGTCGGTCAGCAGGACGGTCTGCCGGACGTGGGAGTACCGATGCAGGACCGCGTCGAGCAGTGCGCCGCCGACGCCGGAACGATGCGCCGACGGCACGACGAGCACGTCCTGGACGTACACGATGGTCTGGCCGTCCGAGATCGTCCGCAGCAGACCGAGCAGCTGCCCGTCGTCGTCACGGGCGGTCACCACGGCGTGCGACCCCGCGACCGCGGCGGCGAGGGCTGCCGGATCGCTCGTGTAGGCGGTCCACCCGACGGCGTCGTACAGCGCCACGAGCTCGTCCGTACCGGGTCGTTCGTCCCTGATCGTGAACGTCACGGCTCCATGGTGCCCGAGTCAGGGCGCGAGACGCGGCCGCACAACCAAAGTCGCCCGGAACCGTGCGATCACGCGGTTCGAAGACACTTCGGTTGTGCGCGCCCACCCCCGCTGCGCGCCCACCCCGCTGCGCGGCCCCCCGCCGCGCCCGCTACGACGTCGCCTGCCCCTCCGGCACGAGCGCCTGCACGGACAGCAGCGACGCATCGGCGGACGCACACGCCTGGTAGTCGGCGTTCTTCACGAACAGCGACTGCTTCGATCCGGGCGGGTACACGCGGAACCCGTCCGGGGTCTTCGGCGAGCAGTCCGCCTTCGAGTAGTTCCCGGCCTGGACGATCTTGAGCGGCGCCACGGCGGTCTGCCCGGCGGCCAGGGTCACGGTCGGGTGCGGTGAGCTCTTCTCCTGGGTCGCCGCGGCACCGATCTGGGTGCCGTTGCCGCCGCCGACGAACGAGACGCCCGGCCAGCCCTGCAGCGTGCAGGTCGTCGAACCGGTGTTCCGCAGTGCGAGGTGCACGATGACGCTGCCGGCTGCTCCTCCGCTGCCCGGCTCGATGCTGGCGGCGAGCGACGACGCGGCGCACCTGCTGCTGGCCGCAGAGTCCGACCCGGAGCCGTCCGACCCGGTACCGGCTGACGCCGAGGCGCCGGACGACGGTGTCGCGGAGGACGACGACGAGGACGAGGACGCGGACGGCGACGGCGCGGGCGCCGTGACCGTCTCGGTGGCGGAGGGTTCCCCGCCGGAGGCACAACCCGCCAGCGCCCCGACTGCGACGAGCCCGGTGACGGCGAGCAGGAACTTCGATCGGCTGCTGCGTTGCATGGTGCACAGGCAACCACCACCGGGAGATCCAGGTTCGGTCGGCATCCAGGGTCCGCGAGCACACTCCGGAGGCAGGAACCCGAGCAGCGGAGGTCGGACATGACGGGCAAGCACGAACAGGCACGTGGCGATGAGGGTCGCGCGGACGGGGTCGAGACCCACGCAGGCGCGTTCACGGACAGCGACATCCCCGGCGAGGAGCACGTCACGACGACGGAGCCGGTCGGCGAGTTCGTCGCGAGCGACATCCCGGGCGAGGCCCGTCCGGATTCGAGCGGCCCCGACGGTGAGTACGTCGACTCGGACATCCCAGGCGAGGCCGAACCGACGCAGGACGGCGAGACCGGCCACTACGTCGACACGGACCAGGCCTGACGACTAGTCGATGCGCTCCGCCGCCACCAGGCGGCGGAGCGTCTCCACGCCCGCCGGCGGGCAGCGACCGGCGTCCGCCGAGGTGACCCACTCGACCTCGTCGACCTCTGCCGAGGCGACGGGCGTGGCGGAGTCCAACGGGCCTCCCGGTCGGACCAGGAACAGGGTCATCGCTACCATGGTGCCGGGCGCCTGCCCGTGTGCGGGTTCGAGGACGACGCCGAACGGGTCGACGTCGTCGGCGGTGACCCGCAACCCGGTCTCCTCGTGGGCTTCTCGGATGACGGCGTCGACGTCGGTCTCGTGCGGCTCGGCCTTGCCGCCGGGCAGGTAGAGCACGTCGCGCGCTCGCGCGCGCACCATCAGCACACGCCGGTCACGGATCAGCAGGAGTGCACTGACACGCAGCGTGGGGGGTTGCGAGCCTGTCTGGAGGCTCAGCTCGCGTCCGCCTGGTCGTCGCGCGTCGAGACGGTCGGGTCCAGGGCGGTGCGGTCGGCGAGCGGGACGACGGGCGCCGGCAGCTCCGCCTCGGGCTCGGGCCGCACGCCGAACAGGGCGTCGATGGCCCCCACGAACTCTTCGCCACGACCGGCGCGCCCGAGCTCACGGGCCCGGACGGAGGGGCGGTGCAGCAGGACGCCGACCAGGTGCCGGAGCGCCCGCTCGGTGTGCTCGGCGGACTCGCCGTCGGCGTCGCCGCGGCGCTTGGCGCGGTCGATCTCGTCGTCGAGGATGTCGAACACGTGCTTGCGGAAGGCGACGAGGGCCGGGGTGGTCGACTGCTCGAGCGCCTGCGCCCGGAAGCGGGACACGGCGTCGTCGACCATCGCGCGGGCCTCGGACTCGGCGTTCAGCTCGGAGATCGGGGCGTGCAGGCTGATGGTCTCGAGGTCGAGCAGCTCGACGCCGTCCACACCGGCGGCGGCCGGGTCGACGTTGCGGGGGAGTCCGAGGTCGATGATGATGCGGCGGATGCCGTCGTCGAGGTCGGCCGGCGCGACGACCGGTACCTCGCTCGACGTGCAGGTGATCACGACGTCGCTGGTACCGATCGCGTGACGCAGGTCACGGGCGGCGACGAGGTCGTGCTTCGCGGCGAACCAGGCGGCGCGGCCCGATGGCGAGAACACCTGGATGTGCACGGCGCCGCGGTCGCGCAGGGCCGCGATGGTGGTGGCCGCGTAGCTGCCGGTGCCGATGAGCAACACCCGGGTGTGCGCCCAGTCGGTGACGCGCGACGAGGCGAGCTGCAGGCCGAGGCGGACGAGCGACCGACCGGCGGCACCGATCCGGGTGCGGGTCTTCACGCCGCGCGAGGTGTGGGCGGCTTCCTGGAACAGCCGCTCGAGGTCCGAGGTGGTGGTGCCGTTGCTCCGGGCGTCCTCGAGCGAGCGGCGGACCTGGCCGGAGATCTCGGTCTCGCCGACGACGACGGACTCGAGCCCGCTCGACACGGCGAACAGGTGCTGCACGACGTCCTTGCCGCCGAGCACACTGACCGAATCACGCAGTTCGGTGGCGTCCAGGTCGCTCGCGGCCGCCACGGCCTGCACGGTGGCGGCGACGGCGGAGTCGCGGTCGTCGCCGGCGATGTCGAGGTACGCCTCGAAACGGTTGCACGTGGCCAGCACCACTGCACCGTCCAGGACGTCGGAATCCGTCACGAGGTGGCCTGCTGCGGCCGGGGCAGCGATGCTCAGTCGCTCCAAGAGGTCGAAGCTGGCGTTGCGATGCGACGCCGTGAGACAGATGAGCACGTAGCCAATGGTAACGCGCTCGATGGGACAATCATCCGGTGACCGACGCGACGACCACATCCCTCCCCGACTCCCACCCCCTGGCATCAGGGCGGACGAGTGGTTCCCGCCTGGTGCGGGCCCTGCGGGGTGACCGTCCGGAGACCCTGCCGGTGTGGTTCATGCGGCAGGCCGGCCGGTCGTTGCCCGAGTACCGCGAGCTCCGGGTGGGCACGGCCATGCTCGACGCGTGCCTCGACCCCGAGATGGCGTCGGAGATCACGCTGCAGCCTGTCCGCCGGCACGGAGTCGACGCCGGCATCTTCTTCAGCGACATCGTCGTCCCGATCAAGCTCGCGGGCGTGGACGTCGAGATCGTCCCCGGACGCGGCCCCGTGCTCGGGTCCCCGATCCGCACCGCGGCCGACGTCGACGCGCTGGAGCCGCTCGACCCGGCCGCCCTCGAACCCATCCGGCAGGCGGTCGTCCGCACCGTCGAGCAGCTCGGGGACACCCCGCTGATCGGGTTCGCCGGTGCGCCCTTCACGCTCGCCGCGTACCTGGTCGAGGGCGGTCCCTCGAAGGACCACATCCGCGCCCGCACCCTCATGCACGCCGAGCCGGAGACCTGGTCGCGGCTGCTGGCCTGGGCGGCGGAGGTGTCGGGGGCGTTCCTGCGGGCCCAGGTGCTCGCCGGGGCCTCGGCCGCGCAGCTCTTCGACTCGTGGGTCGGCTCCCTGTCGCGCGCCGACTACGTCCGGTCCGTCGCACCGCACTCGGCGCAGGCGCTCTCCCACGTGACCGACCTGGGTGTGCCGCGCATCCACTTCGGCGTCGGCAGCGGCGAGGTCCTGGCCGACATGACCACGCTCGGCACCGACACGGTCGGCGTCGACGCGGTCGGGGTCGACTGGCGGCTCCCGCTCGACGAGGCCGTGCGCCGGGTCGGTACCGGCGTGAGCGTGCAGGGCAACATCGACCCGGCGATGCTCTCGGCCCCGTGGGAGGTCCTCGAGGCCCACGTGCGCGAGGTCGTCCGCCGCGGTGGTGCCGCCCGCGCCCACGTCGTGAACCTCGGCCACGGGGTGCCGCCGGAGACCGACCCGACGGTGCTGACACGTGTCGTGGAGCTCGTGCACTCCCTGGGCGACGGCACGGACGGCACCGACGGGACAGCCGGAGCCGCAGCGTGACCGACGTCGTCGTGGTCGGCGGCGGGATCGCCGGACTCGTCACCGCCCGCGACCTGGCGAAGGGCGGCGCGGACGTCGTCCTCATCGAGTCGTCCGGGGTGCTGGGCGGCATGATCCGCCGGCACACGGTGGGCGGTCTCGACCTCGACATGGCGGCGGACTCGTTCGCGACCCGCACCGACGCCGTCGGCCGCCTGGCGATCGAGCTCGGCCTCGGCAACGACGTCGTCGCCCCGGACCCGCGCGGCGCCTGGCTGATGACCCGCGACGGTCGGACGTCGCCCATCCCCGCGACCGGGCTCCTCGGCATCCCGAGCACCCCGATGGCCGCCGACGTCCTCGCCGTCGTCGGGCAGAAGGGCGGGCTCCGCGCGCAGATGGACTCGCTGCTGCCCGGACCGGTCGGCGCCAAGGCGGAGTCCCTGGGCGAGCTCGTCCGGCGGCGCATGGGGGAGCGGGTCCTCGACGACCTGGTCGTCCCGATCGCCGGCGGGGTGCACTCCACCCACCCCGACCAGCTCGACCCGGAGCGGGTGGCTCCCGGTCTCCGCGCGGCGCTGCTCCGCGAGGGCTCGCTCGCCCGCGCGGTCCTGGCGCTCCGGGCCCGCGCTGCCGCCGGCACCCCGGTGCAGGGGATCCGCGGCGGGATCGTCCGGCTCGTGGACGAACTCGTCGCCGACACGGAGACCTACGGCGTCGACGTCCGGCTGCACACCCGGGCGACGCGGATCGAGGCACACGCGGTCGAGGTCGTCTCCGCCGACGGCACGGTCGAGCGCCTGCCCGCGCAGCACACCCTGTCGTCGGTGCCCGACCCCGAGCGCACCGCGGCGCCGGACCGCACCGGCATCGAGCTCGTCACGCTCGTCGTCGACCAACCCGAGCTCGACGCGGCTCCACGCGGGACCGGGATGCTCGTGCACCCCGATGCCCACGCCGTGGCGGCGAAGGCCCTGACGCACGCGACGGTGAAGTGGCCCTGGCTCGCCGAGGCGGCCGCCGGGCGCCACGTGCTGCGCCTCAGCTACGCGATGCCGGCCGACGCGACCAGCGTGCACGGCGCGACGGGACCCGACGACGCGGCCACGAGCCTCCCGGTCGACCCGGACGGACCGGTCGGGACCCGGGCGCTGCACGACGCGGCCACGCTGCTCGGCGTCCCCCTGACGGCGACGCACGTCGCGGGCGCCGCACGCGTCCGCTGGCACGGTCCGGACCTGACCGCCGCCGGTCTCGCAGCGGGTGTCGTCGGCGTCGGCGAGGTGGCCACCGGCCGGGGTCTGGCCGGCATCATCGGGGCCGCGCGGACCGCCGCTGGACAGATCCTGGGTTCCTGAGCGGACCGCAGACCACCCGGGGGCTACTGTTGGTGAGACCGTCGGACGTATTCCGTTCGGCGCATGACCACCGCACACTGAACCAACGGAGGAATCGCACATGCGCGGAAAGCTCCTGTTCGTCGCCGGCGCCGCACTCGGGTACGTCCTGGGATCGCGAGCCGGACGGGCGCGGTACGAGCAGATCAAGACCGTCAGCGGCAAGGTCTGGAACAGCAACGGCGTCCAGAAGGGCGTGCACGTCGCTGAGGACTTCATCGCCGACAAGACCCCGGACGTCGCCGAGTTCATCGGTGAGACGACGAAGAAGGCCGTCCGCAAGGTCGGCCAGAAGAAGGACACCACCACCTCATGACCGACACCCGCGACCGCAAGTCGCGTTCGCTGTTCGGTCTGGTGGGCGACGTCCCGAAGCTCGTCAAGGGCCTGGTCAAGGGTGAGATCGACCTGCTCAAGGCCGAGATGCTCACCAAGGCCAAGATCTTCGGACTGGCCGCGGGTCTGCTGGTCGGTGCGCTCGTCATCGTGCTCTACGCGATCGGCGTCTTCCTGACCGCCGCCGTGATGGGCCTGGCGACCGTGATGCCGGCCTGGCTCGCAGCGATCGTGATCGCCGTGGTGATGCTGATCATCGCCGCCATCCTCGGGTGGATCGGGTGGAAGCGCCTCAAGAAGGGCCTGCCGATCACGCCGAAGCGCACGATCGACAGCGTCAAGAACGACATCAACGCGGTGAAGGGGATGGGCAAGAAGCCCACCCCGCCCAGCCAGTACGGCAGCCGCAAGCCGGACGTCGGCGGCCGGTTCTGAGCCCCGACAGCCGCACCACCGACGGAGGAACCGTGACCGATCCGCACGACGATCTCGCAGACCGCGTCGCCGCGACCCGCGCCCAGCTGTTCGACACCCTCGACGCGATCGAGGACAAGCTCAACGTCCCGAAGCAGATCGGCATCGCGGCGTCGAAGGTCAAGCGCGGGATCGACGAGAAGCCGGTCCCGTACCTGGCCGGGCTCGCAGCCGGAGTAGCGGTGGTCGGGGGTATCGTCGTGATGGTGCTCCGACGGCGGTAGACCGCCCGAGCGCGGTCCACCGGGTGCGGGGCGGCCACGACCCTGGCAACCGATAGGACAAGGATCCATGAGTTCCGACGCGCCCACGAACACCGCGCCCGCGCATTCCCCGCACGAGACCGACCCCGCCACCGGGATCGATCCCAACCTGATGACGGCCTACGCGCTGTGGGCCGTCTTCCGCCGTCCGCTCGGACCCGTGCACCGAGTCGGTGACGACGCCGTCGCCGAGCTGGACGCCGTGATCGCGTCCGCCGCCGAGCGTGGCGTGACGACCCGGGGCTTCTACGACGTCTCCGGGTTCCGCGCCGACGCCGACGTCATGATCTGGCTGCACGGCGACGACGCGCAGGCCATCCAGGCGGTGCTGCGCGAGATCCGTCGCACCGGGCTCTTCCAGGACGCCGAGCCGGTCTGGCACGTGATGGCGATGCACCGCGAGGCCGAGTTCAACAAGCGGCACACCCCCGCCTTCCTGCGCGGCAAGGACCCCGAGGCGTGGATCACGGTGTACCCGTTCGTCCGCTCCTTCGAGTGGTACCTGCTGCCCGAGGACGAGCGCTCGAAGATGCTCCGCGACCACGGGATCGCCGGCGCGAAGTACCGCCGCGTCCTCACGAACACCATCGCGACCTTCGCCCTGAGCGACTACGAGTGGATCCTGCCGCTCGAGAGCCCCGAGCTCGTCGACCTCGTCGACCTGATGCGCGACCTGCGGGCCACCGAGGCGCGCCTGCACGTGCGCGAAGAGGTCCCCTTCTTCACGGGTCGTCGCGTGACGACCGCCGAACTCCCGGAGGTGCTGTCATGACCGACACCAGCATGATCACGAACGGCCAGCCCGTCCTCGCCGCCACCCCCGCGGCGGCGTCCGGACCGGAGCACGTCGAGGTCCCGACCGCCTACGACGCGATCCTGCTCGCCGGCTTCGGTGGGCCCGAGGGCCAGGACGACGTCATCCCGTTCCTGCGCAACGTCACCCGCGGCCGGGGCATCCCGGACGAGCGGCTCGAAGAGGTCGCCCACCACTACCGGCACTTCGGTGGCGTGAGCCCGATCAACGCGCAGAACCGCGCGCTGAAGGCCGCGCTCGAGGCCGAGCTGGCGTCGCGCGGCATCGACATGCCCGTGCTCTGGGGCAACCGCAACTGGGAGCCCTACCTGGAAGGCGCCTTCACCGAGGCAGCCGACAAGGGCTACAACAAGCTCATCGCCATCGCGACGAGCGCCTACTCGTCGTTCTCCAGCTGCCGCCAGTACCGCGAGGACTACGCGCGCGTCCTGGACGAGACCGGACTGCTCGGCACCATCGAGATCGACAAGATCCGGCAGTTCTTCGACCACCCCGGCTTCGTCCGGCCCTTCGTCGACGGTGTCCGGGACGGCATGGCCCGTGCCATCGCCGAGAACGACGGGCTCGACGTCGCCACCGAGCTGCACGTGCTGTTCTCGACCCACTCGATCCCGTCGACCGACGCCGCGAAGTCCGGCCCGGACTACCGCGGCTTCGACGAGCACGGCGCCTACGAGGCGCAGCACCTCGCCGTGGCGCAGGTCGTCCTCGACCAGGCGTGGACGGAGCTGCTCGAGCAGCCCGAGCACGCGCACCTGCAGGGCACGTCGAAGCCGGCGTGGAAGCTCGTCTACCAGTCGCGCTCCGGCCCCCCGACGCAGCCGTGGCTCGAGCCCGACATCAACGACTACATGAACGAGGACCTCAAGGGCGGCTCGACGCGGGCCGTGCTGATCGTCCCACTCGGCTTCGTCAGCGACCACATGGAGGTCATGTGGGACCTCGACGAGGAAGCCACCGAGACCGCCGGAGAACTCGGCTTCTGGTCGCTCCGTACGCAGACCCCCGGCATCGACCCGGCCTACGTGTCCGGCCTGGTCGACCTGGTGCTCGAGCGCGTCAACGGCACCCCGACCAGCGAGCGTCCGCACCTGACCGACATCGGCCCCTGGTACGACGTCTGCCGCCCGGGCTGCTGCGAGAACGTCCGCGCCGGCTTCAAGCCCGCCGCCGCCGGCGTCGCGCCGTGACCGACGGACCGACCCCGATCCGGCTCGGCACGCGCGCCAGTCGGCTCGCGGTCGCGCAGTCGCAGGACGTCGCCGACCGCCTGGCAGCGGCGGCCGGCCGCCCGGTCGAGCTCGTCACCGTCACGAGTGAGGGCGACACGAACCGCGCCTCGCTCGCGTCGCTCGGGGGCACCGGCGTCTTCGCCAGCGCCCTGCGCGAGGCCCTGGTCGCCGGCGAGGTCGACGTCCTCGTGCACTCGCTCAAGGACCTGCCGACGGCGCCGTACCCGGGCCTGACGATCGCCGCCGTCCCGAAGCGCGCGGACGCCCGTGACGTCCTGGTCGCCCGCAACGGCGCCACGGTCGAGAGCCTGCCCGAGGGGGCGAAGGTCGGCACGGGCTCCCCGCGTCGTGTCGCACAGCTCAAGGCGAAGCGCCCCGACCTGGACGTCATCGACATCCGCGGCAACATCGACACGCGCCTGGGTCGCGTGGACGACGACCTCGACGCCGTCGTGCTCGCGGCCGCCGGGCTCGGTCGCATCGACCGACTGTCGGCCGCCACCGAACTGCTCGACCTCGGCTTCTGGCCGAGTGCTCCGGGTCAGGGCGCGCTGGCGATCGAGACCCGTGCCGACGAAGCCGACACGAACCTCCTCGCCGCGCTCCGGAAGATCGAGCACGCCCCGACCCGCCTGACGGTGACGGCCGAGCGCGAGGTCCTGGCGAAGCTCGAGGCCGGCTGCTCCGCCCCGATCGGTGCGACCGCGGTCGTGGACGCCGAGCTGCTCCTCGTCTCCGCCACCGTCTACAGCCCCGACGGCAGCGAGTACCGCACGGCGTCGCACGCGGCCGTTCTCGAGGGATCCGCGCAGGACCGTCTGGCCGAAGCGCTCGAGGTCGGTGGCCGCGTTGCCGCAGAGCTGCTCGAGAACGGTGCCGGTGACCTGGCGGACCTCGCCGACTCGGTGAAGTAGAGCCAGCCACGGACACGCCCGCTCCCGTCGTCGTCATCCCCCGGGGTGGCGCGTGGGGCGAGCGTGTCGTGGCGTCGGCCCGGCAGCGCGGGCTCGATCCGCGGGTCGTCCCCCTCATCACGACCGAGCCACCGCTCGACGTCGCTCCCCTCGACCGTGCGGTCGCGCGCATGGCCGGGTACGCGTGGGTCGTGGTGACCAGTGCGACGGCCGTCACGGTGCTCGCGGAACGCATGACGGGCCTCCCGTCCGGGGTGCGGGTGGCGACGGTCGGGGAGCCGACCGCCCGTGCCGCACGTGCTGCGGGCTGGGTCGTCGACCTCGTGCCGGACCAGGCCTCGGCCGCCGGGCTCGTCGCGGCCCTGCCGGACACCGACGGCACCGTGCTCTTCCCCCGCTCCGAGATCGCTGCGCCCACGCTCGTCGACGGGCTGCGGGCCCGCGGCATCGACGTGGACGACGTGGTCGCGTACCGTACCGTGGGGACCGGTGACGAGCCGATCACCCTCGACGCGGTGCCCGACGCGGTGCTCGTGACGAGCGGCAGCGTCGCCCGCGAGATCGCCCGCCGGATGACCCCGCTCGACCCCCGCACCCTCGTGGCCTGCATCGGCCCCGGAACCGCCGCCGACGCGCGCGCGGCCGGACTGCCGGTCCACGTCGTCGGACCCACCCGGTCCGCAGAAGCACTGCTCGACGCCGTCGTCGAAGCCCTGAACCCCACCGTCCCCGAACAGGAAGGCCACCCGTGACCGGCCGTTTCCCCCAGGTCCGCCCCCGTCGACTCCGCGCCACCCCCGCGATGCGACGCCTCGTCGCCGAGACCCGGCTGCACCCAGCCGAGCTCGTGCTGCCGATGTTCATCCGCGAGGGCGCGACCGACGCCGTCGACATCTCGAGCATGCCGGGCGTCCAGCAGCACTCGCTCGACTCGTTCCGGCGAGCACTCGTCGAGGCCGCGGGCCAGGGCATCGGCGGCGTGAACCTGTTCGGTGTGCCCACCACGAAGGACGCGACCGGGTCCGGCGCGACGGACCCCGACGGCATCCTCAACGTCGCCATCCGCGTGGCGAAGGAAGAGGTCGGTGACGACCTGGTCGTCCAGTCCGACCTGTGCCTCGACGAGTTCACCGACCACGGGCACTGCGGTGTGCTGGCGACCGACGGCTCCGTCGACAACGACGCGACCCTGCTGCGCTACCGCGACATGGCGGTCGCGCAGGCCGAGGCCGGTGCCGAACTGGTGTGCCTGAGCGGGATGATGGACGGCCAGATCGCCGCCGCCCGCGACGCGCTCGACGTCGCCGGACACACCGGCACCGCACTGCTGGCGTACGCGGCCAAGTACGCCTCCGCCTTCTACGGCCCCTTCCGCGAGGCCGTGTCGTCGTCGCTCGTCGGCGACCGACGGACGTACCAGATCGACGCCGCCAACGGTCGTCAGGGCCTGCGCGAGGTCGCGCTCGACGTCGACGAGGGCGCCGACGTCGTGATGGTGAAGCCCGCGATGAGCTACCTCGACGTGCTCGCCGAGACGGCCGCCACCTCGCCCGTGCCGGTGTGGGCCTACCAGATCTCCGGCGAGTACGCGATGATCACGGCAGCCGCGCAGAACGGCTGGATCGACCGCGACGCCGCAGCGATGGAGTCGCTGGTCGGCATCAAGCGGGCCGGCGCCGACGCGATCCTGACCTACTTCGCCGTCGACATCGCACGGAAGCTCAACCAGGAGGCCGGCCTCCGGACCTCCGGTACCACCGCCGCAGTCGCCGGCATCGCCTCGACCGGGAAGGCCCCCGAATGACCACGAACGACCAGCTGTTCGGCCGCGCGAAGAACGCGATCCCCGGCGGCGTGAACTCGCCCGTCCGTGCCTACGGTTCGGTCGGTGGCACCCCGCGCTTCCTCGTGTCGGCGAAGGGCGCCTACGTCACCGACGCCGAGGGGCGCGAGTACGTCGACCTCGTCGCGTCGTGGGGGCCGGCGATCCTGGGCCACGCGCACCCGGGCACCGTCGAGGCCGTGCAGCAGGCCGCCGCACGAGGGCTGTCGTTCGGCGCCTCGACCCCGGGCGAGACCGAGCTGGCCGAGCTCGTGAAGCAGCGGGTGTCGGTCGACGGCGACGGCCCCATCGAGAAGCTCCGCATGGTGTCCACCGGCACCGAGGCCACGATGACGGCGATCCGGTTGGCCCGTGGCTACACCGGCCGCGACCTGCTCGTGAAGTTCGCCGGGCACTACCACGGGCACTCCGACTCCCTGCTGGCCGAGGCTGGCTCGGGCGTCGCCACCCTGGCGATGCCGGGCAGCGCGGGCATCACGGCCGAGACCGCCGCGCAGACGCTCGTGCTGCCCTACAACGACCTCGACGCGGTCCGCCGTGCCTTCGACGAGCACTCCGAGCGCATCGCCGCCGTGATCGTCGAGTCGGCCGCGGCGAACATGGGCGTGCTCGCCCCCGAACGCGGCTTCAACCGGGCGCTCGCGCAGATCACGCAGTCGCACGGGGCGCTGCTCATCGTCGACGAGGTTCTGACCGGGTTCCGCGTCGGGTCCGCCGGATGGTGGGGCCTCGAGGCGTCGAAGGTCGTCCCCGACGGCGCCGGGTGGAAGCCCGACCTGATCACGTTCGGCAAGGTCATCGGCGGTGGCATGCCCCTGGCCGCGCTCGGTGGTCGCCGCGAGGTGATGGACTTCCTCGCCCCGCTCGGCCCCGTGTACCAAGCGGGCACCCTGTCCGGCAACCCGCTCGCGGTCGCCGCCGGCATCGCCACCCTCCGGGCCGCGACGCCGTCCGTGTACGAGTCGTTGAACCGCACGGCATCGGTCATCTCCGCGGCGACGTCGGACGCCCTGTCGGCGGAGGGCGTCGCCCACACCGTGCAGCGCGCCGGCAACCTGTTCTCGTTCGCCTTCACCGACACCGCGCCGCGGAACTACGACGACGTGCGGGCGCAGGACGTGTTCCGGTACGCGCCGTTCTTCCACGCGATGCTCGACGCCGGGGTGACCCTGCCGCCGAGCGTGTTCGAGGCGTGGTTCGTCACGGCCGCCCACGACGAACGAGCGGTCGGGCGGATCCTCGACGCCCTGCCCGCAGCGGCGAAGGCCGCGGCGGCTGGTTGACTGGCCACATGCAACTCGCCGAGGCCCTCATCGAGCGCGCCGACCTGCAGAAGCGCATCGAACAGCTGCGCGGCCGCATCGCCGCGAACGCCCGCTACCAAGAGGGCGAGGAACCCGATGAGGACGCCCGCGAGCTCCTCGCCGAGGCGGAGCGGTCGATCGACGCGCTCGAGGTCCTGCTCGCCCGCATCAACGCGACGAACGCCAGCACCACCGTCGCGTCCGGGCAGACCGTGACCGCGCTGCTCGCCCGCCGCGATGCCCTGCGGTTGCGGCACGCGCTCGTCACCGGGGCGGCGGACGCCACGGCCGGCGCCACCGGCGGCTACCGCCAGCTCCGCAGCGAACTGCGGACGTTCGCCGCGCTGCCGACCGCCGAGCTCCGGTCGCGGGCCGACGCACTGGCGAAGGAGATCCGCGAGCTCGACGCCGTCGTCCAGCGCACCAACTGGGAGGTCACCCTGGTCGACTGAGCAGCGGGCGGTGCGTCGGTAGACGGACCGGGGCGGGTACGGACCCGATGACCGGCGGGCAACCCGGTCCCTGTCGGCGCAGTGGGCAGCGCCATGGCGAGAGCCGTGCACATCGCAGCCCAGTACGGCGCACCAGGTACGGTGCACACCGCACCACGCACAACCGCGTACCGACCGGACCGTCGAGGGCGGGACAGGGGACAGCACCGCCCCCACCCTCGACGACTCAGGAGCAGTCGGACTTGGTGAACGTCGTGTCGAGTGTCTTCGAGGAGCCGTCGAACGCGTAGGTGTACCGCATGTCGACGTCCTCGTCGAGGAGTTCCTTGGTGTCGCTGTTCGAGCAGAGCGTCGGGCCGACCGAATCGCGGATGGCGCTCTCGGTGATCGAGGCCGGGTCGACGCTGGACGACACCGTGTAGTCGTAGTGGATGGCGTTGCCCTCGGCTTCGACACCAGTCCACGTCGTCACGGAGTCGACCTGCTTCGGCAGGTCGCTCTGCTCGCGGATCTGCACGACGGCCTTCGAGACCTTCTCCTCCGTCGAGTCACTGAACGCGGCGGTCAGCGCCTGGCGGACCAGGATCGCGACGACCACGGCGACGACGACGCCGAGCAGTGAGATGAGGACGCGCTTGCCGCGGGACTGCTTGGGCGGCGGCGCGTACGGAGCGCCGGCGGGAGCGGGCTGCGCGTACGGCTGCTGGCCGGGCTGCTGCTGCGCCCAGGGCTGCTGGCCGGGCTGTTGCTGGTCGGCGTTCGGCTGCGGCTCGGACCCCGGGTAGGGCGGCGGTGTGGTCGTCATGGTGTTCCCCCTCGTTGCAGTGCGCGGCCTGACACCGTCGTCCGGCGTCGGGTCCCTCCCCGACACGGGCCGCGGACACCTGAGCGACCATTCAAGCACGGGCAGGAGCGGCGCAGCGCGGCTGTCCGTCCCCCGCGCCGGCTCCGCGCCGTCAGGCGGAACGCCGTCAGGCGGAACGCCGTGCTGCCCAGCGGCCCTCGGACCGGAGGATCGCGAGCGGGAAGTCGAAGGCGTGCGACACCGCCGACGACGTGATGACCTCGTCCGCGGTGCCCCGCGCGACCACGGCGCCGTCGCGGAGCAGCATCGCGTGCGAGGTCGACGCCGGCAGGTCCTCGAGGTGGTGCGTGACCATGACGCTGCCGAGCTCGGGGTGCCGGTGCCGCAGCGCGTCGACGGTCTCGAGCAGGTGCTCCCGCGCTGCGACGTCGAGGCCGGTCGCCGGCTCGTCGAGCAGCAGCAACTGCGGCTCCGACATCAGTGCGCGCGCGATGAGGGTGCGGCCCCGCTCGCCCTGGGACAGCACGGGCCAGCGGGCGTCCCGCCGTGCGGTGAGCCCGACGTCGGCGACGTGCTGCTCGGCTGCCGCGACCTGGGCCGCCGTGGGCTCCCACCGCACCATGAGGTCGGTCGTGCCGGTCAGCCCGGTCAACACGGTCTCGAGCACGGTGAGCGGCGAGAGCATCCGGTGCCGGGGATCGACGTGCCCGATGTGCTCGCGGAGCTCCCGGACGTCGACCCGTCCCAGGCGTCGACCGAGCACCTCGACCGTGCCGGCGGTGGGGTGGCCCGTCGCGCCGAGGACCGCGAGCAGCGTGGACTTGCCGGCGCCGTTCGGCCCGAGGAGCGCCCAGTGCTCACCGCGCCGGACCGTCAGGTCGACGTCGTGCAGCAGGTCGCGCCCGGACCGGGTCACGCGGACACCGGTGGCGTTGATCAGGACGTCGGTCACCCGTCCATCCTGGCCCGTCAGCTGCGTGCGGAGCGGACGGACTCGATGTGCTGCTCGAAGTTCCGGGTCAGCGCACGCCCGGCCTCGGCGGCCGTCTCGCCGTCGCGCTCGTCGAGTGCCTCGCCGAGGATCGAGAAGAACGCCTCGGAACCGTACTGCTCGAACGCCGGGGTGGGGTTGAGCGTGAAGCGGACGCGCTCGAGCGCACCTTCGGCGGCGACCTGCACGAGCGGGTTGCCGGAGTGGGCGATGGCGAACTCGATGATGTCGGTCACGGCACCGCTGAAGCCGAGGTCGCGGACCTTGCGGAGTCCGTCGGCACGGTCGAGCAGCTTCTGCATCGCCGCGACGTCCGCGTCGTCGTACTCGGGGACGCCCCAGCGCAGGCTGAGCTCGAAGAACCCGGCCGTGGCACGGGTCGCGGTCACCCAGTCGTCGAACGTGGGGGTGGCGACGCGGGTGTACCGGTTCGCCTCCATCTCGACGAGGCCGATGTCGACGAGCTTCGCGATCGCCTCGCGGATGGGGGTGCGACTGACTCCGAGCCACTGGACCAGCTCGTCGTCGTTCAGGCGTTCGCCGTGCTGGAGCGTGCCGTCGCGGAGGGCTGCCAGCATCTTCTCGTACACGACGTCGCGGAGCAGCTTGCGGGGTGAGTTCTCGACCGTGGACTTCGGGACCGGCATGTCATCTCCTCGTGCATCGGACTCGGTACTGGAATCCTAACGTGTCAATTTGCAAGCGCTTGTAAAATTGTGGTACAGGAGTATTTCAGCGCCGCAGGTCGACGACCGTCCGCCCGTGCACGCGCCCTGCGACGACGTCCGCGCCGACCGCGATGGCCTGCTCCGGTGTGATCGTCCGGGTCACGCCCGCCAGCAGCGCGGGGTCGAGGTCGGTCGCCAAGCGCTCCCACGCCCGACGCCGGAGCTCCAGCGGGGCGTCCACCGAGTTGATGCCGAGCAGCGACACCGCCCGCAGGATGAACGGCAGCACCGTCGTGGGCAGCGCGGAGTCCTGGGCGAGCCCGCACGCCGTGACGGCACCGCCCCACCGGGTGCCGGCCAGCACGTTCGCCAGCGTGGCCCCGCCGACGCTGTCCACGGCGCCGGCCCACGTCGCACGCTGCATCGGCTTGCCGGGCTCGGACAGCGCACTCCTGTCCACGACCTCCGTCGCGCCCAGTCGTCGGAGCGAGGCCTCGTTGGCGCTCCGACCGGTCGACGCGGTGACCCGGTGGCCCCGGGCGGCGAGCAGGGCGATCGCCACCGTCCCCACCCCGCCGGACGCGCCGGTCACGAGCACCGGCCCGGCATCGGGCGCGACGAACCGTTCGAGCGCGAGGACGCTGAGCATCGCCGTGAACCCCGCCGTGCCGATCGCCGCCGCGAACGAGTCCTCGATCGTGTCCGGCAGCACCACGAGGGAACCGGACGGCACCACCGCGTGCTGGGCCCAGCCACCGTGCCGGGTCTCGCCGAGCCCGGCGCCGTTCAGCACGATGCGGTCGCCGATCGCCACGTCGTGCACCCCCGGACCGAGGGCGGACACGGTCCCGACGACGTCGATGCCCGGCACGAGCGGGTCGACCCGGGCGACACCCGGGTTCCGAGCGAGCGCGAGGCCGTCCTTGTAGTTGACGCTCGAGTACGTCACGTCGACGAGGGCTTCGCCCTCGGTCGGATCGGGCAGGTCGACGTCGGCGACGGTGGGCGGGGTGGAACTGGACACGACTACGGCGCGGGTCATGCGCCGGACGCTACCCCGGGCCTCCCGGCTCTGCCTGCTGCGATACGGAACGGGGCGTACCCAACGGAACCGGGCGTACCGGGGCGGAAGAACCGACCAGGTACGCCCGAAACGACCAGGTACGCCCGAAACGCCCCCGCACTACCCGAACATGATGGCGGCCTCGTCGAACCGGGCCTGCGGCACGGTCTTGAGCTCGCCGAGCGCCTCGTCGAACGAGACGTGCACGATGTCCGTGCCCTTGAGGGCGACCATCCGGCCCCAACGCTCCTCGACGACCGAGTCGATGGCCGCCAGACCGAGCCGTGTCGACAGCACCCGGTCGTACGCGGTCGGCGTGCCGCCGCGCTGGATGTGCCCGAGTGTCGTGGCGCGCGTCTCGATGCCCGTCATCTCCTCGATGAGCGGCGCGAGGCGCTCGCCGATGCCACCGAGCCGCGGACGGCCGAAGGCGTCGAGCCCGCGCTCGGTGTGCGCGTTGTCCTCGTGGTCGGGGACGAAGCCCTCGGCCACCACGACGAGCGGTGCACGCCCGCGGTCGTAGGCGGCGCGCACCCACTTCGCGATCTGCTCCATGCTCGTCTTCTGTTCCGGGATGAGGATCGCGTGCGCGCCCGCGGCCATGCCGGAGTGCAGGGCGATCCAGCCGACGTGCCGGCCCATGACCTCGGCGACCATGCAGCGGGAGTGCGACTCGCCCGTGGTGCGCAGACGGTCCATCGCCTCGGTCGCGATCGCGACGGCGGTGTCGAACCCGAAGGTGTAGTCGGTGGCGCCCAGGTCGTTGTCGACCGTCTTCGGCACGCCGACGATCTTCAGGCCCGCGTCGGTGAGGCGCTTCGCCGCCGCGAGCGTGCCCTCGCCGCCGATCGCGACGATGGCGTCGATGCCGTGGCGCTCGAGCATGCGCTCGATGTTCTCGACCCCACCGTTCGGTCCTTCGAAGGGGTTCGTGCGGCTGGTGCCGAGGATCGTGCCGCCCTGCTTGGCGATGCCCTGGATGTCCTTGCGGCCGAGCGGGACGATGTCGCCGTCGACGACGCCGCGCCAGCCGTCCCGGAACCCGACGAACTCGTGGCCGTGGATCGCGATGCCCTTGAGGACGATCGCGCGGATGACCGCGTTCAGGCCGGGGCAGTCGCCTCCGGAGGTGAGGATGCCGATGCGCATGGGAACTCCGTCGTCGGGTGGTGCGGGTGGGGTCGTGGGGGACTGCGACCATCATGACTGACGGTGGTTGCGCATTACCATCCCGGTGTGACCCTGCTCGACTCCGCCTCGTCGTCCGCCGGTGCGTCCGGCGACGCGTCCGGTGCCCCTGGTGCGTCCGTCGATGCGTCTCGCGTCGACACGGTGTACCGACCGGGAGGCCCGGTGGACGTCACGTCGACCCTGCGGCCCCTGCAGCGCGGCTCCGGCGACCCCGCCTACAAGGTGGTCGGGTCGGTCGTGTGGCTCGCGCTCCGGACGCCCTCCGGCCCGGCTTCCGTGGCGATCCGGCAGGCTGGCGACACCATCGCGGTCTCGGCGTGGGGCGACGGTGCTTCGTGGGCGGTCGAGCACGCGCCGGAGTTGCTCGGTCGCGGCGACGACTGGGACGGGTTCGACGTCTCCGGGCACGCGTTCCTCGCTGCCGCCCGGCACAGGCAGCCCGGGCTCCGACTGCTCCGCACGAACACCGTCGTCGCGATGCTCGTGCCGGCGATCATGGAGCAGAAGGTGACCTCGCGGCAGGCGTGGGGAGCGTGGCGGTACCTGCTCCGGCGGTACGGCACCGCGGCACCCGGGCCGGCACCCGACGGTCTCGTCGTGCCGCCGACGGCCGACGAGTGGGCGCGGATCCCGAGCTGGGAGTGGCACAAGGCCGGCATCGAGCCCGGACGGTCGGCGACGGTGATGCGGGCGGTCCGGCTCGCCCCGGCGCTCGAGCGCACGCTCACCCTCGGCCGCGGCGGATCGGTCGTGTCCGCGCGGCTGCAGTCGATCCCGGGCATCGGGAAGTGGACGGCTGCCGAGACCGCGCAGCGCTCCCACGGCGACCCGGACTCGCCGAGCGTCGGGGACTTCCACGTCCCCGCGCTGGTCGGGTGGGCGCTGACCGGGGGACCGGTCGACGACGACGGGATGCTCGAGCTGCTCGAGCCGTGGCGCGGGCACCGGGAGCGGGTCGTCCGGCTGATCGGCGGCTCGGGGTTCCGGAAGCCGGCGTTCGGGCCGCGGCTCACGATCCAGGACCACCGCGGGCACTGACCGCGGGGGCGTCAGGGGTGGCGGGTGCCCTCGCCGGCCAGCACGGCGCGGTAGCCCTCGCGGAACGTCGGGTACTGCGGAGTCCAGCCGGTGGACCGCAGCAACGCGTTCGACAAGCGCTTGTCACCACCGGACTGCCGGGCACCGCCGTCGCCGGTGACGGGCTCGGGAACGCCGAGTTCGCCGGCCAGGAACCGCAGCACGTCGTCCAGCCGGCTCGGTTCGTCGTCGGTGCCCAGGTAGGTCGGCGCCGGGTCCGGCACGGTCGCCAGGTGCACGAGCGCCGCGGCGGCGTCGTCGCGGTGGATCCGGTTCGTGTGCGATGAGGCACCGGGGGCCAGGCGTGCGGAACCGGAGCGGACCTGGTCGATCAGACGCTCGCGGCCCGGCCCGTAGACCCCGGACAGGCGGACGAGCACGGCGTCGGGAGCGCGTTCGCGCAGCAGCGCCTCGGCCTCGACCAGCACGTGAGCGGTCGGGGTCCCACCGTGCGCCGGGGTGTCCTCGGTGACCACGCTGCCGTCGTCGACGTCGTACACCGCCGTCGACGACACCACGAGCAGTCGCGGGTCGGCATCCGAGGCGTCGATGCCGTCGAGCACGTTCCGCAGGCCGTCGACGTAGGTGGCGCGGTACTCGTCGACGTCGCGGCTGCCGGCGGCGAAGGCCACGACGACGACGCTCGTGTCCGCGGGGATCTCGGGGGTCTCGTGTCGCAGGTCGACGCTCCGGCCGGTGATCGGCGCCGGGACCAGTTCGGCGCGGCGGCGGAGGCCGACCACGTGGTGTCCCTGTTCGGCGAACCGCAGGCCGGCCTCGGTTCCGAGGTCGCCGCAGCCGGCGATCACGACGGTGTCGTTGTTGTGCACCCGTCGACCTTGGCACGGGCACCTGGTGGACGCTCCAGCGCCCGGCCTGCTGTCGCGCAGAGCACCTTCCGTCAGTCCGACGTACGAGCGGGCTCGTCGTCCTTCGTCTCCACGCCGTCGTGACGCATCCGCACGACGCTGGCCAGGGTCGACAGCGCCATCGCGGCGATGATCACGATCAGGGAGACCCAGGTGTTGATCTCCGGCGCCCACTCGATGTGCTCGCCACCGTTCAGGAAGGGCAGCTCGTTGTCGTGCAGCGCGTGCAGGACGAGCTTCACGCCGATGAAGGCGAGGATCACCGCGATGCCGTACTTCAGGTAGACGAGTCGCTCGAGCAGGCCGCCGAGCAGGAAGTACAGCTGCCGCAGGCCCATCAGGGCGAAGACGTTCGCGGTGAACACGATGAACGGGCTCTCGGTGATGCCGAAGATCGCCGGGATCGAGTCGAGCGCGAACAGCAGGTCGGTGGTGCCGATGGCGATCAGCACGATGAGCAGCGGCGTGAAGTGCCGGACGCCGTCGTGCGTGGTGCGGAACTTCATGCCGTCGAACGTGTCGGTGAGGCGGACCCGTCGGCGGAGCAGCCGGACGATGAAGCTGTCCTGCTGGTCGTCGCCGTCGTCTTCACCGCGGAGCTGCTGGATCGCGGTCCAGATCAGCCAGGCGCCGAAGATGTAGAAGATCCACGAGAAGTTCTCGATGAGCTGGGCGCCGACGAGGATGAAGATGCCACGCAGCACGAGCGCGATGATGATGCCGAGCATCAGCACCTCTTGCTGGATCTTCTTCGGCACCGAGAACCGCGCCATGATGATGACGAAGACGAACAGGTTGTCGATGCTCAGGCTGTACTCGGTGAGCCAGCCCGCCAGGAACTCGCCCGCCGAGTCGCCGCCGGCGAACACGAGCATCAGGACCGCGAAGACCAGCGCGAGCCCCACGTAGACGCCCACCCACGTCGCTGACTCCCGCAGGGTCGGCACGTGCGGGCGGCGCGCGACGATGAGCAGGTCGGCGAGCAGGATCGCGACGATGGCGATCAGCGAGCCGACTTCGAACACGACGGGGAGTTCGGGCATTGCGGCCTTCCTGGCTGCAGGTGGGACGGTGGATGAACAGCCTGACAGATCCGAACGCATCCGTGAGCCGGATCGTTCCTGCCGGTGAACGATCCACCGGGCCACCTCGTCGTCTGGGTATGGGACTCCGCACACGCACCAAGGTCATCATCGGCATCTCCACCGGCGTCGTGGTCATCGCGGCCGCCGCCGTCATCGCCGGCCCGTCCATCTACGCGAACACCGTCAACGGGCAGGCCGCTGCAGCTCCCTCGTTGCAGGCGACGTCGTCCGCCAGCCTGGACGCGGCGGACGCCGACGGCACCTGGACCAGCCAGAGCGGCTCGTACGCCGGCTACCGGGTGCACGAGGTCCTGCAGGGGAATGATGTGAACGTGGTCGGACGCACGAAGGACGTCGAGGGCACCGCCGAGGTCGACGGTGGCTCCCTCGCGAAGGCGACCGTCACGGTCCAGGTCGCGAAGATCACCACCCCCGAGTCCGCACGCGACGCCTACTTCCGGGACACCGCCCTCGAGACGGACGAGTTCCCGACGGCGACCTTCACCCTCACGAAGCCCGTCGACGTCTCGAAGGCGCTCGACGGCAGCAAGCAGGACGTCACCCTGAACGGCACGATGGACCTGCACGGTGTCACGAAGGCCGTCACCGCCGACGCGCAGGTCGCCGTCGGCGAGGGCGGAACCGTGCAGGTCGCCGGTTCGGTGCCGATCACGTTCGCCGACTACGGCGTGAAGGCCCCCTCGCTCGGCTTCGTCACCGTGGACGGGAAGGGCTCCGTCGAGTTCTCCCTCGACCTGCAGAAGTGACCGTGACGAGTCGTTCCGCCGACGAGCTGCTCGCGACGCTGTACCGCGAGCACGGCGACGCGCTCACCCGGTACGTCCGGCACCTGACGCGGGACGGCTCGGCGGTCGAGGACGTCGTGCAGGAGACCATGGTCCGCGCCTGGCAGCGACCGGCGGTGCTGGAACGCGCGCCGGACAGTGCACGCGCCTGGCTGTTCACCGTGGCGCGCAACCTCGTCGTCGACGATGCCCGGTCCGCCCGGAACCGCCGAGAGCTCGGCACGGAACACCCGGTCGACCGCGCGGAGTCGGACCGCACCGACGCCGTCCTCGACCGCATCGTCGTGGCGGACGCGCTCGCGTCGCTCTCGCCGGACCACCGCCGCGTGGTGGTGGACGCCTACTGGCTCGGCCACACGGTGCCGGAGATCGCACGACGTCACGACATCCCCGAGGGCACCGCGAAGTCGCGGTTGCACTACGGGCTGCGAGCCCTGCGGCTCGCACTGCAGGAACGAGGAGTGACCCGATGAGCGACGACCCCTACGCAGAATGGGATGCGGCGTACGTGCTCGGGTCCCTGTCCCCGGACGAGCGGCTCGAGTACGAGCAGCACCTGGAGACGTGCGACCGTTGCACGGCCGCCGTCGCCGAGCTGGTCGGCCTGCCCGGTCTGCTCGCCAAGCTGCCGGCCGACCAGGCGATCGAGATCGCGGAACCGGACGGGAGGCCCGACACCGGTTCCGAGAGCACCCTCGCCTCCGTGGCGCACCGCGTTCGACACCGCCGCCGCCGTCGCCGGGTCTGGGTCGCCGCCACCGCGGGGCTCGCGGTGGTCGCCGCCGTGCTCGGCGGGCTCGCCGTCGGCACGGCGGGGGACCGCGGCACGGTGCAGGCCGGACGCGACGTCTCGGCATCGGCGACCGCGGACCGGTACGACATGACCGGCGCCCAGGGACTCGACGTCGACCTGGCCGTCAGCGGCGAACAGTGGGGCACCCGCTTCGACTGGGGCTGCTCGTACGGCGGCAAGGAGTGGGCGGCGGACGGCTCGGTCATGTACGACCTGGTCGTGGTGCGGTCCGACGGCTCCACGCAGATCGTCGGCTCGTGGACGGCCGCCGGCGAGGACGCGAAGGGACTGTCGGCGTCGACGGACATCCCGCGCGACGACATCGCGAGCGTGCAGGTGCGGCTCCGCGGCGAACAGGGCGCCCTCGCCGTCGTCGACCTCTAGCTGACCCGCCCGCCCTCCGCCCCCGCGCCCGCCCGCCCCCGAGTTCCGTCCGCCCCGAGGTTCCGAAATCTCGGCATCTGGGCGCGACTCACGGCGGTTCGTGGAACCTCGGCGCTCCACGGGTGGCGAGTCGTGGAACCTCGGCGGAGGTGCTCGGGAGAGCCATCGCCGGGAAACGAGTTGAACGGCGCGCTCGGACGTGCGCTGCCTGACGACCCCAGTCCTAATCCCGAGGTTCCGCGATTTCGGAACCTCGGCGCGGCGAGAGGGCGTTCGTGGAACCTCGGCGCTCCACGGGTGGCGAGTCGTGGAACCTCGGCGGAAACGCCCGGGGGAGTCCTCGGCGGACGCGCGCGGACTGTCAGCCGGAGACGGCGTCGTCCGACACGTCGGGGCCGATCGCGTCCTGGACGCGCGCACTGACGGACCGGAGCGTGTCCGCGTCAGTCCCCACGGGCCTCCAGAACAGGTCTTCCAACGCACCGGTGTGCGCACGGATGCCGGCGAGGACCGCGCGACGGCCGTCGGGGGTCATCTCCACCCAGCTGCCCCGGCCGTCGGTCGGGCAGTCGGCCCGGCTGACCAGGCCACGGGAGACCATGCGCGTGACCTGGTGGCTGACGCGCGACTTCTCCCAGCCGATGCCGGCGGCGATGTCGCGGACGCGCAGCCGGTGGTCCGGCTCCCGGTGCAGGCCGATCAGGATCTCGAACTCGGGGATGGAGATGCCGGCACCCGCCTGGACGGCCTGGTCGAGCGCTCGGTCGAGGCGTCGCCAGACGTCGTGGTAGGCGTCCCACGTCGCCCAGTCGTGGCCGTCCTTGCCCTGCGTCGACATTCCTTCAGCGTATCCACCGTCGGGGCCGACCGACCCCGACGCCGCGTACTTCGTCCGTCCGGATGACCCGAACGGGGCGCTGTGGACCGCTCCGGACCGCCCGTACGATGACCGGGCCGTGCAGCGCTCGGCCCGACGAGACAGGAACCCGCATGACGAACCCCTCCGCGCAGCCGCCGACGGCATCCATCCGCCCGACGAACACCCTGGCGATCATCGCGCTGGTGCTGGGTTTCGTGGTCCCCATCGGCGGGGTCGTCGTGGGGCTCATCGCGCTGCCGCAGCTGCGGCGGACGGGTGAGGCCGGACGCGGTCTCGCGCTCACGGGAATCGTCGCGGGCGCGGTCATCTCCGTCTTCTCGGTGTTGCCGGTGCTGCTCGTGCTGCCGGAACTGATCCGGGTGTTCGGCTGACTTCATCCGTCCGGATGACTCCTGGCCGACGTGCGGCGCGCTCCAAGGTGAGGTCGGAGGTGCGGCATACGATCGGAGCATGCCGAGCGCCCGCCTCCAGGACTGCACCGACGATGCCGTGGCGCTGGTCCGCCGGTGGCTGGCGGCGTCCGCCGGGGCGAAGCCGGACGCCGGTGCCGCTCGCCTCGCCGAAGCCCTGCGGGACGAGCGTGGCCTCGACTTCACGCGCAGCTTCGTCGACAAGGTCATCCGCCCCGAGGACCCCCGGGTCGCCGCCCGTAACCTCGAGCAGGTCAGCCGCGACGTCCCCGACTTCCTCGCCTGGTACCTGCGCGGTGCGGTGACGCTCGGCGGTGGGTTCGCGACGATGGCGCCGTGGGCCGTCATCCCGACCGCTCGCCGGATCCTGCGCCGGATGACGGGTCACCTGGTCATCGACGCGAGCACGGCGAAGCTCGGTCCGGCGCTCGCGAAGGTCGGGGGACCGGGCACCCGGCTCAACGTGAACCTGCTCGGCGAAGCCGTGCTCGGCAGCGCCGAGAGCGACCGTCGGCTGCAGGGGACGATGGACCTGCTCGCCCGCGACGACGTCGACTACGTGTCGATCAAGGTCAGCTCGGTCGTGCCCCAGACGTCGATGTGGGCGTTCGACCAGACGGTCGAGCGGGTCGTCGACCGTCTGGTGCCGCTGTACCGGTTGGCGGCGGCTCCGCTGGCGTCCGGCGGCCAGGCGAAGTTCATCAACCTGGACATGGAGGAGTACCGCGACCTCGACGTCACCCTCGCGGTGTTCCGGACCCTGCTCGACCGCGACGAGTTCGCAGGGCTGCAGGCCGGCATCGTGCTGCAGGCCTACCTGCCCGACGCCGCCGGGGCGCTCGAGTCCCTGACGAGCTGGGCGCAGGAGCGCCGGGCCCGGGGCGGGGCTCCGATCAAGGTGCGGCTCGTCAAGGGCGCGAACCTGGCGATGGAGCACGTCGACGCGATCGTGCACGACTGGCCGCTCGCCACCTGGGGCAGCAAGCGCGAGACCGACAGCGCCTACCTGCGCATGCTCGACGCCGCGCTGACCCCGGAGCGCACCGACGCCGTCCGGATCGGTGTCGCCGGGCACAACCTGTTCGACCTGGCGACCGCATGGGTGCTCGCCCAGCGCCGCGGGGTGACCGACGCGATCGACGTCGAGATGCTGCTCGGCATGGCGTCCACGCACGCCGACGCCGTCCGCGCCGACGTCGGCCAGATCCTGCTCTACACACCCGTCGTGCAACCGGACGAGTTCGACTCCGCGATCGCGTACCTGGCCCGACGGCTGCAGGAGAGCGCGAGCCCCGAGAACTTCATCGCCGCAGCGTCCGACATCGACCACGACGCCAGCGTGTTCGACCGTGAACACGGCAGGTACCTGGCCTCGGTCGCGGCCCTCGACGAGTCGGTACCAGCGACGCACCGCACCCAGGACCGCCACCGGGCGCTCGGCGAACCCGTGCTGCGCGACGCGTTCCGGAACGCCCCGGACACCGATCCCTCCGTCCCCGCCAACCGCGCGTGGGCGCTCGACGTCCTCCGCCGAGTGCCGCGCTCGCAGCTCGGCGCGCAGACGATCCGCGGGGCCAAGGTCGCCGACCGATCCAAGCTCGAACGGATCATGGCCCGCACCGCCCAGGCCGGCGTGAACTGGGGTCGGCAGGACCCCTCCGACCGCGCCGAGCTCCTCGACCTGATCGGGCACGAGCTCGAGACCCGCCGCGCCGACCTGATCGAGGCGATGGCGGCGGAGACCGGCAAGACGTTCTCCGAGGCCGACACCGAGGTCACCGAGGCCGTGGATGCCGCCCACTACTACGCCGAACGAGCCCGTCGTCTCGGCGACATCGAGGGCGCCCGCTACGTCCCGCCGCGTCTGACCGTCGTCGTGCCGCCGTGGAACTTCCCCGTCGCGATCCCCGCCGGCGGGGTGCTGGCGGCGCTCGCCGCGGGCAGCGGTGTCGTCCTGAAGCCGGCACCCGAGGCGAAGCGGAGCGGTGCGCTGCTGGCCGACGTGCTCTGGGACGCCGGTGTGCCGCACTCCTTGCTGCAGCTCGTCGACCTGGCCGAGGACGAACTCGGTCGAGACCTCGTCGGGCACCCCGCCGTCGACCGCATCATCCTGACCGGTTCGGCCGACACCGCGCGGTCGTTCCGTTGGTGGCGCGCCGGACTGCCGCTCAGCGCCGAGACGAGCGGCAAGAACGCGATCGTCGTCACACCGAGCGCCGACATCGACCTCGCGGTGCAGGACATCGTGCAGTCCGCCTTCGGACACGCCGGCCAGAAGTGCTCGGCGGCGTCCCTGGTGGTCCTGGTCGGCACGGTCGGCGAGAGCGAGCGCTTCCGTCGGCAGCTCGTCGACGCCACGCGCACGCTCCGGGTCGCCTGGCCGGACGACCCCACCGCGCAGGTCGGCCCGGTCATCGCGGAGCCCGAGGGCAAGCTGCGGCAGGGCCTGACCGAGCTCGGGCCGGGGGAGTCCTGGCTCGTGCAGCCGACGGCACTCGACGACTCCGGGCGGCTCTGGTCACCCGGCATCCGCGACGGTGTCCGCCCGGGCAGCGAGTTCCACCAGACCGAGTACTTCGGTCCGGTGCTCGGCATCATGCGTGCCGAGACGCTCGAGCAGGCCATCGCGATCCAGAACGGCACCGACTACGGCCTGACGGCGGGCATCCACTCGCTCGACGCCGACGAGGTCGCGGACTGGCTCGCCAGCGTGCGCGCCGGCAACCTGTACGTGAACCGCGGCATCACCGGCGCGGTCGTCGGCCGGCAGCCGTTCGGCGGCTGGAAGCGGTCGTCGGTGGGCACCGGCACGAAGGCGGGCGGTCCGATGTACGTGGCGACGCTCGGGCGGTGGGAGCCGGTCCCACGCACCGTGCACAAGAGCATCCAGTTGCACGGGCTGCCGCCGCGCGTGACCGCGGTCATCGAGGCTGCGCGCAGCGGACTGTCGTTCGAGGAGTTCGACCAGGTGCGCGCCGGTGCGCTGAGCGACGTCCGGGCGCGCGAAGAGCTCTACGGCGTCTCGCACGACCTGTCGGGGCTCGTGGTGCAGCGGAACGTCCTGCGCCACCGACCGCAGTCCGTCATCGTGCGGCAGGCGGAGGACGCCTCGGCGGGTGACCTGGTGCGAGCGCTCGTCGCCGCAACGGCCGCCCGCGCCCACGTCCTGCTCAGCACCGCCCGTCCGTTGCCCGGCCCGCTCACCCAGCTGTTCGCCTCGAGCCGGTCACCACTGGACGTCGTCGACCACCTGGTCGAGTCCGACCAGGACTTCCACGCCCGGGCATCGTCCGGTGCCGTGTTCCAGGCGAACTGGACGAGCGGCGAGGACGACGAGCCCATCGACGCGCTCGGGGACATGCTCGCGCAGGGCCAGGACCGACCCGTGCACACGGCGTTCGGTGGTCCCGGGGCACGCATCCGACTCATCGGCGGCGACGCCCTGGCGCTCGAGGAGGCCCTCGGGGCGAGCATCGACGTCGCGATCCACGACGCCCCGGTGGTCGAGGCCGGGCTGATCGAGATGCTCCCGTTCATCCGTGAGCAGTCGGTCTCGATCACCGCCCACCGGTTCGGGGACGTCGACGCGGACTTCGCCGACCTGCGCGTCTGACGTCCCCGGCTCGGGTCAGTCCTCGACGTCGCCGCCCTCTTCGTCCTCGACGCCGGTCTCGTCCATCCGGTCGCGCAGGTGGTCGGCCATCGCCCCGGCACCCTCGCCGCGGTGATCGTGGTCGACCTGTTCGATCAGGCCGTGCAGCTTCTCGTGGTTCGTGGCCTCGGTTGCGCCGTCCATGACGGGCTCGGTCTGCTCGTTGTCGCTCATGCCGCGGACGCTACGCCGTGGTGGCTGCGGACCGGTAGTGCAGTTCCACGGCACCGCCGGTGAAGGGCGTCGTCCCCACCAGTTCGAACACCGGGGTCGGCGCGGCGACCGGCAGGAGTGGGGCACCGGCGCCGAGCGCCACCGGCATCACGGTGACGCGGAGCTCGTCGAGCAGCCCGGCCTGCTGGTACTGGGCAGCGAGCAGTCCACCGCCGACGACCCAGACGTCGCGCTCACCGGCTGCCCGTTCGAGGTCGGCCTGGTGGTCCGCGACCTCGCCCGAGACGAAGTGCACCTCGGCGCCGTCCGGCACCGGCAGGTCGCGCGTGGTGAACACCCACGTCGCCAGGTCCGGGTACGCCCACGTGTCGTCGTGCTCGAGCAACCACTCGTACGTGGTCGAGCCCATGACGATCGCGCCGATGCCCGCGAAGAACCGGTCGTGGTGCTCCTGGAACGGCTCGAAGCCGAACTGCAGCAGCCAGTCGAGGTCGTCGTCGGGCGCGGCCACGAAGCCGTCCAGCGAGGACGCGACGGAGTAGGTGGTGCTCATGTCCCGGACGCTACCGAGCACCTCTGACAGGCGTCAGCGGCGACCGCCACGTCCGACGACGGCCACCTCGGCGACGGTGAGTGCCGCGGCGATCCACACCTGCTGCAGGGCGAACCGGCGGCGCTGCGGGTCGAGGGCGAGCGGGACCATCGTCGCTCCGTGCGCCGCGTCGACGAGGGCGCTGAGGGTGTGTGCGTTCCCCGTGCCGGCGCGTGCGACGAGTGCGGCCTGCGCGAGCTGCCGGACGCCGAGCACACCGTGCAGCACGGACTGGTCGCGTCCCCGGAACGAGCGGCTCAGATGCCAGACCCCGAGGACCGCTCGGCCCAGCTCGACCGCCGACGCCCCCGCTCGTGCACGGCGCGTCATCGTCGTCGTCCTGCCACGAGTGCGACGGCTCCGACTGCACCGATCGCCGCCCCGATGATCCCGTTGCCCATCCGCCGGTGCTCCACCCACCAGGTCTGCGGCGACCAGGCGTGGGCCGACTCGTCGAACACCCCGTGCGCACCGTGGTCGCCCGGCACCGGCTCGTACAGGTTGTCCTGCAACTCGAGGCCGTCCTTGTCCGGCGCCTGCTGCCCGGAGACGAGCGTCTTGGCGGCGTACCAGTCGGCGAAGCGTCCGCTGATCCGGTTGCCGAGGATCGTGTAGACCGTCGACTCACCGACCCAGGTGCGACGGCGAGGGCGCTCGGCCACGGCAGCGATCGCGCGGGCACCGACCTCGGGCTGGTAGATCGGGGCGACCGGCTGCGGGTGGTGCGGCAGCTTCGACTTCACCCACCCGAACTGGATCGTGTTCAGCGCGGGCATGTCCACCCGCGAGACCTTCACCTTGCTGCCCTGTTCGAGCAGCTCGGAGACGACGGACTCGGTGAACCCGACGATCGCGTGCTTCGCACCGCAGTACGCGGCCTGCAGCGGGATGCCGCGGAATCCGAGCGCCGAACCGACCTGGACGACGTGCCCCTGGCCGCGGGGCACCATCCGCGAGAGCGCGGCACGGGTGCCGTTGACGAAGCCGAGGTAGGTGACGTGCAACGCCCGCTCGAAGTCCTCGGGGGCGGTGTCGAGGAACTTCCCGAACACCCCGACCATCACGCCGTTCACCCACAGGTCGATCGGCCCGAGTTCCTGCTCGACGCGGTCGGCCGCGGCCTCGACGGCCTCGCGGTCGGACACGTCGGCGACCAGCGCCAGTCCACGGCGTCCGGCGGCCTCGACCTCGGCGACCGCGGCGTCGACGCCCTCCTGCCCGCGGGCGAGGACGGCCACGTCCCACCCCCGAGCGGCGAGCTCCCGGACGGTCGCCCGTCCCAGTCCTGCGGATCCACCGGTCACCACTGCCACTCGAGTCATGGCTCCCTTGTACCTGCGGTCGGCCGTGTACCACTCAGCCGGTGTCCCCCGAAGCGACGGCCCTGGACCAGGCCGGCACCGACCGGCCATGCTGGCCACGTGGACGCCCGCGACCCCGAGACCGACGGCACCGCCGAGGAGGCACCGCCCGGCTGGGTCCTGAACACACCGACCCGGCTGCGTGAGGTCTGGACGTACCCGGTGCTCGAGCTGCTCCTCGCTGCCGCACACGTCGCGCTCGGCGTCGCCTTCGGTGGTGCGTTGGCGCTCGTCGTCGGGGTGTCCGCCGCGGTGGTGACGACCGCCGGTGCCGTCGCCCTGTTCGTGGCGGGTCGGCACGCGTACGACGAGCAGAGCCGCGACGCCTCGTGGCGGTGCCACGTCACCCGCGTGGTCGTGGCGGTCGGGAGCGTCGGCATCGTCTCGGTCGCCACCCTGACCGTCGGGTTCCCCTTCGGCGCCCTGTTCGGTGCGGTCGCCGGCGTCCCGACGGCGTTCCGCTTCGCTCGCTCCGTGCCGCGGATCGATCACCTCGTCGTCGCGTGGACAGCACTCGCGGTCGCCGTGTGCTGCGTCGTCCTGGCGGTCCTCGGCCTGACGCTCGCTGATCTCCCCGACTACCGGAGCATCTTCTGGACGTTCGGCGCTGCCTTCGCGGTGATCAGCGTCGCGGTGGCCGTGCACCAGTTCGTCGTCGCGCGTCGGTCACCCCACGACTGACACCCACCGGCCTCAGCGCCCCCGCCCGAACCGCGTCGTGACGCCCGGCGAGTAGAGCACCGAGTCCGGCTCGAGCTCCGTCAGCCCGAAGGGCAGCCCCGCCGCCCCGACCAGGTCGTCCCGCAGCGACACCACCGAGGCCCGGTGCAACGGCCACGACTCGTGCTCGTTCGGCCAGAACCGTGTCCGTCCGGCCCGGTGCACGTGCATGCCCCACCGCGCGGTCAGGAACGTCTCGAGCGCACTCGGCTCGGCGAGCTCGTCGCCGACCCGCACGTCGACCAGGGACCGCAGGTGGGTCCCGTGCCGCCGCATCGCGTACCCGACGCGGCCGTCGCCGCTCCGCGACTCGGCGTCCGCCCACCAGTAGGGCAGCCCGGTGGCCACGCGTGCGCCGAGCGTCGGCAGCAGCTTGCCGGCGTCGAGCGACAGGAACACGACGCCGTGCTGGCCCTGCTCGTCGACCGTGTAGACGCGGACGTTCACCTCGACGAAGTCGCCGATGGAGCCGGTCCGCCCGAGCGCCCCGAGGGGCGGGAACCGGGTGTCCTCGAACCGGAACGCGATGAGGCCCACCCAGGTGGTCACCCCGTCGTCGGTCCCGTCGGGCGCCATCGTGTCGGGCCACGTTCCGGCCGGCAGCAGCGGGGCCACCGCCGACACGTCGACGCGCCAGTGCACGAAGACGACGTCGAGCCAGTCCTGCGAGATCCAGGGACGGCCCGGCAGGCCGGGGGCGACGGCCTGGAGGCCCGGGGTGACGTGGGTGGGTCGGGTGTCGGTCACGAGCTGGTCGCCTCCGGTTCGATGTGGCCTGCGACGGGCGCGTCGTCCCACCCCTGCTGCGGGGTGTCGCAGGTGTCGCGGAACACGTACTGTGACGGCCGCTTCCGCTCGCTCGACGTCCAGTCGATCGCGGGGCGTCGTCGTTCCGGCGGAAGGTACCCGATCCGGTAGACGGCCATCAGCTCGAGCGACTCGGGCACCCGGAGCAACCCCTCGATCTCCGCCCAGGCGCCCGGGGCCTCCATCGGGAAGGACACGAACTGGATCCCCAGGCCGAGCTCGGTCGTCGCGAGCCAGATGTTCTCCATCGCGGCACCCATGCTGAACACCGAGTAGAAGCCGGACAGCTCCTGCTCCCGGTACTCGTGGCGGTCGAGCATCACGCCGAGCAGCAGCGGCGACCCGGCGACGAGCTTCCGGTTCTCCTCACCCAGGCTCTGCGGTACCCGGAGCGTGTTCATGAGCAGCTGCCCGCGCTTCGTGAACACCTGCTTCGTGAACGGCCGGAGTGGTCCGGGCAGCTTGTCGAACAGCATGCCGTCGCGCCGCTCGTCCATCTCGGCCTGCGAGAACCGGAAGTACGGCTTGTACCGCTCGAAGAACGTCCCCTCGGCCATGGTGCGGGTCATCGAGCTGCCGCTGATCGCGGCAACGCGGTCGATCGTGTCGCGCTCCTCGACCAGCACGAACCGCCACGGTTGGCTGTTCAGCTGCGACGGGGCCCGGCCGGCGAGCTCCATGAGGAGCCGTTGGTGTTCCTCGGACACCGGATCGGGCAGGAACGCCCCGTTCGTGGTCCGGCGGCGTCGGATGGCCTCGAAGAGCTCCACTGCTTCCCCTCGTGTCTCGTCGTCACGGTCGACGCCGCACCAGCAGCGCCCCCAGGTAGGACGGCGCGGCGGCCACCGCGGTCTTCCAGTGTGCTCCGGAGCGCGGGTTCGTGCGTGGCGCGAGTGCGAGGGGGACGAGGGCGGGCAGCAGGAACAGCGCCGAACGGTCACGGGTCCACAGGGGGGTCGTCGCGGCGGCCCCGGTGAGTGTCGCGGTCACGACGAACAGGCCGTGGTGCACGACGCGGAGCTTCTCGGTCCGGATCAGCCGGACGGCGACCGCGGTGCCCCAGAGGCAGTTCGCGACGTAGGCGACGCTCGCAGCGGTGACCAGCTGCCGGGCCGGGCGCGACCCCGTGGGCGGCGATCCGCGCCTTCCGGTCGTGTTCCGTGCCATCTGCCGGACGTTACGCGGTGTCGCGACTGACCAGCTTGGAGAGCACGATCGCGGACCGCGTGTGGTCCACCTGCGGTGCGAGGCGGACCTTGTCGAGCGCTTCTTCCAGCGCGGACAGGTCCTTCGAGCGCATGTGCACGACGGCGTCGGCGCTCCCCGTGACCGTGCCGGCGTCGATGACCTCGGGCACGGTGTCGAGCAGCGCCCGGAGTTCGTCGGGGGAGACGGTGCCGCGGCAGTACAGCTCGACCCAGGCCTCGGTCCCGCGGTCCTCGACGGCGGGGTCCACCTTGATCGTGAAGCCCTGGATGACACCGTCGCCGACGAGCCGGTCGACACGGCGCTTGACGGCCGATGCCGAGAGTCCGACCACCGACCCGATGTCGCCGTACCCGGCGCGGGCGTTGTCCCGGAGTTGATCCAGGATGCGGTGGTCGAGCGAATCCATTGCACCCATCGTACGCGGACTTCTTGCGAGGTCGGCAGGTCGGACGCACGAAACGTGCGTCACCCGAACGGGTGCCACGGCGCTTTGCCACCGGTGCTGCACTTGCCGGACGGTCTGTGTCAGGATCGTCGTGGCGTCGACCTGGTCCGCTACGGCGAGTGAGCCTGCATCTCGCCGGAGCACCTCTCCTTCGTTCCGTTTCGGTTCCTGGCAGGCTCGGGCCCCGGTCCCTTCTCAGGAGGACTGATGTCGAACACCGCACCCTCGACCACCCACGCACCGGCCCGCACCGCCACCAAGCGGACGATCCTGATGTGCAAGCCGGACTTCTACACGGTGAGCTACCGGATCAACCCGTGGATGCACCCGGAGGAGCCGACCGACACGTCGAAGGCCGTCGCCCAGTGGCAGACGCTCGTCGACGTGTACGAGCAGCTCGGCTTCGACATCTCGTACATCGACCCCATCGACGGCCTGCCGGACATGGTCTACGCGGCCAACGGCGGGTTCGTCCTCGACGGCATCGCCTACGGCGCGAAGTTCCAGTACCCCGAGCGCCAGCCCGAGGGCCCGGCGTACATGGACTGGTTCCGTCAGGCCGGCCTGACCGTCGCCGAGCCGGAGCAGACCAACGAGGGCGAGGGTGACTTCCTGCTCATCGGCAACACGATCTACGCCGGCACGGGCTTCCGGTCGGACAGCACCTCGCACGACGAGCTCGCGACGATCTACGGCCGCGAGGTCGTCACCCTCAAGCTCATCAACCCGAGCTTCTACCACCTCGACACCGCCATCGCCGTGCTCGACCCCGAGCCCGCCGCTGACGGCACCAGCAACATCGCGTACCTCGAGAGCGCCTTCGACGAGCCGTCGCTGGCGATCCTGCGCGAGCGCTTCCCGGACGCGATCATCGCCACGGAGGAGGACGCCGCGATCCTCGGCCTGAACTCCTACTCCGACGGGTACAACGTCGTGATCGCCGCCCGGGCTGTTCGGTTCGCCGAGCAGCTGAAGGAGAAGGGCTACAACCCGATCGGCGTCGACCTGTCCGAGCTCCTGCTCGGCGGCGGTGGCGTGAAGTGCTGCACGCTCGACCTGCACCCGGTCGGCACCGGCAACTCGGTCGCGCGCTCGCTCGGGGTCAGCTGATGTCGGCGGCAGCGTCGCTCGGGGTCAACACCGCGGCGGCGCTCGCCGTCGAGGACCGCGCCCTCGCGCACAACTACAGCCCGCTGCCCGTCGTCATCGCGTCGGGCTCCGGAGCGACCGTCACCGACGTCGACGGCAAGCAGTACCTGGACGGTCTCGCCGCGTACTCGGCGGTGAACTTCGGCCACGGCAACCCCCGGCTGCTCGACGCCGCACGGGCGCAGCTCGACCGGGTCACGCTCACCAGTCGCGCGTTCGTGAACGACCAGCTCGGGCCGTTCGCCACGGCACTGGCGGCGTTGACGGAGACCGAGATGGTCCTGCCGATGAACACCGGTGCCGAGGCCGTCGAGTCCGCGATCAAGGTGTCCCGCGCCTGGGGCTACCGGGTGAAGGGCGTCCCCGCGGACCGCGCGACCATCATCGTGGCGTCCGGCAACTTCCACGGGCGTACCACGACGATCATCTCGTTCTCCGACGACCCCTCCGCCCACGACGACTTCGGGCCGTTCACGCCCGGCTTCCGCACCGTGCCGTACGGCGATGCCGATGCCCTGCGCGAGGCGATGGACGAGACCGTCGTCGCCGTGCTGCTCGAGCCGATCCAGGGCGAGGGCGGCGTGGTCATCCCGCCGGCCTCGTACCTGCCTTCCGTCCGGCAGGTCTGCGACGAGTTCGGTGCGCTGTTCATCGCCGACGAGATCCAGTCCGGCCTCGGTCGCACCGGGCACACGCTCGCGGTGCAGCGCGTCGGGGTGCGCCCCGACCTCATCACGCTCGGCAAGGCCCTCGGCGGCGGGATCGTGCCGGTGTCGGCGGTGGTCGGCTCGCGTGACGTCCTCGGCGTCCTGCGCCCCGGCGAGCACGGCTCGACCTTCGGTGGCAACCCGCTCGCGGCGGCCGTCGGGGCCGAGGTCGTCGCGATGCTCGGCGAGGGCACGTTCCAGCAGCGGGCCCTCGACGGCGAACCGTTGCTGCGAGGACTGCTCGACGAGCTCGTCGGGCACGGCGTCGTGTCGCACCGCGTGGCCGGACTCTGGGCCGGGATCGACATCGACCCCGCGCTCGGCACCGGCAAGGAGATCTCGAAGGACCTCGCCGACCGCGGGCTGCTCGTGAAGGACACCCACGGGTCGACGATCCGCTTCGCCCCGCCCCTGGTGGTCACCGACGACGAGCTGCGCACGGCGATCGGGACGCTGGCGGACGTCCTGGCCGCGCGCGCCTGACGGGTTCGCTCCACGCGCTCGCTTCGTGAGCAGAAATGGTCGGGTCGCCACACGGCACCCGACCATTTCTGCTCACCGAGTGCGGCTCACACCGCCCAGCGCGCCGCCAGCTCGTCCATCAGGGCGTCGAGCCGCTCGTCGACGACCTGCTCCTCGGGATGCGCCTCGTACCAGGCGATGACCTCGCGGACCCCTTGCCGGTAGGGCGTGCGCGGCCGGTACCACGGCACGAGCGACCGGATCTTGCTGTTGTCGAACACCGAGCTGTTCGCCTTGTCGCCGAGCAGCGCCGCACCCCACTCCGGATCCACCGCGTTGATCGCGTCCGCCGGCACGTGCGCGATCCGCAGGTCCTCGACCCCGGCCGCCGCAGCGATCTCGTGCGCGATGGCGTTCCACGTCGGGGCCTCGTCACTCGTGATCGTGAAGGCCTCACCGATCGCCGACGCGTTGTCGAGCAGCCCGGTGAACCCGACCGCGAAGTCACGGCTGTGCGTCAGCGTCCACAGCGACGATCCGTCACCGGTGATGATGATCGGCTTGCCGGCGCGCATCCGCGCCACGGCGGTCCACCCACCGGTCAGTGGCAGCTTCGTCTCGTCGTAGGTGTGCGACGGCCGCACGATCGTCACCGGGAAGTCCTGCTCCCGGTACGCCTCCATCAGCAGTTCCTCGCACGCGATCTTGTCCCGCGAGTACTGCCAGTACGGGTTCTTCAGCGGCGTCGACTCCGTGATCGGCAGGTGCGTCGCCGGGGTCTGGTACGCCGAGGCCGAGCTGATGAACACGTACTGCCGCGTCCGTCCGGCGAAGAAGTCGATGTCGGCCTGCACCTGGTCCGGCGTGAAGGCGATCCAGTTCACGACGACGTCGAAGTGGCGGTCGCCGAGTGCGTCCGCCAGGGCGCTGCGGTCCGACACATCGGCCTGGAGGCGCGTCACACCCTCCGGGATCGGCCTGCCCCCGGTGCTCCCACGGTTCAGGACCGTGACGTCGTGGCCCTGTTCCGTCGCCTCCCGCACGCAGGAGGCGCTGATCACGCCGCTCCCGCCGATGAACAACACGCTCGCTCCCGACATGGACGCTCCTTCGCTCCCGGCGGTGCACCACTGCACCGCAACCCTTCCGATCCTGCACCTACCCGTCGGGACGGGCGCGGAGCACGGCTCGGAGCGAGGTGGTCTCCGCCGCCCACACCGCCGCGTGCGGGCTGATCCAGCCGAGCAGCTCGAGCGCGTAGTCGTGGTCCCGCTGCAGGTCACGTGCGTGGATGGGTTCGTGGTGCGCCGCCCGGTTCCGCACGAAGTGCAGTTGCTGCAGTCGACCACGTACCTCCCGTTGTCGCGTCAAGAAATCTGCAGGTCCCTGCGGGAACGCCCGGTGGAGCGCGGGTGTCCACAGCGCGGTCAGGTACCGCGACTCCACGAGGTATCGCCAGAACCCGAAGCCGAGCTCCGCGATGACGCGTCCGTGCACTTCGTCGCGCCGTCCGTCTCGACTCGCCCGAGCCCGTGCCTTCGCAAGGTCAGCGCGTCCGCGAGCGTCGAGCGGAGCGACGTCGAACCATGGTGCCCCGGTACGATCCGCCGTCCAGGCGCGGAGCTCCTGGTCGAGTGCGTTGCGGGCGACCACCTCGACGACGCCGGTGAGTTCCATGACCGACGCCGAGGCGCGCATGTTCCACTCGTAGAGCCGCAACGCACCGGTCGTGGACCCCGTCCGCTCCGTGTACGAACGGAGCCGCTCGGCCGTGATCAAGCGCTCGAGCTCGTCTTCCTGCATCGCGTCCCTGTCTGCTACCGTTGTTCACGAAGACCCCGGAACGATCACTGGCTCGCGCCACATCGCCGGGGTTTCGTCTTTCCCAGTTGCTGATGAAACATCAGCGTACAGCTGCTGTCCCGCGCGGAGGTTCCGAGGACTACCGTCACGGGTCGAGCCGCATCGACGCGGCCACGACAGGAGTGACACGCACATGGAGTACCGCTACCTCGGCAACTCGGGCCTCAAGGTCTCCGAGATCACCTACGGCAACTGGCTCACCCACGCATCCCAGGTCGAGAACGACGCGGCGATCGCCTGCGTCAAGGCCGCCCTCGAGGTCGGCATCTCGACGTTCGACACCGCCGACGTCTACGCCAACACCGGCGCCGAGACCGTCCTCGGCGAAGCCCTCAAGGGGGAGCGGCGCCAGTCGCTCGAGATCGCCACGAAGGTGTTCGGGCCGACCGGGCCCAAGGGGCACAACGACACCGGGCTGTCCCGCAAGCACATCCTCGAGTCGATCGACGGCTCGCTCGGCCGCCTGCAGACCGACTACGTCGACCTGTACCAGGCGCACCGCTTCGACCACGAGACCCCGCTCGAGGAGACGATGCAGGCCTTCGCCGACATCGTGCGCCAGGGCAAGGTCCTGTACGTCGGCGTGAGCGAGTGGACCGCGGACCAGCTGCGCGCCGGCGCCGCGCTGGCGAAGGACCTCGGCTTCCAGCTCATCTCGAACCAGCCGCAGTACTCGGCGCTGTGGCGCGTCATCGAGGAAGAGGTGGTGCCGACCTCGAAGGAGCTCGGTATCTCGCAGATCGTCTGGTCCCCGATCGCCCAGGGTGTCCTGACCGGCAAGTACAAGCCGGGTCAGCCGCTGCCCGAGGGCTCACGCGCCACCGACGACAAGGGCGGCGCGGACATGATCAAGCGGTTCATGCGCGACGAGGTGCTGTCCTCGGTGCAGGAGCTCGAGCCGATCGCGAAGGAGCTCGACCTGTCGATGGCACAGCTCGCCGTCGCCTGGGTGCTGCAGAACGAGAACGTCGCGAGTGCGATCATCGGGGCGTCGCGTCCGGAGCAGGTGCACGACAACGCGGGTGCTGCCGGCGTCACGATCCCGGCGGAGCTGCTCAGTCGGATCGACGATGCCCTCGGTTCCGTGGTCGAACGCGACCCGGCGAAGACGAACGACAGCAGCCCGAAGACCCGCGAGGCCTAGCGCCGCCCCGGGCCAGACGGCTCAGACAACGGAAAAGGCCCCCTGCCGAAGCAGGGGGCCTTCACCGGTGGCTGGACACGGCATCGATCCGTGGACCTTTCGATTTTCAGTCGAACGCTCTACCAACTGAGCTATCCAGCCGTGGCGACCCTGACGGGACTTGAACCCGCGACCTCCGCCGTGACAGGGCGGCACGCTAACCAGCTGCGCTACAGGGCCATGTTGAATTGCTGTGGTGTTGCTCAGTACTACTTGCTCGCTCACTCGGAGAGTGACCCCAACGGGATTCGAACCCGTGCTGCCGCCGTGAAAGGGCGGTGTCCTAGGCCACTAAACGATAGGGCCGCAAGTGGTGCTTCGCGCTACCGATGGACAAGCATACGGATGCCCCGGGGGGTTCGCAAATCGGGCCCCGTTCCCGCGGAATCCCCGGCGTGTCGCGCCCGTCCGGCACCGGGTGTCGAGGTTGCGGTGCGAGCATCGTCGTCGGCTCCGCGCCCCTCGTCCGAGGGGCTGCGGGGCTGCGACACCTGTTGTTACTGTTGCGTCTGTTAACAGTGTTACGTGCGTGAGCCTTGCCGCGCTGTTACGAAATCGAGATACATGTCGACCTCACCTTCGCTCTCCCTCCGCAACCGCAGCCGCCTCGTCGCCGCCGCGGTCGCCGTCGCGCTCGCGGGCAGCACCCTCGCGGTCCTCGCCCCGGCGACGTCGGCCAGCGCCGCGAGCTACCCGAGCTGGTCCGAGGTGCAGAAGGCCAAGTCCTCGACGAGTGCCCAGCAGGCGAAGGTCACCGAGATCAAGTCGCTCATCTCGACGCTGAAGACCGAGGCCGCTGCCAAGCAGAAGGCCGCGCAGGCCGCCGGCGAGGCCTACCAGGCCGCGCAGAACGAGTACGACGAGGCGACGCTCGAGCAGAAGACGCTCCAGTCCCAGGCGGACGACGCCGAACAGACCGCCGCCCAGTCCGAGGAGCAGGCCGGTCAGCTCGCCGCGCAGCTCGGTCGGGCCAGCGCCAACGACGTGACGACCGACATCCTCACGCACCCCTCGGACTCCGGTGACCTGCTCTACGAGCTCGGCGCCATGTCGAAGCTCAGCGAGCAGGCCGACGGCATCTACTCGCAGGCGTCGCAGGACCGCGGCACCGCCCAGGCGCAGGCCGACAAGGCGGACAAGGCCAAGGCGGCCCTGGGCGACCTCGCCGACGCGGCCCAGTCGAAGATGCAGCAGGCCCAGGGTGCTGCCGACGCGGCGCAGACCGCCGTCGACGCCCAGAACGACAACGAGTCGCGGCTCGAGGCCCAGCTGACCGCCCTCACCACGAAGCAACGCGGGGTCGAGGCCGACTACCGCAAGGGCGTCGCCGCCGAGAAGGCACGACAGGCCCGCATCGCCGCGGCGGCGGCCAAGGCAGCAGCGAAGGCCGCGGCGACGAGCCAGGGCGGCACCGGCGGTGGGACGGCCAACTCGGCCGGGTGGGTCCGGCCGGCCGGCGGCTTCCAGACGAGCGGCTACGGCATCCGCGTCGACCCGTACACGCACTACACGGCACTGCACGCCGGGGTCGACCTCGCTCCCGCCTGCTACGCCCCGATCTACGCCGCCCACGACGGCACCGTGACCTTCGCGGGCAACGGCGGCGGGTACGGCAACGAGGTCATCCTGGACAACGGCGGCGGCATCTCGACGGCCTACGGGCACATCGTCGACGGCGGGATCATGGTCGCGAACGGCCAGCACGTCTCCGCCGGGCAGCAGATCGCCAAGATCGGTTCGACCGGCTGGTCGACCGGGTGCCACCTCCACTTCGAGACCCGGGTCAACGGTGCTGCCGTCGACCCGGTCCCCTTCATGGCAGCGCGGGGGATCTCGGTATGAGCATCAGCGCAGCCGGGATGCGTTGACCCCGCCATGATCCTGTCCGCTCGCTCGTTCTCCTGCGGGATCGCCACCGTCGCCGTGCTCGGCATCGGGCTGTCGGTCGTCGTCGCGGGACCCGCCCAGGCCGCGCCGTCGGCGCCGTCCTGGGACGACGTCAAGGCCGCGAAGTCGGATGCCGCCGACGCGCAGCAGACGGTGAACGAGCTGAGCGACCGGCTGACCGCACTGCAGGACGCCGCGGACCGCGCAGGCATCGTCGAGCAGCAGGCCGGGCAGGCGTACGCCCTCGCCGCTTCGCAGCAGCAGGAGGCGAAGGACACCCTCGCCGACCTGTCCGCGCAGTCGAAGCGCGCGAAGGGCAAGGCGGACGACTCCGCTGGTCAGGTGGCCGCGCTCGTGGTCGAGCTGTCCCGCACGGGCGGCGGCGACCTGTCGACGACGATGCTCACGGACGCGTCCGCCTCCGGGGACCTGCTCTACCGCGTCGGCACGATGTCGCACCTGTCCGAGCGATCGGCGACGATCCTCGCGCAGGCCCGCTCCGACCAGAAGACGGTGGACTCGCTCGCCGACCAGCAGGCCGTCGCCACGACGGCGCTGAGCAAGGCGACCGAGGCGACGAAGACCGCCTTCGCCACCGCCAACGACGTCTCGGCCGACGCCCAGGCCCGGGTGCAGAAGCAGCAGGACCAGCAGGACGAGGTCCTCCGCCAGCTCGCGTACCTCAAGGGCACGAGTGTCGCGACGGAGAGCGCCTACTGGAGTGCGCAGCAGGCCAAGGCGGCGGAGACCGCCCTGGCGGCCCAGACGAGCGGCAGCACCAGCAGCAGCACCAACAGCAGCAGCAGCAGCGGCAGCGGCAGCAGCACCAACAACAACGGCGGCGGCAGCACCAGCGGCACGAACCCGAGCACCGGCTCCGGAACGAGCCCGAGCACCGGCAGCGGCAGTGGCACGACCACCCCGTCGCGTCCGAGCACCCCGTCGAAGCCGAGCACGCCAGCCGCACCGGCGCCCGCGCCCGCCAAGCCGAGCACGCCCACCCCCTCGAAGCCGAGCACCCCTGCGCCCACCACCCCGGCGCCGGCCCCGAGCAGCCCCTCGAAGGCCGCCGGTGCGATCTCCTACGCCCGCGGGCAGCTCGGCAAGCCCTACGTCCTCGGCGGCGCCGGCCCGAACACCTGGGACTGCTCCGGCCTCGTCATGATGGCGTACAGCTCGCAGGGCATTGCGACCGGCGGACACAACGTCGTCTGGCAGTACAACTACTTCGGCTCGATCGGCCGCCTCGTGCCGCTCTCGCAGCGCCAGCCCGGCGACATCCTCTTCTACTCGTCGAACGGAACCGCGTCAGGCGGTTACCACGACTCGATCTACACCGGCAACGGGATGATGGTCGAAGCGGCGCGACCGGGTGTCGGCGTGGTCGAGCGGGCGGTCTGGACGCCGAGCCAGCTCCTGCCGTACGTCGCCCGCCCGAGCGGCTCCCTGTAGCCCCGACCCCTCCCGACCCCGCCCGACAGAGCAACCCCGGACACAGAACGGCGCCCGCCCTCCGATGGAGAGCGGGCGCCGTTCGCGTGCGGAGCGTCAGTGACCAGCGGGCACGTACGCGGCCTGGCCGGCCTGCACGATGGCCTCGGCCTCGGCGGCGTCGCCCCAGCCCTCGGCCTTGACCCACTTGTTCGGCTCGAGGTCCTTGTAACGCTCGAAGAAGTGCGCGATCTCGGCCTTCGTCTGCTCGTCGACGTCCGAGATGTCCTGGATGTGCGTCCAGCGCGGGTCCTTGGCGGGGACCACGAGGACCTTCTCGTCCTTGCCGGCCTCGTCGCTCATCTTGAAGACGCCGACCGGGCGCACCTTCACGCCCACGCCGGGGAACGTCGGGAACTCGAGGAGCAGCAGCGCGTCCACGGGGTCGCCGTCGTCGGCCAGGGTCTTCTCGAAGAACCCGTAGTCGGTCGGGTAGACGAACGACGTGAACAGCACGCGGTCGAGGTAGACGCGACCGGTCTCGTGGTCCACCTCGTACTTGTTGCGGCTGCCCTTGGGGATCTCGACGACGACGTCGTACGCGGCCATGTCTGCACTCCTGGTGTGTCGGTGGGGCTGTCGGTGGTCCCGAGAGCGCGGCTAACGTTACCGGGTGAACTCTCCGCGGCCCCGGCTGGACCCTGCCGTCGCCGAGACCCGCCTTGCGGTCCGCGACCTGCTCGCCACCGCGCTCGACGACGGGGTCGTCGCCGCGGGCGACCTCGTCCTGGTCGCGCTGAGCGGCGGACCGGACTCGCTCGCGCTCGCCGCGGCCACGGCGTTCGAGGCGGGCAAGCAGGGGCTCCGAGCCGGGGCAGTGGTCGTCGACCACGCGCTCCAGGCGGGCTCCGAGGCGGTCGCGAGCCGTGCCTCCCGGCAGGCATCCGAGCTGGGACTCGACCCGGTGACGATCCGCAGGGTCACGGTCGGCTCCGACGGTGGTCCGGAGGGCGCCGCCCGGGAGGCCCGTCACGCGTCGATCGCGGACGTCGCGTCCGTCACCGGGTCGCGTCTCGTGCTGCTGGGGCACACCCTGGACGACCAGGCCGAGACGGTGCTGCTGGGCCTGCTGCGCGGCAGCGGGCCCGACAGCCTGTCGGGCATGCTGCCGCTCGCGCGGCGGGAGCCGGGGCCGGCGTACGGCCGCCCGCTGCTCGCGGTGCGCCGGCACACGACACGGCAGGCGTGTGTCGCAGCCGGACTGGCGCCGTGGCACGACCCGCAGAACGACGACGGCGCCTTCGCCCGGGTGCGCGTGCGGAACGCGCTCATGCCGGTGCTCGAGCGCGAGCTCGGGGCCGGGGTACCAGAAGCGCTGGCGCGGACGGCCGACCAGCTCCGAGAGGACTCGGCGGCACTCGACCACTTCGCCGAGGAGATCGCGGAGGACATCGCCGAGCACACCGAGGCCGGCATCTCGCTGTCGGTGCGGGCACTCGCGGCGAACCCGCCCGCGCTCCGGCAGCGGCTCGTGCGCCTGGCGGTCGAGAGCGAGTTCGGGGTGACGTTGTCACGGGTGCAGACGCTCGAGGTCTGCCGGCTCGTCACCGACTGGAGCGGACAGGGACCGATCGACCTGCCGGGCGTCCGGGCGTCGCGATCCGGTGACCGCCTGTCGTTCAGTGCCGGTTAGGCTGGACCGGTGGAACTCTCCGACGTCCAGGCAGACCTGTCCGAAGTCCTCTTCACCCCCGAGCAGATCGACGACAAGCTCGCCGAACTCGCGGCGGTCGTCGACGCCGACTACGCGGGTCGCGACCCCCTGCTCGTCGGTGTCCTGAAGGGTGCCGTCATGGTGATGGCGGACTTCTCGCGCCACCTGAAGATGCAGGCGCGCATGGACTGGATGGCGGTGTCGTCGTACGGCTCCGGCACGAAGTCGTCCGGTGTGGTGCGGATCCTCAAGGACCTCGACACCGACCTGCACGGCCGCGACGTCCTCATCGTCGAGGACATCATCGACTCCGGTCTGACGCTGTCGTGGCTCAAGCAGAACCTGCAGTCCCGCGGTGCCGCGAGCGTCGAGATCGTCGCCCTGCTGCGCAAGCCCGAGGCCGCCAAGGTCGAGGTCGACGTGAAGTACGTGGGCTTCGACATCCCGGACGCGTTCGTGGTCGGCTACGGCCTGGACTACGACGAGCGCTACCGCAACCTGCGCGGCGTGGGCGTCCTGGCGCCCCACGTGTACTCGTAACCCGTCCAGGGGGCACGTGCCTCGGGTCGAGTTCGCCCGCAGAGGACACCCATTCTCGCCACAGAATCGCGGCCGTATGCTGACCTGCACGCAACTTCGGCAGAGAAAGGTGTCGGGCACTCGCGCCCGGATCACATGAACTTCAAGCGCATCTTCCGCGGCCCGTACCTCTACGTGCTGATCGCGCTGGCGGGCATCTTCATCGGCTGGAGCGTCATCAGCCAGGGCAGCACGACCGAGGTCAGCACCCAGAAGGGCCTCGAGCAGCTCGCCGACAGCAAGGTCTCGTCCGCGATCGTCAACTCCACCGAGCAGCGGGTCGACCTGACGCTCCGTGACGGCGACAAGCAGGAGCAGTTCTACTACTCCACGCCCCGCGGCGAAGAGGTCATCCAGGCCGTCAACGACGCCAACCTGCCGAAGGGCTACGACGACCGTGTGCAGCAGGGCAACTGGTTCCTGTCGCTCCTCGGTGTCCTGCTCCCCTTCCTGATCATCGGTGCCCTGTTCTGGTTCCTGCTCTCGAGCGCCCAGGGCGGCGGCTCGAAGGTCATGCAGTTCGGCAAGTCGAAGGCCAAGATCAACAACAAGGAGAACCCGCAGGTGTCGTTCGCTGACGTCGCGGGCTCCGACGAGGCGATCGAGGAACTCCACGAGATCAAGGAGTTCCTGAAGGAGCCGGCGAAGTTCCAGGCCGTCGGCGCCAAGATCCCGAAGGGCGTGCTGCTGTACGGCCCTCCCGGGACCGGCAAGACCCTGCTCGCCCGCGCCGTCGCCGGCGAGGCAGGCGTGCCGTTCTACTCGATCTCCGGTTCGGACTTCGTCGAGATGTTCGTCGGTGTCGGTGCGAGCCGTGTCCGTGACCTCTTCGAGCAGGCCAAGGCGAACTCGCCGGCCATCGTCTTCATCGACGAGATCGACGCCGTCGGTCGCCACCGCGGTGCCGGCATCGGCGGCGGCAACGACGAGCGCGAGCAGACGCTCAACCAGCTGCTCGTCGAGATGGACGGCTTCGACGGCAAGACGAACGTCATCCTGATCGCGGCGACGAACCGTCCCGACGTGCTCGACCCCGCGCTCCTGCGTCCGGGCCGCTTCGACCGGCAGATCGGTGTCGACGCCCCGGGCATGGCCGGCCGCAAGCAGATCCTCGAGGTGCACGCGAAGGGCAAGCCGCTCGCCGCGAGCGTCGACCTCGAGCTGCTCGCCCGCAAGACGCCGGGCTTCACCGGTGCCGACCTGGCGAACGTCCTGAACGAGGCCGCGCTGCTGACCGCCCGGTCGAACGCGCAGCTCATCGACAACCGCGCGCTGGACGAGGCCGTCGACCGCGTGATGGCGGGCCCGCAGCGCCGGACCCGGATCATGTCCGACCAGGAGCGCCTCATCACCGCGTACCACGAGGGCGGCCACGCCCTGGCGGCTGCGGCGATGCGGCACACCGACCCGGTCACGAAGATCACGATCCTGCCGCGCGGCCGTGCCCTCGGCTACACGATGGTGCTCCCGCTCGAGGACAAGTACTCGGTCACCCGCAACGAGCTGCTCGACCAGCTCACCTACGCCATGGGTGGTCGTGTCGCCGAGGAGATCGTGTTCCACGACCCCACCACCGGTGCCTCGAACGACATCGAGAAGGCCACCGGCACCGCGCGCAAGATGGTCACCGAGTACGGCATGAGCCAGGCCGTCGGCTCCGTCAAGCTCGGGTCCGGGTCGAGCGAGCCGTTCGTCGGCCGCGACATGAGCGGCGGGACCGGTCGCGACTACTCGGAGAACATCGCCCAGACCGTCGACGCCGAGACCCGTGCGCTGCTCGAGGCCGCGCACAACGAGGCCTACCAGGTGCTCAACGACAACCGCGACATCCTCGACCGCCTGGCCGGTGAGCTCCTCGAGAAGGAGACGCTCGACGCCCCGGAGCTCGTGGAGATCTTCAAGGACGTCCGCAAGCTGCCGGAGCGCCCGCAGTGGCTCTCCAGCGACAAGCGTCCGGTGAGCAACCTGCCCGCGATCGACGTGCCCGGGCAGGCCGCCGCCACCGCAGCGGACCAGTCGGACAGCGAGTCGACCTCGAAGCCCCGTCGTCGCCCCTTCGGCAACCCGGGTATCGCCCCGGCGTAGGGGGCCGGCATGACCGACCTGCCGACGAGACGTGCTCGTCGGCTCGACACCCGCGGCGGTCCGACACCGGACCGCACGCGGGTGTTGGGCATCCTCAACGTGACGCCGGACTCGTTCAGCGACGGCGGGCTGCACCAGGCCTACGACGCCGCCGTGCAGCACGCGCGTGACCTCGTCGCCGCGGGTGCCGACATCATCGACGTCGGTGGGGAGTCGACCCGGCCGGGCTCCGAGCGCGTGCCGGTGCCCGTCGAGCAGGAGCGCGTCCTGCCGGTCGTGCGGCAGCTCGTCGCCGAGGGCATCCCCGTGAGCGTCGACACGATGAACGCCTCGACCGCCGAGCGTGCCGTCGAACTCGGCGCCGCGATCGTCAACGACGTGTCCGGCGGTCTGGCCGATCCGGACATGGCCCGCGTGGTCGCATCGACCGGGGCCGGCTTCGTGGTCATGCACTGGCGCGGCCACAGCGACCGGATGTACCGGAACGCCGAGTACGTGCACGCCGTCGACGAGGTCCGGCGCGAGGTCGAGATGCGGGTCGCCGAGCTGATCGTCCTCGGTGTGCGACAGGAACAGGTCGTCATCGACCCGGGCCTCGGCTTCGCCAAGCAGGGCGTGCAGAACTGGGAGATCCTGGCCGGGTACGAACGGTTCGCCTCGATCGGCCTGCCGGTGCTCGTCGCCGCATCACGCAAGCGGTTCCTGGACGGCGTCGGCAGCCCCGAGGGCGCCCCGCCGAAGGACCGCGACCTCGCCACCGCCGCCATCAGCCTGCTCGCCGCCGAACGCGGCGCGTGGGGGGTGCGCGTGCACGACCCGGCACCGACCCGTGCCGTGCTCGACGTCTGGGACGCCTGGAGGGCAGCTCGCTCGTGAACGACACCATCCGCCTCGTCGGGGTCCGCGCGCGCGGCCACCACGGGGTCTTCGACCACGAACGCGCCGACGGTCAGGACTTCGTCGTCGACGTCGCTGTGGAACTCGACGCCCGTGCGGCCTCGGGCAGCGACGACCTCGACGCCACCGTGCACTACGGCGTGCTCGCCGAGCAGGTCGTCGCCGAGATCGAGCGCGACCCGGTCGACCTCATCGAGACCCTCGCCGAACGCATCGCGGCCGCCGTGCTCACCCACCGCGCGGCCCTGGCGACCGAGGTCACCGTGCACAAGCCGCAGGCGCCGATCACGGTGCCGTTCACCGACGTCTCGATCACCATCCGGCGTGCCCGCGGGGCGACCGTGCCGGACGAGGGAGCAGCGTGAGCCGCGTCGTCGTCGCGCTCGGCGCCAACCTCGGCGACCGGGGGAGCACCCTCCGCGCCGCTGCCCGGGCGGTCGCTGCGCTGCCCGGCGTGCACCCGGTGGCCTCGAGCCACGAGGTCGAGTCGGTCGCCGTCACGCTGGACGGCCGCGACGACACCAAGCCGCGGTACCGCAACGCCGTCGTCGTCGTCGATACCGACCTCGAGCCGCAGGCGTTCCTCGACGCCCTGCACGGCATCGAGGACGAGCACGGCCGGACCCGTGACGTCCGCTGGGGCGACCGGACCCTCGACCTCGACGTCGTCGCCGTCGACGACCTGCGCATCGACACCGCCACGCTCACCGTGCCGCACCCCCGCGCCGCCGAGCGGGCCTTCGTGCTCGCACCGTGGCTCGACGCCGACCCCGCGGCCGTCCTGCCCGGCGTCGGCCCGGTGGCCGACCTGCTCGCCGCCGTGGGGGACGACACCGAGCGCGTCGACGAGCCGCGCCTGTTCGCGGACGTGCGCCGGGCCTCCAGGACGACCGCGGTCCCCGCGACCTCCACGGAAGGGAACGTGACCAGCGCGTGAAGCCGACCCGTCCCTCCACCCTGTTCAGCATCGCCGTCGTGACAGCGGTGGCGGGCTTCGCGTTCGACGCGGTGCTGGCGTCGCGCCAGTCGCCGACGCTGCTGCTCGCCGTGCCGCTCGGCATCACGCTCGCGTTCATCGGGGTCGCCGTCGTGCTCATGGCGCGTCCCGTCCGCCGGCACGCCCGCGACGGCGCCGGGCGGCAGCGCCCGGTCGACCCGCTCTACGCCACCCGCGTCGTGGTCCTCGCGAAGGCCTCGAGCATCTGCGGCGCCCTGTTCGGCGGCTTCGCGATCGGGCTGGTCGTGTACCTCCTGACCCGCTCGGTGACGCCTTCGCTAGGCTCGACCCTGCCGAACGTGGTCGCCGTCGGGGGCGGGATCGTGCTGACGGTCTGCGCACTCGTGGCAGAGCGCATGTGCATCGCACCCCCTGGTGACGACGACGAGCCGGGCGACCCCCGCAACGGCACGACGGCGAACTGACCCGAGCACACCCCCTGGAGGCCCGCGATGGCGCGTGAACGACTCGACGAGCCGGGGCTCGGCCTGACCGGCATCGACTGGACCAGGGTGTCCGCCAAGTTCGTGTGGACCGAACTCATCACGACGCTGGTGATCGGGCTCGTGGTGACCGCCGGCCTGGTCCTGATCGGGATCGTGAACGACGGCTTCGGCTCGGGCGCCGGCACGGTCTGGTTGCTCATCGGCACCGTGGTGCTCGTCATCACGTTGGTCACCGCGGCCCTCACGCCCCGCCGTGTCCGCGCGATCGGCTATGCCCTGCGCGACGACGACCTGGTGGTCCGCCGCGGCCTGATGTGGCAGCGGTTCACGGCCGTGCCGTACGGCCGGATGCAGCTCGTCGACGTGGCCAGGGGGCCGCTCGACCGCGCACTCGGCATGAGCGAGCTGAAGTTCGTCACCGCCGCGGCCGCCACGAACGTCCGCATCCCCGGCATCCCGGCCACCGACGCCGACGAGCTGCGTGACCGGCTCGTCGAGCTCGCCGAGTCCCGCCGCGCCGGGCTGTAGGGGGTCGCGGTGACCTTCCGACCCGGCCCGCCGCCGCCCGCACCGCCCACGCGCGGGAACGCCGCTGCGGCCGCGCCCCTGACCGACGGCGAGTGGCACCGCCTGCACCCGCTGACCCCGCTGCTCAAGGGCGGGATCTTCCTGATCGTCATCCTCGGCTACGTGCTGAACAGCCTGCGTGACCAGCTCGTCGAGTTCTTCATCCCCGGCGGCGAGCAGCAGGACGGCGACCCGGTCCGCTACGTGTACGAGCACGGCGTCGTCGGCTGGGTGCTGCTCGGCGTCGCGGTGTTCCTGCTCGTGCTGATCGGGCTGTTCTACCTGTCCTGGCGGATGCACGAGTTCCGGGTCACCGGCGAGATCGTCGAGGTCCGTTCCGGCGTGCTGTTCCGGAACCACCGCAAGGCCCGACTCGACCGGATCCAGGGCATCAACATCTCGCGGCCGCTCATCCCGCGGGTGTTCGGCACCGCGAAGCTCGAGATCGCGCAGGCCGGCAACGACGCCAACGTCCAGCTCGCGTACCTGGGGGTGCGGGCCGCCGACGACCTGCGGTCGCGCATCCTCGTGCTCGCGTCCGGCGCGAAGGACGACGACCGCGGCAGCGGTCCGGCGCGTGCGTCGAACGGCGTGCTGCAGGACCGCGTCGACGAGATGTTCTCGCCGGAACTCGACCCCGCCGCCGTGCACGCGACCCGGATCGTCAAGGTCAAGCCCGGGCGCCTGATCGCGTCGATGCTGCTGTCCGGCACCACCGTCTTCATCCTGCTGGCCGTGGCGGCGATGATCGTCAGCGTCGCGCTCACCGGCGAGTACGGGATCCTGTTCGGGCTGTTCCCCGCGGTGATCGGTGCGGGGAGCTACTACGTCCGCAAGTTCTCGCGGTCCTTGCAGTACACGATCGCCGAGACCCGTGACGGCATCCGGATCGGGTTCGGGCTGGTCTCGACCTCGAACGAGACGCTGCCCCCCGGCCGCATCCACGCCGTCAGTGTGGCCCAGCCGCTGCTCTGGCGCCCGTTCGGCTGGTGGGACGTCCGGATCAACCGCGCGACGAACGCCGGCAACGGTGCGTCGAGCAACCAGCAGGCCTCGGCGATCGTGCTGCCCGTGGGCACCGCGACCGACGTCCGCGAGGTCCTCGACATCATCCTGCCCGGCCTGGTCGGCACGGTCGTCGCCGGCCCCGAAGCCTCGCAGGAGGCCCTGCGCGAAGGCTCCGCCGAGGCCGTCAGCGTCGTCGACGACAGCCTGACCACGAGTGGTGACCAGGGCGGCTTCGTGCACTCCCCGCGCCGCGGCGCGTGGCTCCGACCGTTCGCGTTCCGGCGCAACGGGTACCGGTTCGTGCAGGGCGCGGTGCTGCTCCGGCTCGGCGCCGTCTGGCGGTCGCTCGTCATCGTGCCGCTGCCCCGGGTGCAGAGCGTCAAGGTCGAACAGGGCCCGCTCGAGCGTGCCCTGCGGCTCGCCGCAGTCCACGTCCACACCGTCGCCGGTCCGGTCTCGGCCCGCGTCGGTGCGCTCGACGCGCGGGACGCGCAGCGTCTGTGGTCGGAGACCACCCACCGCGCCGTCGAGGCCGCTGCGGTCGACACGTCCCACCGGTGGCGCGAACGGGAGGCCCGTCCCGCGTCCGTCACGGACGCTGCGGACGTGCCGTGGCCCGAGACCAGTGCCCCTGCCGGGCCCGACGCCGACCACCGGCCCGGCACCGTGCCTCCCGGCCCGGGGTGGAGCGACGTCCCGCCGTCCGGAGCCGTGCGGTGAGGGCCGGGCGCCTGGGCGTCGGCGTCGTCGGCGCCGGACGGGTCGGACCCGTGCTCGGAGCCGCACTGGCGAACGCGGAGCACGCGGTCGTCGGCGTCACCGCCGTGTCCGCCGAGGGGCGCGACCGTGCCGAGGCCATGCTGCCCGGCGCTCCCGTGCTCGCGACGCCGGACCTGGTCGAGCGGAGCGAACTCGTGCTCCTCGCCGTGCCGGACGACCAGCTGGCCTCGCTGGTGCAGGGCCTGGCGGACGCCGGCATCTGGCAGCCCGGCCAGCTCGTCGTGCACACCAGCCCGGACCACGGTGTCGGCATCCTCGCCCCCGCGATGGCGGCGGGTGCGATCCCGCTCGCCATCCACCCGGCGATGGCGTTCACCGGTACGAGTGTCGACCTGTCGCGGCTGCGTGACGCCTACTGCGCGGTGACCGCACCCTCGCCGGTGCTGCCCATCGCGCAGGCCCTGGTGGTCGAGATGGGCGCCGAGCCGTTCGTCGTCGCCGAGGGGGACCGACCCGCGTACGCCGACGCCGTCCGCGCCGCCGTGAGCTTCTCGACCGCGATCGTGGACCAGTCGGCGGGGACGCTGTCCGGCATCGGCGTGGACCACCCCGGCCGGGTGCTCGGTGCGCTCGTCCGCTCCGCCGTGGACAACGCGCTGACGGCGGCCGACGGGCAGTCGACGCTGTAGCGAGTCCGGGGCGGGAGCGCGGCGCGGGTAGCATTTCCCCCGACCCCCACGACCATCGGAGCCGCACCCGCATGACCGACGAGACCGCCACCACCGACACCGCGATCGCCGACGCCGCCGCACTGGCCGAGCAGGAGACCAGCGAGCAGCGACAGGTCCGGCTCGACAAGCGCGCGAAGCTGCTCGAGTCCGGCATCGAGGCGTACCCCGCCGAGCTCCCGATCACGACGACGATCCCGGCGGTCCGCGAGCAGTACGCGCACCTCGAGACGGGTGAGGAGACGCAGGACGTCGTCGGCATCGCCGGCCGCATCGTGTTCTCGCGCAACACCGGCAAGCTCTGCTTCGCGTCGCTGCAGTCCGGCGACGGGTCCCGCATCCAGGCGATGGTGTCCCTGGCAGAGGTCGGTGACGAGTCCCTCGCGCGCTGGAAGGAGTTCGTCGACCTCGGCGACCACGTCTTCGTGCACGGCCGCGTGATCTCCTCGCGCCGCGGTGAGCTGTCGATCATGGTCGACGAATGGGCGATCGCGGCGAAGGCGATCCTGCCGCTGCCGAACCTGCACAACGAACTCAACGAGGAGACGCGGGTCCGTCAGCGCTACCTCGACCTCATCGTCCGCGACGAGGCGCGCGCCACCGTCCGCGCCCGCGCCGCCGTGATGTCCTCGCTCCGCCAGACCTTCACGGCGCACGAGTACCTCGAGGTCGAGACGCCGATGCTGCAGACGCAGCACGGCGGCGCCTCGGCCCGACCGTTCGTGACGCACTCGAACGCGTTCGACACCGAGCTCTTCCTGCGCATCGCGCCGGAGCTCTTCCTGAAGCGTGCCGTCGTCGGCGGCATCGACCGGGTGTTCGAGATCAACCGGAACTTCCGCAACGAGGGCGCCGACTCGTCGCACTCGCCCGAGTTCGCCATGGTCGAGGCGTACCAGGCCTACGGCAACTACGAGCAGATGGCCGACCTGACCCAGGAGCTCGTGCAGAGCGCTGCCCGGGCGGTCACCGGCGGCTCGCTCGAGGTCACCCTGCCCGACGGCAGCACCTACGACCTCGGCGGCGAGTGGCCACGCATCGACATGTACGGCTCGCTGTCCGAGGCCGCCGGGCGCGAGATCACCCCCGAGACCCCGCTGTCCGAACTGCAGGAGCTCGCGGCGGCCGAGGGTGTCGAGGTCGCGCACGCCACGCACGGCAAGTACGTCGAGGAGCTCTGGGAGCACTTCGTCATCGACTCGCTCGACCGCCCGACGTTCGTGATGAACTTCCCGGTCGACACCTCGCCGCTCACCCGCGAGCACCGCACCCGTCCCGGCATCGTCGAGAAGTGGGACCTGTACGTCCGCGGCTTCGAGCTCGCGACCGCCTACTCCGAGCTCGTCGACCCCGTCGTCCAGCGGGAGCGCTTCGTCGAGCAGGCGAAGCTCGCAGCCGGCGGCGACCCCGAGGCGATGCGCGTCGACGAGGAGTTCCTGCGTGCCCTCGAGCACGCGATGCCGCCGTCCGGTGGCATGGGCATGGGTGTCGACCGCCTGCTGATGGCGATCACCGGCCTCGGCATCCGCGAGACCATCCTGTTCCCGCTGGTGAAGTAGCCCGCACACAGTTCGGCGGCGCCGGGGCGGGGTACGATGCTCCGGTGCCGCATGGAGTCGTGACCGGGATCATCTTCGCCCTGACGCCGACCATCGTCGTCGGCCTCATCTTCTGGTTCGTGATGCGCGCCATCATGCGGGCCGACCGCACCGAGCGTGCCGCGTACGCCAAGGTCGAGGCCGAGGAGCGCGCCCGCTTCGAGCGCGAGCACGGCGTCCCCGCGCCGGCACCGGCATCCGCCGAGTAGCCGCGCCGCCGTACCCCGCAGGCTGCTGACCCCACCTCGTCACCAGCCTGGACTCCTGTGCGCCCTCGATCGGTCACGCGCCGTTCACCTCGCCGTCGCGCGCTCGGGTGAGCATCGTCCGCATGGCAACCACACACCCCTTCACGGGTCGCAGCCTCGTCGGTGACATCGAGAGCGAGTACGACGAGTTCGACCGAGACGCCGACCTCGAGGCGTCCAAGCGCCGGGACGGGTGGCTCGAACCCTCCTGGTGACCCCCACCCCTTCGGTTTTCGGGGTACGACCACCGGATCGCACTGATCCGGGCGGACGTACCCCTTTTGCATGTCCAGAAGGCGCGGTACGGCGGGGTACAGATTCGGAAACGCATGAGAAACACGCCTGCAACGCCGGAAACATCACGTCAAACCCTTGATCCGCCGCAGTTCGGGGGGCCACACTGACGGCAGTGCTGTACCCCACGGGGGACGGTTTCGACCGCGAATCACGGAGAAGCCTGAGAATCATTCCGATCGGTTTGTGGGGTACACCTCCGGACCGCTTTACTCATCAACACCCCCAAGTACGACCCCCCAGCACCACCGCACGAAGCCATCACCGCCGAACGCAGGGAGCAACACCATGACGATCGCAACGGCTGCACCGAGCACCACCCGCCGCGCCACCACGAAGAAGGCAGCGGCATCCAAGACCCAGGGCGCCGAGTCCACGACCACCTCCCTCGACACCGAGGTCGAGGCCGACGAGCAGCTCGCCGGCGTCCGCGGTGCTTCGGTCGACCAGGTCGGCGACTACCTGCGCCACATCGGCCGCCTCTCGCTCCTCACCGCCGAGGAAGAAGCGCAGATCGCCCGCCGCATCGAGGTCGGTCTGTTCGCCGAGGAGAAGCTCGCGACCGAGAAGGGCCTCGCGAAGACCCTGCAGCGCGAACTGCGTTGGCTCGTCCGCGACGGTGAGCGCGCCAAGGAGCGCATGATCACCTCGAACCTCCGCCTGGTCGTGAGCATCGCGAAGCGCTACTCGCAGCGTGGCCTGCCGTTCATGGACGTCATCCAGGAGGGCAACCTCGGTCTCGTCCGCGCGGTCGAGAAGTTCGACTTCACGCAGGGCTACAAGTTCTCGACCTACGCCACCTGGTGGATCCGCCAGGCGATCTCGCGTGGTCTCGCCGACAAGGCCCGCACGATCCGCATCCCGGTGCACACCGTCGAGCTGATCAACAAGATCTCCCGCACCGAGCGCGACCTGACGGTGGACCTCGGCCGTGCGCCGATGCCCGACGAGGTCGCCGCCGAGCTGAGCATGACCGTCGAGGAGCTCGTCGACCTCAAGGGCCGCTCGCACGAGCCGGTGTCGATCCACACGGTCGTCGGTGACTCGGACGACAGCGAGCTGGGCGACTTCATCGAGGACGAGGATGCTGCGTCCCCGAACGAGCTCACCGAGACCACGCTCCTGCACCGCGACATCCGTTCGATCGTCGCCGAGCTGCCGAGCGAAGAGGCCAACGTGATCCGCATGCGCTACGGCCTCGACGACGACAAGCCGATGACGCTCGACGAGATCTCGAAGATCGTGCACACGACCCGCCAGGCCGTCAGCCGGGTGGAGTCGCGCGCCAAGCTGCGCCTGTTCGCCAAGGCGGTCTCGCAGGACATGCAGCTGTACCTGACCGACTGAGGTCAGCAGGCTTCGGCCGGCGTCCGCGTCGGCAGGGGAACCCGGGTCGTTCTGTGGGAAGGCGATCCGGTGGGGTGATGGGAAGGCCCGCTCGAGCACTGCTCGAGCGGGCCATTCGCCGTTCCGGGGGTGGGACGGTGCCGGGACCGCTACTGGTCGAGTTCGCGACCGAGCTTCTGCCGCAGGTCGCTGGGGATCAGTTCGATGAGCTGGTCGGGCCGCACCGGCAGGTCGAGCAGGCTGAGCTTCACCCGGCCGGTGCGTCCGTGCCGCTCGGCGTCGAGCCGGACGACGCTGCCGGCGTCCTTGCGGAGCCGGACGTCGATCTGCGCCCCGGTGGCGACCTCGCCGACGACGAGCCCGTCGACCTCGAGTGCAGCGCTCCTGGTGCCCTCGGCGATGTCGAACCGGTAGCGCTCGCGGGCGGCGAGCACCACGGAGCGGTCGATCCCCGCCATCGGTGCGACGGGCGTCACGACGGAGCCGGACAGTGCGGGGGAGAGCACCGGGCCGCCCGCGGCGTAGTTGTACGCGGTGGAGCCCGCCGGGGTCGCGGCGACGATGGCGTCGGCGCGGTAGTACCCGTAGCCGAGGCCGCCGACGCTGAGGTCGGCCGACACCTGGCCGGAGCCGGGGCGCCGCACGATGGTGAGGTCGTTGAAGGCCAGGTAGTCGGTGCGCGCGCCGCTCCAGGACAGGCGGGCCTCGAGCGCGTGGTGCGGCTCGAGCTGGTACTCGCCGGCGGACAGTCGGTCGAGCGCGGCTTCGAGCTCCGGCGGCTCGATCTCCACCAGGAACCCGACGTTGCCGTAGTTCACGCCGAGCACCGGCACCGGACGCTTCGCCACGAGTCGCATCGCGCCGAGCATGGTGCCGTCACCGCCGAGGGCGACGACGAGGTCGACCCGTTCGGTGAAGTCGTCGTCCTCGACTGCGGTGATGCCCCCACCGATCCGCTGTGCGTCGGCGCGGCGGGCGACGAGTTCGCCGAGCCCGGACGCGTTCCAGTGCTGCAGGGTCGTGACGGACTCCTGCACGTTCTTGGTCGGGTGGACGACGAGGCCGACGACGGGCTGATCCATGAGCGGATGGTACCGAGCCGTGCTGAACCGAGGGGTGTCCGATTGTTATTGCATGCGATATTCTGAATACATGCAGATCGCCCAGCTGTCCGTCGCCCTGCCCACCGTCTGCCAGGGCCGCGAGATCGTGCTGCTCGCCGACCTCGAGTCCCACGAGACGGGCTTCGGCTTCGTCGACGCGGAGCACCTCCTGCTCGCCGCCGTCACGCTCTGCAGCGGGATGCCCCGCTTCCGCCCGGCCCTCGACGCACACGGGGTGAGCCCCGAGGCGGTCCGCGCCGAGATCAGCGTCTTCGTCGGTGCGCGGACGTCGTGCCCCGACGAGCACGACCGGGTGGCCTGCACGCCGGCGGCGGCCCGGGTCCTCGCCCGAGCCGCCGTCCTCGCCGGCCCCGCCGAGCGCGTCCGCCCGGTGCACGTCCTGCTCGCCGTCCTCGACGGAGTCGACGACCCCTTCATGGGGTCGGCGCACGACGTCCTCGGCGCCCTGGGCGTCGAGCCGCGCCGCTTCCGGCGTGCCCTGCGTCGAGCAGCGCGTCGCGCCTGAGTTCGCTCACTGCGCACATCGCGCAGTGAGGTCACGCCCACGGCGAACAGGGGCAGCCCCCACGGGGAGCGCTGGTTACTCTCGGAGTACGTGACCGGACTCAGACGAGACCGGACCAGCTGTCGGCTCCGTCAGAAAGGGCCAAGGGAGAGCACATGTTCGAGAGATTCACCGACCGAGCCCGTCGGGTTGTCGTCCTCGCTCAAGAAGAAGCGAAGATGCTCAACCACAACTACATCGGCACCGAGCACATCCTCCTCGGCCTGATCCACGAGGGCGAGGGTGTTGCCGCCAAGGCGCTGGAGTCGCTCGGCATCTCGCTCGACGCCGTCCGCGAGCAGGTCCAGGACATCATCGGCCAGGGCCAGCAGCAGCCGACCGGGCACATCCCGTTCACGCCGCGTGCCAAGAAGGTGCTCGAGCTGTCCCTGCGCGAGGCGCTGCAGCTCGGCCACAACTACATCGGCACCGAGCACATCCTGCTCGGCTTGATCCGCGAGGGCGAGGGTGTCGCAGCCCAGGTGCTCGTGAAGCTCGGCGCGGACCTGAACCGGGTCCGCCAGCAGGTCATCCAGCTCCTGTCCGGCTACCAGGGCAAGGAAGCGGTCGCCGTCGGCGGCGAGCAGCAGCAGAACGGCCAGCAGCAGGGTTCGCAGGTCCTCGACCAGTTCGGTCGGAACCTCACCCAGGCCGCTCGTGACGGCAAGCTCGACCCGGTCATCGGGCGCGAGAAGGAGATGGAGCGGGTCATGCAGATCCTCTCCCGCCGCTCCAAGAACAACCCCGTCCTGATCGGTGAGCCCGGCGTCGGCAAGACCGCGGTCGTCGAGGGCCTCGCCCAGGCGATCGTCAAGGGCGACGTGCCCGAGACGCTCAAGGACAAGCAGCTCTACTCGCTCGACCTCGGGTCGCTCATCGCCGGGTCCCGCTACCGCGGTGACTTCGAGGAGCGCCTCAAGAAGGTCACGAAGGAGATCCGCACCCGCGGCGACATCATCGTCTTCATCGACGAGATCCACACGCTCGTCGGTGCCGGTGCTGCCGAGGGCGCGATCGACGCCGCCTCGATCCTCAAGCCCCTCCTCGCCCGCGGTGAGCTCCAGACGATCGGTGCCACCACGCTCGACGAGTACCGCAAGCACTTCGAGAAGGACGCCGCACTCGAGCGTCGCTTCCAGTCGGTGCAGGTCAACGAGCCGTCGCTGCCGCACACGATCAACATCCTCAAGGGCCTGCGCGACAAGTACGAGGCGTTCCACAAGGTGTCCATCACCGACGGTGCGATCGTCTCGGCCGCCAACCTGGCGGACCGCTACGTGCAGGACCGCTTCCTGCCGGACAAGGCCATCGACCTGATCGACGAGGCGGGCGCACGCCTGCGGCTGTCGATCCTGTCGGCGCCGCCGGAGCTCCGCGAGTTCGACGAGAAGATCTCGACGGTCCGCGGGCAGAAGGAAGCCGCCATCGAGGAGCAGGACTTCGAGAAGGCCGCCTCGCTGCGCGACGAGGAGAAGAAGCTCCTGGGTGAGCGTCTCCGCCTCGAGAAGCAGTGGCGCGCCGGTGACGTCGCCGCGTCCGGCACCGTCGACGAGGGCATCATCGCCGAGGTCCTGGCGCAGGCCACGGGCATCCCGGTGTTCAAGCTCACCGAAGAGGAGACCTCGCGTCTCGTCTTCATGGAGAAGGCGCTGCACCAGCGGGTCATCGGTCAGGAAGAGGCCATCTCGGCCCTGTCCAAGACGATCCGCCGCACCCGCGCCGGCCTCAAGGACCCGAACCGCCCCTCGGGCTCGTTCATCTTCGCCGGGCCCACGGGTGTCGGCAAGACCGAGCTCGCCAAGGCGCTCGCCGAGTTCCTGTTCGATGACGAGGGCGCACTGATCTCCCTCGACATGTCGGAGTTCGGTGAGAAGCACACCGTCTCGCGTCTGTTCGGTGCCCCTCCCGGGTTCGTCGGGTTCGAGGAGGGCGGCCAGCTCACCGAGAAGGTGCGCCGCAAGCCGTTCTCCGTGGTCCTGTTCGACGAGATCGAGAAGGCCCACCCGGACATCTTCAACTCGCTGCTGCAGGTGCTCGAGGAAGGCCGTCTCACCGACGGTCAGGGCCGCGTGGTCGACTTCAAGAACACCGTCATCATCATGACCACGAACCTCGGTTCGCAGGGCATCGCCGGTGGCCCGGTGGGCTTCCAGGTCGAGGGTGACTCGGCCGTCGGCTACGACCGCATGCGCGGCAAGGTCAACGAGGAGCTGAAGAAGCACTTCAAGCCCGAGTTCCTGAACCGTGTCGACGACACGATCGTGTTCCCGCAGCTGTCGCAGTCCGAACTGCTGCAGATCGTGGACCTGTTCGTGAAGCGCCTCGCCGACCGTCTGCTCGACCGCGACATGACGGTGGAGCTCACGCTCCCCGCCAAGGAGCAGCTCATCAAGGTCGGGTTCGACCCGTCCCTCGGAGCTCGCCCGCTGCGTCGCGCGATGCAGCACGAGGTCGAGGACCAGCTGTCCGAGCACATCCTGCAGGGTGAGCTCAACGCCGGTGACCACGTGAAGGTCGACTTCGTCGACGGTGCGTTCCACTTCGAGACCGGGCGTCAGCCGGGCCGCGAAGAGGTCCTCGCCGGCGCAGCCGCGGTCGAGACCGCAGCGGACGCGCCCCAGGGCGAGATCGAGTCCTAGGACCTGACGGTCTGCACGACGGGAGGCCCGGTGCCAGCTGGCACCGGGCCTCCCGTCCGTCATCGGGTCGGTCCAGATCCCGGATCGCCGATGCGCGCGTCCCGCGTCCACGGACCCCCGTCCGGGGGTACGGTGGAACCAGCGCGCGAGACGTTCCCCCCAACTCCTCGCGCGTCGCACTCGATCGGTTCCCCCCAACGGATCGAGTCGCTGCCGGCCCCGGTCTGTTCGCAGACCGGGGCCGTTGCACGTCCGCTAGGCGATGGCGGGCAATGACCCGACGAAGCGGCGGACCGCGTCCTCCCAGCGCTCCGGGTCCTCGTTCCACTCGAGCGTGTGCGGTGCTGTGCGGAAGGCGACGGCGGTGGCGTGCGGGCGAGCGGTGATCGCGGCCACGTCGTCCGCTGCGACCAGCGCATCGGCCTCGGAGTGGACCACGAGCGTCGGCGTCGTCGCGTCCTGCCAGGTCGTGGTCGTGACCGGTGCCGACGCTCCCGCCAGGCGGGACAGCACCGGAGTCGTCGCGATGCGCGCAGCGACGGTGCCGACGAAGGCGGGCAGGCGTGCCCCACGGACCGCTCCGCGGAGTGCCGACGCGACGTCGAGCAGCGGCGAGACGGCCACGATCCCATCGACGTCGACCCGGCCGGCCGCGACCGAGCAGACGAGAGCGCCGGCGGACCACCCCTGCAGCACCACGCGGCGGGCGCCGCGGGCACGGGCGGCGCGGACCGCGGCGACGATGCGGTCGGCTGCCCCCGGGTCGAGCGACCGGAGCGGCAGGTCCGTGGTGTCGATGACCTCGGACGTCGCGCCGAGGCCGCGCCAGACACCGACGCCGCGGAGGACCTGCCGCGGCCCGAGGGACTGGCCGTGCACGTGGACGACGTGGGTCGTGGCGGCCGCGGGCTCGGCGCCGGGGACGTCGGCCGGCCCGTCGTACCGCAGGGCGTCCCAGGCCCAGTCACCGGTCGCGACGGTGCCGGTGACGCGGCGGCGGATGGTGTCGCCGCTGGGCCCGGTCTCCGTGCTCGCGGCGACGATCGCGCCGACCTGCACGCGGGCGGCGTCGCGCTGCAGGTCGTACGTCCCCGGCAGGCGGGTGTCGCGTGTGGCGACGAGTTCGACCTCGGTCCCGGTACTGCTCCGCACGGTGGCGGTCGCCGTGTAGGGGGCGGGGAAGAGCAGTCGTCGGGCGACGAAGGTGCCCAGTCCGAGCGTCCCGACGGCGCCGACTGCCGTTCCGAGTGCGGTTCCGAGTGCGGTCGTGCGTCCGGCTGTCATGAGAGCTCCCTGAGTCGTGCGGTGGTGAGGGTCGCCGCAGCCGGGACGTCCTGCCCGGCCTCGCGTGCGCGGTCCTCGATCTCGACGGCCAGTCGGTGCAACCGACTGCGCCACTGGCGACGCTGCCAGGCGATCGTGAAGTAGAGCCCGGTGTTGCCCGAGGCCGCCTCGAGCCGCCGGAGCTCCGGCTCCAGGCTGCGGAACCGGTGCCGGGTGTCCCGCCAGTCGCGGAACTCCCGTGCCGCGTCCGGAAGCACGCCCCCGGCGGCACCGACGGCGAGCAGCACCATGGACAGCAGGAACACCGGGGCGTACACGGTGGACAGCACGCGGACCGCGCCGTCGACACCGGCGACGTGGACGGCGTCGAGCGCGATCGCGATGACGGCGAGCAGGACCAGCCCGACGGCCCCGACGACGAACAGCCAGTACATCCGGCCGAGGCCGTCGCCGCTCCGGAACCCGCGCAGGACGGCGGCGGCGGAGCGGGCGATGACGACCGCGATGTACGTCATCTCGACCGCGGAGTACAGCGCGGTCGGCAGCTGGTCGCCGTAGACGGTCATGAACTGCGCCGTCGGGGTCGGAGCATCGACCATCGTGAAGAGCACGACGAGCGTGAGGAGCACGACCACGCAGACGACGATCCGGCTCACGCGCAGGAGCTTCGCGGAACGCGCGGCGGCCTCCACCGACTGGGCCAGGGCGAACATGCCGCACACCATCAGACACCGGCCGACCAGGTCGGCGATGTTGGGCACGTGCGTGATGCCGGCGAGGTACGTGGTGACGTCGGGCTGGTTGATCGTCAGGCCGACGGCGACGAAGCCGCAGCAGGCCATGAGCCAGGTGACGCTCGCCGACTGGGTCCGCACCAGCAGCAGCCGGACGACGAGCACCGTCAGGATGACCCACACCGGGATCGATCCCCAGACGTGCAGCGTCACCGGAAGATCCCGGGCTCGCGGTCGTCCGGGTCGAGCAGCCCGATCCGGAGCGCGAGCTCGTCGGCGACGAGTTCGACCGCCTGCTCGTGCGGAGTGTCCAGCGACCGCGTGAACGCGGTCCGTCCGGTGAGCAGCCCGGTGTAGGCCTGGTGGTCGCAGCCGGGGTCCGCCAGGAACACGTGGGCGAGTTCGTGGAGCACGCACGCCACGCGGGAACGCTCGGACAGGTCCGGACGGGTCTCGAGGAGCGCGTGGTCGGCGCGCTGGATGAACCGTGCGGAGAGGTCACCGGGCAGGTCGGCCGTCCGCAGCCGGATCGGCTTGCCGAGGGTCGACTCGGCGCGGGCGAGGAGGGCGGGCAGCGTCAGTCGCCGGGGGAGCCCGAGTCGCCGCACGCTCCGCCGGGCGACGGCTTGCCGACGCCGCGCGCCGAACCGCTCCCGCACGCCGGTCACGGCGCGGACCCCGACTCGTCGAGCCGCCGGAGGTGCTCGGTGAAGTCCCGGATCTCGTCGGCGGAGGCGAACTCGCCGAGGCGTCGGGTCGCGAAGGCGACGACCTCGCGCTTGCGGAGCTCGAGGACGAGTTCGAGCTGCGCCTGCACCCGCTCGGGCACGTCGGTGTTGCCCGCCGCATCGGTCAGGTACTCCGCCGGGACACCGAAGTACCCGGCGAGTGCTGCGAGCAGGCGCTGGTCGCGGACGGCCGGGCCGTTGCCCCCGAGCATGTAGCCCCACCGCGGCCGGCTCATCGACGCACCCTGTGCCTCGATCTCGGCTGCGATCTCCTTGTAGGACGGTCGCTGCCCGGCATTCGCCTCGACGACGTCCATCAGCAACTGCAGCTTCCGGGAGAGTTCTCGCCGGTGTGCATCGTCGTCGTTGTACTCGATCATGTCTCCCCGCCCTGTACATCTGTCTCAGACATGATAAAACTGGACCAGCGCGACGGCCAGTGTGACCACTCTGCCAGGCTCGCGCCGGACCGGCAGGTCGGCATGTCGTGGGGGGATGCCGAACGAAACCGGTGCACGGACGAAACGGGAGGCCCGGTGCCAGCTGGCACCGGGCCTCCCGTCTGTCCGCCTGCGGACGTCTCAGGCCGTGATCACGCCTGCACGTCGCCGCGCCAGCCCGTGTCGGTCGGAGCGGACTCGACGCGCTCCTTGTAGTTCTGCAGGTCCTTCTTGATGGCGTGGCCACCGACGCCGACCGCTGCGCCGAGCTTCTCGAGGAAGCCGGACGGCTCCCAGTCGATCTGCGCGGTGACGCGCGTCTCGTTGTCGGACAGCTTGTGGAAGGTGACGACACCGGCGTGGTCGGTCTCGCCGTCCTTGACGGTCCAGGCCACCCGCTCGTCGGGGTGCTGCTCGGTGATGACGGCACGGAACTCGCGCTCCTGGCCGGCGACCTTCACGGTCCAGTCGGTGGTCTTGTCGTCGACCTGGACGATCTTCTCGACCTCGTCGAGGAAGTGCGGGAACTCCTCGAAGCGGGTCCACTGACCGTACGCTGCGGAGACGGGGACGTTGACGTCGACGGTTTCGATGATCTGAGGCATGCTGTGGACGGTAGGCGGCTCAGCCTGTGCACCGTCCAGCAGGGTGTCCCCCGGGAAGGTCTGCTGCCGTTCGTCCGGGCGCGGAGTTCGGTTGCGCTCCGGCGCGGTCTAGGGTTGTCGAGATGACAGAGCACGGGAAGCACGCGTTCGACGTCCGTGACGAGCACGGGATCCTCGTGCGACCAGCGCTCGCCTCCGACGTCCCGCACATCCAGCGGCTCATCGCCCCCTACGTCGACCGGCGCATCCTGCTCGGCAAGGAGAACGTCGCGCTCTACGGCTCGATCCAGCAGTTCCGGATCGCCGAAGGGCCCGACGGGGTACCGATCGGCTGCGGCGCCCTCGCCGTCTTCTGGGACGACATCGCCGAGGTCCGCACGCTCGCCCTCGACGCCGACTGGATCCACAAGCGCGTCGGACACCGGATGCTCGAGGCGCTCGAGCACGACGCCCGGGAACTCGGCGTCGCACGGATCTTCTGCCTGACGTTCGAGGTCGACTTCTTCGCGAAGCACGGGTACCTCGAGATCGGTGAGCAGGTCGTCGAACCCGCGGTCTACGCCGAGCTGGTGCGGTCGTCGGACGAAGGGGTCGCGGAGTTCCTCGACCTCGCCCGGGTCAAGCCGAACACCCTCGGCAACACCCGCATGCTGAAGATCCTCTGACGCTTTCGCGCGGCACCCGGCGGGGGTCCCGCACCCGGCATCCGGGGTTGTCTACCCTGTGCGCATGTCGTCGTTGCGTCACCCCGTCGGGCCCGAGAAGCCGGTCGTGTACTGGCGCCGTCGTGCAGCCGTGCTCGGCGCGCTCGTGATCATCGTCGTGGTGGTCGTGCTCATCGTCGTCGGGCGGGGGAGCGCGTCGACCCCGACGGCAGCGCCCACGTCCTCGCCGTCCGCCTCGGCCGGTGGTGCGTCGTCCGCTGCCCCGTCCCGCTCGGCGTCAGCATCTACGGCGGCGTCTGGTTCCGGTGCTGCCGACGGGTCGACGTGCAGCAAGGACCAGGTCGTCCTGACACCCGTGCTCGACAAGGAGGCCTACGGGCCCACCGAGGACCCGAAGATCGCGATGTCGATCAAGAACTCCGGCACGAACTCGTGCCACCTCGACCTCGGCTCAGCGCAGCAGGTACTGACGATCAGCTCGGGCGAGGAGCAGTACTGGTCGTCGAAGGACTGCCAGACCGGCGGCACGAACCAGGACGTCACGATCAAGGCCGGGCAGACCCTGACCACGCCCGCGATCGCGTGGGACCGGACCCGGTCGTCCACCACCACGTGCGATGCGTCCCGTCCGGCGGTCTCGGCCGACGGGGCGAGCTACCACCTGCAGGTCGCGGTCGGGAACCTGAAGTCGAAGACCTCGGTGCAGTTCATCCTGCAGTAGCCCGGTCGTCGCGTGGGCTGGTAGCCTCGACCCAAGTGGATTGGGAATGCCCGATCGGCGTCGAACCCCCGGAAACCCCGGGGGTTCTCGCTTTCACGGGTACACCTTCAGACCCCAGCCCTTCACCGAACCAGACGGCGACTTCGGCATGCGCTCGAGGATCCGGTCCCACGCGCGGTTTGGCTGCTCGGGCTTGAGGAGATGTGTGCCGATCGGACGAGCGACGAGATCGGCGATCTGGAGCCCGGCACTGTTCGTCTGCTTGCTCGCGATCTTGAAACGGAAGGTCTCGGCCATCCCACGCATCTTCGTGGTGGGCGGACGAACTCGTGCTTCCGGATGGCGGATGCAACCACCCCGAAGCGCTCATCGAACACGGCGTCGACTCTTGCCATGAAGTCGCTGCGGACCGAGGCGTTCAGGAGGATGTCGAACGGCGGAGCTGACTGACGCATCTCCCGCTCGTGGAGGACGACCATGTCGTGGTTGAAGAAATCGAACTTGAGGCGTTGGACGAGCGGAACGATCCGGTCGACGCAGACGTCGACGGGGAAGATGCAGAACGCGAGCACGAACATCGGGTAGTCCGGTTGATGCGCGTGAGACTGCGATCTCCGCTTTCGTCGACGTAGACGACGTATCCACTGCGCACCGGTCCAACACATCAGTGGACAGCAAACGGCCCCGCCGTCCAGAGGACGACGGGGCCGTTCGAAGCTGATGTGATCAGCCGAGGACGGTGATGTTCTCCGCCTGCGGGCCCTTGCGGCCCTCGGTGATGTCGAACTCCACCTTCTGGTTCTCCTCCAGCGACTTGTAGCCGTTGCCGGCGATCGCGGAGAAGTGCGCGAAGACGTCAGCGCTTCCGTCGTCCGGGGCGATGAAGCCGAAGCCCTTTTCGTTGTTGAACCACTTGACGGTACCGGTAGATGCCATGATGGCGTTTCCTTAGCTTTCTTGCGTTCCGCCATGGTGCGATCGCACCTGCGGAGCCCCGACGTACGTCGACGGGGGTGATGCGCCACGCGGGCAGGTGCCGGCGGGACGGGTTCGGGGTCAGGCCTGATGGCCAGTGACCCTGGTAGTCCGAGTTGAGGGGCAAACCACCTCGCCCGAACGTTGAGCGCCGCCGAAGCGGTTCCATCAGGCTAGCGTGCTCAGGGCCGACTGGCTACCCGTGGGTCACGGAACGACGAAAATCTGGTGGAATTGATCAGATGGCAGACAAGGAACAGCGCTTCCGGAGCGAAGAGCTCGAGGAAGCCCTCGCGAAGCAGGACGTCGCTGCGGTGGCGTTCGCGCTGCGCAACGACATCGTGATCGTCCCCCGGCTCGTGACCGGCAAGAAGGACATGCAGGTGCGGGTGTTCGGGCGCGAAGGCTCCGAGAAGCGCATCCTGCTGCTGTTCTCGTCGGCGGACGCCTACACGGCGATGGTGCCGGACGAGAAGATCCGGCAGGTCATGGTCTACGACGGGCCGCGGCTCGAAGAGTTTCTGAGCGCCCACCTCGACATGCTCGAGGGCGTGTTCTTCGACATTGCCGGGCCGAACACCATGCAGGCGACGCCCGAGGACCTGTTGGCCGCATTGCGCGCTTAGGACTGGCTGTCGGGCTGTCCGCGGTGAGCCGTCGGTTCAGAACGCGCGGTCGAGCTCGCGCTCGCGGGCGGACTGCGTCATGGAGAACGCCACGCGGAGTGCTTCGCGCAGATGCCCGGAGTCGGCGCCGAGCACGGTCGTGAAGCCGAGTCGGCTCGCCTCGTTCACGCGCTGCTTGGTCCCCGTGGCCGGACGGATTTCGCCCGCCAGGCTGATCTCGCCCACGGCGGCGAGCGTGTGCGGGTACGGACGGTCCCGCGCCGCGCTCGCCAGTGCCAAGGCGATCGCAAGGTCGGCGCCTGGCTCGGTCAGCTTCATGCCGCCCACCGTGGAGACGTAGACGTCGGCATCGGAGAGCTTGAGACCGGCTCGGCGTTCGAGCACCGCGAGCAGCATCGCCACGCGTGACGCATCGACGCCGTTCACGACCCGGCGGGGCTGCGGAGCCGAGCTCGGGACGATGAGCGCCTGGACCTCGACCGGGAGCGCCCGGCGCCCCTCGAGCGCGACGGTCACGCACGTGCCGGAGACCGGGGTCGCGTTCTTCGACATGAAGAGGCCGCTCGGGTCCGGGACCTCGTGGATGCCGTCCCCGCCCATGTCGAAGCACCCGACCTCGTCCGTGGGACCGAACCGGTTCTTCAACGCCCGGACGAACCGGAGCGCGGTCTGCCGGTCGCCCTCGAAGTGGCAGACGACGTCGACCAGGTGCTCGAGGAGACGCGGCCCGGCGATGGTGCCGTCCTTCGTGACGTGGCCGACGATCAGGACCGGGAGGGCGCGGTCCTTCGCGATCCGGATCAGGGTCGAGGCGACCTCGCGCACCTGCGACGTCCCACCTGCGATGCCGTCGATCGAGCTCGACGAGATGGTCTGCACGGAGTCGGCGACGAGCAGGTCCGGCTTGACCTGGTCGATCTGGCCGATGATGACGCCGAGGTCGACCTCGCTCGCCAGGTAGAGGTCGTCGTGCATCGCCCCGGTGCGCTCGGCCCGGAGCCGGACCTGGTCGACGGACTCTTCCGCACTGACGTAGAGAACACGCTTGCCGGAAGCGGCTGCCCGCGAAGCGACCTCGAGCAGGAGCGTGGACTTGCCGACGCCCGGCTCGCCGGACAGCAGGACCGCGGCCCCGGGCACCACCCCGCCGCCGAGCACCCGGTCGAACTCGCCGATGCCGGTCTGCCACCGCTGCACCGTCGTGCCGCGGGCTTCGGTGATGGGGCGGGCCGCGCGGGCCCCGGTGACGGCGACGGCCGCCGTGCCCCGGGTGCTCGCCGAGACCGCCGAGGAGTCCTCGACCGTGCCCCAGGTCTGGCACTCGCCGCACCGGCCGACCCACTTGACACTGGACCAGCCGCACTCGGTGCATCGGTAGAGGGACTGCGGGCGCGCCATGTCGTCGAGGCTAAGCCGTGCCGCTGACATCACCGGAGCGATGCACCGGCTCGTCGGGCAGGGCGATCGAACCCGTCATCCGGTTGCGGATCCGTTCGACGGGACTCGGTCGGTTGGCGTGGTCGAGTGCATCGGCGCCGTCGGTGTCCTGCTCGGCCCGGGCGTTCGCGACGGCGCCGGCCTCGCGCCCGAGGTTCTCCGCCTCGCGCGCGGACAGGTAGTGCCGGATCGCGGCAACCGTGTCGACTCGAGCGTCGACCGCGGGCTCGAATGCGCTCGCCCAGACCTCGTACCCCCGGTCGTTCGGGTGGAACAGGTCGCCGTAGCTGTTGAAGAACGTGCGGCGGACCCCGACCCGCTTCGTGATCGTGTGCAGCGGCGCCACGGTCAGCCCGAACTCGGCGGCCACCCGGTGCACGATCTCGTTCGCCACCGCCACCTTGCGCTCACGGTCCGGCACGAACATGCACGGCAGCTCGGCGACCACGGCGTGCGACGGCACCGCGCCGTAGATCGCCCGGATGTTCCGCTCGAACTTGTCCGGGTCAAAGTCGGCGATGTCGTTCGCCCCGATCGACACCGTGCAGATGTCGGGCGTGTACTGCCGGAGCTTCGGCAACTGGTCGCGCTTGGCACCCCACGTCGTCGAACCCGAGACGCTGAGGTTCACGACCCGCACCGACTCATGCGAGCGGTGCCGGATCCGACGCGCCAGCAGACCCACGTACCCGCGCGACGGGACCGTCGCACCGACGCCCTGCGCCGCCGAGTCGCCGATCGCCACGTAGAGCAGCTGCCCCTCGTGCTGCTGTCGCTCGTGCCACCAGTCGGCATGGATCGGCAGCATGTCGACCACCCGTTGCGCAGCCGCCCGTTGGCCCTTGACGCCGGCCCGGGCCCCGACGGCAGCAGCGCCGAGGACGCCGGCCCCACCGAGGACGGACGTCAGGAGTGCGATGAGCGTGCGGGTCTTCATGCCGTGGACGGTACGCCCGCAGGCCGAGTCGACGACGTGGGCGGTCTGTGGGTGTGGGAAGAGCCGTGGGGGTGACCGCCTGTGGAGGGCGGGCCGACGTCGGGTGGCGTGACGGGCCTCCCGGATCGTGTAAGATCTTTCCCGGTACCGTGTCCGAGCGGCCGAAGGATCATGTCTCGAAAACATGTGTGGGGGCAACTCCACCGTGGGTTCAAATCCCACCGGTACCGCCACGGGGCCATTTGCAGACCAACCCCGTTTTGGTTTGCAGGGCAGCCTGAACACGAAGAACCCTCGGAAATATCCGGGGGTTCTTCGTCGTTCGGGCGGCGGTTCGCGCCTGATCATGACCACTCGGGCGTGCTTTGAGCCGTGAGCTGGTGGCGGGGGGAGGTCGGTGCTCTTGGACGGCGTGCTCGGGCTGCAAGGTGGCAGGCCGAGAGCTGGGTTGCCCGATTTTGGGCGTGGTTGTGACCGGCCCCGCGGATCGGGTCAGGTCGTTGATCACTCTTCGGTGTCGCTCCAGGGAGGAGGCGTGCCCATCCGTTTCAACGGCGGTGGATGCGACCCGTAGCGGGACAGTCCGAGGCGGTCGCGTCTGCGTGGGAGTTTTGGCTTGCGGGGGTTCTCGGTCCCCGGCGGTGGCTTGAGTCGTCTCGTGCCGGTTTTTGCGCGCCACTGTTCAAGAGCGTGCAGCCACTTCAGCATGCGGTTCATGTTCGCGATGGCGGCGACGATGCCGATGAAGAGCTGCTGGGCAGCGATGCCGCGGATGAGCCGTCGGCTGGGGTCGTCGATGTGGTGGTGCTTCTTCAGGTAGTTGTTGAAGCTTTCGTCGCTCTGCCGATCGACGTGGTAGGTGCTTTGCCAGACGGGCGTGCCGTACTGGTAGAGCTGACGCTGTCGGATGTCGACGTCGGCCCCGATGGTGATCGATGTCTGCGAGCAGATTTTGTAAACGGGGAAGTCAAGGTCCTGCTTGAAGACCTGAGCTCGATGCTTGCCGACGACTGCCTTCGGGTGGAGCCCGTTGTTGTAGCGGCGGGGGCACCTAGCGGTCGCGGAACGCCCGAAGGCAGGACACCTGTACTTGACGGAGCCGTCCGCTAAGCGTTCTTGAATGGGGAGTTCGAGGAGGTGTCGTTCCTTGAGCACCTCTTGGTACTGCTCGTAGCTGATCTCGCCGTTGTCGTACATGGTGGTTGCGTCGATGAGGCGAAGTGCCATCGCGGGGCAGTGAGGCCGGCCTTCTACGAACAGCGCACCGGACCGGAGGGCGATCTCCTGGTCGTTGCGGATAGCGATAGCTTCTGCGTGTCCGTTGCTGATCCCGTCCCGGTGCCTAGCCTTCCGCGTTTCCGGCGTTCGGAGGGAAGCTATGCCCTTCTGTTGGTCTCGGTAGTCCATCACCAGCGGGATGCCGGCCGCCGCCATCGGTCGATGGAACTTGTCCGGATCGAGGTAGTTGTAGCCGCGGTCGACGGTTAGTCGCTCGATGCTTTGATCGCGAGTTTGCACAATCCCGGTGAGGGTGACTGCGTGCTCACCGACGCGCTTGTTTGGGGTGTCGACGAGTAGCGCGCGGGCGGTCTGCGGCTGTTGGAGCCAACGAGGTGCGGATGGATCTTCTGCCACGTCGACGAGGACGTCGACGATAAACGAGAGTTCCGTTTCGGGGCGATCAGAGGCGGTTGAGTCAGGGTCGCGGCGGTGGTCGCCGCGTGTCTTCGGGTACGGGTCCGCGTCCATCTCGAGGACTGGGCGGGCGATCTCCTCTCCGGTGTATCGATTCCACTGCGGCTGCTCTACACCTTTTGCGCGCCACCACCGTCGCCGTTGACTGGTGGCGCGGATCGCCGTCTGGTCGAGCGCGAGAGCTAGGTGGTCCCGACGGCTGAATTGGGGCGTCTGGCTGAACGTCATCTCCAGGAACTTGTTGATGAACCACACCGCTCGTTTGCGTGTCGCAGCGACCCAGTCGGCATGCTCCCGTTGCCACGCTTCGATGGCAAGGCGTTCATCAAGCATCTTGAGTTGTCGTGGACGGATCGGTTCCTTCAGGAGTTCAAGCTTGCGCGGCGCGACCCATCCGTCGAAGGGCGCGATGAGGCGGTGGAACGCGCGGTAGCTGAGGAAGTACCAGTCGTGTTCGCCGCGCAAAGGATTGTCCGCTGCGCTGATGAGGAGTTCGATGACGGCGTTGCCGTGAGCCGGATCGCCGGGGTCGTCCGGCCACTCTTCGGGAAAGAGGTGGTCGATTCCAAGGATGCGTCGTCCGGCGCGGTCGAGCCGATACTCCAGAAGCCTTGCTACCTCGGTGATGAGGAGTGGTCGGCCCTCGGCAGCGAGGATGAAGAGCGCGACCAGGATGACGAGATCCGAGAGGTACGGTTTCATGTCACCACCGGCGCTCCGGGTGATGCGGCGTTCGCCACGCCAGTGTTCGAGGGGTTCCAACACGCCCATGCTGAGCACCCGCTGCACCCATGTCGCCACCATCCATGCGGGGATCTGGGAGAGGTGGGTGTTGGCTGCCTCGATCTCGCGAGCGGTGAAGCCGCCGTGTTTCTTCGGATCGTGGCGAACACGCATGTCTCAGTCCGCTTCGCCGGGAGCCATGCGGAGCAACGGGATGAGTGTTTCCCAGTCGCGCCTGTCTGTGAACGGTTCGTACCGCGTGAGTGAGCCGATGGTTTGAAGCCCCGCAGCAGCGACCACTTCTGCAGCAGGAAGCCGGTTCATCAAGTCCACGATCCAACCGCCGCGAAGCCGCTGGAGCCCCGGCGCCGCATCTCGGTTGCTGAAACTGCTAGCGAGCGAATATGGACGCTCACCGTTTCTGGTCCGTGGGTTGCAGAACCAGCCGTCGGGGAACGGTGAAGCGGTCTCCAGGAGTCCTTCCCAGTCGCGACGGAGAGGAACAGTCCGAGCGTTGAGGCCTCGGATGTGGATGACGTAGCCGTCGCTCGTCTGGTCGACGTCGGATGTTCGAAGGTCGAGAATCTCGCGGCCGTGAAGCCCAGCACCGGCGGCCAGGGCGACGATGGTTGCGTAGTGTCGGCGGCGATACGCGGTCGAGGCATGGCGCGCCCATGCGTCGTAGCCCCGGAGTTCGGCGGCCGTGTACGGAGCGGACGCTTGCCGCGGTCTGCTCCGCATCCGATCGACGGGGTGTCCGCCGAGCGCTGACGCGATGTTGAGCAGGCGGGTCCCGCCGGAGCTGATCGATAACGCCGTCCCCCAGCGTTCGTTCGAATACCGGATGATGAGGTCGGGGTAGAAGAGGTCTTTGCGGTCGAGTGGGGCGCCGAGTGTCGATGTTGCCCAGTGCACGTAACCAGCGACGCTGTAGAGGGTATAGCGGTACTCGCTCCAGCCCGTCGGTTCGTAGTCGAGGACGGCCCGCAGGACGAACGTCCGGTGCTCGCGCCAGGCCCGGTTCGGGGTCCTGCTCGGTCGGTAGTTCATCAGCAACTCAACGATCCGCGTCGCGTCATGGCTATTACTAACGCCAGATTCTGCTACGCGCGCCTGGATTTCGGAAGGCGTGACCTCATCCGCCTCCTGATGGCCCCTGGCCTGCTCGACCGGCGCGGGTCCGCCAGTAGCGCTGAGCCGCGTCGACGCGCTGTTTGAATTCCTCAACACGTAACCACGGTATAGACCTTTTTTACGGATGAGTTCGACCGACACGCAGTCGAAAATTTGTACAGCACGGCTGCGTCAGCGAGTTGCGTATCGAACTCCTAGCCGCCGGTGCTGCCGCGGTCGGCGCGCTCGAGCGCGCGGACCGGCGCGATGTAACCGCAGCCCCGTGTGGGCACTTGGGTCGTCCACGGTTTGCGCGCGCGAGGCGCGGGCGAAGGCTCGGCGAGGGCTGATGCCCGCAGATCAGGTGGGATCGGAGGGCTGGTCGTCGCGAGCTTGCCGGATCCAGTAGTGGACTGTTCCGGGCGGCATGTCGAGCCATTGGGCCAAGGATCGCAACGACACGCCTCGTTCGTTCAACTCGAGCATGCGTTGGCGGATGCGGCGCGCTTCATCGTTGTGCCGGCGGAGCGAGTAGCGCAGTTCGATGAGTTCGCTGTCGTCGGTGGGGTGGGTCATCATGCAGTCCGTCCAAGGCCGTCGAGTGAGGGCGGGCCCGCTTGGTGCTGCACCGGAATGGTGACAGCATCGGGCCCGAATGCCTTCAACAGAGGCGATGGCTTGGAGAGGGGAGCAAGGTTCGCGCGGACGACGCGTGAAGACGACTGCACGCCACGGAATCGGCTGTGCAGTGCAATCTCCAGCGAGGGCAGAAGCTGGAGAGGTTGACCGGACCGACGTGCGCTTCTGGGCAGTGAAGCGCGTGCCGGCGTTTGGTGTGTCTTCATCGTACTGTGCGCGGCTTGACCTCCGCGGCTCGTGCGCCGCTGTCCTCTTTCGTTTTGAGCGGGCTCGTGACCCTCAGCTGCGCATGGCGGCCGGTCTGAGTCCACGTTTGCTCTCCTATTTCGTGTGCTCTGCGTTCGATTTATGTCGAATCGGACGCCAGGCGCATACAGTGGGGGTATCTAGTCGCGCTATGGTCGCAGCGTCGGGGTCCGAAGCCGCCCTTTGACACCTCGTGTCTTTGTGGCGATTGTAGTAGCCGTGCGGGGGGCGGAGTGGGTATGGGTGTCTCAAGTAGTGATGGTCATCGTCTTCGCGTTGAAGCTGCTTTGGAGTCGCTTCGAAAGCGGTTCATCGGACACGTGCCGCTCGCGCGGGTGTCGCGGTTCACCGGATTGCCGGTCGGTACCCTGCGGCGGATCTTCTCTGGTGAGCAGGAGATGACGTTGCTGCAGTTTCTGACGCTGGCGGCTGCGGCTGAGCGTCCGGAGGCTGAGCTGCTCGGCCCGTCGAAAGCTGCGACTGAGGTGGCGGCCAGCACCTACGGCGAGGCTCAGTCGACGTGGCGATTCGTCGACCAAGATGCCATCGCTCCAACACCGGTGGAGCAGCGGCTGACCGGACCGGAGCGCGCAGCTCGCCGTCACGACGGCGTCGAGTGGATCTACGTCGTGCGCGGTTCCGTGACGATGCTGCTCGGAACACCCTTCCGAGCCGTTGGGCTCCAAGCGGGCGAATCCGTGACCTTCGACGCCTCCGCTCCTCACCTCATCGCTGAAGTCGGTGGGAGCAGCGCAACGCTTGTGCGGTGGATGACCACTGGTGGAGTTCGAGCGCATGTCCCGGTCGACGGAGAACCCGAGCGGCCGAGCTAAGTAAGCCTGACTTCGAGATGGTTGAACGCGCGCTCCTCGGCTCGTTCCGCTCGTTGGTCGCATTCGAGTCGTGACGGCATCGGCGAGTGAATGTCGGGCTTGTCGAGGCGTCAGGAGTCGTCAAGGAATGGCATGTACCGATCGAGCGTCTCAGCAGATCTCAGGCCCGCGATGCGCAGCAGCGTCGACAGAGGAGTGTTGTGCCGGAGGTGATGCACGATCCACGTCGCCCGCATGCGCCGTGACTGCAGATCCGCTCCGCCAGCGCGGGAGACAAAGTCCGTGATGAGATTGACGTTGTTGCCACGCTGCTCACGGCGGAACGCCCATCCGGTACCTTCGAGATACTCAAAGCGTGCCCGCACGGCTGACTCCCATCCGGCGAGCAGCGGGACTGAACGTTGGTTGCGTCCGAGGACGTCGATGACAAAGCCGCCGTCGTTCGGGCGGAAGTGCTCCACGCGCGCTGCGACGATCTCAGCTCCGGTTAAGCCGGCGCCTGTGCCCAGCGCCAGCAGTACCAATGCCGACGTTCTGCTCTCCACCGTCGGCTGATGCGCCGCCCACGCGTGGAACCCCGTCAGGTCTTCGTTCGGATATGGGCGGACAGCATTTGCTTTCCCGAGGGCGCGGTAGGTGCCTTGAGCGTCCTCCCCGAGCAGCACTTCCGACACGCGTCGAACGCGCGCCCGCATCGTGTTTCGGGACGCTCGGTTGTACCCGCCGAGCCGATGGTGCGCGAACTCATCGACGGTGAACGGGTCGAAGACGTACTCGTCTTGGAGTGGCATTCCCGCCGTGAACGCGTACTCGACCAGCCGCGTCACCGCAGGGTAGAGCTGCTCTTTCGAGTAGCTGACCAAGGATTCGCTTCGCGCGACGACGTCGTGAACGTACGCGGCGATGTTCGCCCAGTCTTGTGCCGGCATGTGGGGGCGGTACGGCTGCCGCCCCGATGAGGCAGTCATTCTGTGGCCCAAGTCGAGGTGTCGCGTCGGCGTCCACCAGAGTCTCGGTCGAAGTGCGCTCCCGAAACACTGTCTCGTGTGAGTGGCACGCCACCCCTTTGCCGCGGAGGGAGGGATGCGGCCCGTACCCTAACGGGATGGGACGAACGCCGCGGTCGCGACCGAACGAGATGGCTGGGCAGCCATGGCCCGACATCCCGGCCCAGGATCCCGTCGCCGAAGCAGCGCGCGGGTTCGTTGTTCGCGCGCGCCACGCAATCGGCGACCGCAGCGTCCGCTCGGTAGCGATGGCAGCCGGACTGCATCATCAAACGTTGCTGAACGTGTTGAACGGTCAGGTATGGCCCGATCTTGCAACGATCGCTCGGCTCGAGCAGGCGCTCGACGCGGACCTGTGGCCCGGCCGTAGCGACTGACGCCAACGCGTCACTCATGGCGACGCAAGAGCCGGTTGACACGAGCGGTGCGGTAGCGCAGCTGCCAGTGTGTGCGAGTGGGAGTATCCATGGCAAGCGCTTTGGGGACCCAGCGTGCGCCGCTCATGCTTGCGATGACTTGAGCCTGCGACCACGCGCTTCGATCCGTTGGTCCAGTCTCGGCGGCCGCGAGCGAACGCAGCGACTTTCCCGCGGTGAGGAAACGTCGGTGCGCCTGCATTGCGGCAATGAGGAACCTGCGCACCTCCGGATCCGGGCAGGCACGACGATCGAGACTGAGCAGGTACTCGCCGCTGCGAAGGTCAACGCTCCACACTCCCGTTCCCTCCGGTGTGCCGGACGCTGCCATCCGGGCCCAGCCTCCGGACTGCCGAAACCAGGCCCGAGCGGCGAGCGGTGGGCTCAGGCGGTGAAGCCAGAGCCCATTCGCCGCCAAATTCGGCTCGGAGAACTCGATACCATTCCGCAGCTGCCCGGTCCGGCGCGCGAGCAGGCGACTCACGCAGACCCCCGTCTCCACGACCCGCACACCAACATGCGATTACTTTAGCCGGACGGCTGGGGAATGTCACCCTCTTCTGACGGTGGCCGTTCACCGGTGTGGGGCGCGCCGGGCATTGACGGGCACTCGGACTCGCCCTGGGTGATCGGATGCGCGGCGGAGCGAGACCCACGCGACGCCTCGGCTTGTCCAGCGCCTGCTGCCAGCCCACCGCGTCGTCCGGACTTCCGGGTTGCTGCCTTCGTGGCCGCGCTAGCCGTCCGCCTGGTGCCACGACCGTTCCGGGCCGCCGGAAGGTCTTCTGCTGAGGTGTTGTCACGCCTAGCGGCTGAGTCGGCCGCCTGATGTAGCGCGCTTCTAGCGACGGATGGCGCCGGCGCTGTCGTGCTACAAGGTCGTTCCGACGGTCAAAACGAGAGCGCCTTCATGAGGTGCAGTGGATGCCAACGGTCCTCAGCGACCGGCCGCCTCGAGGCGGCAACACAGTTGTCGGCCAGCCGACGCGCGAAATCTCGTGTTCCCGAAGACGGGCGACCAGACGACGCAACCTGTCCTCTGCCTGACCGTTCATAACTAAGCACGTATCAGCAATCCAGGCAGGGGCCTTCACCACTCAGCAATTCTCGACACGGCGGTGCCGTCGAATGACGGTGGCTGCAAGCGACCCTCAGTTGCCCCAGAATGGTCCGACGAGTCCGACGGACCGGAAGTACGATGCTGCCTCAGCGGGGTCCCGCCGGCGGTATCCGCGCTCGAGTCTGCCGCTGTACCAGTCGGACGCGAGATTCCAGAGCGCCTGCACGCTGAACACGGCACCCTTCTGATGCCCGCCCTTCTCGGCCCAGGTATCCACGCACTTCTCATCGCAGAAGATCATCTGATTTCCGCAGGCGTGCACGACGTCGTCCCAGACGCTGTGCATCGGCACCAGGAAGTGCGCGACTTGGGTACCGGCCGGGGGTGCTGCTGCCGTTACGTTCCACGCGTGTGGTGTGCCGCACGCTGGGCAGGTCGTCGCGACGAGCGTGGGTGATGCGCCCGGGACGAGGTGCGCGATAGCGAAGGAATCCCAGGCGCATCCACCCCACCACAGCACATCGGCGCTCTTCACTGAGAATCGGAAGTCTCGTGTGGCGAACGGGTGGGCGAGCACGATTTCACCGGCGTCGTCCAACACAATGTGGCGAGCGGTTGACAGCTGCTCATAGGCCTCGGCAATGCCGTCGTCACTGAGGCCGAGCCGTCGCGCGACCTCGGCTCGCGATGCGACGCGTCCCTCTCGTGCGAGCTGTCGGTAGAGGTGGAGGCGAAGGTCTTCGTCGTCGGTCATTCGGCTTCTCGTTTCGTCAGCGTGTCGAGGTCAGAGACGTGATCCGTGGCTGGGTGGGGCTTCGAAGCCGGGAGCGTGTGGCCGTTCAGCTGGTCGCAGACGCGGACCCTCGACGAGGCGAAGACGGTGCTCATCGCTCGTCGTGGGTAACGGTGTTGAACAGGATGTCAGTGACGGCGTCCATGCCGGCGAGGGTCGGATGGTACGGCGCACCGCCGCGAAGCCCGAAGTGGAATGGCTTCGTCCACGGTTCGGCAGCCCAGGCGTGGTGGCTGTGGGAGGCGCTGGCTACTTCGGCGAATCCAACGGCTTCAGTTGCTGCGACCAGGCGGGTTGCCGCCGTCAATCGCTGGGCCACGTGTCGACCCCAGGACGCCATCTCAAGCGGGAGGGGGAGCAGCTGTTGCTCGGTGACGACCCCTACCGGGGGAAGGATCGTTAGGTAGTCGACGAGGACGATACGTGCGGATGGGGCCTGCTGTTTCACGTACTGCACCAGGGTCGTGTAGTCGCGCTCGAGTGCCGCGATGCGACGGTCGACTTCGAGGGCGTCTCGGACCGTGCCAATTCGTCGACGTATCCGCGGGAGCGCCTGAACTGCCTTCGGAAGGCTCGTCAGGGTGAGTCCCGGGAGGTAACCCACGTCGTTTCCGCCAGCGGTGATTGTGATGAGGGCGGTGTCCGCTCGGATGGCGGCCAATTGCCCGCTGCTGGCGCGATCGACACCATGCAGCATGCCTCTCACCGTCGCCCCCGAGTAGGACACGTCGGCTAGATCGAGGTTGACTCTGGCGGCGAGACGGTGCGCGTAGTTCGCTCCGGATCTGCCGCTCGGACGCGGGCTGTTCTGAGCTCTGGGACGGAGGCCTGGCCCGGCTGCGAAGGAGCTTCCCAACGCTACGTAGTGCGCCCGTGCAGTCATCATCGTCCTCGGACCACGAGGACGACGTAGGTAACAAACCAGCTGGCCGCAAGCAGGGCGGTCCACCCAGCCCAGGCGGCGAGTCGCGCCGCGAGGTGAGTCCTCTGTCGCTCCATTGAATCTCCTGTCACGTGTTGCTTCACCGTCTCGCGGCCGCTCGGAGGAACGAAACGGTCCGGTCGAATGCGACGTCGGCCTGCGGTGTGGCGAAGTCGAATTGGTACTCGTGTCCGAGGTGTGCCTTGCTCCCGTTCCAGGTGAGCTCGGTGACCGGGACATCCTCGGCGCGTAAGGTGGCGGCGAGTTCGGATTCCTGAGAGCGGAACGGGTCCGTATTGCCGACGCTGACGAAAGTCGGCGGGTAGTCGGCAGTGGCCGTCGAAGTCGTTGACATGTCGGTGATGCCGGGTGCGTCGAGCCAGTTCCGATGTCCCGTGTACGCCCAGAGGTAGGTTCTGAGGGCGGGGAAACCGGTGCGCCCAACGGTTTCCATGTCGTAGAGGCCGCAGAACAGCACCACTCCGCGAAGCGCGGTGCTGCTCGGCGGTGTCGGAATGCCGATTGCGCGGGCGAGTCTGGGTGAGGTCTCCGCGGCGGCCAGTTCACTGGCGATCTGGGCGCCGGCGGAGTCGCCGCCGAGAACGATCTTGGAAGCGTCGCCGCCGTATTGGGTGCCGTGGCGCCGCAGGTACGCGAGCGCGCTGCTGCCTTGTCTGACGGGCGCAGGGTGGCGCGCCCCAGGAGCGATCGAGTAGTCGAGGTTGGCGACGACGAAACCCTGCTGAGCGAGCAGCACGGCGTAGTCCTGAACCGTTTCCGCAGAACTCGAGATGAACCCGCCTCCATGGATCCAGAGCACGATGGGGTGTGGGGTACCGCCTGCCGACCGAGGTGTCGTGATTAGCAAGTGCGCTTCCGGAGCCCCTCGGGTGCGCAACGGAACCGTTGGATGCTGTTGAACAGTGGCGGCAATGGACCCGTAGTCGGCGGGAGGCGTGACTTCCCGACCTGTCTCGAACACTGCTCTCACCAGAAGGGCTCCCGGCTCGACGCTGACGTTGTATGTCACGAGGGCGAGGAGCGCACCGAAGACCACTAGGGCTGCCGCCTTCACCGACCGTCGCGCCAGCAATCGGGGCGTGCGCTTCAGAGGTCTCATGCGTCGCACCTGCCGTTGTTGTCTCTTCATAGTGGGGAAAGCCCCGCTCTCGATGGGGGACGAGAGCGGGGCCCTCGGGCCGCCGAGGCGGTCCGACGCGGGGATGGTCAAAGGGAAGGTTCACCGTCCCCGCGGGTCAAGACGACGCGCTATCGCGTCGTGGTCAGCGGGCGATGAAGTCGAGGATGTCCTGGTCGACTTCGCGCTGGAAGTCGCCGAAGATGCCGTGCGGTGCGCCGGGGTAAACCTTCAGCACACCGTTCTGGAGAAGGTCGATGGCCTTCTGGCTTGCGGCCTCCACCGGGACGATCTGGTCGTCATCGCCGTGGGCGAGGAAGACCGGCACGGTGATTGCCTTGAGGTCGTCGGTCTGATCGGTCTCGGAGAACGCCGCAACGCAGTCGTAGGCTGCGGCCACACCGACCTCGAGGCCCTGCCGCCAGAAGTCGTCGAGGACGCCCTGAGACACGGTCGAGCCCTCGCGGTTCGCGCCGAAGAACGCCTTCGACAGATCCTGGTAGTACTGCGAACGGTCAGTGATGACACCGTTCCGAATGCCATCGAAGATGGCCTTGGGTGCCCCCTCCGGGTTGCCCTCAGTCTGGAGCATGAGCGGCGGCGTGGCTCCGACACCGATCACCTTCGCGACTCGGCCCTCTCCGTACTTCGCGGCGTACCGGATGACCTCTCCGCCGCCGGTGGAGTGACCGACGAGGATGAGGTCCTTGAGGTCGAGCGCCTCGACGAGGTCGCGAAGGTCGGCGGCGTAGTGGTCCATGTCGTTGCCGGTGTAGGTCTTGCTGGACTTGCCGTGCCCGCGCCGGTCGTGCGCGATGGCCCGGTACCCGGCGTCCGCGAAGACCTTCAGTTCCAGCGCCCAGGCGTCAGAGTTGAGTGGCCAGCCGTGGCTGAGCAAGACCGGCTGTCCGGAACCCTGCTCGGTGTAGTAGATCTCGACGTCGTCCTTGGTGGTGATGTAGGGCATGGTGTGCTTCCTGTTCAGTCTCGCGAACGGAGCCCGCGAGCGTGTTTCACGATGCCGTGTCCGGTTGGCCACGGGGCTTACATCAGCCACCCATCGGGGAGCGCTGCGCGACTCCGGGTGATGGCTCCTGGGACGGTGTGGTCGTCCGAGATTCGGGGCGTCGTCGTTCTGACGACGGGAGCGGCAGCGCCGCTTGTCCTGTTCATGGCCGTGAGGCTGCTGCTTGTGCGCCGCTCCACAGCGCGCCGGGATTCGCACGGCTCGGATATCGCTGCAGCATGGCGTCGTATATCTCCACTGCGGATCGAGCAGTCGTGGCGACGGCGTTGAAATCGCGCAAGTACTGAGCGGTCTCGTGCAGCGTTCCCGGGTGGTTGTGTCCGTCCGGCTTCTTGTGCCCGGCGACGACAGCTGCCGGGTCGAGTAAGGCGATCGCCTCGGCGGCTGTCGCCCAGCGCTCGCGCGACTCGGCGGTCGTCTGCGCCGTGAACTGGTGCGTGTCGTTGTAGACGACATCTCCCGCGACGACCAGCCGCAGGTCAGGACTCCACAGGTAGGTGGTGTCCCGGGTGTCGGTCCTGCCCGCCTGGATGATCTCCAGACGGTGCCCTTCGAGCTCGAGAGTGCTGCCGTCGAGCGCCTGCGGCAGTTGGAACGGCGGAATCTGTCCAGGGAAGAGCGTGCCCCAGAAGTCATTTCGCCACGCGGGTTCGCCTTGTTCCGCAGCGACAGCGACGGTGCCGGCGGAGGCGACAGCAGTTGCATCCGGAAAAGCTTGGAGCAGCTGGGCGATGCCAAAGAAGTGATCGCCATGACCGTGGGTGATGAAGACGTGGGTGAGGTTGCGGCCGAAGGAACGCACCCAGTCGACGAGTTCCGCGTTCTGCGCGATCGACGTGTACGTGTCGACGAGGACCGCGTCGGATTCTCCGTAGATCAACGTGGCGGTGTTTCCCACCCACTGCAGGTCGTCGGGTCCGTGCGGCAGGTCACGGGTGAGTCCCGGTCGGGTCGCGGTCCTCACGGCGAACTGCAGTGGGCTTCGGGTCGCGGTTGCCATCTGTCTGCCTTTCGTTGAGGGGATCACGCCACAGCGCCGACGTCGCGGTTGACCTGCAGGCGGCGTTGGTTACGCGGCGGCAATCTTGGCGCGAACGCCAGCAACGAAGCCCTTCACGGAGAAGTCCTCCGGGAGCTTGTCGATGATCACGGTGTCGGAGATGGAACTCTCCAGGCGCAAGGGGAGGATCCGCTGGTAGTCCGCGGACTCGTACCAGCCGTCCACTGCCCCGCGGTCCGGGAACTCGATCAGCACGACGGAGCCCTGCCAGCCACCCTCCTTGACGACCGCGGGAGCTCCTTGGGCGAGGTACGCGCCACCGAATGGGGTCAGGGTCGCCTCCACCTGCTCGAGGTAGGACAGCCCTGCTTCGTTGGGAACGTCGTTCGGGATCCGCAGGTGGGTGATCATGTAGGTCGTCATGGCGGCCCTCTCGTTAGATGATGGATGTAATCTAAACCCGAGGCTGGGTCCGCGCAAGTCAGATGACAGGCGTAATCTGAAACGATTGAGAGAGAAGGGGAAGCGTGGCGAAGTCATCGAAGGTGGAGACGGCCCGGCATCGGGAAGCGATCGTGTCCGTCGCGGCACGGATGCTTCGGGAGCGGGGCGAGTCGGGAGTCAGCGTGCAGGCGATCATGGCGGAGGTCGGTCTGACGCACGGCGGCTTCTACAAGCACTTCAGCTCAAAGGACGAGCTGATGACGCTCGCCGCGGAACTTGCGTTCTCGGATCTCATCGAGGATATGAGCGGGGCCGGAGGTGGCGCTGACGCCTGGTTGGAATTCGTGGGCGAGTATTTCTCGGATGAGCAGCGGCGCGACGTGGCTGGGGGTTGCGCGTCGACTGCCTTGGCATCCGACGTGATCCGCGCGGGGGAAGCTAGCGGCCTGCGCGACGCGTACGTTGTCGGCGTGGAGAAGACGTTGCGGGCAATCCGGGCCTGTCAGGGGGAGCCCGAGACCGAAGATGCTCGTGCGGAGAGCGTCAAGGCGCTGATCACGATGGTGGGCGCGTTAACGCTGTCTCGGGCGACGGCTGGTTCTCCGCTGGCCGACGAGTTCGCCGCCGCGGCGCGCGCCGTGCTGTCTCCGCCGCGGTCTGAGGGCGGGTGCTGACGGTCAGTGCGGCAGGCGCAGCAGCCGCCGCGCCCTGGTGTAGACGCTCCGGCCGTGTGCGTCGCGAGTCGGCTGCGCTGTCGCCGGGCGGTGACGTGTGAACATGTCCCGGCAGTGCGCCGTGGCGCCGTGAGCGGCGGGCCACCGCACCCGACCCAGCAGTACCGGCTCTATCCGAACCTCGGGCGCGGATAGAACTTGGCGCTACGACGAGCGACTTCTGTGGTCGTGCATAACCTGGTCAGAGCCCAGCGAGGTTGGATCGGAGCGTCTTGCCCTGGTATTCCGACGGGTAGATGCCACGCTTAACCAGCAGCGGGACGACATGGTCGACCATCTCGGTCAGTCCACTCGGTAGCGATGGCGCCATCACGATGAATCCGTCGGCGGCGCCACCGGTGAAGCGCTCCTCCATGTGGTCTGCGACTCGTTCGGGCGTTCCGACGATGAGGCCCTGTTCGGCGACCGCTTGGTACACCTGGCGCAGGGTTAGCTTCCGCCCGTCTACAAGCGATTCGATCCACGCATATGCGGACTGGGACTGCTGCATCGTGTCGACGTCACCGAAGTCGAAGGAGAAGATCTCGTCCGGGTCGTGGTTGGAGAGGTCGGTGCCAAGACGATGGGAGAGCAGGTCGAGCGTGACCTGATCGGGAGTGAGCTCCAGGATCAGATCTGCCCTGTCTCGAGCTTCCGCCTCCGTCGATCCGATGACCGGACCGAGCAGCGGCATGACAGCGAGGGCGTCGCGGTTCCGGCCGGCTGCCAGTACTCGTCGCTTGTAGTCTTCGTAGAGCGCCTGCGCGTTCCCCAGTGAGCCGACATCGAGGGTGAATGCCGCGTCGGCCTTGGCAGCTGAGAGGGTCTTGCCCGCCTCTGATGAGCCGGCCTGGAACAGGGCTGGTCGGCGCTGTGGTGGGCGGGAGATGTTGAGCGGCCCACGAACTGTGAAGAACTCGCCGGCGTGGTCGATCGGGCGGATGAGGTCTCCGGCCGAGTACCGGCCAGTCGCCTTGTCGGCGAGCACTGCGCCTTCGCCCCAGCTGTCAAGCAGTTCGTCGATGACGTCGACGAACTCGCCGCCTCGCCGGTACCGAACTGAGTGGTCAAGGTTGGCGGTCTTGCCGAAGTTCCATGCTTCCTCATCGGTTGCGCTGGTGACGAGGTTCCACCCGGCCCGACCGTTCGAGAGGAAGTCGAGCGTCGCCAGCCGACGGGCGACGTGGTACGGCTCGTTATACGTGGTCGACACGGTCGCGACGAGCCCGATCCGTTCAGTGGCCTGGGAGAGCGCTCCAAGCAGTGTGAATGGTTCCAGGCGTTCGTTGACTGTCGATTCCATCCCGGACGCGAACCGGTCCCAGACGTAGAGCTCGTCGGCGAGGAAGAGGGCGGCGAAGTTACCCCGCTCGGCCGTCCGTGCGAGATCTCGGTAGTAGCCGACGTCGAGGAATCGTTCGGGTTGCGCGTCGGGAAGACGCCAACTTGTGACGTGTTCGCCACCCGGGTAGAAGAGGCCTAGTGCGAGGACGAGATGGTTTCGGCTCATAGTGCCGCTCCGTTGCTGGTGAGGATGAGAGTGGGACGAGAAGGGGGCCCGTGATGTCACCGGGCGGTGCGACGGGCCGACGGTGCGCCCGCCGGTTCCGCCGAGTCGTGGGCGCGGCGACGGCGGTCACCTGACGAAGACCTCCTCGATCGGCGTTTGGTCATCAACGGCTGTCGATGGTGCCGAAGCCGTTTGCGATGAGCCTGCTTTACGGCCGGGGCTCGCCCCGCTCGATTGGCACGCGGACCGAGTTGCCCCATTCGGTCCAGGATCCGTCGTAGTTGCGGACCTGCTCGAAGCCGAGGAGGTGGGTGAGGGCAAACCAGGTGTGGCTGGAGCGTTCGCCGATCCGGCAGTAGGTGATGATGTCGTCTTCGCTGTGGAGGCCAACCTCCTCGACGTAGACGTCACGAAGCTCCTCGACGGTCTTGAAGGTGCCGTCTGGGGCCGCGGCTCGCGCCCAGGGCACGTTGCGGGCACCGGGGATGTGGCCACCGCGGAGCACGCCTTCCTCCGGGTAGCCGGGTGCACTCGTCACCTCGCCTCGGTACTCCTGGGGGGAGCGGATGTCGACGAGCGGCTTCCCCGTGTGCTCGAGGACATCGTCACGGAATGCCCTCGTGGTCGTGTCGTCGCGGTCGACCACCGGGTACCCGCGCGAGGGCCGTGGCGCGTCGACGGTGGTGACCAGCGCGCGACCCTCGTCGATCCACTTCGTCCGGCCGCCGTCGAGGAGCCGCACGTCCGGGTGCCCGAACAAGTTGAACACCCAGAGGGCGTAGGCAGCCCACCAATTGCTCTTGTCGCCGTAGATCACGACGGTGGTGTCACGGCTGATCCCCCGGGCGTCCATCAGCGCGGCGAACTGCTCGCCGTCGAGGTAGTCCCGTTGCTCCTGCTGGTTGAGGTCCAGATGCCAGTCGATCTTCACGGATCCGGGGATGTGCCCGACCTCGTAGAGGAGGACGTCTTCGTCGGACTCGACAACAACCACCTGCGGGTCGTCGAGGCGGGCTGCGAGCCAGCTGGTGCTGACGAGTCGCTCGGGGTGCGCGTATCGGGCGAACTTCGGTTCGGAGTCATCGATGGGGTACATGAAGTTCACCTCGCGGTTTCTGCGGTGGGGTTGGAAGCGTCTCGTTCGTTTCGGCGTCGTGCGCGGGAGGCACGGAGATTCATCGCGTTACCGCAGGTGCGCACGTCGTGCCAGACACCGCTGCGATTCTTCGACCTGTCATAGAAGCTGAGGTTGCAGTTCGGGTTTGCGCAGATCTTCAGCCGCTGCCAGTCCCCGGATCGCTGCGCGAGGAACGCTTGAACGAGGACCGCCGCGGTCAGGCGGGAAGCGGGGCGACCAGCGTGGGCCACGTCCACCACACCGCTGGGCTGGAGTTCCAGCCGGAGGTCGGCGCGGATGCGGGTCGGATCGACGCCGCGGAGTGTCGCGGCGATACTGTCTCGGAGCTCAGCGAGTCGACGGAGCTCCTTCTCGGTGGGAGCATCGAGCAGGGTGTCGGACGGCTGCTCGAAACCGGGCGCCTTCAACTCCCGCAGCCATTCACTGGCGAGTTGGGGCTGCTGGAGAAGGTCGGGGAGATCTGTCTTCCCCGCGGTCACGGTGTTGAGCAGTTCCTGCACGAGCTGAAGATCTGGTGGCGCCTGCGCGACGCCGTAGCGTGCCGCTCCGAGAAGAGACGTGGTCATCGGTGCTCATTTCTACTGTTGGAAAGCAAGGAGCGAGTTCTGCCGTGCCAGCTCATCGGACGCGGCTGCGATACGCCTGCGGTGTAGAGGACCAGTACGACCGGAACCGTCTGGTGGCGTGGCTCGGGTCGTCCCAGCCGACTGCGCGCCCCGCGGCTGCGATCGTGACGTCGGTCGTGCGAAGCAAGTAGGCCATCCGTTCGGCGCGGATACGTTGGAGATACGCCATGGGCGCCATCCCGGTGTCCGAGGTGAACACTCGGTTGAGCTGGCTGGGCGAGAGCATGACCTCCGCACCGAGGCGGCTCAGCGTCCAGATCTCGTCGATCTGATCGTGGAGCAGGGAAACCGCATGCGAGACGCTCGCCCGGTATTTCCCGGCTCGATCAGACCCTGTTGCCGCGTGGCTGAACGTCGTGGGATCGACGGTTCGGCTCAGGGCACGTTCGTTGAGGAACACCGGGGAGAGTGCCCCGAGCAGTTCGAAGACGCGGGCGATTTTCTGGAAGTGGTTCCGCCCGTCGAGGCGCTCGAGAGCGTTGAACGCCTGAGTGACCGCTGTCAGGTTCTCCGGGCTCAGGCGGATAGTCATCGCTGGCGCTGTCGGGTTGGCCGCCGTGTTGCGAAGGATGGGACCGAGGTGCGGGAAGTCCGTCATCCACGCCAGCTCCGTCGTGATGACGTTCTGCGACAAGTACAGGTTCGTCAGCTCGAGGTGACCTTCGGTCTCGTACGAGTGCCACGTTCCCTGCCCGACGATGATGAGGTCGCCCGCTCCGATGGGGATCGAACCCGACTCGACATGGTGGATGGCTGACCCACGTCGAACCAATGAGATCTCAACAAACTCGTGCGTATGTGCGCAGCGGAACCTGTTCACGACGGTCTGGTCGACAGCAATCGCACCCTGGTCGAGCGGGAGCACCTCTCCCTCCGACACGAGGTTGACCGTCGTTCCGTCCTCGCACAGCAGGCTCGAATGAATCTCCAACCGATCAACACTGGAACCGACGGCAGAGGTCATGGCCGTTAGCTTACGTCGCAGATCAGCCTCACGCCAGGGCTCCTCCAGCCAGCTCGAGGGGGACTTCGCCGCCGAAAGCACGTCGGACAACGGGAGGAGGTGATGTCACGGCGGAGGATGCGGCGGATCAGCCACGGCATGCGCAGATTCGCCTGGTTCCGCATCCGCTCGTTCGCGAGGCTGAATCCACAGACCCAGCCGGGCGTCTGCAACGCGAAGCCCACGGCGCAAGCCGTGTCTTGAAAGGTGCTCCACCATGTCATCGTCCATCTCCCGCCGCTCCGTCGCCTTCGGCGCGGGCATCGCCGTCGTCACCGCCCTCGCGGTTGGCGTTCCGCTGGCCGCCAATGCGTCCCCCAGGCACTCCGTCCGGGATGGATCGGTGGGGCTCGTCTCCTCCACCCAGTCGGTGACGCCGACCATCGTCCTGGTCCATGGCGCGTTCGCGGACGACTCGAGCTTCGCCCCGGTCACGAAGCGGCTGCAGGCCGACGGGTTCACTGTCGTGAACGCACCCGTGCCGCTGCGAGGACTGGCGACAGACACTGAGGATGTCGTCTCGTACGTCAAGGCGAACGTGTCCGGCCCGGTCGTGCTCGTTGGGCACTCCTACGGCGGGTCCGTCATCACCGGTGCTGCCGACCGGTTGCCGCAGGTTCGCGGCCTGGTCTACGTCGATGCGTTCGCGCCGGCCGCTGGCGAGACTGGCAACGGGCTAAGCACTGCGCAGCCGGGCTCGGCCCTCGCGGTGAAGGACCCGACCAAGGTCTTCGACTTCGCGCCCTACCCGGGCGCGGTCAACGGCGACGAGGACACTTACATCCAGCAGAAGTACTTCGCAGCAACGTTCGTTCCGATGCTGCCGAAGGCCGAGCGCGACGAACTTGCCGCCAGCCAGCTGCCCGTCACGCAGAGCGCACTCAACGACCCGTTCGTCGGCACACCCGCGTGGAAGACCATCAAGAGCTACTTCTTCATCGGGACCGCCGACAAGATCATTCCGCCGGCCGAGCAGGAGATCCTCGCCAAGCGCGCAGATGGGGTGGTCGTGAGGGCGCACGTGGACCACGTCGCGATGCTCGAAGCACCCGGCAAGGTGGCCGCTCTCATCGAGCGAGCCGCCAACTGACAGTTGGCGCCGAGCGGCGGGCCCAACCCCGGCGGGGTTGGGCCCGCTGCCGTGCGGAGAGCTCGGTGATGATCTGACCGAAGTTGACAGAGGTAAAACTGTTATGCTTGCGTCCTCGTCGACGGCGGTCATCTGGCGACGGGAGTCCTGATCACCCGAAGTTGAAAGGAACCGCAATGTTGCAGCACCACGAGGACCCTGTCCTCATCGAGGCCCGTGCTGAGTTCACCGCCTGGTTCGATGACGAGTACATGCCGGCCTTCATCAAGGCAGTCGGCGGGGCAAGCGACCCTGCATTCATCTCCTCGTATTGGGGTTCCCCGCTGTGGGTCGGCAACGACCTCGGTCCGGTTAGCCTTGCGCCGACGGATGAGGACGTCGCGAAGGTCTTCACGGCGATGACGTCGCGGTTGCACACTGCGGGCTATGCGGACAGCATCGTGCTCGACCGTCGGACGGTTGTTCATAACCGCTTCGGCGCGACCATCGACGCGCTGTGGTCTCGACAGCGAGCCGACGGCTCTGAGATCGAGCGAGTTGCCGTGCACTTCGCTCTGGCGAAGCGCGCCGATGGCATTCGCATCGTCACCTTCGCCACTCACGCCACCGAGGCGGAAACGCTGGAGGGCGTCTGGCCTGTGGCGTAAGTGAGGCCCATCGTCTGGCCGCGCCCCTCGGTGTAAACCGCTGCGGGGCGCGGCGCAGGTCGACAAGACAGTTGCCGCTCGGTGGTCGTCGACATGAAATGCGAGCGGCGATCACGCGTGCAGTCAAGTCCGTAGGGATGGCACTCGTCATCGCGAGCACGCAACCACCGCGGATCACAGGGTGGCCTGGGGCAGCGCCGCTCCAGGTCAAATCCCACGGGGAAGCCTGCGCCGATTGTGCGGTGCAGGTCAGCTCCGGAAACGGTTGCCGTGACATCTACCGTCGGGACTTTGCCCCACGTCCGTCGCTACCGTTCGTGCACACCTCGGCTGTCTTCGGCGCGGGTCAACAGTGAGGACCGGCATGCGTCGGTCCGTCACCTCGTGCGGGGGGACCGAGCGGCCGACCATGACCTTGCGCTGCATCCTCGCCCTCCCGTGCGGAACGTTCGGTTGTACTGACGTCGATCGCTCCAGTTGAACAGGCGTCGTCGGCTGGGGACCTGATCTCGATGCAGCGTGCCGCGACACAGTGATGCCTCAGGAAGCCGGCCGGGATGACGCCGTCCTTGAGCGTCAGATCGCTTTCGTCCGTTGCATGGGCTTCCACTCACCGCTCGAGTTAGGACAGCGCCCGGTGGGGGCGGCGGCAGGTCAGCGTGCAGGAGTGGAGGACTCCGGCGCTTCGCCGAGGCGGCGCCGGTGGTAATGCTGGCACTCCGGAAGAGTTCACGAGGAAGCTTCAATGCCAGAGGTTGCGACGCTTCCCCGCTCGAGTCTGAGGCTCGGGCAGCATTAGCTTCGGCCGCCGTGCGCCTCGAATGTCGGCGCGATAGCCCTCATGTCGCGGCTGTGGCGTGCACCGGTGGGGCGGAGGGCACCGAGCCAGTGCAGGGATGGCTTGGGGGTGCGTTCGAACGTGGTTCGGTCAACCGAGGCAAGACCGAACGTGGGGCCCCAGTGTCCCCACTCCCAATTGTCCAGAAGGGACCAGTGGAAGTAGCCGCGCACGTCGACGCCATCGTCCATCGCGGCGCGGAGGGACAAGAGCGCGCCGGTCGTGTATTCGATGCGACGTTCATCGTCGGCAGTGGCGATGCCGTTCTCAGTAACGATGATGGGCACGTCTCCAACGATTGACGCGACGCGTCGAACGGCGCCGCCCAGAGCGTCCGGAAGGTACGTCCAGCCGGTCTGCGTCCGCTCTGCGTCTGGCTCGGGGACTGGGTTACCTTGAGAGTCGATCCGCCCACCGGTGTAGGTCTGAACCCCGACCCAGTCGTCACCCCGAGCCGCTTCGAGGAACACTCCATCGCGAGGGCGGGCGTAGGCGGCCGCGGCATCGGCGGCGCCGGGTTCGGGTCGGTAGTCCTGAACGGACACGCCCCAGCCGACGAGGATGCTCGGGTGGTCTCGCTTGATGCGGTCGCGCGCAGCGTCGTGCACTCGGATCATCGCCTCGGTGGTTGCGGGGTCGGGGACGGGGAGCCCCTCGTTGAGGTTGTGGGCACCCTGCAGCTTGGGGAAGATCGCGACGATGTTGGGTTCGTTAATCGTTTCCACCCGCTCGACTCCAGCTTCGAGGACTGGCTTGAGAGCGTTAACGTATCGAAGGAACCGGTGGGCTGCGTCGGGTCGCAGCCATCCGCCGCCGAGGGTGAACCAGAGCGGGTTGGTGAAGTGGTGCAGAGTGACGAGCGGCCGCAGACCACGGTCGATCGCGCCAAGCACGATGCGTCGGTAGTGGTCGACTGACGCACGGGAGATGAACCCCTCCGCGGGTTCGATGCGGGACCATTCGATGCCGAACCGGTAGTCGGTCAAGCCGGCCGCGGCCGCGAGGTCGAGGTCTTCGGCCCATCGGTGGTAGCTGTCGATGGCGTCGCCGGCCCGTTCGGCGACTGGTGAGTTCGGTTGGTTTTCGCGCGCCCACCAGTCGCTGGCGACGTTGTTCCCCTCGGACTGGTTCGCGCCGATTGCGGCTCCCCAGAGGAACCCTCGAGGGAAAGTGGAGGGGCTGAGATCGGTCATGGTGGATGCCTTTCGGTGGTTGAGGTTGTCTGGGCGGAGGTGTCAGCGGACGCTGCGGATGATGACGATGACCGCAGCAGCGAGAAGTGCAGCGACGAGCGATGTCACGAAAAGTGCGGCATAGCCGAGGTGCGCGGCGAGCATGCCGCCGAGGACGGGTGCGAGGACCCCGGGCAGAGTCTGCGCCGAGCTCAGAAATCCGAGGTCGCGCGCGGCGGTGGAGCGCCGACGTAGGACGGCGATCATCAGGGATTGGTCCACGGCGATGTAGGCGCCGAACGCAATGCCGGTGATGGCGAAGAAGATGACGTAGGTCAGCACTGTCGGTGATAGGAGCACCGGAACGAGGGCGATCGCGACCAGCGTGGACGCTGACACGACAAAGAACTTCGTACGACCGGTTCGGTCCGACAACGGCCCGGTGATGACCACAGTGGTGGCGGCGAGGACTCCGAACAGCAGTGTGGTCCAGGCGATGACGTGACCGGCTGCGTGCGCCGGGAGGTGCAGGTAGTCCGTCAAGGTGAAGAGTTGGAACGTCGTGAGCATGACGATCGCGAAGATGAAGAAGAATCGGCCGGCGAACGCGAGCCAGAAGTCCGCGCCGCCCCGAGGGATGAAATCGCGGAGGAGCTGAGAGGGAGGCTGCTGCCGTACGCCGCGGTTGTCAGCCGGCTTGAGCGTCAGCGTGATGACGACGGCTCCCACGACCATGGTCCACGGGACGATTGCGAGCCCTGCGCCGGTGGCGGAGACAAAGATGCCGCCGGCGACTCCGCCGACGGTCTGCCCAAGGAGATACCCGAAGCCGGCGTATGCCGACGCACGGCCAATTGATCCGGGGGCGACGTGATCTGGGATCAGCGCCGCAGCGGATGCGACCCACACGCCGACCCCGAACTGGAACAACCCGTACCCTGCGCCAATGAGGACGCCCCCGTGCACGAGACCGGTCGCCGTCAACGCTAGCCCAGAGAGCAGAGACGAACCGAGCAGCCACGGAGACCGTCGACCGATCCGGCTGCGGGTTCGGTCGGAAAGCGCTCCTCCGATCAAGGTGCCCACGATGCTCGCGACAGCGCCGACGACGGCGAACACGCTGTACGTCCCGACTTTATCAGCTGCACCCGATTCGGCCGACAGCGCCTGCAGCAGGGTCGTCCCCGCGGTGCCAGGAATTGCCCAGACGAGCTGGCCGACGAGGACAGCCATCCCAGCTCTCGATAGTCCGCGGCCTGCCAGCCCGGCTTCAAGCAGCGGCTCGTGAGGGGTCGCCCCCGGCGGGATCGTAAGCATGTGGCCCTCTCGGTTCGTCGGGAGCCCGAGAGGCAGCCGTCAGGCGGACGCAGGTGGTTGTTTCGGACCGACAGGCAGTCGGAGCGCGCTGCGACGCACGCCTCTCCAAAACACAGTCATACTGCGCTTTCATTCCCGGCTTCGATAAACTGGTCAGATGAGCGAGAGTGCAAGTCGGCGCGGACCGTACGCCAAGGGCATCGCGAAGCGTCGGCAGATCCTGCGCGAGGCGCTGCTGGCGTACGCCGAAAGCGACAGCACGGGTCCGTCGCTGCGCGCAGTCGCGGCACGAGCTGGCCTGAGCGAACGAGGGCTGCTGCACTACTTCGCTTCACGCGACAATCTGTTCGTGTCGATTCTGCGGGAGCGCGACGCCGCGGAACTTGAACTGATCGGCGCCGAACCACACGTCGGGACACTGGCGGCGGTGCAGGCAAGGAGTGCGAGCACACCGGGTCTCGTGCGGCTGTTCTTCGAGCTGGCGGCGGCGGCGCCCGATCCGGCGAACCCCGCTCATGCGTTCTTCACCGGACGCTACGAACGCCTCCGGGCTTTCATGGGTCGTGTCGTTCGCCGGTCGGGTTCTGGCGTTGCAGCGCGACGCGATCCGTTGGACCCAGATTTCCTCGCTCGTATTCTCATCGCGGCGTCCGATGGACTTCAGATGCAGTGGCTCCTGGACCAGACGATCGACTTGGAGTCGGATCTCAAACGGCTTGCCGAAGCCCTCGGGCTCACGACCGATGCCGACACGTCTTCCCCGGATAGCGCTCACGCAGAAGCGCCCTGAGACCACCTCCGCGTGGTCGTGTCCAGGCGCCAGGAGGTGCGCTCGTCTGCCGCGCAACCGCACGAGGCGCCGTAGCTGCCAATAGGTGAGAATCTCTCTCAGGGTGTCAGAGATGTCCAAGCATGGAGCGCGGCCCTCCTCGAAGCTCGGTGGCTTCAGTGCGGCTGGGTTCAGGCCGTGGCCAGATCTGTTGGAAACGCGTCCACCGAAGCGGTGCGGTACCCGCCCCGGCGGGCAAGGCTTTTCCTGCAGGAATCACGGACCGACTGGCGCTGGCAGACGTCCGAAGCGCCGTTGGTTCTTCCCATGCCACGCCCACTCCGAACAGCTGCCGCCCCTAGGAGCCCTCCAATGACCCACAACGAGTCCGCGAACGACGGCGCCGCATCGACCGCTGATGCGGACCATTACCTGCAAACGTGGACCGATGCCCGGAGTGGGTGGTTCACCCGACCGAACGGACGGCGAATCCGCTTCATCCGCACCGGGGACGGCCCACCTCTGGTGCTCCTTCACACTGTTCGCACACAGCTCGACTACTTTCAGCGGCTGATCCCCTTCCTGAACAGCAGCCACACCGTCTACGCGCTCGACTTCCCAGGCATGGGATGGTCGGACATCGCTCCCGACGAACGGTACGACCACGATGACCTGCGCCGGGCCGTCGTCGAGTTTGTTGAACACCACGACCTTGACGACGTGACGCTGGTCGGAGAGTCCATGGGCGCCGTCGTTGCCCTCACGGCATCGATTCATCTCGCGACTCGTGCGCTCCGAGTGGTCGCCTCGAACACATACGACTACCTTCCCGGCCTTGAACGGGCCAACTTCCTCGCGCGCCTGATCATCTCAGCGGTCCGCGCACCCGTCGTCGGTCCCGTCTTCGCGTCACTGGAGAACAAGGCGATTCTTCGCGGAATCATGCGCGGCGGTTACGCCGATGCACATCGACTGCCGGAGCCGTTCCTCGACGAACTCACGCGGGTGGGTAACCGTCGTGGCTACCCCAAAGTCGCCCGAGCGATCTACCGAAATCTGCCATCCCTCGTGGCCGCGAAGGCTTCGTACGACGCGGTCACAGTACCCGTCGACCTGGTGTACTCCGAACGTGACTGGTCTCGCGAACGGGAACGAGCTGCCACAGCCGCGCACCTCCCGGGAGCGATCCGACATCGGCTTGACGACACCGGACATTTTGCGGCCATGGAACACCCCGACCGCTTCGCGAACATCATCCTCGGCCGATGAGCGCACACTCCCGGGCGATGCCGGATCTGCTGAATCCGGTGTGGGCAGCCCTGACCGGGCCGCACGAACGGTTCAGCCAGCGGCTCAGGTCAGCAGCGGCATACGAGAGCGACGTGTCTCCGTTTGCGGCGCTCCTTGACCCGAGCGATCCGCAAGCCTGGAACGACCTTTCGGAACTCTCCCGCGGACGAGCCGTCGCCGTGTTCAGTACACCGCCGGAAGAGATCGCCAACGGATGGGAGACGACGGCCAACATCGACGTCCTGCAGATGATCCATCGTCCACCCGTCGCGCGAGTCGAGTCCGAACTGGTTCCGCCGCTTGGCCCGGACGACGTCGGCGACATGCTCGATCTTGTGAGCGCGACCGAACCGGGCCCGTTCCTGCCCGGGACGATCACCCTCGGCAGGTACTTCGGACTCCGCAGCCCCTCGGGAGAACTTTCCGCGATGGGCGGACAGCGATTCGACACCGGGACGTATCAGGAGGTCAGTGCCATCTGCACTCGGCCGACGCACCGGGGTCAGGGTCAAGCGACCCGGATCCTTCGCTCCGTTCTCGCTGACATTGCCGGAAGCGGCCGCGAGGCATTCCTGCACGTTGCGACCGCGAATCCCGCGGTGGGCCTGTATCGACGGGAGGGATTTCAGGTTCACCAGCGACACACGATCCACGTGCTCCGCGCCGTCAGCTGAACGCTCGACCCCGCGGTAGCCGGTCAGCGTGTGGGCTCACACGGACGGAGCTACTTCAGCGTGCCATCACGCGGAGGGGAAGAGCTCATCCAGACGCGACGAGAGCGTCGCGTCCCACCGCAACGCTCGGGCCTCCGTGATGGCTTGCCACTGACTCTCGCGGCTGGGTCCGACGATCGGTGCGGTCACATGGGGACGGTTGACGAGCCACCCCATCGCAAGTCCAGCGGGACTGACTGCGTACTCGACCGCGAGCTCATCGAATGAGCGGATCCGCTCCATGAGTTCGATGTCGGAGAGGTAGGTCCCGACCTTCGAGGCGACGCTCGCACGGCTTCCGAATGCTGGCTGTTCACCGCTGCTGTATCGCCCGGCGAGCAGACCGTTGGCCAGCGGCGAGTACGGGGTGTATGCCAGACCTTCGCTGGCGACGGTCGGCAGCACTGTCTGATCGTCGGATCGCTCAACGAGCGAGTAGGCATTTTGGACAACGCTGGGGCGGGAGATGCCGAGTCGGTCCGCCGCGGCGAGTGCCCGCTCGAGGTCTGCTGCGGTGACATTGGAGAGCCCGTAGGCAAGGATGGTCCCGTCCTCCACGGCGGCGCTGAACGCGGGCAAGCTCGCCTCCCACGAAGTGGCGGGGTCGACCAGATGAGCAACAAACAGGTCCACTCGCCCCAACGTCGTGACGCTACGCGCCAGCTGCCTCGCAACGCGCTCCGGAGCGAGGTCGGGACCCGTCGCCGTTGCTCCGGTCTTCGTCTGGATCAGCAGACCCGCGTCGGGGTGCTTCCGATTCCACATGCCCACCACACGTTCGCTGTTGCCCGAGGTGTACACGTCGGCCGTATCGAGCGCACGGAAGCCGTCAGCCACCGCTCGATCAATGAGCGAAAGTCCGTCGTCGTCAGACAGACCCAGTCCGGGGCCGGCGGCGGACGCGATGCCGCCGATACCGCCCGTACCGAGCATGAACTGTCCAAACTGCTCGCGGCGCCCCTCTGACGTCGACGCGATCAACGTCATGTTGCACCTGCTATCGCTCGGTCGTTCAGCTCCTTGGCAGTCCGAACTCCGACCCACCGCCGTGCTCAACACCAGGGGTGCCGGCGCGTATTTCCGACTCCCTGACCTGACGCTGACGATTCAGCCGTCATGCGTCGCCGCGACGGCACTCACGCTCGTCGGAGCACCGCACAAGTCGGTTCCACATGATTTGCACCCCACTGTTGGAGCGCCCGAAGGACAGCGCTGAAGTCCTCCCCAGCCTCCGTGAGGTGATACTCGTGGCGACCCGGCCGGTCGCTGGATTCCCACCGATCAATCAGACCGCTGTCCTCGAGCTTGCGAAGCCGGCGCGAAAGCGTGTCGCGAGGCGCTCCCGTGTTCGCCTGGATTGCTGTGAAACGGCGCACCCCGTTGCTGAGTTCGCGGAGTATCGGAATCGTCCATCGTTGGCCGACGCTGTCCACAGCCGCGGCGATGGAGCTCGCCTGCGGCAGCACATCCAAGTTGCTCGGTTCAGTAGACGAACTCATCGACTCAGAGTAAGCCCGGACCGCTACCGCCGCGAAGGTCCCAGGAACGCTCGCACGCTAAGGACTTGCGCAGCGCATCCGCTGACCGCCTGGGCACCTCAACGTCAGGTCTTGTTCCCGACCGCGGCCGGTATGGCCCGGTAGCCCCAGTCGATATGCAAACCGTCATACTGGGCCAAGGGAGCCGCGCTCGACGGCCTCGTGAAAGGAACAACCGTGACCCGTCCCCACCGAATCGGCTTCCTCGTCTTCGACGGCGTGAAGATGCTTGACGTCGCAGGACCGTTGGAAGTGTTCGCCGAGGCCAACCTCTACGGAGCGAACTACGAGATCACGATGCTCACCGTCGACGCTCCCTCGGTGAGCTCCTCCGCCGGGATCCGTATCACCGCCGACGACTACGCCGTCGGCGACGACCGATGGGACACCGTCCTCGTCGCCGGAGGGGAACCGTACCCGAGCACCGGGGTGCCCGAGCCCTTGGCGCTTGCGGCGAAATCGTTGGCGGCGCGGACGACCCGGATCGCGTCGGTTTGTACGGGCGCGTTCATCCTCGCAGCGGGCGGCCTCCTTGATGGCAAACGCGCCACCACGCATTGGCGGTACGCAGCCGAGCTCGCGCGACGATACCCGGCCGTCACCGTCGAGCCGGACCTGATCTACGTGAAGGACGAAAGCACGTTCACCTCAGCCGGAGTCTCCGCAGGTATCGACCTCGCCCTCGCCCTCCTTGAGGAGGACCACGGAGCCGCGCTCGCGCGACGCGTGGCACAGTGCCTTGTCGTCTACATGCAGCGCCCCGGCGGGCAGTCCCAGTTCTCCGCCTCGCTCACGGGCCCTGCCCCGAAGACATCGGCCCTCCGAAAGGTGGTCGACCATGTCCGGGCGGACCCCACCTCGCACTGGACGCTCGACAGCCTCGCCGGGATCGGTCAGGTCAGCACCCGACACCTCAATCGCCTCTTCCACGAAGAGCTCGACACCACGCCCGGGCGGTACGTCGAGCTCATCCGCTTTGAACTGGCGAAGTCGCACCTGGACTCGGGGTACTCCGTGACGCTGGCCGCGGAGATGTCCGGATTCGGATCGTCGGAGGCGCTCCGGAGAGCGTTCATCAGCCGTTTGAACATTCCTCCCCTGCGCTACCAACGACGGTTCCACTCCACGACGAAGGTCTCCGCCGCGGCCTGACCGGTGGCCGGATCCGTGGGAAAGGCGGCCGAGCAAGCGGGGCCATGACCGTGCGCGCTGAGGACCATGGTCTCCATGACCACAACCCTCACGACCAGCCCGCTGCAGCACGTCGACGGCAGTACCGGCGTCACATACGCCTACCGACGCTTCGGCACCGGCTCCGGGGTACCGCTTGTCTTCCTGCAGCACTTCCGCGGTAACACTGACAACTGGGACCCGGCCCTGGTTGACGCCATCGCAGCACGCCGCGACGTTGTGGTGTTCGACAACGTCGGCGTCGGTTCCACCACCGGGACGACCCCCCGCACTGTCGAGGAGATGGCCGACGATGCCATCGCCTTCATCCTCGCCCTCGGCTTCGAGCAGGTGGACATCTTCGGCTACTCGCTCGGCGGCTTCGTCGCACAGGACATCGCCCTCACCCAGCCGGCGCTGGTCCGCAAGCTGATTCTCGCCGGCACTGGGCCCAAGGGCGCTCCCGGGATGGAGCGGTGGAGCGACGACGTCGAGGCGGCAGTCGTCGCCGACGAAACCGGCGCCGAAGGCGTGCTGTACGTCTTCTACGCGCCGACCGCGACCAGCCAGGAGGCCGGAGGCGCGTCCCTCGGACGGATCTATGGCTGGCAGGACGGCCGCGACCAGGACGTCACCCTCGAGACGAAGAACGCCCAGTACCAAGCAGTCCTCAACTGGGGTCGTCGCGACTGGGACGCCGTTGCACGTCTCGCCGACCTGCAGCAGCCGACCCTCATCCTGCAGGGCGACAACGACATCATGATCCCCACCAAGGCCAGCCACACGCTCGCAGGCCTGATCCCGAACTCCACGCTCCGCATCTTCCCGGATGCCTCACACGGATCAATCTTCCAGTACGCGGACGAGGCAGCGACAGAGACGCTCGCCTTCCTCGCGAACTGACCACAGCCGCCGCGGTCGGGCGATCCCCCCTTCCTCGCCCGACCGCGGCTTTCACAGGCCAGCACCGGCCGCCCGGTCAAAGTTCCAGTGATCCCACGGAACCGCAGTCAGGTGCACGCCGGGGCCGGAAGGCGCCATCCAAACCTCTACCGCAGCAAAAGCCGTTTCGTCGCTGCAAGTACGTCGTCCGACGCCGCGGCTCCCGCCATCGTCCGAGAGAGTTGCACCGCTCCGACCATCGCTGCGACGTCGAGCAGCGCCCGGTGGCCCTCTGACCCGTCGTTGCTCAACGCGCCTACGAGGTCGCTGAAGGCTCGGCTGAATCCGTCGGACAGCGGCGCTCCGGCGACGGCGGCCGGGTCACCGGTGAGCGTGGCCACCGGGCAGCCATGCTCCGGGTCGTCGCGGTGACGCTCCGAAAGGTACGCGTCAATGACAGCTCGCCGCGGGTCCCCGGTCGCTGCTGCCATGCCCAGCACCACACGACGGCGCATCACGATCTGGTCAAGCGCCTCGGCCATCAGCGCATCTCGCGAAGCGAAATGTTTGTAGAACCCGCCGTGAGTCAGACCAGCGCGCGCCGAGACCGCATCGAGCGTGACTCCCGCAGAACCTCGTGCGCACAGCAGTTCGGCCGCTGCGGTCACCAGCGCTTCGCGGTTCCGTGCTGCCTGCTCTCGGCTGACTCGTGGCACGTGCGCCTCCTCTGGTCAGGTTCCAGTGTCGTACACCAGCCCCTGTAGTATAGATGTCAACAAACATCGAAAAGGAGACAGCTATGCACATCGAAGGAAGAAGCGTTCTCGTGACCGGTGGACAGCGTGGCCTTGGCGCCGCCATCGCGGCCGAGTTTGTCGCGCACGGAGCTGAGCGGGTCTACGTGACCGCGCGCGCTCCGCGTCCGTCGAAGGACCCCCGCATCGTCCCCATCGCCCTGGACGTCACGGACGCCGACTCCGTTGCGAAGGCAGTGGATGCAGCATCAGGTGTCTCGATCGTGGTCAACAACGCCGGAGTCGACGGGAACTTTGGCGTACTCGGGACCGACGTGTCCGAGATGCAGCACGTCTTCGACACGAACGTGTTCGGCACGATCCGGATGACGCAGGCCGCAGCCCCGCTGCTCGCCGCACACGAGACCAGCGCGGTCATCAACGTCCACTCCGTCCTGAGCTGGCTCGCGGGTGCCGGCGCGTACGGCGCTTCGAAGGCGGCACTGTGGTCCTTCACGAACTCGCTACGAACCGAACTCGCACCGCAGCGGACTCAGGTGATCGGCGTGCATCTTGGTCTGGCGGATACGGAGATGGCCGCCTCGTTCGACGGCCCGAAGATGTCGGCAGAAACTGTCGCGCAAGCCGTGGTCGCGGGTCTTGAAGCCGATGAGCACGAGGTCCTCGTCGACGACGCCAGCCGTCACGTGAAGTCGATACTCGCCGGTCCGGTCGAGCACCTCGTCACGTCCATCTGACCGGACAACGTCCTAGCGACTCCGCCTCCACGCATCCGCCGAGTCAATCCCGGTTCCTGCACCCTGAGCTTCTCGTATCGGAGGCACGTCATCGTCCAGCATCGCCACGTTGCGCCAGCCTCAGACAGCGCAGTTTCCCTGAACCTGTTCGGGGTGCCACTCGGCTTCGCAGGTTCCGGCGGCGCGTGGTCGGCCGCCGCCACGCTCGTGGGCGCCCCTACATGGCCGTCGGAGATCCTGTACGGGCTTGGAGCGGCGTTCTGGGTCGGCTTCACCGCGCTGTACGTAGTCAACGGCGTTCGTCACCGCGGCACATTCAGGGGGGATCTCCGCCATCCGTTCACGGGGCCGTTCGCTGCGTACATCCCACTGGTCGCCACGCTCCTCGCCGCTCATTACTCGTCGATTGACCGACAGGTGTTCGAGGCTCTGGTCTGGGTGTCGGTCGCCGCACTCGCAATCGTCGGGGCTCAGTTATTCGCGCACTGGCTCACCGGTGGCACGAATCTCGAAGCAGTCCACCCCGGGTACTTCATCCCGGTCGTCGCTGGAGCTAACGTCGCCAGCATCGGCCTCTCTACCGTCGGCGCCCACGATGCAGCGATCGCCGCGTTCGGAGCAGGCGTGTTCTTCTGGATCACCGTCTCCATCGTCGTTCTGATTCGGCTCGTCACCCATGGGGTGTTGCCAGCCGCGGCGACCCCCAGTCTCGCTGCGTTCCTCGCAGCCGCGGCGACCTCAAACCTCGCCTGGCTGATCAGCCATCCAGGGCCCCAGACCGAGACGCAGGTCATCCTCCTTGGCGCACTCGTCATGATGTTGCTCGTGCAAGGGGTGCTGCTTCCCACGTACGCCCGATTGCCGTTCTCGCTGAACTGGTGGACGTTCACGTTCCCCCTCGCGTCCACGACAAACTTCGTCGTCCGCTGGCTCGGGTCGAACGACCCGACGCTCGTGGCGGTGTCGTGGTCGCTGCTGGCCGTGGACACGATCTTCCTCGGGTACGTCGCGGCGCAGTCGGTCGCCGTCGCTGCACGGCGGGTGCGACGCGTCCCCACCCCAGGTCCGCGTCGCACCGCATGATCAGCTCGACAGACTCGCGATCTCGGCTCGGGCTGCCGCCACGAGGTCGTCGTTGGTGTTCGCGTGTCCAGCGAGTCCCCATCCGCCAGGCACCGCCTCGGTGAGGAGGACCCAGACCCTCGACGGGTCGCCGGGGACGCCGAGGGCGGTGGCGACGACCTCACTGAGGCGCTCCACGGCCCGCACCTGCTTCCCGCGATCCAGGGCGCCCGCATTGGTGAGCACCTGCACGCGGATCCGATCGGACTCCCCGTCGACGTTGGCGAGGTTGCCGGCCGGCAACTCGTGGATGAAGGCTGCCGTGTTCTTCCGGAACATCGGGATGTTCGGCACTTCCTCGACCTCCATGAGCGTCGCCGCCAGGGAAGATGCGAGCCCGTGGGGATCGGAGAAGGTTCCCGCGGTGGCGTAAACGTCGATCATTGGCATGGTGCCTCCTTGTTCGGTATGACGACAGACATACACGAGCGGTCAGAGCGCCAGCAAGCAAACGTTGCATACTGAAGCGGTGGAACCTCGCGAACGGATGGTGCACAGCGCCGTGTTGCTGCTCGCCGAGGTCGGGTACCAGGGCACGTCGTTCTCGAGCGTGCTCGAACACTCCGGAGCACCGCGTGGCTCCGTCTACCACCACTTCCCCGGCGGAAAGGACGAACTGATCGCTGCTGCGTTGCACCGCACCGTAGAGCTGGCTAGTCAGAGCCTCGAACAGCTGCACGGTCAACCCATTGTTGACATCCTTCAGGCGATCGAAGCCTGGTGGCGGCGAATCCTCCTCGATGGCAGCTTCAGCCGAGGCTGCCCCCTCGTTGCCGTCTCCAGCGGGATAGGTGCCGATCACACTCTGGTCCCGATCGTGCGCGAAGGGTTTCTCGCCTGGGAAACGGCGCTCGGAGATGCACTCAGTTCGGCATCTGACATTGACGTTGACGATGACCAGGTTGTCCGCAACGCAGCGGAGATCCTCCTCGCCTCGCTCGAAGGCGCGCTCGCATACGGTCGGGCCACGCGGTCACTTGAGCGATTCGATCTTGTAACGGCCGCCATCGAGCGACAGGTCTTGGGCCTTGTGGCTCCAGCGCGGCTTCAAGCCGCAGCGCAGGCGGCGGTGTTCGGGCACTGAGAGCTGGCAGTTGAGGCTTCCGTCCGGTGCGCCGCGGTACTCGCCGGCTGACGGAGATTCGATCTGGTGAGGTCGCTGCGTGGACAAGTCTCCCGCTCCCCGGCCGAATGAAGTCGCTTGAGCGCGCGAAGTTGCGCCAGTGAGGGCCTGCCTTCAGCCGTGCGGAAGGCTCGGCTGGATCAGTGGGAAACGTGACACTCCTGGCGGTGCATCTGAGCGCCAAGTCGGGCGAACCTTCTCTCCATGACTACAGAGCAGATCGCTGGAATCGACATCCCAGATTCGGAACTGGCCCGTGAGGCCACAGCACTCATCCGCGACACCACGAACGAACTCATCTACAACCACTCCCGACGCGTGTTCCTGTTCGGCAGTCTCCAAGCCGGCGCGCTGGATCTCGAGCCCAACAGCGAGTTGCTCTACATCGCCGCGCTCTTCCACGACACGGGTCTCGTCAAGCCGTTCCGCACGGACGGGCAGCGGTTCGAGATCGACGGTGCCGACGAAGCGCGGAACTTCCTCTTCACGCACGGCGTGGTCACTCCCGACGCGGACACCGTCTGGACGGCGATCGCGCTGCACACCACCCCCGAGGTGCCGTACCGGATGGATCCGGTGATCGCAGCAACGACCGCCGGCGTCGAGTCGGACGTGCTCGGTCTGCACCTCGAGAACATCCGGCACGACCTCCGAGACGAGGTCGTCGCGGCGCACCCCCGCCCCGACTTCAAGAAGCGGATCCTCCGCGCCTTCAACGACGGTTTCAAGGACCGCCCGGACACGACGTTCGGGACGGTGAACGCGGACGTTCTGGCGCACTTCGACCCGTCGTTTACTCGTGGTGACTTCGTCCAGGTGATCCAGAACTCAGCATGGCCGGAGTGATCCGAGCCAAGGTCGGTTCCTTCGGCACCACTTGGGGCGCAGCGGACAAGCTCGATGGCCTCTGCAGATGCGGCAGTTCAAATCTCTCACCCGCGGGACCAGCTTGGATGGAGCCTAGGCACGTTCAGCTCGCCGTCCATACTGCCTACCCGGCTGGAGCGATTACGGCTCCTGGCCGAGGCCCCTCGGTCCTCAACGCCCGCCTGATCCTCATACCCCTGGCCGGCAGCACCCGACTCACTTGACGAGCAGCACCCAAGGTCGTTGGTCCTCGCCCCGCTTGGGTCCGCCCTGCTGGAGCAACGACAGCATCCGTCTTTCGCAGCGGGCCGCACCGAGTGCCACGCCGAGCGGTCGCGGACCTCTCAACCGCGAGATCTGGGCATGAAGAGCCATCGAGGTGGTCCCGACGTCTAGGGCGCCCAACGGCCAGCACAACCCAGCTCTGCCCGAGACACCAGGGGCCCGAGCAACCACCACAGTCCGGACCCAACCTCGCAGCACAACGTCCACGCGACTGAGGCAAAAAACTTTTGACTAAGTTGCTCGAAAGCCTTGTGCGGGCTTCGGGATCGCAGGACGATGGTGCTCCCGCCGGTCCAAACCCCCGCCGGGCGAGCGGAGCTCCCATGTCGAAGGTCGATGTGTACGCATGCCTCGATCCGCACGCAGGAGATCTCAGGTTGAGGCCGGCGTCGAAGGACTTCGGCGCTCAGGTCCCGGCGTTCCAGCAGACCACCTTCGCAGTCATCGGCGGGCTCTTCGGCTCCAGCACCCGATGCAGACGGCGGTGCTGGCGCTCTGACCGCCATCGGGGCGCTCACCACGAGACGCCGGCTCTGGTGACCGAGCACATCATCCGCGCAGAAATCGAAGGCAGCGCATCATGAGCACATCCAACATCCCTGACGCCACCGAGCGGGACGCGTCGGACCGCGGTCCGGTTAACTCGCTAAACGATCTCCGCGAAACGTTCGGTCAGACCGTTCTCGGAAGCGGCCGAGGAGCAATCCTCGTGGCGGCGACTGTCTTCGCATCGATGGTCGGCTTCCTCGACGCTTCCGTCGTGAACGTCGCCGTCCCCTCAATCGGCAAGTCCTTCGGCAGCAGCGTCAGCACACTGCAATGGGTACTCACGAGCTACCTCGTGACCGTCGCAGCCTTGCTACTGGTGTCGGGGGCACTCGCCGACCGATATGGGCGGCGAAGAATCCTCACCATCGGGTTGATCATCGTCGCAGGATCCGCGGTCCTCTGCGCGCTCGCACCCAACGCGGGGATCCTCATCGCCGCGCGCGTGCTCCAAGGAGTTGGCGGAGCCCTGACCATCCCATCGAGCCTCGCGCTGCTGAACGGCGCACTGCGCGAGCAGGACCGAGCCCGAGGGATCGGCATCTGGTCCGGCATCTCGACATTGGCGACCACTGTCGGTCCCTACGCGGGTGGCTGGTTGCTGGATCACTCAACCTGGCGATGGCTGTTCCTGCTCAATGTCCCGCTATGCATCCTTGCCCTGATTGCCCTGCGGTTCGTGCCGAAGGACATACCTCTCCTGCAGCAACTCACCACCGACGCCCTCGGGGTTGTGCTTGCAATCATCGGGCTCGGCGGCATCATCTACGCCCTCACCACCGGGGCATCAACTGGTTGGACAAGCCCCGTCGTGCTGTTTGCCGGTATCGGCGGCCTCATCGCCCTCGTCACACTCGTTCCTGTCGAACGGGTCGCCAAGCAGCCCATGCTCCGCCTGTCAGTGTTCCGGTCGGGACGGTTCAACGCCATCAATGTCAGCACGTTCTTCTTCTACGCGACCGTCAGCGGCATGGGGTTCCTCGTCACCGAGCAGGCGCTCGTCACACTCGGGTATGACGCTGCGCAAGCCGGCGCACTACTGCTTCCGGGAACGATCGTCTTCCTGCTGATGTCGCCTCTGTCCGGCCTGCTCGCGAACAGATTCGAAGCGCGTTGGCTGATGAGCATCGGAATGGCATGTGCTGCGGCGGCCGTGGTGGCGCTGTCGTTCTTGAACGCGGATTCCGGGTACATCACCGACGTGCTCCCGGCCACCCTCCTGTTCGGCTTCGGTCTCGGTATAGCAGTCACTCCGCTGACCGCCGCAGTTCTGGCATCCGTGCCGGCGGCGGACCTTGGCGCAGCCTCCGCTATCAATAACGTCAGTTCCCGCATCGGAGGTGCTATCGCCATCGCCGTCCTCCCCGCGGCGGCGGGAGCGACCGCAGGCCGGACTCTGGAGGAAACCCTCTCAGCCGGCTACCTGCCCGCAATGCTCATTGCCGCCGCACTTGCCTTGGTGGCGGCACTGATTGCAGCGATCTTCGTTCGCCGCCAAGCACCAACATTGTCGCGGACGGGCCCTCTGAACGAAGCACGCCCATAACCAACCTTGCGCACACATGCCCGCGGCGCCTCACCATACAGACCATCTGGAGCGAGATCATGAAGGCAGTTCAGTTCAACACATGGGGTCCGGCAGCAGATGTCCTCAGCATCATCGACACCGACGAACCGGCAGCACCCGCCGCGGACGAAGTCACCGTCCAGGTCACGTACTCACCTGTGAACCTCCACGACATCGGATTCATCGAGGGCCACCTCGTGCAAACCCCACTCCCCGCCACGCCCGGCAACGAGGGGATCGGGACGGTGATTGCCGCTGGCAGCGGCGTCACCCACGTCGCAGTGGGTGACACCGTGGTTCTTCCCCTGCTGGCCGGCACGTGGCGAGAGCGCTTGACCGTCCCCGCGGAGACGATGTTCCCGCTCCCCGACGGGGACGCCATGCAGCTCTCGATGCTTGGGAGTAACACACCCACTGCGGGTTTGATGCTCAGCGAGTATGCCGACCTTGAGCCCGGCGACTGGATCGTGCAAGACGCCGCGAACGGCGGCGTTGGACGCAACGTCATCGCGATCGCCAAGCAGCGCGGCCTGCGGAGTGTCAACTTCGTCCGCAGCGAGAGCAGTATCCCTGACCTCAAAGCAGCCGGCGCCGATGTCGTCCTGATCCATGGCCCGAACTCCGCGGACGAAATCCGCTCCATTGTCGGCGAAACCGGCGTTGGCCTCGCCATCGACTCCGTCGGGGGTCCCGTCACCGACACCATGCTCGAGATCCTCATCCCCGGCTCCGCAATCGTGTTCTACGGCAACGCCAGCAGGACCCCGATCAACAAGTCCCACCCTGCCATCGCGAAGAAGAACCTCCGCGTCGCAGGCATCTTCGTTGGAGCCTTCGATCGGGAAGCCAAGGTCCTCCCGGTCATTCGAGACGCGGCGCCGCTTGTGGCGTCTGGCGAGCTCACTGTTCCCATCGACGCGGTGTACCCGCTCGAGGACGTCGTCGCGGCCGCAACGCACGTCGTCGAGCGCGGCGGGAAGGTCCTGCTCTCCGTAACAGCCGACATCTAATCGCACCCGCGGAGTTCCCGAGGTGGCCCTCAGCCGTTGCAGGCCACCTCGGGTGCGCTCAGGGTCGACACCAGTCGGACGATTCGCTCGGTTCGGCCCTGGGTCGTACCAGATCGCGCCGTGTTGAACACCGGCGCGCGGGTTGCCGCTCCCTTCCCCGGCGCATCACAACCAAACGGGGGTCCAATGACCACCACGGCGCACACACGGAAACAGGGCCGTGCGATCCTCCTGGTCGCGAGTCTGGCTTCCATCGTCGCATTCCTCGACGGCTCCATCGTCAACGTCGGTCTTCCGGCAATGGCCGCCGAGTACCGCGCGGGTCTGCCCTTCCAACAGTGGGTTGTGGACGGCTACACGCTCGCCCTGGCCGCACTTATTCTGACCGCGGGCGCACTCTCCGACCGCACCGGCCGAATTCGGGTTCTCGTCATCGGAATCATCGCATTCGGCGGCGCCTCAGTCGCGTGCGCCATCGCGCCAACCGCGACAACTCTCATCGTTCTCCGCATCGTGCAAGGCATCGCAGCAGCCCTCCTCGTCCCGAGCTCACTCGCATTGATCGCGGGATACTTCCGCGGCCGTGAGCAAGCGAAAGCGATTGGGCTCTGGTCCGCTTGGACCAGTTGCGCCTTCATCGCCGGACCGCTGCTTGGGGGGGGGGGGGGCATCGTGGTCACGATTGGGTGGCGGTGGATCTTCGCCGTCAATGTTCTCCCCGTCCTCGCGACCCTTATCGCGATCCTTCAACTTCCGCCGGATCAGCCAGCCGAGGCAGCGCGTCTCGACGTTCGCGGCTCGATCCTGGCCGCCGTCGGGCTCGGAGGCGTCACCTTCGCACTCATTGAGCAATCGAACCTCGGTTGGTCAGATCCCGTCGTGCTCGGGACGCTCGTGATCGGGATACTTGCCTTTGCGCTGTTCCTCCGCGTCGAGCACACAGCCGCCGCACCGATGATGCCACTGCAGCTGTTCCACGCCCGTGACTTCTGGGCGGGCAACCTCATCACGTTCCTCGTGTGGGGAGCGCTCTGGCTCGGCGTGTTCATCGTGCCGGTGTACCTCCAACAAGTTGCCGGCTACAGCGCACTCGTGGCCGGCATCGCGACGGCACCGATGACCGTCATCAGCCTGCTCGTCTCCAGGACCATCGGCTCACTGGCCGGCAAGTACGGCCCGCGGCGGTTCATCATTCTCGGACCGAGCATCGCCGCATGTGGCTACCTCTCGATGTCCTTCGGCTCGGATGGATCGACCACCTGGCTCGTCATCATGATCAGCGTCGCCGTCGTCGGTTTGGGAATAGCGGTCACGGCCACCCCAATCAGCACGGCAGTCCTTAGCTCCATCGACGCCGAAAAAGCCGGTATAGGTTCCGCCATCAACAATGCCGTCGCTCGAGTCGCGGGCCTCATCGCTGTCGCTCTGGTCGGGCTCGCGACGGGCAACGCTCTCGACAGCGCTGATTTTCGGAGCGTCACCGCTACCGTCGCGGTCATCATGCTCGCCGGCAGTGGTATCGCTGCGCTTGCCCTGAGTTACGCACCTGCAGCACCAAACAGCGCTGAGTGAACGAGTCAGCCCAGGCATCCATCGCACGTGGGCTGTCCCCAGTACAACGTCACCTCGGTTGGTTTTCCCAACCCTGGGTCTAGGCTGCTCGCATGCGAACCCTCAGTCCACGTCTGTCGTTCTGGACCGCCGCAGCGGTGATCGGTTTGTCCTTGTGGGTGACTGCTGCACCCTCGGTGATTTACCCGGCGTACGAGACGCAGTGGCACCTCACCGCCGCCGCGGGCACGGTGATCTTCGCGGTGTTCCCGATCACCTTGGTGCCGGTGCTGGCAATCTTCGGGAACCTGTCGGACTACATCGGCCGACGCCGCGCGATCCTGCTTGGACTTGCCGCCTTCATGGTCGGTACGGTCCTGTTCGGTGTCGCACCGAATCTCGTGCTGGTCCTGATCGGGCGGGTGTTCATGGGCGTCGGTACCGGGCTGTCTCTCAGTGCGGCGACGGCGGCAATGATCGAATTCGGCGGCTCTCATCGAGCGCGGCACGCAAGCGCGGTGACGACCGTCGCCAGTTCTGCGGGCCTGGCATTGGCGACGCTAGGTGGCGGAGCGCTCATCCAATACGCACCGTTCACGCTGCACCTGACCTACTGGGTGCTCGTGATCGTCGTGCTGGTGGTCGGCGTGCCTGCCTGGTTCCTGCCCCGGGCGCATGACACCACGCTCGGCCGCTGGAGTCCAAGGATGTTCCGTATTCCAGAAGGGCTGGGGCGCACCGTGGTCGCAGGGTCGCTCGGTGTGTCCGCCGCGTATACCGTCGGGACGATCATCATGGCGCTCGGGGCGCAGGTCGGCCGAGAGCTGATCCACTCGACGAACAGCCTGCTCGTGGGCGCAGTCCTCGCCATCTCAGCGGTCGCGATCGGCCTTGCGGGAATCCTTGGACGGAAGCTCCCGCCCAAGCTCGCACTCACAGTGGGGCCCGGAGTGATCATCGTCGGCGGGGCAGTGTTCATTGCCGGCGCGACTCTGTCGTCGTTGGCGTTCTTCATTGTCGGCAGCGCTCTGATCGGAGCATCGTACGGACTGATGTTCGCTGGCGCGCTCGGCCTCATCGCTGCATCAGCACCCGCACATCACCGTGGCGCAGTCATCTCTGCGGCCTACCTTGTGGGCTATCTCGTGCAGGGCGTGACCGCCGTCACCCTCGGAGCGATCGCTACGACAGACGGTTTACTGCTGGCGATCGAGATCGGTTGCGGTGTCATTCTGGCGCTCGCCGTCAGCGCGGCGGTAGCGGCGCGGACAGGCCGCTCCACACTGGCGACGGCTTAGTGCACCCGGCACCTCTGACGGGTATGTGTTCTCGCGGTGCCGCTTCGAAGCACAGTCGCGATGCTCAAGCAACGGTGGCGGGGGCCGCGCTCACGTCGTGCACAATCCGCACTTGATTCGGATCGTCAATGACCTCGCCCTCGTCGACGAACCGAAGCTCTACCTCCCTGCCGGTCGCTTCGTTGACGAACCGTGTGAACGGCCGATCGCTCGGCAGTGCGTGCTTATCACCCCACGCCACCAACGACGCGAGGACCGGGAGGAGGTCCCGGCCAGCGTCAGTGATGACGTATTCGAAACGTTCCCGTTCCCCCGGGGCTCGGTACGGACGCCGCTCAAGCAGACCGTCAGCAACGAGCCCGTTCAGCCGACTAGTCAACACGTCTGAGGGCACACCGATCGCCCGAAAGTCCGCGAACCGGGTTCGCCCGAGGAGCGCTTCTCGAAGGATTAACAGTGTCCACTTCTGCCCGACCGCTGCGAGGCTGTGCGCGATGGAGCAGTTGCTGTTGCGGGGGAACTCGAGCATGTCCATGGCAGGATCGTAGCCCTGGCTTGGCTAAGCCAACTCGGATGGACTGGCGTGGTCTCCAGAGGACGTCCGGACACGGATCGCCTATTGCAACGGTATGAGTGGCGTTACGAAGATGCAGAAGGGTCAGCGAAGACGACGAGACGTTCCACGGTGTCCGCGTATCGGCCCGTCAGGGCTGCCTCTCGGGGGGGCGAGTGCGTTGACGGTGGTCACGGCACGAGTCCGAGCCCGTCGTCATCGAGCGTGCGGTCGTCGCAAGTGACGCGGGTCGCTCTCAAGGCGGCGGTGTCGTCCGCGGGCTCGGCCATCGTGGTCTGACCGTTCTCGCCGCGGGTGCCATCGACCTCACCGGGCAACACGGCACCGGTGTGGGATGCATACTGGTCACCACTGGTGTTCGTGACTGCCTCGAACGCGCAGCCGGTCCACCGGTACAGATCGACCGCACGGCTGCCCGCGACGAGCATGATGACCGGTCCGTTGCCCTGACCGGACACGTCGGCGAGCAACGCAGTGGGTTCGGCGCCGCCGGACAGGTTGCTGGGACGGACAGAACTGGTGAGACCGGTGGTCGTCGTCACGCCGAACCGGCCATCCTCGGTCACCCACTGTTGGTCGGCCTCGAGATCCCCGTCCACATCGATCGTCGACGCGGTCCTGGCACCGTCCGGGACGCCGTCATCGGATGCCGGGCAAGGCTGCGATGTGCCGACTGGAGCCGGTGTCGAAGCGCTCGACGCAGCTGGTGGGCGCGATGTTGGTCCGACGGCTGTCGGCGCCTCGCCCGTCCCGCTGCACCCGGTCAGCAGGACGACCGCCAATGCTGTGGCTACGAATGCGCTGGTGCGCAGGATGGTGCTCCCCGTCGAACTCATCAGGACAGCGTGACTCCTGTTCCATGAGCAACGCAAACCGCACACGCTGGGGCCAGCCAAGGTCCCGCTGCGGCACAATAGCGTCCGCCGGTATGACCCTGGTTACCACCTGACGGGGTCGAAGGGCACCATGTCGCGGCGTAGGTTGCCGGAATGGAGATCAGCTATAAGAAGCGTGCCGTGAACCTTGGCTTCGGGCTCGGCATCGTCCTCATCATCGCGGGCCTATCCGCGGTCTGGTTCGCGCCGGCCGTTTGGAGCGGTTGGGCGACGTTCCTCGTCGCGGTCGGGGTCCTCGGAGCGCTCGTCGGGTTCGTCTTCGCGCTCGTTCCCGCTCGCGGACAACGCTGAGCCCGTCACAGGAGCACCGTCGAGGCCTTCGCACACCCACTCGACAGCGCTCGACGCGATCTCCTCCTGTGGACTCATCGTGACCACGGTTGCAGGGCTCGACTGCGAGAGAACGAAGACGCGCTTCCAAGGCTCTGCCGGTCGTCGCAGACACACCCAGCGACAGCGACCGGTAGCCGATCGGTGACCGGACAGGTCGGTGCGGGTCGTCAGGTTGTGGCGGCGGACTGGTGGCGCACCGTGAGCGAACTCACGCGGGCCTTGCGGCGGCGCGAGCTCGAGGACGTACTTGGGGGGGGGGGGGGGGCGACCTCCGCGGCTATCCGTCGACCAAGTGTGAACGGCTCGGCGGCTGTACGAGCAGCAGGACATGACCGTCGCGCAGATCGGTGACGTCCTCGGGGTGAGTCGCACGACGTTGTACCGAGCGCTCCGTCGAGAGAGCGAGCCCGTCGCAGGGTGCCGGGGCAACGCCTCAAAGTGATGCGTGTCCTCGTCGGGTGAACTAACGCCCGCTCTTCCTCTCGCGCCGACTGTCGAAGTATCATCACTCTGAGACATGCCAAAAGCATTTGGCATCTACGAAGGGGTAGCAGCAATGACGAAACATCTCGTGATGTCTCGGCGCACGGTGCTGACGGGGATGGCAGTTCTCGCCGTAGCCGCGCGCAACGTGCCCGCTCTACAGGCGGCAACGGGACAACCTCACCTCACGGAGCACCGAGGGAAGCTCGAGGCTCGGCGTCGTCGCGTTCCGGTCGGGCTGCTCTGATGCCCGCTGACAAGAAGAAGCCGGCGGCGCTCCCACCGGAGCCGAACGTCTACGACGTCACCGATTGGAATCCGACCGGCACCCTTGATCCGATCCGCGACGTCGGCGCGGTCATCAACAGCATCATCGGGGACATCAAGCGCCGACAGACGTATCAGGCGGACAAGCCGGGTGCCGTGATCTACATCCCGCCGGGGACCTACTCGCTGAAGACGCGCGTCGTCGTCGACATCAGCTACTTGTGCATCCGCGGTTCCGGGCATGGCTTCACGTCGTTGAGCATCCGGTACAACTCCGGCGACACGTCCGCGTGGCACGAGATCAACCCGGGTGGCAGCCACATCAGGGTCGAGAACACCGACGGCAAGTCCGAGGCGTTCCTCGTCCAGCGATCGGGCGATCCCCGCCTGAGCTCAATCGAGTTCGAGAATTTCTGCCTCGACGGGGTGTCGTTTAGTGGCAGCCAGAACTCATACCGCAACGGGAAGGTCGGCATCCGGTTCGCGTCCGCGACCGACTCGACCAGGGTTCGCGGGATCGGGATGGTGTACCTCGAGCACGGCCTGATCGTGCAGGACGCCGACGCGCTCGACGTCTCCGGGAACTTCATCGCGGAGTGCGGCAACTGCGTCGAACTCACCGGATCCGGTCAGGCGTCGAAGGTCACTGACAACCACCTCGGCGCGGGACCCATCGGGTTCTCGCTGTTCGCCGAGCAGCACAACGGCCTGCTCATCACCGGCAACAACGTCTTCCCGCGCGGTATTGACTCGGTGCACCTGAAGAACTCGACCCGGTGCAACATCTCCGCCAACCGGCTGCACTCGTTCTACCCGGGCATGATCACGCTCGAGGGGAACTGCAAAGAGAACCTGATCGGGTCGAACATGTTCGAGCGGCAGGTGGAGACGTACGGGCCGTTCATCGGGGTCGGCAACGGCCGGCCGGACGACTTCGGTGTCGTGCAGGTGAACGGTGACGGCAACACCATCACCGGCAACCATGTGACCGTGATCATCCCGCCCGAGCAGGTCGCACCCGCCGGTGTGACATCAGCGGTGTTCCGCGTCGTCAGCGGCGATCAGAACCTGATCGGCGCGAACCACGTGATCAGCAACCTCACGCTACACACGGTTGTCCTCGACGCCGGAACGACCAACTCGCACATTTTCGACAGCGGAACGGAGGCGCAGTTCGCCGCGGCCTCAACCAGTTACGGGTTCCGGCCTACCCCGTAGCGCGTGGCCGGCACACGGCGGCCCCGTCACTCACGGTGACGGGGCCGTCGTCGGTCTAGGTGGACATGATCGGTCAGGATGCGTCGGTCGTCGCCGCGAGGAGTTCGGCAGGTGATGGAGGGTTTGCGCCGGCACGGCTCACCGCCACCGCGGCAGATGCTGCCGCCACAGCGCCGACGCGGGTCAGTAGCGTCGCGTCGATGACAGATTCCTGCACTCGGTGGAGCCCGCTGTCCTGCAGCAATGCGAAGAGCAGCCCCGACATGTAGGCGTCTCCTGCCCCGATCGTGTCCGCAACCGTCACCGCGGGCGCCATGACCGGCACGCGAGCGTCTCGGCCGGCGACGATTGATCCGGCTGCGCCACGGGTGATCGCGGCAAGGCGTACCCCTGCATCGAGGAGACGGTCGAGGACGCCATCGGCGTCGACACCTGGGTAGATCCAGTCCGCGTCTTCATCGCTGAGCTTGACCACGTTCGTCTGCTGGACGATACGGTCGAACTGCTTCAGCGCCTCGGCGTGCTCGAGGAGCGCCGGTCGAATGTTCGGATCGAAGCTACGCACGGTCGCCACGGGAAGCTGACGGAACAGCTGCACTGCTGCGTCACCGCCGGGTTGCAGGAATGCGCCCAGCGACCCGGTATGCGCAACAGCCGGTGCTGCCCCCGAATCGAGCACGGGTGCGTCCCGGTCCCAGACGATATCGAAGTCGTACCGAGCGGACCCATCCGCCCCGAGTTCTGCACGAGCGACCGACGTCGGCCCGTCGGCCCGGTCGACCGTCACGCTGTCGTGGGCGAGATGTTCGGCGATCAGTCGCCCGTGTTCGTCGTCGCCGAACTGCGTGGCGAGGGTCACGGGGACGCCGAGGCGAGCGAGGCCCACTGCGACGTTCATGGGGCTCCCGCCTGGGGTGAGGCGAGTGCCGGACACGTCGGCGACGGCATCGATGAGCGCTTCGCCGAAGACGAGGGCAGGGCGGTAGGCGGGGGTCATGGCAATCCTTCGGCAGAACGGTGATGCCACCGTCTGATCGTTACTCGGATGGTGCGGCGACGGACTCGCGGCGCACGAGCGGGCAGGCCAGGAACACCGGTCCGACCGCTCGTTCCAGCTCGCCCGGCGGGACATCGTTCTGCAGCTCGACGAGCCGTTCGAGGGCCCACTCGCCCATCTCGTAGTGCGGCAGCGCCACCGTGGTCAACGCGGGGAAAAGCCCCTCGGCGATGAGCTCCTGGTTGTCGAAGCCAACCACTGAGAGGTCGATGGGGATCCGGAGGCCGAGCTCTGCTGCGGCGCGGTAGGCGCCCATCGCCATGCGGTCGTTGTAGCAGAAGAGGGCGGTTGGTCGGTCGGGGTGCTGCAGCAGGGCCCGGGCAGCGTCGTAGCCGCCCGGGGTTTCGGACGGGGCGGCCTGCACGAGCGACTCGTCGACGTCGATGCCGGCTTCCATGAGGCTCTCCGTGTATCCCGCCAAGCGTTCGTGGGTGGCGGGGACATCGTCGACGTTGTTGATGAACCCGATGCGTCGGTGCCCGGCAGCGAGGAGTTCCGCCATTGCGGCGCGGGCACCGCCACGCTCGTCCGGGGCGACTGCGGGATGCTTCCTGGTGCTGTCGGTGGCGTCGATGACGACGGTCGGGATGACCTCGAGCTCGGCCGGGGGAGTGATGTCGCGGTGATACATCGTGGCGTAGAGGACGCCATCGACTTGTTGCCGGATCAGGGCGGTTGCGTTTGCGGCAACGTCGTCCCGGTCGGTGTTGATGATGACCAGCGTCAGCCCGTGGCGACGGGCTGCGTTCTGGGCGCCGAGGATGATCCGACCCGCGTGCGGTGTCGTGGCGATCTCCTCGCTGAGCAGTCCGATCATCTCGGAGCGCTGCATCCGCAGGCCCCGGGCCATCCGGTTTGGGCCGTAGCCGAGGCGCCGTGCGGCGTCTTTGACCCGTTCGCGGGTTTCGTCGCTAGCACGGAGGAAGTCGACATCGTTGAGGATGTGGGAGACGGTGGTGACGGACACCCCGGCCTCGGCTGCGACGTCTTTGATGCCGACGCGTCTCGGAGCCACCATCGATCCTTTCGTTCAGGCTGAGGCTGTTCGAGCACGCCAACATCGGTGCTCGTGGCCGTGGGAGGTCCCGCTCCCGGTGTGATGCGCGAGCATCATCACCCTAAGTCCATCGGAAGCGGGATCTCCGGGCGGCCCGTATTCAACCCTTGACTGCGCCGAGGGTGAGACCGGCGACGATGTGCCGCTGCAGGACGAACGTCAGCAGGATGACGGGCAGGGAGTACACGATCCCGAGTGCGGTCATGGTTCCCCAGTCGAGGCCGAACTGTGTCTGGAAGTCGGCGATCATCAGCGGCGTCGTCTGTGCGCGGACGGACGTGAGCAGCAGCGCGAAGATGTAGTCGTTCCAGGACGCGAGGAACGCGAAGATCGCGGTGACCGCGAGCCCACCTGCGGTCACCGGCAGGATCACGCGGACGAGCGCGCCGATCCGAGATGCGCCGTCGACGCGGGCAGCTTCCTCGAGTTCTTCCGGGACCGCTTGGAAGAAGCTCGACAGCAGCCAGATCGACAGCGGCAGCGAAATGGTCGTGTGCGCGATCGCCAGGGCGAAGGAGGTGTCCTGGATGCCGATGCTGCGGAACATCGTGATCAGCGGGGCGCCGACGACGATCGCCGGAACCATTCGTGTCACGAGGGCGACGAGGATGAACACCTGCCCGAACCGGGTCCGGTACCGGGTGACCGCGTACGCGGCTGGGACGGCCAGCACCAGGGACATGACCGTGCTGATGACCGCGGTGACGATGCTGTTGATGAAAGACGCCGGCACGCCGCTGGTGCCGAGCGCGGAGGTGTAGTTCTCAAACGTCCAGTTGCGCGGCCAGATCGTCGGAGGGACGGCGATCGTCTCCACCGGCACCTTCAGCGAAGTGAGCACCATGTAGAGGAAGGGGAAGGCGTAGAGGACGACGAGGAGGACCAGAGCGATCCAGAGAATGGTCTTCGTGCCGATGCGCTGTGATTCGAGGCCGTTCACTGATCACTCCCGGGTCGCCAGATCTTGAAGATTGCGAAGATGGCCACGGCCAGCATCGCGATGAGGTAGATGGTCCCCATGGCGCTTGCCAGCCCTGGATCTCCGTACCGGATCTGGGTCTGGTAGACCAGCAGCGACATCGTCTCGGTGGCGTTCTGTGGGCCACCGTTGGTCTGCAGGACGATGACGTCGAACGCGCGAGCGGCGTCGACGCCACGGACGATAAGCGCGACGGCTATCACGGGACGCAGCAGTGGGATCACGATGCGAAACAGCAGTGTGGGGTAGCGGGCACCGTCGAGGCGGGCCGCCTCGAGGACGTCGCCGGGGATGTTCTGCAGGCCGGCGAACAGCACGAGCGTGATGAACGACGTAGTTAGCCACACGTCCGGGATGGAGACCGACACCAGGGCGATCTTCGGATCGCTCAGCCACTGGATCGCGTTGGGGGAGGGCAGCAAATGTGCACTGTAGAGCAGCTGCCCGACGATGCCGAAGTTGTCACTGAGGAGGAACTTCCAGAGCAGGCCCGCGACGATCGGGGCGATCATCAGCGGATAGAGGAAGATCGTGCGGAACACGCGTGAGCGATCACCAATCGTGGCGAAGAGCAGCGCGACGAGCAGGCCGATGGCGAACTCGAAGAACACGACGATCGCCGTGTACACGGCGGTCCGCCAGGCGGAGTTGCCGAACTCGGGGTCGGTAAACGCGGTGATGTAGTTGCCGAACCCGACGAACGTGCGGGTCCCCGCGAGCTGGTTGATGTCGAAGAAGCTGTTGGTCACGAACTGGATCAGTGGCCAGCCGATGAAGATGAGCAGGAACAGCGCCGCCGGCAGGATCATGAGCACGGCGAAGCGTCGGTCGGTTATACGCACGAGCGACTTTCGGTTCGGGGGAGGTGGTGGCCCCGAAGGGCCACCACGCTCTACTTGAGGATGCCTTCGACCTTGGTCTTGGCCTGATCGAGCAACTGCTGGTTGTCCGCACCCGGCCGAACGGCCTGCTGCAGCATCGGAACGAGGGCGTTGTCGACGATCTGCTGCCACTTCGGGTTCGACGGACGCGGGATCGTCCCCTTCGCCTGCAGCGTCTCCACCATCGGCTTGAATGCTTCGTAGCCAGGCTTGTCCTGGTACTTCTCGAACGCGGACACCCGAGCCGCGAGCCCGAGGTCCGTGGTCGCGCTGAGGTCGTTGTGCTCGTACGCGAACTTGATGAACTTCTCGGCCGCGTCCTGGTTCGGCGACGCCTTCGGCACGCTGAGGTAATACGGCCCCGGCACGCCCGCGACGCCGGCGGGGCCGGCGATCATCGGTGCGACGCCGACCTTGCCAGCGACCTTCGAGTCATCGGGGATCTGCCGGTAGGCGTGGCCCCAGAACAGCATGAGCGCGGTCTTGCCCTGGTAGAAGAGGTTCTGCGCTGCAGCCCAGTCCGTCTGCGCCGCGCCGGGTGCTGACGAATCGAGCATGCTGGTGTAGAAGTCGAGCGCCTTCAGGCTGGCGGCGTCACCGAGGGTGACGTTGCCCTTGTCGTCGACGACCATATTCTTCTCGCCGGCCTGCGACAGCGCGGCGAGGTACTCGGTCTCAACGGCACCCTTCGTCGCGGTGCCGTACATGCCGTCCTTAGTGAAGAACTCGGCCTCGTCCTGGTACTGCTCCCATGTCGTCGGGGGCACCAGGTCATAGCCGTACTTCTCCTTGAACGCGGTCTTGTTGGCCGGGTCGTCGAGGAGGTCCTTGCGGTAGTAGAGGATCTCCGTGTTCGTCCACGCGGGCATACCGACGTAGTCGCCGCCGATCTTGCCCTCCTGCAGCTCCGCCGGGAAGAGGTCCTTCTTCACGTCCGCGGTGAACAGTGAGTTCAGCGGCGTCAGCCCCTCCTTGAACGTCGGCAGCCAGATCGCATCGAGCGCGGCGACGTCGAAGGACACCGACCCGGAGTTCAGCTCGCTGTTGACGCGGTTGTACAGGCCGTCGTAGGGCAGCTCGACGAACTGCACCTTGGTCCCGGTCTCCTTCTTGTACAGGTCCGCGATCGGCTGGAGCTCGCCGTGTCCGCCGGCCTCGACGAGGACGGTCAAACTCTTCGCCGACCCTCCGCTGTCGCCGCCACCAGCGCCGCAAGCGCTGAGGACCAGCGCCGATGCCACCGCGACGGCAGCACCAGCGAGGATGCGGCCCCTGTTGCCGGCACGCGTGCCGGACTTCCTACGAAGCATCATTACTTCGTCTCCTTGGTCTACAGCAGCAGTGCTGCGATCGGGTACGGTGTCGGTGACAAAGCGTTTTGCCAAAACGACTTGGCCAAAGATATACATCTACCTGGAGGCCGTCAAGCGGACGGCCCATCGCTTCGAGGGGACCCCTGCAGATGATCGACGACGATCGCCCCAGCATCCATCTGACCGCCCGATCGGGCTGGATCAACGACCCGCTGTCACTGACGTGGCACGACGGGAAGTATCACGTGTTCTTCCAGTACGTCCCGGAACAAACCACCTGGGCGCCGTCCTGCCACTGGGGACACGCGACATCCACGGACCTGCGCACGTGGACAGAGCAGCCGGTCGCGCTCGCGCCCGGCGATGGAGACGACGGAATCTGGTCCGGCTCCATCGCCATCGACGGCGGCCAAGCCACGATCTTCTACACGTCCGTCGGTACTCCGGAGTTCAGCATTGGCCAGATCCGCACGGCTACGCCGGTTGGGGCCGACTGGGCAGCATGGACGAAGGGTGACATCGTCGCCGTTCCCCCGGCGAATGTCGATGTACAGGTCTTCCGAGACCCGTTCGTCTTTCGCGACGGTGATCAGTGGCGGATGCTCGTCGGTGCGAACCTCGACGGTACGACCGCGGCCGCGCTGTCGTACTCTTCCTCGAACCTTCAGGACTGGCAGTACGACGGTGTGGCAGCGCAGCGGGACACCTCGCTGACCGAACCCGTCTGGACCGGAAAGCTCTGGGAGTGCCCGCAGGTCTTCACAATCGACGGTGTTGACGTGCTGATCACCTCCGTCTGGAACGACGACGAGCTCCACTACGTTGCGTACGGACTTGGAGCATGGCGAGACGGTGTCTTCGAGGTCGAGCGGTGGGGTCGGCTGACATGGGGTGAGAGCTACTACGCCCCGTCCTTCTACCGAGACGCCGAGGGCCGGCCTGGGCTGGTCTTCTGGCTCCGTGAGATCCGTGACCAAGCCGGTGACACCTGGACCGGCGCGATGAGCGTGCCCCACGTCCTCACGCTCGACCGCGACGAACTCATCGCCCGCCCGCACCCCGACGTCATCAGCGGCGACGGCGTCAACACGCACTCGGCGTTCGACCGCATCGACCTCACCGTCGACGGACGCGCCGACGTCATTAGCTGGGACCCCGACCTCGGACAGCTGGACGTCACCCGCGACGGGGAGCCGGTCCTTACCCTCAACCGGAACGGCGACGACTTGCACGTCGCGGCAGCAACCGATGCGAGCGGAACGGTGCCAGCTGGCCGCAGCACTGTGCAGATCCTCCTCGACGGACCCATCCTCGAGCTCAGCACCAGCGCCGGCCTATTCGCGGCGCCCTTGCGCACCTCGGTCGCTGTCACGCAGTAGCAGCCTCGAACTGACCCTGCTGTTCGGCTACCGCAGTAGCCACAGCAACGACGAGACGGAAGAATCCAGCAACCATGCCGCACAGCAACCACTACGACGTGACCACCTGGCCCATTGGTGACGCGACCGACGACATCGGCGCGGTGATCAACAGCATCATCGCCGACATTAAGAGCCGCCAGAGCGGCACCGACGGCGACGGCGACGGCGGCAAGCCCGGCGCTGTCATCTACCTCCCGCCGGGGGACTACCGCCTCCGTACACAGGTCCTCATCGACATCAGCTTCCTCAAGATCCACGGCGCCGGACATGGATTCTCCTCCTCCAGCATCCGCTTCAATGTCCCCGAGGAGGAGTTGCCGGACCTGCACGAACTCTGGCCCGGCGGCAGCCGCATCCTCGTCGACCTGCCACTCACGGCGAACGATGACCAGCGAGCCAGCGCCGCGTTCCTGGTCGAGCGCGAGGGCAGTCCTCGGATCAGCTCCGTCGAATTCGAGAACTTCTGCATCGACGGCATGCACTTCACTGCCGACGGGTCCGACCTGCACCCAGAGAACACCTACGTCAACGGCAAGACCGGCATCCACGTCTCCAGCGCCAACGACTCCTTCCGCTTCAACGGTATGGGGCTGGTCTACCTCGAACAAGGCCTCACGATCCACAACGCCGACGCCCTGTCCATCCACGACAACTTCATCGCCGAATGCGGCAGTTGTATCGAACTGCGCGGATGGGGACAGGCATCGAAGATCACCGACAACCTCATCGGGGCCGGCTTCAAGGGCCACTCCATCTACGCCGAAAACCACGGCGGACTCCTCATCACCGCCAACAACGTCTTCCCCCGCGGCGCGAGCAGCGTCCACCTCCGCGGCGTCACCCGGTCCAGCATCACCAACAACCGGCTCCACTCGTTCTACCCGGGCATGGTCGCCCTCGCCGAGAACAGCTCCGAGAACCTCGTCGCCACGAACCACTTCCTTCGCGACCACGAACCCTGGACACCGTTCATCGACATCGACAACGGGCTCGACGACCAGTACGGCCTGCTTCGCATCGACGGCAGTGACAACACCATCGTCAGCAACCACTTCTCAGAAGTCATCGACTCTCAGCGACTGACACCCCCCGGCGAAGCACCCGTCATCATCCGGATAGTGAGCGGCTCCGGCAACTCCGTCGCGACGAACCACATCGTGGCCAAGGATGCACGCTCCCGCTCGAACCAGTCCGCGTTCTCAGGTCAGGTTGACGCGCTCCTAGCCACCGAATCCAGTCAGCTCGCTGTGGTCTCAGTGCAGGTTGACCCGGAGGCCGTGGGTAACGTTGTACTCGACTCTGGACGCGCGTCAGAGGTGAGCATCGACGCAAGAGTCAACGCTTTCCGGCCGACGCCCGAATTTGCAGGGCGATAAGCAGTTGATGTGTCGCTCTGGTCAGGCTCACTGGTGCCAGCCCGGTCGGCTCGTGCGACCCGTGCGAGCGATCGCGCTCTAACCCCATGCTCAGAGGTGAGGGCCCAGGCGGTAAGAGGGCCGCGCGGAGGTTCTCCCGCAGCGTGGTCCTCGCGTAGCCGGTGGGGTAGATGCGGCGCCGAGTGGTGTCCCGTGAGCCGATCCGCTATCGAGCAGCACCTCGACGGCGGCTGTGTCCGAACCCGCTCCGCGACTTTCTCCCGTGGGAACTGCGTGCAGTGGCGGCTGACGGAGAAGTGGCTCACCGACCACGACGTCCCGTTCGTCCACGGCAGCGCGGAAGCGGACGGTGTCGCCGACGCGGCCCAGTCGCTTGGCGTGACGGCCGCGCCGTCGTCGTCGGCGACGAGGTGTGGAGCGGGTTCCGACCCGACCTGCTCGAGCAGCACACAGCGTTGTCGGTGCGTCAGCACGATTCAGGGAATGGGTGATTTGCCGCTCCAGGACCGCAGGAGTCGATGAATCCGCACAGTCGGAGACACCTTCGGTTCTTTGACTAGTTGATCTTCGGGGATACCGATACTTTCCTGGTACCGGCGGATGCCGACCCGTTCCGTTGCTGTCGGTCCTGAGTTCTCGGGATCCTCGTGAACGCGTTCAATCGGTTCGGAACGATGCCGACGCCACCACTGGCCACTTGCGTCGCGGAAGATGACGGTCGTAGCCAGACCTGGTTGCCCAGGATGAACTTCGTTGATCCAGGTGAAGTCGACGACGTAATCGGATTCTGGGTCGATGGCGCCGATGCTGAGTGAGAACTCGTCCCACACCCGGCCCGTGCCACCGTTCACCATCTGCACGCGCGCCGGGCCGATGAGTTCCTTACTGCCGTTATGAATCACCACCGTCGCTTGAATCAGTGGCTGCAAAGCGAGGCCGATCGACTTCTGCTCCGCATCCGGCTCGGGGTTAGGAATGATGGCTGCGCCTGGCGCCCCGTTACCCATCCTCGCGTCGTTTGGAAGCAGGGGAAAGGTCTCGCCGGCATCGTGGTGCTCGACGTGGGTGAACTTCGAGTAGACCAGGCGAGCCTGTTCCTCCCGCTTGATTTTCCCATTGCGGAGATAGGTGCTGGTCGCTACGAAAAGCGCGACAAGACCACCGAGCGTGGTGAGCCAGCCGCGCCACGCATCCCATTGGGAGGGTGTGAGAAGTCCGAACAGCCAATCGATCATGATGCCTGCAGCGTATGGCCGCATGACCGACGTCCACATCCTCTTCTCCGCTGAACGCGTGTCCTCCGGCTGTCAGAGGCTGCGGCGAATCAGCGCCTCGCCGACACGACGTTCTTCTTTCGTCCTGCTCGTGATCGGAAATCACCCGCGAAGCGGACGGCGTCGCCGAGGCGGCCCGGGCGCTGGGCGTGACGGCCGCGCCGTCGCCGTCGGCGACGGGGCGTGGGTCGGGTTCCTACCCGACCTGCTCGAGCGGCACTTCTTGCTGGGGTCAACCTGAGGGGCACACGAAAGGTAGGGCGTCCGAAAGCCGGTCGTCGGCCGGGCGCTTCGATGCTTCAGCGCGCTCCTCCGTACCGAGCTGCGCGGCACTGAGTTGCTCTGTCGCACATAGGTGGTCCGGAACGAATCTCATTGCGCGTGCGTCATACGGCCGCGCAGAGCGCGTCGGTGCATCTTTGTACTATCCGTTTAGTGGCTCGTCGTCGTTCGAAAGGTTGGCAGCCGCCGCAGCCGCCGCAGCCGTTCTCGCTGGAGGAATCGGCACGCGGCGCGGACGTGCGGGAGCTGGTGCAGCCGATGCCGGTGTACGCCTGGTTCCAGCTGCCGGACCGGCTCATCCGCCGGGATGACGCGGTCGCTCGGAGTATGACGCGTGACGCGGTCTGGGTGGAAGCGGGCCGTGGCGAGACGAAGCTGACGGCATGGGTTTGGAGGAGTTCGGTCAGGCATAGAGCTCCGGAGTGAGCGCGAGCGTCGTCAGCTCGGCAGGTTCCACCGGAGGTCGTAGCCGGTGTCGGCGAGGAACCAGAGCCGGTTGCGGACATGGAAACTAGCACGAGCCAGTGATACGGTGCACTGACCATGTCCGAACATGGAACCGGTGCGACGAAGGAGTCACATGACCGCCACTGACCGCTCACAGTCCGCTGCGCGTCTCCCCGATCTCACGCCCGGGCCTCATGCTCGGCGACTCGGCCTCGTCGCCGTCGTAGCGACGCTCGGCGGATTGCTCTTCGGTTACGACACGGGTGTGATCAACGGTGCACTCGAGCCGATGTCTCGGGAGCTCGGGCTCACGGCCCTGAGTGAAGGTGTCGTCACGTCGTCGCTGCTGTTCGGCGCTGCGGTCGGTGCATTGCTCGGGGGCAGGCTCAGTGACGCGTTCGGCAGGCGGCGCACGATCATCGTGCTCGCGTCGATGTTCGTCGTCGGAGCGCTCCTGAGCGTTGTCGCTCCGGGCCTCGGCGTGCTCGTCATCGCGCGCAGCATCCTCGGGCTCGCCGTCGGAGGCGCGTCGGTCGTGGTGCCGGTATACCTGTCCGAACTCGCGCCCTACGAGATCCGTGGCAAGATCGCGGGCCGGAACGAACTCATGATCGTCGTCGGACAGCTCTCCGCGTTCGTCATCAACGCGATCATCGGGACGATCTGGGGTGAGATCGAAGGGATCTGGCGGGTGATGCTCGCCGTCGCCGCAATGCCCGGGCTCGCGCTGCTCATCGGGATGCTCAGGATGCCGGAGTCTCCCCGGTGGCTCCTGTCGAAGGGGCGCCGCTCGTCAGCCCTGGCTGTCCTGACGACGATCCGGTCGGTCGACCGCGCCGAGGCGGAACTGGACGAGATCATCCGCACGACCGAGCAGGAAGAGGCCAGGCCGAAGGCGTCGCTGCAGGCATTCCGGAACAAGTGGGTCTTCCGGATCTTGCTCGTCGGCATCGGGATCAGCCTCGGGCAGCAGCTCACCGGGATCAACTCGATCATGTACTACGGTCAGGCGGTCCTGACCGAGGCCGGCTTCTCGCACAACGCCGCGTTGATCGCGAACATCGCACCCGGTGTGATCGCGGTCATCGGGGGGATCATCGGTCTGTCGTTGATGCAGCGCATCAACCGGCGCACCACGCTCCTCGTCGGCTTCTCGCTCACCACGACGATGCACTTCCTCATCGGACTCGCGTCGATCCTCCTGCCAGTCGGCAACGACGCACGGCCCTACGTGATCTTGACGCTGGTGGTGCTGTTCGTCGGTTCGATGCAGACCTTCCTCAACATCGCGATCTGGGTGATGCTCGCTGAGATCTTCCCCCTGTACGTCCGAGGACTCGCCATCGGCATCTCGGTGTTCTGGGGGTGGATCGCGAACGCACTCCTCGGGTTGTTCTTCCCGAGCCTCGCGGCCGGACTCGGGATCTCCGGCACGTTCTTCCTCTTCGGTGGCATCGGGGTCCTCGCGATCATCTTCATCGCGACCCAGGTCCCCGAGACCCGTGGGCGCACCCTCGAGCACATCGAACACGGCGTCACGACGGGGTCCATCTACACGGTCGAGGAACGTCGCGGCTGATCAGAGCGGCCGAACCGGCCCGGTGCTGCGGCGGATGATGAGTTCGGGTGCGTCTCGATGGGTCACGATCGGCTTCGCCGGGTCGTCGATCCGGGCGATGATGGCTTCGAGCGCTTCCGCCGCGAGGCTCGCCGGTTCGTGCCGGACGGTGGTGAGCTCGATGAACGGCAGGCGCGCGACCGAGCTGTCGTCGAACCCGACCACCGAGATCGTCTCGGGCACCGCGACGTTTCGACGGGCAAGGGTCGCGAGGGCGCCGACCGCGCATCGATCGTTCGCCGCCATCAGGGCCGTCGGGAGGATCGCCCGTTCGAGCAGGGCGACGGCCGCCGCGGAACCGGCCTCTTCGGTGTAAGCGCTCTCGACGACGTCCGGCTCGAGGCCGTGTCGCCGCATCGCCGCCACGTACTGGTCCCGTCGGCTCGCAGCGTTCGGGCCGACGCCGCCGGTCGCGTGGGCGATCTTCCGGTGGCCGAGACCGACGAGGTGATCGACCAGGAGCTGGATGCCGACCTCGTCGTCGACCCGCACGTCGTCCACGGGGACGTCTGCCACGGGACCGCCGAGCTGGACGATGGGTATCCGGTTCGGGAGGCCTGACATCGTGGCGCGCCCATCGTCGGTGGCCAGGATCACCAGTCCCTCGATGCGTTGGCCGAGGAGCCCGGTGATGACCTCCCCCTGCGTCCTGTCCGCCGTGATCGGCCCGAGCACGAGCGAGTAGCCCCGTGAGGCAGATTCGCCGATGAGCGCTTCGACGAGGTCGACTTCAAACGGCTCGTGCATCGTGAAGACGACGCCGAGCTGGAAGCTGCGGCGTCCGCGCAGCACCCGCGCGGACGCATCGGGGTAGTAGCCGAGCTCGGCAGCCGCTTCCCGAACGCGCCGGCGCGTTTCCGCGCTCGCACCGGGGAGGTCACGGAGCACCAGTGAGACCAGCTGCCTGGAGACGCCGACGTGGTCGGCGAGATCCTTCATCGTCGGACGGCCACGCGGTACGTCGGCTGCAGTGCTCGGTCGGAGGTCCACGCTTCATCGTCCCACGGGAGACCGTCAGAGCACGGGGAGCTGCTTCCTAGCACGTGCGCCTAGCACGTGCTACCGTCTGAACATCGGCCCTCGGGCGACACACAACGGAGTGCAGGAGGCACCATGTCCATCACCACCCCCGCCGCGAACACCGCGGCGCCCTCCTCCGCGCGGAAGACGGTCCGTCTCGGCCTGGTCGGCGCCGGCTGGATCGGTGCGTTTCACGCGCAGAGCATCGCGCTGCGGGTCCCTGGCGCCAAACTCGTCGGGATCGCCGACCCGGTGCCTGGTGCAGCGGAGCGCGTCGGGGGATCACTCGGTGTCGACCGCACCACCACGGATGCCGCGGACCTGCTTTCCGACCCATCCGTCGACGGTGTCGTCATCGCATCGCCCGCGTTCACGCACACCGACCTCGTCGTCCGTGCCGCCGAGGCGGGCAAGGCCGTCTTCGTCGAGAAGCCGATGGCACTCACGCTCGCCGACGCTGACCGGGCGATCGCGGCCGCAGCGGCCGCAGGCGTGCCGCTGCAGGTCGGGTTCAACCGCCGACTCTCCACCGACTTCGCGGCAGCCGGCGCGCTCGTCCACGACGGAAGGATCGGCACACCGCAGCTCCTCCGCTCCCTGACCCGCGACCCTGGACTCGCGAATCCGGGCGCCGTGAAGCCGTGGACGATCTTCAACGAGACGCTCATCCACGACTTCGACACGCTGAACTGGTTCAACGCTGGCGCGAATCCGGTCGAGGTCGTCGCCTTCGCCGATGCGTTGGTCGCGCCCGAGTTCAAGGAGAACGGGCTCCTCGACACCGCTGTCGTGACGATCCGGTACGACAACGGCGCGATCGCGACCGCCGAAGCGAACTTCTCCGCCGCGTACGGGTACGACGTCCGCGGTGAAGTGTTCGGCAGCGAGGGCATGGTGACCGCCGGCGACGTCCGTGCCACCAGCGCTCGCGTCTACGACGCCACCGGCGTCGGCGTCGCCACGACCCGCCTCAACATCGACCTGTTCCACCAGGCGTACACGGACGAACTCGTCGCCTTCGCGGACGCCATCCGGACCGGTGACGTCACTGCAGCGCGCGGCGAGGACGCTCGAGCGGCGTTGGCTGTCGCACTCGCGGCCCGTGCGTCGATCGAGCGCGGCGGCATCGTGCACCTCGACGCGGATGGTCGCGTCGCATGACCGTGGCGACACGGGAAGCCGGCGTCACCCTCGCCGCATCGGCGGAGATGCTCTTCACCGATCTGCCCGTCGTCGAACGGGTGCGACGGATCGACGACCTCGGGTTCCAGGTCGAGATCTGGGACTGGACGACGAAAGACCTCTCCCAACTCGCCACGACCGGGGCGACGTTCTCCTCCATGACCGGCTACGTGTCGGGGAACCTCACGGACGACGACGGGATCGCCGAACTCCTGAGATCAGCAGAACGATCCCTCGACGCCGCGTCGGAGGTCGACAGTCCACGACTCAACCTGCACGGCACCGGGCTCGATCCGAACGGGCTCCCGGTGATCCCGCGGCACACGGTCACCGCCGCCGACTGGCTCACCGCCGCGAACACCCTCGAACGACTCGCCTCGCTCGGTGAACGCCACGGCAGGGTCTTCACGCTCGAGAACCTCAACACCGCTGTCGATCACCCCGGCGTCCCGTTCGCCCGTGCGGCGGACACAATCACCCTCGTCGAAGCGGTCGGCAGTCCGCACCTCCGCCTGAACCTCGACCTGTACCACGCGCAGATCGGCGAGGGGAACCTGATCGAGCTCGTCGAACGGGCGCTGCCGCTCATCGGGGAGATCCAGGTCGCGGACGTCCCCGGCCGACAGGAACCCGGTACCGGCGAGATCGCCTACGCCGCCGTCGCTGCAGCTCTGGACCGGCTCGGCTACACCGGCGTCGTCGGCCTCGAGTCCTGGGCGAGCGGATCCTCCGACGACGCGCTTAAAGCCTTCCGTGCAGCCTTCGACGTCTCCGTCACCGCGCCTCGGTAGCCGTGAACACGCGCGCCACCCCGCCACGCCGGCACTGCCGGTGTGGCGGGGCATCGCAGCGACGATCGAGCAGGCAATCTCCGACGGGACCTTCCCGGTCGGCGCGCGCCTGCCGAGCGAACACGAACTCGCCCGCGCCCACGGTGCGAGCCGTCCGACCGTCGTCCAAGCGATGCGGTGGCTCGTCGCCACGGGACTGGTCGACCGCCGCCAGGGCATCGGGACGTTCGTCGCGGCGACGACCGCCGCGCCGACAAGCGCGCACATCGTCCTCGTCGGAACCGCAGGGACCGGGCTCCGCCTACTCGAGGACCGTCCCACCCTCATCCGTGCTGACGCCACGCTCCGTGGCCAGAGCGTCGCCGAGATCGCCGTAGAGACGTACGGACACCCCTGGAAACGGGCAGGGGACCTGCTCGACTGGCCCGTCCTCACCGGTGCGAGCGGATGGCAGGGCTGCCAGCGGGTGAGCCACACGAGCCTCACGCGGCTCGGTGGTCAGGTGCGCTTGCGTGTGTCGACCGACGTCGCGGACGAATTCACCGAGCGACGCTGCCGCATCACCCTGCTGTTGGACCCATCCGTGTTCAGCGTCGAGATCGAACGCTCCACAAACTGGTACTAGCACGTGCAAGTCGCACGTGCTATCTTCACGACACCGGCCAGCATCGACGGCGATGTGACACCCGAGAACCCGGCCGAACAGCACAGCACCAAGCGCCCCGCCGAGTCACCGACTCGTCGGGATCGGAACACGAGACAAAGGAGTCCTCCGTGAAGCGCATCCCTGCACTCATCAGCCTCACCGCGGCCGCCGCCGCCGGGGCACTCATCCTCGCCGGCTGCTCCAGCCAGGGTGGACGGACCACCAACGACGACTCGGACGGATCCGCCTCCGGCGGCAAGAACTCCGGTCTCACGATCGCGCTGGTCACCCACGCCGCCCCAGGCGACACGTTCTGGGACATCGTCCGCAAGGGCGCCGAGGACGCCGCGAAGAAGGACGGCGTGAAACTGCTGTACGCCTCCGACCCCGACGGCTCCAAGCAGGCCCAACTCATCAGCCAGTACACCGACCAGAAGGTCGACGGGATCGCCGTGTCGCTGGCGAAGCCCGACGCGCTCAAGAGCGCCGTCGAGGGGGCGGAGAAGGCCGGGATCCCGGTCGTGTCCCTGAACGCCGGCAGCTCTGCGTACAAGGACCTCGGCATCCTGGAGCACTTCGGCCAGGACGAGGACGTCGCCGGTGCGGCGGTCGGCGAGAAGCTCAAGGCCGAGGGCCTCAGCAACCCGATCTGCGTCGTGCAGGAGCAGGGCAACGTCTCCCTCGACCAGCGGTGCGCGGGCATCAAGAAGGTGCTCCCCGACACCCAGACCCTGTACGTCAACGGCACCGACAACAGCGCAGTCCAGTCCACGGTGACCGCCAAGCTGCAGGCAGATTCCTCGGCCGACTCCGTGGTCGGCCTCGGCGCCCCGTACACCGCCATCATCGAAAAGGCGGTGCAAGCCGCGAACAGCAAGGTCAAGATCGCCTCGTTCGACCTGAACGCCGACCTCGCGAAGAGCGTCAAGGACGGCGACGTGCTCTTCACCGTCGACCAGCAACCGTTCCTGCAGGGGTATGAAGCCATCGACTCGTTGGTCCTCTACAAGCAGGGCGGCTTCGAACTCGGCGGCGGTCAGCCGACCCTGACCGGCCCGGCCATCGTGGACAAGGACAACGTCTCCGACGTCCTCAAGTACGCCGAGGACGGCATCCGCTGACCCGTGCCGACGGGTCCGCAGCTGGCGCTGCGGACCCGCACCGTGCCTCCAGTCTGATGCCCCGGAACGGAACCCTCATGACCACTGCAACCATCGTCCCCGCAGGCGACGAGCGCCTCGCTCGTCGCAGCCCCATCCGCAAAGCCCTCGGGCGTCCCGAGGTCGGCGCCGTCATCGGCGCCGTCGCGATGTTCGTCTTCTTCGCGATCGTGGCGCCCGTGTTCACCCAGGCCGACTCGATCTCGACGGTCCTCTACGGATCGTCGACCATCGGGATCATGGCCGTCGGCGTCTCGCTCCTGATGATCGGTGGGGAATTCGACCTCTCCGCCGGCGTCGGCGTGATCTCGTCGTCGCTGACCGCGAGCCTGTTCTCCTGGTACTTCGCCACGAACATCTGGGTCGGGGTCGCCCTCGCCCTCGTGCTCTCCCTCGGCGTCGGCGCGCTCAACGGGTGGATCCTCATCCGGACCAAGCTCCCCAGCTTCATCGTCACCCTCGCGACGTTCCTGATGCTCACCGGGTTGAACCTCGCCATCACCCGGATCGTGGCCGGTGGTGTCGCCACACCGGACGTGTCGAACATCGACGGCTTCGCGCTCGCGCAGCAGATCTTCGCCGCGGACGTGCCCATCGGCGGCGTCACCGTGAAGATCACCGTGTTCATCTGGATCGCCCTGGTCGCCGTCGCCTCCTACTTGTTGCTGCGCACGAGGGTGGGGAACTGGATCTTCGCGGTCGGCGGGGACGAGAACGCGGCCCGTGCAGTCGGCGTTCCGGTCACGAAGACGAAGATCGGCCTGTTCATGGGCGTCGGGTTCTGCGCCTGGATCGCCGGCATGCACAACCTGTTCGCGTTCAACGTTGTTCAGTCCGGTGAGGGCATCGGCAACGAGTTCCTCTACATCATCGCCGCGGTCATCGGCGGCTGCCTCCTCACCGGCGGCTACGGTTCCGCGGTCGGCGGCGCGATCGGCGCCCTGATCTTCGGGATGGCGAACAAGGGGATCGTCTACGCGCAGTGGAACCCCGACTGGTTCAAGTTCTTCCTCGGCCTGATGCTGCTACTGGCCACGATCATCAACCTCATCGTCAAGAAGCGTGCGGAGCAGAAGTGATGACGAACACACCGACCACCCAATCCGTGACCGTGCCGGTCTCGGACTCCTCGGAGACCGTCGCCGGCGCTCCGCACCTCGTATCGTTGCGAGACGTCGGGAAGCACTACGGCAACGTCATCGCGCTCTCCGACATCTCGATGGACGTCGACGCGGGCCGCGTCACGTGCGTCCTCGGCGACAACGGCGCAGGCAAGTCCACCCTCATCAAGATCATCGCCGGCCTGCACGAACACTCCGCAGGCACCTTCTCGATCATGGGGGAGGAGCGGACGCTCTCGTCCCCACGTGAAGCCCTGGACGCTGGAATCGCCGCGGTCTACCAGGACCTGGCCGTCGTCCCGCTGATGCCGATCTGGCGGAACTTCTTCCTCGGCTCCGAACTCCGGAAGACGTTCGGCCTCCTCGACGTGGCGACCATGAAGGCCATCACCAAACGGGAACTCCTCGAGATGGGCATCGACCTGCGCGACGTCGACCAGCCCATCGGCACCCTGTCCGGTGGCGAGAAGCAGTGCGTGGCCATCGCCCGAGCCGTGTACTTCGGAGCGAAGGCGCTCATCCTCGACGAGCCGACCGCAGCCCTCGGCGTGAAGCAATCCGGCGTCGTCCTGAAGTACATCCTCCGCGCACGCGACCGCGGACTCGGCGTGATCTTCATCACTCACAACCCACACCACGCCTACCCCGTGGGCGACCGCTTCCTGCTCCTCCGCCGCGGCAAGAGCATCGGCTACTTCGAGAAGCACGACATCACCCTCCCCGAGCTCACCGGAATGATGGCCGGCGGCGCCGAACTGGAAGAACTCGCGCACGAACTCGAAGAGATCGGCGGGCAAGGAGATCGGGTGGCGGAGATCCGTGCGGCGGAAGCAGCTTCTTGAGGCCACATGTCCGTAGTGATGGACGAGAGGCTCAGTTTCCAAGCGCCTGCGTCAAACTCAGAGGACCGGCATGGCCCGAGCATCGACTCGGCGCGAGATCGAAAACCCACCGACCTCGATGCGTTGCCCGCTGATTGCCGGTGGTCACGAACGCCGCGACGGCCACGCCGGCGTCCCCCGCCCTCCCGACCCCGCCGAACATGCGGGGGTCGCCTCCTGAACCGGCGCCGATGGACGAGCAGGGAGCAGCTCCGCCTCGCGATCGTGCACTGGATCGAGGGCACCTACCACCGGAAACGTCGTCAGCGCGCGCTCGGGAAGTTGACGCCCGTCGAGTACGAAGCAATCATCGACCCACAGGTCGCACTCGCGGCCTAAACCCACGAGTCAACGAAACCTGCAGCAGTCCCGTCCAAACCGTGGGGCACGTCAACGAGTCAACGAAACCTGCAGTAGTCCCTTGCGGCAGAAGTGTGCGATGGTCAAGGGGTGGCGCATTACAAGCAGATCGTCGACTACGTTCGGGTGGGCTCCCCTGATCAGCGCCAGGATCGACAGCTCGAGGCGGTCGGTGACGTCGACCGAGTGTTCGAGGAGAAGGCCTCCCGAGGATCTCGCTCGAATCGAGTGGCGCCGCTCGACTGCATCGGGTACGTCCGCGACGGCGATACCGTTCGCGCTGCATCAATCGATCGTCTCGCGCGCGCTCTCGGTGATGTTCGGAACATCGTTGACAAGATCACGTCAAAGGGCGCGTCGGTCGTGTTCGTGAAGGAGCCGCAGACCAACAGCCGTGACACCGACGACGCGTTCGGTCGGCTCATGCTCAAGCGCCGTGGTGCGTTTGCAGCGTTCGGGCACACGCTCGTTCGCGAGCGGCAGCGTGAGTGGATCCGTATCTCGAAGGCGGCAGGCGAGTACAGGGGACGAGCGCGGAAGCTGACGGACGACAGGGCCGTTGAAGCGTGCCGGCTGATTACTGGTGCACCCAAGGCGGCAGTGGCGCGTGACCTGGGCGTCGACCGCACAACGCCGTATCGGATGCTGGCCGCCAGCACGCTTGCGCCGACCCAATCGGATCCGCGACCCGAGTGCATGCCGCTCCGCTGTGTCGCCCACGGCTCCGGGGAGGGGGCTGCGATCGCCGCCGCAGTCGAGGCGCCGCTCAGCTCGTCCGCCCCCGATTCGGCGCTGGAGCTGCACGAGCACGCGACTGTCGTCTATGAGGAGGCCGCGGCCGGCCTGCAGCTGTGCGACCACTACGGCTACGCCCACGCGAACAAGCCCGCCTGACAACGAGACCGATGAGCGCCTACCTCACCCAGACGACTCTGCTTCGCGCTGCTCGATGCGTTGACGATCGCACCGACACCGCCAACCCCTGGATCCTGCTCGCCGGTGACGTCATTCGATCCGTCGGCAGCGGTCGCGACGCGCCCGACGCGAACGAGACCATTGACCTCGGGGACGTCACGCTCGTTCCGGGCTTCATAGACATCCACGGGCACGGCGGCGCCGGAGGCGCGTACGACGAGGGCCCAGAGGAAATCCAGAAGTCGTTGCGCTTACACCGGCAGCACGGAACCACCCGGTCCGTGCTCAGCCTGCTCACCAATCCCGTCCCCGCCCTGGCACGGTCTTTGGCGAGCATCCGAACAGTGATGGAGAACGATCCACTCGTACTCGGAGCGCATCTCGAAGGTCCCTTCCTCTCCGCGCTCAATCACGGTGCTCACGAGCCCGGACACCTCGTCGCCCCGACACCAGACAATGTCGACGCTGTGATCGAAGCAGGCCGTGGCGTTCTCCGCCAAGTCACGCTCGCACCCGAGGTACCCGGAGCGATGGACGCCATTGCCGCGTTCACGTCCAACGGAGTGATCGCGGCGGTGGGACACACGATCGCGACATACGAGACTGCCCGCAACGCGTTTGACGCGGGCGCGACCCTCCTCACACATGCGTTCAACGCGATGCCCGGCATCCACCACCGACGGCCGGGCCCGATCATGGCGGCGATCGATGACGACCGGGTCACGCTCGAACTCATCCTCGACGGGGTCCATGTTGCACCGGTCGTGGCCCGCACACTCTTCCACGCAGCCCCGGGACGGGTCGCGCTCATCACTGACGCGATGGCGGCCGCTGGGGCACCAGACGGCACTTACAGGCTCGGGTCGCTTGCTGTTGACGTCGTTGCAGGTGTCGCCCGGATCGCTGGAGGCGACACGATAGCCGGATCGACCCTCACGCAGGACCTCGCCCTGCGGATCGGCGTTCATCACGCCGGCCTTGGCATGCAAGAAGCGGTCGCGGCCCTCACCGCGTCCCCCGCCGCAGCGCTTGGGCTCGGGCATCGTCTCGGCCGACTAGCGCCGGGGTTCGCAGCCGACGTCGTGGCGATCACTCCGACGCTCGAGATCGCCGACGTCTGGGCCGACGGGGTGAGGCAAACGCGGCCCCTATGACGATCGTCGCAGGATCGCTGTTGCTCCGTTCCTTCGCCGCACGCGGACAGACGCGCACATCGATGAGGTTCGCGGGCAGCGCGCCGTCTGCTCCTCCTCACAGCTCGCTCTTGACGAGTCCGGCGCAGCTGTACTGAGCCATCACGTTCGTGACACTCGGGCTGCGGGCGTGAGCCCGCGGCTCGAGTGGATCCGGCCAGTTTTGTAGTACCTCACGCTGGCCAAGGATCCCGAGCGCGCTCGCATCGTCGCAGAACTGCGTCGAGCACGCCGCGGGTAGAAGTAACCGCCGGTTCAAAAAGCCGTCCCTCATTCGGCCTGGAGAGGTCTGTCCATCGGACGCACCAAAAATCTCCGATTCCACTACAAGCAGCCAGAACTGAGCGGAGGTGCCACGCGCGACGGCGCTTCTTAAAGCTACGAGCAGCACTGCTCACACGGTACGTCGCCTCGATGGACGAGGCGCTCAGCGCTCGATCGGCCTGAATCGCGGATGGTTGGAGGGAAGCCGCGCGTAGGGGTGATGGGGAGCAGCTCTGGGTCCGACATTTCATCCGATTTGACCTTGACACTAATGGCAAGGTTAGAGAATGACCGGATGCTGAAGCCCCCCTCACCCGCTGCACGCGCTTTGACGCCTGCACGGCTTCCCCTCGGTGCGCTGCTGGCACTTGCCAGCAGCGGATTCCTGACCGTGATGCTCGAGACGATGCCCGCGGGTGTCCTTCCCACTTTGAGCAGGGATTTGGGCGTCGAGGAGGCGACTGCCGGACAGACAGTGACGTTCTATGCGCTCGGAGCGCTGCTGGGTGCCATCCCGATCATCGGCGCGACGATGGGATGGCCCCGGCGTCGTCTGCTCATGATGGCGTTGAGCGGGTACATCCTTACCAGCCTGATCGTCGCGGTGTCGCCGGTGTTGGCAATGACGTTGGCCGCCAGGTTTATCGCGGGCGTCTTCGCCGGAGTCCTGTGGGGGATCCTCGCAGGGTACGCCGGTCGCATCGTTGCTCCGACACAACGAGGGCGCGCGCTGACGATCGCGCTCTCCGGTACCCCGATCGCTCTTGCTTTTGGCACCCCCGCAGGAACCCTGCTCGCCTCAGCGGTCGGCTGGCGGCTCACTTTCGTGCTGATGGCCGCCGTCACGGCAGCCGTGCTGGTCTGGGTCGTGACCGTGGTACCTCCTCTCCCGGGACAGGAGCAGCACGAGCGCACGAATGCAGTCCAGGCGCTTCGCCTTCCCGGCATCGTGCCGATCATCGCCGTCGCGCTGCTGTTCTTCTCGGGTCATGCGCTGCTGTACACCTACATCGCACCGTTCCTCTCCCTCGCAGGGATGGGCGGCACGGTCGGTGCTGCGCTCCTCGTGTTCGGCGTCTCGGCTCTCGTCGGTCTGTGGGCGACGGGACTTCTGATCGACCGTCATCTGCGCCTGCTCATGCTGGTCAGCACCGCTGTGTTCGCACTCGCGGTCCTTGTGCTCGGACTGGCCACAAGCGCGCCGGCTGCGATCATCATCAGCATCGCCGCGTGGGGAATTGCCTTCGGCGGGTCGGGAAGCCTGCAGCAGACGGCGCTGACGAACGCGTCCGGCACTGCCGTGGACGCCGCGCAGTCGGTCCTCGTCACCGGCTTGAACCTGGGGATCGCTGTGGGCGGGATCCTTGGCGGACTCGTTCTGACCGGCTTCGGGGCCGGGGCACTGCCCTTCGCGACGCTGACACTGCTCGTTCTCGTTCTCGTCATCGTCGCCGCGGGACGACGGCACGCTTTCCCCGCTCAGCGCCTGACAGATCCGTCGTGACTGGGCTCCCGCCGCGATGACCAACCCAAACACGCACACCATCAGGAAAGGCCCCCAGAAATGACCACTGAGAAGAAGATGCTGATCAGCATGCAGCTGGGCAACGGGTACGGGGCCCCGACGCTCGCCTGGCGTGCACCCAATGTCGACCCGCGCAACTACACCAATCCCGACGCGCACGTGCGGTATGCGCAGGCCGCGGAGCGAGGCAAGTTCCAGTTCTTGTTCTTGCCGGACATGCTTGCGCAGAGCCAGCAATCCGACCAGGACTCCCCAATGCTAACCATGGACCCGTTCATCACCATGGCCGTGATGGCGCGGGAAACCCGAAAGATCGGTTTCGTGTCGACAGCGTCAACGACGTTCTACGAACCATATAACCTCGCGCGTCAGCTGAAGACACTCGATGTGATCAGCGGCGGCCGGATCGGCTGGAACGCGATCACGACGTCTGATGAGGCCTCCGCGGCCAACTTCGGCACGTCGATCGCCAGCCGTGACGAACGCTACGGACGCGCTCAGGAAGTCATCCAGATCGTTCAGGCCCTCTGGGGCAGCTGGCAACACGACGCCTGGACCGCAGATCAGGAATCGGGAGTCTTCGCCGACCTGACAAAGATCCAGCCCATCAATCTCCAAGGCCGGTACGTCGCCTCCCGCGGCCCGCTCGAAATTCCCCCGTCCAAGCAAGGTCAGCCCGTCATCTTCCACGCCGGGCAGAGTCCCCACAGCCTCGCGCTGGCGGGCCGTTTCGCGAACGGAGTGATCGGGAACACCCACTCCATCGCGGACTCGATCCGTCAGCGGTCGAACGTTCGGCGGGCGGCGGAGCAGGCGGGCCGCAACCCCGACGACATCAAGTACTTCGCAGGGATCAGCCCGACCATCGCGCCAACGAAACGAGAGGCGCTCGACCGGCGCGGTCGATTGGTCCAACCGCAGCTCCACCACCAGGTCGGCTACCTCGGGATGATGCTGGGCATCCCCCTGACGGCGCGCGATCTCGACAGACCCTTGAGCGCAACGACGCTCGCAGCGGCCCGAGCCGCTCCGTCCGACCCCCGATCCGCGACCGCCCTGGAACTGGCTCGAGAAGGATGGAGTGTCCGTGACATCCTTTACCACGGCGTCATCGACTACCACCCCGCTCCTGTCGGCCCTCCGCAGCTCACCGCCGATCACATGCAGGAGTGGTTTGAGGCCGGCGCCTGCGACGGGTTCTGGCTCAACCCCGACATCTACGAGGACGGCATCGACGCATTCGTGGACGGAGTCGTGCCCCTGCTCCAGCAGCGAGGCCTCTTCCACCACGACTACGACGGAGACACCCTCCGGGATCACCTCGGTGTGCCGTACCAGTACGGCATGAACTAGGACGTTTCCTCCCGGAACAGGCAGATGTCCCCAGGACACGACCGCACGTCATCCCACAGCCCTCGATAGCAGAAGGAATTCATGACCGACCAGAACCCCTCTCCGATAAGGCCGCCGTCACCCTTCTTCGGGGCGGCGACCTTGCCGTCAGGTGCCCGTGTACGCCGGTCAGCACCACGGCAGCGGCTACCGACGCGAGACGAGCGGCCTCCACCACGGATACCTCGACACGCCGTCGACGCCACTGTTCGCAGGCGTGGTCGGCGACAATCCGCCGACAAGAACAGTGAGCCAGCTGGCCTGAAGAAGCAGGGACGTTGGGAGCCATCGCGTGGGTAGTCGGGCGGCCACACACGCCGATGTTGTCAGGCCGTGCAGCCGTTGTCGACACCGTCGCTTCGTTCTTGCGCACCGACGATTGAGATCGGCCGCCACGCCTCGCGCTGATAGGCGTTTATCAACTGGCGCGGCCCCGAGAGGGTGGCGATTCGGGCGTGCCGGTTCGCGGCCATCTCCATTCTGTGCGCACCCGCTCACGAATCCGAGAGGACTCTTCTCTTTGCAGCCGACATCTACGTCGGTTGTTCTCGTCTCCCCGAGGGCCAGGGGTCTGCGGACCAGTTCGCGGTCAGTAGACGGCGCGGCTTAGGCGCAAGAGGTAGTCGCCGCTGATCGATCCGTCGACTTCGCTGCGTTCCGTGGCGGCGGCGGAGACGATGTCGCGACGCCGCGGCGATCGCTCCTTGTCGGCGGCAGCCAGGAATGCCGGCAGTTCCGTGGCAGTGCGATCGGTGCAGTAGGCGGGGGTTCCCGGCTGCTGCCGCCAGGACTCGCTCAGTGCGCCAGCGTCGACGGCGTCGAAACCGGTGTCATCGACCAGTGTCATCGCCAACGACTTCGCTCCGGCATCGTCCCCAGCCACGGGTACTGCGACGCGGTCAGGAGTGCCGGGCTGGGTGGCGCGGTCCGCGAAGGACTGCGCGCCGATCGCGTTCCACGCCTTCACCACGGGACGGCCGAGCCGCTCGACGACCCACAGGCTCTCCACCTGCCCTGACTCCAGCTCCTCGATTTCACCGTCACGCATCGGGTAGTAGTTCGACGTGTCGATCACGACCGCGCCCGACGGGGCATCGCGAACGAGCGGCGCGATGTCCGGGATGCGACTCAACGGCACCGAGACGATCAGGGCGTCGATGCCGGCCGTCACCTCTCTGGCATCGACGGCGGTGGCGCCTGTGCTGAGAGCCTTGCCTTCGATGGTCTCGGGGCCGCGACTGTTCGCGATGGACACCTCGTGCCCCGCGCTGGCGAGACGCTGCGCGAGGGTTGCGCCGATCATGCCCGTACCGATGATGCCGATCTTCATGGACTCCTGCCTTCCGAACTCGTGGTGTAGTCCAGTCTGAACATTGCCACTAGTGTGAAGGTCAAGCGACGAGGAGGGGAAAGCCATGAGAATCGGAGAGCTCTCCAAGCAAACGGGGGTGCCGTCGCGCATGCTCCGCTACTACGAGGAGCAGGGGTTGATCACTCCGCAGCGGCTCGACAACGGATACCGGGACTACGGGGACTACCTCGTGGATCGCGTGAACAAGATCCGGGGCCTGGTCGAGAACGGGATCCCCACCAGGATCATCATCGACATCCTCCCGTGCCTCGATCAGCCGCAAACGATCGTCGTCCGGAACCCCTACCCCGAGCTCCGAGACACGCTCACCCAGGAACGCGATCGGATGTCGGAAAAGATCGACTTCCTCATCCAGAGCCGCGACGCGCTCACCCAGTACATCGAAGCGATGGACCGCACCACGTCCGGGACAGGGGCCGCTCAAGCGAGCTGAACTCACGCCGAGAGCGGAGGGCTCTGGTATGCCCTGATGTCGTCTGATCGCGGCGACCCTCCTCGGACTTGACCTTCGCACTGCTGAGGGGGTTGCACCATGGGTCAGTGGACAGCTCGTCATCGCCTTCCCCTCATCGCGAGGGCATGCTCCTCGGCCTCCACTTCGGCAACGCTACGGTTCCCAGCCCGATACATGGCGCATGCCCGGCGTGAATCCGTCCGGCTACGTATTCGCTTACGCTTTCTCCGCCTGAACGAGCAGCCCCTGCTCCCTCCAACGATGCCGTGCACTGCACGGACGTATCGAGCCGGCGGAGCTCGGCCACGGCTCGCGGACGGGAACTCCGGTGAAGCCGGGGCTACGACGGACGCGGGCACTCGTCAGCTCGGCAGGTTCCACCTGAGGTCGTATCCGGTATCGGCGAGGAACCACAAGCGATTCCGAACCTCCTCGAGCGCTTTCGTGTCGTCGTCGGTGCGGGTGTCGGCGCGGAGGAGTGTGTTGGCGGTGATGACGTCGTCGGTGCGGTCCCGGTAGCCGGCGGCTGTCGCGGTGGCGAAGATGGTTGGGTCGGCCGGGATGATCAGCTCGGTCCCGGCAAGGTCTTCGTCTTCGGGCTCGAATCCGAGGCCCTTCATGTCGATTTCGTTCGCTGCGAAGGCGACGAGACGGTACGGCGTCGTCTTGCCGACAGTGATCGCCGGGTAACCGGGGCGACTCGAGATCCCGCGCCCGGAGATCAAGCAGCCGGCGCTGATGAGCCGGTCCGCCTGCTCCGGAAACGGGAGGTCGGATCGCCACCGCGTCCGAATCCCACCCGGTCCCGGGTAGCAGGCGATGCTCCAGTCGACGAGCCCGCCGACTTTCCGGGATTCCCATCCGATGCTGGTGCGGTGCACGCGTTTCCCGAGTCGGGCGAGGGCGTCGTCCACCTGCCCGGGCCTGAATCCTCCGCGCTCGACGAGTTCGTCGAAGCTCGCGCCGTTGACCGCGAGCATCCGCGCCACGGCGAAGGTGATGTAGATCGGTGCGGCGTCCTTCCACCGGTCGTGGACGCCGAGGACCTGTTTCCCGTTGACCCAGACGCGTCGTCGGTCGACGTCGACGAGCAGGACCGTCTCGGTCTGCTCCGCGAGTGCGATCTGCATTTGCATCACGGTGCGCGGGGCGAGCAGGTGCAACTCTGCCGGTGTGTCTGGTTCGCCGCGTGGATTCCGGGTTGATGTTGGGAGGCGGGCGCGGCGGCCGTCGGCGAGGCGGATCGTGTCGTGGGACTCGACGACCGCGTTCAGGCCGGCGAGTTTGAGGACGGCGAGGGCGTCGGTGAGGTCCGCGGTCTCCCCGAGCCCGTACGGGAGCGTGATCTGCGGCCGTCCCGCGTAGGCGTCGGCGACCCATTGCAGTGCGGGCCCCATCAGCGGCGCTCCTCGGGGGTGTCGGGTCGGATGAGGGCGATGATCCAGCCTGCTTCGGTGAGGAACGGCTCCCACCCGTCGCGAGTGTCACCGTGGGCTGGTTCGCACCGGTAGCCGCCGTCGCCGTCGGTGCTACTGACGAGGACCTGCCGGAGCTCGGAGTCCGGTGGATCACGGAAATACATGTGCCCGTGGGTGCCGGCCATGTCGAACGCGACGCTGAGCAGGAACAGCTCGGGTCGGGCGGTCACCACCGCCACCGCCGTCCCCGGAACAAGGCGATGACGGTGGCGAGGGGCCGGCCTTGCTGCATCCAGACCAGCGGTGTCAGGGGCACATCGTCAACGCTGAGGAATTGACGGGCTGTGGTCATGAACTCGGTCATCGCCGCCGCGTCGAGGAGCCGCTGCGGCGCTGCCGCGAAGAGCACGTCAAGCCCCGGCAGCAGACTGGCCGGGTCGCCGAACTCGGGGAGGGCGGGTCGGATGAGTTGCCAGTCGGGGATGCGTTCTTCACCGTCGAGGTCGAAGCTCGTGAGCCGGTTCGACCCGAACATTTCGCCGACCTCGTCGATGCTGATCTGTAGGGCGGTGGCGGCTTCCGCTTCGGTGAGGGTCGTGTCCAGCAGGTGTCGGCGGATGCGTGCCTGGGTGGCCTGCCACCATTCCGCGGGCACGTCAGCACCATCAGCAGGAGCGGAACCGGGGGCGTGTGGGATTTGGCGGCCGTTGTCGGTGTAGGCCTGGAGCTGGTCGATGCTGATCTCACCGCGGGCGTACATCCACAACTGGCCCTGCCACGGCATGTCATCCGGGAACCCTTCGAGATAGCCGGCGTGGATGACTTCCCGGACCGTCTTCTCCCGCTTCGCGACCACGGACGCTGGGATGAGCAGGGTCTGCACGATGCGGTTCGCTTCCCGCGTTGCGGGGACGGTCAGGTCAGTGAGGCGCCGCCGGTGCCGGTCAACGAGCTCGTAACCGGGTTCCTTCTCACTGGGTTCGATCATGATCCGCGCCATCGACGCTTCCGGGTCGTCGGTGTCCTCGAGGAGGACATGCCCCCAGAGGATCCGGTCGTTCGAGAGGTGCAGGGAAACCAGACGGATCACGGGCGGTACCTCCAAGAAGTCGGGACAGGAGCGCGAGGGTTAGGGCTGGGAAGTCGGCGAGGTGCGGCCGATGCGTTCGGGTGTGTAGCGAAGGATGAACCGCATGATGCGGTCCGCTTCCGCCATCGCTGGCACCGATGGGTCCTGGGCGTCCGGGTCGACGTTGGTGAGCCGGAACCATGGCGCCGCGTCGGTGTGGTCGATCAGCACCGTGGCGGGCTTGTCGTCAGGGTGGTCGAGGCTGGTGAACATGACGGCGCCGAAGAAGCGTGCGTCGTCGTACGCCAACGTCAGGGACAGCAGCTGCAGCGTCATCGGTGGACTCTCGTTAGCTGCCGCTGGGGTGCCAGCGGAGGTCGTGGGCGAGGTCGGCTTGGAAGTGCAGCAGCTGCCGCAGCGCGTTCACCGCCTCCGTGTTCGCGGTCACCCAGCTGTCTTCGTACATGACGTGCGCGGTGATGAAGTCGTCTGTGCAGCACCCCTCGGCCGCGGTCAGGATGGTGGTGTCCTGCGGGATGACGACTGTGACGGTTGCGTCGTTCACGGTGACGGGTTCGTAGCCGAGCGCGTGCATGTCGGGGTGCTGGGCGAAGAACGCAGTCAGGCGGTTCGGCGGGACGAAGACGCCGGACTGCTGCGCGGCCCACCGGTCCGACATCACCCCGCCAAGCCCGATCAGCTCGTCTGCTTGAGCGTCGATGCTGACGTCGCGGCGCCAGCAGGTGCGGATCCCGCCGGGACCCGGATACGCCGCCAACGCCCAGTCGCACAGTGCATGCCGGTCGGCTGCTTCCCACCCGACTGGTGTGTGGACGACGTGCGCACCGAGCACGGGCATAACGGCTCGGACGTCATCCGCCGGGATGCCGACGCGGTCCGCGATGGCGTGCGTGCCGCCTCCATGCAAGACGATCGTCCGGGCGCTGGCGAACACGGTCTGCCATCCAGGCGTCGCGTCGCGCTGCATCGAGCTGCCGTGCACCTGCCGGCCGTTCGCCCAGACACGTTGCCGCTTCCCGTTCACGACTACGAGGTCCGGGTACCGCCGCGCCAAGGACAACACTCCACCCTCTGACCCGCCAGGGAGAACGATGAGGTCCTCGTCTCGTTCGGCAGGGGTGCCGTCCTCGGTGATCGTGGCTGTCGGGTCCGGCGTGGACAGAAACCCGGTCCGGCCGTCCTTGAACCGCAGCCGGTCAAACGCCTCAACCGTGGCGGGCATGCCAGCCGCGGCTAGCGCCGTCAGCGTCTGGGTGATGTCGATCGTCCACCCGAGCCCGAACGGCAACGACAGGATTCTCTGGTGGTGGCGGATGTTCTGCACCCATTGCCGGTCACTCATCAACGCCGCCCCGGAGGCGACCGAACGAAACGTTGGTCAGTCATGGTCGCGAAGCCTCGGGTCGTCCTCAGAGAGCCGCTCCAAGCCGAGTCCGGACGCGTCGAGGATCGCGTTCTCGGACTCTTCGGTGGCGACGAACGATCCGATCTGCGCGTTGACCGCGACAAGAACCCCGATTCGACTCCGCGCATCCAACACCACCGCGGCAACCTCCTCCTCGGAGCAATTCGAGCTCAGTTCCGGCCTCGACGGGTGCAGGGCCGGGAACTCGAGCCGCTGCACCGGCGGATGCCACGTGACGCCGATGCGGAGCACTCGTTCGTCTTCGTTGTTGCGGTAGAACATCGACCCGAACGGGTGGCCCATATCGAGGGTGAGGTCGGCACCGTAAAGCGTCCAGCCAGGAGCGCCGTAGGCGGAGTCCCACCGTTGCACCATGAGTGCTCCGAGCCCCATCTTCAGGCCTGGGATGAGGGCTTCGTCGTCCTGTACCTCCGCGTAGAGGGCTTGCAGATTCGGGGGACTCTGGTTCCGCAAGCTCGACAGTGGGATTCTCGCCAACCATCGCGGGCTCGAGTCAGTCATGGCCGGCTGCTTGCATGGCGAGGCGGCCGTTCGTCAGAAACCACATGTGGCGAATCTAATCGCAACTTGCCAGTATGTGAAGCCCTTCCCCCATGCTCGCGAACACACGGCCGTGTCGGTGCTCGCGGCTAATCTGCATCGAGTGCATGAGGGATCTTCGGAGGCGGCTTGGGGACCGCGATCGCGACCACTGTCGCGTAGGGTCGGCGCTGTACTCAGCGGCATCGGTGCGACGACCCTGGCGACGAGCATGGTGCTCTACCTGTTTCTGCTCCCGTTCGGACTCATCAACGGCCCCGGTGTTGCCGACATCACCGATGCGCTCGTTGCGTTCGGCCGTCAGCTCGATGATGGGGCGGCGGAGTTCCAAGGGATCGTTCTTGGCGTCCTCGGCGCTCTGTTCATCGGCCGGATCGTTGCACCTGTCGACGACGTCAAGCACGAAGTCGAAATTGACGTCGGATCTGCCTTCGCCGGGCACGTCCTCGCCGCGTTCGTCGTCTCGACCGCGCTGCTGACCGGTGTCGGCGTTGCGGGCGACGATGAGACGGCCGGGCACGTCTGGTACTTCAGCCTTCTCGCTATCGTCGCGTACGCGTTGGCGTGGGGCATTGATGCTGGCATCACCATCACCAGGAAACGTCAGCGGCGTCGTGCGCGCGCCGCACTTGTGGGGACGTCCTGGCGCGTCCACCGTCGAGCAGCCCGGCTGGTCCACGTTCGCGGCGCTCGAGTGAGACCAGGTGTTCGGCTACTCGTCGTAATATCATCGACCGTTGTTGTCGCGGCTGCTGCCGCCGCGTACCTGGTGATCGTGACCGCTCCTGGCGGGGTGTCAGGTTTATTCGTGATTGCTGTGGTCGGCAGCGCGGTGGTGCTGGCGACTTGGGGCACGATCTGGGCGTCATTTCTGCTCCTCGCTATTGAGCCGGGCGGGACGTGGGTGACCGTGGCAGCCGCGTGGGCGATGTCGGCGGTGACGACGGCGGGGCCAGTAGTGGCGGTGATGTTGATGCCAACTGATTCGGCGATCGCGCCGGTGAAAGTGGGGATCGTGCTCGCCGTCATGTTGCCCTTCCTCCATCTCGCCGCTCCGGTCCGGTTCCGCTTCCTGCTCCGGGGTGCGTTGGTCGCCGTCGAGCTACGATGGCATCGGGTGCGTCGTTTGGTGCTGCTCCGCGACTGGTATGCGCTCCGCAAGCGACGGTCTGACCGCCCGGACGCCGACGGTCAGGATGCGCAGCTGCTGGCATTCTTGCTGCGGGCTGGAGCGAGCGCACCGCGGAAGCTTCCGAAGACAGCGTCGTTGGCAAATCACCGGCCGAGCCACGGAATTGGGTCGGAGGATTGGTGGGAGCAGCACCGTCAGCCTGCCATGTTCTCGCCGTTGCATCCAGAGCGGCAATGGTGGACGCGACGGTGAAACCCTACGGCGGCATGATCGGCGCGACGTCCGCGCATTCGCCGCGACATCATCACGCTCCGCATCAGCCACGTCCCCGCACCGGAGGCCGCGGACGCGCCATGGCCCTTCCGGCGTCGAATTGACAGTCGCCGGCGACAGGCGGTCGGTCACCTTCTCGCACCGACGGAACCGTGACAACACCCTCGGGCCCCTCGTTCCGGAACTGATGCCGTAGCGGGAGGCGATTCAACGAACCTCACGAAGCTGCTGGGGAACCAGTCGACGTGGCGGGCCAGGTTGCCTGTCCTGAGCTCGGCGACGACCGTGGGCACCAGTTAGACGTGAACCCTGCGACGATCGGCCGGCCACATCCGGCCGCCAGCCGAAGGCGTATCCACGCTGCGGCGAGCTTCGCCGCATAGCGGTGGGCGAGTAGTGCTGTACTCCCTACGCGAAACACGGCGCGCTACCAGGACTGACGAACGGAGTGTTCACTACTGTGAGGACCATGACGCACGCTGGCGGGACCCTTCGCTTCACCAAGCCTCCGGTACGCGGAGTATCACTGACCGTGTTCTTCGCGCCGATCGAAGGGCTCCTGCTCACCTCGCTCGCCCCCCTGGTGTCCGAGGTCAAGAAGGGGTTTCCCGTCGTCAAGGAACGCTTCGCCGAAATGCCGTGGACATTTGAGGATCTGGACGATGACGCGCTGCCATCCCTCGATGATGATGCGTTCCCGTTCCCGTATTTGACGTTCGCAAACGGCAGCGGACATGCAATCAACTTCCAGAACGACCGATTCCGCCTGACGTGGTCCTTCTCTGACGGTGACGGGTATCCGGGCTTCGACGCGCTTCGGACGCAGCTCGATGACCATCTCAGCCTTTTCGTGCGGCATGTCGCAAAGGAAGTCGGTGAAGATGTCGCTGTGAGCCACGTGGCGGTCCGTTATGACAACGAGCTCGGTGACGACGCAAGCCCCCTCGATGTGATGCTTCGCGCTTACGGCGTCGAGGCGGAAGAGAAGCGTCGTCCTTCAGATGCCAACAAGCTCGAAGATGCGACCTTCCACGCAACAGTGCCTCGGCACGCGGAAGGCCGCACCGAAGAGGTCTACGTCATCTCACGCCGCGTCGACACAAGCACGACGCTTGGGCTTCGATCCACTTCGCGCAGACCCGAACCCTCGAACGGGGGCTGGGGAGACCTCCTCGAGGCGGCTCACGGTAATCTAATCAACGTCTTCGACAGCTTGACGTCGCGGGCACAGAAGGTGGAGTGGGGGGTAACAGCATGAGCTTCGCTGCAGATTTCTACACGGCACCATCAGCGCCCGTCCAGTGGAAGCAGCACCAGAAGCGTCAGACGCGGCGCCGCTTGGTCGCGGTGCCGATCGACCAGCGAGAACACGAGGTCCTTGACTTCGATCGGCAGGCGTTCCTCGATGCCGTCATCGTCGTCAACGATGCGATTGAACATGCCATTCGCCAAATCGACGAGATCGAACGGCATATCGACCTCGGAAGCGGTATTCGAAGCCGCATGCTGTCAGCCCTCCGTGCTTCGCTCGGAAAAACTTCCGTGTTTCCCACCCTCACGACCGACGGCAATGATGGCCTCATCGCGCAGTGGAAAGCCGGGCCGCGGTATCTCATGCTCGAGATTTCGTCCGATGACGGCTATTCGATGATGGCTACAGGCGATGATGGCGAGCTTCAGCTCAATGTCGCGGATGATGGGAATCCCGACTTCGAGGAAATGAAGATCCTCGTGCGAGAGTTCTCGGCATTTGTCGAGGCTCGTAATCCTGCTTGGCGAGAACAGTACGTCTGACAGTGAGCCCAGCCCTTTGGGTCGTCGACGACGGATCTGTGCCCGACGATGCGCACGTCTTTCGACGGCTACCCGACAAACCTCCGTTTATCGCCGTTCCTGATGCGCTCGGCGGCCCTAAGGAGCTCGGTATCGCCGTCTACTCCTACGATGACGATGACGGCATGTCCGTGTACTCGTCAGTCGCAATGGAACGCGAATCCATTACGCATGTCGAACTCATCGACTGGACGACGAAGAACCTGTGTGTCGTGCCAATGGCGGTGGTGCGGCGATCCCTACCGCGAGCCGAAGCGCGCCCCGGAACCGTCTCACCTGACGCTACACATGAAGTTCCCGGCGGAGTCATCGCAGCGGAGGTTACGCATTCCGATCCGCGAATCGGGCGCTCCCACGCGTTGATGCGTATTGAGGTCGTTCCAACGGCGGCAAAGAACGTACTGAAGCCGGCTTGGAACGCCTTCCGACTGAAGCTGCTTGACGACACGTGCTTCAAAACCGAGGCAAAGGGTGAATGGACACGGCAACCAGCTCGCGATATTCCGTCGGGCGCCTAGAAGCGACCCACGATGGATCCAGTTTCAATCGGGCCAAGCCGCCCTACCGATGTGTCAAAGTCGACGCTTTGACAGGTTTTGCCTGGTGCGATCAGCGCCAAATGCATCGCCCGATGCCATGTCTCGGTCAGCGATTCCACGCTTTAGTCGGGGCGCCTCAGTGAACGTTGCCCGGCGAGGGCCCGACATCGGGAGCTGACGCTTGAGCCGTCGTGACCGCAACTTCTGGAACAGCGATGAGAGTAAGCGCACGCAGGACCTAACGCGGCGCTTCCGGATGCTGCACGTCCGTCTCGATCGCCAGCCGCTAACTAAACGGTCAGCGGCGCGCAGTCAGCGCAGGAGTACTGACTTCGCCGAGCTGGTCGAGCGTGAGACGGAAATCTACCGTTCGCTTCCTCGCGATCAGGTGAGAAGCTCGATGAGCGTGTCCATCTCCGTCAGCGCCGCGTCGGCTACCAGCGAGCCCTCGAACGAGTTCTCCTGCCGGATCCTGAGCCGGTCAGCGGTCCGCCGAGAAATTGATGCTGGAGTCGATCAGGGCGCGAGCCTGCCTGACTGATCAAGCAGGATGTGGAGAACGGTTACAACTCGACCGGCAAAGTAATCGTACGCGTCGACTGGAAGGTCGGCGACGTGTGTCTCGTGGTGGCGGACCCGGAACGTGTTTCCAAGGTTTGTGACCGCGATCATGTCTGCGCGGACGACGCTACGCAATGGCTCTGATTCGATATGAGCGAGGAGCGCCTCGGCACTGGCCTTCTTCTGATTCTTGCCGGGTTGCTCGACCGTCTTCAACCGTTCCAGTGCGCCCCACAGTGACTGTATGCCTGCGAGCCGTTCGGAGGCTTTCCTGGAGATAAGAAGACTCCGACCCTCTGCCACAAGAGCGTCCAATTCAGTGTCACCAGTTGCGGGATCGAGAGCGTTCAGAGACTCTCGCAGCTCCGCAGGACCGATGCGGACAATAGTCAAGCTGCCCAGCATCTCGTAAGCGGCGCCACCGCGTGCGAGAAGCTGATTTACGTCATTCCGGTACCGTGTTGCGCCGGCCTGCCGATCGAAACGCAACGAGAAATGGTCGAAGAATTTGTGATATGAAGAGTTAGTGGGTTCCGCGATGAATTGTCCAACAAGTTCAAGCAGGTCGAAAAGTGTCTCATCAACTATTTGTCCCTGATTTCGCCAAAGCGGAACTTGGATGTTCGGTATGAGAGCAGACGCGCGCGTCTCGAACGCTTCAACGTTCGTTGCATAGATGTGACGCTTATCCGGGTCGGAGCACCTCTCCGGGAACTCATCAGCGAGCCAGTCCGAATCCAGGCGAGAGATAACCAGCGCCAGTAACCCTGCGGCGGTTTCGGCTGGCAGCATCTCCGCCGTCCGCGGACGCTCCCCATGGAGGCGATCGGTGTACAGGGGATTGCTCGTCATGGAGGCAATCATGGTGTTAAACGTCTCGCCGCGCCAGCGGCTGCGATGCGGTTGCAGCCGTCGCGTTCGAGACGCACACGGAGGTCACCATCATCTGTCGGCAGCAGGGACCGTTCAGCCAGCGGCCGACGAATCACCTCGACGCTGCCGAGGCGGCATTCGACGACGCCTACCAGCTCCTTGAAGTCATCGTCGACGCAGCGACGTGCGGCGAAGGCGTCTGAAGCGAAGCGGACGCGGAGCCTTCCTCCTGCTCCCAGCCGGACCACCGGTACGACCCACGTCCCGGCCTCATCTTGCCGGCAGGAGGGTCTCGACTGATCGCATGGGCCATGATGGGCATGTGTCTTGGCTCGGTTTCGTGGACTCGCTGGTGCGGTCGCTGGCGTGGCCAACTGTTGTCCTCATCGCATCGCTGCTATTCCGGACCGAAGTTGCGGGCCTTGTCGCCCGGCTGACACACCTGAAAGTGCCCGGCGGCGAGGCGACGTTCGGCGAGGGACTGGCGAAGGCCGAGAACACATTCGAGAAGTTCCAGGCGTCGGCGACGGGTGCTGAAGCTGCATCCGGTCAATCGGAGGCGACGGACTCCGACGAGGCAGGCAACGTCGACTCCGAGTCAGTGGAGCCTTCGGCACTGGTTCTGCGCTCCTGGGAGCATCTGTCGGAGGAGATCATCGGACTCGCGCACGCGCGCGTTCCCGGAGTGCGCGCGACGAACGCTGCATCTGCAGCGGCGGCGCTCGAACGCGCTGGCGTCGTCAACGACCTTTTCGTCGAGACGGCGAATGAGCTCCGCCAACTTCGGAACGCTGTTGCTCACGCGAAGGAGATCCCGACACCGGGCTCGGCGATCGCGTACGCAGACCAAGCCCGTGAACTGCAAGCGGCGTGCCGCGCGCTCGCGCAGCTGCACAACGGCCGCGGAGGAACAGCGCCCTGACGGGAAGGCTCAGGCGGGTCCCGCGTCGCTTTTCCCACTCGCCTGCCAAAGTCGATGTGTGGACCTCAACACGCTCAACACGCTTCCGCCTTCCGATCAACGGATATTCCTGCTCGGCCGGGTGACCTCTGAGACGACGAGCCTCGATGCGGCTCTCCGCTTCGTGCATGCCGCTCTGCGTGGGCGTCACGAGATCGATGCGTTCCTCGACGCGCCGCGGTACATCACGACCATCGTCAAGGAGTGCAAAGCGCTCCTCGCCCAGCATGACGGCATCGACGCGACCGGCCGGCGAGCAGTGAACGCGACGCTGACCGCCGCGAACAAGCTGTACACGTCACGGAACCGGTTCATCCACGACATGCTCCGTGCCGACCTCCTCAGCGGGGGATGGGAACTTGCAGGGCTCGAGCGTCAGCCAGACGGCGAGCAGGACATCACCGCAACCACATTCGACGGCATGGTCGGACTTGTTGAAGATCTCGTCGGAGTCGTATGGCGGCTCCGGGGAGCAGCGTTCTACATCCTCAACGGCTCCTGGAGCGGACTCGCAACCGGAGCCGTCGAGGGGCAATGGGACGGCAGCGCCGACTACGTCAGCTGAGGCCTGCTGACCCTGCCTGGCTTTCATCGAACGCCCAAGATTGAAAGCGATACATGGTCCGACTGGCCACCGCATCGTTCGCTGACATACCGCTGCGGGTCGAGGAACTCGCGGACCTGAAGCTGGACCAGTAGACGCTTTCGCGCCATCCAACTTTGACGTTCCCTTCGGCTACGTGCTGCGGGTCCGCCCCAGGCCAGAGCTGACAAGGGCCTATTCGCACCGCACCACGGGCAGGACGCGTTCCTTCCGCGCCCCGCGAGCCTTCGAGATTCGAAAGGTCGCCACTGTTCGAGTCCTGCCGACTCCGCTTTCCTCGCCGATATGGTGCTTCGTGTTGTCGATCGCGCACCCCGATCAAGAGTCGTGGTGTGAGTCACCTACCTCTGACGAGGTCACGATCCTCGTCTCTGGCCTGCCTGAGGGTTTCGACGAGGCGACCACCTGCGGTCACAGGGCGCGCCGCCAGCCCGCCCCGCGCCTCCGGTCCGGTGTCCCGAGGGCCGCCGTCGCCACGCCCGACGCAATCGGATGGAGACGGTTGCGTGCCGGACATCGCCCGGTAGATTGCGTCCCAGACCACGCGGACGGCCGCGGAGTCGACCGACGACGACGGATGGACGATGGATCTTGCCCTGACCGGTGTGGGTGCCGTCCTCCTGAAGAGCGCACCCAGGGCGTTGATCGCCGTCGTGAAGGTGCCGATCGTCGTCCGCACCGTCATCCTCGCTCCCGTGCTCTCCTTCCGCCTCCGCGGGACTGCGCAGACACTCGGCATCCATCTCCGTCGTCGCGTCGTCTGCCGCTGGATCCGTCAGCGATCGGTGCTCGACTTCCTCATGAGCGGACATGCCCCGCTGACACGGGAGGACCGCGGGGCGTTCGTCACCCTCCTCGGTGTCGGTGATCGCGACGAGCGGGTGGTCTTCCTCATCGATGCACTCCGCGAGTGGACGCTCGAGCTCCTCCCGCCCCAGAAGGCGACTGCGATCGCACAGGCCGAGATCCGAGCGGAGCTGCGAGCCGCCGAGGAGGGGTCCCGGCAGCGGGACACCGCCATGGCGGCGCAGATCGCGGGCGTGGGGGAGAAGGTCGTCGACGTGCACCGCGACCTGGTCGGTCTCGGCGCGCAGCGCGTCCTGGGAGCCGCGGTCGACGTCGCCGAGCGCGCCCGCTCGGCCGAGCGGAGGGGCATGCCCTTCTCCGCCCACGACCCGACTGCGCTCGGCGTGCACCGCGCCGTCGGAGCGATCGGTCAGGACGCACGGCGTGGAGCAGTGCTCCCGGCGTTCCTCCAGCGCCCACACGACGATGAACTGCGTCGAGCGATCAGCGGTGGCGACGAACCCGGCACGGCACCGGACCGGCCCGTCTTCGTCGCCCTCTGGGGAGCATCGTGCCGAGGGAAGACACGGAGCGCGTACGAGGCCATCAGCAGCTCGACAGTGCGCGACTGGGACCTGGTCCGGCCGGGTTCGCTCGAACACCTCGTCGACGAGTTGGAGCGAGGCATCGCGCCTCGGTCCGTCCTCTGGCTGGACGATCTCGAGGACCTCTTCGGCCTCGGCTTCACCGCCGGCGACGAACCCGTCGGCCGTCGTGCGATCCAGTACCTCGCCGACCTGCTGACCGCGCCCGCGATCGGTGGCGTCCTCGTCGTCGCGACGATGTGGGCACTCCCGACGATCTCGGAGACGCCGGGGTCCGCTTCGACCAACGGCGTAGGTCCCGAACGCGTCGCCGCCCGGACCAACGGGATCGCGCGGTTGTTCCAGCTCGCGCACACCGTGCAGGTCGAGGCGGACTTCTCCCGGACGGACGTCGAGGGCGCAGCTCGGACGGACGCCCAGTTCCGGCACGTCGTCGAGCAAGCGGGCTCCTCGGCGACGCGGACCGGCCGGATCGCCGCGAGCCAGTACTTCGCCGGCGCAGCGCACCACCTCCAGCGCTACATCGCCGCGGACGAAGCCGAACACGCGCTCATCACGGCGGCGATGGAGCTCCGGCGCGTCGGCCTGACCAATCCGCTCCCGGGCGATCTCGTCGCCGACGTGGCGCGGGAGATGGGGCGATCCTCCTCCGCGGATCCGGGCACCGGTGTGCTCGAGGCCGCTCTCCGGCGCGTGAGCGAGGAGTGGCGTGGGACGTACGCGCTCCGGGCGGTGCGGCGGCCGGACGGCTCACTGGCGTACGAGTTGCACGACTTCCTGTACTACTCGCACGTCGAGCAGACCCGCGCCCGGCCGACGGAACGCGCCTTGTGGCCCGTGCTCGTCGACCACAAGTACGAACTCGGGGTCAGCACGCTCCGCGCCGTCCGCAACGACGCGCTCGCTCGCGGCATGCGGCACGTCGCTCACCTCCTGGCAGACCCCACGGAGTCCTGGCGCCCCGATCGCTCCGGTGTCGGAGCGATGCGGACTGCCGAGTCGCTCGCTGCCGCCGAACGGGAGCACGCGCGCGTCGAATCGACTCCGCTCGACCCCGACCCCGACTCCGACCGCGAGCTCGGCCTCGATCGCGAGGCCCTCTTCGCGGCGCAGCTCGCCCGCGGTCACCGGGATCGCGTCGAGGCTGCGGCAGTCGACAGCTGGATGGCCGACCACCTCCTCTCCGCACACGACTACGGGGCGGGTTCGGAGCACGAGCTCGACCGTCGCGCGGCCGCGGGCTCGCACTCCGCCGAGCAACGTGTCACGGAGCGACTGGTCTGGCGTGGCGAGGTCGAGCGACTCCGTGCACGCCGTGGCGAGCGCAACTACACGGTCGAGCGAGCCCTCGCCGAGCTCTTCACCGCGACCGGGGACGTCGCGGCGCTCCGCGAACTCGCCGAACAGGGCGTCGCCCGGACGGAGTACGTGTCGATGGTCCTGGCACGAGGAACGACGACCGAGTGGGTCGATCTGCTCGCGTCGGCGGCGTCGACGGGTGAGCAGTACCGGATCCTCGGTGCGTTGATCGCCACCGGTCGCTCGGCCGACCTCACCGAGCCCGTCCCACAGCGCGACATCGGTGAGTTCCGCGTCGAGCAGATCGCGCGTGCGATGGACGCCGTGCACCTCGACGACCTGAGCCCACTCGGGTACGAGGAGGTGGCACTCGAACAGGTACTTCGTGCGGCCGCCTCTGGTGACGATCACGCCATCGAGGAGATCGCCGCGCAGTGCGCGGACAGTGGCTTCGTGAGCCTCGGATGGACGCACAGCGACCTGCTCGGTCGCGCCGTGTCGCTCCTCCTGGTCCACGGTCGGACAGACGTCGTCCGCGTCATCGCGGAGGAGAGGACCGACGTCCTCGCCAGGTTGCTCGTCCGCTACTGGGCCACCGGCGACCGTGACGGCCTGCGAGCCCTCGCCGCCGACGCACGGGTCACCGAGGACTGGACCCTCGGAGCTCGACTGGGGTGGGCGCTCGCCGCGCTCGACGAGTGGGCGGTGCTCGCCCAGAACCTCCCGACGCACGAGGCGACGATCGCGCGCGCGACGGTGACGGGCGACCGGGCCGCACTCGAGCGGGCCGTCCGGCAGTTCAGTCCTTCGGCCGAGCAGGCGCTCGTCGGGATGCGGACCTCGAAGCGTGTGGCACGCCGTGTGCTCCGCAACCGGCCGCTCGACGCCCGACGCGTCCCGGAAGCGGCACTCGCGGCGTTCGCGTCCCGCGGCGCCGTCCGCTTCCTCGAACGGCTCGGCGCGGCTGACCCGACCCTGCGGAACGCGTGCGCGACGTACCTCCTCGCCTCGGGGCGCCCTGACCGCATCGCTTCGATGGTCCGGAAGTCGTCGAAGCAGGCGGGGCCACCGCTCGACGAGTGGGTGCTCCGCGTCGTGGCAGCGCTCCACACCTCCCGAGATGCGCTCGTGGGTCTCGGCCGGATGATCGGTCCGGAGGACCACGGCGGATGGCTCGCCCTCAACAGCCACCTGCACGACACCGGGCGGATCGACGTCCTCCGTGCCCTCGGCAGTGACGGGAGCGGGGCACTCGTGGAGCGGTCGCTCGACGGGTCCGTCCGACCTTCGCACGTGGTGGACTGGGCTGAGAGCTACGTCGTCGCCGTCACTGATCGGGACGGCGACGCCGCGGCCGAGCGGGAGGTGGACCGAGGACGGTCGGCGGGCGAGGCGTGGGCGTCGACCGTCCACACGCACCGGCTCGGCCGCCGCGGCGACTGGTTCGGGGTGCGAGCACTCGCGCTGCAGGGCGAGGAACCCGCCGTCGAGCTCCTCAGCGATCGGCTGCTCCTCCTGGCGGACGGCGACGGACTGCTCGAGCTCGCCGCGAGCGAGCACCTCGACAACGCGCAGCGGTTCGCGCTGAAGGAGCGCGCTGTCGAGGTGCTCGCACGGAAGCTCGACCGGGACGAGTTGATCGCCCGGATCGGGGCCGACAGGACGCTCCCCTACCTGGTCTCCTCGCACCTCATCGAAGCGGGTGCATGGGACACGTTGTCGGAAGCGCTCCGGGACGGACGGCTCGCCGAGAGCTCCGGGACGATCCTGCGAGCGGCTGCGATCCGCGGCGACCTGGGTCTGGTGCGGGAACGCGCCGACGCCGGTGACCCGAATGCCGTCGAGGTCCTCATCGACCGCGCGACCGCCCGCGACGACGTGGACGAACTCGTCCGTCTGGCGCACTTCCCCGCGGAGTCGGCCTCCGCGTCGATCCTTGCTCGGGCGACCGTGGGGGATCCGAGGGGTGCCCCCTTCACGCTGGACGCTGACGCGGTCGCCGTTCCGTGGCTGCCGCGGGACTGAGTTCGCCCGGTCGTGCAGGGCTACGGTCGGACCGGTGAGTGACGAACGACGCACCCCGACCAGTGACGGTGACGACCGGCGCCGCGAACTCGGCGAGAACGACAAACCGGTCGAGGACGAGATCAACGAGTCCTTCACCGCCGTCGCGGAGGAGGGTGCGGAGCGCCTGCACCGCACCACCCGCGTGGTCCTGACCACCGGGTTCGCCGGCGGCCTCGAGATCGGCCTCGGAGTGATGGGGTACCTCGCCGTCCTGCACGCGACGGGCGACCACCTGCTCGCCGGCCTCGCGTTCAGCGTCGGCCTCGTCGCGCTCTACCTCGCCTGACTTCAATTTCTCGGGGGCGGAAATCCTGCTGAAGCTGAGGAGAACGTTGATCTCATCAGGTGCGGCATTCGCATCGAGGTTCCGAGGTGGTGGCGAACGCAGAGCATACGACCTCGCGCCAATGGCTCATCTGCGAGCCGGTGGTCGTGGCTGCCTCGCATCCGAGCTGTCGGACGACCGAGTCCTTGTTGACGTCCCGCAACCCGCACTCGCGCGACGACGGGCACAGCAGCTGCGGCCCGCGGGGTCCGAAGAACCCAGCTTCACATCCAGTCGCCCGCCATCCGCGCTTCCCATCGTTCGCGTTCCGCTCGCAAGTCTTCCTTGGTGACTTGTATCTCCGAAAGCTCGATGTCGCCCATCGGAAACGTCCATCGGTCAAGAACGAGGGTTACGTCCTCGTGGGTCGCCACCGACGACTGGAGTCCCTGGGTGACGAGTTGACTGACTGTCGAGCGCAGCAGGGCGGCGTGCTCCATCCAGGAGGTGCCGTCATGAACCTCCACGCCCTTCCAGGTCTCCATAACGACAGTGAGGCCAGCCTCGGTACATGCGCCCAGTCGTGACAAGGCACCAACGAGCGCCACTGCCGGAGCCGTACGCTAACTAGTGGCATTCCATCGATCGCGGGGAGACACCCAGCGATGCTCGTCTTCATAAGCGACGTAGTCGACGTACTGCGCCTCTTCCCGCGCTTGTACAATCTCGTTCCGGAAGACCCAGTCCACGTCATTTGGTCCGTCGAGATAGTACTGGCGCCTTAGTAGGTCAATGTACTTCCGCAGTTCGCCTAGCGTGCCAGGGGACATGCCAGCCACCTCAGCATAGATGCCTCGTGCAAGGTGTTGGTTGAACTTTGTGAGGTGGTTCCGAGCCGCGCGCTGGGTGCGGACGTCCATTCGCACATAGTCAAGCAGAATCAGCGCTTTGCTTGCTTCTTCCGCAGCCAAACCCTCAAGTGGCTCAATGCCTCGCGTCGAGCTGGACGCCTGCAGGTCCGTGATCGAATCGGTCAGGGCTCCGACATGCTCACAGATGAGCTCAAGCCCCTCCGCGAGAAGAGCCAGTTTCTTCCCGGGGGAGACGGACAGAAGGTCCACTACTGCGCGAGGTCGCATGAGTCAGCGTCCGGTTACTCCTTGGCGGCGGCGCCACCAGGGCTCGATTCAAGAGGTGGGTGGGGAGGCTGTGTAGCGTGAGGGACAGCAGGACCATCCTGGTGTTGGTCGGAAGCCTCCTGAGCACGTGAATCAAACACGTTTGCGCGGCTCGTAGGAGATTTCCCCTCGCCCCGCGCGTCTTCGTCCGAGAGGCGCACGACAAGGGCAGCCGCGACATGTATAACGAGCCAAGCATCGGCTTTTGTCGTTTCTTCATCCCGATACTGGTGCGCATTCCCCCGGTCAGAAAATCTTTCCAGCCGGACGGAACGATCCGCCGCTCAAGCGTCGTCCTACAAGCATGGACCTCAACAACGCACTGAACCCGACCGTGAACGACGAAGAGCAGGTACCCGTGAGCGCCGAAGCAGCCGACTCCTTCGAGCACGACAGCCTGTTCAGCTCCAAGGACGACACCGACGCGGACATGTACCCGCGGCTGACCAACATGTCGGCGGCCTTCATCTACAAGGCAATCGCTCGCCCCACAGCTCCGGAATCAATCGAGTACGTCGCCGTACCGACCAGCCACCGCTCGGTCGACCTCACCGTCGCGATCAGCAAATGGAACCTCGCCTGGGAGGCTGGCCAGTTCCGACGACGCTTCTTCGACCCGGACGAACTCCCCGAGCCGCTCGCCAAGCTCGCCGAGCTCGGTGACAGGAACATCCAGTTCGTCCCGAAGACCCGGTCCAAGTACTTCGAGTACGCGACCCTCCTGCACTTGCTTCCCGCGCGCACCCTCGAGCGCTACGGCCTGCCGCTGTTCCGCGCTGGCCAGTGGCCGTTCCTCGCTGACATCTCCCGACCCGACCAGCACGTCTCGCCCCAATTCGGCGAGCAACTGAGCCGGGCCTGGGCGGCCACGATCTGGCCGCATCTGTCCACCGGCTCACGACTCAACGCGTTCTCCGCGGACGACCCGATCCGACTCCTCTCGCACAACCTCGACTTCTGGGTGCCCGCCGTCACCGAAGTCATCCAGAACCGGCTCGCTGACTTCCCGCTCGTCGATAACGGCATCGAGGAAGGTCCCGTCCCGCTCGCTGAGGGCGGCTACCTCGAAGGCGCTGTCGCCGGGAGTCCCCGCAAGGGCGGAGATGTGTGGACCGGAGAACTCGAAGCCGCCGAAGTCGTCCGAGACACCCTGGAGGCCGCAGACCGAACCGGCAACCTGCGCGCCATCCTCGACGCAGTCCGGTCGAACCGAGTGGAGGAAGACTTTTCCAACAAGTGGTCCAACGCACGCGAGGACTTCGAAAGAAAGCTGTACCGGAAGCGCGCCAAGATCGCCGTGAAGTTCGTGGAGCTTACCGACACGATCCCCGTGCAGGGAGCAGGCAGCGACTTCGACGGTGCACTGGTCACCAACGAGTTCCTCGCCATCCTCGACGAACGGAACCGTCAGATCGTCATCCTGCTCAACAGCGGCTTTACGAAGGCCACCGAAATCGCTGAAGCCCTCGGATACGCGAACCACAGCGCGGTCGCCAAGCGCCTCGCGAAGATCCGTGCCGCCGCCGAACGGTTCTTCGAGATCTGAGGCAAAGGCGTGCTGACCAGGGCTTACACGAGAAAGGGGAAACTCGGGGCAGGCCCAGGGGAAACTCAGCAAGCGGCGTCGGGCGAAGGGCCCTGCATCCGCGTCACGGCGGGGATCGTCGAGACCTGCAAATGACCCGCCACGAGAACCCCCGGCTCCGGCCGGGGGTTCTCCTCGTTCCGGACTGTCAGACAGCGTCGCGGTGCCGGCGCAGTGTGTTGCTGATCACGATGAGGTCGCCGCGGTAGTACCCGACAGCGAACTCGATCGGTCGACCGGATGCGTCCGTCAGGAGCCGGTGCTGCATCAGCAGGGGCGCGGACGGCTCGGTGGACAGCAGTTCCGCGACGGCGGGGTCAGCCGGCACCGCGCCGGTGCGCACCGCCGCCTCACCCAGTTCGATGCCTGTGGCCTCCAGGAAGCCCCACGTGCCGGCATCGACTCCGGGGGTCTCCTCGCCGGGCTCCTGCAGCCCGAGGTCGCTCCGGAAGTAGCTGGTCCACAAGACGAGGGGGTCGCGCGAGGCCGTGATCCGCTCCCACCGGATGACGGGTGTCCCGAGCGGGACGAGCAGGTTCTCGGCGACCACCTGTGGCGCGGGAACGAGCTCCCAGGAGAGTTTGCGGTAGTGGATCGCGTTGCCCTCGACGGTGCTGTGACCTGGTTCGCCGATCGCGCGGAGCTGGTTGAGGTGGTGGACGATGACGTGCGCCGTCGGTTCGGTCCCCTGACCGCGGACGCGTCGGATGAGCCGCTCCGACACGAGCAGGTCGAGCGCTTCCCGGACGACGTTCCGGCCCACCTGGTGCCGTCGGATCAGTTCGTCCTCGGAGGGGAGCGTCGCGACCCCGCCGTCTCCGCGCAGGAGCTCGTCGCGGAGCATGTCGCGCAGCAGCCGGGCGCGGTGGTGGCGACGTTCGAGGTACTTCGGCATGGGACCTCAGGGTGGCACACGCCGGTCGCCGTGGCACGAGGACGCGTGGACTTCGTGGCGTTGCGTCCTCGGCGGAGCCAGGAAGTCCCGGTCAGGCGGCATTCGCTGATACGTGCGTGGTGGCTTAGCAGGGGCGTAACGAGGGCGTGACGGAGTGGAAACCGCCGTCGATCACGCTCTCCTCATGCCCCTCACCACCATCGCCACCGTGTCGATGCCGGTCGTGTACGACCCGGACACGAACCTCACCGTGATGCTCGGCCGCATCCGGGATGCCGCCGAGATCGGTGCAGACCTGGTGGTGTTCCCGGAGCAGGCTCTGCAGGGCTACCTCACGGACACGCTCAGCCTGGACTTCGAGAACGTCCGCTACCAGCAGCAGAACGCCGAGACGGTACCGAACGGTCCCCGGGTCAGTGCGTTGATCGAGGCTGCGGTCGAGCAGAGCCTGCACGTCGTCTTCGGGCTGACCGAGCGTGACGACCGTTTCGCTGACGTGCTCTACAACACCGTCGTCCTCGCCGGCCCGGACGGGTACATCGGTCGGTACCGCAAGGTGCACCAGCCCGGGGACGAGAAGCACGTCTACCACCCCGGTGCGGGGTTCCCCGTGTTCGAGACGGGCATCGGCCGGATCGGCATGCTCATCTGCTACGACAAGTGCTTCCCCGAGACGACCAGGGCCCTGGCGCTGCAGGGCGCGGAGATCCTCGTCATGCCGACCGCGTGGGCGTACGACGACGCCACCGAAGCGGCCGAGGACGACGTCCGCGTCGACCAGTACACGCTCTTCGGCCGCGTCCGGGCGCTGGAGAACCAGGCGTGGATGGTCGAGTCGAACGTCGTGGCCCCGCAGGGGAACCTGAACTACCACGGGCACTCGCGGATCATCGACCCGAACGGCGTCATCCGCGCCGACACCGGGCCGACCGAGGGGATCGCGTGCGTCACCGTCGACGTCGAGGACACCATCCTCCGTGCACGCGGCATCGACTACATCGGCTACCACTTCCTCAAGGACTACGTCCCCGTGCCCGCAACAGTCGGGCCGTACGGGGCAGGAACGGAATGACCATGTCCCACGCGATCGAGGTCCAGGGCATCGGGAAGCGCTACGGCGACGGCCCGCTCGTGCTGGACGGCATCGACTTCCACGCGAAGGCCGGCGAGTTCGTCTCCTTCGTCGGCCCGTCCGGCTGTGGCAAGTCCACCCTCTTCAACATCATCACCGGTCTGCTCGCTCCCACCGAAGGACGCGTCCTCGTCAACGGGACCGACACCACCGGCAACCCGAACCGCTCGATCGGGTACGTCCTGCAGAAGGACCTGCTGATGCCGTGGCGGACGATCATGCAGAACGTGGTCCTCGGCCTCGAGGTGCACGGCGTCCCACGGCGCGAAGCCCGGGAACGCGCGTCGGCCCTGTTCGACACGTACCACCTGTCCGGTCGCGAGGACAGCTACCCCGGTCAGCTGTCCGGCGGCATGCGGCAGCGCGCGGCGCTGATGCGGACGATGGTCACCGACCCCGACATCATCCTGATGGACGAGGCGTACAAGGCCCTCGACTACCCGCTCAAGATCCAGCTCGAGAGCGAACTCATGGACACCGTGAAGGCCGCGGGCAAGACCGTCGTGTTCGTCACCCACGACATCGAGGAAGCCGTCACCCTGAGTGACCGCGTCTACGTCCTCAAGGCCCACCCCGGTCAGGTCGTGCAGGAGATCGAGATCGATCTCGGCACCGACAGCCACGCCATCAACGAGCGCCGTCTCGCGCCGGCGTTCAACGACTACTACGAGGCGATCTGGCGCTCCATCGGCACCGGGTCCCGGACGGAGCGCGCAGCATGACCGCCATCCAGATCGAAGAAGCAGCCACCGGGGCGGTCCGGACCGCACCCGAACGTCGCACCCGACCGCGGTCGTCGAGGCGACGCAGCGTCCTCGTGTCGATCCAGATCGCGATCGTCGTCGCGTTCCTCGCGGCCTGGCAGATCGGCGCGTCCGCCGGCTGGATCAGCACGTTCCTGTTCTCCAGCCCCGGGCAGATCGTCACGGTGCTCGCGCAGAACACCGTGACCGGCGAACTGTGGACCGACCTCGGTGTCACGGCGCAGGAGGTGCTCATCGGCTTCGTGATCGGAGCCCTCGGCGGGTCGCTCCTCGGCCTCCTCCTCTGGTACTCACGGTTCGTCGCCGACCTGTCCGCGCCGTTCATCACCGCGATCGGTTCTATCCCCGTGCTCGCCGTCGCTCCGATGATGATCATCTGGTTCGGCACCGGCCTGGTGTCGAAGGTCGTCATCGTCGCGTTCTCCTGCGTCATCGTCTCGCTGACGAACGCGTACCGCGGGGCGCAGAAGGTCGACACGGACCTGCTCGACCTCATGCGATCGTTCGGGAGCTCCAAGACCCAGGCGTTCACCAAGGCCATCGTCCCCGGTGCGATGTCATGGGTCATCGCCGGCCTCAAGCTCAACGTCGGGTTCGCGATCATCGGCGCCGTCGTGGGGGAGTTCATCTCGTCCTCTGCAGGAGTCGGACACATGATCGTCACCGGATCGTCGAGCTTCGCCATGAACCAGGTCCTCGCCGGCGTCGTCGTGGTGATGGCGATGGTCCTGGTCTTCGGCCTGCTCATCGACCTGCTGGAGCGCATCCTGCTCCGGTGGGACCACCGCTGACCCACACAGCGGATCGCGCCACCCTCCTCACCCGTCCTTCCCCGCACTCCTCCCACCGAAAGGGCTGTGCCCCCATGCGATCTCCCCTGCCCCGACGCGCCCGCGTCCTCACCCTCGCCGCGGCCAGCGCCGCTGCACTCCTCGTCCTCTCCGGATGCGCTTCCGGTTCCGACGCCGCCGACTCCGCCGACGGCGGAACCCAGGACGTCACCATCAACCAGGCCGTCCAGACCCTCCTGTACCTGCCGCTCTACGTCGCCGAGGAGAAGGGGTACTTCGAGGACGAGGGCGTGAACGTCACGATCGACACCGGCGGATCCGGCAACGCATCGTTCGCCGCGGTGCTCGGAGGCTCGGCCGGGTTCTCCATCCAGGACCCGGTGTTCTCCGCCAAGTCCCACGAACAGGGCGGCGAAGGCGTCATCGTCGCCGGTGTGCAGAACGCCCCGGCGGAGTTCCTCGTCGGCAAGGACGGCACGAGCGCGCAGGACGACCCCACGATCCTGAACGGCAAGAAGGTCGTCGTCTCCCCGTCCCCTGACTCGACGTGGGCACTCATGACGAAGATGATCGACACCTACGACCTCACGGGCGTCAAGCTCGTCAACGTCTCGCTCGGCAACGAACTCGCCGCCGTCGCGTCCGGTCAAGCCGACTACGCGGTGGTCCCGGAGCCCTCGGTGAGCCAGGCCGTGGACCAGCAGGACATGCACGTCGTCTACTCGTGGCCCGCCGCCGGAGACGAGTGGAACCCGTTCGCGTTCTCGTCGCTCACCTCGACGCAGAAGTACGTGAAGGCCAACCCGGAGGCGACGCAGGGTGTCGTCAACGCCTTCCAGCGGGCGTACAACTACATCTACTCGGACGAAGCCGGAACGATCGAGGTCGCCGAGAAGTACTTCCCGAAACTCGACAAGTCCACGGTGGCGTCGGCCGTCAAGCGTGAGATCGAAGCAGACGGCTACCCGCACGGTGCGACCGTCACCGAGGAGGCATGGGACCACAACCTCCAGCTCGCGGCGGACATCGACAACGTGGAGAAGTACCCCGCCGACGCCACCTCGTACGAGACGAACGTCGACACCACGTTCTCGGACAAGGCCGAGAAGACTTACCCCGCGAAGAACTGACCCATCCCACGCTCGGCGGGGCCGCCACCCGGTGGTCCCGCCGTCCCCCCATCGGAGGATCCCCATGGACGACACCGCCCGCCAGGCGCTGACCGACGAATGGGTTGCGCGAGGCCGCTCCATCGCCGTGTTCGTCACCGCGAACGTCCCACCGGAGGTCGTTCCCGTCGCCGTCTTCGACCACCCGCACACCGACCGGTCGGACCAGACCGGCGACACCGACGTCGACGACGGAGCCCGCTCGTGACCGATCTGTACCGACCGATCGCTGAACTCGCCGGCATGCTCCGCTGCGGGCAGACCTCCGCCGTCACCCTGACCGAGCAGAGCATCGCCAGCATCGACGAGCAGGCGGACCTCGCCGCGTTCGTCCACGTCGATATCGAGGGCGCCCGTGCGGCAGCCGCGAGGGCGGACGCCGAACTCACCGCAGGCGTCGACCGCGGATCGCTGCACGGTCTCCCGGTCGCGGTGAAGGACAACATCGACGTGCAAGGCCAGCGCACCCGCGCCGGCAGCCTGCTCCTCGGCGACGAACCCGCCGCGCGCGATGCCACCGTCGTCACCCGCCTCCGCGCGGCGGGCGCAGTGATCGTCGGCCGGACGAACATGCACGAACTCGCCTGGGGCGGCACGACGGACAACCCGCACACCGGCCGTGCGCGGAACCCGTGGAACCGTGATCGTGTGCCCGCCGGCTCCTCCGGCGGGTCCGGCATCGCGGTCGCTGCCGGCATGGTGGTCGCGGCGCTCGGCACGGACACGGGAGGCTCGGTGCGGCTGCCCGCGTCGGTCAACGGTGTCAGTGGGTTGCGTCCCACCATCGGTCGGGTCAGCAACGCCGGCGTCGTCCCGCTCGCGTGGACCATGGACACCGTCGGTCCCCTCGCCCGGACGGCGGCGGACGCCGCCGTCGTGCACGACGCGATCGCCGGGTGGGACCAGCGCGACCGGACCACCCGACGTGAGCCGGTCCGCCTGGCCGCCCCGGGCCTCCAGTCCGTCGACCCGGCCACCCACCTGCGCGGTCTGCGCGTCGGCATGATCGCGGACTACGCGCTCGTCGGGAACCAGCCGGACGTCACTGCCGCCGTGCGAGACGCGCTCGATGCGCTGGCCGCAGCAGGCGCCGTGCTCTCCGAGATCAACGTGCCGGGCGTCGAGGAGCTCGTGGACGCGCAACTCGTCGTCGACGCCGTGGAGCCGAGCGCGATGCACCTCGAACTGCTCCGAACCAGGCCGGACGACTACGGCGACGACGTCCGGACGCACCTCGAGATCGGACTCCGCTACTCAGGTGTCGAGTACGTGCAGGCGCAACGCTTCCGGGCGTGGTTCCGCGACGGACTGCTCGAGGCGATGCGCGACGTGGACGTCCTCGTGACCCCGACCCTGCCGTTCACGGCGCTGCCGCACGGTGCGGAGTCCGTCGAACTCGACGGGCGGCCCGCCTCGTTGACGGCGGGGAACATGCGGTACACGGCGATCGGCAGCATGGCGGGGTTCCCTGGACTGAGCGTCCCGATCGGGCTCGACCACGACGGCCTGCCCGTCGGGATGCTGATCACGGCCCGCGCGTTCGACGAGTCAGCAGTCCTGCGTGCCGGACACGGCTACCAGGCGATCACGGACCACCATCTCCTGCGACCGCAGGTCCCGATCGCGACCGCTTCAGGCTGACCCGGCCCCGCCTGTCCTGCCCGGCGTCGCGGGTGAGCCACGCCTGCTCAGAGTGCGGCCCCGACCCGATGCGAACCCCGATCGAGATGAATGACCCAAGCGCCCGACCGCGCCGCGACCGTAGCGTGAGGTCGCTTCGACCTTCCGCCGGACGGAAGGCAGCGGCCAGCCCGCGAACCAGGTGGAGCAACGACTCACGGAGGTGCAAGATGGCGTTCGTCACCACGAGCGACGGTGCAGAGATCTACTACAAGGACTGGGGGCCCCAGGACGCCCAGCCGATCGTGTTCCACCACGGATGGCCGCTGTCCTCCGATGACTGGGACGCGCAGATGCTGTTCTTCCTGGCGAACAGCTACCGGGTGATCGCCCACGACCGTCGCGGTCACGGCCGGTCGTCGCAGATCGGGACCGGTCACGACATGGACCACTACGCCAGCGACACGGACGCGCTGGTGCAGCACCTCGACCTGCAGAACGCGATCCACATCGGGCACTCCACCGGTGGCGGCCAGGTCGCCCGGTACGTCGCGAAGTACGGCGAGCCGCAGGGCCGGGTCGCGAAGGCGGTCCTGGTGTCCTCCGTACCCCCGATCATGCTGCAGAGCGACGACAACCCGGAGGGCACGCCCATCGCGGTGCTCGACGGGTTCCGGAGCGCGCTCGCCGCGAACCGGGCCGAGTTCTACCAGGCCGTCGCCGAGGGGCCGTTCTACGGGTTCAACCGCGAGGGCGCCGAGGTGTCCGCTCCGGTGGTCGCGAACTGGTGGCGCCAGGGGATGACCGGCAGCGCGCTGGCGCACTACGAGGGGATCAAGGCGTTCTCCGAGACCGACCAGACCGAGGACCTCAAGGCCATCTCGGTCCCGGTGCTCGTCACGCAGGGCGACGACGACCAGGTGGTGCCGTACAAGGCCGCGTCGATCAAGCAGGCCGAGCTCCTGCAGAACGCCACCCTCAAGATCTACGAGGGGTACCCGCACGGGATGCTGACGACCCACGCGGACGTCATCAACCCCGACATCCTCGCCTTCCTCAAGCAGTAGGCGTTCACGGACCCGAGGGGCGCGTGCCGTGGTGGGCGCGCCCCTCGTGCCGAGGAGTGACATGCAGACCGAACTGTTGCAGCAGGCCGACCGCGTGCTCGCCGCGCTCCCCGCGGGTCGGCGCGAGGCCGTCCGCGAGATCGTCGTCGACGCCGTGCACCGGGGTGCGCTGACCGCGACGGGGCGAGCGTTCATCGCGCGCGTGTCCGGCTCGACGTTCCTGGCGGACGTGCTGAGCGACGCGATCACCGAGCAGCGACGAGCGCTGGAGCACGATCGCGTCGAATGACGCTAGGGGCCGCCGACGGCTCCTGGTCCGATGGTCTCGCCGCGCATCCGAGAACGAAGGAGCAGACGATGACCGACCAGCCCACTCCGCCGCACCACGAGGCCCCCGCCGTCGGCAACCCCGACCTCCCGCAGGAAGGACTCGTGAACATCGCGGACGACCCCACTGCGAACACGATGACGGGTCCGCAGAACCCGGCGCTCGCGGCGCAGTTCCCGAGCCAGCTGAACGCGCCGGCGACCGACATCAGCACACAGGCCTTCTTCTGGTCCTCGTTCAACATCTCGCCCCGACGAGTCCAGCGCGGCGGTTGGGCACGGGAGCTGACGCAGTCCGACTTCGCGATCTCCGACGAGATCGCGGGCGTGAACATGTACCTGGAGCCCGGGGGCATCCGGGAGCTGCACTGGCACCAGACCGCCGAGTGGGCACTGATGACCCGCGGCGGGTGCCGCGTCACGACCCTGAGCCGCGAGGGCCTGCCGAGCGTCGAGGACGTGTTCGAGGGCGACCTCTGGTTCTTCCCCGCGGGGCTTCCGCACTCCCTGCAGGGCCTCGGACCGGACGGGGCCGAGTTCGTCCTGGCGTTCGACAGCGGTGAGCAGTCCGAGAGCAACACGCTCCTGCTCACTGACTGGTTCGCGCACACGCCGCCGGACGTGCTGGCGAAGAACTTCGGCGTCGCGCAGGAGGCGTTCACGGACCTCCCGCTCCACGACCTCTGGATCTTCCCCGGCGAGGTCCCCGGTGAGCTCGAACGGGACCAGCTGGCGGCCGGTGTCGAGTGGGGCGGGACCGAGCCCGTGATCTTCCGGATGGGCAAGACGGCCCCGCGGTTCGAGAACAGCGGCGGCAGCATCCGGATCGCGGACAGCACGAACTTCCCGGGCGCGAAGACGGTCGCCGCGGCGCTGACGGTCGTGGAGCCCGGTTCGATGCGGGAGCTGCACTGGCACCCGAACGCCGACGAGTGGCAGTACTACCTGAAGGGCCAGGGCCGCATGACGGTCTTCAACACCGGCCCCCACGCCAACACCATGGACTTCAGGGCCGGTGATGTCGGTGTCGTGAAGCGGAACCTCGGGCACTACGTCGAGAACACCGGTGACGAGCCGCTCGTCTACGTGGAGACGTTCCGCAGCGACCGCTACGAGGAGGTCTCGCTGGCGAACTGGCTCGCACACCTGCCGCCGTCGCTGGTGTCGCAGCACCTGAACATCCCCGAGGAGGTCCTCGCCACGTTCCCGCGTGGGTCCCAGGGGATCGTGCCGCTGCGGTAGTCCGGCTCAGCGGCGCTTGCGGAGGGCGTTCGTCGCCCAGAGCGCGACGGCGATCAGCACGGGCTGGAACAGGAGCCGGACGAACCGCTTGGTGTCCGTGTCCAGGCCGAAGCCGTCACGGTGGTGCATCCACTGGGCGATGTTGCCCGGGAAGATCGCGGTGAAGAACACCGCTGCGACCCACCCGACCGTGGCCTGCCGGCGGACCAGCAGCATCAGTGCGGCACCGAGGGAGATCTCCGCGATGCCCGAGGCCAGGACCGTGACGTCCGGGTCCAGGGGGACGAACTCCGGCACCTGGGCCCGGAACTCCTGCCGTGCGACGGTGAGGTGGCTGATGCCGGCCCAGGTCATGGCGGCTCCCAGCAGGATGCGGACGACGGTCCGGGGCTTGGTCGAGCGGGAAGTGCGGCGGCGGGAGGTCATCAGGGGCACGTGCCTTTCACAGGGGATGGTGGAGCGGTGCGTCGACCGACGCTGCGGATGCGACGCCGGCGGGTGAGTTCGAACACGACCAGTGCACCGGTCCCCACGAGGAGACCGACGCGATGCGCGCGGGCCACTGCCGTCGCGCCGGAGACGGCCAGTGCCGCGGCGGCGACGGTTCCCACGGTGACGGTACGGTCCTCGAGGTCGATGCCGGTGCGCACCGCTCCGAGCGCCGTCGCTGCGGCAGCGGCAGCGGCAGCCGTGGTCGACGGACGTGCGCCCCGCGCGAGGGTTGCGCCGGCTGCGATCTCGAGCAGCGGCACCAGGAGTGCGTGCGGGAGGCCGGGGGCGAAGCCACGCTCCACCATCCGGTGCGCCCGGACGCGCAGGGGTCGCGTCGTCGACGTGCCCGCTCCGTGCAGGGCGAGGAGGATCCCGGCGGTCCGGATCATCAGTTGTGCTCGATCATGTTGTGCACAACCTAACACGGCGCCCGACGTCGCACACCCCAGCGAGCGACGCTTCAGCGCACGACGTCTCGACCACCGACGCGTCGCCGGACCGCCGCCGTCCACCCGAGCGAGATGGCACCGGCACCGAGCAGCGCCTTCACCGCACCGCCGAGGACGAACGGGTACAGCCCGAACTCGAGCGTCTGCTGCAGGTCGAGCCCGAGCGACACCGCAAGCCACACCATGCCGATGGCGAACGTCACGACGGTGCCGAGCGCGAAGGACAGCACCGAGTTCCGCAGCGGACGGTCGCCGAAGCGCTCGGCGATCCACCCGACGAGGGCAGCGGCGGCGACGAAGCCGACGATGTACCCGCCGGAGGGACCGGCGAGCACGCCGAACCCGGCCGAGCCACCCGCGAAGACCGGCAGCCCGACGACCCCGAGCAGCGCGTAGACGAGCATCGACAGGGCACCGCGGCGCGCACCGAGGGCGCTGCCGACCAGGAGGACGGCGAGCGTCTGCCCGGTGATCGGGACGGGCCAGAGCGGGACGGACACCTGCGCGGCACCGGCGGTGAGCAGTGCACCGCCGAGGACGAGCGCGGTGCTCACGACCGCGGTGCGGGGGAGCAGGGCGTCGGCGAGTGGACGGTGTGCGGCGGGGGAGAGCGCGGTCATGGCAGAACCTCCAGATGGGGCGACGGAGACGAACGGAAGAGCTGGTCAGACGGTGACGGCGGCGAGCAGTGACCCGGCCTCGCGGCGTGCATCGGCGACGGCAGCGGTGTCGAGCCCGCACGCCCGCAGGCAGGTCGTGACGATGGCCTCGCGGTCGGTGTCCTCGACGCCGCCGACGCGGCGGAGCTGGATGACGGTCTCGGCGAGCTGGATGAGGATCCCACCGAGCCGTGCCGGCGAGATCGCGACGGTGACGTCGGAGTGGGCGGCGAGCGACCCGAGGCGCCCGTAGGCGTCCCGCAGCTCGATCCGCTCGGCGCGGAACCCGTCGTAGCGTTCCCCCTGCACCTCGGGCAGCAGGTACAGCGTGCCGATGTTGTGGGGGGTGCGGGCGAGGGTCTCCACGTCGATCAGGACGAGCGCGGCCAGCGCGCCGGCTGCGGTGGCGGACGCCGGGACCCGCTGTTCGAGCTCGCGGACTATCTCGAGACTCGGCCGGACCGAGGTCGTCAGGAGCTCGACGAGCATGTCGTCCTTGCCGGCGAAGTGGTAGTACAGCGACGCCTGGCGGATGCCGACCCGCTCCGCGATGGCTCGGGTCGAGGTCGCGCTGATGCCGTTCTCGACGAACAGTGCGGCGGCGGCGTCGAGGATCTGGTCGCGGGGACTGAGCGCCGAGTCGGCGTTCGGGACGGCCCTCGGGCGACCGGGCCTGGCCGGTCGGTCGTCGGAGGACATGGAGCCATCCTCCCAGCGCGGCGTCATGCCTGCTCGCGGTAGGCCCGCCAGCCGCCGAACGCCGTGATGTCCGCGGCGCCCTCGACGGCGAACGGCTCGACCAGGAAGCCGGTGACGTCGGTTCCGTCCTCGAGTGCCACGGTGCCGATGGCCATCGGCGCGGGCAGGGACGCCACGAAGGTGCCGAACCCGGCGGCGGGCAGCCGCCAGACCTCACCGGCGATGCCGGGGCCCGAGCCCGAGCCCGAAGCCGGCCCCGACCCGGGCGCGTCAGCGCCGGACGCGTCCGGACCCACGCGGACCAGCCCGGGCTTGGGTGGCACCGTGTCGAGGGCGTAGAGCCGGTAGTCGGACGCGGTGCGGGCCTCCCGGACGAACGATCCGCCGGACGCGACCAGCTGGCCGTTCAGCGGCTGGTCACGGAGGTGCGCTCCGACGACCAGCAGGTCGACGGTGGGCGCGAGGAACGCGGCGCCGAGCGCCGCGAGCCGTCGGTCGGTGAACGCGGGACCGGTCAGCATGACCCCGAACGGCAGACCGTCGACGAACCCGGCAGGGACGGCGAGCGAGGCCATGTCGAGCAGGTTGGCGAAGTTCGTGTACCGGCCCATCCGGCTGTTCGCGCCGATCGGATCGGCCGCGACCTCGTCGAGGGTGGGGTGCCACGTCGTGGTGGGCGTGAGGAGCGCTGTGGTGCCGGCGAGGGCGGCGCGTCCCGCGGCGCCGAGCACGTCGAGGCGTTCCTGGTCCGCGAAGAGGTCCGCTGCCGTGGGTCGGGCGCCACCCAGGACGATCGTGGCGACCGACGGGTCCAGGTCGTCGCCGACCAGGTCGCGGTGCGCCTCGACGTGCGCGCCGACGGCGGCGTACCGCTCGGCGACGAACGCGCCGTCGTAGAGCAGCGACGCTGCGTCGAGCAGGGGTGCGATGTCGACCTCGACCACCTGGTGGCCGAGTGCGCGGAAGCGCTCGACGGCGGCGGCGAAGGCCTCTGCCCAGCCCGGCGCGAGGCCCTCGAGCTGCGAGGGCAGCGGGATCGCGATCCGCGGGACGGCGGGCACGTCGGCGAGGGCGACGTCGATGCGGGCGAGCGGGTCGGTGTCGTCCGGCCCGGCCATCAGCTCCGCCGCCGTGCGGGCGAGGTCGAGCGATCGGGCGAAGACCGTGACGCAGTCCTGCGAGCGGCAGGCCGGCACGACACCGGTGTTCGGCACCAGGCCCTTGGTCGGCTTCACACCGACCAGGTTGCCGAGCGCCGCCGGCACGCGGCCGGAGCCCGCGGTGTCCGTGCCGAGTGCGAAGTCGACGATGCCGAGCGCGACGGCTGTGGCCGAGCCGCTCGACGAGCCGCCGGAGATCCGCGTCGGGTCCCACGCGTTCCGGACCGCGCCGAAGGGCGACCGGGTGCCGACCAGGCCGGTGGCGAACTGGTCGAGGTTCGTCTTGCCGACGACGACCGCGCCGGCGGCGCGCAGGCGGGCGACGGCGGTCGCGTCGCCGTCGGGCTCGTAGGCGTAGGAGCGGGCGGCGGCGGTCGTGGGCAACCCGGCGACGTCGATGTTGTCCTTGACGGCGAAGAGCAGACCGGCGAGGGGGAGCGTCGGGTCGACGGCCTCGGCCTCCTGCAGGACCGCGGCGCGGTCGCGCAGGGTGATCCAGACCTCGGGCCGGTCGACGGCGTCGATGCGGTCGAAGGCGTCGCGGACGCGGTCCGCGGCGGCGCTCGCCGCGCTCACGCTCCCGCTCCGATCGCGGCCAGGACCTGCCCCGGTGCGACCTGGTCGCCCGGCTTGATGTAGACCTCCAACACGTGGCCTCCCACCGGTGCGTGCACCATCGACTCCATCTTCATCGCCTCCACTGCCAACAACTTCTGTCCCTCGTCCACCCGGTCGCCCGGCCGCACGTCCACCTGCCACACCGTCGAGGTGAAGGGCGCGGTCACGGCCGTCGCCCCGGCGGGCAGGACGACCTCGTCCGCCACGACGGCGGCCGGTTCGTCGCGCACGTCGAACTCGCCGGACGCGCGCCAGCGCTCCTTCTCCTCGCCGAACGCCCGCGCCTGCTGCGCCCGGAAGTCCGCGATCGAGCCCGCGTTCGCCTCGAGGAAGCGGTTGTACGACGCGATCGAGAACTCGCCGTCGACGGTCTCGAACGAGCCGCGCCCGGCGTCGGTCTCGGCCCGCAGTTCGAGCAGCTCGTCGGCACCGACCGGGTACCACTCGATCCGGTCGAAGAACCGCAGCGCCCACGGGTGCTCCTGGAACAGTCCGCCGCGGCGGAACCGGTTCCAGATCTGCACGGTGCGCCCGACGAACTGGTAGCCGCCCGGTCCTTCCATGCCGTAGATGCAGAGGTACGCACCGCCGATCCCGACGGAGTTCTCGGCGGTCCAGGTGCGGGCCGGGTTGTACTTCGTGGTGACCAGGCGGTGTCGGGGGTCGAGCGGCGTGGCGACCGGGGCGCCGAGGTACACGTCGCCCAGGCCGAGCACGAGGTAGCTCGCGTGGAAGACGGTGCGGAAGACGTCGTCGACGCTCTCCAGACCGTTGATGCGCCGGATGAACTCGATGTTCCAGGGGGTCCACGGTGCGTCGTTCCGCACGCCGTTCATGTACCGCTCGATGGCGAGGCGTGTGGCGGGGTCGTCCCACGACAGCGGGAGCTTGACGGTGCGCGACGGCACGACGAGCTGGTCGGTGGGCGGGATCTCGTCCTCGAGTTCGCGGAGGAGCCCGGCCACGTCACGGGCCTTCAAGACCGACGCGTCGGTGTGCACCTGCAGTGAGCGGATGCCCGGGGTGACGTCGAGGACGCCCTTCGGCGCCTCCTGCTGCAGCTTCGTCATGAGCGCGTGCACGCGCATGCGCAGCGCGATGTCGAGCGTCATGTCGCCGTACTCGACGAGCACGTTGTCGTCGCCGTCGCGTCGGTAGGCGACGCTCGGGCGGACGTCGGTCGCCTCCAGGCGGGTGATCACGCCGTCGTCGCCGTCGCCCCCGGTGCGGGGGACGGTCCGGGAGGCCCGGTTCGCCTCGAGCGCGGCGGCGTCGGCTTCGCGGACGGGGACGAACCGGACCGTGTCACCTGGTCGGAGTTGGCCCAGCTTCCACAGGTCGCCGCTGGCGACCACGGCGGGGCAGACGAAGCCGCCGAGCGAGGGCCCGTCCGGACCCAGGATGATCGGGGTGTCGCCGGTGAAGTCGATCGCACCGACCGCGTACGGGGTGTCGTGGATGTTCGAGGGGTGCAGACCGGCCTCGCCGCCGTCCGTCCGCGCCCACTCGGGTCGGGGCCCGATGAGCCGGATGCCGGTGCGCGCCGAGTTGTGGTGCACGCCGTAGTCGGTGGCGTAGAAGACGTCCAGGTCGGCGCGGGTGAAGAAGTCCGGGGCGGCGTGCGGCCCCTCGGTCACGGCGATCTCCCACGCGTCGGTGAGTGCCGTGCGGTGCTCGGCCGGGGTCGGGCCGCCGACCAGGCCCAGTCGGGCGTCCCCGGGGAAGGCGGGGTGCGCCGCGTCGGAGTCCGGGGAGCCCGGCCGCAGGACGTCGCCGGCGAGCAGCGCGCGACCGGCGTGGCCGCCGAAGCCGCCGAGCGTGAACGTGGCGGTGGAGCCGAGGTAGGTGGGGACGTCGAAGCCACCGCGGACGGCCAGGTAGGTGCGCAGGCCGGGCCCGGGCGCCGTCCCGACCGCCAGGGTCTGTCCGGCGCCGACGTCGATCGGCTCCCAGAGCGCGACGGGATCGCCGTCGAGGGTCGCGGGCGCCTGCGCGCCGGTGAGCGCGACGACGGCGGCGGTGGAGAAGCGCAGCGTCGGACCCGTCGCCGTGATCTCGAGCGCGGGAGCACCGTCGGGGTTGCCCACGGCGCGGTTCGCCTCGGCGAACGACGCGGAGTCGAACGGGCCGCTCGGCGGGACGCCCACCTGCCAGTACCCGACCCGGCCGGGCAGGTCCTGGATCATCGTCATGGTGCCCGGTGCGATGACGTCGATGCGCGGGTCCGGGTCGTCGGTCTCGTCGAGCGTCGAGGTGGAGTGCGTGGCGGTGCGGAGCTCGAGGTCGTCGGTCAGTGCACGGAGCAGCCCGGTGTTCGTCACGATGCCGTCGATCCGCGTGGCGGCGAGGCCGTCGCGCAGCCGGTCGAGGGCGTCGTCGCGGGTCTCGCCGGTGGCGATGACCTTCGCGAGCATCGGATCGTAGAACGCCGAGACCTCGGAGCCGGTCTCGACCCAGCCGTCGACGCGGAGTCCGCTCGGATCGCCGGACTCGGTGGTCGCGCTCGGGAACACCGCCTGGGTGACGAGGCCGCTGGAGGGCAACGAACCCTTCGCCGGGTCCTCGGCGTAGACACGGGCCTCGACGGCGTGGCCGTTCGGGCTCCAGGTGCGGTCGAAGACGTCGTCGCCGATGCCGTCGGCGCCGTCGCGGGCCAGGCGGAGCATGAGGTCGACGAGGTCGACTCCGAACACCTCCTCGGTCACCGGGTGCTCGACCTGCAGGCGGGTGTTCACCTCGAGGAACGACGCCTCTTCGCGCACCGGGTCGTAGACGAACTCGACGGTGCCGGCGCTGCGGTACCCGACGCTCGCGGCCAGGCGACGGGCGGACTCGTGCAGCTCGCTGCGGACGTGCTCGGGCAGCGCGGGCGCCGGGGCCTCCTCGATGACCTTCTGGTTCCGACGCTGCAACGAGCAGTCCCGGTCGCCGATCACCGCGACGCGCCCGTGGCCGTCGCCGAAGAGCTGGACCTCGACGTGCCGGGCCGGTCGCACCAGGCGTTCGAGGAAGATGCCGGCCGACCCGAAGGCCGCGGTGGCCGTGCGGGTGACGCTCGTGTACGCCTCGCGGACCTCGTCGAGGGTCGCGCACGCCTGCATGCCGATGCCGCCGCCGCCACCGGTGGCCTTGAGCATCACCGGCAGGCCGATGCGCTCGGCCTCGGCCACGGCGTCGTCGACGCTCTCGAGCAGGCCGGTGCCGGCGAGCATCGGGACCCCGGCAGCGGCGGCGAGCTCGCGGGCGGTGTGCTTCGCGCCGAAGCGGACGATCTGGTCGGCGGTGGGCCCGACGAACCGGATGCCGGCGTCCTCGCAGGCGCGGGCGAAGTCCGTGTTCTCCGACAGGAACCCGTAGCCGGGGTGGACCAAGCCGGCGCCGGTGTCCTTCGCGGCCTGCACGACGGCGTCGATGCGCAGGTAGGAGTCGCGTGCTGGGGCCGGGCCGAGGCGGACGGCGACGTCGGCTTCGCGGACGTGCGGCGCGGCGCGGTCGGCGTCGGAGTAGACGGCGACGGTCCGCATGCCGAGGGCCCTGGCGGAGCGGATCACCCGGCGGGCGATCTCGCCGCGGTTCGCGACGAGGACGGTGTCGGTGGAGAGCGCGGGTGGCTGGGGCACGGTGTCCTCGGTATCGGGTGCGGCGATCACGGCTGGACCACGATCATGCGCAGCGGGGTGCAGGAGAAGTCGTTGCACGGGTTGTTCATCTGGGGGCAGTTCGACACGATGACGAGCACGTCGCGTTCGGCCCGGACGGCGACGCGCTTGCCCGGTGCGCTCATGCCGTCGACGATCCCGAGGGCGCCGTCGGCCTCGACCGGGACGTTCATGAACCAGTTGAGGTTCGAGACGATGTCGCGGGCGCCGAGGCCGTGCCGTCCGGCCTCGGCCAGGAAGTTCTCGCGGCAACCGTGCTGGTACTGGGTGTGGTGGCCGTACCGCAGGGTGTTGGACTCCTTCGAGCACGCGCCGCCGATGGTGTCCTGCCGGTCGATCTCGTTGGCGACGACCGTCATGAGCGGGCGCCCCTCGTTCGACATCAGCACGGTGCCGGTGCGGACGTAGGCGTTCCCCTGGGCCGCGAGGGTGTCCGGGACGCTGTAGCGCTCGTCGGGGTCGTACGCGTCGTAGACCAGGCAGTCGGCGCTCTGGTTGCCGCCGACGTCGACGATCGTGAGCACCTGGCCGGCGCGGACGACGGCGGACCAGGGCGCGAGCGGCTCGACCCGGTCGTCGCGGACGACGTCGCCGGGCACGAGCGACTCGCTCCAGTCCAGGGCGACGTCGGGGGCGTGGACGGCGCCGACCGGGACGGTGGAGGTGCGGGCGTGCGTCGTCGTGTCGGGCATCAGAGGCCTCGTGCTTCCGCGTAGTCGATCGCGTTCAGGTAGGCGCGGGTGAGTTCGGGCGTCGCCGTGAACCGCTCGTCCGCGTCGGTCGTCGGTGCCCCACGCCAGGCGTGCACCCGGAGCGGGCCGACGGCGTACTCCGGCCGGGGGTCGATGGGGTGTGCGACGTTCGCGACGAGCACCAGCAGCGGCAGCTCGGCGACGAGGGTCACGTGGTGCCCGGCACCGGCCGACCCCGTGAAGGTCATCGCCCCCTCGTCGTCGATCCGGACGCCCTGGAAGAACGAGACGCTCGGCGGCAGGTCACGCCTCGTCAGCCCGTGCTTGGCGGCGGCCTTCACGAAGAGCGACCGACCGCTCGGGCTGGGCCCCTCGGGTGCCGCACCGCCGTACTTCCGCTCGTTCCAGGCGTCGGTCGACGTGCCGCAGAAGGCGTCGTGGTGCCCCGAGGTGTCCTCGACCACCGTCGCCAGGGCACGGCCGTCCCCGCTGAGCAGCGGCGTGCCGACACCGAGGTAGGCCTGCCACGGGATCTTCTGCGTGTCGGCGACGTTCAAGCGCTCCCACGGTTCGAGCGCGTTGAACACCAGGAGGTTGGCGCATGCCTGCCCCGTCGGGTCGTCGAAGCGGAGACGAGAGCCCCTGGCCAGGACCTTGTGCGTGTACCCGCCGGGGGCCACCGTCTCTGCCCAGACGAGCTGTGCGCGGTCCACGACGTCGGGGGCGAACGGTGACGTCGACGCCGGCAGGTACGGCATGTACTCGGACTGCGTCCCGGCCTGGGCGCGCGCATCGGAACGCGATGCGAGCACGCTGTCGGTCTGGTGGAGGTCGCGCATGGGGTTCCTTCGGTCAGGCTTCGACGGTCGCGGTCGCGGAGGCGGGTGCCTGGACGGCGGGGACCGAGGCGGTGGACGGGACCTCGGCGAGGGTGATCGGTCCGTGCGCACGGTGCCGCCGGGCCGACCACACCCAACCCACAAGCAGGACGGCGCCGATGAACAGCAGTGCGCTGTACTGCAGCCACCACGAGTTCCCGGTCAGGTCGTAGATCTCCGGGCGCGGCCAGATGAGGTTGACCGCCATGCCGATCTGGAAGGCGACGGCGAGGGCGTTGAGCGGGATGCCCCACCGGCCGAGTGTGAACAGCGGCTTGCCGTCCTCGTCCACGCCGGCGGGGAAGCCGGACCGTCGGAGCCGGATGCGTTGGACCAGCAGGGGGCCGGTGACGCCGAGGTAGGCCAGGTAGAGCATCGCGATGCACAGGCTGGACAGGGCGGTGAAGATCGCGGACTGACCGATGTTGACGGCGAGCGCGAGGCCGGCACCGACACCGACGACGATCGACGCGGCGATCGGGGTACCGGTCCGGGGTGAGACCCGAGCGAGCGTCCGGTGGAAGGGCAGGGCCTTCTCGCGGGCCATCGAGTAGACCATGCGCGCACCGGCGGTCTGCACGGCGAGGGTGCAGGCGAACACGGCGACCGCGACGGTGCAGAGCAGCAGTCGGCCGAAGACGTCGCCGAGCGTCGAGGTGATCACCCACGCGAGTCCCTGCGTCGCCAGCTTGCCGTCGGTCAGGCTCGGGGCGGCGACCAGGGCACCGATGATGAGCAGCCCGCCGCCGAGGCCGGAGACGGTGAGCGCGCGGACGATCGTCTTCGGGGTGGTCCGGCGGGGGTTGTGCGTCTCCTCGGCGAGCTCACCGGCGGAGTCGAAGCCGACCATCACGTAGGCAGCCATCAGGGACGAGGCCAGGAACGCCCAGACGTACGGTTCGGTGCTCGTCGAGCCGGCGGTCGTGAACACCACCGCAGGGCTGCGGTGCGGCAGCAGGAAGAGGGCGCCGATGAGCACGACGACGCCGATGATCTCGATCAGCACGCCGAAGCTCGTGACCCGCGCCATCAGCCGGACGCTCGTGATGTTCACCAGGGTCGTCACGACGAGCATCACGATGCCGAGCACCACCGCGTTCGCGGCACCGGTCGACGAGGCGAGGGAGGGGTCGGCTCCGGGGCCGCCGACGACCTGGAACCCGTTCCAGATCGCGGGGAGCACGGCCTGCACCGCGATCGCCGCGACGGCCACGGTGAGGATCTGCCCGATGATCATCGTCCACCCGGTGAACCACCCGAAGCGCGCGCCCGCCAGACGACTGGACCACTGGAATATCGCGCCCGAGATCGGCCACCGGGCGGCGAGCTGCGCGAAGTTCAGCGCGACGAGCAGCTGGCCGCCGAAGACGAGCGGCCAGGCCCAGAAGAAGGCGGCACCGCCGAGTCCGAACCCGAGGCCGAACAGCTGGAAGACGGTGGTCAGGATCGAGACGAACGAGAACCCGGCCGCGAACGACGAGAACGAGCCGACCCCGCGGTGGAGTTCCTGCTCGTAGCCGAGTCGGGCGAGGCCCTGGGTGTCGACGGGGTCGACGCTGGACGTGGCGCGCGGTGCGTGGAGCGGTGACTCTGGAGAGCGCATGGCTGCAGACCTTTCGCGGAGTACCTGTCGGGTGACAGGTAGTGCGACCAGTGTCGTGCGGACCCGTGTCGCCGTCGTTGCCCGGCTGTTTCGGGCACGTGACGGAAGGGGCCCGCGTGTAAACGTTCGGAGTCGAGCGGGGAGCTCGGCGACACGTGTGGACAAGAGGGATCCAAACCGATGTAGATTGGATCCGTCAAGTCCGCCACCGCGAAAGGCACGTCGTGATCCAGACCGTCCTCGGCCCCGTCGAGTCGTCCGGGATCGGTGCGGTGTCGATGCACGAGCACCTGCTGACGGACGCGAGCGCCCTGCAGCGGCCCGGTGTCGAAGCGCTGGAGCCGAGCCTCGCGGTCACCGCGGACCTGGCGGCCGCCCTGCGGTGGAGCCAGCTCGCACTCGCGGACAACCTGCGCCTCGACGACGTCGACCTGCTCGCCGACGAACTCCGCACCGCGCGGAACAGCGGCCTCGGCCTCGCCGTCGACCTGAGCTCCCTCGGCTTCGGTCCCGACCACGCCCGGCTGCCCGGACTGTCACGGGCGAGCGGCGTCGGGATCGTCGCCGGCTACGGGGCTTACCTGCCACGACTGCTGCCCGAGTGGTACCTCGACCTGGACACCGACGGGCGACAGGGGCTCTTCGAACGGGCACTGACGGACTCGGTACCCGGCACCACGTACCGTGCCGGGCTGCTCGGCCTGATGGGGACGACGACGGCGTTCGCGACCGCCGACGGACTCGAGGAACGCCGCAGTCTCACGGCGGCTGCACGAGCGGCGGCGACCACCGGCGCGGCCGTCGTCGTCCGGCTGGCCGCCGACGCCCGAAACGGCCTCGAGGTGCTCGCGCACGTCGTCGCCGAGGGGGTCGACCCGAGCCGGGTCGTGTTCTCGACCGTCGACGAGTTCCTCGACCTGCCCTACCTGCGCGACCTCGGCCAGGCAGGAGCAGTGCTCGAGCTCTGCTTCGGCAACGAGGGCTCGCACGTCGGTCGCATCCGCAACGCCAGCGATCCGCAACGGCTCGACGCCTTCCTGGCCCTGCGCGAGAGCGCCCCCGACACCCGCTGGGTCTTCGGCCACGCCACCTGGACGAAGGGCCAGCTCCGTCGGTACGGCGGACACGGCCTCGACCACCTGACCGCCCGGGTCGTCCCCGGCCTCCGCGCACTCGGCGTGCCCGACGAGGTCCTCACCCGGATCACGGTCGACGAGCCCGCTCGGCTCCTCGACCGCCCCTGACCGAGCGCCCCGACCCACCGAACCCACGTCCCACGGAGGAACCGTCATGAGAGACACGCTCGCACCCCTGGCCCCGCTCGAGCCGTTCCTCGTCGACGGCACCTGGACCGCACCCGACGGCGCCGAACTCCTCGACGTGCTCGACCCCGCCACCGAGGTGCTGCTCACCCGGGTGCCGCAGGCCGGTCCCGCCGACGTCGACGCCGCCGTGGCCGCGGCACGCCGGGCACACGAGGACCGCCGGTGGAGCGGGATGAGCCCGCACGACCGCAGCCGCATCCTGAACCGGGTCGCGGACCTGATCGAGGAGCGGCTCGAGGAACTCGCCGTGCTCGAGACCCGCGACAACGGCAAGCCGATCGAGCGCTCCCGCGCCGACACCGCGACCTCGGCCCGGGTGTTCCGCTACTACGCCGGCGCTCCCTCGCGCCTGACCGGCACGGTCGTCCCCGTCGACGGCGGAGCGCACCACGTGTACACGACCCTCGAACCGGTCGGCGTCGCGGCGCTCATCCTGCCCTGGAACTTCCCGATCATGACCGGCGCGTTCAAGCTGGCACCGGCGCTCGCCGCGGGCTGCACGGTGGTCGTCAAGCCGGCCGAGCAGACCCCGCTCACGATGCTCCGCGTCGCGGCGATCTGCGAGGAGGCCGGTGTGCCCGCCGGCGTCGTCAACGTCCTGACCGGTGACGGCCGGGTCGGTGCCGCCCTCACCGCGCACCCCGGTGTCGACAAGGTCTCGTTCACCGGCAGCACCGAGGTCGGCCGCAAGGTGATGACCGCCGCGAGTGCGGACTTCAAGCGCCTGACCCTCGAGCTCGGCGGCAAGAGCCCGAACATCGTGTTCGAGGACGCCGACCTCGACGCCGTCGTCCTCACCGCCATGCGTGCGTCGTTCGGGCACTCCGGCCAGATGTGCACCGCGGGCAGCCGCCTGCTCGTGCAGCGGTCGGTCCTCGACGAGGTCACCGAGCGCCTTGTCGCCGCGGTCCGGAAGGTCCCCGTCGGCGACGGGCTCGACGGCGGGATCACCGTCGGCCCGCTCGTGTCCGAGGAGCAACGGCAGCAGGTGCTCGGGTACATCGAGCAGGGCAAGGCCGAGGGGGCGACGGTCGCGGTCGGCGGCGGCGTGCCCGAGCGCCCGGGCTACTACGTCGAACCGACGCTCTTCACCGGCGTCTCGAACACGATGACCATCGCGCGCGAGGAGATCTTCGGGCCCGTCGTCGGCGTCATCCCCTTCGACGACGAGGACGAGGCGATCGCCATCGCGAACGACCAGACGTACGGCCTCGCCGCCGGGGTGTGGACCCGTGACCTGTCCCGCGCCCACCGGATGGGCCAGCGGTTGCACGCCGGCACCGTGTGGGTGAACACCTACAACCTGTTCGACCCGGCGCTGTCCTTCGGCGGGGTCGGCGAGTCCGGCCTCGGCCGCGACCTCGGCGAAGAGGCCCTGCGCGCGTTCTGCGAGTCGAAGAGCGTCGTCATCGCGCTCTGAGGTCGCGACCGGTGCCGCCGCCGTCGTGCCTGCCGAGTGCGGGCACCGCGGCGAGCTGCAGGGCGGCGAGGACGACGAGCGCCCACCCGGAACCGACCGCCGACACCAGGACCCCGCCCACGAGCGAGCCGACGGCGTAGCCCGCACTGGTGACGGCCGAGAAGACGCCGACGCCCGTGGCCCGGGTGCGGTCGTCGAGCGTCCGGGTGCTCAGGAGCGTGAGCGTCGGGAACAGCGGCGAGTACCCGGCACCGACCAGGACGGCACCGGCGGCCGCGGTCGGGAAGTCGTGTGCGACCGCGAGGACGACCAGCCCTGCGGCGAGGACGACCAGGGCTCCGCGTGCGGTGCGGACGGGCCCGATCCGGTCCGGCAGTCCGCCGAGGAGCAGTCGGACCCCGACGACGCTCGCTGCGAAGACCGTGAAGACGTTCGCGGCCCCGGTCAGTCCCTGCGCGCCGACGCCCTGCCCGACCAGGTGCTGGATGAGGAACGCGATCATGAAGCCCTCGGCCGCCCAGGCCACGAGTCCCGCCGCGCCCGGTCGCACGACGGCCCGCAGCACCGCCGCGAGCCCCGCACCGGCCGGTCGTGCCGGGCTGCGGTGGACCGGAGCCGATCCGCCCCGCGTGAGCAGTGCCACTCCGAGCCCGGCGAGCTGGATGCCGATCGCGACGACCCACACGGTGCGGTGTCCGGCCGACTGGTACAGGTTCTCGCCGACCACGGGCCCCAGGGCGAGACCGATCCAGACGGCGAGCCCGAACAGGCCGAGTGCGCGGCTCCGCTGGGTCACCGGGACCTCGGCGACGACCCAGGCCGTCAGGGCGGTGGCGGTGGCCGCGTTGCCGGCGCCGAAGACGAGCCGGCTGACCGCGAGGCTCGGGACGCTCAGCGCGACGAGCACGATGCCGAGTCCGGCCGCCGCCAGCAACCCGGCACCGAGGAGGACACGTCGTGGACCGAGCCGGTCGCTCAGGATGCCGGCCAGCGGCATCACCCCGATCGCCACGAACCCCGCGAGCGACACGAGCAGTCCACCGACGGCCGGGTCGGCGCCGAGCTGGTCCGTCGCCAGGCGTGGCACGACCGGGGTGCTCGCGCCGTTGACGACGTAGCCGGCGGTCGACGCCACGACGAGGAGCCAGAACGAGGTCCCCCGCGTGCCGGTCTCGGCGAGCGGTCTCACTCCCCGGCTCGGCGGGGGCGGCACTCCAGGCTGAGCCAGAGCTCGAAGCAGGCGCTCCGCGACAGGGCGGTCGCACCGATCGACGCGCGGCCCATCCGACCGACGTCCGGTCCGAAGACGTCGAACAGCAGGTCGCTGGCCGCGTTCGACACCTGGTTGAGCTGCTCGAACCCGGGCGGGCAGAGGACGAAGCACAGCCCGCGGGACAGTGCGGCGACCTCGTCGAGCGAGCCGAGGGCGTAGCGGATCATGCCGAGGGCGTTGACCGCGGTGTAGCGGGCCGCTTCACGAGCCTGCTCGAGGGTGATGTCGACACCGACCGACCCCGGGTGCAGCATCGTGCCGTCCCGTGACTCCGGGGTCATGCCGCTCAGCTCCAGCAGGTCGCCGGTGCGGTGGAACGCCCGGAGCGAGCTGCCGTACCGGCCACCGTAGGGCGGGTTCGCGTAGTCCGGGATGACGAGTCCGAGTTCCTGCGCGCGGGCTTCAGCGGAGTGCTCCATGGGACAACAGTATCCGGCGGTGGCGGTAATGGATACAACCTGTTTATGATGGGATCCATTCAGCGTCCGGGGGTGGCGCGCACGAGGGAGGACCCGCGACATGACGATCGGTCTCGAGGACGGCACGATGGCCGCCCAGGCAGTGACGGCGATCGACGTGGCCGCCGAGCGGTCCCGCACCGCCGGCACCGCAGGGCGCCACTACTTCAACGCGGCCGGCGCGGGCCTGGTCAGCGACGGTGTCCTGGAGGCAGTGGTCACCCACCTGCGCCGGGAACAGCGGGTGGGTGGGTACGAAGCCGCCAACCAGGTCGCCGACGAGGTCGCCGACGTCTACACCGCGGCCGCCACCCTGCTCGGGTCGGCGCCGGACGAGATCGCCCTGTTCGACAGCGCCACGAGCGGCCTGCGCGGTGTCTTCGACGCGCTGCGGCTCGGCGCCGGGGACACCGTCGTCGCACCCCGCTCCAGCTACGTCAGCCAGGCGCTCCGGTTGTTGGCCATGCAGCGGCACGACGACGTGCGGCTCGAGGTCGTGCCGAGCGACGCCACCGGTGCCATGGACCTCGAGGCCCTGGACCGCGCCGTCGCCGGAGCGAGCGGCCGTGTCGTCGTGAGCGCGGTGCACGTGCCGACCTCGTCCGGTCTCGTCGAACCGATCGCGGAGATCAGCGCCGTCGCCCGTCGCCACGGCGCCCTGACCGTCGTCGACGCCACGCAGTCCGTCGGCCAGATCGACATCGACGTGCGCGCCGTCGACTGCGACGCCCTCGTCACCACCGGCCGGAAGTTCCTGCGCGGGCCGCGCGGCACCGGCCTCGCCTACCTGCGCCGCGGGATGCTCGAGGGCGTCGGTGCGTGGGCGCCGGATGTCCGCGGAGCCGTCTGGACCGGCGAGGATGAGTGGACGATGGACGGCACCGCGCGACAGCTCGAGACGTGGGAGTGCTCCGTCGCCGCACGGCTCGGCCTCGGCGTGGCGCTGCGCGAGGCCCTCGACCGCGGGCCGGCGGCGACCGAGGCGCACCTGGTCGGCCTCGGTGCCCACCTGCGCACCGCGCTCGACGCCGTGGACGGCGTCACCGTGGCGGACCCGTCAGCGTCGTCGTCCGCGATCGTCACCTTCACGGTCGACGGCGTCGCCGGCAAGGAGGTCTCGGCCCGGCTCCGGCAGCGCCGCATCGACTCCATCTCCGTCCCCGCGAGCCACGCGCAGTGGGACCTGGGCGCCCGCGGCCTGGCGAGCGTCGTCCGCGTCTCACCGCACGTGTACAACGACGACGAGGACGTCCGGGTCCTGCTCGAGGGCGTCGCGGACGTCGTCGCCGAGGTCCGCGCGTGACGGCCGTGCACGACGTCGTCGTCCTCGGACTCGGCATCCACGGATCCGCCGCCACGTACGAGCTCGCGCGCCGCGGCCTCGACGTCGTCGCGGTGGAGCGCTTCGCACCGGGGAACGAGCGCGGCTCGTCGCACGGCGCCACCCGGATGATCCGCCGCGCCTACCCGCACCCGGTGTGGAACGACCTCGTCGACCGTGCGTACCGCGGGTGGGACCGCTGGGGAACCGCAGCCGGCGCGCCCTTCCTGCACCGGACCGGTGGACTGTACGCGCACCGGGGCGAGCCGACGATGCAGGGTGGGGCCAGCCTCCCGGTCGACCGCGCAGCCTGGCCGACGCTCGCGCCCTCGCTGCGTCCGCCCGAGACGTACGGCGCGGTCCACGACCCCGACGCCGGTGTGCTCGAGGCCGCGAGGGCACTCGCGTTCGCGCAGTCCGCCGCCGCGGCGGCCGGCGCCGACCTGCGGTACGGCGAGACCGTGCTCGACTGGCAGGTCGACGACGGCGTCGTCACCGTCCGGACCGACGCCGGCTGTGTCCGCGCGCGACGGCTCGTGCTCGCCGGCGGAGCCTGGGCGTCGCAGCTGGTACCCGAGGCCGCCGCGTTCTTCGAGGTCTGGCGCATCGTCACGCTCACCGCACCGACGGGGCAGACCGTGGCGCAGCCGCCCGCGCTCGGGTGCTTCTCGGTCGACCTGCCGGAGGGGCTCGTCTTCGGGCTCCCGGAGACCGCCGGATCCGGGGCGAAGATCGGCATCGACGCCGGACCCGTGTGGGACCCGGACGTGCCCGTCGCACCGCCGACCGAGGCCGAGGTCGCGCACCTGGCCGAGCTCCTCGAAGGGTTCGTCCCCGGCATCGTCACCGCCGGTGCCCAGGCAGTCGCGTGCCTGTACACGATGACCCCGGACAAGCGGTTCGTCGTCGGCGCCCTGCCCGAGCAGCCCGAGGTGCTCCTCGCCGCAGCCTGCTCCGGCCACGGCTTCAAGTTCGGGCCGGCGATCGGGGCGGCCGTCGCCGACCTGGTGCAGGGCATCGACCGCCCCGACCTCGCGTTCCTCAGCCCCGCCCGGATGGTGACCACCGCATGACCGCCCCAGCAGCACCCGCCACCCGCCGCGTCGCCGTCGCCGCACCGCACCCCGCTGCCCTCGACGCTGCGTCCGAGGCCGTCGCGGCCGGCGGGGACGCCATCGACGCCGCGCTCGCGGCGGCCACCGCACTGACCGTCGTCTACCCGCACCAGTGCAGCATCGGCGGGGACCTCGTCGCCCTCGTCCGTCGGCCAGGACAGCCCGTCGCCGCCGTGGTCTCCGCGGGCGCCGCACCGGCCGGCATCGACGTCGCGGCGCTCGCGCAGCAGGACCGGATGCCCCGGCAGGGCGCCCAGACCGTCACGGTCCCCGGCGTCGTCGCGGGGTGGCAGGCGATCGACGCGCTGGGCGGCCGTCTCGGGCTCGCCGACCCGTTGACCCGCGCAGCACGACTCGCGGCCGACGGGGTCCCCGTCTCCGCCGGACTCGGCCGTGCGATCGCGGTCCGGACCGACGAGCTCCACGCCGACCCCGGGATGCGCGAGGTCTTCACCGACGACGCCGGGGCGCTCCTGGCCGAAGGCGACCCGTTCGTGCAGCCGGCACTCGCCGCGACCCTGACCGAACTCGCTGCCGACCCGGGCGCGATGTACCGGGGACGGGTCGCCGCCTCGATCACCGCTCGGCTGCGGGAGCTCGGCGGTGCACACACCGAGGCCGACTTCGCCGCGCACGACGCCGAGCTCGTCGAGCCCCGTGGCACGACGATCGGCGGTGCCCGATGGTGGGTCGCTCCGCCACCCACGCAGGGCGTCGTGCTGCTCGGGATCCTGCCGGAAGCGCTCGCGGGCGTCGGTGAGCAGGGCACCGCGCGGTCCGCGACCGCCGACCTCGTCGACGCCGTGCACCGCGCCGCGCTCGTCCGCCAGGCCGAACTCGGCGACCCCCGCGGCGGACCCATCGACGTCGCAGCCATGCTCGACCCACGCGACTCCGGTCGGGTCGGCGCACTGCCCCGCGCCGGCCGTGCCCTCGGCGACACGGTCGCGGTGACCGCTGCGGACAGCGACGGCACCGTCGTCACGCTCATCCAGAGCGTCTACCAGCTCTTCGGCTCCGGCATCCTCGACCCGGGGACGGGCGTGGTGCTGCACAACCGCGGCTCCGCCTTCAGCACCGACCCCGCGCACCCCGCCCACGTCGGGCCGGGCCTGCGGCCGCCGCACACCCTGTTGCCGGTGATCGCCGAGACCGACGACCTGGTGCTCGGCCTCGGCTGCCAGGGCGGCAGCGCCCAGCCGTGGATCCTCGCCCAGCTCGCCCGTGACCTGGTCGCCGCGGGCAGCGACCCCGACGAGGTCCTCCGCCGACCGCGGTTCGTGGTCGGTGCGCGTGACCTCGGGCACGAGGTGATGACGCTCGTCGCCGAACCCGGTTCCGAGGACGCGATCGCCGCAGCCGAAGCCCTCGACCTGCCGGTCGCCCGCACCGACGGCCCCGTCGACGAAGCCGGACACGTGCAGACCGTCCGGCTGCACGCCGACGGACACCTCGACGCCGCGAGCGACCCCCGCGCGGACGGCCGCGCCGTCGTCCTCGACGCCCACTGACCGCACGATCCACCCGAGAAGGAAGCCCATGAGCAGCACCCACGTCCTCGATCCGCTGACCTCCGTCGAGATCGCCTCCTTCGTCACCGCCGTCCGTGCCTCCGGGCGCATCGGGACCCGGCCGCGCTTCTGGGGGATCGCGCTCGACGAGGAGAAGGCCAGGGGCACGACCGCCGGTGGCGCCCGCCCGGTCCGGATCGTCGTGATGGACCCGGACGCCCACGCCGCGTGGGAGGTGCGGGGCTGGACCGCCGGCCCGGACTCGCCCGCGATCGTCGAGCTGTGGACCGACGTGGACCACCGTCGCCCCGGCGTCTCGAGTGACGAAGCACGGCTCATCGCGCAGGCCGCACGGAAGTCGCCGCTCGTCATCGAGGCGCTCGCGAAGCGCGGGATCACCGACACGTCGCTCGTCTGGGTCGACCCGGAGTCGATCACGGGCTTCGTGCCCGAGGACCTCGCCGACCGCCGCCTGAGCTGGGGCACGGTCTGGTACCGCGAGTTCCCCGAGGACAACGGCTACGCACGACCCGTCGCCGGGCTCGTCCCGATCCTCGACCTCGACACCCTCGAGGTCGTCCGGATCGAGGACCACGGCGTCATCCCGATGGCGAGCGAGACCGGCGTCTACACCTCCGGCACCTGGGGCCCCGACCGCGAGGTGTCGGCGCTCGACATCGTCCAGCCGAACGGTCCCGGCTTCACGATCGACGGGCACGAGGTCCGCTGGCAGAACTGGACGTTCCGCGTCGGCTTCTCGCACCGCGAGGGGCTCGTGCTGCACGACCTGTCCTACCGCGACGGCGACGTCGAGCGACCGGTGCTGCACCGCGCGGCCGTCAACGAGATGTACGTGCCGTACCTGGACAGCGACCCGACCGCGTACCGGAAGAACTTCTTCGACTGGGGCGAGTACGGCGCCGGCCCGCTCACGGCGAGCCTCGAGCTCGGTTGCGACTGCCTGGGGGAGATCCGGTACTTCGACGTCGACTTCCTGGACGGCCACGGCGAACCGCAGACCATCGTCAACGGCATCTGCCTGCACGAGGAGGACGACTCGATCCTCTGGAAGCACGTCAACACCCGCACCGGCAGCGCCGAGGTCCGTCGCAGCCGCCGACTCGTGATCTCGAGCTTCGCGACCGTCGCGAACTACGACTACGGGTTCTACTGGTCGCTGTACCAGGACGGCTCCGTCGAGCTCGAGGTCAAGCTCACCGGCCTGATGTCGGTGTCCGGCATCGCCGACGGCGAGACCCCGCGGTACGGCCGGATGGTCGCACCGAACGTGCAGGCCCCGACGCACCAGCACTACTTCGCCGTCCGGCTCGACACCGCCGTCGACGGTCCGTTGAACCGGCTGGTCGAGGTGCACGCCGAGCCCGAGCCCGACGAGGCCCTGAACCCCTACGGCAACGCCTGCATCGCGGTCGAGACGCCGATCGGTTCCGAGGCCGACGGCGCCCGGATGACCGACCCTGCCCGCGCGCTGCACTGGCGCATCGAGAGCGAGTCCGCGCAGAACCGCTACGGCGAGAGCACGGCCTACAGACTGGCCGTCCAGAACACCGCGCAGCTGCACGTCCGCCCCGGCAGCATCGTCGAGCGGAAGGCGCCGTTCGTCGCGAAGCACCTCTGGGCGAGCGCCTTCGACCCCGAGGAGCGCTTCATCGCCGGCGAGTACCCGAACCAGGGCGAGCTCGGTGACGACGGGGTGCACGTCTGGCAGCAGGCAGACCGGTCCCTCGAGAACGAGCGCCTCGTGCTCTGGCCCGTCCTCGGCGTGCACCACTTCCCACGGCCCGAGCAGTGGCCGATCATGCCCGTCGACACGATCGGCTTCCGGCTCGAACCCGACGGCTTCTTCGACCGGAACCCCTCGCTCGACGTCCCGCCGTCGGCGACCGACCACTGCGCGCCGGGCGCCGGCCACGACCACGCGGCGCACGACCACCACACCGACGCCGCGCACGACGGGCACGTGCACGCCGAGCAGCAGCACGACCACGAGGGCGGCCGCTGATGCCCCAGACCCCCGAGCACACCCCGGACCACCTCGCCGACTGGTCCGCCGTCCGCCTGGCCGACGCCGTCGCGAACCGCGAGGTGTCGGCGGTGGAGGTGATGCGCGCCCACCTGGAGCGGATCGAGGAACGCAACCCGCGCCTCCAGGCCGTCGTCTCCCAGCAGCCCGACTCGGTCTCGCTGGCCGCGGCAGAAGCGGCCGACCGCCGCACCGCCGCGGCACGCGCCGCGGGCGAACCGCTCCCGCTCCTGCACGGCCTGCCCACCGCGGTGAAGGACCTGATGGACGTCGCCGGCCTGCCGACCACGAACGGGTCGGCGGCGTTCGCCGACGCGCGCCCCGCCGAGCACGACAGCGTCCTGGCGACCCTGCTCCGCGACGCCGGGGCGCTCATCATCGGCAAGACGAACACGCCGGAGATGGGCCAGGGCGTCCTGACCTTCAACCCGGTGTTCGGCACGACCGTGAACCCGTGGGACACCTCGCGGCACGCGGGTGGGTCCAGTGGTGGCGCCGCAGCGGCCCTCGCCGGGCGGATCCTGCCGATCGCCGACGGCTCCGACAGCGGCGGGAGCCTGCGCTACCCGGCCGCGTTCTGCAACGTCGTCGGCGTCCGGCCGAGCCCGGGCCGGGTCCCGAGCGGCCGGACCGGCAACGCCTGGACGCCGCACGGCGTCACCGGCCCGATGGCACGCGACTCCGCCGATGCGGCACGTTTCATGGAAGCCCTGGCCGTCGAGAAGACCGTCTGGCCGATGTCCGCCATGACACAGCACCCGGTCCGTCCGGTGGAGCTCGACGGCCTGCGCGTCGCGTGGAGCGAGGACGCCGGCGGCCTGCCGATCGACCCGGCCGTGCGTGCCGTGCACCGCGCGTTCGGCGAGCAGCTCGCCGGGCTCGGCTCGGTCGTCGAGGCCGACGAGCCCGACTTCGCGGGTGCGGACGAGGCGTGGGAGACCATCGAGACGTTCGAGTTCTTCCTGGGTGGCCGGCACGCCGTCGACGCCGGTGCCAGCGGGTTCCGTCCCGACTACGTCCGGAACGTCGAGCAGGGGCGCGCCACCACGGCGGCGCAGCTCGCCGATGCGTACGAGCGTCGGACCCGGATGTACCGGGACACGGCTGCGGTGCTCGACCGGCACGACGTGCTCGTGCTGCCGGCGACGCCGGTGGTCGCACCGCCGGCCGAGGTCGAGTGGGTCGACGAGGTCGACGGCCACCACTTCGACCGCTACTTCACGTGGCAGATGCTCGCGAACCGGCTGACGTTGACGGCGCACCCGGTCGTGGTGACCTCGGGCGGGTTCACGCCCGAGGGGCTGCCGGTCGGCGTGCAGGTCGTCGGGCGGTACGGCCGCGAGGCCCAGCTGCTCGCGGTGACGCGCGCGATCGAGGAGGCCACCGGCTGGATCCGGCGGGCGCCGGTCCTGTAGACGGCCGGGACGGTCCGGTCGGGAGGCGCGGGTCGGCCCCGCCCCGTCGGTCCGGCGCTGAGCGCTCCGGTCGCTTGCGCCGCTGTCGCTGGTCGCGCCGGGTCAGCCGGTGAAGACGGTGGACGAGCGGCGCTCGTACCAGTGCGCCAGGTGCTCGCCGGCGCGCAGGACGTGGTCGCGCATGAGCTCGGCGGCGCGCTCGCGGTCCCCGGCGACGAACGCCTCGATGAGCTCCTCGTGCTCGCGGAAGTTCTCCTCGCGGTGCCGGGAGTTCTCGCGGAGCACCAGGGCTGAGACGTTGCGCGGGAAGGCGTCGTTGATCTCGACGAGCATCCTGGTCAGCCGGGTGTTGCCGGAGGCCTGGTAGATGAGCCCGTGGAACTGGTCGTTGTCGCTGCCCTCGCGCTGCTTCGGCTGCTCGCCCTCGGCCGCCGCCAGGGAGCGCTCGTACATCGCCTGGTTCACCGAGCGGAGCTGCGCGATCGTGGCGTCGTCGAGCCGGTCGACGGCGCGACGGGCTGCGAGCGACTCGAGCTCGGCGCGGACCTCGTAGGCCTCGCGGACCTCCCACGGCACCGGCACCCGGACGACGGCGCCACGGTTCGGGACGACCTCGATGAGGCCGCCGGTCTGCAGCTGGCGGAGTGCTTCGCGGACCGGGGTGCGGCTGATCCCGAACTGCGCGGCGAGGTCGGCCTGGCGGAGCGGTGCGCCGATGGAGATCTCGCCGGACATGATCTTCGCGCGGATCCGGGCGGCGAGGTCGTCGACGAGTGCGTTGCCGTCGCTGGTGGTCACGTCGTGGTCTCCCTCGGTACGTCGTCACAGCGAACCCCCGCTGCGGATCCAATCCTGCCAGGTGTTGGATCCCGTTGCCGTATCCGACTCGCGCGTGATTGGATCCAATCATGCCCGCGCTGCTCGTCGTCATGCTCGTCGCAGCCATCGGTGCGCTCGGGCTCGGCATCGCCGGCGGGCGACGGATCGGGCTGGTCGCACTCGTCGCCGAGGCGGTGATGCTCGTCGCGATGCTCGACGTCCACGTGCCGGCGCTCCACGTGGTGCCGGCGCCGTTCTGGGCGCTCCTGCTCGGTGGCTGCGCGATGGGCACGGCTGCCGTGGACCGGTGGCGTCGCCGGAGTCGCCCCGCTGGTGACCACCTGCACGCGCTCGGGATGCTGCTCGGTGCGGTGTTCGTGCTGCTCGCAGGTGGCCATGCCGGTGCCGGTGCCGGTGCCGGTGCCGGCGCGGGGCACTCCCACGGTGCGGTGCTGCTGCCGGTCGGGGTGGCGGTCGCGGTGCACGCCGGTGTGGTGCTGTGGAACGTCGTCGGCGGCCGGGTGCCGCGGGTCGAATCCGTGCGCCGGGCGGCGTCGCTGGTGAGCGTGCTGGCCATGGGCGCGATGGTCATCGTGCACTGAGCCGGCGCGGCGTGGGTGCGTCGGACCTCCACGCGGGGGTACTCCGCGACCCAGCGCTACCAAATTGGATCCAATTCTGGCAGTATCGGATCACATGCGGGGGAGTTCCGCCCCACGAGCCGCCGACGAGGAGACGCCCACGATGATCATCGACGCCTACAACACCACCCAGGACCGCCGCGGCCGCAGTGACTACCTGAGCGGCGTGCGCCCGGGTGAGGAGCCGCCGGCGTACACGCCGTTCGACGCGAACCGGATCCTCGACCGCATGGACGCCGCGGGGGTCGACCGCGCCATGGTCTGCTCGCTCGCGCAGGGGATCGAGAACGACTTCCTGATGGACCTGGTCGCCGCGCACCCGGACCGGCTGTTCGGCTTCGGCCAGGTCATGCCGCAGTGGGAGAACGCGACCGACGAGATCCGTCGCTTCGCCGAGGGCGGGCTGGTCGGCCTGAAGCTGCACCCCAGCCTGCACGGCTACCACGTCGCGGACCACGGCCTGCTCGACCCGCTGTTCGAGGTCTGCGCCGAGCTCGGCCTGCCGGTGCTGATCAACGCACTCGACGACGCGTTCTGTGCACCGTTCTCCATCGAGGAGATCGCGAGGAACTTCCCGACGGTGCCGACGATCATCGCCCACATGGGTGCGGTGTGGAACGTGCCGGAGGCGATCATCGTCGCCGAGCGGAACCCGCACGTGTACCTCGAGACCTCGGCCACCCTGATGTCCGACGTCAAGCGGGCGTACGCGCGCCTCGGCGCGGAGAAGATCCTGCTCGGGTCGGAGTGGCCGGGCAGCGACTTCGACCTCGAGCGCATGAAGATCGCGAAGGCGATCCCGGACGAGGCCGACCGGGCCCTGGTCGAGGGTGGCAACATGGCGCGGATCCTGGGCTGGTCGTGAGCGACTCGACGGGCGGGGCTCCGTCCGGCGGCAGTGCCCGACCGGTGCTCGCCGGCCCGCCGTCCGGGATGGACGCCGCGGACCAGGAGCTGCTCCGGATCGCGACGGACGTGCTCGACCGGCGGTACCGCACGGGGGTGCACGAGGTCGCCGCGGCACTCCGGCTCGCCGACGGGAGTGTGGTCACCGGGCTGCACGTCGAGGCATCGGCCGGCCGCGCGTCGGTGTGCGCCGAGTCCGCGGCACTGAGCGCGGCCGTCGTCGCCGGGTCGCCGGTGGTGTCGGTCGTGGGGGTGCTCCGCAGGCCGGGCGGGACGATGCACCTGATCGAGCCGTGCGGGGTCTGCGCGGAGCTGCTCGGTGACCACGCGCCCGACGCCCGGGTGTGGGTCGCGGTCGGGGACGGGTTCGGGCCGGTCGGGATCGCCGAGCTGCTGCCCTTCCGGCGGCGGCGGAGCGCGCGGGCGGCGGCCGGAGCGGCGGCGACGCCGTTCGGTTCGGCGACACCCTTCGGTTCGGCGACACCTGAGGTTTAACGCCCCCGAAACACCCCGGACCCGTGCGGTGTCGGATCCCGTCAGAGGATGACGGCGACGGCGCGCACCGGTCCCCACCCGCTGCACGATCCGTCCCGGAAGGAACCACCAGCATGCTCGCCGTCTCCGGCAACCCCGTCCTCATCGTCGTCGACGTCCAGGGCGGAGCCGCCTCGACGATGCCCACGCCCGGCATCCCCGTGATGGGCGGCCGTGCCGAGCGCGCACCGCGAGTGCGTGACCTCATCGAGCACTGCCGCTCCTCGGGCGTGCCCGTCGTCTTCATCCAGGAGGTCCACAAGCCGGACCTCGTCGACATCGGTCGGGAACTCGACGGCGCCGAGGGCCCGCACTGCATCGAGGGCGAGGAGCAGACCGAGCTGGCCTCGTGGATCGATCCTCGACCCGAGGAGTTCGTCATCCGCAAGCGGCGCTACTCGGCGTTCTTCGGCACCGAGCTCGAAATCGTGCTCAAGGCGTACAAGGCCGGCACCGTCCTGCTCGTGGGCGGACTCACCGACGTCTGCATCCACTACACGGCGGCCGACGCCCACCAGCACGACTACGCCGTCCGGGTCCTGACCGACTGCGTCGCCGGGTCGAGCGAACGCGCGCACGACGCGGCACTCGAGGCGATCGGGTACCTGCAGCGGGACGCCCTGGTGACCGCCGCGGACGTGCGCACCTGGCTCGACGAGCGGGAGCCCGTCGGTGTGTGAGGCGGCCGGGCGGTCCGCGCGGATCGTCGTCGGGCACGTCCGGACGATGGACCCGGTGCAGCCGACCGCCGAGGCCCTGCTCGTGGTCGGCGACCGGATCGCGGCCATCGGGACGCTCGACGACGTGCGGGCGGCGGCTCCGGAAGGCGCAGCAGAGGACCACGTCGAGGGCACCGTCCTGCCGGGGTTCACCGATGCGCACGCACACGCGCAGCGTGCCGGACTGAAAGCGCTGCAGCTCGTGGACGCCGACGCCGACGCAGCGACGTTCTCGGCCGCCATGCTCGCCGACGGCGACGCGGACCCGGACGCCCCGGACTGGATCGGGGACGCACCGCCGACGCTCGAGGACCGGCTCGCCGCGATCCGTCGCATCCAGCCGCTGCTGCACGCGATGGGGTTCACCGGCGTCGTCGACCCGGCCGTCACGCTGCCCGAGCTCGAGGGGTACCGGGAGGCGCACCGGCAGGGACTCCTGACGCTGCGCGTGGTCGCGATGCCCTACCCCGAGCTCGGCAGTGCAGCGGTCCCCGACGTCGACGCGGCCCTGGCGGTGCTCGACTCGATCGACGGCGTGACCGGTGACGGCGACGACCGCCTCCGGCTCGGCCCGGTCAAGGTCTACTACGACGGCGAGGGCATGAAGGGGCAGGCGCTGCTCGAACGGCCCTGGACCGGCGACGACCACGGCGTGCAGCGGATCTCGGCGGCTGACTTCGCCCGTCTGGCGTCGTCGTGCGTGGCCACGGGGTGGGGGCTCGGTGTGCACGCGGTGGGCAGTCGTGCGGTCGCCGAGGTGCTCGACGGGCTCGAGGCAGCGGAACGGGACACGGGACGATCGGTCGCCGGACTCCGCTGCCAGCTCATCCACGCGTACCTCGAACCGAGCGTCGCGAGCGCCGACCGTGCGGCACGCCTCGGCGTCGTGGCGTCGCTGCAGCCCTCGATCGCCTGGAAGAACGCCGCCGGGCTGCAGCGCCGGCTCGGCAGCCGTGTCGACGAGGTCAACCCGATGCGGACCTGGGCCGACGCCGGCGCCACGGTCGCCATGGGCTCGGACGCGCCGTACTTCCCCTTCGATCCGCGCGAGGTGGTCCCCGTCGCCGCAGCCCGTCGGATGCGCGGCCTGGATGAGCCGATCGGCCCGGCACAGGCGCTCTCGGTGCTCGAGGCGGTCGAGGCCTACACGCGCGGTGCCGCACACGCGTCCTTCGCCGAGGACCGCCGCGGCGTGCTGCGCGCCGGCGCCCTGTCGGACTGGGTGCTGCTCGACGTGGACCCGGCCGCGTGCACGGTCGACGAGTTCGCCGCGGCGCGGGTCCTGCGCACCGACGTCGGCGGCGCGACGGTCTTCGACGCCGCGGCTCGTCCCGGTCAGATGTAATCCACTCGAAACACAGTTGGATGCGGATTGTTCTAAATTGGATCCAAGTTGGACCCGACCCTGGGACTGACTCCCTGGCATCACCCCGAATCCCACTGGAGGACAGCACCATGGTGAGGAAGCGCATCCTCGTCGGCGTCGCGTTGGCGACCGCCGTCGGACTCTCGCTGAGCGCGTGCACCGCGTCCGGCTCCGCCGACGGCGGCGACAGCTCGTCGAGCACCGACACGATCAACGCAGAGCTCTGGTACGCCCCGGCGACCTTCGACCCCGCGAAGGCCTCGGCCAGCTCGGACGTCGAGGTCGCACGACTCGGCTTCGACACCCTGCTCCGACAGGGCGAGGGCGACGACGGCGGCTACATCGGCGGGCTCGCGACGAAGTGGGACGCCGAGTCGGCGTCGAAGTACGAGTTCACGATCCGCGACGGCGCCACGTGCTCCGACGGCACCGAGATCACGCCGACGGTCGTCGAGAAGTCCTTCGAGTACCTGGTCGGCCTCGACGACTCGGGTGCGCAGACCTGGAAGAACCAGGCCTTCGGCTCGGGTGACCCGGAGTTCACCGCCGACGACGCCGCCGGCACGCTGACGATCTCGCTCAGCGAGCCGTACTCGCAGCTGCTCGGCGGCCTGACCCGCCCCGGTACCGGGATCATCTGCCCGGCCGGTCTCGCCGACACGAAGGGCCTCGCGGCCGGCACCGTCGACGGCGCCTGGTCCGGCCCGTACACGCTCGCGAAGTCCTCGGCCGGCAAGAGCGTCTCCTACGCGCTGCGGTCCGACTACGACGCCTGGCCGGCGTGGAAGACCGTCACCGGTGAGCCGGCCAAGACGATCAACCTGACCGTGCAGGGCGACTCGAACACGAGCGCCAACCTGCTGCAGTCCGGCGGTGTCGACGTCGCACGCTTCTACGACTCGAACGCCGAGCGCTTCAGCGGCGACGACTACTCCACCGTGCAGTTCGCCAGCTCGGCCTACAACCTCGTGTTCAACGAGGCGGAGGGCTCCGGCTCGGTGTTCGCCGACGACCAGCCGCTCCGTGCCGCGGTCGCCCAGGCGATCGACACGAAGGGGTTCAACAACGCCGGTCTCGACGGACTCGGGGTCGAGCAGAACACGGTGAACGCGGCGAGCTACCGCTGCGCGCTGGACGACTCGTCCCTCGTGCAGTCCTACGACGCGAAGGCCGCGACGAAGGAGCTCACGGGCAAGACGATCCGGCTGCTCATCATGTCGAACTGGGACCCCGCCGCCGACTTCCTGGCGGAGTCGCTCCGGAACGCCGGTGCGACCGTGAAGGTCTCGGCTCCGGACCCTGCCGACTGGACCAAGCAGATGCGCACCGAACCCAAGACCTGGGACGTCGCCGTGGCGGCCGAGGACGCGCAGACCGGGCTGATCAACACCTCGATCGCGCGCTACGTCGGCCCGACCTACGCCGAGGGCGGCACCAACGTGTCGTCGAGCGACAACCCCGAGGGACTCGCGGCCTACCAGGCGGCGATGGCCACGTCGGACGCCGACCAGCAGTGCGAGGACTTCGCCACCGCGCAGAAGTCGATCCTCGAGCGCGTCGACATGACCCCGCTCATCACGGACACGCACCGGTACGTCGCCCGCAAGGGCTTCGAGACCCACGTGTTCTCGGGGTACTGGGACGTCTCCGCAATGCGGATCGTCTCCTGATCGCCTGACCGAACGAGCACCAAGCACCGCGCCACGCACCACGCACCACCCAACGCGCACCACCGCACCACCCCAGCCCGGACCGGAGCACCAGGAGGACCCGCGATGAGCACCACCACCGTCGACCATCTCCCCGTGCCCGGTCCGGGCACCCCCGGGTCTCCGGGGACCCCGACCGCCACAGCACCCCGGGCCGCGAGCCTCGGTGGCGCATGGCGCCGCTTCCTGCTCCGTCGCGCCGTCGGACTCGTCATCAACCTGGCGCTGCTCGTCCTCGTGACGTTCCTCATCGTGCAGCTCATCCCCGGCGACCCGGCAACGGCCATCGCCGGCGACACCGCGACGCTCGCCCAGGTCGAGCTCGTCCGGCACCAACTCGGTCTCGACCAGCCGATCCCCGTCCAGCTGTGGCACTACGTCGCCGGCGTCGTGCAGGGCGACTTCGGTGACTCGTACAAGTACCGCGCGCCGGCGATGGACATCGTCATGACGGCCGTGCCGTACACGCTGACGATCACGATCGCCGCGGTCCTGCTGCTGCTCGTCCTCGGACTCGCACTCGGCATGACCGTCGGTGTCCTCACCCGCGGCGACCGGCACCGCTGGCTCGACGTCTCGTTCTCGGCGGTCACCGGCCTGATCTCGTCGATCCCCACGTACGTGCTCGCCACCGGGTTCGTCGTCGTCTTCGCGGTCCTGCTGCACGTGCTGCCGCCCGCGTACTCGCCGGCCTACGACTTCGGCGCGGCGGCGGTCCTGCCGATCGCCTCGCTCACCGTGGGCGGCACGTGCTCGGTGGCCCGCATCGTCCGCCGCGAGACCGCCGTCATCCTCGAGCAGGACTACATGCGCACCGCCCGCGGGTGGCGGCTGCCGGCGCTGTCGATCTACGCCAAGCACATGCTGCCGAACCTGCTCACCACCGCACTGACGCTGTCCGGGATCATCCTGACGGCCCTGCTCGGCTCGGCACTCATCACCGAGGCGGTCTTCGCGTGGCCGGGCCTGGGCGGCGTCATCGTGCAGGCGATCGCGGTGGACAAGGACTACCCCGTGATCCGCGCCGCGGTCTTCGTGATCGGGCTCATCTCGCTCGTGATCACCCTGGTCATCGACATCATCCTGGGTCTCATCGACCCGCGCACCCTCGGGGAGAAGCGTGGCTGACACCATCACCACCGTCCGGGCCGCCACCACCGACCCGGCATCGCGTCCCCGGACCTTCGCGTGGAACGGCGGGCTGATCGTCGGCTTGGCGATGTTCGGGCTGATCCTGATCGTGGCGGTCGTCGCCCCGTTCGTGTTCGGCGCCCAGGCCACGGGCATCGGCGGTACCTCTGGGTTGGGGTCCACCGCCGAGCACCCGCTCGGTACCGACACCCTCGGCCGCGACATGCTCGCGCGCACCCTGGTCGCCACCCGGGCCACGGTCCTGATGGCGCTCGCCGCCACGGCCCTGTCCGCGATCGTCGGCATCGCGCTCGGCATCGGCGTCTGGCTCGCCCCCCGCCGGGTGCGCGAGCTCGGGCTGCGCGGGATCGAGTTCGCGGTCAGCTACCCGACGATGCTCGTCGCGATCATCGTCGCAGCGATCCTCGGGCAGGGCATGGTGCAGGTCGTCGTGGCCATCGCCGTCGCGAACATCGCCGGCTTCGCCCGTCTGACCGCCAACCTGGCGGCGAAGATCTCCACCAGCGAGTACGTCACGACGGCACGCCTGATGGGGGTCCCGGCGCACCGCGTCGCGATGCGGCACGTCCTGCCGAACATGGCCGAGCCGACGCTGATCCTGATCGCCGGCGCCTTCTCCGGATCGCTCGTCGAGATCTCCGGACTGTCCTTCATCGGCCTCGGCGCGCAGACCCCGGCGTTCGACTGGGGCACCCTGCTCAACGACGGGTTGGACCGGATCGTCGTGAACCCCGTCGTCATCGTCGGCCCCGCGGTCGCGCTGACCTTCGCCTCCCTCGCCGCCCTGCTCGTCGGGGACGGACTGGCCGCTGCCGCGAACCCGCGGTCGAACACCACGCGGTCCCGCACCACCCGCGCGACCGGCCCGTCGACGCTCGCGGTCGAGGACGACGCCGTGCTCGTCGCGGACGGCATCTCGGTGCAGCACGCCGCCAGCGGACGCGCCCTGGTCAAGGACGTCTCGTTCACCATCCGGCGGGGCGAAGTGCTCGGGATCGTCGGCGAGTCCGGTTCGGGCAAGTCGTTGACGGCTTCGCTCGTCGCCAAGCTGCTGGGCGAGGGACTCGAGGGCTCCGCGCGGCGGCTCGAACTCGGCGGCGTCGACCTGCTCGGTCGCGTGCCGGACCGCGTGCTCGCATCCCGCATCGGCCTGGTCTACCAGGACCCGGGCACCGCGCTGAACCCGGCCATGGTGCTCGGCATCCAGTTGTCCGACGTGCTGCGGATGCGGCTGCGCCACAGCCGACGTGACGCGATCCGGCTCCTGACGCAGGGCTTCCGCGCCGTGATGCTGACCGATCCCGAGGGTCGACTGCGCCAGTACCCGCACCAGCTCTCCGGCGGCATGAAGCAGCGCGCGATGATCGCGTCGGCGATGAGCACGAAGCCCGACCTGCTCATCGCGGACGAACCGACCACCGCCCTCGACGTCACCGTCCAGCGTGAGGTGCTGACCGTGCTGAAGCGGATGAACGAGGACTCCGGCACCGCCGTGCTGTTCATCTCCCACGACCTCGGCGTCGTCCGCGCACTGTGCGACCGGGTCCTCGTGATGCGGAACGGCGAGATCGTCGAGCGCATCGACGACGTCGCCGGGCTCTCCCCGGACACCGTCGACCACCCGTACACGAAGCAGCTCCTGGCGGCCACTCCGGTCGTGACGGTGCCCACGGAGTCCACGCGCACTGAGCAGGCGGAGGCACACGCATGACCGACACCACGACGACGCGCGAACGCCGCGCAACCGACACCGGCACGGCCCCCATGATCGACGTCCGCGCCCTCGACGTCGCGTTCGGCTCGACGACCGTCCTGCGCGGCGTCGACCTCCGCCTCGAGCGAGGTCGCACCGTGGGCGTCGTCGGCGAGTCCGGCTCGGGCAAGTCCACGCTCGCCAAGGTCCTGGTCGGCACCGTGAAGCCCGCCTCGGGCAGCGCCGCGGTGGACGGCGTCGACCTGACCGCGGCCGACCGGTCGACCCTGCGCGGCTACCGCCGCCGGGTCCAGATGATCCCGCAGGACCCGTACTCGTCGCTCTCGCCGCGACGGACCGTCGCGCAGACCCTGGCCGAGGCGATCGACCCCGTCCGCCCCCGGGTCGCCACCCACGAGGACCGCATCGGCGGCTGGCTCGAGCGGGTCGGGCTATCCCGGGACATGATGCACCGCTACCCGCACGAGTTCTCCGGCGGGCAACGGCAGCGCATCGCCATCGCCCGCGGCCTGGTCATCGACCCGCACCTGGTCATCGCCGACGAGATCACCTCGGCGCTCGACGTCTCGGTGCAGGCGCAGATCCTGGAGCTGCTCGCCGACATCAAGGAGTCCCTCGGCCTGACGATGATGTTCATCTCGCACAACCTGGCGGTCGTGCAACGTGTGAGCGACGAGGTCGTCGTGCTGTACCAGGGTGAGGTCGTCGAGGCCGGTCCGGTCGAGCAGATCTACGCCGATCCGCAGCACTGGTACACGCGCCGCCTGCTCGACGCGGACCCCGGTTCCGCACGTTTCAGCCTGGCCGGCTGACCGACCCGGAAGGCCCGCTGTGGCGGCACGACTCCCGACGACCCCGCACGCCGACGGCGTGCTCCGACTGGTCGGCGCGACCCTGGTCGACGGCACGGGTGCGCCGCCCCGCACCGACGCCGAGGTCGAGCTGCGTGACGGCGACGTCACCTACGTCGGTCCACGGCGCGCCCCGGCCGCGGACGTGCCGACGGTCGACCTGTCCGGCCGGTGGCTGCTGCCCGGCTTCGTCGACGCGCACGTGCACCTCAGCATGGTGCCGACGACACCCGAGGAGCAGCGGGCACGGTTCCCGGAGGAGCACGTGCTCGAGGTCGCCGAGGTGCTCCGGAGCACCCTGCACGCCGGCGTCACGACCGCGCGGGACCTGGACGGGCTCACCCCCGGCTACCGCGACGCCGTCGCCCGGGGCACCGTCGTCGGTCCGCGCCTGCACCTCGCGATCGCCATGCTCTCGCCGACCGGTGGCCACGCCGACCCGGTCCGGCCGAACGGGTCGCTGCCGGCCTGGGCCGTCCGGCCGGGCATGCCCACACCGGGCGTCGTGGACACCGACGAGGACGTCGTCCGGACGGTCCGCTCGCTGCTCCGCACCGGCGCCGACGCGATCAAGGTCTCCACGTCCGGTGGGGTCGGTTCGCCGACCGACGACCCGGACGACATCGGCATCACCGAGGACCAGGTGCGGCTCGTCGTCCGCCTGGTCGGCGAACGCGGCGGCCGCCCGGTCACCGCCCACGCGCTCACCGACGCCGCGGCCCGTGCCGCCGTGCTCGGCGGAGCCGCCAGCATCGAACACGGCTACGACCTGCACGACGACACCATCGCGCTCATGGTCGAACGCGGCACGGTGCTCGTCCCCACCCTCAGCACGCTCCTACGCGAACTCGACCCCTCCACCGCCTCTGCCGAACGCCTCGCACAGCGCGCGGCACTGCACGCTCGCGGCCTCGACAGCGTGCGACGCGCCGTCGCTGCCGGCGTGCCCGTCGCGCTCGGCACCGACGCGGGTGTGCACCCGCACGGTCGGAACCTCGCCGAACTCGCCCGCCTCGTGCAGGTCGGGCTCTCGCCGCTCGCCGCGATCACGGCCGGCACGCTGCAGGGTGCCCGGCTGCTCGGTCTGGAGGCCCGGCTCGGCTCCGTCGAGCCCGGCAAGGCCGGCGACCTGGTCGTCTCGGGCGTCGACCCGCTCGCCGACGTCGGCGCGCTGGCCGACGCTGCCAGCGTGCGCGCGGTCCTGCAGGCGGGTCGTGTGGTCAAGGACCTCGACGGACTGGTGACCACGGCCTCCTGACCGTGGCGCCACCCGCGCAGCCGGCGGTGGTCAGCGCAGCGCGGCCACCGCGCGCTCGATGACGGCGACGACCCGGTCCGGAGCGGCGTGCGCGACGGCGTGGCTCGTGTCGACCTCGTCGACCACCGCACCCATCCGGGCGACGAAGTCGCGCTGGATCGCGGGCAGCAGGTGCCGGTCGCTCGTGGCGACCAGGTACCAGCTCGGGCGGGTCCGCCAGGCGGGCTCTGCCGTGGGCTGCTGGAAGGCGGCGTCGGCGGTGACCCGCCCCTCGGCACGTGCGGCGCGCAGCACGTCCTCCGGGACGTCCCAGGCGAGCGCCAGCCGCGACTCCTCGTCGTCCTGTGCGATCCACTCGCCGGCCGGGCCGCGGTGCATGTACTGCGAGACGAGAGCGGGTTCCCGGGTCTCGACGATCCCGGAGACCGACTCACCGGCGTCCGGGGCGAAGGCTGCGACGTAGACCAGCCCGACGACGCGGTCGTGCGTGCCCGCGTTCGTGATGACGGCGCCGCCGTAGGAGTGGCCGACGAGCAGGACCGGGCCGTCGATGCCGTCGACCAGGGCGCGGACCGACGCCTCGTCGTCGCGGAGCGAGGTCATCGCGTTGTCGGCGAGCGTGTACGGGATGCGGCGGTCGCGCAGGAGTGGGGTGACGGACGACCAGGTGGACGGCGAACCGCCGGCACCGTGGACCAGGACCACGTGGACGCTCATGCGTGGGTCGCCACGGCGAGGGGGAGCAGGACGGTCGGAGCGGGAGCGGCCTCGCGCCCCGCGAACGGCACCGGCTGGCAGACCATCAGGTAGTCGCCGGGTTCGACCTCGGACAGGTCCGCGTTCTCGAGGATCACGACGCCGGCGCCGCACAGGGCGACGTGTGTCGGCCACGCCTCGGTGTGCGCCGGGGCCTCCATCGTCATGTAGTCGATGCCGGCGAACCGGACCCCGCGGTCGACCAGCCACTGTGCACCGCTCGGGCCGAGGCCGACCCACGTCTCCGACCGCTCGTTCCGGGTCAGCGCGTCGGTCGAGTTGCGCGTGCGGAACAGCACGCGCTCGGCACCGGCCGCACCCGCCACCTCGAGGTCGTCGGCGGTGATCTCCTCGACGACGTGTCGCAGGTCGAGGACGCGGACCGGGCCGACCACGCTCTCGAGCGCGATCTCGTCGACGGTCGTCGCACCGGGCACGAAGTGCGACGGGGCGTCGACGTGCGTGCCCGTGTGCGCACCGATCAGCCAGCGGGACACGTCCGACGGGTACCCGTCCGCGATCTCCTCGACCATCTCGAACGTGGGGCGCCGGCCCCAGTGCAGCATCTCGGGGGAGATGGGGATGTTGATGTCGATCGCGTCGGTCATGGCGTCCTCCCGGAACTCCGGCACAATGGATTCGGATTGGCACAAATTGTATCCAATCAGGCCGGAGGTGCAAGGGCATGGCGAAGACGTTCGACGGGGCGGTGTGGACCGGACCCGCACTCGGGGGCCGGCCACGCGGGCTCGTGCCGCTCGTGCTCGGGTGGGAACCGATCCCCGAGTCGATCTCCCTGCGGGGCGGCGATCCCGCACGCTTCCTCCTCGAACCCGTCACCGCCGCGGCCGTCGTCTTCGACCACGGCTGGGTGCTCCTCGACGGGGGGTTCAACGTCGACCGCGTGCGCGACCCCGAGGCGCGCGCCGCGCACTACGAGTACGAGAGCTACACCGCGGTCGTGCCACCGGGCGACGCGCTCGCCGAGGGGGTCGCGGCTGCGGGACTGGCGTGGGCCGACCTGGCGCTCTGCGCGATCTCGCACGTGCACCTCGACCACACGGGCGGCCTCCGGCTCGTCCCACCGGGCACCCCGGTCGCGCTGCAGCGACGGGAGTGGGACTGGTTGCGGAGCGGCATCGGTCGGCGGGAGACGGTCGTCGTCGACGACGTGCTCGACGCCGACGTCCGGGTGTCCCTGCTCGACGGGGACACGGAACTTGCATCCGGCCTGACCGCACTCGACACCCGCGGGCACACGCCGGGGCACCAGTCGTTCCGCGTCGACCTGCCGGATCGGACCGTGGTGCTCGCGTGCGACGCCGCCGACCTCGAGCGGAACCTCACCGAGCGGACTCCGTGTGGGTGGGTGGGGCGGGCCGGGGACGAGCTCGAGGCGCAGCGTTCGATCGACCGGCTGGCGGACCTGGCCGCCGAGCCCGGCGTCGAGGTCTGGCCCGGGCACGACCCCGAGTGGGCGGCCTGGCGGCGCTGAGCCGGCGGGTCCGAGCCAGCGGGGCACCGCGCTCGGGATGGGTCACCCTGCCCGCGGTGGTTGCTCCGGCAGTGCAGCCCACACGTCCGCCCAGATGAGCTCGAAGTCGACGGGCGCGAGCCGGTGCGCCCGCACCGCCCGTTCCAGGATCGAGAGCGCGTCGAGCGACCCGGCGAGGAGTCGCTCGTCGCCGTGCACCTCCGGCCGACCGTTGCCCAGGAACGTGGTCACGGTGATCGAGCGCACCCGTGGCCGCAGCCGCCTGGTGGCCCGGCCGAGGACGACGAACCCCGCGGCGTACAGGGCGAGCCCGACGGGCATGCCCGCCGCCGGTACCGAGACCGCGAGGACCACGACCACGAGCGCGGTGAACGCCCCGACGGCGGGCCACACGTGCCACGCCCGGAGCAGCAGGCGCTCACTCGTGTTCGTCCCGGGCGGGAACACGACGAGTGTCCGCGAGGTCCACATCGTGCGTCCCACCGGCCGGATCGTGTAGCGGCCCCACAGGTGCGGCCCCTCGATCAGGCGGTCGCGGACGGACGTCGCCGTGGTCACCGTCCCACCGGCAGGAGTTCGGCGCGGACCGGGACGACGTCCCGGTGCCGGACGGTCGTCAGGCAGGGGAAGCAGACCAGGTCGCCATCGCGGACGTCGGCCGGCAGCGGAGCCGGGAGGCGGTGGAACGGACCGTCGGCCTGACCGTCACATCGGGTGACGACGTACATCGTGGCGAGGGGAGCGGTGCTCCGGCGTCCGATCAGGCGCACCTGGTCGAGCACGGCGCAGGTCGGCAGGACCGCGTCCAGTTCCAGGAGCACCACCCCGGTGCGCGGCCGTCGCACCCGGGTCACCGACGCGACCGCGACGCTGACGTCTCGGGGGGTCCAGCCGCGGGGGCGGTAGCGCGGCGGCGACTGTTCCGCGGTGTGCACGCTCGGGGTGCCGGTCAGGTCGGCGAGCCGGACCATCGAGATCGCGGCGACGACCAGGTCGTCGGTGGTCGCCACGGTGTGGGCCGGCCACAGGACCGGGTCCATCGGATCCGGCAGGGACGCACGGAGCGTCGGCATGATCGCTGTCAGTGTCACACCGGACACGTTCCCGCGCGGACAGGCAAGGGGGAAGGTGCCCTGACGGAACCCCTACGCCCGAGTGCCCACTCCTGACGGCCTGCTCACTCGATGTCGACGTCCCGCTTGCCGCGCCGCACGATGAGCGGGTCCGGCTTGCCGATCACGTCGACGGCCTTGTCCGGGTAGTCGAACTGCGTCAGGAAGTACCGCATCGCGTTCAGGCGGGCGCGCTTCTTGTCGTTCGACCGCACGATGGTCCACGGCGCGTACCGCTTGTCGGTGCGCGTGAACATGGCGTTCTTCGCCTCGGTGTAGTCCTCCCAGCGGTCGAGGGACAGCAGGTCGATGTCGGACAGCTTCCACCGGCGGACCGGGTCGAGCTGCCGCATCGCGAACCGGGTGCGCTGCTCGCGGCGCGTGACCGAGAACCAGAACTTCGTCAGGTGGATGCCGGAGTCGACGAGCATCCGCTCGAACTGCGGCACCTGGGTCATGAACGACTCGTACTCGGCGTCGTCGCAGAACCCCATGACCCGCTCGACGCCGGCGCGGTTGTACCAGGAACGGTCGAACAGGACCATCTCGCCGGCCGACGGCAGGTGCTGCACGTAGCGCTGGAAGTACCACTCGCCGCGCTCCCGCTCGCTCGGCTTGCTGAGCGCCACGACGCGCGAGGTCCGGGGGTTCAGGTGTTCCGTGAACCGCTTGATGGTGCCGCCCTTGCCGGCGGCGTCGCGCCCCTCGAACAGCACGACGACCTTCTGCCCGGTGTCCTCGAGCCAGTACTGGCACTTCAGCAGTTCGATCTGCAGCTGGTACTTCGAGTACTCGTACTCGTCACGCGGCAGACGCTCGTCGTACGGGTAGTCGTCGCGCCACGTGAGGACGGGGTTGCCGTGCGGGTCGATGAGGTCCGGGTCGGCAGTGTGTCCGTCCGCGACGCTGTAGCCCTCGGTCCGGAGCTGCTCGATGTACTCCCGGAGCGGTTGCGAGTACGGCGCTGTGTCCACGGTGTCTCCCTCACTGCCCACCGGTCGACGGTCCGTCGATCGGTTCGTCCCCCATCCTGTCCTGCACAGCCGCACGGACGCCGAACCACGCGTGTCGTCCCGGTGGAGGTCGTCCTGCTCAGCCGACGCCGCACCGTGCCGCCCGGTCGTCATCCACTAGCGTCGTCAGCGGCCAAGTCCCCGACCCGGATCGAGCAACGATGCCTGACGTCCACCTCCCTGCCGCCGACCGCTACGAGCAGCTCCCGTACCAGCGCGTGGGGAGGAGTGGCCTCAAGCTGCCGCGCATCTCCCTCGGCCTGTGGAACAACTTCGGCGCCGACCGGGCGCTCGCGACGCAGCGCGACATCGTGCTGCACGCCTTCGACCGCGGGATCACCCACTTCGACCTGGCGAACAACTACGGTCCGCCTCCCGGGTCGGCCGAGGAGCAGTTCGGCCGCATCCTCGAGTCGGACCTGCGCCCGTACCGCGACGAGATCGTGGTGTCGACGAAGGCCGGCTACGACATGTGGCCGGGCCCGTACGGGGACCGGGGCTCCCGCAAGTACATGCTCGCGTCGCTCGACCAGTCGCTCGGGCGCCTCGGGCTCGACTACGTCGACGTCTTCTACTCGCACCGTCCCGACCCCGAGACCCCCATCGAGGAGACGGTCAGCGCGCTCGTGACCGCGGTCCGTTCGGGCAAGGCGCTGTACGCCGGCATCTCGAACTACGACCCGGAGCAGACCGCCGCGGCAGCCGAGGCGCTCGCCGCCGAGAACATGCACCTGCTCATCCACCAGCCGCGCTACAACATGTTCGACCGGGTCCCCGAGGACGGGCTCTTCGACGAGCTCACACGACTCGGCACCGGCGCGATCGTGTTCTCGCCGCTGGCCGGTGGGCTGCTGACCGACCGGTACCTGGACGGTTCGGTGCCGGTGGGTTCACGTGCCGCCGAGGGCCGTTGGTTCGGTGCGGACCGCATCGACGACGAGTACCTGACCACGGCGCGGGCGCTCAACGACATCGCGGCAGCACGCGGGCAGACGCTCGCGCAGCTCGCGATCACGTGGGTGCTCCGGCAGCCGGCCGTCACGTCGGCGCTGGTCGGGGCATCGAGTGTCCGTCAACTGGACGGCACGCTCGACTCGCTCGCGGGCGCCCCGCTCACCGACGAGGAGCTCGCGGCGATCGACGCACTGGTGCCGCGCGGCTGAGCCGCGCGGCGCGGTGGACGCGACGAGATGACAGACGGGAGGTGGGCCCCACCCGCCGGTACCGGCGCACCGCGCCAGCGGGGCGACGGCCGTGACGGGAGGGACGGTGCCAGCTGGCACCGCGCCTCCCGTCCGTCAGTGGGTTGCCCCTAGACCGCCGCGGTCGCCTCGTCGCGGTGCGGGAGCTTCCAACCCGGACGCACGAAGTGGCACGTGTACCCGGCGGGGTACTTCTCGAGGTAGTCCTGGTGTTCCTCTTCGGCCTGCCAGAAGTCGCCTGCGGGCTCGACCTCGGTGACGACCTTGCCGGGCCAGATGCCGGACGCGTCCACGTCGGCGATGGTGTCGCGCGCGACCTGCTCCTGCTCGGGCGAGGTGAAGAAGATCGCCGAACGGTAGGCACGGCCGACGTCGTTGCCCTGGCGGTCCTTCGTCGACGGGTCGTGGATCTGGAAGAAGAACTCGAGCAGGTCGCGGTACGAGATCACCGACGGGTCGAAGACGATCTCGACAGCCTCGGCGTGGTCACCGTGGTTGCGGTACGTCGCGTTCGGGGTGTCACCACCCGAGTAGCCGACGCGGGTGCTGACGATGCCGGGTCGGCGACGGAGGAGCTGCTGCGCTCCCCAGAAGCAGCCGCCGGCGAGGATGGCGGTTTCGGTGGTGGTCATGGTGGCCTCCTGAGGTCGTCGTGCCGCTGGCTGCGGCACCGTGTGGTGCAACCGGCAACAGGGCTGCGGTGTTCCCGTGTCGCCGGATGTCGGGTCGCGTCAGTTCGTGGTGTCCTCGAGCGCGTCGAGCGCGGCCACGTCGTCGGCGGCGAGCACGAAGTCGACGTCGGCGTTCGCGGCGATGCGCGACGGGGTCGTGGACTTCGGCAGGGGCAGGACGTCCTTCTCGAGCAGGTAGCGGATCGCGACCTGGGCGACGGACTTGTCGTACTTCGCCGCGATCTCGGCGATCTGCTCGTTCTCGAGCAGCCCTCCGGTGGCGAGCGGGGAGTATCCCTCGGTCAGGATGTCGTGCTCGCGGTCGAAGGCGGTCGTGTCGTCCTGGGTGTTGCCGATGAACCAGCGGATCTGGTTGGCGTGCGGGACGACGTCGGTGCGGCCGAGCAGGTCCTCGAGGTCGGCGACGGCGAAGTTCGAGACACCGATGCTCTTGGTGCGGCCGGCGTCGTAGAGCTCCTCGAAGACCTTCCAGACCTCGACGTTGCCGTCGCGGTGGTCCGAGCCCATCTCGCTCCAGGGCCACGGCGCGTGGATCAGGTACAGGTCGACGTGTCCGAGGTCGAGGTTGCGGCTGGACTCCTCGAAGGCGTCGCGGGCGCCGGACGCGGTCTTGACCTCGGCCGGCAGCTTCGTGGTGATGAAGAGTTCGTCGCGGGGGATGCCGCTGTCACGGACGGCCTCGCCGACGCTGGCCTCGTTGCCGTAGGCCAGGGCGGTGTCGATGTGGCGGTAGCCGAGGTCGAGCGCGGTCTTCGTGGCGTCGTACGCGTCGGAACCGGACGGGATCTGCCAGGTGCCGAAGCCGATCTTCGGGATGTGCAGGCCGTTGGACAGGGTGAACGTGTCGATGAGAGCGGGCATGCGTCGGACAGTACGCCGCGGGTTGGTGGACGTGTGGAGCGCCGCCGCCGCGCACCGCGCCCCTGCACGGGCATCGCGCCCCGACTCACATGGGCGCGATGCCCGCCAGCGGGCGCGAACGCGACGGACGACGGACGACGGTCAGCGCGTGCGCGCGCCGATGCGCGGCAGCACGAAGCCGAGCACGATCATCGCGACGGCGAGGAACGCGTGCAGGACGTTGTCCGCGCTGTTCAGGGGGACGAAGTTCGCGGGGTCCGCCATGCCGGCCGTGAACAGGCCGTAGACGAACAGGACCGCGTAGACGATGCCGCCGACGACCAGGTACAGGCGAGCGCCCGACGCCGAACGGGCTGCGATGAGTCCGACGATGCCGAAGAGCAGGTGCACGATGTTGTGCAGGACCGACACCTGGAACAGACCCAGGAGCAGGGCCATGGAGCCGTGGCCGGCCATCGACATGGATCCCATGTCCATCGTGAGCCCGGGGATGAAGCCGGCGATGCCGACGATCAGGAAGACGACACCGAAGAGGAGCGCACCCTTCTGGGTCCACGTCGAGCCGGTGCGGTTGCGAGCGGTTGCTGCGTTGCTGGTCATGGTGAGACCTCTCTTGTCGAGCGCGCCACGGATGTTGCGCACAGGGGATTCGGGGCCGATGCGCAGTCGGATTGCAGGGGTCATCCGATTTCCGAACGCCGGTGATCCTGCTGAGTCGGCCCGCATGCCCCGCTGCCTACGCTCCGCCGTACGGCAACACCGACGGAAGGCAGCACCATGGCAAGCGGAGTCGCAGCGGTATGGGTCCCGGTCACCGACATGCAGCGGGCGGTCGCGTTCTACCGCGACACCCTCGGGCTGACGGTCACGGACGAGTCCGACGACTGGAGCGAGATCGACGCGAACGGCCTGATGATCGGTCTGAACGGCCGTGAGTCGGCGAGCCCGTCGAGCGGCGGGGGAGCGGTCGTCACGTTCCAGCCGGACGGGTCGATCGAGGACGAGCTGGCGAGCATCCGCGAGCGCGGTGCGGACGTGCAGGGCGAGATCAGCGAGCACCCGTGGGGCAAGATCGTCCCGTTCAAGGACAGCGAGGGCAACGACCTGCAGTTCTACGCGCCGCCGCAGGGCTGACGCGGTCCCAGGACGGACGGGAGGCCCGGTGCCAGCTGGCACCGGGCCTCCCGTCTGCACGTGGTCGCCTGCAGAGCGCTACGCGACCGCGATCTCGTTGGGCACGCCCGGCAGTGCGTCGCTGGAGGCGACGACCTTCCCGGTGGTCAGGTCGACCGCGTGCACCTTCTGCTCGGCGGGGTCGGTGACGTAGGCGATGTCGCCCGCGACCTTCACGGCGGGGTGGGCGTCCTGCCACTCGGCCGGGCCCTCCCACGCGTCGATCACGGGGAACGAGTCGAGCTGGTCGCCGGTGGTCTCGTCGAAGGTGTGCAGGGCGCCGTCGTCACCGAGGACCACCGCTTCGTCGCCGGGGCCGCGTGCGAGGTCGCGGAACGTGAAGCCGACGCCGTCGGGCATGTCCGCGACGGTGTACTTCCCCGAGGCCGCGTCGATCAGGGCGATCTGGTCGAGCAGGTAGCCCTCGCTGTCCGGGTCGTCGTTGTAGTCGCCGACCGCGACCGATGACGTGTCCGTGGTGAACAGGTTGCCGGTGCGGCCGTACTCGGTGGGGGCGTCGAGCTTCTCGAACGCGCCGTCGGTGTAGACGAGGGCGCCGTCGGTGCAGCCGAACACCGCGACCTCACCCGAGACCGCACCTTCGCCGTGCACGTCCGGGCACTGCTCGGACCGGGTGATCTCCTCGCCGTCGGCGTCCAGGGCGCGCACGCCGGAGCGGCTCTCCTCGGTGCCGATGGTCGTCAGGAGCGTGCCGTCCTCGAGCTCGATCGCGACGCCGTGGTGGGCGGCCTCGGACTCCGTCGTCTCGACCTCGGGCAGCTCGGCGCCGTCGAGCTCGGTGTTGTCGAAGGTCGTCACGTCGCCGGTGCCGTCGGCGAACAGGGCGGTGCGGTCGCCGTGCACGACGGCGTGCCCGCCGGTGTCGGCCGGGAAGAGCGCGTCGGTCAGGGCCGGGTCCGCCGCGGTGTCGAGCACCCGGAAGCCCTCCGGCACCGTGACGAGCACGTGGCGGCCGTCGCCGGCGGGGTTCACGCGGGTGAAGCCGTCGACGGCGTCGTCGGCCACGACCCGCAGGTCCTGGTCGAGCACGAGCAGCCCGCCGTCGTAGGTGAGTGTGATGCGGGTGCCGTCGGCCTTCGGGGTCGAGGTCCGCTCGGCGTCGGCGGTGGTGGTGGCGCACCCGGTCAGGGCCAGGGCTGCGGCACCGAGCAGCGCGGTCGGCAGTGCCGCGGCGCGGAGGGTCTTGGTTCTGGTCATGGACATCACTGTACTGATTCTCATTCTCATCAAGAAATCGGAGTCGCCAGGCCGTCGACGATCGCCTCGGTGTTCGAGCGCATCATCCCGAGGTAGGTCGACGCCGCGCCGTCCTCGGTCAGGGACTCGGTCGCCAGCGAGCGGATCGACACCTGCACGTCGACCTCCTCCGCCAGGACCTCGGCCAGGCGTGCGGGTTGCGAGGCATCGGCGAAGATCGTCGGGACGCCCGCCTGCTCGATCGCGTCCGCCAGGTCACGCAGGTCGGCGGCGCTCGGGGATGCCAGGGTCGTGCCGCTCGGGATCACGGCCCCCACCACCCGGAACCCGTAGCGGTCGGCGAGGTACCCGAACACGTGGTGGTTCGTCACCAGGGCCTTGCGATCGGCGGGGACGGTCTCGAAGGCGGCGGTCATGTCGGCATCGAGGGCGTCGAGCCGGTCGGTGTACGCCTCGGTGCCGGGTGCGTCGATGCCGACGGCGTCCAGTTCGTCGTCGAGGGCCTCGACCACGTCGACCATCCGCGCGGGGTCCGTCCAGAAGTGCGGATCGGGGCCGCTGTCGTCATCGGTGGTCCACTCCAGGGCGTCGATCGCGTCGCCGGCGGTGAACACGGGCACGCCGTCGTCGGCCGCGGCGCGGACGTGGTGGGCCACCCCTTCCTCGAGCCCGAGGCCGTTCTCGACCACCAGGTCCGCGCTCCGGAGTCGAGCCGCCTGCTGCGCGGACACCTCGAACGAGTGCGGATCGCCACCGGGCGGCATGAGCACCATGACGTCGGCCCGGTCCCCGACGACCTCGGTCACGACGTCGCCCAGGATGTTCGTCGTGACGGCGACGAGCGGACGGTCCGAGCCCGCGGTGGTGCAGCCGGCGGCGGTGACGGCGACGGCTGCGACGACGAGCGCCACGGTCAGTGTCCGCGCGGTGCGCCGGACGGGCGTGCTCCCGCTCACCGTCCCACCTCGGCGAACGCGGCGGGCGCGAACGGCAACTCGATGGTCCGGGCCACGCGGGCGCCGTCCGCGAAGTCGATCTCGTGCACGACGGCACTCGTCGGGTCGGCCACGTAGGCGCGCTGCGCGTCGAGCTGCAGCAGCGGCGCGGTGTCGCCGTCCACCACGGGAGCGGTGGTCGCGACGGCACCGGTGGACGCGGTCACGACGACGACCCGGCCGGTGTCGTCGACCCCGACCACGTGCTCGTCCTGGTCGTCGACGGCGACCACGGCGCGCAGTGGCCGTTCGGTCGCGACGTGCTGCCACGCGCGTTCCCGCACGTCGAGCAGCCAGAACCCGGTGTCGCCCGCGAGTCCGGCGACCGTGGGGCGGCCGGCCCGCGCGGCGAAGTCGGTCGGTCGCTCGGCGTCGTCCGGCAGCGCGACGAAGGAGGTCCCGCCGGCGTCGTCGACGACGACGGCTCCGTCGGCGCACCCCACCACGGCGCCGGCGCGGGTGACGATCCCGCCGGCCGGGTCGGTGCAGGGCCGTCCGGCTCCGGTCGACCCGGTCCGCTCTCCGTCGGCATCGAGGACGTGGACGGTGTCGCCCTCGGCGGCCACCAGGTGCTCGCCGAGCGGCAGCAGCACGGTTGCGTCCAGTCGTGCGGTCTCGTCGAGCTCGCCCTGCCCGAGTGCCGCGCGGTCGAGCACCACTGCTTCGCCGCGTTCCGGCCAGGCGATCGTGGTCAACGTCTCCGAGGAGTGCACCTGGACCGGGCCGCCGCCCGCGAGCGTCCCGACGACGCGCGGCTCGGCGGCGTAGTAGTGCGTGTGGTCGCCGTGGTCGACGGTCCAGGAGCCGCCGTCGACGACCGTGGTGCGGTCGCCGTCGCTCGTCACGAGGAACCGGCCGTCGGTCGCGGCGTGCTCGGCCGCGTCGACGTGGTCCAGGTCGGTCGTCTCGCCGGTGAGCAGGTCGTGCAGCGCCGTCTCGCCGGTCGCGGCGACGGCCAGGAGGCCCAGCTGGGGTTCCTGGGACTCGGTCGCGCCCGCCACGTACCCGTGTGGAGCCGTGGTCGCGGTGGCGACGTCGGCCTGCGGCGCCGAGGTGGTGGAGCACGCCGTGGCGGCGAGGGCGAGGCCGGCCGTCAGGCCCACGGCTCCCAGGAGTCGTGTCGTCCGGAGTCGTGTGTTCGCGCGGTCGGTGGTCGGGTCGTGGTTCATGGTGCCTCTCGTGCTGGTGTTCGGACGGGGTGTGCGTCGCTCCGTGCGGTGGCGCGCGCGATCGTGCGTGCGACCGCGGCGGTCGCGCGGGACAGGGCGACCCCCGCGACGGCGACGGCCGCGATGCTGGCGCCGGCGGCGGTGCCGGCGTGCCACGAGACGAGCAGCCCGACCAGCACGGCGACGACACCGAGCACCGCGCCGAGGAGCATCGTCGAGGCCACGTGCTTCGTCCAGGCGCGGGCCGCTGCGGCGGGCGCGAGCAGCAGTCCGACGACCAGCAGGGTCCCCACCGCGCGGTAGGACGCCACGACGGCGAGCGTGACCAGGCCGATGAGGACCACCTCGGCGAGCCGTGGGTGCAGGCCGAGCGTCGCGGCCTTGCGGACGTCGAACGCCAGGGCGGTGAACGGCCGGTGGAACACGGCGGCGACGACCAGTGCGACGGCGACCGCGACCGCCAGTCCGCCGAGGTCGGCGCGGGTGACGGCCAGCACGTCGCCGAACAGGATCGCGGTGACGTCGGTGGCGAAGGACCTCGATGCCGACACGATGATGACCCCGAGCGCGAGCATGCCCACGAAGAGCAACCCGATCGAGGTGTCGTACGACAAGCCACCGCGTCGTCGCAGCGCCCCGACGCCGAACACCATCACCCCGGCGCTGACGGCGGCACCGAGCACCGCGGGGACGCCGGTGAGGGCTGCGATCGCGACGCCGGGCAGCATGCCGTGCGACAGTGCCTCGCCCAGGAACGCCATCCCGCGCACGAGCACCCAGGTGCCGACGACGGCGCACAGGACCGCGGCCAGGGCGCCACCGGTCAGGGCGCGCACCATGAAGTCGACGGTGAAGGGATCGGTCAGCCAGGTCACGGTCCGAGACGCTACATGAAAACGAGTATCGATACTGATAGCGTGTTCAGGTGCCAGCGACCGACCCGCCACCAGCCGTCCGACTCGACCGGGTGACCGCCCTGCGCGGGGAGCGGACCGTCCTCGACGGCCTCGACGCGACCTTCGCCGCCGGCCGGGTCACCGCGCTGACCGGACCCAACGGGTCCGGCAAGTCGACGCTGCTCGACGTGGTCGCCGGTGTGCTGCGGCCGACCGCCGGGCGCATCACGGGCCTCCCGTCCGACGGCGTCGCCCACGTGAGCCAGTCCGTGCCCCCGACCACGCTCCCGCTCACCGTCCGCGCGACCGTCGCGATGGGGCGGTGGCGCCACCGGGCCTGGTGGCGCCCGCTCGGCCGCGACGACCGCGCCGTCGTCGACGCGCAGCTCGAGCGGATGGCGATCGCGGACCTCGCCGACCGTCCGCTCGACGAGCTCTCCGGCGGTCAGCGGCAGCGGACGCTCGTCGCGCTCGGCCTCGCGCAACGGGCACGGGTGCTGCTCGTCGACGAACCGACGGCCGGCGTCGACACGGAGTCGGCGGCGCTCGTGGTGGCGGCGCTCGCCGCCGAGGCAGCCGACGGCGTCGTGGTCGTGCACGCCGCGCACGACCCCGCGGCGATCGCCGCCGCCGACGCCGTGGTCACGCTGCCCGTGCCCTGACGGCGCGGGCAGCGGTCAGGGGCAGGCGACGGCGACGGAACCCGTCGAGGTCGTCACCGGCGCCGGTGCCGGTGCCGGAGCTTCGTCGGCGACCGGCACTGCGCTCGAGCGGCGCAGCCCGAGGGAGACGAGCACGATCGCGCCCACGACGGCGACCCCTCCGGACAACCAGAAGTCCGCGGCGAGCCCGAACGAGGACACCGCCGCGCCGCCGAGCACCGAGCCCGCGGCGATCGCGAGCTGGATGGTCGTGACGAACAGCGCGAGCCCGGTCTCGGACCCGGCGGGCGACGCCGTGGACATCCACGTCTGCATGCCGAGCGGCAACGCGCCCCAGACCAGCCCCCACACCACGAGCAGCACGAACACCCCGACGACGGAGTGCGCGAGCAGGGGGAGCAGGACCACGGCGACTGCGAGGGCGACCTTCGACACACTGATCGTCCCGAGCACGCTCCGGCCCAGGGTGAAGCCGGCGGCGAAGTTCCCGACGATCCCCGCGACGCCGAACACCAGGAGCGCGAGCGTGACGGTGTCCGGGCCGACCCCGACCAGGTCCTGCAGGTACGGGGCGATGTACGTGTACGCGGCGAACTGGGCGGCGAACAGGAACGCGGCGGCGATCAGACCGACGCGGGCGCGGGGGACGCGGAGCAGCGACCCGAGCGTCGCGAACCGGACCTGCTGCTGCGCGGGGATGCGCGGCAGCATCGCGAGCTGCAGGACGAGCGCGACCAGACCGAGCACGCCGCCGATGACGAACGCGAGCCGCCAGGTGGCGAGCGACGAGACGAGGGCGCCGAGCGGCAGGCTCACGACCGTCGCGACCGAGACCCCGGCGGTGATGAGCGAGGTCGCCCGGATCGTGGCGGCCGGCCGGACCAGTCGACCGGCGATGCCGGCGCCGATCGCCCAGAACCCGCCGATGCCGACGCCCAGGAGCATCCGCGCCACGAGCAGCACACCGAACGAGGGCGCGATCGCCGCGAGCCCGTCCGCCACCACGAGCAGCACGGTCAACGACACGAGCACGACGCGGCGGTCCACGCGCGAGGTCAGGACGGTGACGACCGGTGCAGCCACGGCGCCGACCAGCCCCGTGGCGACGACCATGAGCCCGGCCGTGCCGATCCCGACGTCGAGGTCGGCGGCGATGGCGGGCAGGAGCCCGATCGGCAGGAACTCGGAGAGCACGAGGACGAAGGATCCGAGTGCGACGGACGTGACACCGAGCCACCCGCGGCGCTCTGCTGACGAGGTCATGGGTTCGTCAAGCAGCGCCGGTCGCGGGCCATTCCCGCGTGTCGTGTGGCTACTCGCCGGGTACCGGCACCGTGCGGCCCGTCGCCACCGACTCCTGCGCAGCGAGCACGATCGACAGCGTCCGGAGCCCGACGTGCACGTCCGGCTGCGGCTGCACGCCCGACCGCACGGCGTCGACGAACGTCCGGAGCATCACGGCGTCGGGGTCGGCGCCGGTGCGGGACTCGATCGGCAGCCCGGTCTCCGCGACGATCCCGCGCGCAGCCGCCCCGAAGAAGTCGACCGACACCGTGCCGCCCGTCCCGGCGACGTCGAGCGTCAACCCACCCCACACCGCCGAGGTGTCCGGCTTGCTCCACGAGCAGTCGATCGCGGCGACGACGCCGTTCGCGTACGTGATCGTGACGAGTCCGGCGGTCTCCGCCTGCGCCCGGGCCGCGTGCAGCGTGCGGTTCGCCACCGCGGTCACGGTGACGGGGGCCGACCCCATCAGCCCCTCGAGCAGGTCCGCGATGTGCACGACGTGGTCGACGATCGCGCCGCCGCCGGACAGCTCCGGTTCGGTGAACCACGACCGGGTCAGGGGCAGCATGCCGTTGTTCGCGCCGCGGACCGAGAACAGCTGCCCGAGCGCACCGGAGTCGTGCGCCGCGCGGAGCTTGTCGAACGCCGAGGTGAACCGCACCGGGAACGCCACCATGAGCATGACCCCCGCGGCCTCGACGGCGTCGCGGATCGCGAGGCCGTCCTCCCACGTGGTGGCGAGCGGCTTCTCGCACAGGACGTGCGCACCGGCGGCTGCCGCGGCCTCGACGAGTCCGCGGTGCCGGGCGTTCTCGCTCGTGACGACGACCGCGTCCGGGCCCCAGGCGAGCAGTTCGTCGTAGGTGTCCGCGTAGTCGACCCCGAGCTCGTCGGCCAGGTCGCGGCCGCGCAGCTCGACGACCGCGTCGCCCGTGCTGACGCCGTCCGGGTCGGCACCGCGGACCTCGACCCCGGGCATCGCGGCGAGGGCGGTGAGGTAGCCGATCGCGTGGGTGTGGGCGAACGACATCACGGCGATCTTCAGGGCGGTCATGCGCGGGCCCCCGCCGCCAGGTGCACCGGTTGTCCGGTGTCCATCGACTCGAGTGCCGCGTTCGCGATCCGGACCGCCTCGGCGCCGTCCGCCGCGGTCACCCGGGGTGCGGCACCACCGGCGAACGCCCCGAGGAACTCGGCGAGCTCGAGTCCGTACGGGTCGTCGGCTGGGTCGACCTCGGGCAGGAAGCCGTCCGCGGCGTCGGGCACCGCGAGGTCGGCGACGTAGTCCTGTTCGTCGAGCGACCGGTGCGCCAGGCTGCCGCGCGTGCCCGTCACCGAGTACTCGGTCGAGAACGCGAGGTGCTGCGGCCCCCAGATCCCGGCGACGTGACTGATCGCCCCGGATTCGTGCGTGAGCAGGACGTGCGCCGCCTCGACCGGCTCGGCCTCGGTGCCGGCGCGGACGCCGACCGCCGACACCGTGGTGACCGGTCCGGCGACCCAGCGGGCGATGTCGAGGTCGTGGATCATCTGGTCCATCACGATGCCGCCGGACAGTGCCCGGTCGGCGAACCACGCGGTGCGGATCGGGAACGCGCCGGAGCGGACGAACCGCAGGACGGCCAGGTCGCCCAGGAGGCCCGTGGTGACGGCTTCGTGCAGGCGCACGTACGCGGGGAAGAAGCGCACCACGTGGGCCGGGTAGAGCTGTCGGCCCGCCTCACGGGCACGGGACACCAGGTCCGTGGCGTCGGCGTCGGTCCGGGCGAGCGGCTTCTCGGACACGACGTCCTTGCCGGCGGCGAGGGCGGCGCGCACGACCTCGGCGTGGGCGAAGGTCGGTGTCACCACGTCCACGACGTCGACGGCCGCGAACAGGTCGTCGAGCGAGTCGACGACGGTGATCGACGATCCCGCCGCCGCTGCTGCGGGGCCGAACGCGGCGGCGAGTGCGGGAGCGCCGTCCTGCGCGTACACGACCACCGGGCCGAGACGGAGCAGGCCCGGCACGTGCGCGTGTGCGATGCCGCCGGCGCCGACGAGGCCGATCCGTGGCGGGGTCGGGGGCATCGGGGCTCCTTCGCGGGGTGGGCCGGTCGACGGTGACGGGGACGACGCCATGCTACCGAGCCGGGCGTCGCGGCTGACCCGGGCCCGGTGTCAGGCGTCGAGGGCGCGTCGCGCGGCGGCCACGACCTCGGCGTCGGTCACGAAGTGTGCTGAGCCGTCGTCGGCGCCGCCCATCGGGACCCCCGCGTGCGCACTGTCCGGCGCTGCCCGCTTGGCCGACAGGTGCACGGCGGCTGCGCCCGTGGCGACGAGCGCACCGATGTCGGCGGGGGTGACACCGGCACCGGCCATGACCTGCACCGGCCCGGCGGCGTCGACCATCCGGGCGATCGTGGCTGCGCCGGCACCCGCGGTGGGGGCGCCGCCGGACGTCAGCACGCGGGTGAAGCCGAGCGCCGCGAGCGTGGCTGCTGCGGCGACGGGGTCCACCGCGTGGTCGATCGCCCGGTGCAGGGTGATCTCGGCCGTCGCACTGACCGAGCGGGCGGCGTCGACGAAGCGCCGCAGGGCGTCCTCGTCGAGGGTCCGATCGGGGCGCAGTGCACCGACGACGACGCCGGCGGCTCCGGATCGCAGGACCGTCCGGACCTCGCGCACCATGAGCTCGACCTCGTCGGGGGTGTGCACGAACCCGCCGGGGCGGCACCGGACCAGCGCGTGCGCCGGGATCCCGGTCTCGTGGGTCGTCTCGACCAGGGCCTGCGACGGGGTGAGACCGCCGAGCTCGAGCCCGACGCAGAGCTCGACCCGGTCGGCCCCGCCGTCCCGTGCGACGACGGCGCCCTGGGGTGACGTGACCGCGATCTCGAGTGCAACGGGCGAAGGGGTCATGCAGAGGCTCCGAGTGGCTGGTCCGAGGCCGGGATGATCCTGGCGGTCAGGTCCGGGGCCTCGGGGAACACTCGATCGTAGGGGAACATCGGGCGCGCGATCCTGTTGTGTCCGAGACGGAGCAGGTCCTGGTCGACACCACCAGGGGTGAGCGCGAGCATCCAGTCGGCGGCCATGTCGAACAGCTCCGGCTCGAGGTACCCGATCTTCACGACGACGACGTCCGCCTGCCGCGGTGCCAGGTCGAGGTCGGTGAAGTCGTGCTCGTGGTGGTACGGCTTCCGGAGCTTCGTCAGGATCGCGAACACGCTGCCGACCTGCAGCACGACCTCGGTCTCGGCGTCGCGGTCGCCGTGCTTGATCGCGTGCACCCGGCCGGTCATCGTGATCGGGCCCGCGTGCACGTGGTCCACCGACGCACCGGCGGTCACGGTGACCGTCGCGCCGACGCCGGCCTCCACCGCTGCGGCGACGGCGGCCGGTCCGGGCACGCTCGCGTAGACGACCGTCGGGCCGGACGGGTCGCGGATCTCCGGGCGGGCGAGCACCTGCGTCAGGCCCCAGGTCATGTCGCCGGAGCCGCCCGCGGTGGGGTTGTCGCCGGAGTCGGACACGAAGTACGGGTGCGCGGCGCCGGGAGCGAGTGCCGCGTCGAGGCACTCCTCGAACGTGCCGGTCGGCGCGACGAACACGAAGTCCTCGCGGACGTCCCAGAAGGCTCGGGCGAGTCGCTCGGCGCCGGCGGCGACGGCGGCCTCGTCCCATCCGGTGACGACGGTGACGGCCTGGTCGCGCGGCTGGTCCGCCCAGGCGTAGCCGACCCAGATCGCGGCGTCGAGCACACCGTCGGTCTGTTCGACGAGCGGCACCTGTGCGTACAGCGAGGCGGCGGGTTCGAGGCGGGTCGAGGTCTGCTCGCCGGGCAGCAGGACGGGGATCGGGATCCAGGCCTTCACGGGGCGCTGCGCGCCGGCGGGACGGGTGGTGAGCACGTCGACCAGGTTGCGGACGGCCCGCTCCTTCGTCTCCATGGCGTCCTCGTGCGGGGCCATCCGGTAGCAGGTCACCAGGTCGACCTGGTGGGCGAGCTCCCGCGTGACGTTGCCGTGCAGGTCCATCGACGCCGACACGACGACGTCCGGGCCGATCACCGCGCGGATCCGCCCGAGCAGGTCCGTCTCGGCGTCGTCGAGCCCCTCGACGACCATCGCGCCGTGGATGTCGTACCAGAGGCCGTCCACGTGCTCGGTGTCGACGATCGCGCGCAGTCGCGTCACGATCTCGGTCGCGAGCTCCTCGTACGAGGCGCGGTCCACGATGCCGCCGGGCAGCGCGTGCCCGATGAGCGCCCCGCGGAAGTCGGCCGTGTCCGACATCGCGGACAGGAACGGGTACCGCGCCACGACCTCGTCGCCGCGGTCCGGGTGGAACGCCGGAGCGTGCGTGCGGGTGGGCGTGAAGGTCGACGTCTCGATCGCCAGTCCGGCGATGGCGACGACCGGGCGTCGGGCGACGGCGGGGGCGGCGGACACGGTCTCAGACACGGACGCTCCTGTTCCTGGTGGTGGACTGCGGGATGGGGGTGGACAGTTCCTCGAGCGAGGCGGCGAGGCCCCGCTGCAGCGCGAACTGCCCGGCACCGACGAGCCCGGCATCGGCGCCGAGCGACACCGGCTCGATGGCCAGGTGCTGCGTCATGAGCGGGTGGCAGCTCTCGTAGAGCTGACTGCGCACCGCTGCGATGAAGGGGTCGAGGGTGGAGAGGATGCCGCCCAGGTAGACGGCGTCCGGGTTGAAGAAGTTCACGTTGGCCGCCAGTACCTCGCCGAGGTACCGTCCGGCCAGGCGGACGGCACGGGTGGCCTCGGGGTGGGCGTCCGAAGCGAGTCGGACGACGTCGGCGGTCGAGGAGACGTCGACCCCGGCGTCCGACAGGATCCGCACCAGGGCGGCCCCGGACGCGACGGTCTCGAGGCACCCGGTGTTCCCGCACGAGCAGGGGGTGTCACCGGCGGCGTCGATCCGGACGTGGGTGATGTCGCCGGCCGAGCCCGTTGACCCGCGGTACAGGCGGCCGTCGATGACGATGCCCGCGCCGATCGCCGACCCGGCCTTGATCGTGATGGTCTGACGGCGTGCGGGAGGCTGCACGCTCTGCTCGCCCGCGGCCATGCAGTTCGCGTCGTTGTCGACGATCGCCGGCAGGCCGAAGCGTTCGGACAGCCAGGCCGCCACCGGGAACCCGTTCCACCCCGGCATCCGGCTCGGCAGGTCGACGACACCGGCCTCGACGTCGACGGGGCCGGGCAGGCTCAGGCCGACCCCGCGCAGGCCGGCGCGACCACGGTCGTCCGCGAGCCGCTCGAGCAGGCCAGCCAGTCGCTGCAGTCCGGCGGTCGGACCGTCGGAGAGGGCGAACGGGACGTTCGCGACCGACTCGAGCGCGCCTCCTGGCAGCACGATCCCGACCCGCGCGTGGCCGCCGCCGACGTCCGCGGCGACCGCGTACTCGTCGACGCCGCCGATGCGGAGCACCTTGCGCGGGCGTCCACCGGTCGAGACGTCGGTGCCCTCTTCCGCGAGCAACCCGTGCGACAGCAGCTGGCTGACGACGTGCGACACCGTCGACGGAGCGGCGCCGAGCAGCGTGGCGATCTCGGTGCGACTCGCGGCCTGGCCGGACGCGACGAGTTCGAGGACGCGAGCAGAGAGGTCCGTCACGACTTTCTCCAATCCGGGGGAAACAACGGTCGATCCGACCGAACACCCGGAGCCTAACCGGCGGAACGGCCCGTTCACCCTTTCGTCCGATCGGCAGAAACGCAGTTTTTACACGAAGATGTTTGTTTTTCCAACGGCTTTGGCCATTGACTGTGTGCGTGCCGCTCGGCACGCGTGCTCCACCTCCCCAGAACTCCCACGCACCAGGAGACACACATGACCAAGCCCCGCCGCTGGGCGCTCCTCACCGGAGCAGCGCTCGCCGTGAGCGCCCTGCTCGCCGGATGTTCCGGGGGCGGCTCCGCCACCTCGAACGCGAACACGGACGAGATCGACTACGCCCTCCCCGCCAACTTCACGCCCAACTGGATCCTGCCGATCGGCACCGCCGCGCACCTCAACACGAACAACGGCTCCATCGCGCAGTCGCTGTACGAGCCGCTCGTCGCGTACGACGGCTCCACCGGCAAGATCGCGTGGAACAAGGACGGCTCCGTCGCCACGGACGCGGAGTTCGCCGACGACGGCAAGAGCGTCGAGATCACCCTCGGTGACCGGCACTGGTCCGACGGCGAGGCGATCACCAGCCGCGACGTCGAGTTCTGGTTCAACCTGATCAAGGCGAACAAGGACCAGTGGGGCTCGTACTCGAAGGGCAAGGCGCCCGACAACTGGACGTCGTTCAAGGCCGTCGACGACACCCACTTCACGATCACGTTCGACAAGGCGTACAACTCGGACTGGATGCTCGCCAACCAGCTGAGCCACATCATCCCGCTGCCGCAGCACGCCTGGGACAAGACGAGCGCGAGCGCGAAGGTCACCGACGCCGACGAGACCACCGCCGGCGCGAAGCAGGTCTGGAAGTACCTGAACACCGCGGCCGGCAAGATCTCCGACTACGCCACCGACGACCTGTGGAAGACCATCTCCGGTCCCTACGGCGTCAAGGCGTTCACCACGGCCGGCAAGGTCACCCTCACCGCGAACACGAAGTACGACGGTGGTGAGAAGCCCTCGATCACGACCGTCAACCTGCTGCCGTTCACGACGGCCGATTCCGAGGTGAACGCGGTCCGCTCCGGCGAGGTCGACTACGGCTACATCAACGCCACGGACATGGACCAGGAGTCGTCGTTCACGGCGAAGGGCTACGAGGTCGAGCCGTGGACCGGCTGGGCGATCACGTACATGCCGTACAACTTCAACAACCCGGACATGGGTGCGGTCTTCAAGCAGCTGTACGCCCGCCAGGCCGTGCAGATGTCGATCGACCAGAAGTCCCTCTCGAAGGTCGTCTTCAACGGCACCGCCACCTCGACCTACGGGCCGATCCCGCAGGCGCAGGAGTCCGACTACGTCTCCGACGTGCAGAAGGACAACCCCTACCCGTTCAGCACGTCGAAGGCCAAGGACCTGCTGACCAGCCACGGCTGGGAGGAGCAGGGCGGCACGATGGTCTGCACCGACCCGGGCACGTCGGACAGCCAGTGCGGCGAGGGCGTCAAGGACGGCACGAAGTTCACCATGGGCGTGCTGTCGCAGTCCGGCTCGACCGTGACCGACAACATGATGAGCGCGATCCAGTCCTCGCTCGCGAAGACCGGCATCGGCTTCACCATCAAGACCGCGCCGGTGTCGAGCGTGCTGTCGCAGACCCCGACGTGCACGAGCGACGAGGCCAGCTGCGACTGGGACCTGTCGTTCTTCGGCACCGCGGGCAGCTGGTACTTCCCGGCCTACCCGACCGGGGAGTCACTCTTCTCGACCGGCGGTTCGGCGAACTTCGGCAGCTACTCGAACAAACAGGTCGACGACCTCATCGACGCGACCACCACCTCGACCGACGCCACCGCCGTGCAGGACTACAGCGCAGCGGTCGCGAAGGACCTGCCGGTGATCTGGCTGCCGAGCCCCGACTACCAGATCTCGGTCGTCAAGAAGGGCCTGTCCGGGTTCGACCAGGACTCGCTCGCCAACTTCCACCCGGCCCAGTGGAAGTGGACCAAGTAAGACCGTGACCACGGACGGGAGGCGCGGTGTGCGCCCGACGCGCACCGCGCCTCCCGTCCGCTCCGACGCAACAACCCAGACGACGGAAGCCGCATGACCACAGTCCTCTACCTCACCAGGCGCGTCCTGCAGGCGCTCGCGGTGATCCTCATCGTCACGATCGTGGTGTTCTGCCTGCTGCACGCGCTGCCCGGCGGACCCGCCCGCGGTGTCCTCGGCGTCTCGGCCACGCCCGCGCAGATCACCGCGTTCAACCAGGCGCAGGGACTCGACCAGGCCCTGCCGGTGCAGTACCTGCGGTTCCTCGGCCGCCTGCTCACGGGTGACCTCGGCACCTCGTACACGCTCAACGAACCGGTGTCGCAGCTCATCGCCGAGCGCCTGCCGAAGACCCTCGTCCTCACCGGCATCTCCGCCGTCCTCGGCCTCGTCGTCGCGATCCCGGTCGGCATGCTCCAGGCAGCCCGCCGCAACGGCGCGGTCGACTACGCCGCCACCGCGCTGGCCTTCGTCTTCTACTCGACGCCGGCCTTCTTCCTCGGCCTCGTCCTGATCATCGTGTTCAGCCAGCAGCTGCCGTGGCTGCCGTCGCAGGCACCGAGCGGCAACACCCTCGCCGAGGTGTTCCAGGACCCGGCCGGGCTCGTCCTGCCCGTCGTCACCGGAGCGCTCGCGATGATCGCCGTGTTCAGCCGGTACATGCGGGCCTCCACCCTCGAGAACCTGCAGGAGGACTACGTCCGCACCGCCCGCGCCGGGGGAGCGTCGACGATGACGATCCTGCGCCGCCACGTGTTCCGGAACTCGCTGACGCCCGTCGTCGCGATGCTCGGCTACTACCTGCCCGTGCTGTTCGGCGGTGCCCTCGTCACGGAGCAGCTCTTCAACTACCCCGGCATGGGGCTCCTGTTCTGGAACGCGGCGCAGTCGTCGGACTACCCGACGCTGCTCGGCTGCGTCCTCGTCATCTCCATCGCGACCGTCATCGGCACCCTGCTCGCCGACGTCGCGCAGTCATTGATCGATCCCCGAGTGAAGGCGAGCCGAGCATGAGCGCCGTACAACTGGCACCCGAAGCCCCGGGCACGCCCGTCACGGTCGCGGCCACCGGGTTCCGGCTCGCCGCCCGCCGGTTCCGCGGCAACACGCTCGCCGTGATCGGCCTGGCCGTGATCGTCGTCATCGTCCTGTTCTGCTTCGTCGGCCCGCTCCTGTACCCGACGGACCAGACCCACACCCTGCTCGAGCAGGCCAACCAGGGTCCGAGCGCCGCCCACTGGCTCGGCACCGACGCCGTCGGCCACGACGTCCTCGGCCGGCTCATGTACGGCGGCAAGGTCTCGCTCATGGTCGGCATCGCGGCCGGGGTCCTGGCCACCGTCGTCGGAACCCTCTGGGGTTCCGTCGCCGGGTACGTCGGCGGCTGGGTCGACGCGCTGATGATGCGCGTCGTCGACGCGGGCATCGCGATCCCGGCGCTGTTCATCCTGCTCGTCATCTCGGCCATCACGACCCCCGGCGTCGCCGGGCTCATCCTGATCCTCGGGCTGGTGTCGTGGCTGGTGCCCTCCCGCCTGATCCGCGCCGAGACCCTGACGCTGAAGAACCGCGACTACGTGCTGACGCTCCGCGCGATCGGCGGCTCGCACGCCCGCGCCATCGGCAAGCACCTGCTGCCGAACTCGGTGTCCACGATCGTCGTCGCCGCCACCTTCCAGGTCGCCGACGCGATCCTGCTCGTCGCCTACGTCTCGTACCTCGGGCTCGGCGTGCAGCCGCCGGCGACGGACTGGGGCGGCATGCTCTCGGCGGGACTCACCGCCGCGTACTCCGGACGCTGGTGGCTCATCGTGCCGCCGGGTCTGGCCGTGATCCTGATCGTCTGCGCGTTCAACGCCGTGGGCGACGGGCTCCGGGACGCCTTCGACGTGAGGGGCCGCTGATGACCACCGAACCGATCCTGCGGACGTCCGACCTCGGCGTCTCGTTCAGCACCGAGTCCGGCACCGTGTCGGCCGTGCGGGGCGTGTCCCTGACGGTCGCCCTCGGCGAGACGCTCGCCCTGGTCGGCGAGTCCGGGTCCGGCAAGTCCACCGTGGCGCTCGCCGCGATGGGCCTGCTCTCCGGCAACGCGACGGCGACGGGCAGCGCCGAGGTCGCGGGACACCAGGTGGTGGGCGCCTCCGAACCGTCGCTCCGTGCGCTGCGGGGCTCCACGGTGTCGATGGTCTTCCAGGAGCCCGCGACCGCCCTCGACCCGCTCACCCGGGTCGGCGCACAGATCGCCGAGGTGATCCGGAACCACCGCGACGTCTCCGCGTCCGCGGCCGCGGCCGAGGCCGTCGACCTGCTCCGCCGCGTCGGGATCCCGTCGCCGGAGCAGCGGGCCCGGTCGTTCCCCTTCCAGCTGTCCGGCGGGCAGCGGCAGCGCGTGGTGATCGCGATGGCGATCGCGAACTCGCCGAAGCTGCTCATCGCGGACGAGCCGACGACCGCGCTCGACGTGACCGTGCAGGCCGAGATCCTCGAACTGCTCCGGAAGCTCGCCGTCGACACCGGCACGGGCGTCCTGCTCGTGACGCACAACATGGGCGTCGTCGCGGACTTCGCGGACCGCGTCGCGGTCATGCTGCAGGGCGAGATCGTCGAGACCGGCGGGGTCGAGGACGTCCTGCTCCGTCCGGAGCACGAGTACACGAAGCGCCTGCTCGCCGCGGTGCCGCGGCTCGACGTGGCGGGCGACCGTCCCGCCGCTCCGGTCGGCGCGGGCTCCGCTGACGCGGCGGCCGGGAGGCCCGGTGCGGCCCCGGTGGTCGACCTGCGGGACGTCTCGGTGACCTTCGGGCGCGGGGCGCGCGCCGTCCACGCGTTGCAGGGGATCGACATCGCCGTGCACGCGGGCGAGACGGTCGGCCTGGTCGGCGAGTCCGGCTCCGGCAAGTCCACCGCGGCCCGGGTGGCGCTCGGGCTCGTCAAGCCGACGTCCGGCACGGTGTCGCTGTTCGGGCAGGACCTGCGCAGCGCCAAGGGCCGTGACCGTCGGGCACTCCGGTCCGGCATCGGCGTCGTGCTGCAGGACCCCGTGGCCTCGCTCGACGCCCGGATGTCCGTCGCGGAGTGCATCGCCGAACCGCTCGCCGTGCACCGCCGCGGCATGTCGTCGGCGGACCGTCGCCGCCGGATCGACGAGGTGCTCGACGCCGTCCGGCTGCCGCGGACCCTGGCGTCCCGGGCCCCGCGTGAGCTCTCGGGTGGGCAGCGCCAGCGGGTCTCGCTGGCCCGTGCCCTGGTGCTCGAGCCGCGGTTGCTCGTCGCCGACGAACCGACCTCGGCGCTCGACGTCAGCGTGCAGGAGACCGTGCTCGAGGTCCTCGGCGAGCTGCAGGACGACCTCGGCTTCGCGTGCCTGTTCGTCTCGCACGACCTGGCCGTGGTGCAGCACTTCGCCGAGCGCGTCGTCGTGATGCGCCAGGGGGTCGTCGAGGAGCAGGGCACCACCGGCACGACGCTCCTGCACCCCACCACCGACTACACCAGGCGCCTGCTCGCCGCCGTGCCCGTGCCGGACCCCGTCCTGCAACGGCAGCGGCGGACCGAGCGCCTCGCGTCGCTCGCGGCGGTGACCGCGTGACCCGGGTGATCGCCGGCGTCGACGTCGGCGGCACGAACACCAAGGTCGTCCTGACGACCCCCGACCTCGAGGTCGTCGACCGCGTCGACCTGCCGACGCCCGCCCACGCGGGCGGGGCGGCGATCGTGACGGCCGCCGTCGGAGCGGTGACGGGCCTGCTCGTCCGGCACCGGGCCTCCTTGGCGGGTGTCGGGGTGGGCGCGGCCGGCGTGGTCGACGCGGCCACGGGCACCGTCCTGGTGACGGGCAACTCGTTCACCGGCTGGGCCGGTTACGGCGTGACCCGCGCGGTCACCGACGCCCTCGGCGTGCCGGCGACGCTCGACAACGACGTGAACGCGTTCCTGCTCGGCGAGATCGCCACCGGCGCCGTCGCGGGGGAGTCCGACGTGCTCGGGATGACCCTCGGCACCGGGGTCGGCGGTGCGTTCGTGCTCGGCGGACGGCTGTTCGCGGGGCCGCGCGGCGCCGCCGGTGAGATCGGCCACGTGCCGGGCTTCGGCGACGCGCTGTGCACCTGCGGACAGGTCGGACACCTCGAGACCATCGCGGGCGCCCGCGGCATCGCCGACCGGTACGCCGAACGATCCGGCCGGCGGCTGTCGGCGCGCGACGTCGCGGTCGCCGCACGTGCCGGTGACACGGACGCCGCGGCCGTGTTCCAGGCCGCGGGGTGGGGACTGGCGCGCGCCGCCCTGCTCACCGCGGGCATCCTCGACGTCACGACGATCGTGATCGGCGGTGGCATCGCGCGGTCGTGGGACCTGCTCGAACCGGCCATCACCGCGGCGATCGCGGCCGAGCCCCCGGTGAGCGGCGCGACGATCCGCCTGGCGCAGTCGACCCTCGGGTCGGACGCCGTCGCGCTCGGCGCCGCGTCGCAGGTGCGCGCGCTGGTGCTCGAGGCCGAGCCGGCGTAGCGGCCGGCTCGGCGGCAGCCGGGGTCAGCGCACCCAGACGACGATGCCGCGCAGGTCGTGCAGCACCGCCGCCAGGCCCGCACGCAGCGCGCGGTCGGCGCGCTCCTCGGTGAAGGTGGACGGGTCGTAGTGGCTCGACGGCCCGAGTCCCTCGCCGCGGAAGCCGCCGCCGGTCCAGTCCGCGGCGGTCACGTTCGACGTCGGCTCGGCGATCTCGGCGCCGACGACCAGGAACTGCTGGTGCAGCGCGGTCGGCGACACCGCGGCGAGCGGGTCGACCATGTGGTTGCCGACGCTGATCACCAGGTCGGACCGCTCGTCGATCGCCCGGGTGACCGCGGCGATCCGGTCGTCGGCGTCCGTGGCCGACACCGTCGTGACGGTGACGTCCTCGTCCGCCGCCCACGACGCGACGGCGTCGAGCAGGGTCCGGGTCGGAGCGTCCTCCGCGTCGCCGGCGTCCGACAGGAGCACGACGTCGTAACCGTCGGGGGCGTGCACCCCGGACCACGAACCCGGCTCCGGGTGGATGGTGGCCTCGGGTGCCGGCGGCCGCGTCGGGTCGGAGAAGCCCGCGCCGAGGGCACCGGCCGTGGCGTGGGCCGTCGCCGTCGTGCCGGTACCGGCGTCCGTTCCGGCTCCTGCGTCGGTCCCGCCGGGCGTCGCCGAGCACCCGGCCAGCACGGCGGCGCCGGCGCCGACGAGGGCGACGGCGGTCAGCAGGACGGTCGTCCGGGCGGCGAGGCGGGTCACTGCATCATCGAAACACGTCGGTGCGCCCCACCGGGCCGACTCCGGCGGCTGTCCGACACCTGTCCCACTGCTGGTCACCACCTGTTCACCTGCCGGTCGTCCGAGGGCCGGATCGTCTGCGCGTGCCTTCCGGAACCTCCGTCGCGCTCCTGCGCCCCCGCCCCGTCCGTCCGTCCCGCGCCGCCGCGCTGATCGCCCGGGTCGTCGCCGTGCTCCTGCTGCTCGGGGTGGTCGTCGTCGGCGTGCTGGCCGGGGCCTCGCCGGCATCGGCGCACGGCTTCAGCTCGGTCGTCTACGCGAAGGTGACGTCGACGGAACCGACGGTCGTGCACGCGGAGCTCGGGCTCGAGTACGACCTGATGCTGGTGTCGGTCGCCACCAGCGAGCACGACGACCCCCTGCACACGCAGGGCCAGGCGGCCTGGGACGACGGCGACTTCCCCGGCATGGTGTCGGCAGCGGAGGCGCACACCGACACCATCGGGAAGTACGTGTCCGACCGGTTCACGGTGACGGGGGCCGGCGGGCAGCGCTGCACGGCCGTGCTCGGGAAGACCGTGACGGTCGACCTGCAGGACGAGGTGCCGTACGCCCACGTGACGGCCGACTTCACCTGCCCCGAGCCGTCGGAGACGCAGACCGGACACGTCGTCCGTTCGACGCTGTTCCCGGACAGCGAGACGTTCGTGCGGGACACCAAGACGATCGTCACGTACGACGTCGACGCGAAGCAGGGGTCGGCGACACTCGACGCCGCGCAGCCGTCGTTCTCGACCGAGCAGTCGGCGGGGCAGCGCTTCTGGGAGTTCTTCCGCCTCGGCGCCGAGCACCTGCTGACCGGGATCGACCACATCCTGTTCCTCGTCGCGCTCATCGCCGGTTCACGACGTCTGCGCGAGGTGGTCTACACCGCGTCGGCGTTCACGATCGCGCACTCGATCACGTTCATCCTCGCCGCGCTCGGGGTGGTGAGCCCGCCCGCCATCGTCGTCGAGCCGCTCATCGCCCTGTCCATCGCGGCAGTGGCCGGCTGGTACCTGTGGCGGCTCTGGCGGCGCCGGTCGCGGGCGGACGAACTCGTGGTCGGTACGCACGGGCACTTCTCGCTCGACCGAGCCGGCTGGACGCGCCTGGCCGTCGTCTTCGCGTTCGGGCTCATCCACGGACTCGGGTTCGCCGGGGCGCTGGGCATCCACGAGGCGTTCTCGTGGCAACTGCTCGTGTCGCTCCTCATCTTCAACGTCGGCATCGAGGCGGTGCAGCTCGCGATCATCGTCATCGTGTTCCCGCCGCTGTCCCTCCTGCGCCGGAAGGCCCACCGAGTCTCGCTCTGGGTCACCGGAGCCGTGACCGCCGGGGTGTTCGTGATGGGGATGATCTGGTTCGTCGAGCGCCTCGCTGCAGGATGACCACGACTTGTCACTCAGCGTTTACCAAGACGTTTCGCAGTGCATGCAGAGTCTTCAGTGCTGCACCATCCCACGTCTGAGAAACGGACCACCATGAGTCTCCTGTCCGGCGCCACCACACGGCGCAGAACCACCACCCTCCGCGTGTGCGGAGCCGTCCTCGGGGCCGCGCTCATCGCCGGCGCCTCGATGGTCGGCACGAACGCCGCCACCGCGGCGACGAACACCCCCACCACCAACATCTCCACCGGCGGCCCGATCCACATCCTGCTGGGCGTCGGCGCCACCGAGAGCCAGCGCATCGCCTCGTGGTACTTCCCGACGAACGTCGCCCAGTCGCTCGAGATCCAGAAGACCGCGTCGATGACCGACGGGGTCTTCACCGACGCCAAGTCGACGATCGCCGCGTCGAAGGCCGCGAACACCGCAGTCGACACGAGCACGACGGACTCGAACACGAAGAACATCGACGGCATCGCCGCCGAGTCGGGCTACATCAACGCCCACGCCACGATCTCGGACCTCGAGCCGAACACCTCGTACACCTACCACGTCGGTGCGGCGGACGGGTCGGCATGGTCGGCGTCCTACACGTTCACCACGAAGAGCTTCTCCGGCGACTTCGACTTCCTGTTCTTCGGTGACCCGCAGATCGGTTCGTCGGGCTACGTCGACGACGACGGCGCGGGCTGGGCGGACACGCTGAAGTACGCCACGACCACCGAGCCGGACGCCGAGCTCCTGGTCTCCGGTGGCGACCAGATCGAGCACGCCAACAACGAGTACGAGTGGGGTGCGTTCGCCGACAGCAGCGACGTCCTCAAGCGCTACCCGTGGGCTTCGACCATCGGCAACCACGACGTCGGCGGCAAGGCGTACGAGCAGCACAACCAGGTGCCGAACTCGCTCAAGGTGCCGGACTTCTACCCGGGTGGCAACACCACCGCGAACTCGGGTGGCGACTACTGGTACATGTACAAGGGCGTCCTGTTCATCGACATCAACTCGAACGCCTACGCGGCCGGTTCGGACGCTGCCCACGTGAACTACGTGCGCGACGTCATCAACCGCTACGGCGACGACGCGAAGTGGACCACGCTGGTCTACCACCACTCGATCTACTCGCCGGCCGACCACGCGAACGACAAGGACAACCAGCAGCGCCGGTTCGACTTCACGCGTGCGTTCTCCGACATGGGCGTCGACCTCGTCCTGCAGGGCCACGACCACTCCTACTCGCGCAGCTACGCGATCAAGAACGGCAAGAAGGCCAACGTCAACGAGCAGCCCGCTGCTCCCGAGGTCTTCTCCGGCCCCGGCGGCGTCATCTACATGACGGCGAACTCGGCCTCCGGCTCGAAGTACTACGACCTGACCGCTCCGGACGCCACGCAGAGCGGCTACGGCGCGGACCCGCTCGACCCGACGGGCAAGCGCCACTGGGCGAACTCGGTCGAGAACCAGGAGCACGTCCGCACCTTCGTGAAGGTGTCGGTCACCGACGAGAAGCTCTCCGTGCAGGACATCCGCGCCGGTGACTGCACCACGCTCAACTCGGCGGTCCAGCACGGCAACGTCGACAGCTGCGGCGTGACGCTCCAGCCGACCGCCACCGCCGACCCGGCCGCGATCGGTTCGACGGTCGACCAGTTCGACCTGCACGCCACGCTGCCGGCGACCACCACGACGCTCGCCGTCTCCGCCGCGTCGCAGACCTACAACGCGGCGAAGCCGGCCACGGTCACCGCGACCATCGCCGGTGGCATCGGCAAGCAGCAGGGCACGCTGACGGTCTCGGACGGCAAGAAGGTCCTCGGCACCGTCCCCGTGAAGAACAGCACCGCCACCATGACGCTCCCCAGCGCCCTGGCCATCGGCACGCACGCGCTCACCGCCGAGTTCGTCAACGCGGACTCGACCTTCTCGGGCACCGACTCGGCGACCGCGAAGGCCACCACCGTCACCGTCACGAAGGCCCCGTCCCGCACGGCGCTCAAGTACAGCGGCGGCAAGGCGACCGTGCAGGTGAAGGCCACCGGCTTCACCGTCAACGGCACGGCGCGGATCTACCAGGGCACGAAGCGCCTGGCGACCGTCACCGTCAAGAACGGCAAGGTCACCTCGGCGCTCTCGCTGAAGAAGGGCGCGCACAAGCTGCACGCCGTCTTCGCCGGCACCGACACCCTGGCGACGAGCACCAGCCCGGTGCAGTCGATCGTCATCAAGTAACACCAGTGCACCGAGCGAGGGCCCCGCGACTCCGGTCGCGGGGCCCTCGTGCGTCCCCATGACCCGAGTGTGACAGCGCTGACGACGGCCCGTCCGCCGAAGTGCGGACTGGCGCGGCCCCCGAACGAGGGTCAGGATGCTGACCAGTTGCACAACGCAACGGGTCAGGTGCTTCCCCCGACAGAGGAGTCGTCATGAAGAAGTCCATCGCAGCCGCGTTCGCCGCCGCGGCCGTCATCACCGCGGGTGTGTTCGCCGCGTCACCCGCCTCGGCACTGCCGGCCAGCACGAAGGTCGTCGGCGGCGAGAAGGCCCCCACCACTTCGTGGGCGGTCCAGCTCGAGGCCTCGGGCGGCTCCATCCCGTCGGGCTACGTCAGCAACTGCACCGGCGAGCAGATCAACGCCTCGTGGATCCTCACCGCCCGTCACTGCATCGACGGCATCGGCGCGATGAACGTCTACCACTCGAACTCCACGACCAACCGGGGCACCGCCGTCGCCGTCGACCGCGTCAGCGCCTCGCCGGCCGGCGACATCGCCCTCGTCCACCTGCGGACCGCCTACTCGCTGTCCACCTACGCGCCCCTCGACCTCACCGCGACAGCCAAGTCGAGCGGGACCGGCACCATCCAGGGCTACGGCCTGCGCGCGAACGCGACCCAGTCCGACGGGCTCTACCAGGCCACCGTCTCGCTCACCGGCGCGAGCACCGACGCCTACAGCGGTCGTGCGCAGCACCTCACGGGTGTGACCGGCGCCTCGAACCACGGCGACTCCGGCGGCCCGCTGCTCGTGAACGGCAAGGTCGTTGCCGTCTGCTCCACCGGTGACAGCGCCGACCCCGGCGCGAACACCAAGGCCGGCTCGAACTACGCCCTGCTGTCGCAGGCCTCGTCCTGGATCAAGACCACGGCCGGCGTCTGAACCGACAGGCGGACGGGAGGCCCGTGGCGACGTCGCCACGGGCCTCCCGTCCGTCATCAGCCGTCTCCAGAGCGGCTGGTCGCCCACCCGCGCTGGGTCAGGAGTTGTCGATCACACGGACGTAGTCGATCTTCATCTGCTGCGGGAACTCCGTCGTACCGTCCGGGTAGCCCGGCCAGCTACCGCCGACGGCCAGGTTCAGCACGATGAAGAACGGCTTGTCGAAGACCCACGGATTGCCACCCGTGTCGGCCGGCGTGATCGTCTTGTACGCGACACCGTCGACCGACCAGGTGATCGATCCCGGCTTCCAGTCGACCGCGAACGTGTGGAACGTGTCCGCGAACGACCACCCCTGGGGGTGCTGGTAGCTCGACGTGATGCCCTGGCCGCCGGAGTACCCGGGCCCGTGGACCGTGCCGTGCACCGTCGCCGGCTCGTACCCGACGTTCTCCATCACGTCGACCTCGCCGGAGTTCGGCCAACCGACCTGGGGCAGGTCGGAACCGAGCATCCAGAACGCCGGCCAGATGCCCTGGCCGCGGGGGATCTGGATCCGCGCCTCGACGCGGCCGTACCGGGGCGTGTACTTGCCCTGCGTCGTGAGTCGGGCGCTGGTGTACGAACCGTCGGCCTCGCGCTTCGCCGTGATGACCAGGTTGCCCTGCCCGTCGAGCGCCGAGTTGTCGCGCGAGTCGGTGTAGTCCTCGAGCTCGTTGTTGCCCCAGCCGCCGCCGCCGGTCTCGTTCGTCCACGCCGATCGATCCGGCGCGCTGCCCGCGGCTCCGTCGAAGTCCTGCGACCAGACCACGTCGCCGCTCGCGGCGTTCGCGGGGTCCGCTCCCTGCAGGACGGGGCCCGCACCGAGTGCGAGGGCCGCCGCTCCGGCGACCGTGAGAGCGACCAGTCGCCGCTTCCGAGTGGTGTGCATCATCGATCCTCCCGGGATCAGTTGTACGAGGCGACGCGGTTCGGGGCGGTGTTGCCCGCCGGTGTCGGCACCGCACCACCGACGCCGTTGATGACGCTCGAGATGGTGCCGGTGTCGCCGAGCGAGACCGTGACCAGGCCGTGCGCGCGGACGCCAGCGGTCTGCGGGACCTCGAACGCCCGGTCTGCGTGCACCGCGGGGTTCGTGTTGAAGAAGCAGTAGACGCCGCCGCCCCAGATCTCGTGGCTCGTCACGTTCGCTGCCACCTTGTAGGCGGCGTAGCCGGCGCCGGTCGGGCTCTGCCACGAGGCGTTGTCCGGCACGTCGTAGGGCATCTCGTTCTGGAAGAAGATCGTCTTGCCGTTGTTGCCGTTCCACTGCACTTCGTACTTCTGGTAGTGCTCGACGAACAGCCCGGTGGCGAGGACGTCGTTGCCGTTCACCTCGACGCCGGTCGCCCCGGTGTTCACGGTCCACCCGGTCGTCGCACCGCCGTGGTCCGCGCGCCAGGCCCAGATGTGGTCGACGAGCGTGTCGTCGGCGTTCACCTGCAGCGTGGTCGAGGCCTTGCCCTGCACGCTCGATCCGACGCGGAAGAAGACGTCCTGGATGCTCTGCGGGTCGCCGGCGTGGTCGACGTGCGACCCGGACGCGCCGAGGCGGACCAACTGCGCGCTGTTCTGCGTGCCCGCATCGACCACGAGGTTCGAGACGTTCACCCCCGCGACGTCGGTCGAGGTCAGGACGGCGTTGCCCTTCGTCGGCACGAGCGTCGGGAAGCCGATGCCCGTCACGACGGTGTCCGCGCGGGTGACGTTGATCGCCGCGTCGAGCTGGTAGGTGCCCGGTGTGAAGAACAGGTTCAGCCCCTGGGCCAGCGCGCTGTTGATGGTCGCCGCCGAGTCGCCCGGGTGGGCGACGTAGAAGTTCCGCATCGGGATGTCGGTGCCGCCGGTGTTCGGCCACGTGACACCGCTCGAGTTCTGCCGCAGCGACGGGACGAACACGTGGTACTTGTTCGACGAGTCGACGTACAGGTACGGCTTCTCCCGCGTCGTCGGAGTCGTGGCGAGCGTGGTGTAGCTCTTCGAGAAGTCGTTCGCCGGGGCGCCGTTCACCCCTGAGAACGTCATGTTCCAGTTGCCGCCCTGCCACGAGCCGATCGTGGAGTTCCGGGTGTACCACTGCTGCTGCGACCCGGAGGTCACCGTGCCGTCGACCTTGGTGTCGGCGATGTAGCCGCCCGACGAGTACCCCTGGCCGCCGTCCTGGTTGGACGGCCCCATCGTCAGGTTCCCCTTGATGTGCACCCGACGCATCGGCGCGGCCTGGGACACCGCCCACCGGTCGGTGCCGCCTTCGGGGACGATCGCCACGTTCTCGACCGACCGCCAGAAGTTCTGCGTCGCGTTCTTCTCGTCCCCGGCGTTCCATCCGGAATCGACGTTCACGGCACCGTTGATCGTCACGTCGTCGGGGTTCTTCCCCAACCCGGCGACCGATGTGTAGAAGCCCAGGTTCGCCCAGACGCGGCCGTAGCTGCCGGGCTTGAACAGGAAGGCGTACCGCTGCGTGCCGAACTGCGCGCTCGTGCTGCGGAGCTGACTGGTGAAGGCGGCGTCGACGTCGGCCTGGATGGTCGACGCGGGCACCGAGGGATCGTAGATCTTGACGTTGCTCCCGAAGTCCGGGGTGTCGCTCGTCGTGACCGCCTGAGCGGAGACCGCGGGGACGAGGGCCCCCACGACACCGGCGCTCAAGGCGATCGCGACGAGCTGCTTCATCCGTCGTTGCATGATGCTCGATTCGTCATCGTGCGGCGTCGTTGCCACACGGAACAGACCGTAGACCTGTCGGAGCGCCCGGACAGTCGGACGAAATGGGGACCAGTGGCGACTCAGGGTCGCAGCAGACCGACCCGGCGCGCGACGCTGAACGCGCGTCCACGCGCGACGACGACAGTGGAACGCATGAGCCAGTACGACAAGCGCGACCCGAACACCCTCTACCCGGCCCCGCCGTACCCGAAGCAGGAGCAGTCGCTGCCGGGTGCCGCCTGGAAGATGGACCCGAAGCCGGACCACGGCGAGGAGAGCTACGTCGGCCGTGAGCGGCTGACCGGCTACCGCGGCATCATCACCGGCGCCGACTCCGGCATCGGTCGAGCGGCCGCCATCGCGCTGTCGCGTGAAGGCGCCGACCTGGTGCTGTCCTACCTGCCGGACGAGCAGGAGGACGCCGAACAAGTCCGCGACCTGCTCGAGTCCGAGGGCCGTCGCGCGGTCCTGTTCCCCGGTGACATCTCCGACGAGCAGTACTGCAAGGACCTGGTGCAGAAGGGCGTCGACGAGCTCGGCGGTCTCGACACCCTGGTCATGGTCGCCGGCCGCATGGACAGCAACGAGGACATCCTGACCCTCGACACGTCGATGTTCGACTCGACCTTCAAGACCAACATCTACTCGCTGTTCTGGCTGACCAAGGCTGCGGTGCCGCACCTCGAGCCGGGTTCCACCATCGTGACGACGGGTTCGATCCAGGCGTCGACGCCGTCGGCCGACAAGATCGACTACGCGGTGTCGAAGGGTGCGATCAAGCTCTTCACCGAGGCCGTCGCACAGCAGCTCGCGCCGAAGGGCATCCGCGTGAACTCCGTCGCGCCGGGACCCGTGTGGACGCCGCTGCAGCCGGGCTCCGACGACGCCGAGACCGTGTCGCACTTCGGCGAGACCTCGCCGTTCGGTCGACCCGGGCAGCCCGCCGAGCTCGGTGCCGCGTACGTGCACCTCGTGAGCCCGGAGTCCAGCTACCAGTCCGGATCCACGATCACGATCGCCGGCGGAACGCCCGCGTTCTGACCGGCGTCGCGACAGACGAGGAGACCACGTGTCCGCAGTGACGCACACCGTGTTGGTCGAGTGGGGCGGAGCGGACCGGTCGTCCGAGGCCGACGCCTTGTCCCGCGAACACCTGCCGCGGATCGACGGTGTCGAGTCCGTGCAGTCGGGGACGAGCGTGAGCACCGAGGGGCTGGAGGGCGGGTTCCACTGGATGCTCGTCGTCCGGTTCCGCGATCGGGCAGCGCTCGCCGGGTACCTTCCGCACCCGGAGCACCGGCCGGTGGCCGAGTTCATCGGCGGTGCGAGTGCCCGGGTCGTGGTGTTCGACGTCGAGGACGCGGCGTAGCCGCGCGCAACTCCGTTCGGCTACTCCACCAACGACTGCGTCCCGAGCACGATCGCCAGCGCCAACCGTTCCGCGTCCACTGACCCCGGCACCGCCGTGTAGGCCAGGATCCGCAGGTCCTCCGGCCCGACGACCAGGGTGTCGCAGTCGAGCGTGATCAGCCCGACGTCCGGGTGGTCGATCACCTTGCGGCGGGCCGTCTCGCCCACGGTCGTCGCGCCGGAGTCCCACAGCTCGACGAACCGCGGGCTCGCGGCCCGGAGGTCCCGCACGAGCTGCTGCAGCTGCCGGTCGAGGGGGTACCGGGCTGCGGTCATCCGGAGTCCCGCGACCAGGTTCGCCTCGAACGCGGCCTGCTCCTGCGGCGTGTGCACGGCCCGGCTGCCGGACCCGACCAGGTGCCGCCACGCGGTGTTGCGTTTGTTCCCGCGCAGTGCGCCGATCGGCCCCATCAGCGCGTCGTACGGGGCGTTGGCGACGAGCAGGTTCCCCGCGGCGTCGAGGACCGCGACCGGGGTGTCCGCCAGCCGGTCGAGCAGTCGCTGCACGCTCGGCGGGATCCGCGACGGCACCACGTCCGCGCCGGGGACCGCGTGCCCGGCCAGCCGGTAGAGCAGCTCGCGGTCGGCATCGGCGACCCGCAACGCCCGCACGAGCGCCTCGACCACCTGTGCGGACGGCGACGTCGCGCGTCCCTGCTCCAGGCGGGTCAGGTAGTCAGCGGAGATCCCGGAGAGCCCCGCGAGTTCCTCCCGGCGCAGCCCGGCCGCCCGACGCCGCGGCCCGACGCTCACGCCGGCAGCCTCGGGGGAGACGTGGTCGCGCAGCCGCCGCAGGGTGTGCCCGAAGTCCGTGTCCGCCATGCCCCCAGTCTGCGCGCGACGGGCGACCGGGTCCTGGCCCTGCCGGTCCTACGACAACCGGGCGACTCCCTGCGGTCGCCACCGAGCACGACGCTGGGCCCATGACAACGACACTCATCACCGGGGCCACCCGCGGCCTCGGCACGGAAACCGCCCGCCAGCTCGTCGAGGCGGGCCACACCGTCTGGATCGGCGCCCGCGACGCCGACCAGGGCGCCGCGGTCGCCGCCGAGATCGGCGCCCGCTCCGTCCAGCTCGACGTCCGCAACGACGACTCGGTCGCCGCCGCCTTCGCGCACGTCGCCGAGAACGGCGGACTCGACGTGCTGGTCAACAACGCCGGCATCGCCGTCTGGGGGCAGAGCGGGCCCGAGGCGCTCGCCGTCTTCGACACGAACGCCGTCGGCACGATCCGCGCGACCGAGGCTGCCCTGCCGCTCCTGCGTCGCTCCGCGAACCCGATCGTGGTGAACCTGTCGAGTGCGCTCGGCTCCTTCACCGCCACCCACGACCCGTCGAAGCCGGCGTTCACCGTGCCGGCCGTGGTCTACGGCGCGTCCAAGGCCGCCGTCTCGATGCTGACGGTGCAGTACGCGCGCGTCGTGCCCGAGGTGCACTTCGTCGCGATCGAGCCCGGTTACACGGCCACCGAGTTCGGTGGCATGCCGAACCCGCACGGTCGCCCCGTCGAGGTCAGCGCCGCGACGATCGCGGCGGCCGCGAGCGCGGGCCCGGAGGGCCCGACCGGCGTGTTCCTGGAGGACGGCCAGCCGCTCGGGTGGTGACGCCGCGACGGACGGGAGGCGCGGTGCCAGCTGGCACCGCGCCTCCCGTCCGCCGTGCGGTCGCGTCTACAGCAGCTGGCGCGCGTTGGTCGACGCGAGGTCCAGCAGCTCGTCGCCGCGACCGGACAGCACCGTGCGGATGGCGTAGAGCGTGAAGCCCTTCGCCTGCTCGAGCGTGACCGCCGGCGGCATCGACAGCTCCTGCCGGTTCGCGCGCACCGAGACGAGCGCGGGCCCGTCGTGCGCGAGTGCGGCGGCCATGGCGTCCTCGAAGTCGTCGGAGACGTCGACCTTGAAGCCCTTGATGCCGATCGCCTCGGCGACGGCGGCGAAGTCCGGGTTCTGCAGCTCGGTGCCGTAGTTCACGAACCCGGCCGCCTTCATCTCGAGCTCGACGAAGTTCAGCGACGAGTTGTCGAACACGACGATCTTCACGGGCAGCTTGTTCTGCACGATCGTGATGAGCTCGCCGAGCAGCATCGTCAGGCCGCCGTCACCCGCGAGCGCGATCACCTGGCGGTCCGGGAACGCCGTCTGCGCACCGATCGCCTGCGGCACCGCGTTCGCCATCGTGCCGTGCACGAACGACCCGATCAGGCGACGCTTGCCGTTCATCGTCAGGTAGCGCGAGGCCCACACGACGGGGGAGCCGACGTCCGGGATGAACACGGCGTCGTCGGCGGCGATCCGGTCGAGCACACGAGCGACGTACTGCGGGTGCAGCGGCTTCTTCCGGCCGGCGGGGACGGCCAGGTCGTCGAGCTTCTCGCGGGTCTTCCGGTAGTGCTTCAGGGCGGTGTCGAGGTGCGTCGTCGGGTGCGAACCGGTCAGCAGCGGGATGAGGGCGAGCGCGGTGTCCTTCACGGTGCCGACCAGGCCGATGTCGACCGGGTGCCGCCGGCCGAGCTGCGACCCACGGATGTCGACCTGCACGTGCTTCGCCTTGGCCGGGAAGAACTGCTGGTACGGGAAGTCGGTGCCGAGCATGAGCACGACGTCGGCGTCCTCCATCGCGCGGTACCCGGACGCGAAGCCGAGCAGACCCGTCATGCCGACGTCGTAGGGGTTGTCCCACTCGATGTGCTCCTTGCCGCGCAGGGCGTGCACGATCGGGGCCTGCAGGCGCTCGGCGAGCGCGACGACCTCGTCGTGCGCTCCGGCGACGCCCGCACCCGCCAGGATGGTGACCTTGTCGGCACCGTTCAGCAGCTCGGCGGTGCGCTGCAGCTCGGCTTCGCTCGGCACGATCCGCGGCGTCGTGCGCTCGATGCGCGTGGTGCGGTCGTCCTTGGCCTCGGCGAGCAGGACGTCGCCGGGGATCACGAGCACGGCGACTCCGCGCTTCTCGACGGCTTCGCGCATCGCGATCTCGAGCAGGCGGGGCATCTGGGCCGGGTCGGCGACGTACTCGACGTAGACCGAGCACTCGCGGAACAGCTCCTGCGGGTGGGTCTCCTGGAAGTAGCCGGAGCCGATCTCGGCGGTGGGGATGTGCGCGGCGATCGCGAGCACCGGGACCCGCGACCGGTTCGCGTCGAACAGGCCGTTGATGAGGTGCAGGTTGCCCGGGCCGCAGCTGCCGGCGCAGACCGCGAGCTCACCGGTCAGCTCGGCCTCGGCGCTCGCCGCGAAGGCGGCGGCTTCCTCGTGGCGGACGTGCTCCCACCGGATCGTGCCGTCCTTGCGCAGGGCGTCGGTGAAGCCGTTGAGGGAGTCCCCCGGCAGGCCGTAGACGCGCGCGACGTCGTTCTTGCGGAGGGTGGCGACGATATTCTCGGCAACGGTTGGCATGCCTCCTGTCTACTCGCGGACGGCTGCGCTGAGTGCTTTCAGAGGCTCGCCGGGCCCGCTGTCGGGGTCGGGGCTGGGACGATGGTCGGATGACCGAAGCGCCGCTGCTCCGCCCCCGCCGACCGGGGCCCGACGCGGACGGCATCCTCGAGCCGTCGCCCTACCCGCTCGTGTCGGTCGCGATCGCGGTCATCGCGGTGGTCGTCATCACGCTCGTCGGGTTCGCCCTGGGCACGGTCGACCTCGGGCTCTCGAAGGCCATGAACGCCCTGCACACGGGCGCGGTCGGGGCGTTCACCACCGCGGTCTACCACGTCATCAGTCCCGCTCCGGCGATCGGGATCACCGTCGTCGTCGTGGCCGTGATCTGGTGGCGCACCCGGAGCCTCCGCCCCGCCCTGGCCTTCGGCGGCACGATCGCCGTCACCTGGGTCCCCTCCGCGGTCGTCAAGGAGATCGTCCACCGCGCTCGGCCCGACGTCGCCGTGCTGCCGCACCCGTTCCCGGTGCAACCCGACCCCGGCTACCCGAGCGGGCACACCGTCTACATCACGGCGTTCGTGATCGCGCTGATCTGGCTGCTGCGCGAGACGCGGTGGCACCGGCTCGCGCTGACGCTCGGGGTCGTCGCGATCGTCGTGGTGTTCTTCTCGGTGTCGATCGACGCGGTGCACTACCCGACCGACGCGGCGGCCTCGATCCTGTGGGCGCTCGCGGTCGCCCCGGGCGTGCGGGTGGTGTGGGTCGACTGGCTGATGCCACGGATCCCGTTCCTGCGGGGGCGGTGACCGACTCGGAACGACGTCCTCGTCGTCGTGCGACGTCGATGATGTCGTTCCGGGTCGGGCCCGACCGGGTCAGGCGAGGCGGGTGCGCCCCCGGGCGACGAGCAGCGCCACGACGGCGACCACGGCGGACGCGAGCATCACGACCGCCAGCGGCGCAGCCGTCGCCGAGCCACCGATGCTGACGAGCGGCGACACCAACGCGGCGAGCCCGAACTGCAGCGCACCGAGCACGGCCGACGCGCTGCCGGCAGCAGCGGGGACCGCACCGAGCGCGAGCGCCGTCGCGTTGCCGAGCACCAGGCCGAGCGAGCCGACCGCGGTGAACAGCGGGACGGCGAGCCAGAACACCGGCGCCGAGAAGACGACGAGCAGTGCGAACACGACCGTCGACGCGAACACCAGGGCGATGCCGAGCGACAGCACACCGGTGACCGAACGGGTCTCGGTGAGCTTGGCGGACACGATGCTCACCCCCATCAGGGCCAGCGCGTTCAGCCCGAACGCCAGGCCGTAGCCGACGGTGCCGAGCCCGATCATGTCCTGGTACAGGAACGGGGAGGCCGAGATGTAGGCCATCATCACGGCGAACGCGAAGCCGAACACGGCGATGTAGCCGAGGAACGTGCGGGAGCGGAGCGCGCGGAGCGGCGAACCGGAGCCCTTGCGTTCCTCGCGCAGCACGTCGCGGTGGGCCTTGAGGTGGGTCTCACGGATGACGGCGAGCACCGCGACGAGCATGACCACCGACAGGCCGAGCACGATCGACAGCAGTCCGCGCCAGCCGATCGGGCCGGTGAGCAGGCCGCCGAGCAGCGGTGCGACGACGGGGGCGACCCCGCCGACGATCATCATGAGCGAGAACGCGCGGGCGGCGGGCTTGCCGGTCGCCAGGTCGGAGATGACCGCACGGCTGATCACCATGCCGGCGGCGCCACCGAGTCCCTGCAGGAGTCGTGCGGCGATGAGCACGCCGGTGTTCGGGGCGACGACGGCGGCGACGCTCGCCAGGACGCACAGTGCCGCGCCGGCGATGAGCGGCGGCACGCGGCCGAACCGGTCGGACAGTGGCCCGAAGACGAGCTGGCCGGCCGTCACGCCGACCAGGAACGCGGTCAGTGTGAGTTGCACGGTGGTGGCGCTCGCACCGAGTTCGGTGGTCATCTGCGGGAACGCCGGCAGGTACAGGTCGGTGGCGAAGGGGGCGACGGCGCTGAGCAGGCCGAGCACCAGCAGCAGCGGGGTCGTGATGCCCTGCTGCCTGGTCGTGGGTGTCGCGACGTGCGCGCGGATGGTTCCGGTGTCCGTGGTCATTGTTATGAAAGCATAACTCAGTGCCGATCCTCGGTACAGTACGGACATGCACTCCGCCGTGTCCGACCGCGTCCTCGCCGACCTCGCCGACGTCGTGCTCCGGATCTCGCGGGAGATCGACCCGCACGGTGCCGGGGCGCTCGACATCGTGCCGCTCACCGGGACCGAGGCGCTCGTGATGCGCTGGGTCGACCGCAACCCCGGCACCTCGCCGAGCGCGACGGCGGAGGCGACCGCACTCCAGCGCAGCAACCTCAGCGTCGCGCTGCGGTCCCTCGTGTCGAAGGGGATGGTCGAACGCCGGCACGACCCGGACGATGCGCGGACCGTGCAGCTGCACTCGACGGACCTGGCGCGCGAGAGCATCGGACGCCTCCGCGCGCACTGGGCCGGCAAGCTCCGGGACGCGCTCGGCGACGACGACGGGGTGTCCGATGCGGTCGCGCTGCTCGACCGCATCGACCACGGACTCCGCGGGGTCTAGTCCTCCGGCGCGTCGTCCTCGATCGGGAGCAGCCGACGAGCGCCGTGCCCCTCGTCGCCGAGCGTGTCGCCCGGGTTCACGACCGAGCACGCACCGAGTGAGACGCAGCCGCACCCGATGCACTGCGTCATCTCCTGCTGCAGCCGCTCGAGTTCGAGTTGGCGGGCCCGCAGTCGCGCACGCCACCGTTCGTTCAGTCGGTTCCAGTCGCGCAGGGACGGCATCCGGTCGGCCGGCAGTGTGCCGAACTGCTCGGCGACCTCGCTGAGCGGGATGCCGAGCCGCTTGGCCACCTGGATGATCGCGATCCGGCGTTCGACGTGGCGCGGGTACATCCGGGTGCCACCGTCGGTGCGCTCGGGTCGGATCAGGCCCTTGCGCTCGTAGAAGTGCAGGGCCGACGCGGCGACCCCGGTGCGACGGACGATCTCGCCGATCGGCAGCAGGTCGGTCGGACGCGGCGGCTGGATCTCGACCATGGTCGAGATCCTACGGCGGGCGGACGGGAGGCGCGGGGCGGGCCCGCCACGGGCCTCCCGTCCGTCCGTCGGCCGGGTCTACCGCTGCTGGAACGACTCCCAGAGCAGGAACGCGGTGAACAGGACGAACGGCGTGCACGCGACCACGTTGAGCCAGCGGTGTTCGACGACCACCGCGACGAACTCGCGCAGGAACGCGCTCGGCACGTAGTACGGCGCCGTGCGTGCACCGACGACCTGCGCCGGCAGGTCGAGCCGGCGGGCCAGGGTGGCGGCGCGGAGCACGTGGTAGTCGTTCGTGACCACGACGACCTGACCGTCCCGCCCGGCCCCGGCCTGCACGGCCCGCGAGAACCGCAGGTTCTCGCGGGTGTTGCGGGACTCGGTCTCGGGCAGGACGTCGTCGGGCTCCGCGCCGTTCGCCAGCAGGTACTCCGCCATCGCCGTGCCCTCGGCGCGGGGTTCGTCGTCCCCCTGCCCTCCGGAGGGGATGAGCAGCGGCCGACGCCCGGCGGCCCGCTCGGCGCGGTACACGACGAGTGCGCGGTCGAGGCGGCTGCGGAGCAGTGGCGGCACCTCGCCGCGGATCAGGCCGGAGCCGAGGACGACGATGGCGTCCGGCACGGCCCCGTGACGCATCCGGCCGTACACGACGGAGTACACGGCGAACGCGACGAGCGACACGGCGAAGTACCCGCAGACGAACACCATCAGCACGGCGACCGCGATCCGGGTGCCGTCCCAGAGCGTGAACCCCGCGCCGCTCGCCGACACGAACAGTGCGATCGCCACCGCGGGCAGCACGAAGACGAGCACCCCGGCGAGCAGGGAGAGCGTGTTGCCGAGGCTGCGCCCCTCGGAGCGGAGCATCCGGAACCCGTTCGCGATGAGGGCCACGCCGAGCACGACCACCGCGAGCGGCACGAGCAGCAGCACGGTGCCGACGACCAGGCTGAACCCGGGCACCACGAGCGTCAGGGCGGCCACGGCCGTGGCGAGCGCGAAGAACGCGGCGGCCGTCAGGAACACCCCGTTGCGGAGCATCCGCGGGTCCCGCCGCCTGCTCACGACGTACAGCAGCAGGAAGACCAGCGCGAAGACGGCGGGTGCACCCACAGCGGTCATCGGGCGGCCGAACGGAGCGCGGTCATGCGCTCCACGCTACCGGTCGAGGGTCAGGAGACCGCCCGGCGGATCAGGTCGGCGACGGTCGCTTCGTCCGTCGCGGAGAACTCCGGCGTGATCACGCCGGTGGGACGATCATGCACCCGATCACGCTCGCTGCGCCCGTCCGACGGCGCTGGTGGCAGGCTCGGACCATGACCTACATCGCCAGCGACGACCGCTACGACTCCATGACGTACCGCCGCACCGGCCGCTCCGGCCTCGACCTGCCGCTGCTCTCCCTGGGGTACTGGCACAACTTCGGCGACGACGTGCCGTTCGAGACGCAGCGCGCGATCAGCCGTCGGGCCTTCGACCTCGGCATCACGCACCACGACCTCGCGAACAACTACGGTCCGCCGTACGGTGCCGCCGAGGTGAACTTCGGGCGCCTGATGCGTGAGGACTTCCGCCCCTACCGCGACGAGATGGTCGTGTCGACCAAGGCCGGGTGGGACATGTGGCCGGGGCCGTACGGCCAGGGCGGCGGCTCGCGCAAGTACGTGCTCGCCTCGCTCGACCAGTCCCTGCAGCGCACGGGCCTGGACTACGTCGACGTCTTCTACTCGCACCGACTCGACGCCTCGACCCCGCTCGAGGAGACGATGGGGGCGCTGCACACCGCCGTCCAGCAGGGGAAGGCGCTCTACGTCGGCATCTCGTCGTACGATGCCGACCGGACCCGGCAGGCCGCCGCGATCCTGCGCGACCTCGGCACCCCGCTCCTCATCCACCAGCCGTCCTACTCGATGCTCAACCGCTGGATCGAGACCGAGGGCCTGCTCGACGCCGCCGGCGAGCTGGGCTTCGGCGTGATCGGGTTCACCGCCCTGGCGCAGGGCCTGCTCACCGGCAAGTACCTGGACGGGGTCCCGTCGGACTCGCGCGCCGCCGCCGGCAAGTCGCTCGACGCGTCGAGCATCACCCCCGAGGTCGTCGGGCACCTCCGGGCGCTGGACGACGTGGCCTCGGCCCGCGGGCAGTCCCTGGCGCAGCTCGCCCTGGCGTGGGCGCTCCGTGACGACCGGGTGACCTCGCTCGTGATCGGGGCGTCGAAGGTGTCGCAGCTCGAGGACAACGTCGCGGCGCTGGCGAACACGTCGTTCACCGACGAGGAGCTCCGCACCATCGACGAACACTCGGTCGGCATCACCGACGTCGACCTGTGGGCGGGAGCGCGCGCCGGCGAGGTCTCCTGACCGCTGGGGCTACCGGCGGTCCGGCCCCGCGCCCACCGGCGTGCGGCCGCGCAGTCGCTCGCGGCTGAGCGCGGGCAGCGCGAACCCGGTGTCGCGCTCGAGCACGTGGGTGCCCGGCGCGACGATGGCGTCGATCGCGTCGAGCAGCCCGTCGTCGAGGACGATCTCGGACGCCTGCACGTAGGCGTCCACGTGCGAGACGGTGCGCGGTCCGATCACCACGGAGGACACGTCGGGGTGGGTCAGGGCGAAGGCCACCGCGAGCTCCGACACGGTGAAGCCGGAGTCGTCGGCCAGGCGTCCGAGCCGGTCGGCGACCTCGAGCTTCCGACGGTTCCGCGGTGCGCCGATGTCGTACGCGTCCGGGTGCTCGTCGACGTGCGGTGAGCGGGGTTGGACGGTGCCGGCACGGTAGGTCCCCGCGAGCCAGCCGCCGGCGAGGGGTGCTCCTGCCAGCACCCCGAGGCCGAAGCGACGGGCGATCGGGAACACCGTGCGCTCCGCCGTGCGGGTGAGGACCGAGTAGGGCACGTGCGTCGCGGTGGCGCTCTTCGACCCGGACCGGAGCCACTGCGCCTCGACGAGTTCCTCGGCGGGGAACCCGGGGATGCCGAAGGCGCGGATCTTGCCCTGCGCCACGAGGTCGGCGAGGGCGTCGAGCGTCTCGTCGAGCGACGTCGCCGGGTCCGGCAGCGCCGGCTGGTACAGGTCGATGACGTCGGTGCCGAGCCGCTGCAGGCTCCGCTCCACGGCACGGAACATCCACCGCCGCCCGTTGCCCCGGTGCGCCGGGTCCTGGTCGACCGGTGCGCCGAACCGCACCGACAGGAACACGTCCTCGCGCCGACCCGCGATCGCCGTACCCACCGCGGTCTCGGCGAGGCCCGCGCCGTCGGCGTCCGAGACGTCGACCGACGTCACGCCGCGGGTGAGGGCCTCGAGCACGAGGGTGACGCCGGCCGACGGGTCGTGGGCCGCGACGCCGGCGACGGCACGCGTCCCGAGCGTCAGCGAGCTGACGGGCGCCCCCGTGCGCCCCATGCGTCGCTGTTCCATGCGCGCCACGATATGGGCCGGGCGGGACGCGGGACCCTCCGGTGACGAAGCATTACCCCTGGCCCGGACCGGAACGATTGGTACGATGGGCGCAGTTCTGAAACACGCAGTGTGTATCTACCGGCCGCCGGCTCCCCGGCGGACAACGGCGGCACCCGATGGGTCCGCCCCCCACCGAACCGGGCCGGGCCGAGAAGGCACACCCCCATGCTCCACACCAGTCCCACCCCGTCCGCGCCCACCGCGGACCGCACGGACACCACGACCGCCGGCGACGCCTCGCTCGTCTCCCTCGCCGGACGCTGGTACTTCCCCGTGGCGTTCATCGCCCGTCTGCCCTTCGCGATGATGGTCGTCGGGGTCCTCACCCTCGTCGTCGCCGCGCGTGACTCCGTCGCCCTCGGCGGCGTCAACTCCGCCTCGGTCGGCATCGGTGCCGCGGTCTTCGGGCCGCTCGTCGGCGCCGCCGCCGACCGGTTCGGCCAGCGTGCCGTGCTCGTCCCCGTCGGCCTCGTCAACGCTGCGCTGCTCGGTGCGTTCCCCTTCGTCGTCAGCGGCAGCGCTCCCGACCTGGCCGTGCTCGCGATGGCGTTCTGCATCGGGGCGTCCGCGCCCCAGGTCGCGCCGATGTCCCGCACCCGGCTCGTCGCGATCATCGCGCAGCGCATGCAGCCGGCCCGCCGCGAGAAGACCCTCAGCGGCACGATGGCGTACGAGTCGGCCGCCGACGAGACCGTCTTCATCATCGGACCGTTCCTGGTGGGCATCCTCGCCAGCGCGATCGCCCCCTGGGTGGCCGTCGCCGGTGCGTCGGCGCTGACCTTCGTGTTCGTGACCGCGTTCGCGTTGCACCCCACCGGCAAGCTCGTGCTCGGGCAGCACGAGGAACTCACCCAGGCGCCGGCCCGTCAGCTCCTGCGACCGCGGCTCGTCGTCGTGGTCGTCGGGATCCTCGGCATCGGTCTGTTCTTCGGCTCGACCCTGACGTCGCTGACGGCGTTCATGGAGACCCACGGCGAGGCGTCCCAGGCGGGCCTGCTCTACGGCCTGATGGGCATCGGATCGGCCGGGCTCGCCCTCGGGTCCGCCGCGTTCCCACGGTCGTTCGGCCTCGGGTGGCGCTGGCTCGTGTTCGGGGTCGTCCTGCTCGGCGGTGCGATCGCGTTCTCGCAGGCGGACTCCGTCGTGGCGGTCGGCATCGTCCTGGCGATCATGGGCGTCGGGATCGGCCCGACCCTGGTCGCCCAGTACAGCCTCGGTTCTGACCGCTCACCGGTCGGCCGCTCCGCGACCACGATGACGATCCTGGGGTCCGCCGTGATCGTCGGGCAGTCGATCGCCTCCGCGGTCACGGGCGACCTGGCGGAGCAGCACGGCACGTCCGTCGCGATGGTGCTCCCCGCGGCCTCGGCAGCGGTCGTCGTGCTGGCGGCCGTCGTCAACCTGCTGCTGCGTCGCCGTACGGCCGCCTGACCGTCAGGACTCGGTGTCGTCGACCAGCAGGTCCTCGTGCCGGTAGTCGTCCGCCCGCAGCCCGGCGCGGGCGATCATGTGCGTCGAGACGGGCACCAGGAACAGCTGGAACACCATGATGGGCAGGACGACCCAGAACGCCGTCCAGGTCCCCACTGCGACCACGATCGCGGCCAGGGCGAACGCGAGCCCGAGCACCTGCGGCTTCGCCATGGCGTGCAGGCGGACGAGCGGGTCCGGGAACCGGACGATGCCGACCCCCGCGCCGAGGGACAGCACCGAGCCGACCAGCAGCAGGGCGAGTGCGATCCACGCCCGCACGCCGGCACCGTCGAGGAACGCCTGGATGATCTCGGTCACGACTGCTCCTCTTCTTCGACGGCGTGCTCGGGGGTGGTGGCGGTGAGCCCCTCGTCCGACGGGTCCGACGACGGGGTGACCGCTCGGGCCACCGCGATGGTGGCGAACACGCTCGTCGCGGCGATGACCACGAGCACGGGGATCCCGGTCAGGTCGCGCCGGACCACCATCGACGCGGCGATCACGACGAGCACGGTCGTCAGGACCATGTCCGATCCGATCATCCGGTCGAGGATCGTCGGGCCGCGCACGATCCGGAACACCGCGAGTGCCAGGGTGGCGCCGAGCAACGCAAGGACGAGGGCGATGCCGATCCCCATGACGACGACGGCGGCGCTCATCGGGTGACCTCCGGCAGCGGTTCGGACAGTTCGGCGACGTCCTGCTTCGACCCCAGGGCGCGGATGACCATCGCCTCGATGCCGACGGCCTCGCGTCGGGCCGCCTCGACCTGTCCGACCCGCTCGGTGTCGAGCACGTGCAGCAGCAGGCGCCGGCGCCGGAGGTCGACGTCGGCGACGTACGAGCCGGGCACCAGCGAGATCGCGAGCGTCGCCAGCGTGAAGGTCATCTCGGCGGTGGAGTGCAGCTGGACGAGCGTGATCGAGCTGCGGCGGACGCCCCGCGGCCGGAACGCGACCCAGGCGACCCGGAAGGACGCCACGACGACGAGGCCGGACCACACCACCAGGAACCGGACCGCGTGCACGATCGAGAACCGCGCCGACAACGGGACGGGCGGGAGCGGCAGCGCCTGGGTGACCAGGAGTGCGACCACGATGCCGCACAGCAGCGTCAGCGGAGTCCACGAGCCCCAGAGCAAGGCCCACAGGACGGTCAGGCCTGCGACGAGCGGGACGTCGTACCGCCACGCCACCGCGATGCGGCGGGCGTTCGCGACGTGTCGGGTGTCGGTGTTCACCGGTCACCCCCGAGGACTGCCTGCACGTACCGGTCCGGTGACTCGAGCGACTCCGCTGCGCGGGTCGCGTAGCCGTAGAGCGGGCCGGCGACGACGGTCAGGGCGACGGATCCGAGGACCGCGACCGTCGTCACACCGACGAGCATGCGCGGCAACCGGACCGTCGTCGGCGCCTCGCCGACCGTGGCGGTCGACCCGGTGGTCGGACGGGAGGCACTGCTCACGTGGGGTGCGTCGGTGACCGTCACCGAGCCTCCCGGGTGGAAGGCCTCACCCGTCTCCTCGGAGACCGTCAGGGGGGCGGGTTCCGGCGACCGCAGGTGGGCGTGCGGCTCGGCGGTCGTCGCGTGCGGCGCCGCGGCCTCGGCCGCGGGCTTCGGCCGCCAGAAGGCGGCGTCCCACACGCGCATCAGCGCGTAGAGCGTCAGGAGCGACGTGACCACACCGGCGGCGATCGTGACGTACGCCATCGGGGAGCCGTCCTCGGCGGCGGCGCGGAACAGCCCGAGCTTGCCGATGAAGCCCGAGAACGGTGGGATGCCGCCCAGGTTGAACGCGGGGACCAGGTACAGCGCCGCCAGCAGCGGAGCAGCCTTCAGCAGGCCGCCGAGCGACCGGGTCGACGTGGTCCCGCCGACGCGTTCCATCAGGCCCGACACCAGGAACAACGTGGTCTGCACGACGATGTGGTGGACCGTGTAGAACACCGCGGCCGCCGTCCCCGTGACCGTGCCGAGGCCGACGCCCATCACCATGAAGCCGATGTGGCTGATGAGCGTGAAGGACAGCAGCCGTTTCACGTCGGTCTGGGACACCGCGCCGAGCACCCCGACCACCATCGTCAGCACCGCCACCACGAGCAGCACGGTGTTCAACTGCGGCCCGGGGAAGATCACCGTCTCGAGGCGGATGATCGCGTAGATGCCGACCTTCGTCAGCAGGCCGGCGAAGACGGCCGTGACCGGGGCGGGAGCGGTCGGGTACGAGTCCGGCAGCCAGAACGCCAACGGGAAGACCGCCGCCTTGATGCCGAACCCGATGAGGAGCATCGTGTGCAGGAGCAGCTGCACGTGCTCGGGCAGCTCGGCGACGCGCTCGCTGATCTGGGCGATGTTGACGGTGCCGGTCGCGCCGTAGACCAGGCCGATCGCGGCGAGGAAGATCGCCGACGCGATCAGGCTGGTCACGATGTACGTGGTGCCGGCCCGGACGCGCTGTTCACTGCCGCCGAGGGTGATGAGCACGTAGCTCGCCACGAGGAGCATCTCGAACGCGACGTACAGGTTGAACAGGTCACCGGCGATGAACGAGTCCAGCACACCGGCGGCCAGGACGAGGTAGGTCGGGTAGAAGATCGTGACCGGCGCCTCGCCGTCGTCAGCCGCGAGCCCCTGACCGATCGAGAACAGCAGGACGATGAGCAGCACGCTCGCGCTCACCGTGAGGAGCAGGGCGCTCAGGCGGTCGACCACGAGCGAGATGCCGTACGGGGCGTCCCAGCCGCCGACCTGCACGACGATGGTGCCGTGGTGGTCGACGAGCACCATGAGGGTCGCGGCGACGGCCAGGGCGACGACGAGCACCACGACGGTGATCGCCCGCTGGAGCTTCTGGTGACGCAGCAGGCCGAGTGCGACGGCCGCGCCGAGCAGCGGGACGAGGACGAGGAGCGGGACGAGCCAGGTCATCGGGTCGCCTCCTGTTCTGCGTCGGTGGTGGTCTCCGGGTCTTCGTCGGCGGGTTCGTCGCGATCGCGTCCGATGGCGGCGTCCGCTTCGTCGACCTCGACCTCGTCGGCGCGGGACAGCTGCCACGAGCGGTGGATGAGGGCGAGCAGGAACGCGCTGACGGCGAAGGTGATCACGATCGCGGTCAGGGCGAAGGCCTGGGGGAGCGGGTCGGTGATGCCCTCGGCGGACTTGCCGATCGGCGGGTTGCCGGCGGCGCCGGACATCACCAGCAGGAGCAGGTTCAGGGCGTTGCCGAGCAGCAGGAAGCCGAGCAGCATCCGGGTCAGGGAGCGTTCGAGCAGCAGGTAGACGCCGCAGGAGAACAGCACGGCCATCGCGATCACGAGGACGAGGGTGACGGTCATGTGGCGCTCCCTTCCGGGGTGGGTGCCTCGAGGGTGTCGCGGACGGACCCCTCGGTGGTGTCGCGCGTGGGCGCCCCGGCGTCCTCGAGGCGTTGCCGGTCGACCTCGGCGCCGAGGCTGCGGAGGACGTCGAGCACCAGGCCGACGACGACCAGGTACACGCCGATGTCGAAGAACGTGGCGGTGACGAACTCGACGTGGCCGAGGATCGGGACGGTCGCCTCGAAGAACTCGGAGTACAGCGCCTCGCGACCGAAGAACAGCGGCACGATCGCGGTGATCGCCGCCGTCGCGACGCCGAGCCCGAGCAGTCGACCGGCGCGGACCGGTGCTGCGGCTCCGAGCTCGGCGGGGCCGCCGGCCAGGTAGCGGGCCGCCAGGGCGATGCCGGCGACGAGGCCACCGGCGAAGCCGCCGCCGGCCGCGTTGTGCCCGGCGAACAGCAGGTAGACCGACAGGACGATGAGCCCGTGGAACAGCAGCCGGACGACCACGTCGAGGAGCGCGGAGCGGCCGGTCGGGATCGCGGCGCTCGTCGGCAGCCAGGCGCGCGGTTCGCCGTCGGTGCGCTGGCCGTCGGCCGTCAGGGTCTCCGGCAGGTCACGGAGGCGCGGCAGCGTGTCCTCGCGGGAGTTCACGAAGATCAGGCTCGCGACGCCCGTCGCCGCGGCGACGACGACGGTGAGCTCCCCGAGGGTGTCCCACCCGCGCAGGTCGACGAGGGCGACGTTGACGACGTTGAGGCCGTGCCCGAACGAGCTCGTGAGCGCCGGCAGGTCCGGCCAGATCGGGTCGGCGGTGCGCGCGGACGCGGCGACGATGACGACGATCGCCAGGGTCAGGCCGGCGAGGCCCGCGAAGAGCGCACGGACGATGCGGAACCTGCTCGGGTTCGTCGTCGCGATGCGCGGGGGGAGCCGCCGCAGCACCAGGACGAACGCGATGAGGGTGACGGTCTCGACCACGAGCTGGGTGAGCGCGAGGTCGACGGCGCCGTGCAGGACGAACAGGACGGACATGCCGTAGCCGGTCACGCCCACCAGGACGGCGGCGGCGAAGCGGGTCTTCGCGGTGAGGACGGCGATGGCGCCGACGGACATCACGATGACGACCGGGATCTGGCCCCACGAGTCGGAGAACCGGACGTGGAACTCCCACGGCCCGCCGAGCACGAGGTTCGCCAGCGCTCCCGCGACGAACACCGACAGGATCACCGTCAGGTAGTAGGGGAGCGAACCGCGCTGGACTCCGGCGGTCAAGCCCGTCGCGAAGCGGTCGAGGCCCCGCATGAGGTGCCGGTACGTGCCGGAGGCGCTCGGGAACCCGGCGAGCCGGTGCTGCAGTGCTTCGACCGGACGTCGCAGGGCGAACAGCGCGAGACCGCCGACCAGGGTGACGGCCGAGATGCCGAGTGCCGGTTCGAGGCCGTGCCAGAGGGCGAGGTGGGGGACTTCCTCGCCGGCGAGCGAGGCCACCGTCGCCGCGGGCTCGAGGCCGTGCGCGACGACCGGCGTCAGCAGGCCGAGGGCGAGACCGGTCAGGGCCAGGATCGACGGCACCACGCCCAGGCCGTGCAGGGCGTGGGGTTCGGTCTGGGCGACGTCGGGCTTGCGGGCGAACGCGCCCCAGAAGAAGCGGAGCGAGTACGCCACCGTCAGCACCGAGCCGAGCGTCACACCGACCAGGGCGAACCACGCCCAGCCGGCGTCGGGGCCGTGCAGGGACTCGGTGAAGCCGGTCAGCACGGCTTCCTTCGCGACGAAGCCGATCGTCGGTGGGATGCCGGCCATCGACACGAGTGCGAGCGCGGCCACGACGGCGAGCCACGGTGCCTTCCGGCCGAGGCCGCTCAGGCGTCCGAGGTCGCGCGTGCCGGTGGTGTGGTCGATCGCGCCGACGACCAGGAAGAGGGTGGACTTGAACGCGGCGTGCGCCACGAGCAGGGCGACCCCGCCGAGCGCCACCGCGGGCACGCCCCACCCGGCTGCGAGCACGAGGAACCCCAGCTGCGCGACGGTGCCGTAGGCGAGCAGGAGCTTGAGGTCGGTCTGGCGGAGCGCGCGGTAGCCGCCGATGAGCATGCCGAGGACACCGAGCACGGTGATGGTCTCGCGCCAGCCGTCGAGCAGTGCGAAGGCCGGGGCGAGCCGGGCCACCAGGTAGATGCCCGCCTTCACCATCGCCGCGGCGTGCAGGTACGCGCTGACCGGGGTCGGCGCGGCCATCGCGGCCGGGAGCCAGAAGTGGAACGGCACGATGGCCGACTTCGTGAGCGCACCGAGCAGGACCAGGACCACGGAGACGGTGACGATCGGACCGGTCGGCGGGGCGGCGATGATGCCGGAGAGCGAGGTCGTGCCCGCTGCGACCGACAGCACCACCAGGCCAGCGAGCATCGCCAGGCCGCCGGCGGTGGTGACGACGAGCGCCTGCATCGCGGCGGCACGGCTCGCGCGTTTGTCGGCGTCGTGTCCGATGAGCAGGTACGAGAAGACCGTGGTGGCTTCCCACAGGACGAAGAGCACGATGACGTCGTCGGCGAGGACGAGGCCGAACATCGATCCGGCGAACGCGGTCAGCACGCCCGCGAACCGGCCGATCCCCGGTTCGTCCCGCCCGAAGTACGCGGCGCAGTACACGAGCACGAGCGCCCCGACGATCGACACCACGAGTGCGAGCACCCACGACAGGGCGTCCATCCGCAGTGTGATCTCGAGGTCGAGCTGCGGGACCCACCGGTGCCGTTCGACGACGCTGCCGTGCAGGGCCGCGTCCGTCTGCAGCACCGTCAGCACGGCGGCGGCTGCGGGTGCGAGGGCCGCGACGTAGAACACGCGGCGGCCGAGGACGGGGGTCAGGGCGGGGACGATCAGGGCGACGATCGCGAACGCGACGAGGACGAGGACCATCGGGCACCTCCTCGGGGTCGGGCTGCAGTCCGGCTCACTGGGCCCTCACAGCCTACGAAGAGCGGCATGTGGAGAACCTGTGCGACCGGACAGGCTGCCCGCGCTCGGTTCACACTGTGAACACCACTCTGCCCGTGCTCCCGGCGGGCTGTCCGGCCCACGTCGCCCCGACGTTCGACAGGGCCACGGCCGTCGCGTCGACCCGGACGGTCCCGTCCGCGATCGCGCCGACGATGCCCGGGAGCTCGGCGACGAACCCGGCGCGACCGACCGAACCCTGGCCGCTGCCGACGAGCGTCAGGCCGGAGGAACGCAGCGCGGCGGACGGGATCGTCGCCTCGTGGCCCGCGGTGGAACCGATCGCGATCCAGTCGAGTCGGCGGCCCGGGTCGGTGCGGGCGGTGACGACGGCGCGCATCACGTCCGCCGCGGGCTGGCCCCAGACGTAGTCGATGACCACGTCGACGTCCGCCGCCGCTGCGCCGAGGGCGTCCACGTCGGCCAGTGGCAGCACGACGTCGGCACCGAGCGCGGTGAGGCCGGCCAACCGCTCCGCGTTGCGCCCGCTCGCGATGACGTGTGCGGCTCCGAGGTGCTTCGCCACCTGGACCGCCGCGGTGCCCGATGCCCCGGTCGCGCCGAGCACGAGGACGCGGCTGCCCCGGGTGAAGTCGATCCGCCGGCGCAGGGCCACCCACGAGGACAGCACCGGGTTGACGCCCGCGGCGACGGTGACGGGGTCGGCGCCGTCGGGCAGGACCACACTCGCCCGTGGATCGACCGCGACGCGCTCGGCCATGGTGCCGCGGGTGTCGCTCGCGACGGCGACGTACCGGAGCGTGCCGTCGGGGAACCGGGCGACCCCGTCGACGCCGGGGACCAGGGGGAGCGCGCCCTCGCTGGTGTAGTGCGAACCGTCGGCCTGCGACCGGACCCGCGGGTGGAGCCCGGCCGCGACGACGTCGACGACGACCTCGCCGGCTCCGGGGGTCGGTTCGTCGAACTCCTGCCAGGTCGGGGCCTGCTCGAACCTCGTGACGACTGCTGCGTGCATGGTGTCCTCCATTTGCTTCGTGTTGCGAACAAAGTAGTTCGCATCACGAAGTTCGTCAACTAGGCTGGAACCGTGCAGGAGATGACCGAGGACGAGCAGCTCGTCGATGCCCTGGGCGAATCCGCGTTCCGGACCATGGGCCCACTGACGGGGCTCGCGGCCGATGCGGGGTTGTCGCTGACGCAGCTGCGGGTCCTCGCGATCCTGCGTGACCGTCGTCTGCGGATCGGTGACCTGGCGCAGTACCTGGGGCTCGAGAAGTCGACGATGACCGGGCTGGTGGCGCGCGCGGAGAAGAAGGGCTTGCTCGCTCGGCAGCCGAACGCGGACGACGCCCGCGCGGTGGACGTCGTGATCACCGACGCCGGCCTCGAGGTGGCGCGTTCGCTCGAGGGTGCGATCCGCGATGCCCTGTTGCCGCTCACCGCTCGGTTGCCGGAGCGGGACCGGCGGCAGCTGCGCGGGCTCCTGGAGCGGATGCTGCGCTGAACCCTCAGCGGCCGTGCGCGCGCGACGGGATCTGCGTCGCGAGCTTGCCGCCGGAGACGTCGAGCAGGGTGCCGGTGATGTACGCCGAGGCGTCGCTCGCCACGAACACGAGCAGGTCGGCGACGTCGTCGGCGGTCTCCCACCGGCGCAGCGACAGCGTGTCGAGCAGGCGGTCCTGCGCCTCGGTCGGCATGGTGGCGAACCCGTTCATCGCGGTCGGGACCATGCCCGGCGCGTACGCGTTGACCGTGATGCCCCATGGACCGAGCTCCGATGCGAGTACCCGGGTGAACGAGACGACCGCGGCCTTGGACGCCGCGTAGGCCGCACTGCCGACACTCGGCACGATCGCGGCGAACGAGGCGGCGTTGACGATCCGACCCCGTCCCGCGGCCTGCATCACCGGCGCGACGGCCTGGCTCATCAGGAAGGTGCCGCCGAGGTTGACGTCCATGCAGCGGCGCCAGGCATCCCACTGCAGCTCGGCGACGGTGCCCTCGACGTTGATGCCGGCGTTGTTCACGAGCACGTCGATCGTGCCGTGGCGCGCGACGACCTCGTCGACGGCGGCGCGGACGGACGCCGGGTCGGCGACGTTGCACACGACGTGGTCGAGCGGGAACTCGGGCTCGAAGCCCAGGTCGAGCGCGACGACGCGGCAGCCCTCTGCGACGAACCGGTCGGCGAGCGTCCGCCCGATCCCGCGTGCTGCTCCGGTCACGACCACCACACGGTCGGTCAGGTCGAGGTGCATCGTTGCTCCTGTCGTCGGTGCCTTCAATAGGCATACTATTCGAGCATGACGGATCAGCGTGTGCTCTGGGTCACGGGTGGGGGCAGCGGCATGGGGGCCGCGAGTGCCGAGGCAGCGGCACGTGACGGCTGGTCCGTGGTGCTCAGCGGGCGTCGTGTCGACCGGCTCGAGCAGGTGGCAGGTGCCATCCGGGACACCGGTGGCACCGCGGAGGTCCTGCCCCTCGACGCGAACGACCCCGACGCGGTGGCAGCCGCGCGGGACACCGTGCTCGAACGGCACGGCCGACTCGACGGCCTCGTGCTGGCGGCCGGGCTCAACGCCCCGCGACGCCGGTGGGCCGACCAGTCGCTGAACGACTTCCGCGCGATCGTGGACACGAACCTCACCGCCGTCGTCACGCTGGTGGACGCCGCGCTGCCGGCACTCCGCGCGGCCGGCGGCGTGGTCGTGGTGGTGTCGTCGTACGCCGGGTGGTCCTTCCAGCCGGGGGCGGGTGTCGCGTACTCCGCGAGCAAGTCCGCGCTCGCGTCGGTCGTCCGGACGCTCAACCAGCAGGAGGCCGAGCACGGCGTGCGTGCCACGCACCTGTGCCCGGGCGACGTCGCGACCGACTTCCTCGACCAGCGGCCGGAGGTCCCCGACGCGGCCGCCCGGCAACGCATGCTCCAGCCGGAGGACGTCGGGCGCACGGTCGCCTTCGTGCTCGGGGCGCCGGCGCACGTGCGCATCGACGAGCTCGTGCTGTCGCCGGTCTCGCAGCGGTGACGAGCACCTTCGAGCGGGTCCTCGACCAGGTCGGGGCCGCCGTCGTCTCCGGTGAGGTCGCCGTGGGCAGCCGCCGGAGCGTCGACGACCTGGTGGCCTGGACGGGCGCCAGTCGCAGCATCGTCCGCGAGGCCGTCCGCGTCCTCGTCGCCCTCGGCCTGCTCACCGCGCGGCGCCGGGTCGGCGTGACCGTCCTCGGCGTGCGGGAGTGGGACGTCCTGGACCCGCGGGTGGTGCGGTGGCGGCTGCAGGGTCCCGACGGTGACCGCGTGGCGGTCGAGCTCCGCGAGCTGCGTGCGGCGGTCGAACCCGTCGCCGCTGCCGCAGCGGCCCAGCGGGCAGCGCTCGACGGGTGCGCGGACCGTCGGGAGGCCCTCCGCGCCACCGCGGACGAACTCGCCGCCGCCGCGACCCGCGACGACCGCCTCGGCTTCGTGATCGCGGACGTGCGGTTCCACGCGCTCGTGCTCGACCTGTCCGGCAACGCGCTGTACCGACGACTGCACCAGGTCGTCGGCCAGGTGCTGCGCGAACGCGGGAGCGTCCGCCCGGACCGTCACGACGTCGGCCTCCACCTCGCGCTCGCCGATGCCGTCCTCGACGGTCGCCCGGACGAGGCGGCCTCGACGATGCGGGCGATCGTCGACCGCACGTGAACGGAGCACCCCGGACCTGCGAGGATGGACCCGGCGCGCCCCTCCGGCGCCCGTGGAGGGTGAGTCGTGGACGCAGCACAGGACCTGGTGGTCCAGCTCGTCGGTACCCCGTGGGCGTTCTTCGTGGTCGGCCTCGTGCTCGCCGTGGGCAGTGTCGCGGTCTTCCTGCCCAGTCAGGCACTCGTCGTCGCGATCGGCACGCTCCTGGTGGGCGGTGACGGCGGCCTCCTGTCGGTCCTCTTCCTCGTCGTCGCGGCCTCCATCGGCATGGTCATCGGCGACCTCGGGCTCTACCACCTGGCGCGCTCGGTCGACCTCGGCTCGCGGTCGTGGTTCGCGCGGCCGAAGGTCCGTGCGGCCCGGGACGCCATCGACGGCCGCTACCGAGCCGCCCCCGGGCGCATCGCGGTGCTCGGACGCTTCATCCCGATGGGCCGGCTGACGACGAACCTGGTCGGCGCGGACAGCGGGCTCGACCTCCGGCGGTTCCTGGTCAGCTGCGTGCTCGCCGACGTCGTGTGGGCCGCGTACTGCGTCGGCATCGCCTCGGCCACCGGGCGCTGGAGCCGCGAGCAGCCCTTCCTCGTCACGACCCTCGCGGTCGTGGCGTCGATCCTGCTCGGCCTCGCGATCTCCGCGATCGAGAAGGCCGTACGACGTCGCAACGAGGCGGCGGCCGCGGCCTGACGAACGTAGGGTGGGCTCACCGTTCGAAGGAGAACCCGTGCTGCTCGACGATCTCGTCCCCGACCCTGACGCGCTCGAGCGCATCGCCACCGGCAGCACCTGGGCGGAGGGGCCCTGCTGGATCCCGGCGACCCGCACCCTGCGGTGGTCGGACATCCCCGGGGACCGGATCCTGCAGTGGCACGCCGACTCCGGCGAGACGACCTCGTACGCCGACGGAGTCGAGTTCACCAACGGCAGGACCCTCGACCGCGACGGCAGCGTCGTGCAGTGCTCGCACGGGCTGCGGCGGGTGGAGCGGGACCGCGACGGCACGGTCACGCCGATCGTCGACGCCTGGGACGGCGGCCGGCTGAACTCGCCGAACGACGTCGTCGTCGCCCGCGACGGCAGTGTGTGGTTCACCGACCCGGCCTACGGCATCACGCAGCCGCGCGAGGGGCACCCCGGTGTGCGCGAGTACGGCGACCACTGGACGTTCCGCTGCGGGCCGTCCGGCGAGGACCTGCGACCCGTGGCGACCGACGTCGACGAGCCGAACGGCCTGGCGTTCGACCCGTCCGAGCAGGTGCTCTACATCGCGAGCTCGTCGGGGGACGAACCGGTCATCCGGGCCTACGACCGCCGCGGTGAGAGCGGCGAGCTGCTCAAGAACGGTCGGGTGTTCGCGCGACTCGCGCCCGGCGAGGGCGCGCCGGACGGGATCCGCGTGGACGTGCACGGCAACGTGTGGTCGTCGTCACACCGCGGTGTCGTGGTGTTCGACCCGTCCGGCGATCGGATCGGCGAGGTGGCCGTCCCCGAGGTCACGTCGAACCTGTGCTTCGGCGGTGACGACGGCACCACGCTGTTCCTGACCGCGACGACCTCGGTGTACCGGATCGCCACGACGACGCGGGACGCTGCCGTATCCTGACTCGGCCATGCAGTGCGACTACTTCGACCGCGGGGTGTGCCGGTCGTGCACGCTCATGGGGCAGCCCTACGCCGACCAGGTCCTCGACAAGGAACTCCGCACCCGCGAACTCCTGCACGACGCCGTCGAGGCGGCTGGCGGCCCCGGAGCGGTCGCGTGGTCGCCGGCGATCACGAGCCCCGAGGCCGGGTACCGGAACAAGGCGAAGATGGTCGTCGGCGGCTCGACCGAGCACCCGACGGTCGGCATCCTCGACCACCGGCAGCGCGGCGTCGACCTGCGGCACTGCGGGATCTGCACGCCCGGCATCCGGCACGCGCTGCCCCTGCTCGCCGAGTTCGTCACGACCGCGGGGCTGATCCCGTACGACGTCGCGGCCCGACGCGGCGAGTTGAAGTACGTCCTGGTCACCGAGTCGCCCGACGGCGAACTGATGGTGCGGTTCGTCCTGCGGTCCGAGGGGCAGGTGACGCGGCTCCGCCAGCACCTCGACGTGCTGCGCGAGGTCCTGCCGAACGTGGTGGTCGTCACGGCGAACCTGCTGCCCGAGCACAAGGCCGTGACCGAGGGGGACCGCGAGATCGTGCTCACCGAGAAGGAGACGCTGCCGATGCGCCTCGGTGGGATCACGATGCACCTGCGGCCGCAGAGCTTCTTCCAGACCAACACGGCCGTCGCCACCGAGCTGTACGCCCAGGCCTCGGCGTGGATCGACGAGCTCGACCCGGCGTCGATGTGGGACCTGTACTGCGGCGTCGGTGGGTTCGCCCTGCACGCCGCACGGCCGGGTCGAGTGGTGACCGGCATCGAGACGAGTGCCGAGGCGATCCGATCGGCGAAGCAGTCCGCGCGCGAGGCCGGGCTGGAGGGCCTCCGGTTCGCCGCCGACGACGCCACCGAGCACGCACTCCGCGCCCGGCCCGACGCCGTACCCGAGCTCGTCCTGGTGAACCCGCCGCGACGCGGGATCGGGGAGACACTGTCGACCTGGCTCGAGGGATCAGACGTGCAGCACGTCGTCTACTCGAGCTGCAACCCCGTGACCCTGGCGAAGGACCTCGCGCGCATGCCGTCGTTCCGACTGCGTCGCGCCCGGGTGCTCGACATGTTCCCCCAGACCGGCCATCTCGAGGCCGTCACCCTGTTGTCGCGGACGTGATCCGGGCCTCCCGGTCGTCATTGCCAGGGAATTGCCAAGGTGACGTACCCGGGTACGGGTCGATCACCATGGCCATGGGCATCGCGGCGTACAGGTTCACCATCGGGGGACATAGCACCAACGGGTAGAACCGTTTGTCTCGGTTTGATAACGACGAAGAGTTTCCTATGGTTGCCGACCGAGGTGCCGCCGGCCCGATGACCACTGCCCCCGGTGGCGCACCCCACAACTGACCGCGATCGGTCGGGGTGGGCAGTGGATTCCGCGTTCGAAGCGGCTCGTGACCCCGGTGGAGCAATCACATGAAGAAGCTTTCCCGTACCCGCACCATCGTCGGCGGCCTCGCGTTCGCCGGCATCGCCGCGACCGGTGTCGGCCTCGCGGCAACCCCCGCGAACGCTGCGTCCGGCTCGACCTGGGACGCCCTCGCGCAGTGCGAGTCCGGCGGCAACTGGGCCATCAACACCGGCAACGGCTACTACGGCGGCCTGCAGTTCAACCTCGGCACCTGGCAGGCGAACGGTGGCGTCGGCAGCCCCGCCGGCGCGAGCCGCGAGGCCCAGATCGCCGTCGCCGAGCGCGTCCTGGCCACGCAGGGCTGGGGCGCCTGGCCCGCCTGCTCCGCGCAGCTCGGACTGAGCGGCACGAGCGGCGCCGCCCCGGCAGCCGCCGCACCGGCTCCGGCAGCTCCCGCTGCTCCGGCCCCGACGCAGCAGGCCGCACCGGCCCCGGCTGCCCCGGAGCAGGCCGCGCCGAGCACTCCGGCTCCGGCGCCCGCGCAGGAGGCCGCCCCGGCAGCCACCGCACCGAGCAAGCCCGCCGCCGTGAAGACCAGCGGCAAGACCTACACGGTCGCGTCGGGCGACACGCTCGACACCATCGCCACCAAGCTCAAGATCGACGGTGGCTGGAACAAGCTGTGGGCCGCGAACACGTCGACCATCGACGACGCGAACCTGATCTACTCGGGCCAGGAGCTGCAGCTCCCCGCCTGATCGTCCCTCAGGACCAACACGACGACGCCCCGCGACCTCGGTCGCGGGGCGTCGTCGTGCGTGGCGCGTGTCGAGACGGACGGGAGCGCTACTGCGGGTTGTCGGACAGCCATGCCGCGACGTCGTCGGAGCGCAACGCCTGCGACAGCGAGCCGACCGCCAGGTCGTTGAGCATGACGATGGACTGCCCGTCCGGGGAGGTCCCGGAGCCCGCCGTCGGCACCGTGAAGGTCTCGAGGTCGTCGGTCCGGACGTCGCGCAGCGACCACCCGAGGCCGATCAGCGTGGGGAACGAGAGCCCGGCGTCCACGGCGAGGTGCTCGCTCGTCGCGGTCACGAAGTCCTGGATGCGTCCGGGGTTCGTGATCGTGCCGCGGGAGAGCAACCCGTTCACGACGCCGCGCATGAACGCCTGCTGGTTCCGCACGCGCGTGTGGTCGGCGTCGGCGAAGGCGTACCGCTCGCGGACGAAGGCGAGTGCGGCGTCGCCGTCGAGTCGGTTGGCGCCGGCGACGAAGTCGTGCCCGCGCGCGGAGAACGCCTGGCTGGAGTCGACCGTGACGCCGCCCAGCGCGTCGGTCATGCCCGTGAAGCCCGTGAAGTCGATCTCGGCGACGTGGTCGACGCGGACGTCCAGCAGCTGCTCGACGGTCTGCACCGTGAGCGGGACACCGCCCCACGCGTACGCGGCGTTGATCTTGGCGCGCCCGTGACCCGGGACGTCCACCCATGAGTCGCGCATGATCGACATGAGGTAGACCGCCTGCCGGTCGGCGGGGATGTGCGCGAGCATCAGGGTGTCGGAGCGGCCACCGGCGTCCGAAGGCTTGCCGTCCGGTCCCCGGGCGGCCCGTGAGTCGGACCCGATGAGCAGGATGTTCTCGCCGCCGGAGGCGGTCGGGCGGGTCCCGCTCGGGAACGGCTTCGCGATGGTGTCGCGACCGGCGTCGAAGCTGCGCGCCAGGCCGCCGACGAAGATGCTCGCCACGACGGCGACCACGGTGGCGATGCCGACGAGTGATCCGACCGTCGCGAGCAGCGCGACGAGGAGGGGTCGTCGGCGCTTCGGGCGGCGGGCGGTCCGTGCTGCGGTCTCGGCGGCCTGACGGGCCGCCCGTCGTTCGGACATGCGGGACTCCTGCGGATTCGGTCGGCCGTGCCACCGACCGACCGATCCTACCGCATGTGGTATGTCACGTACAGGGTGTCACCGGTGGGGTTGCGACGGCTTCCTGAGGAGTCCGTTGAGGGCAGCTCGCAGTGTCGGATCGTCCGGCAGGACCTCGCGCTCGATGTGCCGAGCGGTCTCCCACGCCCGGCGTCCGTGCTCCGTCACCGTCACGAGCCGGCGACGTCGGTCGTCGGGGTGCGGGGTGCGCTCGACGAGGCCGTCCCGCTCCATCCGCTCGAGCGTCCGTGACATGGTCTGCGGCTGCACCCTTGCCGTCCGGGCGATCGTGTCGGCACCGGTGGGCCCGGTGCGGATCAGGATGTCGACCGCGATGAGGGCTGCGTGCGGCAGTCCGATGGCGCGGAGTCGTTCGTCCCAGTCCCGCTCGACGGAGCGTGCGGCGGCCGAGAGCAGCCGACCTAGGGGCCACTGCTCGGTCGTGTCGTCCATGGCCGCAGTCTACGGTCGACACCGGACGCGGCTGTCGGGTGCACTCCATCACGTCCGTCTAGTAATCAGCATGCTGACGATCGGTGTACGCTCACCGACGTGTCCCGCTTCCTCCGCATCGTCCTCCCCGCGCTCGTCATCGTGGTCTGGCTCGCGATCGCCTCCGTCGGCGGTCCGTACTTCGGCAAGATCTCCGAGGTGTCGACGAACGACCAGACCTCGTTCCTGCCGGCGTCGGCCGACGCCACGACGGTGCAGGAGCGGTCGTCCGAGTTCCGGCAGGAGTCGGGCGCACCCGCGATCATCGTGCTCGAGCGCGACGGCGGGATGTCGTCGTCCGACCTGTCCGCGGCGAAGGGCCTCGCGACGCAGCTCGGCGACCGCGACGACGTCGAGTCCGTCAGCCCGGTGATCCCGAGTGCGGACGGCGACGCGGTGGAGATCGTCGCGACCCTCACCACGGCAGCCGACACCGGCGATGCCGTCGAGGCGATCCGCACCGACGTCCAGGACGCCCTGCCCGCCGGTGTGCGCGGCTACGTCACCGGACCAGCCGGGTTCACCGCCGACCTGACCGAGGCGTTCGCCGGCATCGACGGCCTGCTGCTCGGGGTCGCGCTCGCCGCGGTGTTCGTGATCCTGATCATCGTCTACCGCTCACCACTGCTGCCGATCCTCGTGCTCGGCGCCGCGACGTTCGCCCTGTGCGCCTCGATCCTGGTGGTGTGGTGGCTCGCGAAGGCCGGGATCGTCACCGTGAACGGCCAGGTGCAGGGGATCCTGTCGATCCTGGTGATCGGTGCGGCGACGGACTACGCCCTGCTCTACACGGCGCGCTTCCGCGAGGCGCTGCGCGACCACCGCACCGGCTGGGGTGCGACGAGGGCAGCCCTGCGGGGGAGCCTCGAACCGATCCTGGCCTCGGGCGGCACCGTCATCGTGGGCGTGCTCTGCCTGCTGCTCTCCGACCTCAACTCGAACAAGGCGCTCGGTCCGGTCGCGGCGATCGGCATCGCGTTCAGCCTGCTCGCCGCCCTGTCGCTCCTGCCCGCACTGCTGCTCGCGTTCCGTCGAGCCGCGTTCTGGCCGCTGCGTCCCGCGTACGGCAGCGCCCACCCGGTGCTCACCGGTCCGGAGGCCCGCGGCGTCTGGGCCCGGGTCGGTCGACTCGTCGCCAAGCGCTCCCGGGTCGTGTGGATCGTCTGCACGGTGGGTCTGATCGCGATGGGCACGGGCCTGGTCGGGCTCAAGGCCGACGGGGTCCCGCAGAGCGACCTCGTCATCGGGGCGTCGCAGGCACGTGACGGGCAGGACGTCCTCGCCGACCACTTCCCGGGAGGCTCCGGCAGTCCGGCGCAGGTCATCGGGTCGGAGCGTGACCTCGACGCCCTCGTCGACGCCGTCACGGCGGTCGACGGCGTCGACGGGGTCGTCGCCGCCGCGAAGGACGCCCCGTCCGGCACCGTGCCCGTGACGAGCGCCACGAGTTCCGCCGGCGGCGTCGCCGCCGAGCCCACCGTCTCGCGTGGGGACGTGCTGCTCGAGGCCACGTTGTCCGACCCAGCCGACTCCGACGCGGCCGAGCAGACGGTCCGTGACCTCCGCACCGCCGTCGAACGGGTCGATCCCGATGCGGTCGTCGGTGGCGTCACCGCGACCGCCGTCGACACGAACGACACCGGGATCCGTGACCGCACGCTGATCATCCCCGTGGTGCTGGTCGTGATCCTGCTCATCCTGATGCTCCTGCTCCGAAGCATCGTCGCCCCGCTCGTGCTCATCGGCAGCGTGATCGTGTCGTTCGCCGCGGCCCTCGGCGTCGGGGCGCTCGTGTTCGACCACGTGTTCCACTTCCCCGGTGCGGACCCGAGCGTGCCGCTCTACTCGTTCGTGTTCCTCGTCGCGCTCGGGGTGGACTACAACATCTTCCTCATGACGCGGGTGCGGGAAGAAGCGCTGCGGCACGGCCCGCACGAGGGGGTCCTGCGAGGACTCGGCGTCACCGGCGGGGTCATCACCTCGGCCGGCGTGGTGCTCGCGGCGACGTTCGCGGCCCTCGGCGTCATCCCGATCCTCTTCCTCGTGCAGATCGCGTTCGTGGTGGCGTTCGGCGTCCTGCTCGACACGATCGTCGTCCGTTCGCTGCTCGTGCCGGCGCTCGCGTACGACCTGGGACGGCGGGCCTGGTGGCCGTCGCGCCTCTCGCGCGCGAACCATCACATGTGACACGCTGGGTGCATGCCAGTTCCTTCGACGCAGCCCGCCGCCGAGCGCAAGCTCCTCCGTGACACCGTGCAGGACAAGATCCGCGACGCGATCATGGACGGCACGCTGGAACCCGGCGAACGGCTCAACGACGACGACCTGATCGCGTGGCTCGGGGTCTCACGCACCCCGATCCGCGAAGCGCTCGCGGAACTCGCCCGCGCCGGCCTGATCGAGATGGCGCCGAACCGCTACACCCGCGTGGCGGCCCCGACGAAGGACGAGCTCCTCGACGCCTACCGCACGCTCGGCGTCATCTACGGCGGCGTCGTGCGCCTGGCCGTGCCCAACTTCACGGAGCCGCAGCGCAAGAAGATCGTGAAGATGCTCGACGACGTCATCGCGCGGGTCGGTGCCGACGAGCAGGACCAGGTCGCCCGCGACGGCGCGGACATCTACTCGCAGTGGGCGGACGCCTGCGGCAACCCGTCGCTCGTGCAGCTCTGCCGATCGACCACCGATGGACTGTCCTTCAAGCTCCGGGTCCCCGAGCTCGCCGAGCTGGTGCCGGCCGCGGTGGTCCTGCCCGAGCTCGACAAGCTCAAGGCCGCCGTCCTGGCGAAGGACCCGATCGCGGCAGAGCTCGCGATGGAGGCCATCCACCTGCTGCCGTCGCGCGCGTAGCGCCGTCACGCGCGCGTCAGTGCGCGACGGCGCTGATCATCCCGAGGCCGACGCTGATGCGGTCGGCGACCTCGATGAGGTCCTCGGCGAGGGAGTCCAGGTCGCGGTCGCGCAGCTGCGTGAGGCGCCCCGAGATCGACAGTGCCGCCGCGATGCGCCCGGAGGCGTTGCGGATCGGTGCCGCGATGCAGAACCGGCCGAGCGCGAGCTCCTGGTTCTCCTCGCACCAGCCGCGCCCGGCCGAGGCGACCAGGTCGGCCGTCAGCGCGTCGTGGGTCGTGATCGTGTGGTCGGTGTACCGGGCCAGGTCGTCCCCGAGCAGTGCGCGCCGCTCGTCCTCCGACAGGTCGAGCATCAGCGCCTTGCCGAGCGCCGACGCGTGCATCGGCTGCCGCATGCCGATCATCGTGTGCGACTTCGGTGCGAGCGAGCCCTCGAAGTGGCAGAGGTAGATGCACGACGCAGCGTCCTGCACGCCGACGTTGGCGGTCAGCCCGACGCGGTGCGCGAGTTCCTGCGCCGCCGAGCGGCTCTCGCGGTGCACCGGGTTGTGGTTGAGTCCCTGGCTGGCGAGCTCGAGCACGGCTCGACCGACCGAGTACGCCTGGGTCTCCGGGTCGCGTCGGACGTACTCGAGCGACTCGAGCGTCGCCAGGAGCCGTCCCGTGGTCGAGGTCCCCAGTCCGATGGCCCGCGCGATGTCGGAGGCGCGCACGGCCCCGTCGGATGCGCCGAGCGCGCCGAGGACCGCTGCGGCTCGCTCGATGCTCTGGTTCGGAGGGGTGGTCGCCATCCCCTCATTCTGGCCCGTCCCGGCGCGCGTCAGGAGACCTTCACGGCGCTCGCGGTGACGAACGGGGATCCGTTCGTCGCGGTCACGACGACCCGCAGTGCGGCCGTGCGCACCGGTTCCACGTCGTGGATGCGGTGGCGGTGCCGGTTCGCGTCGACCGCGGCCAGCGTGCGCCAGGCCCCTTCGACGCACGCCTCGATCCGGTAGTCGCGGGCGAGTGTGGGCACGGCGTCCCAGGGGGTGCGGTGGTGGTGCAGGTTGATGAGGTCGGCGTCGACGTCGTCGTTCCAGACGATGCGCACTTGTCGGACGTCGACGGGCTCCGCCCAGTCGAGCGAGAGCACGGCTGCGCCGGCACCCGCGTCGGACGACCACATGTGCGGTCCGCCGAACGGGCGCTGCTGGCCGTCGGCGACCCGGGAGGCCCGCCACGCGTCCGTCTCGCCGGCTGCGGTGAACGCGAACGCGTGTCCGCGCAGGGCGCGCGCCTCCCAGCCGGTCACCGGCTGTCCGGACTCCTCGGGGATGTGGTCGTCGAACTGCTCGTCGTCGGCGCTGCGTGCGCGCAGCGCCATGACGCCGTACGGGTGGCCGTCGGTCAGGACGAGACGGACGCCGGGCTGCCGTCGGACCACGACGACCGCGTTGCACGACTCGTCCGGGTGGAAGGCCAGATCGACCACCGCTTCGTCCGGTCCGGCGGCGACGTGTGCGGTGTGGGTGCTGACGTGGTCGATCGGGGCGTAGTTCTGGGGTCTGCCGGTGGTCCAGAGCTCGAGGGTCAGGTCGGTGCCCTCGTCCGCCTCGGTGCGGAGCCGGAACTCGCCGAGCGCGGGGTCGGCGGGCAGGAGGACGGCGACGTCGCGGTCCAGGTCGAAGCGGTTCTCGGTCGCGAACGGCGTCGTGTCGATCGTGGTCAACTCGCTGCTCGCGGTGATGCGGGCGGTGCGGGCCAGGTCGGCGGGGTCGTCGGCGCGGACCCCGATGAGCGGTGCGTCCTCGCGCAGCAGGGTCTGCTGCAGCAGTTCGATCCGATCGGTGCCGAGGGACCGCGGTGTCGTGCCGTGCCGTGCCACGAGGTGCGCGGCGGTGCCGGCGGCCTGCCCCTGGGCGGCGCAGGTGGCCATCACCCGGGTGGACCCGAACGCGACGTGCGACGCGGAGATGTCCCGGCCGGCGAACAGCAGGTTGGACACGTTCGCCGAGTACAGCGAACGGAACGGGATGTCGTAGGTGCCGTCGGTGTACCGCTGCTGGGCGCCGGCGGTCTCGGCGTAGACGCCCTCGACGGGGTGCAGGTCGATGGACCAGCCACCGAACGCCACCGTGTCGGGGAACGCGCGCTGCTCGAGCAGGTCCTGCTGCGTCAGGGTGTGGTCGCCGACGAACCGGCGGTACTCGCGCTTCCCGGGGATCGCGCCCACCCAGTCGAGCGTCAGGGTGTCCGCGTCGAAGGCCCCCGAGTTCTTGATGTGGTCCCAGATGCCGTAGACGACGCCCCACAGCTCGTCGCGGATGCGCTCGTTCTCGGTGACGGTGTCGAGCGCTCCGCCCCACTCGATCCACCAGTAGTTGCAGCCGTTGTCGCCGGTCCTGATCGCCCGGTTCGCCAGGATCGGCGTCGTGGACAGGTCGACGGCGATCGACGGCGGGACGAACCGGTCGTGCCTGCCGGTGTCGTGCGTCGAGAAGAAGATCGAGCTGCCGAGCAGTTCGTCGTCCGCCTGTTCGGGTGCCCAGGCCTCGCCGTGTTCGTCGCGGCCCTCGCGCCCGATGCGGTACTCGGCGCCGGCGAGGGCCCCGACGAGGCCGTCTCCCGTGCAGTCGAGGAACACCGGGGCCGTGAACGTCGTCTCGATCTCGGACCCCATGGTCCAGCCCGTGACGGCGGTGAGGCGCGGTGCGCCGCGGTCGTCGTCCGCCGTCTGCACGGTCCGGACGTCGGTGTTGAGGTGGAGGTGCACGTTCGGCTCGGCCCGGACGAGGTCGAGCACGACCTGGTCCCAGTAGACGGCGTTGCCCTGCGGGTTCCGGTACTGGTTCTCGAGGAAGAGCTCGCCCATGATCCCGGTCTCGCGGGCGAACCGGTGCGTGCCGTGCGCCGTCGCGCCGACCACCCACACCCGGATCTCGCTCGAGGCGTTGCCGCCGAGGACCGGGCGGTTGGTGACGAGGGCGACGCTCGAGCCGAGGCGGGCGGCGGCGACGGCGGCGCTGACACCGGCGAGACCGCCGCCGACGACCACGACGTCGTGGTGCTGTTCACGGGATTGCATGCTCGGGACGGTATCACTCGGCGGCTCTTGTTTCCCACTGTGTGGCAATGTGTGCCCGGCGAGTGCTATCGTCAACGAATTCTCGACAACGAAGTGTGAGGCCCACCCATGAGCGACGGAACCCGGACGCAAGCCAGCGTCGATGCCGCCACCGCCCCCGACGTCCAGGTGGCCCTGGGCGACGACGCACGCCGCCAGGGCATGCGGAAGGTGATCGTCGCCGCGGGCGTCGGTCACTTCGTCGAGTGGTTCGACTTCGGCCTCTACGGCACGTTGGCGACCGTCATCTCGCTGTACTTCTTCCAGCAGGGCGATCCGCAGGTCGCACTCCTGTCGGCCTTCGCCGTGTTCGGCGCCGGCTTCGTCATGCGTCCGCTCGGCGGGCTGTTCTGGGGCTCGCTCGGCGACCGCGTCGGACGGAAGACCACGCTGGCGACGGTCATCCTCATCACGAGCGGCGCGACCGCCGTGATGGGCATCCTGCCGACCTACCAGAGCGTCGGGATGCTCGCACCGATCCTGCTCGTCGTGGTGCGTCTGGTGCAGGGGTTCGCCGCGGGCGGCGAGGGCGCCGGGGCGACGACCCTGTTGGCGGAGTACGCCCCGTCGAACCGGCGCGGCTTCGTGACGAGCTTCATCGACGTCTTCGGGTTCGCCGCGTTCATCGTCGGTGGCGGCCTGGTCTTCCTGTTCACGGCGCTCGCCGGGGACGGAGCGCTCGAGTCGTGGGGGTGGCGCGTCCTGTTCCTCGTCGCGGTGCCGCTCGGCCTGGTCGGGTTGTACCTGCGCACCAAGCTCGAGGACACCCCGGAGTTCCGCGCGCTCAAGGCGAAGGGCGAGGTCGCCGCGAACCCCCTGCGCCGCTCGCTCCGGACCGGCTGGAAGGCCCTGCTCTTCTGCGTCGGGTTCGTCGTCCTCAAGGCCGTCGGCCACTGGATCCTGCAGACCTTCATGCCCTCCTACCTGCAGGCGGACCTCGGGTACTCGCCGCTGGTGTCGTACGGCGTCGTCGTCATCGGCTTCCTGGTGATCGCCGGCCTCGTCCCGTTCTTCGGGCTGCTGTCCGACAAGATCGGCCGGAAGCCCGTCATGCTCGCCGGCTGCGCGGGGTTCCTCGTGCTGACGTACCCGACGCTCATGCTCATGGACGCCGGCAACTTCTGGGCGGCCGCAGCCGCGATGGTGCTGCTCGGCCTGTTCATGGCGGCGTTCGACGGGGCGGTGAGCGCGGCGATGGCCGAACTGTTCCCGACCGCGATCCGCTACGGGTCGATGGGCATCGCCTACAACATCAGCGTGGCGCTCTTCGGCGGCATCACGCCGTACTTCGCCACGTGGCTCATCAGCGCGACGGGGAACACCTTCGCGCCGGCCTTCTACGTGATGGCGGCCGCCGCGATCACCGGTGTGACGGTGCTCCGTGCACGCGAGACGCACAAGCAGGGACTCGTCGCCGAGTGAGCCGAGCGCGGGCCCGTCGCAGGGGCTGTGGAGTGACCTTCCAGGCGGATTCCATGTCCCCTGCGCGCGCTGCGGTTATGGTTTCCCGGTGAGCAACGAACCCGAGCAGACGACGGAGCCCGCGCGCCGCGGTGCCGTGACGCCGCGCCACGGGCGCCAGAAGCGACGAGCGGGAGTGGTGTTCCCGGCGATCGCGGGCGTGCTCACCATGGCCGTCGTGTTGAGCGTCGGGTACACGGCGTACGCGTACAACCAGCTGTCCGGCGGCGTCACGATCGTCAACGCGATCACCGGCAAGAAGGACACGAAGGACGACGTCGACGGCAAGGCGCAGAACATCCTGCTCGTCGGTGACGACCACCGGCCGGACAACGCCACCCCCGAGCAGATGGCAGAACTCAGCACGACGTCGGACGGCGGTGCGACCAACACCGACACGATGATCGTCCTGCACATCAACGCCGACGGCTCGCAGGCGACGATGATCTCGTTCCCGCGTGACTCGTACGTCGACATCCCGGACGTGGGCAAGGGCAAGCTCAACAGCGCCTTCTACTACGGCACGCTCAACGGTGGCGGCGACACCGGTGGTGCGAAGATGCTCATCAAGACCATCGAGAACCTGAGTGGTCTGCAGATCGACCACTACGTCCGTGTCTCGCTGCTCGGCTTCTACCAGGTCGTCAAGGAGCTCGGGCCGGTCGAGGTCTGCCTGAACCAGGCGACCAACGACCCGTACTCCGGCGTCGACCTGCCGGCTGGCAAGTCCTCGCTGAACGCGAAGGAAGCCCTGTCCTTCGTCCGTCAGCGCCACGGCCTGCCGAACGGCGACCTCGACCGCAACGTCCGCCAGCAGTACTTCCTGTCGCAGGAGGCCCGGAAGGTCACCTCCGCCGGCACGCTGCTCAACCCGGTCAAGATGGGCAACATCCTCAAGGCCGTCGGGGGGTCGATCCAGACCGACACGAACCTGATCGACCTCGCCTCGCAGATGCGCAACCTGCGACCCGCGAACATCCAGTCGGCCACGATCCCGACCCTCGGCACACCGACCGTCTACGTCAACGGTTCGGCGCTGTCCATCGTCGAGGTCGACACCGTCGGGCTGCCCGCCTTCGTGCAGGGCCTGGTCGGCGAGCCGGAGGCCTACGCCAAGGCCGGTCGCGCCCAGCCGGCGAACACCTCGGTCACCGTGCTGAACGGCAGCGGCGTCGAGGGGGCCGCGACCACGGCCGGTCAGGTCCTGACCAGCCGCGGGTTCCAGGTCGCACCGGCCGGTTCCTCGGCCACCACGAAGGTCACGCAGGTGCAGTACCCGGCCGGCCAGGAGTCGCAGGCGAAGGCGATCGCGGCGGCCGTGCCCGGTGCCGTCGCCGTCCGCACCAGCGCGGTGACCGGCGTCACGCTCGTGCTCGGCACCGACGGCAAGACCGCGAAGCCCGCGAGCGAGCCGAGCGCGACCGCGTCGAAGCCCGCCAGCACCGGCTCCGGGTCGAAGCCGAGCAAGCAGGCGACGAAGGAGCCCGCGCCGAAGTCGACCGACGTGCACAACTACGGCACCGAGGGCACCTGCATCAACTGAGGCCACGGCCGGGACTTCCTCGCTAGGTTCGAGGGGTGAGCAGCGCAGCGCGTCCGATCGTCCTGATGGCCTACAACATCAAGAACCCGGACCCGGAGCACGACTGGCCGGCCCGGCTCCCCGTCCTCCTCGACGTCATCCGACGGCACGACCCCGACCTGGTCTGCGTGCAAGAGGCGTTCGCGCACCAGCTCGACGACCTGCGTGCCGGCCTGCCGGACCACGCGGACGTCGGACAGGGCCGCGAGGGCGGCACCGCTGGCGAGCACCCGGCGGTGTTCTACCGACGCGACCGGTTCCGGCCGACCGACGAGGGCTCGTTCTGGCTGTCGGACACCCCGGACGAACCGGTCTCGAACACGTGGGACAGCCTGTACCCACGGATCGCGAACCACGCCGTGTTCCTGGACACCGACGGCCCGGCCATCACGGTGCTCACCACGCACCTGGACCACGAGCCGGGCGAGCACGGTGACGAGGTGCGCGGCAAGAGCGCGGCGCTGATCGTCGAACGGCTCGCGCGCGAGACCGGTCCCGTCGTCTTCGCCGGTGACTGCAACGAGCCGGCCGGCGCCGGCCCCGCGTCACGGGTCTTCGCCGAGGCCGGGTTCGACGACACCTGGCTGCTCGCGGGCGACCCGGAGGACCGGACCGCGACGTTCAACGACTGGCAGCCACCGGTCGACACCGCGGAGCGCATCGACTGGGTGCTGACCCGCGGCGTCTCCGGCGTCGACCGCGTCGTCATCGACCACGACGGTCCGGAGACGTGGTTCGCCAGCGATCACTTCCCGGTGATCGCGACGATCCGCGTGTGAGTCAGCAGCTCCGCTGCGCGTGCACGGGCATCGGTGATCCGAGCACCGTGACCGTGGTCTCGTCCGTCAGCGCCGAGACCCCGTTGGTGCCGGCGGGGTCGGCCGGGTGGTCGTCGCCGGAGGTGTCGTCGGCCCAGCCCTCGCGCAGCAGCAGCTGCCACGCGCGCGAGTCGTCCGAACCGTAGGACACCCGCTCGGAGCGGGGAGCGTCGGCGATCTCGTCGGCGATGTCGTCGCCGACCTGCACGCCGTCGGGGCCGGTCAGCTCGATCCGTGCACCGAGTCGGCTGCGGACCTGGTCACGCAGGACGCGGATCTCGACGGCGTTGCCCGCGCGCGCCTCGGTGGTCAGGGCCGCGACCCGGATCGCACCGCCCCACGTGGACGTGGTGCCGGCCGGGAAGCACGCGCCGCCGACGCCTTCAGCGGTCTGCGTGCGAGTCGGGGTGCCGAGCAGACGGTCGAGCAGGCTCACGGTCAACCGGGAGTCGCGCATCGACGACTCGACGACGGTCTTCCCGCCGTTGCGGAGCACCAGGGACTCGGCGTCGAGCTCGATCGAGTCGACCCGACGGAGCTTCGCGTTCGACACGTGCACCGGAGCGGCGTCGTGTGAGGTCTCGGCGGCCACGGCCGCGTCGGTGCCGATCCCGGTGGTGCCGTCGAACGCGAGCGCGCCGGCCGAGAAGGCGAGCACGGCAGCGCCGAGCGCCAGCAGGGTCCGAGGAGTCACCGTTCGACGGTACGACCCCGACCCGTCCAGAACGACAGGTGTTACCGAATCGGGTCCTGGCCGTCACCGGACCGTGACAATCGAGGAAGACGCAGGTGTGGCCCTGGACCGGTGGGGCCGGCGGACGTCAGCCGGTCCGCGCGCCGGGGGACAGCCTCCTGGACGGCCCGTGGTGGGCCCCTGCGTACCGTCGGCGGCATGACGGACCAGCAGAACGACCAGGCAGGGCTCGACCAGGCAGCGCTCGACCAGTACTCCATGCAGGACCCGACGAAGATGTACGCCGACAAGAAGCCGGACGAGCAGTACCTCGAGGGTGCCGGCACCGACGCCGAGATGGCGGAGAACGTCCCCGCCGACCACGGCGAGGACACCTACCGCGGCTCCGGCCGACTCGCGGGCCGCAAGGCACTCGTCACCGGTGGCGACTCCGGCATCGGCGCAGCGGTCGCCATCGCCTACGCACGCGAGGGCGCCGACGTCGCGATCTCGTACCTGCCCGAGGAGCAGGAGGACGCCGACCGCATCGTCGCGCTCATCGAGGCCGCCGGTCGCAAGGCGGTCGCGCTGCCCGGCGACATCACGTCCCTCGCGGTGTGCGAGCAGATCGTCGCCGACACCGTGGCGCAGCTCGGCGGGATCGACATCCTCGTGAACAACGCGGGCAAGCAGCAGAACGTCGACGACATCACGAAGATCTCCGACGAGGAGTTCGACGAGACCTTCAAGACGAACGCCTACGCGACCTTCCGGATCACCAAGGCCGCCGTGCCGCACCTGCAGCCGGGCTCCACGATCATCAACACGACGTCGATCCAGGCCTACGCGCCGTCGCCGCACCTGGTGCACTACGCGGCCACGAAGGCGACCGTGAACAACCTGGCGAAGGGCCTGGCGGCGCAGCTCGCGCCGAAGGGCATCCGCGTCAACGCCGTCGCGCCGGGGCCGATCTGGACCCCGCTGCAGCCGGCCGGTGGCCAGCCGCCCGAGGCGCTGCCGTCCGCGGGCGAGCAGACCTACCTCGGCCGCTGGGGGCAGCCCGCCGAGCTCGCGCCGGCCTACGTGTTCCTGGCGAGCGGTGAGTCGTCCTACGTCGTGGGTGAGACGCTGCACGTCGACGGCGGGATGCCGACGCCGTAAGGCGTCGCCGACGGGCTGACGGGAGGCGCGGTGCCGGTGGGCACCGCGCCTCCCGTCGTCCGTGTGGTCGGGTCCACGGCGCCTGGTCGCGTCAGCAGGTGACGGCGCGTGCCATCCGCTCGAGGAGCTCCCGCGCGGAGAGCGCGGCGGCGAGTTCGACCTCGACCGGGTTGATGCCGATCGCGTGCTCGAACGCGCGTCGGCGTGCCTGGTCGACGATCGGGACCTCGGGGCGTTGCGGCAGCACCGCGATGGCCCGTGCCGCGGCGTCGAACGCGCCGGCGGGGCGGCCGAGCTGCTCCCACATCGCGCGGACGTCGTGCGCGACCTGTTCCGGGTCGCCGCCGAACTCGAAGCCGGCCGAGGCCATCGTCGCGAGTCCCTGTGCGGTGGGGTCGTTCGGGGTCATGCCCGGCATGGTCACACGGATCCGTGCGAACCCGCTGGGCGTCGCTCCCGTGTCCCCCCATGTGCCGACACCCGTACCGGGGATTCTGTTGTCCCCCGTTCTGCGTTTGGATGGACGTGCCCCGGCTTCGGGGCGACCCCGGACAGGACGTCCGTGGAACGACGGAGGGCACGATGCTCGAACACACCAGCGCCGACACGCAGGCCGCAGCGGCCGCGGCGGCGACCCTGCACCTCCGGATCACGATCGTGGGGGCCACCGTCGACCTGCTCCGCGACGTCCCCTTCCACGAAGCACGCGCCGTGCAGGTCGCCGAACGGATGGGCATCTCCGTCGAGGAGCTCGAGCAGCACTTCCCGTCATGGGACGGCCTGGTGCTCGCCGCCGTCGACCGCTGGAACGGCGGCCGGATGGACGAGGTCACCCGGGAGGTCGGCGACGGCTCGACCGTCGAACTCCTGCGCGCGATCGTCGCGTCGAACGCCGAGGACCCCGCGCTCATGCGCCTGCTGGTCGCGCTGCTGTCCGTCGCGGGCAACCCCGAGCACCCGATGGCGACGTACCTGCGGTCGCGGTACCAGCTCTTCTACGCCCAGGTGAAGCGCGGCCTCGAGCGCGACATCGCCGTCGGTCGCGCACCGCACACGATGGAACCCCGTCGCGGCGCCGAACAGCTCATCGCGCTGTACGAGGGGCTGCAGCTGCAGGCCCTGCTCCGCTCCGACCTCGACCTCGTCGCGGCGTTCGACCGTGCGGTGGCCCGCCTCGAGCGCGGCTGGATGGAACGCTACGAACCGCACGCCGCACGCCGGCACGCCACGTGGAGCGACGGCGACGACGGCAGCTGGGACATCTGACCCCGGACCGTCAGCGCCCGTCGGACGCCGACCGCGACCCGCGCGGCACCGAGCCGTCGCCGGGGTCGTACCCGGTGTCGCGGATGACCCGGAGCGCCGTCGTGTCGTTGTGGACCGAGTGCACGACGACCCGGCGGGTCCGACGGAGCGCCCGGCGCGCGCCCGGTGTCGCGAACAGGCCACCGAGCACGAGCCCGGCGCCGATCCCGAGTGCCACGGACACCGCCGCCACGAAGTCGAGGGCCGCGCTCGACGACCCCGACATGAAGTTCAGCAGCGCGTTCGACACCGCGACACCGGGCAGCAGCGCCCCGCAGAACGCCGGCACCGCGATCGCCGCGACCGCGGTCCGCATCCGTGCCGCCGCGTAGGTCGAGAGCACACCCAGCAGGACGGCGGCCAGGAACGTCGCGCCGAGCAGCGGCAGGCCCAACTGCCGCAGCCCCCACAGCGAGGCACCGGCGGCCACCGAGAACACCACGGCGACGGGGATCACCCGCGCACTGGCCTGCTGCACGAAGCAGTTCGCCCCGGCCGACACCACGGTGAGCGAGAGCGAGGCCCACAACGGCAGCGCCTGGGTGACGATGCCGGACGGGTCGACCTCGAGGTGCAGCCACTTCGTCATCGCGATCCCCGCCGGCACCCCCACCACGATCGCGGCGATGACCAGCCCGATGTAGAACGCACGGGCGACCGCCATCGCCCGGAAGCCGGAGATCGCGTCCTGTGCCCAGGTCACGAGCGAGACGTGCGGCAGGAGCAGCACCACCAGCGCGGCGACCATGGTGGCGGCCCCTGCCGGGTGCAGCACGCCCGCGCCGATCGCCAGGGTGCCGATCACGGACGCGACCGCCCCCTGGGCCCCGGACACGAAGAACTGCGGGTAGCCACGACCCGTCAGCCAGCGCCCGGACAGGATGATCCCGAACATCAGCACGAACGCCCCGATGCCCGCCCGCCACCCGCCACCGGCCTGCATCGCGATCGAGGTCCCCAGGATCGAGAGCCCCACGTCGGCGAGCCACGTCGGCCAACGCGGCGGCATCCGCAGCACCGCGACGAGGGCGCTCACGGCCGAGGTCATGTCGCGCTCGTCGTGGACCAGGTCGTCGACGATCTGGTTCGCGCGCGCCAAGCGGTCCAGGTCGGAGCCGTCGGAACTCACTGTCCGGACCTTCACGAGCGGCGGGATGTCGGCCGGCGCGTACTGGATCGTCACCGAACTGCCGGAGAAGTCGAGGTCGAGCGGCGCCAGGTTCCACTTCGTCGACACCGCGACGACGGCGGTCTCGACGCTGCGGGTGTCGGCACCGGAGGCGAGCATCACCTCGGCCAGGTCGAGGCAGAAGTCGACGATCTGCGTCGCCGTGTACTGGTCGCGCCCCTTCGCGTCGGGCTCCACGTGCTCGTAGATCGTCCCGCGCAGGCGGGCCCGCGCGTCGCGCAGGTCGTGCTGCGCGAGACTGCGGCGACGTGGCCGGGGTGGGCGGCCCGGCTTGTGCGGGCCCGGGTGGTGCTGCTCGGCCATCCCGCCATGGTGCCAGTCCGCGGACCCCGAGTCCGGACGTCCGCTGGACGCGCTCGGGTCAGCTCCGGCGGCGCACGCTGAGCCGGCCGAGTGCGAAGCCCGCGACGACCGCGCCCACCAGCACGAGGACCGGGCCCACCGTCGCCTGCCAGGGGAGACTCCCCGCGACGAAGGCGTAGTCCGCCTCCGGTGCGAAGGCGGCGAAGCCGAACGTGGACGGCGGGGTGAGCAGGTTCAGGAGGATGCCGGCGGCGACGCCGGCCAGGCCGACCCAGAGGGTCACGTGGGTCCAGGTCGCGCGACGCATGGTGCCAGCGTACGTGCCGACGGACGGGAGGCCCGGTGCCAGCTGGCACCGGGCCTCCCGTCCGTCACGTGGTGACGTCGCCTGCGTCGCTCGCCTACTGCTCGAACGTCGCGTCGAGCGTGATGTCGACGCCGGTGAGTGCCTTGCTGACGGGGCACGTGGCCTTGGCGTCCTCGGCGGCCTTCAGGAAGGTCGCCTCGTCGATGCCGGTGACCTCGCCGTGCACGGTCAGGGCGATGCCGGTGAGCTTGAAGCCGCCGGCCGAGTCCGGGCCGAGCGAGACGTCGGCCTTGACGTCGAGGGCCTCGACCGTGCCGCCGGCCTCGCCGAGGACGGCCGAGAACTGCATGGCGTAGCAGGCCGAGTGTGCGGCTGCGATGAGCTCCTCGGGGCTGGTGCTGCCACCGGCCTCGTCAGCGGCGCGCTTCGGGAACGAGACGTCGTAGGTGCCGACCTTCGAGCTGGAGAGCTCGACCTGACCGGAACCGTCGTTGAGACCGCCGTTCCAGGCGGTGCGTGCGGTGCGCGTGGGCATGGCCGCTCCTTTCGTGTGGGGGATCGGTCCCGGACGGGACCGTCGCAGCCGAGTCAAGCGGAGAACGCTCGTTCTCGCAACCGGCTCACGGTGAAGACGCAGGGTTCGCCGGTGTTCCGTGCGTCCTTGGTGCCCCCGGCAACACCCGTTGCACAGGGCAACAGGTGTAGTATTACTGACCGGATCGTTCGATCCGCCGCGACGCCGCACCCCTCCTGACGCCCGACGGATCCCCGTCGACCCGCCGTCCACATCAAGGAGAACCCATGCGCGCCGTCGTGTTCGAGCAGTACCAGACCTTCCCGTCCCTCACGGACGTCCCCAAGCCCACGCCGGGTCCGGGGGAGGTGCTCCTCAAGGTCGCCGGTGCCGGTGCGTGCCACTCGGACGTCGCCGTGTACCGCGAGTTCCAGGAGGGGCAGCCGGGCGCGCAGTCCCCGTCGTTCGTCCTCGGGCACGAGAACTCCGGCTGGGTCGAGGCTGTCGGCGACGGGGTGACCGGGTTCACCGAGGGTGACGCCTACCTGGTCTACGGGCCGGTCGGCTGCGGGCACTGCTCGTACTGCTCGAAGGGGCAGGACACCTACTGCGAGAACGCCGCGACGAACCCGTACATGGGCATCGGTCTCGGGCGGGACGGCGGCATGGCGGAGTACGTGAGCGTCCCCGCCCGCAACCTCGTGCCGCTCGGCGACGCCGACCCGATCGCCGCCGCACCGCTCAGCGACGCCGCGCTCACGCCGTACCACGCGATCAAGAACTCCTTGCCGAACCTGGCGGGTGGCGGTCGCTTCGCGCTCGTCGTCGGGCTCGGCGGCCTCGGGCAGATCGCCGTGCAGATCCTCACCGCGCTCACCGGCGCCACGGTCATCGCCACGGACATGAAGCAGGACGCCATGGACCGCGCTGCTGCCCGGGGCGCGATCACCGTGCCCGGAGGACCGGACCAGGCCACCGCGATCCGTGAGATCACCGGCGGTCGTGGCGTCGACGCCGCGTTCGACTTCGTCGGTGCCACCCCCACGATCAAGGTCGCGCAGGCCTCGATGGCGGTCGGTGGCCGGTTCACCGTCGTCGGGATCGCCGGCGGTACCACCGAGTGGAACTTCTTCGCGACGCCGTACGAGTCGACGATCACGAACACCTACTGGGGCACGATCGAGGACCTGCACGAGGTCGTCGCGATGTACCGCGCCGGGCAGATCGTCCCCGACGTCGAGCGCTACGCGCTGGCCGACGCGCTCGAGGCGTACCGGAAGCTCGAGGCCGGCGAGCTCTCGGGCCGCGCGGTCGTCGTCCCGACGCTCTGACCACGGGTCGTCTCGCGGCGTACCTGGGCGAATCGGGCGTACCTGGTCGGGAGTTCTGACCAGGTACGCCCGATTCCGCTTTCCATCGCGAGTGTTCTGGGAAGGAACGAGCGCGGGTCAGCGGCCGGCGGCGTAGCCCTGCGCACCGCGGGGGTTCGCCGCGGCGCCGAGCACACCCGTCGCCGGGTCCCGCGTCACGCACGTCAGACGGCCGAGGCTCCAGTCGCCGGCGCGGGTGACCACGTGACCGCGTGCCTCGAGTTCCGCGATGACGTCGTCGCCGAGCCGGTCCTCGACCACGAGCCCGGCCGGCTCCCACGTGCGTGGCCAGAACGACCCCGGGAACGACGTCGTGTGCAGCGCCGGGGCGTCGATCGCCTGCTGCGGGGTGTACCCACCGACGATCCACCGCAGCAGGAACAGCAGCTGCCACTGGTCCTGCTGGTCGCCGCCGGGTGAACCGAGCGCCGCCACGGGCACGCCGTCACGGAGCACCAGGGTCGGCGTCAGCGTCGTGCGGGGCCGCTCGCCGGGGCGCAGGGTCGATGCCGTGCCCGGCTCCAGCCAGGTCATCTGCAGTCGGGTGCCGAGGCAGAACCCGAGCTCGGGGATCGTCGGCGACGACTGCAACCAGCCGCCGGACGGCGTCGCGCTGACGATGTTGCCCCAGCGGTCCACGACGTCGATGTGGCAGGTGTCGCCCCGGGTCTCGCCGTCGGGGGCCACGAACGGCTCGCCGCGGTCCTCGACGGGGACGACTGGGGTGGCCGGCGCGCGGTCGGCGTCCCGCGCGACCTGCACCGTGGGTTCGCCGAGACCAGCGCCGCCGCCGGAGGAGTACGACGTCCGGACCGGCGGCAGCACGTGGTCGACGCCAGCGACCGAGCCCGGTCGCAGCTCGGCCGATGCCCGGTCGCCGATCAGCGCCCGTCGCTCGTCGGTGTACGCGTCGGACAGGAGCACGTCGAGCGGGACGTCGCCGTCGCCGTAGAACGCCTCGCGGTCGGCCAGCGCGAGCTTCTGCGCCTCGACGACGGTGTGTGCGCCGACCGACGTCGACGGGTCGAGCAGTGCGTCGTCGAGCGGTTCGAGCAGCCGCAGGGTCTGCAGCAGCGCCGGCCCCTGACCCCACGGCCCGGTCTTCGCGATCGTGCAGCCGCGGAACTCCGCCGTCGCCGCGGGCTCGTACGACGCCCGGAACGCCGCCAGGTCCGACGCGCGGATGACCCCGGCGTGGTCGGTGCCCGACGCGTGTCGGTGCGGCGCCCGCACGAAGCGGTCGATCGCCTCGGCGACGAAGCCCTCGGCCCACTCGTTCCGTGCGGCGTCGATGCGCGCGGTCCGACTGCCGGAGCCGTCGCCGGCGTCGACGAGCCGGTCGAGCACTGCGGCCAGCGCCTCGTTGCGCACCAGGTCCCCGGGGACCGGCACGGTGCCTCCTGGCAGCCACTGCGCGGCGGACGTGGGCCAGTGGTCACGGAACAGGTCCTGCACGGCGGTGATCGTCCGGACCACCCCGGCTGCGACCGGGTGGCCGTCACGGGCGTAGCCGATCGCCGGCGCGAGGACGTCCGCGAGCTCCCACGTGCCGTGGTCACGGAGCAGCAGGAGCCACGCGTCGACGGCACCCGGGATGGTGGCGGCGAGCGCGCCGGAGCCGGGGACGAGGTCGAGACCCTCGGCGCGGTAGTGCTCGGGCGTCGCGCCCGCCGGTGCCGGGCCCTGCCCGACGAGCACGACCGGGGTCGGGTCCGACGCCGTCGCGAACACCGCCGTCAGGTCGCCGCCGGGGCCGTTCAGGTGCGGCTCGACCACGTGCAGGACGAACGCGCCCGCGACGGCTGCGTCGAAGGCGTTGCCGCCGCGCTCGAGCACCGACTGCGCGGTGGCGGTCGCGATCCAGTGCGTCGCGGCCGCCATGCCGAACGTGCCCTGGAGGTCCGGGCGCGAGGTCTGCGTGGTGGGCGGGACGAAGGCGGGGTTCGGAGTCGGCATGCACCCATCCTCTCCCCGGGGTCCGCCGCTCAGCCGCCGTGCGCACCCCCCTGTCAAGGGGTTGTGCGCCCCGCGCAGAAAAGCGAACATCGTTCGGTGACTCGTACAGGGCGAGCGCCGAACGACCGCGCAGTGGCGTGGTCGGTTCCGAGTCAGGGGATCCATGACCACCACTCCGTCGACCGTCGCACGTGCGCGCCGACTCCCACGCTTCGCCGGTGCCCTCACGGTGCTGGCCCTCGCAGCCGGTGCCCTCGTCGCGACGGCTGAACCCGCCGCAGCGTCGGCGGTGTGGGTCGGATCGGCACCCGCCGGCACGAAGATCAACCCGGGCGACCAGGTGACGTCGCCGAACGGTCAGTTCAAGCTCATCATGCAGGGCGACGGCAACCTGGTCGAGTACGGCATCGGGAACCGCGTGCTCTGGGCCTCGAACACCGCCGGTTCGCCCGGCGCGATCGCCGTCGTCGGCAAGAACCGTGCCCTCGACATCACCAAGAACGGCAAACGCCTGGCGCGCTGGGCCTCGGCCGGCACCGCGAACTCGACGGCACTGAAGATCCGCGCGGACGGCACCATGGCGCTGCTCGCCGGCAGGTCCGTCGTCGTGAACTGGACCACCTACCAGGACCGGGTCCCATCGGGGAACACACTGCTCGGCGGCACCGTGCTGCGCTCCGACACCACGAACACGCGCATCCTCAACATGCGCACCGACGGCAACCTCGTGCAGAAGGTCAGCGGCCGTGTCGTCTGGCAGTCGCGGACCGGCGGGCACCCCGGTGCCTGGGCCGAGCTGCAGCCCAAGGGCAACTTCGTCATCTGGACCCGTGACGCATCGCGCAAGAAGGTCGCGCTCTGGACCTCGCGCACCGGCACGGCCGGCTCCGGCAACCTGCTCGTGCAGGTCGACGGCAACGTCGTGCTCTACGGGTCGAAGGACACCCGCGTCTGGTCGAGCCGGCCCGTCACCGGACTGGCATGGCCCGTCAACGGGACGAGGATCACCGGCAAGTACGGCGACGACCGCGGTGCCGGGCACGTCCCGCGCTACCACCAGGGCACCGACGCGCCCGTGCCGGTCGGCACCCCGGTGTACGGCTCCGGCACCGGCGAGGTGACCAAGACGGTGGCGAACGACGCCTCGTACGGCAACTACATCGTCGTGACCTACGGCATGACCGCGGTGCTCACCGCCCACCTCAGCAAGATCGAGGTGAAGAAGGGCCAGATCGTGAAGCTCGGCACCGAGATCGCGAAGTCCGGCAACACCGGGCAGTCGACCGGCCCGCACGTGCACGTCGAGACGCGGCGCAACGGCACGCTCGTCGACCCGTTGAAGAACATGCACTTCCGCTGATCCGCGGTCTGTTGCGTTGTTCCGCTTCGTGAGCAGGAATGGTCGGGTCGCCTTCGGGCACCCGACCGTTCCTGCTCACGAAGTGCGGGCGGGGCGGCGCGGATACCCTTGACCGGATGACATCGCGCGGCGGGACCGGGGCTGGCAGCGCTGCCGATGCGGAGGCCGTGCTCGCGGCGTTCGCACGCACCGACGGCGACGTCGCGGCGGCGCGGCGCATCGCACGGCAGTTCCAGGGGCTCGACGACGGTGAGCGGTCGGCACTGCTGTGGAGCGAGGACGACGGGGCGAAGCTCGTCGCGGTGCTGCTCCTGGTGCAGGCGATGCGCGAGCACCCCGATCCGGAGCTGACCGACGAGTACCTGTCGGCGGCGAAGGCCGAGCGGTTCGACGACCCGGCGCTGGTCGACCTGGCGGCCGAGGAGCTCGTCGGTGCACCGCTCGTGGACAGCTCGACGGGCCCGCTGTTCGCGCTCGTGAAGTCCGACGTGGCGATGGTGCGGCGGATCGCGATCGTGGCGACCCTGGCGTTCGTGAAGCAGGGCGACGCCGAGGTGCCGCTCGGGATCGCCGGACGCCTGGTGCGGGAGCGGAGTGACACCGTGCAGTCGGCGCTGGGGTGGGTGTTGCGGGAGACCGGCAAGCGGGCGTCGGAGCCGGCGCTCGTGGCGTTCCTCGAGAAGAGCGCGAGGTTCCTGACCCCCGCGGCTCGCCACACGGCGACCGAGCACCTGTCTCCGCCCGATCGCGACCGCCTGCGCGGCTGACAGCAGGCCGGGGCGGGTGGCCGGCCGCCCCCGCGGTTCAGTCGGTCTCGAGCGGCTCGGCGAAGAAGGTGGTCAGGGAGACCACGACGCCGTCGCGGACCTCGATCACGTCGATGCCGCGCACCGCAGGGGCGCCGACCGGACCGAAGCCCCACGCCAGGGCGCCGTGCGTCTCGGAGGCGTAGCGGCGGCCCTCCTCGACGAACTGGAACGCGCCGGGCACCTGATCGAGCAGTTCGCCGGCCTTCTGGTCGAGGGCGTCCCAGCCGACGGCGGTGCCCTCCGGATCGGTGAAGGCGACATCGGGGGAGTACGTCCGCTCGATCGCGGCACGGCGGGAGGTGGCGTCTCGGTTCCCGAAGACGTCGTGGAGGTTCGCGGTCAGCAACTCGGACACGGTGGCCATGCCCGGAGCCTAACCTGGGGCGATGCACACCGAGGTGCCCCGGATCGACGTCGCACTCGTGGAACGACTCGTCGCGACGCAGTTCCCCGAGTGGAGCGGGCTGCCCGTGCACGAGGTGGAGCACCAGGGCTGGGACAACCGCACGTACCGACTCGGCGACGAGCTGTCTGTCCGGCTGCCGAGCGCCGCGGGCTACGTGCCCGCGGTCGAGAAGGAGCAGGCCGTCCTGCCGTACCTGGCCCGACGGGTGGACGTCGCGGTCCCCGAGCCGGTCGGCCTGGGCGAACCCGGCGAGGGGTACCCGTTCCCGTGGTCGGTCATGCGGTGGCTCGACGGCACGGTGGCCGCGCGTGCGGTCGACCTCGACCACGACCGCTTCGCCGCCGAGGTGGGTGCGGTGCTCCGGCAGCTCCGGAGTCTTCCCGCCACCGGGGGCCCGACCGCCGGCGCGCACTCGTTCCACCGCGGCGAGCACCCGTCGGTGTACGGCGCGCAGGTCGTCGCGGCGTTGGACACGCTGGGCTCGGAGGTCGACCGCGCGGCGTGCGAGCGCGTCTGGTCCGCAGCGACCGAGACCCTCTGGGGGCGCCCCGGCGTCTGGTTCCACGGCGACGTCGCGCCCGGCAACCTGCTCGTGGACGACGGCGGACGGCTCACCGCCCTGATCGACTTCGGCACGTGCGGGGTCGGCGACCCGGCCTGCGACCTGGTGCTCGCGTGGACGTTCCTCGACCCGGCGGCGCGCCCGGTGTTCCGCGAGGCGGTGGGGCTGGACGCCGATGCGTGGGCGCGGGCTCGCGGCTGGGCGTTGTGGAAGGCGCTCATCATGCTCGCCGGCAGTGCCGGGCCCGGCGACCGCACGGAGCACGAACGCGTCCTCGCCGCGGTGCTCGCGGATCCCGTCCCCTGACGCGGCGGCGCGCCCGGGGCCGTGCGTGGGGCTGTGAACGCACCACGGGACGGGCGCGTACCGAGGAGGCAGAAGCGAACCGCGCCTCCCGGCCGGCTCGAAGCGACCACGAGAGGAACGCGACGTGCGCGCACTGACCTGGCAGGGCACCGAGAAGGTGTCCGTCGAGACCGTCCCCGACCCGACCATCCAGGAACCGACCGACGCGATCGTGCGGATCACGTCCACGGCGATCTGCGGCTCCGACCTGCACCTGTACCGGGTCCTCGGCCCGTACATCGACAAGGGCGACGTCCTCGGCCACGAGCCCATGGGCATCGTGGAGGAGGTCGGCAGCGCCGTCACGAACCTGAAGGTCGGCGACCGCGTCGTCGTCCCCTTCAACATCTCGTGCGGCCACTGCTGGATGTGCAAGAACGGCCTGCAGTCGCAGTGCGAGACCACCCAGGTCACCGAGTACGGATCGGGTGCGGCGCTGTTCGGCTACACGAAGATGTACGGCCAGGTCCCCGGCGGCCAGGCCGAGTACCTCCGCGTCCCGCACGCGGACTACGGCCCCATCGTCATCCCGGACGACGGCACGCCCGACGACCGGTGGCTGTTCCTCAGCGACATCCTGCCGACGGCGTGGCAGGCCGTGCAGTACGCCAACGTGCCGGAGGGCGGCACACTCGCGGTGCTCGGCCTCGGACCCGTCGGCCAGTTCGCCGCCCGCATCGCCAAGCACCTGGGCTACCGCGTGCTCGCCGTCGACCCCGAACAGGTCCGACGCGACCTCGGGGCGAAGCACGGCGCCGAGGTCTTCGACCTGTCGAAGGACACCGTGCCGGAGCTCGTCGACCTGACCGACGGTCGCGGCCCCGACGGGGTCGTCGACGCCGTCGGCATGGAGGCACACGGCAACCCCGTCGCAGGCTTCGCCCAGCGGGCTGCCGGTCTGCTGCCCGACGCGCTGGCGAAGAAGGCGATCGAGACCGCCGGCATCGACCGGCTCGCAGCCGTGCACGCCGCGATCGACCTGGTCCGCCGCGGCGGCACCGTGTCCCTGAGCGGCGTCTACGGCGGCATGGCCGACCCGATGCCGATGATGACGATGTTCGACAAGCAGATCACCATCCGCGAGGGACAGTGCAACGTGAAGCACTGGATCGACGACATCATGCCGCTCGTGCAGGACCCGTCGGACCCGCTCGGCACGCTCGACCTCACCACGCACCGGGTGTCGCTCGAGGACGCCCCGCACATGTACGAGGTGTTCCAGAAGAAGCAGGACGGCTGCGTCAAGGTCGTGCTCGACCCCGCCCTGGCCGCCGCCTGATGCGGATCGTCGTCGTCGGCGGGACCGGCAACGTCGGGACGGCGGTGCTCCGCCGCCTCGCCGAGGCCCGGGCCGCCGCGCGAGCGGCGGGCGGCGCAGTCGCGCCCCCGTCCGACGACGGGCGGCACGACGGCAGCGTCGAGATCGTCGGCGTCGCCCGACGGCTGCCGGACGTGCACGCGGAGCCGTACGGTTCCGCGGTGTGGCACGCCGTCGACGTCGGGGCCTCCGACGCGGTCGGCCAGCTCACCGCGATCTTCACCGGCGCCGACGCGGTGATCCACCTGGCGTGGGCCCTCCAACCGACGCACGACATCCCCGCGCAGTACCGGACGAACGTCACCGGTACCGCGAACGTGCTGTCGGCCGTGGCGCGAGCAGGGGTGCCGCAGGTCGTCGTCGCGTCGTCGGTCGGGACCTACCGCGGCGTCGACGCTGCGGGCAAGCGGACCCCGGTCGACGAGAGCTGGCCGACCGACGGCATCCCCACGGCGACGTACTCGATCCACAAGGCCGCGAACGAGTCGGCGATGGACGACTTCGAGGCGGACCACCCGTCCGTCGTCGTCACGCGCCTGCGCCCCGGGCTGATCTTCCAGCGGGACGCCGCCGCCGAGATCCGCGGGCTGTTCCTCGGGCACCTCGTGCCGATGTCGATCGTGCGGTGGATCCGGTGGCTGGTGCTGCCCCTGCCGTACCCGTTCGTGTTCCAGGCGGTGCACGCCGACGACGTCGCGGACGCCTACTGGCGGACCGTCGACCAGCGGGCCGGCGGTGCGTTCAACATCGCCGCATCGCCCGTGCTCAACCCGCCGCGGTTGGCCCGGGCCTTCGGCATGCTCGGTGCCGTCCGGATCCCGCTCGGACTGCTGCGCGGGATCGTGACGCTCACGTGGCGGCTGCGGTTGCAGCCGACGGACGCCGGCTGGATCGACATCGCCGCCGGCGTGCCGATCATGCGGACCGACCGTGCCCGGTCGGTGCTCGGATGGGAGGCCCGGCACACCTCCGAAGACGCGTTGCGTGCGCTCGTGGCCGGGTTCGCGGACGGTGCGCACGTGGCCGCGTCGGACCCGCTGCGGGGGTAGCGGGGGCTGGCGCTGCCGGGTCTGATCTCCATCGCGGGTGTTCTGGGGAGGAACGGGCGCTCGGATCGCGCTACGCTTCGCTCGTCGTTGTGAGAAGGGGGAGCGCGATGGTGCTCAGTTGGTCGGCGTTCAGTGAACTCGAGGGACCGGGCGGCTCGGGGATGTCCGACCTGTTCGGCGGTTGGTTCGGCATCGCGTTCGGAGTCGTCGCAGCCCTGACCATCCTCACCACCCTGACGATCGTCGTCCTGACGCTCTACCGCGGCAAGCGGATGGCCGACCGCGGTCAGAACCCGCTCACCCTGCAGGAGGACATCGCGTACCAGGCGATGCGGAGCCGCACCCTCGCGCCCGAGAAGCCGCTCGAACATCGGCTCGCCGAACTCGACGACCTGCACGCTCGCGGTGTGATCTCCGACGAGGAGCACCGGGCGGCACGAGCCGAGGCGCTGCGCGGATGATCGCCTCCGAGGAGCTGCACAACCCGCTCATCCCGCCGCTGTACGACATCGTGTGGAGCGTGGCGATGGCGCTCATCGTGGTCGCCGTCGTCGTCATCGTGTGGATCGCGGTCGTCCGGAGCCGTCGCTCGAACGGAGCGCCGCGCACGCTCCGGGAGCAGCGGCTCGCCGAGCTCGACGACCTGCACGCCCGCGGGGTCATCTCCGACGACGAGCGCCGTGCTGCGCGAGCCGAGGCCCTGCGCGGTTAACCTGGGGCGGTGCTGCTGCCGACGGACCTGCTGGGGGACTGGGTCCTCCGCCGGACGCTGGACGACCGGCGTGCCGGCCTGCAGGGCGTCGTCACCGGCACCACGACCCTCACCGCGGTCGGTGACGACGAGGTCCGCTGGGACGAGACGGGCGTGATGACCTTCGACAGCCGGACCACCCCGGTGTCTCGGACGCTGACCGTCCGGCGCGACGATGACGACGGGTGGACCGTGCACTTCGCCGACGGCCGGGTGTTCCACGACTGGGTCTGGGGCACGAGTGTGGATCACGCCTGCGCACCGGACGACTACACCGGCGCCCTGGACGGCGACGAGCAGCGGTGGACCGTGCGCTGGGAGGCCCGGGGCCCGGCGAAGGACTACCGGCTCGACAGCGTGCTCACGCGGTCGCCGGCGTGACCACGACGTCACCGGTACGCGCCAGACTGAGCCCATGGCACGCTCTTCCGGCACCGACGCCCCGCGCATCACCCTGACCGAACCGACGGACCTCGAGGACTGGGCCCCGGCTCCCGGCGACGTCCTGACCGGTGACCGCATCGAGGGCAAGCGCATCGGCGTGCTCGACCTGGCGGGCGAGCGGCTGCCCGACCTCGAGATCGAGGAGTGCGTCATCGACACACTGCGGGGCGACGGCGCCGACTTCCGCGGGCTGCGGGTGCACGACTCGGTCATCGACACGCTCGACGCCCCGGTGCTGCGGGCGTCGAGCAGCTCGTGGCGCGAGGTCCGGGTGTCCGGCGGTCGCATCGGTTCCGGCGAGCTGTACGACTCCGGGCTGAGCGGCGTCGAGTTCGTCGGGATGAAGTTCGGGTTCGTGAACCTGCGCGGGTCGACGCTCACCGACGTGGTGTTCCGCGACTGCGTCATCGACGAGCTCGACATCGCGGACGCGAAGCTGCTCCGAGTGTCGTTCGAGGGCAGCAGCATCCGCGACGCCGAGGGGTCGAACACCCGGATCGACCACGTGGACCTGCGGGGCGCCGACCTCGACCGGGTCGAGCGCCTCGAGGGGTTCCGCGGCGCGACGATCGGCGCCGACCAGCTGTACACGCTCGCCCCGCTGCTGGCGGCGCAGGCGGGCTACCGCGTCGACTGACCGCCCGCAGCCAGCGCGGCGGCGAGGTCGGCCTGCACCAGGTCGCCGTGCGCGGCCGCTCCGGCCTGGACCCCGGCGGCTGCGGACGCGATGACCGTCGCCATCGGGTTCGCGACGTTGCCGGCCGCGTACACCCCGCGCACCGACGTCTGTCCGGCCGGGTCGACCGTCAGCGCGCTCGCGTACCGGAAGTCGCCCATGAACTGGTCGGTCGCGACCAGACCCAGGTCGGACAGGAAGTCCACGCGCGCCTCAGCAGTGCTCGCCGCGGCCAGGGCATCGAGTTCGACGACCTCGCCGGAGCCGAGCGTGACCCCGGTCAGTGTGCCGTCCGACGAGCGGACCTGCGTGACGGTGTCGTCCACGACTTCGATCCCGCGGGCCCGCAAACCGGCCAGGGCGGTGTCGTCGACGAGTGCCGGATCGGTGACGAACGCGGTCACGTGCTCGCTCAGCGCCCGGAACATGAGCGCGTGGTGCACGCCGTTCGGAGTGGTCACGAGCACGCCGATGCGCTGGTCGCGGATCTCCCACCCGTGGCAGAACGGGCAGTGCACGACCCCGCGCCCCCACTGCTCGGCGAGCCCCGGGATCTGCGGCAGGACGTCCACGGCGCCGGAGGCGACGACGAGCCTGCGGGCGGTGACGGCCGCGCCGGAGTCCAGCGTGACCGAGAAGCCGACCGGGTCGGTGCCGTCACCCGTCGTGGCGGACGCGGCCACGATCCTCCCGGTCGTCACCTCGACTCCGTAGGCGGCGACCTCGTCGCGACCGATCGCGGACAACTCGGCGGGCGCGATGCCCTCGCGCCCGAGGTAGTTGTGGGCGCCGGCCGACGGCGCGTTGCGGGGCTCGCCCGCGTCGACGACGAGGACGGAACGGCGGGAACGCCCGAGGACGAGGGCGGCGGAGAGGCCGGCGGCTGCTCCGCCGATGACGATGACGTCGTAGTGATCACGCATGTAAGGAGCATGCGGCCCCTGCCGTACGGACGGCAAAGAACCTTGCCGATGTGGCAACATGGGCAGCATGCCCCACGGCCCGCAGGAACCCGTCGTCCCCCGCACGACCGCGCAGGTCGTCGACGGGGTGGGCCCCCGGTTGCGCGCACTCCGTGCCCACCGCGACGTCACGCTCGCCGCGCTGTCCGAGCAGACGGGGGTGTCGGTGAGCACGCTCTCGCGGCTCGAGTCGGGGCAGCGCAAGCCGACCCTCGAACTGCTGCTCCCGCTGGCGCGGGCGTACCAGGTGCCGCTCGACGACCTGGTCGGAGCGCCGCAGACGGGCGACCCCCGGGTGCACATGAAGCCCGAGGTGCACGGCGGGCGGGTCGTCGTGCCGCTGACGAAGCGCACCGGCGGCGTGCGGTCGTTCAAGCAGCTCTTCCCGCCGAACGAGCCCGGCGGCGAGCCGTCGCTGAAGACGCACGAGGGGTACGAGTGGCTCTACGTGCTGTCCGGTCGGCTGCGCCTGGTGCTCGGCGAGCACGACCTCGACCTCGGGCCGGGTGAGGTCGCCGAGTTCGACACGCACACCCCGCACTGGATCGGCAACGTCACCGACTCGGTCACCGAGGTGCTGTGCCTGTACGGGCCGCAGGGCGAACGAGCGCACGTGCGGTCGAGGCCGACGCGCTGACCCGCTGGCCAGCGCGGCCGCGCGCCAGCTGGCCCGCTCGGTCTACGCCGTGAAGACGTGGTCCATGACGTCGTCGAGGAGCCCCGAGGTCTCGGTGTTCGACTGCTGGATGTGGATGCCGATGTCGCCACGCGTGAAGTAGGTGTCGCCGTCGGTCACCGGGTACTGCGGGTTGTCGGAGATCTTCTGGCACTGGAGGCCCTCGGCCTCGGTGCCGCAGTCGTAGCCCTTCGCCGAGAGCTTCTGCAGTTCCGTGCTCGCCGTCGCCGAGTCGACGACGTCGACCGCGATTGACAAGAAGGTGATGTCGGCTTGCGGGTCCCGCCACACGCAGTACAGACGCTTGCCGTCGGCCTGCAGGACGGGAGTGAAGGCGCTCTTCGGTGTCGCGATCGGGTCGCCGACGACCGAGGGGTCGTTCAGCGGAGCCGAGGCGAAGGCCTTGTCCCACTTGCCGGGGGTGATGAGATCGGTGCAGCTCGCCGGCACCGTGCCGCCGTCGTAGTCGACCCCGGGGACCTGCGTGATCGTGGAGGTGGGCTCCGGCGTACTGCTCGGGCTGGCGCTCGGCGTGCCCGTGCTCTCCGCCGTCGTCGCGGACGGCGTGCCCGGCCCCGCCGGAGCGCTCTGGGCGCAGCCCGACAGGGCGAGTCCGATCGCCAGCGCCGCCGTCAGCGTCGCCGTGATCCCGGATGTCGTCGTGCGCGCTCGTCGCCGCATCGTTCCCCCTCGTTCGTCGTGCGGACGTCGCCGCGCATCCGAACATAGGCGGCGGAGCCGGCGGCGTCCGCGAGCGTCACCGTTCCGTGACCCGTCAGCGGGTGCGCCACCCGCGCCGCACGCGCAGCGCAGCGCGCACCCGACGCGCCCACCGGCGCACCGGGTTCGCGCGTCGCCCGTTCACGCGGAACGTGTGGAAGGCGCGTCGCGTCCGCAGCAGGGCGGACGGGAGGCCCGACAACGGTCGCGCGGACACCTGCACCGTCAGCACGGGGTCGGCCACCACCCGCCAGGCCGGGTCGAGCTGCATGCTCAGGTCGACGTCGTCGTGGACCTCGGGGTCCTCGCGGTGCGCTCGGCCACGGATGGCGTCCCAGGTCGACCGCCGCATGGCCATCGCGGACCCGAACAACGGTGGCCGGCCGAGCGCGGCCCACATGAGCGCGAAGTACGGACGCATGTAGACGGCGTCCCACAGCCGACCGATCAGCGGACCGCCGTCGTGCGGTCGTCCGGGACCGGTCACCGCGACGACCTCCGGATCGGCCAGCAGTCGCAGCGCGTCGGCGATCCACCCCGGCGGCGGCACGGAGTCGGCGTCGAGCCGGACGAGGACGTCCCCGGAGGCCCGGTCGTAGCCGCGCGCCGATGCCCGGGCGATGCCCCGGATGCGCTCGGTCAGCACGACCGCCCCGGCCGCCTGGGCGACCTCGGCGCTGTCGTCCTGGCTGCCGTTGTCGACCACGACCACCTCGTCGGCGAGCAGCGTCTGCACCGCGAGGGCGTCGAGACAGCGTCGCAGGTGCGCGGAGTCGTCGCGCACGGGGATGACGACGGAGACGCGGACCATCCTCCGATCCAACCGGAGGTTCGCTGTGCGGACAGTCGGTCCGCGTTCCGTGGCGTTCCTGCGTGCGGGCACACCGCGGAGCGCGCACCTTCGGTCACGCAACGCCGCCGGTACTCGCCGACGGTGACGGACAACCGGAAGGCCGACCATGACCACGAACCCACCCGGGAACGACTCCGGGACGCCCATCCACGACCGCGCGGCCGCCTCCGACGGTCACGAGGTCCGGCCCGGTGTGACCGTGCCGTCGTTCGCGAGCGGCGTGCCTGCAGCAGGACCGTCGAACCCCGACGTCGCGCAGGCGTACGACCCGTTCGGCGACGACGAGGGCCCCGGCCGGGCCGACACCGGCACCACCGTCGACGCCGGCTCCACCCCCGACGCCGGCTCCGGCAAGGCCGACGCTGCGAAGGGCGCCGCACAGGACGTCGCCGGTGACGCGAAGGCGAAGGTCTCCGACGTCGCCGGCACCGCCAAGGAGCAGGCCGCGAAGGTCGCCTCCGAGGCGACCGACCACGCGAAGCAGCTCTACGGCCAGGCGTCGGAGAACCTCAAGCAGCAGGCCGGCGAGCAGCAGGAGCGCGCCGCCGGAGGTCTCCGCAGCCTCGGCGAGCAGCTCGGCCGCATGGCCGAGAACGACGAGGACCAGGGCGTGGCGGCGAAGGTCGTCCGCGACCTGTCCGGCCGTGCGACCTCGGCCGCCGGGTTCCTCGAGAACCGCGACCCGGGATCGCTCCTCGACGAGGTCAAGTCCTTCGCTGCGAAGCGCCCGGGCACGTTCATCGCCATCGCCGCCGGCGCCGGCATCCTCGCCGGACGGCTCACGAAGGCGCTCGCCGCCGATGCGAAGCACGAGAAGGAAGCCGGGGACGGGCCCACCTCGACCCACACCGGCACCGGTACCGGTCCCGGGAGCGCCCTGTGAGCCACACCGTCCCGGGGGCCACCCCGACGGGCGAGCCCACCCCAGAGCAACGCGCGGCAACGACCCCGCTCGGTGAACTCCTGTCCGACGTCTCGCGCGACCTGTCCAGCCTGTTCCGGCAGGAGATCGCGCTCGCGAAGGCAGAGCTGACCGACTCGGCGAAGAAGGCCGGCAAGGCGGGCGGGATGTTCGGCGGCGCCGGACTCACCGCGCTCTTCGCCCTGCTGTTCCTGTCGATCGCCGCGTGGTGGGCCCTCGGGTACCTCGTCGGCAACGCGTGGTCGGCCCTGATCGTCGCCGCGGTCTACGCGATCGTCGCCGTGGTCCTCGCACTCCGCGGTCGAGCAGCGGCCAAGGAGATCACGGGTCTGCCGCAGACCGTCGAGACCGCCAAGGAAGTCCCCGAAACACTCAAGCCCACCACCGGGAGGAAGCCATGAGCACCCCAGACGAGATCCGCGCCGACATCGAGCGCACCCGCGGCGAACTCGGCTCCGACGTCGACGCCCTGGCCGACAAGGTCAGCCCGTCGTCGATCGCCCACCGCCAGACCGAGAAGGTGAAGAGCCGGTTCCAGGGCGTCCGGGAATCCGTGATGGGCGCCGCGGACTCGGCCCGGTCGAGCGCCTCGGACTCCGCGTCCGGCGCGACCGACCAGGCGAAGGACGTCGCACAGCGGGGCGTCGAGAAGGCCAAGGGCAACCCGCTGGCGATCGGACTCATCGCGTTCGGTGCCGGTTGGCTCGTGTCGTCGCTCATCCCCGCCAGTGACAAGGAGGAGGAGCTGGCCGTCGAGCTCAAGGACAAGGCAGCGCCCCTGGTCGACGAGGTCAAGGAGCAGGCGAAGGACGCCGGGTCGCAGCTCGGGGACGTGGCGAAGGAACATGCGCAGGACCTCACGGGGACTGCGCAGGACGCCGCCCAGACCGTCAAGGACGAGGCGCAGGGCGCCGCGTCGGACGTGCAGGAGCACGCGAAGGGCGCCGCGGACGACGTCCGCAGCAGCTGACGCGATCGGGAGACCGACGGGAGGCCCGTGGCGACTCCGCCACGGGCCTCCCGTCCGTCACGCGGTAGCGTTCCGGGCATGGACCGGACCGACGAACTCGCCGTGGAGCTCCGCCACGCGATCGGTCGCGTCGTGCGCGCTGCGAAGCGCGAGGCGGACTCGCTGCCGACCGCCCACGCGACGACCCTCGGGTTCCTCGAGCGCGAGGGGCCGATGCCGATCGCGGAGCTGGCTCGTCGCCGAGCCGTCAAGCACCAGGGGCAGTCGCGCACGGTGGGGGAGCTCGCGGACCTCGGGTACGTCGAGCGGACGGCGTCGGACACCGACCGGCGCGTGTCGGTCATCCGCATCTCCGACACGGGCAGCGAGGTCCTCCGCCGGGACATGACGGCGCGGGCCGACTGGTTGGCGACGGCGATCCGTGAGGAGCTCGACGACGAGGAACGGGCGGCCCTCGAACGCCTGCCCGGCATCTTCGAACGGTTGGCCCGGCGCGCCGACTGAGCGCTTCCTCACGGAGATCCGCGACCAGAAGTACAACATGGTTGTACTGTTGTCGACATGGAGTTGACGAAGTACAACCACGCCACCGTCGTCCTCGAGCAGGACGGCACCACGCTCGTCATCGACCCGGGGGTGTTCACGCCCGAGGCCGCCGACCTCGTCCGCGCAGCCGCCGGCGTCCTCGTCACCCACGAGCACCCCGACCACTTCGACGTCGAGGCCGTCCGTGCCGGGCTCGCCGCGAACGACGCCCTCGTGGTCCGGGCCCCCGGGTCGGTCGTCGAACAGCTCGGCGACCACGACGGCCGCGTGACCGCGGTGCACGCCGGTGACGTGTTCGAGATCGGCCCGTTCTCGGTGCAGGCCTTCGGCGAGGAGCACGCGGTCATCCACCGTGACATCCCGACGATCGCGAACGTCGGCTACCTGGTGGACGGTGCCGTGTTCCACCCGGGCGATGCGTACCTCGAGCCGGGTGTCCCCGTGCAGACGCTGCTCCTGCCGACCAGCGGTCCGTGGACGAGCACCGCCGCCGCGGTCGACTACGTCCGATCGGTGGCGCCGGAGCGTGCCGTCCAGATCCACGAGGCCATGCTGAGCGACCTCGGCCAGCAGTCCACCACGCGGTTCCTCGGCTCCGACGGTCTCGGACCGGTGCCGGTCCTGATCCTGCCCGCGGGGGAATCGATCACCGTCTGACGGACCCGACCGTGCTCCTGGGAGGCGATCCGTGCCTCCCGGGCAGCATGGAGGGATGTCCGACGCTCCCTCGACCGCAGTCCTCTTCGACATCGACGGCACGCTCGTCGACTCGAACTACGCCCACATCGACGCCTGGTGGCGCGCTGCCCGCGCAGCGGGCGAGTCCGTCGACGCGTGGCGCATCCACCGAGCGATCGGCATGGACTCGGCGAAGCTGCTCGAGACGCTGCTGCCGGACGCCTCCGACGAGACGCGCGAGACCGTCAAGCAGTTCAACACCGCCTACTTCGCCGAGCACATGCCCCAGCTGCGGCTGCTGCCGGGGGCCCGCGACCTGCTCCGTGCGGTCGCCGAAGCGGGGCACGCCGTCGTCCTGGCGACGAGTGCGCCGGAGAACGAGCTGACGCGGCTGCGTGGACTGCTCGACGCCGAGGAGTGGCTCACCGCGGTGACGAGCTCCGAGGACGTCGAGCAGGCGAAGCCTGACCCGGGGATCATCCAGGTTGCCCTGGACCGGGCTGGAGTGCGTGCCGACGCCGCCGTGATGGTCGGCGACGCGATGTGGGACGTCGAGTCGGCCGGACGCGTCGGCGTGACCTCCGTCGCGGTGATGACCGGCGGCATCGGCGGCGACGAACTCCGCGGAGCCGGTGCTGCGGAGGTCCACGACGACGCCGCTGCCGTGCTCGCCGCGCTGCGGTCCGGGGGCGGTGCGATCGCCGCGCTGGGCAGGCGTGCGTGAGCGTGCACCGCGGTTGGCATCCGTGACAGGATCGTCGACCGTGATCACGATCGAACGCGTGTCCTGGGACGACCCCCGAGGCGTGGTGCTCCGCGCCCGTATGGACGACGAGATGCACGAACGCTACGGCTCGTCGAACGGCGACGAGGACCCGGCGATCACGGCCGAGCGGGGCCGTGCGCTGTCCGTCGACCCGTCGACCGTCGTCACCTCGGTCCTCGCCCTCGACGAGTCCGGCGACGCCGTCGGGCACATCGCGATCCGGCGCCTGGGTGACGAGGTCGAGCTGAAGCGCCTGATCGTGCTGACCTCGGCCCGCGGCCAGGGTGCCGCCACCACGCTGCTCGACGAGTGCGAGCGCATCGGCCGTGAGCTCGGTGCGCCCCGGCTGATCCTGCAGACCGGCGACAAGCAACCCGACGCGGTCGCCCTGTACGAGAAGACCGGGTGGAACCCGATCCCCGTCTACGCGCCGTACGCGGCGACCATGCCGTGGTCGTTCTGCTTCGAGAAGGCGCTCTGAGCGTACCGACCCGTATTGCACTCTCGTCGAGATAGTGCAATTCTGTGTCGGTGAGCACCACCGAACGCACCCGCGCACTGCGCCGACGCATGATCGGCGAGGCGCGTCGGGCGACGGTCGAGCACGGGTTGAGCGGTTTCACGATCGAGCAGCTCTGCGAGAGCGTCGGGGTGTCGCGCCGCACGTTCTTCAACCACTTCGCATCGAAGGACGACGCCGTGCTCGGCATCGAGCTGCACGCCGACGTCGAGGCGATCGACCGGTACGCCGCGGGCGGCATCGTGCCCGGCGGACTCGACCCGCTCGACTCGATCGTCGCGCTGGCCATCGACCAGTTCCACCGCGTCGGCATCGACCGGGCGGACGAGGTCCTGGTGCGCCGGGTCTTCGAGCGGGAGCCGGCGCTCGTCGCGCGGTTCCTGTCGGCGACCGACGTGCAGCTCGCCCGGATCACGGACGCCGTGCGGCTGCGGTTCGGATGGGACGATCCCGCCGACCGCCGTGCGCGCCTCGTCACCGAGGCCGCCGCGGGGCTGCTCAAGGTGACGGCGGAGACCTACTTCGACGACGCCTTCGACGAGGCCACCGGCCCGACGTTCGACGCGCTGCTCACCGAGAACCTCCGCCTGCTCAGGGCGGTCACCACGACCGAACGGGAACACACCACATGAGCGCAACCGCGCCGGGCACCACCAAGCGTGCCCGCCCCGGCACCGACGGGCCGCTGCTGCTGACGCAGCGACGGATCTGGATCATCTTCTCCGCGCTCATCGCGGGGATGCTGCTGTCCAGCCTCGACCAGACCATCGTCTCGACGGCGATGCCCACCATCGTCGGCGAACTCGGCGGCGTCGCGCACCAGGCATGGCTGACGACCGGGTACCTGCTCGCGTCGACCATCGTGATGCCCGTCTACGGCAAGTTCGGCGACGTCCTGGGGCGCCGCAACCTGTTCCTCATCGCGATCGCGCTGTTCACCATCGCGTCGGCGGGGTGCGCCTTCGCCGGTGACTTCACGCAGCTCGTCGTGTTCCGTGCGATGCAGGGGCTCGGCGGCGGCGGTCTGATGATCCTGTCGCAGGCGATCATCGCCGACATCGTGCCCGCCTCGCAGCGCGGCAAGTACCTCGGCCCGCTCGGTGCGATCTTCGGCCTGTCCGCGATCGGCGGCCCGCTGCTCGGTGGCTTCTTCGTCGACCACCTGACCTGGAACTGGGCGTTCTACATCAACATCCCGGTCGGCATCGCGGCGTTCTTCGTGGCGTGGTTCGCGCTGACCCTGCCGAACAAGAAGGCAACGAAGCGCATCGACGTGCTCGGCGTGCTCTTCATGTCCGCCGCGACCACGTGCCTGGTGTTCTTCTCGGAGTTCGGCGGCAGCAAGGACCACGGCTGGGACGCCCCCGAGACGTGGGCTTGGTTCGCGGGGCTCGTCGTCTCGGCCGCGCTCCTCGTGCTCGTCGAGTCCCGCGCGCAGGACCCGGTCCTCCCGCTGTCGTTCTTCAAGAACCGCACGTTCCTGCTGGCGACCGGCATCGGCCTGGTGCTCGGCATCGGCATGTTCGCCGCGATCGGGTTCGTCCCGACGTTCCTGCAGATGGCTTCGGGCACCTCGGCCGCGGTGTCGGGGCTGCTCATGCTGCCGATGATGGTCGGTCTGATCGGGACGTCGATCGCGTCCGGCAACCTGATCACCAAGACCGGGCGCTACCGGATGTTCCCGATCATCGGCACGGTCCTGGTCGCCATCGCGATGCTCGCGATGACCCAGCTCGCAGCGGACACCCCGATCTGGCTGATCTGCGCGTACCTGTTCGTCTTCGGCGCCGGGCTCGGCCTGATCATGCAGGTGGTCGTCCTCGTCGCGCAGAACGCCGTGCCCGCCGAGCAGGTGGGCACCGCGACCTCGACGAACAACTACTTCCGCGAGGTCGGCGCCTCCCTCGGCACCGCGGTCTTCGGTGCGCTGTTCACGGCCCGGCTCACGACGTCGCTCACCGACGTGTTCCGCGGCGCCGGCGGCTCGGCCACCGATGCGGCGTCGTCGGCGGGCAGCATCGACCCGTCGACCGTGGCCGGGCTGCCGCCGGCGGTGCAGGACGGCATCGTGAACGCGTACGCCGACTCGCTCGCGCCGGTGTTCTGGTACCTGCTGCCCTTCATCGCGGTGGCGTTCCTGCTCGCACTGTTCCTGCCGCAGATCACGCTCTCCGACACGGCCGGCATGGTCGCCCGTGGTGAGGCCGTCGGCGGCGACGAGGCCGACGAGCTCGAGCGCGCGCAGCGCGCGGGCCGCGCGGCGGAGTCCGTGTCGTCCGAGTCCGTGTCGTCGGGTGGTGAGAGTCCGGCGTCCCGCCGGGACGCCTCGGACTGAGTGAGACGCCGCCGGATCCGGCGGCGTCCTGCGGATCGCGGGGCGCGTCGTGGAGACGACGGCGTGCTGACGGGAGGCGCGGTGCCAGCTGGCACCGCGCCTCCCGTCCGTCGTCCGGTCGCGCGCACGGCCCCTGCCGGCCCCGAGACTCGACCCGGCTCGCGAAAGCGACAGTGTGCCGCCGACCATCCGCGGCACACTGTCGCTCTTGCGGGGGAGAACGGGCGGGCTCCGCGAGGAGTGTCGCTTCCGCGGACAAGACCGAGCAGCGGGCGCCGGGTGTCACGCGCCGGTGCTCGCGCGGCGGACCAGGCGGGTGGGGAGCGCTGCCGGCTCCGCCGCGGTGCCGTCGAGGGTCGCGAGCAGGCGTTCCGCAGCCGAGCGTCCGAGGTCGGCGCCGGGCAGTGCGACGCTCGTGAGCGCGGGGGCCGTGACCGACGACGACGGCAGGTCGTCGAAGCCGGCGACCGCGAGATCGCCGGGGACCGCGATGCCGAGCGCTCCGGCGACGCGCAGGACGCCGTACGCCAGGGTGTCCGCAGCGGCGACGACCGCGGTGACGTCGTCGTCCTGCCAGGCCTCGATGACGTGCTCGGTGGCCGAGGCCGCGGCGTCCACCGTCAGGTCGGCGCGGGCGGTGACCTCGGACACCGTGATGCCGGCGGCGGCGCACTCCTGTTCGAAGAGCTCGCGGCGGACGCCGAACGTCGTCGCACGGGAGGTCCCGTCCAGGTACCCGACGCGCCGGTGCCCCTGTGCGTGCAGGTGCGCGACGAGGTCGTGGACGCCGGGGGAGAGGTCGTAGTTGACGGCTTCGGTGCCACCGGGGGCGTCGAGGAGGACCACGGGCACGCTCGCCGACATCGACTCGCCCGCTGCCGGGGCGTCGACGAGGATGCCCGCGGGCCGGAGGCGTTCGAAGCGCCGGACGTCGGCTGCCAGGGGCTGGGCGCCGCGCTCGGTGACCGACAGCACGAGCTGGAACCGGTCGCCGATGGTGTCGCGCACGCCGCGGATGACCTCGGCGAAGAACGGGTTCGACAGGTCCGGGGCGATGAGGACGACCAGGTCGCCGCTGCCGCGCGCCAGGGAGCTGGCGGCGTGGTCGACCACGTAGCCGAGTTCGTCGACGGCGTCGCGCACCCGCGTGGCGATGGGGACGGACACCCGACCGCGGTCCTTGCCGTTCACGACGAGGGAGACCGTGGCGATGCTCGTCCCGGCGCGCTCGGCCACCATGGCGGCGGTCACACGACGGCCCGGAACGACGGATGAAGGCACGGGTCGATGCTACCGAGGACGCCTCGACGACTTGACGTCAAGCGCTTGACGTGTTTCGATGTCAAACGCTTGACGCGCTGCGGGACGACGCTCTGTCGGACCGCGGACCCCCACCGCGTCGAGCACAGACCCCTCGATTCCCCGAAGAAGTGGAGCGCCCAGCGTGCCCAGTGCGACCCAGCCAGCGAAGATCATCCTCGACTGCGACCCCGGCCACGACGACGCCGTCGCCATCCTGCTGGCCCACGGCAACCCGGACATCGAGCTCCTGGCCGTCACCACCGTCGTCGGCAACCAGACCCTGCCGAAGGTCACCCGCAACGCCCTCGCCGTCGCGCGCATCGCCGGCATCACCGGGGTGCCGTTCGCCGCGGGCGCCGACCGTCCACTCCTGCGCCAGATCGAGGTCGCGCCGGACATCCACGGCGAGAGCGGGCTCGACGGCCCGATGCTCCCCGAGCCGTCGTTCGACCTCGACGAACGCCATGCCGTCGACCTGATCATCGACACCGTGATGGCGCACGAGCCCGGTACGGTCACGCTCGTGCCGACCGGCGGCCTGACGAACATCGCCCTCGCCGCCCGCAAGGAACCCCGCATCGTCGAGCGCGTCAAGCAGGTCGTGCTCATGGGCGGCGGCGTGCACGTCGGGAACTGGAGCCCGGTGGCCGAGTTCAACATCGTCATCGACCCCGAGGCCGCCTCGATCGTCTTCGACGCCGGCTGGGACGTCGTCATGGTCGGCCTCGACCTGACCCACCAGGCCCTCGCCACCCCGGAGGTCGCCGCGCGCATCGCCGCCGTCGGCACCGCCCCCGCCGCGTTCGTCGGCGAGCTGCTCGACTTCTTCGGCCAGACCTACAAGGACGCGCAGGGCTTCGACGCCCCGCCGGTCCACGACCCCTGCGCCGTCGCGTACGTCATCGACCCGACCATCGTCCGCGCCGTGAAGGTCCCCATCCACATCGAGACCCAGGGCACCCTGACGCTCGGCATGACCGTCGCCGACTTCCGTGCGCCCGCGCCGGAGGACTGCCGCACGAGCGCCGCGATGGAGCTCGACCACGGCCGCTTCTGGGACCTGGTCGTCGACGCCCTCGAACGCATCGGTGAGACCCCCGACACCGGTTGGACCCCTCGCGCCGCCTCCACCACCGCCACGACCCCGGAGATCTGAGAACCATGACCACCACATCGACGAAGAAGTCGATCGGCGCCCTGACCGCAGCGCTCCTCGCCGCGTGCATCGCGTTCCAGCTCAACGCGAGCATGCTCAGCCCCGCGCTGGTCACCATGGCGCGCGAGCTCAAGACCGACGACGCCACCATCGGGCTGTCGCAGACCCTGTACTTCACGCTCGCGGCGCTGTTCTCGCTGTTCCTGCCGCGCCTGTCCGACATCGTCGGGCGCAAGCGCGTCCTGATCGGCATGCTCGCCGTGATGCTCGTCGGCAGCATCGTCGCCGCGCTCGCGGTGAACGTGCCGATGCTGTTCGCCGGCCGGATCATCCAGGGTGTCACCGGCCCGGTCGTCCCGATCTGCCTGCTCGTCCTGCGCAACGAGATCGCCGACCCGAAGCGCTACGGTGCCGCGCTCGGCCTGCTCACCGCCGTGAACGGCGGCATCGCCGGTGTCGACGCGCTCGCCGGCGGCTGGATCGCCACGAACTTCGGGTTCCGTGGGATCTTCTGGGTCATCGCCGTCGTCACCGTCATCGCGCTGGCACTCGTCGCCGTGTGGGGCGTCGAGTCGAAGCCGTCCGCCGGCACCCGGATGGACTGGATCGGTGTCGTCCCCCTGGTGGTGAGCGTCGGCGCACTCCTCACCGCGTTCAACGAGGCCGGCAAGCTCGGTGCCGCGAACCCGGCACTGGTGATCGGTGGCGTCGTCGTCGCACTCGCCGCCTTCGCGGTCTTCTGGGCGGTCGAGTCCCGGGTGCGGGAGCCGCTCGTCGAGACCCGCTTCCTGAAGCGTCGTGCCACGTGGGCGCTGCTGGCGACGACGTTCCTGACCATGACCGGCGTCTTCGCGGTCGTCAACGGTCTCGTCACGTCGCTGGCGCAGAACGGCGACGCCGGCTTCGGCATGGAGGCGGACCTCGCCTCGCTCGTGTTCCTCACCCCGTACGCGCTGGTCGGCTGGATCGTCGGTCCGTTCGCGGGACGCCTCGCACCGACCATCGGCTACCGGGCCGTGCTCCGCGTCGGTCTGGTCGGCAGCATCGTCTCGACGGTCCTGATGGCGCTCGTGGGCGTGCACTCGCTGCCGGTCCTGGTGACCGCGACCGTCCTGATCGGCATCACGTACGCCGGCATCGCGAACATCATCCTCAACGGCCTCGGCATCGTGCTCTCGCCGGAGTCGAACCCCGGCTTCCTGCCCGGCCTGAACGCCGGTGCGTTCAACCTCGGCGCCGGGGTCAGCTTCGCCGTGCTGCCGGCGCTGCAGATCGCGCTCGGGGTCGGCGGGTCCGCGGGCACCGCCGGGTACTCCGGTGGCATGCTGCTCGGTGCCGTGATCACGACCGCCGCGCTCGCGATCTCGTTCCTCATCCCCCGCCCGGAGAGCGCCGAGACCACGTCCGTCGCACCGCAGAAGGAGACCGTCCGGTGACCCAGACCATCGTGATCGTCGGATCGCTCAACGCGGACCTGGTGGTCCGGACCGAGCGGTTCCCGAAGCCCGGTGAGACCCTGCACGGGTCCGACCTGGCGATCCTGCCCGGTGGCAAGTCCGCCAACCAGGCGGTGGCTGCCGGGAGGCTCGGGGGCACGGTCCGCATGATCGGTGCGGTCGGCGACGACGGGAACGGTGCACTGCTCCGCGACTCCGTCGCGGCTGCGGGTGCGGACACCACGCACGTCGCCGTCCGGGAGGGCGTGGCCACCGGCACCGCCGTCATCACGGTCGACGGCGCCGGCGAGAACACCATCGTGATCTCCGCCGGCGCGAACGGCACGCTGTCGCCGGACGACGTGCCCGCCGACGCCTTCGACGACGCCGGCGTGCTCGGCCTCTGCCTCGAGGTGTCGATCGACGTCGTCCTTGCGGCAGCCCGGGCAGCGCACGCCGCCGGCGTCACGGTGCTCACGAACCTGTCGCCCTTCGGCGCCGTCCCCGCCGAACTGCTCGAGCTGACCGACGTCCTGCTCGTCAACGAGCACGAGGCCGCCGAACTCGGCGAGCACGGCGTCGCGCGCTCCATCGTCACCCGCGGCGGCTCGGGGTGCGTCGTGCACGACGGCGACGACGAACCGGTGTCGATCGACGCCGTCCGGGTCGAGCCGGTGGACACCACGGGCTGCGGTGACGCTTTCATGGGCTCGGTGGCCCTGCGGCTCGCAGCGGGGGACTCCCTCGTCGACGCCGCACGGTTCGCGGTGGGGGTCGGGGCGTACGCCGCGACCAAGGCGGGCGCACAGGCCTCGTACCCGACCACGGCGGAACTCGAGGCCTTCCTGCGGGCGGAGGACGGGCCTCCCGGCCGTTGATCGCTTGCCCGGCCGCTAGCGTTGTGCCATGCGCGTGGGAGTCCTCGACATCGGGTCCAACACCGGCCACCTGCTCGTCGTGGACGCCCACGGCGGCGCCGCGCCGCTGCCGGCGTCCTCGTTCAAGCAACCGCTGCGGCTGGCCGAGCACCTGGACGAGGCCGGCGCGGTGACGCCGCAGGGCGTCGACGCCCTGACGCGGTTCGTGGCGGACGCCGTCCGGGTCGCCGAGGAACGCGGCTGCGAGGACATGCTCGCCTTCGCGACCTCGGCCGTCCGCGACGCGGTGAACTCCGACGCGGTCCTCGCCCACGTCGAGTCCTCGACCGGTGTGGAGCTCGCCGTCCTGTCCGGTGGGGACGAAGCGCGGCTGACGTTCCTCGCCGTCCGGCGGTGGTTCGGGTGGTCCGCCGGACGGCTCGCGGTGTTCGACATCGGCGGCGGCTCGCTCGAGATCGCCGGGGGAGCCGACGAAGCGCCGGACGTCGCGTGGTCGATGCCGATCGGTGCCGCCCGGCTCGCTCGCTCCTACTTCGCGGCGGGCACCCCGACCGAGGACGACGTCCGCCGCATCCGGCACGAGATCCGGGTCGAGATCGCCCGCGACGCCGGCAAGCTGCTCCGCGCCGGGCGTCCGGACCGTGCCGTGGCGACCTCGAAGACCTTCCGGTCGATCGCCCGGATCTGCGGAGCGGCGCCGTCGGCTGCCGGTCCGCTCGTGCCGCGGGTGCTCGACGGAGACGTGCTCCGGTCCAAGCTGCCGGCGTTGCTGACCATGTCGGTCGCCGAGCTGGCGGAGCTCCCAGGGGTCTCGGCGAGCCGGGCGCACCAGGTGGTGCCGGGAGCGCTCGTCGCCGAGGCCTGCCTCGACATCTTCGACCTGGCGGCACTGGAGATCTGCCCGTGGGCGCTCCGCGAGGGCGTGATCCTGGAGCGGCTCGACCAGCTGTCGGTGTTGGGCAACTCCCAGTAGTGACCGTTATGGTCAGTGCATGACCAATTCGGACACTCCCCGCGCGCTCGTCCCCGGAGCCCTCTGGACGGTCGCGGGCGTCGGCTGGCTCGTCGGCGAAGCCGTCTCCGCATCGGCGTTCCCCGGCTACAGCTACGCGACCAACTACATCTCCGACCTCGGCGTCCCCGACGTCGGCGCGTTCCAGGGCCGGACGATCGACTCGCCGCTGCACGTGCTCATGAACACGACCTTCATCGGGCAGGGCGTCCTGTTCGGCGTCGCCGCGGTGCTCGCCGTCGGGGTGTTCCAAGCCGCGTCACGCCGAGCGCGTGTGACGACAGCGGTCCTCGCCGTCGTCCACCTGATCGGGATGGTCCTGGTCGGGTCGTTCCACGGCAGCCAGACGAGCACCGACGGCGGCACGATCGTGTTCCACGTCCTCGGTGCCGCGGCAGCGATCACGACCGGCAACCTCGTCGCGATCACCGTCGGCATCGGGTCGCGTGCGCTGCGGGCCCCGGCGGCCTACCGGATCGCGAGCGTCGCGCTCGGGATCATCGGCCTCGTCTCCCTCGTGATGCTGGTGGTGGACTCGTCCTCGACGGTGGTCGACGTGTTCCCCGACGGCGTGTGGGAGCGTGCTGCCGTGTACACGATCGTCGCGTGGGAGCTCGTGACCGGGATCACCCTGCTGGTCGCGGGGACCCGACGCCGGCGGGCGGCACGGGCCTCGGCGGTGCGCGCATGACCCGCCCCGCGCGCCGTGCTCGGCCCTCCGCCGAGGAGATCACCGCCGACGTCCTGGACATCACCGCCGGACTCATCGCCCGCCGCGGCGTCAAGGACACCGCCGTGCAGGCCGTCGCCGACCAGGCCGGGTACTCGAAGGCGGGCATCCTCGCCCGGTTCACGAGCAAGGAGCAGCTCGTCGAGGCCGCGCTCGCGCAGTGCACCGCGCAGACCGACACGGTGCTCGAGGCGGTTCGGCTGATGCCGCTCGGTCCGGACCGCGACGCCGCGGCGCTGGCCGGGATCACCGACCTGGCACTCGCCCGGCCGGGGTGGGCGGAGCTCGCCCTCGCCGCGTTCACGCTGCGACGCGGTGACGACGTCGGTGAGCGGCTGGTCCCGGTGGCCGCGATCCTGCTCGAACTCTTCGGCCTGGACCTCGGCGACCCCGCGGCCGCGTCGCTCGACCGACGAGCGCGGGTGTCCGGTGCCTTCGGCGCGATCATGATGCTCGCGCTGACCTACGAGGACGACGCCTCGGCGACCGAGGCGCGGCCGTACGTGCTGCGGGTGGCGTGGGATGCGCTCGGGTACGGCGGCGACGTGCCCGAGGTGGTCGGCTAGGTCCGTGTCGCCCGCTCGGACCGCGGCGGCGCGAGCAGCCACGGACGGATCAGCTTCGTCACGAACGGCAGCACCCAGAAGGTCATGATCGGCGTGAGCACCAGTGTCGTGATGAGCACCCGCGGCAGCGCTGCGAGTCCCGCGAACGACGGCACGAGCAGCCCGACCAGGATCGTGAAGACGAGGTTCACGGGGAAGAATCCGAGCCAGATGCTCACCGCCTGCTTCCACCGCGGCGGAGCGCTCGATGCCGGGGCATCCTGCGGGACGTCGAACCAGCCCTCGATGCCGGTGCGCTTCTCGACGCGGGACTCCACGACCAGGTCGCGCCCGAGGTCGAGCCAGCGGAGCCGGTCGTCGGAGTTCTCCCACGTGGCCAGGGAGTCGTGGTCGGCGAAGCGGTAGAGCATGTGCCACTCGCGGGACTGCGCCCTCGACCGGACCCACCCGGAGCCGAGGAAGCCCGGGTAGCGGTTGGCGAGGTTCACCCCGGACTGCACCCAGTGGGTGACCTCGGGGATGCGGTCGGGTTCGACCAGGCGGGTGATGGACACGGTGACGGGCGGGCCTGCGGTCTCGGGTGACGAATGCAGGCTCCCTGGCTCTTGTGGAGTCATGCGTCCAGTCTCGCGGACGCGTGTTACCGGCTCGTGTCGCGTGCTGCTAGCTCGCCTGCTTCTTCTCGGCGGGCGCCTTCTTCGCCGCGGGCTTCTTCGCGGGTGCTTTCTTCGCCGGCGCCTTCTTCTCGGTGGCCTTCGCGGGCGCAGTCTTCTTCGCCGGCGCCTTCGCGGCCGGTGCCTTCTTCGTCGAGCCCGACGTGCTCGAGTCCGAACCCGACGACGAACGCGAGCTCGACGCCGAACGCGACCCCGAGCCTCCCGTCCGCTTCTTGTCCACGGACGCACGCAGGGCGGCCATCAGGTCCAGGACGTCGCCGCCCTCGCCCTCGTCGTCCTCGTCGTCCTTCGCGCCGAACGTCTTCTCGGTGTCGATGTCGTCACCGGCGTCGAGCTTGGCGTCGATGAGTTGCTGCAGTTCCTCTTGGTACGAATCGGTGTAGCGGTCGGGGTCGAAGTCCGTCGACATGCTCTCGACCAGCGACGACGACATCTTCAACTCGTTCGCGCTGACCTTCACCGACGAGTCCAGTGCCGAGAAGTCGGCCGCCCGTACCTCGTCGCCCCACAGCAGCCCCTGCAGCAGGATGACGTCGTCGTGGACCCGGAGTACGCCGAGCCGGGTCTTCTGGCGCAGCGTGAACTGCACGATCGCCAACCGGTCGGTCTTCGCCAGGGTCTCGCGCAGCAGCACGTAGGCCTTCGGCGAGCGCGAGTCGGGCTCCAGGTAGTACGTCTTCTCGAACATCATCGGGTCGACCTGGTCGACGGGCACGAACTCGAGCACCTCGACCTCGTGCGACTGCTCCTCGGGGAGCTGCTTGAAGTCGTCCGCGGTGAGCACCACGGTCTTGTCGCCGTCGTCGTAGGCCCGCTGGATGTCGGCGTACTCGACCTCGTGCCCGAACTCGCAGACGCGCTTGTAGCGGATGCGGCCCTTGTCCTCGTCGTGGACCTGGTGCAGGGACACGTCGTGCGTCTCGGTGGCTGCGTACACCTTGATGGGCACGTTGACGAGCCCGAACGCGATGGAGCCCTTCCAGATCGACCTCATGCGCACATGATGCCCGCTCTTCTCCGAACGCGCTCGACAGGTTGGTGTATCTGACATACGATATAGGCATATTTCAACCCGAGAGGTCTGTCATGCGCGCCCACCGCCCGAGTCCGATGCGCCGCCGAGTTCGCGGTCGAGTCCTGCTCATGCTCTGCGTGATGTACGCGATCGCGTACATCGACCGCACCAACATCTCCACGGCGCTGCCGTACATCAAGGCAGACCTCGGTCTCACGGACACGATGGCCGGTTACGTCGTGGCGGCGTTCGCCCTGCCGTACGCGTTCCTGCAGATCTTCGGCGGGGCGTTGGGTGGACGGATCGGGCCGCGCAAGATGCTCGCGATCGTCGCCGTCCTCTGGGGCGTGGCCACCGTCCTGACCGGCTTCAGCGTCGGGATCGTGTCGTTGATCGGCGCACGACTGCTGCTGGGACTGACCGAAGCGGCGGCGTTCCCCACGGCGACGCAGGCGATGAGCAAGTGGATCCCGATCGACCGGAACGGTTTCGCGCAGGGGATCACGCACTCTGCCGCCCGCCTCGGGAACGCCCTCGCACCGCTCATCGTCGCCGGCCTGATCGTCGTCGCCGGCTGGCGGAGCTCCTTCCTGGTCGTGGCAGCCCTCAGCGTGATCTGGGCTGGGGTGTGGTGGGTCCTGTTCCGCGACCGCCCCGAGGACCACCCGAAGATGACGAAGCAGGAGCTCGTCGAACTCGGTGACCTGCACGCGCCGGGTGTCCCCACGGCGCGCGAGAAGACGCCGTGGCGACGTTTGATCCCCCAGATCCTGCCGGTCACCTTCGTGGACTTCGGCTACGGCTGGACGCTCTGGGTGTTCCTCACCTGGCTGCCGACGTTCCTCAGCGACACCTACGGGCTCGGCATCGGCGGCTTCGCTCTGTACACGTCGATCATCCTGCTCGCCGGAGTCGTCGGGGACACCGTCGGCGGGATGCTCAGCGACAGGATCGTGGCGAGGGGCGGCGACGTCCGGCACGCGCGACGGGTCATCCTCGTCATCGGACTCGGCGGAGCACTCGTGTGCCTGACACCGCTGCTCTTCGCGCAGAGCCTGTTGACCGCGACGGTGACGCTCACCCTGTCCTTCTTCTTCCTGGAACTCTGCAACGCGAACCTCTGGGCGATCCCGATGGACGTCGCGCCGCAGTGGTCCGGTGCTGCTTCCGGCCTGATGAACACCGGGTTCGGCGTCGCCGGGGTCGTCTCGCCGATCGTCTTCGGTGTCCTCATCGACGCATCCGGATGGGTGGCGCCGTTCGGACTCTCGATCGGGCTGCTCGGGGCGGCCATCGTCGTCGCGTGGTTCATGCACCCGAAGCGCGTGCGGTCCGTGAACGGGACGATCGTGGTGGGCTCGAGCACCACCGAGCAGGCGGAGGTCCTGCGATGACGGCCGATCGCCCCCTCCGCGAACTCATCACGGAGCGCGCCGGCGGGTCCGGTGAACACCCGTTCCTCGAGGACGCCCGCTCCGACCGCACCCTGACGTACGGCGGACTCGACGCTGCCGTCTCCGCGTGGTCCGCGACCTTCGACGCGATCGGTGTCGGACCGTCCGGCGCCGTGTTGGTGGACGTGGGCGATCCGCTGTCGTTCGCGGTCGTGCAGTTGTCCGCGCTCGCCTCCGGGCGGCGGGCAGTACCGGTGGACACCGGGCAACCGGTCTCCGAACCGGCTCGGCTGGGTGCCCTGATCGGCGGCGCGTCGATCGTGGTGTCGGACCGTGCGCTGGACCGGGACCTCCTCGGGACTCCCTCGTGCGGGATCGACGCGACCACGTTCCTCCCGTCTGCCGTCCGGGACGGCGACGTCCCGTCGGCGAGCCCGGACGCACCGGGTGAGGGTTCCGTGGTGTTGTTCACGTCCGGGTCGACGGGGACTCCGAAGGGCGTCGAGCTGCCGGAGTCCCAGCTGCTCTTCGTGGCACGCGCCGTCGCGCGGCACAACTGCCTCTCGGACCAGGACCGTGGCTTCAACTCGCTGCCGTTGTTCCACGTGAACGCGGAGGTCGTCGGTCTGCTCGCGACGCTCGTCGCCGGTGCGACGCTGGTGCTCGACCGGAGGTTCCGTCGGACGGGGTTCTGGGACCTGCTCGCCGAGCGCCGCATCACCTGGCTGAACGCGGTTCCGGCCATCCTGGCGGTGCTGTCGAAGACCGGCCCGCTCGCTTTCCCGGCCGGGCTGCGCTTCGTGCGGAGCGCTTCCGCCCCGTTGCCCGAACCCGTTCGAGCGGCACTCGGCGACGTGCCGCTCGTCGTCAGTTGGGGAATGACCGAGGGCGCGTCACAGATCACGGCCACACCGCTCGGTGCACCCACACGCCCTGGCTCCGTCGGCGTTCCGGTCGGGTCGGAGGTCCAGGTCCGCGGCGAGGACGGCCGCGTGCTGCCCGCCGGTGAACTCGGTGCATTGTGGGTGCGGGGGCCGGGCATCGTCCGTCGCTACCTGTTCGGCCGTGTCCCGGAGCGCTTCGACGCCGACGGGTGGCTCAGCACCGGGGACCTCGGCTCGGTCTCGCCGGACGGCTGGGTGTCGCTGGCCGGGCGTTCCGACGACGTGATCAACCGGGGCGGGGAGAAGGTCTACCCGGCCGAGGTCGAGGACGTGCTGCTCGGTGATCCCCGCGTCCTCGAAGCCGTCGTCGTGGGTCGTCCGCACGACGTCCTCGGTTCGGTGCCGGTGGCGTACGTCATCCCGCAACCCGGCGACGAGGACGACAGCGATCTCGCCGTGGACCTCACCGCACGTGCCGAAGCCCACCTGACCCGGTTCCGGCGACCCGTCGAGATCATCGTCGTCGCGGACCTGCCGCGCGCACCGACCGGGAAGGTGCAACGGGCGGAACTGCGCAACGACCTGTCGCGTCCCTGACCGTTCACGGCGCGAGCCGAGCACGATGGGCGCATGAGCCAGCTCGACAAGCAGGACCCGCGTGAGCAGTTCCCGCGCCCGCCCTTCCCCGCGCAGACACAGCAGGGGTCAGGGCTGGCGAGTGCCATGGACCCGCCGCCCGACCACGGCGAGGGCTCGTACCTCGGCACGGGGCGGATGCGCGGGTACCGCGTGCTCGTCACGGGTGCCGACTCCGGCATCGGTCGGGCGGCGGCGATCGCGATGGCGAAGGAAGGGGCCGACGTCGCACTGAACGCCCTGCCCGAGGAGATCGACGACCTGACCGAGGTCCGTGACGTCATCGCCGACCTCGGCCGCAACGCCGTGATGCTGCCCGGTGACCTGACGGACGAGGGCTTCTGCGACGAACTCGTCCGGACCGCGGTGCGCGACCTCGGCGGGCTGGACGCCCTGGTGCTGGTCGCCGGCCACCAGCTGGTGCACGAGGACGTCACCGAGCAATCGACCGAGGACTTCGACCGCACGATGAAGGTCAACCTGTACTCGCTGTTCTGGTTGGTCCGCGCCGCGGTCCCGCACATGGCACCGGGTAGTTCGATCGTGACGACGAGCTCGGTGTCCGCCTACCAGCCGCAGGACCGCATGATCGACTACGCGGCGACGAAGGCCGCGATCATCACGTACACGAACGGCCTCGCGCGGCAGCTCGCCGCGAAGGGTATCCGGGCGAACACGGTGGTGCCCGGGCCGGTGTGGACGCCACTGCAGCCGATCAGCTACCCCGGCGACGAGATCGCGCGCTACGGCCAGGACACCCCGTTCGGGCGGCCGGCGCAGCCCGTCGAGCTCGGCAGCGCCTACGTGTACCTGGCGGGGCCGGAGTCGTCGTACACCTCGGGCACGACCCTGACGGTGGCGGGAGCGACCGGGGTGGCGCTGTGAGTCCGGCGTCCCGCAAGACCGTCGTCCTGGTCGGCGACCGACGACTGGCGCTCACCAACACCGACAAGGTCCTCTACCCCGAGACCGGCACGACCAAGGGACGGGTGATCGAGTACTACGAGCGTGTGGCGCCGTGGATGATCCCGCACGTCAAGGACCGCCCGGTGACCCGGAAGCGGTGGGCGAACGGCGTCGACGGCAAGGTCTTCTTCGAGAAGAACCTGCCGGACTCCGCCCCGGACTGGGTCCGTCACCGCACCATCCACCACTCCGAGCACGACAACGAGTACCCGATCGTCGACGACCTGCCGACCCTCGTGTGGATGGCGCAGCAGGCCGCACTCGAGCTGCACGTGCCGCAGTGGCGGTTCGGTCCCCGTGGCGGGCAGCAGAACCCGGACCGTCTCGTGCTCGACCTGGACCCCGGCGAGGGAGTCGGCCTGCCCGAGTGCGTCGAGGTGGCCGTCGCGGCGCGCGAGATCCTGCACGGCATGGGCCTCGACCCGTACCCGGTGACCTCCGGTTCGAAGGGCATCCACCTGTACGCCGCCCTCGACGGCCGGTCGACCACGGGGAACGTGTCCGACGTCGCGCACGAACTCGCGAAGGCCCTCGAGCACGACCTGCCCGACCTGGTGCTGTCGTCGATGAGCCGGGCCGAGCGGACGGGCAAGGTGTTCGTCGACTGGTCGCAGAACAACGGCAACAAGACGACGATCGCGCCCTACTCGTTGCGCGGGCGCGAGCGCCCGACGGTCGCCGCTCCCCGCACCTGGAAGGAGCTCGAGGAGCGCGGGCTCGCGCAGCTCACGTTGGACGAGGTCCTCGAACGCCTGGAGGCCCGTGGGGACCACCTGCACCCGGTTGCGTCCGGCTCGTTGGCCGTCGGGCGCGACGACCACGGTCACTGGGATAGCGACCGGACCGAGCGTGCGAACGAGGCCGAGCAGCCGGCGCGCGACCGGCTCACCGCCTACCGCGCGAAGCGTGATGCCTCGAAGACGCCCGAACCGGTGCCCGAAGGAGCCCCCACGGTCCGGAAGGACGGCACCCCGACGTTCGTGATCCAGGAACACCACGCCACCCGCGACCACTACGACTTCCGGCTCGAGCACGACGGCGTGCTCGTGAGCTGGGCCCTGCCGAAGGGCGAACCGACCGACCCGGGGAAGAACCACCTGGCGGTGCAGACCGAGGACCACCCGCTCGAGTACGGCGCGTTCGAGGGCACGATCCCGAAGGACGAGTACGGCGGCGGCACGGTGACGCTCTGGGACGACGGCACGTACGAGCTGGAGAAGTGGCGCGAGGGCGAAGAGGTCATCGTCACCCTGCACGGCCGGACCGGCGGCGCTCGCCGACTGGCGCTCCTGCACACCCGCGGGCGGGGTGGCGCCGGGGACGAGAAGAACTGGCTCATCCACCGCACGAAGGAGCAACCCGACCGTCTGGCGGACGGCGGTGGCGCGGCGGACGCGGGGCGAGCCTCCCGGTCGACCGCCGCACACCGCGACGGGCAGCGGCGCATCACCGGAGCCAGCCGTGCGGACACCGCGCCGGCGGACCGGCGGACCATGCAGGCCACACTGGCGAAGGACGCGCCCCGGCTGGACCCAGCCGACTGGGCGTTCGAGATGAAGTGGGACGGCGTCCGTGCACTCGCCACCGTCCGGGACGGCTCGGTGACGCTTCGCAGCCGGAACGACAACGACCTGACGGAGCAGTACCCGGAACTCCAGGAACTCGGCGACCGTGCCGGGGTCGACGGGGTCTTCGACGGTGAGATCGTCGCGTTCGACGACCGGGGCCGCCCGAGCTTCCAGCTCCTGCAGAACCGGATGGGCCTGACGAAGGCGCGCGAGGTGCGGGCAGCGCAGCAGGCGACCCCCGTGCGGTTCCTGCTCTTCGACGTGCTCGAGGCCGACGGACACGAACTCACCCGCCTGGCGTACGACGCGCGTCGGCAGGCACTCGAGACCGTCGTGGAGCCCGGCGGGGCCATCGACGTGCCGCCGGCCTCACAGGGCGACCTGGACGGCGTGATGGCGTCGTCACGGGAGCAGGGCCTCGAGGGCGTCGTCGCGAAGAAGCGCAGCTCGAAGTACGCCGAGGGCAGGCGGTCCGAGGCATGGCTGAAGCTGAAGCACCACGCCACGCAGGAAGTGGTGGTCGGTGGGTGGAAGCCGGGCAGCGGTCGTCGTGCGGGCGGGGTCGGCTCGCTGCTGCTGGGCGTACCCGGGCCGGACGGACTCGAGTACATCGGCAAGGTCGGCACGGGGTTCCGTGATCGCGACCTCGATGAGATCGCCGCAGCGTTGCGCCCGCTCGATCGGAAGACCTCGCCGTTCGTCGACGTCCCACGGGTCGACGCACGGGACGCACAGTGGGTCACACCGAAGCGGGTGGGCGAGGTCGAGTTCGCCGAGTGGACCGGTGACGGGCGCCTGCGGCAGCCGTCCTGGCGGGGCTGGCGACCGGACAAGGAGCCCGAGGACGTGGTGCGCGAGCGCTGACCTGCCCGCCGTGTGCCAGCTTGCGAACGCGCTGATGCGTGCGCATGGGGTCCGCCCGTGGCGAAATTCCGTCCCCCGTCCGTCGCCCCGGCGGGGGACGTTTCGACCCGGTCGACCGCTGGTCCGCCGCCGACTGTTACGTTCGCCGGGACGAAAGGGCCTGGGGATGAGCTCGAGCAAGTACCTGCCGCCGTTCACGGCCGAGGAGCGCGTCGCGATCGACGGGGATCGTGCCGCACGGAGCCCGGTCGATCCGGGGACCGTGGTGACCGACACCGAAGTGACCTACGCGGACTTCCTCGCCGACGAGACCGACGAGTAGGCGCGTCGGCGCGTCGGCGCGTCGGCGAGTGGACACCGGGGCGGGGGAAGGCGACCCGTGCACCGGATCAGGGAGCGCACGGGCCGCCGTTGAGGCACCGTGACCGACCCTTCAGGGATGGCCGGCCACGGCGCGCTGGCACCAGATGCGCGGAGGCGCGCCTGGTAGGCACGTACTAAGGACGTGACGAACGCCCGATTCGTCACACGAGAACCCGAGATCGCGCAGAGGAGCTGCTCCTGTCCAGCGACGAAGCCCTCGCGGCGTTGTCCGACGCGTCGCTCGTCGAGCGCAGCGCCGACGGCGACACGGCCGCGTTCGGGGTGTTGATCCGCCGGTACGGACCCCACATGCGGGCCTACGCGGCGCGGATCCTCGGGTACGGCGACGGGGAGGCCGACGACGCCGTCCAGGAAGCCGCTCTGCAGGCCTGGCAACGCATCGACCGGGTCGAGGACCCGGAGCGGGTGCGCAACTGGCTGTTCCGCATCGCAGCGAACAAGGCGCTCGACCGGCTCCGCCGTCGGCACCCGCACGCGGACCTCGAAGCGATGGTCGACGCGCCGGACGAACGGCCCGTCGACGAGGTGGTCGCCGCCCGGATGCAGGTGCGGGAACTCGCGCGTATCGTGCAGGCACTCCCGGATGCACAGCGCGCCGTCTGGGTGATGCGCGAGGTGGGTGGGGCGCCCTACGCCGAGATCGCCGAGGCGACCGGGCTGTCCGCACCGACCGTCCGCGGGTTGCTCGCCCGTGCGCGGCGACGCGTGATCGAACAGATGGAGGGGTGGCGATGAGCGACGACGTCGACGACCGTCACGGTGCCTTCACGCTGGACGAACTCTCCGACTACCTCGACGCCGACCGGACCCCGGCCCGGGCCGACATCGAGGGTGACCCCGATGCCGTCGCCGCCCTCGAGCGGCTGCAGGTGCTGCGACGGGCATCACAGGACCTGCTCGACACCGAGGCGTCCGCCGACGGCGACGAGCGCTGGATCAGCTCGGTGCTCGCGTCCATCCGGACGACCGCTCACGCCGGACGGGACATCCCGGTCCCCGACGACGATCCCGCCGCGCACCTGGTCGTCACCGAGGGCGCACTGCGCGGGCTCGTCCGCACCCTCGGCGACGACGTACCCGGCGTCGTCGTCCGTCGGACCCGCTTCAGCGGCGACGTCGGGGTCCCCGGCGGTGCCGTGGACGTCGACATCACCGTCGTGGCCACGCTCGAGGCATCCGTGTCGGACCGTGCCGAGGCGCTCCGCGCGCACGTCACCGCGGTGCTCGGTGCGCACGCACCGTTCAGGATCCGCAGCGTGGTCGTCCGCGTCGCCGACGTCGTGGTCGGAGGGACACCGTGACCGCCGACGTCCGCGCCGTCTCCCGTGAACTCACCGCGGTCGTCCTCGCGGTGCCCGGAGTCCGATCGGTGCTGCCGCCCGGACCCGGACTCGCCACGCTCGTCCGCGACGTCCGCTCCGTGCTCGAGATCCCGCGGGACGGAGGGGCCGTGCTCGTCCAGGACCGGCCGGACGGAGCACGTGTCCGTGTGGTCGTCACGACCGACCGGGCCGTGCCGACGATCGCGGTCCTCCGGTCGGTGCGGGACGCCGTCGTGGCGGCCGCGCACCACTCCCTCGGTGCAGCGCCCTCCGACGTCACGGTCCGCGTCGTCGAGATCGACTGAACGTCAGGGAGCCGGTGCCGGTCCGTCCGTCGGCTCGGCATCGTCCGCGACGGGCAGGTCCTCGTCGACGAGCTCGTCCTCGCCGGGTTCGGACACCTCGGCCGCAGCGGCCTTGGCCTCGTCGATGGACGCCTGCGAGCGGCGGAGGAGATCGTCGTCGTGTGCTGTCTGGTCGCTCATGCTCCAGCAGGCTACGCGGGCGTGCCTGTGTCGGCGTCACGGCGTCCGGCCGGGCGGCGGGATCCCGGCTGGGTCGAGCCGCGCGTGCCGGGGTGCGCCGGCTCGAAGTCGACCGCCGAGGTCGGCGCCGGCGACGAGGGCATCGCGGGCGCGGCCGGTGCGCCGTACGCGTCGGCTGCGTCGAGCACGGCGCGGGTCGCCGCCGCGGCCGTCCGGAGTGCGTCCCCGATGGGCATCGCCCGGTGGCCGGGCGTCCGGACCTCGACGCCCCACGGCTCGTCGAAGCCGAGCTCCCGCACCGTCCGCACGAGCCCCGGCAGGTCCCATGCGCCCGCTCCGGGCAGGTACCGCGCCTCGCGGGCCTCCTCGGACAGGGTCATGCCGGACGGGGTGTGCAGGAGCCCGTCGCTCAGCTCGACCGCCGCGAGCGTCGCGGGCGCGACGCCCTGCCGGATCGACGCCAACGTGGATCCACCGCGCAGGGCGTGCATCGCGTCGAGCAGCAGCCCACCGTTCGGGTGGCCAGCCGCTGCGACGAAGCGTGCAGCCCGTTCGATCGTCGGCAGGTTCGACCACGGCTCGGGTTCGAGGACGAGTTGCGCACCGACGGCGGCGGCCTGGTCGGCGAGCACCGTCCAGTCGTCGGCCATCGTGAGGGGTGAGGCTCCGGGCAACGACGTGTCGGCCCGAGCGATCACCTGCCAGGCACGGAGCGCCGCCGCCGCCTCGAGGACCACCCCGCGGTCGGCGTCGTCGTCGTCCGTCCGGTTCGTGCACGTCCACCAGCGGTCGAGCGGCCCCAGCTGGACCCAGACGATGCCCGCGCCGTCGAGCACGCGGCGGAGTTCGGCGAACCCCGTCGTCGCGCGCACCTCGTGCAGGTCGTCGAGGGACAACGAGAGTCCCGCGAACCCTGCGGCACCGACCGCGTGGACGCGCTCGCGGATGGTCTCGTCGCCCGCCCACGTCCACGACGTCGCCAGCAGATCGTGCTCCATCACGGCCGTACCTCCGTCATCCCGGAGCAGCTGCAGACGCCCGTCGCGATGGTCCTGCCCCGTGTGTGCGACGCCGCGATCCCCACCTGGCGTCGCACCAGGGATACCCGTCGCGCCTGCGAGCCCTCCCAGCGGCCCGTCACACCACGGAAACGCCGGTCAGACGATGCGGGTGCGGACCGTGCCGACGCCGGCGATCGTGCCGACGACGAGTTGTCCGCGTTCCAGGGCCCCGACCCCCTCGGGCGTCCCCGTCATGAGCAGGTCCCCGGGGGCGAGCGTCACCGATCGCGACAGCGCCGCGATCGTCTCTGCCACCGACCAGATCTGCTCCGCCAGGTCACCGACCTGCCGTCGTTCGCCGTCGACGACGAGCTCGATGCTGCCCGCGCTGGGGTCGATGCCCTGCGCCGGGGCGATCGCGCCGATCGGTGCGGATGCATCGAACCCCTTCGCGGTGTCCCACGGACGGCCGAGGCGCTTCGCCTCGGCCTGGAGGTCGCGTCGGGTGAGGTCGATGCCGACCGCGTACCCCCAGACGTGGGCGAGCGCGTCGTCGATGCCGATGTCCGCGCCGCCGGTGCCGATCGCGACGACCAGTTCGACCTCGTGCTCGAGCTGCGCCGTCTGCGGCGGGTACGGGGTGTCCGCGTCGTCGACGACGACGGCGTCCGCCGGTTTCGTGAAGAAGAACGGCGGCTCGCGGTCCGGGTCGTGTCCCATCTCGCGTGCGTGCGCCGCGTAGTTCCGGCCGACGCAGAAGACGCGTCGGACGGGGAAGCGTGCGCCCGTGGTCGTGGGGACGGTCGGGAGGCTCGGGGCCGGGATGACGAGGTCGGTCACGGTCTCAGCGTGGCAGGCTCGCAGGGCATCGGTTCAGCTCTCACCGAAGGACGCCTCGTACTTGAGCTTCCGCGCGCGGGCGCGCTCCTGCCGTTCGCGCCACTCGATCCGCAGTTGCGCGAGTTCCTCTTCAGCGCCTTCCGCGCGCATGAGCGGCGCGTAGTGGGGGCTCGCAAGCAGCCGTGGCGTCGTCAGCTCTCGGTTGTCGAGCAAGCGCTTGAAGGCCTCATCGGTGAGCGTCGAGATCATCAGCGTTCTCCTTCCGGCGGTTCGTGCGTGTGCGGTCGTGGCGCTTCGGACGCCGCGAGCGCCCGGGACATCCAGGTGTCGTCGTCGGTCGTCCAGGTCCTGGTGACGAGCGCCGCGGACATCAGGGCGGCTGCGGCTCGTTGGCTTTCGTCGTCCGAGGTTGCGCGGTCAGCGACCCACGACCAACGCTGCCACCAGAGATCCCGGTGCCCCAAGAACTCGGTATTTCGCCGCCCAGCGCGCCCGTCGACGACCGACACGACCAACGCGCCGACGGCCACGAGAGCCCCGACCACCGACACGACCGCACTCGTCACCGCGACATCCATGTGGACCACCCTGACGCCACAGGACCGGCCACGCGGTGGGCGTGACCGGTCCTGTGGACGGTGATCCGGGCCTCCCGGCCTGTGCAGGAAGGATCAGGCGGACGGGCCCTGCGGCCACCCCGAGAACTCCCACCCGTCGACGGACTCGTGGTCCTCGCCCTTGTCGTACGCGTAGGTGCGCGCTGCGTCCCGCGCTGCGGACAGCGTCGCGAGCAGATCGGCGTGCGCGTCGGCGTCCACCCGGGTCAGGGCGTCGTGCGCCAGCGCGAAGCGGTCCATCTCGTTCCGCATGAGCATGTCGAACGGCGACGTCGTCGTGCCCCGCTCCAGGAACCCGTGCACGTGCAGGTCGTCGTGGCCGTTGCGGCGGTAGGTCAGCTGGTGCACGAGCGACGGGTACCCGTGGAACGCGAACACCGTCGGGGTCCCGGGCAGGAAGAGCTCGTCGTACCGCTCGTCGGGGATCGGGTGCTCGTGCTTCCGCGGGTCGCCGAGGGCGAGCAGGTCGACGACGTTGACGACCCGGACGCCGACCTCGGGCGCGTGCTTCCGGATGATGTCCGCGGCGGCGACGGCCTCGACGGTGGGGACGTCGCCGGCGCAGGCGAGGACCACGTCGACGCGGCCGACTTCCTGCTCGGTGCCGGCCCAGTCCCAGACCCCGAGGCCCGCGTCCACGTGGGCGACGGCGTCCTCGAGCGACAGGAAGACGGGCTCGGGGTGCTTCCCGGCGACGATCACCTCGATGCGGTCGGTCGTCTCGAAGGCGTGCGCCGCGACGGCGAGCAGGGTGTTGGCGTCGGCCGGCAGCTTGATCCGGACCAGGTCCTGCTGCTTCGACGCGACGACGTCGAGGAACCCGGGGTCCTGGTGGGAGAACCCGTTGTGGTCCTGTCGCCAGACGTGCGACGACAGCAGGATCGACAGGTTCGACACGGGTGCACGCCAGTCGATGTCGGTCGCGGACTCGAGCCACTTGGCGTACTGCCCGACCATCGAGTCGATGATGTGGGCGAACGCCTCGTAGGTGTTCAGGAGCCCGTGCCGGCCGGAGAGGACGTAGCCCTCGAGCATGCCCTCCAACAGGTGCTCGGACAGGACCTCGGTCACGCGTCCGCGAGCCCCGAGGTGTTCGTCCCCGACCGCGCGCTGCGCCCGCCACACCCGCGAGGTGACGTCGAAGACCGCGTCGAGCTTGTTCGAGATCGTCTCGTCGGGGCCGAAGAGCCGGAACGTCGACGCGTTCTGCGTGATCAGCGCGGCGAGCCACGGTCCGAGCGTGCCGGTGGCCGAGGCGGTCGAACCGGCCGGTACCCCGTACCCGTCGAGCGCCGGACGGTCGAGGGCCGTCCGGATGCGCCCGCCGTTGGCATGGGGCGTGGCGCTCATCCGCTCGTCGCCGGTGGGACGGATCGTCGTCATGATCCCGAGGGGGTTCCCGTCCTCGTCGAAGAGCTCCTCGGGTCGGTAGGACCGCATCCACTCCTCGAGCTGGGCCCGGTGGCCGTCGTCCTCGCGGACGTTCGACAGCGGCACCTGGTGTGCGCGGAACGTCCCCTCCACCTGCTGACCGTCGACCTCCTTCGGCCCGGTCCACCCCTTCGGGGTGCGGAGGATGATCATCGGCCAGCGCGGGCGCAGGTCGGCGGCACCCGCGGGCTGTCCCGCCGCCGCGCGTGCTGCCTGGGCTCGAGCTGCTGCTTGGATGTCGTCGATGGCGGCGAGTGCCCGGTGGAGCGCACCGTCGAACAGGGCGTGCACGGCGTAGGGGTCGTCGTCGACCCGCCGCGAGTCGACCACGATCGGGTCGTAGCCGAGGCCGCGGAAGTAGGCGGTCAGGTCCTCGCCGGGGATGCGGGCGAGGACGGTCGGGTTCGCGATCTTCCACCCGTTGAGGTTGAGGATCGGCAGCACGGCACCGTCCGACACCGGATCGAGGAAGGTGTGCGCCTGCCACGACCCCGCGAGCGGACCGGTCTCCGCCTCCCCGTCACCGACGACGCACGCGACCACCAGGTCGGGGTTGTCGAGGGCGGCCCCGTACGCGTGCGCGAGGGAGTAGCCGAGCTCGCCGCCCTCGTTGATCGACCCGGGCGTCTCCGGTGCCGCGTGCGACGGGATCCCGCCGGGGAACGAGAACTGCCGGAAGAAGCGCTGCAGGTCGTCGTCGGCGTACAGCTCGCCCCAGGTGCCGTCGAGCCAGGCGTTCGCGTTCATCGCCGGCCCGCCGTGTCCCGGGCCGCAGATGTACAGGAACTCGCGCCCGGTCTCCGCGATCAGGGCGTTGCAGTGCGCGTACACGAGGTTGAGGGCGGGGGAGGTGCCCCAGTGCCCGAGGAGCCGGGGCTTGATGTCGCCGGGCTCGATCGGCCGTTCGAGCAGCGGGTTGTCCAGCAGGTAGATCTGCCCGACCGTCAGGTAGTTGGCGGCTCGCCACCAGGCGTCGACCGCCCGGAGTCGGTCGGTCGTGGAGATGTGCGCAGGGGCCATGTGCCCACGCTACGAAACCCCGGTGCCGGAAACCTCAGGAAAGACGTCCCAAACCGATCGCGAGGGTGCGCCGAATGAGTTGCACAGGGCAAAAGCCCAGGGCGCTCTCCGGTCAGACATGGCCGGCACGCAGCTTCCACACAGCAAAGGAATCGATCACCATGCGCAAGAGCCTGAAGACCTCCATCACCCTCGCCACGACCGGCGCCCTCGTCCTCGGCGGTGCCGCGTTCGGCATCTCCTCCGCCCAGGCCGCCACCCCCTCGATCCACACCGTGTCGTCGTCCGAGTCGAAGATCCCCGCACCGGTCGCATCGGTCCCCGAGGTCCTCGGCGGGTCCACCGCCGTGAAGCTCGACTCCGGCTTCACCGACGCCCTCACCGCCCTGAAGCTCACCCCCGGCGTCTCCGGTGATGCGACCCTCGCCGACGGGTCCGTGTCGTTCCCGATCACCGCCGGGTCGGTCACGTACTGGTCGCCGGACGGCAACTACCGCCCCTACGTGCAGGGCCTGCTCAACCACGACGACTCCGGCCTCACGCTGAAGGCCGGCGACACCACCGTCACGCTCGAGAACTTCGTCGTGAACCCGGGCTCGTCCAAGCTCTACGGTGACGTCCTGGTCAACGGCAAGGTCGCAGCGTCCAACGCGTACCTGTTCGAGCTCTGGGGCGGTTCGCTCAAGCCCCTCCAGCTCGAGGGCGACAACGCCATCCTGACCGGCACCACCGTCCACGTCTCCGAAGACGCCGCCGGCCTGCTGAACAAGACCTTCGGCACCGACGCCGTCAAGCGCGGCCTCCTCGTCGGCACCGCCACCATCACCGCACAGATCAAGTAACACCCCGCACCACCACGCGAAGGGCCGCCCCGGACAACCGGGACGGCCCTTCGTGACGTTCAGCGACGGCGGTGCCACCACCGGCGAGGTCGGTCGTCAGACCCGGCCGCCAGTGCAGCCGCAGCCGCTGCGGCCGCGGCGAGACGGGCCTCCCGTCGCTCCCGCCACGCGGTCACCTCGTCGTCGACGTCCCGCAGCGGCGTCACGACCGGCGGCCCACCGAGCAGTTGGCGTCGGGCTTCCTTCACCCGGGCGTTGAAGTCCACGAGGACATCGCGCACGTCGGCCTCCGTGGACAGCGCATCGAGGGCATCGTCGAGTTCCGCGTCCTCGGTGCGGAGCGCGAGTGCGGGCGGAGCGATGCCGCGGATGTCCTCGCGTTCGATCTTGGAGCGGATCCACCAGTCCGGGTCGTGCTGCCCGTCGTTCCCGGGCAGCGGCTTGCCGTGGTAGGGGTTGCCCTCGAAGACGCCTCGGCGCTCGGCCTCCTCGATCTGTGCCCGCGCGTGCGCTGCGACGTCGGCGGCCTTCAGCAGCCGGCGTTCCTCGCGCACCTCGTCCGGATCGAGCGACCCCCGCTCGATCTCGCTGTCGACCAGCTGCTGGTAGCGGTACCGGGCGGCCCTCCTGAGCCGGTCCATCCGCGCATCGACGTCGTTCATGACCCCTCCATGATCACGCCGAGTGGTCGTCCTCGCCAGTCAGCTCCTCGATCGTCAGCGCTGCCTGGATGAGCGCCAGGTGGGACAGCCCCTGCGGGATGTTGCCCATGAACGCCCCGTCCTCGCTGATCATCTCGCTGAACAGCCCGACGTCGTTCGCCTGGCCGACCATGTCGTCCATCAGCGTCCGCGCGTCGTCGATCCGGCCGGTGCAGGCCATCGCGGCCGCGAGCCAGAACGAGCACGCGACGAACGGCGATTCCTCGTCCTCGATGCCGGAGTAGCGGTACACCAGCGGACCACGCTGCAGGTGCTCCTCGATCGCCCGGATGGTCGAGGCCATGCGCGGGCCGCGGTCGAAGGCGCTCATCGCGTGCAGCAGGATCGACGTGTCGAGCGCATCCGAGCCCGGGTACATCACGTAGTGGCCGCGCTCCTCGTCCCACCCGTTCTCCGCGACCCACTGCTCGATGAGTTCGCGGTTCTCGATCCACTTGTCACGCGGACCGTCGATCATGCCGGCGTCGTGGAGTTCCACGGCGGCGTCGAGCGCCTGCCAGCAGCCGATCTTGCTCGTGACGTAGTGCTGGGTGTCCTCGAGCTCCCACATGCCGGAGTCCGGTTCCTCCCACCGGTGACAGGCGTCGTCGGCGAGCTGCTGCAGGACCGCGGCGGTCTTCCGGTCGAGGACGTTGCCGGCGGCCACGTACTGGCGCAGGATCTCGAACACGTCGCCCCAGACCCCGAGCTGCAGCTGGTCGCCGGCCCGGTTGCCCACCGTGACCGGACCGATGCCGTTCCACCCGGGGACGTCGCGCTCCTCGACGTCGTCGCTCTTCGTGCCGTCGAGCTCGTAGAAGATCGGCATGTCCTCGTCGTGCTCGGCGATCGTGCGCATCACCCACGACACCGCCGCGTGGGTCTCCTCGCGCAGGCCGAACCGGGTCAGGGCGTGCACGGTGTACGACAGGTCGCGCACCCAGGCGAAGCGGTAGTCCCAGTTCTTGCCACCCGTCTGGTCTTCGGGCAGGCTCGTGGTCGGTGCCGCCGCGATCGCGCCGGTCGGCGAGAAGATGAGCAGCTTCAGGGCGAGGGCGCTCCGCTGCACCGCTTCGGCCCAGGGGCCGTCGTAGGAGAACTCCTCGGACCAGGTCGCCCAGTTGGCGATCGTCCGGTCCATCGCGGCGAGCGCGCTCTCCGGCCGCGGCATGAAGATCGGCTCGTCGTGCGTGCCGACGATGGTCAGGATGTGCTTCGAGCCCTCGTCAGCGGTGAACCGACCGGAGAAGCGCGGGCCGTCGTCGTGCGCCGGGTGGAACCCCTGCTCGACGATGGCGATCGTGATGCCGTCGATGCCGATGACGGCGCCGTTCGCGGTGTCGAGGCGCTTCGGCTCGGCGGTGCCCAGCAGGGTGCCCGGCACCACCGCCCACTCGAACTCCACGGAGCCGCTGACCCCCTGGACGCAGCGCGCGACCTCGGCCCACGGCAGGCGGCCGGCGACGCCGGTGACCATCGCGTCCGTCACGGTGGCCTGACCGGACGAGGTCGTCCACGTGGTGACGAGGACGTTGGTCCCCGGCAGGTACTCGCGGGAGACCTCGGCCGACCGGTCCACCGGGCGGAGCGCCACGTGGCCGCCGTGCTCGGCGTCCAGGATGCTCGCGAACACGGGCGGTGAGTCCATCGAGGGGATGGGCAGCCAGTCGATCTGCCCGTCGCGGGCGATGAGCGCGACGGTCCGGCCGTCCCCGATCGCTCCGTAGGTGCGGAGCGGGGCGTACCCGTCGGTGCGTGCGTGGGTGTCGACCGCGTCGAGGGTGTCTTCGGTGCGCTCCGTCATGCACCCAGCCTGCCCGCGCCCGAGGCGCGACCATCAGGCGGACGTACCCCGCCGGGGACGCCGTGGCGGCGGAACCGGCGCGGTACGTCGGCAGGCCGACCGTCAGTGCCCGGTCGTCGCCCCGACGAACTCGACGAGGTGGTCCAGCAGCACGCGCCGGAGCGGCACGGACGACCACCCGTGATCCGCGCCGTCGACGGCGGTGAAGGTCGCGCCGGGGAGCAAGTCGCCGTACCGCCGGCCGTAGTCGAGCGGCACGATCTGGTCTGCGGTCCCGTGCAGGACCTGGGCGGGTCCCGTGTAGCGCTCGATCGAGGCGTACACGTCGAGTCCGGCCATCACCTCGTCGATGAACGCGGTACCCAGCGGCATGCCGCCGAAGTCGAACCAGCCCTGCTGCCGGGCGGGCGCCAGCGGCTGTCCCTGGATCGCGTCGTGCTCGGCGATGTCGTCCACGACGACCCCGGCCGGGGACCACAGGGTCAGGGTCGCGACGAGTTCGGGCACCCGTGCGGCGGCGAGGGCCGACTCGACGGCGCCGAGACTGTGCGCCACGACGTGCACCGGCCGGTCTGCGTCCGTCGCGAGCGCGCGGATCATCGCGACGACCTGGTCGACCTCGTCGCCGATGGTGATGTCGGTGAAGTCACCGTCGCTGGTGCCGTGACCGAGGCGACTGTAGGACCGGGCGGGGATGCCACGCTCCGCCAGCGCGCGGGCGGTCTGCACGAAGAGCTGCTGGCCGCCGGTGTCCGTGCTCCCGAAGCCGTGGACGAGCAGCGCCGCGGGGCCTGTCGCCGTGGCCGCGTCGACGCCACGAGCAGCGGGCACGGCGCTCCCGAGCTGCCAACCGCGGAGTGTCCGTCCGCGGTTGTCGAGCGTGACCGGGAGGAACGCGGTCATCAGTTCGTCCGGTCCGCGAAGCCGGCGGGGAGGTCGCCGGGGGCGGTGTCGACGACGGATTCGTCGTCCTCGCCGACGTGCTCGAAGAGGGTGATGTGGGCGAACTCGGGCACCACGTAGATCGGGTAGGTGGGCCCCTGGTCCCGGTACTCGCGCATGCGGTCGAGGTGGTCGTTCTGGAACAGCACCGTCTTGCTGCCGTCCTCCTCGACCCAGCGAGGGAAGAAGATCGTGCCGTGCAGGACACGCTCGCCGGGGACGACCGTGACGACGACGCTGGTGCCGGTCGGCTCGTTCCAGGACACCTTGTAGACGCCCGCGGTGAGCGCGACGAGGTCCACCTGCTGGTCCTTCACCCAGCGACCGCCGACCATGCCGGAGTGGATCCGGTAGTCGATGGTCGTCGCGTTCTTGACGTACATCTCGTACTGCCAGCCGTTCGCGTACGTGTAGACGAAGCGGTGGCCGACGATGCCGGAGAGGTCCTGCTCGGGGACGGGGTGCTCGACGTTGGTGGTGATGTGCATGCCGTTGAGTTTGCTACCGAACTACGTTTGTTGCAAGCGCATATTCCGTGACTACCCTGGGAACGTGGACGAGCGACCGGACGAACCCGACCTGCGCCGGGTGGCCCGACGGTTGAGCGCGGAGATCGGCCCGTTCCGTCGGACGCTGCTCACCACCGCGCGGCGCTCCGTCGCCCTGCCCGACATCCCGGACGCGCAGATCGAGGTGCTCCGGCGGCTCGACGAGGACGGGTGGTCGAGTCCCACCGCGCTCGGCCGCACGCTCGGCCTGGCCCGGTCGACGGTGAGCAACCTCGTCGCCGCGATGGAGGGAGACGGCCTGGTCGAGCGTCGGCTCGCACGCGGTGACGGCCGGAGCACCGAGGTCGGGTTGACCGACCTCGCTGCACGGCGACTCGCCGACTACGACGCATCCGCCGAGCGGGTGCTCGTCGATGCGTTGACGGCGCTCTCCGATGGTGACCAGCGGGTGCTCGCCGACGCGATGCCGGCACTCGGACGACTGCGTGCCCGACTCGACGAGCGCGCCACTGACTGACCGGTCCACCCCGCGGTCTCCTGCGACGGTTGCCCCACGGAATCTGCATCCCGGGCGTGTCGCGCTTGTGCATCCCGGGCGTGTCGCACTACTGTCGACCCCTGCCCGCCAGCGCGATCGCTGACGGGCGCGACCGCCCGCCCCGGGCACACCGGAAGGACCGCGCATGCGCGCCGTGCAGCACAACGAGGAACGCGTCGAGCTCCAGCTCGCCGCGGCCGCCGTGCTGCCCGAGCAGCAGTGGTCCCTCCGCTATCCCGCGTAGGCACGCGACGTCCCACGACGCCTGCGTGCCCACCCGGCCCGGGGCGTTCGTCATCACCGCTTCCTCCCGTCCGTCCGCCACGTCCGGCGACGACCAGGAGGCCCTGCGTACGACCGTCTCGGACCGTCACCTCGACCGTCACGAAAGCGAGACGACTCCATGAAGAAGATCAACGACCGGCTGCTGAGCTGGGCCTCGATGCTCGAGGACAACACCGAGCAGCAGGCCCGCACGACCGCGCGCATGCCGTTCGTGTTCCCGCACCTGGCCCTGATGCCGGACGCCCACCTCGGCCTCGGGGCCACCGTCGGGTCCGTCATCCCGACCCTCGGCGCGGTCATGCCGGCGGCCGTCGGCGTGGACATCGGCTGCGGCATGATCGCGGTCCGCACGCAGTTCACCGCCACCGACCTGCCCGCCGACCTGCAGGGCCTGCGCGAGCAGATCGAGCGCGCGATCCCACTGTCGGCAGGTGCGTCGAACCGGAAGATCGTCGCGACCGCCGCGCCGCGGATCGCCGAGCTCGAGGCCATGGCCGAGACCGCCGGGTTCGACCCCACGCAGGTGCACGGTGGCTGGCGGAACCAGCTCGGCACGCTCGGCTCCGGGAACCACTTCATCGAGGTCTCCCTCGACGAGGAGGACCGGGTCTGGCTCTTCCTGCACTCCGGATCGCGGGGCGTCGGGAACAAGATCGCCCAGCGGCACATCACGGTCGCCAAGCGGCTGATGGAGCGCTGGTGGATCCAGCTGGCGGACCCCGACCTGGCGTACCTGGTCGAGGGCACGCCGGAGTTCGACCGGTACATCGCCGAGCTGCGGTGGGCCCAGCACTTCGCGCTGCTCAACCGTGAGGAGATGATGGACCGCGTCGTGCGGCAGCTGTCCGAGGTCGTCGGCACCCCCGTCGACGAGCAGGAGCGGATCAACTGCCACCACAACTTCACGCAGCGCGAGACGCACTGGGGGAAGTCCGTGTGGGTGTCCCGCAAGGGTGCGATCCAGGCGACGGCCGGTCAGCCCGGCCTGATCCCCGGGTCGATGGGCACCGCGTCGTACGTGGTCGAGGGGCTCGGCAACAAGCCCTCGCTCGAGTCGTCCCCGCACGGTGCAGGCCGGCTGTTCTCGCGGAGCGCGGCCCGGCGGACCTTCACCCACGAGCAGCTGCGCGAGGCGATGGTCGGCATCGAGTACCGCGACACCGACGCGTTCCTCGACGAGATCCCCGGGGCGTACAAGCCGATCGACCAGGTCATGGCGGACGCGTCGGAGCTCGTGTCGATCCGGCACACGCTGCGCCAGGTCGTCAACGTGAAGGGGGACTGAGACGCGGGCGCTCGTCGAACGGGAGGCGCGGGTGCGGCCCGCCCCGCGCCTCCCGTCCGGCGGTGGGCCGCCCCACCGCCCGGCGCGGCCCGGACAGACCGGGCCGCGTCGGGCACGCTTGACCGGATGGGTGACACAGCAGATCAGGCAGCACGGCAGACCGGACGACAGGTCCGACGAGCGGCGGACAGTCGCTGGTTCGAGCTGACCGCTCGCGCCGGCTTCGTCGGCAGCGGCATCGTCCACCTGCTGATCGGGTACCTGGCGATACTGCTCGGCATCGGCAACGCGTCCTCCGGTGGGGAGACCGACCAGTCCGGGGCGCTGCAGCAGATCGCCGCGGTCCCCGGTGGGGTGTTCCTGCTCTGGCTGATCGCCGTCGGTACGGCAGCGCTCACCGTGCGGCTGGTCGTCGAGGCGATCGTCGGCGGTCGTTCGGACACCACCCGGGGCTGGCTCGCCCGGCTCAAGGACGTCGCGAAGGCCGTGGTCTACGGGATCATCGCGTACTCGTCGGCCTCGTACGCCCTCGGCGCCGGGTCGAGTTCCAGCAGTTCGTCGCAGAGTGCCGCGGCGAAGACCCTCGCGACGCCCGGCGGGGTGTTCGTGCTGCTCCTCGCCGGCGCGATCGCGGTCGCGGTCGGCATCGGGCTCGTGGTGATCGGCTGCCGCCGGTCGTTCCGCAAGCAGATCACGCGACCGTCGGGCCAGCTCGACCGCGTCGTCACCGTCCTCGGGGTCGTCGGGTACGTCGGCAAGGGCATCGCCGTGACCATCGTCGGCGTGCTCATCGGCGTGGCCGGACTGCGGAGCGACCCCGATCAGGCGACGGGCCTCGACGCGGCGTTCGACGCGGTGCGCTCGATGCCCGGCGGCGTGTTCGTCCTGGTCGCGATCGGCATCGGGTTCCTCGCCTTCGGCGTCTACAGCTTCTTCCGCGCGAAGTACGCCCGCCTCTGACGTGCCGGGCGAGCTCGGTCCGGCTGAGGGAGCACGGAGCCGACGCCGGTAGACCGGTCCGATGAGCACCAGCGTGACGACCGGACCCGCGACCGTCTTCTCCGACGCCCGGGCAGTCCTCGCCGAGAGCATCGTGTGGGACCCGTCGGCGCAGCTGCTCCGGTGGACCGACATCACCCTCGGCACCCTCGTCACCGCGCGGGCCGACGGCACCGTCGTGTCGACCGTCCCGCTCCCGCCGCCGCTCGCGAGCTTCCAGCCGCGGGCGTCCGGTGGGTTCGTCGCGGCCCTCGGCGACACCGTCGTCGTGACCGACGAGCACGGGGCGATCGAACGCGAACTCACCCGCGTCGAGCACGCCACCGCCGGCCTCCGGTTCAACGAGGGCAAGTGCGACCCGTTCGGCCGGTTCCTGGTCGGCAGCATGAACCTGACGACCGGGGAGCCCGACGGCGCGCTCTACTCGGTCGAGGCCGACGGCACGACGCGGCTGCTCCGTGGCGGCTTCGGCGTGACGAACGGCTTCGAGTGGTCGGACGACGGCACCGTGATGTACGTCACCGACACGAGTGCGTCGACCATCTACCGCGGCTCCTACGGTCCTGACGGCGAACTCGGCGAGCTCGAACCGTTCGTCGTCGGCCACGCGCACGACGGTCTGGTCCGCGACGACGAGGGCTGCTCCTGGAGCGCGATCTACGGCGGCGGCCGGGTGGAGCGGTACGGCCCGGACGGGTCGCACCTCGAGACCGTGGAGCTGCCGACCCCGAACGTGACGTCGGTGGCCTTCGGCGGCCCCGACATGTCGACGCTGTTCGTCGCCTCGGCGCGGGAGAACCTCACCGAGGAGCAGCTCGAGCAGCACCCGTCCTCGGGGGCGATCCTCGCGGTTCCGACCAGGGTGCACGGGTTCCCCGCGAACACCTTCAGCGGCTGACCGGCCGGGAGCGCACGCAGCGTCGGGGTCCGCAGGTATCGTGGGCGCTCGCCCGACCCGAGGAGACCCACGTGAACGACGAGCGCACGGCAGCGACCCCGGACCCGGGAGGCGAACTCGCGAAGGCGGAGGACGCCGACGTCACCGTCGAGGTGGACCGGGTCGCCGTGGACGGTACCTACGTCCGCGTGAGTTCGATCGGGGAGCCGGGGGAGCGGGCGTTCCTGCTCGTCGCCGGCCTCGGCATCGCGGCCACCTACTACGAGCGACTCGCCCCGCACCTCAACGAGAACGGCCCGGTGCACGCACTCGACCTGCCCGGCTTCGCGGGCGTCCCCCGGTTCCGGGGGAAGGTGTCGATCGAGCGGTACGCCGACGCCGTCGAGAAGGTCATCGACGACCTCGAGCTGGTCGACCCGGTCCTGGTCGGCCACTCGATGGGCACCCAGGTCGTGACCGAGGTCGCGGCGCGTCACCCGGAGATCTCGGACCTCGTGCTCATCAGCCCCGTCGTGGACTCGCACGCGCGCTCGGTCCGGCAGTCCGCGTTCCGGTTCCTGCGGTCGACGCTGCACGAGCCCTCGGCGGTCCGCTGGCACGGCATCACGGCGTACGCGCTGTGCGGCTGGCACTGGTTCTCGAAGGTGCTGCCCCGGATGATCGCCTTCCCGATCGAGGAACGCGCGGCCCACGTCCAGGCGCGCACGCTCATCGTCCGTGGCGAGCACGACGCGATGGTCCCGCGGGACTGGATCCGGCGGCTCGCGCGGGTGTTCCCCTACGCCGTCCTGCGCGAGGTCGTCGACGGCGCCCACTCGGTGATGCACGCCCAGGCCGATGCGGTCGCCCGGCTGGCGGTCGCGCACGTCGACCACCGCCTGCCGGACCGCGGGGTGGGTTCGCTGCAGCGCGTGCGCGACGACTCGACGGCGTCCGACCTGTCACGGCTCAGCCCGGACGAGGCGTGGATGCTCGTCAAGTCGCGCTTCGTCGAGCTGGTCGGCATGGCGAAGAACGACGACGAGACGCTCGAGGCGGCCAAGTCCGCCCACGCGGTCGCCATGGCAGACGGTGACGACCTGCCGGTCGACCCCGCCGACCGCAAGGCGGTCGTCGACGCGGTCGCGCCCGAAGCCGACACGACCCGCTGACGCCGGGCACTGCACGGGGCGCACGGGAGGCCCGGTGCCGGTTCCGCGAACCGGCATCGGGCCTCCCGTCGGTCGCGTCCACGGCGACCAGCGCGCCGGTCAGGCCGTGATGCGGCCCGGCAGCATGTCGGGCGTCAGCGCGTGGGCCTCGGCGAGGACCTTGCGGGCCTCGTCGGTCTTGTCCCAGACGTTCCACAGCAGCACGCCGCGCACCAGGTCGTCGTCGTCCAGGTAGTAGACGACGCCGGTGACCGTGGGGTCCTGCCAGTCCTCGACGGTGCGGAGCTTGGTGGAGACCTGCCCCACCGCCTCGTACCCCATGTCGAAGACGTCGGAGTAGAACATCGGCGTGTGGTCGTAGGTCTCGTCGGCGTCCGCGAGGTTCCGGCCGGCTTGCCGACCCTGCTGCTGCGCGTTGTCGACGTGCTCGACCCGTCGGGTCCCGAGGATCCGGTCCGGGTACTCGGCGACGTCACCGGCCGCGAAGACCGAGTCGTCGTCGGTCAGCAGCGTCGACGAGACCACGATGCCGTCGCGCACGGTCAGGCCGGCGTCGGCGGCGAGCTGCGTGGCGGGCTCGATGCCGAGTCCGGCGACGACCGCATCCGCCTCGAGGACGGAACCGTCGTCGAGGGTGAGCGTGACCCCGTCGGCCGTCTGCGTGCCGGACTCGACCCGGCGGCCGAGTCGCAGGTCGACGCCGGCGTCGACGAAGCGCTGCTGGAAGGCGCGCGCGAGGTCGTCCGGGAACATCCGTCCGCCCACGACCTCGTCCGGGTCGACCAGGGTGACGCGGGCGCCGTTCTGCACGACCCCGGCGGTGATCTCCTGGCCGATGTAGCCGCCGCCCACCACGACCACGTGCGCCCCGGTGTCGGCGAGCTCGCGGAGCTTCCGGTAGTCGTCGGCGCTGCGGTAGTCGAGCACACGGTCCGAGGGTGCAAGACCGGGCAGGCCACGGGGCTTGCCGCCCGTGGCGATGAGCAGACGCTCGTACCCGTGGGTCTGACCGTCGTCCGTGGTCACGGTCTTCGCGGCACGGTCGATCCCCGTCACCGCGGTGCCGAGGACGAAGGACGCCCCCGTCTCCTCGGTGTGCAGGTCGACCTTCTCGTCCCAGCTGAAGTCCGGATCGGTCCACAGCTTCTTCGACAGGGCCGGGCGGGCGTAGGGCCGGTCGACGTCCTCGCTGAGGATGCCGATCGTGCCGTCGGCGTCGAGCTCGCGGACACCGCGGGCGGCGGCGTCGGCGACCATCCCGCCGCCGATGATGAGGTATCGGTAGTCGGTCACGGTGCCTCCCGGGTCAGATCGTGGCGACCGAGCCGGAGTCGACCCGGTAGTTGGAGCCGTTCACGAAGCTGGCGAGGTCGGAGCAGAGGAACGCGATGACGTTCGCGACCTCTTCCGGCTCGCCGCGGCGCTTCAGCTCCATGTAGGGGCGCTCCTCGTCGAGGAAGCTGGTGATCGCGTCGTCGAAGCTCTGGTTCGTCTCCTTGGCACGCTTGTTCATCATCGCGTCCGTCATGGGCGTGTGGATGAACGCTGGGCTGACGGTGTTCACGAGCACGCCCTCCCGCGCGTAGGTGCGGGACAGGCCCTTCGCGAACGACAGGACCCCGGCCTTCGCGGCGCAGTAGGGCAGTTCGTCGTCGTAGGGCTGCGAGGCGTCCTCGGACACCAGGTACACGATCCGGCCCCAACCGCCCTGCCGCAGGTCGCCGATGAACTCGCGCGTGATGCGGACGGGACCCATCAGGTCGACGTCGATGGTGTCGGCCCAGCCCTGCTCGTCGATCTCGTGGAACAGCCCCTGGGCGCCGGTGACGCCCGAGGACTGCACGAGGATGTCGATCGCGCCCACGGCATCCCGCACCTTGCCGTGCAGGTCGGCCAGGCTCGCAGCGCTCGTGACGTCCGCCGCGAACGCGTGCAGCTTGCCGAGCGGCGCTTCGAGCTGGTCGGCGCTGTTGTCGAGCTGCGCCTGGTCGATGTCGCTCACGACCACGGTCGCACCCTCCGCCAGGAGGATGCGAGCCGTGTTCCAGCCGATGCCGGAGTCGGCACCGAAGACGAGCGCGGTCTTGCCCTGGATGCCGAGGTCCACTCGGTCCCCTAGGCGTGCGCCGAGGCGTCGGCGACGGCAGGCGTCGTGGCGGAGGCCAGCGGCGTGCTCGGCGCGCGGTTCTCGGCGGAGACCATCCACGCGAGCTGCTCGAGGCGCTCGATGAAGCCGTGGAGCAGGTCCGCGGTCGTCGGGTCCTCCTCGTCGACCTCGTCGTGGACGTCGCGCATGGTGCCGGTCGCCTGGTAGAGGCGGAGCGTCACCTGGTCGATGGCGTCGTGGGTCGTGATCTCGCCGTCGGGGAACTGGTCGAGGTGGCTCGACGCCGCGACCGTGCTCGAGCGTCCGTCCGGCACGGCGTACAGGGCGCGCATGCGCTCAGCGGTGTCGTCGGCGAACTCGCGTGCGGCGTCGACGATCTCGTCGAGCTGCAGGTGCAGGTCGCGGAAGTTCGTGCCGAGGATGTTCCAGTGGGCCTGCTTGCCCTGGAGGTGCAGGTCGATGAGGTCCACGAGGACCGCCTGGAGGTTCTTGGCCATCTTGTCCGAAGCGTGCATGGTGGTGGCTCCTTTCGCGTCGGTGACCACTCCGGTCTACGCGCCGCGGCCGAGTCCACTCTCAGTGCGCACGGAACCGCGCTGTCCCCCGGGGTGCGGCTCAGTGCGCGGGGGCCGGGTCGACCTGGTCGACGGCGCCGCGCATCTGCTCGAGGAACGACGCGACGATGCGGGCGTCGGACGCAGGGAGCCCCTCGGCGATGGACATCATCCGGCGGTGCATGATGCCCAGGGTCGCGCGGACCTCGTCGTCGGTCTCGGTCGTCGGGGTGATCACGAGTGCACGGCGGTCGGTGGGGTGCGGATCGCGGCGCACGTGGTTCGACTTCACCAGCCGGTCGATCAGGATCGTGGTCGAGGCCGACGAGATCTTGAGGTAGGCGGCGAGGTCCTTCGGGCTCACGCTGCGGCCCGAGCGCTGCGCCTGCAGCAGGAAGCGCACGGCGAGCAGGTCGGTCTCGCCCATGCCCATCGAGTCGCGGGTGCGACGGCGCATCGCGGTCTCTGCGGCACGGTAGCGTCGCAGGGCGTTGAGCACGGCGACCCCGCGCTGGGTCGCGTCGTCGTCGGGGAACCAGTACCCGGACGCCTCGGTGATCTCCTGCGTTGCCATTGGCACAGGCTAGTCCGTCTCGTATGGAGGCTGTCTAGCGACTTCCTGTGGGTGCGGTCGACAGCACGGCCGACCGCACCCTGGTCGGCTACGCGGCGGCCTGCTCCGTCGACGCGTCGGCGAGCGCGGTCAGTGCGCCCTGGACGAGCGTGGTGACCTCGGCGTCCTCGCGCGGGTGGGTCTCCGCGAAGCGGACGACCGACTGCGGGATCGCGACCTTGACGTCCTCCAGGACCTTCGCACCGGCGATGCCGGCGACCTTGCGGGCGTCGTCGTGGGCCCACACGCCGCCGTACTGGCCGAACGCCGAACCGATGGCGGCGAGCGGCTTGCCGGACAGCGGCGAGGCGCCGAACGGACGCGATGCCCAGTCGAGGGCGTTCTTCAGCACGGCCGGGATCGTGCCGTTGTACTCGGGGGTGACGAGCAGGACGGCGTCCGCGGCGGCGATCGCGTCACGGAAGGCGACGGCCGCGGCGGGCGGGGTGTCGCCGTCGATGTCCTCGTTGTAGAACGGCAGGTCGACGATGCCGTCGAACGTGGTGACCTCGATGCCCTCCGGCGCGTGGTGGGCCGCGGCCTCGGCGAGCTTGCGGTTGATGGAGTCGGCGCGCAGGCTGCCGACGAGTGCGAGGACGTTCGTCATGGTGATCCTTCTCGTTCTGGACGTTGTACTGGGGCGGAAAGGTGTCAGCGACAACCAATGCTGTCACGTCGTCAGCCATTCCCGATCCGTGCCCGGTGTCCGCTCCGCTGGTACCCGGTGTCCGCTCCGCTGGGTACGGTGGCGACGTGAGCACCCTTCGGACGCCGGCCAGCACGCCCCGCACGACGAACCCGGACTGGTGGCGCGACGCCGTCGTCTACCAGGTCTACCCACGCAGCTTCGCGGACTCGAACGCCGACGGCCTGGGTGACGTCGCGGGCATCACGAGCCGTGTGCCGTACCTGGCGTCCCTCGGTGTCGATGCCCTCTGGCTCTCCCCGTTCTTCCCGTCGCCCCTCGCCGACGGCGGGTACGACGTGGCCGACTACCGGGCGGTCGACCCGCGACTCGGATCGCTCGACGACCTGGACGCCCTGCTCCGGTCAGCGCACGAGCACGACCTCCGGGTGATCGTGGACGTCGTGCCGAACCACACCTCGGACGAGCACGAGTGGTTCCGGGCGGCACTCGCCTCCGCGCCGGGGTCGGCGGAACGGGCGCGGTACGTGTTCCGCGACGGGAGCGGTCCCTCCGGAGCGCTGCCGCCGAGCGACTGGGTGTCGAACTTCGGCGGGAGCGCCTGGACGAGGGTCCCCGACGGCCAGTGGTACCTGCACCTCTTCGCGCCCGAGCAGCCCGACCTGGACTGGTCGAACCCCGAGGTCCGCGCCGACTTCGAGGACACGCTGCGCTTCTGGTCGGACCGCGGGGTCGACGGGTTCCGGGTCGACGTCGCACACGGCCTGGCGAAGGACCTGTCGACGCCGTACCGCGCATCGAACGAGCACGCGCTGCCGCTCGACGGCTCCGACCCGCTGTACGACCGCGACGAGGTGCACGAGATCTTCGCGTCCTGGCGCACCGTGCTCGACGAGTACGACCCGCCCCGGGCCGCGGTCGCCGAGGCCTGGGCGCCCGCACCGCGACGCGTCCTGTACGCCCGGCCCACCGAACTCGGACAGGCGTTCAACTTCGACCTGCTCGAGGCGCCGTTCGAGGCACCCGACTTCCGGAGCATCATCGAGCGGAACCTGGCGGCGTCCGAACAGTCCGGCGCCTCGAGCACCTGGGTGCTGTCGAACCACGACGTCGTGCGGCACGCCAGCCGCTACGGCCTGCCGGACGGCACCGACACCGATGCGTGGCTGCTGACGGACGGGACCACGCCGGAGCTCGACCGGGAGCGGGGACTGCGCCGAGCCCGCGCCGCGACCCTGCTGATGCTCGCCCTTCCCGGGTCGTCCTACGTCTACCAGGGTGAGGAGCTCGGGCTGCACGAAGCCGCCGCCATCCCGCGCGACCGGCTGCAGGACCCGAAGTGGCTGCGCTCCGGACACACCGTGAAGGGCCGGGACGGGTGCCGTGTGCCGATCCCGTGGACGACCTCCGGGCCGTCGTTCGGCTTCGGCGACGTCGCGCCGCTGCTGCCGCAGCCCGCCGACTTCGGAGCGTCGTCGGTCGAGGCGGAGGACGGCGACCCGTCGTCGACCCTGACCCTGTACCGCGCAGCGCTCGCGGCTCGGCGACGGTTGCAGCGGGGCGAGGAGCTCACCTGGCTGGAGTCCGGCGAGGGCGTCGTGGCCTTCGCCCGGCACGACGGGTGGCGGTCGGTCACGAACCTCGGGTCGACACCGGTGCCGATGCCGTCGGGGGAGGTCGTGGTCGCGTCCGGTCCGCTCGGTGACGCGGCCGGTGTCCTGCCGAGCGTCCTGCCGGGCGAGACGACGGTGTGGCTGGCCTGAGCAGTCCGGCTCCGGTGGTCCTTCCTCCACAGCCAGGAGGCCCGTGGCGGCGTTCCACAGATCGGCTCCTGCCCGCCGTCCGGTGACGTCCGGATCGCGACGATCGGGGCATGACAGAACCCACTGCTCCAGCACCCGTCCCACGTCCGTCCCGGCCGCGGGCGGCCCGTCGCCTCGCAGCGGCGTGCACCGCACTGACCGCGCTCGCCGTCCTCGCGGCGCCGACGATCCTGCCAGCGGGGTCGAGCGCGGCGGCACTCGACTTCCCGTACGTCAACCAGTTCTCGAGCGCGTCCGGCGGAGCCCTGCACGGTGACGCCACCGTCGCCGGCGGACGGCTGCGCCTGACCGAGGACATCCGCAACCAGGCCGGCGCCTGGTCGACGAACGACACCTTCCCCTCTGACACCGGACTCGAGATCGAGTTCACCTACGCGATGCACACCGCGAAGGACGACCCCGGGGCCGACGGCCTGCTCCTGTACCTCGCCGACGGCGCGGCTGCGCAGGGCGTGGGGTCGTTCGGCGCCGGGCTCGGGTACGCCTGCCGCAAGGAGTCCACCGAGGGCGGTGGGCGACTGTGCGACCTGCCCGGTGTCCCTGGTGGGTTCGCCGGGATCGCGATCGACCACTACGGCAACTTCTCGTCGCGCATCAACGCGTCCGGGCCGGGAGCCCAGCCGGACCACGTCGTCGTGCGCGGGTCCGGCAACGGGATCGAGGGCTACCGGTACGTCGCCGGGGCTCCCGCTCCCGGCGGCACGGTGACGAACGGATCGACGCCGCGGAAGGTCCGCATCACGCTGCTGCCGGGCGACGCCGGCGAACTCTCGATGACCGTCAGGCTGCAGGTGGGCTCGACGATGCGCACCGTGCTCGACGCCGTCCCCCTGCACGGGGACGACCAGACGCCGCTGCCGGCCACCCTCCGCCTCGGGTTCGCCGGCGCGACGGGCAGTCACGTGGACAACCACGAGGTCGACGCCCTCAGGGTGTGGAAGCCCGCCGACCTGTCCGTCGAGCACGACCTGCCCGCCACCGCGGTCGCCGGGGCACCCGTCCGCTACACCGTCACGGCGCGGAACCCCGGACCGAACGCCGCCGACCCCAGCCCACTGCAGGTGGACGTCCCCGACGGCATCCAGGACGTCAGGTGGACGTGCGAACCGGCGTCGGGCTCCGGTTGCGCCACCGCATCCGGGCAGGGCGACGTGGGGACCGACCTGGACCTGCCCCGCGGCGGGTCCGCGGTGGTGACGATCGAGGGACGGATCGCCGACGGGGTCGAGGGGCCGCTCGAGAGCGTCGCGACCATCGCGCCACCGACGTCGCTGTCCGACACGGACGAGTCGGACAACACCTCGCGAGCGAGCACCACGGTCGCCGCGGCCGCCCACGTCGAGACGGACAAGACGGTGTCGCCGTCCACCGTCGCGCCCGGTGACGAGGTCGAGTACACCGTGACCGCACGGAACCGTGGGCCCTCGGTCGCCCAGCAGGTCGGAGCGGTGGACGACCTGCCCGCGGCGATGCGGTTCGTCGGGTCCGACGACGGCTGCACCGCCGAGGGGCAGCGGGTGACCTGCCGGTCCGAGGTCGCACTCGCGGTGGGGGAGACCCACGACTTCCGGCTCCGTGCCGTGCTCGATCCGGACTACCAGGGGGACGGGTCCGACGTGGTGAACGTGGCCACGGCGACCTCCCCGACGGACCCGGACGGCGGCGACCCGTCGACGGAGGTCGCGATCCTCGTGGAGCAGGGCGACGACAGCCCGGCGCCGAGCCCGTCCGCCTCTCCGGCACCCGGTCCCGACGACGACCTCGAGGCGTCGGTGCCGGATGCTCCCCGCGGTGACGACGGTGACCGGGACGCCCGTGGACCCGCTCCCGACGCCGGGCCGCAGGCCGTGCAGGGTGCCCTCGCCTACACCGGTGCCGAGGACCTCGGGCTGCTCGCCGCGCTCGCCGGGGTGGTCGTGGCGGCCGGGTCGACCTGCTGGTGGCTCGCTCGTCGGCGCGCACGGCGGTCGGCGGTGTCGGACGACCAGCGGCGCGCCTGACCCGGCGGTGGGGTGGCGTCGCTCGGCCGACGCCGCCCCGACCGGGCATTCGAGCATCCTCAGTGCTGCCGGACCCACGGCGGTCGGTCGGCTCCCACCGCGGCGGTAGGATCGATCTCACGATCCGCATGCCTGAAAGAGGTCCCGTGTCCGACACCGTGGACGACGCCACCACCGTGAACGAGGCGACCCAACGCGCGCGGTACTGGCCGATCCCGATCCTCCGGGCCGTCCCCGCCGCGGTCGTCGCGCTCGTCATCACCTTCTCGACGAACCACGCCGCCGGCTACGGTCTCCTGCTGTTCGCCGGCTTCGCGCTGGTCGAGGGTCTCGTGCTCCTGTGGGCCGGCGTCGCGCGTCTCCCGCTCGACGGACGGTCACGCCGCACGACACTGCTGCAGGCGGTCATCACCCTGCTCGCCGCGGTGGCGGGCTTCGCCGGCAACGGCCTCGGGCTGCCGGCGTTCATCTCGATCATCGTCGCCTTCGCCGTGCTGACCGGGGCGCTCGAGCTGGCACAGGGGCTGCGTGCCCGTCGACGTTCCCCCTTCGCGCGCGACTGGACCACGATCGGTGCGCTCACCCTGCTGCTCGCCGTCGCGTTCCTCGTCACCCCGCCGGACTACTCGCAGCAGCTCGGTGGCGTGGAACAGGTCACCGGCACCCTCGACGCCTCGATCGTCCTGGTCGGCCTGCTCGGCGCCTACCTCGCCATCACGGCGGTCTTCCACGTGATCGCCGGCCTCTCGCACAAGTGGGGCACGGCCACGCCGGCCGTCGCCCCGGACGGAGCACCACACGCATGACCACCCCCAGCCGTCGTGACCGTCTGCGCCCGATCGAGCTCCTCGGGATCTCCGCGATCATCGCGGTGTTCACCGGGCTCGTCGTGCTGTTCTCGACGCGGGAACTGCAGTTGGCCGTGATCTTCCTCGGCATCGCGTTCATCGTGGTGGTCGTCGTGCTCGCGATGCTCCAGCTCGCGTCGACGAGCGACCAGGACGACAACGACATGCTCGGCGGGCACAAGGCGCCCGGCGAGGGCGAGGGCGACGACTTCCACTGATCCACGGCGGGCGCCGTCGCGCGGATCGCTGGCCGGACACGCCCGGGATCACGTTTCCGCCACGGTCCTGTCAGGATCGCGGGTCCTGCCGACACCTCTGGGTGAAGGAGGTGGGATGTGGACGTGACGACCGGCACCGACACGGACGAAGGACTCGTCCGTGCGATCGCGCAGGGGGACACCGGTGCGCTCGCACGGGTGTTCGACCGCTACGCCGCCACGCTCACCCGGTACGCCTGGGCCCTCGTCGACGACCGCTCGGATGTCGAGGAGATCGTGCAGGACTCGTTCCTGACCCTCTGGCAGCGCGCGGTGACGCTCGAACTCCCCGCGGACACCGTGCTGCCGTGGCTGCTCGTCGTCTGCCGCAACCACGCGTTCAACACCGGCCGCAAGCAGGCCCGGCGGCGGGCGGACGAGCTGCCCGAGCACCTCGCCGCACCGACCGACCAGGACGAAGCGCGGGAGCTCCTGCGGTGGGTGCGTGACGAGATCGCCGCGCTCCCCGAGACCGACCGCCGTATCTGCGAGCTCTGCCTGCTCGAGGGCTACTCCTACGCCGAGGCCGCCGAGATGCTCGGCCTGAGCGTCGGGGCGGTCACGCAGCGGGTCTCCCGCAGCCGGCGCCGACTCAAGAAGGTGGTGACGCACGATGAACACTGAACCTCCCGAGGGAGACGACCTGCAGCGCATGCTCGTCTCGATGAAGCAGAACGTCCTCGAGCGCGCCACCCCGCGGGCGAGGCGGGGTCGTGGCCGTTCCGGCATCGTCATCGGTGTCGTCGCGCTCCTGGCCGTGGGCACCGCGACCGGAGCCGTCGCCCTGACGCTCTCGCAGCAGGACACTCCGGTTGCCGCGCCCACCCAGACGCAGGCGCCCGAGCCCTCGCCGACGGCCACCACCCCGAGTTCCGCGCCGATCACCGGAACGCCCCGCCCCACGGCCACCGCCACCCCGACAGCGCCGAGCACGACCGCCACGATCCCGACCGAGTGCCATGCGTTGGTGCCCACGTCCGACTACGACCGCCTCTTCGGCGACACTCCGGTCATGCGGGTGGAACCCCCCGAGGAGGGGCTCCCGCCGGAGTACACGGCGGCGCCGGGAGTCCAGCCGGACGTCGATCCGGACACGGCGCCGACGAAGCTGTACTGCCTCTGGAAGGACCCACGGACCGACATCAGCGGCTTGGCGATCACAGTCGGTACCGGAACGCCGGAGCAGATCGCGGCGAGCGAGCGTGGACTGTTCGAAGGCTGGAACCCGACGTGCGAAGTGGTCGACGGCATCAGGACCTGCAGTCAGACGAAGCAGGATCCGATGTACGGCACGGACTGGGCGAGGACGATGTACACCCGCGGCGACACGTGGGTGCAGATCGACCAGTCGAACTTCCCGACCAACGGGCTCCTGCCCGCTGTCGTCGGGGAGATCTGGGGGGACTGACGGCCGGGAGGCCCGTGGCGGACCCGCCACGGGCCTCCCGTCCGCCGGTGGGGCGACCACCGCAGATCGTGAGCAGAAACGGTCACCTCACGCGCCGCGACCCGACCATTCCTGCTCACGAAGCGTCACACGACGCGCGCAGCGACGAGGTCGCGCGCCAGCGTGCGCACCGCGCGGTTCGGCTCCGGACTCGTTCGGATCGCCAGGCCGATGCGGAGCGGTTCGACCGTGTCCTCGAGTTCCAGGACCGCTCCGTCGTGCCGCACCCCGGAGTCCGGCACGACCCCGACGCCCAGCCCCGCCGAGGCGAACCGGATCACCGCGGGCATGTCGTTCATCTCGGCGACGATCCGCCGACGGATCCCGAGTCGTTCGAGTGCGCCGTCCAGGATGATCCGGTTGCCGAACCCGTGCGCGGTGTCGACGAACGGTTCGTCCGCGAGTTCGGCGAGTGACACCGAGTGCCGCCCGGCCAGCGGGTGGTCCGACGCCGTGAAGACCCGGAACGGCATCTCCCGCAGCGGTTCGACCACCACCCCGGCGGGCACCGTCGGCAGCCCCGTGTACGCGAGGTCGAGCCGTCCGGCGACGAGGTCCTGCACGAGCCCGGTCGTCCCGGACGGTGAGGTCATGAGCTCCACGGTGACGAGCGGGTGCCGCCGCCGGAACCGCTGCAGCACGCCGGTCAGGTCGACGATGTCCATGCTCGTGAAGATGCCCAGTCGCACCCGTCCACGCAGGTCCGCGTCGTCCACGGTCGCCAGGTCGCGCATCCGGTCGAGCGACTCCAACACGGCGCGGGCGTGGGGGAGCAGGTCCTCGCCGGCGGTCGTCAGCACGAGGTGCCGCCCGGTGCGGTCGAACAGCCGGACGCCGAAGGTCCGCTCGAGCGAGGCGATCCCCGCCGACACCGTGGACTGCGCCGCCCAGAGCCGCTCGGCCGCGCGGGTCACACTGCCCTCGGCGGCGACGGTCACGAACTGTTCCAGCAAACGGGTCTCCACGCCCTCATCATCGATCCGATCGATTGCTGACATCAAGAGCATCCGTTGGACTCGATGGTCGAGCCGCGCGATCATCGGAGCATGTCAACCGTGACCGACACCCCGACGGGCGCTCTCCCCGCCTCCGACACCGCTCCCGCGAGCGAGCGTGTCCCGGCCCCGCGCGGCCGTCGCGCGCACACCCGTCGGCGCCACGGCTTCGGGTTCTGGGCCGTCGCCTTCGCGTTCCTCTCGGTGATGGCCTTCGCGACCGTCCCCGCACCGCTGTACGTCATCTACCAGGCACGCGACGGCTTCCCGACGTTCACCACCACGATCATCTTCGCCGCGTACGGCGTCGGGGTCGTCGGGTCCCTCTACCTGGCTGGACACCTCAGCGACGTGCACGGGCGGAAGCCCCTGATCCTCGTGTCGATCGCGCTCGAACTCGTCGCCGCCGTGCTGTTCTTGGTCTGGAACGACGTCACCGGCCTCATCGTCGCGCGGCTCGTGACCGGTCTCGGCGTCGGCACGCTCACCGCCACGGCGACCGCCCACCTCGGGGAGCTCCGGGTCCGTGCGACCGGTTCGTCCGACTCGGCGAAGGGCGCGAGCGTGGCAGCGGGCGCCGTCAACCTCGGCGGGCTGTCGCTCGGTGCCCTCGTCGGTGGTGCACTGGCCGAGTTCGTCGGAGCGCCGCTCATGGTGCCGTACGTCGTGTTCGTCGTCGCCCTGGCCGTGGCCTTCGTGCTCGTCCTCGTCGTCCCGGAGACCGTCGCCCGGCCCGAGACCCGCGTGGCCTACCGCCCGCAGCGCATGCAGGCGCCGGAGGGCAAGGCCGCCGCGTTCTGGGCAGCCGGCGCCGCGGCGTTCGCGGCCCTCGCGGTCCAGGGACTCTTCACCTCGGTCGCCCCGACGTTCCTCGGCACCACCTTCCACGTCACCGACCGACTGGCGGCCGGTGCGACGACCTTCGGGGTGTTCGCCGCGAGCGCCGTGTCGCAGATCGTCTTCGCCCGTCTGTCGCAGCGCGCCCAGATCCGGCTCGGCATCGTGCTCCTCGTCGGCGGCCTGGCGGTGCTGGCGGTCGCCGCGGTCCTGCTGCAGGTCGCCGGGTTCATCGGCGGCGGCGTGGTGGCGGGCGCCGGAGTCGGGCTGCTCTTCCGGGCCAGCATCGCGAGTGCCGGAGCCCTGGTCGGTCCCGAGCGTCGGGGCGGGGTGCTCGCGGCGACGTTCCTCATCGCCTACGCCGGGCTGACGGTGCCGGTCGTGGCCGTCGGGGCGGCGCTCCTGGTGATCCCGACGCTGCCCGTCCTGATCGGGTACGTGGTGCTCGTCGCCGTCCTGGCCGTCATCGCCGGCACCCGACTGGCCGCGCGCGCCTGACGCGGGGCGGGCCTCCCGTCCGACCGTCCTGTCCCCGGAACCTGGTTCGGGACACCGCACCACGCGATCGCGCGGTGTCGTGTCCGGAACCCGGTTCCGACGTCCGCGACGCACTCCCGGCATACTGGGCGCGTGCCCCAGAACCACAACCGTCCCGTCATCACGGGGATCGCGGCGGTGGTGGCTGCCGGTCTCCTCGCCGGCGGGCTGTTCCTGACGGCGCGGCAGGGCGCGGACGACCCGACCATCGACACCGGACCGACGACGGGGACACCGACCGACGCTGCGACCGCCCCCGGCGACGGCACCGTCACGATCACCCGCACCGGGCCGGACCTCCCTGGTGACGCCGCCCTCGCACGGTGCGACTCCACGACCCAGGCGGCCGTCGCCCAGTACGACACCGCGGCGCTCGGCCGGGTCACCCTGCAGTGCGGCACGTCGGCGCAGGGCTACGAGCACATCCGGCAGCGGCACACCGCCGACTGGCAGGACGTCGTCGCCGGCCACGGCTCGCGCGACTGGGACGACGCGATGCTCACGGCGGTGCAGACGGCGCTGGTCTCGTCGCGCGACGGGTTCCCGGTCGACGCCGGCGACGGGAAGGTCTGCTACGCGGCGCCGGTGCGGTTCGACGACGGCTCGCGCCCCGACGAGGACCCGTTCGTGAAGGTCATCGTCTCCGCCACCACCGACCGCGTCATCACGGCGTACCCGACGCGCACCGACGACTGCTGACGCGGGCGCGAGCAAGCACCGATCCCGAACGACATGCTCGATGTCGTACGACGTCGAGCATGTCGCACCGGGTCGCCCGCAACTGCCCGCGCGCGCAACGAACGACGAAGCCGATGTCGTACGACGTCGACGATGTCGTTCCGCGTCGACAGTGCGAGCCCAGCAGGCACAACGCCCGCGCGCCGCGACCCTACGCGTGCACCTCGTGCTCGTGCCGCCGGTGCGACGCAGGCTCCAGCTGGAAGGTCGAGTGCTCCACGGGCACGTCGAAGTGCTCCGCCACGCACTGCTGCAGCTCGTCGAGGATCCGCGGAGCGTGCGCCGTCGAGAAGCACTCGTCGTCCACCACCACGTGGGCGGTCAGGTTCGGGACCCCCGTCGCCACCAGCGTCGCGTGCAGGTCGTGCACGGCGATGACGTGCTCGAGCTCGAGGATGTGGCCCCGCACGTCGTCGAGGTCGAGCCCCGGCGGCGTGGACTCGAGCAGCACGTTCGCGGTCTCGCGCAGCAGCCGGATCGCCCGCGGCAGGATGAGCAGGCCGATGAGGATTGCCGCGACCGAGTCCGCGCGTTCCCACCCGGTCAGCATCAGGACGACGGCGGCGGCGATGACGGCGACCGAGCCGAGCGTGTCGTTGAGGACCTCGAGCCGGGCGGCGCGCGAGGTGAAGCCCTCGCCCGAGGCCCGCAGCAGCACGCCGTAGGCCACCAGGTTGCCGACGAGTCCGATGACGCCGAACACGAGCAGTGGCCCGGAGTGGATCTCGGCGGGCACGAACAGCCGCTGGATCGCGGAGATGATCACGAAGACGCCGACCGCGAGCAGGATCGCCGCCTGGGCGGTGGCGCCGAGCACCTCGGCACGTTGGAAGCCCCACGTGCGCTGCGTCGTCGGGCTGCGGCGGGCGAGCCGGGTCGCGACGAGTCCGATGCCGAGCCCACCGGTGTCGACGACCATGTGCCCGGCATCGACCAGCAGCGCGAGGGAGCCCGTGACGACGGCACCGACGACCTCGGCCAGCAGGATCGTCGCCGAGATGCAGAACGCGATGAGCAGGGCGCGCTCCGAGGCGTGCCCGACGCCGTGCCCGTGGTCGTGTCCCATGTCCGACATCGTAGGGATCCGCACCGACGACATGCCAGGATCGGCAGGTGACCCGGTCGCCCTACGAGCTGTCCACACCGTCCGACGTGCTGGCCCGGTTGCACCCGCGGCTGTCGACGTACTTCGGTGCGATCCCGCCCGGTCACGTCGGCCGGGGCGAGGGCGTCTTCGACGTCGTCGGCACGCCCCGCCGGTGGCTCTGGCCGCTGCTCGCCTGGTTCGCCCGCGACTCCGTCATGTTCCCGGTCTGGGAACGGGACGTCCCGTTCACGGTCGAGAACCGGCCGGCTCGCGTCCGTCGTGGACCCGGGAACGGTCTGGAGGCCCGCCCCGCGGTCCGCGCGCACCGCACCTTCCGGTTCCGCTCCGGCAGCCGCACGATGGTGGACGCCATCACCGCCGAACCAGACGGCCTGGTCGACCACCTCGGTCGCCACGGGCGCGTCAGCGCCCGGCTCCGAGCGGAGGTCGACGCGCACGGGCCGGACGCGGGCGCCCTGCGCCTGGTCTCCACGCGTGTGACGTTCCGTGCGCTGGGACGCGAGGTGCGCCTCCCGGCCCTCATCGCACCGCGTGTGACGCTGAAGGAACGATTCGATGACGAAGCCGACCTCCAGCGCGTGTCCCTGGTGCTCACGGCGCCGGTGCTCGGCACGCTGTACCGGTACGAGGGGGCGTTCCGGTACGAGATCGCGCCGGACCCAGGACGGGGATGAGATGAGCGACCAGAAGGGCCGCGTCGTGATCGCGGGAGCGAGCGGCTTCGTGGGGCAGTACCTGCAGGAGGCCTTCACCGAGGAGGGCTACCAGGTCGTCACGGTCGGCCGGACCGGCGACGCCGTGTGGGGCAACACCCTGCGCATCCGCGAGCTCGTCGACGGTGCCGCCATGGTCGTGAACATGGCGGGGAAGAGCGTCAACTGCCGCTACGGACGACGCAACCGCGCCGAGATCATGCGCTCCCGGGTGGACACCACGCTCGAGCTCGCCGAGGCCATCCGCACCGCCGAGCACCCGCCGCCGCTGTGGCTGAACGCCTCGACCGCGACGATCTACCGGCACGCGGACGACCGACCACAGGACGAACTGACCGGCGAGCTCGGCGAGGGGTTCTCGGTCTCCGTGGCCCGCGCGTGGGAGGACGCCTTCTTCGGCGCCGACCTGCCGTCGACCCGTCGGGTGGCACTCCGGATGGCGATCGTCTTCGGCGACGGCAGCGCTCTCGTGCCGCTCATCCGGCTGGCGCAGACGGGGCTCGGCGGCCCGCAGTACGACGGGCCGTGGGTGCCGACGCGCTCCCGGCTCCGTGCCGGCACGTACCACCACCACCGGCCCACGCACGGTCGGCAGCGGTTCAGCTGGGTGCACATCGCCGACGTCCTCGGCTCGATCCGGTTCCTCCGCGACCACCCGGAGATCGAGGGTCCGGTGAACGTGTCGAGCCCGAACCCGTCCGACAACCGGACCGTGATGGCGACGATCCGCGACGCCGTGGGCCGCCGGTTCGGACTGCCGACGCCCCGTTGGATGCTCGAGGTCGGCTCCTTCGCGATCCGCACCGAGACCGAACTCGTGCTGAAGAGCCGGTGGGTGGTGCCGACGCGGCTGACCCAGGCCGGCTACGAGTTCCGGTACCCGCACCTGCGCGGGGCGCTCGCCGGGATCATCGCGGAGCGCCGCCAGCACCGGGGCTGAGCACCGGCACCGGGACCCCGTCGACCGGCGTCGGCTCCGGGACCTCGGACGGCGACGGGTGCGACGGACCCGACGCGCGTGCCGGTCGCGACGACCACAGCACCGCCCCGACCACGACGGCACCGGCGAGCACCTCCACCAGGTCGGGCACCTCGCCGAAGGCCGCCCACGATGCGAGCACGCCGACGACCGGCACGAGCATCGAGAACGGCGCGACGGTGCTCGACGGGTAGGTCGCCATCAGTCGCGACCAGATGCCGTAGCCGACCAGGGTCGCGACCAGCACGATGTAGAGCAGGCCGAGGTCGGCTGGCAGTGCCTCGGCGGTGAATGCCGTGCCGAGTGCGGCGCCGATGCGGTCCCGCCCCTCGACCACGAAGGACAGCACGGCCATCGGGATCGGCGGCACGACCGACCACCAGAGCGTCAGGTGCAGCGGGTTCGCGGCGCCTGCTCGTCGGGTCGCGACGTTGCCGATCGCCCACCCGAGCGCGCCGCAGAGCGCCAGCACCACCGGCAGCAGGGCCGCCGTCTGCGAGCGGTGCAGGGCGATCAGGCCGAGGGCGGCGACGGCGATCGTCACGCCGACGACCTGGCGTCCGGTGAGCCGTTCGCGCAGGAACACGCCGGCGAGCACCACGGTGAACGGTGCCGACGCCTGCAGCACGAGCGACGCGAGCCCGGACGGCATCCCCGACGCCATGCTCAGGTACAGGAACGAGAACTGCAGCACCCCGAGTCCGAACCCGACGAGCAGCAGCCGCCCGAACGGGATCCTCGGCCGCGGCACGAACAGCAGCGTCGGGACCGCCAGGATCGTGAACCGCAGGGCCGCGAGCAGGAACGGCGGGAAGTGCTCGAGCGCGAGCGCGGTCGCGGGGAAGTTGAGGCCCCAGACGACGGCGACGACCAGGGCGAGGAGACGGTCACGAGCGGTCATGCTCCGATCGTGACGGCTCCGAACGTGTAGGACCAGCGAATTGTTCGCAACCGACGTTGTAGCCTCCCTGCATGGTCGATTTCGACGTGCAGCTGCTCGCCGTCCTCCGCGAACTCGCCGAGCGCGGCAGCGTCACGGCGGTCGCCGAGGCCACCCACCGGACACCCAGCGCGGTGTCGCAGCAGCTGCAGACGCTGCAGCGGCAGGTGGGCGTCCCGCTCGTCGAGCGGGTGGGTCGCGGCGTCCGGCTCACCGCCCACGGCGAGGTGCTCGCCGGCCTGTCCACCGGCGTCGCCACGGCGATCGCCCGGGTCGACGCCGCCTGGCAGGAGCACCTGGGTGGGGCGACGGGACGCGTCGACCTCGCGATCTTCCCGTCGGCGGCCGAACTGCTGCTGCCCGGGGTCCTCACCCGGATGCGCGCGCACCCCGGCATCGAGCTGACGCTCGTCGACGTGGACGTCAGCGAGGGGGAGTTCGCGCCGCTCGCCGCCGACCACGACATCGCCGTCGGGCACCGGTCCGACGGCGTGCGGCCGGCGGACCAGGGATCGGTGGAGACCGTGCCGCTCCTGCGCGAACCGCTCGACGTCGCGGTGCCACCGGGGCACCGGCTCGCCGGTCGCGAGCGGGTCGGGATCGACGAGGTCGTCGGCGAGACCTGGATCGGCGTGCCCGAGGGCTACCCGATCGACCGGGTCCTGCAGGCGATGGCGGCGGCGTCGGACGCCCCACCGAGCGTCGCCTTCCGGACGATCCACCTCCCCGTCATCGAGAACCTGGTCGCCGCAGGCCACGGCGTCGCACTCGTGCCGCGGTACACCTCGGGCACCCGGGCGTCCGGCCGGTTCCACCTGGCCGAGCTGGCCGACGTGCGCGCGGGGCGCCGGATCGAGGCGCTGGTCCGCCCCGACCGTGCGGTCCGCCCCGTGGTGCGCACCGTCCTGGAGGCACTGGTCGCCGAGGCCCTGGACGTCACCACCTGAGACGGTCGCGCCCACTGCCGGGCGCACGCCGGGCCTCCCGTCCGGACGTGGGCCGCGGCAGACCCGTTCCGTGCGCGGAAACGCGCTCAGCGCACCTGGAACGGGGTGCCGAGCGGCAGGAGCTCGGCCAACGCGGTGATGTCGGCGTTGTGCATGCGGATGCACCCGTGCGAGGCGGCGGTCCCGATGCTCGAGCTGTCGTCGGTTCCGTGCAGGCCGATCTGGCCCGGGCCGCCGCCGAACGAGTTGAGGACGTCCGAGAACGCCGTCGTGCCGTACGCGTACGGGCCGTAGCCGCTGTTCGTCGGGGCGAGCAGCTCGGTCAGGGCGAACCGGCCGGTCGGCGACGGGGTGCCACCAGTGCCGGTGGCCACCGGGTAGCTGTCGACGACCTTGCCGTCCTTGTACAGGTCGAGCGTGTTGTCCGCGCGGGTGACCACGATGGCGTACGGGTCCTCGGAGAGGGTGACCGCGCTCGTCGGGACCCACCCGGTGCTGCCGTTCGGGCGCTGCGCGAGCTGCACCTGCGCCCAGCCGTCCTGCTGGTCGACCACACGGAAGACCAGTGGTGCGCCGGACTGCTGCGGGTTCGACAGGGTGGTCGTGGCGGCGCCACCGGGCCTGCTGCTGACCGGCACCGAGTCGCCGCGGACGGCCGCGACGGTGGTGCTCGCGGGCGCGTCGACCGCATCGGTGGGGCCCGCGGAGCGCGTCGGGCCCGGTGTCGCCGTGGGGGTCGGGGTCGCGCTCGCGGCGACGGACCGTGTCGGGGTCGGCGCGGGGGCCGCCGACAGCGGGCCGAGGGCGACGAACGCCACCGCCCCGGCGCAGACGACGGCCACGGCGGCGGCGATCAGTGTCGCGCGCCGCCGTGGCTCGGTCGGGAGGATCGGCAAGATCAGCCCGTGAAGGTCGCCGTTCCGGGCACCGGCACGGCGACCGGCGCCGTGGCCGCGTCGGCCGTCACGGTGAGCGTCGTCGTGGCCGTCTGCCCCGACGACAGGCCGACGAGACCGAGCACGTAGGTGCCGGCCGAGTCGACGAGGTCAGCGGGCAGGACGATGGTCCCGGAGACGTTGCCGTCGGCGTCGGCACGGAACTGGACGCCGGGGATCGCGACGGCGTCGGCTGCGTCGCCGACCGCAGCGGTGACGACCTCGTTCGGGGCGAAGCCCGAACCCTGCACGCGGACACCGGTCGTGGTGGCCTCGGTCAGGGTGGCGGAGGTGGTGAGCAGACGTGCTGCCGCGGTGGGCTGCGGGGTGAAGTACGTCGTGGTGTCGTCGATGCGCAGGGCCGAGATCGAACCGCTGGCGTCGGCGGCGAGGGCCTGGGCGTCGGACTCGAGCGGCGAGGCGAGGCTCTTCAGCTCGGCGCCGGGGGCTTCCTCGACCGGGGTGGTCGGGGCCGTGGTCGGCTCGTCCGTCGGCTCGTCCGTCGGGGCGGGCGTCTCGGTCGGTGCCGGCGTCTCGGTCGGGGCGGGCGTCTCGGTCGGTGCCGGCGTCTCGGTCGGGGCGGGCGTCTCGGTCGGGGCCGGCGTCTCGGTCGGCTCGTCGGTCGCGGGCGGTGCGGGGACCTCGGCGGTGATGTCGATGCCGACGTAGACGACGTAGCCGACGACCTCGGCGTCCGCTGCCTCCAGGTCGGTGGCGAGCTGCGAGGTCGACTCGACCTCGCCGGTGGCGGGGTCGATCCACCGGGTGAGGCCGTCGCTGACACCGTCGGTGTTGCGGGCGTCGGTGGCGAAGACGACGGTCTGGGCGCTGGTGTCGCCGCCCTCCTGGATCGCGAGGCCGAAGCTCGTCGCCCCGGTCGTCGTGGTGCTGAGGCCGGAGGCGAGCGCCCCGACCTCTCCGCCGGGCACCGGCTTCGTCAGGCCGCGCACCAGGCCGACGGCCTCGCCGTCGGAGACCGAGAGGCCGTCCTCGTCGAGCGTCGCGAAGTCGGTGATCTTCCCGTCGGCGGTCGGGTCGGACAGTGCCGCCCAGTACCACTCGTCGTTCAGCGGAACGGTGCCCTCGGGTGCCGCAGTGAAGTCGGCGGCCGAGTCGGTCCAGGTCACGATCGCCGACGCGGCGGTGGTCGTCTGGTTCGCGGTGGAGACGGTGGGGACGAGCGCAGCGGTGACGCCGAGCACGGTGGCGCCGACGGCGGCCGCGGTGATGCGGGAACGAAGCACGGTGTGGAGATCCATCCGGTCAGAGGGCAGGGATCGTCCTCTGTGACGCCCCCGGTGCTGAGACGATGCTCAGCACCACGAACCTACCGACTTCATGAGGATTCCGCACCCCTTTGCGTCGTTCTCGGTGCATCTGGCCGGTGAACAACAGTGGTCGGGCCCGTACCGGGACCCGACCACTGGTTGTTCGCGGAACGTGTTCGCGACGTCCGACGCTCAGACGTCGAGGTGGTCGACCAGCTCGTCCGCCAGACCCGTGTACGTCGCCGGCGTCAGGTTCGTCAGGCGGGCCTTCGCGCCGTCCGAGATGTCCAGGCCGTTCACGAAGACGATGAGGTCCTGCTGTGTCACGCGCTTGCCGCGGGTGAGGTCCTTGAGCATCGCGTAGGGGTCCTCGATGTTCGACTGCCCGGCGGTGACCTCGGCGCGGATGACCGTCTGGATGGCCTCGGCGAGGACCTCCCAGTTGTGGTCGAGGTCGTCGGCGAGCTTGGCCTCGTTCACCGCGATCTCGCCCAGGCCCCGGCGCAGGTTGTCGAGCGCGAGCAGCGAGTGCCCGAACGCGACGCCGATGTTGCGCTGCGTGGTCGAGTCGGTCAGGTCGCGCTGCAGACGGCTCGTCACCAGGGTCTCGGACAGCGTGGAGAACAGCGCCGACGAGATCTCGAGGTTCGCCTCGGCGTTCTCGAACTTGATCGGGTTGATCTTGTGCGGCATCGTCGACGACCCCGTGGCACCGGCGACCGGGATCTGCGTGAAGTACCCCATCGAGATGTAGGTCCACACGTCGGTCGCCAGGTTGTGCAGGATGCGGTTGGCGTGCCGGACCCGGTCGTACAGCTCGGCCTGCCAGTCGTGCGACTCGATCTGCGTGGTGAGCGGGTTCCAGGTCAGCCCGAGGCCCTCGACGAACTCGCGGGACAGCGTCGGCCAGTCGGCCTCGGGGTCGGCGGCGAGGTGGGCCGAGAAGGTGCCGGTCGCACCGGAGAACTTGCCGAGGTACTCGCCGCCCTCGATCTGGGCCAGGACGCGCTCGAGCCGGTAGACGACGACCGCGAGCTCCTTGCCGAGCGTCGAGGGGGTCGCGGGCTGCCCGTGCGTGTGGGAGAGCATCGGGACGGCGCGCAGCTCGACGGCGAGGGTCCGCAGCTTCTCGAGCACGGCACGGTACGCCGGCAGCCAGACCTGGTCGACGGTGTCGCGCACGGTCAGGGCGTAGGACAGGTTGTTGACGTCCTCGCTCGTGGCGGCGAAGTGCGTGAGCTCGGCGATCGAGTCGAGCCCGAGCTCCGACAGCCGTCGGCGGACGAAGTACTCGACGGCCTTGACGTCGTGGCGCGTGGTGGCCTCGATCTCGGCGAGTTCGGCGATCTGGTCGTGCCCGAAGGTCTCCGCGATGCGCCGGAGCGCGGCCTTGTCGTCGACGCTGAGCGGCGAGGTGGTGAACATCGCGTGGTCGGTCAGGAAGACCAGCCACTCGACCTCGACCACGATGCGTGCGCGGTTGAGCCCGGCCTCGGAGAGGTGCTCGCCCACCGTGTGCACGATCGGGTAGTAGCGCCCGTCGAGCGGGCTGATCGGCTGCGGGGGAAGGGGGGTCATGGGGCTCCCTGACGGACGGCCGGCTCGAGCTGGTGGAAGAGCGCCCGGCAGGCCCGTTCGACGGTCGAGAGCACTCGGTCGAACTCGTGCCGGTCCGCGTAGTACGGGTCCGGCACGTCGGTCTGCTGGGGCCAGGCGTCGTCGTACCGCAGCAGGAGCGTCACCTTGGCGGAGTCGTCCATGGTCGGGGCCCACGATCGCAGGACGCGTTCGTGGGAGCGGTCGAGTGCGACCACCAGATCGAGGTCCGGGAACCGGTCCGGGTCGAACTGACGGGCGCGATGCCTGCTGCCATCGTATCCGCGCGCCGCGAGGGCGGCGATCGTGCGCTCGTCGGCCGGTTCGCCGACGTGCCAGTCGCCGGTGCCGGCGGACTCGACCTGGAAGCGGTCGGCGAGCCCGGCGTCCGCGGCGATCTGCGCGAAGACGACGCCCGCCATGGGGGACCGGCAGATGTTGCCACTGCAGACGAACGAGACGCGGAACGGGGCGTCGACGTCCGGGGCCATGGTCACATCATGGCCCAGGGAGGTGTCCTCCGCGAGGTCCGTCCGCGTCACGCCCGCTGGCGGTTCAGCACCGGACGGACGAACAGCCCGATCAGCCAGGCGAAGACGGCGAGCACGAAGGCGCCCACGATGCCCCAGCCGAAGGACTCGACCTCGAGTCCGAAGCCGAACGCGTCCGAGATGCCCGCGACGATGAGCAGCAGGATCGCGTTCACGATGAAGGAGATGAGCCCGAGGGTCAGGATGTAGATCGGGAACGCCACGATCCGGATCAGCGTGCCGATCACGGCGTTGACGAGCCCGAACACGAAGGCCACGAGCAGGTAGGTGAGCACGGTGGCCGTGGTCCCACCGTCGCCGAACGCGGTGACGGAGACGCCGCTGACGATGAGCGTGGTGAGCCAGAGGGCCACGGCGTTGACGACGAGGCGGACGAGGAATCGCATGCACCCATGATGCCCTCCGACACCCGCGCAGTCACCGACACTGCCCGCACGGCCGCGGGTAGCCTGTGCAGGTGAGCGAGCAGCGTGTGCACATCCGGCCGGAGATCGCGGTCCTCCCCGCCTACAAGCAGGGACGCCAGGCAGCCGACGACGCCTTCAAGCTGTCGAGCAACGAGAACCCGTTCCCGCCCCTCCCCGGCGTCGTCCAGGCCGTGCAGGCACAGACCGCCTTCAACCGCTACCCCGACGCCACCGCCCTCGCCGTCCGCGCCGCGCTCGCGAACCGCTTCGGGCTGACCGCCGACGAGGTGCACGTCGCCCCCGGCAGCGTCGCGATCCTGCACGAGCTCGCCCGCGCGACCTCCGGCCCGGGTGACGAGATCGTCTACGCCTGGCGGTCCTTCGAGGCCTACCCGGGTGTCGTCACCGTCGCGGGGGCCACGAGCGTGCAGGTGCCGAACCGGCCGGACGGCGGCCACGACCTCGACGCGATGGCTGCCGCCGTCACCGAGCGCACCCGCATGGTGATCGTCTGCACCCCGAACAACCCGACCGGCCCGATCGTGACCCAGTCCGAGTTCGCGTCCTTCATGGCCGCGGTGCCGCAGTCCGTCCTGGTCGTGCTCGACGAGGCATACGCCGAGTTCGCCACCGACGAGACCGCCGTGCACGGGCACCCGCTCCTCGCGCAGTACCCGAACCTGGTCGTCCTCCGGACCTTCTCGAAGGCGTACGGTCTCGCGGGTCTGCGCGTCGGCTACGCCCTCGGTCCGGTGTACGTGCTCGACGCGGTCCGTGCGTGCGCGATCCCCCTCTCCGTCACGGCCCAGGGTCAGGCGGCTGCACTGGCCAGCCTGGAACGCGAGGACGAACTGCTCGAGCGGGTGTCCGAGATCGCCACGCTCCGCGACCACATCGTCACCGAGCTCCGCGAGCAGGGGTGGGCCGTGCCGGACGCCCAGGGCAACTTCGTCTGGCTGCCCACGGGGGACGGCACGGTCGCCGCGGCCGCCGCCTTCGAGGACGCCGGCATCATCGTGCGGCCCTTCCCGCCGGAGGGTCTCCGCATCTCGATCGGCGAGCACGAGGCTGTGGAAACGCTCCTCGAAACGGCCCGCTCGCTTGTGGGGGACCTCCAGGTGGCCGACTGATGGCTGCCGCTACGCTGGCCCGCATGTCATTCCGCGCCGCGGCTCCCGCGACGACCACCGTCCGGCTCCTCGACCCCGAGGGTCGGTTCGTGGAGACCGACGAGAACGCCGAGTTCGCCGCCGCCGCGCGGGCGATCCCCGATGAGACCCTGCTGGCGATGCACCGCCGCATGGTCCTCACCCGACGGTTCGACCACGCCGGCCACAACCTGCAGCGCACCGGCCAGCTCGGCCTCTGGGTGCCGAGCCACGGGCAGGAAGCCGCGCAGACCGGCTCCGCCTTCGCCCTGCGCGCCCAGGACCACGTCTTCCCCTCGTACCGCGAGCACGCCGTCACGATGCAGCGCGGCGTCGAGCCGATGGAGATCATCGCGATGTACCGCGGGCAGACCCACGGCGGGTGGGACCCGGACCAGCGCGGCAACACGCACATCTCCACCCTGGTGATCGGCTCGCAGACCCTGCACGCCACGGGCTACGCGCTCGGTCAGAAGCTCGACGGCGACGTCGGCACGGGCGACCCCGACCGCGACGCGTGCTCCATCGTCTACTTCGGCGACGGCGCGACGAGCCAGGGCGACGTGAACGAGGCGTACGTGTTCTCGGCGTCGACCAAGGCGCCCGTCGTCTTCTTCCTGCAGAACAACCACTGGGCGATCTCGGTGCCGGTGTCGGTGCAGTCCCCGACGCCGCTCGTCGACCGCCCGCGCGGCTTCGGGATCCCGAGCGTGCTCATCGACGGCAACGACATCCTCGCCTCGTACACGGCCTCGGTCGTCGCCACGGACCACGCCCGCAGCGGTCAGGGCCCCGCGTTCATCGAGGCGGACACCTACCGCATCGGCGCGCACACCAGCTCGGACGACCCGAGCCGGTACCGCGCCGACGGCGAGCTCGAGGACTGGGTCCGCCGCGACCCGATCGTCCGCTCCGAGGCGTACCTGCGCTCGAAGGGCGCCACCGACGCACAGTTCGCCGCGTTCGACGAAGAGGGCGAGGACATCGCCGCCGACGTCCGCCGCCGCACCGTGGCACTCACCCCGCCGTCCGTCGACGTCATGTTCGACAACGTCTACCGCGAGCCGCACCCGCTGGTCGCCGAGCAGAAGGCCTGGCTCGAACAGTACGAGGCCGGCTTCGAAGGGGGCGCCCACGCATGAGCACCACCGAGCAGCTCTTCGACTACACGCTGCGCTCCCACCCGGGCGCCGGCGAGGTCCCGAGCGACCCCACCCCGACCCTGCCGATGGCGAAGGCCCTCAACGCCGGACTCGCCGCGGCGATGCAGGCGGACGAGAAGGTCCTGCTGATGGGCGAGGACATCGGCCAGCTCGGCGGTGTCTTCCGCATCACCGAGGGCCTGCAGGACCGGTTCGGCCCGGAGCGCGTGCGGGACACCCCGCTCGCCGAGGCCGGCATCATCGGCACCGCGATCGGCCTCGCCCTGCGCGGCTACCGCCCCGTGGTCGAGATCCAGTTCGACGGCTTCGTCTGGCCCGGCTTCGACCAGATCACCTCGCAGCTCGCGAAGATGGCGAACCGGCTGCCGGCGCACATGTCGCTCCCGGTCGTCATCCGCATCCCCTACGGCGGCCACATCGGTGCCGTGGAGCACCACCAGGAGTCGCCCGAGGCGTACTTCGCGCACACCCCCGGTCTGCGCGTCGTCAGCCCGAGCACGCCGAACGACGCCTACTGGATGATCCAAGAGGCAGTGGCCTCGAAGGACCCGGTCGTCTTCCTCGAGCCGAAGTCGCGCTACTGGCCGAAGGGCCAGGTCGACCTCGTCGACGGGCACGTCCCGATGCACACCACCCGTGTGGCGCGCACCGGCACCGAGGTCACCCTCGTCGGCCACGGTGCGATGGTCGCGACCCTGATGCAGGCCGCCGAGCTCGCCGAGTCCGAGGGGACGAGCTGCGAGGTCATCGACCTCCGCTCGATCTCGCCCATCGACTGGGAGCCGATCCTCACCTCGGTCCGCAAGACCGGTCGCCTCGTCATCGCGCAGGAAGCCTCCGGCTTCGTCAGCGTCGGCAGCGAGATCGCCGCCACGGTCGCCGAGAAGGCGTTCTACACGATGCAGGCGCCGCCGCTGCGGGTGTCCGGGTTCGACGTCCCGTTCCCGGTCTCGAAGCTGGAGCACCTGCACCTGCCGGACGCCGACCGCGTCCTCGAGGCCGTCGACCGCGCCCTCGCGTACTGATCCAGCTCGACTGACCCAACTCGTCCGAACGCCGAAGGAGCCGTAAGTGGCCGTCGCCGAATTCCCCCTGCCCGACGTGGGCGAAGGCCTCACCGAGGCCGAGATCGTGCAGTGGCGCGTCGCGATCGGGGACGAGATCACCGTCGACCAGGTCCTGGTCGAGATCGAGACCGCGAAGTCGCTCGTCGAGCTGCCGTCGCCGTTCGCCGGCACCGTCACCGGGCTGCTCGTGTCCGAGGGCGACACGGTCGAGGTCGGCAAGCCGATCATCCGTGTCGAGTCCGACGCGTCGGTCGCGTCCGGTGCGCCCGTCACGGCTCCGGCCGTGCCGACGGTTCAGTCGGGAGGCCCGGCACGGGTCGCCGACAGCGTCCCGACCTCGCCCGTGGTCGCGGCCACCCCGCCGGCAGCGCCCGCCCCGGCTGCTCCGGTCGTGCAGACCCCGCCGGCTCCGGCTCCCGCCGCAGCTCCCGTCAGCCCAGCCCCGGCCCCGGCTGCCGCAGCGCCCGTTGCCCCGTCGGCTGCACCGGTGCAGCCCGTCGCCGACGGCGCCTCCGTCGTCGGGACGGACGAGTCCTCCGGCGCCGTCCTCGTCGGCTACGGTTCGGCGACCTCGTCGCCGTCGCGTCGCAAGCCGGGTGCCCGCCGGGCCGCAGCACTCGCGGCCGAGGCGAGCCGTGCCTCCAGTGTGGATGCCGCAGCAGCGGCCGAAGCGGCCAGCGATCCCGGTGAGGACACCACCGCCGAGGCCATCGCCGGTCTGGCGTCCGCGCCCGCACGCAAGCAGACCGTCGCGACCAACGTGCTCGCGAAGCCGCCGATCCGGAAGCTCGCGAAGGACCTCGGCGTCGAGCTCGTCGAGATCGTGGCGACCGGCCTCGCCGGCGAGGTCACCCGCGACGACGTCATCCGGCATGCGAAGCAGGCCAGCGTCTTCCGCAACATCGAGACACCCGAGTGGGGTGAGGTGCGCAGCGAGACGATCCCGGTCAAGGGCGTCCGCAAGGCCATCGCGACCGCGATGACCACCTCCGCGTTCACCGCACCGCACGTGTCGCTGTTCGTCGACGTCGACGCGACCCACACGATGGAGTTCGTCAAGCGGCTCAAGGCCTCGCCGACGTTCGCCGGCGTCAAGGTCTCGCCGCTGCTCATCGTCGCGAAGGCCGTCATCTGGGCCGTCCGACGCAACCGTTCGGTGAACTCGACCTGGACCGACCGCGAGATCATCGTCCACCACTTCGTGAACCTCGGCATCGCCGCGGCGACCCCGCGCGGGCTCATCGTGCCGAACATCAAGGACGCGCAGGACATGTCGCTGCTCGAGCTGGCGCAGGCGCTCGAGGAACTCACCCTCACCGCCCGCGACGGCAAGACGACGCCGAAGCAGATGGCGAACGGCACCGTCTCCATCACGAACATCGGTGTGTTCGGCATGGACACCGGGACCCCGATCCTCAACCCGGGCGAGGTCGCGATCGTCGCCATGGGCACGATCAAGCCGAAGCCGTGGGTCGTCGACGGCGAGGTCCGGTCGCGCATGGTCACGACCATCGGTGCCTCGTTCGACCACCGGGTCGTCGACGGTGACGTGGCGTCGCGTTTCGTGCACGACGTCGCCTCGGTGCTCGAGGAGCCCGCGCTCCTGCTCGACTGAGCGTACGACGTGCGGGCTTCCGCAAACGTCGCGTGGTGTTCACACGGATGTCGGTGGTGCGGGGCATGATCGGGACATGGTCCACCAGCTCCTGACCCCCTCGCAGGAGATCCGAACGGATCGCCTCCTGCTCACCCCGCTCACGCCGGCCGACATCGACGACGTGCACGCGGTGTTCTCCGACGCCCGGACGTGGCAGCAACTACCGAGCGGTCGGCACGTCGCCCGGAGCTCGAGCGTGGACATGGTGCAGCGGAAGATCGGTGGTCGGGCTCGACACGGACTCGGCTCGTGGGCCGTCCGCACCGCTGCCGATCACGCGTTCGTCGGGGTCGGTGGCGTGGACATGACCGCCGGCGGGGTCTGGAACCTCGGGTACCGGTTGGCACCCTCCGCCTGGGGGCAGGGCTTCGCCTCCGAGATCGCCCTCGCTGCCGTGCGCGCGGCTGCCGACACCGCGCCGGACGTCCCCGTCACGGGGCGCGTGCTCACGAACAACCCGGCCTCCGCAGCGGTGCTCCGTCGTGCCGGGCTGTCACTCGTGTGGCAGGGGACTCCCGGGGTGCAGACGTCCTCTGCCGCGGGGGTCGAGGGGCAGGTCTGGACCGACCGGCTGCTCTCCGACGAACAGTTCGCCTGGCTCGTCCGCAACGCCTGAACCTCCCGCTGGTCCTCGCGGAACGTCACGCACGTTGGCGTTCCGAGGTCGACTCGCTACTGTGATGGGAACTGGTCATGTCCGCGCATGACCACCACCCAGGACCAGCAACGGAGCACGAGGGACGCATGACGAGCCGCATCACCGAGGGTGCCGAACCGAAGCACCAGCAGTTGCGGCGCATCCTGCTCGACCTCGCCACCGCGCGCCTGGCTCCAGGCGCCGCGATCCCGTCCGAACGCCAGCTCATCGCCGAGTACGGCGTCTCGCGGATCACCGTGCGCGAAGCCCTCGGGCAGCTCGTCAACGAGGGCTACCTCGAGCGCGTGCGCGGCAAGGGCACCTTCGTGGCGCACCGGCCCGTGCAGTCGACGTTGCACCTGGCGTCGTTCACCGAGGAGATGCGGGCGATGGGCCACGTGCCGACGACGGTCGTCCTGGTGCGCGAGGAGCGCGTGCCGCCGAGCGACACCGTGGCGGCCCTGCGGCTCGACGCCGAGGTGTCGGCGTTCCACGTGAAGCGGCTGCGCATGGCGGACGGCGCTCCGGTGTCGATCGACGACGCCTGGCTCGTCGCCGACGCGTTCCCGGGCCTCCTCGACCACGACCTGTCCGGGTCGGTGTACTCGATCATCGCCAACGAGTACGGCACCCCGATCGACCGCGCGCAGCAGACGGTGGCCGCGAACCCGGCCGCCGACGACGTCGCGACGCTGCTCGGCACGAAGACCGGCGCTCCGGTGCTCGAGTTCGACCGGGTGTCGTACGCGGGGGAGCGCCCCGTGGAGCACACCCGCAGCTGGTACCGCTCGGACCGCTACCGCGTGCAGATGGAGGTCACGGCGACCCCTGCGGTCGCCTGAGTCTCCGGCCGGGAACGCGAAAGCGACCGTGTGCCGCGAACAGTTCGCGGTACACAGTCGCTTCGGCGGGAAGGACCGGGGAAGGACCGGGTGGATCCGGGTCAGACCTCGAACAGGGTGTCGCCGTCGAGCACCGAGGTGCCCACCGTGCCCTGGTCGACGGTGTCCGGCGCCGAGCCGAGCACCACGACGGGGCAGATCGGCGAGTAGCCGGCGGCCGAGATCACCGAGGGGGTGAACCGGACGACGGGGTCGCCGGCCGTGACCGTCGCGCCCTCGGTCGCGAGGAGCTCGAAGCCCTCACCGGCGAGCTTCACGGTGTCGATGCCGACGTGCACGAGCACGTCCGTGCCCGCCGAGCCCTGGAGTGCGAAGGCGTGCGGGTGCAGCTTCACGATGGTGCCGTCGACCGGGGCCACAGCGGTGACCGCGCCCTCGACGCCCGTCGGGTCGACGGCCACGCCGGCGCCGACGAGCTGACCGGCGAACACCGGGTCCGGCACGTCAGCGAGGGCGACGACCGGACCGGCGAACGGCGTGCGGACCGACGTCACAGTTCGTCCTGGATGTCCTGCGCGAGGTTGTCGGCGACCGTGCCGACGATGACCTGCCAGCCGGTGCCGCCACCGACGACGGCCTGGGCGCCCGCGGCCTGCAGCGCGGCCTTGTCGACGAGGTCACCGTCCTCGACCTCGACGCGGAGGCGCGTGATGCAGCCCTCGACCTCTTCGATGTTGTCGGCACCGCCGAGCGCGGCGATGATGTCGGCTGCCTTGATGTCGGCCATCGTTTCCTCCTCGTTAAGGGTTTGCGTCACAGGTTGACACCGGACCGGTCTCGGATCAGACTACGGAACTGGTCATGACCGGACAGGACCGGACCTGGCGACACCGCCGAGGTTACCTGCGCTGGCTGCACGACTCAACTCACCCCGACAGCTCCACCCAATGACGAGAGGACATCCGATGAGCGCCACCACTGCCACGGACGTGCCGGAGAAGAAGAAGCCGAAGAAGCAGTCCCGGCTGTTCGCGCAAGCGCAGCGCCTCGGACGGAGCCTGCTCCTGCCGATCGCGGTCATGCCCGCCGCGGGCATCCTGCTCCGCCTGGGGCAGTCCGACATGCTCGGTGCGATCCCCGGCTTCGAGCAGGGCGCGACCATCATCGCCGCGGCCGGTCAGGCCGTGTTCACCTGGCTGCCGCTGCTCTTCGCGGTCGGCATCGCGATCGGGTGGGCGAAGAAGTCGGACGGCACCACCGCACTGGCCGCCGTCGTCGGCTACATGGTCATGTACCAGGTCTTCGCGGCCATGTCGCCGATCGTGCTCGACGGGGTGAAGGACGCGAACGGCAACCCGGCGACCATCAACTTCGGCGTCCTCGGCGGCATCGTGATGGGCCTCGTGGCCGCCGTGCTGTGGGAGAAGTTCCACCGGACGAAGATGCCCGACTTCCTCGGCTTCTTCTCCGGTCGTCGACTGGTCCCGATCCTCACCGCTGCCGCCGGTCTGGTCATCGCGGTCGCCATGTCCTTCGTGTACCGCTACTTCGACATCGCGCTCACGGCCGCCGGCCAGGCCGTCGCCGACAACGCGGTCATCGGTGGCGGCATCTTCGGGTTCGCGAACCGCATGCTCATCCCGATCGGGCTGCACCAGCTGCTCAACTTCTTCCCGTGGTTCCAGCTCGGCAGCTTCACCGGTGCGGACGGCGTCATCGCCCACGGTGACGTGAACCGGTTCCTCGCGGGCGACCCGACGGCCGGCACGTTCATGACCGGCTTCTTCCCGATCATGATGTTCGCCCTGCCCGCCGGTGCCCTGGCGATCTGGCGCAACGCCAAGCCGCAGAACCGCAAGCTCGTCGGCGGCATCATGCTCTCGGCAGCACTCACCTCGTTCGTGACCGGCATCACCGAGCCGCTCGAGTACTCCTTCATGTTCGTGGCGTTCCCGCTGTACGTCATCCACGCGGTGCTCACCGGCACCTCGCTGGCCCTCGTCAACGCGCTCGGAATCCACGACGGGTTCTCGTTCTCGGCCGGTGCGATCGACTTCGTGCTCAACTTCGGCAAGGCGGACGGGGCGATCTGGCTCATCCCGATCGGTCTCGGTTACGCCGTCATCTACTACTTCCTGTTCAGTTTCGTGATCAAGAAGTGGAACCTCCGCACGCCCGGGCGTGAAGAGGACACGATCGCCGAGAACACGATCGACGCGGCCACCAAGCCGTAAGCGCGCGTTCCTGCGAGACGGGAGGCCCGGTGCCAGCTGGCACCGGGCCTCCCGTCCTGCTGTCGTCGCCACCAGAGCCCTGGTACCGGTTTTGACAATCGTTATCAGCAAGCGCTACCGTCGGGGCATGCACAACCGACTCCTCGCCCTCCCGCTCGTCGCCGGCGCCGCCGCGCTCGCCCTGACGGGCTGCGCGACGTCTTCGAGCTCGGGCGACGCCGGCAGCGACGGGAAGATCGCCGTCGTCGCCTCGACCAACGTCTACGGCTCGATCGTCGAGTCGATCGGTGGCGACCACGTGTCGGTCACGAGCATCCTCGACGACCCCTCGCAGGACCCGCACTCGTTCGAGTCGAGCGCCCGAACCCAGCTCGCGGTGTCGAAGGCCGACCTGCTCATCGAGAACGGCGGCGGGTACGACGACTTCATGACCACCCTCGCCGACGCGTCCGACACCACGGCCGACACGATCAACGTCGTGAAGCTGTCCGGTCTCGACACGGGCGGCGACGCGGAGTTCAACGAGCACGTGTTCTACAGCTACCCGACGATGGTCAAGCTCGTCGACGACGTCACGAAGCGCCTGTCCGCGCTCGACGAGGGCGAGAAGGCCACGTTCGAGCAGAACGCCGACACGCTCACCGCGAAGCTCGAGGACCTCGAGTCCCAGACCGCCGACCTGAAGAAGACGTACGACGGCGACGCGGTGGCGTACACCGAGCCGGTGCCGGGCTACCTGTTCGACGCGATCGGCCTGGACAACGAGACCCCCGACGCCTTCTCCGAGGCGATCGAGGAGGACGACGACGTGCCGCCGGCCGCCCTCAAGGACACCCTCGCGCTGTTCACGAGCGGCGACGTGGAGCTCCTGGCCTACAACGACCAGACCTCCAGCCCGGAGACCGAACAGGTCAAGAAGGCGGCGGAGGACAACGACGTCCCGGTGGTCGGTGTCACGGAGACGCTCCCCGAGGGGCAGGATTACGTCTCGTGGCAGCAGGCGAACATCGACGCGGTGCAGGCGGCGCTCCAGAAGTGACGACCTCGACCGCAGCAGTGACGACCGACAGCCCGGCGACCACCTCGGTGGACGACCGGGCTGCGGCCCGTCCGGTCCTGGCGCTGCGCGACGCCGGGTTGTCCTTCGGTGAGCGGAAGCTCTGGGGCCACCTCGACCTGGACATCGCGCCGGGGGAGTTCGTCGCGGTCCTCGGGCCGAACGGTGCCGGCAAGACCTCACTCCTGCGCACGGTGCTCGGGCAGCAGCGCCTGACGAGCGGCACGATGTCGTTCCTCGGCCAGCCCGTCCGTCGCGGACACCGCAAGATCGGCTACATCCCGCAGCAGCGGCTCATGGAGGCCGGCACCCCGCTGCGCGCGCGCGACATGATCGCGCAGGGCGTGACGGGACACCGCTGGGGCGTCCTGCCGACCTCGAAGGCCGACCGGGCCCGCATCGACCGGATCCTCGACGAGGTCGGTGCCACCGCGTTCGCGGACGCCCCGGTCGCCGAGCTGTCCGGCGGTGAGCAGCAGCGCACCCGCGTCGGTCAGGCCATCGCCGCCGACCCGGCACTGCTGCTGTGCGACGAACCCCTCATCTCGCTCGACCTCCGGCACCAACGCGGTGTCACCGAGCTCATCGACCGGCAGCGTCGGCAGCACGAGTCAGCCGTGCTGTTCGTGACGCACGACGTGAACCCGATCCTCGACGTCGTCGACCGGGTCCTGTACATCGCCGGTGGCCGGTTCCGGATCGGTTCCCCGGACGAGGTCCTGCGTGCCGACGTCCTGAGCGACCTGTACGGCACCCCCGTCGACGTCGTCCGGACCATGGGGCGCATCGTCATCGTCGGCGCGAACGACGCGCACGACCACCACCACGGCGAGGTCGACCCGCACGCCCCGGCGTCGGACGAAGGGCGGATCTGATGGACGTCCTGTCGACGGTCTTCTCCTTCCAGGACTACGGCGAGCTCGTGGCCCTGGTGCAGAACTCGATCTGGGCCGGCGCGGTGCTCGGCATCGTCGGCGGGCTCATCGGCCCGTTCGTCGTCGCGCGGAACATGCCCTTCGCGGTGCACGGCATCTCGGAGCTGTCCTTCGCCGGCGCGAGCGCATCCCTGCTGCTCGGCGTCAACGTCGTCACGGGCTCGCTCGTCGGGTCGGTGATCGCAGCGCTGCTCATCGGGGTGCTCGGCTCGAGGGCGCGCGACCGCAACTCGATCATCGCCGTGCTCATGCCGTTCGGCCTCGGGCTCGGCATCCTGTGCCTGGCGCTCTACAAGGGGCGTGCGGCCAACAAGTTCGGGCTGCTCACCGGCCAGATCGTGTCGGTGGACAACCCGCAGCTGACGTTCCTGATCGTCATCGCCGCCATCGTCGTCGCGACCCTGCTCGTCATCTGGCGCCCGCTGGTGTTCGCGTCGGTGGACCCCGACGTGGCCGCGGCCGCCGGCATCCCGGTGCGGACGCTCGCGATCGTGTTCATGCTCGTCCTCGGCCTGGCCACCGCGGTGTCGGTGCAGATCGTCGGCGCGCTGCTCGTGCTGTCGCTGCTCGTCACCCCGGCGGCCGCGGCCCTGCGGCTCAGCTCGCACCCGGTCGTCGTGCCGGTGCTGTCCACGGTGTTCGCCGTGGTGTCGGTCGTCGGTGGGATCCTGCTCGCACTCGGCGGCGGTCTGCCGATCAGCCCCTACGTGACGACCATCTCGTTCGCGATCTGGGTGGTCTGCCGGATCGTCGGGGCCAGGCGGGACCGCCGTGGACGCGACCGGGTCGTCCGCCGCGACCAGCGTGGCGGGGGCGCAGCGGGCCTCCCGTCCGGAACGAACGGAACCGGAACCACCGGGACCGGGACGAAGCCGGCAGCCGGCCAGAAGGAAGAGGTGCCAGCATGAACGCCGTGCAGAAGGTCAAGCGGAACACGTGGCAGCGCGAAGCGGTGCGCGGTGCCCTCGACTCGACCGAGGGGTTCGTCAGCGCGCAGGCGCTGCACCAGCACCTGCGTGACGAGGGCTCGACGATCGGTCTCGCCACCGTCTACCGGGCGCTCGCCGACCTGGCGACCGAGGGCGACGCCGACTCGTTGCAGCAGGACGGCGAATCGCTGTACCGGGCGTGCACGACGGACGCGCACCACCACCACCTGATCTGCCGGAACTGCGGCCGGACCGTCGAGATCGAGGCGGACCCCGTCGAGCAGTGGGCGCAGGACGTCGCCGCGGCGAACGGGTTCACGAACGCCAGCCACGTCGTCGACATCTTCGGCGAGTGCGCGGTGTGCACGGCGGCTGGTGCCGGAACCGGAACCGGAACCGGAACCGGCACCGGATCACGGACCGGCGACGCCGCCGGCGAGTAGGGTCCGCGCCATGCACGTCATCCTCGTCCCCGGGTTCTGGCTCGACGCGAGCGCGTGGGACGACGTCGCCCCGGTGCTGCTGCAGGCGGGCCACACGGTCGAGGCGATCACCCGCGACGGTGACACGCTCGACGAGCAGGTCGCGGCGCTCGTGGAGCGCCTGGACGACGTCGCCAGCCCCGACGAGCCCGTCGTGCTCGCCGGGCACTCCGGTGCCGGACCGATCGCGTACATGGCCGCCGACCAGCGGCCCTCTCTCGTCGCGCACCTGCTGTACGTCGACACGTTCCCCGGCCCCGCCGGTGGCTGCGTCAACGACGAACTGCCCGTGGTCGACGGGGTGGTCCCGCTGCCGTCGTGGGACGTCTGGGAGCCGGCCACGGTTCGCGGGATGACGCCGTCCCTGCGCGAAGCGTTCGAGCACCGGGCGGTCCCGGAGCCCGCCGCGGTGCCGTCCGATCGCTTCCACTACGCCGACGCCGCCCGGCACACGATCCCGGCGACGGTGATCACCTGCGAGATCCCGGCGACCGAGCTCGCGACGATGGTGGCCGACCACCAGACCTGGGCCGAGGAACTCGTCGCCACCGAGGAGCTCAGCATCGTCGGACTCGAGACCGGACACTGGCCGATGTTCACGGCACCGCTCGAGCTCGGCGAGCTCATGGTGCGTGCGCTTGCGACACGCCCGGACCTCGCGTAGGCTCTCCCCTTGGTTCTCCACGTCCGCGTGGTGGACCCGTTGTTCCAAGCCCTCCGACCGTCGCGAACGCCGCGGTCGCGTGGTGCTCGTTCCCCCTTCGACAGGGGGCTGCGGGCCTGGGCGGTGTGCACAACCCCCTCGCATGCGCCACTCCGGTGGTCCTGCGCGTGCGCACCAGGCAAGTGAACTTGGGTGCGGCCGTCCGGTCGCACGGTACCTCAGGAGGAAACCATGGCAGCAGTGTGCCAGGTGACCGGCGCCGTTCCCGGCTTCGGTCACAACATCTCGCACTCGCACCGCCGGACGAAGCGCCGCTTCGACCCGAACGTGCAGAAGAAGACGTACTACGTGCCGTCGCTGCGTCGCAACGTGACGCTCAACGTCAGCGCTAAGGGCATCAAGGTCATCGACGCACGCGGCATCGAGTCCGTCGTCAAGGACGTCCTCGCCCGTGGGGAGAAGATCTGATGGCGAAAAAGGGTCAGGACATCCGTCCGATCATCAAGCTCCGCTCGACGGCGGGCACCGGGTTCACGTACGTGACCAAGAAGAACCGTCGGAACAACCCCGACCGTCTCGTGCTGAAGAAGTACGACCCGGTGATCCGCAAGCACGTCGACTTCCGTGAGGAGCGCTAAGCATGGCGAAGAAGAGCAAGATCGCGAAGAACAACCAGCGTGCCGTCATCATCGCGCGCTACGCCGAGCGTCGTCTCGAGCTGAAGAAGGCCCTCGTGGACCCGAACGGTACCGACGAGTCGCGTGAGGCCGCTCGCGTGGGCCTGCAGAAGCTGCCCCGCGACGCATCCCCGATCCGCTACCGCAACCGCGACGCGATCGACGGCCGCCCCCGTGGCCACCTGGGTGAGTTCGGCATCAGCCGTGTCCGCTTCCGCGACATGGCCCACCGTGGAGAGCTCCCCGGCATCACGAAGAGCTCCTGGTAAGCACTCGCAGTACCCGACGCCCCGTCACCTCCTGGTGGCGGGGCGTTCGCTGTGTACGGGGTACATGCGACCCGTCATTCGTCACATCTGCCCCTCCAGCACCCGTCTCCGAGCCCGACAAGCCCGGAAATCCGGGCGAGTCGGCTGTTTTCACCCCCTGCGGCTGGTAGGTTCAACTCCGGTTCCGCCGGGCCCTCGGCCCACTGGCACCGTGGCACGGGGCAACCGCTCCGGGCGCCGGACGGCACGCTCGTCCGACCGATACTGCAAGAAGTCCGAGGAGGACATCCATGGCTGACAAGTCACTGAACCGCACCGAGCTCGTCGCTGCCGTCGCCGCCGAGTCCGGCCAGAGCCAGGCCACCGTCAACGGCGTCGTCGACGCGCTCTTCAGCGTCGTCTCGTCGTCCGTCGCGGACGGCACGAAGGTCACGATCCCCGGTTGGATCGCCTTCGAGAAGACGCACCGCGCCGCCCGCACCGGCCGCAACCCGCAGACGGGTGAGGCCATCGAGATCGCCGCGAGCGACTCGGTCAAGGTCAGCGCCGGCTCGAAGCTCAAGGCTGCGGTCAAGTAAGACTGTTCCGCACATCGGGAGGGACGGCTTCGGCCGTCCCTTTCGTCGTTCCCGGGGCGCGTTCGTCGCGTCGGGTCGCGTTCGTCGCGCTGGGTCGCGTTCGTCGCGCTGCGTCGACCGGGAGGCCCGTGCCGGTTCCCACAGATCGGCTCGGCCGGTTCTGCGGCCGGGTGGGCACCGCCTAGGCTTGACGGGTGAATCGGATCGCGCGCATCGCCGGTCCCGCCGTGCTCCTGCTCGTCGGGTTCGTGGCGCTGCTCACGGCACTCGTCATCGGCGGTGGTGCGAACGCAGCGCTGATCGCCGACCCCGGCCCCCTGGTCCGTTTCGGGCTGCCGATCTCCCGGCTGGTCGTGGACCTGTCCGCCGCCGCGACGATCGGCGGTCTGGCGCTCGCCACCGTCGGTCTCTCGCGGTCCGGCCCCGAGTGGAACCGCGCCATCGACGTCGCGGCCGCCGCGAGCGGCATCTGGACGGTGTCGTCCGCGGTCACCACCTTCTTCACCTTCCTGAGCGTCGCCGGCTCGGAGATCAGCATCGACGAGCAGTTCGGCCAGTCGATGGGCGTGTTCCTGACGGGCACGGACCTCGGCCTCGCCTGGCTCGTCACGGTGCTCGTCGCCGCCGCCGTCACGGTGCTCTGCTTCGCCGTGCGCTCGCGGGGGATGGTCGCCCTGACCGCCGGCGTCTCGATGATCGGCCTCATCCCGCTCGCGCAGCAGGGCCACGCCGCCGGTACCGCCAGCCACGACGCCGCGGTCACCGCGCTCGGGCTGCACCTGGTCGGTGCCGCGCTCTGGGTCGGTGGCCTGACCATGCTCGTGCTCCTGCGCGGCGTGCTGCCGGGTGACCGTCTGGCCGTGGTCGTCGCGCGGTACTCGAGCATCGCGCTCGGCTGCTTCGTGCTCGTGGCGGTGTCGGGTGTCGCCTCGGCCCAGATCCGTGTCGCCGCCCTGTCGAACCTGTTCACGCCGTACGGCACCCTCGTGCTGGTGAAGATCGGCGCCATCGTGGTCATCGGGGTGCTCGGTGCCGTGCAGCGTCGGCGTGCGATCCGGTCCCTGGCCGAGGCACCGGCACGGCACCGCCCGTTCTGGACCCTGATCGTGGTCGAGCTCGCCGTGATGGGCGTCGCGTCCGGCTTCGCCGCGGCGCTCGGACGCACGGCGACCCCGGTCGACCAGATCGCGCTGAGCAAGACGACCGACCCGAGCCCGGCCGAGCTGCTCACCGACGACCTGCTGCCGCACGCGCCCGGGGCCTGGGGCTGGCTGACGCAGTGGAACATCGACCTGTTCTGGCTGATGGCCGCCGTGTTGCTCGCCGCGACGTACGTCGCCGGCGTCGTCCGCCTGCGCCGTGCCGGGGTCCGCTGGCCGGTGCGCCGTTCGGTGGCGGCTGCCCTGGCGATCGTGTCGCTCGTCGTCGCGACGTCCGGTTCGCTGCACCAGTACGACCGGTTCCTGGTGTCGGCGAACGTCGGCGCGCACGTGCTGCTCGGCCTGGTGGTGCCGGCGCTGGTGTGGGCGGCGGCTCCGGTCGTGCTCATCCGGGCTGCGGTGCACCCTCGCGACGACGACAGCACCGGGGTGCGCGAGTGGACCGGTGTGCTGGTCGACAACGCCGCGGTCCGCTACCTGGTGCAGCCCTTCCCCGCGTTCCTGCTCGCCGCAGCGGTGTGGTGGGCGTACTTCGCCACCGACGCCGTTCGCTGGTCGGTGAGCGACTCCACGGGACGCACCGTCATCGACGTCGGCTTCCTGCTCATCGGACTCCTCGCGATGCCGACGCTGTTCACCCCCGTCGCGGCCGGCCGGACCCACCCGACCCGCGGTGCTGCGGTCGTCCGGATCGTCGGAGCCGTGGTCGTCGCGGCAGGGGCGGTGTCACTCGGCGTCGCGATGCGCGGGCCGCTCGGGCTGCTGCAGGCGTCGTGGTTCGGTGCGATGGGACGCACGTGGGGGCCCGACCCGCTCGTCGACCAGGCCCGCGGGGGGCTCGTGCTCGTGGCCGCCGGCGTGCTGCTCCTGGTGGCGGTCGTCGTCGTGGTGCTCGTGCAGCTGCGGCGTGCCGGAACGTCGGGTCGCACGCCCGCGGCGGACGCTCGCACGCCAGCGGCGGACCTGCGCACCCTCGAGCGGGACGCCCGATGAGCGTCGAACTCAGCGACGAGCAGCGGGCCGTCTTCGAGTACATCGAGCACACCCGCGACCACGTCTTCATCACCGGTCGGGCGGGGACGGGCAAGTCCACCCTGCTCAACCACCTGTCGTGGAACACCGAGAAGCAGGTCGTGATCTGCGCACCGACCGGGGTCGCGGCCCTGAACGTCGGCGGTCAGACGATCCACTCCTTGTTCCGCTTGCCGATCGGCCTGATCGCCGACGCCGAGCTGCGCCAGGGGCCGGACACCCGGAAGCTCCTGAACACCATCGACACCCTGGTCATCGACGAGGTCTCCATGGTGAACGCCGACCTGCTCGACGGGATGGACCGCTCGCTGCGGAAGGCCCGCGGGCGGCAGTTCGAGGCGTTCGGCGGCGTGCAGGTCGTGATGTTCGGAGACCCGTACCAGTTGCCGCCGGTGCCGGGCGGCGCCGACGAGCGCGCGTACTTCACCGACCACTACCGGTCGATGTGGTTCTTCGACGCCAAGGTGTGGCTCGAGGCGAAGCTGAACATCATCGAGCTCGCCACCGTGCACCGCCAGCGCGACGACGCGTTCGCCGCCATGCTCACGGCGGTGCGGCACGGCCGGGTCACCGCCGAGACCGCGGACCAGTTGAACACCGCGGGCGCGCGGCCCTCGCCCGACGACGCCATCACCCTCGCCACCCGGAACGACACCGTCGCGCGCATCAACAAGGCGGCGCTCGACCGGTTGCCCGGCAAGGTCAAGACCGCGAAGGCCGACGTCAACGGCGACTTCGGCGGGCGGAACTTCCCGGCCGACGAAGCACTCGAGCTGAAGCCCGGCGCGCACGTGATGTTCCTGCGCAACGACGCCGACCAGCGGTGGGTGAACGGGACGCTCGGCATCGTCACGGCGATCCGCGACACGGTGTGGGTCGACGTCGACGGGGAGTCGTTCGAGGTCCAGCCGTCGGTGTGGGAGAAGTTCAAGTACTCCTACGACGCCGACAAGAAGGAACTCAAGAAGGACACCGTCGGCGAGTTCCAGCAGTTCCCGTTGCGGCTCGCCTGGGCGGTCACGATCCACAAGTCCCAGGGCAGCACCTACGACCGAGCGGTGGTCGACCTCGGCAACCGGGTGTTCAGCGCCGGACAGACGTACGTCGCGCTGTCACGGCTGACCTCGCTCGAGGGGCTGTACCTGACCCGGCCGCTGCGGCCGCAGGACATCATCGTCGACACGGACGTCCGACGCTTCATGTCCGAGGCACCACGCATCGTCGCGACGGCACTCGAAGCCCCGAAGCCGGAGCCTGCGTCGGACCCCGACTCCGACGACGACGCCTGACACACCCGCACCCGTGCCCCGCACACGACGACGCCCGCCTGCCGCAGCGGCAGACGGGCGTCGGCGAGCGGGTCGGTGCGTCAGGCGCGAGCCGCCGCACGCAGGGCGCGGAGGTTCTCCTTGTCGGCACCGAACGCCGTCAGCAGCAGGACGACCCCGACGATCGCGTGGAACACGTTGTCGGTGGTGTTCAGCGCGAAGACGTTCGCCGAGGTGTCCACGAACACGAACCCGTAGACCGCCAGCACGACGAGCACGGCGCCGACGAGCAGGTTGCCGTTCCGCGAACCGATGGTGTTGCCGAGCCCGGTGATGAGCAGGACTGCGGCGAGCAGTACCCAGATGAGGGCGAGCGGCGGGTTCACGCCGAAGGCGTTCCACAGCATCCCGCCCTGGCGGCTGAAGAAGCCGGGGTCGCCGTCGGCGGCGAAGAAGAAGCCCAGGATGCCCCAGAGTGCGAGGACGCCACCGACCGTGAGCGCGAGCCCGCGGTTCGGTGAGGCGGTGATGCCCGGTTCCTTGATGGCCACTTCGGTCTCCTCCTCGTACACTGCCGACGCGACGTGCGTCAGTCCGGCGGTGCCCGCCGAACTGCGCGACGCGGCACTGAGCGGCACAGCGCGGGATCCGCGGTTGACGGCCGCGCGGTTCCCAGCCTCTGGCCGGTGAGCCAACGGTATCGTGTCCGACCCCGACCGTCCGAATCGCAGCGCCGTCACCAGGCGTGCGACGAGACCGACGACGACCACTCCGAGGAGGACCAGCCCGGTGACCTTGACACCCGAGCGCAATGCACCGGAGTCGCGTGGACCGAGCGTCTCGCGGCGGTTGCGGTGGGGTGTGCTGGCGACTCTGGGGTTCGTGATCGTGCCTTCCGTCTACGCGGCCGCGGTGCTGACGCCGGTGGGGCAGCGCATGGAGGACGCCGCGCTCGGCGGGGTCCGGGAGTCCGACCTGTTCAGCTCGGACACTGCGCTCAACGTCATCTCGGTGCCGGTGATCCTGTTGCTCGTTGTCGTGATCGTCGCGGTGGCGTTCGCCAGGCGACGGCTCTCGGTGGGGCTCGGCGCGGGTGCAGTGGTGCTCGCGTCGGCGGCCACCTCGACGCTCGTCAAGCGTATCGCCGAGCGCCCGGAGATCGCCCAGTCGACGACGCCGAACTCGTTCCCCTCGGGGCACGCGACGATCGCGCTCGCCGCGCTGTTCGCCGTGCTGATGGTCACGCCCCGTCGCTTCCGGCCGATCGTCACCCTGCTCGGGGCGGTCTACGCGGTCTTCGTGGCCAACCAGACGGTCGTGTACGGCTGGCACCGGGTGAGCGACATCATCGGCGCGTGCGCGATCGCGATGTTCTGGCTCGGCGTCGTCCGGGCGTTCGGACCGACGGTCGACCGGGGGCTCCGCGGTGACCGGGACGGCCGTCGGGGGCCGCGCCGGGTGGTCAGTGTCGTCCTGCTCGTCGCGACCGGGGTCACGCTGGCCGTCGGCGTCGCGGCGCTCGTCGTCGGCCTGACCGGGGACGGCGCCCACGACCGTGCCGCGATCCTGATGGCCGGACGCCTGGCCTCGAGCGCGAGCGTCCTGGCGGTGGTGACCGCGGTGTGGTTCCTCGACGGCATGCACCACGCGGCCCGGACGGACCCGGCCGCACTGCCCGACGCCCGCTGACGCGACCGGTCGGCACGTGGCGGGAATGTGCCGGCGTGCGGTACGTTGTACCCAGCAAGTCGATGCAAACGCATCGATATCGCGAAAGGCGGCGCATCATGCAGTTCGGCATCTTCACGGTCAGTGACGTCACGACCGATCCCACGACCGGCACCACGCCGGACGACACCCAGCGCGTCCGTGACATCCTCACCATCGCGCAGCACGCCGACCAGGCCGGACTCGACGTCTTCGCCACCGGTGAGCACCACAACCCGCCGTTCGTCGCCTCGTCGCCGACCACGCTGCTGGCCTACCTCGCGGCGAAGACGAAGGACATCACGCTCTCGACGAGCACCACGCTCATCACCACGAACGACCCGGTGCGCATCGCCGAGGAGTACGCGATGCTCCAGGTGATCTCCGACGGCCGCATGGACCTCATGATGGGTCGCGGCAACACCGGCCCCGTGTACCCGTGGTTCGGGCAGGACATCCGCCAGGGCGTCAACCTGGCGATCGAGAACTACGCGCTCGTCCGCCAGCTCTGGGAGAACGACGTCGTCAACTGGCAGGGCAAGTTCCGTACGCCGCTGCAGGGCTTCACCTCGACGCCGCGCCCCCTCGACGGCGTGCCCCCGTTCGTCTGGCACGGCTCGATCCGCACGCCGGAGATCGCCGAGCAGGCCGCCTACTACGGTGACGGCTTCTTCCACAACAACATCTTCTGGCCGATCCAGCACACCGAGCAGATGGTCGGGTTGTACCGCCAGCGCTTCGAGCACTACGGTCACGGCCGCGCCGACCAGGCGATCGTCGGTCTGGGCGGGCAGTTCTTCGCCCGGAAGAACTCGCAGGACGCGGTCAACGAGTTCCGGCCCTACTTCGACAACGCCCCGGTGTACGGCCACGGTCCCTCGATGGAGGACTTCGCCGCCCAGACCCCGCTCACGGTCGGTTCGCCGCAGCAGGTCATCGACCGGTACGCCGCGATGAAGGACCACGTCGGCCACTACCAGCGACAGCTGTTCCTGGTCGACCACGCGGGGCTGCCGCTCAAGACGGTGCTCGAGCAGATCGACATCCTGGCGACGGACATCGTGCCCGAACTCCGCAAGCTGAACGACGAGGGCCGTCCGGCCGACGTGCCGTCCAACCCGCCGAGCCACACGGAACGCGCCGCCGCGGCGCTCGCCGCCGGCACGGTCGGCAGCGACCACGTCGCCGCCGAGGACGAGTGGACGGGCGCGTCCGTCTGATCGTCACGTGACCACCTGACGGACGGGAGGCCCGGTGCCAGCTGGCACCGGGCCTCCCGTCCGTCTCGGCGCGCGCCCAGGGCGCTGCGTCGCGAAAGCGACAGTCCTGCGGATGGCGCTGCCGTCGCCGTTGCGAAAGCGACAGTTGCCCGCCGATCATCCGCGGAGATCTGTCGCTTTCGCGAGAGGAGCGGCGGGCTGTGCGACGGGACGAGCCGGCACGAGCTTCAGGCCGACGACGCAGCCGACGATCCCCGCGATGAACAGCACGCGCAGCACCGTGACGGGCTCGGCGCCGGTCGCCATGCCCCACAGGACGGTCAACGCCGCACCGGTGCCGGTCCACACCGCGTACGCGGTGCTGATCGGGATGTGCTGCAGGACGTAGCCGAACGCGACGAGGCTGACGACGATCGTGACCGCGAACACGAGCGTGGGGCCGGGGCGCGTGAAGCCGTCGCTCTCGCCGAGGGCGGTCGCCCACACGGTCTCGAGCGCGGCGCTCACGAACAGGACGATCCAGGCCACCTCAGCTCACCACCTTGAGGCCGACGACGCAGGCGACCAGGCCGAACACCAGACCGAGGCGGGCGAGCGACGCCGATTCCTGCCGGCGCAGGATCGACACGACGACCGTGAGCGAGGCGCCGATGCCCACCCAGACGGCGTAGGCGGTACCGACCGGGATCGACTTCATCGCGAACGCCAGGCCGACCATGCTGAGGGCCATGCCGGCGACGAACACGATCGTCGGGACGACCTTCTTGAAGCCGTTCGACGCGCTCAGCGCGGTGGCCCAGACGGCCTCGAGCACGCCGCTCAGCACGAGGATGACCCATGCCATGACGATGTTCCCTTCCTTCGGTCGCATAGTCGCACGACTGTGCGACAATGACCTCGACGGTAGCACGAGTTCGTACGACTGTGCGAGTATGGCGTCGTGGCCAGGAGCATGGACGTGGAGCAGCGGCGTCGGACCGTGTCCGAGGCGGCGTGCCGGGTGCTCGCCCGCGACGGACTGGGGGCGCTGAGCGTCCGGAACGTCGCGGCAGAGGCGGGGCTGCCGCCGAGCACCGTCCGCTACACCTTCCCGACCCAGGCGAGCGTCCGGTCCCACGCGCTCGAGCTCGTGTTCGACGCGACCTCGACCCGGATCGACGCCGTGCCCGCAGACCTGGAGGGGACGGCCTACGCGCACGCGGTGCTGCTCGAGCTGCTGCCCCTCGACGAGGAACGACGCATCGAGCTCGACGTCTACCTGGGCCTCGGCACCGCGGCCCTGACCGACGCCGAACTCCGGCCGTTCCACGACCGGGTCGTCGACGAGATGCGCGAGTGGTGCGGGCGGATCCTGCGGGCGCTCGGGGTGCCGGACGCCGACGCCGCCTACGAGACCCGCCGCCTGCACGCCCTGGTGGACGGGCTCGCGATGCACATCGTGCGGCTCGATCCAGGGGGTGACGCCTCGTGGGCGATCGACACCCTCGACCGGCACGTGGCGGGCATCGCCCGGGGCTGACCGCGGCGCGCGGCCTCGCACGGTGCGAGGGCGCGGGCGGACGGTGCGAGGTTCTGTACTCGGTGGGTGTCGCGCGACGCTGCACCGAGTACGGAACCTCGCACCGGACGACCTGGCCGGCCGCGAATTCGCACGGTGCGCAGGTGGGCGCGCACAGACCGCCACGCAGCACGCGTCGCCTATCCTTTCCGGGTGACGACGACCACGCCGCCGCAGCAGCGCTCCCGCTCCCGTTCCCTGACGGGCCCGGGCCTCGTGCTGCTCACCGTCGTCGTGCTCCTGGGGATCCGGCTGCTGTCCCCGAGCATCGGGACCGCCGGGCTGCCGGACGTCGTGCAGGACTTCCTGACGCTGGCGATCAGCGTCGTCGTCGAGTCGCTGCCGTTCGTGGTGCTCGGCATCGTGCTGTCGATCGTCGTCGAGGTCTGGGTGCCGGTCGGCGCGCTCGAGAAGGTCCTGCCGCAGAACGCCTTCGGCCGCCGCGCCGTGATCTCCCTGATCGGCATGCTCTTCCCGGTGTGCGAGTGCGGCAACGTGCCCCTCGCGCGCGGCCTGATGCTGCGCGGGTTCACGCCGGCCGAGGCCGTCACGTTCCTGGTCGCGGCCCCGATCCTCAACCCGCTCGTCATCATCAGCACCGCGCAGGCGTTCGGCTGGTCCGGGTGGATCCTGCCGGTCCGGATCGTCGGCGGGTTCGTCATCGCGAACCTCGTCGGCTGGATCGTCGCCGCGCACCGCCACCCGGCCGACCTGCTGCTCCCCGCCTTCGAGGCCCGGTGCCGTGCGGCCGTCGGAGCGCCCCGCGGCCTGCACCGCTGGCGGCAGAGCGCCGCGCAATTCGGCGGCGAGACGGCGACGATGATGCCGGCGCTGTTCGTCGGTGCCGGCCTGGCCGCCGCGATCCAGGTCGCTGTGCCCCGCTCGACCCTGGTCGCGATCGGCTCGAACCCGGTGCTGTCCGTCGCGGCGATGATGCTGCTGGCGATGACGGTGTCGCTCTGCTCGAACGTCGACGCCTTCTTCGCGCTGTCGTTCGCCTCGACGTTCCTGCCCGGGTCGATCACGGCCTTCCTGATCATCGGGCCGATCATCGACGTGAAGATGATCGCGCTGCTGCGCACGACGTTCCGGGCCCGGTTCCTGGTGCTGCTCGCCGTCGTGTGCGTCCTGTTCGCCGGCGCCGTGGGATTGGTGATGAATGTCCTCGTCTGATGCACGCAGCAACGCGCCCGCCTACCTGGGCCTCGGGTCGGTGCTGGCCGTGGCGCTCTGCACGCTGTGGCTGGCACTGGTCGGGCACCTCGACCTGTACATCAACCCGCGCTACTCCGTGTTCACGATCGTCCTCGCCGCCGTCGGGGTCCCCGCGTCGATCGCCGGCCTGGTCGTCATCGCCCGGGGGTACGGCCACACGCACGGCGACGACGCCGACGAGCACGAACACGGTGGGCGATCGGGAGCCGCGGGTCGCCGCACGCGCATCGCGCTCGGCGGGGCAGCCGCGCTCGTCACGATCGGCGTCACCGTCGCGATGCTCGTCCTGCCCCCGACGACGCTCTCCGCCCGCACCGCACAGCAGCGGAGCGTCGACTCGGCGACCCTGTCGAACGCCACGGGCTCCGAGGCAGCGGTGTCCCTGCTCGGCAGCGAGGGCGTCGACACCTCGCAGTACGGCGTCAAGGACTGGGCGGCGATGATCCGGCAGACCACCGACACCACTGCGCTCGTCGGCAAGCAGGTGCGGCTGTCCGGCTTCGTGGTGCCCGGCCAGGACGGTTCGTTCACGCTCACCCGGTTCGTGATCAGCTGCTGCGCCGTCGATGCCCAGCCCGTCGGTCTCGGTGTCGTGACGGACGCCGGCGACCGTCCCGACGCGGTGCCCGACGAGGGACAGTGGGTCACGGTGACCGGCGCACTCGCAGCCAACCCGGATCAGTCCGCCGACGCCCGCATCGTCATCAAGGCCGCGAAGGTCGCCGAGATCGCGCAGCCGAAGGACCCGTATGAGTACTGAGGGGCGCCGTGAGCGCCGCCCGGTCGCACACCGGTTCCACCGCCGGTACCTCGCCGTCGTGGTGGTGCTGGCCGTGGTGGCGGCGCTCGCGGCCGTCGTCGGCTCGCAGCAGGGTCCGCGGCTCCGCGACGTCTCCTACGACGCCAGCGGCCTGGTGTCCCGACCGGCGCAGCGGGTGATCCTGACGGCGAACCAGGCCCTGCAGCAGGTGTCCGCCGCCGACGTCCGAGTCAGCCCGGCAGCAGCCCACACGGTGACCTCGAGCGGCAACACGATCGCGGTCGAGTTCGCCGGACCCCTGGCCTACGACCGCGACTACACCGTGACGGTCGCGAACGTCCGGGCGCCGGGGCAGCGCGCCACGTCGGACCTCACCGCGGCGATCCGCACCGGCAGCACCGACGTCCTCGCCCTCGTCCCCGGCCAGGCCGGGGCGAAGGACCGCATCGTCCGGCGGTCCCTCGACGCGGGCGGTGCCACCACGGTCCACGAGGGCACGGCGATCAGCGAGTACGCCCGGCTCGGTCGTTCCCTGGTGGTCGTGAGCGGCACGGACGCCAGTTCGTCCGTCGACGTCGTGGCGCTGCGCGGCGGGGTGCAGGACGACGACGCGCCCGTCGAGCACCTCACCCTGCCGTCGTCGCAGGGTCGGGTCACCGCGCTGCACGTCGCCGACGACGGCGCCTCGTTCGGGTTCGAGTACGCCGACACCTCGACCGGGCAGTCCCGGAACACCGGCCTGTACGTGGTCGACATGACGGGCACGCACCTGCCCACCGCGATCGCGGCCAACGGCAAGCCGAAGACCGGTGCCGTGCCGATGACGGTCGGGCAGTGGGCCTACGTCCCGCGCACCGAGAGTGCCCTGGTCCGGACGGGCAGCGACGACCTGGTGCTCGTCGACATGAGCGGCCGCGCCGATCCGGTCCGGCTCGGCAGCGCCACGTACCTGCACGGGTTCGTCGGCACCGGCACCACGGCCGTGGTCGAGACCGGCACCGGCATCGAGCGGCTCGACCTGACCGACGGCGCGAAGACGGCGCTGCGCGCCCCGGCCGCCAGCACCGACGCGGCGGTCCTCGGCCGCATCGCTCCGCTGACGGACGACACGTACCTGCGGGTGCTGGGGGACGTGCGGTCGGACGGGACCGTCTCGGCTCGGATCGTGCGTGTGGACGGGGGACGGGCCTCCCGGCTGCCGGTGAGCATCCCCGACGACGCGAGCGTCACCGCGGTCTGCCCGTCGCCGAACGGCCAGTTCGCCGCGGTCGCGACGAAGTCGGCGACCGACGAGCTGGTGAGCATCGTCGACGCAGCCTCCGGTGCGCTCGAGGCGAGCATCGATGCCGACTCGGTCGACTGGTGCGGTGCCCTGCCGTCGGGCGACGAGGTCGGCTGACGGTTCGACGGACAGGCGGACAGACGGGAGGCCCGTTGCCGGCTGGCAACGGGCCTCCCTGTCACGCAGGTGGTGACGACTACGCCAGCGTGGCCGCGTCGATCACGAAGCGGTAGCGGACGTCCGAGGACAGGACGCGCTCGTAGGCCTCGTTGATCTGGTCGGCGCTGATGAGCTCGGTCTCCGGCAGGATGTCGTGCTCGGCGCAGAAGTCGAGCATCTCCTGGGTCTCCTGGATGCCGCCGATGGCGGACCCGGCCCAGCTGAGCCGACGCGGGATGAGCGCGAAGGCCGGGACCTCGAGCGGCTCGGACGGTGCACCGACGTTGACGAGCGTGCCGTCGACCTTGAGCAGGCCGAGGTACGAACCCATCGGGATCTTCGCCGAGACGGTGTTGATGATGAGCTCGAAGGAGTTCGCGAGCTTCTCGAACGTCTCCGGGTCCTTCGTCGCGTAGTGGGCCTTCGCGCCGTAGCGGAGCGAGTCGGCTTCCTTCGAGGTGGTCTGCGAGAGGACGGTGACCTCGGCGCCGAGCGCGACGGCGATCTTGACGGCCATGTGGCCGAGCCCGCCCATACCGACGACGGCGACCTTCGTGCCGGGGCCGGCGTTCCAGTGGTGCAGCGGCGAGTAGGTGGTGATGCCGGCGCAGAGCAGCGGCGCGACCTTCTCGATGTCGAGCGACTCGGGGACGCGGAGCACGAAGTCCTCGTTCACGACGACGGCCTGCGAGTAGCCGCCCTGGGTGATCGAGCCGTCGGCGGGGTCGACGCTGGCGTAGGTGCCGATGTTGCCCTTGAGGCAGTACTGCTCCTGGCCGGCGACGCAGTTCTCGCACTCGCCGCAGGAGTTGACCATGCAGCCGACGCCGACGCGGTCGCCGACCTTGTGCTTGGTGACGTTCTCGCCGACGGCGGTGACGTGGCCCACGATCTCGTGGCCGACGACCTGCGGGTACTGGATGGGGCCCCACTCACCGCGGACGGTGTGGATGTCCGAGTGGCAGATGCCGGCGTAGGCGATGTCGATCGCGACGTCGTCCGGGCCGACGTCCCGACGGGTGATGGTGGTCTTGACGAGCGGCTCGGTCGCTGACGGTGCCGCGTACGCGTTGACGGTGCGCAATGATCTCCTCGTGGGGGGTGGTTCGTTGCGGGCCGGTTCCGGCCCGGAACCAGTCTGATGGAGCGCGCCACGGCGTGGGAGGTTCCGATGGGGCTCCCCAGGGCGGGAATCGGGGTGCTCAGGCCATCCGTGCGAGCCGCTGCCCCGCGATGGCGGCGAAGCGCAGCGGATCGGCGAGGGCGTCGTCCGGTTCGCCGGTGGTCTGCGTGGCGAGCACGGTGAGCGAGGCAGCGGCGGCGTAGTCGTCGAGCGGCGCCTCGATCGCGCCGGCGACGAGCATCGACCGAGCCTCGGGTGCGTGCGTCGCCGTGAGCGACCGCACCACCGACGGGACCTTGCCGGCGGCGGACTGGCCGTCGTACCGGCCCTCGCCGCTGATGACCACGTCGGCGCCGGCGAGCCGGTCGGCCAAGCCGAGGACCTCGGCGACGCCGTCCGCGCCGCGGGCCAGCGTCGCGCCCCAGGCGAGCAGGCCGAAGCCCACGCCTCCGGCGGCACCGGCGCCGGGCGTGGCCGGGTCGACGTCCGGGAACCGCGCGGCCCAGGCGGCCAGCTGCTCGTCGAACGCGGCGACGCGCGAGGGCGCGATGCCCTTCTGCGGCCCGAAGACCGCGGCGGCGCCGGTGGGGCCGAGCAGGGGCGACGTCACGTCGGTCAGCACGGTCACGCCGAGCGGCGGCAGGGCACGCAGCGAGCCGCGGTCGCCGTCGTGGCCGAGCGCCTCGAGCACGGGTCGTCCGCCGTCGGTCGAGGCACTGCCGCCGATGCCGAGCACGAGCCCTGTGGCGCCGGCGTCGAGCGCGGCGGCGATCGCCTCGCCGAACCCTCGGCTCGTGGCGGTGTCCGGCAGCAGTTCGGTGAGCAGGGGGAGCCCGCTCGTCGCCGCGAGCTCGACCACCGCGCGGCCGTCGGGCAGCCGCAGCCAGTGGGTTTCGACGGGTTCGCCGGCCGGACCCGTGACCGTGACGGGGACGCGGACCGCGCCGGGGACCGCGGTCGCGAAGGCGTCGAGGGTGCCCTCGCCGCCGTCGGCCATCGGCACGAGCACGACGTCGTCGTCGGGGCGTTCGGCCAGCCAGCCGTCCGCGATCGCCTGGGCGACGGACGCCGCGGTCGCGGTGCCCTTGAACGAGTCCGGAGCCACCACGATGCGCACGAGGACCACCGTAGCGGGCGTGGTCAGGACGAGGCGCGCGGCGCGAGTCCGGCGAGGAACAGCGCCTCGGCCAGGGCCATGTGCTCGATCTCGGACGGGTCCACGCTCTCGTCCGGCGCGTGCACGTTCGCGGTCGGCTCGGACACCCCCGCCAGGATGACCTCGACCCCGGGGATCGCCCGTTCGAGCGTCGCGCAGAGCGGGATCGATCCGCCGCCTCCGAGGGAGCCCACCGACGACACCCGGTACGACGACGCCAGTGCGCTCCGGAACGCCGACGAGTACTGCCCGGCCGTCGCGCGGAAGCCGTCGCCGGTCCCCGTCACGCGCGCGGCGACCTCGACGCCGGCGGGCGCTCGCCGCAGCAGGTGCGCCACCAGCAGTTCGCCGGCGGCAGCGGGGTCGACGCCCGGCGGCACCCGGAGGTTCAGCGCGGCACCGGCGGTCGCCTGCACGGACGGCGACGACCCGGCGACGGCCGGCGCATCGATGCCGACGACGGTCAGCGCCGGCCGTGCCCAGACCTGGGATGCCGGGTCCCCGGACCCGATCGGCACCGCGCCGTCGAGCAGCCCGGCGTCGGCGGCGAACCGGTCGGCGTCGTAGGGCAGGCCGTCCCAGGTCTGGGACCCGTCGAGTCCGTCGACGGTGGTGTCCCCGGCGTCGTCGCGCAGCGTGGCGAGCAGGGCCACCAGGGTCGCGATGGCATCGGGCGCCGCACCACCGAACATCCCCGAGTGCACGGTGCCGTGCAGCGCTCGGATGCGCAGCTCGACGAACGCGGTGCCGCGCAGGGTGGTCACGAGCGCTGGGGCCCCGACGGCGGCGTTGCCGGCGTCCATCACGACGGCGGCGTCGACGTCGGCGAAGTCCGCTGCGTGGGTGGACACGTACTGCTCGAGACCGTCGGTGCCCTGCTCCTCGGATCCCTCGACGACCACGACGAGTCCGACCGGGAACGATCCGTGCACGTCGAGCAGGGCCTGCAGCGCCACGAGGTGGGTGACGACCCCGCCCTTGCAGTCAGCGGCACCGCGACCGTACAGGCGACCCTGGCGCTCGGTCAGGGTCCACGGGTCGCTCGTCCACGCCGCGAGGTCGCCGGCGGGCTGGACGTCGTGGTGGGCGTAGAGCAGGACCGTCGGGGCGCCGGCCGGGGCCGGGTGGGTGGCGACGACCGCCTGTGAGCCGTCCGACGTCGTGACGAGGCGCGACGCCAGGCCGAGGCCGTCGAACGCGACCCGCACGCGCTCGGCGACCCGGTCGCAGTCGTCGAGCGACTGCACGGCCGCGTCGTGCACGGACGGGATGGCGACGAGCGCCGCGAGCTCGTCGAGCCCCGCGGGCATCCCGGCGCGGACCGCGTCACGGAGCGGGTCAGCGGACTCGTTCGCCTGCTGCGCTGCGTCGCCGGTGCTCACGAGCGCCCGATCTCCCAGATGCGGAACTCACCCGAGGCGTCGACCGACTTCGTCAGCCCGGTGAGCGACTTCTGCCCGATGACGTTCTCCTGGCCGGCCAGCAGCGGGATGAGCGGCACGGACTCGGCGGTGTCCTGCTGGATCTGCTCGATCTGCTCCGTCCGCGCTGCAGTGTCCGGCTCGACGGCCTGCGATGCGACCAGCTGCTGCACGGCCCGGTCGTCGAAGTGGTTGGCGAGCAGGTTGACGTCCGCGGAACCGTAGGCCGGCGTCAGGTACGACGAGGCGTCGGGGTAGTCCTGGAAGAACCCGAGCTGGAAGACCGGGTACTCGCCCTTGCCGACGTTCCCGACGTAGGTGTCCCAGCTCGCCGACTGCAGGTCGACCGTGAACAGGCCGGTGTCCTCGAGCTGCTGGGCGAGCAGCGCGTACTCGTCGTCCGACCCGGAACCGTAGTGGTCCGTCGTGTACTCGATCGGCAGCGCGACGGGCGTGCGCACACCGGCCTTCCGGAGGATGGCCGCGGGGTCGGCACCGTCGTACTCCGTCTGGAACGCGTCGGTCGCGCCGGTGAAGTCGGACGGCACGATCGAGTACGCCGGAGCGTAGGTGCCCTGGTAGACGTCCTTCGCGATCGCTGCGCGGTCGACGGTCGCGGCGACGGCCTGGCGGATCGCGGTCTTCTGCGCGGTGTCGTCACCGGGCATCGTGTCGAGGTTGAAGCCGAGGAACCGGACCTCGCCCGACGAGCCCTGGACGCGCTGCAGGCCGTCGTCCTCGGACAACGAGGTGACCTCGGTCGGCGTGAGCTGGCGGTAGGCCACGTCGGCGTCGCCCTCCTGCACCGCGAGCTTGAGGTCGGCGGACTTCGTGTACTGCTTGATCGTCACGCTCGACGACTCCGGCGCGGTGCCGTCGTACTCCGTGTTCGCCGTCAGGGCGATGGTCGCCCCGCCGTCGGCGGACTGCTGCAGCGCGTACGGACCGGATCCGACGACCCCGTCGTCCGCGTGGACCTTCGTCTTCGAGAACACGCTGCTGTCGACGATCGCGCCGGCCATGCTCGCCAGGACGTACGGGAACGTCTGGTCGTTCGCCTGCTCCAGGGTGAACGTGACCTCGTCGCCGTCGGCCGCCACGGAAGCCATGTTGGCGAGCAGCGACCCCGGACCGTTCTCGGAGCCGATGCCGACCTGGCGCTCGAACGAGAACACGACGTCCTCCGCCGTCAGGGCGTCACCGTTCGAGAACGTGAGCCCGTCGCGGATCCGGCACACGTAGTGGGTGCCGTCGGTGAAGTCGCAGGACTCGGCGACCTCGGGACTCGGCGTGGTCCCGCCGGCCGGGTAGGTGAGCAGGTGCTGGTACAGCTGCGTCTGCACCGTGTAGCTGCCGCGGTCCCAGGCGCCGGCCGGGTCGAGGGACGTGACGGGATCGGTCGTCCCGATCACCAGGCCGTCGGAGACGTCGGTGGACGCTCCGGTCGAGGCGCAGCCGGTGAGCACGGCGGCGACGGCAGCTGAGAGCGCGAGTGCGGAGAGGAGTCGGGTCGTCACGGGGTTCCTGAGGGGGATGGTTTCGAGAGGGAGAAGCGGGGATGTGCGGCCCCGCCGGTCGCGAGGTCGGCGATCATGTCGCCGAGCAGCGGTGCGAACTTGAAGCCGTGGCCGGAGAACCCGGTCGCGACGGTGACGGGACCACGTCGGTCGATCACGAAGTCCTCGTCGGGGGAGTTGTCGTACAGGCAGCTGATGAAGGTCGGCTTCGTCGCGTCGACACCGGGCACGTACCGCGCGGCGTAGGCCTGCAGCCGCTCGGCCTCGGCCGGCACGGGCGTGAAGTCGCGGTGGTCCGGATCGACGACGGGGCCGGTGCCGTGGAACCCGACCTTGACGCCCTCGCCCGGGGTGAGCAGGCCGTAGACATCGTCGTCGGCCGCCCAGTGCACGAAGCTCGGCCACGCCTGGTCCGGCAGACGGCTGGGGAAGTGCGCGGGCTGTTCCTGGGTGACGCGGATGGCCGGGAGGCCCGCCCCGCGTCCGGCGAGCAGGTCGCCGACCAACGTGGGAGCCCACGACCCCACGGCCGCCACCACGGACGAGCTGCGGTGGGTGGACCCGTCGGACAGCGTCACCGTCACGTCGTCGCCGTGGTCGTCGAGCCCGGTGACCCGGGTGTCGAAGCGCAGGTCGGCGAGCCCGGTCCGCTCGGCCAGGGTCAGGAAGGCCTCGATCGCGCGGTCGGACCGGATGCGACCGGCCGTGGCGTGCGCGAGCACGCGCCCCTCGAACGCGATCCCCGGCCAGCGCGCGGCGGCGTCCTCCGGGCTGAGGGTCTCGTGGGGGATGCCGGCGTCCGTCAGTGCGGCGGCGATGGCGTCGACGACCTCGGCGCGGCCGTGGTCGACGGCTCCGGTGCGGACGATGAGCTCCTCGCCCGCAGCGCCCTCGAGCGCTTCCCACAGCACCAGGGCGCGCGAGGTCAGGTCGACGTACTCAGGGTCGGCGTAGCCCTGCCGGAAGATCCGGGTGGCGCCGTGCGACGAGCCGTTGTGGTGTCCGCGCTCGTGCTGTTCGACGAGCAGGACGCGCTCGCCGCGGAGTGTGAGGGCGTACGCGGTGGCGGCACCGACGACCCCGCCGCCGATCACGACGTGCGTCGGGGCCCGGTCGCTCAGCACGTCGCTCATGCCACGGCTCCGGCACGTCGGGCGTCTGCTTCGCGCCGCGCCGGCATCATCGCGACCACCTCGGCCTCGGTCGGGGCCGCCGCCGGGAACCGCGCCGGGGCGTAGCGGCTCGCATCGCCGAGGGTGGTCGTGCCCGTGACGCTCAGTTCCGCCGCGATCCGCCCGAGCCCCGGACCGTGCGTGACGCCGGACTCGTTGTCGCCGCCCGCCACCACGAGCCCGCGCAGCTCGGGGACCGCGCCGACGATGAAGTTCCGGTCGGCGGTCATCGAGACGACGCCCTGCGTGGGGGTCTCGTCCACCCCGAGCACGCTCGCGGCAGCGGGGAGCAGCCGGGCGACGATCGGGTGCAGGTACGTGCGCATGGCGTCGAGCAGGTCCGTGCGCACGGGGCGGCGCGCGGGCTCGTCGCGCCGGTCCGCGCCGCCGACGTGCAGCGGCTCGTACCCGGGGCCGGCACCGTACGTCAGGCCGCCGCGGTGCTCGCGGATCCACAGGCCGTGCAGCTCGGGGAGCATCAGGGTCGGCAGGGAACCCGGCAGCCCGAACGGCGTCGTCACGAGGCGGCTGGCGACCACCCGGACCGTCGGCAGCTCGCGCCCGAAGGGGGCGAGCAGCGCGTTCGTCCAGCTGCCGGCGGCGAGCACGACGCGATCGGCGCTGATGACCTCGCCACCGGCGGTCCGGACGCCCGTGACGGAGCCGTCACGGGCCTCCAGTCCGGTCACCGGCGTGTGCTCGCGGATCTCGACACCGCGTGCGCGTGCCGATGCCGTCAGCGCACGCGCGGTGTCCGGCGCGCTGATCTGGATGCCGTCGGGGTGCAGGAAGCCGGCGGTGACCGCGGCCGGGTCGAGCCCGGGCACGAGGTCGGCCGCCTCGGCGGGGGTGAGGGTGCGCGCCCCGGCCGGTCGGAGCGGGTGCTGCTCGAACGGCGGCAGGTGGTCGGCCCGGCCCTGCTCGGTGACGGTCAGCCACACGTTGCCGTTCTGCCGGTACCCGGTCGGGCCGTGCCCGGCGCCGGCGAGGTCGCGGTAGAAGTCGATGCCGTACTGCTCGACGTCGCGTTCGGACTCGTTCCAGTACCAGGCGTAGCCGGCTGCCCACTGGCCCACGAACCCGGCACCCGCGGTGGTGGTGCCGCCGGCGACCGTCCCGCTGTCGAGGAGCAGGACGCGCTGCCCGAGCCCGGCGAGGTGCCATGCAGCGCTCAGCCCGATGACGCCGGCGCCGACGACGACCACGGGGAACCCGGAGGAGGACATGGAGCGAGCGTAGTGTCCCGAGGTCGCCGACAGGTGTTGTTCATGACGCCGTGTGACGCGGTGCAGAACAGCCACCGCCGGCCCGGTCGATCAGTGGTCGAACGCGTCGAGCACCGCCGCGGCCGACCGCGCGACCAGGGCGTCGTCGTAGGCGGCGTCGGGGTCGTTCCGCGTGGTCAACACGGAGAGCACGATCGGGTCGCCGTCGGGCGGCGTGACCCGTGCGACGTCGTTCCGGATCCCGCCCGCGCCGCCGGACTTGTCCACCACGACCCAGCCGTCGGGCGCACCGGCGCGGATCAGGGCGTCGCCGGTCGCGTTGCCGCCCATCCAGTCGACCAGCAGCGCGGTGTCGGCGCTGTTCAGGGTGCTGCCGTCGAGCACGGTCGCCAGGGCCGCGGTGAACGCCGCCGGGGTGGTGGTGTCCTCGGTGCTGCCCGGCTCGATGGTGTTGAGGTCCGGCTCGCCGTGGACCACCTCGGTCGTGGTGTCGCCGAGCTCGGCCAGCGCGGCGTCGAGACCGCTCGGACCGCCGATGCGCGTGAGCACGAGGTTCAGGGCCGTGTTGTCGCTCATCCGGACGGCCGCCTCGGCGAGCTGCGCGGACGTCAGCCCGTCGGTCACGTGCTGCTCGGTGACGGGCGAGTACCCCGCGGCCGCGACGTCGGCGGCCGTCCAGTGCACGACCTCGTCGCGGGCGTCCGCGGGCACCGAGCGCAGGAACTGTGCCGCGGCGAACACCTTGATCGTGGAGGCGTAGCCGAAGCGTCGGTCGCCGTTGTACGCGACCGCGTCACCCGTGACGGTGTCGGTCGCGACGACGCCGACCGTGGCGTCGTACTCGCGTTCGAGGGCCGCGAGCGCTCGGTCGACACTCCGGTGGTCGAGTGCGGCGGCGCTCGACGACGGAGTGGGCGAAGGAGTCGACGTCGGGGAACCACCCGGTGCCGGAGCCGTTCCACCGGAGCAACCGGTCACGGCGAACACGATGACCGTGGACACCACGACGCCGCGGGCGAGGTTGGAGCGCAGACGACGCATGGAGCGAGTGACGGGAATCGAACCCGCGCTACCAGCTTGGGAAGCTGGAGTTCTACCATTGAACTACACTCGCGCGCCCCGCAGAACGGGACTCGGCAAGCCTAGCGGATTCTCGCCTGGAAGCCAGCCGACCGCGTACCGTACGCCTCCTGCCGGGCGTGTGTCGTGCCTCCCGAGTCTCCGCTGTGAGCACGCCAGCCTGACGGACAGGTGTCGTCCTCGTGTGTACCGTCCAGGGAGTTCCAGCGCCGAAGAACCCGAGGAGGACCGGATGGTCAGGCATCCCCTCATCGACGACGTGGTCGGTCCCGCCATCGTGGTCGAGTCCGCCTCGCCGGTCGTGTGGCTGACCGACGCGCTCGCCTCACTGCTCCGTCGGTCGGCGGACGCCGGCCGCACGGTCGTGCTGCGGACCGGACGGGAATCCGCGATCACCCCCGCGCTCCGGCATGCCCTCGGCGCGTACGGTGCCGCGTGGGCCGTCGCCGACTTCGACGGGACCCTGCGGGACGGCCGGACGGGCGTCGCCGCCTCGGGCATCGAGGACTTCGTGCACCGCGGCCCCGAACTCGTCGGCACACCGTCGCCCGAGCACCCCGTCTCGGCGGACTCCGTCCGCCAGATCAGCATCGACCTGACCCTCCGCCACCACGCCCAGCGCGCCGTGGACATGGGATCCGCGATCGAGGCCCTGTGCCACACCGTGGGGACCTGCCCCACCCGCTGGGGCACCGCCGAACCACTCACCGTGCCGTGGGACCGCTGGGTCGTCACGCAGTACGCCAAGCACGAGGCCCCCGGGGTGTCGACGTCGTACGCGGTGGGTGAGGGCTTCTCCGCCACGATGACCGCTCACCTGGTCGGTGGCGTGGTCGTCGAGACGATGTCCGCCGTGCTCACCGTGCCCGAGGAGAACACCGATCCGGAGCTCGCGAACCGCCTGTTCGACGCCGTCCAGCAGGTCGCTGACCAGGTGGTGCCGGTCTTCGGCGTGGTCATGCAGCGCCGCGGGGACGCCGACCACCTGGTCCGCGCGGTGTCGCACGGCGAGCCGTCGCCGCTCGCCGTGGTCATCGGGCCCGAAGCGTCCGAGTTCCTCGACCGCGACGGGGTCTGGCCGCCGCCGCGCACCACGACGGCGACGTTCGGCACCCGGTCCGGGGCCGACGGCGACCGGAGCGAGGACGGCGACACGGACAGCACCGACGGCGGCATGATCGTCCGGTTCGAGGACGGTTGGGAGGCCCTCGAGTCCTTCCTCGACCGCATCGACGAGGACCGCTTCCTGCAGCTCGTCGGCGGAGCACCGCTCGATCCCGCCCACGACGAGGGCACGCTCGACGGACACGTGCGGGACGCTCGGGTGACGGGCGGTCACGGTGCCCCGTGACGTCACCATGCTCTGCCGTCGACCGGTCGAGACGCGGGAGGTCGCCGAGGCGCTGCTCCTGCACGACGAGTCCTGGGGTGTCCGCGCCCTCGACGACGGCCCGATGCTGCAGGTCTGCCGCGACGCCACCCACCCGGTGATCACGGTGCTCGGGGTGCGGCGGGTGGACTCGTTCGACGAGGTCGAGCGGATCCTGCCGGATGCCCCCACGATCGCGACGCCGCTGTGGTGGGTGGACACCGTCACCCCTGCGGGCTCCGACGGCGAGTCCGGGATCTCGGCTGCGCTCGAGGCTGCTCTGGACCTCGACGCGGTCTGCATCGTCCACGGCGACTGACCGAGTCGTCGCGGTCGGCGGGTCCGCGGTGCCGGATGCGCCTCAGTCGCGGCGCGCGGTGTCCGACGCGTTGATCGCCGCCAGGCGTTCGTTGTACGCCTTCAGGTCGGCGTCGCCGTCGCGTTCGGCCTTGCGGTCGAGCCGCTTCGCATCACGCTTGTCCGTCCGGATCCAGTTCCGCACCACGAGCAGCGCCACGAAGACCATGGGCAGCTCGGAGGCGCCCCAGGCGATGCCGCCGCCGGTGTGCTGGTCGTCGAGCAGCGCCGCGTCGTTCGTCTGGCCGAGGGCGTGGAACCAGTCGATCGCGAACACCGACTGCGAGGTCATCACGGCGACCCCGAAGAACGCGTGGAAGGCCAGCGTCGCGAGCAGCGCGATGATCAGGATCGGGTACGGCGGACGCTTCGGCCCCGGGTCGACGCCGACGAACACCCAGAAGAACAGGTAGCCGCTCAACACGAAGTGGACGACCATCGCCACGTGCCACTCGTGCGACTGCATCGCCGCCTGGTACGCCGGCGTGAAGTAGAACACCACGAGCGACCCGGCGAAGACGACACCGGCGACGGCGGGCTTCCCCATGAACTGCATGTACCGCGAGTGCACGAAGAGCATGAGCCACTCGCGGGCCCCGCGGGAGCCGTCGTTCCGGACCGGCAGGGTGCGCATTGCGAGGAGCACCGGACCGCCGAGCACGAGCGGCAGCGGCACGAACATCATGAGCAGCATGTGCTGGACCATGTGCGACGAGAAGTGGATCATGCCGTACACGGCCGGGCCGGCCGAGGTGGTCCAGATGAACAGGGCGCATCCGATGACCCATGCGATGGTGCGCCCGACGGGCCACTTGTCGCCGCGCTTCCGGAGCTTCCGCACGGCGAGCAGGTACCAGACGGCCCCGACGACGGCGAGCCCGAGCCACACCCAGTCGATGTGCCACTGCGTCAGGTAGGTCTGCATCGTCTGCGCCGGCGGGAACGGGAACCCGATCAGGCCGGAGCGGGTGTCCTCGCCGGTCTCGGGCGTCTGCGGGATCGGTGGCTGGGAGCGCGAGACGGCGACCGAGACACCGATCGCGACGGCCATGAAGACGATCTCGGCCAGCGCGAACCGGGTGAACCGGCGACGGTCGAGCGGCGCGCGGAGCAGCCCGGGCACGAGCTTGCGGCGCTGCACGACGCCGGCGATCCCGAGCAGCACGAGGATGGTCGCCTTGACCGTGATGAGTGCCCCGTAGGGCGTCGTGACGAGGTCGAGCGGACCGGTCAGCCGCAGCGAGGCGTTGACGATGCCGGAGAACGCGACGGCCCCGAACGACCAGCCGGCCAACGTCGAGTAGCGGGAGACCACCCGTCCGGTCGCGCCCTTCGTGCGGGTGCGCAGCAGCACCACGGCGACGAGCCCACCGGCCCAGACGCACACCCCGATCAGGTGGATCGCGAGCGAGTTCACCGCGTTGGCGTGCTCGAGCGAACCGGCGGCGTGGCCGGACAGCGCCAGGGGGAGCAGTGCGAAGACGCCGAACACCGTGGCGACGGCGAGCGTCGTGACCCGGGTGGCGAACGCGGCGATCACGGTCGCGATGAGGATCGCCGCCGCCGAGACCACGAGCGCCTGACCGATCTCGACCTGGAACGCGAACAGCATGAAGTTGCGGGCGAACACCGGACTGGTGAGCGGGACGCCGAGGGTGTTGGCGCCGGTCAGCACGACGGTGACGGCAGCCGCGAGGAACCAGACCGATCCCGTCGCCGCCGCCCAGCGCGTGGCGCGGTGCTGCACGCTCGAGAGTGCCCGGTGGTCCTTCTTCTGCGCCGGCAGCGCGAACGCGGCGACGATGAGCAGGCCGACCGTCAGGGCCGCCATCGTGTCGTGCACCACGCGGGCGATCGGCAGGCCGTACTCGACGACGTCACCGGCGGACACCAGCTGCTGGTTCGCGGTGAACGCCCCGGTGACCGTCAGCCCGAGGAGCGAGCACGCGACGGCGAGCGGGATCGCGACGACCAGCACGGTCGCGACGGTGGACGTGCGCGCGGTGACGGGCGCGGATTCCGGCGCGGGTCCCGGTTGCTGGGTTTCGGGTGACGTGACGGTCATGACCGTCCAATGGTAGGCGCGTCTGCTGGCAAGCAGCCCTCGGATGCGCCCTCAGTCCCGCCGTTCCCAGATCCCCTCGCTGCCGACGCCGACGAACCCGACGGCCTCGTTCACGTCGAGCATCGGGCGGTTCTCCTCCGCGTTGAACGTGATGATCGAGGGGTGCCCCGGGTGGTCGCGTTCGACCGTCTCGATCCCGACGACCTTGAGCAGCCACCCGAGCCGGTGGCCGCGGTGCTCGCGCAGCACCAGGGTGTCGCCCTGCATCACCGGCTGGACGACGGGCCCGGGGACGGCGAGCTGGGTGAAGCCGACCAGTGAGCCGGACGACACGTCCTCGACGGCGACGGTGCGCATCGTGCGCGGGCCGTCGTCGAGGTGCTGCTCGTGCGTCCGGAGCCGGTCGACCGTCCAGGCGTCCTCGGGCTCGGCCATGTCACCGGACGGGGCGTCGGTGCTCATCCGGGTCAGGAGGAGCGCGACGTCCGTCTGCCACCGGAGCGGCGTCGGCCCGGCCCAGCTGTGCACGCGGTACCGGTCGGCCGCTGCCCGCGTCGCCGCGGCGCGGATGTCGCCGAGGGCAGCAGGGGCGGCGGGCAGCTCCAGTCGGCTGATCCGGTTCACCTGGCCGAACCGCCAACCCCGGCCCGTCAGGAACCGGACCCCCGGCTCGTCCTCGGGCACGGCGCCGTACCCGGTGGGAGCACGGAGGTACCCGGGGCCGGACGCCGCCCCGACGTGCCGGGAGACGGCGTACGTCTTCCACTGCGTGCGACCCTGCTGCCGAGCGACGTCCTCGACGTGCTCGGCCAGGAGCGTGCCGATGCCCCGGCGTCGGTGCTCGGGCGCGACGCTGACCGCGAGCCAGCAGTTCGGGGCGTCCGCGGTGGCCTTCGAGTCGTACGAGCCGGCCCCCACCGCGGTTCCCTCGTCGTCCCGGACCAGGAACAGTCGGCTGGGTGCGTCGGGGTCGATCAGGTACGGCAGTTGTTCCTCGGGCGTCCAGAGCAGCTCCGGCAGTCCGGTGATCGACACCTCGGCGCGGTTCTGCACGTCGACCCACTCGCGGAACGCCTGCACGGTCCCCGGGTCGTCGTCCATCGTGGCGGGGACCACGAGTTCGTGGACCGTGTAGGCGGTCATGTCGGTTCCTCCCGGCGGTGTGACGCCGTCCGGCCCCGGACAGCCTCGCAGCATATCGGCGGGGGTCCGCTGCCGCTAGGCTGCACGGCGTGCTGCTCTCCGATCGCGACATCACCGCCCAGCTCGCCGAGGGCCGGATCGGTCTCGACCCCCACGACGCCTCGCTCGTCCAGCCGTCGAGCATCGACGTCCGGCTCGACAAGTTCTTCCGGCTGTTCGACAACCACAAGTACCCGCACATCGACCCGGCGGTCGACCAGCCCGACCTGACCCGGCTGGTCGAGACCGACCCGGACGAAGCCTTCGTGCTGCACCCCGGCGAGTTCGTGCTCGGCTCGACGTACGAGGTCGTCACGCTCCCCGATGACATCGCCGCGCGTCTCGAGGGCAAGAGCTCGCTCGGCCGCCTCGGGCTGCTGACCCACTCGACCGCCGGGTTCATCGACCCGGGGTTCTCCGGCCACGTCACGCTCGAGCTCTCGAACGTCGCGACGCTGCCGATCAAGCTCTGGCCCGGCATGAAGATCGGGCAGCTCTGCTTCTTCCAGCTGTCCAGCCCGGCCGACAAGCCGTACGGCTCGGCCGAGTACCAGTCGCGGTACCAGGGCCAGCGCGGCCCGACGCCGTCGCGTTCGGCGCAGAACTTCCACCGCGCGGACGTCTCAGCGCGTTCCTGACCGCGATTCGGCCGACCCGGGACGACTCCTTCGACGTCGCACGACGTCGACCACGTCGTTCCGGGTCGTCGACTCCACGTCATCCAGCGGACGAAATGTCGCATTCTGTGTATCGTTGCAGCATGTCCGCAGTCCCTCCACACCCGGTGCCGACGGTGTCGGCGGCCGCGCTCATCCGCGACGCCCGTGAACGCGCCGAGCTCACGCAGGTGCAGCTCGCCCGTCGGGCCGGTGTCACGCAGAGCGTCATCAGCACGTACGAGAACGGCCGACGCGAACCCTCGCTCGCCGCGCTCCAGCGCATGCTCCGGGCCGCGGGCTTCACCACGTCGATCGACCTGCTGCCGGTCGAGGACCCACCGCCCCTGCGGGACCGCGTCGCCGCCGCACGACAGGACCTGATCGCCGTCGTCGAGCGGCTCGGCGGCCGGAACCCGCGCCTCTTCGGCAGCGTCGCTCGCGGTGAGGACGGCCCGGGCAGCGACGTCGACCTGATGATCGACGTGGACGCGGGCCTCGGCATCTTCGCGCTGATGCGGATCCAGGACGCCGCCGAACGGCTGCTCGGCGTGCGCGTCGACGTCGTGGACGCCGCCGGCATGAGCCCCGAGGTCGTCCGCCGCGCGGTGCCGCTGTGAGCCAGGACCCGACGACGCACCGCCTTGTCCGGGACCGACTCGACGACGTCATCGACGCGTGCGAGGCGATCCGGCGCTACGTCGGGGACGCACGCCTGCCGGAGGACCTGGTGCACGACGCCGTCCGGATGCGGCTGGTCGAGATCGGCGAGGCGGTCCGCGTCCTGCCGAGCACCCTCACCGCGAGCGAGCCGGACATCCCGTGGGCGCGGGTGTCCGACCTCGGCGAACGCCTGACCCGGCGCTACTTCGACACCACCCGCGCTGTGGTGTTCGGCACCGCCCACACCGACGTGCCGCACCTGGCCGAGGCGGCGCGTCGGTTGCGCGCGACGCGGCCCTGACCCGGCGGGTCGCGTCGGCCCTGGACGCGCGTGCACGGCGGACGGGAGGCACGGATCACGACGTGCGCCGGGCCTCCCGTCCGCCGTGTGGCCGGCCTCCGGACGACGCAGGACGGCCCCGTCTCGCCGAGGCGAGACGGGGCCGTCCGTGGTGCTGGGGAGATCAGCCCTTCTTGGCGAGCTCCTCGAGGGTGTCGTTGCCCTTGTAGGCCTCGACGGCGTTGTCCTTGGTGACCAGGACCGGCGTGAGCTCGATCGCGGGGACCGTCTTCTTGCCGTTGTAGTTGTTCGTCTTGTCCATCGTCGTGTCGGGCTTGTCGCCCTTCGACAGCGTGGAGACGAGGTCGACGGCCGCCTGGGCCTCCTTCGACGTGTCCTTGAAGATCGTCGAGTACTGCGTGCCCTTCATGATGAGCGGGATGGACGCGGTCTCCGAGTCCTGGCCCGTCACGACGGGGTTGTCCTTGCCGGCGGCCTTGGTCGCGGTGAGGATCGCACGGGCGAGGGTGTCGTTCGGCGACAGGACGCCGTCGAGCTCGGTGTCACCCGTGTAGTACTGCGAGAGCAGGTCGGTCATGCGCGACTGGGCCTTCTGCGCGAGCCAGCCCTGCGTGACGACCTTCTGGAACGTGGTCTGGCCGGAGACGACCTTGATCGTGCCGTCGTCGATCTTCGGCTGCAGGACGTCCATCGCACCGTTGAAGAACACGGTCGCGTTGGCGTCGTCCGGCGAACCGGCGAAGAGCTCGACGTTGTACGGCTTGTCGCCCTTCTTCTCCTCGAGGCCCTTGAGCAGCGCCTCGGCCTGGAGCTGGCCGACCTTGAAGTTGTTGAACGCCACGTAGTAGTCGACGTTCTTCGTGTTCAGGATGTTGCGGTCCCAGGCGATGACGACGGCGCCACGGTCCTTGGCGGACTTGACCTGCGCGGTCAGCTGCGAACCGTCGGCGGCACCGATGATGACGGCCTTGGCGCCCTTGGTGATCATGCCCGAGATCTGCGACTGCTGGTCCGGGACGGGGTTGCCGGCGTTGGCGTACTGGATGTCGGCCTTGAAGCCCGCGTCCTCGATGGACTTCTTGAAGGCTGCACCCGCGAGGACCCAGTTCTGCGAGGTCTTGGCCGGCAGGGCGACGCCGATGAGGTCGCCCTTCTTGATGGTGCTGGTGCTGCCGGCGTCGTCGGACGAGCCGCGTGCCGAGCAGCCGCTGAGGGCCAGGCCCGCGACGAGTGCCAGACCGATGCCGGCGATGAGCTTCTTGCGCATGAGATTGCTTTCTCTTCGTTGAGGTGGTGGTGCTGTGAGGGGAAGGGTTGGACTAGGGGAGGGTGATCTTGTCCGGCTGGTCCTCGATGGACCGCGGCTGCTGGGCGGCCACCGTGTTCTGCTCGGTGTCCTTCCGCTGGAACTGCCGCAGCATGCCGCCGATCAGGGACGGACGACCCTGCGACTTCGAGTAGACGTCGAAGGCGACGGCCACGAGGAGGACCAGACCGCGGATGATCTGCACCTGGTTGGACTCGAGGCCCATGAGCTGCAGACCGTTCGACAGCAGCGCCATGACGAGACCACCGATGATCGAGCCCGAGATCGTGCCGACGCCACCGGCGACCGCAGCACCACCGACGAACACGGCGGCGATCGCGTCGAGCTCCCAGCCGGTGCCGTCCGCGGGGCCCGAGGCGCCGGAGTAGGCGACGAACACCATGCCCGCGATCGCGGCGAGGATCGACATGTTCATCATGACGAAGAAGTTGACCCGTCGCGCCGAGACGCCGGACAGGACGGCGGCGTTGGCGTTGCCACCGACGGCGTAGACCTGGCGACCGAAGATCGTGTTCTTCGTGACGAAGCCGTAGATGATGGTCAGGACACCGAGGATGATCGCGACGATCGGGACCGAGGTGCCGACCGGGCCGGCGCCGAACAGGTACGTGGCGACGAGCGTGACGGCGACCAGGATGCCGGTGCGGACGATCGAGACCCACAGCGGCGGGACCTCGGCCTGCATCTTCCGGCGGCGGGCACGGCCTCGGGCCTCGATGATGATGAGCGCGAGGATCGTGACGAGGCCGATGAGGAGCGTGCCGTTGCTGAAGCCGAAGTCGGGGCCGAAGTCACCGAGGAACCCGGCACCGATCGGGGTGAAGGCGTCCGGGACGGGGACCGACGTCGAGTTGCCGATGATCTGGTTCACACCACGGAAGATGAGCTGACCGGCCAGCGTCACGATGAAGGCCGGGACCTTCACGAACGCCACCCAGAAGCCCTGCCACGCACCGATCAGGGCACCGCACGCGAGCCCCAGGATGATGGCGGCCCACACCGGGAAGTCCCACACGGCCATGGACTGCGCCACGACGATGCCGACGACCGCTGCGACCGAACCCACCGACAGGTCGATGTGCCCCGCGATGATGACCATGACCATGCCGAGCGCCAGGATCAGGATGTACGAGTACTGCAGGAACAGGTTGATGACGTTGGTCGGCTCGAGGATGAGCCCGTTCGTCGTGACCGAGAAGAAGACCAACAGCACGATGAGGGCGATGATCATGCCGTACTGGCCGATGCTGTTGCCCTTGCCGAAGAGCAGTTTCAGGTTGTTCATGAGGCGGTGGCGCCCTTCCGCGCGGAGGTCATGCTGCGCATGAGCGATTCGGGATCGGCCTGGTCGGCCGGGAGGTCAGCGGTGATCTGGCCCTCGAAGATGGTGTAGATCCGGTCGGAGAGACCGAGGAGTTCGGGGAGCTCGGACGAGATGAGGATGATGCCCTTCCCCTCGGCCGCGAGCTGCTGGATGATGCCGTAGATCTCGAACTTCGCGCCCACGTCGATGCCGCGGGTGGGTTCGTCGAGGATCAGGATGTCCGGGTCGGTGAACATCCACTTGGACAGGACGACCTTCTGCTGGTTGCCACCGGACAGCTTGCCGACGTTGTCCTCGACGCTCGGCACCTTGGTGCGGAGCATCTTGCGGTACTTCTCGGCGACGGAGTACTCCTCGAGCGAGTCGACGACGCCGACCTTCGAGATCTTCTTCAGGTCGGCGGCGACCGTCGAACGCTTCACCGTGTCGAGCAGGTTCAGGCCGAGCGCCTTGCGGTCCTCGGAGACGTAGCCGAGGCCGTTCTCGATCGCCTGCTGGACGTTCGTGACCTTGATCTCGCGGCCGTCCTTGATGATCTGGCCGTCGAGCCAGGTGCCGTACGAGCGACCGAACAGGCTCATCGCGAGCTCGGTGCGTCCGGCGCCCATCAGGCCCGCGAAGCCGACGATCTCACCGCGGCGGACGTGGAAGTTCGAGCCCTTGCAGACCAGACGTGACGAGTCGAGCGGGTGCTGCACGGTCCAGTTGCGGACCTCGAAGAAGGTCTCGCCGATCTTCGGAGTGCGGTCCGGGAACCGGCTCTCGAGCGAGCGGCCGACCATGCCGCGGATGATGCGGTCCTCGTTGACGCCGTCCGCCTTGACGTTGAGCGTCTCGATGGCCTTGCCGTCGCGGATGATCGTGATCTCGTCGGCGATCTGCTCGATCTCGTTGAGCTTGTGGCTGATGATGATGCTCGCGATGCCCTTGGCCTTCAGCCCGACGATCAGGTCGAGCAGGTGCTGCGAGTCGTTCTCGTTGAGCGCGGCGGTCGGCTCGTCGAGGATGAGGAGCTTGACGTCCTTGTGCAGAGCCTTCGCGATCTCGACGAGCTGCTGCTTGCCGACACCGAGGTTCTTGATCTGCGTGTCCGGGTCGTCGGCCAGGCCGACGCGGGCGAGCAGGTCCTGCGCACGGAGCTGCGCGGCGGTCCAGTCGATCCGCCCGAAGCGGCCGGGCTCGTTGCCGAGGAACAGGTTCTCGGTGATCGAGAGCTCCGGGATGAGCGCCAGCTCCTGGTGGATGATGACGATGCCGGCCTGCTCGGACTGCTTGATGTTCGAGAAGCGGACTTCTTCGCCCTCGTAGACGATCTCGCCGCTGTAGGTGCCGTAGGGGTAGACGCCCGAGAGGACCTTCATCAGGGTCGACTTGCCGGCGCCGTTCTCGCCGCAGATCGCGTGGATCTCGCCGGCGCGGACGCTCAGGGAGACGTCGGAGAGCGCCTTCACACCAGGGAACTCCTTGGTGATCGAGCGCATCTCGAGGATGGTCTCGGGTGCGGTGATCGACCGGGTCTCGAGTCCGGTGTCGATCGGGTGTGACGCCACAGTGCATCTCCTTCTGCCGCTGCGATGCGGCAGTTGTTCGGGTGGTTCTGCTGCGGCAGCGAATGGGCGCAGGTGGCCTGCGTGGACTTCGTTGTCGCGTCCGGTGTCCTGCTCGTGTGACGCTCATGTGAACGGTCACATCGGCTGGACGGAGGTAATTTACGCACGTCCCCGGTGCGGCTGTCAATTCGGATTGGTCGCGTTTTCGTAACGGCCTGCGTGATCTGGCGGAAGCAGGCCGATCACGTCCCCCGCGTTGGGGTGATCGTGCGGAGTCCCGCACGTTCCACCGGTCGGGTCACCGGCCGCGCGGGGCTCCCGTGGACGCACGCACGACGAGCTGCGGGACGATGTCGATCGGGCGGAGCAGCTCGTCGTCGCCCGGCAGGAGCAGGTCCACGCACCGTCGTCCGAGCTCCGCGAAGTCGACCTGCACCGTGGTGAGCGGCGGCCAGAAGTGCTTCGCCTCGGGGATGTCGTCGTAGCCGACCACCGACAGGTCACCGGGCACGTCGAGCCCGTACGAGCGTGCCGCGTGCATGACGCCCAGCGCCATCTGGTCGTTCGAGCAGAAGACCGCCGTGCAGTCCCGCCACCGCAGGAGTTCGCGGCCGGCGTGGTAGCCGAAGTCCGCCGTCCAGTCGCCGAGGATCGGCGGGACGACGGGCATGTCGCGGTCGGACATGGCGCGCAGGAACCCCTGCATGCGGGCGTCCGCCTCGATCCAGTCCTGCGGGCCCGCGATGTGCCGGACGTACTCGTGGCCCAGGTCGAGCAGGTGCTCGGTCGCGAGCCGCGCGCCCTCCATCTGGTCGACCCACAGGGCCGTCGGGTCCTCGCCGACGCTGGCCCGCATGGTGACGTACGGCGTGCGGATGCCCAGTTCCTCGATCAGGTCGAACACCCGCTGTTGGGGCGCGATGACGACGATGCCCTCGACGTCGAGGTCGAGCAGGTGCCCGAGCCCCTCGCGCACGGCGGTGTCGGTCGCCTCGGCGATGTTCGCCGTCGTCACCGAGTACCCGCGGAGCATGGCCGCGTCCTCGATCGCCTGCAGTGCGACCGCCGGGCCGTAGTGGGCACGGCGAGCGGTGAGGACGCCGATCGTGTGGGTCCGGCTCGTCACGAGGGCCCGCGCCGCACGGTTCGGCCGGTACTGCAGCTGTTCCATCGCCGCCAGGACCTTGTCGCGCGTGGCGTCGCGGATGGCGTCGGAGTTGTTCAGCACCCGCGAGACGGTCTGGTGGGAGACGCCCGCGATCCGTGCGACGTCACGGATGCTGGGCGAACGCGGTTGCTGTGCCCGCGATGACGCCATTGCTGCTCGTTTCCGCCCGGGGCCGTGGCACATCGATGTGCACGTTCACATTCCGGGCCAGATCATTATGCACGCCCGGCGGATCGACGCCACCTGAACGTCCGCGAGGGCGCGGTCTCGCTGCGCCCTCGCGGCGCGTCAGAGCCAGTTGCGCTTGCGGAAGATCGCCCAGAGCACGCCCATCAGCGCGAGCATGCCGAGGATCGCGACCGGGTAGCCGTACCGCCAGTGCAGTTCCGGCATGTGGTCGAAGTTCATCCCGTAGACGCCGGCGATGAGTCCGGGCGCGAACAGGATCGCCGCCCACGACGAGATCTTCTTCACCTCCTCGCCCTGCCGGTGTGCGGCGCGGGCGAGCTGCCGGCTCTCCTCGCCCTGGGCCAGGCTGGCGCTGGTCATCCGGCGCATGGCCTCGTTCTGCTCCTGCGACACCAGGGTCGCGTGCAGCGTCAGGGCGTTCTCGAGCAGGGACCGGAACGAGTCGACCCGCTCCGTCACGCGCAGGGCGTGGTCCAGCACGTTCCGCAGGCGGTGCTGCACCTCGTCGTCGACGCCGTACTTGTCGGCCCCGCGCAGCAAGCCCTTCACCATCGCCGGCACCGGCTTCGTGGCGCGTTGGAACGAGAGCACCTCGCTGAGCAGCTGGTAGATCCGCTTCGAGACACCCGGGTCCACCTGTCCGGCGAAGAGCTGGTCCTCGATGGCGTCGATCCCGTCCTGCAGGACCTCGACGACCGGCGCGTAGCCGTCCACGACTTCGTCGAGCACCGCGGCGGTCACGGCCTCCGACCCCAGCGCCAGGAACTCGGGGTCGGCCTCGACCTGCGCGCGGAGCGCCGCGAGGTCGGGGCGCTCGGCGTGCCGGACGCTCACCACGAAACGGTCGCCGACGAACAGGTGCACCTCGCCGAACTCGACGGTGCCCTCGGACTGGTCGAACCAGGCCGGCCGGAGCACCAGGAACAGGGTGTCGCCGTACCGCTCGAGCTTCGCGCGCTGGTGCCCCTTGCGGGCGTCCTCGACGGCGTTCTCGTGCAGGTCGAACTCGGTCGCGACGGCGTCGAGTTCCTCCGGGTCGGGGCGGAGCAGCCCGATCCACGCCAGGTCGCAGCGGGGGACCTGGTGCCGGGCGCCGAGTGCCAGGGTCGAGGGCGACTCCACGCGACGTCCTTCGACGTAGATCGCGTTGTCGATCATTGCCATGCGCGTGCTCCTCGTGGTCGGGGAGCAGGCAGGCGCGATGCCGCGGCGGACCGCGGCGGGCGGAGGAGATCTAGGACACGGGCGCGGCGGCGAGGGGGAGGGGCTGCCGGCCCGCGCGAGGATGGTCACCCGACATCGCGCCTCACCTGCCCTTCTCGTCTGCGTCGTTCGTTCGTCGTGCGGCGGCGCCGGAGCACTGCCGACCGTCGAGCCTACGCCCGTCGACCCGCCCCGACAACCAGAGGGTGGACGGGTGCGCGTGCGCCCGGGTCAGCGTGTGATGTGCAGACCGGCGGCTTCGAGTTCGGTGAGCTGCCAGCCCAGCCAGGGGCTCCACCCGAACGGCGCACCGGCGACGGCGGCCCGCAGGGAGTCCTCGGAGACCCACGCGTACTCGGCGACCTCGTCGTCGGCGGGGGCGGGCAGGTCGTCGGTGACGGCGCGGAACACCGGGCAGACCTCGTTCTCGACGATGCCGGAGGCGTCGACGGCGCGGTACCGGAAGTCGGGCAGCACGAGTTCGACGTCGCGCACGGTGATGCCCAGTTCGCGCGAGGCACGGCGGGCGATGGCGTCCTCGAAGGACTCGTCGGGGCCGGGGTGCCCGCAGAACGTGTTCGTCCAGACACCGGGCCACGTCTTCTTCGACAGGGCGCGACGGGTCACCAGCACGTCCCCGTCGGTGTTCCGGACGTGGCACGAGAAGGCCAGGTGGAGGGGCGTGTGGTCTGTGTGCACCGTGAACTTGTCCGCTGTGCCGATCGGGGTACGGTCGTCGGCCAGCAGGACCACGGTTTCCGGGAAAGCGCTCATCTGCACCGATAGGTTAGGCCAATGAGCGAGGAAGCGGCCACCGTGGCGCACATCGACCTCGCGCTCGTCGACGACTGTCTCGAGCGCTTCTTCGTCGTTTCCTCGGCTCGTGCCGCGCGCTACGGCCGTCCGTCCGAGGAGCTCTGGCGGGTGCTCCGCAAGGCGAGCATGGGCGGCAAGCGCTTCCGGCCCCGCATGGTCCTGACCGCGTACCTCGGCCTCGGTGGGGACGACGTGCACGCCGCTGCGCACGTCGCCGCCGCCTACGAGCTCCTGCACACCGCGCTCGTGGTGCACGACGACGTCATCGACCGCGACTGGGCCCGCCGCGGCCAGCCGAACGTCGCCGGGTCCTACCGCGACGCCGGCACGACCGGCGGTCTGCCGCTCCCCACCGCCGAGCACCGGGGCATGAGCGCCGCCGTGATCGCGGGCGACCTCGCACTCTCCGGCGCACCGCGGTTCATCGAGTCCGCGGGGGTGACGGGGGAGCGTCGTGGTCGCCTGCTGGAGCTGCTGGACGAAGCCGTGTTCGCCAGCGCCGCCGGCGAGATGACCGACGTCGACCTGGCCCTCGGCGTGATGCCGACGGTGGACGAGGTCCTGGCGATGGAGCGTGCGAAGACCAGCGTGTACTCGTTCGAGGCGCCGCTGCAGTCCGGGGCCGTGCTCGCCGGCGCGCCCGAGCCGGTCGTCACCGCGCTCGGCGCCTTCGGCCGCGAGATCGGCATCGCGTACCAGATCGTCGACGACCTGCTCGGGGTGTTCGGCGACGAGACGACCACCGGCAAGAGCGTGCTGGGGGACCTGCGCGAGGGCAAGCGGACCATGCTCATCGCGTACGCGGCGACGACGGACTGCTGGCCGGACATCGCTCCCTACCTGGGCGACCCGGACCTGACCGAGGAACGCGCGGCCGAACTCCGTGCGACCCTGGTCACCTGCGGCGCCCGAGCCGCAGCCGAGTCCCGGATCGCCGACCACGTCGCACTCGCCCGTGCCGAGCTCTCCGGACTGCCGTACGACCTCGCCGACCGCCTGGAGGGCCTCGTGACCGAACTCGTGGAGCGCGCCCGGTGACGACCGAGACCACCCGGACCGGCAGCGCGCCGTCCGGTCGGCTGCCCCTGTACGACGCCACGGCCGAGGCCGCGTCGAGCGTCGTCATCGACCGCTACTCGACGTCGTTCGGTCTCGCGAGCCGGTTGCTCGCCAAGGACGCCCGAGAGCACATCCGGAACGTCTACGCGCTGGTGCGGGTCGCCGACGAGGTCGTCGACGGTCCCGCGACCGAGGCGGGTCTCGACCCCGACCTGGCGCGGACGGTCCTCGACGAGCTCGAGGCCGACACCGAGCGCGCGATCGCCCTCGGCTTCTCGGTGAACCCCGTCGTGCACGCGTTCGCCCGGACCGCGCGGGTCACGGGCTTCGGCGCGGAGCTCACGAAGCCGTTCTTCGCGTCGATGCGGATGGACCTGGAGCGCACCGAGCACGACGACGCCTCGTTCGACGCCTACGTGTACGGCTCGGCCGAGGTCGTGGGGCTGATGTGCCTGCGGGCCTTCGTCCACCGCGCCGGCCGACCGACCTTCGACCAGGCAGAACTGGTCGCGGGAGCCCGTGCGCTCGGCGCCGCGTTCCAGAAGGTGAACTTCCTGCGGGACCTGCACGCCGACTTCGAGGTGCTCGGTCGCTCCTACTTCCCGGGGATCGACATCCGCTCGTTCGACGAGGCCACGAAGGACCGGCTGGTCGCCGACGTGCAGGCCGACCTCGACCACGCGGCCCGGACGATCCGCCTGCTGCCGTCCGACGCGCGGGGCGCCGTCGGGCTCGCACACGCCCTGTTCCAGGAACTCAACGACCGCATCGCGCGCACGCCGGCGACGCGTCTGGTGACGACGCGCGTGCGCGTCCCGAACCCGGTCAAGGCCCGCCTGGCCGCACAGGTGCTCGCCGGACGCGCCCCCGTGCGGTCGAAGGCGGCCACCCGTCAGCCAGGAGGCTCGTCATGACCCCGCCCCGCGCCTCCCGTCCGGAGGCCGCCGCCTCGACCACCCGGCGCAAGGTACCGGCGCGGCGCGCCGTCGTCATCGGCGGCGGCATCAGCGGACTGGCGTCCGCCGCGCTGCTCGCGCGGGACGGCTTCGCCGTGACCGTGCTCGAGCAGCGCTCCCAGCTCGGCGGCCGTGCCGGTTCGTGGGAGCGTGACGGCTTCCGGTTCGACACCGGGCCGTCGTGGTACCTCATGCCCGAGGTGTTCGACCACTTCTTCCAGCTGCTCGGCACCTCGGCCGACGCCGAACTCGACCTGGTGAAGCTCGACCCCGGCTACCGCGTGTACAGCGAGGGCAACGACGAGCCGATCGACCTGCGGGCCGACGCCGAGGCGAACATCGCGCTGTTCGAGTCCGTCGAGCCCGGAGCCGGCAAGCGCATCCGGAAGTACCTCGCCTCGGCCGAGGACACCTACGCGATGGCGATCCGGCGGTTCCTGTACACGACGTTCCAGGACCTCACGAAGCTCGCCGCGCCCGACGTGCTCCGTCGTCTGCCGAAGCTCGCACGGCTCCTGCTGCAGCCGCTGTCGTCCCGTGCCGCCTCGGCGGTCAAGGACCGGCGACTCTGGCAGATCCTCGGCTACCCGGCGGTGTTCCTGGGCACGAGCCCGTACGCCGCTCCGAGCATGTACCACCTGATGAGCCACCTCGACCTCGCCGACGGGGTGCTCTACCCGAAGGGCGGCATCACCGAGGTGATCGCGGCGGTCGAACGGGTGGCCCGCGCCGAGGGCGCGAAGATCATCGCCGGTGCGAAGGTCGAGCGGATCGTCGTCGAGGACGGCGTCGCCACCGGCGTCGTCCACCGCGACCGCGACGGCGTCCAGCACACCGCCCCGGCCGACCTGGTCGTGAGCGCCGCGGACCTGCAGCACACCGAGATGCAGCTGCTCGACCGCGAGCACCGCACCCACGGCGCCGAGCACTGGAAGACCCGCGACCCCGGGCCGAGCGCGGTGCTCGTGTACCTCGGCATCGACGGCCCGACCCCCGGCCTGCTGCACCACACGCTCGTCTTCACCGAGGACTGGAAGGCGAACTTCGGCGCGATCTTCGGCAAGGACCGGCACGTGCCGGACCCCGCGTCGATCTACGTCTGCGCGCCCTCGGAGACGGACCCGTCCGTCGCGCCCCGCGGCTCGAGCAACCTGTTCATCCTGGTGCCGCTGCCCGCCGACCTGTCCATCGGCAAGGGCGGGATCGACGGCGCCGGCGACTTCGAGGTCGAGCAGATCGCCGACCGCGCCATCGACGTCGTCGCCGAGCGTTCGGGCGTCCCCGACCTGCGGGACCGCATCCGGGTCCGTCGGACGATCGGTCCGCGCGACTTCGCCGACGACCTCAACGCGTGGAACGGGTCGATGCTCGGCCCCGCGCACACACTGAAGCAGAGCGCGTTCTTCCGCGAGAAGAACGCCTCGGCCAAGGTCGAGGGGCTGTACTACGCCGGGGCGTCCACGATCCCGGGCATCGGCCTGCCGATGTGCCTGATCAGCGCCGAGGTCCTGCTCAAGCGGATCCACGGCGACACGAGCACCGAACCGCTGCCCACCCCGCTCGGCACCCCGCGGAACCGGGCCGGCACCGTCTGATGCCCGGGGTGTACCTCGCCGGCCTGGTCGTCTCGCTGGTCGGGATGACCGTGCTCGACGCCCGCTTCCGGCTGTTCTTCTGGCGGGCACCGTGGCGTGCTGCGGCCGTGATGGTCGTCGGCGTCGCCTTCTTCATGGTGTGGGACGTCGCCGGTGTCGCGTTCGGCATCTTCTTCATCGGCCCGCAGAACCTGCTGACCGGGGTCCTCCTGGCGCCCGAGGTGCCACTCGAGGAACTCTTCTTCCTGCTGCTGCTCTGCTACTCGACGATGGACCTGGTCGGCTTCGTCCGGCCCCTCGTGCAGCGCGCGACCGATCGGCGGCGCGCGTGAACGGCACCGGGGCGTACGCGCTCCTCGCCCTGCCGTTCTTCGGCGTCACGGCCGTCGTGGCCGTGCTCGCCGGTGTCGTCGCCGCTCGCCGGGCCCGAGCGGCGGGCCGGCGGCCTGCGGTCGGGCGCCGGGTCGCGGTGCTCACGTCGGTGATCGCGGGCATCGCCCTGCTCGTGATGACGATCGTGTTCGACAACGTCATCGTGACCCTGCGCATCGTCGCCTACGACCCGTCGCTCATCAGCGGGGCGAAGATCGGCGCGATCCCGGTCGAGGACCTCGCCTACGCGATGGCGGCGATCGTCCTGCTGCCCAGCCTGTGGGTCCTGTTCGACCGGACCGGCGCGCGCCCCGCGCCCGACCCGACCACCGCACCACCGGAGGACACGAAGTGAACGCCACCACCGCCTCCAGGCCGTCGACCCTGCGCGCCCTGTTCGTGTCGTCCCGACCGATCAGCTGGGTGAACACCGCCTACCCGTTCGGTGCCGCCTACCTGCTCGGCAGCGGGGTCGGCGTCGAGGGCGGCGGCGGGTTCTCGCTCGTCGCGTTCCTGGTCGGCGTCGTGTACTTCCTGGTGCCCTACAACCTGGCGATGTACGGCATCAACGACGTCTTCGACTACGAGTCCGACCTGCGCAACCCGCGCAAGGGCGGCGTCGAGGGTGCCCTGCTCGACAAGAGCGTCCACCGCACCACCCTCTGGGCCGTCGTCGTCACGAACGTGCCGTTCCTGGTCGCGCTCGTCGTGCTCGGAGCGGTGAGCGGGAACGGGCCGTGGTCGTGGCTCGTCCTCGCGATCAGCGTGTTCGCGGTCATCGCGTACTCGGCGCCGGGGCTGCGGTTCAAGGAGAAGCCGTTCCTCGACTCGCTGACCTCGTCGACGCACTTCGTCTCGCCCGCGATCTACGGCCTGGCGCTCGCCGGACCGCACTGGACCGGTGAGCTCGTCGCCGTGTGCATCGCGTTCTTCCTGTGGGGTGTGGCCTCGCACGCGTTCGGCGCCGTGCAGGACGTCCTCGCCGACCGGGCCGGCGGCATCGGCTCCGTCGCGACCGTCATCGGTGCGCGGGCGACCGTGCGCCTCGCGTTCGTCGCGTACCTGGTCGCCGGCGTCGCGCTGCTGTTCTCGGCGTTCCCCGGGCCGATCGCCGCCGTCGTCGTGATCCCGTACGCGCTCAACGTGCTGCCGTGGTGGAACATCACGGACCAGGGCGCCGAGGCTGCGAACGCCGGGTGGAAGCGGTTCCTCTGGATCAACTACCTGGCGGGGTTCATCGTGACGATGGCCCTCATCGCCTACGCCTTCGCGCACTGAGCTCGCCCGGTCGCCCCGTCGAGGTTCCGAAATCTCGGCATCTCGACGTCGCCCGTCGCGCTCCGTGGAACCTCGGCGCCTCGCACACGGCATGTCGTGGAACCTCGACGCCCGCCGCGCGCAGCACTGACAGCGCCCGCCGCGCGCAGCACTGACAGCGCCCGCCGCACGCAGCACTGACAGACTGGACGGACGCGCCACGGGAGTCGTGACGCGGCAGCCACGAAGGAGTGCACGCATGACGGTCCGGATCATCCACGTCGGTCTCGGAGGGTGGGGCGGCAACTGGGCCCGCACCGCCATCCCAGAGGTAGCCGAAGTAGAGGTGGTCGGGCTCGTCGACCCGGTGCCGGCGACACTGACCGCCGTGCAGCAGGACCTCGGGCTGCCGGAGTCCGCAGCGTTCGCGTCCCTGACCGAGGCACTCGCCGGGGTCGAGGCCGACGCCGTCGTCATCACCGCGCCCGCGGTCACGCACGTGCCGCTCGCGCTCGAGGCCCTGGACGCCGGCAAGCACGTCCTCGTCGAGAAGCCCTTCGCCAACACCACGGACGAGGCCGTCACCGCCGTGCGCCGTGCCGAGGAACTCGGCCTCGTGCTGCAGGTCAGCCAGAACTACCGCTGGTACCCGGCCCCTCGCGCGGTCCAGGAGATGCTCGAGGCGGACGTGGTCGGCGAGATCTCCGCGATCAACATCGACTTCCGGCAGTGGGACAACGACCTGGCGTTCGAGGAGCACCCGCACTACCGGTTCCCCCACGCCATGATCAACGACATGGCCATCCACCACTTCGACCTGCTCCGGATGGTCACCGGGCAGGAGGCCGTCCGGGTCTTCGCCAAGGCGACCTTCCCGTCGTACAGCAAGTACCAGGACGAAGCCATCGCCTCGATGATCATCGAGCTCGACGGCGGCCTGGTGGTCAGCTACCGCGGCAGCTGGCTGAGCCGTGGGCCCCGCACGGCGTGGGCCGGCGAGTGGAGCATCCAGGGCGAGGACGGCGAGCTCTGGTTCACCAGCCGCGACGGTGCGCCGAACGCGATCGACGGCGACGTCGTCACCCTCCGCCGGACGCAGGACGACGAGGCCGAGCCCGTCGAGCTGCCCGTGCTCGAGCACACCGACCGCCAGGGCGGGCTGCAGGCATTCGCGCGCTCGGTCGAGGGTGGTCCCGCACCGGCGACGAGCGGCCGCGACAACCTGCGCAGCCTCGCGCTGATGGAGGCCGCCACTCGCTCGGCGGCCAGCGGCCAGCCAGAGGACGTCGTCGTCCCGTCCTGAACGCACCGGCTGACGGACGGGAGGCCCGTGGCGGGCCCGCACCGGGCCTCCCGTCCGCCGTGGGGTCGCGCCCACTGCCGCTCTCACGACACGGCCCGCGTGACCGCGCCGCGGCCATCTGGGCGCGCCCCCGGCGCGGACGTGTAGAAACTGGGGAATGGCCAAGGACAGTCTCCCCGAGCTCGAACTCGCGAACGTCCGCACGCGTGAGCGCATGACCGACACCGTCACCGAACTCAAGCGCCGTGCGAACCTCCCCGCGCGGGCACGTCTCGCCGCTGCGAAGACCCGCCAGCGCTGGCACCGTGACCCGACCCCGCTCGTCGCGATGGGCATCACCGGGCTGACCGGTGTCGCGGCGATCGTCCTCGGCATCGCGCTGCGGAACCGCCCCGCTGGGCACTTGGCCGCGCCGCCGGCGAGTTCGGCCTTCACCGCGCTGCTGCCCTTCGGCGCGCGCGGCGACGCCCCCTCCGCCATGGAGCAGGCGCAGTCCGGCCGCAAGGGCCGCAAGGCCCGCGCGAAGGCTGCCGAGGAGGCGCTCGAACGCGATCCGGCGCACAAGGCCCGGGTCAAGCAGCAGGTCGGCATCAGCGCGGTGCAGCGACGAGCGAACAAGAACCGCAAGCAAGCGGTGAAGCGGTCGAAGCAGGCCCTGAAGGCGCGGGGGTAGTCCGATGGCGCAGGAACAGCAGAAGCCGGACCCGGACGACTCCCGGAAGCCGGACAACCCCACCGACCTCACGAAGCCGACGCTCGTCTACACGCTCAAGAAGACGTTGCGCGAGTTCTCGAGCGACCAGTGCACCGACCTCGCAGCGGGCCTGACGTACTACACGGTCCTCGCGCTGTTCCCCGGACTGCTCGCGATCGTCTCGATCCTCGGTCTCGTGTCGAACCCGTCGGACACCATCACGTCGCTGCTGGACGTCGTGCGCAACGTCGGCGGCGGCCAGGTCGCGGACCTGCTCCAGGACCCGATCGAGGGACTCGTCCGCTCGCCCGCCGCCCCGGTCACGTTCATCGTCGGTCTCGTCGGTGCCCTCTGGTCGGCCTCCGGCTACGTCGGCGCCTTCGGCCGGGCGATGAACCGCATCTACAACGTCCGCGAGGGTCGTCCGATCTGGAAGCTCCGCCCGACGATGCTCGGCGTGACGCTCGCGACCGTCATCCTGCTCGTCCTCGGACTGCTGACGCTCGTCTCCGGTCCGTTCGCCCGCAGCTTCGGTGACGTCATCGGCCTCGGGGACGTCGCTGCGACGGTGCTCCTCATCGTGCAGTGGCCGATCCTGCTGATCATCGCGATCGTCGTGGTCGCGGTGCTCTACTACTGGTCGCCGAACGTCAAGCAGCCGAAGTTCACCTGGGTCAGCGGCGGGTCGATCCTGGCGCTCCTCATCTGGATCATCGCGAGCGTCGGCTTCGGCTTCTACGTCGGGAACTTCTCGAACTACAACGCCACCTACGGTTCTCTCGGTGGGGTCATCGTGTTCCTGCTGTGGATCTGGATCACGAACAACGCGCTGCTCTTCGGTGCCGAGTTCGACGCCGAGATCGAGCGCGGCCGCGAGCTGCAGGCGGGCATCCGTGCCGAGGAGGACATCCAGCTCCCCGAGCGCGATACCCGCCAGATCGAGAAGCAGGACGAGAAGCGCGCGCAGGACGTCCTCGAGGGGATCCGGATCCGGCAGGGCGCCGACGGCGACTGACCGCTGAGGCGTTCCTCCGGGCGGAGGCGTTACGGTGCGAGGCGTGCCCGCCTTCCTCGAGGGACTGCCGTTCCGGTGGCTCGTCCTCGCGCTCTTCGTGATCGTGTTCTGCCGCGCGCAGGCCACGTACTGGGTGGCGCGACTCGCGGTGACGGGGGCGTCCCGCTCCCGTTGGGGCGGCTGGCTGCACTCGCCGGCGGTCCGCCGTGGCTCGACGCTCCTCGAGCGCTGGGGACTGCCCGTGGTGACGGTGAGCTTCGTGGTCGTCGGTCTGCAGACGGTGATGAACGCCGCCGCTGGCCTGGCTCGGGTGGCGTGGTGGCGGTACACGATGGCGATGCTGCCGGGCTGCGTCGCGTGGGCCTTCCTCTACGCGACCGTCGGGCTCGCGGTGTTCTGGGCGGTCGTCGCTGCGCTCGCCGGTTCGCCGTGGGGCATCGCAGCGGTGGCCGTCCTGGTGGTCGCGGCGGTCGTCGCGGTGACGGTTCTCCACAGATCGCGGAAGCGGACGGGAGGCCCGGCCCGGCTTCCGTAGGCTGGCCTCCGTGACGACTTCCCTGACTGCAGATCGTCCGGTCGCCCTGGTGACCGGTGCCACCCGCGGCATCGGCCGCGCGATCGCCGCCGACCTCGGCCGCACCCACCACGTGCTCGTGGGTGGCCGGTCCGCCGAGGCGGTGGACGCCCTCGTCGCGGAGCTGCCGAGCGCGGTGCCGTTCGTCGGGGACCTGGGCGCGGGCGAGTTCCCCGCGCTGCCCGAGCGGCTCGACGTGCTCGTGCACTCCGCCGGCGTCGAGCAGGGCACGACCGTCGCCGACACCCCGCGTGCCGTGTGGGAGCAGGTCTTCGCGACGAACGTGTTCGCCGTCGCCGAGCTCACCCGGCTGGCGCTGCCCGCACTCCGGACGGCGCGGGGCATCGTCGTGCCGATCAACAGCGGTTCCGGGTTCCACTCCGGCCCCGGTGGTGGCGTGTACGCGGCGTCGAAGTTCGCACTGCGGGCCTTCGCCGACGCCCTGCGCGAAGAGGAGCGGGCGAACGGCGTGCGGGTGTCGAGCGTGCACCCGGGGCGCACCGACTCGGACATGCAGCGTGCGCTGACCGAGAAGCTCGGCGAGGACTACGACACCGCGTACTACCTGGCGCCCGAGGACGTGGCCGCCGCGGTCCGCGCCGTCGTCGACCTGCCCGAGCGCGGCACCGTCGAGTCGCTCGCGATCCGACCGACCCGACGGCGCTGACCGCGGGCTAGGACAGCTCGATGCGCGCGTCGAGTTCCAGGCGTTCCAGGAACGTCTCGTCGTGGCTGACCACGACCAGCGCTCCACGGTAGGCCCGCAACGCGTCGACGAGCTGGTCGACGCTCGTCAGGTCGAGGTCGTTCGTCGGCTCGTCGAGCACCAGCAGCTGCGGCGGCGGGTCAGCGAGCACCAGGGCCGCGAGCGCCACCCGGAACCGCTCCCCGCCGGACAGCGCCCCGGCCGGCCGGTCGACGGTGTCGCCGCGGACCAGGAACTTCGCGAGCCGGTTCCGCACCTCGGCGACGGCGACGTGCGGGGCGTCCCGGCGCACGTTCTCGAGCACCGTCGCGGTGTCGTCGAGGGTGTCCTTCCGCTGCGGCAGGTAGGCGATCCGCTCGACGTGGGCGACGGCACCGGTGCCGGGCAGCGGGTGCTCCCGGGCCTCCGGCGCTCCGACGAGCTGTTCGAGCAGGGTGGACTTCCCGACGCCGTTGTCCCCGGTGACCGCGATCCGCTCCGGTCCCTGCACGATCACGTCCCGCCCACGCACCGTGACGGTGGCGATCTGCCGTGACGCCGGCACGTCGGGGTCGGGCAGGGTCACGTGGATGGACTCGTCGTCGCGGAGCCGGAGCTGTGCGTCCCGCTTCGCCTCGAGGGCAGCGGCCTCGTCGTCGGCGTACCCGACCCGCAGCCGACCGGCGGTCTCCTGCGCTTTCTTCCGCTGCTCGTTCGCCAGGATCTTCGGCATCGAACGGCCCGCTTTCTCCCCAGCCTTCGCACGACGGGCGATCTTCGTCTCGGCCTCGATGCGCTGCCGTTTCTCGGTACGGTGCCGCTGCTCGGCGACCCGGACCTCGCGTTCGACGGCCGCCTGCTGCACGGCCAGGTGCTCCTCGAACGCGCTGAACGTCCCGCCGAACACGGTCATCGACCCGGACCGCAGCTCCACGGTCTCGTCGACGTGCTCGAGGAGCTCCCGGTCGTGGCTGACCACCACGAGGGTCCCGCGCCAGTCGTCGACCAGGTCGAGCAGGAGCCCGCGTGCCCGCCGGTCGAGGTTGTTCGTCGGCTCGTCGAGGAACGCGATCGGACGGCCGCGCAACCGCACCCCGGCGACGGCCACGAGCACGGCCTGCCCGCCGGACAGCGTGGACACCGGGCGCTCCAGGTCGGCGCCGTCGAGTCCGACACTCGCGATCGCGGTGGCGGCCCGCTCCTCGAGGTCCCAGTCGTCGCCGACCGCCTCGAAGTGCTCGGGCGACGCGTCACCGGACAGCACGGCCCGGAGCGCGGTGAGCGTCGACCGGATGCCGAGCAGGTCGGCGACGGTCTCGTCCTCGCTGGCCTGGGCCCACGCCGCCGGTTCCTGATCGACGCGCCAGCGGCGATCAGGCCGTGCCGGTGGGGAGAGGCGTTGGGGCAGGTGGTCGACGGGACCCGACGTCGAGATGGTGCCCGACGTGGGGTGGAGCCGGCCGGTGGCGAGCCGGACCAGCGTGGACTTGCCGGCCCCGTTCCTCCCGACCAGGCCGGTCCGGCCACGCCCGAAGGCGGCGGTGAGGTGGTCGAGCGCGACGGTGCCGTCGGGCCAGGCGAACGTGACGTCGTGCAGGACGACGGATGGACTGCTGGGCATGGGGATGCCTCCCGGTGTCGATGCTGGGCGCACGACACCGAACCCACCGCTGTGCGGTGGAGCGCCCGACGGGGCGCGCGATCACGGTGTCAGCGCGTGGGCTGAGCAGAACCGGTGATCGACAGCAATCCGTCTTCTTCCGTCGGGGACCCCCGTGACCGCCATCCGCGCCGCCGGTCGGTCTCCCGCCCCGGGGGCCTCGCGATGACGACGAGGTGCCACCCACGGTAATCCCGCCCACGGGGACGCGCAAGGGATGACAGGCTGGGGGCATGCCGGAGAACCTGTTGCCGAACCCCTCGACGAACCCCGAGACCCTGCTGCCCACCGAACCCGAGGTGACCGCGGCGCTCGCCGCCGACGCACCCGTCGCCAGTGTGGTGGTGTCGCACCCCTCGTCGAGCCTGGCGTGGGCACTGCTCGCCGACGAGGCCTGGGCGCGCGGCGCGACCCTGGAGTCCTACGCGTACGCCCGTGTCGGGTACCACCGTGGGCTCGACGCCCTGCGCAAGGCCGGGTGGCGCGGTGTCGGTCCGGTGCCGTGGTCGCACGAACCGAACCGCGGCGTCCTCCGGGCGCTGTTCGCCCTGCGGCGTGCGGCCGAGGCGATCGAGGAGCCGGGCGAGGCCGAGCGCCTGACCGACTTCCTCAACGCGAGCGACCCCGAGGCCCTGCGCGCCCTGTCCGCCGACGCGTAGCGCGGCGCGGCCGACGGTTCGCGCCCCGCCCCCGTCATCGCGCCCCGAAGAGACGGGGCGCGATGACGGCAGCGGGGCGCGGACGAGCCGGACGAGTCGGACGCAGACCCGCCTACGCGAGCAGCACGCTCCAACTGAACGCCTGCGGCCAGAGCTGGTGCTCCGGCAGCACGTCGAGGCCGCACGCCCGGCTGCCGAGCCCGTGCTGTGCCGCGTCGAGGTACAGGTACAGGTGCTCCGACGTCGGCAGCTCGTACGGGTGCTCGGCGCGGTCGATCTGCTGCGCGGTCCACGGCGTCAGGGTGAACCCCGCACGGTGCGACCCCACGGTGGACACCGTGAACGGGCCGACCGACAGTGACCGCAGCGACGGCCGGTGCCCGGTCTCCTGCGGCCTGGAGTACTCCACCCCGAGCGACCGCACCGGCGCGGTGAACCGGCCGACACGGGCAGCGTGCGACGAGTCGGCGTACGACTCCAGCGGTCCGGTCCCGAACCACGTCGCGTCCTCGTCCGCGAGCGACGCGGGCAGGTCGAACCGCACGCCGATCCGCGGCCAGGTGACGTCCCACGCGCCGAACGGCACCGCGTCGGTCTGCAGCACCAGCCCCTCGGCGGTCAGGGTCCAGCGGTGCGTGACGTCGAGGCCCCAGCCGCTGTTCGCCGCGGCCACGCGCACCCGCTGTTCCAGGCCGGAGTCGGTCCGTGACACGGACACCAGCCGGTGCGTCAGCCGGTCCAGCCCCCGCTCCCGCCAGCGCGTGGCCGACGGGGGAGCGTCCGGGTCGCCGACGCCGTGCGTCAGTACCGGGTCCGCCGTCTCGTAGCCGCCCTGCGATGCCAGTCGGTCGTTGTCGGTCGGCGCGCGCCAGAGTTCCAGGCGGGGACCCGCGACCTCGTGTCCCTTCCAGGACACCAGGGCGCCGCGGTCCGAGAACGTCCCGTCGCCGAGACGGTCGCCGTCCCACCCCTGCCGGGAGGCCCGTGGTGCGTCCGCCACCCGGCTCGCGACGAGCCGCTGGGTGCGTGCGACCACGTGGCCGGTGTCGGCCCATGCGGTCGGGCCCGCCAGTTCGGCGGTCAGGTCGAGCCAGAGCTCGTCGCCGGGGGCGAGTTCGGCCGTGGCCGCGTCGAGCACCTCGGTCGGCACCGGGACGGTCGCCGACTCGCGGGCCGCCACCACGCCGGCGGCGAACCGACCGGACGCCTCGACGACGCCGTTGCGCGACAGGGTCCAGCAGAACCGCAGTCCGGCGGTCGACGCCGAGTGGTACCGGTTCTCGACCAGGATCGTGCTGTCCGAGACCGCCAGGCGGACCGGGGCGACGACGGCCGCGAACTCGGCGAGCCCGGGCGTCGGGGTGTCGTCGGGCAGCACCAGGCCGTCCATCACGAAGTTGCCGTCGTGCACGACCTCGCCGAAGTCGCCGCCGTAGGCGTAGTAGTCCTCGCCGGTGGGCGTCGTCGCGAGCAGACCGTGGTCCCGCCACTCCCACACGAACCCGCCGTGCAGGCGCGGGTACCGGTCGACCAGGGCCTCGTACTCGGCGATCTGCCCGGGGCCGTTGCCCATGGCGTGCACGTACTCGCAGTGGATGAACGGCTTCGAGCGCTGCCGCGCCGCCTCGGCGGGGCCGCAGCCGAGCAGGGGCGTCGGGGTGCCGCCGCCGATGGACTCGGTCTCCTGCAGCGTCGGGTACATCCGCGAGTACACGTCGGTGTACTCGCCCGTGTAGTCGCCCTCGTAGTGCACGGGGCGCTCGGCGTCGCGGTCGTGCACCCACTGCGACATCGCCGCGAGGTTGCGGCCGGTACCGGACTCGTTGCCGAGCGACCACATCACGATGGACGGGTGGTTCTTGTCCCGCTCGACGGTGCGTGCGACGCGGTCGAGGTAGGCCTCGGCCCAGTCCGGGTCGTCCGAGGGGTTGCCGACCCAGCCGGTGAAGACGAACCCGTGGGTCTCGAGGTCGGTCTCGAGGATCACCCAGAAGCCGAGCTCGTCGGCCAGGTCGAGCACGCGGGGGTGGGGCGGGTAGTGCGAGGTCCGGATCGCGTTGACGTTGTTGCGCTTCATGAGCGCCATGTCCGCGCGAGCGTGCTCCTCGTCGAAGACGCGGCCGCGCACGGGGTGGGTCTCGTGCCGGTTCACGCCGTGGAACACCACGCGCTCGCCGTTGACCAGGAACCGGTCGCCCTCGATCGACACGGTGCGGAAGCCGAGCCGCAACGACACGGTCTCGCCACCGGCGGTGCCGCCGGCGTCGGTGCCGGTCGACACCGTCGCGTCGTAGAGCCTCGGCAGTTCCGCGCTCCACGGCTCGACGCCCTCGACCGCGATCGGGGTGACGTCGTCCGCCGTCGCCCAGGTCACGTCGACACCCAGGTCGGGCACCGCGAACCGCACCGGGAACACGGCGTCGAGCGTCGGGAACGTGATCGTCCCGCTGCCGGTCGCGGGCCGTCCGGACGCGGCGGTCCCGGCCGTCGCGGCGCTCCCGAGGGTCGGGCTCCACCCGGCGCGGACGAACACGTCGTCGATCGGTGCCGTGGGACGGGCGAGCAGCGTGACGTCGCGGAAGATGCCCGGCAGCCACCACTGGTCCTGGTCCTCGAGGTACGAGGCCGCCGACCACTGGTGCACCCGGACGGCCAGGTCGTTCGACCCCGGTCGCAGCAGCTCGGTGACGTCGAACTCGGTCGCCAGCCGGGACCCGGTCGACCAGCCCACGAGGGTGCCGTTCAGCCAGACCCGGAAGTGCGACTCGACCCCGTCGAAGCGGAGCAGCACACGGCCGGCAGCCGTGAACGACGCCGGCAGCTCGAACGAGCGTCGGTGGTCACCGGTGGGGTTCTCGTCCGGCGGGTGCGGCGGGTCGATCGGGAACGGGTACTGCAGGTTCGTGTAGCTCGGCGACCCGTGGCCGTGCAGCACCCAGTGCGACGGCACCGGCAGCTCGCCCCAGGCGGGGTCGTCGTCCACGACGTCGTCGGTGGCGAACGCGTCGGACACCGACGCGACCGGCGACCACCGGAAGCGCCAGTCGCCGTTCAGCGACAGCGAGGGTGCGTCGGTGTGGAGCGCGGCCCGTGCCGGGAGCCGTGACGCCGAACCCGGCGAGGTCGAGTGGAGGTCGTCGAGTGCGGAGATGGTCAACCCTTGACCGATCCTTCCGTGAGGCCCCCGCGCCAGAAGCGCTGCAGGACGATGATGGCGATGACGAGCGGGATGACCGAGACGAGCACCCCGCCGGTGGTGAGCTGGTAGAACTCCGGCAGGCGGTCGACCTGCGAGCGCCAGTTGTTCAACCCCAGTGTGATCGGGTACAGCTTCTGGTCCGCCAGCATGATGAGCGGCAGGAAGAAGTTGTTCCAGATGCCGACGACCTGGAACAGGAACACGGTCACCAGGGCCGGGGTCATCTGGCGGAGCACCACGGTGTGGAAGATCCGGAGCTCGCTCGCACCGTCGATGCGTGCCTGCTCGAGGAGCGTGGTGTCCACCGACGCGGCGGCGTACACCCGGCACAGGAACAGCCCGAACGGGGAGACGAGGCTCGGGATGAGCACGCTCCAGTAGGTGTCGGTCAGGCCCAGCGTCGAGAACAGCAGGAACAGCGGCAGCGCCGTCGCGGTCCCCGGCACGAGCACGCCGCCGAGGATCGTGCCGAACACGAACTGCCGACCCTTGAAGTCGTACTTCGCCAGGGCGTACCCGCCGGCCGCGGCGAAGTAGGTCGCCAGGACCGCACCGACGCCGGAGTACAGGATGCTGTTCGCGATCCAGCGGACGAAGATGCCGCTGTCGTACGTGAACACCTGCTGCAGGTTGCTCCACAGGGCGAACTCGCCGCCGAACCAGAACCCGTTCGTCGAGAACAGTGCCCCGGTGGTCTTCGTCGCGGCGATGACGACCCAGTACAGCGGGACGAGGAAGTACAGCGCGACGATGACGAGGATGCCCGTCACCACGATCTGCGAGCGCGGGGACCGGTCGAGCTTGCGGCGCTGGTGCGCCGAGATCGACGTGGTGTCCACGGGGACGGCGGTCTTCGCCGTGGCCGGCGCTTCGATGGCTTCGCTGGTCATGCGTCCGCCCCCTTCGTTCCGTTCTGCAGACCGGACCTGGCCTGGAGGCCCGGCGCGGCTTGGGAAGTACCCGTGCTGCCCGCCGCAGCGCGCGTCTGGAGCGCGGTGCGGGCCTCCAGGCCGTCACGCTTGGCACGCTTGCGCCGGTCGCGTTCGTCCTTCGGCGCGCGGTTCGTCAACGCGAGGAACGCGAACGACAGGATGAACGCGGCCAGCGCGATGATGACCGCCTGCGCACTCGCGACGCCGTACTCGTTGAACGCGAATGCGTTCGTGTAGGCGGCGTAGTTCGGCGTGTACTCGGTGTCGATCGCCGGGGCGACCGTGGACAGGATCTGCGGCTCCGCGAAGAGCTGCAGCGTGCCGATGATCGAGAACACCGTCGTCAGCACCAGGGCCGGGGCGATGAGCGGGATCTGGATCCGCCACGCGACCTGGAACGGGCCGGCGCCGTCCATCTTCGCGGCCTCGTAGACCTCGCCGGGGATCGACTTCAGCTGGGCGACGATGATGAGCATGTTGTAGCCGGTGTAGGTCCACGTGACGATGTTCGCGATCGACCACAGCACGCTGTTCGCGCCGAGGAAGTCCGGCTGCAGCCCCATCGACTGCAGCAGCGACACGATCGGCGACAGGCCGGGCACGTACAGGAACGACCACAGGATCGTCGCGATGACGCCGGGGACGCCGTACGGCATGAAGTAGATCGCCCGGAAGAAGCCCGGCCAGCGGGCGCTCGCCGACTCGAGCAGCAGCGCGAGGATCGTGCAGGCGATGATCATCACCGGGACCTGCACGATGCCGAAGAGCAGCATGCGGCCGATCGAGGCGACGAAGCCGGAGTCCTGCAGGGCGATCGCGTAGTTGTCGAAGCCGGCGAAGCGTCCGACGACGCCGTCCTCGCCGAACAGCCCCTCGCGGTCGACGGTCGTGAACGACTGGAACAGGGCGCTGATGATCGGGATGATGAACGTCAGCAGGAACAGGGCCAGGAACGGCGCGAGCAGGATCCACGGCGCACGCTTCTGCGCACTCGTGGCCTTCGTGCTCGTCCGGAAGGCGGGTCGCGTGCTGGTCTGCTGGCTCATCGTGCCGTCCTGACGCTGAGGCCCTTGTCCTTGAAGGACTGGACGATCTCCCGCTGCGCGAGTTCCACCGCGTCGGAGAGCTTGAGGCCGGAGGTGAGCTTCCGGCGGAACTGGTTCTGCAGGCTCGTGAAGGCCGACTGGGTCACGGGGGACCAGGACCAGTCGATGTTCTGCTCCTTCGACGCCGGCACGAAGACGTCCTCGTTGTAGTTCTGGCCGGAGAACCACTTGCTCGGCTTCTCGCGCTGCGCACCGATGTAGTCGACCGCGGGCGACCACCCGATGCCGCAGTACTTGATCATCGCGTCGATGCCCTCCTTCGAGGTGGTCATCCACGTGATGAACTCGAGCGCCTCCTTCGGGTGCTTCGCGTTCGCCAGGACCGCCGCCGTCGAGCCGCCGATCGCACTGGAGCCGAAGCCGTCGGCGCCCCACTTCTGCATCGGGGCGACCTTCCACTTGCCCTCGCCGCCCTGCACCGACTCGATCAGGGCGTCGCCCCAGCTCGCGCTCGTGACGGCGGCGATCTTGCCGCTGGCGGCCGAGGCGTACCAGCCGGGGGAGTACGCGCCGGCAGAGGTGTCGACGAGCTCGTCGTCGATGACCCCGTCGAAGAAGTCCGCGACCATCAGGGTCTTGTCGTCGGTCATGTCGACGACCCACTCGTCACCGTCGACCTTGAACCAGCGGGCACCGGCCTGCTGCGCGTACGCGGCGAACGGTGACGCGTCGGACACCGGGAACACCTCGAGGTAGTTCTGCTTGCCGGTCCCCCGGACCTTCTCGGCCAGGTCGCGCCACTCGTCCCAGGTCGTCGGGGGTTCGCCGCCGGCCTGCTCGAGGATCGCCGTCTGGTAGTAGAACCCCATCGGACCGGTGTCCTGCGGGATGCCGTAGATGCCGTCCACGAACGACACCTGCGCCCACGCGGCCTCGTCGTACTTCGACTCGAAGTCCTTCGCGCCGTACCGGGCGAGGTCGACGAGGCCGTTGGCGAGCATGAACTCGGGGATCTGCCGGAGCTCGACCTGGCCGATGTCCGGACCGCCGCCGGCCGCCAGCGCGGAGTACATCTTCTGGTACCCGCCGCTGTTGCCGCCGGGGATCCAGTTCGCCGACACCTGGATGTTCGGGTGCGTCGCGTTCCAGACGTCACAGACCTTCTGCAGGTCCTTCAACCAGGCCCAGTAGGTGAGCTGGACGGTCTCGCCCGACGCGGCGGCCGGCACGAGGGCGGCCTTGTTCACGTTGGTGGAACCGGGGACCGCGCAGCCGGCGAGCAGCCCTGCCGCCGCCGTGCCGATGCCGAAGCCCAGGAGTTGTCGTCGGGAGATGGGTCGTGGTCGTGGCGTCATTGCCGTACTCCGGTTCGTCGTCGATTCGGGGTCGTGATCAGGAAACCACAAAACCGAGCGTCGTTGCAGTTTCGCGCCTGGGTGTTCGCTCCCGACTGTGGACGCCCGGCGGGGGCGAGGTGGAGTGTGGTCGCACGTGAGAGCGCCGGGGCTCATCGGCTCCGGCAACCGTCCGAGAGGAGCTGCCATGACGTCGACCAACGCGACGAGCGAACTGCACCGGATCCTGGGAGAGCGACTGGAGGGCGGCGGCACCTGGGCCTGGGCCTACGCCGACGTCTCCGGGAACGTCGAGGATCCCCGACGGCAGGCGGCGCTCAAGCTCCGCGGCGTCGAGGAGGGGCTCCGCGCGCAGGGCGCATCCGACGAGGTCGTCGACGCCGTCGCCGGTGAGTTCGAGCAGGAGCCCGGCGTCCCCTCGCCCGTGAACCGCTACGTGCTCGTGCACGACGACGAGGTCGTGCTGAGCGAGGTCCTGCCCGGGCAGCTGCACGGACCGGAGTCCGTCGGCGTCGGAGCCGTACCGGACCTCGTGCCGCTCGTCGCCCACCGCCCCGTCGACCTGCCGTTCCTCGTGGTGCACGCCGGCAAGGAGGGGGGAGCCTTCCGCGCCTACCGCCTCGGACACGCCCCGGTCGCCGGGAACACCTCCGAGCAGCAGGTCCAGGGCCGGAACGACACCCTGCACTACGCCAAGGCCGGCACCGGGTGGAAGCAGCCGCACTGGCAGCAGCACACCGAGGAGATCTGGAAGCAGAACTCGTCGGAGACCGCCGCCGCCGTCGACGAGACCGTGCGGACGATCCGCCCCGGGCTCGTCGTCGTGGCCGGGGACGTCACCGCGCGCGAGCTGCTGGTGAAGGCGTTCTCGGCGGAGACCCGCGCCCTCGTGTCGGTGTTCCCGGGCGACCCGCGCGCCGACGCCGGCTCGAAGCAGGCGTTCGTCGAGCACGTCGAGACCGCACTCGCCCGCGTCGTCGCCACCCGCCGCCACGACCTGGAGGACTCGCTCCGCACCCACGTCGGCCGCGGCGACAACCAGGTCGTCACCGGCCTCGGACCCGTCGTCGAGGCGCTGCAGCAGGCCCAGGGTGCGACCGTTGCGCTCGACGCCGTGGCCATCGGCGAGCGGACGTTGCTCGCGCTCGCCGGGGCACCGTGGGTCGCCACCGCACCGGAGCAGGCCGCCGGGACGCCGGTCATCGGCGCGGTGCCGGCGGTGTGCGCGCTGGTGCGGGCCGCGGTGCTGACCGATGCCGAGCTCGTGCTCGTCAACGCTGCGTCGTTGCCCGGGGGAGCCCCGGCCGCCGCACTGCTGCGCTGGCCCGTCGGCCCGGTCGTCCCCGCCTAGTTCGCGGAGCCGTGCGCGCCTCGAGGTTCCGAAATCTCGGCATCTCGGGGCTTGCACCGCGGTTCGTCGGAACCTCGGCGAACCGCATGCGGCGAGTCGTGGAACCTCGGCGCTCCGACACCGCGCGAGTCGTGGAACCTCGGCGCCCCGACCCCGCGCGGGTCGTGGAACCTCGGCGCACCGACCCCGCGCGGGTCAGTCGTGCGACCGGTCCGCGCGCGGGACCAGCGGGAGCGCCAGCAGGGGCAGCACGGCGACGATGCCGAACGACGCCGCGAACCCGAGTGCCGTGACCAGCGCGCCGATGCCGGGGCCGACGGCGCTCGCCGCGATGAACTGCCCGGTGTTCTGCGTGCCGAGTGCCCGGCCGGACCAGAACGGCCCGGCGGCCTCGGCGACGGAGGTGTAGGCGAGGCCGTTGTCCGCCACCGTGACGCTCGTCGCGATGACCAGGAACACGGCCCCGGCCGCCAGGTGGGTGACGTCGACCAGGGCGAGCAGGCCCATCACGACGGCGGCGCTCACCACGACGACCCGCAGTGGTCCGACCCGCGAGCCGGCGCGGTCGCTCCACACCCCGACGAGGATCCGTCCGATCGCCCCGACGAACTGGGATGCGCCGACGAGCAGCCCGGCCGCGGGGGTCGACCAGCCCAGGCCGACGAGCCACACCAGCCCGTAGGTCGACAGCGTGAACTGCGGCACGACGAGCAGGATCGACACCGCGTGGATCCGCCACAGGAAGCCGCTCGTCCGGTAGGGGTTCGCCGTCGTCTCGGCCGGGGCCGTGTGCCGGGCCGGCCGTGGCGGGTTCTGGATGCCGACGGCGCAGAGCACCGCGAGCACGATGCACAGGACGATCGGCAGGACGAGGGCTGCGCGGATCCCCGACCCCTCGGCGAGCTGCGGGACCGTGACGGCCGCGAGCGTGACCCCGAGCGGCTGCGACATCTGCCGGATCCCCATGGCCAGCCCGCGCCGCTCCTTCGGGAACCACCCGACGACGACCCGGCCGCTCGCCGCGTTCGTCGACGCGCTGGTCATGCCGGCCGCCAGGAATGCCAGCCCGAGCAGGACCGGGTCACCCGCTGCGAGCCAGGCGCCGACCACCGCGAGGGTCGTCAGGACCAGCCCGCCGGCGATCACGCTCCGTTCGCCGAACCGGTCGGTGATCGCGCCCCAGGCGATGAGCGTCAGGACCATGCCGAACGTCGGCGCGGCGGCGAGGACCCCCGCCACGGTGAGGGACGTGCCGCTCGCGTGCAGGTACGGGATGAGCAGTGCCGGAGCCGTCACCACGAGCGTGCCGGCGGCCTGCGCGGCGACCCCGAGCGCGAGCATCGTCCACGCTCGGGGTCCGATCGTGCCGGAGGTCTGGGGCGCGGCGCTCGCTGTCGGGGTGGGAGTTCGCATGCGTGTCGCATCGTTTCGCGTCGGAAGCAATTGGTATACCACAACGGTATACCATTCCGACGGTGTCCCCGCTAGAGTTGGTGGCCGTGACCGAGACGACCGATGCAACCCCGGTGTCGCAGACGGCCCAGCTCTACGACAACCTCCGCGCAGCGATCCTGACGCTCGACATCGCGCCGGGGGAGCGCATCTCGGAGCGCGGTCTCGAAGCACGGTTCCACGCCTCGCGGACCCCTGTCCGTGCCGCGCTGTCCCGGCTCGAGCGCGAGGGGCTCATCCTGCACGAGGGGCGCTCGTGGACGGTCACTCCGATCGACCTCGACGAGATCGCCTCGCTCGCCGAACTCCGCGGCGTGCTCGAACCCGCTGCCGCCCGACTCGCGGTCGAGCGGGCGAGTGCCGAACAGCTCGCCGAGGTCCGCGGTCACCTCGACACCCTGCGTCCGACGCCCGACCAGCAGGCCGGCATCCGGATGGGGTCGACGTTCCACCTCGACCTGGCGGCGCTCGGCGGCAACCGGTTCATCACCGACGCGATCGCCGACGCCCTGACCCGTCTCGAGCGCACCCGGTGGATCGAGGTCCGCACGCCCGAGGCCCGCGACGCCGCGTGGGACGAGCACAGCGCGATCATCGACGCCGTGCGTGACGGTGACGCCGACCGCGCGGCCGAGCTCGTCGCCGCGCACGTCGCCGGCACGAACGACCGGTTGCTCGGCTGGATCGCGCAGGAACGCCGGCGCCTGCGCGGTGCTGGCATGACGATCGTCGGCGCGACCGAGCGCTGACGGCACGCACCTGTCGTGACGCGGTCCGTGCCGTGGACGCGGGCGTCTCGAAGACGCGACCCGACAGGAGCTGCCGAGCCGCGCCTCCTGGCCGTGGCCTGGTCGACGCCGGAAGCGACCCGCTACGGGCGGTCCGGGCGTTCCTCTGCCGCGTCGAGCTGGTCGAACGTCGAGCCGCCGCTGCCGTCGGTGCGGTCGAGCAGCGCGTCGCGCACCTCGGCCTCGTCGTGGCTCGCGCGGTTGGCCAGCTTGCTTCCGGATCGTGTCGCCTGTGACATGTCGGTGTCCTTCCCCTGTGTGTGGGCATCGTGGTGAGCGCGGGCATCCTGCCCGCCGGTGCGCTTCCTCACGGGACGTACTGAGGTCGCAACAGTGTGGCGCGCTCGCTTCCGTCGCCGCAAGGCCCCTGCGTCACATGTGGAAAAGTGCCGGGGAGGAGCATGCCTAGGATGGTGCGGCCGCGCCGGAACGGTGCGACCCAGCGGACGTCGGACGGGAGGCACGGCTTGGCTGCACCGCGCACCGCACCTCCCACGGTCTACGACGTGGCCAGTGCCGCGAACGTCTCGATCGCGACCGTCTCGCGCGTGCTCCGCACGCCGGACGCCGTCCGCGAGGGCACCCGGGACCGCGTCCAGGCGGCGATCCGCAGCCTCGGCTACGTCCCCTCCGGCAACGCCCGTGCCCTCGCCGGCAAGCGCACCGGCGTCGTCGGGCTGCTGCTGCCCGGGTTCGACGTGGTGCCCGACGAGCGGCCGGACCTCGTCACCGACGGCGGCGTCCGCGTGGTCGACGACCGGCGGCACGTGACGCAGCCGTTCTCGTCCAACCTGTACTTCGACGAGGTCCTGCGCGGCGCCGAGACCGAGGCCTGGCAGCGCGGCCTCGCCCTCATGGTCGCCGCCGGTCGGGGGTCGTCGCGCGACGTGATCGTCAACGACGTCGCCGGCCGGGTGGACGGCCTCGCCGTGCTCGCACAGACCGTCCCGGACGACCTGCTCGAGCACGTCGCCCGTCGGATCCCGGTCGTGGTGCTCGCCGACGACCGGCGGTCGCACGGCTTCGACTCGGTGAGCGTCGACAACACGGCCGGCATGCGGACGCTCGCGTCGCACGTGATCGGGCGGCTCGGCATCCGGTCGCTCGCGTACGTCGCGGGTCCGATCGACTCACCGGACGACATGGAGCGCTCGACGGGCTTCCGGGCCGCGTTGGCGGACCACGGGGTGCCGGCATCGTCGGTCCGGGTGGTGCACGGCGACTTCGGCCGGGCGCGGGCGCGGGAGCTGGCGGAGACGCTGCTGGCCGCCGACGTGCCCCGGGCCGTCGTCTGCTCGAACGACCAGTCGGCGCTCGGGGTGCTCGACGCCGCCGCCGCGCGGGGACTCCGCGTGCCCGAGGACGTCGTCGTCACCGGGTTCGACGGCATCGACGCCGGGCGGTTCTCGTCACCGCGGCTCACGACGGTGCACCAGCCGATGGGTGAGCTCGGGCGTGCGGCGGTGCGGGCGATCGTCGACCGGCTGGACCGCCGCGAGGGGCCGCCGCGTGCCGTCCGGCTGCCGGTCGAGGTGCTGCTGCGCGAGAGCTGCCCGCCGACGTTGTAGGGCGCGCTGAGTCCGCACCGTGCCGCCTTGCTCATCCCGTGCGCCGTTGCTTGCCTGGTGCCAGCTTGCAGCGGCGCACGGAGCGGGCAATCTCGCACCGGCCGACGGCACGCACGCCGTGCGGCGCCCACTTGCCTCGCACCCGACGACCGAACGCGCACCGTGCCGCCCCCGCACAAAACTCCCTTGTTGCGCTGCGCGATGTAAGCGCATACATTGACCCAGTACCGATTCGACACGGAGGTCGACCGAGCAATGACGCTTCCCCCACAGCGCAACGGCACCCGACGACGCGGACGACTCGTCGCGGCGATCGCCGGGCTCGCAGCAGTGGCCCTCATGGCCACGGGCTGCAGCATCCAGGTCCGGTCCGAACCCGATCCCACGATCGGCAAGGACACGATGCTCATCAACGCGGACCGCGGCAATCCGCTGTTCGACCGCAACTTCAACCCGTACATCGCGAACGCCCGCACGGCCTCCAAGTGGATGTACGAGCCGCTCATCGAGATCAACCCGCTCGACGGCAAGGGCACCCCGTGGCTGGCCAGCAAGTGGAGCCAGCCCGACGCGAAGACCATCGACATGACGATCCGCCAGGGCGTCGAGTGGTCCGACGGCTCGCCGTTCTCGGCGAAGGACGTCGTCTTCACGTTCGACCTGCTGAAGAAGTTCCCCGCCATGGACGTCAAGGGCGCCTGGCAGCACATCGAGCGCATCGAGCAGGACGGCGACCACGTCGTCTTCCACCTCAAGAGCGAGGACGTCCCGAGCCTCAACATCATCGGCGCGACGTACATCCTCGGCGAGCAGCACTGGGGCGGGGTGAAGGACCCGACCACGTGGCGGGACCCGAACCCGGTCGGCACCGGTCCGTTCGTGCTCGGGAACTACACCGACCAGCAGTACTCGATGAACAAGAACCCGACGTACTGGCAAGCCGACAAGATCGCCATCAAGCACCTCATCCTGCCGGCGACGAACACCCAGCTCGACACCGTCACGCGTGGTTACGACTGGGCGTACTCGTTCATCTCCGACGTCAAGGGCACCTGGGGTGCCGCGTCGAAGACGAACCAGTGGTGGTTCCCGGCCGGCGGTGTGATCGGCCTCATCCCGAACCTGACGAAGGCGCCGTACAACGACGTCAACGTCCGCAAGGGCATCTCGCTCGCGCTGAACCGTGACGACATCGCCGAGACCGCGTCCGAGGGCAACCTGTCCGCAGCGGGCCAGACCGGCCTGATCCTGCCGAACCAGGAGCAGTACCTCAACCCGGACATCCCCGACCAGGGCATGATCACGCAGGACGTCGACGCCGCGAAGCGCGAACTCGCGAAGTCCGGCTACACCGAGCAGGGCGGCAAGATCATGAAGGACGGCAAGCAGCTGTCCATCACCATCATGACCGCGAACGGCTACTCGGACTGGCTCCGGGCCGCGCAGGAGGTCCGCCGGTCCCTGACGGCCATCGGCATCAAGGTGACGATCCAGGCCCCGCAGCCCGCTGGCTACCAGCAGAACATCAACAACGGCACCTTCGACATGGCGATGGGCGGCATGGGCAACGGCGACGTCTACCAGGCGTTCAACTCCCTGCTCAGCAGCGACTTCTACCAGCCGGTCGGCAAGTCGACGGTGAACAACTACGAGCGCTACAAGAACGCCGACACCCAGAAGCTCCTCGACGAGTACAAGGCGACGACGGACCCCGCGAAGCAGCAGGAGATCCTGAACCAGCTGCAGGAGATCGTGTACGACGACCTGCCCGTCATCGGCATGTACTACGGCGGGCTCTGGGGCCTGTTCAACACCGGCAAGTTCGTCGGGTGGCCCACCGCGAAGGACCCGTACATGGCACCGCAGAACTACGACTCCGCGCCGCTGCTCATCTTCACGAAGCTCCGGCTGCGTGACAGCGCGGCCGGCAAGCAGATCCTGCAGGAGCAGAAGGCGCAGGGGGACCAGAAGTGAAGTACATCCTGCAGAAACTCGTCCTGTTCGTCCTGACCCTCTGGGCCGCGGTCACGCTGAACTTCCTGCTCCCGCGCCTGATGCCCGGCAGCCCGGCCGACGCCGCGCTCGCGAAGCTCAGCCAGAACGGTCCGGTCACCGACGCCACCAAGAAGGCCATCGAGGCCCAGCTCGGCGTCCCCACCGGCAACCTGTGGGACCAGTACGTCAGCTACCTGCACCAGGTCATCACCCTCGACTTCGGCACGAGCTACACGTTCTACCCGCAGCCCGTCGGCGACCTCGTCGCGAAGGCTCTGCCGTACACGCTGATCCTGGTCGGCGTCGTCACGATCCTCGCGTTCGTGCTCGGCACCCTCATCGGTGTCGCGGCGGCGTGGAAGCGCGGCACCTGGCTCGACTCGCTCCCGACGCTGTCGGGCTCGTTCATGTCGACGTTCCCGTACTTCTGGACCGCCCTGCTCCTGCTGTTCTTCCTCGGCTACGTGCTGCACTGGTTCCCGACGACGGGCGCCTACTCGGCGACCACCACCCCTGGGCTCAACGGAGCGTTCGCAGCCGACGCCCTGCAGCACGCGGTGCTGCCCGCGGTGACGATCCTGGTGACGAGCCTCGGCGGCTGGATCATCGGCATGCGCAACGCGATGATCAACACCCTCGGTGACGACTACGTGACGTTCGCCGAGGCGAACGGCCTCCGCGGCCGCACCGTGGCGATCCGCTACGCGGCCCGCAACGCGATCTTGCCGAACCTGACCGGTTTCGGTCTGGCACTCGGTGGCGTGGTCGGCGGGTCGGTGCTGGTCGAGCAGGTCTTCGGCTACCCCGGCATCGGCTACCTGCTGTTCAACGCCGTCATCGGCCAGGACTACCCGCTCATGCAGGCCCTCTTCCTGATGATCACCGTGTCGGTGCTCATCGCCAACTTCATCGTGGACGTCATGTACGGCGTCCTGGACCCGAGGACGCGTCGATGACCAACACCACCACTCCGGACGCCACAGTCGCAGTCCGCACGCAAGAAGAAGAACAGCACGCCCCGAGCAAGCTCCGTGCAGCCGCCCGCCAGTTCGGCGTCGTCTGGTCGAACTCGAAGGCCCGGATCGGCATCATCATCCTCGGGGTGTTCGTGCTGGTCGCGATCTTCGCGCCGCTCCTGGCCCCGTACGGCGCCAGCCAGAACGGGTTCGCCCGCTCCGCCGACGCGACCGCCGACCACTGGATGGGCACCACCGCCGCCGGCGAGGACGTCCTGTCCCAGATCATCTACGGCGCACGGATCTCCGTGATGGTCGGCGCGGTCGCGGGCATCCTGTCCACGCTCGTCGCCGTCGCGATCGGCCTCAGCTGGGGCTACGTCCGCGGGTGGATCGGCGAGGTCATCGGGTTCATCGTGAACCTGTTCCTGGTCATCCCGGGCCTGCCCCTGATGATCGTCATCGCCGCCTACCTGCAGAACGGCGGGATCGCCGTCATCATCGCGGTGATCGTCGTCACCGGCTGGGCCTGGGGCGCTCGCGTCCTGCGGAGCCAGACGCAGTCCCTGCGTGGCCGCGACTTCGTGACGGCGGCGCAGTTCTCCGGTGACGGCGCGACCCGCATCGTGTTCCGCGAGATCCTGCCGAACATGACCTCGCTCATCGTCGGCTCGTTCTTCGGGGCGGCCACGAGCGCGATCCTGGCCGAGGCCGGCCTCGAGTTCCTCGGGCTCGGCGACTCGTCGATCGTCAGCTGGGGCACGATCCTCTACTGGGCGCAGAACTCCAACGCACTGCTCACCGGCCAGTGGATCCTGCTCTTCGCCCCCGGCCTCTGCATCGCGCTGCTCGCGATGAGCCTCACCCTGATCAACTTCGGCGTCGACGCCGTCTCCAACCCGCGGCTGCGCGAGGGCGCGCGTCGTCCCAAGGGAGCCAAGAATGCCTGAATCCACCCTGGAGGCCCGTCCCGGGTCCGCCCCGCAGGCTGCGGACGTCCTGCTCGACGTCCGCGACCTGTCGGTCGTCTACGAGTCGGCCGGCCAGACGGCCGTCCAGGCGGTCGACCACGTGTCGTTCCAGCTTCGGAAGGGCGAGTTCGTCGGCCTGGTCGGCGAGTCCGGTTCGGGCAAGTCGACGCTCGGCTACGCGCTGACACGGCTGCAGAAGCCGCCGGCGCGCACGAACGGCGGCAGCATCGTCTTCAACGGCTACGACATCCGCGACCTCGACGAGGAAGCGCTCCGCCAGCAGCGCCAGGGCGGTTTCGCCATGGTGCTGCAGTCCGGCATGAACGCACTGAACCCGGTGCGCACCGTCCGGAACCACTTCATCGACATCTTCAAGGCGCACGGCCACGTGTCGCGCGACCGCTGGGACGCCCGGATGAAGGAGCTCATCGAGAAGGTGAAGCTGCCGACGTCGATGCTCGCCCGGTTCCCGGGGGAGCTCTCCGGCGGCATGCGGCAGCGCGTCTCGATCGCCCTGGCGTTGTCGCTCGAACCGCAGCTCATGGTGTTCGACGAGCCGACCACGGCGCTCGACGTGCTCGTGCAGCACGCCGTCATGGACACGATCATCGAGCTGCAGCAGTCCGAGGGCTTCACGGCCATCCTGATCAGCCACGACCTCGGCATCGTGCTCGAGGCCACCGAGCGCGTGCTCGTGATGCACGAGGGCCGCATCGTCGAGGACGGCGGCTCGAGGGAGCTCCTGCGAAACCCGCAGGACGCGTACACGCAGATGCTGTTGTCGCACTACGCCGACCCGCGGGCCGAGGTCGTGTCCCTGCCCGGGTTCCCGGACCGGTCGCAGCGTGCGACGTCGGGCGAGAAGCGGCAGGAGGCGACGTCGTCGTTCAGCACCGTCGGCTCGCGTGAGCGCTCGGCGGCGAAGAACCCGATCGTCGTCTCGAACATCGTGAAGACGTACCCGGCTCCGCGCCGCGGCGAGCAGCCCGTGCAGGCGGTGCGCGACGTGTCGTTCACGCTCGAACCGGGGCAGTCGCTCGCCCTGGTCGGCCAGTCCGGATCGGGCAAGTCGACGATCGCGAAGCTGCTGACCGGGGTCGAGAAGCCGACGACCGGTACCGTCCGGTTCGGCGACCTCGACGTCGCGCGGCTGGGCAAGCGCGGTCTGCGCGACCTCCGGTCCGAGGTGCAGATGGTCTTCCAGGACCCGTACGCGGCGCTCAACCCACTGCACACCGTGGAGTACACGCTGTCGCGCCCGATCGCGAACTACACGGACCTGAAGGGCAAGGACGCGCGGCACCGCGTGCTCGAGCTCCTCGAGACCGTGGGGCTGACCCCGGTCGAGCAGTTCGCGCAGAAGCTCCCGCACCAGCTCTCCGGCGGACAGCGGCAGCGCGTCGTCATCGCCAGGGCACTCGCGTCCGACCCGCAGGTGATCATCGCCGACGAGCCGGTCTCGATGCTCGACGTGACCCTGCGCGCCGGCGTGCTCGCCCTGCTCGAGGACCTGCGCGAGCAGTGGGGCGTCTCGCTCCTCTACATCACGCACGACCTGCTCAGCGCGCGGCTCATCACCGACGACATCATGGTGCTCCACGAGGGTGCCGTGGTCGAGCGCGGGCACACGGCCGAGGTGCTGCAGAACCCGCAGGACCCGTACACGATCGCCCTCCTCGACGCCGTGCCGAACCCCCGTCGCACGCTGGCGGAGGGGCGGCTGTGACCACGCTCCACGACTTCCCGGCGGTGCCGGCGTTCGGCCACCTGCCGACGCCGGACGGCGTGGACGTCGTCGGGATCGACCTGCCGGTCGGGCGGCTCACCGCGTACCGGATCGTGCCGTCCGGCCCCTCGAAGGGCACGGTCCTCATCGTCCCGGGATACACCGGCTCGAAGGAGGACTGGCGGACGTTCCTGCCGATCCTCCGCGACGCCGGGTGGTCGGCGGTGGCGATCAGTCGCCGCGGACAGGCGGACTCAGCGGCACCGGACGACCGCACGGCCTACTCGCTCGAGCACGAGGCCGCGGACGTCGTCCGCGTCGCCGGTCTGCTCGACGACGGGGCCCCGGTCCACCTCATCGGCCACTCGCTCGGCGGCGTGATCGTCCGCGCCGCGGCGATCGCGTCCCCGACGTCGTTCCGCGACGTGACGATGTTCTGCTCCGGCCCGCACGGCTGGCAGCACCGGAAGGCCGCCGAGAAGACCATCGTCGCCGACACGTGCTCCAACCGCGCGCTGTTCGACGCGCAGAACCCGCTCTGGGCCGGCCGTCCCGACGCGGAGCTGCCCGACGACGTCCGGATGGTCCGCGAACGCTTCGACCACACGAGCGTGCTCAGCGTGCTCGCCGGTGCGGCGATCCTCGAGGACCGCGCCGACACCACCGATGCTCTGCGTGCGACCGGGCTGCCGGTCCTCGTCGCGCACGGCGTCTGGGACGGCGCATGGCCGATCCCGTGGCAGGCGGACATGGCGGACCGGCTCGCCGCCGAGTACGCCGTCATCGCCGAGAGCTACCACGGCCCCCAGGTCGAGAACCCGCTCGGGACGGTCGCCGTCTTCGACACGTTCATGAGCAAGCACTGACACGAACGCCCACTGAAAGGACCCCGTCATCACCACGCTCGACTTCCCGAAGGGCTTCCTCTGGGGCGCCGCCACCGCCGCGCACCAGATCGAGGGCAACAACATCAACTCGAACTGGTGGGTGCACGAGCACGAGCCGGACACCACCATCGTCGAACCCTCCGGCGACGCCGCGGACAGCTACCACCGCTACCGCGACGACATCCGGATCGCCGCCGAGCTCGGCCTGAACTCGTACCGCTTCAGCATCGAGTGGGCGCGCATCGAGCCGGAGCGCGGGTTCGTCAGCCGTGCCGAGATCGACCACTACCGCCGCATGGTCGACGCTTGCCACGAGTTCGGCATCGAGCCGATCGTCACGCTCATGCACTTCACGGTGCCCCGCTGGTTCGAGCGCGACGGCTTCTGGCGCGCCCCTGACGCCGCCGACCTGTTCGCCCGGTACACGGAAGCGGCGCTCCCCGTGGTGTCCGACGGCGTCCGGTACGTCTGCACGATCAACGAGCCGAACATCGCGGCGATGCTCGCCGGCGGCGAGGACGCGTCGAACCTCGTTGCCTACGGCCTGCCGAACCCGGACCTCGGCGTCGCCGACGCCCTGCTGGCCAGCCACAAGCGGTCGCGCGAGGTGCTGGGACAGGTGTCGGGCCTCCAGTCCGGGTGGACCGTCGCGACCCAGGCCTTCACGTCGACCGGCGAGCCCGGCGCGGACGCGATGCTCCGCGAGTACGGGTACCCGCGCGACGACTGGTACCTCGAGAACGCTGCCGGCGACGACTTCCTCGGCGTGCAGGCGTACACCCGGACCTTCATCGGCGCTTCCGGTCCGTTGCCCGTGGCGGACGACGTCGAGACGACCCTGACCGGCTGGGAGTTCTACCCCGAGGCCTCAGCCGACGGGCTGCGCAGCGCGTGGGAGCTCTCCGGCGGCGTCCCGCTGATGATCACCGAGAACGGTATCGCCACCGCCGACGACACCCGTCGGCAGGCGTACACGCAGGGCGCCCTCGAGGGCATCCACCGCTGCATCGAGGACGGCATCGAGGTCCTCGGCTACCAGCACTGGTCGCTCCTCGACAACTACGAGTGGGCGTCCGGCTTCCGACCGACCTTCGGCCTGGTGTCGTGGGACCCGGAGACGTTCGAGCGCACACCGAAGGACTCGGCTCGCTGGTACGGGAAGGTCGCACAGGCGAACGCCCTCGAGACGGCGGAGTAGCCCGCGCGCTCGATCAGCTGCCCGAGTAGTAGTGCGCCAACTGCTCCGCGACCGCACGGTCGCGGAGCAGTTCTGCGCGCGCGGTGGCGGTCGAGCCCTCGTCGTCCTCGGCGTTCACGTCGACGTCGAGTGCGAGCACCGACCGCACGGTGTCCAGGTCGCCGGAGTCGACCGCGGCGATCAGCAGGGTCGCGCCCCGTGAGCCGAGCGCCCTGGTGTCCGCGCCCGCGGCGGCGAGCGACCGCACGATCGCGGCGTGGCCACCCCAGGCGGCGCGGACGATCGGCGGGTTGCCGTCGGTGTCCCGCGCCTCCAGGTCGGCACCCGCAGCGACGAGCACGTCGATCGCCCGACGTGCGTCGCGGTCGATCGCCAGCGTCAGCGGCGTCCGCCCCTCGGCGTCCGTGAGCTGCAGCGACGCACCGCGGTGGAGGAGCTCCTCGAGCATCTCGGGCCGGTCGAACCACGCGGCGGCGTGCAGCGGGGCGAACCCCCAGCGCGGGTCGACGTCGTCGACGTCGCTCGCGTCGTCGGCCAGGTGCAGCCCGCCCAGGTCGCCGTACGCGGCGGCACGCACCACCTCGGTGGCGTACTCGACCCAGCCGTCGGGCACCGGGCCGTGCCACCCACGGGCCGGCCGCGCGTCGAGCTCCGTGTAGACGGACTCGGGGACGCTCCGGATCGCGACCCGGACGCCACGGAAGCGGATCGCCACCTCGCCGACGGGGGAGACGAGCAGACGGAGCTCCCACTGGTCGAGCTCGTGCAGGTACTCCAACTCGCCGCGCACCACGTGGGCGTCCCCGGCGAGCAGCGCCGCGGGGTCGGTTCCCGGGGGATCGACGACCGCGTCACGAAGGCGGAGAGTGACCCTGGCGTGGTTCCACCGACGCCACAGGCCGTCGGGTGTGTCGAGCACCTCGTCGTTGCGGACGATCACCTCGGTGTGCACGACCACGGGGTCGGGAACGCCGTGGCCCGGCAGGTCGACGGTCGTCGCGGTGTCGTCGTCATCGTCGTCGTCCGGGTGCTCGAGGTCCGGGTGCTCGACGTCCCAGCGCGCGATGCGGGAGTCGGTCCACTTGACGGTCAGGAGCGCGGCGACGGCCGGGGGAGCGTCCTCGAGCACGCGGGCGACGTGTTCCCGCTGTCCGTCGAAGTCCTCGAGGGAGACGTAGCCCACGGACGGCCAGTTCACTCGACTCCATCGCACGGGTCGACACTACCCGGCGGACACCCGACGCCCACGGGCTCGCCGATCGGCGGGCCCGCGCTGCAGCAGTCGGGTGGCGGGGCGGTCGATCGTCCACCACACCACGACCGAGGCTGCAACCGCTGCGACCAGTGCTCCGATGGTGGCGACCACCGGCGCTGCCGCGCCCGAGACGCCCGCAGCGACGACGGCGACCGTGGCCGGAGCGACGATGGGGTGCGTCAGGTAGAGCGCGTACGAGGCGTCACCGAGCGTGCGTCCGACCGGGCCGACCCGAGGGCCCAGCAGGGGCTCGCTCGCCACCGTCACCAGCAGGACCACCGTGGCGAGCGGCAGCAGTGCGAGGCCCGGGAGCGATGCCCCCGCCACCGCGCCGACGGCCAGCCAGAGCGCGATGATCGCTGCGAGCCGGACCAGGAGCGCTCGGGTGGTCCGGTCGAGCGCCCAGGTCCCGACGGCCATCCCGACCAGGAAGCAGAGGACGAACCGGTTGGCGTGGAACTGCCACGTCGGCCATCCCTCGGGCCCGCGGAACGCCGAGGCGACCGCCAGGCCGGTGAACACGACGACGGCGAGTCGGAACGGGTCGGTGCGGGCGGCGAGGGCGATCGTCACGACCAGGTAGAAGAGCAGTTCGAACGAGAGCGTCCAGGTGACCGTGTAGAACGGCTCGACGACCGCGTCCGGACCGCGGCCCGGCAGGAACAGGTACGACAGCGCGATGTACGTCGGGGACGACGACGTGCGCTCGAGGGTCGCCGGAGCGACCACCATCATGAGCAGCTTCACCGTCATCACGGCCCACGCGAGCGGGAGGATCCTGACCAGGCGACGGCGCAGGAAGCCCCACGCGGTCGGCTGCGGAGTGCGTCGCGTGACCACGACGGCCACAAACCCGCTGATCGCGAAGAACACCGTGACGCCGATCTGCCCGGTCGGCACATCCGCCAGGGGTGTGTCGAGTCGCGCGTGCAGGTAGGTCGGCACGTGGGAGCAGACGACCAGGAGCGCGGCGACGAACCGCAGCACCTGGACGCCGGTGAACGTCGGTCGCGGGGTGGCCATGACCCCACACTGTGGCCAACGCCGTCTCGGAGGCCAGTTGTCCACATGTTGTATTCCACATGAGCATAGCTCGTAGGCCTCGCATCTGCCATGAATACCGAGGATTACTCCGAACGCCCGGACCTGTCGCAGGCTGGCCGGATGCACCTCACCGCACCTCCCCCTGGTACCACCGCGCGAGCTCGCGTGTCCCGTCGTCACCGCGGCTTCGCAGCCGCCGCGATCGCCGGGGTCGCGCTCGTCGCCGTCCTCTCGGATCCGACGGAGCCCCGCGCCGCCCGCGCCGCGGCTCCGACGGCCATCCCGACGATCCGCCCGGTCGGCGGCAGCGGTCTCTTCGGTCCGGACCAACAGCCCCGCTTCGCGATCGGAGGTGTCGAACGTGCCGCCGACGTCTCCTGGAAGATCAACGACACCACGGGGACCATCGTCGAGTCGGGCTCCGGGCGCTCAGCCGTCCAGTCGGTCGAGGTGCATCCCGCGCGCGACCTCCCCTCGGGCACCTACCGGCTCACCGTCAACGCTCCGGGCGGCGCCACCGCGTCGTACCGCTTCCTCCGGACCCTCGCCGGTCCCGCGGCCCAGGACCCGTACTTCGGCCTGGGCGTCAACCCGGTGTCGGGCGCGCTCCCCACGCTCGATGCCCTCGGCGCCGGCACCTACCGGCAGGACCTGCAGTGGAGCGCCGTCGAGAAGGTCGCCGGGACCTTCGACTTCGCCGCCGTCGACGCCCGGATCGACCCGATCGTGCGCGATCGCGGCGTCCGCCCGCTGTTCGTCCTCGACTACGGCCACGTCGCGTACACCGGCGGGGCGATGGTGCCGCCGGACATGGCCAAGCCGGCCCAAGCCGCGGCATGGAAGCGCTACGTCCGCGAGACCGTCACGCACATGCGGGCGCGGCACCCCGACGCCGACCTGTCGTACGAGGTCTGGAACGAGTGGACGAACAACCACGGAGCCCTCCCGGACACCCCGGCGGCGTACATCGCGCTCGCGAGCGTCACGGCAGCGGTCATCCGGGACGCCGACCCCACGGCCACGATCGTCGGACCGACCCAGAACTCGGTGTCCGCGAAGGAGCGTGCTTGGCTCGCCGACTGGTTCACCGCCGGCGGGGCCGACCACGTCGACGCCGTCAGCGTGCACCCGTACAGCAACCCGTGGGCGCCAGAGGCGTGCGCCGAGACCAGTCCGTGCATCGAGGACGCACTCGCGTGGCTCCGGAAGACGGCCGACCTGCACCCGCGCGCCGACGGGACGCCGCTGCCCATCTGGATCACCGAGGTCGGGTGGCCGACGCGGTTCGGTGGTGCCGGGTGGGTCCAACCCGAGGACCAGACCGCGTACATCCTGCGCACCTACGGCATCGCAGCGCGGTACGGCGTCGAACGGCTGTACCTGTTCGAGATGGCCGAACCCACACTCGCCGACCCGAACGGCCTCGCCCGGACCTTCGGGCTGACCGGCACCCCGGCCAGTGGGTACGAACCGAAGACCTCGGCCGCCGGTTGGGCGACCACGCAACGCGTCCTGGCCGGCAAGCGGTTCGTGGCGGAGCACCGGTCCGGTGCCGTGCGGCACATGCGGTTCACCTCGCCCGACGGCAAGCACCACACCCGTATCGTCTGGCAGTCGTCGTCGCAGTCCGGGTCGACGTCCGTCCGGGTCTCGCTCCGGGGGACCGGGCGGCTCGTGGAGCCCACCGGATCGGAGCGGCCGATCACCGGGTCCGGCGGCAAGCTCGACATGTCCGCCAAGTGGATCCCGCGCTTCGTCGTCTGGGACGAGTAACCCCGAACAGCCCCGCCGGGACTCCGGCGGGGCTGTCGTCCCGCACGTCGGGTCAGGCGACGCGCGGAGTCGTGGTCGGGTCGAACGGGTGCCGGACGCCGTGGTCGTCGAGTCCGTGCCAGCCTTGCCATCGCCCACGGAGCTGTGCCCGCTGGAACCGCAGACCATCGCGGTCTCGTCGCACCCGGGCCACGAACACGGCAGCCACCGACCGTGCGATCCAGTACGCGGCCTGTCCGCGGAGCCCGTGCTTCCGGAGGACCCGCCCGAAACCACGGTTGTACCGCAGGACCTTCGCCAGGGTCTCGTCCGTCATGCCGTCGAGGCGGAAGTCGCCGTGGCGGACCGTCGTGTCCGGCATGTAGTGGATCCGTGCGCCGTTCCGGAGTGCCCGGATGACGAGATCGTTCTCCTCCCCGGAGCCGAACGGGGTTGCCGAACCGGTGCCGAGCGCGACGTCGAACACCCCGTTCTGCTCGATCAGCTCCCGTCGCAGGAAGATGCCAGCCGCGACGATCGTCCGCGGGACACGCCAGCTCGTCACCCTGCTCGGACGGCGCTGCCAGCGGAGCATGGTGCCGCTGTCGTCGGCGGCACGGCAGGGGATCGCAGCGCCGTCGAGGTGTTGCTCGTCGAAGCGCTCGGAGAGCAGCTCGAGCACGCCGTCGTCGAACCAGCAGTCGTCGTCGGGGAACGCGACGATGTCCCCCCGCAGCACCGCGAGCCCTCGGTTGCGCCCGCGACTCACACCGCGGACCACCGGCTCGTGGACGTGTTCGGCGTGGCCGGCGTCGACGAGGTCCTGCAGGAACGGGAGCGCATCCGGTTCGGGGCGCTGTTCCACGACCGTCACGAAGACGGGCACGCTCGCGCGGCGGATGGACTCGAGGCACCGTTCGATGTGCTCGGGTGGGCGGATCGTCGAGATGACCAGGTGGAACCGGTGGGCTTTCTCCGTTGCGAGGGTCATGCCGGCACCCCGTCCGGGAACAGCAGATCAGCGGTGGAACGCAGACCACGCTTCCAGGCCAGCAGCTCGCGCCGGACGCCCTCGAGCCGTTCCTGCTGTGCGGACACGGCTCCGCGGGCTTCCGCCAGGGCCCTGTCCGCGTCGTGCATGGCGAGCGCCAGGTCGTCCGCGGTGTGCCCCACGGTGATCGGTGCCGGGTGGCCGGTCAGGCTGGCCCAGAAGTCGTCGCACTTCGAGGCGTACGACAGCGGCACGGTGGGGACGTCGAGCGCGACCGCAGCGACGGCACCGTGCAGACGCTCGGAGACGACGAGGTCGCAGCCCGCGATCACCGACATCGTCTCGGCGACGTCGGTGTACTCGTGGACGACCGACGGGGTCCGGAGTCGCTCGGACAGCGTTCGTGCGACTGCCCGGTCGGGGAGGGACAGGGCGAACACCACCACCTGGTCGGCTCCGGTGGCACGCGCGTGCGCGTCCACCGCGGCGGCCACGGTCTCGAGGTCGAACCGCGAGGTCGGGTCCGACCCGAGGCTCACGCCGATCCGGCGCTCGCCGGGGGCGCCGGCGGGCTGCACCGGCCGGACGAGCGGGTAGAGGAGCGCCGGATCGCCGCTGACCGAGACCGGACCGAGGTGCGTCGTGACCTGGTCCTCGGTGATCGGGCCGCGGACGCCGGCGATGCGCAGGCAGTCCAGGTCGCGCCAGGCGTCCCAGTGCTGGCGGTGGCCGCCGAGCGAGTGTGCGTCCGAGCTCGCTGCGGTCCCGAGACCGACGCCGATGATCCCTGCCGCGCCGTAGTTCCGGACCGCACGTCGCGCGTGGTGCGCCCAGGCCGCGAACCCGACGGTGGTACCGCCGCCGATCAGGACCACGCGCTCGGACCGGAGCATCCGCAGCCGATCGCGACCGAAGCGCGCCGCCCCGCGGAGGTAGTCGCGGGTGTTCAACGGGGCCTCGACCTCGAGCGGGTCGTCGAGGGCTGCGCGCCAGGTCTCGTGCAGCAGGTCGTCGCCGAAGTTCGCGTTCCCCTGCCAGCCCAGGTAGACGAGCGAACGGCGGTCGGATCGGGTCACAGTGGGTCCTTCGAGGAGAGGCGGGCTCGGGAAGCGCGGCGGGGGCTCTCGCTCACCGGCGCGGACGGCTCGTAGTTGTAGTAGGTCTTCGCCCGCCGCTGCACCGGGAGCCGGTTGACGACGAGGCCGAGCAGCCGGGCGCCGACCTGCTGCACCGTCCGCTCGGCCGCGGTGAAGTCGGCACGCTTCGTCTGGCCGTTCACGCTCACCACGAGCAGCACGCCGGAGCAGATCGCACCGAGCACGGCCGGGTCGGTCACCGGGAGCATCGGCGGCGCGTCGACGATCACGTACTCGTAGCGGGACTCGAGGTCGCGGACGAGGGCGACCATCCGGCTCGAGCTGAGGAGCTCGCTGGGGTTCGGCGGGACGCGGCCTGCGGCGAGGACGTGCAGCGGGTTGTCGGACCCGACTTCTTGGATGGCGTCGTCCAGATCGACTTGACGCGTCAGCACCGTGGAGAGCCCGACCCGACTCTCGATCCCCAGGTAGATCCCGGTGGTCGGGCGTCGGAGGTCGGCGTCGACGAGGATCACCTTCGAGCCGTTCTGCGCGAGCATGAGCGCCAGGTTGACGGCCGTTGACGACTTGCCCTCACCCGGGGTCGAGCTCGTGACGACGATGCTCTGCGCGTCGCCGTCGAGGTTCGTGTACGTCAGGTGCGTCCGGAGCTGCCGGAACGCCTCTGCACGCGTGCTGTAGCGGTTGTCCACGGAGACGAGCGGCTGCTTCGCGATCGTCTCGTCCACCGCGAACTCGCCGAGGACGCTCGCGTCGGTGAGTCGTCGGAGCGCCTCGAACGAGCGGAGCCGGGTGTCGAGGACTTCACGCAGCACGGCCTGTGCGACGCCGAGCGCGAGTCCGGCGAGGACGCCGATGGCGAGGTTCACCGCGAGCCGCGGTGCGAACGGCGCGCTCGGTGCGGTCGCGCGCTGGAAGACGCTGAGGTGCACGAGATCGCTCGCCGACGACGCGGACCGCTCGACCCGGTCGACGACCTTCACGAGCTGGTCGGTCACGGCGTTGGCGATCGCCGCGGCCTGCGTCGGGGACGAGTCGGTCGCGCTGATCGAGATGAGCACGGTGTCACGCTTCGACTCGGCCGTGACCACCCGGCCCAGCCCGGAGCCCGGGGGGAGTCCGAGCTGTTTCGCCGCCTGCCCGAGGACCTGCGGAGTGACGGCCAGCGCCTCGTACGACTTGACCCGCGCCGCCGAGAAGGTGTTGCCCTGGCTGAGGTCGGCGACCGAGGCGCCGCCGGCGACGGACACGAACACCTCGCTCGTCGCGCGGTACTGCGGGGGTTGGACGGCGGACCCGGCAGCGGCGACCCCGGTGGCCAGCACCAGCACGGCCGCGATCGAGAGCCAGCGGTGCCGGAGCACGTCGATGAACTGCGCGAGCGTCATCCAGGACCTTTCCTTCGTGCTGCCCGATGTGTGATACTCGATCGTACTCAATCTGAAATATCAAAACAACTGCGATGTGAAAGGCGCTTCATGACCGTGCTCGGGACCGCGCTCGTCGCAGCGCTCGGTGTCGCCCTGTCGATCCGCCGGGAGTGGCTGCCGGTCGTCATCGGTGTGGCGGCAGGGCTGCCGTACTCAGCGGGTGTCGTCGTCGGCGGCAACGGCGTTCCGCTCTTCACCGTGGCCGCCGCGGCGTCGGCCGTCGCGCTGCTCAGCACTCCGCGCCTCGGGACCGCGCACTGGAGCGCGAACGCGTTCGCGGTCTTCGTCGCCTGGGCCACGATCGTCACAGCACTCGCACCGTGGCTCTTCGCCGGCACCCGTGTGCTCGTCGCCCGCGGTGGGGTCGACCGTCAGGTGGCGGATCCCGGAGTGCTCGCGTACTCGGTCAGCAACGGCGCGCAGCTCGGGTACCTGCTGCTGGCGGCGTGCGCAGCGCTCTACCTCGTGCGGGTCCGCGGTGCCGTCGTCGCGGCCGGGGTCGCGCTGACCGTGGGCACGGTCCTGACGACCGTCCGCGGACTCCTGCTCGCGGTGCGCGCAGACGTCCTCGCGCCGGTCTTCGACACGCTGCCGAACGTCGCCTACGCCTGGACCACGCCGGACGACCGACTGCGCGGTGTGTTCAGCGAGCCCAGCGAGCTCGCGGCGTTCTCGCTGCCCGCGGCCGCGTTCTTCGTCGTGGCGGCGCTCCGTGCCCGGGGCCGGTCGCGCTTCCTGTGGTCCGTCGCGTGCGCCCTGGCGTGCTCCAACCTCCTGCAGGCATCGTCGGGGACCGCCGTGGTCGCGTCCGCCGTGGTCATCGGCCTCGGCGTCGTCGTGCTCGCCGTCCGGTACGTCCTCCGGGGCGGTGTCGGTACCCCGTGGCTCGTGATCGGCACGCTCACGGCCGCCGTCGTGGCCCTCGTCGCCGGTGACCACCTGCTGGCTCCGATCCAGGAGCTCGTGGCCGAGAAGGTGGACAGCAAGTCCTACGACTCCCGGACCGGCGCGGACGCGTTCAGCTGGGGCGTCCTGTCCGACACGCTCGGGATGGGGGCGGGGCTCGGCAGCAACCGCCCGTCGTCGTTCGGCATGTCGCTCCTCTCCACGGTCGGCATCCCCGGAGCAGCGGCCTTCGCCGTGATGGTGTCCGGGGTGCTCGTCACCGCGATCCGCACCCCGGCCACGGTCGCGCCCGCTGTCGCACTCGGGGCCCTGGTGGTCGCCAAGTTCGTCGGCACGCCGGACTTCTCGACGCCGATCCTCTGGGTACTGGTCGCGGCCTGCGCCGTGCCGACCTGGACCAGGCACCGGGAGCACTCGGCCCCCGTGCCCATCCGGATCCCACCGGGCGCTCCGACCACGACCACACCCGCCCTCGTCTCGTCAGGAGTCCGACCGTGACCGCCATCCTCATCGTCTGCGAGGGGAACGTCTGCCGTTCCCCGTACGTCGAACGTGTGCTGCGGGCACGCCTCGATGCCGTCGCACCTGGCCGGTTCAGCGTGTCGAGTGCCGGCACCGCCGCGGTGGCCGACAGCACGATGTTCCCGCGCTCCGCAGATGCCGTTCGGTGCGGGGGTGGCGATCCCGAGGGCTTCGCCGCGACACCGCTGACCGCAGCCGTGCTCACCGACCACGCGCTCGTGCTCACCCTCGAGCGCGAGCACCGCGCCGCCGTCCTCGACCTCGCGCCGGCGTTGCTCCGACGCACGTTCACCCTCCGCGAGTTCGCTCGCCTCGCTCGCCCCCTGCTGGTGCAGAACGAGGTCCACCCGGGCTTCTGGGACGACTTCCCGCGCCTCGTCGCGCGATCGCGGCTCGCCACCGCCCCGGCCGAGCCCGCAGACGACGACATCACCGATCCGGTCCGTGGCGACGCGGCCGACCACGAGCGCATGTGCGAGCTGGCGAACGAAGCGATCGCCGTCCTCGTCGCCTGTGCCGAGCGAGCAACGGAAGGAGCGGACCATGCGCGGACTGTTGGTGCATGAGTGGATCGAGGCCGTCGGTGGCGCCGAGCGGGTCCTCGACGCGATGGCGGACGAGTACCCCGACGCCGACCTCTTCGGGCTCTGGAACGACGCCCCGGACCGATACGTCGGCCGCCGGGTGATCGAGAGCGCGATCGCAGGGACGGCGCTCCGGGGTCGGAAAGCGCTGGCCGTCCCGTTCCTGCCGGCACTCTGGTCACACGGCCTCCGGCACCTGGACGAGTACGACTGGGCCCTCGTCAGCTCGCACCTGTTCGCGCACCAGGCCCGCGTCCCTGGCGTCGACCCGGCGCAGCAGTTCACCTACGTCCACACCCCGGCCCGGTACCTCTGGAACCCGGAGCTGGACGCTCGTGGCGCGTCGGCCGCCGCGAGCATCGCAGGGCCGATCCTCCGGGCGGTCGACCGCGGTCGCGCTCGCGGTCTGCGCAACGTCGCTGCGAACAGCCGGTTCGTGCAGCAGCGCATCCGCGACAGCTGGGGCGTCGACTCGGTGGTCATCCACCCGCCGGTCGGTGTCGAACGACTCACCGCCGTCGACGACTGGTCGGACGTGCTGGGCGACTGTGATCGGGCCGTGCTCGAAACCCTGCCGGTGGGCTTCGTGCTCGGCGCTTCGCGGTTCGTGCCCTACAAGCGGCTCGACCTCGTCATCGAGGCTGGTCGCGCGTCGGGGCGTCCGGTGGTGCTCGCGGGCGACGGGCCCGACCTCGAGCGACTGCAGGACCTCGCGCAGTCGTCCGGTGCGGATGTCCGGTTCGTCGTCCGTCCGTCGGACGCACTCCTCGCCGCCCTGCTGCAGCGCGCCGCCGTCTACGTCTTCCCGCCGGTCGAGGACTTCGGGATCATGCCCGTCGAGGCCATGGCGGTCGGCACCCCGGTCGTCGTGAACGCCGCAGGTGGCGCGTGCGACTCCGTCGAGCCCGGCCGCAGTGGCATCGTGCTCGACGACTTCGCGGACGCCAGCCTGCGATGGGCCGTCGACGCGGCGGCCGGGCTCGACCCTTCCGCGTGCCGACGGCGCTCCGAGGCCTTCTCGACGGCGCGCTTCCAGCGCGAGATCGCCGCGTGGACGGGTATCCGCAGCGCGTCGCGCGTGTGACGGCGCAGCGGCCAGGAGGCCCGGCACGGGTTCCGCAGATCGGCTGACGGGGCGACGCACGAACGTCCAGTGCCGTCGCCGTGCGTCATTGCGCGGCGGCGAGCAGGACGTCCTCGATCTGGGCGACCACATGGGGCAGTGCGAACCGCGTGACGGTCTGACGGCCGTTCTCCGCGAGCCGGGCACGGGCCTCCCGGTCGGCCGTCAGCCGCACCAAGGCGGACGCGAGCGCCTCGACGTCGCCGGGCGGGACGAGCAGGCCGTCGTGGCCGTCCGTGACGACCTCGGCGGGGCCGCCCGCGTCGGCGGCGATCACGGGTCGACCGAGTGCCATCGCCTCGATGACGACCTGGCCGAACGGTTCCGGGCGGGTGCTGGCGTGGACGACGACGTCGCACGCGGCGATCTCGGCGACCACGTCGCTCTGGTGGCCGCGGAAGTCCACCATGTCGGCGATGCCGAGCTCAGTGGCGAGCCCGCGGAGCACACGCTCGAACGCCTCGTCAGCCCCGAAGTGGGCCGCACCGACGAGCCGCAGGCGGGTCGAGGGTGCGAGGCCGGCTGCCCGAGCAGCGGCGAACGCGCGGAGCACGACGTCCTGCCCCTTCCACGGGGTCAGGCGCCCGACCATGCCGATCGTGGGCTCCGTGTCGGCCCGTGGTGGGACGGCGTCCGGCACCGCTGTCGGGCAACCGATGACGGTCACTTGCCGCCTCGGACGTCCGAGTGACCGCGCGGTGGTCCGTGAGTTCGCGATCACGGTGCGGGGGAGCAGCGCGAGGGCTGTGCGGAGCAGCGCTGTGTTGGCTCGCGATGACCCCGTGCTGCCGACGACGTCGTGCGCATGGGCGACGACCGGGATCCCCGCGAGTCGTCCGGCGATGCCGCCGTAGACGTGCGCCTTCGCGGAATGCGTCGTGATGACGTCGACGCCCGAACGCTGCAGGGTGCGGACGAGTTCGCGGGTCGTGCGCATGGTCGACGCGGCCTTCGTGAGCAGCCCGCTCGAGGCATCGACGCCGTGGTGGCGGACAGCGGCGTCCAGCGCGACCACCTCGTACCGGACCCCCGCGCTCGCCAGTACCTGTTCGAGTGGACCGTGCTCTCCGAGGACGACGACCGGTTCGATCCGGATGCTCGCGGCCGTCACGCGGGCGACGAAGAGCTCGGCGCCTGAGCGAGCCGCACTGTGGCTGAGGAAGGCCACCACGGGCCGCGGGTTGCTTGTCACACATGCAGCATATCGCGTATTGTATAGAACGTGACATACGAATGTCATGGGCTCGACGGAGTGCCCGCAACCGCCCACACCACGAGAACGGAACCGTCATGATGACGACCCCCATCCCCCCGATCCGCCGCTTGCTCGTCACCGGGCTCGCCGTCGTCGGCGTCCTCGGCGCACTGACTGCCTGCTCCGGGGACGGCGCCGACAAGACAACGGCCAAGCCGAGCGCGAGTGCGAGCACGAAGGCGAAGGCGGACAGCGAGCAGTTCAGCAACCCGCCCGCCGACATCGAGAAGACGAAGGCCGAGTGCACGGACGGCAAGGCCGTCATCGACCAGGCGAACAAGGACGTCACCCTCGGCGACTGCGCGTCGGTGGAGATCACGGCGGGCAACGCCGTGGTGCACCTCGGCAACGTCGAGAAGCTGGTCGTCTCGGGTTCGATCAACGACGTCTCTGCGAAGACCGTCGGTTCGGTGCGCGTCGAGACCGACGGCAACCGCGTCACCTCGGACAACAAGCCGAAGGTCGACGACCAGGGCACGGCGAACGTCTTCGTCACCCGCTGACCCGCTCCTCTGCAGAAGCCGCCGGCCTTGAGGCCGGCGGCTTCTGCGTTGCCCCGACCGAACGTGCACGCGGGGATGTGGGAAGGGCGCCCCTCCTGGTGGAGGGGCGCCCTTCGGTGTTGCTGGTCGGTGTTACTGCGTCACTGTGATGGTGCGCTGATCGGCGGGGCCGTTGAGGTTGCCCTTCGTGATCTGCTTGGTGAACAGGGTGTAGTCCTGCGGGCGCAGGGTCCGGTCGACGGTGATCGACCAGGAACCCTCGTCGTTCACCGTGGCGGAGCCGAGGCGGCTGACAGTGCCGTTGAGGACCACCTTCGCGTCGGGCTCACCGGTGCCGGTGAACACGATCTGGTTCCCCGGAACGATCCCGCCGTTCAGGGGAGAGGTGATCGTGAGCGCGGCGGGGGTGCCGTAGTCCAGGGTCACGGTCTTCGGAGCGGACTCCTTGCCCTTGACGGTCTGGGTGACGGTGAAGGTGCGCTCACCGGAGACGGTCGCGGGGACCTGGACGGTGTAGGTGCTGTCGACGGCCTTGACGCTCTCGATGACGGTGGAGCCCTCCTTCACGATGACGTCGGCACCGTTCTGCGCCGCGCCCGTGATGAACGCCTCCTGCTCGACCTCGTCCGGGAACTTGCCCGCCGCGGTCAGCTCCGTGATCTGCTCGTTCCGCACCACAACGGTGATGTCGGCTCGCTGGGTCAGTCCGCCCTTGCTGGTCTGGAGTGCGTGGAGGGCGTAGAGGTTGGGGTTGAGCTGGCGGGTGACGTTCACGGTCCACGCGCCGTCGGTGATCTTGGTGTCACCGATGGAGGACGTGTTGCCGCGCATATCGAGCTTCGCGCCGGTCGCGCCGGTGCCGGTGAAGCGGATCGAGCCGTTGGTGACGGTCGCGCCGTTCTCCGGGGACGTGATCACGGGGGCTGCGGGGTTGCCGTAGTCCAGGGAACGCTCCAGTGCGGGCGAGACGGTGCCCTTCACAGTCTGGGTGACGGTGAACTCGTTGACACCGAAGTGCGCCTTGTTCGCCGGGATCGTGATCGTGTAGCTGCCGTTGATCGCGACCGTGGAGCCGACCAGCTGGCCGTCCTTGGTCTTGACCGTGACGGTCGCGCCGGGGTTCGCGGTGCCCGTCATCGTGGCCGGCAGGTTCTCGTCCGTTGTGTTGAACGCGGCGGTCGCGGTCAGCGGAGCAACCGGCGCCTCGTTCTTGACGGTGACGGTGATGTCGGCTCGCTGGGTGAGGCCGCCCTTGCTGGTCTGGAGTGCGTGGAGGGCGTAGAGGTTGGGGTTGAGCTGGCGGGTGACGTCCACGGTCCACGCGCCGTCGGTGATCTTGGTGTCACCGATGGAGGACGTGTTGCCGCGCATATCGAGCTTCGCGCCGGTCGCGCCGGTGCCGGTGAAGCGGATCGAGCCGTTGGTGACGGTCGCGCCGTTCTCCGGGGACGTGATCACGGGGGCTGCGGGGTTGCCGTAGTCCAGGGAACGCTCCAGTGCGGGCGAGACGGTGCCCTTCACAGTCTGGGTGACGGTGAACTCGTTGACACCGAAGTGCGCCTTGTTCGCGGGGATCGTGATCGTGTAGCTGCCGTTGATCGCGACCGTGGAGCCGACCAGCTGGCCGTCCTTGGTCTTGACCGTGACGGTCGCGCCGGGGTTCGCGGTGCCCGTCATCGTGGCCGGCAGGTTCTCGTCCGTTGTGTTGAACGCGGCGGTCGCGGTCAGCGGAGCAACCGGCGCCTCGTTCTTGACGGTGACGGTGATGTCGGCTCGCTGGGTGAGGCCGCCCTTGCTGGTCTGGAGTGCGTGGAGGGCGTAGAGGTTGGGGTTGAGCTGGCGGGTGACGTTCACGGTCCACGCGCCGTCGGTGATCTTGGTGTCACCGATGGAGGACGTGTTGCCGCGCATATCGAGCTTCGCGCCGGTCGCGCCGGTGCCGGTGAAGCGGATCGAGCCGTTGGTGACGGTCGCGCCGTTCTCCGGGGACGTGATCACGGGGGCTGCGGGGTTGCCGTAGTCCAGGGAACGCTCCAGTGCGGGCGAGACGGTGCCCTTCACAGTCTGGGTGACGGTGAACTCGTTGACACCGAAGTGCGCCTTGTTCGCGGGGATCGTGATCGTGTAGCTGCCGTTGATCGCGACCGTGGAGCCGACCAGCTGGCCGTCCTTGGTCTTGACCGTGACGGTCGCGCCGGGGTTCGCGGTGCCCGTCATCGTGGCCGGCAGGTTCTCGTCCGTTGTGTTGAACGCGGCGGTCGCGGTCAGCGGAGCAACCGGCGCCTCGTCGGTGATCGTGATCGTGATCGGCGCCTGGGTGGTGAGGCCACCCTTGGTGGTCTGCACCGCGCGGAGGTTGTAAACGTTGTTCGACAGGTCCACGGTCACCGGAGCAGTCCAGCGACCGTCCTTGACGGTACCGGTCGCGATTGCGCGGACACTGCCACGGACATCGATGCGGGCATCCTCGTCACCGGTACCGGTGAAGGTCAGCCCGTTCTTGTTGACGGTCGCACCGTTCGCGGGGCTGGTGATCCGGATGGGCTGCGGGGTTCCGTAGTCCAGGGACACGTTCTCTGCGGGGGACGTGGTGCCGTCCTTGGTCTGCGTGACCGTGAAGTCGTTCACACCCGGACGGGCGAACGAGGGGGGAACCGGGATGACGTACTTGCCGTCCACAGCCTCGGTGCGGCCGACCTCGTTGTTCAGACTGTCCCGCACGATGACGGTCGCGCCGGTGGTCGCGTCGCCGAAGATCTCGGCAGGCTTGGTGTAGTCCGGCAGGAATCGACCGTCCGCGGTCAGCTCCGTCGTCAGCGGGTTCGTCGCGACGATGAAGGACACGGGCGCCGTCGACGACTCGCCCTGCAGCGGCTTCTGCGTGACGACGAAGTCGTGCGGGCCATCAGCGATGTCCGTGTTCGCGGGGACAGACCAGGTGCCGTCGGTGACGGTCGTGGTCCCGATCAGGGTGTCGTCCTCGTCGCGCACCTCGATCGTCGCGCCCTCGTCACCGGTGCCGGAGAACACCGGACGCTTCTGGTCGACCGTCGAGCCGTCCGCGGGCGTGGTGACGACCAGCGGCGCCGGAGCAGGCGCTTCCGCCGACTCGATCGTGGTCCGCGTGCTGCTGGAAGTGTTGAAGGACCCCTCCACAGCGGTGCCCTCGAGCTTCGTGGTCATCGAGGACGTGCCCTCGGCAGCATCCGCAGGGGTCACGACGTCGATGTCCCACCGCAGCAGGGACGCGTCCGGGAGCGTCCAGGTGCCGCTGGTCGGCTTGAACGTGTAGGTGTACGTCTTGCCGTCCATCGACAGATCCCCACCGGTGAGGGTCGCAGAACGGTTCGCCCAGTCCTCGCCAAGCTTCTTGTAGGAGCCCTCGATGGTGTTCTGCCCTTCGGCGAACGTGGTGCCCTCGGGCGCGGTGAACGTCACCTGCGCATCCGGACGCGAGACGTCACCCTTGGTCTCGAACAGTGCTTGCACCTTGGTTCGCTCACCACGCTCGAGCGTTGCGGCGGGGCCGTCCTGCCCGACGATCGCAGCGTCGTTGATCGTGACCGTGACCGGCTTCGAATCAACGGTCTCGTTGCCGAGCTTCTGCTCCACGAGCAGGCTGTTCGGGCCCGACTCCAGGCCGGTGACCTCGAGGCTCCAGTCGCCGTCGTCGTTCGCGGTCGTGCTCTGCTCGCCGACGGCGATGGTCGCGCCCGGCGTCGCCGTGCCCTTGAGGACCGCGCTGCCGGCAGCGTGGTCGACCGAGTCAACCGCAGCCGTCAGCTCACGCTGCGCGACCTCGAGGTTCGTGGTCGTCTTCCCCTGGGCGCGGAAGTCCCCCTTGGAGCTGTTGCCGGCGAACACGAAGCCCATCTGGCCCGCGCCCGCAGCGGCGTCCTGGTCCGCGGTGACGTTCACCATGTACCGGTACTGCTCCGGCGCTCCGTGGTTCTCGGTCCACTTCGCGTCGAACGTGATCGTCTTGTCATTGTTGGACAAGCGGCCGTTCGTCAGCGGCATCGAGGTGATCGGACTCCACGCGGCGCCCCCGACAGGACGCCAGCTCGCGTCGATGCGGGTCTGCCCATCGAACGTGGTGCCCTCCGGCGCGTTCAGGACGACGGTGCCGTCCCAGTTCGCGCGGGACTCGTTGTTCTGCACGATCATCGGCAGCCGCGTGCTCTCGCTGCGCGTCAACTCGACCGGGCCCTGGTCGACACCGACGACGGTGCCACCCTCCACGATCGTTACTGTGAGGGGCTTTTCGTCAATCTTGACGTTGTCGACCTTCTGCACCGCAGTGAGCGAGTTCGAACCAGCGGACAGTCCTTCGACCGTCATCGACCAGACTCCGCTGTCCGCTACGTTCACGGTCTTGCTGCCGATCGTGACGGTACCCTTCGGCGTCGCCGTGCCCGACACCACCGCCGTCCTCGCCAAGTTGTTGATCTTCTCGATGCGAGCGGCCAAGGGTGTTTGCAAATCTACAAGCCGACCTGCGTCGTCCGGATTCGTTGTCAATCGCGGCGCGACGTGTGAGTCCCCATTGACGGGGTCGATGTAGGGGACAATATCCTTTCCAGTGTAGTAGCGCGTCCCATTCTTTGTGAAGTACAACTTCCCTTCTGTAGTCATCGACCACCTGTCCGTGTAGTAGGCGCCGCCGTTGCACAAGTCGGAATAGATGATTGAGAAGATCATTGTTTGTGGCGCCCCGCACAAGGCAACTCCAGAGCTTTTGACCTGGGTGGTTTCCCCGGGCTCAGGGAAGGGCATCTCGATCGTGGCAAAGTTACGGTCCGACGTGTACTGCCATGCGCGGTAGCCCGGTTTGCTCATGTACATGTACTTCCCGTTACCGCTGTCGAACAAAGCGCGTACCGCGCGGCTCGAGGGCGCCGCTTGCTTAGAGCTGCCTTCGAGTATCGAACCTTCGGGTCTTTCAGATGAGATCGGGGCGGACGCTCTTGCGGGCGAGCCGAACGACAACCCCGAGACGATGGTGGCGGCGGCCAGCCCGGCCGCACCGATGGACTTGAAGGCCGTCGAGGCCCTCTTCTTGTGAGACATGTGCATCTTTCAGGACAGGCCGCGCGACGGCGGCTGTGCGGGAGGGAAGCACGCGGGCGACGGCGACCGTCGCGGCATGTGTATTCAGAATATCACGTGAGATACATAGGTCCGCGCAACGTTGCTCGCTGGGAGTTGAGTGGGATCGACGCAACTTCTGCCTCCCTGGGTTGACGCCGCCGCGGTCCCGAGTAGAGTTGAGTCCATCGGACGCAAGTCCAACGACTTACCTCGAGCAAGAAGGAGCACCACACATGGGACGTGCAGTAGGCATCGACCTCGGAACCACCAACTCGGTCGTCAGCGTTCTCGAGGGCGGCGAGCCCACCGTCATCGCCAACGCCGAGGGCCTCCGGACCACCCCGTCGATCGTCGCGTTCACGAAGGACGGCGAGGTGCTGGTCGGCGAGACCGCGAAGCGCCAGGCCGTGACCAACGTCGACCGCACCATCGCGTCGGTCAAGCGCCACATCGGTACTGACTGGACCGTCGAGATCGACGGCAAGAAGTACACGCCGCAGGAGATCTCGGCCCGTACCCTCGGCAAGCTCAAGCGCGACGCCGAGCAGTACCTCGGTGAGGACGTCACCGACGCGGTGATCACCGTGCCGGCGTACTTCAACGACGCCGAGCGCCAGGCCACGAAGGACGCCGGTGAGATCGCCGGCCTCAACGTCCTGCGCATCATCAACGAGCCGACCGCTGCCGCGCTTGCCTACGGCCTCGACAAGGGCAAGGAAGACGAGCTCATCCTTGTCTTCGACCTCGGTGGCGGCACGTTCGACGTCTCCCTGCTCGAGGTGGGCAAGGACGACGACTTCTCGACGATCCAGGTGCGCGCGACCTCCGGTGACAACCGCCTCGGTGGCGACGACTGGGACCAGCGCATCGTCGACTACCTGATCAAGAAGTTCAAGGACGAGCACGGCGTCGACCTGTCCACGGACAAGATCGCCAAGCAGCGTCTGAAGGAAGCCGCCGAGCAGGCGAAGAAGGAACTGTCGTCGCAGATGTCGGCGAACATCCAGCTCCCGTACCTGACGCTCACGGCCGAGGGTCCGCTCAACCTCGACGAGACCATCTCTCGCGCGCAGTTCGAGCAGATGACCTCCGACCTGCTCGACCGCACGAAGAAGCCGTTCAACGACGTCATCAAGGAAGCCGGTGTCTCGGTCAACGAGATCGCGCACGTCGTGCTCGTCGGTGGCTCGACCCGCATGCCCGCTGTGGCCGAGGTCGTCAAGCAGCTCACCGGTGGCAAGTCGCCGAACCAGGGCGTCAACCCGGACGAGGTCGTCGCCGTCGGCGCCGCACTGCAGGCTGGCGTGCTGAAGGGCGAGCGCAAGGACGTCCTGCTCATCGACGTCACGCCGCTGTCGCTCGGCATCGAGACCAAGGGCGGCCTGATGACGAAGCTCATCGACCGCAACACCGCGATCCCGACCAAGCGGAGCGAGACCTTCACGACCGCTGACGACAACCAGCCGTCGGTCGCGATCCAGGTCTTCCAGGGCGAGCGCGAGTTCACCCGCGACAACAAGCCGCTCGGCACGTTCGAGCTCACCGGCATCGCGCCGGCTCCCCGTGGCGTGCCCCAGGTCGAGGTCACGTTCGACATCGACGCCAACGGCATCGTGCACGTGTCCGCGAAGGACAAGGGCACCGGCAAGGAGCAGTCGATGGTCATCTCCGGCGGCTCGTCGCTGCCGAAGGAGGACATCGAGCGCATGGTCCGTGAGGCCGAGGAGCACGCGGCCGAGGACAAGGCTCGCCGTGAGGCGAACGAGCGTCGCAACCAGGCCGAGCAGCTCGTCTACTCGATCGAGAAGCTCATCAAGGAGAACGACGACAAGCTCCCCGAGGACGTCAAGTCCGAGGTGCAGGCCGACGTCGACGCGCTGAAGTCCGCGCTCGCGGGTGAGGACGACGAGGCCGTGAAGACCGCGTTCGACAAGCTCAACGAGTCGCAGGGCAAGCTCGGTCAGGCGATCTACTCCCAGCAGGACGCTGGCGCCCCGACTGGCGAGCAGCCCACCGCCGACCAGGCAGCGCAGGACGACGAGGACATCGTCGACGCCGAGGTCGTGGACGACGAGGACGACAAGGACAAGAAGTAGATGACGGACCCGAAGGACAACGTCCCCAACGAGGACGAACCCCAGGTCGAAGGGGACGCCACCAACGCGGAGCAGCCGGAGGACCTCATCGAGGCCGAAGGCCCCGACGTCGAGGTCCCGACGGACGCGCCGGCAGGGGGTGCCACCGACCTCTCCCCCGAGGACGAGGCACTCCTGGCCGACGCCGCTCGCGGCATCGCCGAGGACAACCTGTCCTCCGCGGACCGCGACCTCGTGGCCGAGATGCGTGCCGACATGCTCCGTGCGCAGGCCGAGCTGGTGAACTTCCGGAAGCGCGTCGAGCGCGACCGCGAGGCGAACCGCGAGGTCGCCATCGCCGAAGTGGTGCGGGCCCTGCTGCCGGCGCTCGACGACCTCACCCGGGCCGAGGCCCACGGTGACCTCGCCGAGGGGCCGATGCAGGTCATCGGCCAGAAGATCCGCGGGGGCTTCGAGAAGTTCAAGCTCGTGCAGATCGGCGAGAAGGGTGAGACCTTCGACCCGAACATCCACGAGGCCATCGTCCAGCTCCCGACCCCGGGTGCCACCGGCCAGACCGTGGCGGACGTCGTCGAGCCGGGCTACAAGCTCGGCGAGCGCGTGCTCCGTGCGGCCAAGGTCGCGGTGGCGGTCCCGGCCTGAGCCGGAACGGAAGGTAGGTACCAGTGGCCAGTCAGGACTGGTTCGACAAGGACTTCTACAAGGTCCTCGGAGTGTCGAAGGACGCGTCGGAGGCCGAGCTGAAGAAGACCTACCGGAAGCTCGCTCGGCAGTTCCACCCGGACTCCAACCCGGGTGACGCCGCGGCGGAGAACCGCTTCAAGGAGATCAGCGAGGCCTACTCGGTGCTCTCCGACAAGGAGCAGCGCCAGGAGTACGACCAGGTCCGCGCCATGGGCTCCGGCGCCCGCTTCACAGCGGGCGGCGGGGGACAGGGCGGTGGCTTCGAGGACGTCTTCGGCGGCATGTTCGGGCAGCAGGGCGGTGGCGGACAGCGTGTCCGCTTCGGCCAGGGCGGCCCGGGCGGGGCCAGCGGCTTCGAGGACATCCTCGGCGGGATGTTCGGCGGCGGTGGTGGCTTCGGCCAGACCTCCGGCGGGTACCGCGGTTTCGGTGGGCCGACGAAGGGTCGCGACGTCACGGCGTCGACGACGCTCGACTTCACCACCGCGATCGCCGGCGACACCGTCAAGCTGTCGCAGGGCAACGGTCGTCCGGTGAACGTCCGGATCCCCGCCGGGGTCGCGGACGGCCAGAAGATCCGGTTGCGTGGTCGCGGGGAACCCTCGCCCGACGGCGGCGAGGCCGGTGACCTGGTGGTCGCCGTCTCGGTCCGCAAGCACCCGGTGTTCGAGCGCGACGGGCTCAACCTGCGACTGGACGTCCCCGTGACGTTCGTCGAGGCAGCCCTCGGCGCGACGATCGAGGTCCCGACGCTCGGCGGTTCGACCGTCAAGCTCAAGGTCGCTCCCGGCACGCCCTCGGGTCGTGTCCTGCGCGTCAAGGGCCGCGGCGTCGCGACGAAGAACGGCACGGGCGACCTGCTCGCGACCGTCCAGGTCGCGGTGCCGTCGCACCTGTCGGACAAGCAGCGCGAGGCCGTCGAGGCGCTCGCGGCCGCGCTGCCCGACGAGAACCCGCGCGAGGACCTCCTCGCCAAAGCGCGCGACTAGCGTCACGCGAGCACAGCAGTAGACCCGGCCGGGCCCACGCCGCCGGTACCGGCCCGTCGCGAAGCGGCGGGCCGGCCGTGCCGGTGGGGAGAGGCACGGCGCGGCTCCGTCAGGAAGCCGCACCGGGCCTCCAGGGTGGTTTCCACCACTACGCGACCGAGGGAAGGAACACGCCATGACCGACATGGACGAGAACTCGCCCGTCTTCGCGATCGCGAGCGCGGCGGAACTCGCGGAGATGCACCCGCAGACGCTGCGCCAGTACGACCGACTCGGCCTGGTCGTACCGGGCCGGACCCGCGGCGGGTCCCGCCGCTACTCCATGCGCGACGTCGCGCAGCTGCGCGAGATCGCGCGCCTCGGCTCCGAGGGGGTGTCGCTGGAGGGGATCCGGCGGGTGCTCGACCTGGAGAACGAGAACAAGGAACTCCGCGACCGGGTCCGCGAGCTCGAGTCGGCGCTGGCCGACCAGCTCATCAACCGTCCCGGCGCACGCGTGTTCGCGGCGACGACCACGGGTGCCGCGGTGTCGTTGCGCGCTGGGATGCGGCCGCAGCGGAACACCCAGATCGTGCTGTACCGCGGGCCGCACTGACCGGAACCCGGACCGTCATCGGTACGCTGACGCGGTGCCAGACTTCGCCGACCTCTTCCGCCGCCGTGACGACTCCGCTCCGGACCTCATCGCGATCGACGGCACCGACCGGTTCCTCATCGACGAGGCACCGCACGTGCACGGCGATGCGCTCCGACAGCCCGGCGAGGTCGCGGTCGTCGACGATCGCCTCGGAGTCCTGACGCTCGGGCTCATCACGCAGTACGGCGCCTCGGACATCCGGGTCGTGCAGGACTCCCTCGTGGGAGAGCGGGCGCTCGAGGCGAACGCCGGGACGTTCGGCCTGCGTGGGTTCCACCACCCGGACTCGCTCGAGGACGCGTTCCGCAACGTCCGACTCGTGGTCCTGCGGCTGTCGAAGTCGCACGACCGGCTCGACGAGATCGCCCGCGCGGTGGCGCGGTTCGCGGCTCCCGACGTCGTCCTGCTGTGCGGCGGCAACGTGAAGTACATGAACCTGTCGCAGAACGACGTGCTGCGCCGCTCGTTCGGCGAGGTCACGGCCTCGCGCGGGCGGGGGAAGTCGCGCTTGCTCATCGCGCAGGATCCGTTGCGCGCCCAGGCGAACCGCGCGGCTGCGACGAACCCGTGGCCGCGGTCGGTGCACGTCGACGACCTCGGCATGACGCTCGTCGCGCACGGCGGCGTGTTCGCGGGGACGTCGCTCGACCAGGGGACCAGGGTGCTGCTCGGCGCGATGGACGATGCGGTGCCGACGGCGCGCACCGTCGTCGACCTCGGGAGCGGCAACGGTGTCATCGCCGCGGCCGTCGCCCTGCGTCGACCGAACGTCCGGGTCATCGCGACGGACGTGTCGCGGATCGCGGTGGCGTCGACGCGCGCGACGGCCGAGGCGAACGGGGTCGGCGACCGGGTGACCGCGGTGCGGACCGACGCCGGCGACGAGCTCGCCAGCGGGTCCGCCCAGCTGGTGCTCTGCAACCCGCCGTTCCACGCCGACACGACGGTGACCACGGACGCGGCCGAGGCGATGTTCCGGAACGCGGCCACGATCCTCCAGGCCGGCGGTGAGCTGTGGTGCGTCTGGAACGGACACCTGCGCTACCGACCCGTGCTGGAGCGCCTGGTCGGGCCGACGCGGCAGGTCTTGCGGACCCCGAAGTTCACGGTCACGGCGTCCGTGGCGGCATCGCACTGACCTCCGACATACCGAACTCGGGATATCGTACGGATAATACTTGCGGGTCAGTCCGTCGCCCGTGCACAGTCGTCTCCTGCACTGTCAGAGAGGACTCCCATGCACACTCGTCCGCCCCGTGTCCGCCCACCCCGGACGCGACCGCCGCACACGATCGTGACCATCGCACTCGTGCCGATCGTCGCGTTCGGAGCGCTCATCGCCGGCGCCGGCGTGGTGACCGATGCCGCACCGGCGCACGCGGTCGACCCGTTCCCGATCCGTGACCCGTTCGTCGACCTGCCCGTCGGCACCACGATGCCGCCGGGATGGGCACGCATCGCATCGAACGACCAGCAGGCGGCGATCGTCGAGAACGGTTCGGCCGGCAAGTGGCTCCGGATGACCGACAACGTCAAGTACATGGCCTCGGCCGTGTACAACGAGGTGCCGTACGACTCCAGCCACGGGCTGACCGTCGAGTTCGACCAGCGGATGTGGAGCCCGGAGGACACCGGCTACGCGGACGGGATCGGGTTCTTCCTGCAGGATGCGTCGGTGCCGCTCGACTCGATCGGACCGGTGGGCGGCGGCCTCGGCTACTTCGACGGCCGATCGGCGTGCTCGGCCGGACTCGACGGCGGGGTCGTCGGCGTCGGGTTCGACCGGTTCGGCAACTTCGCGTTGCCCGACTTCGTCCAGAACGCCGTCACCGTCCGCGGCGCCGAAGCCCAGTGCTACCCGGTCCTGGGGACAACGGGGAACCGCGGGGACGGGTTCCTCGAGGACCGTGGCGTCACTGCGGAGACCGCGACGTACCGGCACGTCAAGGTCGACGTCGTGCCACGAGATGCGGGCGGGATCACGGCGATCGTCACGATGTCGGACCCCACACCGGTCGGCTCGGAGCCGGCAGAACTGCACCACCTCATCTCGACTGACCTGCCGGCGACGGCGCTGCCCGACCGGATGCGGTTCGGGTTCAGCGCGTCGACGGGCGGGCGAGCCGAGTTCCACGAGATCCGCAACGTCCGGGCCACGCAGCCCACGGACGTCGTGACCACGGCATCGGTCGACACCGAGGGACCGGTGACCGCGGGTGACGAGGTGTCGTTCCGCGTTCGCTCGGTCAACAACGGCCCGGCCACGATCGGCGGCCCCGCCGACGCCGTGGCGCGGACGACGGCGCTGACCGGCGATCTGCCGCTCGAGGACATCACCTGGTCGTGCGAGGCCACTGACGGCGCGACGTGCGGTTCGACGCAGGGCGAGGGCACCGTTGCGACCGACTGGACGGCGCCGCCCGGCGGGCAGGTCGTCCTGCTGGCGCGCGGGACCGTGCCGGTGACGACCCGGACCGGGAAGTACTCGGCGCCGGCGGAGAGCGTCACCGACTTCACCTCCGGCCGCTTCGACGAGGGGCTGGCAGCCGTGGCGCGTGACGGCTCCGTGAGTGACGTCGACCTGACGAACAACTCCGACGTGATCGCGTTCGACGTGGTGCTGCCGGACGCCGTCGCCGCGGACGACTCGGTGACCGGACAGCAGGGCGAACCCGTGGTCGTGGACGTCGTGGGGAACGACGCGCTCGACGGCAGCGGTGCCGACCTCGGGTCGCTGCGGCTGACCGACGACGGGATCGAGGGGGCCGAGCTCTCCGAGGACGGCAAGCGGCTGCGGGTCCCCGGCGAGGGCACGTACGTCGCCGACGACCAGGGGCGGGTGACCTTCACGCCGGAGGACGGCTTCAGCGGGGTGGCGAAGCCGGTGCGGTACGAGGTCACGACGAACGCCGGGCAGGTCGCCTCGGCGTTCGTGCGGGTGGAGATCGAGCCGGACCCGGACCCGGACCCGGACCCGGACCCGACGCCGTCCGCGGCGCCGACGCCCGACCCGGACCCGACGCCGACCGCGTCGCCGACGCCCGACCCGGACCCGACGCCGACCGCGTCGCCGACGCCGACGCCGGGTCCGACCAGGACCCCGGTCCCGACGCCGGAGCCGACCGACGCCGCCGAGCCGACACCGTCCGCCGTGGCGGGTGCGGCAACGGGGGCGGGTCCTGGCGACGCAGGGCTGACCGTCGGGGGGACCCCGCACGGTCCGTCGGCCGACGGACCGGCACGACTTGCCTGGACCGGCGCGGACGGGGTGCTCGTCGCGGCCGTGCTCGGGCTCGGACTCGCCTCGCTGGGGACGGTCCTGTTGCTCGCGCGTCGGCGGCGGGACGCTGGGACGGACGTCTGACCCGACGACCGGGCTGCACGGCGCGCGTCGTGCAGCCCGGTCCGACGCGCGTGCGCCGTGGCTCTCAGGGTGCTGATGTGTCCATGCGGCCGGTGACCTCGACGATGTGCATGTCGTACCGGATGCCCAGCGCGTGCATCGCCTCGGTCGCGGACACGGCGTCACCGGTCGCGATCGCCTGGTCGAGCAATGCGAAGACGTCGTCGACGTCCCACTGCCGGAAGGGCGGGGCCTCGTCGAAGACGAACGCGAGGCGGCTGAGCGCCACGCGGAGGTTCCCGGCGATCCACCGGTTCGGCGTGTACGTGCTCAGGACGCGGGACAGCTCGACCATGGTCACCGTGTAGCCGTAGTCGCGGATCCGAGCCTGTCGCCGGAGCACGGCGACCACACCACGCACCTCGGCCCGCGCATCGGCATCCAGGGTGGGGATGCACCACCGCGCGCACATCTCCGCGAGTGTCGAGCAGAGCTGCAGCGAGTCGACCCAGTGCTGCACGCCGGGGCGCGTGAGCCGGATGCCCTCTGGATCGTCCGGGCGGGTCGTGACGAGGCCCATCAGTTCGAGCCGCCGGAACAGGGGCATCAGTGTCCGGACGGGCTGCCGCAGCCGTGCGGCGATCTCGGGTGCGCGGTACGTCCGGTCGCGCTCGAGCGTGCCGTCGCGCACCAACGCGAGCAGGTCCCACCACAGGTCGTCCGGCGTCCAGGTCGCCCAGTCCGGAGCTCCGTCCGCCGCGCTCGCCGCGCTCGCCGCCTCCGCCGCGGCGAGCGGTCCTCCTGGCCAGCCGCTGAGATCGGTCGCTGCGGCGACGAGCTGGGCCTCCCACAGTCGAGCGAGCACGTGCGCGGCGCGTTCGGCCGAGGCGGGTTCGCGGTAGCGCACGGCCTGCTGCGCGCTCGCGACCCACGCGTCGACGTCGGTGGCTCGGAAGGGCACGGTCCGCACGGTCCCGAAACGGACCCGCTCCAGGGCGCGGGCGCTGAGGCGTGCGAGCACTCGGTTGGGGGTGCGGTCGATCCAGAATCGCAGGGAGGCCCAGAACGCTCCGTCGAGCTCCGGCGTCCGGAGACTCGCAGCACGGCGGAGCGCTTCGCCGACGGCGGCCTGGTCGGCGGCGTCCGCCTCGATCAGCGCCGGCAGCGCGGAGCGCATCACGCCTTCCATCAGACCGATGAGCAGCCACCCGTTGTCGATCCACGCGGACTCGGAGAGCGCGCCGAACCGGACCGCTGAGTCGGCGACGAACTCGACGATGCCGAGGTCGGCCAGGCGCTCGAGGGCGCCGTGCATGACGGTCGGGTCGAGGTCGAGACGGCCGGACACCGCCAACTCGTCGTGGTCGACGTCGCGAGCGAGGGAGCCGTCGCGGATCGCGCCGAGCACGGTCCGGTACGCGTCGCCGAACGCCGGCGTCCAGCCGTCGTCGTGCGGACCGTCTGTCGGCATGGGCACCCCTCCGCTCAGCAGCGTATCCGTCCGACGGCGACCAGGCCGCCGGTCCGGCCACGACGAAGCCGCCCGGGCGGACCGAGCGGCTTCGTCGTGTGGGACCGGTGATCAGGCCGGCACGTAGTCGAACGTGTCGGGGTCCGGACCGGTGCGGTGGCCCTTGTCGAGCGTCGTGATGTCCGTCATGTCCTCGTCGGAGAGCTCGAAGTCGAAGATCGCGAAGTTCTCCTCGACACGGGCACGCGTGACCGACTTCGGGAACACGATGTCGCCGCGCTGGATGTGCCAGCGGAGGACGACCTGCGCCGGGCTCTTGCCGACGGCGCCGGCGATGCGGGTGATGGTCTCGTCGTCGAGCACGAGGCCCTGGGCGATCGGGGACCACGCCTCGGTCGCGATGCCGAGTTCGCTGTTCACGGCGCGGAGCTCGTCTTGGGCGAGGTACGGGTGCACCTCGATCTGGTTCACGGCCGGCGGGACGTCCGTCTCGGCTCGCAGGCGGCGCAGGTGGTGTGCCTGGAAGTTGCTCACGCCGATGCTGCGGGCGGTGCCGGCAGCGTAGAGCTGCTCGAACGCCTTCCACGTCGGCACGAAGTCCGAGACGGTGGGCAGCGGCCAGTGGATGAGGAACAGGTCGGTGTAGCCACCGAGCAGGTCCGCCGACTTCTTGCCGTTCTCCAGCGCGGCCTCGGGCGCGTGGAAACCGTTGTTCAGCTTCGAGGTGACGAAGATCTCCTCGCGCGGGATCCCGGACTCGGCGATGGCCTCGCCGACCTCTTTCTCGTTGCCGTACATCTCGGCGGTGTCGATGTGGCGGTAGCCGACCTCGAGCGCAGCCAGCGTGGCGGCCTTCGTTTCGGAGGGGTCGATCTGGAAGACACCGAAGCCGAGCTGCGGGATGGTCTTGCCGTCGTTCAGGGTGATGTTCGGAACGGTCATGGTGTCATGCAACCAAACGCCCCTCAGCGCGCATTCCGGCAACGTCCAGGATCGGCGACCCCGGGCGTGCCGCTCGGGACGAGCGGGTCCGCCGCTCAGGACAGCGCGGCCGCGATGTACGCCTGCAACGCCTGGCCGTAGGCGATCGCGGGGGTCTCCGAGGCGAAGCTCCGGTCGACACCGCCGATCGTCGCGGTCACCGTGAACACCACTCGTCCTCCCGCCGCCACCCGCGTCAACCCGATGAACGACGGCCCGAGGAGTTCGCGCAGCTGGTCTTCGCGCGGCAGCCAGAGCGACTCCGACGCGGTCACGGAGTCGAGCGCCCACTCGGTGGTCCCGTTGAAGCCGAGGATCGTGCCGGAGGGGGAGTCGTGGCGTTCGACGGTCATCTCGGAGACCGTGTAGACGTCCTCGTCCACCTCGGGCTTGTCGATGACGAACCGGTCGCCCGTCTCGGGGTGCCAGCGGAGGCCGGCGTCGCGGAGGGACCTGGCGAGTGCAACGGTGATCACGTTCCCACCCTGCACGCGCGGCCCCACGCTGTCACCACATAGGTTGCCGAAAGCATCCCGTACTAGCATCGCCGAGCACCCCCACGCGCGAGCGCCACCCGATCGCGCGCGCGACGTGACGACGCCCGGACAACCGGTGCCGCGCCTCCAGGCCGACCAACCGGCCGCGGGGCGGGCCGCCGGCCGGCGTCCCGACCGAGGCGACGGACACCCCGTCCGCCGAAGAGAAGGACCCGCATGACCCTCGAACGCGAGGAACTCCGCGACGGCTGGACCGTGACCATGGCCGGAGGAACCGGTGCGCCGGACGGCGTCGCGGGCCGCACCATCCCGGCGACGGTGCCGGGCCAGGTGCACACCGACCTGGAACGGGAGGGCCTGCTGCCGGACCCGACCTTCGACCGGAACGAGCAGGCCGCCAAGTGGGTCGGCCGGGCCGACTGGTCCTACCGCACCTCGGTCGACGTCGACCCCCGCGGCCACGAACGCGTGGACCTCGTCTGCGACGGCCTGGACACCGTCTCCGAGCTCAGCCTGGACGGCGTCGTCGTGGGCACGACCCGCAACATGCACCGGCGCTACCGCTTCGACGCGCGCGTGCAGACCGGGTCCGGGGCGACGACGAAGGACCTCGAGATCCTGTTCGAGTCGCCGTACCGTGAGGCCGGCCGCGTCGCCGCGAAGGCCGGCAGCATGCCGGGCCCGTACGACGAGCCGTTCCCGTACATCCGCAAGATGGCCTCGAACTTCGGCTGGGACTGGGGCCTCACCGCCGTCACGAGCGGTCCCTGGCGACCGGTCGCGATCGAGCGGTGGTCCACCGCGCGGCTGCGCGAGGTCCGACCGCTCGTCGACGTCGAGGCCGGCGAGGGCGTGCTCGACGCACACATCACCGTCGAGCGCTCGGGCCTGAACGACCTGGACCAGGACGGCGAGGACGACGACCTGGTGCTCGTCGTGACCGTCAGCGGTCTCAAGGAGGACGGCACGCCCACGCGGCAGCGGTCGCGGGCGCAGCTGACGCCGAAGGACGACGAAACCGTCGTCACGGTGCGCGTGCCCGAGGCGCTGCGCTGGTGGCCCCGCGGCTACGGAGCGCAGGCGCAGTACGACGTGGTCGTGGAACTGCAGACGGTCGAGGGCGAGGTCCTGGACCGCGACACGTTCCGCACCGGCTTCCGGTCGACGCGGATCGACACGCAGGTCGACGACATGGGCCGCCCGTTCGCCATCCACGTCAACGGGACGCTCATCGATGTCCGGGGCGTGAACTGGATCCCGGACGACGTGATCATCTCGCGCGTCGACCGCGCGCGCCTGCAGTCCCGTCTGACCGCGGCGGCGTCGCTCGGCACCAACCTCGTGCGCGTGTGGGGCGGCGGTGTGTACGAGTCGCGTGACTTCTACGAGGTGTGCGACGAACTCGGGCTGCTCGTCTGGCAGGACTTCCCGTTCGCCTGCTCGGCGTACCCCGAGGTCGAACCCATCCGCAGCGAGGTCATCGCCGAGGCACGCGACAACGTCGCCCGGCTCGCGCGGCACCCCTCGCTGGTGCTGTGGAACGGGAACAACGAGAACATCTGGCTGCACGACGTGGACGGCTGGGCGGACTCGCTCGGCGACCGCGGCTGGGGCCTCGACTACTACCTCGACCTGCTGCCGACGATCGTCGACGCGGTCGACCCGTCGCGCTTCTACACCGTGGCGTCGCCGTGGTCGGGGGCCGAGTCGCTGCCCGCGAACGACGTCGACCACGAGACCCACCACTCGTGGGACGTGTGGAACCGCCTCCCCGACACCGCGTACCGCGGATCCGTGCCGCGGTTCGTGTCCGAGTTCGGCTGGCAGGCACCGCCCGCCTGGCGGACGCTGCGGGACGGCGTCGCGGACGAGGTGCTGTCGCAGGACGCACCCGGGGTGGTCCACCACCAAAAGGCGGCCGACGGGATGGGCAAGCTGGCCCGCGGCTTGGAGCCGCGGTTCGGCACGGGGCCCTTCTCGTTCGATGCGTGGCACTACCTGACGCAGCTGCAGCAGGCCCGGGCGATCGCGACGGGCATCGAGCACTGGCGGACGCACTGGCCGCGCAACACCGGCGTGGTGATGTGGCAGCTCAACGACCTGTGGCCGGTGTCGTCGTGGTCGGCGATCGACTCGGCGGGGCGGTCGAAGCCGCTCGCGCACGAGCTGCGGCGGCTGTACGACGACGTCCTGCTGACGATCCGTCCGGTGTCACGGGAGGCGGTCGTGCCGTCCGCCGTGTCCGGGCCGGCGGCGTCGCCTGCGGCCGCATCCGCGGCGTCCCCGGCGTCGCCGGTCTCCGGAACGGTCGCGTCCGACTCGCCGGACGCGTCCGGCGCTGGTCGGACGGGAGGCCCGGATCACCCAGGCAGTTCGGCTTCTGTCAGCGAGACGGCTGAGCTGAGTGACGTGGCGGACACGCTCTCGCTCGGCGTCTCGCCCGGAGCGTTCGGGTCGTCGCCCGTCGAGGTCGCCGTCCGGTCCACGAGGGGCGGCCACGACAGCGTGGTGCGGGTGCGACGGATCACCACCGCCGGCGCGATCCTGGCCGAGGTCTCCCTGCCCGTCCGGTTGCCGTCCGCCGGGGTCGCCGTCGTCGCCCTGCCCGAGTCCGTGGGTGTGGTCGACGACCCCGCGGGCGAGCTCATCGTGGCGGACATGGACTGGCGCCGAGCGGTCTGGACGCCGGGCCCCGACGTCGCCGTTCGCTGGGAGCCCGCGCGGTACCGCACCTCCTTCACGCCCGTCGACGGCGGACTCGACCTGACCGTCGAGGCCGAGTCGCTCGTGCGGGACCTGCTCGTGCAACCCGACCGGGTGAGCTCGACCGGTGCGGTGGACCGCGGCTTCATGACCCTGCTGCCCGGGGAGCGGGTGACCTTCCGGATCACCGGCGTGACAGAGGCGGACATCCCGGCGCTCCGCGCGGAACCCGTCCTGTGGAGCCTGGACCACGTGCTCGGCCGTTGATATGCAGAACGACACAGTGATATATTCACTGGTGCGCCGCTCGCTGTTGTGACCCGAGCGACTCCGGCGTCCGGTCGACCTCCCGTCGGCCAGGTCGACAGGAGGTCCCACCATGTCGCTCGCGATGCGTCCGCCCACGGCAGCACTCGCCGTCCCCCCGAGGGCTCCGCTGGTGTCGGCGCCAGCTGGTGCCCGCCATGGGTTCGCCCCCTCTGTCGCCCTGCTGGACGTCGGTCTGCTGGGCGTGGCGTTCGCGGTCGCCCACGTGGCCCGGTTCCCCTGGGAGCTGTCGGCCGTTCGACCCCAGGCCGGCTGGGTGGAGTTCGCGACTGCCCCGGCGATCATCCTGATCTGGATGGTCCTGCTGTCGACGTTCCGAACTCGCGACCCGCGGATCGCCGGCATCGGCGGCGACGAGTACCGCAGGCTCGTGACCGCGAGCCTGCTGACCGTCGCGGTGGTGGCGGTCGTGGCCTACGCGGCGCAGCTCGACCTCGCCCGTGGCTACGTCGCGATCGCCTTCCCGCTCGGCCTCGTGTTCCTGGCGGCCGGGCGGAAAGCCGTGAGGAGCGCGTTGGCGCGGACCCGCGCCCGTGGCGAGCGGCTGCAGGACGTGCTGCTCGTCGGGGACGCGGACGACGTCCGGTACGTCGGGCGGCGGATCGCGGCGACGCCCAGCGCCGGGTACCGGGTCCGTGCGGTCGTGACCGACTGTCAGCCCGTGGGAACGATGATCGACCTCGGGCCGGTGGCCGCTCCGGTGGTCAGCGGGATCGACGACGTCCTCGCGCTGGCTCGATCCGAGGGCGTCTCGGCGGTCGTCGTCGCCGGGGCCGTCCGTGGCGGGCACGAGCGACTGCGCCGCCTCGGGTGGCAACTCGAGGAGCACGGCGTCGAGCTCGTCGTGTCCTCACCCCTGTCCGACATCGCCGCGGGGCGCGTGCACGAACGGCCGGTCGACGGCCTGCCGCTGATGCACGTCGAGACGCCCGACTACCGGCGCCGTGGTGGCAAGCGGCTGCTCGACGTCTTCGGAGCGGGCTTCGGACTGGTGCTGCTGGCGCCGGTCCTGGCCGCGATCGCGCTGGCCGTCCGACTCGACGACGGCGGCCCGGTGTTCTTCCGGCAGACCCGAGTGGGCCGTGGCGGCGCGGAGTTCCCGATCCTCAAGTTCCGCACGATGTGCGTCGACGCCGAAGCCCGGATGGCGACGTTGCACGCGGCGAACGAGGGCGCCGGACCGTTGTTCAAGATGAAGGACGACCCGAGGGTCACCCGGGTCGGCGGCTTCCTGCGCAGGACCTCGCTCGACGAACTGCCGCAGCTGTGGAACGTGCTCACCGGGTCGATGAGTCTCGTCGGCCCTCGTCCGGCACTGCCGCGCGAGGTCGCCCTCTACGAGGACTTTGCCGATCGCCGACTCCTGGTCACCCCCGGCATCACCGGCCTCTGGCAGGTCAGCGGGCGATCGGACCTGGACTGGGCCGAGGGTGTGCGGCTCGACCTGCACTACGTCGAGAACTGGTCGTTCATCCACGACCTGGTGATCCTGGCGCGGACGATCCCGTCGGTGATCCGATCCCGTGGGGCCTACTGATCGCGTTCCCTGTGCGATCGGTGTCCGTTCCGGTGCCCGGCCTGGGCATCAGGGAGCGGGGGAGTTACGATGGGGGGAACACGGACTTCCGCCGCGTGGGTCGAAGAAGACCTCCGGACGGCGACCAGTTCCAGATCAAGGAGTCATGATGCTCGGAAACCTCGGCGGCGTACACCTGCTGATCATCCTCGGGATCGTCATCCTGCTGTTCGGCGCGACGAAGCTCCCGGCGCTCGCCAAGGGCCTCGGGCAGTCGATCAACATCTTCAAGAAGGAGATGAGCGACGACGAGAAGAAGGCACAGGCCGGTGACACCACGGTGCAGAACACCGCGGCGACGAACACCACCGTGCCGACCGCTCCCGCCGAGCCCGCTGCCGGTCCGGTCCTGAACCCCGGCTCGAGCGCGCAGCCGAACACCGACTCACGGCGCTAGCCACACAGCTCAGGACACCCAGCCCCGTCCTGTCGGCAGCCCCCGCGACCACTCCGGTCGCGGGGGCTTCGTCGTGCACGGGGTCCGTCGTGCGCGGGTGGTCCTGTCGGGGACTGCCCGGTGGGCGGCACCGGGAGCAGGATGAGCACATGACCACTGCCGCGCCACACGCCACCGCGCCGCTCCGGGACGACCGGCGCACCGTGCTGGTGGTGGCGATCCTGTCGTCGTTCGTCGTCGGGTTGGACTCGAGCGTGGTGAACGTGGCGCTCCCCGCGATCCGGCAGGAGCTCGGCGGTGGGCTCGTCGTGCAGCAGTGGACCGTCGACGCGTACCTGGTGACGCTCGGCTCGCTCATCCTCGTCGCCGGCTCGCTGTCGGACGTGTTCGGCCGGGTCCGGATCATCACGTGGGGTCTCGTCGTCTTCGGGATCGCCTCGATCGCCTGCGCCATCGCCCCGACGGGGGAGTTCCTGATCGTCTCGCGGGCGTTCCAGGGCGTCGGCGGAGCCCTGGTGACCCCGAGTGCGCTCGCCCTCATCGTGGCGGCGTTCCGCGGGGCCGCGCAGTCGAAGGCGATCGGCACGTGGACGGCCTGGTCGAGCGCCGCGACGATCCTCGGCCCCGTGGTCGGCGGGCTGGTGGTCGACAGCATCGGCTGGCGGTGGATCTTCGTGCTGACCGCCGTGCCGATCGCAGTGACGATCCCGCTCGTGCTGCGGATCACCGGCGACGTGCACCCAGCTGTCCGGCCACGCATCGACGTGGTCGGCGCCGTGCTCGCGGTCGTCGGGGTCGGTGGGGCGGTGCTCGGACTCATCGAGCAGGAGCGGCTCGGGTGGGGTGCTCCGGTGGTGGTCGCCGCGCTCGTGCTCGGCGCACTGGCGCTCGGGGCCTTCGTGCCGTGGGAGCTCCACGTGACCCGCACGACCGGTTCGCCGCTGGTGCCGCTCGCGCTGTTCCGGGCTCGCAACTTCGCGGTGGGCAACCTCGCCACCCTGTCGATCTACGGCGCGCTGAGCATGGTCTTCTTCGTGGTCACCCTGTTCCTGCAGGAGGTCTGGGGGTTCCCCGCCTGGCTCGCCGGCCTGGCGACGCTGCCGCCGACGGTGGTCCTGCTGCTGGTGTCCTCGGCGGTGGGTGGACTGGCGGGGCGGTTCGGACCGCGCTGGTTCATGGCGGCGGGGCCAGCGGTGGCGGCGGTCGGTGCGCTCCTGATGCTGTTGGTCGGTGCGCGGCCGGACGGCTACTGGGTCGCCGTGTTCCCCGGACTCGTGCTCATCGGGTTCGGGATCGCGCTCATGGTGACGCCGCTGACCAGTGCCGTGCTCGGGTCGGTGCCGCAGTCCGAGGCCGGCGTCGGGTCGGCCGTGAACAACGCGATCGCGCGGATCGCCGGTCTGGTGATGGTGGCGCTCGCGGGCGTGGTCCTCGGCGGGGAGATGAGCGTCGCCGGTCTGCACCGGGCGGTCGTCGTGATGGCGGTCCTGCTCCTCGCCGGCGCCGTGGTCAGCGCCGTCGGGATCCGGAATGTGCCTGCGCCGACGTAAGTTGAGTGGAGTAGACTCAAGTACAACACCACCGCAACGAAAGGACGGAACGCATGGCGAACCTCCAGGGTGCTCCTGATTCGCAAGAGCGACAGAAGACCGCCCTCGAGCAGTACGGCGTCGACCTGACGGCGATCGCTCGCAGCGGCAAGCTCGACCCGGTGATCGGACGCGACTCCGAGATCCGACGCGTCAGTCAGGTGCTCACCCGCCGCACCAAGAACAACCCCGTGCTCATCGGCGAGCCCGGCGTCGGCAAGACCGCCGTCGTCGAGGGGCTCGCGCAGCGCATCGTCGCCGGCGACGTCGCCGACTCGCTGAAGGACAAGCGACTCGTCTCGCTCGACATCTCCTCGCTCATCGCCGGTGCGAAGTACCGCGGTGAGTTCGAGGAACGCCTCAAGGCCGTGCTCAAGGAGATCAACGACTCCGACGGGCAGGTCATCACGTTCATCGACGAGCTGCACACGCTGATGGGGGCCGGTGGTGGCGAAGGGTCCGTCGCGGCCTCGAACATGCTCAAGCCGATGCTCGCGCGCGGGGAACTGCGGCTCATCGGGGCGACGACGCTCGACGAGTACCGCGAGTACATCGAGAAGGACGCCGCCCTCGAGCGCCGTTTCCAGCAGGTCTACGTGGGGGAGCCCAGCGTCGAGGACGCCGTGGCGATCCTCCGCGGGCTCAAGGAGCGCTACGAGGCGCACCACAAGGTCACGATCAACGACTCCGCCCTCGTCGCTGCGGCCAGCCTGTCGAACCGGTACATCTCCGGCCGTCAACTGCCCGACAAGGCGATCGACCTGATCGACGAGGCCGCCAGTCGGCTCCGCATGGAGATCGACTCCAGCCCGGTCGAGATCGACGAACTGAAGCGGAACGTGGACCGGCTGCGTGTCGAGGAGTTCGCGCTCAAGCAGGAGAAGGACGACGCCTCGAAGGCGCGGCTCGAGACCCTGCGGAACGAACTGCACACGCGTGAGGAGCGGCTGGCCGAGCTCGAGCAGCGCTGGCAGGCCGAGCGCGCGAGCCTGAACCGCATCGGTGAGCTGAAGCAGCAGCTCGACGACCTGAACATGCGCAGCCAGCGCGCGCAGCGCGAGGCCGACTACGCGACGGTCTCACGCCTCGAGTACGCCGAGAAGCCCCGGATCGAAGCGGAGCTCGCCGCCGCCGAGCAGGCCGAGTCCGCCGACCGCATGGTGAACGACAGCGTCACCGACGAGGACATCGCCGCCGTGATCGCCCAGTGGACGGGCATCCCGCTCGGCCGGCTGCTGCAGGGCGAGACCGAGAAGCTCCTGCACCTGGAGAACGAACTCGGCCGCCGGATCATCGGGCAACGCACCGCCGTGAACACCGTGTCCGAGGCCGTCCGCCGCACCCGCGCCGGCATCTCCGACCCGGACCGTCCGACCGGCTCCTTCCTGTTCCTCGGGCCGACCGGCGTCGGCAAGACCGAGTTGGCGAAGGCGCTCGCGGAGTTCCTGTTCGACGACGAGAAGGCCCTCGTCCGCATCGACATGAGCGAGTACGGCGAGAAGCACTCGGTCTCGCGGCTGATCGGTGCCCCTCCCGGGTACGTCGGCTACGAGTCCGGCGGCCAGCTCACCGAGGCCGTCCGACGTCGTCCGTACTCGGTGATCCTGCTCGACGAGATCGAGAAGGCCCACCCCGAGGTGTTCGACGTGCTGCTCCAGGTGCTCGACGACGGCCGTCTGACGGACGGTCAGGGGCGCACGGTCGACTTCCGGAACACGATCCTGGTGCTCACGTCGAACCTCGGCTCGCAGTTCATGACCGACCTGACGCTGACGGACGACCAGCGGGAGACAGCCGTGCGTGAACTCGTGCAGCAGGCGTTCCGGCCGGAGTTCATCAACCGCCTCGACGACATCGTGGTGTTCCAGGCCCTGACGGCCGACGACCTCGGCCAGATCGTGTCGCTCTACGTCGACCGGCTCGCCCGCCGGCTGACCGACCGCCGGCTCGAGCTGGCGGTCACACCGGAGGCGCGCGGATGGCTGGCGGAGCGCGGGTACGACCCGCTCTACGGCGCCCGGCCGCTCCGCCGCCTCATGCAGCGGCAGATCGACGACAAGCTGGCACGGGCGATCCTGTCCGGTGACGTCCGCGACGGCGACACCGTGCGGGTGGACGTCGCCGAGGACGGCGACGGCCTGACCGTCGAGCCCTTCGAACTGGCGGAGATCGTCGAGGAGTAGTCGGCGCCCTGGATGCATCAGACGGGAGGCTCGGGGCCGGTTCCTGGGACCCGGCACGGGCCTCCCGGGTTGGCTGCAGGGCATGCCTGAGATCCGCGCGTTCCGTCGCCTCACCGACACCGTCGAGCACGCGAGCGTGCTCGACAAAGCCGTCGACGTCGACCGAGCGGTGGTGAACGCGCTCGCGAAGCCGAAGGCCCTGCGGCAACTGCTGCACGGGGTGCCGTTCGGGCATCCGCTGCACCCGCTCATGGTGCAGGTGCCGCTCGGGGCGTGGATCTCGGCCGCGGTGCTCGACGTCTTCGGTGGGAAGGGCAACGCGAAGGCCGCGAAGACGCTCGTCGGCGTCGGGCTCGTGTCCTCCGGGAGCGCTTCGCTCGCCGGGTACGTCGACTGGTCCGAGCTGGACCGCGAACAGCTGCGCACCGGATGGGTGCACCAGGCCGTGAACTGGGTCGGCATCTCGTTGTACGGGCTGTCGTGGTGGCAGCGGAAGAACGGCAACCACGGGGCCGGCAAGCTCCTCGGGTTCGCTGCGCTCTCGGTGGTCGGGGTCGGCGGGTACCTCGGTGGGCACCTGGCCTACCGACAGCGCGCCGGCGTGAGCGACCACGGCGAAGTGCCGTTCGACGCGTCGCGCTGACCGTTACGGCGGCGAAACAGTCGCCACCCCAGGCTGGGCACATGGACCCCCTGACGATCGACACCGTCCCGCTCACGTTCGCTCCTGCCGCCCGCGGCACCGGATTCGTGGTGCACGTCGACGAGGACGCCGGCATCGTCCGGGTCGACCCAGTCAATCCACAGGAATATCGCATGTGATGTCGGGATGCGTGTACTCGTGGTGGACGACGAACCGGCCCTCGCCGACCTCGTCGCGAAGGGGCTGACCCGGCAGGACATGGCCGTGGACGTGGCGTACCGCGGCGACCACGCGGACGAGCTGCTCAGCGTGAACGACTACGACGTCGTCGTGCTCGACCGGGACCTCCCCGGCATGCACGGCGACGAGGTGGCCCGGCGGCTCGCGGCGCGCGGGAGCCTGACCCGCATCCTCATGCTCACAGCCGCGACGACCCTCGTCGACCGGGTGAACGGGCTCGAACTCGGCGCGGACGACTACCTGACGAAGCCCTTCGAGTACCCGGAACTCGTCGCCAGGGTGCGCGCCCTCGGCCGGCGGAGCGTCGCACCGGTCGCCCCCGTCCTCGAGCGTGCCGGGCTGCTCGTCGACACGAACCGGCGGATGGCCACCCGCGACGGGCGCCCGCTCGACCTGACGTCGAAGGAGCTCGGGGTGCTCGAGACCCTGCTCCGTGCCGACGGCCGGATCGTCTCCGCCGAGGAGCTGCTCGAGAAGGTCTGGGACATGAACATCGACCCGTTCACCGCCGCCGTCCGGGTGACCATGTCGAAACTCCGCCGCAAGCTCGGTGACCCCGACCCGATCCGGACGGTGCCCGGGCAGGGGTACGCCCTGTGATGCGGACGCTCACGATCCGCGTGCGCACGGCCCTCGCCTTCGCCGGGGCCTCGATGGTGCTGACCGCCGCCGTGCTGGTGTTCGTGAACCTCGCGTCGCAGCAGTCGTTCGCCCGGACGCTCCCCGTGGTCGGTCAGGACGGTGGGGAGACGGCTCGGGTCCAGTGGGCCGTCCCGATCGCCCCCGAACAGCTCGGGGGATCGCAGACCCTGCGCGTCGTCACCGAGGCCAACTCGCTGCAGTGGCAGTGGTCGGCAGTCGGGGTCGTCGTCGCCGGGGTGCTCGCAGGTGGTGTCGGGTGGTTGGTCAGCAGGCGGATGCTCCGTCCCATCGACCGGATCACCGCTACGGCGAACCGCATCACCGCCTCGAACCTGCACGAGCGGATCGCCCTCGTCGGCCCCGACGACGAGCTCCGGCGGCTGTCCCGCACCGTCGACGACCTGCTCGACCGGCTCGAGACGGCGTTCGAGAGTCAACGAAGGTTCGTCGCGCAGGCCTCGCACGAACTCCGGACGCCGCTCGCGGTGCAGCGGGCAGCCGTCCAGATCGGACTGCACGACGACCTGGGCACCGAGGACGTCCGGGCCGTCCGTGGTGAGCTCCTCGAGCAGAACCGGCGCACCGAGCACCTGGTCGAGTCGCTGCTCGTGCTCGCCGAGGCCGACCGCGGGCTCGACGGCACGACGCAGGCGATCCACGTGGACGACGTGACCGCCGAGGTGCTCGCGGGGGCGGCCCGGACCGCGACCGACGCCGGGGTCGCGCTGACCTGCGCGACGCGCACCGGGCCTCCCGGTCTGGTCGTCGACGGTGAGCCGACGCTGTTCCGGCAGCTCCTCGTCAACCTGGTCGGCAACGCCGTCGAGTACAACGAACCCGGCGGGTTCGTCCGGGTGACCACCGCGTCGGACGGGATCGTCGTCGAGAACTCCGGACCGGTGGTGCCGGCGGACGAGGCGCCGCGTCTGATCGAGCCGTTCCGGCGGTGCCCGTCCGGCCGCGCCGGCGACCGGCACAGCGGCCTCGGGCTGTCGATCGTGGCGTCCATCGTGCAGGCACACGGGTGGTGCCTGACCATCGACGCCCGACCGGCCGGCGGACTCGTCGTCCGCATCGCTGTTTCGTCGGTGCAACGCCAGGGGGACACGGGGCGAAACAGCTGATCCGGTGTCCTGGATGCATGAACACGACATCCACCACCAGCCGCCGGACCCGTTCCTCCCTCGCCGCCGCCGCGGCGACGCTCGTGCTGCTGCCCGCGTTGCTCGCGGGCTGCTCGAGCCGCGACGACAGTGGTGCCGCTGGCCCCGCGACCGGGTCGGCGCGCCAGGGCGCGACGCTCGCCGAGTGCATGCGCGGGAAGGGCTACGACATGCCGGACCCGTCGAGCGGCGGGCAGAGCATGCAGTTCGGCGCGCCGGACGACGTCGACCCGGACCAGTACCAGAGCGACCTCACGGCGTGCATCGGTGACGGCGGGGGTGCCGGCGATGCGCAAGCGGCGAAGCCGATGCCGGGACTCGACGAGCAGATGCAGCAGGCGGCCGAGTGCATCCGCGAGGGCGGGTTCTCCGACTACCCCGACGATCAGGAGGCGCAGCGGACCTACCGACCGGACGACGCATCCGCCTTCGACGAGGTCGCGCGGGCGTGTGACGAGGAAGCGCTCGGGTCCGCGATGACCGGTGTCGGCGAATGAGTCGTTCCGTGCGCCGACGGGCATTGGTCGTCGGTGCGTGCCTCGTCGCGGCCGTCGGGGTCGGCTCCGGCACGTGGGCGGTCGTCAGTGCGGGATCGGGGACGTCGGCGACGGCATCGGCCGCATCCGAGGAGGCCTCCGCCGGGACCACCGCGACCGTCACGAAGGGCGACCTGACCGACTCGAAGGTCTTCGCCGGCACGCTCGGCTACGGCACCCCGACCGGCGTGCCGGCCGCGGCCGCGGGGACCATCACCTGGCTGCCCCGTCCCGGCGACGTCATCCAGCGCGACGAGTACCTGTACGCGGTGGACGAGCGAGGCGTGCGGTCGATGTACGGCACGGTGCCGCTCTGGCGGGACCTCTCCCGCGGGCTGCACGGCACCGACATCCGGCAACTCAACGAGAACCTGGCGGCCCTGGGCTACGACGTATCCGTCGACGACGAGTTCGGGCCGCGCACGCAGGCCGGCGTGCGCCAGTGGCAGGCGGACCGCGGACACGAGCGGACCGGAGTCCTGACAGCCGACGACGTCGCGTTCGTGGACGGTGCGGTGCGGGTCGCCTCGGTGGACGGGAAGCTCGGCCAGGCGACCGGTGCGGCGGGAGCGGAGGGCGCCGCCGGCGGGGACGTGCTGCAGGTCACGAGCACGAAGCGCATCGTCGCGGCGACCGTGTCCCAGCGCGACGCCGAACGGCTGGCGGTCGGGACGAAGGTCGACGTCCGGGTGAACGGCACCGGGGAGCCCCTGCACGGCGAGGTCTCGGACGTGCAGCCGAACACGAGCGAGGACGGCGGTACCAAGGTCGACGTCTCGGTGTCCTTCGACCCCGGCGACCGGAAGCTGCCCGCGGCGGCGTCCGCCCAGATCGACGCGAAGGGCACCACCGAGCGCGGTGTGCTCTCCGTCCCGGTGTCGGCGCTGGTCGCGGGTTCCGAGGGGGAGTACGCCGTCGACGTGGTGCGGCGGGGCGGGGCGACCGAGCGGGTGCCGGTCGACCCGGGCTTCACCGCCGGTGGCCGCGTGGCGATCACCGGCGACGTCGCCGAAGGTGATCGTGTGGTGGTGCCCGGATGAGCGGCGCGGTCCTCTCGCTCGACGACGTGGTGAAGACCTACGGGGACGTCGGCGCCCTCCGCGGGGTCGCACTCGAGGTCGCCGCCGGTGAGCTCGTCGCCGTGGTCGGCCCCTCGGGATCGGGCAAGTCGACGATGCTCAACATCATCGGGACGCTCGACCGGCCGACGTCGGGCACCGTGACGATCGCCGGCAACGACGTCGCCACGATGTCCGACGACGCCTTGTCGCGACTGCGAGCCGACCACATCGGCTTCGTGTTCCAGCACTTCCACCTGCAGGCCGGGGCGACGGCCGCCGAGAACGTCGCGGACGGCGTGCTCTACGCCGGCGTCCCCCGCCGGGAGCGCCACCGCCGGGCCGTCGAGGCGTTGCGCCGGGTCGGACTCGGGCACCGCGTCGACCACCGGCCGCACGAGCTGTCCGGTGGTGAGAAGCAGCGGGTCGCGATCGCGCGGGCGATCATCGGCGAACCGACGATCCTGCTGGCGGACGAACCGACCGGCGCGCTCGACACCGCGTCGGGCGCTGCGGTCCTGGCGTTGCTGCGGGAGCTCAACGAGGCCGGGACGACGGTCCTCGTGATCACCCACGACCTGGAACTCGCCGCGTCGCTGCCCCGGCGGATCCGGATGCGCGACGGCCTGGTCTCGCAGGACGACCGGGCGGGCACTCGATGAGCGCCCGCGGAACCGTCGGCGCCGCGGACCTGCTCCGGCTCGGGGTGTTCGGTCTGCGGACCCGGCCCGGCCGTGTCGTCCTGTCGGCCCTCGGCATCGCCATCGGCATCGCGGCGATGATCGCGGTCGTCGGCATCTCCTCGTCGAGCAAGGCGAAGGTCGACCAGGTCCTCGACGCCCTCGGCACGAACGTGCTCACCGTCACCGAGGCGCAGGGGTTCGGTGAGACACCGCCGCTGCCAGCCACCGCCCTCGAATCGGTGCAACGGCAGGACGACGTCGAGTCCGCCGCCGCGGTCGGGACCGTGCCGGACACCGGGGTCTACCGCAACGGGTTCGTCCCGGCGCCGGAGACGAAGGGCATCGGTGTGCTCGCTGCCTGGGGCGACGTGCCGGAGGTCCTCGGCGGACAGCTCGCATCCGGACGGTGGATCGACGACGCGCCCGGAGCCGCGCCGCAGGTCGTCCTCGGAGCAGGAGCCGCCACCGCACTGGGCATCGACCGGGTCCGGGCCGACAGCCGCGTCTGGTCGGGCGGCCAGTGGGTGCAGGTGGTCGGGGTCCTGCGGCCGCTCGCGCTCGCCGAGGACCTCGACAACAGCGTGTTCGTGCCGCGTGCCCTCGCGGCGCAGCTCGGGTTCGACGGCGCGCCGACCGCGGTGTACACGCGGGTCGACCCGGCGCGGGTCGAGCAGGCCCGCGACGTCCTCGCCGGTGCGGTCCGCCCCGGAGCACCGCAGGACGTCGGCGTGACGCGGCCGTCCGATGCACTCGCCGCGAAGAACGCCACCGACGACTCGTTCACCGGCCTGCTCGTCGGCATCGGCGGTGTCGCCCTGCTCGTCGGTGGCATCGGCGTCGCGAACACGATGGTGATCACGGTGTTGGAACGTCGTGCCGAGGTCGGCGTGCGTCGAGCGCTCGGGGCACGGCGGCGGAACATCCGCGACCAGTTCCTGGTCGAGTCACTGCTGCTGTCGTTCCTCGGCGGCGTCGCGGGTGTGGCGATCGGCGTCGGGGTGACGATCGCCTTCACCCTGGCGCAGGGGTGGCCGGTGGCGATCCCGCTGTGGGCCGTCGGCGGCGGACTCGGCGCGACGGTCGTGATCGGCGGCGTGTCCGGGTTGTACCCGGCGGCGCGCGCAGCGCGCATCCCACCCACTTCCGCCCTGGTGGCCGTCTGACGGGGGTGGTGGTGATCCGGGAGGCCCGGTGCCGGTCTGCGAGACCGGCACCGGGCCTCCCGGTCGTCGCGTCCACCCCGGCGACGCGCGGCGCAGATCATGCCTGGTCATGACCAGTGGCGTCAAGCATCGGCGACCATCTGTTCGCCATCCGTGATCCCCCGGAAACACGGGGATCGAACCTGCTCACAGGGACCGATCCAACGGTTGACAAGGGCTCTCGGAAGGTCTTCTATTGCGAATACGCAACGTCCTTTCATAAAGGTCGGACCAAGGGAGTCAACGTGACACGCACGCGTTTCGCCGCACTCGGTGCGCTCGGCCTGGCGGCCGCGCTCGCCCTCACCGGGTGCTCCGCCGGAAGCAACGGAGCTTCCGACGGCGGCACGAAGTCCATCGGCACACCCGATGGCAAGGGCAAGACCATCACCGTCTGGATGATGAACGGCGACCTCAGCGACAAGGTCCTGGACGCCGCCGAGGAGCAGTTCACGAAGGACACCGGGGCGAAGGTGAAGATCCAGACCCAGCAGTGGGACGGGATCACCACGAAGCTCACCACGGCGCTCGCCCAGGACGACGCCCCGGACGTCGTCGACCTCGGCAACACGCAGGTGCCGGTCTACGCGGCGGCCGGTGGTCTCATGGACCTGACGCCGTACCGCGACGAACTGAAGGACGGCCAGACCTGGCTGACCGGGCTCGAGGGGCCGGCCACCGTCGACGACAAGCTCTACGGCGCTCCGCTCTTCGCGGGCAACCGGGCCGTCGTCTACAACAAGAAGGTCTGGAAGGACGCCGGCGTCACCGACGTACCGACCACGTACGAGGAGCTCACCGCCGACCTGGACAAGGTCAAGGCCGCCAACACGGCGAGCGACTTCTCCGCCTTCTACATGCCCGGGCAGTACTGGTACGGCGGGTTGCAGTGGGTGTGGGACGCCGGCGGCGAGATCGCGTCCGACAAGGACGGCAAGTGGACCGGCACGCTCGACTCCGACGACGCGGTCAAGGGGCTGACAGCGTGGAAGGAGTTCCAGAACGACTACTCCGCGAAGTCGACGCAGGACATCAACACCGACAAGCCCTCGCAGAGCGACGTCTTCGCGCAGGGCAACACCTCGGCGTTCCTCGGCTCGGCGTGGGAGATCGGCTCGATCACCACCGCGAAGCCGGCGCTCGCCGACCAGATCGGCACGTTCCCGATGCCGTCGCAGACGGACGGGAAGACGCAGCCGGTGTTCCTCGGCGGGTCCGACCTCGGCATCCCGGCGAAGGCCGCGAACCAGGACCTCGCGCTGTACTACCTGAAGATCCTGACCTCGAAGGAGTTCCAGCAGGACCAGGTGTTCGGCGTCGACGGCTGGGAGCCGAACTCGACCGAGCTGCTCGACGCGGTGGCCGACGACGTCGACACCCTCCACAAGCCGTACTTCGAGGCTGCGGGCACGAGCCGCCCCACCCCGGCGACTCCGGGCTGGGCGACCATCGAGGGCGACGCGTCGTTCCAGTCGATGTTCGCGGACATCGCGACGGGGCGGAAGTCGCCGGAGCAGGCCGCCGAGGGCTTCTCGAAGCACCTCACGACCGCGCTCAACGCGCAGCCGTAGTCGATGACCTCCACTGCAGAGCAGGCGACCGGTTCGGAGCAGTCCGAGCCGGTCGCCGGCGGGCAGGGCGTCGGCGGTCTGGTCCAGGGGTCGTCGCGGGGTCCGGACGAGCGGGGCCGGAGCGGTCCGCGGCGCCGGTCGCCCGTGACGTCGCGGGCTCCCCTCGTCCTGCTGGCCCCCGCGGCGATCCTGCTGCTGGCGCTCGTCGTGTACCCGCTCGTCCGGCTCGTCGTCATCTCGTTCCAGGACTACGGCCTCCGGGCGATCTTCACCGGGGAAGCCGGGTTCGCCGGCCTGTCGAACTACACGAACGTCCTGACCGACGCCAGCTTCTGGCCGGTCATCCTGCGCACCGTCCTGGTCACCGGAGCGATGGTGCTCGGCACCATCGTCATCGGGATGGGCGTCGCGCAACTGCTCACCCGGCTCGGCGTCGCCATGCGCACCGTGGTCAGCGTCGTGCTCGTGCTGGCCTGGGCGATGCCGAACGTGGCGTCGAGCCTGGTCTGGCAGTGGCTGTTCCAGCCGTTCTACGGCGTGCTCAACTGGCTCATCACGCAGCTGCGGGTGTTCGGCGACCACACGCAGGACAACTGGGCGTCGCACCCCGGGCAGGCGTACACGATCGTGCTCACGCTCGTGATCTGGCAGGCCGTGCCGTTCGTCGCGTTGACGCTGTACGCCGCGCAGTCGCAGATCGCGCCCGAGTACTACGAGGCCGGAGCGCTCGACGGCGCCTCGACCTGGACGATGTACCGCGCGATCACGCTGCCGGCACTCGCCCCGACCCTGCTGCTCGTGTCGATCCTGTCGGTGATCTGGGACTTCAACGTCTTCAACCAGATCTGGTTGCTCACCCGGGGTGGTCCGGAAGAGGCCACTCTGACGCTCGGCATCTGGACCTTCGTGAAGTCGTTCGTCTCCAACGCCTACGGCCAGGGCGCCGCGATCGCCGTCATCTCGACCGTGATCCTCGGCGCGCTCACCAGCTACTACATCCGCCGGCTCGTCCGCAGCGGTGAGGAGGACCTGTGACCACGTCAGCCCACGTCGGCGACCGTGCCGTGCACGTCCGGAAACGGAAGCCGCGCATCGTCGCGAACACGATCGCGATCGTCTTCTGCCTGGTGTGGGTGTTCCCGATCTACTGGATGGTGAACACCGCCTTCAAGCCGGCGGACGAGGTCACCACCATGACCCCGATCTGGGTACCGCTGCACCCGACGCTCGACAACTTCACCCGGGCGCTCACACAGGAGGGCTTCCTGGTCTACCTGCGGAACTCGACCATCGTCGTGGTGGCCGCCGTGCTGCTGTCGATCGTGGTCGGGTTCCTGGCCTCGGCGGCGCTGTCGCGGTTCCGCTTCAGAGGGCGGCGAGCGATCCTGGTCGGCATCCTGTTCGTGCAGATGATCCCGTCCGGCGCCCTGCTCATCCCGCTGTTCCTGTCGTTCCAGACGCTCGGGCTGCTCAACAGCTACGTCGGACTGATCCTGGCGTACGTGGCGAGCGTGCTGCCCTTCTCGATCTGGGTGATGCGCGGGTTCTTCGTGGCCGTGCCCGTCGAGATCGAAGAGGCCGCGAAGGTCGACGGCGCCGGCACCTTCCGGATCCTGTGGAGCGTGCTGTTCCCGCTCGTGATGCCCGGGGTCATCGCCACGAGTGTCTTCGCGTTCATCGCGGCGTGGAACGACTACCTGATCGCGTACGTGATGCTCAAGGACCAGGGCATGTACACGCTGCCCGTGTGGCTGGCCGGGTTCTCGACGAACAAGGGCACGGACTTCGGCGGACTGATGGCGGCGAGCGTGCTGTTCTCGATCCCCGTGGTCGTCTTCTTCCTCATCGTGCAACGCCGGCTGGTCAGCGGCATGACGGCAGGGGCTGTCAAGGGCTGACCCGCCGGACCGGACGCCCCGTCGTGCACGTGCACGGCGGGGCGTTCGTGCGTGTGGGCGATGCGCCGGTGCTCGTCCGGAGGAAGGGGCGTGCTGGCTGGTGGCCGCGCAGACACACCCGGCCCCGCCCGCCGAGGTTCCACGACTCGCCGCGTGCGGGGCGCCGAGGTTCCACGAACGAGCTGTGCGGGGCGCGAGATGCCGAGATTTCGGAACCTCGGGGGAGGGAGCGGGGGAGGGAGCGAGGAAGACGCGGGCGGACGGGTAGTTGTGTTTGTGTGGGTTTGTGGCTTATGGTTCCTGAAACCCACGGGAACGAAGGAGTTCGGGCATGTACGCAACCGAGCGGCACGACGCGATCGCAGCAGCGCTGCAGGACGCCGGCCGGGTCTCCGTCGCCGACCTGGCCGAGCACTTCGACGTCACCACCGAGACCGTCCGCCGCGACCTCGACGCCCTCGAGTCCGCCGGGGTGCTGCGCCGCGTGCACGGAGGAGCGGTCCCGATCGGCCGCTCGAGTGTCGTCGAACTCTCCGTCGCCGAGCGCGAGGGCCAGCACGGCTCCGCGAAGTCCGCCATCGCCCGCGCTGCGATGCGCCTGGTGCCGTCGACCTTCACCGGCTCGATCGCGATCGACGCCGGCACCACGTGCGCCGCCGTCGCCGCCGAACTCGCACGGTGGGAACCCGCCACCGCCGGCGCGACCCTCACGGTCATCACGAACTCCGTGCCGATCGCCGCGACCCTGCAGCACAGCGAGCACGTCGAGCTGCACCTGCTCGGCGGCCGGGTGCGTGGGGTCACGAGCGCCGCGGTCGGCACCGCCACCGTCGAGCAGATCGGCGCGCTGCGGCCCGACATCGCCTTCGTGGGCACGAACGGTCTGTCCGCCGGGTTCGGGCTGAGCACGCCGGACGAGTACGAAGCCGCGGTCAAGGGCGCCTACGTCCTCGCGGCCCGCCGTGCCGTCGTGCTCGCCGATGCCGCGAAGCACGGGGTCGAGGCCCTCATGCGCTTCGCCCGCCTCGACGAGATCGACACGCTCGTCACCGACCAGGCGCCGCCGGCCGACCTCGCCGGCGCCCTGACCGACGCCGACGTCGAGGTGGTCGTCGCATGAACCGCCGCATCGTCACCGTCACCCCGAACCCGAGCCTCGACCGCACCATCGAGCTCTCCGGCGAACTGCAGCGCGGGGCCGTCCAACGCGCCACCCGCTCCACCGCGGAGCCCGGCGGCAAGGGCGTCAACGTGTCCCGGGTGGTCGTCGCGAGCGGCGGGGACACCATCGCCGTGCTGCCCGGCGACGACCTCGACCCGGTGCTGCTCGGCCTGGCCACACGAGGCATCCCGACCGCCGCACTGCCGATCGGCGCGCCGCTCCGCTCGAACGTCACCGTGACCGAGCCGACCGGCACCACCACGAAGCTCAACGAGCCCGGCCCCTCGCTCGCCGGCCGCCTGGACGACCTCGCCACCCTGGTCGCAGACACCGCGGCAGCGACGGCCACCGGCCCCGCCGCCCGCTGGGTGGTCTTCGCCGGATCGCTGCCGCCGGGGCTCCCCGACGATGCGCTCGCGGTCCTCGTCCGCGCCGTCCGCGTACGCCACGGCGAGGACGTCCGGATCGCCGTCGACTCGTCCGGCGTCCCGTTCACCGCCCTGCTGCAGTCCGGCGAGCGGATCGACCTGGTCAAGCCGAACGCCGAGGAACTCGCCGAGGTCGTCGGCGGCGACCCGGACACCTACGAGCAGGACCTCGACGCCGCCGTGGCCGCCGCGCAGCGCCTGCGTGACCGGAACGTCGACACCGTCCTGCTCACCCTCGGCAGCGCCGGCGCCGTCCTCGTCTCCGGCGAAGGGGCCTTCGCCGCCGCCGCGCCGCGGATCGTCGCCCGCTCCACGGTCGGCGCGGGGGACTCCTCGCTCGCCGGCTACCTGCTCGCCGAGGTGGCCGGAGCGTCACCCGAGCAGCGCCTCGCCCAGGCCGTCGCGACCGGAGCCGCCGCCGCAGCCCTGCCCGGCAGCGACGTGCCCGCCCTCGACCACACCGACCCGACGGTGATCTCGGTTCGGGTGCTCACGACGCACCCGGCACCCGAGCCCGCCTGACGCCCAGCCCGAACACCCCGCAGCCAGCCCCCCACTCCCCGAACACCCGCACGACCCGCGCGACCAGCGCCATTGCGAAGGAGCAAGCACATGTCCGCAGACTCGAGTCCGCGCCTCATCAGCGCCCAGCTCGTCGGCCTCGACGAGGACCTCGGCGCCACCTCGGCCGACGTCATCCGCGTCCTGGCCGACCGCGTCGCCGCGACCGGCCGCGCCGCCGACGGCCGGGTCCTGGCCGAGGACGCCATCAAACGCGAGGCCAGCGTCGGCACCGGCGTGCCCGGTGGCATCGCGATCCCGCACGCCCGTTCGGCGTCGGTGTCCGAACCGACCCTGGCGTTCTCGCGTCTCGCCCGGAAGGTGTCGTTCGGCGCCCCGGACGGCGACGCCGACATCGTGTTCATGATCGCGGTGCCCGAGGGGGCCGACAAGGACCACCTGACGGTCTTGTCGACCCTGGCCCGCGCGCTCATCCGCGACGACTTCACCGCCGCCCTGCGCGCCGCAGCCACCCCGGACGAGATCGTCCAGCTCGTCGACCGCGAGGTGAGCGGCGAGGTGTCCGAAGCCGGCGTCGGGACGGCGAGCAGTGCCTCCAGTCCGGCCGCCGCACCCGAGGCGGGCCGCAAGGTCTTCGTCGGCGTCACCGCCTGCCCGACCGGCATCGCGCACACCTACATGGCGGCCGACGCCCTCGTCGCCGCGGCGCAGCGCGCCGGCGCCGAGATGCACGTCGAGACCCAGGGCTCCTCGCAGGTCGAGCCCCTCGACCCCGCCCTGATCGCCCGCGCCGACGCCGTCGTCTTCGCGGTCGACGTCGACGTCCGCGACCGCGGTCGCTTCGCCGGCAAGCCGCTCGTCTCCGGCCCCGTCAAGCGCGGCGTCGACGAGCCCGACAAGATGATCGCCGAGGCCATCCGCGCCTCGGACGACCCGAACGCCGCACGCGTGCAGGGCGGAGCGTCCGCCGAGGGCGAGTCCACCGCCAAGAACGAGCACTTCGGGCAGGCGCTCAAGCGCTGGCTGCTCACCGGCGTCAGCTACATGATCCCGTTCGTCGCGGGCGGCGGGCTGCTCATCGCGCTCGGCTTCCTGCTCGCCGGCTACGGCATCGCGCTGGACCACGGGGACGACGGCGTGAACAACGCCGTCTGGACGCTGCAGCACTCGACGCTGCTCGACCTCCCGTCGGGTGGCCTCCGGTACTACCTCGGCGCCGCCGCGTTCCAGATCGGCTCCGTGTCGCTCGGGTTCCTGGTCGCAGCGCTCGCCGGGTACATCGCCTACGCCATGGCCGACCGACCCGGCATCGCGCCCGGCTTCGTCGCCGGTTCCATCGCCGTCTTCATGAACGCCGGGTTCCTCGGTGGTCTGATCGGTGGCCTCATCGCCGGCGCCGCCGCGTACTGGATCGGGCGCATCCCGACCTGGCGCTGGCTGCGTGGCCTGATGCCCGTCGTGATCATCCCGCTCTTCGCCTCGATCATCGCCTCCGGCCTCATGCTGCTCGTGCTCGGCGGCCCGATCGCCTGGCTCATGACGCAGCTGACCGAGTTCCTCAACTCGCTGTCCGGCGCCTCCGCGATCCTGCTCGGCATCATCCTCGGCCTGATGATGGCCTTCGACCTCGGTGGCCCGGTCAACAAGGTCGCCTACGCGTTCGCCGTCGCGGGGCTCGGTGCCGGGACCGCCACCAACGTCGTGCCGTTCGAGATCATGGCCGCCGTGATGGCTGCCGGCATGGTGCCGCCGCTCGCCCTGGCCCTCGCCTCGACCGTCCTGTACCGCAAGGGGTTCACGAAGCCCGAGCGCGAGAACGGCAAGGCCGCCTGGCTGCTCGGAGCGTCCTTCATCTCCGAGGGCGCGATCCCGTTCGCCGCCGCCGACCCGCTGCGCGTCATCCCGGCGTCGATGGTCGGGGCCGCGGTGACGGGTGCGATCTCGATGGCGGCCGGTGTGACCTCGCGGGCGCCGCACGGCGGGATCTTCGTGTTCTTCGCCATCGGCGACGTCGCGATGTTCATCGTCGCGATCCTGGCCGGCACGATCGTGTCCGCGCTGGTCCTGGTCGGGCTGAAGAAGTTCGTGCGCCGGGCCCCGGCGGCGGACGCCGCCGTGTCCGAGACGGCCGACGACCGCGTGGCCGTCGCCGTGTAGTCGACGTCACCGTGTGACGGACGGGAGGCCCGGTACCAGCTGGCACCGGGCCTCCCGTCCGTCCGTGGTCGCGCCCACCCCGTGAGGTTCCGAGATCTCGGAACCTCACGGGCGCACGCGGGCCCCTGTGGAACCCCGACGGAAGTGAGCGGCGAGTCGTGGAACCTCGACGCGAGCGCCCGCCCGCGGCGCTCCCTACTCGGCGATGTTCGCCGTGATCGCGTCGATGTAGGCGGCGCGGTCCTCGCGGGAGTGCGGCCGCCCCGGAACGCCCGGGCGCTGCTCCCACGGGAAGGGCCCCGCCTCGTGCCGGTACTCGATGCCCATCGCCTCGAGCCGAGCGGTGTGCTCGGCCAGTCGCCCGCGGAACTCGGCCACGTCGCGCGGACCGGTGACGTCCGCCGACCAGAGGGCCTCGGCCAGTGCCGCGACCCGCGGGAACAGCTGGTAGTCGAGTTTGCGCGCGGTGTCGACGTGCTCCGTCCACATGTTGCCCTGGCCGCCGATGACGTGGGCCCGCTCGGACTCGGTCAGGCCGGACGGCACCGGGTCGAAGGCGAACACGTCGTCGACCGTGAGCACGATCGACACCGGGATCGGCTCGGTCGCCAGGTCGCTCTGCCGGTAGTCCAGGTAAGCCTGGTCGTCCGGCGAGGAGATGACGTCGTGCCCGCGCTTCGCCGCCGTCCGCGCACCGGTCAGACCGCGCCAGGACACGATCGTCGCCGACGGGTCGAGCGTGCCGCCCTCGAGGATCTCGTCCCAGCCGAACGCCCGCCGCCCGTGCGAGGCGACGTGCGCCGCGAGCTGCCCGATGATCCAGGCCTGCAACTGCTCTTCGTCCTCGAGGCCGAGGGAGCGCATACGCTCCTGGGTGCGGGGGTCCTCGACCCACTGCACCTTCGGGCACTCGTCACCTCCGATGCCGATGTAGCGCGAGGGGAACAGTGCGATGACCTCGTCGAGGACGTCCTTGAAGAACTCGATCGTCGAGTCGTCGGCGTTCAGGACGTCGTCGGCGATGCCCCACTCGGTCCAGACCTCGACGGGTGTCTCGGGGTGCACGCCGAGCGACGGGTACGCGGCCAGTGCGGCGCGGACGTGTCCGGGCGTCTCGATCTCGGGGACGACGGTGACGAACCGGTCCGCCGCGTAGGCGACGATCTCGCGGATGTCGTCCTGCGTGTAGTATCCGCCGTGCGGTCGGCCGTCGAACCCTGCTGGGTGCAGGACGCCGTCGGCATCGGGGACGTGCGCGCCGACCTGCGACTCGCGTCGCCACGACCCGACCTCGGTCAGTCGCGGGTACTTGCGGATCTCGATGCGCCAGCCCTGGTCCTCCGTCAGGTGGAAGTGCAGGCGGTTGATCCGGTGCGCCGCGAGCTGGTCGACGACGCGCATGACCTCGTGCTTGGTGCGGAAGTGCCGGGCGACGTCGAGCATGACGCCGCGCCAGGCGAAGGCCGGCGCGTCCTCGACGACGGTGGCGGGGAGCGTCCACGGCCCGGTGCCGACGCGGCCGCTGCGGTGGACGTCGGCGGGCAGCAACTGGAGGAGCGCCTGGACGCCGTAGAAGACGCCGGCGGCCGAGCCGCCGACGACGTCCACGCCGTCGGTCGTGACGGTCAGGCGGAAGGACTCGGCGCGTTCGCCCTCGGGCGACGGTGGGCCGGCGGGCAGCGAGGGGTCGTCCGAGACGCGCAGCGAGATGACCCCGGCGTCGGTGGTTGCGCCGTCGAGCGCGTCACGGACCGGCTGGCCGGTCGACGCCCGCAGCGTCTGCTGCAGGTACAGTCGGACCGATTCGCTCGCTGCGTCCGCTGCGATGCGGGTCGACGGGGTGATCTCGAAGGCGCCGGTGCCGGGCACGGCTCGGCGCGGTCGTGGGATGAGCATGTCGGAGTCCACCATTCCTCAATGATCTTTCGTAATGTGGAGGCTATGGCCGTGGACGAGACCGTGTCAACGATCCCGAGTGTCGTGGGGACGACGCCGGGGGTGCTCCGACTCATGAACTCCCGCGCCATCCTCGACGAGCTCCTGCGCGACGACGCGTCGCGGACCGTGACCGAGCTGAGCCGCACCGTCGGGCTCTCCCGTCCCACGGTCGAGGCGGCGCTGGCGGACCTGGTCGACGAGGGCTGGGTGACCGAGGCCGAGGCGATCGCCACCCCGAACAAGGCGGGTCGTCGGGCCAAGCGCTTCGCAGCGGACGCCACCGCCGGTTCCGTGCTCGGCGTCGACCTCGGGCTGCACGGCATCGTGGGCATCCGCGCCGACCTGCGCGGCGTCACCCTCACCCGGGTCGAGGAGCGCTACGCGGACCTCGCCGACGCGGAGCAGGCGTGGACGAGCGTGCAGGACGTGGTCCGCCGCCTGACCGCCGACTCGGATGCGTCGCCGGTCCTCGCCGCCACGTTCGGCGTCCCCGCCGTCGTCGACCGCTCCGGCGAGATCGACTACACGGTCGCCGTGCCGGAGTGGGTCGAGCGCCGCGTGCCCGGCAGGATCCAGGACCTCTTCCCCGGGGTCGCGACCTTCTTCGACAACGACGCCAAGCTCGCCGCCACCGCCGAGGCGATGTGGGGCCGCTTCCGCGGCGTCCAGGACGGCCTCTACCTGGTGATGGGTCGCCAGATCGGCGCGGCCTACGTCATCGACGGGGCGTTGGCGCGCGGAGCGCGCGGTGCGGCCGGCGAGATGGGCGGCCTGGCCTCGACGGGATGGCCTGGTGCGCCGGCCCGTCTGGAGGCCCGGATCGCGTCCGACACCGACCTCGAGTCCGTCTTCGCCGCGGCCGGGCGCGGGGGCGCTGCGCCGGGCCAGGGCGGTGCGGACGGCCCCGACCCCGCGGCGGTCTCGGTCGTCCGCGCCTTCGCGGACGACGTGGCGCCGGGTGTCGTGCAGCTCGTCACGACCATCGACCCCGAGGTCGTGGTCATCGGGGGTGAGGTCCTGCCGGCGGCACCGGTGTTCACCGAGGCGCTCGCCGCGGTGGTCACGCCGCAGCTCCGACACCCCGTGGAGATCGTGCCGTCGACGGTCGGGCGGGACGCCGTTGCCCGGGGCGCCCTCGCGCGGTCGCTGACCCACGTCCGGACCTCGCACATGGGACTCGGCTGACGTTCAGGTTCCGTGCTGGGTCCTGACAGGGCGTTCAGGGATGCTGGGGGCATGACGACTGCCGTGACCGCCCGTGCCATGACCGTCGCCAGCGGCGACTCCACCGCGCCCTCGGACCTGGGCGGGCTGTCCGGCCTCGTGCTCCAGGTCATCGACGCACTGGGGGAGTGGGGCGTCGCGCTCATGCTCTTCGTCGAGACGGTGTTCCCGCCGATCCCGTCCGAGGTCATCCTGCCGCTGGCCGGGTTCCTCGGCGGCGCCGGCCAGATGAACCTCGTGCTGGTCCTCGTGCTGGCGACGCTCGGTTCCTACCTCGGCGCACTGGTGCTCTACTGGCTCGGCGCCAAGATCGGGTTCGAGCGCACCACGCGATGGTTCGGCAAGCTCCCCCTGGTCGACGAGGACGACTTCCGCAAGGCCGCCGGGTGGTTCCACCGGCACGGCAAGAGCGCGGTGTTCTTCGGCCGCTTCGTCCCCATCGTGCGCAGCCTCATCTCGCTGCCCGCGGGCGCGGACCGCATGCACCTCGGCACGTTCTCGGTGTTCACGATCATCGCGAGTGGCATCTGGAACAGCGCACTCGTCCTGCTCGGGGCCGCGTTCGGCTCGCAGTACGACCGCGTCGAGCAGTACACGGAGTGGATCGACCGGGTGCTCTACGTCGCGATCGCGGTCGTCGTGGTGACCTTCGTGGTCCGCCGACTCCGACGGTGGCGGGCGGACCGCCGTGCGGACGGCGACGGCGACGGTGCCGCGAGCGGGGGCGCACGAGGTCGTCGTCGCGCCGAGCCCGCTCGCGACTGAGCCGCTGGCGTCGTCAGGCCTTGGTCAGCGCCGACTCCTTGTGCGCGGCCTGCTTGCCGCTCTTCTCCGACTCGACGATCCAGTACGGATCGTCGTCGGTCGGCTTGAACGTCTGACCGTCGAACTCGAAGTCGCTGGTGCGCTTCCGCACGAGTCTTCCGGTCGTCTGTCCCTGCGAGGTGTTCCAGTGCACCTCGTCACCCTTCGTCAGTGCCATCGCTGTCCTCCTTGCGTGATCGCTCACCCTGGTCGGAGGTCGAACGGTACCCTGATGCATCCGCATGAACACAGGGAAGTACGCCGATCACGATGTCATAACACCCGCCCGAAAGCGGGGTCGGACGCGTACCGTTTCTCGTGAGCCAACACGCCGGCAGCTGCCGCGGAACCTGCGGCTCCCGACGGAACGACGGACACCATGACCCTGCTCGACGGCTTGCGGACGGAGACGGTCCTGTCGGGCCGGTACCGCCTGGTGAAGCTCATCGGCACGGGTGGCATGGGGGCCGTCTACGAAGCCCGCGACGAGCACACCTACCGCGCGGTCGCCGTGAAGCTCTTCGCGACGCCGGACAAGATGACCACGGCCGACCGTGTCCGCCAGGAGCGCGAGATCCGGCTGCTCAGCATGCTGTCGCACCCCGGGCTCATCCCGCTCTACGACGCCGGCACGCACGACTTCCCGGACGGGCCGCACCGGTTCATCGTGATGGAGCTCATCGCCGACACGACGCTGCTGCGCCGACTGTCCGAGGGTGCCCTGCACAACTACGAGGTGGCCGACCTCGGCGCCCAGCTGGCCGACGCCCTGGCCTACGTGCACTCGCGCGGCATCGTGCACCGCGACGTCAAGCCCGCCAACATCCTGATCAGCGACGAGGGGTCCTCCGGGTTCGCGCGGACCGTGAAGCTCACCGACTTCGGTGTCGCGCACTTCGTCGACGGTTCACGCCTGACGAACGACGGCACGGTCATCGGCACGGCGGCGTACCTCAGCCCCGAGCAGGTCGCTGGTGAGCCGATCAGCTTCGCCACCGACGTCTACTCCCTCGGGCTGGTGCTGCTCGAGTCCCTCACCGGCAAGCAGGAGTACTCCGGCACCCTGATCGAGGCGGCACTCGCCCGCCTGCGGCACGACCCCGAGATCCCCGACGACATCGCCTCGGAGTGGCGGGACCTGCTCAGCCGGATGACCGCCCGTGACCCGGAGCGCCGTCCGACCGCGGTCGCGATCGCGAGCGCCCTGCGTGGGGGCTCCACCCAGATCACCGGGCCGGTGCCGCTCGGACCGGAGCGGGTCAAGCACCAGCGCGACCACCGCATGCACCGTGCGGCCCACCGGCACGCGAAGCGCGGCACCTTCTCGGCCGTCCGTCGCTGGCGTCGGCGGAACGTCCTCGTCGGCACGTTCGCGGCGTTCGGCGTGTTGGTCGCGTGCGGCTCCGCCTACGTCGCGGGCATGCTGCACTGAGGTCGCCCGCGCGTCCCGTTCGTCCGAGGTCCCTGGCAGGATGGACAGCATGACCGACCAGCGCTGGATCAAGATCTGCGGCCTGTCGACGCCCGACACCGTGGACGCCGCCGTCGACGCGGGCGCCGACGCGGTCGGGTTCGTCTTCGCCGCGAACAGCCCCCGCACCGTGACGGCCGACCTGGCGAAGGAACTCGTCGAGCGGCTGCCGGACGGCATCGACGCCGTCGGGGTGTTCCGCGACCAGAAGATCGACGAGGTCGTCGGCATCGCGTCCGAGGTCGGGCTCACCACCCTGCAGCTGCACGGCGGCGAGGCGGCGAGCGACTTCGCCCGTGCCCGCGACGCCGGCTTCTTCACCATCCGGGCCATCGCGGCCGAGGACTACCTGCGGGAGACCCCGGAGCAGCGCGCCGCGTACGACCACGACCTGCTGCTGCTCGACGCCACCGTTCCGGGGAGCGGTCGGCTGATCGACCCGGCGTCGATCGAGGGCGCGATCGACGAAGCCTGGATCCTGGCGGGCGGCCTGACCCCGGCCAACGTCGTCGCCGCGGTCGAAGCGCTCGACCCCGACGGCGTCGACGTGTCCAGCGGCGTCGAGTCCGAGCGCGGCGTGAAGGACCCGGCGAAGATCCGTGCGTTCATCGAGGCCGTCCGCAGCCTCGGCTGACGCGCCGCAGGATCAGCGCAGGGTCGGGATGAGCTCGGTCAGGAACGCGTCGGTGTCCTCCCAGCCCTCGACCGCGTGGCACGGCACACCGAGGGCCTTCACCGGGTAGTCGTTGCCCTCGGGGTCGAGCCGGTCGCCGACGAAGAGCATGTCGTCGAGCGCGACGCCGGTGATCTCGGCGAGACGCTGCATGCCGTACGCCTTGTCGATGCCCTTGCGGGTGATGTCGACGCTGGTCGAGCCGCCGGACCGGACCTCGAGGTCGGGGAGCTCCGCCTGGACGCGGCGACGCAGGTCGTCCTTCTTCGCGCCGGTCGGGTCCCACTGCTTCTTGACGTCCACCGGCGCGGCCTGGCCGAGCGCGGAGAACGTGATCTGCGACCCGCGGTCCTCGAGGATGTCGCCCCAGGTCTCGGACTCCCAGTAGCCGGCGTCCTTCGCCACGGACTCGACGGCGGCCAGGGCACGTGCCTTCTGCTCGTCGGTGAGGTCCTCGGCGTACTGCAGGGCCCAGTCGTCGTCGGACCAGCGGTAGTACCGCGTGCCGCACGTCGGCAGCAGGTGCAGGTCGTCGAGGGTCAGGCCGTCCCGGTGGCGCAGCGGGGTGACGAGCTGCTGCTCGAACTGCGTGAAGTTGCCGCCGGAGATGACCGCGACCGGCACGACCTCGAGCAGGGACGCGAAGGTCTCGAGCATGCGGGGGTCGAGGGCGGACTTCGACGGGGCGAGGGTGTCGTCCAGGTCGAAGGCGACGAGGCGGGGCGTGGTCATGCCCCGATCCTGCCAGAGGCCACCGATCACATGCCGCATGCTGGGCCCACCGCACGCGAGGGCTGCGTGATGTCTGCGGGGTCGCGCGCGGTCAGGCCCGGTGCGTCGCGGGGACCCGGTCGCGGTCGTACGTGATGTCGGTGTAGCCGTGCGGCGCCGGGTTGCCGTCGTCGTCGAGGTTCACGAACACGACCTCGTCGATGGTCAGGATGCTGCGGTGCGTGAAGAGGTTGCGCGCCTCGGCCCGCATCGTGAGCGAGCTGCGGCCGAAGCGGGTGGCGACGAGGCCGATCTCGACGATGTCGCCCTCCTTCGCGGAGGACACGAACTCGATCTCCGACATGTACTTCGTGACGACCTTGCCGTTGCCGAGCTGGATGATCGCGTAGACCGCGGCCTCTTCGTCGATCCAGCGGAGCAGGCTGCCGCCGAACAGGGTGCCGTTGGCGTTCAGGTCCTCGGGGCGGACCCACTTGCGGGTGTAGAAGTTCATCTCGGGCTGCATGTCACGACATTCTACGCGGCAGCGGCCGCGTCCCGGCGGGGACGCGGCCGCTGTTCGTACCCAGGGCTACTCCTTGACGAGGACGACCTCGTCGAGCGGCAGGCGGGTGCGCGGGGCGACCTCGCGCTCGGCCGCCTTCTCGTCGAGCTGCGACGGGTGCGCGACGGTGCCGATGGCCGTCACGGTGAAGGGCAGGAAGCGCTCCGGCAGGTCGAACGCGGCGCGGAGCCCGGCGGCGTCGATGCCCGCCATCTGGTGCACGTGCAGGCCCTCGGCGTGCGCCTGGACGGTGAGCGCGGCGAGCGACTGGCCGAGGTCGTACTGCGCGAAGGGACGCTCGTCGCCGTCCTCGGTCACGGTCTCGAGCACGCCGACGACCAGGGCGCTGGCACGGAAGGCCCAGGCGGCGTTGAAGCCGAGCAGGTTCTCGTTGATCTTGCGGAACGTCTCGGTGCCACGACGACCGGCGATGAACCGGCGCGGCTGGAAGTTCATGGCCGACGCGGCCCAGCGGGCGGCCTCGAGGACGGCGTCGAACTGCTCGTCCGAGATCGTCGCGGTCTCGTCGTAGGAACGGGGGCTCCAACGCTCTTCCAGCAGGGGCACGAGGGGCTGGCTGGAGTCGGTGGACCGGGTGAGGGTGTCGGCGTTCGTCGAGGTCATGGTGCCTGCAACGGTATTCGATGCGAACGCATTTCCGACCTGAGCGACGTCACATGGTGCAAGGATGGACGCGATGGGTGGCGTGTTGACCGGCTTCGCGATCATCGGCGCGATCATCGCCGGTGGGTACGTCGTCGGGCGTATCGGACTGCTCGGTCCGCACGCGCAGTTCGTGATGAGCCGCCTCGCGTTCTTCGTGCTCATGCCCTGCCTGCTGTTCCACACGATCGCATCCGCCGACATCGAGTCACTGCTGTCCCCGATGCTCTGGGTCTCGCTGCTGAGCGCCGCCGTCGTCGCGCTCGGCGCAGCAGCCGTCTTCCGCTTCGTGCTGCGGCGTCCGGTCACCACCACGACGGTCGGCGCGCTGGCCGCGAGCTACGTGAACGCCAACAACATCGGCCTGCCGGTCGCCGTGTACGTGCTCGGGCAGGCCACCGCGGTCGTGCCCGTGATCCTGTTGCAGCTCATCGTCATCGCGCCGGTCGCGCTGACGATCCTCGACGCCGCGACCTCGGGTGCGGGTGGCTGGGGACGCCGGATCTCCGGGCCGTTCCGGAACCCGATCATCATCGCTTCGCTGGTCGGCGTGGTGTTCTCGGCGACCGGCATCACGCTGCCCGATCCGGTGCTCGAACCGTTCTCGCTGGTGGGGGCCGCCGCCGTGCCCGTCGTGCTGCTGTCGTTCGGGATGAGCCTGCACGGTGCTGCGCCCTTGCGGGACCCCGCGATCCGCACCGACGTCATCGTGGCGTCGTCGATCAAGCTCGTGGTGATGCCGGCGGTCGCGTACGTGTTCGCGCGGTTCGCGTTCGGGCTCGGCGACCAGGACGTCTTCGTGCTCACGACCCTGGCGGCGTTGCCGGCGGCGCAGAACGTGTTCAACTACGCGCAGCGCTACGGTGCGGCGGTCCCCGTGGCCCGCGACGTGGTGCTCATCTCGACGATCGGCTCGGTCCCCGTCCTGGTGGCGATCGCCGCGCTGCTGCACCCGTAGCGCGCCCTGGTCGCACCGCGGGCGGACGGGAGGCCCGTGGCGGGCCCGCCACGGGCCTCCCGTCCGAGCGGGGGCGCGCGTACCCTGGCCGACACGGGGCGGACCCGCCTCGGCACCACGACGGACGGAGACCTCCGATGGACACGATGGCGATGATGAAGAACATGTCGATGACGGACATGCCCGTGGAGATGGACACGGACCTGATGCAGGACACGATGATGGCGATGAACGCCGCGTCGATGGCCGCGACGATGTGCTCCGCGAGCGACATGCGAATGGGCGGCGAGATGGCGACCTGCGCCGCGATGTGCTCCAACACGGCGATGATGGCCGACACCGGCATGCGGATGATGATGCGTCCGGCGGGCATGGACCTGCCGAGCATGCAGTCGATGCTCATGACCGTGATGACGATGGGCACGATGTGCGCCGCCGAGTGCCGGAAGCACATGGACATGGACGAGTCGTGCCGCTACTGCGCCATGGCCTGCGACGAGATGGTCGCCAAGTGCGAGGCGATGCTCGCCTCGATGTCGGCCTGAACCAGGCCGTCCGCTACGCGCTGCGTGCCGTGGTCTGACGACCGCCGGCACTGAGGATCTCCGCCACCGGGTGGTGGGCGACCGGATCGCCGACCGACAGGAAGGCGTCGGCGCTCGCCACCCGGAGCTGGGTCACGCCGCCGTCCAGGAACGCCACGACGGCGTCGGCGGTGCGGGTCTCGACGACGATGCCGTCGCGCCATGCGCCGGGCGCCGCGTTCGCCATGACGCGCTGGATGGGAAGGATCGTCGTGCGGGACATGGCTTCACCTGCTCTCGAAGGGGTTCGGTGCAGGCAACCTACGTCTATGCCGCCACGTGCTCAACGAGGGCGGACGCCGGGCGTAACAGAACGCGTCACGACCGCGTGACCGCTCAGAAGATCATCGGACGGTCGTCGTCGAGCGACGTGTCCAGGTCGAGGTCGACCACCACGGGGACGTGGTCGCTCGGGGCGTCGCCCTTGCGTTCGTTGCGGTGGATCGAGGCATCGGTGACGACGTCGGCGAAGGCCTGCGAGCCCATCACGAAGTCGATGCGCATGCCCTCGTTGCGCGGGAAGCGCAGCTGCTTGTAGTCCCAGTACGTGTAGCCGTCGGGGACGATCGGGCGGACGACGTCCTGCAGCCCCGCCGTCTCGAACGCCCGGAAGGCGGCGCGCTCCGGCTCGCTGACGTGGGTGTGCCCCTCGAAGACCCGCACGTCCCACACGTCGGTGTCGAGCGGCGCGACGTTCCAGTCGCCCATCAGTGCGAGCGGGGTCTCCGGCGACGCCGCGATCCACGCGGCGGTGCGGTCGGCCAGCTGCGCGAGCCAGTCGAGCTTGTACGTGTAGTGCGGGTCGCCGACCTCGCGCCCGTTCGGCACGTACAGGCTCCACAGCCGCACGCCGTCGACGGTGACGCCGATGGCCCGGGCCTCGACCGGCAGGTCCGGACCCTCGTGTCCCTTGAGGAACCCGGGCTGGCCGGGGAAGTCGCGTGTGACGTCCTCCATCGGCAGCCGGCTGGCGAACGCGACACCGTTCCACTGGTTCAGGCCGTGCGCCTCGACGTGGTAGCCGGCGTCCTCGAACGCCTGCACCGGGAACTGCTCCGGCTTGCACTTGATCTCCTGCATGCCGAGGACGTCGACGTCCTCGCGCACCAGCCAGTCGACGATCCGCCCCACTCGGGTGCGGACGGAGTTCACGTTCCAGGTCGCCACGCGCATGGGATCGAACCTACCGGCACGCCCATCCTCGGCCGGGGTACGGCACGATGGTGTTCGCTGGAGCACCAGGAATCGATCGCATCGGAGGCAGCAATGGCATCGACGACGAACCGCGTCGACGGGACCGTGACGACCGGCACCACGACCGGGACCACCACCACCCAGGTCACGGCCAAGGGCAAGACGATCATCGACGACACCGTCGTCGCCAAGGTCGCGGGCATCGCCGCACGTGACGTCCCCGGCGTCTTCGCCCTCGGCGGCAACGCTGCCAGGGCCTTCGGCGCCATCCGCGACGCCATCGGCTCGAGCGCGCTCGGCCAGGGGGTCCGCGTCGAGGTCGGCGAGACCCAGGTCGCCGTCGACCTGACGATCGTCGTGGACTACCCGACGCCGATGATGGACGTCGCCACCGCGGTGCGCGCGGCCGTCACGAACGCCGTCACCGAGCTCGTCGGGCTCGAGGTCACCGAGGTCAACATCGCGATCAACGACGTGAACATCCCTGCGTTGAACGGCCCGGTCGACGACCTGGACGGTCGCGACGTCCGCGAGGGCCGGGTCCGGTGAACGCCACCGTCGTCGGGATGGGCGTCGGTGCCCTCCTCGCGATCGTCGCGGTGACCCTCGGGTTCTGGGCGTTCGTCGTCGTCGCCGTGTGCATGGCGGTCGGCGGCCTGGTCGCCCGCATCGTCGCTGGTGAGGTCGACGTGCGTCGTCTCGTCGACGTGCTGCGCGGACGCCGGAGCTCGTCGTGACCGACGCCGCCGTCGCCACGGTCGGCGACAGCGGCGCGCGACTCCCCGGCTCCGACCGCATCGGCACGTCGGCCCTGGTCCACACCGCGCAGGCGGTCGCCTCCGAAGCGCTGCGCGTGGCCTTCCGGGAGGTCCGTGCCCGGGTCGCCGACGACGGTCGCGGCGCGCTGGCGGTCGAGATCACCGCCCCGCTCACCCTGCCCGTGCTGGGAAGCCACGCGGTCCCCGACGAACCCGTCGTCACGAGCGCGCACCGGGCCCGCGGCACGATCGCCGAACGGCTCCGGACCATCACCGGCCGACAGGTGTCCCGGGTGACCGTGACGTTCTCGTCGTCGGTCGTCGACGTCCCGCGGAGGGTCCGGTGACCGCCGTGGACGGCCGGACCGCATCGGTTCCCGAGGCCGGTCCTGCACCGTCCGCCGGTCACGCCGCCACGTACCGCCGACTGCTCCGCCGGGAGACCCACGTGTCCCGGTCCGGTGCCGTCGTGGTCGCGATGCTGGTGACCCTCGTGCTCGCTGCCGCTGCCGTCTTCGCCGGTGCCCTCGTGCTGCTCGACCAGAACGTCCTCGGGGTCGACCCGCGCGCCGTCGTGGTCGCCGCCCTCGCCGCGCCGGACGGCCTCGACACCACGCTCGTCGTCGGGATCGCCGCGATCGTCGCACTCGTCGGCCTGGTGCTCCTGCTGCAGGGGGTCCTGCCGCAGCGGCGCCCGCGCCACGCGATGTCCTCCGACCGGCTCGCCGTCGTGGTCGACGACGAGGTGCTCGCCTCGGCCGCTGCGCGTGCTGCCCGTTCCGCCACGCGGCTCGGTCAGGACGCCGCCGTCGGCACCGTGGGCCGCCGGACCGTCGAGGTCGTGCTGCGCCCCGCTGCCGGCGTCGACGTGCCCGCCGTGGCCGCGACCGAGGCCGTCGAGCGCGAGTTCGCTGCGATCGACGCGCTCCCCGCCCTCGCCGCGCGGGTCCGCGTGCAGCCGACCGGACGGGTGGACGGATGAACGCGACCAACCGTGGCCTCGGCCGGACGGCGCTCGTCGTCGTCGGGCTCGTCCTGTTCGTCGCCGGGGTCGGTGCGATCCTGGTGCAGACCGCCCAGGGCCTGCCGCTCGTGGCGTCCTGGTGGCGCACGGCCGGCGAGGCGCTCGTGGGCCTCGGCACGGACACGTCGCGCGATGACTCCCTGCTGTCGTGGACGTGGGTGCTCGGCGGCGGGGTCGTCGTCGGCATCCTGGCGATCGTGGTGCTGACGACGCTCGGCGGTGGCCGCGAGGGCACCGTCGTCGAGAGCGACGGATCGGCCGACGGTGTCGCCGGTTCGGTGCGGGTGGAGTCCACGGCCGTGCAGCACGCGCTGTCGTCGGCGATCGGTGGACTGCCGCAGGTGGCCTCGCTCGCGGTCGATGTGTACCGCGTCCGCGGTGGCCGGGCGATCCGGGTGCGGGTGCGTCCGCGCCGGGGCGCATCGCCGCGCGAGGTCACCGAACGGGTGGAAGCCGTCGTGGCGGACCTGGACGCCCTGCTCGGCGAACGCCTGCCGGTCCTGCTCGAGATCGCGCGCGGTGGGGCCGGGTCCTCGCGCCCGGACCGCGTGCACTAGGACCGTCGTGGTGCGGTCGATCGGCGGCTTGCCGGGGCCGGACTCCGTCGTCCCCGTGCCGCGGGTGGTCGCCGAGGCCGCCCGGGGCCGCGAGGTCGCCCTGGTCTGGCACAACGAGATCGGCGGCACGACCTTCCGGATCGGCCCCGACGAGCACGCCGACGAGTTCGTGAAGGTCCTGCCGCACGCCTACGGCCGGTGGATCGGCAACGAGGCCGCGCGACTCGAGTGGGCGTCGCGGTACGTGCGGGTGCCCGAGGTGCTCGACCACGGCGCGGACGACGACGGTGTCTGGCTGCACACCCGTGCCGTCCCCGGGTGGAGTGCCGTCGACCCGCGGTGGCACGACGAACCCCGGACCGCGGTGATCGCGGTCGGCGAGGGGCTCCGCGCGTTCCACGACACCCTGCCGGTGGACGACTGCCCCTTCGCGTGGTCGACCGTGGCGCGGCTCGACCGTGCTCGTGCGGCGGGTGCCGACACGGACCGCCTGGGCCCGGAGCCGCCCGGTGACCGCGTCGTGGTGTGCCACGGGGACCCGTGCACGCCCAACACGCTCATCGGTGCCGACGGCCGGTGGAGCGGGCACGTCGACCTGGACGCCACGGGTGTCGCGGACCGCTGGGCAGACCTGGCGGTGGCGACGATGGCGCTGGGGTGGAACTACGGCCCCGAGTGGGAGCCGCTGTTCCACGAGGCGTACGGGGTGCCCGAGAATCCGGAGCGGACGGCCTGGTACCGGGCGTTGTGGAACGTCGATGTCGACGACGTCTGAGTGCCCAGGGGCATGCCGTGTCGGCGGGGTCAGATCTTCGGTGGGCTGACGATGGGGTCGTCCCATGCGGGGAACGGCGGGAAGACGCCCGGGAGCGAATGATCGGGGTAGTCCGCATCGTTCCGTCCTCCGACTGCTTCGGAGAGGGCGTCGGCGTCGTTGGTCCAGAACGGCTCGCTGTAGACGGTGAGGGGGTTGTCGCCGTTCTCCTGGGCGGTGTACTGGATCTGCCAGCCGTCGCCGGTGGTGGCCCAGACTTCTTCGTCGCCGGTGATGGTTCGGCGTTCGATGGTCCAGCCCTCTTCGGTGAAGTAGTCGATCATCGGTTGCAGGTCGCGCCGCTGGTCGGTCGCGCCGGGCGGGGTCCAGAGTCTGGTGGTGCTCATGTCGTAGCTGTTCTCGGTGTCCGAGCCCGGTAGTGACGCGACGCCGTCACCACCGATCAGCGGCACGCGGTCGCCGCCGCCCCACTCCCACTCGCCGTCGTGCACCTGCAGCTGCGCGGCTCTCAGGAGTCGTTGCATGTGGTCGTAGTGGTCGCGGTAGGCATCGAACTCCTGGTGGAGCGACATCTCCGCGACGTCGTCCTGGGTCAGGCCGGCTGCGTCGGTGGGCATCTGGTTTCCTCCTGCCGCGCACCCGGTCAGCAGTCCCAGGGTCAGGACTGCCGTCGCGATGGTGCGGAGCATCGATTGCATGGTGTTCATCATGGCTTCCCGGTGGCGATGATCTTCGCGATCGTCTGCTGTGAGGTGGCGTCACGGGACAGGTAGCCGACGCCGCTGTCCGGGTACATGTCGTGGCCGGTGACCGGTTTGCCGCCCGCCGCGGCCTCGGCACTGAACGTGTCGACGTCGGGCAGGTCGCGGGGATCGGTGCGTCCGATCCTCCCGAATCTCGCGGTGTGGTCGTTGGTGCCTTCGGTGGCGTAGACCCGATCGACGTTGAGGTGCTCGGGTGTCGTGGTGTCGGTGAACCCGACCGAGCCGTACGTGACGAACGAGTCGACTCGGTGTCGGGTCTGCGCAAGTGCCTCCGCCGCGGTGGTGGAGCCGTAGGAGTGTCCGAGGACGGTCACGGACCGCGGGGCCGTGCTGCGGCTGTCGTGGATGCCGTCGAGGAACGAAGCGAGGTTCGCCCCGCCCGCGTGTGCGCGGTCCTGCCGTGGGACCTCGATGACACCCGGGGCGCGGTACCCGATCCACGACACGACCGCGAACGACTCTGACCGTCGATGCTTCCACGCGGTTTCCAGAAGGCCGTTGGCGGCACGGACCTTCTCACCCATGCTGTCGGGCGTCGTCATCGCACCCGGCACGTTGACGGTCACGTTCGACGCCGTGTCCAGGTCGCCGAGCGCGACGGCGGCGACGAGCGCGCCGTTCGAGACGCCGAACCCGACGAGCATGGCGACGGCTCTCGAGGGAGCCCGGACGTCAGCCGCCAATCGATCGGCGCGGTTGAGCCCGTCACGGAGCGCGATGACCTGCTCCGTGAACTCGTCGAGGCTGACCGCTCCGTAGGTGTAGGCCAACCCCATCAGCCGGTACAGCTGCTCCGGATCACGCACGGCCGCGGAGAGGACTGCGCGAGATGCGGTGTCGCGCTGCGCGGCCGGCACCCCGTCGAGCCCCGCGAACTGCAGCTGCGTGCTGAGCGGCAGCGCGCGGACGTCGGCGTCGGTGAAGCCGAGCGCTGCCCAGATCGCTGCGACCTCGGCCGGGGTCAGGGACGGGTCGAGCAGCCGCTGCAGTCCGGGTGGGAGCGTCGAGGCAGCGGCAGCGTCGAGCGCGGTGTCCGCCAGGGAACCTCCACCGGCGGCATGGAAGGCGTCCGCGATCCGCTCGATCCAGGAGGCGTCCTCGGCGTTCTCGGCGAGGTAGTCACCGAACCCGCCCGGCAGCGTCGCGCCGTCGATGGGGACCCAGCTGCACCGGCTCGTGAACGCGGTCCAGGCGTTGCGCACCCGGACCATGTCCTGTTCCGTCGAGGCGTCCTGCGCGCGGGCGGCCGCGCTGAACTGCCGCAGCCTGGTCGGGTCGGCACTGCTGCGTCCGCCGGATCGACCACCGCCGGTGCGCTGGCGCGTCCGGGCGCTGAAGGTCGCGGAGACCGGTGACGGGCGCTTCGGTGTGCTGGACGGCTTCGGGTCGAAGACCGCGCTGCTCCAGTCGAGCACGGGTTGCATCGGCACGCCACCGGCGGTGCGCACGAGCTCACGGTCGGCTTCGCGCCGCTGCCATGCGGCCAGGTCCGCCGAGCGCTGCCGTTCCTCGTCCGCCTGCCGTTGCACGATGCGGAGCTGATCGGCCAAGCTCTCGAGCTCCTTCGCCAGCCGGACGCGGTCGGCGGACTCCGTCACGCGACCCGCCTGGAACAGTCGCGCGTACGCACCGTCGAAGTCGAGCAGTGCGGCCTCGGCGGTGCTCCGACGCGGTCCGGCGCTCGCTCGCAGCGTCAGTGCCACCTCGGCCGCGCAGTCGACCAACCGCGACGCCGCTGCGTCGTCGAACTCGATCCCCATCGTTCCCCACCATCCAACTGGCTGTTGTGGGAAACGTAGCATTTCAGTAGTTCACTGTGAAATTGTGCATGGTGCGCTGTGGAGGAACAGCGGACCGCCGCCCGCGGGGAGCGGACGACGGTCGGTGTGTGATCGGGCAGGCTAGAAGGCGACGCCCCGCGCGGACATGAACGGCACCGGGTCGGTCGTGGCGCCGTTGATGTGGACCTCGATGTGGCTGTGGCACCCGGTGGACTGGCCGGTCGAGCCAACGAGCGCGATGAGCTGCCCTGCGGAGACCTGCTGTCCGGTGCTGACCCGGAACCCGCCGTTGACGATGTGACCGTAGGCCGTCTGGACGCCGTTGCCGTGGTTGATGCGGACGTAGTTGCCGTAGCCGCCGTACCAGCCGACGTAGTCGACGGTGCCGGCCGACGCGGCGACGATCGGCGTCGAGCAGCCGCTGGCCAGGTCGGTGCCGTCGTGCTTGATGACGGTGCCGTAGATCGGGTGCACGCGGTAGCCGTACGGGCTGATCACGTAGCCGCTGGCCGGACGGACCCAGCCCTGACCGCCACCCGAGCCGGCGGAGCCGCCACTGCCCGAGCCGCTGCTGCCGGAGCCACCACCGCCTCCGGACGATCCGCCGCCGGCGTTCGCTGCCGCTGCCGCCGCGGCCAGTTCTCGGGCGGCACGGGCTTCGGCCTCGCGCGCGGCCTTCGCCTCGGCTGCCTTGCGGACGCGCTCACCCTTGGCGAACTCAGCCTCGGTGCGGACGCGGCCGGAGACCAGGGTCGCGAGCTGGGCGTCGAGCCGGGCCTTGTTCGACTGCTGTTCGTCGTACGCGGTCTGCACGGCGTCGGAGGCGGCCTGCGCTTCCTGCATGCGGGCCTCGGCCTTCGCGGCGAGCCGCTCGAGCTCCCCGGCAGCGCGGTCGGCCTGGGCCTCGAGCGACCGGGTGACGCCGGCGTCGACGGCCGCGGCGGCCTGCACACGTTCGGCCTGTTCGGACAGCTTGCTCAGCGCGCCGAGGTCGTAGAGCAGGTCGCGCGCGTCGTCACCCTTCGTGAGCACCGAGGTCGTGACGTCGGCGCCGCCGGAGCGTGCCATCTGCGCGGCGAACTGGCCGGCCTGCGCGGCGCTCTGCTCGGCGACCTTCGCGTGTTCGTCCGCCTTCGCGCGGAGCTTCTGCTCTTCTTCCGCCTTCTTCTGCGAGACGTTCTGGGCCTCGTAGAAGACGTCGCCGAGCTCCTTCGCCTTCGCCTGGGCGGCCTCGACCTTGGCGTCGAGTTCACTGATGATGCCCTTGATCTCGGTGATCTGCCCCTGCTTGGCGGATTCCTTGCCGCGGGCGTTCTTGACCTCGTCCCACGTGGGGTAGGTGACCGCCTGGGCAGTGGGCGCATCGACGACGACCGTGCCGACGAGGCCCGCGAGTGCCAGTCCGGTGACGGCGAGGCGGAGGCGCACGGAGGCACGAGGGGTGCGGTGGCTGGTGGGGCGAGACATCGAGCACGAGCCTATACATCCGTACAGAGAAGATCGGACGGCGACGCGCCGCTGTGGACAACTCCTAGAACCCGCGTTCCTGCCGGATCTCGTCGGCGCTGCCGACCACGTCGCGTCGGAGCACCTCGGCGCCGGAGGTCCCCACGTAGTCGTAGACGTCGAACCCCGTGCAGTGCGTGATCGTCGCGGGGGCGCCGAGCGAGTCCTCGACCGCGGTGGTCCACAGGTCGTGCGACCCGACCACCACGAACGTCGGGTCGGCGTCGCGGTACGCCCCGAGGTCGACCAGCCACGGGTACGTGTCGAAGGTGTCGCGGACCTGCAGCAGCTGCACGTTCCGGGCGGAGTACGTCGCGAGGGGCCGCGCGGTCCAGAACTGTCCCACCCCGGTGACCGCCCGTCCGTCAGCCCAGCGGTCGAGGCATGACGACGGCGTGTACCGGGCGGTGGCGACGGCGTGCGCGGTGCTCGGTGCGGTGGCGACCCCTGCTGCGAGGACGGCGACGGCGGCGATCGCGACGGTGGCCCGGACGCCGCGGAACGGCCGGTGCACGCGGGTGCGGCGGACCGCGGTGCGGGTGAGCTCGGCCACCGCGACGAGGGCCAGCAGCGGTGCGGTGACGACGGGCTCGAGGTACCGCGGGGTCTCCGACCCGACGACGACGACGCCGATCGACGCCGCGACGACGGTCACCAGGGGCAGGGCGGTGGCGACGAGCACGGTCCGCGCGGTCCGGACCCGCCAGGCCCAGACCGTGCCGCCGACGGTGACGAGCACCCCGACGAACATCAGGAGCAGTCCGGCGTCGCCCGCGGCCGTGCCAGCGCGCTCGTCGGTCAGGGCCGCGAAGAACTGCAGCGTCTCCACCGCGCGTGACGGTCGGACGTACGTGGACGGGTCGAGCGACACGAAGGGCTGCAGCGGGATCCGCACCAGGTACCCGATCACCGAACCGACCGTCACGGTGCCGGACAGCAGCAGGGCGGGGCGCCACGGCACCCGGCGCACCGCCGCCAGCAGCACGAGCGTGACGACCACGGGCGCGGCGGACCACGGCACGTACAGCGGGTTCGACGCCGTCGTGCACACCGCGACCAGGCCGAGCACCACGAGCACGACGACCGACGCCCGCCCGACCCGCACGGCACGGAGCACGAGCACGGCGGTGCCGAGCATCGCCAGCACGACGCCGTAGTAGTACGTCGTCGTGAGCAGCAGGGACGCCAGTTCGAGCGACGTCGCGGTGGCCGACGACTCCGTCAGCACGAGCAGGGTCACGAACGCCACGGCGGCCGCCGACACCGTGATGCGGGCCGCTCGCCCGGCCGACGGCATGAGCTCGTTCGCGGCCGCCCGCACCAGCGCGTACACGGCCAGCAGGACGAGCACCCCGTTCAGCGCCAGCGCCTGCTGCGGGGTGCTCGTGACGAGGGCGCAGAGCAGGTAGACGGGGAGCTCGGGGAAGAAGAACAGCGCCGGGGACATCGCCCACTCGAACGGCTGCCCGAGCTGCATCGACCGGTGCACCAGGGGCAGCAGCACCGAGTCGCCGTCGTACCAGAGCAAGGCGACCCGCTCCGTCGCGACGACGTGGCGGAGGGCCACGACGGACAGGGCCAGCGCGACCAGCGCGCCCAGGGCCTCCCGTCCGATCGCCCCGGCCACGCCGCCGGACCGACGGCCGCCGGACGGAGCCGGCGCCACGGCGGCGCGACGCGGTGCTCGGGGCATGACCCGGAGCGTACCGAGGGCTGCTCGGGACGACCCCACAGACGGGGGAGCGCGCTGCGAGCCCGACCGGCTACCCTTGTGCGCTGTGACCGACGCGCGCGAACAGTTGATCCAGTACATCTCCTCCGAAGCGGTGTTCCACGGCGACTTCACCCTGACCAGCGGGAAGAAGGCGACGTACTACATCGACCTGCGGAAGGTCAGCCTGGACCACCGGGTCGCGCCGCTGATCGGACAGGTCATGACCGAGCTCGTGCAGCAGGTGCCCGACGTCTCGGCCGTCGGCGGCCTCACCATGGGCGCCGACCCCATCGCCAGCGCCGTGCTGCACCAGGCCGCCGCACAGGGTCTCACCTACGACGCCTTCGTCGTCCGCAAGGAGCCGAAGGACCACGGCCGCGGCAAGCAGGTCGAGGGCCCTGACCTCAAGGGCAAGCGCGTCGTCGTGCTCGAGGACACCTCCACCACCGGCGGATCGCCGCTCAAGGCGGCCGAGGCGCTCGAGCGCGAAGGCGCGATCATCGCGGCCGTCGCGGTCGTCGTCGACCGCGACACCGGCGCCAAGGAGACCATCGAGGCAGCCGGGTACCCCTACTTCGCGGCCATCGGGTTGGCTGATCTGGGGCTGACCGCGTGAGCGGGGAGCGTCCGGACGACGCGCGCGACCCCGAGGACACGGCCGGCCCCGCAGCAGCGGCCGACGGTGCCGACGGGGTCGACGGCCAGGAGGCCCGGCGCGCGTCCGACCCGGACGCTCCGTTCCACGGTCTCCGCAGTGCCGCGGACATCTTCGGCGCCCCGCGGGGCGAGGAGGACTGGCCCTCGCGCCGGGAACGCCGCGAGGCCGAGCGGACCGCACGGGAGACCGGCGCACCGTTGCCCGAGCCGTTCGAGGCGGCGGCCCCGGAGTCCGAGGCACCCGAGCTGGTCGAGCCGCCCGCACCTGCAGCTCCGGCGGCTCCGGCCGCTCCGGTGCTGGACGACGGCGCGACGCAGGCCATCTCGATGCCCGAGCAGCTGTCGGCGCCGTCCGAGAACCCCGACGCCGCCGCCGAGCACGAGCGCTCCACCCTGCACGACCGCATCCCGCCGGCCGCCGTCGTGCCGCCGAACCCGACCGCGCCGCACCCGTCGTCGATCGTGCTGCCCACCGCGCAGACCCACCGTGACGAGCGTGCTGCGGCGTCGAAGGCCATCGAGGACGAGCGTCGCCGCGTCGACCCGTTCGGCGAGGGCCGTGCCGACGTCGACTGGCTCGGCCGTGCGACCGGCTCCGGCGCACCCGTCCTGCCCTCCGGGCCCGTCGCGCACCAGCCGCTCGGCGTCGAGAACGTGCTGCCCCCGACCGAGGAGCCGCCGAGCTTCACCGACCTGCTGCGGCTCTCGGGCGACGGCCCCACCCCCACGCAGGGCGCCGGGACGGACCGACCGTTCGACTGGGCCATCCGCGACGACGAGACCGGTGAGGTCCCGACGACCCTGACCGGCGACTCGTTCGACACGACGGCACTCGGCGGTGGCGGCTCATGGTCGCTGGCGGACGAGACCGACGCCGAGGACGAGGTCGTCTCCGGCGAGGTCGACACCCCAGCCGACGGCGTTCCCCAGGCGCCGCGGACGTTCCCGGTGCCGCCGGCCGTCCCGACTGCTGCTGCGGTGCCGCCGGCTGCTGCCGTGCCGGCTCCCGCTGTGCCGACCGCGGACGCCGCTGCCGGGCGGCCGGTGACCCCCGCGGAGCCGACCGAGGCCCTGGACACGACCCGCTCGGCCGCCGAGGGTGACGGGGCGGACGCTGCCACGGGCCTCCCGGACGCCGCGACCACCGCGCTGCCGGTCGCCGGCACGCCCTGGTGGTCCGAACCGGACGCGACCGTGCCGCCGACCGCTGCGCCGCCCCTGGTCGAGCCCGCTGCGTCGCCCGCGTACCCGGCACACCTGCCACCGGCCGTCGGGCAGGACCTGGACGCCGTGCTCGGTCTGCGCCGGGACGACACCGGTGCGCAGCCCGAGGCGTTGCCGGCCGCTGCGCCGGACGACCTGGACCAGTCCGAGTGGGACGGCCGCGAGACCAGCGACACGAGTGCGATCAAGGACCTGTTCGGCACCGAGGCCGTCGGGCAGCTCGGTGGCACGGGCTACGACCCGGAGGACACCGGGACGCGCATGATGCCGGCGGCCGCGGTGCCGTCCGCTGCTGTTCCGTCTTCCACGACCGCCGCCGCGCCGACCGGGGAGCGCGACAACTTCATCAACCAGGGCGCTGCACGGCTCCGGAGCGAGGGCAAGCGCGGCAAGCAGCTGCTCGTCTACGGCTCGATCGCCCTCATCGTCGTGCTCATCGTCCTGGTGTTCCTGCTGTCGAAGTGGATCCTCGGCAACAACATCGCGGACCAGGCGATCGCGCCGACGAAGTCCCCGGCAGCAGCGTCATCGGCGCCCGCGACTCCCTCGGCCGCGGCGTCCGCCGCCCCCTCGGACGACGCCGCTGCTCCGGCCGCCACGCTCCAGTTCGCCACCACGCCCGCACTGCCGGGTGAACACGCCTGGACCGACCTGGCCGGCGGGGAGTGCCTGTCGCCGTTCACGAACGCCTGGGCGCAGACCTTCACGGTCGTCGACTGCACGACGCCGCACATCGGACAGCTCACCGCTCGGCTGACGGTGGACGGGGACGCGTACCCGGGGGCAGAGGCCCTCGCGACGCAGGCCGCCGACCAGTGCCAGTCGGACGCGGCGCTGAACGCCTCGGCGGCTGCGGCCGTCGGGGACGTGCAGGTGCAGGGGTCCTACGCGCCGGACCAGGCGACGTGGGACCAGGGCGACCGGTTCATCTCGTGCTTCGTGACGCGGTCATCGGGGCAGGAGCTCACGGCGTCGTTGGCGCCAGGGGCGTAGGGGCGTAGGGGCATAGGGGCTGCTGCGGGTGGTCGACGTGGAACGACACCGTCGACGTCGTACGACATCGATCTCGTCGCTGGTTGCGCGCCGGTGATGCCCGCGTGTGCAACGAACGACATCCCCGACGTCGTGCGACGTCGGGGATGTCGTTCGGGGTCGGGCGGTCGCCGGGTCAGGCGGACGCGGGGACCTTCGCCGACACGTCGGACAGGGTCTGCAGCTCGTCGGCGCTGAGCTCGAGCTCCGCCGAGGCGAGCAGCGCCGGCAGCTGCTCGGTGTTCCGGGCGCTCGCGATCGGCGCGACGACGTCCGGCTGTGCCTGCAGCCACGCCAGGGCGACGGTCGCGAGCTCGGTGTCGCGGGCCTCGGCGATGGTGTACAGGGCGTCGACCACGGCGAGTCCCTCGTCGTTGAAGTAGCCCGAGACCTGGCCCTCACGGTCCTTGCCGGCGAAGTCCTCTTGCGAGCGGTACTTGCCGGTCAGGAACCCGGCGGCGAGTGCGAAGTACGGCACGACGCCGAGGCGGTGTGCGTGGGCGAGCGGCGCGATCTCGGACTCGTAGGGCTCGCGGGTGACGAGGTTGTAGTGCGGCTGGATCGCCACCGGCTGCGCGAGGCCGTTCTCGGTCGCGATGCGGATCCACTCCTCGGCGCGGTCCTTCGAGTAGTTCGAGATCGCCGTGTAGCGGACGATGCCGTCCTTGACGAGCTGGTCGAAGGCGCGGACGGTCTCCTCGAGCGGGGTCGACTGGTCGTCGAAGTGCGCGTAGTACAGGTCGATGCGGTCGGTACCCAGGCGCTGCAAGCTCGCTCGGGCGGCAGCGGCGACGGTGTGCGCGCCGAGGCCCTGGAACTGCGGGTGCTGCGAACCCTTCGTGGCGATGACGACGTCGTCCCGCTTGCCCGAGGCCGCGAGCCACGAACCGATGACCCGCTCGGACTCGCCGCCCTCGTTGCCGGGAGCCCACGCGGAGTACACGTCAGCGGTGTCGATGAAGTCGCCGCCCGCCGCGGTGTAGGCGTCGAGGACCTGGTGGGAGGTCGACTCGTCCGCCGTCCACCCGAAGACGTTGCCGCCGAGGGCGAGGGGGAACACGTGGAGGTCACTGGTACCGATGCGGGGCATACGGGGTCCTTTCGTGGTCGGGCGAGCGGTCCTCCGTGTGAACCGCTCCGCTGCCGACGCTATGCCCCGACGCTTGACACGGCCCCGGTGGCTGCGGGTTGCATGGAGCCATGACCGTGCTCACCGATGCCCTCGCCGACCCCCGATCCTCGGTTCGCCTGCAGGCCGTGATGGCAGCCGGGACGACCCCGGACGCGGGCGACCTCGACGTGCTCGTCGAACAGTGCGCCGTCGAACCGGACTTCTTCGTCCGCGACATGCTCACGTGGGCGCTCACCCGGCACCCGTCCGACGACGTCGTTGCGCGCGTGCTCCCCGAGCTCGCCCGTCCCGAACCGCAGGCCCGCAGCCAGGCGCTGCACACGCTGTCGAAGGTCGGCGACCCAGCGGCCTGGCCGTCGGTGCGCCCGTTGCTCGCGGACCACGACGACGAGGTGCTCCGGGCCGCCTGGCGGACCGCCGTCGCACTCGTGCCCGACGACGAGCGGGCCGAGCTCGCCCGGACGCTCGCGGTGCAGCTCGGGGTCGGTCCACGTGAACGACGGCTCAGCCTGTCGCGGGCAATGGTCGGGCTGGGCGAGGAGTCGGTGGCGCCGGTGCTCGCGGCGGCTGCGGATCGCGGCTCCGGTGCTGTGCGGGACCACGTCGCCGACACCGAGCGGCTGTTGCACGACCCGGACGCTGCGTCAGCGCTCGCCCTCGAGCGGGCTCGGCGCGAGGTGGCGCTCGGCCGCACCCGATCCGCCAAGGGATGAGTGCGGCCGTGGACGGCACCGGCTGACGGACGGGAGGCCCGTTGCGGACACGGCCACGGGCCTCCCGGTCGTCGCGGGGCGGGCCGGTCGCTGCGGGGCGGGCCGGTCTCGGCCACGGGGCTCGCTCGAGGTTCCACAACACGCCGCGTGCTCGTCGCCGAGGTTCCACGGACGGCCCCTGGGCGCGTCGAGGTTCCGAGATTTCGGAACCTCACCGGACGGGGGGGGCGCCGGCCGCGGGCGCCGGACGCGCCGGCACGCCCGCGCCCGTCAGTCGGCGTCGGGGGCCAGCCAGATCGCGGTCGCGGCGGCGGCCGGCAGGTCGACGAGCGCCTCGGCGCCGTCCTCCCCGCGCCGCGAGACCGCGATGACCCCGGCGTAGTCCCGCACCCGCTCGACGCGCAGGTGGGTGCCGAGGCCGACCCCGAGCTCGTCGAAGTACCGCAGCAACGACGGGTCGTCGTCGGACACCCGGTCGACCGTCCCGCACGCGCCGGGCTCGATCGCACCGAGCAGTGTGCCGAGCGTGGCGGGCACGGTGCCGTCCGCTGCGGGGATCGGGTCGCCGTGCGGGTCGTGCGTCGGGTGCCCCAGGTCGGCGTCGACCCGGTCGAGGAACCGCTCCGACACCGCGTGCTCGAGCGCCTCGGCCTCGGTGTGGACCTCGTCCCACGTGTAGCCGAGACGTGACACCAGGAACGACTCGATCAGCCGGTGCCGCCGGACCATCGCCACCGCGACCTGCTGCCCGAGCGGGGTGAGCACGACGCCGTAGTACGGGGTGTGCTCGATGAGGCCGTCGCGGTCGAGCTTCTTCAGGTTGCCCGACACCGTCGAGGCCGAGACCTTCAGCGTCGCCGCGATGTCCCGGGTGGCCAGTCCGGCGCCGCCGCGCTCCCCGGCCTTCCAGATGAGCTTGACGTAGTCCTCGGCCATGGTCGACAACGAGGGCAGGCGCATACCGCCAATCGTACGGCTGCACTGGTACAACCGGGACGTGCACCAACCCCGTCGTCGCCGCTGGCCGGTCCCGCCCTCGCTGCTCATCGGCCTCGCGCCGCTCGTGGTCTTCGCTGCGATCAGCGCGTGGCGGTCACGGCCGAGCGACGACTACCCGTCCCTCGGTCAGACGGTCGACAGCGTCGTCCGTGCGCTGGTGATCCCCGAGGGCATCGCCGCCGTCGCGCTCGCCGTGGTCGTCACCGGCCTCGGCTGGTGGCGGATCGCGACCGTCGACCGCACCCGGACGCCACTGCGGTGGTCCGCGCTGGCCCCGGCCCTGGTGCTCGTGGTGTGCCTGGTACGGCTGCCCCTGATCGACTGGACGGCGCTGCCCGCGCACTACTTCCTGCTGCTCACCGTCGGGGTGCTGTTCGTCGGGGTGTTCGAGGAGCTGATGGCCCGGGGCATGCTCCTGGTCGGGCTGCGCCGCCGGGTGCCCGAGTTCGGGGTGTGGGCGCTGTCGTGCGTGCTGTTCGGGCTGCTGCACCTGCTCAACGCGCTCGCCGGAGCCGGGATCGGGCCGACGCTGATCCAGGTGGTGTTCGCGGCGTCGTTCGGCTCCACGCTGTACGTCGCCCGACGGGTCACCGGTTCGTTGCTCGTCCCGGTGCTGCTGCACGCGTTCTGGGACTTCGGGTCGATCGGGTACTCCGCGACCGCCGATCCGTCGGACACCGGTCGCGTCGCCGTGCTCGGTCTGATCGGACTGTTCTCGTTCGCCGTGCTGGGCTTCGGGATCGTCGCGGGCGGCATGGTCGCGTGGCGCGACGATCGTCCGCGTCGCCTGGCGAAGCGGTGGCGTTCGGTGCCTCCGATGGCGGCCTTCGCCCTGGAGGCCCGTGGCGACCTGGCAGCGCCGGCCGCGGCCCGGTAGCCGGTCCGCTACAGCTCGACCTCGAAGGGGGCGGTACGGACGAGCTCGTGCACGCCGGAGATGACCTCGCTCGGACGGAACGGGTAGCGGTCGATCTCGGCCTGGTCGCTGATGCCCGTCATCACCAGGACGGTGTGCAGCCCGGCTTCGATGCCGGCCTGCACGTCGGTGTCCATCCGGTCGCCGATCATGCCGGTGTTCTCGGAGTGCGCGCCGATGCGGTTCATCGCCGAGCGGAACATCATCGGGTTCGGCTTGCCGACCACGTAGGGCTGCTTGCCGGTGGCCTTCTCGATCATCGCGGCGATCGCACCCGTCGCGGGCAGGACGCCCTCGGCCGACGGGCCGGTGGCGTCGGGGTTGGTGACGATGAAGCGGGCGCCGTCGCGGATCAGGCGGACGGCCTTGGTGATCGCCTCGAACGAGTAGTTGCGGGTCTCGCCGACGACGACGTAGTCGGGGGCGGTCTCGGTCATGATGAACCCGGCCTCGTGCAGGGCGGTGGTCATGCCGGCCTCGCCGATGACGAACGCCGAGCCACCGGGCATCTGCGACTTGCAGAAGTCGGCCGTGGCGAGGGCGCTCGTCCAGATGCGCTCCTCCGGGACGTGGATGCCGGACCAGCGGAGTCGCGCGCTGAGGTCGCGCGGCGTGAAGATCGAGTTGTTGGTCAGGACGAGGAACTCGGTGCCCTCGTCGAGCCACTGCTGGATGAGCTCGGGGGCACCGGGGAGGGCCTGGTTCTCGTGGACGAGCACGCCGTCCATGTCGGTCAGCCAGCACTCGACGTCGTCGCGGGTCGCCATGGCCTCACCCTACTGCGCACCCGTGACGGCCCGGCTCGGTGTCGGCTCGGAGAAGGCCGGGAGGCACGGATCGGCTCTTGCGCGTCGGCTCCGGACCCGAGATGGTCGAGTCACCGAACGCCACTCGGCTTTGCCCTAGGCTTTTCGGGACACGTACCGAATCAAGGAGAACCCGCCGTGCTCGTCGAACCCGGATCCCCGACCGCCACGCCCCGCCCCACCGCGGTGCCGGACCTGGTCGAGGAGGCGCCGCGACGACGCCGGGGCCGGCCCAACGTCCTGAGCCGCGAGCAGGTGATCGACGCCGCGACGGCGATCGCGAACGAGGACGGTCTGGACCGGTTGTCCTTCCGGGCGCTCGGGGTGCGGCTCGGCGTCGCGCCGATGACCGTGCACCGGACCATCGGCGGCCTCGACGACCTGCACGCCGAACTCGTGCGCCGCACCGTCGACGAGTTCACCGCCACCTTCGTCTGGCCCGACGAGTGGCACGCGGTCGTCCGGGTGTTCGCCAGGACCTTCCGCGACCTGATGCGCACCCACCCCCTGGTGCTCGAGTCGCACAGTCGTCGCGGAGCCCTGGTGTCCACCGAGTCCGACGCCGTCGTGGCGAAGGTCGTCGGGGCGCTGTGCGACGCCGGGCTGCCCGAGGTCGAGGCGATGTACACGTTCTTCGTCGTGTACGACTTCGTGGTCGGGCACACCTCGGTGCAGATCGGGCGCGGCGACGACGACACCGGGCGGCCGGAGCGGCACACGCTCGTCGGGCAGATCCTGGGGGAGCACTCGTACGACGCGCGCTTCGACCTGGGGCTCGACGTGCTCATCGCGGGCATCGAGTCCCGCGTCGCCCGGACCCCCTGAGCCCGGCGGCGGGACCCTGGTTCACCGCGCCCGGCCGTACGCTGGTGCGGTGACCACTGCGCCCGAACCGTCGCACGAACTGACGACGAACGGCGTCGGCCCGCACCCGGAACCCTGGCCGGACGATCCGCGCCTCGACCCGGAGCTGCTGGCGGCGGGGGACTCCCGGAACGTGCTCGACCACTTCCGGTACTGGTCGATGGACGCCATCGTCGCCGAGCTCGACACCCGCCGGCACGCCTTCGACGTCGCGATCGAGAACTGGCAGCACGACCTGAACATCGGTTCGATCGTGCGGAGCGCCAACGCCTTCCTGGCCGGCACGGTCCACATCATCGGGCGGCGGCGCTGGAACAAGCGCGGGGCGATGGTGACCGACCGGTACCAGCACGTCCGCTACCACCCGGACGTGCAGGCGTTCCTCGCCGCGATGGCCGACGAGCAACGCCCGGTGATCGCGATCGACAACACCCCCGGCGCCGAGCGCATCGAGACCGCGGCGATCCCGGAGCGGTGCGTGTTCCTGTTCGGTCAGGAGGGCCCAGGGCTCACCGACGAAGCGGTGGCCGGTGCCTCCGGACACCTGGAGATCACGCAGTTCGGGTCGACGCGGAGCATCAACGCCTCGGCGGCGGCCGCGATCGTCATGCACTCGTGGATCGTGCAGCACGCCGCGTTGCCGGACGCTTCCTGAGCAGGACTGGTCGGGTACGGGCCCTGGACCCGACCATTCCTGCTCACGAAGCGGGCGTGGCGGGCGTGGGGCGGGCCTCCCGGTCGGGGTGTCGGCGGGATCCGCCGCGTCAGCGCGGGGCGGTCGTGCGGCGCGCGACGAGGCGGGGTTCGACGAGCGACTCGGTGGCCGCGAGGCCCGGGTCCGCGATGCGCGCGAGCAGGCGTTCGCCGGCGCCGCGGCCGATCTCGACGCTGCGGTCGTCGATGCTCGTCAGGCCGACGTAGCGCGTCGCGGCGACGGGGGTGTCGTCGTAGCCGATGACGGAGACGTCCTCGGGCACGCGGAGTCCGCGCTCGGCGAGTTCGGACAGCGCTCCGAGGGCCATCACGTCGTTGGCGGCGAACACCGCGGTGACGTCCGGGTGCTCGTCGAGCAGGGCGCCGAGGGCGCGGGACCCGGCCTCTTCCGTGGGTTCGCCGGGCACGACCGCGACGGCGACGGTCACCGGTCCGGCTGCTGCGGGCGCTGCGGCTGCTGCGACCTCGAAGCCCGCGCGGCGCTCCTGCGACGCCGCCGAACCCGCACCGAGGAACCCCAGCCGCGTGTGCCCCAGGTCGAGCAGGTGGGCGGCAGCCATCCCGCCACCGGCACGGTCGTCGTTCGCGACGGTGTCCGCGCGGGGGATCGACACGCGCCCGCCCGCGATCACGACCGGCATCGACGCGGGAATCGCGAGGTCCGTGGTCGGCTCGCCGGCGATGACGATGCCCTCGACACGCATGGACAGGAAGCCCTCGACCGGCGAGGCGTCGAGCCCCGTGTTCAGGAACCGGTCCGCGACGACGAGCCGGTGGCCCTGGTCCTGCAGCGCCTCGCGCAGACCCGTGAGCAGGTCGACGAACCACTGGTTCCGGAAGTCGTCGAGGACCACGCCGATGGTGCGGCTGCGGGTGCCGGCGAGCGACACCGCCGCGGTGGAAGGACGGTAGTCGAGCTCCTGGATGGCCGTCAGCACGGCGGCCCGGCGCTGGTCGCTCACCCGAGGGGAACGCTGCAGGACCAAGGAGACGAGGGACTTGGAGACCCCGGCGCGTGCGGCGACGTCGTAGATGGTCGCGGGCTTGCCGTCTCCCATGATGCGCTTCGACCTCCGTTGGCTCGTGCGTCGATCGTAGCGGGCGGCGTGGGGCGGGTGCGGTGGGCGGCCGTTTCGCTTCGTGAGCAGAAATGGTCGGGTCCGTGGTGCGGACCCGACCGTTTCTGCTCACGATGTGCGTCTGGTCACTCCTCCACACGGGAGGCCCGGGGTGCGTTGTGCACGGACGGTGCGTTCGCGCGTGTGGACGCTGCGCGGGGGCGCGAATGTGGACGGCATGCGAGCACGCCCACTTCCACCCCGCCTCCGGTACCGACCGTTCGACGTCAGGGCCGCCGACCGTGCGGGTGTCAGCCGACAACGACTCCGACAACGACTCCGACGGCGAGACCTGGTCCGGCCGACCCGATCGATCCGCTGGGCGCGCGGACGTCCTCCCGACGGCGTCGAACGGATCCGGGCGTTCCGGCCGATCCTGCTGCCCGGACAGTTCGTCAGCCACCTCTCGGCAGCCGTGCTGTGGGAGCTGCCCGTGCCCGTCGGTGCCGCAGGACCGGTGCACATCACGAGTCTGATCCCCGCGGCTCAACCGCGCCGGACCGGGGTCGTCGGACACCGGATCACCGCCGACCGGGCTGCCGTCGCCGAGCGCTGGGGGATGCCGGCGAGCACTCCGGCGGCGCTGTGGGTCGACTGCGGCGCACTGCTGAGCATCGACCAGCTCGTCGCACTTGGTGACGCCATCGTCACGATCCAGCGGTGCGTCACGACGGTCGACGACCTGCGTGGAGCGCTCGAGCGAGCCGGGGCGCGCGCAGGCGTCCGGAAGCTGCGGGCAGCGATCGAGCTCGTGCGGGTCGGGGCGGGCTCACCGCAGGAGACCCGGGCGCGACTGACCATCGTGCGCGCCGCACTGCCGGAGCCGGAGCTGCAAGTGGACGTCCTCGACGAGGCCGGTCGCTTCGTGGGGCGGGTGGACATGGCCTACCCGCAGCAGCGCATCGTGATCGAGTACGAGGGGGACCAGCACCGGACCGATGCCGAGCAGTGGGGTCGTGACCTGCGGCGCTACCGCGAGATGGAGCGGCTCGGTTGGGTGGTCGTGCGGTGGACGAAGTCGGACCTGGGCGTGCACGTGTCCGGCGCCGTCGACCACCTGAGGGAACTGCTCGCACGCCGCGGGTAGCGTCCGCGGCATGGCGACGCTGCTCATCACCGGGGCCGCAGGACGCATCGGGGCTGCCCTCCGCCCCAGGCTCCTGGCGGCCGGACACGACCTCGTGCTGCTCGACGAACGGACGCCCGACGACCCGGTGTCCGCCGGTGAACGGTTCGTCGCCGGGTCGGTGAACGATCCGGCTGCGCTGGACGACGCGCTCGCCGGGGTCGACACCGTGGTGCACCTGGCCGGCATCCCGACCGAGGCCGCGTGGGACGACCTGCTCGCGGCGAACCTGACCGGTACCAAGAACGTGCTCGAGCGGGCGGCGGCAGCCGGGGTGCTCCGGGTGGTGCAGGCGAGCTCGATCCACGCGGTCGGGCGGGTCCCCGAACCGCTCGACGAACCAGGGAGCGTCCCGGGCGACCGGTTGCCGCGACCGGACACCTACTACGGCGTGACGAAGGCGGGGATGGAACTGCTCGGCAGCCTGTTCGCCGACCGGTACGACATGTCGATCGTCTCGGCGCGCATCGGGGCGTTCGGTGAGCAGCCGTCGTCGTCGCGGGCACTCCTGATGTGGAGCTCGCCCGACGACCTGGCACGGCTGGTGCTCGCCACCGTCGACCTGCGCGAACCGGGGCACCACGTGGTGTGGGCACTGTCGCGGAACACCGGGTCGCCCGCCGACCTGACCGCCGGGGAGAGGATCGGCTTCGTCCCCCACGACGACGCGTCCCACGCGCTCGACCCCGATGCCCGTGCGGAGCTGCCGCCAGAGGACCTGCGGTTCCTCGGTGGCGAGATGGTGTCGCTGCCCCTCGGGCGCAGCACTTCGTGAGCAGAAATGGTCGGGTGGCCTGATGCCACCCGACCATTTCTGCTCACGATGCGAACGAGCGCGCGCGCCCCCGCGCCCCCGCGCTACCCGATCAGGCTCGGACGCAGGTCGCGCAGCGTGCGGGAGCGGGTCTGCCGCGCCGTGACCACGAAGGACACCAGCAGCGCCCCGAGCAGCCAGCAGAGCAGCACGCCCGCGTCGGACCACGCGGCGCCGAGGTCCCCGCCGTACATCGTCTGCCGGATCGCGTCGACCGAGTACGTCATCGGCAGCGCGAAGTGCAGCGCCGCCAACGGCCCGGGCAGCGTCTGCCAGGGGAACGTGCCGCCGGCGGTGACGAGCTGGACGAGCATGAGCACCAGTCCGAGGAACTGCCCCACCGACCCGAGCAGCACGTTGAGCGCCATGATGATCGCCGCGAAGGTCGCCGACGCCAGCACCATGATGCCGATCGTGCCGCCGACGTGCACCACGTTCAGGTCGAGGGCGAACCGCACGATGAAGAACAGCGCCACCATCTGCACCAGGCCGAGCAGGGCCGGGGTCAGCCAGCCGCCGAACACCACGGCCAGGGGCTTCCGCACCGCGGTGATCGCCCGCTTCGAGATCGGCTTGAGGATGAGGAACAGCGCGTACATGCCGATCCAGGCCGCGAGCGAGATGAAGAACGGCGCGAGGCCGGCGCCGTAGTTCGACGCCGCGGCGACGTTGTCGTCCCCGACCTTGACCGGGTCGGAGATCACCGAGGCCTGCGACTCGCGCTCGGAGGCGTTCGACGCCGGGATCTTCGTGCGGCCCTCGTCGAGCGACGACGCGAGCTTCGACGAGCCGGTCTTGAGCTCGTCGAGGCCCGATGCGAGCGACGATGCGCCCTTGTCGGCGGACGCTGCGCCGGTGGCGAGCGACGATGCGCCCGACGACAGGGTCGGAGCGGCCGAAGCCAGCGTCGACGTGCCGTCTGCGACCTTCGCGGCACCCGCGGAGAGCGTGGACGCGCCGGTCGCCGCCGACGCGATGCCCGAGGTCAACGTCGGTGCCGCGGCAGCCAGCTTCGACGTCCCGGCGGCGAGCGTGTCGGAGCCGTCCGAGAGCTGCTGGATGCCACTCGTCAGCGCCGGCGCCTGCTGGGCGAGCTGCGACGCACCCGCGGACACCTGGGCGCTGCCCGTCTTGAGCTTCTGCAGGTTGCCGGACAGGTCACCGGCACCGGCACCGAGCTCGGTGCTGGCGGCCTGCAGGTCGTCGAGCCCGGCGAGCAGCTGGGTCTTCTGTTCCGCGGTGAGCACCGTGGAGGCCTGCACGACGGGCTTCAGCGACGCGACGAGCTCCGGCGACTGCGCCGAGAGCTGCTGGACGCCCTCGATGAACGGCGTGGCCTCGTCGGCCAGCGTGGCGTTCCCGGCGGCGACCTGCGACGCTCCACTGGCGAGCTTCTGCGAGTCCGCCGGCAGCGAGGACGTCTGGTCGCGGAGCTGGTGCAGCCCGGTCTGGAGCTGCTGCGCCCCCGTGTCCAACTGCTGCGTCTGCGAGGGCAGCGCCGCCGTCTGCTGCTGCGCGCTGGCCAGCCCGGACGCCAGGGTCGACGCCCCCGACGCCACCTGCTGCGCTCCGCTGTCCAGCTGCTTCGTCTGCGACGGCAGGTCCGCCGTGCCGGACGCGAGCTCCGCCGCACCGGACGACAGCTTGCCGGTGCCGTCGGCCAGCGTGTGGGCGCCCGTGTCCGCCTTCGCGGTGCCGGACGCCAGCTGGTCGGCCCCGTCGACGGCGTCGCCGAGGCTGTCGCGGACGTCGGCGAGCCCGACGAGCAGGGTCTTCGCCGCCTGCTTGCCGACGCGTTCGGCGACGGCCGTGCGCATGGTCTTGCCGGCCTGCTCCGCGATGGTCGACGCCAGGTACGAGTTCGTGTCGGCCGTGGTCATGACGAGCTTCGCCTGCGTCGGGTCGTCGGACTGCGCGGACACCAGGTGCTCGGAGAAGTCGTGCGGGATGGTGACGACGAAGTCGTAGGTGCCGTTCCGCACGCCGGAGCGCGCGTCCGCAGCCCCGGTCTTCGTCCACTTGAAGTCGGCGCCGTCGATCGCTTCCTTCGTGACGTCGGTGCCGTAGTCGACGTGCTCGCCGTCGAGGGTGGCGCCGGCGTCGAGGTTCACGATCGCCGCGGGGATCTGGTCGAGCTTGGCGTACGGGTCGCGGTTCGCCCACAGGTAGGCGCCGCCGTACAGCAGCGGCACGATCATCAGGGCGATGAACGCCAGTCGCGCGAGCGGGGTCGCGGTGAGTCGCGCCAGTTCGGCGCGGACGAGCGAGGTGGTGGTCACGGGGTTGCCTCCGTCGGGACGGTTGCGGATTCTGCGGTGACGGACGGGGCGGACGGGAGGCCCGGCTCGGTTCCGTCGGACAGGGCCGCGTCGTCGGGACCCTCGGGCTGGGACGCGTCGGTCGCGTCGATCGTGTCGAGCAGCGTCTCGACGGTCGTGGCTGCGGCCTTCGAGGTGACGAGCACGACGGTCGTACCGCGTCGGGCGACGTCGCGGAGGACCGCGAACCACTCCTCGACGGCACCGCCGTGTCGCTCGGGCGATGTGACGACGACCCCGGTCACCCCGTCGCGGAGCAGGGCGAGCTCGACGAGCAGTCGGACGCGCACGGCCGTCGGCACCCGCTGGACCGGGGTGTCGGCGTAGTGCCGCAGGTCGAGCTCCTCGAGCACGGTGTCGACGTGGCCGCGCGAAGGACGCTGGGCGGCGAACGCCAGTTCCTCGCGCACGATCTGCTGCACGGTCATGACGGGGAAGGGCTCGGCGACGCCCGGGGTGTCGACGAGGGCGAAGGCGCGGCGCACGGCCGCGGCGTCCTCGTGCCCGTCGAGCAGGAGCCGCCCGGTGTCGGGCTGCATCCGGCCGCCGGCGACGAGCGAGGCGAGCACGGGGGCCTGCTCCGTCTCGACGGCGACGACCCCGGGGCGTCCGGGGGCGGCGACGGCGGAGACGACGGGCAGTGCCGCGCCGGGCTCCTCGCCGATGCCGACGTGGGCGAGTTCGAGCGTCATGCGGGGTCCTTCACAGCGGGAGCAGCGGGTTCGGAGAGCAGTGCGGTGCGCCAGTCGATGCCGGCCATGCCGAGGGCCGACACCACCACCATGCGCCGTCCGGCGTCGTCCGGGGTGCCGGACCGGGTCGCCTCGTCGAGGACGGCGATGCAGGCCCCCTCGACCAGGCGCCCCAGGGTGGCGGGGTCGACGTCGTCGCGCATGGTGCCCTCGGCGATCCCGAGCGCACACGCCTGGCGGACCTGGGCCCGGAGCGGTGCGAACACCTCGGCGACGGGTTCGGCGAACGGGCTGCGCACGGCGACCCGGGCCATCGAGCGGACGTGCGAGACCTCGGTCCAGAGCGTGACCGCGATCGCGGCGAGCCGAGCGGCCGGCGGCAGCTCCTGCAGGTCCGAGGTGGTCGGCATGGACGCGGCGATCCGAGCCGCACCGGAGGTCACGACCTCGCGCACGAGGTCGTCGCGCGACGGGAAGTGTCCGTACACCGCACGGCGCGAGAGTCCGGCGGCCGCGGCGATCGTCTCGATGGAGGCGTCCGGATCGCGCTGCAGGCAGGTCCGTGCCGCGTCGAGGAGGGCTGCCCGGTTCTCGGTCGCGTCGCGGCGGGGTGCGCGTGCGGGATGGGGAGCAGTGGTCACGGACCCCATCGTAATAACGTGCACAGAGGTGTGCAACTTAACAGGGAGACCGGCCCTCGAACAGGGGTGTCCCCCAAAGAGCGGACTGCCCTTTCTGAATGTAAGCGCATAACTTCACAGCAATCTCATGCGAACCACGGACTGAGCCTGGAGTGACCTCTTTGAACCGTGCAACACCGAACCACGACCCGAACCCGACCCGGAACTCCCATCGCATCGCACGCGTCCTGACCGCCGGCATCGCCGCCGTGGCCCTGACGTGCGGCGGCCTCGCAGTCGGGGGCGCGGCCTCCGCAGCTCCGGCCGGGGTGTCGGTGGCCGACTTGAAGCTCTCCGCGCCGCTGCGCGACGCCAAGCCCACCAAGACCGTCGCCGCCTTCGTGCGCACGACCGGTCAGGGCGCCCTCGAGGTGGACGCCGACGCGAAGGGCGGCGACCTGACCAGGTCGAAGACGCCGTCCTCGGCGGCGAAGAGCCGCGTCAAGGCGATCGAGTCGACGACCGCGGCCGTCCGCGCCGCCGTCAAGCGCGCCGACGCCGACTCCACCGAGCTCTACTCGACCGAGTACACCGTCCCCGGTGTCGCGGTCGTCGCCGACGTCTCCGCGCTGCAGGACATCGCAAAGCGCTCCGACGTCGAGAGCATCATCCCGCTCACGCCGAAGAAGATCGTCCAGCCGACGGTCCTGCCGGACGCGAGCGTCGCCCCCTCCGGCGTGGACCCGAGCCTCGTGCGTCCCGGCGCCGACGGGGTCGCCCCGAAGAACGCCGCGAGCGACGTCTACACGCGCTCGCTCAACGCCTGGCAGCAGACCGGGCACACCGGCAAGGGCGTCAACGTCGCCGTCCTCGACACCGGCCTGGACTACACGCAGGCGGACTTCGGTGGACCCGGCACCACCGCGGCCTACCAGCAGGCCCTGGCGAACGCGAGCTTCGGCGCTCCGGACCCCAGCCTGTACGACGCGTCGAAGTTCCTCGGCGGGTACGACTTCGCCGGTGCGACCTACAACGCCGACCCGACCGACCCGGCCTACGACCCGGTGCCGGCTCCGGACGACAACCCGATCGACGGCAAGGGCGGCGACCACGGCACGCACGTGTCCGGCTCGATCGCGGGCTACGGCCTGACCGCCGACAAGCAGCAGTTCGACGGCGACTACACCAAGCTCACCACGCAGCAGGTGCAGGACATGTGGATCGGCCCGGGCACCGCGCCCGAGGCCGGCCTCTACGCCCTCAAGGTGTTCGGTGACGGCGGCGGTTCGACCGACGTCACGGGTGCCGCGCTCGACTGGGTGGGCCAGGCGCTCACCGAGGGCAAGGACATCAACGTCCTGAACCTGTCGCTCGGCTCCGACTACGGCGCACCGGACGACCCCGACAACGCCAAGATCGACGCACTGACCGCACGCGGGGTCCTGCCCGTGATCGCCTCGGGCAACGCCGACGACTTCACCGACATCGGTGGATCGCCGGGCAACGCCGAGGGTGCACTCACCGTCGCCGCGAGCGCCACCGGCCAGTCGCTGTACGACGGCGTGCAGGCCACCGCCCCCGCGAACGTCGCGAAGACCTACCGGTCGCAGTACTCGCAGAACTTCACGGGCACGCTGCCGGTCGAGGGTGACGTCGTCGTCCCGACCAGCAACATCGACGGCTGCGCCGCGTTCAGTGCCGCCGACGCCGCGAAGATCGCGGGCAAGGTCGTCTGGCTGAAGTGGACGGACGGCGCGCTCGAGTGCGGCTCCGGCGTGCGCTTCAACAACGTGCAGGCCGCCGGCGGCATCGGCGTCCTGCTCGCGGGCACGATCAACACCTTCGACTCGGGCATCGCGGGCAACGCGACCATCCCGGGTGCCGAGCTGACGCTGGACGCCGCCACGAGCCTCCAGGCCGCAGCCAAGGCGGGGACCCTGCACGTGCGCTTCGCGGACGAGCTCAAGGGCTTCGAACTCGCCACCGACCCGGAGGCCGTGAACACGCTCGCCGCGTTCACCAGCCGGGGCGTGCACGGGTCGTTCAACGACATCGTCAAGCCGGACATCGCCGGCCCCGGGGTCAACGTGATCTCGGCGGCCAACGGCACCGGCGACGGCCGGATGTCGATGAGCGGGACCTCGATGGCCACACCGGACGTCGCGGGCATCGCGGCGCTGACCTTCCAGTCGCACCCGGAGTGGAGCGCCCCGCAGGTCAAGGCGGCGCTCATGAACACGGCGACGCACGACGTCAAGGACGGCTCCCGCTCGGCGACCCTGCTCCGGCAGGGCACCGGCCGCGTCGACGCCCTGCAGGCCGTGACCGCCGGCACCACCGTGCGGAGCGTCGAGAACGACCTGCTCGTCACCGCCTCGTTCGGTGTCGTCGAGGTCTCGAGCGCGACCAGTGAGAGCCGCACGCTGCAGATCGCGAACACCGACGGCGTCGCGCACACCTACGACGTGGCCTACCAGCCGCAGGTGTCGCAGCCCGGTGTGACCTTCGCGCTCGACACGAAGCGGGTCACCGTCCCGGCGAACCGCACCGCGACGGTGAAGCTCACGTTCACCATCGCCGACCCGACGAAGCTCCGCCGCGTCATCGACCCCACCCAGGAGTCGGTGCAGCAGGGCTACCAGCGCGAGTTCGTCACCGCCGCCTCGGGCATCGTGGCGTTCACGCCGACCGACACGACCGCGGTGCCGTTGCGCGTCGGTGCGTACCTCGCGCCGAAGCCCGTCAGCTCCGTGCAGGGTCGCTCCACCGTCGCCTTCACCGGCCCGGGCAAGTCGGCCGACCTGACGCTCAAGGGCCGCACCGTCGACCAGGGCGGGCTGACGACCGGCTACCACGCCGCCGTCGCTCCGTTCGTGCTCGGCGGGACCGACCCGGTCGAGGCGTTCCCCGACGGTTCGGCGAAGCGCTCGCTGCAGGCGGCGGACATCCGCTCCTACGGCGCCAGCTACGACAAGGCGTCGGACACGATCGCGTTCGGCATCCAGACGGCCGGTCCCGACGCCAACCCCGGCGCCGTGACCAACGTCGAGGTGCTCATCGACACGAACCGTGACGGCGAGCCCGACTACCTGGTCTACAACGCGAAGTCCGCCGCGGTGGACGCGACGTTCGCGACGACGATCGACCTGGCCAAGGCCGCGTCGGACGACCCGGACGTCGACCCGGTCGTCGACGTCCAGCCACTCAACGGCGGGGCACCCGGCCAGGACGTGAACACCTTCGACAGCTCGGTGAAGGTGCTCACGACCACGGGTGCGCTGATCGGTGCGAAGGGCAAGTTCACCTACTCGGTGCTCACCGAGTCGGCGTACGCCCCGGGAGCCGCGACCACCGGTTCGTCCGTGGTGGACGAGACGAAGAACGCGTCGTTCGACCCGTCGAAGCCGGCACTGTCCTTCGCGCAGGGCCGCAGCACCGGCGTCCTGTTCGCCGACTCCGGCGTCCTCCGGGTCACCCGCGCCTCGGGCGTCACGAAGGCCACCGTGCTGCTCCTGCACCTCGGCAACGCGTCGGGCAAGCAGGCCGGCACGTCGACGATCTCGGTGGTCCCGCCGAAGCTCGCGCTCGCCGCGGGCAGCAAGGTGACGATCAGCGGGACGGCGAAGGTCGGCTCGAAGCTGTCGGCGAACCACGGCAAGTGGAGCACGACGAAGGCGACGTACAAGTACCAGTGGCTCCGCGACGGCAAGGTCGTGAAGAAGGCCACCGGTGCGACGTACAAGCTCGGCACGTCCGCCGCGGGACACAAGTTCTCCGTGAAGGTCACCGCGCACGCCTCGGGCTACAAGGACGGCACCGCGACGTCCAAGTCGACCGCGAAGGTCTCGCGCAAGTAGTGCGGCGTCCGCGCCGCTGAACCAACAGGAGACGCCGGGTCCGCAGCGCGGATCCGGCGTCGTCTGTGCTCCCAGCAGTCGGGGGAACGCGGAATCAGGACAGGTAGTTAGACAAACTAGTTACACGGTGCCAGGGTTGCAGCATGCAGAACACGCTGAGCCAGCTCCGGGCCAACCCGACCGAGTGGCGCCGCCGGGGGCTCACCCCGCCCGACGTCGTCCAGGCGATGATCGAGCAGCGTCTCGCCGAGCCCGGCTACTCGCAGCCCGTCGGCGACCCGTCGTACCAGGACTTCTTCCGCGCCTGATCGCGGAACGCACCGACACGAAGGCCGGGATGCCCGGTGCCAGCTGGCACCCCTCCCTCGCAGGCTCGGTCGGCGCGCCCCGCGCAACGCTTCGCGTTGCCGCTGAGCGGGGCGCGCCCGTCCGTCCGTCGTCACCACCTCGGGCACGGGCAAGGTGGCGCGCAGGTGACCGTCCGATAGACTCGGGTGGACCACCGGCCCGCCTGGTCGCGTGAGGTCCTCCGCCAACGTGAGGAGAACCAGATGCCCGCAGCAGTCATCATCGGAGCCCAGTGGGGCGACGAGGGCAAGGGGAAGGCCACCGACCTCCTCGGCTCCCGCATCGACTACGTCGTGAAGTTCAACGGCGGCAACAACGCCGGCCACACGGTCGTCGTCGGCGGCGAGAAGTACGCCCTGCACCTGCTGCCCTCCGGCATCCTCACGCCCGGTGTCACGCCGATCATCGGCAACGGCGTCGTCGTCGACCTCGAGGTCCTGTTCCAGGAACTCGACGCGCTGAAGGCACGCGGCGTCGACACCTCGAAGCTGCTCGTGTCGGCGAACGCCCACGTCATCACGCACTACCACCGCACCATCGACAAGGTGACCGAGCGGTTCCTCGGCAAGCGGCAGATCGGCACCACCGGTCGCGGCATCGGCCCGACCTACGCCGACAAGATCAACCGCGTCGGCATCCGCATCCAGGACATCTTCGACGAGAACATCCTGCGCCAGAAGGTCGAAGCGGCCCTCGACCAGAAGAACCACCTGCTGGTCAAGGTCTTCAACCGTCGCGCGATCGACGCCGAAGAAGTGGTCGAGTCGCTGCTGTCCTTCGCCGAGCGCCTGCGCCCGATGGTCGCCGACACGGCCCTCGAGATCCACCGTGCACTGGAGCGCGGCGACACCGTCCTGTTCGAGGCCGGTCAGGCGACCATGCTCGACGTCGACCACGGCACCTACCCGTTCGTCACGTCGTCCTCGGCGACCGCCGGTGGCGCCGCGACCGGTTCCGGCATCGGCCCGGGCAAGCTCGAGCGCATCATCGGCATCGTCAAGGCGTACACGACACGCGTCGGCGCCGGTCCGTTCCCGACCGAACTGTTCGACGAGTCCGGCGAGTTCCTGCGCGCCAACGGCTTCGAGTTCGGCACCACCACGGGCCGTCCGCGTCGCTGCGGCTGGTACGACGCCCCGATCGCCCGCTACACCGCGCGCATCAACGGCGTGACCGACTTCGTGCTGACCAAGCTCGACGTGCTGACCGGGCTCGAGACGATCCCCGTGTGCGTCGCGTACGAGGTCGACGGCGTGCGCGTGGACGAGGTCCCCGTGAACCAGTCGGACTTCCACCACGCGAAGCCCGTGTACGAGGAGTTCCCCGGCTGGACCGAGGACATCACCGGCGCCCGCTCGTTCGAGGACCTGCCGAAGAACGCGCAGGACTACGTGCTCGCGGTCGAGGCGATGTCGGGTGCGCGGATCTCCGCGATCGGTGTCGGTCCGGGGCGCGACGCCATCGTCGTCCGGCACGACCTGCTCGGCGCCGGCGCAGCCTGACGATGCGGATCCTGTTCGTCTGCAGTGGCAACATCTGCCGGTCGCCGCTCGGCGCGCAGGTCCTGACGGCGCGACTCGGCCCGGACGCTGCGGCGTTCGTGGTCGAGTCCGCCGGCACCATCGCCGACGACGGTTCCCCGATGGACGGCGCCGCCGCGGCGCAGTCGGTCCGGCTCGGCGGTGACCCGGTGCGGCACGGCTCGCGGTACCTGACGTCGGCGATCGTCGAGGACGCCGACCTGGTGCTGACGGCCGAACGGTCGCACCGGGCGGCCGTGGTGTCGCTCGCGCCCCGAGCCACCAAGCGGGCGTTCACGATCAAGCAGTTCGCGCGGGTGCTCGACGGACTCGAGCCCGGTGACCTGAAGGACGTGCACGCGCCCGAGGCCCTGGTCGAGCGGGTCGCACGCCTGCGCGGCACCGTCCCGCCGCCGGCCGACCCCGCCGACGACGACGTCGACGACCCGTACCGCCGGTCCGAGGCGACCCACGCGCGGGTCGCCGACGAGATCGACGCCGCGCTCGCGCCCATCGCCGACGCGCTCCGGGCTTCGCTGCGCTGACACCGCGCTGCCGGTGGGCTGACGCCGCGCGGACCGAACTCGCACGGTGCGCGGTTGTTCGCCCGGTGCGAGGTCGGCGGCCTGGTGCGGGGCTGTAGCGGCGCACGGAGCGAGCAACCTCGCACGGGCCGGCGGACGCCGCGCCGTGCACGGTGCCGTGCGAGGATGACTCATGCCCGTCGTCGAGTCCCGCTGCATCGTGCCGGTCGAGCCGCAGGTGGCGTTCGCCGTCTCGCAGACGCAGGGGGCGATCCGGAAGCGCTGGGACCCCTTCATCCGACACCAGCACCTGGTCGGTGGTGCGACGGTCCCCGGCAAGGGCGTCCGGACCTACACGGTGCAGCGGTTCGGCTTCGCGATGGAGAGCGAGTACGTCTCGTACCATCCGCCGTCGAACGTCGGGATGAAGATGACGAAGGGGTCGTGGTTCTTCGAGCGGATGGGCGGGGGCTGGCGCTTCACCGCGGCGGAGGGGCAGCCCGGGCACACCCTGGCCGTCTGGCGCTACAACTTCACCTGCCGGCCGAAGTGGTTGGCGCCGCTCGCCGAACGGATCGGCGTGCTCGTGCTGCAGCGGGACATCGACCGGCGCATCCGCGGCTTCGCCCGGGGTTGCGAGGACCCGGTCGTCCTGGCCCACGTTGCCGCCCAGCGCACCGCCTGAACGCCCCGGGAGCACTTGCATCCTTCGATGGAACTCCCGCAGGTGCGTCCCGAAGCCGGTCGTCGCCGAGCGCGCTGGTTCCTAGCGTCGTGTGCATGACGAACACCACCGAAGTCCGGCCCGTCGCCGGCACATCCCCGCAGGACCGCGGGGGTGTCCGCGGCCTCATCGCCCGGCACCCGCTCGTGTCCTTCTTCACCCTGGCACTCGGCCTGAGCTGGCTCGCGTGGGTGCCCTACATCCTGTCCCCGCACGGCATGGGCGTGTGGGACATCCACTTCCCCGAGGTCCTGGGCAGCGGACAGTTCACGGGTGTCCTGCCCGGTGCGCTCCTCGGCCCGTTGGGCGGTGCGTTCATCGTCACCGCGGTCGCCGACGGCCGTCCGGGCCTGCGCCGCTGGGTCGGGCGCCTGTTCCGCTGGCGGGTCGCCTGGTACTGGTACGCCCTGGCGCTCGTCGTCGTGCCGGCCATGATCGTCGCGTCCGCGCTGCCCTTCGCCGGCGGTGACGTCCGTGCCCCCTCGGCCCTGGCCGTCGCCATGCTCGTGCCCGGCCTGGTCATCCAGCTGTTCTCCACCGGTCTCAGCGAGGAGCCCGGCTGGCGCGACTTCGCCCTGCCCCGCCTGCAGCACCGCTTCGGTGGGCTCGGTGCGGCTGCGATCCTCGGCCCGATCTGGGCGCTCTGGCACATGCCGCTCTACCTGAGCGACTGGGGCGGCTGGCCGAACGCGCACTGGAGCGAGCCCGTCGTGTTCGCCCTGTTCACGATCACCTTCAACGTCGTGATGATCCAGGTGTTCAACAAGACCGGCGAGAGCCTGCCCCTGGCCCTGCTGCTGCACGTCGGCGTGAACAACACGATCTCGACGCTGTTCCCGGAGATGTACCCGAGCATGACCGCCGGCACGCTGATGATCGGCCTGACCATCACCTCGACCGTCGCCGCCGCCGTGCTGCTCGTCGTGACCCGTGGCCGCCTGGGCTACGACCCGGCGCGCCGTGCGCTGCCGATCGACGCCCCGGTCCCCGCTCGCACCCGCCTCGTAGGATCCAACGATGGCCTCCGCTGACCCGCGCACCCGTGACCGCCGCGTCGACGTGTTCGTCGCGCTCGGCACGGCCGTCGTGGCCATCGGCCTGCTGCTCGGTCTGCCGCCGCTCGACGGCCTCGAGCCGGACGGCGCCGCCCTGGCCATGCGGGTCCCGGCACCGTTCACCGCTGCGTGGACCGTCCTGGCGCTCGGCCTGCTGGCCCAGTCCGCCGCCCTGCCCGCCGCCCGTCGTGCACCGCGCACCGTGTTGGTCGCGGTGTCCGCGCTGCCGGTGCTGGTCGCCGCGCTCGCCCCGCAGTCGCTCGACCTGTTCGGCCTCACTGCGCTGCCGGTGGTGGTCGCCGTGGTCCTCGCGGCGCTGCGGGTCCCGCTCGCTCGCCTGTGGCCGACGCTGTTGGTCGCCGCCGCGCTCGTGGCAGCCGGCAGCACGGTCCTGTCCGCGGTCGCCGGCGGAGCGCTCCGGGGCGACGTCACGCAGGGACTGACCGGCGCACTCGGCCAGGGGGTGCTGCAGGCAGTCGGTGCCGTCGGGCTCCCGCTCCTGGTCACCCTGCTGGTGCGGTCCCGCCGCGAGGTGCGCGCCGCCCGCACCGCCGAGGCGAGCGCGGTCTTCCGTGAGCAGGACGCCCTGGTCGACGCCGCGGTCTCCCGCGAACGCGCCGCCATGGCCCGCGAGCTCCACGACATCGCAGCGCACCACCTGTCCGGCATCGCCCTGATGGCCGCCGTGATCGACCGGCAGATCGACAGCGACCCGGAGCGCGCTCACGAGGGCGCCCGCCAGGTGCGGGAGCAGAGCACCGCCGTCCTCGACGACCTGCGCCGCCTGGTCGGGCTCCTGCGCGAGGACGTCCCCGCAGAACGCGCGGTCGAGACGGTCGCCGGCATCGTCGACCTGGTCGAACGCGCCCGGTTCCGCAGCGACGTGCGCCTCGACGTGCTGCCCGGCGACCGTCCGACCGACGACCGCCCCGTGGCCGACGGCGTCGGCCCGCTCGCGCAGCTCGCCGCGTACCGCACCGTCCAGGAGGCGCTGGCGAACGCCGCCCTGCACGCCCCGTCCGCCCCGTGCACCGTCACCATCGACGACCGCGACCCGACCCGGGTGGTGATCCGGGTGGAGAACGCACCGGCCGCCGCTCCGGCAGCGCCGACCTCACCGTCGGGCGGCAACGGCCTGCGGGGGATGCGCGAGCGGGCGGACCTGGTCGGGGCGCGCCTCCAGACCGGCCCCACCGCGACCGGCGGATGGCTGGTGGAGCTGGCGCTCGGCCGGGAGGCACCTGCCGCACCCGCGCAGGCCGCCGACGGCGGCGAGGTGGTCGCGTGATCCGCGTGCTGGTGGCGGACGACCAACCGCTGGTCCGTGCCGGGGTGTCCGCGCTCCTCGGCGCGGAGGCCGACATCGAGGTGGTCGGCGTGGCCGCCGACGGCGGCGAGGCGCTCGCGCTGGCGCGCTCGTTGCGGCCCGACGTCGCCTGCCTGGACATCCGGATGCCGGTGGTGAACGGCATCGAGCTCGCCCGGCTGTTCTGCGCCCCGGACGCCGACCCGGCCATCCCGGTGCTGATGCTGACGACGTTCGACCTGGACGACTACGTGTTCGGGGCCCTCGAGGCCGGTGCCTCCGGGTTCCTGCTGAAGGACGCCGAGCCGGACACCATCGTCGATGCCGTGCGCCAGGTCGCCGCGGGGAACGGGACGCTCGACCAGGCGCTGACCCGGCGGGTGCTGCGCGAGTTCGTGTCGCGACGGAGCCTGCAGCCGGTGTCGGGGGACCGGGCAGACGGGGTGCTCACCGCCCGCGAACGCGAGGTCCTGCTGCTGCTCGCGCAGGGGATGTCGAACGAGGAGATCGCGGTCGCGCTCGTGCTCGAGGTCTCGACCGTGAAGTCGCACCTGGCGCGGATGCTGCCGAAGCTCGGGGTCCGATCACGGCTGCAGGCCGTGGTGTGGGCGTACCAGAACCGGATCGTGGCGGTCCCCGAGCCGTAGGGCACGTGTGGTGCGTGCCGGGCGTCAGCCGGTGGTGAGCGGCTCGGCGGCGCCGGGGACGACGAGCCGCCAGACGCTGTCGTCGTCCTCGGGGTCGGCCTTCGTCAGGTAGAGGCGGAACGTTCCCCCTGGTTCGAGCACGTCGCCGTCGAGGTACTCGACGGGCTCGCCGCTCGTCGTGCACTGGTCCGACGTGCTGACGACCTCGATGGTGGTGCCGGGGGCGTCCCCCTTCGAGGTCGTCGTGACCTCGGCGTCGTAGACGTCGTAGACGCCGCCGATCTCGACGGTGCGATCGGTCTTGGTGACCTGGCCATCGACCACGAGATCGGCGGAATCACGGCGCTCGGCCGCGGTCATGGGCACGTAGTCGATGCAGGAGCTCACGGAGGTCCCCGGCCCGATGCTCTGGATCCGGCCCTCCGCATCGCACCCCGCGAGCCCGCCGGTGACCACCACGGCCAGCACCACGACCGGTACGATCCGTCCCCACTGCATGGGATGAGTATCGCTCGCAGGTCGATCGGTGGGAAGTGTCGTGGCCGGATCGTGCTGGTCCGTTTTGCGCGCGATCCCCGTTCGGGGGCTTTGGTGGGGCCCGTGTGCCTGGTGGGGTGTATGCATGCACATCGAATCATCGCGCCGGACCTCGGACGATGCTGCCCTCCGATCGGCCGTCGTCGACGGCATGATCACGGCACTGCGGACGCGTCCGCTCCACGAGGTGACCCCGGCCGTCGTCGCGGACCACGCCGGTCAGGACGTCGACGTGGTCGGCCGGACGTTCCCCAGCTGGGACGGTCTGCTCCTGGCCACCATCGACCACTGGAACGAGCAGCGCACCGCGCCGCTCATGCCACTCGCCGAACGGTTCGGGACGGTGCCGTTCCTGCGTGCGATCGTGACCGCGAACATCGCCGACCCGTCCCTGATGCGCTTCCTCACCGCCACCCTGAACATCGCGGCGTCACCGGAGCACCCGCTCGCGCCGATGCTGCACGCGCGGTGGCGCCGGTTCCACGCCTTCGTGCAGGACTCCCTGCAGCGCGACAGCCTGCTCGGTCGTGAACCGAGCACCATGGAGCCGTCGCGCGGCGCCGAGCAGCTGCTCGCGACCTACGAGGGACTGCAGCTGCAGTCCATGGTGCGCCCCGAGATGGACCTGCTCGAAGCGTTCGACCGGGCAGTCACCCGGTTGCGCGAGGGATGGTCTCGCGAGTACGTCGCCCCCGTGTGGGACCTCGACCTGGTGAGCTGACCCGGACCCACCACACGGCACAGACCACGGACGCTAGGGCGTCCGAGGGCAGACGCCAGCCGTCTGCACGCGCCACCGCTCGATTCGGGTTCGAGCGGAAGCGCGCACACCGTGCCGCCGCTCGATTCGGGTTCGAGCGGCGGCACGCACACTGAACACCCACGGGGCACCCGCGAGGACGCGGCGCCGGGCGAGGAACACACCACGATGCAGCACCTGACGTTCTCGGTCGCGGCCGAGCCCTTCGACCACGAGGACGCCGTCCGGCTGCGCGCCGCGGCCAGGATCGAGGTCGACCGGATCTACGGCCGTCCGGCCGACCGTGGCCGTCCGCTGACCGAGGCGACCGCCGCCGTGCACGTCATCGCCCGAGACCGCTCCGGCCTGGCGCTCGGCACCGCGTCGCTGAGCGCGGCCGGCGACGGCGTGTTCGAGGTTCGACGGCTGTTCGTCCGACCGGACTCCCGCGGGCAGGGCGTCGGCGACCTGCTGGTGCTCGAACTGCTCGCGCAGGCCGAGGAGCTGCAGGCACCGGCGGTCGTCGCCGAGTTCGGCGTGCTGCAGCCGCACGCCGCCGCGCTGTTCACCCGGAACGGGTTCGTGCGGATCCAGCCGTTCGGGCCCTACCGCGACGACCCCGAGTCGGTCTGCTTCTCGCGGGCGGTGTGATCGCCCGTGCCCTCGACCGGGATCTCGAAGAGGTCCGTGTGCCGGTAGTCCTCGGCCCACCCCCGCCGCAGCCGTGACACGGCGCGGTCGAAGGACGCGATGATGTCGAACCCCTCGATGAGGAGCGACTGGATCCGCAGACCGTCGTAGAGCGCGAGGAGCTGCTCGGTGGCACGCGCGGGATCCATGGTGGCCGGTTCGCGACCGACCCGGATGTCCCGCTCGAGTGCTTCCCGGACGGTCCGACGGAACCGGAGGTACAGGGTGCGGTAGTACTCCGCGCCCTCGTGCCCGGGGTCGGTGCTCGAGGCGAGCGTCGAGGCGAGCAGCCGCATCAACGCCGGTTCCTCCGAGTACGCCACGACCAGCGCGTGCAGGTACGCGACCGCGCCGTGCGTGTCCGCGATCGGCCGCAGGGGCCGTGACACGGAGCTCGACCACCGGTCGACCGTCGCCGTCAGCAGGCTCTCGCGGGTGGGGAAGTGGGTGCGCAGCTCGTCGATCGTCATGTCGGCCCGGGCGGCGACGGTGTCGACGTCGACCTGCTCGACCCCGGTGTCGTGCAGCGCCGTGATCGTCGCGTTGACGATCCGGGTGCGCAGCTCGAGGCCGTCGTCGCCGTCCTGGTTCGTCAGCGGCGCCAGGGGGTGCTTCCGGAACCACTCCAGCAGGGCCGTGGCGCGGGACGTGCCGGTGGCCGGATCGGGCGCGTGCCCGTCGGCGAAGAGGTCGAGGAACCCCGGGATCTCCTTGATCAACGGGTCCGCCGGTTGGAACGCCATCGACCACTCCGGGAAGGACCGGGTCGCGACGGTGTCCGCGGCGACCTGGCGCACGTTGGTGTGGCGGGGGTCCTGGCGGATGCCCTCGAACCGTTCCCGCACGACGTCGTCGTCGCCCTCGATGATGCCGATGCAGTTGCTCCCCTGGTGGGCGAGGATCCCCGTGATGCCGAGCTGCAGGTTCTTCTCGCGACCGACCACCAGGATCTCGGCGAGTTCTTCGTCCGTGACCGGTCGGGTCATCGTGCTCACGTACACCAACGACAGCATGTGGTCCCTGTTCCTCCGAGCGAGCGTGTACTCCACACAGTGGCGCACACCGGCGCCGATGGCAAGGCGTGCCGACCGCGTCGCGGTCCGCCTGCGGCACGCGGCCCGCGGCGTGCGCGCAAGGTGGATGGCGCGGTGTCCTGCCGGTGGGCCGCTGCCGTCGCTGGGGGACCGGGCGCGGACCTGGAGCCCGGTCGACGGAGGTGCTCGGAAGAGCTGGGGCGGTGTCACGGACGAAGTCCTTCCGCCGCGCCGCGCTCAGGTTCCCGGCGCGGAGTGCGCGGGTCGTCGAGTTCGTGTTCCGTCGCTTCGACGCGACCGGGGAGTGTTCGTTGACGAGCGTCCGGGAGCTCCCGTCAACCAGCTCTCACCCCGACGACGTCTTCGTGAGGCCGTGCTCCGTCTTCTCCCAGTAGTGGGGGCGGGTGATCAGTTGCCACAGCCCCTTGTAGGCGGCGATCGAGTGCAGCACCCAGTAGACGGGGTTCAGCAACGCCCAGAGCATCAGGTCGAAGCGCGCGCGTTTGTACGGTCCCATCATGGTCAGGTAGATCATCGTCGCGTTGCCGAGCAGGAAGTCGAGCACGCACAGCCAGAGCACCGGGGCGGGGAACACCGGAGCCGTCCACGCCGTGGGCAGCACGAGCGTGGCGATCGTCACTGCGATGCCGGGCAGCATGCCGAGGAACGTCAACGGTGTCCCGGCGATGAGCAGCGCGAACGCGGCTGTTCGGCGCACCCCGATCTCCCGCACGAGCGCACGGGGCCGCCGGGCGTGGACGAGGGCGGTCTGCATGTACCCCTTGATCCACCGCGACCGTTGCCGGACGAAGTTCGGGATCGAGGTGTTCGCCTCCTCCATCGTGGTCGAGTTGACGACGGAGACGCGGTACCCGACCGCGGATGCGCGGATGCCCAGGTCGGCGTCCTCGGTGACGTTGTAGGGGTCCCAGCCACCGAGCTCGCGCAGGAGCTCGGTGCGGAAGTGGTTCGAGGTCCCGCCGAGCGGGATCGGCAGGTTCCGGGCGTCGAGGCCGGCGAGCATGTAGTCGAACCAGTACGAGTACTCCAGCGTGAACATCCGCGTCAAGGCGTTCTCGTCGGCGTTGAAGTAGCTCAGGGCGGCCTGGACGCACACCGTGTCGGTGCCGGCCCGCTCGAACGTCGTGAACACCTTCTTGAGCTGGTCGGGGTCGGGGCGGTCCTCGGCGTCGTAGATGACCACGTACTCGCCGCGGGCGATCGCGAGGCCGACGTTGCAGGCGCGCGGCTTGGTCTGCGGCGCACCGGGAGGGACGATGACGATCCGCATCCAGGCCGGTGGTTCAGCGTCGAGGACGGCCTGGCGTGTCTCGTGGTCCTCCGCCTCGACGAGGACCAGGACCTCGAGGCGGTCCTTCGGCCAGTCGAGGACCTCGAGGTTGCGGACGAGGTCGCCGACGATGTTCGCCTCGCGGAACACCGGGACCAGGACGGTGTACGTCGGCAGCGTGGTGTCGTCGAGCGCGGCGACGTCGGCCGCTGAGACCTGCTCGACGAGGTCGAAGCGGGCCCCGACCATGGAGACCCAGAACTTGAAGACGATGCCGGCCAGGAACCCGAGCGAGAGCACCGCGGTGACGATGGCGGCCGTCGTGCCGGGAGCGACCACCAGGCAGCCGGCGAACGCGAGCAGGGCGATGCCGCCGCCGACCTGTTGACCGCGGGACAGCACCGTGCGGGCGGACATGGCCGGGATCGTCCGGGCGAGGTCGTGTGCTGCGAGGTCGGCGACCTCGTCGTCCAGCTCCCACATGATGCGCTGGCGGACCTCTGCCTCGTCGACCGCCCGGAGCACGACCGGCTCGCCGAACTCCTCGGTCAAGGCAGCCCGGAGCACATCCGGGTCCGACCGGCCGCTGGTCAGGACGAGGACCCCCTCGCGGATCCGTGCGGAGGCGACCCAGCCCTCGTCGACGTGCCGGCGGACCGAGCACCGGTGCGGCGGGCGCCAGTCGGACTCGGCGCCGCGGTGCCGGGCGATCGAGGGGGCGTCGGTCTCGCGGGTGACCGCGGACGGACCGGGCACGACGGCGGTCACGCGCCCACCGCCGAGACCAGGGCGTGCATCCACTCGGCGACGACCTCGCGTTCGAACGCCGCGGTCCACGCGAGCGGGATCTGGAGCGCGGCGAGCACCATGACGAGAGCACTCGTGACTCGACTGCTGGCCCGCGGGAGGATCGCGATCGCGATGGCGAGCATCGTGACGAAGGTGTTGCCGGCGGTGGCGACCGGGATCAGCCCGATCGCGTAACCGGCGAGGATCCCGGCGAACAGCGCGACCACGATGACGATCGCACCGGGGCGCTGCACGAGCAAGGCCAGGAGGCACCCAGCGACGACCATCGCGAGGAGCAACAGCCCGTCGAACGAACCCGCCAGGTGCTGGAGGCCGTTCAGCCGGGTGCTGTCGGTGTGCACGGTGCTCCGCAGCGCCGCGAACGGGTCGCGGAGGACGAGCAGGTCGAGCACCGACATCGAGCCGATGACGGCGACGCTCGGGAACACCAGGACGAGCGTGTTCGCCCGTCGGATGCCCGGCTGTCCGTGCCGGGCGAGCTCCAGCAGTGGGGCCGTCAGCGCGGCGATGACGACGTAGACGAGGCCCATCGGGTCGACGAGCGTCGACACCATCAACGACAGGCCCGCACGGAACCCCGCTTGCGTGTCGCCGTACGAGAAGAACCGCACCATGTCGGCGATCGCGAGCGCGAACAGCGCGATGCCGAGGAAGGCCTGCAGGTCGTTGAGGGCGACGAAGGCGTAGAGCGGGTTCGCGCCGAGTGCGATCGTGAAGACGACCACCTTCCGCATCCGCAGGCCGCGCCGGAGCATGGCCTGCGCCAGGAGTTGCAGCAGCACGCCGGCTGCGAGGCCGCCGAGGACCGCTGCGCCGTGTGCGCCGAACGGCAGGAATCGGAGCAGCACGCCGGAGAGCAGCGGGTAGAGCTGGCCGACGGCCTGCACGACGCCGCCGTCGAGAGCCGCCGTCGCCCGGTCGAGAGTCGCCTGGTTGCCGGTGAGTTCCAGGAGCGGTGTGGTCGGGATCCCGATCGAGAGCACGGCGACCACGACGTAGGGCACGGCGAACACGAGCCGGAGGAGCCACCGCGTCCACGCGTGGGGGAGCGGCCGGAGCGCCGATCGGTGCGGCGTTTCGGCCGACGTCAGGACGGCGCTCAGACGGGGGACGGTGTCGGTCACGCGCGCTCCTTCGGGTGGATGCGGACAGTGGGGTCCAGGCACCCATCACAGTCGGAGGACAGACGATTCGGTACACCCAGAAAGGGGTACAGGTGAGTCCCCCAGAATGCGGACCGCTGCGCATCTCGTGAATGGGGGTGCCGCCGTGTCGAACCCGAATCGACACGCCGGCACCCACCGCGACCACCCCACCCGAGGGGGCCGCCTTCGCTTGGTGCCGAAGCTCCGCGCGGATCTCGTCCGCAACGGAGTTGCTGACTCGACGACCCAACCAGGCCACGCCCCTCGTCGGTATCCCCCGAACGGGGAACGCGCGTTCTCCGGCTGACGGCAGGGTGCTCCCGGTCGATTTCCGCGTACCTGTGCACCCGGAGAGCGGCACATCCGTACCGTCTCGTGAGCTACCCCGCGGCGCCCAGCTGCGGGGGCCCGATCCCTGTTCCGGGCTGGCATCGTCGCGGCCCGCCGCGCCGAACCCGACGTCGTCGTAGCGCGAGGGCGCCTGCTCCCCGACCCGAACGAGGAGCAGACGCCCTCGGTCACCGTCCGGTGTCGGCCCACGTGGTCGCAGCTGTCCGGTCTGCGCACCCGCCCTCGCCGGGGTACGTGCGCGAGCCGGGACCACAGCGGCCGCCCGGTACAACGACACCATGACCACTTCTGCCCGCACCCCGCTCGGCGTCACGCTCGTCGACGGCGGCGCCAACGTCGCTCTCTTCTCCAGCACCGCGGAGCGCGTCGAGTTCTGCACGTTCGACGACGACGGCACGGAACACCGCACCGAGCTGCAGCACCGCACCGGCTACACCTTCCACGACATCGTCCCCGGCGTCGCCGTCGGCACCCGCTACGGCTTCCGCGTGCACGGCGCGTGGGACCCGGCCGAGGGCCTGCGCCACAACGGCGCCAAGCTCCTGCTCGACCCGTACGCCACGGCGGTCGACGGCTCGTACGAGTGGGGCCAGGCCCTGTTCGGGCACGACATGGACGACCCGGAGACCCGCGACGACACCGACTCGGCCGCCGCCATGCCGAAGTCGGTCGTCGCCGACCGCTCGTTCGACTGGGGCGACGACGTCCGTCCCGCGACCCCGCTCGGCGACACCGTCTTCTACGAGGTCCACGTGAAGGGCTTCACGAAGCAGCACCCCGACGTCCCCGAGGCGATCCGCGGCACCTACGCCGGCATGGCGCACCCGGCCGCGATCCAGCACCTCGTCGACCTCGGCGTCACGGCCGTCGAGCTGCTGCCCACGCACCAGTTCGTCCAGGACTCCACACTCGCCGACAAGGGGCTGCGCAACTACTGGGGCTACAACTCCATCGGCTTCTTCGCGCCGCACGACGAGTACTCGTCCAGCGGCACGGCCGGCCAGCAGGTCGCCGAGTTCAAGGAGATGGTCAAGGCCCTGCACGCAGCCGGGCTCGAGGTCATCATGGACGTCGTCTACAACCACACCGCCGAGGGCAACCACATGGGCCCGACGCTGTCCTTCAAGGGCATCGACAACGAGTCGTACTACCGGCTCGTCGAGGGTGACGAAGGGAACTACTTCGACACGACCGGTACCGGCAACAGCCTCAACGTCTCGCACCCGGCCGCACTCGGTCTGATCATGGACTCGCTGCGCTACTGGGTCGAGGAGATGCACGTCGACGGCTTTCGCTTCGACCTGGCGACCACGCTGACCCGTCAGGGCGGCGAAGCCGAGAAGCACTCCGCGTTCCTCGACATCATCCACCAGGACCCGGTGCTCCGTGAGGTCAAGATGATCGCCGAGCCGTGGGACACCGCGGGGTACCAGGTCGGCGGGTTCCCGGCCGACTGGTCCGAGTGGAACGGCAAGTACCGCGACGACCTCCGTGCCTTCTGGCGCGGCGACGAGGGGGCGCTCGGCGACGCCGTCCAGCGTGTCCTCGGCAGCCCGGACGTCTACGAGGGGTCCCGTCGCTCGCCGCTGTGCTCGGTCGACTTCGTCACGGCCCACGACGGCTTCACCCTGGCGGACCTGACCTCGTACGCCGAGAAGCACAACGAGGCGAACGGCGAGGACAACAACGACGGTGAGAGCGACAACACCTCGTTCAACGGCGGGGTGGAGGGCCCGACGGACGACGGCGGGGTCAACGCGTACCGCGACCGCCAGCGCCGGAACTTCCTCGGCACCCTGCTGCTGTCGGCCGGCGTGCCGATGATCCTCGGCGGCGACGAGATCGCCCGCTCACAGGGCGGCAACAACAACGCCTACTGCCAGGACGACGAGATCTCGTGGTTCGACTGGGAAGCGGCCGACCGGGACCTGCTCGCGTTCACGACCGCGGCCATCGCGTTCCGGGCGCAACACCGTTCCCTGCGTCCGGAGTGGTACCGCACGGCACCCGGTGACTCCGACTCGACCGTCTCGGTGCTCCGCGCCGACAACGCCGGCTTCGAGGACGGGGACTGGGCAGACGGCGGCAACCGGGCGGTGATGCTCGTCCTCGAACAGGGCGACGACACCGTCGCCGTCCTGCTCAACGCCTCGGACACGACCGTCGAGTTCACGCTGCCCGAGAAGCCGGGTGGCGGCACGTGGCGCCTCGGGCTGTCCAGTGACCCGGAGCAGCAGGTCGCGGGTGACGCGGCGACCGTGCTCGTGCGCGACGCGTCCTTCTCCGCGCTGTACTGACCCCGCTCCGGCCGCCGGTGATCGCCCGTCCGGGCCGGTCACCGGCGGTCGCGCCGGGACTACGGTCGACCCATGGTGCGTGACGACGAACTCAGCCGGCAGCGGCGCGACCGGAAGCGGTGGCTGCTGTGGTGTGCCGGCGGTCTGGTTGCGCACGTGGCGACGCTGTTCGTGCTCCGCCTGTGTTTCCCGGTCAGTACCGGTGTGGTGGATCTCTGGGTGATCCTGGCGGTCTCGCCCTGGTTCCTGCCCTTCGACGCACCCCGCGCGGGCAAGCGACCCGCGATGATCGGCGCCGTCGTCGTGACGGCGGCCGGCCTGAGCTTGCTGCTCGGCGCGGCCCCGCCGAACACGGAGCGCGCCGATGCGGCCGCCGTCGGAGCGATACTGGGGGTGCTGCTCGCCGTGATCGGAGCGGCGTGCGTCGGGTTCACCGCGACGCGGTTCTCGCGGCGGCAGGTCGATGCGGAGATCGAGCGGTTCCGGCGAGAGCAGGAGGCAGCGGTCGAGGACTGACCTCGTCAGGCTCGGTCCTGGCGCACCGGACGGACCGGCACCGAGGAGGCGTCAGCCGGGACCGGCGCTCGCCGGATCGCGATCACCGTCACGTCGTCGTCGTGCGCGACCTCGTCCGCCCGTGCGGACAGTGCCGCCACGAGCGCAGTGGGCTCGGACCCGCAGGCCCGCGCGAGGTCGGCCACCGCGTCGACGGTGTCCTCGCGCCCGCCGAACAGGTCGAGCACGCCGTCACTGAACGAGATGAGGAGGTCGCCGGTGTCGAGGAACCCCTCGGTGGTGGCCCACTCGTCGCGGAGCCCCATCCCGAGCGGGAGGTCGCTCGACCGGAGCCGGTCCACGGTGCCGTCCGTCCGGAGCACCAGGCTCAACCCGTGGCCCGCGTCCGCCCACCGGAAGGTGCCGTCGGTCGAGATGCGCGCGTGGAACAGCGTGGTGAACGTCACGTCGGTCACGCTGGCCTCTGCGGCGAGCCCGTCGGCCGCGCGGAGGAGGGCCTCGGACGGGTCGTCGACGGTGCGGGCACTGCGGACGGTGGCGCGCACGGCCGCCGCGATGAGTCCGGCCCCGACACCCTTGCCCATCACGTCCCCGAGGGTGACGGCGATCCCGGTGTTCGTCTCGTACCAGTCGAAGAAGTCACCACCGACCGACTTCGCCGGCAGACAGGCGCCCGCCACCGCGACGTCGGCGCCCAGGTGGCCGGTCGACGTCGGGAGCAGAGACCGCTGGACGGTGGCAGCCCGCTCGATCTCCGCGCGGACGCGCTCCTCGCCCAGCCGGGCAGCGCGGACGTTGCGCCGCGCTCGCCGCGAGAGCTCCTGAACGACCGCCGCGACCGTTCCGAACACGATGACGGTGACACCGAGGCGGACGAGCTCGCTCGCACCGGGGACGTTCGTCGGCGTCAGGAAGTAGGGCGCCATGATCACGAGCGTCACTCCCAGCGCCGCGTAGACGACGGTCAGGCGCCCACGGAGGGACCCGCACCAGACGACCGGCAGGACGGCGAGCGAGGTGAAGACCGAGGCACCTGCGCCCGTGCTCGTCCGGAACAGCGCGATCGCCACGAAGTCGAGCACCAGCAACGCCGGCACGAGCCCGACGGCGTGGGGGAGCGCCAGCGCCAGCGCAGCCACGACCGTCGCGACCCCGGTGACCGCCAGGCTCCCGACGAACAGACCGCCGTCCGTCACCTCGAGCGACGGCACCGTGATCGAGAGGACCGCACTGAGCGCCAGCAGCCCGCTGAGCGGAGCCTGCCGTGCGAGGGGGCTCTCGAAGACGCTGGTTGTGCGAGACATTCGAAGAGGACGTTACCGGTCGATGCGTCCGCTGGTGCGATCAATGTCAGCGCGGCCAGGTGAGCACGACGGCCACGGTGTTGAACAAGACGTGGGCCAGGACCGCCCCGCCGATGCGTCCGGTCATCGCGACGAGCGTCCCCGTCAGCAGGCCGAGCACGAACGTCGTCACGAAGACCTCGAAGCCCGCGACCGACGACGCGGGCGTGCTGATCGCCAGGTGCATCAGCGCGAACGCGAACGCGGTCACCAGCACCGCCAGGAACCGCGTGCGCGGCGTCAGCTCGGCCGACAGCCGGCGCTGCATGACACCACGGAACACGATCTCCTCGAGCACCGGACTGACCAGGCACACCCCGATCGCCGAGACCACGAGCAGCAGCACGTCCGGCGTGCCGAGGGTCGGCTGCGGCGTCAGCCCGGTCGTACCGAAGAACGCGACGGACAGCACGGCATCGAGCCCGCGGCACACGATGACGATGCCGATGGCCGCGACGGCATCGGCCCACCCGAGCCCGAGCCGCCGCACGAGGACGCCCGGGGCGGACTTCCGGAGCACCCACCCGACACTGAGCGCGAGCGGCACCCACACGGCCAGGTCGGCGACCAGCACCTGCGTGATCGGGGAGGGCAGACCCCCAGTCCGGGCGACGCCCCCGACGATCCGGGACAGCAGCACGGCGACCAGGAGCGCGATCACGATGACCTGCAGGTCCCGCACCGCCGAGGAAGGGCGGGCGGCGGTCGGCGCGTCCGGTTCGGGCTGCATGTCGCCACCGTACGGGACGTGGCGCTCTCTGGCTGTCTGTGCAGCTCGGTTCGCTCGCGCTACATTTGCATCCGAGCCAACATGCTCACAGTTGTTGGAGGATGGCTTATGGCACGCGGGGCACAAATCGATCTTCCGCTGCGAAAGTGGCTGTTCCAGGATTGGGGAGTGAACGCCTGGAACGCTCGTTTCGTGCTCGTTCACTTTCGCGGTGCTCAATATTTGTACGCGCGGGCGGGCTTCTTCGGCAGGCTCTGGGCGGTCGGTTACCGCCTCGTTACTTCGCTCATACTCTCCGTCGAACTCCCACCTGAACTCGCCGTCGGGCCGCGGTTACGCATCTTTCACCCTCATGGCATCGTCGTACACGGAGCTGCAGTGCTCGGCGCCGATTGCGTCCTTCGGCAAAACGTCACGATCGGCGTGATCACACGACGCAATGGGCAGCACACTGGTGCACCAGTGATAGGTAGCAGTGTCGAATTCGGCGCTAATTCCGTGGTGATCGGCGAGACCAGAATCGGCGACCGTGCCCGGATCGCGGCTTTGGCTCTCGTGAACGTGGACGTGCCGCCTGACGCGACCGCCGTGGGCAATCCTGCTTCGGTGCGATCTGTCTCGGACCCGCTCAGGGGTTGAGGCCCCCGGAGTACCTACCCGCGCCACGGCTCCCGCCACCGCTCCCGCCACCGCTCCCGCTCCCGCGACTGGGGCGGGTCGACGTCTGCAAGCATGTTCGATGTGGCATCATTTGGCTGCCGAACGCTGGGAGAATCCCGGTCGACCTGCGACAGGGACTCTGCAGGGCGCGGCAACTTCCGGGGAAGGGTGCCGCGTGGAGCTACGCGACTACATAGCGGTCTTGCGCAAGGGATGGGTCTTCATCCTGGTGCTGGCACTGGTCGGGGTCGCGGCCGCGGCCGGCTTCTCGCTGCTGAAGCAGCCGGTCTACTCGGCGTCGGCGCAGGTCTTCGTGTCGACGCAGACCAGTGGCAGCGCCAGTGATCTGGCGCAGGGCAACACCTTCACGCAGCAGCGCGTTCTCACCTACTCGAACCTCGTCGAGACGCCCATCGTGCTGCTCCCCGTGATCTCGAGCCTGAAGCTCGACATGACGTCTGACCAGCTCGCCGAGCTCGTCACCTCGGACGCGCCGCTCAACACGACGCTCATCTCGATCACCGTGAACGACACGAGCGCCAAGCAGGCCGCCGACATCGCGAACGCGACCTCCGAGAGCCTGACGAACGTCGTGCAGAACATCGAGGCCACCGACGCCGACGGCACGAGCACGGTCAAGCTCACCCGCGTCAAGGAAGCCCAGGTGCCGAACGCGCCGGTCAGCCCGAACGTGCCGGTCAACGTCGTGCTCGGCCTGCTCGTCGGCCTCGCGCTCGGGGTCGGCGTCGCGGTCCTGCGCTCGACGCTCGACAACCGCGTCCGCACCGAGTCCGACGTCGAGAAGATCAGCGACAAGCCGGTCGTCGGTGGCATCGCCTACGACAGCAAGGCCTCGGAGCGCCCGCTCATCGTGCAGGTCGACCCCCGCAGCCCGCGGGCCGAGTCGTTCCGCACGCTCCGCACCAACCTGCAGTTCCTCGACCTCGGCACCGGTTCCCGCACCTTCGTGATGACGTCGTCGGTCGAGTCCGAGGGCAAGAGCACCACCGTCGCGAACCTCGCCATCGCGCTCGACAGCGCCGGCTTCCGCGTGATCCTGATCGACGCCGACCTGCGCCGCCCGAAGATCGCGACCTACATGGACCTCGAGGGCGGCGCCGGCCTGACCGACGTGCTCATCGGGCGCGCATCCATCGAGGACGTCTCCGTGCCGTGGGGCCGCGGCAACCTCATCGTGCTCCCCGCTGGCCCGATCCCGCCGAACCCGTCCGAGTTGCTCGGTTCCCGCGCGATGCAGGACCTGATCGCCGGACTGGAGCAGCAGTTCGACTACGTACTCTTCGACGCTCCGCCCCTGCTGCCCGTCACCGACGCCGCCATCCTGTCGAAGAAGGCGTCCGGCGCGATCGTCGCCGTCGCCTCGGGTCGCACCCACAAGGGGCAGCTCGCCGGAGCGGTGAGCGCGCTCGAAAACGTCGGCGCACCGATCGCCGGCTTCGTCATGACGATGATGCCGACCAAGGGACCTGGCGCCTACGGCTACGGCCGTTACGGCTACGCGTACGGCTACGGGCTGCAGGACGAGGACACGCCCATGCCGAAGGCCCCGAAGCGCGGCCGCGTCGCTGCGACTCGCGGAGCCGAACGATGACGGCGGTCCGCACGTGAGTCCGCGCCGGGGGTCCCGCACCCTCGGCAGCGTCTTCTCGCGCCGCACGCTGGTCTGGGTCGCCGTCATCGTCGTCGTTCTGGTGGTCGTCGACGTGCTACTCGTCGCGCTCGCGCTGGCCCGCACAGCGCCCTCGTCGAACGGGACTCCTGGGCCGGTGCCGACCTTCTCGAGCTCTCCCCGGTCGCCGGGCTCCGCGACGGCCAAGCCGTCGGTGACCGCCACGGCGGATCCCGCAGGGATGATTGCGCCCGGCCGTCGTCTGCTGTCCGCAGTGGACGGTCAGGAGGCATGGCGTGCCTCCAGCGGGGTGTGTGACGGAACCGACGGGGTGCTGGAACACACCGTGGACGGCGGAACGACGTGGACTCCGGTCGGTCTCGGGGCCGAATCGGGTGCCGTGCTGGCGCTGCGCGCCGGCACGGACAGCGTCTCGGTCGTCATCGGCAAGGGCGACGACTGCGAACCGACCGTCCGGACGTCCGTCGACGACGGGCGGTCGTGGAAGGACGGAGCAGCCGGCGCAGCCGGAGCCGGCGTCGGACCCGACGGGCTGATCCTGTCGATGGGAACCGTCGACGCCCCGTGTGCCGACCCCGTCGAGGCGTACGAGGGTGAGTTCACCACCGCGGTCGTGTGCACCGACGAGGTGCAGTGGCGCTCCGGCGACAACGACTGGGTCGGCGTGCCGCTCGTCGGTGTTCGGTCCCTGGCGGACGACGGTGACTCGTACCTCGTCGCACGCGTGGGCGCTGCCGCGTGCGACGGCGCGGAGATCCGGTCGCTGCCCGCGGTCGGTGTGACGCCGGCAACGAAGTCCACCGTCGTCGGGTGCGCGGCGGACGCGGATCCGGACGGGGCGCTCGCTGTCGCGAAGGCGGGCACAGCCGTGTGGCTGTGGTCTGAGGACCACGTGGTGGTCTCGGACGACGGTGGTGTCACGTGGTGACGCAAACGAGCCGCCAGGCCACGGCCGCGGTCCCGTGGGCGAAGAACTACGCTCGGCGGCTCGTGATCACCGACGTCCTCGTGCTCGTCTGGGTCGTCTTCGGCGTGCAGATCGCTTGGTTCGGGTTCGACAGCGCGGCGGTCAGCGGCAGCGTCGCCGACCTGGCCATCGGGTACACGGCTGTCTCGCTTGCAATCATCGTCGCCTGGCTCGTCGTCCTCGCCGTCTTCGACACTCGTGACCACCGGTACGTGGGAACCGGATCAGGGGAGTACCGGCGGATCGTTGACGCCTCGATCCGTCTCTTCGCGTTCGTCGCCATCGTCGCGTACGTGTTCAAGATCGACCTCGCCCGCGGGTATGTCTTTATCGCCTTTCCGCTCGGCACGATTGTCCTCGTGTTCAGCCGGTGGATCTGGAGGCAATGGCTGAACGCCCAGCGTTGGAACGGTAATTACTCGGCAAAGGTGCTGCTGGTCGGTTCGCGATCGAGTGTTGAGCACCTTGCCGAAGAACTCGCCCGGCATCCGGAAGAGGGTTACCGCGTCGTCGCCGCCTGCGTCCCGGACGTGCCGGTCGGGGAGACGATCGGCAAGTCGCGGGTCCCAGTCGTCGGCAGCATCACCGATGCGCTCGCATCTCTGAGTTCAACCGGCGCCGACACGGTCGCTGTGACGAGCTCCGAGGAACTCGGCGCACAGGCCGTCCGTGAGCTGAGCTGGGGGCTGGAGGGCGGCCGACAGCACTTGATCGTCGCGCCGAGCCTCACGCAGGTCAACGGGCCGCGCATCCACACCCGTCCGGTCGCGGGGTTGCCGCTCATCCACGTGGAGATGCCGCGTTACGAAGGAGCAACTCATTTCCTCAAGCGCGCCTTCGACCTCGTAGGAGCGACGCTGCTGACGGCCGCACTCTCGCCGGTGCTTGTCGCGATCGCGCTCGCGGTGAAGACCACCAGCAGCGGGCCGGTCCTGTACCGGCAGGAACGCATCGGCCAGAACGGCGAACCGTTCCACATGCTCAAGTTTCGATCCATGCGGGTGAACGCAGACGATGAACTCGCGGCACTGCTCGAACGGCAGGGTACATCCGACACGCCACTGTTCAAGGTTGAGAACGATCCCCGTGTGACGTCGATTGGCCACTTCCTTCGGAAGCACTCCCTCGACGAGTTCCCGCAACTCTTCAACGTCCTGTTCGGGACGATGAGCCTCGTCGGTCCCCGCCCACAGCGGGAGGGCGAAGTAGCTCTCTACGACGACGCCGCTCGGCGACGCCTCCTGCTCAAGCCGGGAATGAGTGGTTTGTGGCAGGTCGGCGGACGTTCGTCCCTCGGTTGGGAAGACGCCATCCGTCTCGACCTGTACTACGTCGAGAATTGGTCGATGACCGGCGATCTGGTCATCTTGTGGAAGACGGTCCGCGCGGTGTTGACACCGGGGGGTGATGCGCATTGAAAGTCAAGGGGACGCAGATCGAGGCACGGTCATGGTTGTCGGCCGCGTCGGTCCTGACGCTGATCGGTCTGCTCTGGCTGATGGCAGGCCCTCGTGTCGATGTCGTCGCCTTCGCCGGGTCCTCGGTCAGGGTTGAGGACGCTCTCTTGGCTGCGGCACTCGTCGTCGTCATCGCACGATGGCGAGTTGTTCGCCCGCTGATTACGGGCCGCGGCGGCATCGGCGTTGTGACGTGTGTCTCGTTGGTCGCTGCAGGCGTGGGAGTGGCCTCGGGGACGGTGCGTCTTGCTCCGTCCATCCTCTACGCGATCCGGCCTTTCGAGTACTGGGCCGTCTTCCCGCTGGTGCTGCTGCTTCTGGCGCGAGGCGGCCGTGCCGCTGAGACAGCACTGCTGCGTGTTCTTGCCGTCGCGACCGTCGCGCACACGCTCGTTGCCATGGCGCAGTTCCTCTTCGGATTCAATATCGGATTCTCGGCGTTCTCCCTTGAACGGGGGGCCGGTCTGACGAATGGTCCGTACGAACTCGGAGCCATCATGGCGATGCTGGTGTGTTTCTGGCTGAGCGAGCGACGTCTGGTGTTGACGATGTTCGCCGGGGCGGGCCTGCTTATGTCGCTGTCGCGAGTCTCGATCATCGGGGTGATTGTGGGTCTGGCCGTCATGGGGCTGGCGTACGCGCTGCGCCGTGGTAGTTCACCCGTCGTCCGGCGGCCTTCACCGCGGCCGGAGTCTGTCGTCGCGCTGACCGTCGCGGCGGTCGCGGTGGTGCTCGCACTCCCAATGATCGCGTCGCAACTGATCGTGCCGGCGGTGGACCGGACACAGTCGACCTCGATCTCGGATTCTTGGAGCGCGGGACGTCAGCTCGCCGCGATCACTCCCCGCTCCGACAACAGTGACCAGTACGCAGCGACTGCCTATGACGCCATCGGCGACACCGTGCTCGACAACGTCACGAGCGGAGACGCCAGTAACGAAGTGCGGTTCTACCGCTGGAACCTGCTGCTCAACGAGCTCACTCGGTCCCCGGAGCGTCTCGCCCTCGGCCTCGGGCCCTCGTTCGCCGGGCCTTCCGTGGACGGAGCGTACCTCCGTATCGCTGTCGAATCGGGGCTGGTCGGGATCGGAGTATGGCTGTTCATGTTCCGGGGCTGGGTTCGTCGATCTCCTCCGTGGTTCGTTGGAGCAGCAGCGAGCCTCTTCGTCGGTGCCGTCTTCATTGACCTCTTCTACGCAGAGCGGCCCATGCTCTTCCTTTGGATGCTGCTCGCGCTCGCAGTGCACCGGAGCGCCAACCGGAAGGACCCGACGACATGAAAAGTCGAAAAGTCGATTTCGTCGTTAGGGACGACAGCGAGGTCAAGGGTGGCGGAGACCTGACGCAGGTCGAGATGTACGGGGCCTTCCTGTCGAAATTCGGCTGGGATGTCCGGATCGTCCCGTTCGCTCCGTCGATGACCCTCCGGCCGGACGCGGTCGTTCACCTCGTCAACGTCGACCGGCCCTTCGATGCGATCGTCACGATCCGGAAGGCTCGCGATCGACCGGTGTTCGTCTCGGCGATCCACCACTCGTTGTCAGCGATCCGGAGGATGCGAGCGGCGGAGCGCGGTCTCGGAGCAAGGTCGCTCGTCGGCAGGGTCCTTCCGGAAAGTGCACGTGAGTATTTGGCGTTCGTTGTGCGGAGTCTGCGTCGGTCGGACGGCCTTGTCGGCGCGCTGGTGGTGCTGTGGTCCGCTCTCTTGCTCGTCCCGTCGATCGTCGGTTGTTGGCGTCACCTCGGGCGGGCACTCGACGGTGTCGAGGCGGTGTTCCTCCTCGCGGAGGGGGAGGGCGAGCACCTCCGACAGGACATGCTCTGGTCCGGTCGGAACGGAGTGCTGACGCCGAACGGACTGCCCCCGACAGAGGAAGCAGCAGTCGCGTGGGAAGACCGCGAAGACGTGATCGTCGTGGTGGGCCGTATCGAGCCTCGGAAACGGCAACTCGACATCGCGCGTGCTGCTTCACGTGTCGCGTGCCGGATCCGAATGGTCGGTCCGCTCCAAACGGCCGAAACGCCCTTCGGGAAGGAGTTCCGGTCGCTCGTAGCGACGTTGCCCAACGTCGAGTGGACAGGCGGGCAGAGCCACGAGGCGGTCCTCCGCGAGGTCGCCTCATCGAAGGTGCTGCTCAATGCTTCTTGGGTGGAGGTGCAGAGTCTCGTCGAACTCGAGGCTGCTGCGCGAGGAACCTGGGTCGTTGCGAGCGAGCGAGCCGGGAATTCAGCCGAGTACCTCGGCGAGGGTTTCGTCGGGGTCCGAAACGACGACGTGGGTCGCATGCTCGAGGATGCGGAAGCGCTACTCGGTTCCGCCGAAGTCCCGCCGATCCTCGACTACCCCTGGAGTTGGGAAGGGGCAGCGTCAAGGATTGAGGCCGAGTACAACCGCTCGCTCGTCGGAAGAACCGCGAGGAGCTAGGAGTCCAGCAGTCTGGCGGGCACCCCAGCGATTCGTGCGCCGGCCGCGAACGACCTCGTCACGACCGCTCCTGCGCCGACGGTGCATCCTTCGCCGAGTTCGACGCCGTCGAGGACTGTGACTCCATGCCCGATCCAGCAGTCATTAGCGATCCTGACTCCGACCCGAGTTACTTCGGTCTTGCTCGGTCGTCCGGACGGAGAATCCGCGTGGTTCTCGGACACGACCGTGAAGTTCGCTCCGATCTGGCACCCGGCGCCAATGTGGACTGGACCTCCGACGCCGATCGTTGCTCCGGGCCCGATGTAGGTGCCGGCGCCGATGGACAGACCCACGCCCGGCATCGAAGGGTGCGACGAACACTGGATCCACGCGCGTTCCCTGATCGTCACTCGGCTCGCTATCCGGACACCTTGCGAGGAGAACGCCTGGACGGTGCTGTTCGCGCCGAGTGAGACTCCGCGACCGAGGAACAGCTTGCGTCGGTAGGAGATCGACGTTGAACGTCCGATGAAGATGGGGAGCCGCACCGATCCCATGAACGGAGACTGGATGAGGCCTCGCAGCGTTGGACCAGCAGCCTTCCGGAAGTACCAACCGAGAAGGACATGGTTGGGTACGCGTCGTGCCAGCTCACTGTTCGACGGTCGGAGTGTGTCGATGAGACGTCGAAGCACGTCAGACTCCTTCGAGGGATTGTTGTGTCGGGCGGCGGAGAAGTCCCGTCACCAGTATGGCGAGACCCACTGCGTAGCCGGCGCCGATCGGCAACGCGAGCCACCGAAGGTCCTGAGTGACGGATGCCACGGTGACTGCTGCCGAGGCCGTCACGACGAAGACCGAGGTCGAACTCGACAGAGCGAGTGCGCCGAGCTGCAGACTCGCCGCGCGCGCGGTGAAGAGCACATGTGCTCCGCCGACGAATCCTGCTCCGGCCATGACGCCGAAGATGTCGGCGGCGGGTCCGTACTCGTTCCCGAACAGGACCGGAACGAGAACGGTCCCGGCGATGCCTCCCACCGCGGCTGTGATCGCCAGGAGCGACAACGTGAGGCCCGCCGACCTCGCAAACCGCCGGTCCGAGGTGAGGAAGCGGCCCTCGACGACGACGGTCGCGAACACGAGGAGCGTGACGGCGAGTTTCGCTACGGCGTAGTAGCCGAGCTGTGTCTGCGGGAGCAAGGCGCCATAGACGATGACGTCAACGTTCCCCACGAGCATGGGCATGACCCCGACCGGTGCGTAGCGCCACAGCTGGCGGTTGTACCGACGACGAAGCGCTCTCAGGTCACCCGCGTACCTCACGCGCCGCCGGACGGACACGAGCCCTCGGAGGACCTCGGCTGCCGCGGTGGCGATCGACACGGTGAGGACCGTCATCGCATGGGTGAGGAACAGGATGATGTTGGCGAAGAACTCCCAGAGAGCGGGCACACCCGTGGTGAGTGAGACACGCACGACCTTGCCGTCATGCTGCGCTCGTGCGAGCTGGAGTTGGACGAAGAGATGCAGTGGGCCTGCGGCGAAGGTGAGGACGATGAGTGCGGTCGTCGCCGCAGAGTGCTGGAACCAGCTGATGGCGACGAGTGGGATACCGACGGCGACCGAGGCCACCCATGATGATCCAGCGGCCTGCTTGCCGAGCACGGGCGCGTCCAACTGACCGGCTCCTCGCATCGCGTAGTAGGCATGGCGTGCGCCGAGGGCCCCGGCCGCGCTGATGATGGTGAATGCCGATTGGAAGAACGCAAACTCCCCTCGTCCGTCCGGACTCAGCTCGCGCGCTCGGAGGGGCGCGAGCAGAATCGGGAGGAGACCCACGAGGATCGTGGCGATCGGGAGATACCGTTGCCAGCGCGGCGCGTCCTCGCCTGACTCACCCACGCGTTCGCCGCCCGGCCGCCCAGGAGCGGAGACGCGACTGGTGGAAGCGCAGTTCGATGGCAAGTCGGACGACGGCTTCCTCCGATCGATTGCGGCGCAGGTTCTTCCGGTAATAGGTGAAGAGGGCGTCGTGGAACGCCCGGTCCGACTGACGCGACCGGGGGAGCCCACTCGACACGCCCTTGATGTGCGTCGAAGCGACCGTCTCGATCATGAGGACCGACAACCGTTGCCGCTGTGCGTCCAAGCAGAGCTGGAGATCCTCGCCGTACATCCAGTAGTCCAGATCGAAGATCGTGGAAGCGGCGGTCCGGAACTCCGGAGAGAGCATCATGAGCGCACCAGTGGTTGCCTCCACGAGCGTCGTCCGCGTCCCGTCGGCAAGGATCAGACCGGATGACAGGTCGTCTCGACGCACGGAGTTGTACCGTAGGGAGGCCGGTAGGAGCTTGCCGATGACGGCGTACGCCGACGCGCCAGCGAGGGTCGGAAGCCGACGCCGCGACGCACTGTCCTCGACCCCTTCGAGGTTTCGCAAGGGCGCGGTTGCGATCCCAACTCCCGGACGCGACGCTGCCTCCAGGAGGCGTTGCAACACTCCCGCGCCCAGCTCGACGTCCGGGTTCACGCACAAGAGTGTGCCGTCTTCGGCCACTGCTCGTCGTGCGGTCTCATAGCCTCCTGCGAACCCCGTGTTGATGGAGCGCACCACGACTGACGAGAACCCGGCAGTCGCGAGTTCCTGCTCGGCGACTTCGACGCTTCGATCCGTGGAACCGTTGTCGACGAGGACAACCTGCGCGATCGCATTTCGATCGGGACGCAACGACCGGATCATCGTCGCGATGGTGGCCTCGTTGTTGTACATCACCGAGAGCACAACGCATCGGCGTTCGGTCATAGGGCACAGTCCTCGCGTCATTCGAACGGACAGGTGCGCCCCGTTCGGTGCAGGCCCTGGTTCAGGCTGCGTCTCATCGTAAGCTGAGCCCATGTCGGACGAACCCGAGTCTCGACGTCCTGCTCGGTCCCGAGGGCCTCGACGGCGCTGGGTCCTGTGGGGCGTCCTCTTCGTCGTCCTGCTCGTGATCGCCGCGGTCGCCTGGGTGGCGATCCGCGGAGCGCTGGCGAAGCAGGACCTCGAGTCGTCCGTCGCGCACGTCGAGACCTTGCGGTCGCAGTTGGCGAAGGGCAACACGGCAGCGGCGCAGCGAACGGCGGCGAAGCTCGAGGCGAGTGCCGCCGATGCTCGGGCGAAGACGAGCGACCCGGTGTGGGCCGCCTTCGAGCACACGCCGTTCATCGGCGGCAACCTGCGCGCCGTTCGCCAGGTGTCGGCGATCGTCGACGACGTGGCGACCGACGCCGTCCGTCCGGTCGCCGGGGTCCTCGGCGACGTGGACGTCGACGCGTTCAAACCCGAGGACGGCAAGATCGACCTGCAGCCGCTCGTGGCGGCACAGCCGGCGGTCGCGAAGGCGACCACCGCGCTCGGCAAGGCGACCCGCGCGGCCGACCGGATCGACACCGGTGACACCGTGTCGGCCGTGACGGACGCCGTGAACCAGCTCCGGGCCTCCTTGGCGTCAGTGTCGGAACAGGCGGCCGTCGCGGACAAGGTGGTGCAGCTGGCGCCGGCGATGCTCGGCGACGGTGGCGCGAAGCAGTACCTCGTGCTCTTCCAGAACAACGCGGAGCTGCGTGCCGGCGGGGGGATCCCCGGAGCCGTGGCGCTGTTGGACGTCGAGGACGGCGCGATCTCGCTCGGGCAGCAGGCATCGACGTCGGACTTCCCCCAGACAGACGACCCGGTGCTGCCGCTGACCACGGACACGCAGGGCCTCTACGGCTCGATCACGGGGGAGTTCATCCAGGACGTCACGCTGACGCCCCGGTTCGACACCTCGGCGAAGCTCGCGCGCGAGATGTGGAAGCGGCAGTTCGGGCAGCGGGTCGACGGCGTGCTGTCGATCGACCCGGTGACGCTCGGCTACATCCTCAAGGCGACAGGCCCAGTCGACCTGCCGACGGGGGATCGGCTGACGTCGGACAACGCGGTGCAGCTGCTGCTCAGCGACGCGTACGCGAAGTACCCGGACCCGGCGGTGCAGGACCTGTTCTTCGCGTCGGCAGCCAGCGCGGTGTTCACGAAGGTGTCCGAGGGCGGCTTCGACCCGAAGGAGTTCATCGCGGCGCTGACGACGGGCGTCGACGAAGGACGGGTCAAGCTCTGGAGCGCCGACAAGGGCGAGCAGGCGGAGCTCACCGGGACGGCCATCGCTGGGGGTCTGCCGACGAGCGACTCGAGCTCGCAGCAGTTCGGCGTCTACCTGAACGACGCCACCGGCGCGAAGATGGACTACTACCTCGAGAAGACCGTCTCGGTCGGCAGCGAGGTGTGCCGGAAGGACGGTCGGCCGACGTGGACGGTCGAGGTCAAGCTCACGAGCACCGCTCCGGCCGATGCGGCGACCAGCCTGCCGGAGTACGTCACCGGAGCCGGTGCGTTCGGCGTCGCGCCTGGCGTAGTCCGGACAAACGTCGTCGTCTACGCCCCCTCTTCAGGGGTGTACGTCACATCCACTCAGGATGGCAAGACCGCGTCTCCACAGACGGCGATGGACGGCGACCATCCTGTCGCGCAGTTCCAGACCACCCTCTCACCAGGGAAAAGCACGACGATCCGGGTGCAGTACCTCGGCGGGGCCGACCAGGGCCGCACGCCGGTGGACGCAGTGTCGACCCCCGGAGTTCACCAGGCCGTTACACAACCCCTGGTCACCAGCTGTGAATCCCCGGTAGATTGAGCCCACTTCGCAATCGCGCCTGCAAGTACGGGGGGCTGATCGCACTTTCATCCGCCGGAGACATCAGGGTCCACGTGCGGAGCCATCAGGGTCTAGGGGACACATCCATGAAGAAGATCATCGCTGCGGTCGTCCTGGCCGCTGCTGCGTTCGTTGCCGTTCCGTCCGCTGCAAACGCCGCCGGCTACGTGCCCGCGTCGAACGTCAGCGTCTCGGGTCCGGCTGTCGCCGGTGGCACCGCGACTGTCGGCTTCGCCGCCGGTTCGTTCGTCGCCAACGAGACGGTCTCCGTCTCCGTGACCGGTGCTGGCGCCGTCACGCTGGGCGCGCTGCCCATCACCACCGTCTCGAAGACCTACACGGCCTCCTCGACCGGTGCCGCTTCGGTCTCCGTCACGCTGCCGCAGGGCGCATCGGGCACCTACTCGCTCACCGCGACCGGAGCCACCTCGGGTAACGTGGCCACCTCTGCCCTGACCGTCGTCCCGGCTGACGGCACCGCCGTCGTCCCGGCCGCTGCTGCCGGCACCAACGGCAACGGCGAGCTCGCCTTCACCGGTTCCACGATCTCGATGCTCGCGATCTGGATCGCCGGCGGTGCCGTCGTCCTCGGTGGCGGCCTGCTGCTGGTCCGCACCTCGGTCCGTCGCCAGCGCGAGTCCGTCTGAGTCTCGAGCTACTGAACGAAGCCCCCGGAGCGCATCGCTCCGGGGGCTTCGTCGTGTCCGCGCGTCAGTGACGCCGGCGGTGTGCCGCCCACGCGAGCGCCAGGACGCCCAGGACGGCTCCGAGGACCGTGCCCAGGCCGTTCGCCAGCACGTCGGCCACTGAAGCGGTGCGAGCGGGCAGGAAGAGCGCCTGGCCGGTCTCGATGCCGACGCTGATGACCAGGCCCGCAGCCGCACTGGCCCACCACCACCGAGCGCCCGCGACCAGGACCACGAGCAGGCCCAACGGGACGAAGAAGACCACGTTCGACAGCGACTCGATCGTGCCGTAGCCGAACCAGTCGGGGGCCCCGTGGTGATGGGCGATCGCGATCACCCGGTCGAGCGTCGGACCGGCTGCCGCGTCGACGGGTGAACCCCAGAACCCGACGAGCACCACCGCGACGCCGTAGGCGGCGGCGAGCCACGTTGCCACCCGGCGGCTGCGTCCGGTGGCCGGGGCGCGCCCTGGATCGCGGGGACTGTCGGAGGTCACCCGACCGACGGTAATGAGTCGGGCCTCCCGGATGGGCGTCTCCGTCACTCCGTGACGCATCTCGGAGGTCCGGAAAACGAGTACCCCGATCTGAAACGTGTACCCCGGAAAGACGTCACACCACCCCGGAAATCCGGGGGAGCTCGATCAGTCGCATTGACGGAACCCGTGAATCGACGGGCCTCGCTGGCGGTTCGGGTCGTGGTTCTCGTAGCGTTCTGGTGTCAGCAGATGTACCCCGGATCGTGAAGGAGAGCGACATGACCACCATCGTCAACAACCAGACGCAGGCCGAGGTCACCCTCGACACCGACACGGTCGACACCATCGCGATCCTCGAAGCCGCCGCAGCGACCTCGACCCGTCCGACCCGCGCCAAGGTCACCTGGGTGCAGGAAGACCAGGGCGAGTGGATCGCCGGCTACGGCGGGTACTTCGGCGGCAGCGTCGACAAGCGTGACGGCCGGTTCGTCGCCTCGGACACCTTCGGCCTCGTCGTCGGTGAGTTCGCCACGCTCGAAGAAGCGCAGACCAAGCTCGAGGACCAGCTCCACGTGATGCTCCCGTCGGTCATCCGACCGGTCGAGTAGGCGCCACCGCACCACCGGCGCCGTCAGCGCCCGCACCACTCAGCACCATCGGCGTCCGCGACGCCCGCAGCACCAGTACGCAGCACAGCCCGAAGGAGCACGACCATGAGCATGACCACCGATCACCCCCAGCAGGCCGAAGTGACGCTGGACACCCGGACGATCGAGGTCATCGCCGAGATCGAGGCGCAGGTCGTCGCCGACACGGCGCCCGAGCGCGTCCGCATCAGCTGGGCGCAGCCCGACACCGGGCTCTGGGTCGCCAACTACGGCGGCTACTACGGCGGCACCGTCGACCGCCAGGGCACGCACTTCTTCGTCGCCGACACGTTCGGCGAGTACGTGGGGGACTTCCGGTCCCTCGACGAGGCGAAGACGCGTCTCGCCGAGCGGCTGCACGTGCTGCTGCCGGACGTGATCCGGCAGGCTGTCTGACGCGCTGAACCCGGCGAACCCCGAAACCCCACCGGATCCGGTGGGGTTTTCGTGTGCCCCGAGCGGGTGACGCGGGCCTGAGGGGCGGCTACCCCCACAACGAGTGGTCCCCCCTATTGGGGACCCGCCCTGTCCCCATTTCGGTATCGAGACCTGCCAGTATCGACCCGGCGCCACCGACCGTCCTCCCTGAACCGACGGCCGTGGATCAGGCGCTCGCATCGTCTCGACCCGAAAGTGATCATGCTGCCTGCTTCCCAGGGCACCGCTGTGCCTCGACGCCGCTTCGGCGTCCGAACCGTCGCCATGTTCGGCGCCGCGCTGCTCGTCGGCGCCGGGCTCTCGACGACCACTGCGGTCATCGCCGCCGAGCCTGCGTCGGCCGTCACCGCCATCTCGAACGGTGCACTGGTGTGTGACCAGAACACGCTCTACGCCATCGACAGCACGGGCAAGGTCGTCGCAGTGGACATCACCACGGGTGACTCCAAGGGCACGACCGCCGACGTCACGAACCTCGGTACCGGCGCGAACAACGGTCTCGGTATCTCGCGTGAGGGCCTGTCGATGTTCGCCGCGTCGAACAACGTCAGCGCCACGCTCCGGCAGTTCAACCCGAAGGACGGGACCGCGTCGGATCCGATCGCCACGGACCAGAAACGCGTCGTGATCCGCGGTGCGGTGAACCCGAAGAACGGCATCTACTACTACGGCGACAACGCCGGGTGGCTCGGTGCCTACGACCCGGCCACGAGCACGTACCTCGGCCAGGTCGGCCAGATCAACGGCCTGAAGTCCGGCAACGGTGACTTCGCGTTCAGCTCGCGCGGCCTGTTCTTCGTCGTCGCGGCCGACACGGTCTACCGCGTCAACACCGACGAGGTCCCGAGCGCCCCGGGCAACACCGCCATGTCGACCTCCGCGATCGCGACCCTGCCGGCAGGCACCAGCAGCCCGGGCATCGCGTTCTCGTCCGACGGCTACCTGTACGTGTCGAACACCGTGACGGCGAACAACGTGTCCACGACCACGATCTACCAGCTCGACCCCACCTCGGGTGCGCAGGTCCGCAGCTTCCCGATCGTCGGCAACTACGCCGCCACCGACCTGGCCAGCTGCAACTACGCCGACACCGTCACCGGTGAGGCGAGCGTCGACAAGCGCTGGAACGCGGGCGACCAGTTCGGCCTCGCCATCTCCGGCGGCGGCATCGACCCCACGAAGCCCGGCACCTCGGCGACGACGACCGGCAAGGACACCGGCGTTCAGTCGCAGCGAGCCGGCGCCGTCCTGAGCACGCCGAACAAGGACTACACGGTCACGCAGACCGCCTCGGGCACCACCGACCTGGCGAACTACAGCACGTCGTGGGTGGCACGGAACCAGACGACCGGCGCGCTGGTCGCCGACGGCAAGGGGAACACCGGCACCTTCACGTTCCCCGCCGCCACGACCGCCGACGGCACCGACGTCATGGTCACCTTCACCAACACGCTCAAGGCCGTCCACGTGACCACGACCTCGGACACCGGCAACACGCCGAACGGCACGAAGCTCACCGTGCCCGCGAAGGGCGTCCTGGCGAACGACAGCGGCACCGGCCTGTCCGTCGTGTCGAACACCACACCGGCCCACGGCACGGCGACGGTGAACCCCGACGGCTCGTACACGTACACCCCGGCCGACGGCTTCTCCGGCACGGACACCTTCCAGTACACGGCGAAGGACTCGTCCGGCCAGACGTCGACCAGCACGGTGACGATCACCGTCGCCCCGGCGGGCACCGACGACGCGTTCAGCGTGCACGCCGGGCAGACCGCGACTGCGGACGCCAAGACGGGTCTGCTCGCGAACGACCACGGCACCGGCCTGACGGTCACGGGCAACACGAAGCCCGCCCACGGTGACCTGACCGTCGAGCAGGACGGTTCGTACTCGTACACCCCGGCTGCCGGTTACTCCGGCCCGGACTCGTTCACGTACACGGCGAAGGACGCTGACGGCGCGACGATCACCGGCACGGTCACCATCACGGTGCTGCCGACCGCGGTCGCCGACACCGTCACGGCGACGGCCGGCTCGCCGATCAGCGGAAGCGGAAGCGGCACCGGCACCGGCACCCCCGGCACCGGCACCCCCGGCACCGGCACCCCCGGCACCGGCGCCCCCGGCACCGCCCCCGGCCTGCTCGCCAACGACCTCGGCTCGGACCTGACCGTGACGGGCAGCACCAAGCCCGCCCACGGTGACGTCGTCGTCGCGAAGGACGGCAGCTACACCTACACCCCGACCACCGGCTACTCCGGCCCGGACTCCTTCACGTACACCGTCACCGACGGCAACGGGAAGACCGACACCGTCACCGTGACCGTGCAGGTCGCTCCGCTGGCGAAGGACGACACCGTCCGCGTCGCCGCCGGCACCACGTACACCGCCGGCACCCGTGCCACCGGCGTCCTCGGCAACGACCTCGGCACCGGCCTGACCGTCTCGTCGAACACGAAGCCCGCACACGGGGAGCTCACCCTCGACACGGCGACCGGGGCCATCACCTACACGCCGGCCGACGGTTTCTCGGGCACGGACTCATTCCGGTACACCGCGACGGACACCGCCGGTGCGCCGACGTCCGCGACGGTGTCCATCACGGTCAACCCGACGATCGCGAACGACGCCACGACGACCGACGCCGGCACCCCGGTGAACGTCGACGTGCAGCACAACGACCGCGGCTCGGACCTGCTCACCACGATCGTCACCGGCCCCTCGAACGGCACCGCCGTGGTGGCCGAGGACGGCACCGTCGACTACACGCCGACGGCTGGCTTCTCGGGCACCGACTCGTTCACCTACACGGTGACCGACGGCTCGGAGGTCACCACCGGCCCGGCGACGGTCACCGTCACGGTCAAGCCGGTCGCGAACGGTGACACCGTGTCGACGAAGTCCGGCGAGGCGACGACCATCGCACCCGCGACGCTGACGAAGAACGACGCGGGCACCGGCCTGACCGTCACCGACGCGGCCGCCGTGCCGGACGCCGACGGCACCACGCACGGCGACGCCACGATCGACCCGGCGACGGGCACGATCACGTACACGCCGAAGCCCGGGTTCTCCGGCACCGACACCGTCTCGTACACGGTGCGGGACGGCTCCGGCCAGACCACGACCGGCACGATCACCGTCGTCGTCGGCCCGATGGCCACCCCGGACACCGCGACCGCCACCGCCGGCACCACGCTGACCGTGGGCGGGGACGGCGACGACCGCAAGGGCGTGCTCGCCAACGACGCGGGCACGAAGCTCACCGCCACGGTCGACCTCGAGCCCGGGCACGGTGACCTCGAGCTGGCGGCGGACGGGTCGTACACGTACACCCCGAGGGACGGCTTCTCGGGCACGGACACCTTCACCTACACGGCGAAGGACCCCTCCGGCGGGACGGCCACGGGTGTGGTGACCATCACGGTCACGCCCGGCACCGAACCCGACGAGATCACGGTCAAGGCAGGCCGCAGCACGACGGTCACCTCGGCCGATCTGACCGGCAACGACCACGGCACCGGGCTGTCCGTGCTCGACATCCCCGTCGGCAAGAGCGGCACGAACGGCACCGCGGTCCGGAACGACGACGGCACCGTCACGTACACGCCGAAGCCGGGCTTCTCCGGGACCGACGAGTTCACGTACACGGTCACGGACCGCAACGGCCTCACGAACACCGGCACCGTCTCCGTCCGGGTCACCCCCGTCACGGCGGGCGGCTCGACCACCGCCGACGCCGACGGTTCCATCACCGTGCCAGCCGACAAGGGCGTGCTCGACGGCGCGACCGGCACCGACCTGCAGGTCACGGACAACACCGAGCCGTCGCACGGAGACGTCGTCGTCGACAAGGACGGCGGCTACACCTACACCCCCAAGCCCGGGTACTCCGGTCCGGACTCGTTCGACTACACCGTCACCGACGGCGCCGGCGGCACCACCACCGGCACCGTGACGATCGTCGTCGCCCCGAAGGCCGTCGCCGACACCGCGACCACCACCGCCTCGACCCCGGTCGACGTCGCGGTCACGGGCAACGACTCCGGCACGAAGCTCGCCGTCACCGCGGTGACCGAGCCCGGACACGGCGCCGCGGCGATCACCGGGACCGGCACCGTCACCTACACGCCGGCCGACGGCTTCTCCGGCACGGACACCTTCACCTACACGGTGACCGACCCGACCGGCGGCACCGCGAAGGCGACCGTCACCGTGACGGTCACACCCGTCGCGGTCGCAGACGCCCTGCACACCACCGCCGGCACGGCACTGCCGATCACCGGGACTACCCTGACGGGCAACGACCACGGCACCACGCTCACGGTCACCGGCCACGGTCCCGCCGCGCACGGCGCCGTGACCGCAGGCACCGAGCCCGGATCGCTCGTCTACACGCCGGAGAAGGGCTTCTCCGGCACGGACACCTTCACCTACACCGTCACCGACGGCTCCGGGCAGACCACGACGGCGACCGTGACGGTCCTCGTCGGCATCGCCGCCGTCGACCAGTGGCACACCATGCCGACCAACCAGGTGATGCGCGCGTCCACCGCTAACGGCGTCCTCGTCGGCGACTCCGGTTCCGGCCTGTGGGCATCGATGGAGACGAAGCCGCAGCACGGGCGACTCGCGCTGGCGAAGAACGGGTCGTACGTCTACACGCCGCCGTCGGACTGGTCCGGCCGCGACTGGTTCACCTACGCCGCGAACGACGCCGAGGGACACTCCGCGCTCGCGTTCGTCGTGATCGACGTCACCCCCACGGCGACGGACGACAAGGCCGCCACGACAGCGGGCAAGCCGGTCACCGTCGCGGGCCCCGGCGTGCTCGGCAACGACCACGGCACCGACCTGACGGTCGTGACCTCCGGCACGGCGAAGCACGGCACGGTCTCGATCGCCGCCGACGGCACGTTCGTCTACACCCCGGCGAAGGGCTTCTCCGGCACCGACACCGTGACCTACCGGGCGCAGGACGCCTCCGGTCAGCGGGTCGACGCGACCGTCACCGTCACCGTCGGCATCGACGCGACGAAGGACGCCGGCCACACCATCGCCGGCACCCCGATCGCTCGTGACGCCGCCCACGGCCTGCTCGCCAACGACCAGGGCACCGGCCTCACCGCCGCCCTGGACCGCAAGCCGGCCCACGGCACGGTGACGGTCCAGCGCACCGGTGCGTACGTCTACACCCCGGCCGCCGGCTTCACCGGCACGGACACCTTCGCCTACACGGTGACGGACGCCTCGGGGCAGACCGCCACCGCCACCGCCACGATGACGGTCGTCGCCGCCGCGGTCGCGACGGACGACTCCGCCACCGGGATCGTCGGTCACGATGTCACGATCGACCCGCTCGACAACGACTCCGGCACCGGCGGCGCCGCGTTCGACACGGCGACGCTGCACCTGATCGACCCGAAGACGGGCAAGCCCGTCGACTCCGTGGTCGTCGACAGTGAGGGCACCTGGACCGTCGACCACGGACAGGTCGTCTTCACCCCGGCAGCGGGTCACACCGGCACCCTGTTCGTCGGCTACACCGTCACCGACACCGAGGGCCAGACCGTCACGGCGACCATCACGGTCACCTACCCGACGGGCGTCGCCGCCGCGGTCCACGTCGCGGAGCTCGCGTTCACCGGCACCACCGGCCTGGTCGGCCTGGGCCTCGGAGCGCTCGCCCTGATCCTGGCGGGTGTCCTGCTCTCGATGCGTCGGCGCACCGCCGACGAAGCAGCGGCGCCGGGCATCCGACGCAGCGCGCGTCCGTAGCACCGGGATCGACCGGGAGGCCCGGATCACGTCAGCCGACAGGCGCACGTGATCCGGGCCTCCCGTCTTCCTGCCCCGGTCGCGTGCGCGCCCGGCCGCGCGTCGACCCGCTGGCTACGCCACGGGTTCGATGAGCTGCGGGCCGTCGTTCTTCACGCTGTTCACGGTGCGCGCGACCTCGTACTGTTCCAGGCCTGCCGCGACCGCCAGCGACTCGTGGTCGAGGAGCGCGAGGAGGTCGTCGGTGCCGAGCCCGCCGGCGTCGCCGCGCAGCCAGTCGTCGTAGCCGTCGGGCGTCAGGAACGCCGGCATGCGGTCGTGCACCTCGCCCGGGGCCACGTGCGCGTCCCGCGTGATGATCGCCAGCGACAACCGCCACTTGTCCGGGTCGCCCTCGGGCTTCGTCGGGTCAGGCCAGGCGCTCACGATCCCGGCCATCGCCAGGGCGCCACCGGGCTCGTGGACGAAATGGGGTTCCTTACCGTCCTCGCGCACCACCCACTCGTAGTAGCCCTGCGCCGGAACGATGCACCGGTTCGTCGCGAACGCCCGCTTGAACATGCCGCTCGTCGCGACCGTCTCGATGCGGGCGTTGATCGGCTTCGGGCGCTGCTTCTGGAAGTCCTTCGCCCAGCTCGGCACGAAGCCCCAGCTGATCTGCGGCAGCTCCCGTTCACCGTGCCGCTGGCGGACGGCGTACACGGGGTCGGTCGGGGCGACGTTCCAGCTCGGGGCGAGGCCGGCGTGCACCTCACCCGTGGCCTCGTCGACGTGCTCCGTCCGGGCCGCGAGCTCACCCATGAGCTCGGGCAACAGATCAGCCGTGGTGTCGGAGACGACGAACCTTCCACACATGCGCCCAGTGTGCTCCGTGCCCCCGACAGTCGCGCGGGGACCTCAGTCGCCCGGCAGTGAGAGCTTGCTGCCCTTCGGGGTGCCGGGCCGGCCGCGGGTGGGCGGAGCCGGCGGGACGGGCGGGAGCGCCTCGGCCTCGACACGCAGCTGCTCCTGGCGGCCGAGGGTGCGGATGCCCATGATGGCGGTGCCGCTCGAGATGACGAGCCACATGGACCACACACCGAGGAACACGATCATCCGGTCGCCGTCGACGGAGAACGTGAGGACGAAGACGACGGTGCCGAGGACGAGACCCACCCAGCTGGAGAACTGCAGGAACGAACGGGTGGCGGAGCGGACGATCTGGTCGCGGCTCTCCAGCAGACCGTGCAGCACGGCATCGCGGTGCTCGGGCTCCAACGCCGGAGGATTCCTGCCGTAGTAGCGGTCGATGGCCTCCTGCGTGCGCCAACCGATGCCCGGGATCGGCGGGGCGGCCCATCCCTTCGGACCGGCCGTCGCCAGCGATGCGCCGAAGCACCCGAAGCCGGCGGCGACCACGACCGCGACGACGACACCAGCGGGACCGGGAACGGGGTCGTCGAGGCGGTCCAGGAGCACCCCGACGAGGAGCAGCACGACGAACGTGGTCGCCGCGACGATCGCGCCGACGACCACCATGCGCCGACGGATGCGCTCGCCGATGACCTCGGGCAGTAGCTCCCGGTACACCTGCCACCCGATCCTGAACACGTGTCATGTCTACCCGGGCGCGACGCGGAGTGGCTCGGCCGGTCGGTACTTCGGGAGCAGAAATGGTCAAGTGCGCCTATGCGACCCGACCATTTCTGCTCACGAAGTGCACGGCACCCGCCCCGGACACGCCCGGCGGCACCGGCGTGCGCCGACGCCCGGTCCCGGTACCCCGGGCACGTGCAGCGATCGTCCAGGTGAGCGCGATGACCTCGGCTCCATGAGTCTCGACATCGTCTACACCGCAGCCGCCCACGCCACCGGAGGCGGCCGCGACGGGCACGTCCGCAGCGAGGACGACCGGCTCGACCTGGACACCCGCCCGCCCAAGGAGATGGGTGGCAGCGGCGAGGGCACCAACCCCGAGCAGCTGTTCGCCGCCGGGTACGCCGCGTGCTTCCTCGGCGCCCTGCACGCTGCGGGCAAGGAACTCGACCTCGACACCACCGGTGCCGAGGTCTCCGCCGAGGTCGGCATCGGCGGCACCGGCAACGGCGCCTTCGGCCTGGCGGTGGAGCTCGACGTCTACGCCCCGGCCGCGCCGCAGGAGCAGCGCCAGCGCCTGGCCGAGCGCGCGCACGAGATCTGCCCGTACTCGAACGCCACCCGCGGCAACATCACCGTCACGCTGTCGATCGTCGACTAGCGTTCCGGCGTGGTCACCGACGAGACGCGCTGCCCCTGCCTGAGCGGCAACCCCTACGGCGAGTGCTGCGGCCCCCTGCACGGCGGCGCAGCCGCGCCGACCGCGGAGCGCCTGATGCGCTCCCGCTTCAGCGCGTTCGCGCTGGGCCTGCCCGAGTACCTGCTGCTCACCTGGCACCCGCGCACCCGACCGGCGGCCCTCGAGTTGGACGCGTCCCAGCGTTGGACCCGGTTGGACGTCCTGACGACGACCTCGGGAGGCCCGTTCGACTCCCGGGGCACGGTCGCGTTCCGCGCGTGGTGGCGTTCCGACGACGACCGCGGCACGCTCGAGGAGACGAGCGAGTTCGTCCGCGAGCAGGGACGGTGGTTCTACGTGGACGGGGTCGTCGCCTGACGGCGGTCGCTAGCTGCTGATGACGGCGGGCAGGCCGACGGCGGTGCGCATCGCACGGCGAACGGCGGCCTCGTCGGGGAGGAGTTCGTCCTCGTCACCGGTCAGGAAGAAACGGATCTGCCCGATGGCCTGCTCGGTGAGCATGTCGAGGCCGTTCAGCACCCGGCCGCCGGCATCGGCCCAGCGCGACGCGGCGGCGGTCGGCCACGGCTCGTAGGCGACGTCGAACAGCACGGCGTCCGACCCCGAGAGCACCAGGTCGAGCGGGTCGGCCGCGCCGCCGGGCAGCGTTGACAGGACGAACCCGTGTCGGGTGCCGGGCAGGTCGGTGAGCGGCAGGACCTCGAGCGAGACGCCGAGCCGCACGGCCAGCTCCACGAGCGCGCCGGCCTTCGCGGTGTCGCGCAGGAAGACCCGCACGAGCGACGCCCCGAGCCGCACCGCCGCCGTGAGGGCGCTCGCCGCGGTCGCCCCGCCACCGAGGATCGTCGCCTCGCCGGGCAGGTGTCCGAGGGCCTCGACCGGGCGGACGAGTCCCTGGACGTCGGTGTTGGCGCCCGCGCGGACGACGGCGGACCCTTCGCGTCGGAACGCGACCGTGTTCGCGACCCCGAGCTCGTCGACGAGCGGGGTCGTACGGTTCAGGAGCGGCAGCACCTCGCGCTTGAGCGGCATCGTGAGACTCAGCCCGCGCCACTCGGGACCCAGCCCCGCGACGAACGCGTCGAGCCCGCCGGACGCGACCTCGTGCCTCCCGTACGACCACCCCAGCCCGAGTGCGGCGTAGGCCGCTTCGTGGAGCGTGGGGGAGAGCGAATGCGCGATGGGGGAGCCGAGCACCGCGAGGCGCGTACGGTCTGGATCTGGGGCGGCCACGATCACCCAGCCTATCCAGCCGGTTTCCTCCGCGCTCCGTTAGGTTAGGCTACCCTTCGTGATCCGCTCATCCCTCCGTCTCCGACGTGTCCTCGCCGCTGCGGGTGCCGTCGTCGCAGCCTCCCTCGTCCTCGCCGGCTGTGCCTCCGGCTCCGGTTCGTCCGAGTCGTCCTCGGCATCGTCGTCCGACGGTGCCTTCCCGGTGTCCATCACCACGGCACTCGGCACCACGACGATCGACTCGCAGCCCAAGCGCGTCGTCGCACTCGGCTGGGGCGACGCCGAGACGGCCCTCGAACTCGGCGTGCAGCCGGTCGGTGCGAGCGACTGGCTCGCCTTCGGTGGCGACGGCGTCGGCCCGTGGCTCAAGGACGCGTACACGAAGTCGCCGAAGATCATCCAGACGCTCGAGCCCAGCTACGAGGACATCCTCAAGCTGAACCCGGACCTGATCCTCGACGTGAAGTCGTCGGGCGACAAGGACCGCTACGACAAGCTGTCCGCGATCGCGCCGACCGTCGCGATCCCGAAGGGCGGCGAGAACTACCTCGCCTCGACCGAGCAGCAGACCACGATGATCGCGAAGGCGCTCGGCAAGGAGTCCGAGGGCAAGAAGCTGCTCTCCGACCTCGACGACGCCTACGCTGCGGCCCGCAAGGCCCACCCGGACTTCGAGGGCAAGTCCGCCGTCGTCGGCGCGTACAGCTCCGAGGGCTTCGGCGCGTACGCCTCCACCGACAGCCGCTCGTCGTTCATGAAGAACCTCGGGTTCACGATCCCGTCGGCCATCGACAAGGAGGCCGGCAAGGCGTTCTCCGTCACGCTGTCCGACGAGAACCTCGACCTGCTCGACGCCGACCTGACCCTGGTGCTGCCGATCTACGTCGACGCGTCGAAGGCCGAGTCGGACCCGCTGTTCCAGAAGGTGCCGTCGGTCGAGGCCGGCCACTACATCGTGTTCGACGACAAGGACGTGTCGTCGGCGTTCTCGATGGGCACGACCGCTGCGATCGAGTGGGCGCTCGACAAGCTGCCCGCGCAGTTCGAGGACAAGCTCGGCTAGCCCTGAACTGACCTGTTCTCCACCGCGAAAGCGACAGGGTGCCGCCGGTGTTCGGCGGCACCCTGTCGCGTTCGCGTGGTGGGGCTGACGGTGTGGCCGAGACGGCTCAGACGGGAAAGCTCGAACCGAGCAGCGCGAAGAGCAGGGCGATCAGCGGGAGCGTGCCCTGCTTGAACGCCGAGTTGAGGTACTTGCGGCCGGAGCCGACCAGGATCACCGCGGCGCCGAGCATGCTCGCGGTCGAGAACACCACGAGGGTCCAACCGGTCACGGTGTTGCCCGCGAGCACCAGCACGACACCGAGGATCGCCCCGATCGCCAGGAACAGGTTGTAGAACCCCTGGTTGAACGCGAGGGAGCGGGTCGCGTCGGCCTCGGTCTCGGACGCGATGCCGAACACCTTGCGGGCGCGTGGACTCGTCCAGATGATGGATTCGAGGAACCAGATGTACACGTGGACGAGGCCAGCGAGGACCGCACACACGCCCGAGATCACGAGCAAGACCGACATGTGCTCATTCTCGCAGGCGTCGGCAGGGTTCGGCTGCGCGTCCGCCAGTAGGCTCGGGGCATGAGCGACGACGTCACCCTGCCCGAGCCCGAAGCGACGGCCGTCGCCGAACTCCGGAGCATCCGGCAGAGCATCGACAACATCGACGCCGCCGTCATCCACATGCTCGCCGAGCGCTTCAAGTACACGCAGCGGGTGGGGCACCTGAAGGCCGAATCGGGCATGCCCGCCGCGGACCCGGACCGCGAACAGGTCCAGGTCGCACGGCTCCGAAGCCTCGCCGCCGAGGCACACCTCGACCCCGCCTTCGCCGAGAAGTTCCTCAACTTCATCGTCGCCGAGGTCATCCACCACCACGAGCGCATCGCCGGACGCGACGAATGAGCGTCGACCTGCCGACCCTGCTCGTCGGTTCCTACACGGCCACCGGCGGCGGGAACGCGACCGGTATCTCCCTGGTCGACGGCGGCGCTGCCCGCGCCGGCGCTCGTACCGTCGCGGTGCTCGACGACCCCTCGTTCCTCGCCGTTTCGGGCGACCGTGTCTACGCCGTGTCCGAGACGAACGATGGCGGCGTCTCGGCCTTCCGGCTGCAGAACGGAGCGCTCGAACACCTGTGGGACGCCTCCGCCGGCGGTGACGCCCCGTGCCACGTGCGGGTCGACCCGTCCGGGGCGCTCGTCGTCACCAACTACGTCTCCGGCACGGTGACCGCCATCTCGCTCGCGGCGGCCGAGTCGTTCTCCGCCTCGGTGCTCGCGAGCGACGGCGTCGTCCTGCCCGCCGACGGCGTGCACGGACGGACCGACCGGCTCGCCGTCCCCGCCTCCGCGATCGCGGTCGCGACGCTCCCCGCCGGCACCGGCCCGGTGCAGGACCGGCAGGACGCGCCGCACGCCCACCAGTCCGTGGCGACGCCGGACGGCACCGTGCTCGTCGCGGACCTCGGCGGCGACGCGCTGCACGAGTTCCGCGTGACCGTGTCGGCCGACGGCGTCCCCACGATCGAGCCGTTGCGCGTGCACCACGTGGCGGCCGGTGTCGGTCCGCGGCACCTGGCCTGGTACGCAGGGGACCTGTTCGTCGCCGGTGAGCTCGACGGCGCGGTCCACCGACTCCGCCGCGACGAGTCCGGATCGCTCGTCACGATCGCCTCGACCCCGACGTTCGAGGGAGCGGTGGGGGAGTCGCTCCTCAGCCACATCGAGGTCGACGACGCCGGACTCGTGACCGTCGCCGTCCGTGGCCGCGACCGGATCGTGGTGCTCGACGCTGCCGACGGTGGGCTCGCGCTCATCGGGTCCGCGTCGTGCGGCGGCGCCTGGCCTCGGCACTTCGCCCGGGTGCCCGGGTACGTGCTCGTCGCCAACGAACGGTCGGACGCCATCGCCGTGCTGCCGGTCGGTGCGGACGGTGTGCCGGGCGAGGCCGTGGAACAGATCGCCGTCGGGACCCCGACGTGCATCGTCCCGCTCTGACCATGACCGAGGTCGACCCGTACACCCTGGTCGTCGGGGCGCCGCCGCTGGCGGACTACCTGCGGCTGCGTCAGGACTCCGGACTCTCGCCGAAGGACGCCGAGCAGGGCGCCGGGGCGATCGCCGGCAGCTGGTCGGCGTGCCACGTCGTGGACGCCGGCGGCACACCGGTGGCGATGGGTCGGACGATCGGCGACGGCGGGTGGTACTTCCACGTCGCCGACATCGCCACCGATCCCGACCACCAGCGCCGTGGGCTCGGACGCCGTGTGGTCGAGTGGCTGCTCGAGGACGTCCGCGACCGAGCACCCGCCGGGGCCTACGTCACGCTCGTGGGGGATCCGCCCGGTCAGCGGCTGTACCGGTCGCTGGGGTTCGACGACGTCGCGCCGAGTCTCGGCATGGCACTCCGACTGGACTGACGGGGACCGGTCGCTAACGCTCGATCAGGTTCTCGAACGGGCGACCGTCGGCCAGCGCGGCGACCTGCCGGCGCATCAGCTCGATCGACCGCGGGACGCTCAGATCGGTGTTGCCCCCGACGTGCGGCGTCAGCACCGTGTTCGGGGTCGTCCACAGCGGGTGGCCGTCCGTCAGCGGCTCCGGGTCGGTGACGTCGAGTGCCGCGAACAGTCGCTCGGACTGCAGCTCCGCCACGAGTGCATCGGTGTCGACGACCTTGCCGCGGGCGACGTTCACCACCAGGGCGCCGTCGGGGAGGGCAGCGAGGAGCTCGGCGTCGACCAGGCGTTCGGTCTCGTCCGTCAGCGGCGCGATGAGCACCAGGACGTCCGTCGTCGGTGCCAGCTCCAGCAGCTCCCCGAACGCGTGCACGTGTCGGCCGTCCTGCTCGCGAGCGGTGCGGGCCACCACGGTGACCTCGGTGCGGAACGCCTCGAAGCGGGTGGCGATCGCAGACCCGATCGCGCCGTACCCGACGACCGTGACCCGGCGGTCGGCCAGCGAGCGGGTCTCCCGGGCGTCCCAGACGCCGTTCGCGCGGTCGGCCTGGAACGCCGAGATCTCCCGCAGCGAGGTCAGCGCCAACCCGACGGCGAGCTCGGCGGTCTCGTCGTCGTGGATGCCCCGACCGTTCGCCAGCTGGGCGTGACCGGGCACGTGCGGCACCGCGTGCTCGTAGCCGGCGCTCGGCAGCTGCAGGAGCTCGAGCGCCGGCAGGTCGTGCACGAACTGCCAGCGGTGCCGTCCACCGAAGTAGAACGGCAGGAACGTGATGGCGACGTCGTCCGGGCGACCGTACGGCGCCTCGACGTCCCACACGTCCAGCTCGATGCCGTCCGGCACGGGGCCGAACCGGTCGACGAGTTCCGCGAAGGGCAGGGTGACGATGGGCACGCGGTGTCCGCCGGGCCTAGGAGTCCGTGCGCGGCGAGAAGGCACCGTCGGAGTCGAGCGGCCCGCGGCCGACGTACCCCTCGGTGACGTCCTCGACGATCACGTCGCCGAAGCGGGCCGGCAGCGTCGCGTTGTGCGTGCCGCGGAGCTCGTCCAGCGTCGCCGTGAACGCACCCTGGACCTCGAGCGCGTTCGACGTGGCGTCGGTCACACCGATGCGCAGGACCGGGAAGCCCCGGCCGTCGCACAGGCCCTGGAAGCGGACATCGTCCTCGCGCCGGACGGTCACGATGACGCGACCGGTCGACTCGGAGAACAGCGCGGTCGCCGTGTCGACGCCGTCGCGCGACTCGAGCTCGTCGAGCACCACGCGGGCACCGAGACCGAAGCGGAGCACCGACTCGGCGAGCGACTGGCCGAGGCCACCGTCCGCCAGGTCGTGCGCGCTCGTCAGCAGCTGCTCGCCGCTCGCGGCGAAGAGCAGCTCGGCGAGCTCCTTCTCGCGTCCGAGGTCCACTGCCGGCGGGCGACCGCCGAGGTGTCCGTGCACCGTGCCGGCCCAGGCCGACCCGTCGAGCTCGAGGCTCGTCGTGCCGAGCAGGTAGATGTTGTGGCCGTCGTCCTGCCAGCCGGACGGGACGCGCTTGGCGACGTCGTCGATGACACCGAGCACGCCGACGACCGGGGTCGGGTGGATCGGGGTGGTGCCGGTCTGGTTGTAGAACGACACGTTGCCGCCGGTGACCGGGATGCCGAGCTCCATGCAGCCGTCGGCCAGGCCCTCGACCGCCTCGGAGAACTGCCACATGACCTCGGGGTTCTCGGGGGAGCCGAAGTTCAGGCAGTCGGTGACCGCGGCGGGGACGGCACCGGTGACGGCGACGTTGCGGTACGCCTCGGCCAGGGCCAGGCGCGCGCCCTGCTTCGGGTCGAGCTGGCAGTAGCGGCCGTTGGCGTCGGTCGCGATCGCGACACCGAGCCCGGTCTCCTCGTCGACGCGGATCATGCCGCCGTCGTCGGGGAAGGAGAGCGCGGTGTTGCCGAGCACGTAGGTGTCGTACTGGTTCGTGACCCAGTTCTTCGACGACAGGTTCGGCGAACCGAGCAGGCTGAGGAACTGCGCCTTGAGCGCGGGGCCGTCGGCCGGCCGGTCGAGCGAGGCAGCGGTGTCGGCCTGCAGCGCGTCGATCCAGGTCGGGTAGGCGACCGGGCGGTCGTAGACCGGGCCGTCGACGGCGACGGTGCGCGGGTCGACGTTCACGATCTCCTGGCCCTGCCAGTCGATGACGAGACGGCCGGTGCCGGTGACCTCGCCCAGGACGCTGGTCTCGACCTCCCACTTGCCGACGACGCTCAGGAACTCGTCGAGCTTGTCGGGGCGGACGACCGCCATCATGCGCTCCTGGCTCTCCGACATCAGGATCTCTTCGGCCGTGAGCGTGGGGTCGCGCAGCAGGACGTCGTCGAGCGAGATGTGCATGCCGCCGTCGCCGTTGCTCGCGAGCTCGGATGTGGCGCAGGAGATGCCCGCGGCGCCGAGGTCCTGGATGCCCTCGACCAATTCCTTCTGGAACAGCTCGAGGCAGCACTCGATCAGGACCTTCTCGGCGAAGGGGTCACCGACCTGGACGGCGGGACGCTTGGTCGGGCCACCCTCGGTGAAGGTGTCGGACGCCAGGATCGATGCGCCGCCGATGCCGTCGCCACCGGTGCGGGCACCGAACAGCACGACCTTGTTGCCGGCGCCGGATGCGTTCGCCAGGTGCAGGTCCTCGTGCCGCAGGACACCGACCGCCAGGGCGTTGACCAGCGGGTTGCCCTGGTACACCGGGTCGAAGTACGTCTCGCCGCCGATGTTCGGCAGGCCGAGGCAGTTGCCGTAGAACGAGATGCCGCCGACCACGCCGTGCACGACGCGGGCGGTGTCCTCGTGGTCGATCGCGCCGAAGCGGAGCTGGTCCATGACGGCGACCGGGCGTGCACCCATCGAGATGATGTCGCGGACGATGCCGCCGACACCGGTCGCGGCGCCCTGGTACGGCTCGACGTAGGACGGGTGGTTGTGCGACTCGACCTTGAAGGTCACCGCCCAGCCGTTCCCGACGTCGACGACACCGGCGTTCTCGCCCATGCCGACCATCAGGTTCTTCGTCATCTCCGGCGTGACCTTCTTGCCGAACTGACGGAGGTAGTTCTTCGAGGACTTGTAGGAGCAGTGCTCGGACCACATGACGGAGTACATCGCCAGCTCGCCCGAGGTGGGGCGGCGGCCGAGGATCTCCTTGATGCGGGCGTACTCGTCCGGCTTCAGGCCGAGCGCGTCGTACGGCTGGTCCTTGTCGGGAGTCGCCGCGGCATCCTGCACGGTGTCGGGCTTCGGGCGCACGTAAGTCGTCACGGTGTTGTCGTTCCCTGTCACTGGAGTCGCGGTCGTCACTTGACGAGCGTCGACTCGATCACGGAGGTGAAGAAGGTGAGGCCGTCCGTGCCGGAGGCCATGGCAGCGGCGGTGTCCGGGCCGAAGCCGGGCTCGGTCGCGTGCTCGGGGTGCGGCATCAGGCCCACGACGTTGCCGCGCTCGTTCGAGACGCCGGCGATGTCGTCGATCGAGCCGTTCGGGTTCACGCCCACGTAGCGGAAGACGACCTGGCCGTTGTCCTCGATGCGCTTGATCTCGTCGGCGTCGGCGACGAACCGGCCGTCGGCGTTCTTGAGCGGGATCGTGATCTCCTGCTGCGCGGTGAACCCCGAGGTCCAGGCCGTCGAGGTGGTCTCGACGCGGAGCTTCTGGTCGCGGCGGATGAACTGCTGGTGCGCGTTGCGGGTGTGCGCCCCGGGGACCAGACGGGCCTCGGCCAGCATCTGGAAGCCGTTGCAGATGCCGAGCACGGGCATGCCCTTGCCGGCGGCGTCGATGACCTCGGCCATGATCGGCGCCTTCGCGGCGATCGCTCCGGCGCGCAGGTAGTCGCCGTACGAGAACCCGCCGGGCAGCACGATCGCGTCGACGCCCTGCAGGTCGTGGTCGCCGTGCCAGAGCGCGACGGGGTCGGCGCCGGCGAGACGGACCGCGCGCTGGGCGTCGCGGTCGTCGAGCGAGCCGGGGAAGGTGATGACGCCGATGCGCATCCGGGTCACTGGCCTTCGACGGTCACGGAGACGACGTCCTCGATGACCGCGTTCGAGAAGACGTCGGCGGCGATGTCGCGGACCTCGGCCAGCTTGGCGTCGTCGACGGGGCCGTCGACGGTCACCTCGAAACGCTTGCCGATGCGGACGTTGGTCAGGTCGGCCTTGCCCAGGCGTGCGAGGGCGTTGCCCACCGCCTTGCCCTGGGGGTCGAGGATCTCAGCCTTGGGCATGACCTCGACGACGATCGTTGGCACGTGTTCTCTCCAGCACTTCAGGGGTGGGGGGACGCGACCAGTCTACGGGGCGCGCGCGACACGCCGGGACGGATCCGGGCCTCCTGTGGAGGGCGAGCTGTGCGTTTGCTCACGTGTGTTCCACTCCGTATATTCGACGTCGAATAGTCCAGTCCGAAGACTGCCGCATCGATCCGTCAGGAGGCCCGCATGGCGTCGCTCACACCGCTCGCGTTCGCCGCGCTCGACCTGCTGAACGAGGCGCCGATGCACCCGTACGAGATGTTCCAGACGATGCTCCACCGGCAGGAGGAGCGGAACGTCAAGGTCCGCCCGGGCACCCTGTACCACCAGGTCGGCCGCCTCGCCGAACTCGGGTTCGCCCAGGTCGTGGGCACCGACCGCGACGGCAACCGCCCGGAGCGCACCACCTACACGATCACCGACGCCGGCCGCGCAGCGCTCGCCGACGGCCTCCGCCGCATGGTGGCCGAGCCCGCCGACGAGTACCCGGAGTTCCACCTGGCGCTCTCCGTCCTCGAGAACCTGCCGCAGGCCGAGGCGGTCGATGCCGTCCGGGCACGGATCGTCGCGCTCGAACGGGAGCGCGACGACTACGACGAGGCGCTCCAGCGCGTGCACGCCAAGCAGCTCACCGAGCGCTACTGGCTCGACGTGTCGTACGTCCGTGCGATGCTCGCCGCGCAGATCGAGTGGCTCAGCACCACCGTCGACCGCATCGCCAGCGGCGACCTCCCCTGGGACGGCCCGGCCGTCCCCACAGACACTGACTTCCCCACGAACAGCAAGGACACCACTCGATGACCACCGTCACGCCTCCGCGGACGACCGAGAAGAAGCCGTGGCCCGCCCTCTGGGCGCTCGTCGTCGGCTTCTTCATGATCCTCGTCGACTCGACCATCGTGTCGGTCGCCACCCCCACCATCGCGCAGAAGCTCGACGCGGACATCAACGCCGTGATCTGGGTGACGAGCGCGTACCTGCTCGCCTACGCCGTGCCGCTGCTCATCACGGGCCGGCTCGGTGACCGCTTCGGCCCGAAGGTCATGTACCAGATCGGCCTCGTGGTCTTCACGCTCGCCAGTCTGTGGTGCGGCCTGGCCGGCTCGATCGAGGTGCTCATCGTCGCCCGCGTCGTGCAGGGCCTCGGCGCCGCGATGATGAGCCCGCAGACGATGTCCGTCATCACGCGCATCTTCCCGCCGCAGAAGCGCGGCGCGGCGATGGGTCTGTGGGGCGCCGTCGCCGGTGTCGCCTCGCTCGTCGGCCCGATCGTCGGCGGCCTGCTCGTCGACGGCTTCGGGTGGGAGTGGATCTTCTTCGTGAACGTCCCCGTGGGCGTCGTCGCGTTCGTCCTGGCGCAGCGCTTCGTGCCGTCGTTCGACCGCCACGGCCACCGCTTCGACTACCTCGGGATCTTCCTGTCCGCGGTCGGTCTGTTCCTGCTCGTCTTCGGCATCCAAGAGGGCGAGACCTACGACTGGGGCACCATCGCCGGCCCGATCTCGGTGTGGGCCCTGATCATCGCCGGCCTGGTCGTCCTCGCCGGGTTCGTGGTCTGGCAGGGCACGCAGAAGGGCGAGCCGCTGCTGCCCCTCGGCCTGTTCAAGGACCGCAACTTCACGCTCGCCAACGTCGCCATCACGGCCGTCGGTGTCGCGATCGCCTCGTTCGCCCTGCCGATCATGCTCTGGGCGCAGGACGTCCTGCGCTTCTCGCCGACCCAGGCTGCGCTGCTCCTCGTGCCGCAGGCCGTGCTGTCCGCCGGCCTCGCCCCGCTCGTCGGCAAGAACCTCAACCGCTGGAACCCGCGCTGGGTCGCCGCGTTCGGCCTCGCCTGCTTCTCGGCCGGGCTGTTCTGGTTCGGCGCCCTGCTGTCGTCGAGCGCCGACTGGGGATGGGTGCTCCTGCCGAGCGCGCTCCTCGGCATCGCGAACGCCTGCATGTGGGGCCCGCTGTCCGTCTCGGCGACGCGCAACCTGCCGCCGAAGCTGGCCGGTGCCGGCTCGGGCGTCTACAACACCACGCGGCAGATCGGTGCGGTCCTCGGGTCGGCCGGCATCGCCGCGCTGATGGAGGCCCGGATCACCGCGAACTTCCCGTCCTCGACCGGCGGGGTGTCCGCGGGCGGAGCCGAGCAGCAGGTCGGCGCACTGCCGGGCGCACTGCTCGAGCCCTTCTCGCGTGCCATGGGCGAGTCGCTGTTCCTGCCGGCGATCGTGCTCGTCGCGGCGATCGTGGCGGCGCTGTTCCTGGCGAAGCCGAAGCAGACCGTCGCCTGGCAGCAGACCGGTGGCGTGACCACCCAGCCCGGCGCCGAGGGCACTGCACCGACCGAGGGCGACGCGAAGCCGACCGAGCACGGCGCGCACGCTGCGGCCGCTGCTCCGGCGACGCCCGAGGCCGAGCTCGCCGCGATCGACCACCACGGCAAGCACGCCGACGCCTGACCCGCGCCGACCACACGGGCCCCGGGCTGCTCGCACGAGCGGCCCGGGGCCCGCGTGCGACCGGGGCCCAGGGTCCGGGGCCCGGGCAGAGTCGTTGCGGCTGCGGGGGTGCGACACCGTCGACGTCGTATGACAACGGTTCTGTCGCAGTCCCGCGGCTGCAACAGTTGCGGCCGCGGGCTTGCGACACCCTCGACGTCGTGCGACATCGAGGTTGTCGTTCCGGGTCGCCGCCGCCCCCGCCCCCGCGCTCACCCGCGGCGCTGCAAGTGCGCCCGCGTCAGCTCGTCGATCTGCTCGTCGGTCAGGGCGTCGACGGCGTGGGCCTCGCGGCGATCGGTCCGCTGCCACCGGATGAACAGCGAGATGAGCACGGGGATGTCCGCCACCTCGGCGATGAACCACAGCAGGTCACCCGCCAGGTGCTGATCGCGCAGCGGGGACGGGAACCACGGCTGCCCGACCGCCTGCACCACCGAGCCGTCGAGCACGTGGTTCGTGATCCGCAGCACGATGCCCGGCACCGCGTCGATCATCAGCTCGACGAACGCGAGCAGGAACTCCGCGGTGACGAACGTCGACGACCGCAGCACCCCGGGCTCGGACAGCGGGGCGAGCAGTCCGAAGCCGAGCGCCGGCACCGTCACCGTGATGACGACGGCCCAGACGGACGATCCCCGCAGGGTTGCCGCGAACGGTGTCAGCAACAGGCCGAACAGGACGAGGGCGACCAGCGGCGCGACGATCGCGTTGCCGAGCAGACGCACTGGACGCGACCGCAGGGCGGCGTCTGCGGCGCGCGCGAGGCGATCCGGGCCTCCTGTCCGGAGCAACGACACGGGCGCACCGAGCGCGGCGAAGGTGGGGACCGCGAAGAAGAGCAGGGCGGACCGCAGGACGAACGCCCACCGCAGCTGCTGGTCGTGCACGCCGACGATGCCGAACTGCAGGATCCCGAACAACACCAGTGCCGCGACGAAGGCGAGGGTGCGCCACCAGGGCCAGCGCGCGCCGCGGCGGGCAGCACCGACGACCCACCAGCCGTACGCGACCGCGGCGACGACGATCATCGCCGCTGACAGGGGGTCGAACCGCCAGGTGCTCCAGAACTCGGGTGTCGACGGCGTCGGGTGCCTCCTGCGGATCGGCCTCGTGCCATCCTCTGCCCGGCGTGTGTGCCGGCGCAGACCCCAGCGGCTCCGATCGGTGAGAACCGGTTCAGATCCGGGTGACGCCCCGGGCCGGCGTGGTCCGCGAGAGCAACCACACCCCGATCGGCACCGCGACGGCGCCGATGACCGCGACCCCGAACGACAGGTGCAGCTGCATCACGAGGAACGCCGGACCGATCGTACAGACCGCCGCGACGGCGACGACGGGCCACGACGGACGGTCGGCCGAGGGCAGTAGGCGGGGGAGCGGGCGGTCGAACCAGCGCAGCGCCCGAGCGACCCCGAGCGCGACGGCGAGCACCACGACCAGTGCGACGACACGGGACGCCCACCACGGACCGGAGCCCGGCGTCGGGAACGGCACCCCGACCAGCAGGGCGACCCCGTTCAGCGCGATGAAGAGCGGCAGGTGCCAGAGGTAGATGGTCATGCCGTCCCGACCGAGCACGAACACGGCGCCGAGCGCGGCCCTGGTGCGCATCAGGCGGGTGAGCGGGGCGTGCACGAGCTGGACCAGGCAGGCCTGTGCGATCGCGAGGAACGCCAGCGGGAGCATCGGCGGGTTGAGGTCCTGCAGCATGTCCGGTGCCCACAGCCCGATCGAGGTCATCGGGACGAGCAGGGCGTAGGCGACGACCGCCACCGCGAGCAGGAGCGCCTTCGAGCGCCGCGCGAACCAGCCGTCGGCCCAGAGGAACCCGAGCTGCTGGGCGAAGAGCCACACCGGTCCGAGGTTGAGCAGTCCGACCTCGGCGACCCCGGTGGCCAGGCGGATCGCGTCGACCGCTCCGGCGAGCAGCAGCAGGACGCCGAGGGTGGCCCACGGTGCCCACTCGTGCAGGCGCATCATCAGTGGCACGCAGCACTGCGTGATGCCGTACGCGGCGAGGAACCAGAGCGGCGAACCGATGCCGAACGCGACCTCGGCGAGGAGGTCCGGCGGGGTGCCGGCGGCCGTCGCCACCCCGAGCCCGAGTGCGAGGAACACGAACAGCGGGACCGCCGGCCGGAACAGGCGCACCAGCCGGGTGGCCAGGTAGTCGCGCGCGGGGCTCGGTGCGCCGCGGGCGACGGTGCTGCGCCAGCCGGTCGCGCTCGCGAAGCCGCCGACCACGAAGAAGAGGGGCATCACCTGCCCGACCCAGGTGGCGGCGACGTACCACGGGAGCTCCTGCAGGGGGCTCGTCACCCGGACCCCCTGGTCGTCGGCGGCGACGCCGACCATCGTGACGTGCACGATGACGACGAGGACGACGCAGGCCGTCCGGATGAGGTCGACGACCAGGTCCCGCTTCGCGATGATCCCCCGGACGTCCGGTGCGCTGTTCGCCTGTTCAGGCAGACCTTGGCTCGTGGACATGTCCGGACGCTAGCGTGCGGAACGGTCGGTCCAGGATCGTCCCAGCTGATCGCGACCGGATCGTGACACTTCGTATTCCGGTAGCGGCATGCGTCATCACGCTGACCGTCGGCAGAAGCTCGTGTACAGTGGTCACGTTGTCTTGATTCCTGCAAAAGAAAGGCTCAGCATGGACGCCGACGCCGATCTGCTCCGCACCTCGGGCCTCCGGGTGACCACACCGCGACTCGCGGTGCTGCGCGCGACCGAGTCGATGCCGCACGCCACCGCCGACGACATCGTCACGGCACTCACCGCGGAACTCCCGACGACCAGCCACCAGGCCGTCTACGGGGTCCTCGCCGCACTCACCGGTGTCGGGCTCGTCCGACGCATCGAGCCGGCAGGTAGCCCCGCGCGCTACGAGCGACGGACCGGGGACAACCACCACCACATCGTCTGCACGCTGTGCGGCGCGATCGAGGACGTCGACTGCGCCGTCGGACACTCGCCCTGCCTGACCCCGTCGGACGCGCACGGCTTCGCCGTCACCACCGCCGAGGTCACCTACTGGGGCATCTGCGAGCGCTGCGCCGCGGCCGAGCGCGACGACGCGGGCGCAGAGGCGCCCGACGCAGGCGCAAGCGTCCCCGGCGCAAGCGCAGGCGCCCCCGGCGCAAGCGCAGACGCCCCCGACGCCCCGCGCGTCCCCTGAACCACCCGAGCACCCCTGACCGAACCAACCGTTCCACCCAAGGAGGAACCGTGTCCGACCAGAACACGACCGGCACCCCGTCCGGCACCCCCACCACCACGACCAACTCCGGCGCTCCCGTCTCGAGCGACGAGCACTCGATGGGCGTCGGGGCCGACGGCCCCCTCGCCTTGCACGACCACTACCTGGTCGAGAAGCTCGCGCAGTTCAACCGCGAGCGCGTGCCGGAGCGCGTCGTCCACGCGAAGGGCGGCGGAGCGTTCGGTACCTTCACCGTCACGCAGGACATCAGCAAGTACACCCGCGCCGCGTTCCTGCAGCCGGGCCAGCAGACCGAGATGCTCACGCGCTTCTCGTCCGTCGCCGGCGAGCAGGGTTCGCCCGACACGTGGCGCGACCCCCGCGGCTTCGCGCTGAAGTTCTACACGTCCGAGGGCAACTACGACCTCGTCGGCAACAACACCCCGGTCTTCTTCATCCGCGACGGCATCAAGTTCCCCGACTTCATCCGCTCGCAGAAGCGTCTGCCCGGCTCGCACCTGCGCGACCACGACATGCAGTGGGACTTCTGGACCCTGTCGCCCGAGTCGGCGCACCAGGTCACCTGGCTCATGGGCGACCGTGGCCTGCCGGCGAGCTGGCGTGAGATGGACGGCTTCGGTTCGCACACGTACCAGTGGATCAACGCCGAGGGCGAGCGCTTCTGGGTGAAGTACCACTTCCTGACCGAGCAGGGCCACAAGACCCTGACGCAGGAGGACGCCGACCGCATCGCCGGTGAGGACGCGGACTTCCACATCCGTGACCTGCACGCCGCGATCGAGCGTGGCGACTTCCCGCGCTGGACGCTCAAGGTGCAGATCATGCCCTACGCGGACGCCGAGTCGTACCGGTTCAACCCGTTCGACCTGACGAAGGTGTGGCCGCACGCGGACTACCCGCTCATCGAGGTCGGCACGATGGAGCTCAACCGCAACCCGGAGAACTACTTCGCGCAGATCGAGCAGGCGACGTTCGCGCCGTCGAACTTCGTGCCCGGCATCGCGGCGAGCCCCGACAAGATGCTCCTGGCGCGCATCTTCAGCTACGCGGACGCCCACCGCTACCGCGTCGGCACGAACCACGCGCAGCTGCCGGTGAACGCCCCGAAGAACGAGGTGCACTCGTACTCGAAGGACGGCGCCATGCGCTTCGACTTCCAGAAGTCCGAGGTGCCGGTGTACGCCCCGAACTCGCTCGGCGGCGCGCACGCCGACCCGACCGCGACCGACGACGTGCCCGGTTGGGAGTCGGACGGCGCGCTGCAGCGCTCCGCCGCGACCCTGCACCCGGAGGACGACGACTTCGGCCAGGCCGGCACGATGGTCCGCGAGGTCCTCGACGACGCCGCCCGTGAGCGCCTGGTCGGCAACATCGCCGGTCACGTCTCGAAGGTGACGCGTGACGACCTGCGCGAGCGTGTCTTCGCGTACTGGACGAACGTCGACGCCGACCTCGGTGCGCGCGTGCGCGCCGCGGTCGTGCCGAGCGCGCCGGGTTCGAACGAGGACCCGGAGACGGTGGCCGTCGAGGCGTAAGCCCCGCTCCACCACCTGACGGACGGGAGGCACGGTGCCAGCTGGCACCGTGCCTCCCGTCCGTTGGTCTGAAGCGGTTCTAGACCTGCTGGCCGTTCAGCCAGATCGGTCCTGCTGGCCAGTCCTCGAGCTGTGCTGCCACCGGCAGCACCATCCAGCCGCCCTGGTCGGTCATCGGCAGGCCGGCGCCCTCGGCCGTGAACGCCGTGTAGTCGGCGACCACGTCGTCGAAGTGGTGCCAGCCGAGGTTCGCGTAGAAGGGGATGCGGTTCTCGCCCGCGCCGAGGAATCCGTACGGCACCGCCAGGCCCTCGAGCACCGTGTGTGCCCGCTCCATGAGTTCGCGGCCCCTGCCCGTTCCCTGCAGTCGGGGCGACACGGCGACGAGGCCGGTGTCGCCGACGAGCAGGTCCTGGCCGCCGACCGTGATGAACATGCGGCGGATCCCGACGTGCGCCAGGACGACGCCGTCCTGGTCGCGGGCGAGGACCCGGCGCTCGGGCTGCATGCCGGACCAGCTGCGGCCGCCCACGTACCAGTGGGACCAGTCCGGGAACGCCTGCCCCAGCAGTGCTGCGATCGCTTCGTGGTCGGGGAGCGAGAGGGAGCTCTCCTCGAGCACCTCCCACCGGATGTCATCAGTCACGCGTCCATCCTGCCCGGATGTGGTGGAGATCGTTGCGTTCGCTTGGTCCGGCAAAGCGACAGATCGCCGCGAACCGTTCGCGGCGATCTGTCGCTTCGGCGGGTGTCTCCCGCCGGGATTGCGTGGATCTGTCGCTCTGGTGCAGCCGACGAACCCATTTGGTTGACGCGTCAACCAAACGGGCGCACACTGGTGCCATGCACACGCAGGACCTCCTCGCCGCCGACACCGGGATGGGTGCCGTCACCCTCCGCGTCGCGAACCTCGACCGGATGATCGGCTACTACCGCGACGGCGTCCAGCTCGCGCTGCTCTCGAACGAAGGCGGCGTCGCCGTGCTGGGGCGACCGGGCGCCGGTGGTCTGGCGATCCCGATCGTGATCCTCGAGCACGCGCCGTCGATGCAGCACGCGGCCCCCCACGACGCCGGCCTGTTCCACACCGCGATCCTGTTCGACACCCGGGCAGACCTGGCCGCGGCGCTGTACTCGGTCGCGACGAAGTTCCCGCAGACCTTCACCGGCAGCGCCGACCACCTGGTGAGCAACGCGTTCTACTTCACCGATCCCGAGGGCAACGGCGTCGAGCTGTACTGGGACCGCGACCGCACCGAGTGGTCGTGGACGCACGGCATGGTCGACATGGACACGAAGTACGTCGACCCGAACGCGTTCCTGCAGGAGCACCTGACGCAGGACGCCCTGGACACCGCCGCGGAGCGCCCGGGCAAGGTCGGCCACGTGCACCTGTCGGTCGGCGACGTCGCCAGCGCGAAGGCGTTCTACGTCGACAAGCTCGGCTTCGCGACGACGGCCGGGTGGGGTGAGGCCCTGTTCGTCAGCGCCGGCGGGTACCACCACCACATGGCGATGAACACCTGGAACTCCCGCGGGGCCGGGCGCCGCCAGCTCGCCCTCGGGCTCGGACTCGTGCGGATCGAGGTGCCGGGGGCCGACGACCTCGGCGCCCTCGTGTCGCGCATGCACGACACCGGGGTGCAGACCGCCGACGACGGCCGGACGGTCGCGTTCGAGGACCCGTGGGCGAACCGCATCGAGGTGACCGCGCCCGGTCGCGGCTGACGAGCGGGTCGCGAGGGGCCGAGTCTCGGCTGGCTGCCGCCGGTCAGGCGCGGTTCGAGATCCCGCCGTCGGACGTCAGCAGCTGGCCGTTCACCCAGGCGCCCTGCTCCGAGCAGAGGAACCCGACGAGCGCCGCGGTGTCCGACGGTCGACCGAGCCGGCCGAGCGGCGTCCCCTCGACCGCCCAGCGCTTGACGTCGTCGGACATCCACCCGGTGTCGTTCGGGCCGGGGTTCACGACGTTCGCGCTGACGCCCAGGCTGCCGAGCTCCTTCGCGGCGCCGAACACGATGCGGTCGAGCGCACCCTTCGAGGCCCCGTACGGCAGGTTGTACGCGATGTGGTCGCTCGTCAGTGCGACGATCCGCCGACGGTCGCGTGGTGCGGCGTCGCCGGCGCGCTCGAGTGCAGCCGCGTACGCCTGCACGAGCAGGAACGGCGCGCGGGCGTTGACGGCGAAGTGCCGGTCCCACGACTCGACGGTCGTGGTCCGGAAGTCCGAGTCCACCGATTCGCAGTGCGACATCACCAGCGCGGTGACGGGCGCGCCCGCCTCCGCCTCGGCACGGCCGACCAGCGCGGCAGCCTGTTCCGGGTCCTCCAGGTCGACCGGGAGGCGCGTCACGCGCGCACCCACCGACTCGCACTCCTGCACGACGGACTCGACCCCGTCGGGATCTGCCCCACCGCTCACGCGGTCGTCGTACGGGCCCCACCACGAGATGGCCAGGTCCCAGCCGTCGGTCGCCAGCCGGGTGGCGAGCGCCGCGCCGATGCCGGCTCTGCGGCCCACGCCGGTCACCAGGGCGAGTGGTCGTGCGGACGTCATGCGGGCCTCCTCTTCGGTGCTCCGTCGCACCGATCGCCACCCAGTCTGCCGGAACCGGGCACGCGCGTGGCCACCGCACTCGGCGTCCTGTCGGCGAGGAGCGGCACGCGAGGGCCAAGATGGACGGATGCCACGCACACGACCACCGCTCGGACGAGGACCCCGCGGCGGTCGTCCGGACCCGCGCGACCTGCCGATCGAGCACGTCCGTGACCGGATGTCGTCCTACATCTACGGCAACATCACGGTGCTCGCCGCCGCGATCGCCGTCGACCCGGCCGCGATCCACCACGGTTCGGCGATCTGGGCCGTCCTGGCGACCGCGGTGCTGACCTACCTGGCGCACGTCCTCGCGCACCTGGTGGCGCACGGGCTCGGCGGCGACGAGTCCGAGACCGACGACGCCCGGCGCGAATCGGTCGCGACGATCATGCGGAACGCGAACCCCATCGCGACGTCCGGGCTCATCCCCGCGGTGCTGTACGCGGTGGCGTGGGCCGGGTGGATCCCGGCGGGGTGGGCGCAGACGGCGGCCCTGGTCATCCTGGTGGTGCGCATCGGGATGGTCGGTGTCTTCATGCAGCGGTTCAGTGGCAAGCGCCCCACGTTCCTCGGGCTCTGGGGCGGCATCGTGCTGGCCGCCGTGGCGTTCGTGATCGGTCTCGTGAAGGTGGTGTTGACGCATTGAGTGCCGCCGAGTCCGAGCCGAAGCCGAAGCGGGCCGGCTGGAGGTTCCTCCGCGACCTCGTGGTCATCGTCGTCGTGGCGCTGCTGGCGTCGTTCCTGGTGAAGACCTACCTGGTCCGGGCCTTCTCCATCCCGTCCGGGTCGATGGAGAACACGCTGCTCATCGGCGACCGCGTGCTCGTCAACGAACTCGTCCCCGGCGCCGTCCCGCTGCAGCGCGGTGACGTCGTCGTGTTCCAGGACCCGGGCGGCTGGCTCGGCACCGGGCAGGGCGACGACCTTATCAAGCGCGTCATCGGTCTGCCGGGCGACACCGTGTCGTGCTGCGGCACCGGTGGTCACCTGTCGGTGAACGGCCACCCGGTCGACGAACCGTACGTGGTGCCCGAGATCGGGTCGGACCGGGTCTCCGGCACCGACTTCGACATCACCGTGCCGGAGGGGCGCATCTGGGTGATGGGCGACAACCGGTACAACTCGGCGGACTCGCGGGTGCACGGCACGGTGCCGGTCGACGACGTGGTCGGTCGTGCGTTCATCACCACGTGGCCGGTGTCGCGGTGGACGGTGCTCTCGCGGTACGCCGACGAGTGGGACCAGGTGCCGGACCCGTCCTGAGCGGTCCTGAGCGGTCCGGGGCGGTCGTTGCCCGCCCCCGCCGTCCGGTGCGGTAGCGTTCCGGTTCCCGGGCCGGACCGTCCGGCGCAGAGCGGGGGGAGGCACTGTTCCGATGGACGCTGTGCCCGACGACGCTGTGCCGATGGACGCAGCGCCCGACGACGCTGCGCCGATGGACGCTGTGCCCATGGACGCTGCGCCGATGGACTACGTGACCGGGGGTGACGCGGACCTGTCGATCCGGCGCATCGGGACGCCCGGACACCGGTCCGGCACGATCGGGCCCCGTCCGGACCACGTGGTCTTCTGGCTCGCCGACGGCCGTGCCCGTCTGACCGCGGACGACGGCTCGACCTGGGACGTCGGCGCCGAACGCCCGATGATGCTCTCCGCGTCCGTGGCGTACGGCTTCGACACCGACGCCACAGCCATGACCCTGCTGCACCTGGCGCCGGCCCTGCTCGGCGACCGTGACGGCGTGGCCGACTTCCGCCAGCCGGACGCCGCCGACCCCCGGATCGAGCCGCTCCGGGCACTGCTGCGCGACGTCACCGATCGGGTGCTCGACCCGGCGCTGCCGGCCGACGAGCGGGCCGCGGTGAACCGGCGCATCGCCACCGTCGTGCTGTCCACGTTCGCGCCGTCGCGATCGGACGTCGAGCACCGGATGCGTCGCGCGATCCGCTTCGTGCACGACCAGGCCGGCCGGCCGCTCTCGGTGGGCGACATCGCGGCCTCGTGCGGCCTGACCGAGCGGGGCGTGCAGGCCCTCTTCCGCCGGCGTCTCGGAGTGACGCCGATGCAGTACCTGCGCGAGGTCCGACTCGACCGGGTCCACCTCGAGCTCGGGCGCTCACGCTCCGGAGTGCTGCTGGTGAGCGACGTCGCCCGACGGTGGCAGTTCACGCACCTCGGACGCTTCGCTGCGCACTACCGCGCGCGCTTCGGCGAGCAACCGCACGAGACCATCGCCCGAGGACCCGGCGCCGTCTGAGAACCGCGGTTCTCACGTACATTGCGGATTCCGGCTATCCTGCATCCGTGGATGCGCGACGGTCCGGTCTGGGTCAGTACCTCCGCGCCCGTCGGGCACTCGTCCAGCCCGAGGACGTCGGACTCGCCCGCGAGCCCGGACGCCGCGTCGAGGGGCTGCGGCGCGAAGAGGTCGCCCGGCTCGCCGGCATCAGCGCCGAGTACTACCTCCGGCTCGAGCGCGGCCGTGACCACCAGCCGTCCGACCAGGTCCTGGTGGCCCTGGCCCGGGCGCTGCGGCTCGACGGTGAGGCGCTCGACTACGTGCGACGGATCGCCCACGCCGAGCGCCGACGGCCCCTCGGCATCGACCCGCCGGGCATCGACGACTCGGTCCGGGCGCTGCTGGCGCAGTGGGCGCACACCCCGGCGTTCGTGATGGACCGGAACCAGGACATCATCCTGTCCAACGCGCTCGCGAGCGCACTCGGACCCGGGTACATGGAACCGGGCGCCAACCTCGTCCTGCAGATCTTCACCGAGGCCTCGCGGCAGCACGCCGTGGACTGGGAGCAGACCGCACACCGCGTCGTCGCCGCCCTGCGCCTGCACGCCGAACCCGAGGACCCCCGCCTGCAGGAGATCGTCGGGACGCTCACCCTGCAGGACCCGGACTTCGCCCGCATCTGGGCACGGCACGACGTCGCCGTCCAGCGCACCGGGACCTCACGGCACTGGATCGACCCGATCGGGTGGATCGAGTTCCGCTGGCAGAACTTCGCGATCCCCGGCAGCTCGCACGTGCTCGTCACCTTCTGGGCCGACCCGGGCACCCCGGCAGCGGCGGCCGTCGCCTACCTCGCGGCGCAAGTCCGACCCGACGTGCGGCGGACGGGTGCCGACGCGCTGCGGACGAGTGCCGACGTGCTGCGCACGGCACCGGTCGACGGCGAACCGATCAGCGGCTGAGCACCGCGCGCAGGGCGTCGAGGTGCGCGGCAGCGTCGTCGTCCGCAGCGGTCCAGACCACCAGCACGTGCTCGGGGTCCTCCTGCCGCCGGAACTGCTCCCACCGCAGCAGGAGCCGTCCGACGAGCGGGTTGTCGAACGTCGTCACACCACGGTGCGCAGCCCGGTCGGCGCCGGCCGCCCACTCGCTCGCGAAGGCCGGGCTCCTGGCCATCAACTCACCGAGGAGCTGTCGGAACCGCGTGTCCGCCTCGTGCTGCTCGAGTGAGTCCCGGAAGGTCGCCGCGGTGCGGTGGGCCTCGACCTCCCACCCGGCGACCGAGTCCTCGACGTGCGGGTTCAGGAACGTGAACCGCGCCAGGTTCGTGCCGACCGTCAACGACGCCGAGACCGCCCCGGCGAGACGGTTCGCCGCCACGACGTCGAGGTACCGGTCGAAGACGACGGCCGGTTCGGCGAGTGCGTCCACGAAGTCCTGGGCCGACGTCGTCGTCGTGCCGTCCCCGTTGTCCATCTTGCTCACGCTAGACGTTCCCCTCGGGGCGAAAGGGGTCCCGCGAGGACCCGGCTCGGCCGACGGCGTGCCCGCCCGCGCGGACCGCGCGGCGTTCCCGACGGTGCCGGGGCCACCGTCCGGGTGCGGCGGGGCCGATCGCTGCGCTGCCTGGGCACGACAGGGACAGGACGGCCGAGGCCGGCCGGACCTAGCGTGGCGACGCCGGCACCACCGCCCGGCACCGCGCCAGCCCGCAGGAGGCCGCCCATGACCGCACCGACCATCGTCCTCGTCCACGGCGCCTTCGCGGACGCCGCCAGCTGGGCCCCCGTCACCCGGGAGCTCCTCGACCGCGGCCACACCGTGCTCGTGCCGCCCGTGTACAACCGCAGCCTCGCCGAGGACGCCGCCTCGATCCGGGCCGTGGCCGAGCACGTCGACGGCCCCGTCGTCCTCGCCGGGCACTCCTACGGCGGCGCCGTGATCACCGTGGCGGGCGAGGCCGCGAACGTCGTCGGGCTCGTCTACGTCGCCGGGTACGTCCTGGACGTCGGCGAGAGCCTCGGCCAGCTGCAGGGCGGGTTCCCGGACTCCGACCTCGCGGCCAACCTCGTGTACACCCCGTACCCGGTCGCCGGAGCCGAGGACGGCACCGACGTCTCGGTCGCGATCGACGCGTTCCCGGCCGTCTTCGCCGGTGGCCTCGACCCGCGGATCGCCGAGGTCCTCGCCGTCTCGCAGCGCCCGTTGTCCGGTGCCGCGTTCGGCGAGCCCGCCTCGGCCGCCGCCTGGAAGACGACCCCGGCGTGGGCCATCGTGTCGTCCGAGGACCACACCATCAACCCCGACGTCGAGCGCTTCGGGTACACCCGCGCCGGCATCACCGACGTGACGGAGCTCCCCGCACCGCACCTCGTCATGCAGACCCACCCGCGGGACGTCGCCGACGTCATCGAGCGCGCGGCCACGGCCACTGCCACGTCCTGACGCGGCCCACCGCCGACGACGCGACCAGCGATCTGCAGGCGACCAGGCCGGGAGGCACGGCGCGCGTCGGACGCGCACCGTGCCTCCCGGACGGTCCCCGGCCCCACCCCGAGGAGGCGACGTGACCGTCGAACCCACCACGACGCCCCGCGGCGGTGCGCTCGCGCCGCTCGCGATCCCGGTCTTCCGCGCCCTGTGGATCGCGGTGCTCGTCAGCAACGTCGGCAGCTGGATGCAGACGGTCGGTGCACAGTGGCTGCTCGTCGACGAGCACGCGGCGCCCGTCGTCGTCGCCCTCGTGCAGACCGCGTCGAGCCTGCCGGTCCTGCTCATCGGGATCCCGGCGGGCGTGATCGGCGAGTTCGTCGACCGTCGAAAGCTCCTCATCGGGGTGCAGGCGTTCCAGGTGGTCGTCGGGGTCGCGATGACCGTGCTCACCGCGACGGGACAGATGACACCGGCGCTCCTGCTCACCGTCACGTTCCTGCTCGGCACCGCGTCGGCCCTGCAGCTGCCCGCGTACCAGGCCCTCGTGCCCGAGATCGTGCCGCGGGCGATGATCACCGACGCGGCGGCGCTCAGCTCGGTCGGCGTCAACGTGGCCCGGTCGATCGGTCCGGCGCTCGCCGGGATGGTGATCGCGCAGCTCGGGGTGCCGTTCGTGTTCGCGGCGAACGCGCTGTCGTTCGCACTGTTCCTCGTGGTCCTCGTCACGTGGCGTGGGTACCGACGGCCGGAGACCCGGGCGGAACCGTTCATCGACGCCACCCGGGCCGGACTCCGGTACGTCCTGCACGCCGGGGTCGTCCGTCGGCTCCTCCTGCAGCTGGCGGCGTTCATGGTGCCGGCGAACGCCCTGTGGGCGCTCCTGCCGCTGGTCGCGGACGGGCCGCTCGGACTCACCTCCGGCGGCTACGGGCTGCTGCTGGCCGCGGTCGGCATCGGCTCGGTCGGTGGCGCGTTCGCGATGCCGGCGATCCGCGCGCGGCTCGGCACCGGCGGCACGGTCGGGGTCGCCTCGGTGGTGTTCGGCGCCACGATGGTCGTCGTCGCGCTCGTCCCGGTGCTGTCCGTGGTCCTCGTCGCGCTGGTCGTCGGCGGCGTCGCGTGGATCGGGGTCGTCACCACCCTGAACGGCACGGTGCAGGCGTTCCTGCCCGCCTGGGTCCGAGCGCGGGGACTGGCCGCCTACCAGCTCGTCCTGTTCGGCAGCACCGCGGTCGGTGCGGCGCTCGCCGGGGTCGTGGCCACGCCGTTCGGCGTCGTCGGGGTACTCGCCGGGGCCGGGGTGGTCACCGCTCTGAGCGCCGTGCTGATCGTCGTGTCGGGGTTCCCGGCGCTCACCGACCGGCAGCGCGCCGTCGCACCGATGCCGTTCGGCGACGTCACGATCGTGCCGGACGACCACGCCGCCGCCACGGGCGAGACCCTGGTGCTCGTGCACTGGACCGTGCCGGACGGCGCCGTCGACACCTTCCGCGCCGCCGCCGCGCTCCTCGGGCACAGTCGGCGGCGGACGGGCGCGCGCGACTGGAACCTGTACCGGGACACCGCGACCGGGCCCGGAGCGTGGGTCGAGGCGTTCCGGGTCGGGTCCTGGCAGGAGCACGTCGACCAGCACGAGGTCCGGCAGACCGGCGACGACGCACGGACCCTCGAGGCCGTCCGCCGGGTCGCGGGGGAGCCCCGCGTCGAACACCTGGTGGCGCCGGGGGTCAGCAGCCCGTCGTCGTCAGCGTGACCGTCGCGACGGCGTCGTTCGTCACCGTCGTCGTCTGCGGGCACAGCTCGCCAGCACGCACCGTGACCGTGCCGAGCGGGACGCCTGCGAAGTCCGCGGTGCCGCCGGGGAACACCCGCTGGTGCTCCGACAGCTTGCCCGTCGACGCGAAGACCTTGACCTCGTACGGGTGGTCGGCGGCGTTGTCCGACACCGTGACCGAGACCTGGCCGGTGGAGTCGTGGGCGCCGCACCCCGCGAGCGTCAGCAGGGCCGCCGCAGCGAGGGCGACGGTGGGCAGGACGGGGCGGGACACGCGTCCAGGGTAGTCCGGCGCCGGGTCGGTCCGGACCGGGGACGACCGTCGCGTCCGCGCGGCGTGCCTGCCCCGTGGACTGGGGTGGTGCGTCCTCCGTAGTGGGGACAGGCCCTGTCCGGTTGGCGCGTTAGCGTGGGTGCATGCACCCGGAGACCGCGACGACCGGCCCAGTCACCAGCGCGCCCGACGCCGTGCGCCGAGCAGCACTGCTCGCCGCGCTCGACGTGGTCGAGGGTGGCGCCGAGGAACGGTTCGACCGGATCACCCGCATCGCGCGTGAGGCCCTCGGCGTGTCCGGCTCGTTCCTGAACCTGGCGGGCGACACCTCGCTGACGATCAAGTCCCAGCAGAGCGACGCCCACTTCGGACCGGTCATCCCGCTGCAGGACACCTTCTGCGGGCGCACGATGGGGTCGCACGGCCCCGTGCTGGTACCCGACGCGCGCATCGACGCCCGCTACTCCGACATGCCGATGGTCGTCGGTGACCCGAACGTCCGCTTCTACGCCGGCGTGCCACTGCGGCTCGGCGACGACGACGTCAAGGTCGGCACCCTCTGCCTCATCGACCCCGAACCGCGGACCCTCGACGCCGACGAGCTCGCCCTGCTCCAGGAGCTCGGCGTCTGGGCCGAGCGGGAACTGGCCGCCGGTGCCGACGAGGACCGCCTGCGCTCGGTGCTCGCGGGGCTCGAACCCGGCACGGTCGACGTGCCCGGCTACCGCATCGCGGGCCTGTCCGTCCCGCACGGCGTCGTCTCCGGCGACTTCCACGACTGGCACCGTTCCGGCGACGACGCGGTGCACCTGACGGTGGCCGACGTCATGGGCAAGGGCATGTCGGCAGGGCTGCTCGCCGCGAACATCCGCGGCGCCCTGCTCGCCCGCGGCGACGTGGCACCCGACGTCGCCGTCGCCGAGCTCGAGGCGCAGGTCGCACCCGACCTCAGCCGCGCCGAGTCCTTCGCGACGCTGTTCCACGGCCGGCTCACCCCCTCGACCGGTCGGATCGACTTCACCGACGCCGGACACGGGCTCGTCCTGCAGCTCCGCGACGACGGCGCCGAGCGGATCCTGCGGTCGTCGGACCTGCCGATCGGGCTGCACCCGGCGGGCATCGAACGTGCCTCGGGATCGCTCGTCATGCGGCCGGGTGACGTGGTCATCGTGGTCAGCGACGGCGCGCTCGAGCTGTGGGACTCCACGCTCGCGTCGCTGTCGCAGCTCGGGGCGCTCTACCGCGAGTCGCCGGACGTCGCGACGTTCCTGCAGCGGGTGCGGTCGCGTGCGGTCGACCACGACCCGGGCGACGACCTGACCGTCGTCGTCGTCGCGCGCGACCTCTGACGACGGGCCGTCGGCGGTCGCCGGCGGTCGTCCGGCTCGCTCGGCGCCGGCGGTCGTCCAGCTCGCTCGGCGCCGGCGGTCGCCCGGCTCGCTAGGCGCCGAGGCGCTCGATGAGCTCGGCGTAGCGCGCGGCGGTGCGGGACACGATCGCCTCGGGCAGCACCGGCGGCGTGCCCTGGCGGTCCCAGTGGGCGCTGAGCCAGTCGCGCACGATCTGCTTGTCGAAGGAGTCCGTGCGACCGTCGGCGCGGGCGTCCCAGTACCGGCTCGAGTCGCTCGTCAGGACCTCGTCCGCGATCCGGATCCGGCCGTCGGCGTCCTGCCCGAACTCGAACTTGGTGTCCGCGATCACGACGTCGCGCTCGAGGGCGATCGCCGCCGCCTCGGTGTACACGTGCAGCGACAGGTCACGCAGCGTCGCCGCGACGTCCGCACCGACCAGGTCCACGGTCTGCTCGTACGAGATGTTCTCGTCGTGCTCGCCCTGGGGTGCCTTGTAGGCGGGCGTGTAGATCGGCTCGGGCAGCCGGTCGCCGTTCGACAGCCCCTGGGGCAGGGCGACGCCGCAGACGCTGCCGGTCTGCTGGTACTCGGCCCAGCCGCTGCCGACCAGGTACCCGCGCACGACGCACTCGACGGGGAACATCTCGAGCGGCATGACGTGCATCGACCGCGACTCGACCTCGGCCGGCACGGGGGTGCCGCCGGACGACGGGCCGATGATGTGGTTCGGCACGTCGCTCAGCTGCGTGAACCAGAACCGCGACAGGCGGGTGAGCAGCTCGCCCTTGCCCGGGATCGGCGGCTCGAGCGCGAAGTCGTACGCGCTGACCCGGTCGGACGCCACGAGCAGCAGCTCGGACGCGCTCCGGATGTCGGGGGTGCCGGTCGGCACGTACAGCTCGCGGACCTTGCCCGACGAGACGTGGTCCCAGCCGGCGATCACGGGCGCGCCGCTCATCGGGTGACCTTCGCGGCGATGTCGGTGCGGTACTGCGCGCCCTGCAGGGTGATGTCGCCGAGTCCCGCGTACGCGCGCTCCCGCGCCTGTGCGAAGTCGGAACCGACCGCGACGACGCTGAGCACGCGGCCGCCGGTGGCGACGAGGGTGTCGTCGAGCACCCCGGTGGCGGCGTGGGCGACGGAGACGCCGTCGCGGGCGTTCGCGGCGTCGATGCCGGTGATGGGTCGGCCGGTCTGCGGGTTCTCCGGGTAGCCCTCGCTCGCCAGCACCACGGTCACGGCGGCTTCGTCGCGGAACTCCGGCGCTGGCGTGCCCCCGAGCTGCCCGGTCGCGGCGGCGAGCAGCAGTCCGCTCAGCGGCGTCGCCAGGCGGGGGAGGACCACCTGGGTCTCCGGGTCGCCGAAGCGTGCGTTGAACTCGATGACCCGGACACCCTGCTCCGTGACGATGAGGCCGCAGTAGAGCAGGCCGACGAACGGCGTGCCCTCGTGCTCGAGGCGACGGACGGTGGGCAGCGCGACCAGCTCGGTGACCTCGTCGACGAAGGCCTGCTCGGACGCCCAACGATCGGCCAGCCACGGCAGCGGCGAGTAGGCGCCCATGCCGCCGGTGTTCGGTCCGAGGTCGCCGTCGGCCAGGCGCTTGTAGTCCTGCGCGGGGCTGAGCGGGCGGACGTCGTGCCCGTCGCTCAGGAAGAACAGAGAGACCTCTTCGCCGTCGAGGAACTCCTCGACCACGACGTGCCCGTGCTGCAGCCAGTAGGTGGCGTGGTCGATCGCGGCCTGGCGGTCCTCGGTGACGAGGACGCCCTTGCCGGCGGCGAGACCGTCGGCCTTCACGACGTACGGTGCGCCGAGTTCGTCGATCGCCGCGACGGCCTCGTCAGCCGTGCCGGCGTACACCGGGCGACCCGTCGGCACGTTCGCTTCGGACATGATCCGCTTGGCGAAGGCCTTCGACCCCTCGAGCTGGGCTGCGGCCTTGCCGGGCCCGAAGACCGGGATGCCCCGGGTGCGCACGGGATCGGCCACGCCCGCGATGAGCGGTGCCTCCGGCCCGACGACGACCAGTTCGACACCGTTCTCGATCGCGTACTCGGCGACGAGCGCACCGTTCGTGGGGTCGAGGGAGACGGTCTCGACGTCGGCGGCGATGCCGGCGTTGCCGGGAGCGGCCGTGATGACGTGGCCCGCCCGTTCAGCGAGGAGGGCCGTGATGATCGCGTGCTCGCGGGCACCGGAACCGAGGACGAGGATTCGCACCCGATCACCCTACCGAGGAGGACTCGCCCCCCGCGAGGCGACGGCTAGCCTGTGGAGATGCCACCCAGGAGGATCGAGGACGCCGCCGGCCGCGCCGCACTGACCGCCGTGCAGCAGGGCGACACGGCCAGGGCGACCGTCGCGACCGCCGTCCGGTGGACCCTGCAGCGCCTCGCCGACGACGTGCCCGGCAACAGCGTCGAGGTCCGGGTACCGCCGTTCGCCGCGGTCCAGGCCGTCCCCGGCCCGCGTCACACCCGTGGTACGCCGCCGAACGTGGTGGAGACCGACGCCACGACGTGGCTCGCGCTCGCCACCGAGGAGCTGACCTGGGACGAGGCGGTCGCGCAGTCGCGCGTCAGCGCATCCGGGTCGCGCGCGGACCTGACGGCGTTCCTGCCGGTGCGCGTCGCGCTCTAGTCGCGTCGACCACCGGCCCGCTGGAAGCGACGGAGCCGAGTACCTAGGCGGACGAACCGAATTAGGTAGTCCCTACCGATGCGGCCGCATGAACCGCACGCCTACGCTTGAAGTCGCCGGGATTCGGACCCGACCCGAACGGGTCCGAACCCGGCGACAGGGACCAAGGTACGCGAAGTTCCACACAACGTGTCAACCGGACCGGCGCGTCGTGCTGCAATGCGCAACGTTCTTGCGTGACAGGGCGGCTCAGAAGAGGCCGGCGAGCTCCGACCGCGCGTGCACGTCCCACTTGGCGAACACCCGCGACAGGTGGGCGTCGATCGTCCGGGTGGAGAGCCCGAGCTCCTCGCCGATGAGGCGGTTGCTCAACCCCCGCGCCGCGAGCTCGGCGACCTGGTACTCGCGGTTCGTGAGCGGTGGTTTCGGCCGACCCGCCGTGACCGCCATGCCGTGCGACGCGAGCACCCGTTCCGCCGCGATCACCCGCGTGCGGTCACGTGCGGTCAGGGCGTCGGCGTACTCGACGATCGCCGCGGCGAGCGGTCCGTCGACCCGGGCTGCCGCCCCGCGCATCCGACCGAGCGACGCGCCGGTGTCGCGCCCGTGCAGCATGTCCATCGCGTAGTGCAGCGTCTGCGCGTACATGACGTGCGTCCACGCGCCGCTCGCCGTGGCGCGGTCGATGATGTCGTCGGCGTGGCGGAGTCCCGCGGGGTTGCCGAGCACCGCCTCGGTCCAGGCGATCGTCACCGCGACCTGCTCCCCGGTGATCCGCATCGCCCGCTGCGGGGTGGCCCGCGCACGGTCGAGGGCACGCGTCGCGTCCTCGGTCCGGCCGGCGTAGGCGTACGCCATCGCGAGCCGCGCCCACGGGTACGCCGCGAAGCCGCCGTGGTCCGCGACGTCGTAGCGCTCGCAGGCGGCCGAGAACGCCGCGATCGCGTCGTCCCAGCGCCGTTGCCCGATGGCGAGGTTGCCGTCCCCGATGAGCTCGAGCGTGAAGTCGTACTTCAGGTACGGGTTGGAGCGCCGGACCGGCACCTCGGTGAGCAGATCGGCGAGGTCGCCCCGCCAGACCTGCACCTGGTGCAGCACGGACACGATCTCGCCGACGCTCCAGGGAGCGTCCTCGAGGTGTTCGACCGCGGTGGCCAGGGCGCGGCGGCCGAGGGCCGAGGCGTCGTCGAGCCGGCCGGCCGTCGCGAGCGCCATGATCGCGCAGGGGGCGACGCAGAGGAAGACGAACGGGATGGTCGGGGCGTGCACGATGCCGCTGCGTTCGAGCTCGGCCCGGACCTCGTCGAAACGCCCGCCCCAGCCGAGGTGCGCGAGCCGCAACAGGCGGAGCCGTTCGACCGCTTCGCCGGACACCAGGCGGCTGGCGGCGTCGGTGAGCGCCACGGCGGCCAGCACGTCGTCGTCGTGGAACTGCCGGATGTTGGCGAGGATCTCGCAGGCCTCGACCACGAACGCGTCGTCCACCGTGGCGTGGTCCGCACGGACGACCGCCCAGGCCGCCTCGGCGTCGGCGCGACCGGCCTCGCGCCCGGCGCTGTACGAGTACGCGAGTGACCGCAGGCAGCGCGCGGCGACCTGCTCGTTCGGGTGCAGCGTCCGACGGAGTGCGGCGGAGGTCAGGGCGATCGCGCTCTCGTGCTCCTGCAGCCGCACCGCGACCTGCGCCGCGTCGAGCAGCTGCTCGACCGGCGGCACGACACCGCATTCGAGGGCCCAGAGCGCCGACCGCAACCGTGCGGCGGGCGGAGCGCCCTCGGGACTGTCGGCGCGGAAGGCGTTCGCCCGGGCGAACAGCGCCGTGCGCCGGGCCACCGGGACCAGGGCGCGGATGACCTCGCCGACGAGCGGGTGCTGCGGACGGGCCACCGCGGCGCCGTCGTCGAGCGAGTCGATCCGGACCAGACCGAGTGCGACCACGCGGTCGACGTCGCCGCCGCTGACCAGACCGAGCAGCCGCGCGAGCGGGATCGGGTCGGCGAGTGCCACGATGTCGACGACGTCGCGCAGGTCCTCCGGCAGCGCGCCGAGCTCGGTCCGGTACATGTCGGCGAGGCTGTTCGACGCGGTCACCCGCCCCCGCCAGTACCACCCGGACGCCGTGTGCTCGAGGGCGCCGGAGGTACGGGCGGCCCGGACGACCTCGCGCAGGTAGAGCGGGTTGCCGGCGGTCGCGCGGTGCACCCGCTCGGCCGACGCGTTCTCGAGCTGCGAGCCGAGCGCCTCGGCCACCAGGGTCGACGTCTCGCGCAGGTTGAGCGGCTCGAGGTCGATGCGCTCGAGCAGGTCGTCCTGCCACAGGGCGCGGAGCGGTTCCGACAGCGCGGTGAAGTCGCGGCAGGTCAGGACGAGCCGAACGCCCTGGTGCCGGACGAGCCACGCCACGTACCGGGCGGAGATCGCGTCGAGGTGGTCGGCGTCGTCGACGCGCAGCAGGACGTCACGGTCCGCGAGGTCGGCGATCGCCCGGAGACGCTGCTCGGCCCCGGAGTCGTCGGACAGCTCGGACAGGGTCGCCGGCAGCTCGCCGAAGCGGTCCGAGATCGCCCCGAAGGGCATCGACCGCCCGGTGGCGACGGCGGTGATGGGCACCACGACCGTGCGGCCGGAGCCGTCCCGTCCGGCGACGCGGTCGGTGACGCGGGCCGCGACGGTGCTCTTGCCGAGACCGGGAGCGCCGACGAGCGCGACGCTCCACCGGTGCTCCGCGACGACGGACACGGCACGGTCCTCCTCGCGACGCTGCATCACGGGCCAGGTCACGCGCGCCGGGATGCCGGGGGTGCGGCCTCGCCCCCGTACGGTCCGTTCTCGCATCCGTGTCACCTCCTGCCCATGGGATACCAAGCGGTACGGATCATCCTCTCCCGGATCGGAGTGCGCGCACAGGCCGGGGGACGTCCCACAGTGGGGGACAATGGGTGGGTGAGCAACACCGATCGACCCGACGACCAGCCGGTCCCGGCCCCCGCGCCGAATGCCGTCTCCACCTCCGACGAGGTCACGATCCGTCGTGCGCCGAAGTTCGGGGTGTTCATCGTCGGCGGCGCGGTGCTCGGGTTCATCGCGACCCTGATCGTCGTCTCGCTCACCATGAACCTCGGTGGCCAGCAGGAAGAGTCGAGCTTCGGCAGCCTCGTGGGCTACTTCAGCCTGTGGGGCGTCACGATCGGCGCCTTCGTCGGCGCGGTCGTCGCCGTCGTGTTCGACCGGGTCTTCGCCCGGCGCGCGGCCCGCCTGACGGCGGAGCGCGTCGAGGTCGAGCTGCCGCCCGAGACGGTCGACGGCGAGATCGACGAGCACGGCGACCAGCGGCCGTAGCCGCGGGCGATGACGGACGGGAGGCCCGTGGCGACACCGCCACGGGCCTCCCGTCCGTCAGGTGGGTGCGTCTCGGACGCGACCTAGCTGAGCTGGTTCGCCTCGACCCAGGACAGGTACTCCGGGCTCACGGTGCCCGTGACGTACTCGCCCGTGAAGCAGCTCATCTCGAGGTCGGTCACGTCGGAGCCCTCGATGATGGCATCCCGCATGTCGCCGATCTCCTGGTAGATCAGGTGGTCGCTGCCGAGCACCTTGTTGATCTCCGGGATCTTCCGGTCGTGGGCGATGAGCTCGTCGCGCGTCGGCATGTTGATGCCGTAGACGTGCGGGAACCGGACCGGGGGCGCGGCGCTCGTGAAGGTGACCTCGTTCGCACCGGCGGCGCGGGCCATCTCCACGATCTCCTTGCTCGTCGTGCCGCGCACGATCGAGTCGTCGACGATCAGGATGTTCTTGCCCTTGAACTCCGACGACATCGCGTTGAGCTTCTGCCGGACGGACCGCTTGCGCTCCGCCTGGCCCGGCATGATGAACGTCCGGCCGACGTAGCGGTTCTTGTAGAAGCCCTCGCGGTACTCGATGCCGAGCTTCCGCGCGACCTGCATGGCCGCGGGCCGCGACGAGTCCGGGATCGGCATCACGACGTCGATGTCGCCCGTCGGCGCGTACTGCTCGATGGTGTCCGCCAGCCGGTTGCCGAGGCGCAGGCGGGCGTCGTACACCGAGATGCCGTTCATGACGGAGTCGGGCCGCGCCAGGTACACGTACTCGAACGAGCACGGCACGAGCCGCGGGTTCTTCGCGCACTGCCGGGCGTGCATCTGCCCGTTCATCTCGATGAAGATCGCCTCACCCGGGGCGACGTCGCGGACGATCTCGTAGCCGCCGGACTCGAGCACCAGCGACTCGCTCGCCACGACCCACTCGGGCTGGCCGGCCTCGTCGAACTTGTGCCCGAGGATGAGCGGCCGGATGCCGAACGGGTCGCGGAAGGCCAGGAGCCCGTGGCCGGCGATCGTCGCGATCGTGGCGTACGAGCCCTCGACGCGCTCGTGCACGCGCTCGACGGCGTCGAAGACCTGCCCGGCGTCGAGGTCCGTGCCGCGGACCTGCCCCTGCAGCTCGTGCGCCAGCACGTTCACCAGGAGCTCGGTGTCGCTCGTCGTGTTGAGGTGCCGACGGTCGATGTCGAACAGCTCGCGCGTGAGTTCTCGCGTGTTGGTGAGGTTGCCGTTGTGCACGAGGACGATGCCGTACGGCGCGTTCACGTAGAACGGCTGCGCTTCTTCCTCGTTGCTCGCCGCGCCCTTGGTGGCGTAGCGCACGTGGCCGAGGCCCATGGTGCCGAGGAGCGCGCGCATGTCACGGGTGCGGAACGCTTCCCGCACGTGACCGCGGGTCTTGTGCATGTGGTGCACGTGACCCTCGACCGTGGCGATGCCCGTCGAGTCCTGCCCGCGGTGCTGCAGGAGGAGCAGTGCGTCGTAGATGGATTGGTTGGCGGGGCCCTGTGCAACGAGGCCGACGATGCCGCACATTCGCGGGTGTGCTCCAGACCGTAGAATCGGGGGGTACCGAACAAGTCTGCCATGTCACCGCGAAGGACTCCGCATGCCCAACCCGTACGCCGAAGCCGGAGTGGACACCGCCGCCGGTGACCTCGCCGTCGAACTCATGAAGTCCGCCGTCGCGGCGACCCACAACAGCCACGTGCTGGGCGGCGTCGGCGGCTTCGCCGGACTCTACGACGTGTCCTTCCTGAAGGACTTCGCGCACCCGTTGCTCGCGACCTCGACCGACGGCGTCGGCACCAAGGTCGCCATCGCGCAGGCGATCGACAAGCACGACACCATCGGGCAGGACCTGGTCGGCATGGTCGTCGACGACATCGTCGTGGTCGGCGCGAAGCCGCTGTTCATGACCGACTACATCGCCTGCGGGCGTGTCGTCCCGAACCGCATCGCGGACATCGTCGCCGGCATCGCCCGCGGCTGCTCGGCGACGGGCACCGCACTGGTCGGTGGCGAGACCGCCGAGCACCCGGGGCTGCTCGGTCCGGACGACTACGACGTGGCCGGTGCCGCGACGGGTGTCGTCGAGGCCGGTTCGCAGCTCGGCGCCCACCTGGTGCAGGACGGCGACGTCGTGCTCGCGATCGAGTCGTCCGGGCTGCACTCGAACGGGTACTCGCTCGTCCGGCACATCCTCGCGTCGCGCGGGGTCGGGTACACGGACCAGCTGCCCGAGTTCGGCGGCGTGTCCGTCGGTGAAGCACTGCTCGAGCCCACCCGCCTGTACACGACGCCGCTGCTGGAGCTGCTCGAGCAGCACCCGGGCGCCGTGCACTCCCTGTCGCACGTGACCGGTGGTGGCATCGCCGCGAACCTGGCGCGCGTCCTGCCCGTCGGCTCCTGGATCGAGGTCGACCGCTCGACCTGGCAGCCGCTCCCCGTCTTCCGGGTGCTCGCCGACATGGCAGGGACGCCGATCGAGGACACCGAGGGCACCTGGAACCTGGGCATCGGCATGTTCGCAGTGGTGTCCGCCAGCGCCGCGGTGGACGTCATCGAGTCGCTCGGCGTGGCAGGCATGCCCGCCTGGCCCGTCGGCACGATCGCCACGTCGGCCCGCGAGCTGTCCGGCTTCGAGCAGGGCGCCAAGGGTGTCGACGGTGGCGCGGTGCGGCTCGTCGGGAGCTACGCCGCCTGACCCGGGCTGGTCGCGGTCGCACGGACTGCCGCTCGGACGTGGTCCGGGCAGCAGTCCGTGCGACCGCGACGTCCGGCCGGCGGCGCATCGCACGACCTCGGCAGCTGGCTGCCCGGGCACGCAGAAACGCCGCGCTGCCCGAGGGCGCGCGGCGTGACGGCGATGCAGGTCAGGCGGACTTGTTCTGGTCCGCTTCGGTCTCGAACTCGTCCGCGTCGTCTGCCGCCTCGGGACCGTACTGGTCCGCCCAGCGGTCGACGAGATCGTCATCGGAGTGTTGTCCGGCGGAGAGCTCCTGCTCGAGTGCACCGTAGTTCGTCTGCGGGCTGAAGTACTTCAGCTCACGGGCAACCTTGGTGTGCTTCGCCTTTTGACGGCCGCGCCCCATGCGTGACCCCCTCGTTCGGCTCTGGTCCGGTCCTGGCGAATGACGGAAGATCACTCGGGGAACCAGACGGTTCGTGGTTTGAAATCTGCCGATCACTCTACCATGTACCTCGATCTGGACGTCGCCGCGACGGCTCCGCGCACAGGAGAATCGAAGTGATGACCGAACCCATCGAGAACCCAGTCGACCAGCACGCCCGTGTGGTCGTGATCGGTGCGGGGCAGGCCGGACTCTCCGTGGGATACCACCTGCGCCGTCAGGGGCTCGTCCCGGGCACCGACCTGGTGCTGCTCGACCGCGCCCCGAGCACGGGTGGTGCCTGGCAGTTCCGGTGGGAGGCCCTGCGGCTCGGCGCGGCGCACCGCGTGCACGACCTGCCCGGGATGCGGGCCATGGGTCTGCAGTTCGACGACGCCGATCGTTCACGACCCGCCCGGGACGTCGTGGGGGAGTACTACCGGCGGTTCGAGCAGCACTACGACCTGCGGGTCCGACGTCCGGTCTCGGTCTCGTCGGTCTCCCGGCTCGACGGCGACACGGCAGCTGGCGCACTCTGCGTCACGACGCGGTCCGCCGACGGCACGGAGACCCGGATCCGCGCCGACGTCGTGGTGAACGCGTCGGGGACCTGGGGCACCCCGTTCGTGCCGTGGTACCCGGGCCGTGGCGTGTTCCGCGGACGACAACTCGACACCACCGACTACCGGAGCGCCGTGGAGTTCGCGCGGCAGGACGTCGTCGTGGTCGGCGGCGGGACGAGTGCCATCGGCTTCCTGCTCGAGCTCGACGGTGTCGCCCGGTCCACCCACTGGTTCACGCGGCGGCCGATGGTGTGGGCGGACACCGCGTCGCTCGACCTCGAGTCCGCGGTCGCGGCCGTCGACGAGCAGGACCGGGCCGCCCGTGCCGGCGAGGTGCTGCCGAGCATCGTCAGCGGCACCGGTGTCCCGGTCTCGCGGCGGATCCGGGCGGGCATCGACCGCGGGGTCCTGCGCGACCAGCCGATGTTCACCCGGATGGACGAGACCGGCGTGGTCACGGCCGACGGCACGCACGTGCACGCCGACGCGGTGCTCTGGGCGACCGGATTCCGCGCCGATCTGCGGCACCTTGCGCCGTTGCACCTGCGGACCGCGGCCGGCGGGGTCGTCGTGGTGGACGGTCGATCGGTCGACGAGCCGCGGCTGTTCCTGGCCGGGTACGGGCCGCAGGCGTCGACGATCGGCGCGAACCGGGCCGGACGGCTCATCGCCCGCCAGGTGATGGACGTGCTCGCCGCCGCGTGAGCCGCTCCGGACCTGCGCACGGTGCGAGGTGTGTCGGGCGGTGCGGGGTCGGCGGACTGCGCACGGTGCGAGGTTCGTCGGGCGGTGCGGGGTCGGCGGACTGCGCACGGTGCGAGGTTCGTCGGGCGGTGCGGGGTTGCCAGCTCGGTGCGAGGCTCTGTCGGCGCACCGAGCGGTCAACCTCGCACGGGCCCACGAAGCGCGCACCGTGCGCAGCGCGACGGGGCGGCCGCAGGCGGCCGCAGGCAGCTCCGGCGCAGCGCGGGTCAGGCGGGCAGGGGCTCCTGCACGCCACGACGCCGGCGGGACGCCGCCAGGAACACGGCGTCGAGCGAGAACCGCCCCGGACCGGTCAGGGCCACGGCGAGCGACGCGACCGCCAGGACGAGCACGTACTCGAAGCCGCCGTCCTGCGAGTAGAAGCCGGACGACGCGTGCGCGAGCAACCCCGCGACGACCATGTCGACGGCGAGCAGGACACCCACGACGCGGGTCGCGACGCCGAGCACGAGCAGGACGCCGCCGACGAGTTCGAGACCAGCCACCAGGGGCGCGGCGACGTCGGCGAGCGGGACGCCCATGCCGGAGAAGCCCTGGGCGACGTTCGGGATGCCCTGGGCGAACTTCTGCGCGCCGTGGGCGATGAACACCACCCCGAGGACGATGCGGAGCGCGGTCAGGCCGATGGAGGTCGATGTCGTTCGCATGGCCACGACGGTAACCGGTGACGCGTCATCGATGTCCCTCGTCCGGGGGCCTGTCCGGACATCACCAGAACACGCCCAGGTTGGGGTCCGCCGAAGGGCGGACCCCCACTCAGGAACCCGACGAGTCCGTGCCGCGTCCGGTCTGCTGCTGCAGGCGGTCGATGTGCTCCGAGGCCTCGGCCTTCGTGAGGTCGGCGGAGAGCTCCTCGCCGGCTTCGCGGGCCAGGGTGTCGAGGTAGCTGCGCTGCGGTCCGGTCATCGGCTCGTCACCGGTGACCCACTGCTCGGGGTCCTTGCTCGCGTCGGTCGACGGGTCCGGACGGGCTCCGCCGAGGGTCTCTTCTGCATCACTCATGCCGGGGACGCTACGCCGCACCCCCGACGTACCGCGCAGCCGCCTGTCCCCCGTCAGGCCGGGGTGGCCGTGTAGCGCACCAGGTCCGGGCCGACCGCACTCGTGGCGATCGGCACCGCCCGGCCGTCGCGCCGGACCCAGATGGTCGCGGCCTGCTCGTCGATCCGCTCGACCTCGTGCAGCGAGCCGTCGAGCAGCACCGTCGCGGACACCACGATCCGGCCGCTGGACGGCCGCGGGGGCAGCCCGGGGACGTCGTCGTCGTACGCCGCGTACTCGCCGGGCTGCAGGAACGGGGACACCGGAGCGGTCACGACCTCGAAGCCCTCGTCGACCTCGGACACCGCAACGAGCCGCACCGCCTGGTCCGTCGGCAGCGGGACGTCGACGACCCAGGGCGCGTCGGAACCGGCCAGTGCGCGGAAGGCGGGCCGACCGTCGGGGGCGAGCCGTGCCTCCAGGCCGTCGATCCGGACCCGTCCACGACCGCGCGAATCGGCGTACAGACCGGGCTCGATGCCGGACTGCCGCGCCTCGAGACGGGTGATGACCACGCGGTCCGGGCGGTACCAGTCGCGCAGTGTCGACGGGTCCACCCAGCCGACGCTGGGGACGCCGCGCGCCAGCGCTGCCGACTCGTCGGCGGCGTGCTCGTCGAGCGCACCCAGGGGGTGTTCGCCGCGCACCGCGACGAGTCCTTCGTGGGGGCTACCCGCGGCGGGCTCGTGGTCCAGCACCTCGACGCGCTTCGACACCTTGCCGCCGTGGCCGTCGAACGTGGCGAACGTCCGCAGGTCCGTGATCGTCATGACGTCAGATGCTACGACTCGTCGCCCCGGCGCGGCGAGGTCGGCACGAGCGCGTGCAGCTCACCCGTGCAGAGCGCGGGGTCGACGCCCTCGGCGGGACCCGCCGGACGAGTGGCCCGTCGCGGCTGCGGACCGTTCCGCGGCTGCAGGCTGTTCCGCTGCGCGGACCGGGCCAGGCGGTCGTCGGCCGAGCCGTCGACCGGTGCCGCGGCCGAACCCGCTGCGGACCGGCGGAGCGGTGGGCGCACCGGTTCGCCGCGACGCTCCTGGCCGGGCAGCGGACGCGACCGGCGGCCGTAGAGCAGTTCGGACGAGTCGAGCAGCCACGGCACGAGCGCGACGGTGACGCCGTGCACGAGCAGGAGCTTCTTGCGGATGCGACGGCCGCGGTGGTTGTGGAGCAGGCCCTCCCACCAGTGCCCGACGATGAAGATCGGGGTGTAGACGGTCACGACCTCGGAGCCGTGCTCGAGCCGGTGCGCCTTGATGTACTTGATGAGCGGCATCGAGATGTCGCGGTAGGGACTCGGCACGATGGTCAGCGGCATCCGGATGCCGTACTCGGCCCACTGGTCGCGCAGGTGCTGGGCGTCGGCGTCGTCGATCGCGACGTGGACCGCCTCGCAGCTGGCGTGCTCGGCCGCGATCGCGTAGTCGATGGCCTTCAGCACGGGCTTCTGCAGCTTGTTCACCAGCACGACTGCGTGGTCGCCGGTCGCGCCGAACTCGGTCTCGACGTCGGCCTCGATCTCGTGCGAGACGTCGCGGTAGTAGCGGTTCACCCCGAGCATGAGCACGTACAGGATCGGCATGATCAGGAAGACGAGCCAGGCGCCGTGCGTGAACTTGGTGATCGTGACGATGACCAGGACGACCAGGGTGAAGGTGGCGCCGATCGCGTTGATGGTGCGCGAGCGCAGCACCTGTGCACGGTTGACGGACGGGTCGCCGGCGCCGGTCCGGTCTGCCCGCAGCAGGCGGGTCCAGTGCACGACCATGCCCGTCTGCCCGAGCGTGAACGACACGAAGACGCCGATGATGTACAGCTGGATGAGGCTCGTGACGTTCGCCCGGTAGACCACGAGCAGCGCTGCGGCGACGAGCGCAAGCACGATGACGCCGTTCGAGTAGATGAGCCGGTCGCCGCGGGTGGACAGGGCCTTCGGGGCGTACGAGTCGCGGGCCAGGATCGAGCCGAGCAGCGGGAAGCCGTTGAAGGCCGTGTTCGCGGCCAGGAGCAGGACCGCGGCGGTCGTCGCCTGGATGACGAAGAACAGCACCGAGTTGTCGCCGAACGTCGCCGCCGCGATCTGGGCGATGAGGGACCGCTGCGGCGTCGAGGCGCAGTCGGCGAACCCCTGCAGGTCGCAGGCGCGTTCGGCGTAGTGCACGCGGGACACGAGCGCGAGGGTGATGAGCCCGATGAACAGGACGATCGCGATGCCGCCCATCGCCACCAGGGTCGCCTGCGCGTTCTTGATCTTCGGGCGCCGGAAGGCCTGCACGCCGTTCGCGATGGCCTCGACGCCGGTGAGCGCCGAGCAGCCGGACGCGAACGCGCGCAGGAGCAGCAGGACGAACGCCGCCTGGGTGGTGTGCTCCACGTTGTCGACGGTGTAGCCGGCGGACTCGGCGACGGGGGCGTGCCCGGTGGCGACCCGGACCAGGCCGGTGACGACCATCACGAAGACGGACGCCACGAACAGGTAGGTGGGGACGGCGAACGCCTTGCTCGACTCCCGCACCCCGCGCAGGTTCGTGGCGGCGAGGAGCACGACGAACACGAGCGCGAGTTCGACGCGGACGTCGTTCAGCATCGGCAGTGCCGAGATGATGTTGTCCACGCCGGACGCCACCGACACCGCGACCGTCATCACGTAGTCGACGAGCAGTGCGCTCGCGACGACCAGGCCGGCCTTCTCGCCGAGGTTCCGGTGCGCCACCTCGTAGTCGCCACCACCCGACGGGTACGCCTTGATGAGCTGCCGGTACGACGCGACGACCACGACGAGCAGCAGCACGACGAGTGCGGCCACCCACGGTGCGAACGTCAGGAACGACATGCCCCCGAGCAGCAGGATCATCAGGAGTTCCTGCGGTGCGTACGCGACGGAGGACAGCGGGTCACTCGCGAAGATCGGCAGTGCCAGGTGCTTCGGGAGGAGCTGTCCTTCGAGCTTCTCGGAGGGGAGGGGATCCCCGATCAGTCGCGCTTTCAGCGACCGGACCTCGTTCGTCACGAGCGGCAAACCTACTCAGTTCCGGGCGGGAGTCAACACGGGTGTCCGAGCAGTCATTCCCGGTCGGGCGCGCGTCGCCCGCTCCGACTCCGGGCGGCCCCTTGCGGTTGACGCAGCGTCAACCTCTACGGTGAGGTGCATGAGGGATCCGTCAGACAACGCCGCCGCAGCTGCGAAAGCGCCCCACGGCATCGCCGACGTTGCGCGATCCGCCGGGGTGTCGAGCCGCACGCTCCGCCACTACGACGCCATCGGACTGCTGCCGGCCACCGCCGTCGGCGACGGCGGACTCCGCCGCTACGACGACCGGGCACTCGTCCGGCTGCAGCGCATCCTGCTGCTGCGCGGCACGGGCCTCGGTCTGTCCGAGATCGGCCGGCGGCTCGACGCCGATCCGGACGACGCGTCGGCGCTCGCCGCGCACGTCGTCGGCCTCGAGCGCGAGCGGGACCGGCTCGCCCGGCAGCTGGCAGCCGTCCGCACCACCATCGCCCGCATCGAGCACGGTGAGCGTCTGGCGGTGGTGGACGTGTTGGACGGGTTCGCCCCCGTGCCGTGACGGAACCAGGTTCCGGCCACGACACCACGGATCGGCGTGGTGCTGTGTCCGGAACCTGGTTCCGAGGGCGGGCGGTGCGGCGGGCGGCCGGGAGGCGCGGGGCGCGACCGGCAGGTGGGCTCGGGCCGTCAGAGCGACTTGCGCAGGGCCTCCAGGCCGTCCCGCAGACGCGTCACGGTGTCCGCGCGGAGCGTGCCGCGGGTCGCGCGCCGACGCAGGTCCGCGCGGACCTGCTGCCGGAACGACGACAGCGCCATCTCGAGCTCGCGCAGGGCGCGGGCGCTCTCGGAGGGGACCGAGACGGGGTCCTCGTGGGAGCCGGTGCCGGGGCTCTCCGCCGAGGCGGCGAGGTCGGCACGGAGCGAGCGCATCGCCTCGCCGACCGAGGCGCGGACGCCGTCGGCCAGGGACTTCACCGAGTCGGCGACCCCGGACTCGACCGCGGCGATCTCGTCGGCACGCGCCGCGAGTTCGGTGCGACCGGCCTCGGTGATCGCGTAGACGGTCTTGCGGCCGTCGGCGGTCTTCGAGACGAGGCCCTCTTCCTCGAGCTTCGCGAGGCGCGGGTACACGGTGCCGGCGCTCGGCACGTAGGTGCCGCCGAACCGGTCGCCGAGGGCCTGGATGAGCTCGTAGCCGTGCATCGGGTGGTCCGCCAGCAGCACGAGCAGGTACAGGCGGAGGTGGCCGTGGGCGAAGACGGGACTCATGCGGGCACCTCGCCGTCGTTGGTCGGTGTGGTGTCGGCGGCGGGAGCAGTCGGCGGAGCCGGGGTGGTCGGCGCGGCCGGGGTCGTCCGGGCCTCGGCGGCTGCCGGCGGGGCGTGCAGGACCGCGATGTCGCCGGACACCGAGTTCACCCGCAGGTCGAGCCACTGGCCGGCCAGCTCGCCGCCCTGCTTGACGTACGAGCCGCGCACACCGCGGATCTCGGAGTCGTCGAACTGCAGCTTGCCCGACGCCGTGCTGACGGTGCACTGGTAGGCGACGCCGTCCTCGAGCCGGACGCTCACGCCGCCGGAGACCGTGTTGACGCGTGCCGACTCCGGCACGCCGTGCAGGTCGAGCACGACGTCGGCCGAGACGCCGTCCGCCTGGAACCGGGGGATCTCACCCGTGGCCACGACGTCACCCGAGACCGTGTGGACCGTCAGCGCGCCGTCGAGCTCGCGGATGGTCGTCGCGCCCGAGACGGCGTTGACCGTCACGTCGCCGGCGACACCGTCGACGACGAGGTCGCCGGACACCGTGTTGAGCATCGCGCCGCGGTTCGTGCCGGACAGCAGGGCGCCCGCCGAGACGACGCCCAGGGTGACCGAGGCGTCGCGAGGGACCAGGATGCTGACGTCCGCGAGCGCCTTGCCGCGGAACGACTTGAGGAACCCGATGGGGTCGTCCCACCGGATCTGCGGGTGGTCGACGGTGAGCGTGTCGCCGTCGACCTCGATCTTCAGCTGCTTGCCGGACACGCTGTGGACCTCGACCCGTGCGGTGGGTTCGTCGTGTGCGACGACGTCCACCTGACCACCGACGAGTCCGACACGGAGTGTGCGGACGATGCCGGTGTCGATGACCTTGGGCTCGTCGACGAGCCACTTCTCCTGCGCCATGGTGCTTCCTCCAACTCGCGATGTATCGCGTCTGTGGAGGTCACGTTATATCGCGACTCGCGACTCCGCAAGGGGTTCGCGGACGACCCGGCGCTCAGGGCTCCACGGGAACCGCCGGAAGAACGGCATGAGCGGCTGCACCATCGGGCCGATCGCGAAGGCCGCGATGACGGTGCCGGCCCCGACGTTCCCGCCGAGGATCCACCCGACGATGACGACCGACACCTCCACCAGGGTGCGCGCGAGCCAGAGCGGCCAGCCGAGGCGCTCGTGCAGCCCGACCATCAGGCCGTCGCGGGCCCCGGTGCCGAACCCCGCGCCGATGTAGAACGCCGTCGCGATCGCGAGCAGCACCAGGCCTCCGGCGAACAGGGCGATCCGGGCGACCAGGCCGGACGGCTCCGGCACGAGCCAGAGCACCAGGTCGGCGCTCGGCCCGATCGCCAGCGCGTTCAACAGGGTGCCGATGCCCGGCTTCTGGCGCAGCGGGATCCAGAACAGCAGGATCACGCCGCTCGACACGACGGTGATGACGCCGAACGACCAGGGCACCACGTTCTCGAGGCCCTGCGTCAGCACGGTCCACGACGACACGCCGACGACCGCTCGGACCTGCAGCGCGGTGGAGGCGCCGTAGAGGAACAGGCCGACGACGAGCTGGACGAAGCGGAACGTGAGGGCGGTGCTGCGGGGCATGGGTTCATCGTCCGCTCCGATTGGACTGCTGGTCGAGAGCCAATCGCGCTACCGTGGACCCATGACCCCCGTGCTGTTGAGTGCCCGCTCTGCTGCCCTGCTGCTCACTGACTGGCGTGACGGCACCGATGCGCCGGCCTACGAGGCACTGTCCGACGCGATCCGGGTGCTCGTCATCGACGGCCGGGTCGCGCAGGGGGTGCGGCTCCCGGCGGAGCGCGGGCTCGCCGCCGCACTCGGTGTCTCCCGCACCACCGTGGCAAACGCGTACGCACGACTGCGGTCCGACGGGTTCGTCGTGTCGGTCCGCGGCTCCGGCAGCGTGGTCCACCTGCCCGCGTCGCTCATCGGTCGCCCTGACCCGGAACGGCTCGGCGGCGTGGTCGACGACGATCTGCTGGACCTGCGCAAGGCCGCGATGTACTCGGCTCCCGGGGTCGCCGAAGCGGTCGAGCGGGCGGTGCGGCACGTGCCGGCGGCGCTCGCCGGCATCGGGTACGACACCGTGGGCGACCCCGGGCTCAGAGCCGCGATCGCCGACCGGTACACCGCGCGCGGGCTGCCGACCGACCCGTCCCAGGTGATCGTGACGATCGGCGCGCAGCACGCCATCGCCCTGCTCGCCCGGGTGCTCGTCCGCCGCGGTGACGCCGTGCTCGTCGAGTCGCCGACCTACCCGCACGCGCACGAGGCGTTCCGCGAGGCCGGCGGACGACTCGTCGGCGTCCCGGTCGACGCGCGGACCGGGTGGGATGCCGCCGCGCTCGAGACGACGCTGCGGCGGACCGCACCGGCCGTCGCCTACGTCATGCCCGAGCTGCACAACCCGACCGGTGCGACCATGTCCGCGTCGACCCGTGCGCTGCTGCTGTCGGTCGCGGCGTCGGTCGGCACGACGGTGATCGCCGACGAGACGATGGGCGAGCTCCGCATCGAGGGATCACCGTCGCTGCCGCTGGCAGCAGCCGACCCGTCCGGAGCGTCGGTCGTGATGATCGGGTCGGCCGACAAGGTCTTCTGGGGCGGCCTGCGGATCGGCTGGATCCGCGCCGCACCGGCGCTCCTGCAGCGGCTGCTCGCTGCCCGCCCGACGGGCGACCTCGGCACGCCCGTGCTCGACCAGCTGGTCGCGCGCGAGCTGGTCCCACGCACGGCGGTCGTCCTGGAGGCGCGGCGCGAGTCCCTCAGACAGGGTCGCGACGAGGTCGTGGGCGCGCTCAGGGCGCGGCTGCCGGAGTGGGACGTCCCGTCGCCGGCGGGCGGGTTGACGACGTGGGTCGGCCTCGGGCGGCCGGTGTCGAGTGCGCTCGTGCTGGCCGCGCGGTCCGAGGGCGTGGTGCTGGCCTCGGGCGGGGTGTTCGGGCCGGACGGCGGGTTCGAGCGGTTCCTGCGGGTGCCGTTCACGATGGCGCCGGCGGACCGGGGTCGTCTGGTGGACGTGCTCGAACGGGCGTGGGCACGGATCGGTGGGGAGTCCGCCGAGGTGCGGGGCTCGCTCGCCGCGGTGGTGTGACGCCGGCACGTCATCCTCTGGGGTGAAGACGCACCCGCCATGTCGCTCCCCGGGGTGATGCGGCCCGGGGCGGCTGCCACGATGCTGATGCCATGAACGCGACCCTGTCCGCCGGTCCTCCGGCCGCTGCTGCGTCCCCGACGTCGTCCTCGTCGGCACCCTGCCCCGCGGTGCCCGCCGCGGTGCGCGTCACGATGGCGCTGAGCGGTGCGCTGCTCGCCGGCGTGCTCACCTCGTTCGGGCAGGCCGTGCCGGCGCTGTCGTCCGTCGCGAACTCTGCCGGCCCCTGGTTCCTGGTCGCCGTGGCGCTCTGCATCGGCGCCGGGGTCCGAGCCGGCCGGTTCGCCCTGCCGCTCGCGATGGCCCTCGGTGTCGTGCTCCTCGAACTCATGCACGTCGGGTACTGGGCCACGACGAACCTGCGCGGGTACCCCGACTTCCTGTCGCTGACGAACCCGTGGGTCCTGCTCGGCATCCCGGCCGGGCTGCTCGCCGGTGCGGTCGCGGTGTTCGTCCGGTCCCGTGACGCCCGCTGGCGTGCCGGCGCGTTCGGGGTCACCGCCGCGATCCTGATCGGCGAGGGGGTCCGCGCACTGCTGCAGGTGGTGGCCACCACCGGCCCGGTCACCTGGGTGGTCGAGATCGTCGTCGGTGTCCTGCTCCTGGCCGTCGGCGTGGGCACCGCACGCTCGTCCGTCGGCCGTGCGGTGGCACTCGGGACGGCGGTCGTCGGCACCGTCGGCGTGCTCGGGGCGTACCTGCTGCTGGGCGGCTGACCCGACGGCCGGATGCGGGCGCGCACGGGCTGCGGCTGCGAGGATCGATGACGTGCACCTCCTCTCGGTCTTCAGCCTCCGCAACCGGGCCCTCATCGCGCTCGTCACCGTCGTCGTCGCGATCTTCGGCGGCATCGCGCTGTCCAACCTCAAGCAAGAGCTGATCCCGAGCGTCGAGTTCCCGCAGGTCGCGATCGTCAGCGCCTACCCCGGTGCCACGCCCGAGGTGGTGTCGAACGACGTCTCGACGAAGATCGAGCAGGCGATCCAGGTCGTGCCGGACCTCGAGTCCACCAGCGCGACCTCGTCCACCGGACAGAGCGTGGTGTCGGCGTCGTTCCAGTACGGATCGAACCTCGCCAGCGCCGAGGACAAGATCCAGACCGCGGTGAACGCGCTGTCGCTGCCCGACTCGGTGCAGACGCAGATCGTCACCGGGTCCTTCGACGACCTGCCGGTGCTGCAGGTCGCGGTGTCGGCGTCCGGCAACCAGGAGCAGCTCGTCGACCGGCTGCAGGCCTCGGCGATCCCCGACCTCGAGAAGCTCGACGGCGTGCGGCAGGCGGACGTCTTCGGCAACCCGGGCCGTCGCGTCGTCATCACGCCCGACCAGGACGAGCTCGCCGCACGGGGCCTCACCCAGACGGCCATCTCGGACGCGCTCGACGACAACGGCACCCTGATCCCCGGCGGCACGATCACCGAGGACGGCTCGACGCTGTCGGTGCAGACGGGCGAGCGGATCGCCTCGCTCGAGGACATCCGAGCCCTGCCGCTGACGAGCTCGTCGAGTTCGTCGAGTTCGGACGGGACCGGGTCGGGCGCCGCAGGTGCCGACGGGACCGCATCGTCCGGTGACGGCACGGCTGCGGGTGCCACCGGCACTGGTGCGACCGGCGCTGCTCCCACCGGCGACGCTGCGACGGACACGTCCACGACCGCGGCCACGCCGACCGACACCACGCTGGGCGACGTCGCGAAGGTCGCCATCACCGAGTCACCGCGCACCTCCATCAGCCGCGTGGACGGGCAGCAGGCGCTGACGATCTCGATCACGAAGACGCAGGAAGCGAACACCGTCGACGTCTCGAACACCGTGCGCGACGCCCTGCCCGGCATCGAGGACAAGATCGAGGGCGACCCCAGCTTCACCGTCGTCTTCGACCAGGCGCCCTACATCCAGCAGTCCATCGACTCCCTGGCCGAAGAGGGCCTGCTCGGGCTCGCCTTCGCGGTGATCGTCATCCTGGTGTTCCTGCTGTCGTGGCGCTCCACGCTCGTCACCGCGATCTCCATCCCGACGTCGGTGCTGCTCGCCGCGATCGGCATGCGCGCCGCCGGGTACACGCTCAACATCATCACGCTGGCGGCCCTCACGATCGCGATCGGCCGCGTGGTCGACGACTCCATCGTCGTCATCGAGAACATCAAGCGGCACATGCAGCCGGGCGTCGACCGCGGCCAGGCCGTGCGGGACGCCGTGCGCGAGGTCGCCGGTGCGGTCACCGCCTCGACCCTGACCACCGTCGCCGTGTTCCTGCCGGTGGCCTTCGTCGCCGAACTCGTGGGGGAGTTGTTCCGGCCGTTCGCCGTGACGGTCACCCTGGCGCTCGTCGCGTCGCTGTTCGTCTCGCTCACCATCGTCCCGGTGCTGGCGTACTGGTGGCTGCGCCCGCCGAAGGCGAAGCCGGGCGACGCGACGACGGCAGCGGAAGCGCACACGGACGCGGAAACGGCACCGTCGGCGATCGATGCCGAGCGCGAGCACGAGGGCGTCCGCTCGGAGGGTGCGCTCGCCTCCGCGGCGGATCTGCACGACGCCGGCCGGGTGGACCGTCTGCGCCGCGTCTACCTGCCGGTGCTCCGGTGGGTCGTCCGGAAGCCGGTCGTCGTCATCCTGCTCGCCGTGATCGTGCTCGGCGGAACGGTCGCAACGCTGCCGTTCGTCACCACGAACTACCTCGGCGACTCGGGGCAGAACACGTTCACGGTCACGCAGGACCTGAAGGCCGGTTCGAGTCTCGCCGACCAGTCCGAGTCCGCACGCAAGGTCGAGCGGGCACTGCAGGACGTCGACGGCGTCGAGACCGTGCAGACCACCATCGGCACGAGCGGCCAGTCGATCCAGGCGGCGTTCGGCGGGGGTGGCAGCGCCTCGGTGCAGTACGCCGTGACGACCGACGCCGAGGCCGACCAGCCGACGATCCAGGCCGACGCCCGGAAGTCGATCGGGGCGATCGAGGACGTCGGCGAGGTCACCATCGCGTCCTCCGGCGGCGGGTTCGGTGGCAGCAGCGACATCGAGGTCGACGTCACCGCGCCGACCCAGTCGCAGCTCGAGACGGCGTCGCGCCAGGTGCTGAAGACCATGCAGTCGGTCCCGGACACCACGGGAGCCACGAGCAACCTGTCCGCCGCGGAACCGTTCCTCGCCGTCCGGGTCGACCGGCAGAAGGCCGCGTCACTGGGCCTCACCGAGACCCAGGTGGGTGGCCTCGTCGCCGCCGCCGTCTCACCGAGGGACACCGGCAGCATCGAGATCGACGACGCGACGCTCGACGTCTACATCGCCGACCCCGAGCCGCCGACGACCATCGCCGCACTCCGTGCCCTCGACGTCCCGACGAGCACCGGCACCGTCCCGCTGTCCGACGTCGCCGCGGTCGAGGAGTCCGAGGGTCCGACCACCGTCACCACGACGAACGCGGCCCGCACCGCCACGATCACCGTGACGCCCGACGCCACCAACCTCGGTGCCGCCGTGCAGTCCGTCACGACCGCCGTCGACGAGCTCGACCTGCCGAAGGGTGCGACCGCCTCCATCGGTGGCGTCGCCGCCAGCCAGTCGTCGGCGTTCTCGCAGCTCGGGCTCGCGGTGCTGGTCGCCGTGCTGATCGTCTACGTGATCATGGTCGCGACGTTCCGGAGCCTGCTCCAGCCGCTGCTGCTGCTCGTGTCGGTGCCGTTCGCGGCGACGGGCGCGATCCTGCTGCAGATCGCGTCCGGCGTCCCGATCGGCGTCGCGTCGCTGATCGGTCTGCTCATGCTCGTCGGCATCGTCGTGACGAACGCGATCGTGCTCATCGACCTCGTCAACCAGTACCGACGGCGCGGGTTGCGGGTGCGCGAGGCGTTGATCGAGGGCGCCACGCGACGCCTCCGTCCGATCCTGATGACGGCGATGGCGACGATCTTCGCGCTGCTGCCGATGGCGATCGGCCTGACCGGCAAGTCCGGGTTCATCTCGCAGCCGCTGGCACTGGTCGTGATCGGCGGCCTGGTGTCCTCGACACTGCTGACGCTCGTGGTGCTGCCGGCGCTGTACTTCGTGGTCGAGCGAGCCCGTGAGCGGCGGGCCGACCGGCGTGCGGCTGCGGCGGGCTAGCGACGGTCCGGGCTAGCGGCGGTACTCGGCGTCGACGGCCGCGATGGCGGCGGTCGTGAGCGGCACCGGGACCGTGGCCGGCACGACGGGCGCAGCGGCCCGGTGGTCAGCTCGCTCCTCGCGCTCGACGGCCCGGAACCACGACACGAGCACGCAGGTGAGCGTGACCAGGAAGACGACCCCGGCACCCTGCGCGAACACGGCCATCTGCCCGGTCGCGGCCGCGTACCCGCCGAAGGCCATGGTGGCGGCGAACGACAGCCCGAGCAGCAACTCCGCAGCGGTCTGCAGCGCGGAACGGTCCCAACGGGTCGCAGCGGCGCGGGCAGGGCGGGTCGAGGTGTCGGTCACCCCCGAAGTCTGCGGCGTGGCGCCGATCGGCAGTAGTCCCGACTCCGGGTGCCACCCACCCGGGGCACGCGCCGTCGTGCGTTCCAGCGAGCGCACCCGCGCCTCCCTCCCCCCCGTGTCCCCGCGCCCGTTCTCGCGAAAGCGACACTTCTCCGCCGAACATCGGTGGCACAGAGTCGCTTTCGCGGCACGGACGGCCGCTCGTCGGCGAGAAGTGTCGCTTCCGCGGCGCACTCCGCCCGCGCGCCTCAGCCGAGCTGGGTCCGCAGGAACGTCGCGACGCGTCGGCTCATCGCCTCGTCGAGCTGGGCGATCGAGTGGGCCGTGCCCTCGACCTGCACGAACGTCACCGGCACGTCGTGCGACCGGAGCGTGGCCGCGAACTCCTGCGACTCCCACAGCGGGATGAACTCGTCCGTCGAGTGCCCGATGAAGAACGGTGCCGTGTCGGAGGTCACGTGGTACTCCGGCGACGCACGGGTGGCCGCCGGACACTTCGCGTAGGTCCGGCAGCCGAGGTAGAGCAGCTGCTTCCGCTGGAAGGATGCCGACACCCCGTCGGCCCGGGTCGAGCGTGACGTCAGGTTCGTGGGGCCGCTCAGGTCGACGACCGCACGGATCCGGTCGCCCTCGGCGTACGCGGCGGACTCGTGGTCGGTCACCGCGAGCATCGCCGCGAGGTTGCCGCCCGCGCTTCCGCCGAACACCCCGACCCGCTGAGAGTCGACGTCGTAGGTCTCGAGCGTCGCGGGACGGAACACGTAGTCGAGCGCGCGGCGGACGTCGTCGAGGCCGGCCGGGAACGGATCGGTGGGGGCGAGCCGGTAGTCCACGTTGAACGTCACGAAGCCCTCGGACGCCAGGTACTTGCACACCGACCGGTAGGCGGCCGTGGCCTTGTCGCCGTGCGACCAGCTGCCGCCGTGGATCATCAGCACCGCGGGCCGACCTGTGCTGGCTGCGGCCTCGGCAGGGTCGGCCGTCGGGGTGGCGGACGGCGTCGCCGTCGGGGTCGCGGTCGTCTCCGGGGCGCTGTCGGCCGGCAGGCAGACGTCGAGTCGCTGCAACGGGGCCGTGCCGTACGGCACGTCGGCGACCACGTCGATGCCGTGGTACTCCAGCGACAGCGGGTAGATGACGCTGTCCGCGGTGACCGTCGCGTTCTCGTCGCCGACGGGGTCCGTGCTGCAGGACGCGACCGCGCCGAGCGCCACGACCGCGGCGACGAGCGCGAGCACTGTGCGGCGGCCGGACTTCATCGGTTCCACGGTAGCCGCACCCGGAGCCGCCCACGTCACCCCAGCGGAGGAACCCAGCGGAGGAACCACGACAGTGCCAGGATGAGAGCAGGGGGGCATCCGCCGCCCGGACCGCAGGAGGACCCGTGAGCCGTCGCAAGGCCTGGAACGCCGATCCCGAACCGCTGCTCCGCGTCGAACCGGGCTTCCGCCTGGACCAGGTCGACCCGGACGCGACGCCGGGCTTCCCCGGCCGCAAAATCGACGGGCTCGAAGCGCTCGCCGCGGGGGCCTCCCGTCTCGCCGCCCTGCAGGAGCGGCTGTACGCGGCGTCGACCGCCGGCGACCAGCGCCGGGTGCTGCTGGTCCTGCAGGCGATGGACACCGCCGGCAAGGGCGGCATCGTCTCGCACGTCGTCGGTGCGGTCGACCCGAACGGCGTGCGCTACGCGGGCTTCAAGGCCCCGACGGCCGAGGAGCGCGAGCACGACTTCCTCTGGCGCATCGAGCGGCAGCTCCCGAGCGCCGGGCAGCTCGGCGTGTTCGACCGCTCGCACTACGAGGACGTCCTCATCCAGCGGATCCGGGCGTTCGCGGCGCCGGACGAGATCGAGCGACGCTACGGCGCGATCACCGAGTTCGAGGACCGCCTCACCGCCGAGGGCACCACGATCGTCAAGGTGATGCTGCACATCTCGAAGGACGAACAGCGCGAACGCCTCGGCGAGCGACTCGACCGCCCCGACAAGCACTGGAAGTTCAACCCGGCCGACATCGACGAGCGCCTGCTCTGGGACCGGTACCAGGACGCCTACCAGGTCGTGTTCGACCGGACCTCGACCCCGCAGGCGCCCTGGTACGTCGTGCCGGCGAACCGCAAGTGGTACGCCCGCCTGGCGGTGCAGCAGCTCTTGCTCCGTGCGCTCGAGGACATGCAGCTCTCGTGGCCGAAGGCGGACTTCGACGTGGCCGAGCAACGACAGCGGCTCGCCGAGTCCTGACGCCGGCGACGCGACCCCCGGACGTCGCCCGATCAGGGGTTGTGCGTCAGGAACAGCACCCAGATCGCCACGGGCTGCGCGATCACGCAGCACGCGAGGACGATCCACCGGCGACCAGGGGTGCGGTGGAGCGTGGGGATCCCGAGCAGGGGTGATGCCGGCAGGAGCAACCGGAACGTGCTCTGTTGCGGCAGGAACGTCGCGAACAGGTACAGCAGGTAGGACACCGATCCGAGCAGCGGGATCGACCCGATCCGTCGGGTCGACCGCGACGACGACCACCATCCGACGACGACGACGGCGACGAACACTCCGACGACACCGATGGGGCCAGCGAACCGCGCGGCCTGCAGGAACCACGGGGTCATCGGCGCGAAGTGGTCCACGCTGAGGTGGAGCCGCCACCATGCGAGCTCGGTCTGCAGGTACGCGTCCGGGACACCGGTGGCGACGGCTGCGACGACAGGCCAGGCCAGTCCAGCGGTCGCCGTGACGAGTCCGGTGATGATGATCGCGACGCGCTCCCGCACGGGCACCGGGTCGCGTTCCACGAGGCGGATGACACCGTGCACCGCGAGGGCGAGCGGGATCGCGAGCGCACCCGGTCGGGTGAAGGCGAGGACCGTGACGATCGGCAGGATCGTCCAGTACCGCCGTCGTTGCATCGCGATCAGCGCGGCGAACCCGAGCAGCAGGCCGAGTGATTCGGCGTAGGCGATCTGCAGGACGAACGCCACCGGCCCGAACGCGAAGAACACGGCAGACCACAGCGCTGTGCTCCTGCCGACGTGGGGGCGGAGCAGGACCATGAGGGCGACCGTGGCAGCCCCGCCGAACGTGGTCGCGAGCAGCACCGCGACGACCGCCGGGTCTGCGCCGGTCAGGCTCACCGCGGCGACGATCGCGGGGAACACGGGCAGGAACGCCCACGCGTTCTGCTGCACCGTGCCTGCGCTGTCGGTCGGCAAGGTGCTCGGGTACCCCTGGCGGGCGATCTCCAGGAAGTACTGGCCGTCCCACGCGGCGGAGCGTTCGAAGAAGCCCTTCCAGCCGGAGGGGTCGCCGAACCCGACAGGATCGGTGGACGCGAAACCGACCGTGAACGTGGCGGTGGTCACGGCTCGGGCGATCCCGTACAGGCCGAGGAGGACGAGCCAGTCGGGAAGCGGTCGAGTTGTCGTTCGCATGCGAGCCTCCGAAGTGTCATGCAGTATCCATCATGTTACTGTTCATGCTCGACCATCACCTGGACAGGGAAATCCATGACGCATCGCAGTGACCGTGAGGGAACCCTCGTGGTCATCCCCACCTACAACGAGCGCGACAACCTCGAGTCGGTCGTCGCCCGCGTCCACGCGGCCCGTCCTGACGTGCAGGTGCTGGTCGTCGACGACGGCAGTCCGGACGGCACCGGCGCCATCGCGGATCGGCTCGCCCGAGGAGACGATCGCGTGCACGTGCTGCACCGCACCGAGAAGGCGGGACTCGGTGCCGCGTACCTCGCCGGGTTCGCCTGGGGGCTCTGCCGCGGTCACGCCGTGCTGGTCGAGATGGACGCCGACGGCTCGCACCGCCCCGAGGAACTCGGCAGACTCCTCGATCGCTGCGCTTCGGGCGCCGACCTCGTGATCGGCTCTCGCTGGGTGCCCGGCGGCTCCGTCGTGAACTGGCCGTGGTACCGCATCGCGCTCTCCCGAGGCGGTTCGCTCTACAGTCGCATCATGCTCGGTGTCCGGGTCCGCGACCTCACCGGTGGGTACCGTGCCGTCCGCGCCGACCTGATCCGCACGCTCGTCGCCGAGGACATCGCGTCGACCGGGTACTGCTTCCAGGTCGACGTGGCCCGACGCGCTCTTCGTGCCGGCGCGGTCGTCGCGGAGGTCCCCGTCACCTTCGTCGAACGCGAGCGGGGAGCGTCGAAGATGAGCAGCGCGATCGTCGTCGAGGCGCTGGTCCGTGTGACCGGGTGGGGACTGCAACGGGCGTTCCGGCGCGCTTCGAGGTGAGGCGCTCGGCGCACAGCGGGCTCGCGCACCGCAGACCGGTCAGGGGGCACGGATCGCCTGCTCCGGCCTGCGTCCGTCCGCATCGGGGCTGGTATCAGAGCGCGGGGTCGCGTAGACTCGCTCGGTCGGCCTTCGACGCCGTGACATCGTGATCACGGGCTTCTTGTTGGGTGTGTGTTGCTCGAGGGCTGGAATCACGTCGAATCGCGACGGGATGAACCCCCTCTCCGCAAGCAGCCCCCGCCGATGTCGCTGTCGGGCGCTGCGGTTCGTTGCGCACCCGAGAAAGCAGACATGGCCCCGTACAACAAGGGCGCGGACAACCGCGCCTCCGACCGTCCCCGCCACCCGAACGGCACCCCCGCCGCACGCAGCAGCAAGCACCGCGGGTTCCGCGCTGCCGAGCCGACCGCGCCGCGCCAGAAGCAGCGCTGGGACGCCGAGGAGCGTCGCGGCCGCTCGGCGCAGGGTGAGCGCCCCGCCCGCCCGAACTGGGAACCCCGCGACAGCGGTGGCCAGCGCCGCCCCGAGCGCGACGACCGTGGTGGTCGTGGCTTCAACCGTGACGACCGCGCTCCCCGTCGCTTCGACCGCGACGACCGCGCCCCGCGCAGCTTCAACCGCGACGACCGCGCTCCCCGTCGTGACAACGACGACCGCCCCCGTCGCTCGTTCGACCGTGACGACCGCGCCCCGCGCAGCTTCAACCGTGACGATCGTGCTCCCCGTCGTGACAACGACGATCGCCCGCGTCGTAGCTTCGACCGCGATGACCGTGCGCCCCGGCGCTTCGACCGCGACGACCGTGCGCCCCGTCGTGACAACGACGACCGTCCCCGTCGCTTCGACCGTGACGACCGTGCACCGCGCAGCTTCAACCGCGACGACCGAGCGCCCCGTCGTGACAACGACGACCGCCCGCGTCGTAGCTTCGACCGCGACGACCGCGCTCCGCGCAAGTTCGACCGCGACGACCGCGCTCCGCGCAAGTTCGACCGTGACGACCGCACGGACCGTGCCCCGCGCCGCTCGTTCGACGAGCCCGAGCGCGGCAAGTTCGTCCCCGCCGACGACGTCAAGCTCGCGAAGCTCCAGGCCGAGTCCACCGTCGCGTCCGACGTCGAGGGCGTGACCTTCGGCGACCTCGGCATCGGCGGCAACATCTCCCGTGCGCTGGCCGAGCTCGGCGCCAGCAGCCCGTTCCCGATCCAGGCGGCGACGATCCCCGACGTGATCGCCGGCAAGGACGTCCTCGGCCGTGGCCGCACGGGCTCCGGCAAGACCATCGCGTTCGGCGCCCCGCTCGTCGAGAAGCTCATGGAGCACGGCGGCGGCACGAAGCGCAAGATGGGCCGCGCCCCGCGTGCGCTCATCCTCGCGCCGACCCGCGAGCTCGCCCTGCAGATCGACCGCACGGTGCAGCCGATCGCCCGCTCGGTGGGGCTGTTCACCACGCAGATCTACGGCGGTGTCCCGTACGGCCGTCAGGAGGGCGCGCTCGAGCGCGGCGTCGACATCATCGTCGGCACCCCCGGTCGTGTGCAGGACCTCATGAACAAGGGGAAGCTCGACCTCAGCGAGGTCGTCATCTCCGTGCTCGACGAGGCCGACCACATGTGCGACCTCGGGTTCCTCGAGCCGGTGCAGGAGATCCTCTCCGCCACCGCCGAGGTCACCCCGCAGGGCAACCGTGCGCAGAAGCTGCTGTTCAGCGCGACGCTCGACACCCAGGTCGCGGCGCTCGTCGAGCAGTTCCTGCACGAGCCGAGCGTGCACGAGGTCGCGGGTGAGGACCAGGCGTCCTCGACCATCGACCACCGCGTCCTCGTGGTCGAGCAGCGCGAGAAGGACCGTGTCCTCGAGGAGCTCGTCGCCGGCGACGGCAAGACGATCGTCTTCGCCCGGACCCGCGCCTACGCCGAGCGTCTCGCCGACCAGTTCGAGGACGCCGGCATCCGTGCGACCTCGCTCCACGGTGACCTGAACCAGTCGCGCCGGACCCGCAACCTGCAGCTCCTGACGAGTGGCCGGGTGAACGTGCTCGTCGCCACCGACGTCGCCGCCCGTGGCATCCACGTCGACGACGTGTCGCTCGTCGTGCAGGCGGACGCCCCGGACGACTACAAGGCGTACATGCACCGCTCCGGCCGCACGGGTCGTGCGGGCAAGGAGGGCACCGTCGTGACGATCGTCCCGCGTGGCCGCATCCGCAAGATCGAGGGCATCCTCGAGCGCGCCGAGATCGAGGCGGACCTGGTGCAGGCCGCGCCCGGTGACGGCATCGTCAGCGAGCTCGCCGCGCGGTAGACGCGACCCCAGGACGGACGGGAGGCCCGTGGCATGCGTGCCACGGGCCTCCCGTCCGTCACATGGTGAGCAGCAATGGTCGGGTCCCGGAGTCGGTCCCGACCATTGCTGCTCACGAAGCGACCGCGCGACCGCGCGACCGCGCTCAGCGGTTGAAGAACAGCAGTCCGCGCACGAAGCCGGCCTGACCGGCGTGCTGCGTGCAGTCGTCGAGGATGCTGACGAGTCGGGCGCCGGCGGTGACGGGCGGGTCCCACGCGTCGTCGACCACGGGGTCGAGGTCGTCCGGTCCGAGCGTGCCGAGGTACGCGACGGTGCGGTCGTGGACCGCGCGCAGGTACCCGGTGAGCAGCGCAGCAGAGGCGCGCACGCGACCGACGTCGTCGCGGGACATGCCGTAGCCCAGGGCCTCGGCCGGGAACGGCAGGCCGAACCGTTCGTACCAGCCGTCCGCCGTCCACACCTGCGCGGTGCCCGCCAGGTCGGCGATCTGGACGTCCTGGCCGCGGGCGGTGTGCCACGCGAGCCACGCCAGGGTGTTCGCCCCGGCGGCGGGACGCGCTGCGAGCTGGTCCTCGGACAGGCCGTCGACGGCGCGTTCGACGGTCTCGGGCACGCGGGAGAACGCTTCGATCAGGACTTCGGACGGTGTCATGGGCACCACGCTACGCGCGCGCCGCGACACAGGGGGTCTCGCCGATCGTCAGGCGGAACGGGCCGCGGTCTCCGCACGGGAGTGGCGGTCCAGGGCGTCGCCGAGCCCGGTGAACGCTGCGGCGAGCCGGACCCGGTCGGCGGGGCCGACGACCTCCCGGAAGGCGTCCGAGTAGACGGCGCCGATCTGCCGGGCGACCTCGGCGCCCGAGGCGGTGAGGTGCAGCAGCACACTGCGACGGTCCTGCGGGTTCGGGCGGCGTTCGAGGTGCCCGCGCTGCTCGAGGCGGTCGACGAGCGAGGTCATGGCGCCGGTGGTGAGCTCGAGGTACTCGCCGGCCTGCTTCGGGGTGACCCCGTCGCCGTCGGCCGCGGCGAGGAAGAACACGAACCGGGTGTCCGTGGCGTTCAGCCCGCGCACGACGCTCTCGTGGTGCAGGACACGGGCGTGCTGCGTCTGGAGCACGCGGAAGGCCGTGAGGAGCTGCGCCAGGTCGGTGTCCGCGTCCACGGTGTCGGGCAGCGAGACGGTCGGGGACACGGGCGCGGGCGGCAGCGTGTCGGGCAGGACGGGCTGGGTGGTGTCCGTCATGGGCAGCTCTTCTCGGCAGGGGGTGGATGACTCAGTCAACAAGTATCTCACTCGTCAAGACACCCCCAGCACGGGGGTAGTGCCTTCCCTTGTGAGTTGCTCGGCGGAAAAGTAACTTGATCGTCGTAACAACCACCCCGGCCCCGACGCGACCAACCACCGCGACCACGGCGCCACCGTTTCCGGATCAGGAGCTCTCGCAATGTCTCGTGTCACCCCTCGCGCCGCCCGTCTCGCCGCCTGGATCGCCATCCCCGCCGCCCTCGTCGCCTCGGGTGTCGTCGTCTCGACCGCGTCCTACTCGGCGTTCTCGGCGACCACCGTCAACCCGACGAGCAACTGGACCGCCGGCAGCGTCGCCCTCTCCGACGACGACAACAACACCGCACTCTTCACCGCGACCGCCCTGAAGCCCGGCTCGACCGGCGCGAACTGCATCACGGTCACCTCGACGGGCTCGCTGCCCTCGACCGTCAAGCTGTACGGCACCGCCGCGGCCACGACGAAGGACCTCGCGGCGAACATCAGCCTGACCGTCGAGCAGGGCACCGGCGGCGGCTTCGGCTCCTGCACGGGCTTCACGCCGCTCGCCACCGGCGGCACGATCACGGCTGCGAACACTACGCTGGCGTCCTTCGGGTCAGCGGCGACGAACTTCGCCACCGGCGTCGGCTCGTGGGCCCCGACCGGCACCGCGTCCGAGTCGCGCGTCTACCGCTTCTCCTACAAGGTCTCGGACACCGCCCCGAACACGGCCCAGGGCGGCACCGCCGCGCTCGGCTTCACCTGGGAAGCCCAGAACAGCTGACCCGGGGAGCACTCCCCACCCGGTGACCGGGGCTGAGCCCGAGCCAGCCCCGGCCGCCACCCCCGAGAACGCGCCCCCGGTCGAAGGCAGTCATGAGCAGCATCGCAGTGCACGGTGGTCCCGCACCGCACGCCGTGCTCCGTGACGTCGTCGACTGGGGGCGCGTCGTCGTCGGCACCGTCGCACGCGGTGTGGTCGCCACCCTCCTCGGCCTCGCCCTCTGGGCGGCCGCGCCCGCGGTGATCGGTTGGCAGCCCACCACGGTGATGACCGGGTCCATGGAGCCGCGGCTCACGTCCGGTGACGTGGTCGTCTCGCGACCGGTCGCGTCCGGCGAGGTCCGGACGGGCAAGATCCTGCTCGCCGACGACCCCGACCAGTCCGGCCACCTGCGCATGCACCGGTACGTCGAGGACGGTCCCGGCGGCACCCTCGTCACGAAGGGCGACGCGAACCCGCAGCAGGACTCGACGCCGCTCGAGCGCTCCGCCGTGCGCGGGGTCGCGTTCCTGCGCATCCCCTTCGTCGGGGCGCCGGTCCTGTGGCTCCGACAGGGGGAGTGGGCGAAGGTCGTCGTGCTCGCGCTCGGCCTGACGGCGCTGCTCGCGCTCTGCACGGTCGACGGGTCGCTCCGCCGCCTCGCGGCGGTCGACGACGAGCGCGACGACGACGGCGACGGCTCGGACGGGGGCGACGACGCCCACGGGTCGGGCGGCGGCCCGTCGGACGGTGCCGGTGCCGGCCGGGAGGCGCGGGACGACACCGCCACGGGCCTGGCGTCCGGCGCGACGACCGTCGTCACCCGTCGCTCACTGCGGGTGCACGAGCGTCGCGTCCAGCGGCTGCGCCGCTTCGGCGGCGCCGCGGCGGTCCTCGCCATCGCGGGCAGCGTCGGGGTGCTCGTGCCGGCGCAGGCGGTGGCCGCGCCGTGGTCGCGGACGACGGTGAACCCGGGTTCGACCTTCACGGCGGGCACGGCGACCGGTGTGCCCACGCTGACCTGCACCGCAGCGTCGTCGAACACCGTGACGATCGCCTGGACGTACACGGACCCGACGGTGCCGAACTCCTTCGACCTGGTGAACGGGACGACCCAGCTCGCCACCGCCACGACCGCCGGACAACGTTCGCTCGTCTACGGCGGTGCCGGCCTGCTCGACCTCGGCACGACGTACACGTTGAACCTCCGCACGAACCTCGGCAACGGGTGGACCGCCACCAGCACGCCGACCGTCAAGGTCAAGGTCGTGTCGGTCCTCGGTCTGGCCTCGGCGAGCTGCGTGCCCTGAGTCCTCCCCAGGCGGCGGTTCTCCCCAGGCGGCGCGCGGCCGTCCGGCGATGTCCCCGGCCGGCGTTACCGTGTCCGCATGCGCATCCTGCACACCGGCGACTGGCACCTCGGCCGCACGCTGCTCGGTGCCGACCTCCTCGAGCACCAGGCGGCGTTCCTCGACTGGCTCGTGGACCTCGTGCAGGACCGCTCCGTCGACCTCGTCGTGATCGCCGGAGACGTGTACGACCGGGCGATCCCGCCGATCGACGCCGTCCGCATGCTGTCCCGGGTGCTCGAACGCCTGGCACAGACGGCGACCGTGGTGCTCACGCCGGGCAACCACGACTCCGCCGCACGCCTGGGGTTCGGTGCCGGTGTGATGGACCGCCGGGTGCGCATCCTCGCCGAACCCGCCCGGATCGCCGACCCGGTGCTCGTCGACGACGCCGACGGCCCGGTGGCGGTCTACGGCATCCCCTACCTGCACCCGGACCTGACCCGGTACGCACTGGCCGATGTGCCGGACGAACCCCTCGCACGGTCGCACCACGCGGTCGTGCACGCCGCCACCGAGCGGATCCGTTCCGACCTCTCGCTGCGGGGGAGCACCCGCAGTGTCGTCGTCGCGCACGCCTTCGTCGGCGGGGCCGATCCGAGCGACAGCGAGCAGGACATCCGCGTCGGCGGTGTCGACCGGGTGGCCGAGTCGGTTTTCGACGGCTTCGACTACGTCGCCCTCGGGCACCTGCACGGTCCCCAGCGGGTCGGCGACGGCGGCCGGATCCGGTACGCCGGCTCACCGCTGGCGTTCTCGTTCGGTGAGCGGCACCAGCAGAAGTCGGTGACCCTCGTCGAACTCGACGCCCGCGGCGCCGTCAGCACCGAGCTCGTGCCGGCCCCGGTGCCGCGACGCCTGGTCGACGTCCGCGGCAGCATCGACGACGTCGAGTCCGGCGTCTTCCGCGCCGACGCCGATGCGTGGGTCCGGGTGGCCGTGACCGACACGGTGCACCCCGAGCGCATGTACGCCCGGGTGAAGGACCACTTCCCGCACGCGTTGGCGATCACGCACGAGCCGGCCGACCGTGGCCCGGCGACAGCCGCCCGCGCGGTCACGGCGACGTCCGACCCGGTCGAGGTCGCAGCCGACTTCGTGACCTTCGCCACCGGTGCCTCGCCCGACGACGACGAGCACGCCGTCCTGACCGAGGCGTACGAGGCCGCGGTGCTGGCGCTGCAGCGCGAGGGGGACCGCTGATGTACCTGCACCGACTCGAGCTCCGTGCCATCGGGCCCTACCCCGACCTGGTGTCCATCGACTTCGCAGCGCTCGCGGCCTCCGGTGTGTTCCTGCTCGAAGGGCCGACGGGTTCCGGCAAGTCGACCATCATCGACGCCGTCGTGTTCGCCCTGTACGGCGGGCTCGCCGGGTCCGACGCCAGCTCCGACCGCCTGCACAGCCAGCACGCCGACCCCGCCGTGGAGCCCTTCGTCGAGCTCGTCTTCGAGACCGGTGCCGGGACCTACCGGGTCCGCCGCACCCCGCAGTACGACCGACCGAAGCAGCGGGGGACCGGCACCGTCAAGCAGCAGGCGTCCGTGCAGCTGTTCCGCCTGGCGAACCCGTCCGACGTCGCCGGTGAACCGATGTCGTCGCGCATCCCCGAGGTCGGCGTCGAGATCGGCCGCATCATCGGGCTGGACCGCGCGCAGTTCCTGCAGACCGTGGTGCTGCCGCAGGGCGAGTTCGCACGGTTCCTGCGGTCCCCGGGTGAAGACCGCCGCAAGCTCCTGCAGTCCCTGTTCGGCACGCAGGTCTACGACCGGACCGCCGACGAACTCGCCGCGCGGCGCCGCGCCGTGCAGGCGGAGGTCGACGGCGCCGACGACCGTGTCCGCGACGCCCTGAACCGCTTCGCCCAGGCCGCGGGCCTCGACGACGCCGACGAGTCCGGCGTGCCGTCGACCGTCACGTCCATCCGCGCGGCGGCCGACGCCGCTGCGGCCGTCCGTGCTGCGGCGGCCTCGGCAGCGACGGCGGCGGCCGAGCACGAACAGGTGGTCACGGCGCGTGCGACCGCCCTCGGACGACGTGCGGGGCTGCTCGCGCGGCAGACCGCGCTCGACGACGACGCCCCGGCCGTCGACGACGCCCGGGCGATCGTGGCCCTCGGCGAACGCGCCGCACGGGTTGCCGCCGTGGCCGACGGACTCGACGCCGCGGTCCTGCGGGCGGACGAGACCACCGCGACGGCCCGAGCGGTGCGCGATCGCCACGGGGTCGCCGAGGCCCCCGACGTCGTCGTGGGCCGGCGCGATGCCCTGGCCGACGACCTGTCCGCGGTGCGCCACCTCGTCGCGGTCGAGGACGGCGCCGCTGCTCGACGGTCCGCCATCGCCGACGCCGTCGCGACCGCCGAGCAGCTCGCCGGGCAGCTGGTCGCGCTCGACGCCGCGCTCGACGCCCGACCGGCCGAACGGGCCCGCATCGTCGAAGCCGCACGCACCGCGGCCCGGACCGCGGCCGACGCGGACGCCGCAGCGCACGAGGTCACCCGCGTCCGATCCCTCCGGTCCGAGCTGGTGGCGCGCGACCACGCGGCGCAGCGCGTCACCGCGGCCGAGCAGACCGTCACCGCGGCACGACGATCGGCGAACGAGGCCCTCGCCGCCGAGCGTGCGCTCCGTGAACGCCGGATCGCCGGACTCGCCGGAGAACTCGGCGCAGCGCTCACCACCGGGGACCCCTGTCCGGTCTGCGGGGCGACGGAACACCCGTCGGTGGCCACCCCGCAGGACGACCACCCGACCACCGAAGCCGTCGATGCCGCGGGTGACGCCACCCGGCGTGCGGACCAGCGCCTCGCCGACGCCGCGTCGGACCTGGCGGTCGAACGCGCCGAGCACCAGCGGCTGGTCGACGTCGTCGGCGGGGTCGACGCCGCAGCGCTCGACGCCCTGACCGAGGCCGCCGACGCCCGGGTCCGGGCCGCGCACGACGCCGCGGCCCTCGTCCTGCAGCACGAGCGGCACCGGGCGGAGCACGACACCGAGACGGGTCGGCTCCAGCGGGAGCGGAACGACCTCGACGCTCGTCGCACCGTCCTGACCTCGACCGCGCAGGCCGACGCCGAGCGACTCGACACCGACCTCGGCACCGTGGCCGCGGCACTCGAGCGGCTCGGCGCGCTCCTCGACGACCGCCCCACGACGCTCCGGACGGCCGTCGAGCTGCTCGACGAGCGACTCGAGGCGTACCGCGCGGTTGTGCAGGCCGACGAACTGGTGGCCACCGCGACCCGTTCCCGGGACGACCGTCGTGCCGAGGTCGCCCGGGTCCTCGACGACCAGGGCTTCGCCGACGTCGCCGCAGCGCGGGCTGCACGGCTCGACCCCGACGACACCGAACGGCTGCGGGCGCGGATCAGCGCGGCCGAGGCCGAGCGTGCCGTCGTGGTGGCCGGTCTCGCCGAGCCGTCCGTGGTGGCCGCGGCGGACGACTCCGCGGAACGTCTCGACCTCGACGGCGCCCGCGTCGCTCGTGAACGCACCGCCGCCGAACTCGAGCAGGCCACCGGGGCGGCTGCCTCCGCCGCCGACCGGGCCGACGCGGTCGACCGGTGCGCGACCGAGGTGACCCGTGCGACCCGCGCCCGTGACGAGACGTCGGCGCGCAGCCGCGCCGTGGTCCGGCTCGCCGACATCGCGAACGGCGTCACCGCGGCGAACCCGACCGGTATCACCTTGGGCACCTACGTGCTCATGCGTCGGTTCGAGGACGTCGTCGCCGCGGCCAACGACCGACTCCGGGGGATGCTCGCGGGCCGGTTCACGCTCGAGACCTCGGACGAACGCGAGTCGGGGTCGCGGGCACGCCGGACCGGACTGGCACTCGCCGTGCACGACCACACCACCGACACCGTGCGGGACCCCCGCAGCCTGTCCGGCGGCGAGACGTTCACGGTGTCGCTGTGCCTGGCGCTCGGCCTGGCCGACGTCGTGCAGGCGGAGGCCGGCGGGGTCTCGCTCGGCACGCTCTTCGTCGACGAGGGGTTCGGCACGCTCGACCCGGAGACCCTCGACGACGTCATCGGGCAGTTGTCCAGGCTGACCGCGGGCGGACGGCAGGTCGGCATCGTCAGCCACGTCGAGGAACTCAAGCAGCGGATCCCGGAGCGGATCGCCGTGCGGCGCACCGCTGCCGGCGGCTCGCACGTGACGACGACCGTCTGACGCCGTCGGTCGTCACCGCCATGGCGGACCGTTACGGGGTCGGCGTGGACTCCACGGTGCCGTCGGGTGGCGGCAGGATGTCCGCGGCGATCCACGGGAACACCCACTGGAACAGCACGAACACGATCGCCGCGAGCAGCACGAGCAGCTCGAGCACCTTCAGGACGGTGGGTCCGGGCAGCAGCCGCCAGACCAGGGGGAAGATCACTTGGCGGTCTCCGAGAGTTCCTTCGGGGTGCCCTCGGACGCGGGCATCCAGTAGTCGAGCTTCGCGTGCGTGACGAACCGTTCGGCCGCCGACCACATCGGGTGGCACGCGGTGAGGGTCAGCCAGCGGTCCGACGGCGAGGGGTCGACTCCGGGCTTGTTCGGCACCGGCGCGATCGTCTCGACGTGGTCGGGCGTGACGATCTGGCTGTCGGTGACCTTGTAGACGTACCAGACGTCGAACTTCGTCTTCGCGTCGGTGACCCGCACGACGACGGAGTCGTCCTTCTTGAGTTCGGCGATCTGGTTGAGCGGCTTGCCGTAGGTCACACGGTGCCCGGCGACGGCGAAGTTGCCGGGGGCTCCGGGCATCGCGGTGTCCTGGTAGTGCCCGAGGCCGATGGTGTTCAGGACCTTCTCGCGGTCCGTGCCCTCGCCGATCGGCCGGTTGTAGTCCTTGCCGAAGCGGGGGATCTGCATCGTGCCGAAGACGTCGGAGAGATCCGGCGGCTCCGCCAGCACGGGTGCGGTGCCACGGTGCTCGGTGCCGGCCTTGTCCGGGGTCTTCAGCTGGTCGAGTCCCTCGACGAGTTTCGACTGCTCGTTGACCGCCACGACGTCCGTCCACCAGGCGGTCCAGACCACGTACAACCCGGTGCCGGCACCCGCGATGATGAGCAGTTCGGCGATGAGCGAGACGATGGCCCCGCCGACCGTCTGGCGCCTCCGGGGGGAGCGCCGCCCGGATCGTCTGCCGCTGTCCTCGTCCCGCGCGCTGCGGCGCGACGGGATGGTGTCGTGTGCGGTCACGGGGCTCCTGATCGACTGGTCGGTCGGACAGGTCTATCAGATCACGACGACGGCCCGGTGAGGACGTTCTCCACACCCCGTAACGTGGGGGGATGGAGTACCGGATCCGCCCGTTCCGCGCCGAGGACACCGATGCGGTCGTCGCCCTCTGGGAATCGTGCGGTCTCGTCCGCCCGTGGAACGACCCGCGCCGGGACATCGCGCGCAAGGCCACGGTCCAGCCCGAGCTCTTCCTGGTCGCCGAGGGCGAGACCGGCGGGGTCGTCGCCGCGGGGATGGCCGGTTTCGACGGGCACCGCGGCTGGGTGAACTACCTCGCCGTGCAGCCGGACCTGCAGGGTTCCGGCCTCGGCCGGACGCTGATGGCGGAGTTCGAGCGGCTCCTCACCGACCTCGGTTGCCCGAAGGTGAACCTGCAGATCCGTGCCGGCAACGAGCGGGTCCTCGGCTTCTACGAGTCCCTCGGCTACTCCGACGACCGCTCCGTGTCGCTCGGCAAGCGGCTCATCCCCGACGTCTGAGCCGTCCCGTCACGCCAGGGTCAGACCCACCGACGCGACGAACGCCAGCGCGATGCCGACCCACTGCGGCGCGGTCAGCCGCTCGCGCAGCACCACCCCGGCCAGCACGACCGTGCCGATCGGGTAGAGCGCGTTGAGCACGCTCACGACGGGCAGCGTCCCCGGGTCGTCGCTCGCGTGCAGCCCCACCTGGATGCACACGTTCGCCAGGGCGTCGAAGACGCCGCAGGCCGCGACCGTCAGCAGCAGTCGCGGCGGCCACCAGCGCCCTGGAGGCACGGCAGACCCCGCGACGCCGACCGACGCTGCCGGGTCTGCCGCGCCTCCAGACCGCGCCGTGCGCCCGGCACGCACCGTCACCACGAGCGCCGCTGCGCCCAGCAGCACCGTCTGCAGCACCCGCGCGACCACGAGTGGGTGGATGCCCGCGCCGGGCGGTGTCATGTCGTAGGCGAGCACGATGCCGCCGAACCCGCACCCGGCCACCGCGGCGGCGACGACCCCGCGCACGGTGGGGCGTGCACCCGAGGTGTCCCGCACCGCCGCCACCAGCACCACCGCGACGACGGCCACGACCACCGCGGCGATCGCCAGCGGAGACAGGACGGTCCCGCGGGCGACGGCCACCACGACCGGGACGACGGCGGCGAACACGGCGGTCAGGGGTGACAGCACGCTCATCGGGCCGATCGCCAGCGCGGCGTAGAGCAGCAGGACCCCGACGCCGCCGGACAGCCCGGCGACCGCGCCCCAGAGGGTGCTCGTCCACGACGGTGTCCCCCCGAGCACGGCCAGTCCCATCAGCAGCGGCGCGATCCCGATCGCCGCGGCCACGGCGGCGACCGTCACCGGACGGATGCGCCGTGATGCGAGCCCGCCGAGGAAGTCGGCGAAGCCGTAGACGACGGCTCCGGACAGGCCGAACAGCACGGTGAGCACGGGTCCCATCCTGCCCGGCCCGGTAGCCTGCGTGGCGTGAGCGTTCCCTACCACCGCCTGCCCCGTGTCGACGCACGATGGAGGTGGTGGCGCCCGCTGGTCGCCCTCGCGTTCCTGGCGGGCTGGTACGTCGCCTCGCAGGTGCTCATCGCGGTTGCGTACTTCGTCCCGCTCGGCGTGACCCAGGGTCCGCAGGCGCTGATCGACCTGCAGAACGACTTGGCAAGCGGTGCGCTGGACCCGACCGATCCGCTCGTCTTGTCGCTGTCGCTCGTGTCACTCGTCATCCTGCTGCCCGGCATCCTGCTGGCGGTCAAGGTGGCACGCCTCGGTCCGGGCAGCATCCTCACCTCGACGCGGTTCCGGGTCCGGTGGGCCTGGACGGCGTGGTGTCTGCTGCCGACGCTGGTCATCGCGGCGGTCATGTTCGTGGTGCAGACCGGCCTGTTCTGGGACGGCGGGATGATCACGACCGACGGCGGCTTCGCGTGGAACCACGGCGCGATCGGTCAGTCGACGGTGTCGCTCGGCACCCTCACGCTCACGATCGTCCTCGTCGTGCTGCTCGTGCCGTTCCAGGGTGCGGCTGAGGAGTTCATCTTCCGTGGCTTCCTGATGCAGACGATCGCGTCGTGGATCCCGCGACGCACCGGCACGGTCATCGCCGTCGCGGTGTCGACCGTCGTCTTCGCCGTGCTGCACATCCCGAACGGCTACAACGTCTGGGGCATCCTGGACGTCGGTTCGTTCGGCCTGATCGCGGCGATCATCGTGCTCCGGACCGGGGGGCTCGAGGCCACCGTCCTGCAGCACGCGTTCAACAACATCATGATCTTCGTGCTGCAGGCGCCCGGGTGGTCGAGGGTGGACCTGCAGTCACAGGACGCGAACGGCACGTGGCAGGGCTGGCTCGTCACCCTCGGCACCTCGCTCGCGTTCTGGGGCATGGTCGAACTCCTGGCGTGGTGGCGGAAGCTCGACCGCACGTTCGCCGGACACCCGGCGCCGCGGTTCCGCGGCACGCCGCCGGTCTGGGCGGGTGGCAAGCGCTGGCTCGGTCCGGCGAGCACGGGCTGGGCCGTCGCGCCGACCCGCGCCGGCGCTGTGGACACAGCCGCTGTGGACAGTGCCGTGGGTGTCGCCGGTCGCCCGTAGGCTCGTGGCATGAGCACCACGCCCGCGCCCGCTGCCGTGTCTGCTTCGCGAGCCGCAGCGCTCGACGTCCTGCACCGCGTGTGGGGCTACGACGACTTCCGCGGCGAGCAGGCGGCGATCATCGACCAGGTGGTCGCCGGCGGCGACGCCCTCGTGCTCATGCCCACCGGTGGTGGCAAGTCGCTCTGCTACCAGGTGCCCGCGCTCGTGCGCGACGGCGTCGGGGTCGTGGTGTCGCCGCTCATCGCCCTCATGCAGGACCAGGTCGACGCCCTCGCGGCGAACGGGGTGCGCGCCGCCTTCCTCAACTCCACGCAGGGGCCCGACGAACGGGCCCGGGTCGAGCGCGCGGTCGTCCAGGGCGAGGTCGACATGCTCTACCTCGCACCCGAGCGGCTCCGGCTCGAGTCCACGCGTGCGCTCCTCGACCGGGCGAGGGTCTCGCTGTTCGCCATCGACGAGGCGCACTGCGTCGCCCAGTGGGGGCACGACTTCCGGCCGGACTACCTCGAGCTGAGCATCCTGCACGAGCGCTGGCCGACCGTGCCCCGGATCGCCCTGACCGCCACGGCGACCCCACAGACCCACCGCGAGATCTCGGCGCGGCTCGGCCTCGACGACGCCGCGCACTTCGTCGCCGACTTCGACCGCCCGAACATCCAGTACCGCATCGAACCGAAGACCGGTGCGCTGCAGCAGCTCCTCACCTTCATCCGCACCGAGCACAGCGGCGACTCGGGCATCGTCTACTGTCTGTCGCGCAAATCGGTCGAGCGGACCGCCACCGCCCTGGCCGAACAGGGCATCCAGGCGCTGCCGTACCACGCGGGCCTCGACGCCCGGGTGCGTGCGCGCAACCAGTCGACCTTCCTGCGCGAGGACGGCATCGTCATGGTCGCGACGATCGCCTTCGGCATGGGCATCGACAAGCCCGACGTCCGCTTCGTGGCGCACCTCGACCTGCCGAAGTCGGTCGAGGGGTACTACCAGGAGACCGGTCGCGCCGGGCGCGACGGACTGCCCTCGACCGCGTGGCTGGCGTACGGCCTGAACGACGTCGTGCAGCAACGACGGATGATCGACCAGTCCGAGGGCGACGCCGCGCACCGTCGGCAGCTCAGCGCCCACCTCGACGCCATGCTGAGCCTGTGCGAGACGATCGAGTGCCGCCGGGTGCGACTGCTCGCGTACTTCGGGCAGGAGTCCACTGCCTGCGGCAACTGCGACACGTGCATCGCCCCACCCGAGTCGTGGGACGGCACCGTACCCGCGCAGAAGCTGCTGTCCACGGTCGTCCGCCTCGAGCGTGAGCGCGGCCAGCGGTACGGCGTCGCCCACCTCGTCGACATCCTGGTCGGCAAGCAGTCGCCCCGCGTCCAGGAGCTGCAGCACGAGTCCCTGGCGACCTTCGGCATCGGCTCCGACCTGTCCGACGGCGAGTGGCGGGCGGTGGCCCGACAGCTGCTCGCGCAGGGCTACGCCGCGGTGTCCGGCGACGGCTTCGGGACGGTCGTCCTCAGCCCGACGAGCGCCGAGGTCCTGACCGGCAAGGTCCAGGTCCGGATGCGTCGCGACCCGGTGAAGGCACCTCGGGCGAGCCGGTCGTCCCGCCGGACCGTGGTCACCGACATGCCCCAGCAGGCGGTCGGACTGTTCGAGGCCCTCCGGGTCTGGCGTGCCGCGCAGGCGCGCGAGCAGGGCGTTCCGGCGTACGTCGTGTTCAACGACGCGACGCTCCGGGGCATCGCGGCGGTGCGTCCAGCCGACGTCGACCAGCTCGCCGAGATCTCCGGGGTCGGTGCCGCGAAGCTCGAGCGGTACGGCCGTGCGGTGCTCGATGTCGTGGCGACCGAGGCCGACTGACGCCACCGCCGAGCATGCATGCCGCAGCGGGCATGGAGCGCCGGCCGGCGTGATTACACTCGGGAGTCCGCCGTCACGACGAGGAGGCCCGGTGCCCGGTTCGACCAAGTTCGCCACCGTGTTGAGCCGCGCAGTGGTGACCCCGCTCGCGCGGATGCTCTGGCGACCGAAGATCATCGGACGCCGCAACGTGCCGAAGCGCGGACCGGTCATCCTCGCGAGCAACCACCGCTCCTTCATCGACTCCCCGGCGATCACGCTGATGGCCCCGCGCAAGGTCGCCTTCCTCGCGAAGCAGGAGTACTTCACCGGGACGGGGTTCCGCGGGGCGGTGTCCCGGGCGTTCTTCGGCGGCATCGGTGCGATCGGGGTCGAGCGCGGAGCCGGAGCGGCGGCGCAGCAAGCACTCGACCTCGGGCTCGCGCGCCTGGACGAGGGCGAGGCCTTCGCGATCTACCCGGAGGGCACCCGGTCCCTGGACGGACGGATCTACAAGGGCCGCACGGGCGTGGCCTGGCTGGCCCTGACGAGCGGCGCCCCCGTGGTGCCCGTGGCGCTCACGGGCACGCAGGACGTGCAGCCCGTCGGCTCGAAGCTGCCGAAGCTCGCGAAGGTGACGATCGAGTTCGGCAAGCCGATCGACCTGTCGTCCTTCGGTGAGGCGTCGTCCGGACGCGCACGCCGGCACGCGACCGATGCGGTGATGGCGGCGATCCAGGAGCTCAGCGGGCAGGAGCCGGCGAACACCTACAACAACCCGCCCGCAACGATCGTCGAACGGGTCCGGCGTGTGCTCCAGCCGGACGACCCGACCGCGGCGGCCGTCGACCCCGACTGAGGAACCGTCCGGTCACTATTGCACATCTGAAATATCGATGGTTGAATGAGGGACGTGCCGCACGGCACGGTTCCCCGACGGGTCGCCCGACAACGGCCCGCAACCCACGACTCAGATCGGACGGTCAGCAGCATGTCCTCCACCCCGCTCTTCGACTCCATCGCCCAGCGGCACGACCAGCCCGAGTCGCCCGCCCCTGCCCAGACCCCGACCCCAACCGCGGCACGAGCAGCTGCGGCCCCTGCGCCGACCTCGCCGCTGACCGCGCCCGTCCGCGCCGGTGACTCGACCCTCGTGCCAGCGGCCCTCGTCGCCGCGATCGACGACATCACCGTCCGTGTCACCCCGTCCGTGGTCACCGAGCTCCGCGTGCACCCCGAGCAGCTCGTCCTGGTCGAGACGGTCGCCGATGCCATCACCCGAGCGGTCGTCGACGCCGTCGCGACCGAACTCGACCGGATCGCCCGCGACGGCGTCGTCCGCGTCTGAGCCGGGCGGTCCCCGAGCGATGGCGACGTCCCCCGACGGCCTCCCGCTGCGCCCGCGCGGTGCCGACCGGCGGGCCGCGAACCGCTCCACCACCCGCCGATCCGAACCGGCCGTGCGCCGCCGTGCTCGACACGACACGCGCCCGGACGCCCCCAGAGCCGCCGGGGTGACGGTGTCCCCTCCCGTCACCCCGGCTTCCACCTCCTTCTTCCGCAGTTCCGTCCGGCACACCCTGCCGGCGACCGCCACCGCCGCGGTGACGTGTCTCTTCGTCGCCGTCGGCTCCCCGCAGACCGCGATCGCGTCGGAGCCGGCGGCGCGGGCCCCGGCGACCGCGGTGCAGCAGTTCGTCGCGGACGGGTCCGCCCAGCTCTCCGTCGACCGCGACGGCTTCTCGGTCGGCCGTGTCGCCGCTGCGCAGGTCCGAGCCTCGTCCGTCGGGGCAGCCGCCGGGGTCGCCCGCCCCACCGTCGGTGCGGTCCCGGCTGCCGGCGGCTTCGGCTCACGGTGGGTGGCCGGGTGTGCGGCCTGCTCGACGAACCACCAGGGGGTCGACTTCTCGGCGCCCATCGGGACCACCGTCGTCGCCACGATGCCCGGAACCGTCATCTCGGCCGGCGTGCTCGGGGGGTACGGCAACCAGGTCCTGCTCCAGCACGCTGACGGCGTCCAGACCCGCTACGGGCACCTGTCAGCGATCGGCGTGCAGCCCGGTCAGGCGATCGCGGTCGGCCAGCCGATCGGCGCAGTCGGCAACACGGGCGTCTCGACGGGTGCGCACCTGCACTTCGAGGTCGTCGTGGGCGGTGTCCCGATCGACCCTGCCGTGTGGCTGCAGGCGCGCGGGGTGCTCTGAGCACGGACGCGTACCGTCGGCGGCGCCGGGGCAGTGCGCCGCGGCAGGACGGAGACGCACGTGCGAGTGACGGTGTTGGGGACCGGGGCGATGGGTGCCGGCGTGGCGGGGTCGCTGCTGCGCGAGGGCCACCAGGTCACGGTCTGGAACCGGAGTGCCGACAAGGCCGCTCCGCTCGGTGAGCGTGGTGCGACGGTCGCCACGGATCCGAGCGCCGCCGTCGAGCATGCCGAGGTCGTCCTCCTGACGCTCTTCGACACCGACGCCGTGGTCGACGTGCTCGAACAGGCCGCCGGTGACGCGCCGACCGACGCCGTGTGGGTGCAGGCGTCCACGATCGGTGTCGACGGCACCGAGACCGTCGTGCAGCTCGCAGCGGAGTACGGCATCACCCTGGTCGAGGCGATGATGCTCGGCACCAAGGCGCCCGCGGAGCAGGGGAAGCTCACCATGCTGGCGGCGGGCCCCGCTGCCGACGTCGACCGCGTCGTCCCCGTGCTCGACGCGATGGGTGCGAAGACCGTCCGCGCCGGCGAGCGGGTCGGCGACGGGACCGCGCTCAAGCTCGCGGCCAACGCCTGGATCGCGTCCATCACCGCGGCCACGGGGCAGTCGCTCGCCCTCGCAGCGGCGCTCGGGCTCGACCCGCAGCTGTTCCTCGACGCGATCGACGGCAGCGCGAGCGACTCGGCCTACGCGCACACCAAGGGTGCGTCGATCATCGCGGGGGAGTTCCCGGCGCAGTTCGCACTCGACGGTCTGCGGAAGGACATCGGGCTCATCGCCGATGCCGCGCTGGCGAACGGGGTGTCCACGACGCTCCTCGACGCCCTGGGGCGCGTCTACGCCGACGCCAGTGCGGCCGGCCACGGCGGCGACGACATCGCGGCGGTCGGCACCGCCTTCTGACGCGGCGTCAGTCGCGGCGGAAGAGCCGGCGGAGCCGCTTCGTGAGCCGGCCGACGGCCTCGTCGTTCATGGTGTTCGCCAGGTCGAAGGCCTCACGCGTCGGATCGGCCCCGCTCTGGATGCGCCGGAGTGCGGCATCGGCGCGGGCCCGGGAGTCGAGTTCGGCGAACGGCATGTCGTCCTCGGGGTCGTGCGTGCCGCGAGGGTCCATGGGCAGCAGGCTACGCGCGACGAGCTGTGCGGCCCCCGGCGTCGGTGTCGACGTCGTCGACCACGCGGACCATCTCGTCGAGGAAGTCCACCACCACCGCCATCTCGTCGGTCGGCAGGTGCTCGGTCACCTCGAGCGCACGGGCGTCGAGCTCCTCGATGACCCGCAGGGCGTGGCGCATCGAGGTCCCCGTCGCGGTGAGGATCACGCCGCGGCGGTCGATCGGGTCCTGGTGCCGCTCGACGTGGCCGCTCCGGACGAGTCGCTCGACGAGTGCCGAGGTCGATGCCGCCGTGATCTCGAGCCGTTCGGCCAGGTCCTTGGCGTTGACGGTCCGGCCGTCCTGCTCGGCATCGATGAGGATCCGCAGCGCGAGCAGTGCGTTCTCGCCGATGCCCAGGGCCTCGCGGGCACGACGCTGCGCGGCGCTCTCCGCGGTGCGGTACCGGCGCAGGGCGTTCAGGACGTCGACGGCGGTGACCGGGGAGTCCTCGTACCAGAACCCCGCAGTGCTGGTCAGGACCTCGGACGTCATCCTGCAATGCTAGACGCTCTAGTTAGATTGTCTAGCGAGCGGCCGTGATCGCAGCCGAGACCCCGGTGTGGGCGCGGACATCGGACACCGCAACACCCGTGACGCGGTTCCGAAACACTCCCGCAACGCCCGCTCGTTAGGTTCTGGGGATGCAGGAGCAGCCGTGCTGAGCCGACTCGCGGGGAACGTCTTCCACGTGGGGAGCGCGGTCGAGCGCACCGACGTGGTCGCCCGCCTGCTCGACGTCTACGTCGCCCGCCGCGAACCCGGCACCGTCGAGGACGACCGGGCCGTCGCCGCCGAGCTCCGTGCGGTCGTGGGCACCGCCGGACCGGCGAACGACACCGACCGGTCCGCGACGATCGACGCACTCGCGCTGGACCGGCACGAGCCGGCGTCCATCGCCGCCGCGGTCGCCGTCGCGCGTGACCACGCCCGTCGGGCTCGCGAGGTCGTCTCGAGCGAGCTCTGGGACTGCCTCGACGTGACCCGTTCGCGCATGCCGCGCAAGATCGCTCCGGGTCGGGCGCACGAGTTCCTCGGTTGGGCACGGGAACGGAGCGCCCTCGCCATCGGCGTGGTCGAGGGGGACGCCAGTCGCGACGAGGTCTGGGAGTTCTTCACCCTCGGCCGCTCCCTGACCCGTGTCGCCTCGACCGCCAGGCTGCTCGCGTCGGGGCTGCTCGAACCGGACTCGGTCACCTCGTGGACGGCGGCGCTCCGGGCGTGCGGCGCGGGCGAGGCCTTCCTGCGTGGCCGGGACCACCACCCGGTACCGGACGACGCCGCGGCGTTCCTGCTGCTGGACGAGCACAGTCCGCGGTCGCTCCGCTTCACGGTCCGACGGGCCGCCGAGTGCCTGGCCGACGTGGCACCGTCCTGCGTGGCCGACGAGGTCTCGGCGTTCACCGCCGCGCGCGACCGGCTCGAGGCCGTCCCGGCGGACTCGGTCCTCGGCGTCGTGGGCGACGCCGGCCACCGACTCGCGGCTGCCGCGGACCGCGTCGCCGCGGTGCTCGACGAGCGCGTCTTCGCGGTGACCGAACCCGCGCACTGATCGCGGCCGTGGGCGGCACCGGCGACGGACGGGAGGCCCGTGGCGGCGTCGACCCGTGCCTCCCGTCCGCCCCGCGAGAGCGACAGAAACCCGCGAACAGTTCGCGGAGATCTGACGCTTTCGTGGACTGGATGCCGTCGCGTCGCGGAGATCTGTCGCTTTCGCGAAGTGGACGGGTCAGACGGCGCTGGAGCGGTCCGCGACCGCCTCGTCGCGTTCGAGCTCCTGGCGGAGCGCCGCGCGCGAGGCGCGCGTGCCCACCACCGGGATCGCGTGCGTGACCGCGAGGTGCAGGCGGGTGTCCGCGTCGTACCGGAGTCGCAGGCGCTGGAACCGGACGAGCCAGACGATCGCGATGGCGAGTGCGACGAAGCCGGACGCTGCGCCGACCGCGATGGCCCAGCGAGGACCCCACGCATCGGCGATGGCGCCGACTATCGGGGCGCCGATGGGGGTGCCGCCGGCGAAGATCGCCATGTAGAGCGCCATCACGCGGCCGCGCATCGCGGGCTTCGTGGTGGTCTGGACCAGGGCGTTCGCGGTGGTCATGAAGGTCAGTGCCGCGAGTCCGACGAAGACCAGGACGAACGCGAAGGTCCAGTACGTGGGTGCGAGGGCGGCGGCGGTGCAGGCGAGGCCGAAGCCGCCGGCGGCGAGGACCAGGGTGCGCATCCGCGGCTGGTCACGGCGGGCGGACATCAGGGCGCCGAACACCGACCCGATCGCCATCACCGAGTTGAGCAGGCCGAACTCGCCGGCGCCCTGGTGGAACTCGACGCGGGCCATCGTCGAGGTGAAGATCGGGAAGTTCACGCCGAACGTGCCGACCACGAAGATCATGCAGAGCACGACGATGATGTCCGGCCGGGTCCGCACGTACCGGAAGCCGGCGACGATCTGCCCCTTGCCGCGGCCGGCGTGCACGCGCTCGGCGAGCTGTGCGGGGTCGACGAACCGCAGGGCGATGAGGACCGCCAGGAACGATCCGGCGTTGATGACGAACACCCACCCCGACCCGATGGCGGCGATGAGCACGCCGGCGACCGCGGGACCGATCAGGCGCGCGGCGTTGAACGAGGCGGAGTTGAGCGCCACCGCGTTGGCGACGTTCTCGCCCTGCACCACGTCGGAGACGAACGCCTGGCGGATCGGGGTGTCGAACGCGGCGACGATGCCGAGCGCGAGCGCGAAGCCGTACAGCGCGAGCAGCGTCGCGGTGTGCGTGAGGACCATGACGCCGAGTCCGAGCCCCAACAGGCCCATCAGCGCCTGCGTGAGCATGAGCATCTTGCGGCGGTCGAAGCGGTCGGCGGCGAGGCCGGTCAGGGGGAGGAGCAGCAGCTGCGGGCCGAACTGCAACGCCATCGTGATGCCCACCGCGACGGCGTCGTTGTCGGAGAGCTGGGTCAGGACGATCCAGTCCTGGGCGGTGCGCTGCATCCAGGTGCCGACGTTCGACACCAGGGCACCGGCGAACCAGATGCGGTAGTTGCGTCCGGCGAGGGAGCGGAACATGGCGGTCACTGCTGGGCCAGCCTCCTCATGATCTCGGTGGCGTCGGCGAGGGTGGCGCGCTCGACAGGGGTGAGTGCGGCCAGTCGTGGGGTGAGCCAGTCGTCCCGGCGCCGACGGGTCTCCTCGACGAACGCGGCTCCGGCGGGGGTGGCGCAGAGGACGACCTTGCGGCGGTCGTCGTCGTGGCCGCCCTTCGAGACGAGGCCGCGCTCGACCAGGACCGCGATGGTCTTCGTCATCGAGGGCGGGGTGACGCCGTCCTGGCGGCTCAGGTCGGCCAGGGTCATCGCGCCGTCCCGGTGCAGCCGGGCAAGCGCCGCGAACTGGGCATCGGTGACGGTCGTGTCGGCCTTCTGCGCGCGCAGCGTCCGGGACAGCCGGTTCACGGCGATGCGGAGGTCGGTGGCGTCGGTCACGGGTCGTTAGCCTAGCTCATTAGTTCAGTGAACGAACTGGTTTTCGGGTGTACCGTGATTCTGGACAACAGGTGTTGTTCAGAGAGAAGGAATCATGTCCGAGTTCGAGGGCAAGGTCGCCATCGTCACCGGTGGTGGCAGCGGCATCGGCGAGTCCGTCGCGAAGGAGCTCGCTGCCGCGGGCGCCACGGTCGTCGTCACCGACATCAAGAAGAACGCTGCTGACCGCGTCGCCGCCGAGATCACGGAGGCCGGCGGGACAGCCAGCGCGTTCGAGGCCAACTCCGCCGTCGCCGCCGACAACGAGCGCATGGTCCAGTACGCCGTCGACACCCACGGCGCGCTGCACCTCGCCGTGAACAACGCCGGCATCGGCGCCGCCCCGCAGAAGATCGGCGAGTACGACATCGCCGCCTGGGACCGCGTCCGTGCGGTCGACCTCGACGGCGTCTTCTACGGCCTCCGCTACGAACTGCCCGCGATGGTCGCCGCCGGCGGTGGTGCGATCGTGAACATGGCGTCGGTGCTCGGCACGGTCGGCATCGCGCAGAATGCCGCGTACGTCGCGTCGAAGCACGCGCTCGCCGGCCTCACCAAGGTCGCCGCGCTCGAGTACTCGGCGCAGGGCGTCCGCACCAACGCCGTCGGCCCGGGCTTCATCGACACCCCGCTGCTCCGCAACGCCATGACGCCCGAGGCCATCTCGGCGCTGGAGGAGGAGCACGCCACGAAGCGCCTCGGCACCGACAAGGAGGTCGCCGCGCTCGTGCTGTTCCTGCTGAGCGACAAGGCCTCGTTCATCACGGGCAGCTACCACCTGGTCGACGGCGGCTACTCCGCGCACTGACGGGTCCGGTGCACCTGGTCGTTCCGGGCGTACCTGGTCGAAACGGGCGTACCTGGTCGGAAGTTTCGACCAGGTACGCCCGTTTCCGCTTCCCACCGCGGGTGTGATGGGAAGGAACGTCGGTCCTTCAGTGCCGCGCGTCAGTCAGGATCGCGTCGTGCGGGAGCAAGGCGTGCACGCCCCACGTGCGGTTCGCGACCTGCGTGATGCGCATGCTCACCGCGACGCTCGCCATGGCGAGTGCTTCGGCCCGCCCGATGCCGTGCAGTTCGACGATCCAGTCGACCATGCGGTCGAGCGCCGTCGTGGTCGCGACGTTGAGGTCGGCATCGAAGCCGAAGGTGATGCGCCCGGCCGGGGTGTCGGCGTGGACACCCTCGACCGGTGCCTCGTCGAGCAGCGTGAGGGTCATCGTCGTCGTCATGCCGCACTCGACCGCAGTGCCGGAGAACTCGCCGTCGCCCTGTGCCGCGTGCCCGTCCCCGACGTGGAGCAGCGCGTCCGGCACCGTGACGGGCAGGTACAGGGTCGAGCCGGCGACGAGCTCGCGGCAGTCGACGTTCCCGCCGCCGACCGTGCGCGGCGGGATCGTCGAGTGCTCGCCGGTGGCCTCTGGTGGGACCCCGACGACGCCGAGGAACGGTGCCGTCCGAACGCCGAGCCCGAGCTGGTTCACGGCGACTCCGGCTGACACGTCGATGTCCCAGAGGAGGGGGCCTCGCGACGCCGCGTCGGTCAGGCCGAGCGCCCGGTTCACGGGGGTGTCGACGCCGCCCGAGCCCGTGTACCCCCAGTCGTCGGGCACCAGGTCGTCGAAGCGCACGGCCAGGACCATCTCCGGACGTGCCCCCGCGACCGCGATCGGCCCGACCAGGCAGTGGCCGCGGCGCGGGTCGATGAGGGTCGGTGCCTCGAGGCCCGGACCCGGTTGGCGTTCCGTGTAGCCCGCTGCGCTCAAGGTGCGGACGGTGACCGTGTCACCCGGTTCCACGGTCAGGACCGGTCGAGGTTCGGCGGAGAAGACGTCGACGGCGGAGCCGACCGTGGCGTCGAGGTGGTGGTGGGTCGTCACCGTTCGATCATCCCAGGCGCGGCGCGGCGGTGGTCGTTCCGGGCGTACCTGGTCGTCAGTGGAACTGGGGGATCGTGAGCCAGATGCCGGCCAGGACCGCGGCGACGCACACGGCGAAGCACAGGACGGCACCCGCCAGTGCTGTCGGCGGCGTGTGCCCGGAGCGCGGGGTCTCCTCGGCGTACTGCGTGCGCTCGCCGCCGGTGTCCAGAGGCTGCCCCGCGCCGAGCAGCCTCAGGCCGAGCGTGTAGACCAGCACGATGCCCACCGCGGCGACGAACCCGACGCCCGCGACCGTGCCGATGCTGGCGAAGTCGATCTCCATGGTCGTTCCCCTCAGTTCTGCGCGCCGGCCGGCTGCGGCTCGGCCTGGTCGGTGGGTTCGGTCGATCCGGCCGTGATGTCCTCGTGCGAGATCGGCTTGCGCTTGGCGAGGGCGTAGAAGGTCAGCCCGCCGGCCAGGGCGAGCACCGCCACCAGCACGAGGCCGATCACCGAGGTCGAGGCGAGCCAGGTCGCCAACCCGCCGACCACCGCGGCAGCCGGCAGCGTGATCACCCACGCGACGACGATGCGGCCGACGACCGACCAGTGCACGTCGGCGAGCTTCTTGCCGAGCCCGGACCCGATCACCGACCCGCTGGTGACGTGCGTCGTCGACAGGGCGAAGCCGAGGTGCGACGAGATGAGGATCGTCGCCGCCGAGCTCGTCTCGGCGGCGAAGCCCTGCGGCGACTGCACGTCGGAGATCTTCTTGCCGACCGTCTGCATGATGCGCCAGCCACCCATGTAGGTGCCGAGGCCGATCGCGAGTCCGCAGGCGAGGATCACCCAGAGTGCCGGGCCGGTGCCACCGTCCTGGTAGTTCGCGGCGATGAGCGTCAGCGTGATCACACCCATCGTCTTCTGCGCATCGTTCGTGCCGTGCGCCAGCGACACCAGCGACGCCGAGACGGTCTGCCCGTGCCGGAACCCCGTCGCCGCACCGTGCGTCGTCGCGTTCTTGGTGAGCGTGTACGCCAGGTACGTCGCCACCAGCGCGATCACCCCGGCGATCACGGGGGAGACCAGTGCCGGCAGGACGACCTTCGACACCACCGTCGCCCAGTCGACCGAGTTCAACCCGGCGCCGATGATCGATGCGCCGATCAGCCCGCCGAACAGCGCGTGCGTCGACGACGACGGCAGCCCGAGGTACCAGGTGGCGAGGTTCCAGAGGACCGCGCCCACCAGCCCGGCGAAGATCATCGTGGGGGAGATGTGGACGCCGTCCTGGCCCTCGCGGATGATGCCCTGCGAGACGGTCTTGGCGACCTCGGTGGAGAGGAACGCGCCGACCACGTTGAGGACGGCGGAGATGAGCACGGCGGTCCGGGGCTTGAGCGCCCCCGTGGCGACCGACGTGGCCATGGCGTTGGCGGTGTCGTGGAACCCGTTCGTGAAGTCGAACACGAGGGCCACCACGATCACGAGCACGACGATGACGAGGACGTCCATGCGAGGGACGCTAGGCCCGCTCGGAGCCCGCTGCGTGAACGCCGGATGAACAGGTGCCGGGCCGCCCGGTTCTGCGAAGATGCTCACGTGCCCACCTTCTCCGCAGCGCGAGGCGACGCCTCGTTCACCGACGCCCACGGCGTCGAGATCGTCTACTCGACCTGGCGAGCGGCACGCCCCAAGGGCATCGTGCAGATCGCGCACGGCGTCGGCGAGCACGGGCTGCGGTACGAGCCGTTGGCACAGGACCTCGTCCGCGCCGGGTACACCGTGCACGCGAACGACCACCGCGGGCACGGGCGCACCGGCCTCGGCCAGTGGGACGGCGACCACGCCAAGCTCGGACGGCTCGGACCCGGCGGACTGCGCGCCGCGATCGCTGCCGTCGAGCAGATGGGGGAGGTCGCCCGTGCCGACACCCCCGGCGTCCCGCTGGTGCTGCTCGGGCACTCGTGGGGTTCCCTGATGGCACAGCGGATCGTGAACACCGCGTCGGAGTCGTACGACGGCGTCGTGCTCTCCGCCACCGCCTACCGGCTGCCCGGGTGGATGAACAGCGGCGACCTCAACGCCCGGCACGCGGGCTCCGGGCCGACCAAGTACGAGTGGCTCACCCGCGACCGGAAGATCATCGACGCGATGTCGGTGGACCCGCTCGCCGTCGAGGCCGACGTCATCGGGCTGTTCGGCCTGCCCGACACCCTCCGGCTGCTCGGGGTGCCGCGTCGGGGGATCCCGCACGACCTGCCGATGCTGCTGCAGGTCGGGTCCGATGACGCCCTCGGTGGGCCGCGATCGGTCGAGCGGTTGGCGCAGGCCTACCGGCGGCGCGGGCGGCTGTCCGACGTCACGGTGCAGGTGTACGAGGGCGCGCGGCACGAGGTCTACAACGAGACGAACCGCGACGAGGTCGTGGCCGACCTGGTCGCCTGGCTGGACCGGGTGACGGCGCGTCGTTGAGGCGACGACGAGAGCACTGACGGGGCGCGGTGTGGGCGGGCGACGGTGCGGACGGGAGGCCCGTGGCGGGCCCGGCACGGGCCTCCCGTCCGGCACACGGATGCGGATGACGGCGGGAGTGACGTGGACGAGGTGACCGTCGCGGTCCTCGACCTGGCATCGGTCGAGGCAGTCGAGCGGCGCGAGCCCGCGGGCAGGCAGTACGTACGCCCCGCGTTCGCGGCCCAGACGCGCGGCGAGCAGACCGTCCTGGTCGCGTGGATCGACGGGGTGCCAGTCGGCTCGGGCGAGGTGACCGCTGATGCCCGGCCCGAGCTCCGGAACCTCCGCGTCGACGCAGACCGGAGAGGTCAGGGCGTCGGGACCCGCCTCATCGCGGCGGCCGAAGCGCTGGCCACCGACCGGGGCGTGCTGCGGATCGGAGTCGCGCTCGACAACCCCGATGCACGGCGGCTCTACCAACGGCAGGGGTACGCCCCCACGGGCGAGATCGAGGAGTACGAGTACACGTACGTCGACGACGACGACCAACGGGTGACGGTCCGTGAGGCGTCCGAGTACCTCGAGAAGGACCTGCCCGCGCGGGCGTAGGCTCGACGCGTGCACGGTGAGTACAAGGTCCCAGGCGGAAAACTGGTCGTCGTCGACCTCGAAGTGGTCGACGGGGACATCCGGGAGTTCCGGCTCGCCGGCGACTTCTTCCTCGAACCCGACGACGCGCTGCCGCTCATCGACACGGCCGTCAACGGGCTGCCCGCGACGACCGACGCCGCCGGCATCGCCGCGGCCGTCCGCGCCGCGCTCCCCGCCGACGCCGTGCTGCTCGGCTTCACCCCCGAGTCCGTCGGGGTCGCCGTCCGCCGCGCGCTGTCCCGTGCCTCGACCTGGCGCGACTACGACTGGCAGATCATCCACGAGGGCCCGATCAGCCCGAACGAGCACCTCGCGCTCGACCAGGTGCTGACCGAAGAGGTCGGCGCCGGTCGCCGCGGCCCGACCCTGCGCATCTGGGAGTGGGACCAGCCCGCGGTCGTCATCGGGTCGTTCCAGTCGCTGAAGAACGAGGTCGACCCGGCCGGTGCCGAGAAGTACGGCGTCGAGGTCGTCCGGCGGATCTCCGGCGGTGGCGCGATGTTCATGGACGCCGGCGCGATCATCTCGTACTCGCTCTACGTCCCCGCCGACCTGGTGCAGGGCATGACGTTCGCGGACTCCTACGCTTACCTGGACGAGTGGGTGATCGAGGCGCTGAAGTCCCTCGGTATCGACGCGTACTACCAGCCGCTCAACGACATCACCTCGGCCAAGGGCAAGATCGGAGGCGCCGCGCAGAAGCGCCTCGGAACCGGTTCCCTGCTCCACCACGCCACCATGAGCTACGACATGGACGGCGAGAAGATGGTCCAGGTCCTGCGGATCGGGCGCGAGAAGATGAGCGACAAGGGGACGACGTCGGCCGCGAAGCGGGTGGACCCGCTGCGCTCGCAGACCGGGCTGTCCCGCGCCGAGATCATCGACCGGCTGGTCGGCACGTTCACGAAGCTGTACGGGGCGACTCCCGGCGCGGTGACCGACGCCGAGCGCGAGAAGGCGCAGGAGCTGGTGCGGACGAAGTTCGCGACGAAGGAGTGGCTCGAGCGGGTGCCGTGAGCCCGTTCCGATCGACGGTGGCGCGGCGGCCGGAGCTGAGGGGGGACGTCCCGGCCGCCGCTGCTGTCGAGTGTGCGCCTCGACCTCATGAACCACACGTGCGGATCATGAGAATCCCCCGCGCGGCTGATGTCGTGGCCGGATCGTCCACGTAGCGTCGCTCGCGTGAACTGGTTGATCTTCCTGGGGGCGGTGGCCGCCGTGGCCGTCGTGGTGTGGATCGCCGATCGCGTGGGGTGGATCGACCTGTCGAACAAGTCCACACGCAGCGGCGGATCCGGAGGCATCGGCGGGATGCTGGACGAGGTGTTCGCACCGACCCGCCACGAGACGCAAGCCGAGTACGAACGGCAGTCGCGCCTCCCGAAGGAGGCACCGTCACCGGCGGACGACGACCACGACCTGCTCAGCGGCAGCGTGCTCATCAAGGTGCCGACGGTGCGGAGCGCCGGCCGGCACGAAGCGCGCATCGGGACGCACGACCGGTCGTACTGACCGGTCGACGGTCGCTCGCCGTGCGCGTCAGCGGGTGGTGAGCTCCTGGTAGTCCGGGTGCCGCTCGATCCACGCGCGGACGTAGCTGCACTGCGCGACGACCCGTCGTGACGAGCTCGCGCGCACGTCGTCGAGCGCGTGCTGCACGAGGATCGACGCGTGCCCGCCACCACGGTGCTCGGGATCGACCTCGGTGTGCACGAAGCGGATCTCGTCGCCGTCGGTCTCGTACGCGGCGAGGCCGATGACCTCGCCGTCCTCGACCAGGGAGTACTGCTGCTTGTCGGTGTCGTTGCGGACCTCGGGTGCTGCCATGCGCCGAGGCTACGCCGCGAGGCCGAGTCGCCGCTGGCTGCGGCGCCGGCTGCGAGCCCGAGTCGCCGCGGGCTGCGCCACAATGGTCCCGTGCACACGGGAGACGACCGAGGCCCGGACCGCGTCGTCCTCGGCGACGCCCTCGACGTGACCCCGGCGCTCGCCGACGGGTCGTTCACCGTCGTGTACCTCGACCCGCCGTTCAACACGGGGCGGTACCAGCGGCGGCACGCTTCGTCCGCGGTGCCGAGCGCCGACGGGCCGGTGATGGGGTTCCACGGGCGGACCTACGAGCGGGTCCGCGGCGACCTGATGCGGTTCGACGACCGGTTCGAGGACTACTGGACGTTCCTCGAGCCACGATTGCTCGAGGCCTGGCGACTCCTCACCACCGACGGCACCCTGTACCTGCACCTCGACTACCGCGAGTCGCACTACGCGAAGGTCCTGCTCGACGCGCTGTTCGGCCGCGACTCGTTCCTCAACGAGATCGTCTGGGCCTACGACTACGGCGCCAAGTCCAAGTCGCGGTGGCCGACCAAGCACGACACGATCCTGGTCTACGTGAAGGACCCGTCGAAGTACTGGTTCGACTCGTCGGCGGTCGACCGCGAGCCCTACATGGCACCCGGGCTCGTCACGCCCGAGAAGCGGGAGCGCGGCAAGCTCCCCACCGACGTCTGGTGGCACACGATCGTGTCGCCGACCGGCAAGGAGAAGACGGGCTACCCGACGCAGAAGCCCGAGGGCGTGCTGCGGCGGATCGTGCAGGCGTCGTCGCGCGAGGGGGACTGGGTGCTCGACTTCTTCGCCGGCAGCGGGACGACCGGCGCGGTGGCGTCGGCGCTCGGGCGGCGGTACGTGCTGGTGGACGACAACCCGGCGGCGATCGACGTGATGCGGAAGCGCTTGCCGGGGGCGTCGTTCGAGGTCGCGGCGGTCTGACGACGGCGGGTTCCGGGACCGGGACGTCCGCCCCTCGTCGTCGATGGCGATGGCGATGGCTATGGCTATGGCTATGGCTATGGCTGTGGCGGGGAGCCTCGGCCGTCGACGGACGGACGCGAGCACCACGGGGGCGATGTTGGGGACCACACCGTGGCGTCCACGTCGACTCGTTCACGTCGATCGCTTCCGCCGGCATCCCGCAGACCATCCCGACGGCGGAGGACATCCATGCCGACCACGTCTACGCGGGACAGGCGCAGGACACGATGGTCGGCATCCCCGGGCTGGGCGACCAGTACGCGTACATCGGCAGGGGCTTCAGCGTGCCCTACCGACTCGACCCGACGAATTCCAGCTTCGGCGCGGAGACCTTCGGCGCGGACGGCACCGACGGCTTCGAACCGGTGAAGGACCACGGCGTGCACACGGAGAGCGGCAACGGCTACCTCGACCCGGGAACCGAGTCGCTGCGGAACGTGGCGAAGACGACGACCGGGCACGGCGACCGAGTGACACCGGCAGAGTGACATGCTGGACACCCGACGACCGGACGGAGAACCGACACCGATGACCGCTCTGAAGCAGTGGATCGCAGTCACCGTGACCACGATCGCGATCGTCGGCGCAACCGCCGGCTGTTCTGGAGGACAGATGCAGAACCAACCGACCCAGGAGCCGGCGGATGCGAAGCGCAGCATCCAGCAGCTCGTCGACGACACGACCGACGCGCTCGGCGGGACGTGGCAGGTCGAGGAAGGGCCGCGGCTCGGCACGTGCGAGGACGAGCGCGGCGTCGGCGAGGGCGTGAACTACACGTACATCAAGTCCCGTGCCGATCGCGGCGACGTCGAGCAGGGGATCCGAACGGTCGAGAAGCTGTGGGGCGAGCGCGGACTCGACACGAAGCGGTTCTCGGATGCCGACGGGTCCTACAGCGGTGTCGACGGCAAGGGGGACGGTGTGGCGAACATCGGTTTCCAGTCCTCCGACCTCGGCGGGGGCGACACGGTCAGCGGTACCTCGGCGTGCGCTGCCGGTGACTACGTCGAGATGCGCGAGCGAGAGCGCTCCTAGCGTCCGCTCCGTCCACGACGTTCCACGAGTCGTTCGACGCGTGGAACGTCGGAACAGGCGCGCATCACGAGCGCCGGCGTGCGGACAAACCAGCACGCCCGCGCACTACTCCGCCGAGTGCCGCCCGTGCGGGTGCTCCGCGTCAGCGTCCGGGTCCACTGCCGCATGGGCGGCCCTGGTCCGGATCGCACCGGTCGTCGTCGGGGGCTCGTCGACCGGCGCAGCCGCCGAGTGCGCGCCGTGCGTCGTGGCGTCGGGCAGCGGAGCACGGGTGTCATCCGTGACGACGTCGTTCGGCAGCACGTCATCGGGCAGCACGTCGTTCGGCAGCACCGACACGTCGGACGAACCGGCAGCGCGAGCCGACCGGGGCTGGGCGGGCACGTCGGGCGAGGTCGGCACCGAGTCCGACGAGGCGACCGCGGCCGAACCCGATCCGTCGCCGGCACCGTCTCCGGCACCGTCGCCGGCACCGGCTGCCGCAGCGTCGGCGTCAGCGGTCCGTGCGGCGTCCGCCTGCTCCTGCAGCGCCGACGTCTTGCGCAGCGGCGGCACCCGGAAGAACCAGGTCAGCACGAACGCGAGCAGGATCACCGCGAGCCCGACGTAGTACACGCGGACGGCCGAGTCGCTGAACCCGACCAGGAACGGACGGGTGAGCCGCTTGTCCGCGCCGTTCAGGAAGGAGGTGTCGCTCGTCGCTGCGGAACCGGACGAGCTCGCACTCGAGTCACCGCTCTTCAGCTGCTTGATGAGCGTCGGCGCGACCTCGTCGACGACGTTCTCGCGCTGGGCCTCGTCGGAGTAGTCCACCTGCAGCGTGCCGTCGACGACGGTCGCGTTCGCCTTGGCCGCAGCCGTCTCGAGGGCCTGCTGCTCGGCGGCCGGCTTGGCGTCGTCGACCTGCTGGGCGATGACGGTGTCGGCTGCGGCGGCGGGGAGCTTGCCCGCGGTGACCTGCTGCTGCACGGCGGCCGTGACCTGCTTCGTGACGGCGGCGTCGGCGGCTTCCTTCGCCTGCACGGCGCCCTTGTTCAGGCCGTCCTGCACGTTCTTCTGCACGGGATCGACGATCTTCGTCCAGATCTGGTCCATCACGCCCTTGTTCTCGGACGCGTTCGCCACCGACGGCGTGAGCGCGGCGTTCAACGCGCTCTTCAGGTCGGTCTCGTTCTGCATCGCCGCGGTGATGTTCGTCGGCATCAGGGTGAACAGGACCGACAGCAGCACGGCGGTGCCCATGGTGCCGCCGATCTGCCGGAAGAACGTCGCGGCGCTGGTCGCGACGCCGATGTCCCGCGGGGACACCGAGTTCTGCGCCGCGAGGGTCAGCGTCTGCATGAGCTGTCCGAGCCCGAGGCCGATGCCGAACATGCCGAGCATCAGGAACCAGAGGGGACGGTCGGCGGTCAGGAAGGTCAGCACCGTGAAGCCGAGCGCGGTGAAGGCCGTGCCGGTGATCGGGAAGACCTGGTAGTTGCCGGTCCGCGAGATGATCTGACCCGAGGCGATCGACGAGATCATCAGGCCGAGCACCATCGGGAGCATCGCGAACCCGGACTCGGTCGGGGTGACGCCCTTCACGATCTGCAGGTACAGCGGGATCGTCAGCATCGCGCCGAACATCCCGAAGCCGACGAGCACGGACAGGATCGCGGACATCGAGAACACCCGCGAACCGAACAGCTTCATCGGGAGGATCGCGTCGCTGCCCATCGCCCGTTCGACGATGATGAACGCGATCAGCCCGGCAGCACCGATGCCGTAGCAGGCGAAGGCGCCGGGGGAGCTCCAGCCCCACTCGCGGCCCTGCTCGGCGATGAGCAGCAGCGGTACGAGGGTGACGATGACGAGCGTGGCGCCCCACCAGTCGATGCGGGGCTTGCCGCGGTCGCCGAACTTCGGCAGGTGCAGGAACGTCAGCACCATGAACAGCGCGATGACGCCGATCGGCACGTTGATCAGGAACACCCAGCGCCAACCGGAGATGAACAGCAGCTCGCTCGCGCCGGCGAAGACACCGCCGACGAGCGGGCCGATCACCGACGAGATGCCGAAGACGGCCAGGAAGTAGCCCTGGTACTTCGCCCGCTCGCGAGGCGCGAGCATGTCGCCCATGATCGCCAGCGGCAGGGACATCAGACCACCGGCGCCGAGGCCCTGCAGCGCGCGGAACCCGGCGAGCATGAGCATCGAGGTCGAGAACGACGCCGCGAACGAGCCGAGGATGAAGATGCCGATCGCCGTGATGAACAGCGGCCGCCGACCGAAGATGTCGGAGAGCTTGCCGTAGATCGGCGTCGTCACGGTCGAGGCGATCAGGTACCCGGTGGTGACCCAGGCCTGCTGGTCGAGGCCGTGCAGGTCGTCACCGATGGTGCGGATCGCGGTGCCGACGATCGTCTGGTCGAGGGCTCCGAGGAACATGCCGGCCATCAGGCCGTAGATCACCAACAGGATCTGTCGGTGGTTCATCACGACGTTGGACGCCGTGGTGGGGGCCGCGGGGGCGGTCGCCGTCTGGGTCATGAGCAGGGTCTCCCGGTACCGATGCGCTGGCGAAACGATTTTTGCGCTGCCTGCAAAGTTACATCTGCCGCAAGTGGTCGGTCGCTCAGGAGCGGCTTCCTGTGTGGATCGGCAGTCACGGTACGCCCGGATCGCGGGCTCGGTGACGAACGCGGTCAGGGCCGGGAGGCCCGGCTCGGCCCCGTCAGACCGCTGCGGTCTCCACGACCCGGGTCACACCCCGTGCCGCCAGCGCGGCCGGCTCGGCTGCGGTCCGGCTCGTCACGACGGTCACGGCCTCGCCGGCGGCGCGCAGTCGGTGCCAGTGCTCGAACACCGGGCCGCCCGGCGCCAGGTCCGTCCGACGGAGCGGCAGGTCGGCCTCGTCGACGTCGACCACGACGGCACTCGTCCGCGGGGTCGGGGCCGGAGCGGAGCGCCGGGCATCGGCGACGACCTCGGCGTAGCGACGACCGAGCGGCTTCACGCGGTTGTCGACGTCGAGCAGGCCGAGCGAGTACTCCAGGTCCTTGAAGTCGCCGAGGTCGCGGGAGACGTCGTGCGAGCACCACCACGTGACCGCGTGCAGGCGCTCGGTGGTCAGGGCCGCGGCGACGGTGCGCTCGAGGAACTCCGGCATCTCGGACTCGGCGAGGTGCCGGTCGGGGGCCCCGACCTCCTGCAGCCAGACCGGTCGGTCGAGGTCGGTGGCGAAGGCGCGGGCCAGCTCGATCATCCACTCGGCGTGCCGCACGGACTCGTCGGAGAGTGCGCCGTACCGACCGGCCACGCCGTTGAAGATCCAGGAGTGCACCGTCGTGACGTCACCGAGTCGGCTGGCGTGCGCCGGCACGAACGGGTGGCCGTCGCGGTACCAGAGGTGGTCGTTCTCGGAGTGCGTGACGACGTGCCGCGGGTCCTTGTCGCGAGGCGCTCCGAGCAGGGACTCGAGCCAGTGCGTCACCTGCGCGGTGTCGGCCGGCATCGCGGCGGGGTTCGGCGGCTGGAACTGGTTGAGCTCGTTGCCCAGGGTCAAGCCGGTGAAGTTCGGGCGGTCGCGCACGGCGTCGTACACGGCGGCGACCAGGGCGGCCTGCGCGTCGATCGCCGGCTGGTCGGTGAACATGTTGCCGTCGTGCCAGTTCACGAGCCACGCCGGGATGAAGTCGAACCCGGACATGTGCCCCTGGACGACGTCGACGCTGGCGTCCAGCCCGAACTCGGCGGCGATGTCGACCACCAGCGCCACGTCGTCGAGGGCCCGTCGTCGGATGAGCGTGCGGTTCGGCTGCAGCGTCGGCCACAGCGGGAACAGCCGGACGTGGTCGAGGCCGAGGGCGGCGATCGCCTCGAGGTCACGGCGGATCGCTGATTCCTCGACCGACTGCCACTGGAACATCCAGTCGGTCGAGGGCACGTAGTTCACGCCGAAGCGCGTGGCGGTGGTCATCGGTCTCCTTCGGTCAGGGAGCGGTGGCGGCGGTGGTGGGCGCGGGGCCGGTCGAGCCGCGGACGTGCAGGGCGCGCCCGCCGACCTCGGCATCGTCGACCTCGTCGCCACGGACGAGGCGTTCGACCAGGGCCACCGCGGTGCGGGCGGACTCCTCGACGGGGGCGTCGAGGGCGGTCAGCGACGGACGCACGATCGACGAGACCCACGAGTCCTCCCACGCGACGACGGACAGGTCCTCGGGCACGCGGACGCCGAGCTCGGGGGCGTGCGCGATCACCTCTGCCGCGATCGCCTCGCCGTCCAGGACGATCGCGGTGGCGCGGTCGAGGCGGGCGAGCAGGTCGGCCACCGGGTCCTCGGCGTCGGCGCGCCACCCGAGCACGAGCGCGTCCACCCCCCGACGTGCGGCCGCGGCGGTGAAGCGGGCGTCGCGGGCGCCGGTGTGGGCGAGCGCCGGGCCGTCCCCGACGCGGGCGATCCGGCGGTGCCCGAGCGAACCGAGGTGGTCGAGCAGGGACTCGGTCGCGTCGGCGTCGCCCACCGTGACCGCCGGGACGGTGCTGCCGGGGATCGGCGCGCCGAGCATGACGGCCGGCGCCGCCAGGTGCTGCAGCATCGGGATGCGGGGGTCGTCGGTGCGGACGTCGACGAGCAGGAAGCCGTCGACCCGCTGCTCGGTCCACCACTGGCGGTAGACGGCGGCTTCGTCGTCGGCCTGCACGAGCGTGACGGACAGTGACCACCCGATCGCGGCGAGGGGCTCGGTCAGGCCGGCGATCAGCCGCATCGTGAACGGGTCGCGCTGGAAGGTGTCGCGCGAGCGGGCGAGGACCAGCCCGAGGCTGTGCCCCGCGTTGCCGGAGAGCTTGCGGCTCGCCAGGTTCGGCCGCCAGTTCAGGTCGTCGGCGGCCCTGCGGATGCGGGCCGCGGTGGCGGCGGAGACGTTCGGCCGGCCGTTGAACACGTGCGAGACCGCCGAGGTCGAGACGCCGGCGCGCTTGGCGACCTGCGCGATGGTCACGCGGCGGCGGTCGACGGCTCCGGCGGTGGTGTCGCTCATGCCGTCGAGCGTAGAGGCTTGACCACCTCGTGTAAAGCGGTATACGTTGCTCGTCACCTGAAGTACACCGCTGTACCAAAACGCATCGCGACCGCTCCACCATCCACTGCCAGGGAGGCACCGTGACGGACGGCATCAGTAGGCGCACCCTCATCGGAGCCGGGCTCGGCGCCGGCATCCTCGCGCCGATCCTGGCCGGGTGCAGCGCGCTCACCCCGGCCTCGAGCGGCCCGGGCACGCTGAGCGTGCACACCCAGCTCAGCGGCGCGGTCGCCGGCGCGCAGACGTTCACGGACGTCGTCGCCGCCTACCGTCGTCGCACGGACCGCAAGGTGGCCCTGCTCTCGAACGGGTCGGACCTGCCGATCGTCTTCGAGACGAGTTCGCTCGCCGGCAAGGAAGCCGACGTCGCGATCGTGAACATGGTCGGGCGCACGCTGTCCTGGACGGGCGAGGACGCCACGATCGACGTCTCCCGGTACCTCGACGAGTGGGACCTGCGCGACAAGATCATCCCCGAGGCGCTCGAGGAGTGGACCGACGACCAGGGTCGACTCCGGGCCTTCCCGTTCACGCGGACGAACTGGCCGGTGTCGTACAACACGGCGCTGCTCGAGGAAGCCGGCGTGAGCGAGATCCCGACGACCTCGGACGCACTCATCGCCGCCGCCGACCGCCTGCGCTCCGCCGGCATCGGGCCGGTCACCGTCGGCGGGTCGGACTGGAGCGGACAGAAGCTCCTCATGCAGGTCATCCAGGGGTTCGTGTCGCAGGACGAAGCGGCGGAGGTCTTCTCCACGGGCAGGATCTCGGAGAGCGCCGGTGCCGTCCGCGGCGTCGAGCACTTCGTCGAGCTCCGCGATGCCGGGGTCTTCGTCGACTCGGTGCAGGGCTTCACCTCGGACTCCGAACTGACGCAGTTCACCACCCGCAAGGCCGCCATCGTCCCCGCGATGTCCTCCGCCCTCGCGCTGGTGTCGAAGGAGCGCGCGAAGGAGGTCACCGTCGGTGGGTGGCCGGTGCCGTCGAAGGACGCCGCCATCGCGCGCCCGAGCGTCATCAAGAGCTACAACGGCCACGGCATCTGGATCAGCGAGAACGGCCGGGCGAAGCTCGACCTCGTCAAGCCGTTCGTGCAGTACCTGTACTCGTCGGCGGTGACGAGCGAGTTCATCCTCGACTCCGGCCGGGACATGAGCCGGATCACCGACACCGTCAGCCGCGACTTCCCGCTCGTCGCCCAGGCGTCGAAGCTCACCGACGACCAGGTCACACCGGTGATGCTGCCCGACCTGCTCGTGCCCGACTCGGCGTACGAGCCGATGATCCGCGCGACCAGCCTGGCCTACGGCTCGGGCACCTCGGCCGAGCGCATCATCGACCTCTTCGAGCGCGCCTACACGGCCGCCTGACCCACCCGACCCTGCGAGAAGGAGCTCCCCATGGCAGTGCTCGTCGAGGAACCACCCGTCCGGTCGGCGTCCAACCCGCCCGGGCCCGTCCGCCGCGGATCCCGCGCGGTCGGCACCGGTCGCGGCAGCTTCCCGACCTTCGCGATCCCGGCGCTCGTCTGGTACGGCCTGTTCATGATCGGCCCGGTCGTGGCCATGATCGTGATCGCCTTCCTGAGCTGGCCCGGCATGCTCGTCTCGCCGACCTTCGCGGGGCTCGACAACTTCCGGGTGCTGTTCTCCGACGAGACCTTCTGGGCCGCGGTCCGGAACAGCACGGTCCAGATCGTCGTCGGCCTGCCGATCATGATCGTGCTGGCGTTCCTGCTCGCCTTCCACGTCGTGCAGAAGCCCCGCGGGCACAAGGTGCTGCGCTACCTGCTCTTCATCCCGGCGCTCATCTCCGCACCGGCCACGGCGATGATGTTCTACGCGATGCTGAACCCCGACGGCCTGGTCAACGGGGTGCTCGCGACCCTCGGCATCGGCGGCAAGGCCTGGCTGGCCGACCCCGCGACGGCGCTCGGAGCGCTCATCGTCGTCGACCTGTGGGCCGGCATCGGGTACTCGGCGGTGCTCATCGCGAGCCGGCTCGACGGCGTCGACACCGAGGTCGTGCAGGCCGCCCGCATGGACGGCGCGGGGTCGTGGCGGTTGGCGTGGGGCGTGTACTGGCCGATCGCGCGGGACTTCATCGGGGTCGTCGCGATGCTGCAGTTCCTGTCGATGCTCTTCAGCTCGGCGCAGAACGTGCTCCTGCTGACCCAGGGTGGCCCGGGCACCGCGACCACGACGCTGTCGTACCTCGTGTACCAGAAGGCCTTCGTCGACACCGACCTCGGCTACAGCCAGGCGGTCGGCGTCGTCCTGTTCGTGCTCGGACTCGCCGGGATGTTCGTCATCCGCCGCGTCCTGCGCAAGACCCACTGACCTTGACGCCCCTGACCGACAGACCTCGGGAGACCACCATGGCGAAGCCCACCGCCGGCATCCGGCTGCGAGACCGGATCGGCTCCATCACGAGCGGCACCGTGGCGTGGATCTACGCCGCCCTGCTGATCCTGCCCTTCTACTACTTCGTGGTGTCGTCGTTCAAGGACAACGACGGCATCTTCGAGTCCCCACTGGCGCTGCCGGCGTCGTGGGACCTGTCGAACTTCACCGAGGCGATCCGCCAGGCCTCGCTCGGACCGGCGATCGCGAACTCGGCGATCACGACGGTGGCGGCCCTGGTGCTGACGCTCGTGCTCGCACTGCCGGCGTCGTTCGCCCTCGCCCGGGCCACCGGTCGCGCGGGACGGATCGTCGAGGGGCTGTTCTCGCTCGGGTTCCTCATCCCGTCGTTCGCGGCGCTGTTCCCGACGTTCCTCCTCGCCGCGGGCATGGGGCTCTTCCACACCCGGACGTTCCTCGTGCTCCTGTTGCCCGCGACCGCGATGCCCCTGGCCGTCGTGATCCTGACCCAGTTCATGCGGACGATCCCGCGCGAGCTGGAGGAGGCCGCGTCGATGGACGGTGCCTCGGCGTGGCAGGTGATGCGCCAGGTGTACCTGCCGATCTGCATCCCGGGCATCGCCACCGTGCTGCTGCTGAACTTCCTGTCGTTCTGGAACGAGTACCTGTACGCCTTGGTGCTCATCGGGCCGGACACCGCGCAGCGGACGATCCAGGTGGCGCTCCCGACGCTGAAGGTCGACGCCGGCACCGACTACGGGATGCTCATGGCCGGCACCCTGTTCACGCTGCTGCCGGTGTACCTCGTCTACTCGATCCTGCAGCGCCAGATGCAGCGCGCCCTGGTGTCCGGAGCGATCAAGGGATGACCGCGCACCCGACGAGCCAGCCGACCGCGAGCAACCTCGACGTCCGCGCCCGCATCGGCCAGCTCAACCAGCGTCTGAAGGGCTGGGAGGCCGTCCGCTGGGTCGACGGCCGGCCGCGGATCACCGACGTCCTGCGCGCCGAGGTCGACCGGTGGGGTGGCATCGGCGCGGTCTACGGCGTGCTCCGTGCCGACCCCTGGTCCGGCGTGCACTGGGGCAACGGCATCCCGCCCGAGCGTTCCGCCGAGGCCTACGCCGCCGTGCAGGACCACGTCGTCGCGCACAGCGACGGTGGTGTCCCCACGCTCTTCGTCGAGGAGGTCCCGCACGGGCTGCAGGCCCTCGGCGGCACGACGGTGCCGGTGAACCTCGCGCTCGGCGCCGCCATGGACGAGCAGCTCGTCGAGGAGCTGGCCGCCGCGGTCGCCGCCGAGGTCCGGGCCCGCGGCACCCACGTCGCCCTCGTCTCCGGGCTCGACGTCCTGCGCGACCCCCGGTGGGGCCGGAGCGAGGAGTGCTGGTCGGAGGACGCCGCGCTCGCCGCGATCATGGTCGCCGCCACCGTGCGCGGCATGCAGGGTGGCGGCCCCGGCCCCATCGACGGCCGGCACGTCGCCGTCGTCGCGAAGCACCTGGCGGGGCAGGGCGCCGGCATCGGCGGTCGCAACGGCTCCGGCGCTCCGATCGGTCGTCGCGAACTCGCCGAGGTGCACCTGCCGCCGGCGCTCGCCGCCGCACGCGAACACGTCGCCGGGTTCATGGCGGCCTACAACGACGTCGACGGGGTGCCGTGCTGCGGCAACCGCGACCTGCTCACGACCACGATCCGCGACGCCTGGGGCTGGGACGGGCTCGTCATGGCCGACGGGACCGCCGTCGACCGGCTGCGCGACGTCACCCCCGACCCGGCCTCGGCGGCTGCGCTCGCCCTGCGTGCCGGGGTCGACCTGAGCCTGTGGGACGAGGCGTACACGCACCTCGACGAGGCGCTGGACCGCGGCTTGGTCAGCACCGAAGACCTCGACCGTGCGGTCGACCGCGTGCTCGCCCTCAAGCGCCGCGTCGGCCTGCTCGGCACACCGGAACCGGCACCGGCACTGGTCCCGACACCGGGACCCGTGCCGCCCGCCGAGGCACTCGAGCGCACGACCGTCGCGCTCGCCGAGCGTGCCGCCGGCCGCGCCGTGGTCGCCCTGGGCGGAGCGCTGCCCGTGATCGCACACGACGCCGTCGTCGCCGTGGTCGGCCCGAACGCCGACGACGTCGACGCGCTCCTCGGCGACTACGCACCCCCGAGGCCGCCCGTCGACCCCGGTGCGTCCACCGTCCGCTCCGCCCTGGAGGCCCGGCTCGGCCCCGCCCGCATCCGCACCGCCCGGGGCAGCGGGCTCCGACAGCCCCTGCCGGGCCCCGACGGGCTCCTCGCGGTCCGCACCGCGCTCCTCGGCGCCGACCTGGCCGTGGTGGTGCTCGGTGGCTCGAGCCGTCGCGCGTACGACGACGGCTTCGAGGACAACGGCGCCGTCAGTGGTCCTGCACCGGACACCACGAACGGCGAGGGGGTCGACCTGGCCTCGATCGCCGTGCCCGAGGCGCAGCTCGACGTGCTCCGCGCCGCCCGCGAGAGCGGTCTGCCGGTCGTCGCGGTCGTCGTCGACGGTCGCCCGCGGGTCCTGACCGAGGTGCTCGCGCTGGCCGACGGTGTGCTGGTCGTGCCGTTCCCGGGGCCTTCCGGCGGTCGTGCCGTCGCGGACGTGCTGTTCGGCGCCCCGGCCGAGGGGCGGCTCCCCGCGACCTGGCCCGGCGCCGACGGTGTCCTTCCGGTGGCGCACGACGAGCGGCTCGAGACGGCACGCGGCTACGTCGACGTGGCCAGCCGCTCGACCGCGACCGGTGCACCCGGGCCGGGCGACGGGGTGGACGTCCGCTTGGCGGAGGGGAGCGACGCGGTGACTGCCGTGCGCCTCCTGGCCGGGGGGACGGTGACCGTCCCGGTGACGGTGCGCAACAGGTCGGACGCGCCCCGTCGGGTGTCGGTGCCCCTGTGGGGGCGGCGGCGGGAGACCGGTGTCCGACCGCGGCGACGGCGACTGCTCGCCCTGGTGACGGTCGACGTGCCCGCTGGCGGGACCGTCGACACCGCGTACACGCTCGGACTCGATGCGCTCGGCACGTGGGACGCTGGTCTCCGGCTCGGTGCACGGCCGCTCGAACTCGACTGCTGGACGGACGACGTGCTCGATCCACCCGGGTCGACGCGGACCGTCCGCGTCACCGACGGACAGGAGTCAGTGCGATGGGTGTCGTGACGCGGACGCAGCTCGAGGAGATCACGCCGACGCTGGTGGCGGCCGCCGACCGGGTCCGCGCCGCGGTCGGCACCGAGGTCGGGGAGCGGGTGGAGCGCGCGCTCGTCCGGACGCTGCGGGACACGATCTCGCTCGACGACGACGGCGCCTTCGTCATCACGGGGGACATCCCGGCGATGTGGCTCCGCGACTCGACGACGCAGATGACGCCGTACCTGCGGTTCGCGCCGGACGACCCGGCGCTCGCGGACCTGCTCTGGGCGGTAGTGCGGCGGCAGCTCCGGCTGATCGAGCACGACCCGTACGCGAACTCGTTCAACCGCGAGCCGAACGGCGCGCACTACGACCCGGACGACCTGAACGCCGACCCGCTGGTGTGGGAGCAGAAGTACGAGGTGGACAGCCTGGCCTACCCGGTGACGTTCGCGCACGCGCTGTGGCGGGCGACCGGCTCCACGGCGGTGCTCGACGAACGGGCGCACCGGGTGTTCCGCACCATCGTGGCGCAGTGGCGGGCCGAGCAGGACCACGACGCCTCGGCGTACCGGTTCGTGCGCGACGGGGCGATCCCGACCGAGACCCTGGCGCGTGACGGCCGCGGCACCCCGGTCGCCGTGACGGGCATGACGTGGTGCGGGTTCCGCCCGTCGGACGACGCCTGCACGTACGGCTTCAACGTGCCCGCGAACCTGTTCGCCGCCGAGGCGTTGCTCGCCGTCGCCGCGATCGCCCGCGAGGTCTGGTCCGACACGGGGCTGGCGGACGACGCCGACGTGCTGCGCGCGAGCATCCTGGACGGCGTCCGGAAGCACGGCATCGTCGCCGGGCCGGCGGGTGCGGACGTCTACGCCTACGAGGTCGACGGCCTGGGCGGCGTGCTGCTCATGGACGACGCGAACACGCCGTCGCTGCTGTCGCTGCCCCTGTCCGCGCCGTCGGTGCTCGACGACGCGGTGTGGGCGGCGACGCGGGACTTCGTGCTGTCGCCGGCGAACCCGTACTGGTTCAGCGGCACCGCGGCCGCCGGTGTCGGCAGCCCGCACACGTTGCCGCAGCGGGTGTGGCCGATCGCCCTCGCGGTCGAGGGCCTCGTGTCCGGGTCGCCGTCGCGCCGTCGGGAGCTGCTCGACGTGCTCGTGGCGACCGACGGCGGGACCGGCGACATGCACGAGTCGTTCGACGTCGAGGACCCGACGCGGTTCTCGCGCCCGTGGTTCTCGTGGGCGGACGCGATGTTCTGCGAACTGGCACTGGCGGCGGCCGAGGACTGATCCTCGGCCGCCGCCAGTGCGGGTCCTGCGGGTGACCGACTAGGCGCCGAGCGCGGCGTCCACGATCTCCTTGGCCTCGCGCTGCACCTGCTCCAGGTGCTCCTGCCCGACGAAGCTCTCGGCGTAGATCTTGTAGACGTCCTCGGTGCCGGACGGCCGTGCGGCGAACCACGCCTTGTCCGTCACGACCTTGACGCCGCCGACGGCAGCGTCGTTGCCGGGGGCCTTCGACAGCTTGGCCGTGATCGGGTCGCCGGCCAGGGTCTCCGCCGTGATGGCCTCGCCGTCGAGCTTCGACAGGCGGGCCTTCTGCTCCTTCGTGGCGGCGGCGTCGACGCGCTGGTAGACCGGGTCGCCGAAGCGCTCGGTCAGTTCGGCGTACAGCTGCGAGGGGGTCTTGCCGGTGACGGCGACGATCTCGGACGCCAGGAGCGCCAGGATGATGCCGTCCTTGTCGGTCGTCCACGCGGTGCCGTCGGTGCGCAGGAACGACGCCCCCGCGGACTCCTCGCCACCGAAGGCGACGGAACCGTCGATCAGGCCGGGCACGAACCACTTGAAGCCGACCGGGACCTCCCACAGGCGGCGGCCGAGCGACTCCGCGACGCGGTCGATGATGCTCGACGACACCAGGGTCTTGCCGATGGCGGCGTCGTCGCGCCAGGCCGGACGGTGTGCGTAGAGGTACTCGATAGCGACGGCGAGGTAGTGGTTCGGGTTCATCAGGCCGCCGTCGGGCGTGACGATGCCGTGCCGGTCGGAATCGGCGTCGTTGCCGGTCAGGACGTCGAACTCGTCCTTGTGCGCCAGGACCGAGGCCATCGCCGACGGGCTCGACGGGTCCATCCGGATCTTGCCGTCCCAGTCGAGCGTCATGAACGACCAGGTCGGGTCGACGTCCGGGTTCACGACGGTCAGGTCGAGGCCGTAGTGGTCGCGGATGAGGTTCCAGTAGGGGAGCGAGGCGCCGCCGAGCGGGTCGGCACCGATCTTCACCCCGGCGCGCTTGATCGCGGCGATGTCGATGATGTTCTCGAGGTCGGCGACGTAGGTGTGCAGGAAGTCGTAGCGGTCGGGGGTGGCGTGCTCGGTGCGCTGCACCTCGGCGTTGCCGCCCTCGATGATCGCGTTCGCTCGGTTCGCGATCCAGCTCGTGGCGTCGCTGTCGGCCGGTCCGCCGTGCGGCGGGTTGTACTTGAAGCCGCCGTCGCGGGGCGGGTTGTGGCTCGGCGTGATGACGATGCCGTCCGCGGTGTCGGGGTTGCCGGCGCGGTTGTAGCGGATGATCGCGTGGCTCAACGCGGGGGTCGGCACGTAGCCGTTGTCGCTGTCGGCCAGCACGTGCACGCCGTTGGCGGCGAGGACCTCGAGCGCGGTGCGCTCGGCGGGGCCGGACAGCGCGTGGGTGTCGCGCCCGATGAAGAGCGGGCCGTCGGTGCCCTGCGACTGCCGGTACTCGACGATCGCCTGCGTGATCGCGGCGATGTGGGTGTCGTTGAAGGCGGAGTCGAGTGAGGAGCCGCGGTGTCCGGAGGTCCCGAACACGACCTGCTGCTCGGCGACGGAGACATCGGGCACACGGTCGTAGTAGGCGGCGACGAGCGCGTCGATGTCGACGAGGTCGTCTGCGGTCGCGGGGGTGCCGGCGCGGTCGTTCATGCGTCCATCCTGGCATCGCGCACCCGGAGACGTCCGGCCGGCGCACAGCCCGGGCCGCAGAGCGCGGACCGGGCCGTGTCCGCCGGTGGGGGTCAGGCGGTGCGGAACGAGCCCGTCGCCGTCCGGAACGAGCCCGTGGCGGTGCGGGTCGACGCGGTCCAGGTGCCGGGACGCGATCGCTGCGTGTCGGTGAAGCGCCCGAGGCGCCCGGTGATCGGCGCGCCCGTGTAGGTGCCGACCGAGTCGGTGGCGCGGCTGCCGGTGAAGGTCCCGCGCTCGTCACGTCCGCCGAGCCCGGACACGAAGGTGCCGCCGAACGGGAAGGTGCTGTTCGTCATGGTGGTCTCCTCGATGTGGTGGCGGCATCGAGGATCGCCGGTCCGACGACCCTGACGCCGTCGGCTGGAGACACCACCGTACGTGACTGTCTTGCATCATGCAAAACAAGTGCACGAACGTGCGCGATCAGGCCAAGAGCTCGCAGAAGCTCCGGCCCGCGACCGTCCAGCTCTGCCTCGCCATGAGGCCCGCGTCCGCCGCGTACCGGTGCAGCGCGTCGAGCCCGACCTCGGCCCAGGGGAACCCGGCGCTCTCGTGGCCGTCGGTGTCCACCACGCGGGCGGTGTACACGCGGTCGGCGAGGGGGTCGGGGTTCGTCTCGACGATGACCCGGCCGCCGGTGCGGACGATCTCGCGACAGCGTTCCAGCAGTGCGGCGGGGTCGCCGCCGATGCCGATGTTGCCGTCGATGACCAGGGCGGTGTCCCAGTGGCCCTCGTCGGGGACCGCGTCGAACACCGATCCCTGGACGGCCGTGCCGCCGGACCGTTGCGCGATGGCGACGGCCTCGGCCGAGACGTCGACGCCGAGCGCCGGGATGCCGAGGGCGCGGGCGGCCACGAGCATCCGACCGGGGCCGCAGCCGATGTCGATCACGGGGCCGTCGGCGTCGTCGAGCAGCGAGCGGTCGACGCGGTCGGCCGCGGCGCTCCAGCGACTGACGTCCATCGTCGTCACGACGTCCGGTCGGTCCGGGTCGGTCAGGCGGAGGCTGCCGTCCGAGCGCAAGGCCCTGGCGTACGGCTCGCCACCGCCGGCGCCGAAGGAGACGGGTGCGTGCATGGTCATCTACAGACTCCCCACGGTCTCGGCACGGAGTGCCTGGGTGAAGCCGGACTCCGGCGCGATCTCGGCGACGCGCTCCGCGTCGGGCACGGTGTCCACGTCGAGGAGTTCGCCGAGGATCCCGACGTCGAGGCCGGCGTCGGTGAGGCGTGCGAGCTGGACCGCGCCGGTGTCGTCCTGGGACATCGGGACGCCGCGCAGCAGGTCACCGGTCGGGTCGTGCAGGTAGAGCGACCAGAAGCCGCCGTCCTCGGCGGGGCCGAACCAGGCGCCGCGTTCCGGCTGGTCGAACACCGGGGCCAGGTCGTCGGCCGACACCTGCGGGGTGTCCATGCCGACGAGCAGCAACGGGCCGTCGATCGCGTCGAACAGGAAGCCGAGGCGCTCGTCGAGACCGCCGCCGGGCTGGTGGAGGACGTCGAAGCCGTCGGCCGACTCAGGCACGACGTCGCCGTCGAAGAACAGGACGCAGCGCTCGGCGGGCAGGGCGCGGACGGTCGACAGGGTGTCGGCGAGGCTCGCGGACGCGACACGTGCGGCACCCTCGGGGGAGAGTGCCGGGGTCAGCCGGGTCTTCACCTTGCCGGGCAGGCACTCCTTCGCGACCACGGCCACGGTGATGCCGGCGGTCATGCGCGCGTCCCCTCGGCCGAGGCGGTGACGGGTGCGGAGTCGGGCCGTGCCGCGGAACCGGTCGCGGCGGTGGAGCCGGCCACGTGACGGACGGACGCCGGTGCGACGACCCGGACACGGGCCTCCCGGCGGTACGCACGCAACAGGCGGGTCATGTCGCGGACCGCGTTGACCGTGCCGCGGAGCGTGCCGGTCACCTTGCTGTCGCCGATGCGCTGCGCGTAGCCGATGTCGGACTCGTCGACGCGCCAGCCGGCCGCGTGCGCGGCCAGGACCATCTCGAGCGGGTAGCCGCTGCGGCGGTCCTGCAGGTCGAGGGAGACGAGGTCCTCACGACGCATCACGCGCATCGGACCGAGGTCGCGCAGCCGGTAGCCGGTCGCACGGTGCATGAGGACGGCGAGGACGCGGTTCGCGAACCGGGCGTGCGGCGCCCAAGCGCCCTTGCCGGTCGGGACGCGGCGGCCGAGCGCCAGGTCGACGCGGCCGCTGGCGACGCGGTCGACGAGCGGCGGCAGTTCGGCGGGGTCCATCGACGCGTCGGCGTCGCAGAAGGCGACGAAGTCCGCCGTGGCGGCACGGACGCCGGCGGCGCAGGCGGAGCCGAAGCCCTTCACCGGTTCCGTGACGACGAGGGCGCCGTGCGCGCGCGCGACGTCGGCGGAGCCGTCGGTCGAGCCGTTGTCCACCACGATCGCGCGGTAGCCCTCCGGCAGGCGTGCGATCACCTTCGGCAGGGCATCGGCCTCGTCGAGGCACGGGAGGATGACGTCGACACTCATGTCCGTCATTCGGTGCCGTTCGTCAGAACGACGGGTCTGTCCTGTCATGCACTCGACGTAACACGACGACGCGCGGCGGGGTACAGGAAACCTGTACCCGCTGGTCAGTCAGCGCACTGTTCCGAGGCTGGGTCCCCAGAACGGGGGACAGGTGTGCTTCGTGAGCAGAAGTGGTCGGGTCGCGTCCGACGACCCGACCATTCCTGCTCACGAAGCGCGCTACTTGACGGCGCTCCGGAGGGGAGCGGTGGCGAAGTCGCGCATGCCGGCCGCGAAGTCGACCTCGGCGCGCCAGCCGAGTTCGGCGGCGATGCGGTCCGAGCTCGCCGTGACGTGGCGGACGTCACCCAGGCGGTACTCGCCCGTGACGACCGGCTGCGGGCCGTCGGGGCCGGCGATCGCCGCGGCCATGTCGCCGATCGTGTGCACGACGCCGGACCCGACGTTGTACGCGCGGAACGAGTCGGCGGGCAGGTCGGCGGTCGCAGCGATCGAGGCGGCGTTCGCCCCGGCGACGTCGTCGACGTGCACGAAGTCACGGCGCTGGGCACCGTCCTCGAACACGCGGGGCGCCTCGCCGCGGGCCAGTGCCGAGCGGAACAGTGAGGCGACACCGGCGTAGGGGGTGTTCGCGGGCATGCCGGGTCCGTACACGTTGTGGTAGCGGAGCGCCATCGCCCGGCCGCCCGTCGCGCGCGCCCAGCTCGAGGCCAGGTGCTCCTGCGCGACCTTCGTCTGCGCGTACACGTTGCGGGGGTCGAGCGCGGCGGACTCGTCGATCAGTCCGGGCAGCAGGGGGTGGCCGTCCGGGCCGATCGGGTCGAAGCGGCCGGCATCGAGGTCCTCGCGGCGACGGGCCGGCGGCCGGACGGGCTCGCCGTCGGACGTCGTGTACGAACCCTCGCCGTAGACGACCATCGAACTCGCGACGACGAGCCGGCCGATGTCGTGCCGGTCCATGCCGGCGAGGACGTGAGCGGTGCCGGCGTCGTTGGACGAGACGTAGTCAGGGGCGTCCTGGAAGTCGACGCCGAGGCCGACCTTGGCGGCCTGGTGGCAGACGACGTCGACGTCGTCGAGCGCGGCGTCGAGCGAGACCCGGTCGCGGACGTCGCCGTGCACGAACTCGATGCCCTGCTGCTGGTGGGCTCGGACGACTTCGCCGGGATCACCGTGGACGTCGTCGCGGAGGGAGTCGAGGACGCGGACCTCGTGGCCGTCGACCAGGGCGCGGCGGACGATCGCGGAGCCGATGAAGCCGGCGCCGCCGGTGACGAGGAGGCGGCTCATGCGGTGGGGCCCGTGGCGTGCTGGGCCTGCGTGACGCTGGCGCCTGCGGGCTGGGCCTGCATGATGCTGGCGCTCGCGCTGGTCGGGACGAGTTCGCGCGGTGTGAAGTCGGCGGGGATCGCCCCGACGATCTCGCCGATGGCGCGGACGATCACCTCGTTGGCGCGGGCGAGACGTTCCATCACGAGGGCGTGGGTGACGGGTGCCCCGGCGTCGTCGGCTGCGTCCGCCGTGGCCGCGTGGGCGGCCGCTGCGGCGGCGGCTTCGTCCTCGGTCGGGGCAAGGCCGGCGTCGGCGTCGGTGACGAACGACAGGTTGACGGTCGCGATGCCGAGCTCGGCGGCGAGCGGGACCTCGGGGGTCATCGTCATGTTGATCGTGTGCCCGCCGGCCTCGCGCAACCAGACGGACTCGGCGCGGGTCGAGAACCGCGGGCCCTGGATGACGACGCACGTGCCGGTCGGACGGAACGGCACGTCGAGTGCAGCGATCGCCTCGACGGCCGCGCGCCGCAGCGTGGGGTCGAAGGGGTCGGCGAACGACAGGTGCTGGACGTCGTCCTCGAAGAACGTGTCCGCACGGCCGAAGGTGCGGTCGATGAGCTGGTCGGTCACGACGAAGGTGCCGGGGGCGTAGTCGGGGTGCAGGCCGCCGACGGCGCTCGAGGACACGATCGCCCTGACCCCCAGGGAACGGAGCGCCCAGACGTTGGCGCGGTGGTTGATGCGGTGCGGGGCGACGGAGTGCTCACGACCGTGCCGGGTGAGGAAGGCGACCCGACGGCCGGACATCGTGCCGATGCTGATCGGGCTCGACGTCGAGCCGAACGGCGTCGGTACGTCCAGTTCCTCGGCGGTGCCCTCCTCGAACAGCTGGTAGAGGCCGGAGCCCCCGATGACACCGATCGTCACGGCTTCGTCGTTCTCCACAGGTCCTCCGAAAGGTCGTCGGCGCGGTCTGCGCGCTGGATACGCTACTGACGCCGGCCCCGGACGAACCGGGAGCGGCGACACCATCCCTGTTCGGAGGCACCTGTGCGAACGATCGGTCAGCACCGCGACGACCTGGCGGCTCTGCTCGCGCCGGTGGTGGCGGGCCTCGGGGCTGCGTCGTGGCGGATCGACGACCTGGCAGTCGACGGCCGTGCCGGTCACGGGTACCGCGTGCTCGCTGCACCCGTCGCCTCCCCGGTCCCGTTGCCGCCCTTCGACAACAGCCAGATGGACGGCTTCGCGGTCCGGGTGGCCGATGCCGGGCAGGACGTCCAGGTCGTCGCACCGATCCCGGCCGGGGTCGTGCCCACGCCGCTCTCCGTCGGCACAGCGGCACCGATCATGACCGGCGCGCGGATCCCTGACGGCGCCGATGCGGTCTTCCCGGTGGAGGCCACGTCGCCGGGGTCCTTCCCGGCCGCGCTCGACCTGGGGCACGTCACGGTGCCCGCTGACATCGTGCCGGGCACCTTCGTGCGAGCGACCGGCAGCGACCTGGCCCTCGGGGCGTCCATCGCTCCGACCGGTGCGCCGATCACCCCAGCCATGCTCGGCGCGCTCGCGTCCGCCGGCGTGTCCACCGTGCAGATCCGCCGCCCGCTGCGGGTCCTCGTCGTGTCGACCGGGTCCGAACTGCAGGGCGCCGACGCCGACGCGGCGACGATCGGCGACGCGAACGGCATCGCACTGCGGGCGGCGCTCGCCGAGGTCGGGGCTTCGTCCCGCACGGTCCGCGTCCCCGACGACGTCGACGCGTTCGTCACCGAGCTCGACGACGCCGTGGGGGAGTGGGCCGACCTCGTGTTGACCACCGGTGGGATCAGTGCGGGCGCGTACGAGGTCGTGCGACAGGCACTCGAACCCCGCGGGCTCGCCGTCACCCCGGTCGCGATGCAGCCCGGTGGGCCGCAGGCGTTCGGCAGCGTGGTGCTCGCCGGTCGCCCGGTGCCCGTGGTCTCGTTCCCGGGCAACCCCGTCTCGGCACTCGTCTCGTTCGAGGTCTTCCTCCGTCCGCTGCTCGCGCCCCTCGTCGGACTGGCGGCCGACCGCTCCGTGCTGCACCTGCCCGCGGCATCGGCTGCGCAGTCACCGGGCGGCAAGCACCAGGTGCGGCGTGGACGGGTGTCCGACGGTGTGGTCCACTTCGTGGGCGGACCGAGTTCTCACCTGCTCGCGCACTACGCGGCCGCCACGCACCTCGTCCACGTCCCGGTGGGGGTCGACACCGTCGAACCCGGTGACGTCCTGACCGTCTGGAGTCTCCGATGACCGAATCCGCCGAGAGGACCGACATGTCTGATCCGTCCGACGCGGCCGATCCGTCCGACGCGGCCGAGCAGGCCGACCTGTCGCACGTGCGCGCTGACGGGTCCGCGCACATGGTCGACGTGTCCGCGAAGGACATCACCGACCGCTCGGCGACCGCCACCGCCACGCTCGTCACCCGTCCCGACGTCGTGGCCCGCATCCTCGACGGCTCCCTGCCGAAGGGCGAGGTCATCGGAACCGCCCGCATCGCCGCGATCATGGCGGTGAAGAAGACGTCCGACCTCATCCCGCTCTGCCACCCGCTGCCCATCGCCGGCGTGCAGGTCGACATCACCGGTGCCGACGACCGCGTGCTGATCGAGGTCTCGGTGCGCACGACGTCGCGGACCGGCGTCGAGATGGAAGCGCTGACCGGCGCGAGCGTCGCCGCACTGACCGTGTACGACATGGTGAAGGCCGTCGACCGAGCGGCCTCGATCACGGACGTCCGGGTGCTCGAGAAGCACGGCGGGCGCTCCGGGGACTGGAGCAACCGATGACCTCGCAGCCGACCAGGGGCCGTGCCGCCGTCGTGGTGGTGTCCACACAGGCCGCCGCCGACGCCGCACTCGACCGCACCGGTCCCGTCATCACGGGGTGGCTCCGCGAGCGGGACTTCACCGTCGCCGAGCCCGTGATCGTCCCCGACGGCGGGGCCATCACCGAGACCGTGACCGCCGAACTGCTCGCCGGCGCCCGGATCGTCATCACCACCGGCGGCACCGGCGTCACCCCGACCGACCGGACGCCCGAGGCCGTCGCGCCCCTCATCGACCTCGAGCTGCCGGGCATCCTCGAAGAGGTCCGTCGTCGGGGCCTCGCCGGAGCCGGTCCGACCGCACTGCTCAGCCGCGGTATCGCCGGCATCAGCACCGGTGGGTCCCTGATCGTCACCCTTCCCGGGTCCCGCGGCGGCGTCGCGGACGGACTGGCCGTCCTCGACGGGCTGGTCGAGCACGTGCTCGCGCAGGTGCACGGCGAGGGCCACGCGCCCAGGAGTGCGTCGTGACCACGTCGCCGGCCCCGTCCCCCGCACCGGATGCGCGCGTCGTCCTCGCCGACGTCGTCGATCGGTCGATCACCGTCGACGAGGTCTCGGCCGTCGTCGCTACCGACCAGGACGGCGCCGTCGTCACCTTCGCCGGCGTCGTCCGCGACCACGACGGCGGCAAGGGCGTCACCGCGCTCGACTACGAACGACACCCCAGCGCCGGCGATGTCATCGCCGAGGTCGCCCGCGCCGTCGCCGATGCGCACCCCGAGGTCCGGATCGCCGTGCTGCACCGCGTCGGGGCGCTCGGCATCGGGGACGTCGCGCTCGCCGCAGCGGTGGCGTCGTCGCACCGGGCGCAGGCGTTCGCGGCGTGCGGCGAGCTCGTCGACCTGGTGAAGGAGCGGGTGCCGATCTGGAAGCACCAGCGGTTCATCGACGGCACGGACGAGTGGGTCGCTGCCCTGTGATGGATGCTCAGGTAAGGGTGGTTGGGTCGCACCGGTGACCGAGACGCAGACTGCTGCCGACCAGCGGTGGGCCGACGCGGAGACCCGGGCGCGGGCGTTCCTCGCGCAGCCGCGCGACCGTCGTTTCCTGCCCATCCGCGGGTTCGTGCTGGCTGTCGCCCTGACGTTGGCGCTCCTGGTCGTCATCAGCGGCACACTGCCCCCGGGCTCCGAGGCGCGGCTGGCACTCTCCGCCATCGGAGCCGGCATCGCGGTCCTCGTCCTCGTCGCAGTGGTCATCCGGGCCGTCCGGTTCCGACGCCGTGCGGGCCTCGCTGTCGTGCGTGTCCAGGTGCTCGCGTCGTTGCTGCAGCGCGAGCAGCGTGCGGTGTCCCGGGCAGCGACGGGCAGGACGGATGCGCCGGCGGATCGACGGATCGTGGTCGACGCCGTCGCGACCGACCTGGCGAGCGGCGACGGTCTCCCGATGCTCGCCGGACAGCTGGTGGTCTGGACGGCGCTCGCCGTCTCAGGGGTGACCTTCTGGCCGCTCTACCTCGTCGGGGTCCTGGTCGCGGCTGTCCAGTTCGTGTGGACCACCCGCTCGGCGATGCTCGCCCAGCGGTACCTCGCTGCGTCACCGACATCGTGAGCACCGAGCGCGCCGACGCCGACCCTGTGCACCTTCGCAACCGCGACGCTCGTTCGGGGCATGGTGAGACTCCAAGCGGATCCATAGAATCGCGAACATGAGCGTTTTGCTGCCCGGGATCACCGTCATCCTGCTGGTCTTCGCCCTGATCGACATCCTGACGAAGAACGACGACCAGATCCGCGGCCTGCCGAAGATCGCGTGGGTGATCCTCGTGATCCTGGTCCCCGTCGTCGGCAGCATCGTCTGGTTCGCCATCGGCCACGACTGGGCACCGGGCGAACGGAACCACGGCCGCTACATCGAGCCCACCCGCCATGAGGACCGGTACGCCACCCTCGGCGACGCCCGCAGTGCCCACGGCGCGAAGCGCGTGACCAGCACGGAGCAGGAGCTCGCCGAGCTCGAGCGCGAGATCGAGTACTGGGAGGCGCAGGCCCGCTTGAAGCGCGCGAAGGAAGCCGCGGGCGAGGGCGACGCCGCACCCGCGAACTGACGCACCGCCCACCCGAGCCGAGCCGATCCCCGCGAGCTGACCCGGGCCTCCCGGCCGACCTGCCGGCGCGCCGACGTGCCGACGCACCGTGCGCGGTCTGTCGGCTGGTGCGAGGTTGCGCGCTCCGTGCGCCGCTACAGGCTCGCACCGAGCGGGCAACCTCGCACCACTCGAACAAGCGCGCACCGTGCGACGAGCCCGCCACGCGCCAGCCAACCACCCCGACCACCGGCCCCGCACCGACCACCCCGCCACGCCGCCTACCCTTGACGCGTGGCACATCTCCTCGGCGCCGAGAACCTGCATCTCGAGTTCCCCACCAAGGTCGTCTTCGACAACGTCACCCTCGGCATCGACGAGGGGGACCGGATCGGCGTGGTCGGCCGCAACGGTGACGGCAAGTCGACCCTGCTCGCGCTGCTGTCCCAGCGCCTCGAACCCGACGACGGCCGCGTCACGCACCGCCGGGGTCTGACCGTCGGCTACCTGGACCAGCGCGACATCCTGCCCGAGGGCGCGACCGTCGGCAGCACCGTCGTCGGTGACCTGGAAGAGCACGAGTGGGCCGGCGACCCGAAGATCCGCGACGTCATCGGCGGTCTGGTGTCGGACATCCCGTGGGACGTCAGCGTCGACGAGCTGTCCGGTGGCCAGCGCCGCCGTGTGGCACTCGCGCGGCTGCTGGTCGGTGACTGGGACGTCCTGTTCCTCGACGAGCCCACGAACCACCTGGACGTCGAGGGCATCCAGTGGCTCGCCGAGCACATCAACCGTCGCTGGTCGTCGAACCAGGGCGGCATGGTGGTCGTGACGCACGACCGGTGGTTCCTCGACGCGGTGTCGACCGACACGTGGGAGGTCCACGACGGCGTCGTCGACCCGTTCGAGGGCGGCTACGCGGCGTACATCCTGCAGCGCGTCGAGCGCGACCGGCAGGCCGCCGCCAGCGAGCAGCGCCGTCAGAACCTGGCCCGCAAGGAGCTCGCGTGGCTGCGCCGTGGCGCACCGGCCCGGACGAGCAAGCCGAAGTTCCGCATCGACGCGGCGAACGCCCTGATCGACGACGTCCCGCCGATCCGCGACACGGTCGCGTTGGCGAAGACGGCGACCGCTCGCCTCGGCAAGGACGTCGTCGACCTGCTCGACGTCAGCGTCTCGTTCGACGGCACCCAGATCCTGGACCGCATCGAGTGGCGCATCGCACCGGGGGAACGGACCGGCATCCTCGGCCCGAACGGTGCCGGCAAGTCGACGCTGCTCAACCTCGTCTCGGGCACGCTCGCGCCGACGAGCGGCCGGGTGAAGACCGGCAAGACGGTGCAGGTCGCGATCCTCGACCAGCAGCTCGCCGACCTGGCGCAGTTCGCGGACGACCGGGTGCGCGAGGTCGTCGCCCGCAAGAAGACGAGCTACGTCGCGGACGGCAAGGAGATGACGCCGGCGCAGCTGCTCGAGCGCCTCGGCTTCACCTCGGAGCAGCTCTCCACGCCGGTCAAGGACCTGTCCGGTGGGCAGAAGCGCCGCCTGCAGCTCATGCTCATCCTGCTCGACGAGCCGAACGTGCTGATCCTCGACGAGCCCACCAACGACCTCGACACCGACATGCTCGCGGCCATGGAGGACCTGCTCGACACCTGGCCGGGCACCCTGCTGGTCGTCTCCCACGACCGGTACCTGCTCGAGCGCGTCACCGACCAGCAGTACGCCGTGCTCGGCGGCCACCTGCGACACCTGCCCGGCGGCGTCGACGAGTACATGCGGCTCCGTGCGGCCGGCACCGGTGGCGGGACTGCTTCTGCGGCTGCCGCCGCGTCTGCCGGGAGGCCCGACACGGCTGGCGGGACCGGTTCGGCCGGTGCCGTGGCCGGTTCCAGTGCCTCGGCCGGTTCCGGCGCGTCCGCTGCGGCCGCCACGGGCTTGTCGGGCGCGGAGCGTCGGACGGCCGAGAAGGAGATGTCGGCGCTCGACCGGAAGATCGCGAAGGTCGGTGCGGACCGGAAGAAGCTGCTCGACCAGTTCGCGACCCACGACCAGTCGGACTACGGCGGGCTCGGGGAGCTGCAGGCGAAGCTCGCGGCGCACGAGGCCGAGATCGAGCAGCTCGAGGAACGCTGGCTCGAGGTCGCGGAGCTGCTCGGGGTCTGAGCGGGTCTACTCCGCTGGTTTCGCGTCCTCGGGGGCGCCGCCGCCGGGGTTCGCGACGACCTCCCACAGGTGACCGTCGGGGTCCTGGAAGAAGCCGGACCACATGCCCCACGGCCGCGTGTACGGCGCCGCGAGCATCGTGGCGCCGGCGATCCGGGCCCGGTCGAGGAACGCTTCGGCGTCGGCCTGACTGTCGGCGAAGTGCCCGATCGCGGCCACAGGGCCGTCAGCGAGGGCGACACCCGAGTCCTTCGCCATGTCATCCCGCCCGTACACGCTGACGATCAGGCCGTCGTCGAGGGTGAACATCGCCGTCGTCCCGCCCGCCTGGGTCTCCGTCGCCGGGTACTCGGTGCCGATGACGCCGCTGCCCTCGATGCCGAGCAGGGCGCGGTAGAACTCCGCCGATCGTGCGACGTCGGCGACGGCCAGGGTGATCGCGTGCATGGCCCGGAGGCTACGCCGGCACACCGCATCCTGTCAGTCGGCCGGCTCAGTCGCCGAGGCCGAGGATCAGGCGCCGCAGCAGCCCGGCCAACTGGTCCTGCTCGGCGTCGGACACACCGGACAGGATGTCCCGCTCGGCCGCCAGCAGGTCGGCGATGGCGGCGTCGACCGCCACTCGGCCCTTCGTGGTGAGCGAGACGAGGATGCCCCGGCCGTCCTTCGGGTCCGTCCGCCGACCGACCAGGCCCCGCGCCGCCAACCGGTCGACCCGGTTCGTCATGGTGCCGCTCGACACCAGGGTCTGCTGCAGCAGGGTCTTCGGGCTCAGCTCGTACGGCTCGCCCGCTCGCCGCAGGGCCGAGAGCACGTCGAACTCCCACGGCTCCATGTCACCCGCGTCGAACGCCGCACGCCGGGCACGGTCCAGGTGTCGGGCCAGCCGGTCGACGCGGGACAGCACCTCGAGCGGGCCGAAGTCGAGGTCGGCACGCTCGCGCCCCCACGCCGCGACGATCCGGTCGACCTCGTCCTGGTGCGGCATCCCCCCATCTTGGCCGAACCAGGGGCGGACGGCCAGCCGCGTCGGTCATGGGAAGATGGACGAGCACCTGCGGGTGCGTTCCGCCTTGGTGTAATGGCAGCACGACGGCCTTTGGTGCCGTTAGGTCCGGGTTCGAATCCTGGAGGCGGAGCCCTGGGGTGTTCGGAGTTTTCGGCGATCTCAGTCGGAATATTCGGGCGTGACAGCAGGCCGAGGTGGAAAACCGCGTTCAGCTCCGCTCCCAGGGTCGCTCGTCCTGTCCCGACGACCGCTGGGGAGCGTACCGCGACGCGTGCCTTGGTCTGCGTTCGCTTCGAGGAACGACGAATACCCCCTGCCGGACGTGGCGAGGGGGAGTTCAGGGTCTATGAAGTTTGGAGGCGCGGGCTCGTCAGTCCAGTAGTTGGAACTCTGGTAGCTGCGCGATTGCGTTGAAGCCGTTTCGAGAGTCGTGCTCGTCGAGGGTCAGGGTGCTCAGGCCGGCCTCGAACAGGGCGGGGCTGGTGTTGTTCATGCGGTTGATGGGCGCGAGGCTCAGTCGCTCCTTCAGCCACTCGATGATGCGAGCGAGGTTTGCGCTTGCAGCTGCAAAAGCGGCAGCGAGCTCGACAAACCAGGGTCCGCGGACGCGACGCTTCATAGCCACTCCGAGGGCTTCGCGATCGGCGTCTTTGAGGCGCGAGTTGCCGTTCTCGACATTGTTGCGCTGGCCGAACCAGGCACGCTGCTCGTCGGAACCGTACTCGAACTCCTGGTGGTACTTCAGGTGGCGCTGATTCAACACACCCGGGCGATTGCTGAGGTTGCCCGGGACCTTGACGGTCTTCCCAGGCACTTTGAGTTCCACGACTTCGCCGGATTCGGGATCGAACTCGACCTCATCGCTCTTGAACGTGGGATAGGTGTACTGCCGGGCGCCCGTCTGGTCGAAGTTGCTGCGCGGCTTCAGATGGTACTTGCTGCGCGAGTTTCGACGCTTCGTCGCGAGTGCCTCGGCCTCAGCGCGAGCGGCGCTTTGCGCTTCTTCCGGTAACTCTTCAATGGCGGCAAGTCGTGCCTGGTGAGTTTGTTCGAGGAAGACGAGGGTTGAGGGCATGCATGCCATGTACCAGTTGCCGCCCACCATGATGAGCTTGTGACGGCCGTCTTTGCTGTTGTAGGACGCCTGGATGCCGAGTTCGGTCGTCTTGTAGTCCATAACGACCTTGACGCCAGCTTTCGCGAGCGGCCCTTGGAGGTCCTGAACTCGGGCGCCGGGGAAGTACGCGCGGTCGCCGATGAGTGTCTTGACGTCGATTCCGCGCGAGCGCATCGAGTTGTAGAGGTGCAGCCCGTGTCCGCGAGTCTTGCCCGGCTTGTGCCCGCTGGTCGCGAGGAACAGGAGCGGGTATGTGAAGTCGCTTTCAGCAGGGTCGCGAGTCATGACCGCGAACTCGACCTCCCAGCCGAACTTGCGCTTGCTCTTCTTGACTCCGGACCCGTCGTGATCGCCATCGCGCGTGTACCACCCGCAGTCGAAGTTCACCGAAACCGTATCGTTCGGGCCGATTGTCTTGTCACCCTTCTGGCTGCCGGAGACCTCCGCAAAGGTGGCGTCGATGGCGACAGCGCCCTTGAACCGTCGGCGGACGTCCCTCGGCAGGAAGTTGACCGAGCCGTCAATGAGGAGGTTCGTGAGCTCGAGCATTCGCGCGTGCCGTTTGGCCATCTGCTTACGCTCTCGACTCGCGACGAGGAGGTCGTAGTCCTTCTTCAGCATTCGCTCGCCCCGCTTGCCGGGGTGTCGGTCAGTGAGGGTTCGCAGGCGCTGGATCGCCTCCCAGAGGCGGCGGTACTGCGTAGCCTGGTGCGGAGAGAAATGAAGGATGCCAACGGCTTCGCGTTGCCGAACGGTCAAGGACATCGCGACTTCGGTCATCTTCTTGATGCTGACGCTTCGTCGAGCTCGCATCGTCACGAACATCAACTTCAGAAGGCTTGCTTCTGAGAAGAGTGCGCGACGTCCTCGATTCGAGCGACGTTCCTCACGCCGCCACTCCATCACTCGTTCTTCAATCGCTGCGCGGCTGAACAGGAGAACCGCCTCGTGGACAGCGAGTTCGAGTGGAACCACTTCGCCGACGCGCATGTACTTCCCCATAGGCACACCGAAGGCTTCGAGCATGAATCGCTCAGCATCTTCGTAGTCGTGGTGCTTGGGAAGCGGCGCGGTCATCGTGCCACCTCCGCGCGGAGCTGGCTTCGGTAGGAGTCGGTGTCCAGTGCCGGGACATGGGCGACGAGTTGGTCGAGGTGTTCGAACTTCGTGACGCCGGCGGCGGTCATGAGAGCGCGCATGTCGGTGCGGGCAATGAGGTGGGTGATGAGCCAGGTGTTCCGCATGCGGGTGGTGACGGGACCTGGTTCGTTGCCGCGGTCTGTGTCGTAGAGGAACGTGGTGAGCGTACTGATGCCGTGCTTGACCCGCTTCGGCGACCCGAATACCCAGTGCTCCGGCTCGACCTCGGCAATGGAGTTGAGCAGGAGCGTCTCAAATCGGGCCAGGAGCGGAACGGTCCGGGCTCCCGCCGTGACGGTGACGAGGACACCCTCGGCGTCAGCGACGATGTCGCGGCGGCGGACCTGGAGGAGCTCGTTCGCTTTGAGCCCCGCTCCAGCGCAGAGCGCGAGGACGACGCCGGCGCTGCGCCGTCGTGCCGCGGTCGACTGGCCCGTCGCCCAGCTCTCGAGGAGGTGCAGGTCGAGGTCGTCGTAGGGTGCTGCGGTGTTCTGCGGAGCCGTCGGCGCGAACTCCAGCGGCACCTCGCCGACGAGGACCTCGGACATGCGCATCAGAGCGGACCGGTACGTGCGACGCGTGGTGTCCGACCAGGTGACGTCGGTCCGGGTGATGTAGCGCCGGATGATGACGGGGTGGAAGACGACGGCGGTCTTCGCCGGGTATCCGCTGACGTTGATGACCCAGTCGACGAACGGTGCCGCGACAACGATGAGCCGGTCGGCGGGCTGAGCAATGGACACTGCCGCGTCAGCCACTGCGCTGACAACGAAGGCCCGGACAACGCTCCACCTGTCCTCCGCGAACGTCGGGACGTACTTCACCGGTGTTCCTCCGCGCCTGAGGAACGACAGGACGGCACGGAGCATCGCGGCAATGTACTGACGCAACGAGCGGAGGATCTGGCGATACATGCCCGCCCTATGCAGACGCAGTGAGATGAGCTGTGGGAAAGCGCTCCAGATTCTGATCTCGCTGCCTGCCGATCCCCATGACTGCGCGGATCAGTGGGTACCGCCGCCGATGCGAACGGACGCGCCCTGCCGGGCGTGTCGCCGCTTGCCCGCGCATACGACGGTGACGTCGGCGTCGTACGCGTGACGCTCGCGATGTGCATGCGATCCGGGCGGCTCTCTGCTTCGGGGACTCAGAAAACGTAGTGATCTTCGCGGCCGGATTGGTCCTGTTTGCGGACCCCGCTCGTCCGCGACCCGCGCGTCCTCCAAGATCACGCCCGTTCCGCGCATACCCCCTCCGAGGCCGACCGCCGGCCTCGGAGAGGACCACATGCCCGCCCCGACCACGGCGCTCGCAGCGCTCCACGCCGAGTACTCCGACCACGCAACGCAGTCAGCCCTGACGCTCACCCTCGACCAACGACGCGGCGTCGCGTTCTACCTCGCCGACACCGATGACGCCGTCGAGGTTGAATCCTTCGTACGACGCTGGACCGACCGAGTGCACGACCTCGACGACTTCGTCGACAAGCACGGACGGATGCCCCGCGCCGACTCGACCCGTCCTCGCCCTGCGACCGCCGAACAGACCCTCGTTGACACCCTTACGTACTTCCGGCAGGTCGGCGCTGCGGGCGGCTACTGCTCGTACCAGGTTCGACGACTTGAAGCGGTGCCGGGCTTCGCCTGGAACCCCCGTGACGCGCAGTGGTCGTCGATGCTCGCCGCGCACCAGCAGTTCTGGGTTGATCATCAGCGACCGCCGCGTCGTCGCGCGACCGACCCTGCCGAGGTGACGATCGGACGGTGGGTTGCCCAGCAACGAGCCCAGCACGCCCGCGGCCGCCTGCTGCCCGAACGCGAACAGCAGCTCCGGGCAGCACGGTTCCGGGTCCTCTGACGGCGTTACCGAACTTCGCGAGCCTCAGCGAGGATCCGTCGACGGTGCTCGGAAGCGTCCATCGTCGGAATGTGCCGCAGGGACGTGACCAAGTGCTCCGGCTTGCGCAGTCCGCCGGCAGCCATGAGCTCCCCGACGTGCGTGCCGCCAGCGAGGTGCGTAGTGATCCACGTAGCGCGCATTCGCGTGGGGACTGGCTTCGGCTCGTTGCCGAAGTCGGTGTGATTGATGAACGGCGTGACGAAGTTGTAGGTCGCCTTTCTGTCCTCCCCGCCAAGCACCCATGCGTCGTCCGGCACGTCCGCGAGGGAGTCGATGAGGAGCTGTTCCCATCGTTCGAGCACAGGTACCGACCTCGGCCTTCCGCCCTGGACGTCGACGAGCGCTCCGTCACGGTCAACGAGCACGTCGCTCCGCCGCAGCTGCTGCATCTCCCACGGGTCAAGCCCAGCACCTGCTCCCAGGGCGAGGACTGCGCCAGCACCTCGACGTCGCAGTGCCGTCGACTGCCCAAGCGCCCAGGTCTCGAGCAGGTTCATTTCGAGGTCGGTGTACGGGGCGGTAACGGACTGCCCGTTCAACGGCGCAAACTCGATCGGTCCCTCGTCGGGGAGGACGACCTCCGAGATCCGGAGCAGAAAGGACCGGTAGTCGCGGAGCGTCTTATCCTTGAGGTGGAGGTCGTCGCGGGAGATGTACCGGCGGATCAGCACCGGGTGGAACACGTTCGCGACCTTCTGCATCCCGTTGATGTGGACGACCCAGTCAACGTACGGCGTCACCGCGACCATCAGCCGCTCAGCGAGGTAGGCACACGCGGGCGCGACGAGCGCGACAGCGTCCAGCACGAACGGCTCGATGTTGGCCCACCGGTCGGTGGGAACCGACTGGCTCCGGTACTTCCGCATCGCGTGGAGGGGCTCTGGGCGAAGCTGCGCGATAAGAGTCCCGTTGTCTGGGTTTGAGCTTCGGGCACCGAGCGTTGAGTCCCCGAGGATGAGCGGCTCGGGTTCCCAACATTGGACGTGCGAGCAGTGCTCGACGGGACCTTGACGTGGGAACGGACGGCCGAACGCGGCGCCCATCGGCCGCCCCAGGGCGGTCGCGGACGTGATGGTCTCCTGGTTCGGCACGACGAGGTGCTCGGTTGAACTCGGTGAGCGGAGCGCCGCTCGAACGGCGGAAGGGAGCGAAGGCATGCCACGGCTATGCCTGACGGCCGCGCCTTGACGTGAAGAACGTCAAAAAGTCGAGCAACCCGACCCCGAAGGACGAGTCCGAGCCGACTTCCCCGGCTGGTTCGGACGTGCCGGCATAGCTCCAGGACAACGACTCCTGGAGGACCCCTTGGACTACCGCACCGCTACCCGGGAAGAACGAGCCGCCGAGTTCATCGACTTCGCGACGAAGCTGCACGACAGCCGATACGACTACGAGCACGTTCCACTCGGCTACGTCAACGGCGACACCAAGGTCACCATCATCTGCCCCGACCACGGGCCCTTCGAGCAAACCCCGCGCGAGCACCGCCGAGTCCGCGAAACGCCCTGGGGCCCACAGCGTGGCCAGGGTTGCCGAGACTGCAGAGGGTTCAACGCTCAGGCGAAGATTCGTCGCGAGCGATTCGTTGCGAAGGCTCTGGCCACGCACGGCGACCGGTACGACTACACCGATGTCGTGTACTTGGACGCGCGAACCGACGTGACCGTGAACTGTAGCGAACACGGAGCATTCTCAGTCCGGCCAGACAACCACACCTGCAAATACGCGACCGGCTGCCCCAACTGCGCCCTCACATCTCACCGCTCGGCACCGCGGTCAAAGAAGAAGTCAGAGGAAGGCCAGTGGCGGAACCGCCCGGCAGGGACGACCACCGGACGGAAGCGGACCCCGCGCAGCGCGGAGACCCGCTAGCTGCGCCGTCGACCGCAGCCCCACTACTCGTTCGCCTCAACGTGTCAGCACCGGGCACGTCGTGAGCGACGGCGAGGCTTGCAACCAGCCGGCAGCGGGGGAGCGGCTACCCGAATCGGCTGCGGGCAGAGCGATCCGTCGGCCCAACCCACACCATCGCGATGGCGTTCCACGGGATGTTCTCGCGGTTCGTCGGCTTGCGGCAGCAGGCAGGGTTGTTGTTGTGAAGAGGGGAGCGAAAGTGTCTCGAAGTGCCTCAAACTGTCTGTTCCGCTCCTTGTTTGTCTGCCGCCAAGGCTTCCGCGACTTGGCGAGTGCTGTCGGCCGGCGGCGGAAATGGCAGCCGCTGATCTGCCTAGAAGCCCACGGGAGTGTGGCCGCCCCACCCCGATCTGGATCGGTAGTGCGCTGATCGTGATCGGCCTGGTGTGCTGGATCGTCGAGGGCGTTCTAAGCAGTCGCACGACAGGCGGCGGACCGTCTCACTAGCCGATCGTGGGTTCAGCCGGTCGTTGCAACACCACCGTGAATTGGAGTGTTGCAGATGGGATCGAGGCTGGACCACCGTGCCCGAGAGGCGCGGTTCTGGGAGCTATTGAGACAGGGTCTCGGACGCACGGCGGCCTGTGATGCTGTCGGCGTGGACCGACGTCAGGGATACCGATGGGTCAAAGCAGCCGGCGGACGGAACCCGTTCGCCAACACGCCCCGCTCCGACAGGTACCTCAGCCAAGAAGAGCGGCTCCAGATCGCAGACCTACGCCAGGACGGTGAGGGCGTGCGCGCGATCGCCAAAGCACTCGGTCGGTCGCCGTCGACGATCAGCCGCGAGCTCACCAGGAACGCAGCGGCTGGCGGAACCTACCGGCCGTACTCGGCTGAGAAGCAATGCCGTGCTCGTGCGCGACGCCCGAAACCGCGGAAACTCGACCGGCTGGAGCTCGCTCTGCAGGTCGAGCTGCGGTTGGTGCGGAACTGGTCCCCGGAGCAGATCCGTGATGACCTGGCTAGGACATTCCCCGACCGGCCGGAGATGCACGTGTCCCACGAGACGATCTACCAGTCCCTCTTCGTCCAAGGCCGCGGCCACCTGCGCGCTGACCTGCACAAACACCTCCGCACCGGCCGAGCCCTCCGCCGGCACCGCGGTGAACGTCGGCAAGCGTCGTGGTCGAAGATCCGCGACATGATCCTGATCAGCGAACGCCCCGCTGAGGCCGACGACCGGGCTGTTCCCGGCCACTGGGAAGGCGACCTGATCGTCGGGATCAACGCCCGCAGCGCGATCGGCACCCTCGTCGAACGAACGACTCGGTACGTGATGCTGCTGCATTTGCCCAACGGGCACAGCGCCGACGCGGTCCGTGACGCGATGATCCCCACCATCCAGACCCTGCCCGAGCATCTGCGCCGGTCGTTGACGTGGGATCAAGGCACCGAGCTTGCCCGACACAAAGACATCACCCTCGCCACGGACCTCGCGATCTACTTCTGCGACCCGCACAAGCCCTGGCAGCGCGGCTCGAACGAGAACACCAACGGGCTGCTCCGGCAGTACTTTCCGAAGTCCACCGACCTCAGCGTCCACAGCCCGGAACGGCTCCTCGAAGTCGCGGCTGAACTCAACGGCCGCCCCCGCAAGACCCTCGACTACCGCAGCCCTGCAGAAGCATTCGAACAGCTACTCTCGGACCCGAAACAACCACCCGTTGCAACGACCCCTTGAAACCGCCGGTCCTTCAACGGACGAGTGGTCAGAGCCTGTCCTTGACGCAGTTCTGTCTGTCTCAGATGTGTGAGCAGCTTCGTTCTGTGTCGTGCTTCTGGCTTCGCTTGGTGTCGGGTAGGCCGGTCGCTACGGCTGCAGGAGCTCTCGTTCGATGCGTTCCGCGACGGCGTTCCGCATTGGTCGCACGTCTGCCGGTGACCAGGAGGTGGGGTCGGGGAACGACCACTCGAGGACTGTCCCGCGTGGTTCGGCGGGGAGTTCGAGACCGGGCTTCATGAGGACGACGATGTCCGCCTGTTCGAGCAGGTCGGGCGTCACTCGCCGGGGGACGCGTCCGGTGATGTCGAGGCCGAGCTCGCCCACGGTCGCGGCGATCGAGGGGTTCACCTCGTCGGCCGGGGTGATGCCGGCGGAGGTGGCCGTGTACCGGCCGGGGGCCGCGATTTCGAGGAGGGCGGCGCCGAGTTGGGAGCGTCCGGCGTTGTGCTTACAGATGAACAGGACGGTCGGCTTCGTGGTCATGGGCGCGAGTCCGGTCAGTTGGTGCAGCACGAGGTGCTGTCAGTGGCCGGCTCCGGCAGAGTGCAGCACGCAGCCTCGTCAGCGGCAGGAGTGCCGGTGACGGCTGGGGTGGTGCAGCAGGAGCTGCCACCGATGTCGGAGGAGCAGACGCCCGTTTCGGGGAGGACGAGTTCGAGCTGTCGGGCTCCGGTGTGGTCGCCAGCGAGTTCAGCGGCGATGGAGCGGACTTGCTCGTAGCCGGTGAGGAGCAGGAAGGTGGGGGCGCGGCCGTAGGACTTTATGCCGGCGATGAAGAAGTTCGGCTCTGGGTGCGCCAACTCGGCGACACCGTGCGGAGGGACGGAGCCGCAGGAGTGCAGGTTCGGGTCGATGAGCGGCGCGAGGGCTCGGGGTGCTTCGACGATGTCGTCGAGGCCGAGGCGGATCTCGCGGAGCATGTCGAGGTCGGGCCGGAACCCGGTCGCGTTCACGATGACGTCGACGGTCACCGCGAAGGGCTCTCCGGCGCGACGGCCGGTGACGGTGACCTGGTCGCCGTCGGCGCGGACGTCGTCGATCTCGTACGAGGCGATCTGCTGCACCTGACCGGACTCGACGAGCCCGTGGACGGTGGACCCGAGCTGCCCGCGGGCGGCGAGCCCGTCTGCGGCGTCGGCGCCGAGCCGGGCTGTGCCGGCGTTCCGGACAGCCCACAGCACGTCGGTACTCGGCGCGATCTTGGCGAGGCTGGCGAGCTTGATGAGGGTGTTCGCGGCGGAGTGGCCGGCACCGACGACGAGGACCCGCTTCTCGGCGAACCGGGCACGATCCGCTCCGAGGACGTCCGGCAGGGCGGACGTGATCCGGGTTCCCAGCATGCCGGTGGGTTCGAGCCCTGCCGCGGTGAGGGGGTTCGGGGTCGTGTACGTGCCGGAGGCGTCGATGACGGCGCGCGCGGTGACGGTGTTGGTGGTGTCACCGCTGCGCAGGCGAAGCAGGAACGGGGTGTCGGCGCGGCCGGTGGAGCGGGTGCGGTCCATGCCCTGCCGGGAGACCGCGTCGATCCAGGTGCCGTACCGGATCACCGACGCGAGTGGGGGTGTGGCGGCGAGGGGTTCGAGGTACTGCGCGACGAGGTCATGCCCGGTCGGCAGCGATGACGGCCGCGGCTCGGTCCATCCGGCGGGTCCGAGCAGGCGGCGGGCGGCGGGGTCGATGACGTATTGCCACGGGGAGAACAGGCGGGTGTGTCCCCAGGCGCGGACAGCCGTGCCCACGCTGGGGCCGGCTTCGTAGACCACGACATCGAGGCCCTGATCGAGGAGGTGCGCGGCGGCAGCGAGCCCGACGGGGCCGGCGCCGATGACGGCAACGGGGAGTCCGGTGAGGCGGTCCGCGTCAGTCCGTGGTGGGACAGTGAGGGTGAGCGTCATGATCTGCGGCTTCCTGGTCGTTACGCGGTTGCTTCGGTGGGCAGCAGCTCGGCGAGGAGCGTCTGGACGCGGTGCTTGATGTCGTCCCGGATGGGGCGGACGTCCTCGATGCCGCGACCGGCAGGATCGGTGAGTTCCCAGTCCTCGTATCGCTTCCCGGGGAAGATCGGGCACGCGTCGCCGCAGCCCATGGTGATGACGGCGTCGGATTCCCGGACCGCGTCGGTGGTGAGGATCTTCGGCTGGTTGCCGGCGATGTCGATGCCGTCTTCGGCCATCGCCTGGATCGCGATCGGGTTGATCTGGTCCTTCGGCTCGGAGCCGGCGGAGAGAACCTCGACGCGGTCGCCGCCGAGGGCCTGGGCATAGCCGGCGGCCATCTGGGAGCGTCCGGCGTTGTGGACGCAGACGAACAGGATCGTGGGCTTGTCACTCATGGGTGTGGGTCTTTCCGGGTTCAGCGGATGAGGGTGAGCCAGCCGGCAAGGGCGGCGAGGGTGACGGCGAGAACGGGGATGGTGAGGACGATGCCGGTGCGGAAGTACTGCCCCCACCCGATGTGGATGCCCTTCTTCTCCAGCACGTGCAACCACAGCAGCGTCGCGAGGGACCCGATGGGGGTGATCTTCGGGCCGAGGTCGGAGCCGATCACGTTGGCGTAGACCATCACCTCGTGGGTGAGCCCGGTCGCGCCGGCGCCGCCGATGGCGAGGGCGGCGATGAGGACGGTGGGCATGTTGTTCATCAGGGACGCGAGGATCGCGATGGTGAACCCGACGCCGAGCGCGGTGACGAGGACCCCGTGGTCACCGAACACGTCGAACAGCGTCGCGAGGTGGTCGGTGAGGCCCTGGTTCTGGATGCCGTAGACGACGAGGTACATGCCGATGGAGAACAGCACGATCTGCCACGGCGCCTCCCGGATCGTCTTCCACACCGGAATCACCCGACCCGACGGCGCACCCGACCCAGCGCCGCCGGCGGTGACGGTGGCGGTGCCGCCCGTGGTGACGAGGACCGGGGCAGCCTCCGCACGGGCGAAGAGGAACGCGGGCTGCCGGGCCGCCACGGCGACGATCACGACCGCCCCGACACCGGCGACGGCCGCGAGCGGGACGCCGAGCGGGTCGGCGGCGAAGTACCCGACCAGCAGCAGCGCCAGGACGACCCAGCCGGCACGGAACGTCGCCCGGTCCTTCACCGCCGCGGCAGGGCTGGTGAGGGCGAGGACGTCGTACCGCTTCGGGATGCTCTTGCCGAAGTAGAGCAGCAGCATGCCGAGGGACGCGAGGACGGAGACGATGCCGACGGGGATCATGACGGCCGCGTACTCGGCGAAGCCGAGGTGGAAGTAGTCGGCGGAGACGATGTTGACCAGGTTCGACACCACCAGCGGCAAGCTGCCGGTGTCGGCGATGAACCCGGTGGCGAGGATGAACCCGAGCGCCGCCTTCCGCGGCATGTTCAGGGCCCGGAGCATCCCGACGACGATCGGGGTGAGGATCAGCGCAGCCCCGTCGTTGGCGAACACCGCCGCGATGACGGCGCCGAGGCCGACGATCAGCACGAACAGCAGCCGTCCGTTGCCGCGACCCCAACGGGCGACGTGGAGGGCAGCCCACTCGAAGAACCCGGCCTCGTCGAGGATCAACGAGATCAGCACCACCGCGACGAACGTCAGTGTCGCGTTCCACACGATCCCGACCACGGTCGGGACGTCGGAGAGGCCGACGACGGTGGTGGCGAGGGCGATGACGGCGCCGATGAGCGCCGTGTACCCGATCGGGAAGCCCTTGGGCTGCCAGATCACCACCACGAGCGTCGCGACGAAGATCGCCGCCGCGACCACAGCCATCACCATCAGTCCGTCACCGCAGCCTGATTCGCCGCCGCGGCGGCGCGCTCCCAGCCCTGCGCGGCGACCTGCACGGCGTCCCACGGGGACCCGAGCGGCGGCGTGTAGCTGAGGTCGAGATCGATCACGTCGTCGACGGTGAGTTCCGCGTGGAGGGCGGTGGCGAACGTGTCGATGCGCTTGCTGATCTCCGCGGTGCGCTGCCCGACGATCTGCGCGCCGAGGAGCCGACCGGTGGTCTGGTCGCCGGTGACGCTGATCGTCAGCGGGACGGCGCCCGGGTAGTACCGCTTGTGGTCATCCGCCACCGTCACCCGAGTCAGCGGCGGCACCTCGAGCGGGCTGGTTTCGTGCTGGCGGAGGCCGGTACGGGCAGCGACCAGGTCGAACACCTTCACCACCTGCGTCCCCACCGAACCGGCGAACGTCTTCGAGCCGCCGAGCATGTTCTCCCCGGCGACGCGACCCTGCTTGTGCGCCGTCGTCCCGAGCGGCAGCCACGTCGTGCCGAGAAGCCGGTGGTGCGTCACGACGCAGTCACCGGCAGCCCACACGTGCGGCACCCCGGTCCGCATGGACGCGTCGACCACGATCGCGCCAGCCTGGCCCAGCTGCGCTCCAGCGGCTACGGCGAGTCCCGTGACGGGACGGACGCCGACGCAGACCACGACGAGGGCGAACGTGCCCTCCGCGTCGCCAGAGGTCGAGCTGGTGGCGACGCGCCACTGTCCACCGTCTGCCGGTGTGATCCCGGTGACAGTGGACCCCGTCAGCACGGTCGCGCCGTGGCGGCGGACCTCGGCGGTGACGAGGGAACCGAGTTCGGGGTCGAGGGTGGAGAGCACTTCGGGACCGCGCTGGATCAGCGTCGTGTCGAACCCACGGGCGACGAGGCCCTCGGTCATCTCCAGGCCGATGTACCCGGCACCGACCACTGCCACCCGGCTCCCCGCCGGCAGCAGCTCGAGGGCAGCGACGACCTGCTCGGCATCCGTCATCGAGTGCAGCAGGTGGATGCCCGGCTCCGCGAACGGCACCCCGGCCGGACGCACCGGCTCGGCGCCGGTGCCGATCAGCAGCTCGTCGTAGGAGATCTCCTCGACGCCGGCAGGGCCGGTGACGGTGAGGCGGCGGCGGCGGCGGTCGACGTCGATGGCGGAAGCCCAGGTGGAGGAGCGGACGGTGATGCCGGCGGCTTCGAGGTCCGCGCGGGTGCGGTGCGCGAGGGACGCTTCCGTGGCGACGTCGCCGGAAACCCAGTACGGGATGCCGCAGATGGAAAAGTTCGGGAACTCGTCCGCGAGCACCACCGTCACATCCGTCGACGGGTCGAGTTCACGGGCGCGGAGCGCTGCGGCGATGCCGGCGTCACTGCCGCCAACGGCGAGGAGGTGAGTCATCAGGCTGGTCCTTCACGGATCGAGCGGGAGCCGGAACCCGGCGGGTACATCGAAGCACGTCGATATCGATGAGCGCAAATATAGACGTGTGTCGAAGTCCGTGGGAGGATGAGGTCATGACGATCGAGCTGCTCCCCATTCAGGACGTCACCGCGTGCTGCTCACCCGTCACGACCGAGGCGATGGACCAGGCATCCGCGGAGGTGCTGGCGAAGTCACTCAAAGCGATAGCCGACCCGGCACGGCTCCGGCTCATCTCGATGGTCGCCGCGCACGACGGCGCCGAGGCATGCGTGTGTGACCTGCAGGAACCGCTCGGCCTGTCCCAGCCGACCGTCTCGCACCACCTCAAGGTCCTCGTCGACGCCGGGATCCTGCACCGCGAGAAGCGCGGCACCTGGGCGTACTTCTCCCTCGTTCCCGGCGCGCTCGACACCCTCGCCAGCCTCATCACCACGCCAGCCCGATAGTCACGATTTCCACGGCCCCCGAAATACTTCGCTTGGTCCAAGCGGCGCGACTGTGAGCAGCTTTGCTCGATGTCGCCCTTTTCGCCGCGCTTCGTGTCGATGGTGTGAGCACTCGCCGGGGATGCTGGTTGGCAACCGAGCACCCACGAAGGCCACCCTGACGTGAGGGTGGCCTTCTGCTGGTCTGGACGGTTAGAGGCTGGCGAGGAGCGCGGCGCAGGCTTCTTCGCAGCGGCGGCATGCGTCGGCGCAGATCTTGCAGTGCTCGTGCATGTCGGCGTGCTGTGCGCATTCGTCCCCGCACGCCTTGCAGGCGGCCAGGCACGCCTCGAGGATCGTGCGGGTGAGGTTGGCGTCGTAGCCGGTGTGGCGGGAGAGGACGTTGCCGGTTGTTGCGCAGATGTCGGCGCAGTCGAGGTTGGTGCGGATGCACTTGGTGAGCTCGGCGACCATGTCTTCGGCGAGGCACGCGTCGGCGCACGCGGTACAGGTTTGCGCGCATTCGAAACACGCGTCGACGCAGGCGGCGAGGGCTGCCTGGTCGATGCTGCCGAGGTCCTTCGGGTAGGTGCGGAGCATGTCGGTGGTGGTGCTCATGGGTCATCCTTTCCGTCGGTACTGCTGTTTCGCCGGCGTCGGTTGACGTCGAACGTGTGGGGGCCATGGTGGCCGGTTCGGGCTTAGCTGACTCCTCGTGTGGCGAGGAAGGCCATCGGGTCGGTGGCGACGCCGTTGTTGCGGATCTCGAAGTGCAGGTGGCATCCGGTGGAGACGCCGGCGTTGCCGACGCCGGCGATGTTGGTGCCGGCGGCGACGGTTTGCCCCGTGCGGACGTAGATGCCGGTGGCGTAGACGTGGGCGTAGGCGCTGGTGATGCCGCCGCCGTGGTCGATGATGATGATGTTGCCGTAGCCGCCGTAGGGTCCGGCGTAGGTGACGGTGCCGGCGGCGGTGGCGTAGAGCGGGGTGCCGCAGGGGGCGCTGAAGTCGGCTCCGGCGTGGAGGCGGTAGTCGCCGTAGACGGGGTGGATGCGGTACCCGTACGCCTGGTAGAAGGTGTACGAGGTGATTGGTCGGGTCCACCCGGGCGCTGTCCCGCTGCCGCTGGGACGCGTGCTGCCGGCAGCGGGGGCGGACGGTGCGGGCGCTGACGCGGCAGGGCGCGACGCGGCTGCGGCTGCGGCTGCGGCGGCTGCCTGTTGGCGGGCGCGGGCTTCCGCGTCGGCTTTCGCTGCGGCAGCGGCGGCCGCAGCGCGGGCGCGGACGCCTGCTTCATAGCCCTGCTCGATGCTGAGCCGGTCATCGCGCAGCGTCGCCAGCTGGGCACGCATCGTGCTGACGTTCTCCCGCTCGCTCGCCTCCGCGGCTGCCGCGGCTTCGCTGGCGGCGACGGCGGCATCGAGGGCGTCTTGCGCGGCGTCCGCGAGCTTCGTGCGGGCGTTCTTTGCGACGCGGGCTTGGGCGGCGAGGGCGCCGGCGGTTTTCGCCGCGGTGCTCGCGCGGGCGTAGAGGCCATCGACCTGCTCGCCGATTTTGCTCGACATGCTCAACCCCTGCAGGAACGCATCTGGGTCGTCCTGTCCGAGGATCGCGCCGGCACCGAGGCCGCTGCCGCCTGGTCGGGTGAGGGCCGCGGCGACTTGCCCGACGGTGCTGCCGAGCTCTTCGGATTCCGTTGTCGCGGCAGTCGTGCTCGCGGCGAGTTTCGCGTGCGCTGCGGTGGCTTGATCGAGGTCATCCTGCGCCGACTGGTAGGTCCGACCGGCGGCGTCAGCCCGGTCGTCGGTCGCTTGCGTTTTCTCCTGCAGCTGGTCGATCAGCCCGTTCAGCGTGCTGATCTGCGCCTGCTTGCTCTGCTCGCTGCCGCGGGCGGCTTCCACCTGATCCCAGGTCGGAAAGTCTGCCGCGCGAGCCGGCGTTGGCGCCGTGAGCGGGAGCAACAGCGTGAGGGCGGCTCCCGTGAGGATGACGTTCCGGCGAAGGCGCGGGATCCTTTGCACAAGAAATGACAGAGTCAGTTTGATCCGGCGCATATTCAGATTCCCGAGTAGCTGTGCAGGCCTTTGAAGAAGACGTTCACGACGGAGAAGTTGAACATGACCGCGGCGAAGCCGATGAGCGCCAGCCACGAGGACCGTGCCCCGCGCCAGCCGCGCGTCGCACGCGCGTGGATGTACCCGGCGTAGACGACCCAGATGATGAAGGTCCAGACCTCTTTCGTGTCCCAGCCCCAGTAGCGGCCCCAGGCCCGCTCGGCCCAGATCGCACCGGCGATGAGCGTGAAGGTCCAGAGGACGAAGCCGACGAGGAGTACACGGTAGGTGAGCACCTCGAGCCGGTCGGCGTCGGGCAGCGTCTCCATGAACCGGATCTTGTTCGAGGTGGTCCGGCCCTGGTGGTAGGTCTGCACCAGCTGCGCCACCGCGAGCCCAGCGCCGAGGGCGAAGAACCCGGTGCCGGCGATGGCCACGAACACGTGGATGACGAGCCAGTACGACTCGAGCGCGGGCACGAGCGGACGGACCGGCACGTAGTAGTTCACGGTGGCGATGCCGAGCAGGATGATCGTCAGGCCGGTGATGAAGACGCCGAGGAACTTGAGGTTCTGCCAGAGCTGCACGAGCAGGAAGATCAGGATGATCAGCGCCGTGCCGGTCAGGGAGAACTCGAACATGTTCCCCCACGGCACACGGTCGGCCGCGATCCCGCGGAGGACCACCGAGCCGACGTGCAGCACGAGCGCCAGGACGGTCATCGCCATGCCGACCCGCTCGAAGCGGGTGCCACGGCGGGACGAGCCGTCGCCGTCGGAGGACTGCGCGACGCGCTCCAGGACGACGGTGCCGCCCTGGACGGTCGCGACGGTCTTCTGCTCGGCGGCGGCCTTCGGTGCCCCGGCGCCCGAGGAGGCCGCGGCGACCTCGCCGGAGCGCTTCGCCATGTCGAGGGCGAACGCGATGAACGCGACGACGTAGACCGCCATCGCGGAGTACGTCAGCACGACCGAGTAGGTCGCGAGGTTTGTGGTCATGTTCATTCTGAGCTCCTGTTGGAGATGAGCGCGAAATGTTGCCGAGCAATGTCGTCGACAGCGCGCAGGAGGTTCGGATCCTCGCCGCGGGCAAGGCCCGCATACTCGAGGTTGTATTCACCGTTCTCGGAGTCGGCTTGCCGAAGCGCCTTGATCCAGATACGCCGACGCGGGACGAACAGCGAGGTCAGCAGTCCCAGCATCGCCAGGATCGCGAACGCGCCGACGAGAACCTGTGACGGGTCACGATTGATATCCAGCGACACGTACCGCTTCACACCGTCGAAGGTGATCGACCCGGCACCGTTCGGCAGGGTCTTCGTCTGCCCGGGCTTCAGCTCGATGCTCGCCGCGTCGGACTGGCGACCGGCGATCTGCTTGAGGCCCGACGTGTCGAGCGTGTACACGCTCCGCGGCACACCGTCGTCGAGACCGAGGTCGCCGGTGTAGACCTGCAGCGTCAGGAGCGGGTTCTGCGAGTCCGGGTAGGCGCTGGTGTACGCGCCGGTCGACAGCTTCGAGGCCGTCGGGTAGAAGAACCCGACCATGCCGAGCTGGTCCGGAACGGCGTCCGGCACCTTGATGACGCCGGTCGAGGTGTAGTTCGAGTCCTCCGGCAGGAACGGCACGACGTCCTTGAACGCCACGTCGCCCTTGCCGTCGCGCACCGTCACGCCCATGGCGTAGCCGTTGCCGAGCAGGTACACGTTCGTGCCGCCGACGCTGAGCGGGTCGTTGACGCCGAGGCGGCTGGTCTTCGCCTCGCCGCCCTTCTCCCTGCTGGTCACCGTGGCGGAGTAGTCGAGGGCCTGGCCGAGGGCGTCGAGGTTCCGCTCCTCGTACTTCGTGACGAACTTGTCGAGCGTCAGGTTGTAGCCCTTGAGGTCGGTCTGCTGGAACCAGCGGCCCGGGTTGAACGAGTCGTACGAACCGAGCACGTTCGAGAAGGTCTGGCCCTCCACCAGGAGCCGCTGTCCGGTGTAGCCGAACCCGCCGCCGACGCCGACGGCGAGCAGCACGCCGACGAGGGCTGCGTGGAACACCAGGTTGCCGGTCTCGCGCAGGTAGCCGCGCTCCGCGCTCACCGAGTCGCCGAACCGCTCGACGCGGTAGCCGGAGCGCTTCAGGATCGCCATCGCGCGCGTCACGGCGTGCTCGACGGACGGGAGGCCCGTGGCTGCGTCCGTCCCACCCGCTGCGGTGGTGACCGTGTCCGGGTTCACGGCGACACTGCGGTAGCCCGCCAGACGCGTCAGGCGCGCGGGCGTCTTCGGCGGACGGGTGCGGAGGGCCTGCCAGTGGTGCTTCGTGCGGGGCACGATGCAGCCGATCAGGGACACGAAGAGGAGCAGGTAGATCGCGGAGAACCACACCGAGGTGTAGGTGTCGAAGACCTGCAGCTTGTCGAGGACCGGGAAGAGCTGCGGGTGGTCCGCCTTGTACTGCACCACGCCGTTCGGGTCCGCCGTGCGCTGCGGCACGAGGGAGCCGGGGATCGCCGCGAGGGCGAGCAGCATGAGGAGGAAGAGCGCCGTCCGCATGCTCGTGAGCTGTCGCCAGAAGAACCGGACGTACCCGATCAGGCCGAGCTTCGGCTGGTTGACCTCGCCGCCGCCGCCGCCGTCGGCCGGTCCAGCACCGTCGACGTGGTCGGAGGGCCGCATCGGGTCGGACGCGGTGCCGTTCTCGATCCGGCTGTCGTCGGTCTCAGACTGCCGGGACATAGCTCTGGATCACCGCCCCGACGCTCGACATGACGGCCGACCAGATTCCGGTGACCATGAGCAGACCGATGACGATCAGGATCGCTCCTCCGATGATGTTGACGGTGCGCATGTGGCGCTTCACGGCACGGATCGCTCCCGTGGCCCAGCCGGCGCCGAGCGCGACCAGCACGAACGGGATGCCGAGGCCGAGGCAGTACGCGACCCCGAGCCACATGCCCTGCCAGGCGCTGCCCGACTGCACGCTGAGCAGGTTGATCGCGGCGAGGGTCGGGCCGAGGCACGGGGTCCAGCCGAGGCCGAACACGATGCCGAGCAGGGGGGCGCCGAGGAGCCCGGTGGCCGGGGTCCAGCTGGGCTTGATGGTGCGCTGCAGGAACGTGAACCGGCCGACGAACACGAGGCCCATCGCGATGACCACCACGCCGAGGATCTGGGTGATGAGGTCGCGCCAGCGGACGAGCCAGAAGCCGAGCGCGCCGAAGACCGTCGTGTAGGCCACGAACACGGCCGTGAACCCGAGGATGAACAGCAGCACCCCGAGCACCACGCGGCCGCGGCGCTGCCCGCCCTCCGCGACGCCGCCGACGTAGCCGAGGTAGCCCGGCACGAGGGGCAGCACACACGGGGACAGGAACGACACGAGCCCCGCGAGCAGCGCCACCGGGAGGGCGACGAGCATCTGCCCGCTGAGGATCGCGTCGGAGAAGGGGTTGCCGCTCATGGGGTCAGGACGCCTTGAGCTCGTCGCTGACCAGGGTGTCGAGGATGCTCGTGCCGTCGACGGCGCCGAGGACGCGGGCGGCGACCCGGCCCTTGCTGTCGAGGACGATCGTCGCGGGGACGGCGTTCGGCGCGATCTGCCCGGACAGTGCGAGCTGCATGGTGCCCTTGTCCGCGTCGAGCACCGTCGGGTAGTCGACCTTGAAGGTGCGCTCGAACGCGGCGGCGGTGGCCTTCTGGTCCCGGACGTTGACGCCGATGAACTGGACGTTCTTGTCGGTGTACGCCGCATGCACCTTGTTGAGGTACTTCGCCTCGGCACGGCAGGGCGGGCAGCTGGCGTACCAGAAGTTCAGGACGACGACCTTGCCGCGCAGGGCCTTGGCCGAGATCGTCTCGCCGTCGGAGGTCGTCGCGGAGAAGTCGACCGCGTCGGTGCGCTTGTCGGCGGCGACCTCGGTCACCGCACCGTCACCGGAGATGTAGTTCTGCGTGGTCCCGTTGCCGTACTGCTTCGACAGGGAGTCGTTGCCTGAGGAGCATCCGGCGAGGACGACGGAGAGCGCGATCGCAAGTGCGACGGTTGCCCCACAACGTCTCATCAATCTGCACTCCGCTCTGAAATCGGCCGACGCGAACACGCGGGGACACCCTGTCCGAAGCTGTTCAGAATGAGGCACATGTTGGTGAAGGCGACGGGTGCTGTGATGGTCACAGCGTCCGGCCCGCGTTGGCCCTGAGCCATGCAATGGGGTCGACAGGGGTGCTGCCACCGAGCATGACTTGCAGGTGCAGGTGCGCTCCGGTGCTGGCGCCGGTGTTGCCGACGAGGCCGACGAGTTGCCCGACGGCGACGCTCTGCCCGACGCGGAGTGGGGACGAGCCGTAGATCATATGGGCGTAAAGGGTGGAGATGGTCTGTCCGTCGATCTGGTGGTCGATGATGACGTACTGGCCGTACTCCGGGTGCGTCGCGGAGACCCGTACCGTCCCCGCGGCGACTGCGCCGATGGGGGTGCCGGCGCCGGGGGTGATGTCAGCGCCTTGGTGCATCGACGAGCATGCTGCGCACGGCGCGGTTCGGGCACCGAACGGTGAGCTGATGCGGATCTGCCCCGGGAACGGCCAGCGGATATCGCCGGCGCCGGTATTCACGATGGCACCCGACTGTGCGGGGCTCGGGGCCGTCGTCGAGGCGGTGTTGGAGCTGCTCGTGGTGGTCTTGGTGGTGATAACCGGCTTCGGAGTGGGCTTGGTGACGGTGTAACCGTCACGGTCGATGGACACGGTGACGCCCGTGGCGGTAAAACTCTGCCCCGTCGCGACCGGGTTGACTCCGGGGAGCACGGTCGCTGGTCCGGTGGAGGCCTGGGCTGGAATCGCGGCGGTAGTGAACAGAGCCAGGGCTGCCGCCGCCCCGGTGAGCGGAAGCGCAGCAAGGGCACGCGAACGCATGGTCCGCAGCGGCTCCGCCACTCTCCGAGGGGGTGCAGGGAGCGGCCGCGGGATGGCCGCGGTGCTGGAAAGGGCGGTCGCGGCCGCGCGTTCAGCGGCGAGGGCTTCCCGCCGGGTCAGGGGCGTAGGCATGGGCGTGGGGACGTTTGCACGGTGCTGCTGGGGCACTGAAAGGCTCCAAGAAACGATGGGCCGGTTGCGGCCGAAGGGTGGGACGTCGAGCGGAACTCGAAGCAGGGAAAGAGTGGGCGGCCGATCGTGGGCCGCGGCGGGGAGGGGGGACACCGCCGCGACCCACGGCCGGGGTCACATCGACGCGAGCATGTCCTTCATCTGGTTGATCTGCTCGGTCTGGCTCGACACGATCGACTTCGCCATCGCGACCGCGTCGGTGTTCTTGCCCTTGTCGACTTCGGTCCCCGCCATGTCGACGGCGCTGGTGTGGTGTTCGACCATCTGCTGCAGGAACAGCTTCCCGGCGTCCGCCGGGGAGGCGCTGTCGAGGGCGTCCATGTCGGAGTCGGACATCATTCCCGACATCGAGGAGTGGTCCATCCCGGACATGCTGGAGGCTTCGGTGGGCTCACCCCACTGCTTCAGCCAGCTGGTCAGGGACGTGATCTCCGGCCCCTGTTCCGCCTTGATCTGCTTGGCGAGGGTGACGACGTCAGCGTCCACGTCGGAGCCCTTGGCGAGGAGCATGTCGCTCATCTCAACGGCCTGCTTGTGGTGCGGCAGCATCTGTTGCGCGAACATGACGTCCTGGTCGTTGTGCGCCGACGCCGCCGACGAGGACGACGAGGAGGAGCTGTCCGATGAGCCGGCGTTGTTGGTGGAGCAGCCGGCGAGGGTGAGGCCGATGGTGAGTGCGGCGGCGGCCGCGAGGGTGCGCGTGATGGTGGTGTTCATGGATCCGTTCCCGTGAATGCGTCAGGGGTTCCGGGCAGGCGAATACCCGCCCGTGTTCTGGGCATGCAGGAGCGTCCGAAGGGAGCGCTCCCGCCGGGGATGGATCAGATACGGATGATCTGCAGCGCCGTCAGTGATGGCGGCTTGGGTGCCGCGACGCGGCGTGCGACACGGTCCCCGAGGGCGAGGAGGCGTGCGAGGACGTAGAGGACCCCGCCGTTCCGGGTGCGCAGCAGCGCCCACGCGAATAGGGCGATCGTCAGCGCGCACGCCATCCCCATCAGGGAGCACATCAGCGCGCACAGGCCGCCGTCGCAGCCGGCATCACTGAGCACGCTCATCACCGCGCCAGCCGGCGCGGCAGCGTGGGCATCGTGTCCGGCGGCGTCGCTGTGGGTGTGCTCGGCCGTCATGCTCGACGTGGCGGTCATGGGGTGATCGCCGGTGGTGGCGTGGCCGAGCATGCTGTGCATCAGGACCGTGAATCCGACCAGCAGCAGCAACGCCAGAACCGCCGTGGCCTGCAGCAGCAGGCGGCGGCGCGTGGTGTTCGCGGTGGTGAGCATGCGGATCCGTACTGATGGCTGGTCGGGGTGCGGGTTCTATGGTGCAGGACGAGCGCTGAGAGAACAACCGCCCCGTCTGGTGGGCAGGGGGTGGTTAGGCGCGCACGAGGCGGGCGATCGCGTCGGAAGCTTCCTTGAGCTTCACCGCGGCAGCGTCGCCGCCTTCGGCGACGGCGTCGGTGACGCAGTGCGCGAGGTGGTCATCCAGCAGGCCGAGCGCGACGGATTGCAGCGCCTTCGTCATCGCGGACACCTGGGTGAGGATGTCGATGCAGTACTGCTCCTCATCGACCATCCGCTGCAGGCCGCGGGCCTGCCCCTCGATGCGGCGCAACCGTTTGAGGTAGTCGTCCTTCGCGGTGATGTACCCGTGGTGGTGCTCTGCTGCGGGTGCGGTGGTGTCGGTCATGGACGCTCCTCGGGGTTCACCGTTTACGGTAGCGGCGCTCATGACGCCGTCGACCAATCGAACGGGGCCGGCGCGATCGGCGTACCGGACCCACGGGTGATGACGATCGCGATGTCCTGCTGGTCCTGCAGTTCCAAATCCGGCAGCGGCGTGGTGGTGCGGGTGCCGTTGACGAACACGGCGACGTGCCGGTCGTTCCTCCCGTCGACGTACCCGCCGACCTGCCCGTCTCGCAGGGTCACGTTCCACTCGGTGAAGAGCTGTCCGAGGGTGAACGGCTGCACCTTCGCGGACTCGACATGCACGATGCCGGAGGTGTCGTGGGTGTGGAGTGCAGACATGCCGCCCCGCTGCACGTCGACGCCGATATTCGCCGGCACCGCCACCGGCTTCGCGTCCACCGATACGGACAGATGCTGATGGGTGTGCAGCGCCGCGCCTTCCATCCCCGCCACCTCGAGCCCGGCAGCCTTTGCCCGCGCCGCCGCATCCGCGGGGGCCGGCCACGGCGGTGCCGCCGTCACCCCGGACGCTGTCGGCGCCGTGTCGTTACCGCGGGTCAGGGCGGTGACCGTGATCGTGGTGACTGCGGCGAGGACGATGACCACGGCGGCGCCCAGTAGCCACCACCGGCGGGTGCGGCTGCGCTGCTGCTCCGCTCTGCGATCAGCGGCTTTTCGCCGCGCCTCTTCTCGCCGATCAGTCTTGGTCGCCATCACGTCCTCTTTCCGGTTGCCGGTTCGGCGGATCGGGAACACATCCGCTCGACCGGCGTTACACTCGCTACGGTACCCCCCTAGGGTACCTGACGAATTTGGACGACGAAGGGATCACCACGATGAGCGAGCAGCTGACGAACACGTACGGCATTACGGGCATGACGTGCGGGCACTGCGTGATGAGTGTCAACGAGGAACTCGTCGCCGTGCCGGGCGTCACGGACGTGACGATCGACCTCAACGTTGGCGGTGTCTCCACCGCTCGGGTGACCAGCACTCGCGACCTGCCGCAGGAGGAAGTCTCCGCCGCTGTGGAGGAGGCCGGCTACACGTTGGTCGCATCATGACCACGACCAGCACCCCGGCGGTTGAGCTGACGATCGAGGGGATGACGTGCGCGTCGTGCGCGAACCGGATCGAGCGGAAGCTGAACAAGCTGCCCGGCGTGACCGCGAGCGTGAACTACGCCACCGAAAGCGCCTCCGTCACGTTGCCTGCGGACCTCGCTGTCGACGACGCGATCCGCACCGTTGAAGCGGCCGGGTACGGTGCGCACCTGCCCGAACCGCCCGGTGCGGACACCGACGAGCTCGCGCCGCTGCGGCGGCGCCTGATCGTGTCCACGGTGCTCGCCGTGCCGGTGGTGGCGCTGTCGATGGTCCCGGTACTGCAGTTCCCGGGATGGCAGTGGGCCGTTCTGGTGCTGGCGCTGCCGGTCGCTGTGTGGGGTGCGTGGCCGTTCCATCGTGCTGCCGCGATCAACGCCCGGCATGGGGCCGCGACGATGGACACCCTCGTCAGCGTCGGCGTCGCCGCCGCGACCGTGTGGTCCGTCTGGGCGCTCGTGTTCGGCGGCGCCGGGCACATCGGGATGCAGATGGCGTTCTCCTGGTTCCCACACCCGGGCGCGGCTCCGGAGCCGTACTTCGAAGTCGCCGCCGCGGTGACGGTGTTCCTCCTCGCCGGCCGATACTTCGAGGCCCGCGCGAAGGACCGCTCCGGCGCCGCCCTGCAGGCGCTCCTCGCCTTGGGTGCACCGACTGCCCGGGTGCTCCGAGACGGTGTCGAAACTGAGGTGCCGACCGCAGCACTGCAGGTCGGGGACCGGTTCGTGGTCCGTCCCGGTGAACGCATCGCCACCGACGGAACCATCACCGATGGCACGAGCGCGATCGACACCAGCGTGATGACCGGTGAAGCGGTCCCCGTCGAGGTTGGCACCGGCGACACCGTCACCGGCGCGACCGTGAACGTCGGCGGCCGACTCATCGTCGAAGCCACCCGCGTCGGCCAGGACACGGAGCTTGCCCGCATCGGCCGGCTCGTCGTGTCCGCGCAGACCGGCAAGGCCGAGGTGCAGCGCCTCGCCGACCGGGTTTCCGCCGTGTTCGTCCCGATCGTCATGGGCCTGGCGGTGCTGACCCTCATCGGGTGGCTGCTGCTCACCGGCGACGTGCAAGCCGCGTTCACCGCCGCCGTTGCGACCCTGGTGATCGCCTGCCCGTGCGCCCTGGGGCTGGCAACTCCGACCGCGCTGCTCGTCGGCACCGGACGTGGCTCCCAGCTCGGGATCCTCATCCGCGGACCCCAGGTCCTCGAGGCCACCCGCCGGATCGACACCGTCGTGCTCGACAAGACCGGCACCGTCACCACCGGCAAGATGAGCGTCCACCAGGTCACCGCCGTCGGCGGGGAAACCGACACCCGAGTCCTCGCCCTCGCCGCCGCCGCGGAAGCAGGATCCGAACACCCCATCGCCCGCGCCATCACCGCAGCCGCCACCGACCACCCCACCGCGGACACGTTCCAGTCCACCGCCGGGCTCGGCGTCCAAGCCGTCGTCGACGACACCCTCGTGCTCGTCGGCCGACCCGCCTGGTTGACCGACCAGTGGGCCATCACCATCCCCGAAGCGGTCACGGACGCGGTCCGGACCGCGGAACAGGGCGGCGCGACCGCGGTCGTTGTCGCATGGGACGGCGCAGCCCGCGGCGTCATCAGCGTCGCGGACACCATCGCGCCGACCAGCCCGGACGCGATCCGTCGCCTGCACGACATGGGGCTGCGCACGATCATGCTCACCGGCGACGCTGAAGACGTCGCCCGGACCGTCGCAGCGGAGGTTGGCATCGACGACGTCGAAGCCGAGGTGCGACCCGAAGACAAGTACCGGACCGTCACCCGGCTGCAGCAGCAGGGCCGGTCCGTGGCGATGATCGGCGACGGCGTCAACGACGCCGCCGCTCTCGCCGCCGCTGATCTCGGGATCGCGATGGGTAGCGGCACCGACGCGGCCATGGAAGCCGCCGACATCACCCTCATCCGAGCGGACCTGAGCGCCGCGGCGGACGCGATCGCGCTCGCCCGCCGCACCCTCGGCACGATCAAGGTGAACCTGTTCTGGGCCTTCGCCTACAACGTCGCCGCGATCCCGCTCGCGATGGCCGGCCTGCTGAACCCAATGATCGCCGGCGCCGCGATGGCCCTTTCCTCGGTGTTCGTTGTCAGCAACAGCCTGCGCCTGCGCACGTTCCAGCCTCGCTGACCGGCGGACACCGAGCCCGCCGCCCGCCTACACTCACCCGCATTACCCCTCCGGGGTATAGCAGCTCGGGAAGGAGATCGAATGTCCGGGTACATCACCATCGGCATCGTGCTCGGCGTCGCACTGCTCGGCATCGCCGCCCTGATGCTGCTGTCTCGAGCGACAGCGGTCGCTCCGATTCGCAAAGACGTGCTGCCGTTCGGGTCCGGGTGGGATCTCCAGGAACACGCGCTCTCGCGCTTCCACACCCGCTGGTACCCAATGACGCTGGTGTTCCTCGCGTTCGACGTGGAAATGCTCTTCATGTACCCGTGGGCTGTCGTTGTCGCGCAGATGGGTGCAGAGGCGGTCATCGAGATGTTCGTCTTCCTCGGGGTTCTCCTGGCGGGTGTCGTCTGGGCCTGGCGGGAAGGAGCGTTCCGATGGGTGTGACCACGGATCGCCGCCGACCGCTGCATGTGCTCCTCGTCGAGGTGCCCGGCAACGGTGCAGCCCGGATTGCACTGGAAGCAGCGGCTGCGTCCGCCGGTCATGTCCTGGCCACCCACCCGGCCGAAAGCGACGTCCTGCTCGTGTGCGGAACCCCCGGACCAGAGATGCGGACGGTCATCGACCGCGTGTGGGATCAGATGCCCTACCCGAAGCACCGGGCGGCACTGACCAGCCCCGACGAAATCGGCACCGTCTTCACGACCGCGCAGGACTCACTCACGGACCGACGTGCACAGCGCTCCGCCGCTCGCGAGGATGGGATCGATGGCCGGCACCTCGCCGAGGACGGCCCCGACCACGAACATCCCAACGACGAGCACCCGGACGACACCGACGAATCGATGCATGAACACGACATGCCCATGGGCGGTCACGACCACATGTCGATGGATCACATGTCGATGAGCGGTCCGGGCGGCTACCCACTCGCCGACGGGGCGGATGATCGGGACGGGCTGGAGATGGACGTGCTGCACCGGCGACTCGGTCCGATCCTGCCGGTCTGGCCAGCTGGCGTGATCCTGGACGTGACGCTCACCGGCGACACCATCACCGACGCCTCCGCCTCGGTGATCGATGTCGACGACCACAAGCGGGGGGAGCCACAGAGCGGCGCGGCCTCCGCGCTCGACCAGGCCGCCCAGATACTCGCCGTCGCCGGATGGGATGCCGTGGCAGCCCGGACGCTCCGCGTACGGGATCTTGCCGTGACCGGCCGCCGGGACCAGGCGCGGGAACGCATTCGGCCGCTGCGCCGCCGGATCGAGCGCTCCGTGATGCTCCGCTGGTCCCTGCGCGGCCTCCAGGTTCGACCCGACATCGACGTCCGCACGGTCCTCCTCACTCGACTCGAGCGCGCAGACGCCGCACTCAACGGACGTCAGTTCGAGCCGGAACCGGCGACGCCGGTAGATGAGATCCCATCCCTGGTTAAAGGACGCGACATCGGCAGCGCCCGCCTCATCATTGCTGCGCTCACCGTGTTTCCCATGCCTCGCGCGGACTCGGCCGATGAGGTCGGCACGACGAGACGGCATCAGCATGGTTGATGTCGGAAACGCCCTCTGGGCACTCGTCCTGCCCGGCGTCGTCCTCGTCCTCGCCATCCTGGCCGCCAGCGGCAACGCCGCCCTGGCAGCACGAGACCGCGGGATACCGGTGCATGTTGGGGTCCTCTCGCCGTTCCGGGAAACCGGCCGGCTCCTCCGCCAACAACGTCGATCCGTGCTCGGCGCGGACTCCCTTCTGTGGCGGATCGGCGGGTCCGGGCTAGCCGTCGCCGCGTTCCTCGCCGCTCTCGCCGTTCCCGTCGGCGCTCTGGTACCACTGGACATTCCGGTCGGCGTGGTGTGGTTCAACGCCGTCGACGTCTCCCTCTGGGCCTTGTGGTGGCTGCTCGGGTGGGGCGGCAACAGCGTGCACCCGCTGATCGGCGGGTACCGGTTCCTGGCGCAGGCCCTGGCGTACGAGATCCCGCTGATGTTCGCCCTGACCGCCCCCGCCATCGGTGCGCAGAGCCTTCGGCTGACCGACGTGGTCGCCGCGCAGCAACCGATCTGGTTCGCCCTGACAATGCCGGTCGCGTTCATCGTCTACTGCGCCTCCGTCACCGCGTTCTCCGCCTGGGGTCCGTTCGCGTTTCCCGCCGGCACAGACATCGCCGGCGGTGTCCTCGGGGAACTCTCCGGCGTCGACCGACTGCTCGTTCTCGCCGGCAGATGGTGTCTGCTCGTGGTCGGCGCCGCATTCGCGGTGCCGATGTTCCTCGGCGGCGGAGCTGGTCCGTTGCTTCCGTCGGCGCTATGGGTGCTGTTGAAGACGTGTTTGCTGCTCGCCGTGTTCTTGCTGCTCGGACACGCGATGCCCGCGATCCGGCCGCAGCGGCTCGCGGAGCTGGGCTGGGTTGTCGTGTTGCCGCTGGTGCTGCTGCAACTGCTGGTCACGTCGGTGCTCGCCGTGATGGGGAAAGGATGACCGGGATGGCAACGATCGTGTTCTGGGTCGCGGCGGTCGTCGCGGTGCTCGCTGCCGCCGCAGTGTTCCGGGTGGACTCGATGGCGCGCGCGACGTACGCGCTGGCGGTGTCGTTCATCGCCGTCGGCGTCACCGTGCTGGTGCTGCACCTGGACTTCATCGGGGTCATCACGATCCTGATGATGGTGATGGAGATGGCCGTGATGGCGGTGTTCATGGTCTCCTATATGGGCATGAACCCGGCGCTGATGCCAATGGATATGACCCACAGCAAACGCCCCGCGGCAGTGATCGCGGCCGCCGTGTTCGTCGGCCTCGCCGCAGCCGCGCTCTTCATCCCGTGGCCAGCCCGTGCCGGGACCGCGGCGGCGGACACCACCCGTGCCCTTGGCGAGGCGATCATGAGCTCGAAAATGCTGGTGATGCTGACGATCAGCCCGATCCTGTTCGCCACGATCATCGCCGCCCTCGTCCTGGCGAACCCTCGTGGCCGGTACGACCGGCTCGGGGACGACCTCCAGAATGCCCCCGCTGACCCGGAGCCGGGAGGTGTCGGACGATGACGCTGCAACTCGTTCTGCTCGTCGTGGCTGCGCTGTTCGCCATCGGACTGTACGGCGCGATCTCGCAGCAGGTGGTGGTGATGGTGATGATGGGCATCGAGGTGATGATCAACGCCGTCATCCTCGCCGCCGCCGCGTTCTGGTGGTACCTCGCACCGACGGTCGATGGGCAGGTGCTGCTGCTGGTGATCATCGCGGCGATGACGATCGAGATGGCGATGGGCTTCGCGGTTGCGACGATCCTGCACCGTTCCCGGAACTCCGACATGACCGATTCTGCGACGGACCTCAGCCAGTGAGCGCCGCGCTGATCACCGCCATCATCCTGCCCGCCCTCGTCGGAGCCGCACTGGCGACAGCTGGACGCTTCGCCGAACGGATCGCCGTTCCCGTCAGCCTCTTCACGGCAGCGGTCATGGCGATCGCAGCGACCATTGCAGCCATCACGGGTGCCGAGGTGACCGGCGGGGTGCCTGCGATGCTTGGCGCCCCTGGCCCGGATCTCCGCGTCGACGCGCTGGCCGCTGTCGTCCTGCCGACCGTGGTATGGATCGGATTCCTCGTCCTCGTGTTCGCGACTGCGGACCGGACCCGACCGGCGGCGCGGTTCCACGGGCTGATGCTGCTCTTCCTCGCTGCCGTCGTCGTCACCGTGACCGCAACCGGCCTGCCATTGCTCCTCGCCGCATGGGAGGTGATGGGCGCCACCTCCTACGCGCTCATCGGATTCCGCTGGCAAGACCGGAACCGCGTCGCCGGTGGATTCACCGCGTTCACTGTCACCCGCGCCGGGGACCTCGGCCTGTACCTCGCCGCTGGCGCCGTCGTCGCCGGCGGCGGCTCCTGGTCGCTGACCGCACTGCAGTCGCTGCCAGGCCCCTGGGTGCACGTCGCTGCCGCAGGATTGCTCGCTGCCGGCTTCGGGAAGGCAGCGCAGCTGCCGTTCTCGTTCTGGATCTCCCGCGCCATGGAGGGCCCCAGCGCGGTGAGTGCGCTGCTGCACTCCGCAGCGATGGTCGCCATGGGCGGGTACCTGCTCCTCCGCGTCGAACCGCTCCTGAACGTGACCGGCTGGGCAGGTCCGACGGCGGCGTGGCTGGGCGTCACGACCGCGATCGTCCTCGGTGTCATCGCACTGTCGCAGCGGGACGTGAAGCAGGTCCTCGCCGCGTCGACGGCATCCCAGCTGGGGTTCGTCGTCCTCGCCGCTGGCGTCGGCTCGGTCAGCGGCGGCACCGCGCAGCTCGTCGCACACGCCGCCACGAAAGCGCTGCTGTTCCTCACCGCGGGCGCATGGCTGACGGCCACCGGGACGAAACAATTCACCGGTCTCCGCGGCGTCGCCGCCCGCTGGCCCGCGGTCGGCGTCCTCGCGACCGTCGGTGCGTTGTCGCTGGCCGGCCTGCCACCGTTGTCGCTCTGGTACGCCAAGGACGTCGTCCTCGCCGCAGCATTGGAGGAAGAACCCTGGTTGTATGCGGCGGGCCTGGCCGGAGCGGCACTTGCAGCGGCTTACTCCGCCCGGATCATCGCGCTGCTGTGGCGGCGTGCCGGCACACCGGAAGCGTCCTGGGACGACGAAGAGCGCGGCACCCGGCGGGTGCCACGCCTCGCGGTCGTCCCGATGGTGGTGCTTGCCGTTGCCGCAGCCGGACTTGCGCTTCTCGGCACACCGCTGTTGCATCCGATGCTCGCTCCGCTTTCCGGGACGTCGGTGTCGTGGCCGGAGCTCGCGGCGTCCGGGGCAATCGCGGTGGTCGTGGTCCTGTTGACTCTGTGGCGCACACCCACAGTCCGCAGTGGGATGCACTGGTTCGGGCTGGAGCGGGCAGCCGTTGCCGTCATCGCCACGCCGACACTGCGACTCGCCGCCGCGCTCGCGCGTCTGGACGACCGCTACGGCACGGCAGTCGATCGGTCGGGCCGTGCGCTCGAGCAGACCGCCCGAGCCGCGCGCGCTCTTGATCAGCGTGGCCCCGCCGCCGTGACGGGGTGGATCGGTTCCGCCGTCGCGGTCCTCGGTCGACTGGCTCGGCGACCGCAGACCGGCCAGGTGCACCACTACTACATCGGCGCGACCGTGACCGTCGCTGCCGCAGCTGTCCTGCTCTTGGTCGTGAGGTGATCGTGCTCAGTCTGATCGTGTTCCTTCCCGTTGTCGTCGCGGCGGTCCTCGCCCTGACGCGATCGATGTCCGGACGGGCAGCCGCGTGGGTGTGGCTGATGACGAGCATCGTGGAGCTCGTCCTCGGGGTCCTCGCGTCCATCCCCGGATCCACCGTGTCGGGACTGCGCTGGGAGGAGCGAATTGAGTGGATGCCGAGCGTCGGCACCAGCTACCACCTCGGTGTTGACGGTTTCTCGGCACCATTGCTGCTCCTGACCGACGTCGTGTTCCTCGCCTGCGCGCTCTGGGCGATGCGGGACACTGACCGGCCCCGCCCGCAGGCTGCACTCTTCCTGTCCCTCCAGACCACGTGTCTTGGGGTGTTCGCCGCGCAGGACCTGCTGGTCTTCTTCGTGTTCTTCGACCTGTCCATCGTCGGCATGTACTTCGTGATCGCCGGGTGGGGACACGGCGACCATCAGCGGTCCGCGTTGCGGTTCTTCCTCTACACGTTCCTCGGATCTCTGGCGCTGCTGCTCGGCTTCATTGGCCTTTACCTCGGCTCCGCACCGCACACGTTCGACATGGTCGAGCTCACCCGGAACGGCGTCACCGGCACACCCCTGGCCGCCGGCGCCGTTCTCGCCGCGCTCGTCGTGGGTTTCGCGGTCAAAACCCCCACGGTGCCGTTCCACTCCTGGCTGCCGCCGGCACATACCGACGCACCCGCCATTGGCTCTGTCGTCCTCGCGAGTGTCCTGTTGAAGATGGGCACGTACGGGTTCCTCCGCATCGCGATGCCGATGCTCCCGGACGCGTGGAGGTCCTGGTCCTGGGTGATTGTCATTGTCGGCATCGTGTCCGTGCTGTACGGAGCGCTCGTCGCGCTCGCGCAGACGAACGTGAAGCGGTTGATCGCGTACACATCGGTGAACCACATGGGCTACGTCGTGCTCGCCGTCGGCGCCGCGGGCATGACCGGGGCAACCTCTGCGCAGGCGCACCAGCTGGCGATCACCGGCGCGACCGTGCAGATGGTGTCGCACGGACTCATCACCGGGGCGCTGTTCCTCCTCGCGGGCGTCCTCCACGACCGGCGGGGCAGCTACGAGATCAGCGACTACAGCGGCCTCGCGAAGCCCGCCCCACGGTTCTCCGGACTCTTCGCCATTGCCGCGTTCGCGTCACTCGGGATCCCCGGCTTCAGTGGCTTCATCGCCGAGTTCCAGATCTTCGCCGGCAGCATCGGTGCAACAGCAATCGCCGCGATCGCGCTGCCAGGGATCCTCATCACCGCAGCCCTGTTCCTCCGCACCGTGCAGAAGCTGCTCACCGGACCCACGGAACACCTCGCCGACGGATTCACCGACGTCACCGCTCGGGAGACCGTGACGGTCGGGGCGCTCCTGCTGCTCTCCCTGGCGATTGGTGTGGTACCCGGACCGTTGCTGCAGCTCATCGCTCCCGCCGCCCGACAGCTCGCCGCACTGGTCGGAGGTCCCGCGTGAACATGAACTACGGCGCGCTCCTGCCGGAGATCATCATGATGGGCGGCGCGATCGTCGCGCTCCTCGGCGGCAGCTTCCTGCCCCGACGCAGGCAGGCGCTCGTGACCTGGTTCGCGATCGCCGTGGCGTGCGGCAGCGCCGCTACGGCCGCCGTGAGCACCCGACCACCGACCGTCTTCAGTGACAGCTACGCGCTCGACAACGCGACAACGACGATCAGGATCCTCGTACCGTTGGCGACCGCGGTCGTGATGCTCATCGGGCGACAGGAGTTCCGTGGCTCGGCTCGGGAGAGTGAGACCGCGTCGCTGCTGCTCCTCGCGGCACTCGGCACGGTCGTCCTCGCCGGCGCCAACGACCTGCTCATCGTCGCCACCGGGTTCCTCCTAGCGACCGTGCCGCTCTACGCGTTGATCGGACTGTCCCGATCCCCGGCCGCAGCCGAAGCGACCATAAAGACGTACCTGCTGGGCGCGATCTTCGGCGTCGTGATGGTCTTCGGCATCACCGTCCTCGTCGGTGTCGCCGGCGGCAGCACCTACCCTGAGCTCCAACAGGCGCTGCCACACGTGCCGGCGGCAGCGATCGCGCTCGGATTCATCGGGGTCCTCGCCGGCCTGCTATTCAAAGCCGGAGCGGTCCCGGGACATTTCTGGGTTCCGGATGCTGCCGAGGGCGCCGGTATCGGCATTGCCGCGTTCATCACCACCGTCCCGAAGCTCGGGGCGCTGATCGCACTGGCACGCGTCGTCGACGTCATACCCGGCACCGTGAACGCGCCGCTGCTGGTCGGTGTGCTCGCCGCCGCGAGCATGATCCTCGGCACCCTCGCGGCATTCTGGCAACGCAGCGCCCCGCGACTCCTCGGCTGGTCCACGGTTGGCCAGGTCGGGTTCCTGCTGATGCCCGTCGCCGTCATTGGCGCCGAACCGTCGGCGCGCGCCGCCCTGCTGATGTACCTGGTGTTCTACGCCGTGACCAACCTCGCCCTGTTCGCCGCGATAGCCGCGCTTCCGGGCCGCACGACAATCCCCTCCTGGCGCGGAGCGGCGCGGGAACATCCCGTCATCACCAGTGTCGTCCTCGTTGGCCTGCTGAGCCTTGTCGGGACACCGCCAACCGCCGTCTTCGTCGGCAAGCTCGCCGTGTTTACTGCTACTTGGCAGGGCGGGATGCCGTGGCTGGTGGTCATCGCCGCAGCCGTCTCGGTCGCGTCGCTGTTCTACGCACTCCGTTGGGTGTCAGTGGCCTTCCAAGCACCGACGGAACCTCGGCCTCACCCCGCCGCAGTTCAGCTGCAGGCGGTCACCGCCGTGACGCTCGGTGCGCTGGTCATCGTCGCCGTCGCCAGCAGTCCGCCCCTCTTGCAGTTGTGACACTCTTGGCCGCCAAGCTCCTCGTTGCTGCTTGCGGGATGTCGACCGTTGGCAGACTGAACCCTGCCTTCTTCGCGCGCGCCAACAGCGGGGCTTTGGATCGGTTTTGTGCCCAATGTCTTGCCGCGTTCAGCGTGCTCTTAGGCCACGCACTAATGGCTGCTATGGAGCTCCCTCGCGTTTCCCCTTCGATCGTTCAACGGGACGACCCGGGTGAACCGGTGGATGATCAGCCGCGGTATCGGCCACGCCGTCGTCCAAGGTCCCAATGACCGGGTCCTTCTGCAGGGGTTCGGATCGCGCCGCAAACCAGATGCACGTTCACTCCGAACTACCTGGGAAGCACACGCCATCACGGCACCCGTCGGAGGAGACCCCATCATGACCAGCACCGCAGCAACTGCCCGCACCGGGTACGGCCGCACCCTGACTCAGAAGGGCGCCCTCGTCTTCGGAGTCGTGTTCCTCATCGTCGGCATCGCCGGCTTCATCCCCGGACTCACGATGGACATGGGCTCGATGTCCGTCGCCGGCCACGGCTCGATGGCGATGCTCCTCGGCCTGTTCCAGGTGTCCGTCCTGCACAACATCGTGCACCTGCTCTTCGGCATCGTCGGCCTCATCGCCGCCCGCACCGCCGTCGCAGCTCGGCTGTATCTCCTGGTCGGCGGCATCGTCTACGCCGTCCTGTTCATCTACGGCCTGTTCACCGCCGGCATGATGGGCGGCGCGAACTTCGTCCCCCTCAACAGCGCCGACAACTGGCTGCACCTGATCCTCGCCGTCGCGATGATCGTCCTTGGCATCGTGCTGCCTCGAGCCGGTGCCACCCGACGCGCCTGATCGACGCATCAGCCGGTAATGGCCGCGTCCCCGCACTGGGGACGCGGCCATTGCCCGTTCCGGAGCCTCCATCAGTCCTCGGCCTGTGAGCCCGACGGGCTCGACGCTCGTCTGCTCTCCGGCGCATCCGGTGGTGCGCAGTCCGCTCCTTCGCCTACTATCTTCGTGTGCACGTAGATAAGCAGCCCTGCGGGCTTAGCCCGGAGTCGGAGTACGTCGAGCTGGCGGTCGAGGTGTTCGCGATGCTCGCGGACGCGACGCGGGTGAAGATCATCCTCGCGCTTCGCAGCGCGGAGGAGATGTCCGTGAACCACCTCGCGGACGTCGTGGACAAGAGCCCGGCCGGGGTGTCGCAGCACCTGGCGAAGCTCCGCTTGGCGCGCATCGTGTCGACGCGTCGTGAGGGCACGACGGTGTTCTACCGGCTGACCGATGAGCACGCGTCGGAGCTCGTCATCGACGCCGTGAAGCAAGCCGAGCACGCGATCGGTGCGGCCCCGCACCACCGTGTTGAGGCGGCAAGCGCGTGAGCAACCACACCCATCAGCACCATAGCTACGAGCACGAGCACGAGCACGAGCACGAGCACGAGCACGAGCACGAGCACGAGCACGAGCACGAGCACGAGCACGACCACGACCACGACCACGACCACGACCATAGTCATCCTCATGGTGGTGTGAAGGGGTTCCTCTACGACCTGTTCGTGCCGCACACACACGACGCTGCGGACTCGATCGATGACGCGATGGAGGCCAGTACCGCTGGTGTCCGCGCGCTGAAGATCAGTCTGTTCATCCTGCTCGGCACCACCGTGCTGCAGGCCGTGATCGTCGCGTTCACGGGATCGATCGCGTTGCTGGCCGACACGATCCATAACTTCGCGGACGCGCTGACCGCGGTGCCGCTGTGGATCGCGTTCGTCCTCGGGCGCCGCGTCGCCAACAAGCGCTACACCTACGGGTACGGGCGGGCGGAAGACTTGGCGGGCATGTTCATCGTGTTCGTCGTCGCGCTCTCCGCCGTCGTCGCAGGCTGGCAGGCCATCGACCGGTTCATCCACCCACGCCCAGTCGAGAACCCATGGCTGCTCGTCGCGGCCGGGGTGATCGGATTCGCCGGCAACGAGATCGTCGCGATCTACCGCATCCGAGTCGGTCAGAAGATCGGTTCCGCGGCGCTGGTCGCCGACGGCGTCCACGCTCGTCTCGACGGGTTCACCTCGCTCTCCGTCGTTCTCGGCGCGGTCGGTGTCCTCCTCGGCTTCCCGTTGGCGGATCCCATCATCGGCCTGCTGATCGCGATCTCGATCCTGATGCTGCTGTGGGGAACAGTGAAGTCCATCGGTGCTCGACTCATGGACGCCATCGACCCGGACCTCTACTCCCGCGCCGAGCACGCACTCGAGCACGCCGACGGAGTGCAGGCGGTGCGGGACCTCCGACTCCGCTGGATCGGACACCGCCTGACCGGCTCCGCGACCATCGAGGTCGACACCACCGACCTCAACGCGGCGTCGCACGTCGCGGAGCACGCGTCCGAGCACCTGCACGAAGCGATCGGGAACGTCGACGCGTTCACGATCACTCCGACGAGCCATCACCACTGAGCATCACGAAAGGAAGCAGCATGTCCGTCGTCAAGATCAACGCGATCACCGTCCCCGAGGGCAAGGGGGCGGACCTCGAAGCCCGCTTCGTCGGTCGGAACCACGACGTGGAACAGCAGCCCGGGTTCGAGAGTTTCCAACTGCTCCGCCCCGTGCACGGCGAGAGCCGCTACTTCGTTGTCTCCACCTGGGCAGACGAGGACGCCTACCAGGCGTGGCGGGCCGGGCAGGCCGGCGCGCACCACGGCGGCAGTAACCCGGTCGCCACCGGTGCCGAGCTGCTTGAGTTCGAGACCGTCGTCCTCTGACACGAGGTGCGCTCGGAGCACCCGGGAGAAGCGCGGCACTTCGCCTACTTCTCCCGGGGCCCGGCCGCCATCGACGCGAGCACGAGCTCCGGCGAAGTAGTAGATCGGCACTCGTCAGTGCAAAGGGCTAGCTGAATGTCCGCCGGTCGTGCCAAGATGGTCCTGCGTTCATAGTGCGCGCCCACAGCCGGTCCTCTGGATCGGCTTTTTTCATGCCTGACCGCTCCGCTACTCTGAGACCCGCTCGGCACGCGTCTGCCCGGAATCTCCCCGGTGTCGTATCCGCTCTGTACGCTGACGCTCAAGACAGCACGAGGCTGTCTCCGGCCGGCACTTTCGGGACCGGCTTTTTTCATGCCCTGATCTGACTCGGGCATCCGGGGGAAGCGCTCAACGCTCCTGCCCGCCGTCGCACCTTGTTGCGCGTCGGCACTCTCATGCCCCCACCCGAAGCCGGGTGGGTTCTGGCCGCATCTGGCCAACCCCGAAGGAGGCATCATGCCCATCGCCGACACGGTGGACATGCTGATGGCATCCGGTGGTACCGCTGCCCTGACTGGCGTCATCGCCGTCGTCGGTGGCGTGCTCAGTGTCGTCCTGTCTAAGCAGGTCGTCGCACTGATCCAGCACGTCATCGATGTCATCGACGACCGCACGCTGGCCAGGGATCCCGAGCGCGCTCGCATCGTCGCAGAACTACGTCGAGCACGCCGCGGAACAGAAGTAACCGCCGGTTCAAAAAGCCGTCCCTCATTCGGTCAGGAGAGCTCCGTTGGTGAGGAGCTTCGTTCGGTGTCGTCGTTTTCGCTCCACTCCGCGTCGTGATCTCGTTCTGGCAGGCAATCGACGTCGTTTCGGCAGCGATCAGCAGGTTGGCCCGTGACCGGCACGTTCGTCGCGACGCGTGCGCCGCACGAGGAGCACAGCGATGTATCCGCCGGCAAGGGCAGCGATGACTTGCAGCGCGCTGACCGCCCCGCCGAGGCCCTGCAGGAGTGCGCCGATGGGGTCCTTTTCATTGACGGGTGCTGCGGCGATGAGGACGAGTGCGACTGCCAGGAATGGTCCGCGAAGGCGGCACGCTGCGGGCCTGCCCCATCGCGGTGTGAGACGGATCGCCAACGCGATCAGTGCCAGGGTGCCGCTGACTGCAACAGCCCACAGACCAAGTGGCGTCCCCACTTGCCTGGCCCATATTCCCGCCGCGACAACCGCCAGCGCGATGGCAATCCAACGCCAGGCGCGACGCGGCCGCACTCTCCTGCGCTTGGCTTCCCAGGTTCGACAACTTGTCACAGCGATACCTCCGGGGGTATCCTAAAGGTGTTGAGCGAGAGGAACTTCCGATGAGCGTTGCTGTGGATGCCACCCAGAAGCCGGTCTTGAATCGTCTGCGCCGTGCGCGTGGGCAGTTGAACGCGGTGATCGACGCCATCGAGAACGGCGGCAAGTGCCGTGACGTGGTGATCCAGCTCGCAGCCGTGTCCAGTGCGCTTGATCGTGCCGGATTCCAGATCATCTCGACTGCGATGCAGAAGTGCGTCACTGATGAGCAGGACGAGTCCGACCCGATGACGGTGGCGGAGCTCGAGAAGCTCTTCATGACCCTCGCCTGACCATTCAGGCCGGTCGTTCATCGACCCCGCCTGGATTAGTACCTAATCCGCTCGCGGCCGCCTGCTGGTCGCGAGCCTCATCGGTGTGCCCCGCGGGGCCCGAGCAGAAGGAGTCGACCATGTGTCGTGCAGTGACGTGCAAGAAGTGCGGGAAGGCGTCGTGGGCCGGTTGCGGCCAGCACGTGGACCAGGTGATGCGAGGTGTTCCAAAGTCGCAGCGATGCCAGGGGCACCAGAACGAACCGTCTTCGGGCGGGTTCTTCTCCCGCCTGTTCGGGAAGGCCTGATCATGGCGATCCCGGAGGTGTCGGTCGATGACCTCGACGTCCTCGTGGACCGGACGGTCCTCGATGTGCGGGAGCCGGATGAGTACGCCACAGGGCATGTTCCTGGCGCGCGGAACGTGCCGTTGGCGAGTGTGTGGGAGCGCGCTGACGAGCTGCGCACGGCCGGGCCGGTGCACGTGATCTGTCAGAGCGGTCGGCGCAGCGCGCAAGCCACGGAAGTGCTGTGGGCAGCGGGTGTTGAGGCGGTCAACGTGGTCGGTGGGACGTCGGCGTGGGTTGCGGCGGGGAAGCCGGTCGAGCACTGATGGAGCACCGGCATCAGCTCCTGATTCACGCGTTCGCGGAGGAGCCGGGTGTCCTCACGGCTGCGTTGCGAGTCGCCCGGCGCGCAGTGCAAAGCCTCGGATCAGACACGAGCGTGCAGGTCATCGTGCAGGGCGGCGCGGTTCGCGGGCTGGTGACGGATAGTGCGCATCTGGATGATCTGCTGACCACGATCGCTGGGTCCGGTGTCGACGTGTTGGCGTGTGCGAACAGCATGGAGCGTGTCGGTGTCGCAGCTGAGGCGCTATTGCCTGATGTGGGGACGGTGCCGGCGGCGGTGACGTACTTGACGCAGCAGCAGTGGGCTGGCGCTGCGTACGTGCGGATCTGATGCTGATCGGTGTCGCCGCGTTCGGGCTCTTCGTGGGCGCGGTCCTCGGCCTGGTCGGTGCGGGTGGCGCGATCATCGCCGTCCCGGCGCTGGTGTACGTGATCGGGGTGCCGGTCACGGAAGCGATGTCCACGTCGCTGGTGATGGCGGCGAGCTCCTCCGTCGCAGCTGTCCTCCCGAGGCTGCGGCACGGTATCAAGTGGCGAATTGCTGCGACGGTCGGTGCTGTCGGGATCCCGGCAGCGTTTCTCGGTACCGCGGTGAACGCGGCGCTGCCGCAACACGTGGTGCTCCTCGCGTTCGCGGCGTTGATGATCGCCGCGGGCGTCCAGATGCTCCGGCCCCGCCCGACCGCATCGGGCGAGCTCCTCGCGAGGGGTCGGTGGGTGTGGCGGGGGCTCCTGGTCGGCGTCGGGGTCGGGTTCCTCACGGGACTGCTCGGTGTCGGCGGCGGCTTCATCATCGTGCCGGCGCTGGTGCTGCTGCTGAACCTGCCGATTGGTGCCGCAATCGGCACCTCCCTGGTGATCACGATCGTCAACTCCATCGGCGGCGTCGCCGCGCACGCCGGGTCAGGATTTGTGGACTGGCCCCTGACGATCGCGTTCGCCGTCCCCGCGTTCGCAGCTTCCCTGATCGCGGCACGCTTCGCTGCCCGCATCAGCGGTAAGGCCCTGCAACGGGTGTTCGCAGCTCTCGTCCTCGCGATCGCCGTCCTCACCGTCGTCCGCACCGTGCTGACATGGTGAGCATGGGCCGTCGCATCATCCCCGGAGCGGCCCTGCTCACGGCGGTCGGGTTGCCCGCGGGATGCGCTCCAAGCGATGAGCTTGCCGTGCAGTACGGCGCCGGCGCTGGCGCCGAGGCGTTGGGGCAGCATCAGGTGATGACCCGGATCCCTGTTCCGGAGCGGGGCGCACCGGTCATGTTCTCCGCCCCGGAGGTGGGTGAGGAACCATCGACGCGGCGGCGTTCCCGCCCGGCGGTTCGTGGCCCAGCACGACGTCCCGTACCCGAATGTCCTCGATGCACGGGACGCGCCGGTCCGGACCGCCTTGCAGCGCTCGATCACAGCGAACGCGACCCCCACCACGGTGATCCTGGACCAGGACGGGCGCGTTGCCGCACGCATCCTCGGCGCCGCGACCAGCACCCAGCCCATCACCGCGATCGCCGCCGCATCATGACCGCGTTCTGACACCGCCCGCCAGTAACGCACGCCGGACCATCAACGCCGGACCGCCAGTGCGGCGACCTTCATCAGATCAGGAGCGCACCATGTCCAACTCTTCCCGTCACGACAGCGACGTCGTCGGTGTCACCCGCGGATCCCTGATCACGCTCGCGGTTGGCGCCGCGGTCTTCGCGGCTTCAATTGCCGCTGCCGGCACCATCTGCTTCGCCTGCTTCAATCCGGCTTTCCCCAGCTGAGCGAAGCCGGGGCCGCTGCACAAAAGAGGGGCTGCAATCCGACGCAATCGGATTCCAGCCCCTCTCGTTTGCTCACCTCGTCTGGTCAGGCGGTGGGCTCGGACGCCGGCTGTGCTGGCTCGAGGGCGCGGACTTGCGCGATGAGGTCCTCGAGCGCCGGCGCGGGCAGTGCGCCGGCTTGCCGGAACACCAGTTGCCCATCACGGAACGCCATCAGTGTCGGGATCGCTGTGATCCCCGCCGCTGCAGCGAGATCCTGCTCAGCCTCCGTGTCGACCTTGCAGAAGGTTACGTCCGCGTGCGTCTGGGATGCCTGCTCGAAGATCGGCGCGAACATCTTGCAGGGCCCGCACCACGAGGCCCAGAAGTCGACCAGCACGATGCCGCCGCCCTCGATCACCGGCTGCAACGTCGCCGCGGTCACCGCCTGCACGCTCACGCTGCGACCTCCTCATCGTGGCCCGGGCAGCGCTGCGCCGCCGGGACGTCCCACAGGGCGTCCTCGACGTGCTGGCCGCAGCCACCCCACGTCTCTTTCCCGCACTCGTCGCAGGTCACTCGAAAGCACATCACGGCTCCTTTCCGCTCGCCAAGATACCCCTAGGGGTATCATCAGGCAAGACTCCCGCGTGCAGCCGGTCGTCGAGCGCCTTATCTCGACAGGGTGGACAACATGATACCCCTGGGGGTATCGTCTGATTGGTTCCGATCGAAAGGGGAAGTCATGCTGCTGGAACGCTTCTACGACGAGGACCTCGCGCAGGCGAGCTACCTCATCGGATGTCAGGCCACTGGAGAAGCGGTGGTCGTGGACCCGCGCCGCGAGGTGCAGGTCTACCTCGACACCGCCGCGAAGAACGGCATGCGGATCGTCGCGGTCACCGAGACCCACATCCACGCCGACTACCTCTCCGGCACCCGCGAGCTCGCCCACGTCACCGGCGCCGAGGCGTACGTGTCGGGGGAGGGCGGCGTCGACTGGCAGTACGGGTTCGATGCGACCCGACTGTTCGACGGCGACGTCATCCAGGTCGGTAACATCCGGCTCGCCGCTCGGCACACGCCCGGCCACACTCCCGAGCACCTGGTGTTTCTCGTCACCGACGGTGCACTCACCGATGACCCGGGCTACCTCCTCTCCGGCGACTTCGTCTTCGTCGGCGACCTCGGCCGACCGGACCTTCTCGACGAAGCAGCAGGCGGTAAGGACACCCGCTTCCAGGGGGCGCAGGACCTCTTCGACAGCCTCAAGAACGTGTTGCTGGCGCTACCGGACCACGTGCAGATCCACCCCGCGCACGGCGCTGGGAGCGCCTGCGGGAAGGCGCTCGGGGCGATTGCGTCAACCACTGTCGGCTACGAACGCCTCTACACGTGGTGGGGTCCCTACCTTGCCGCCGACGACCGCGACGGGTTCGTCCGGGAACTCCTCGACGGCCAGCCCGACGCGCACGCCTACTTCGCCCGCATGAAGCGCGAGAACCGCGACGGCCCCGCTGTCCTCGGCCCGCTCCCGAACCTCGAAGCCGTCACCGCGCAGGATGCTGCCGCCCGTGCCGCCGATGGCGACGCGGTCCTGGTTGACACGCGTGCCGCTGCGGATGTTCGGGCCGGCACCGTGCCCGGCGCTCTCGCGATCCCCGCAACCGGCAAGACGGCCGCCTGGGGTGCATGGGCGATCGACCCCGAACGCGAGCAGCGGCCACTCCTGCTGCTCGTGGAGGACCACGAGCAGGCTGAGCACGTGCGGGACCACCTGATCCGCGTCGGCATCGACACCACCGCCGGCTACTTCACCTCCCTCGACGGCATCGAGACAGCACCATCCGAGACGATTGCACCGGACCAGATCGCGGACCTCGACGAACCGTTCCTCCTCGATGTGCGGGAGATGAGCGAGTACCACGCCGGCCACATCCCCGGCGCCACGCGCATCGGCGCGGGCCGTGTGCTTTGGGAAACCAGCCGGCTCCCGAGGGACCGCACGATCGTCAGCTACTGCCAGAGCGGCGCCCGCAACATCGTCGCCGCGCAGGCGCTGCGCCGTGCAGGATTCCCGGTCATCGAGGTCGATGGCAGCTACCTCGGCTACGCCCGCATGCAACAGCACGCCAACGCCGGAGCGGAACGGTAGGCGCACCCGACATTCAGCATCCGGTACCAGGCAGCCCCTCAGCTCTGACCCGCAACGGCGTCAGGGCTGAGGGGTTCTGTCGTGTGCGGAGCGCTTCGTCGCCGGTCTGCCGTCGAGGCGTGGTTGCTGCCGTACGGTGTCGAATCGTGTGCCGGCGCGCAGCACGACAGACTGGACGGTGGTGCGCCGAGGGCTGGTTAGCCCTGCAACTGACTGGGTGCGCCGGAACGGAGGTGCTGTGATCCTGGCTGCTGGCATTCCGAGCCCACCCGTTAACGGGTTCGCGATCGGACCGTTCGAGGTGCACTACTACGCACTGTGCATCCTCGTGGGCGTCGTCATCGCCTCCTGGGTCACCACAGCCCGACTCCGAGCCGTCGGCATCAACGGCGGCACCGTGATCGACATCGCGATCTGGGCCGTCCCGATCGCGCTCGTCGGCGGGCGGCTTTACCACGTGTTCACCCACCCCGGGGACTACTTCTTCCCCGGCGCGAACCTGTGGAACGTGATCGCGATCTGGGAGGGCGGACTTGCGATTTACGGCAGCATCCTCGCCGGCGTCCTCGGCGTCTGGATCGGCTGCCGCCGCACGAACACCCCGTTCGTTGCCCTCGTCGACGCGCTCGCGCCAGGGATGCTCTTCGCGCAAGCGTTCGGCCGTCTCGGCAACTACTTCAACCAGGAACTCTTCGGCGACCGCACCACCCTGCCCTGGGGACTGCAGATCCACACCAGCAGCCCAGCGTTCCCCGCAGGACTACCCGCCGACACCCTGTTCCAGCCACTCTTCCTCTACGAGCTGCTCTGGGACGCAGCCGGCGGTGCGCTGATTCTGCTGCTTGGCAAGCGCCTTCGACTGCCGCGGGGTGTTCCGATCGGGCTGTACTTCCTCTGGTACGGCGCCGGGCGCGCGTACCTCGAGACTCAGCGCCTCGACCCCACCGAGTTGGTCCTTGCGGGCATGAAGTTCAACACCATTGCCGCGATCACGTCCGCACTCGTCGGACTCGTCATCGTTCTCCTCGCCGTTCGGCGATCGCGACGACTGAATGACGGTTCTGGCCTGCTCATCGATGCAGCAGGCAAGAGCGCCAAGCCGCAGCCCGCGGACCACTCTCTGCGATGAGAGGGCCGCGCCCCGAGTAGCCAACTCGCGCGGAAGCATCATCGCCGGACGGTTCGCAGCCGGTTCGGGTCCTAGCCTGACTAGCTCTGGCTGAGGTCAACGGGCCCCGCTGACGGTGAGGATTGGCACTGTGGTGTGATCGGAACCGCACGGACGCCCAGGGGTAGGGAGGGACGCTGGTCCGATGTTCCTGCAGGTCGGTTTCGAATCAGACACGGATGCGCTCGCGTGGCTGCGCGACGGCTTCGAACCAGAGACGCCCATGGCAGCCCCTGGTTCGCACCAGCCGGACGATCACGCGTGACGCTGGCGCGCCGGGATTGAGCTGGAGGATCAGTCCGTCCAGACCGATGTTGCTCCGGCGTGGCCGATGATGATGACCTCGATCATCGAGACGACCCCAACGACGATCAGCAGCACCGGCCCGATGATGTTGATCGCGCGGACGGCGCCACGACCGGCGATGCGGTCGGTGCCGTACCGGTGCCACGCCCACCAGAGCACCAGAAACGCAAACACGGCGACCGACCACGGGAGCATCCCGTCAGCGAGTTCCGTGTGTCGTTCTAGGAGCGCAGTCTCCTTCTCCCGGTGCTCCAACCACTCACCTGACTGCGTCGCCAACGGCACGGACGCCAGCGCGACCAGGCCGATGATGGGCGCTCCGACAGCGAGCCAACGGCGCGCCCGCGGCCACACAGCGACGATGATTGCGGTGAGTGCTGCGACGGGAACCGCGACGGAGGTGAGGTGGACGAAGAGGGGATGCAGCGGGATCCCGCCGAACTGCCAGTCCATGGTGGCCTTTCACGGTCATCGGACGTGCCGAACGTCACGTCGGCAACTGTGCTTACTCAACCGGACGCCTCGCGGAACGGCCATACCCCCGCCGGTGTGACGTGAAATGGCTTCGTACGAGTTCTCACGTGAACGGCCCAGTCCGGGCCTGGTTCGCTGGTGGTCATGAGCCCTTCCGAGCCGCATGTCGGCGAAGCACACGTCGGGGATCTGTCGTCCCGTCTCAACTGGTTGCGCGCCGGTGTCCTCGGCGCGAATGACGGGATCGTATCGACTGCGTCGATCGTGGTCGGCGTTGCTGGCGCGTCGACGTCCGGCGCCGCGATCGCAACGGCTGGTGTTGCTGCCCTGGTTGGTGGTGCGATCTCGATGGCGCTCGGCGAGTACGTGTCGGTCAGTAGCCAGAGCGACAGCCAACGTGCGCTTATCGAGAAGGAACGCACCGAGCTGCGTGACGACCCGGAAACGGAACTCGAGGAACTCACGCAGCTCTGGCAGCAGCGCGGCTTGCAGCGTTCGACCGCCGCGCAGGTGGCTGCCGAACTCACCGAACGCGACCCGTTGGCAGCGCACCTGTCTACGGAACTCGGCATCGACGAGGACGCGGTCGTCAGTCCATGGCATGCCGCGTTCGCATCCGCAGGGGCGTTCGCGGTCGGTGCGATCCTGCCGCTGCTGGCGATCCTGCTACCGCCGGAGAGCATCCGGGTGCCGGTCACGTTCATCGTGGTCCTGATCGCACTCGCCCTCACCGGCGCGACCGGCGCGAAGATCGGCGGCGGCTCCATCCCCCGCGCCACAATCCGTGTCCTCATCGGCGGCGCACTCGCCCTCGCAGCGACCTTCATCATCGGCTCGCTCCTTGGCACCTCAGGAGCCGTCTAACACTGATCGTGCATCGAGGCACCACACTCCCACGCGACAGCCGCCGTGGAGGGCTCACGTCGACCTGATGATGAACCCGAATCATCGTGAGGTCGACGCCAGCTGCTCAGTCGAATAAGCGCAGTCGCCGTCGCCGTCGGATCCGGCACGGTGCCACGGCGGAGCTCCAGGTATGTCGAGGGCAGCGGCCATCACGCCGACGGCGGCGGCATGAGTGAGCGCCGCGATTCGCGCGTCGCGTTCGCGCTGCTGTGCACTCGACCCTGTCGCGCTGGGGAGCACCTGCCAGCCGGGTGGTAGCTGCCTTGAGACAGCGGCGGCAGCGGTGTCGACATCACGATCGACGCAGGTGAGCGGGACGGCGTTCTCCTGCGAGTCGCCGATCCGGGCGACCATGACGACCACCTGCACACTCATCACAGCAGTGTCACACGTTGCCAATCACGGGTGGTGGTGTCGGACGGTGAGCACGATGTTGCCGAACCGGCCCGGACGTTGGAACGCGCGTTGTGCGTCGGCGATCTGGTCGAGCGGGAACGTTTCGGCGACCAGCGGTCGGAGTCCGTCATGCTCGATTGCTGAGATGACCTGGGGAAACACATCGTCGGCCCAGGACGTTGTGCCGACGAGGCGGATGTCTCGAAGGTAGAGGCGGCGCAGGTCCAGCTCGACGATCGGCCCCGCGATCGCTCCGGATGTGACATAGGTGCCGCCGGAGACGAGCGCTTCGAGCACCGAACTGAATCCGGGACCAGCGACGTTGTCGATGACGACGTCGACGCGCAGGTCCCCGAGCGCTTCGATGAGGTCGGCGTCCCGATCGATGACGTCGGTGACGCCGAGATCACGCAGCGGTGCATGCTTCGATGCACTGGCGACAGCCACCACGTCAGCGCCACGACGAAGCGCAAGCTGGACCGCGGCTGACCCCACACCGCCCGCAGCGCCCGTGACGAGGACCCTGCTGCCCCGTCCGATGCCGGTGCGTTCGACCATGTTCTCCGCCGTGCCCGAAGAACACGGGATCGATGCCAGCTCCACGTCTGTCCAATTGGAATCAACGGGGAACGTTTCGGCGGCGGGTACGACCGTGTACTCCGCGAACGCACCGTCGCGGTCCGACCCAAACCACAGCGGTACCCCATTCCGGCGTTGGGTCAGCATGCACGAGCGCACGAGAACGCGGCGCCCCTGCAAGGTCGGCGCCACACCAGCGCCGACGGCTACGACAGTGCCGCAGCCATCGGCGCCTTGGATCAGTGGGAAGACCGTCGCTCCGTTGTACCCACCTGGCTGCTTCGCGCTGATCGGATGCGCATCCGCGGTGCCGCTGCGGACATCACGGCTGTACCAACCGAGCCGCGTATTGATGTCCGTGTTGTTCACTCCCGCTGCGCTGACACGGATCAGCACTTCCTCCGACCCGACAGGAGGAACCGGGACCTGCGTGACCTGCACCATCTCGGGACCACCAATACCGGTCGTCACGACGGCACGCATTGTCTGCAGCTCCGTCATGCTCCACTCCGTACCGGATGTAGTTGCGGATACCCATCGATCAGAGCCTGCGGAGCTGCGGCCGGTGGGGCGCTCTCTGTGGGCGGAGTCGAATCGTCGTAGCGGAGGAACACGACGATCCGATCGTTCGCTTGCCCGACGAAGAGCCCAACGGCACCGTCCTCCCACCCGGACAGATTCGTTGCCCCGGTGCTCTGCAACGCATCCGTCGCCCTCCCGGTGAGCGCTGGAATAGACCCCTTCGGGGCGCTGGGCCGGTCAGCACCCGCGGGCAGGCGAACGAGCGCGGACACGAATCGGCCGTTCCGAGACGCCGATGACCGTAGCCGTTCCGTACCCTGCGGCAGAGTGATACCAGTTCGGGCTTCCACCGTGCTCAGCGGAGTCGCCGTGCACAGCCCGATGCGTAGGCAGTCTCCAAGGGGTCCCGGGTGCGCTGCCCGAGCGACGATCACCCATCCACCGCCGGTGAGCACCGCGACGAGGAGTGCGGACAATGCGGCGAACGCCACCATCAGCTGCACCACTGCGGCGGTCCGGGCCGTAGCCTCACGTCCCACCACGTGTTGAACTGGGGGGAGCTGCTGCACCCGTTCGAGCTCTCGGGCAGCAGCACGAGTGAGGTCAGGCAGAGGCGTGCGTGTTTCTTGGAGTGCGGCGCCTGGCGGGAGCGGTTCGACGGCCAGTGACGAGTCGCGGTGGAACCCACGCATGACAACGGCCCGCGCGGTCGCCTCCATGACGGTCGGCGCCTCGATGGCAACGACGCGTCCTGACTGGCTGACTCGAAACACGGGCATCCCACAACCCTCGCCGTTCCGCCGGAGCTGTGCGGCGACTGATACAGAAACGAAACACAGACACTGAGCTCGCTTTCTCGGCATCGCGACACCTGACGGCGAAGAAGATACGTACGCGCCGCCGCTCGCTGGTGCATACTGGTGGAGTCTTCGGACCCGGCAGTGGGGCTTGCCGAACCCAACCTCGACACTCGTCGACAACAGTCCCTATCTCAGCTGGTCGCGCTTGTGCGCGCCTGAGGTAGGGAGACGACATGGGACAAGCAGCATCGGACGGCCCGGTCGTCCTCGGCGTGCAGGCTGGTCAGGTACGCGACGTCGTCACGGTCGCAGCGCAGATCGCGGAACGCTTCTCTGTTCCTCTCGTATGCGTGACCGTCGACCCGGCGCTCCTGTCAGCCGGGAACCGAGCGGACGGGTCCGAGATCATCGAACCGATCGATCCAGACTCGGCGGACGCCAGGCCGACGGATCTTCCTGACGCGGATCGGGCAGTCATCGACCAGATCGCCGCTGTCCATTCAGCCGAAGTCACGGTGCTGACGAAGGTCGGCGATCCCGGGCGCGCACTGGCCGCGGTCGCCGAAGAGCACGACGCGTTGATGATCGTGGTCGGTACCCAGACCGGTCGGCGGCGGATCACGGAGTTCTTCAACGGGTTGGTCGCGGCGCGGCTTGCGCATCAGCAGCACCGTCCCGTTCTCGTGGTCCCCGTGGACCCGGTGGGGTTCGATGACCCGCTTCCGTGGGATGCGTCGTGAGTGGCGCACTGGTGCTCCTTCGGCACGGTGAGAGCACCACGAACCAGGCCGGGACCTTCACCGGCCTGGTCGACGTACCGCTCACCTCCCGCGGCGAGGAGCAGGCCCGACAAGCCGGCCGGCTTCTCGCCGCGCACCACGTGATCCCGGACCTGATCCTCACGTCGACGTTGCAGCGGGCCGTGCACACAGCGGACCTCGTCAGTGACGTCCTCGGCCGGGATATCCCGACTACCGCGGTGTGGGAGTTGAACGAGCGGAACTTCGGCGCGCTCACCGGGATGACCAAGGCGGCATCCCTCGCTGCGCTTGGGGACGCCGAGTACCTGCGGCTGCGCCGTTCCCGAGACGGCCGACCAGCACCGATGCCACTCCGGCAATGGCTCACCCTTCGGCGGAGCCCAGCCCTGCGGGGCCTTGGCCGGGCGGCGGTCCGGCGAACGCAATCATTCGCCGACGTCATCACCCGCATCCGCCCAGTGCTGCGCGACCGGCTCCTACCCGCGGTGGCGGCGGGGCGGACGGTGTTGGTCGTCGCGCACGGGAACTCGCTGCGGGCGCTCTGCGCCTGCATAGATGACCTGTCGGATGCGGAGCTGGCGGAGCTGAACCTGCCCACCGGGCAGCCCTTGCTGTACCGGCCGAACGGCGCCGGTTCGTTGCAGCCGCGGGGCGGGAAGTACCTCGACCCTGCATCACACCACGCCGCGGCGCTCGTCGCGGCAGAAGGCGGAACATGACCACCCGAACGGACACCCCGATGCCCGATGATCTGCTCCCACCCGACCCCGACGTCGATGTCTCCGACCCGCGACCGGTCACGCGGCCCGTGCACCTGCGCTGGCGCTACCTCGGCCTCGTCGCCGTTGGCGGTGCCGTCGGCACCGCGCTCCGCGACGTCATCAGCAGCCTCCTGCCAGCGGATGGTGGGGTGAGCTGGTCGATCTTCTGGATCAACATCGCCGGCGCGCTGCTGCTCGGTCTGCTCCTGGAAGCGCTCGCGCACCGCGGACCCGACCAGGGCCGCCGCCGCATCCTGCGGCTCCTCCTCGGCACAGGGGCCCTCGGCGGGTTCACCACCTACAGCACCCTCGCCGAGTCCACCTCCGCGCTGTTCTTTAACGGGCATGGCCTTGCGGGCACTGGGTACGCACTTCTGACCATCCTGTCCGGTGCGATCGCGACCGCCTGCGGGCTCGTCGTCGCGTCCTGGATCCGCCCCCGGGAGGTGCGCGCATGAGTCCGCTCTTGGTCCTCGCCGTCGCGTTCGGTGGTGGTGCCGGTGCCGCCGGCCGGTTCCTTCTCGACGGGCTCATCAACACGGGTCGGCAGTTCCGGCTCCCGGTCGGGACGTTGACGATCAACATCACCGGGTCGCTGCTGCTCGGCATCATCGTCGGCGCCGTCACCCACCTCGGTGCGGTGCCGGTTGCGGTCCTTGGCACCGGGGTGATGGGCGGGTACACCACGTTCAGCACCGCCAGCTTCGAAACCGTTCGCCTCGCCCGCAGCGGCCGGATCAACGCCGCCGCCCTCAACGGTCTCGGGATGCTCGTCGTCTCCGTCGCCGCAGCGATCGCCGGAATTCTCCTCGGCGGTGCCCTATGACCACACCAACTCCCGAATCGGAGGCCCTGATGCACTTCGGCGTCACGATCGAGATTCCCCGCGGCAGCGGCAACAAGTACGAAGTCGACCAGACCACCGGTCGCATCCGGTTGGACCGGGCCGTGTTCACCAGCATGGTGTTCCCGCAGGACTACGGCTCGATCGACGACACCCTCGGCGCGGACGGCGATCCACTGGACGCGCTCGTGCTCCTGCCCCGTCCCACGTTCCCCGGCGTCGTCATCGACGTCCGTCCGGTCGGGATGCTGCGCATGGTCGACGAGAACGGCGACGACAAGATCCTCACCGTCCCCAACGGCGACAACCGGTTCGACCACGTGCAGGACGTTGTCGACGTTCCCGAGCACACCCGGGCCGAGATCGAGCACTTCTTCTCCCACTACAAGGAGATCGAGCACGGCAAGCACGTCACCACCAACGGGTGGGCCGACCGTGCCGCCGCGGAAGCAGTCATCCGCACCGCGCAAGAAGCGCACACCCGGCACCCCTGACCGCGGCGCCTCACAGACCGCCGCGGGGAGGCAACTGGCGCCCAGTGATCGCCAGGAGGTCGTCCCTCCGCCTCCCCGCGGCCCAGCCCACACCAGCACTACTCGACGCACGACCCGAACGAAGGAGCGTCACCATGAACGACTACATCAGCGGCACCCACCACCACGGCACACCGCAGGGTGAGTACGTCACCCACCACAACCACCCGGTCGGTATCGAGTCGGTGCATGGCAGCCGCATCCTCGACTCCCGCGGCTACCCAACCGTCCGCGTGTCCCTCGAGCTCGAAGACGGCCGCACCGTCACCGGCGACGCCCCCGCCGGAGCATCCACCGGCGCGCACGAAGCCCGTGAACTCCGCGACGGCGGCACCGCGTTCGGCGGCCGCGACGTCACCCAAGCACTGCACATGATCGACACTGAGATCGCGGGGCTCCTCACCGGCCGATCCTGGATCGCGATCGGGCAGATCGACGCGGCCCTCGCGGAGCTCGACGGCACGAGCGTGTGCGCCCAAAAAGGCCGATCGATAGCGGGTCGGCTTTTCTCATGTCCACTCCAAGCCGTACACTGGAGCTGCCTCGGGTGAAGTGCGTCTCTTCCCCGGATGGCGACCAACCGCGATACGTTCGCCAACACGCAGCAGAACTGAGTAAACAGCCGGACCCCCAGGGCCCGGCTTTTTTCATGCCCAGAAGACGCCACGCACCCTGCGTCGTGCAACCACCACCGCTGAATGACGAAGCTGCGACCCATCCGGCCAGAGGCATAAAGCGCACGACCCTGTCGACACGCACCGACACCACGAACCCCCGCGCAACCCGCGCGGGTCTGGCCGGGCTCGGCCAACCCCTCAAGGAGGACAGCCATGCTCACGACGGACACCGTCATCGAGATGGCGGCGAACTCCGGCGCCAACGCACCCACGCTGATCGCATGCGTCCTGTTCGTCTGGACCGTATCCAGCCACAAGCGCACCAAGCGGGTCGTGAAGATCCTCAACGCAATCGCGCGGGTCTTCAACCGCCGGAAGTAAAAATTGCGCCTGCCGAGTCTGCGGGGAGAGCTCTGTCCTAAAGACGTACCACAAACCTCCGATTCCGCTACAACAGAAAGAAGTCGCCGTGAGGCATCCGTCGCAGCGGCGTGTCTTGTAGCGAAACTCAGTCCCAGAATCTACGCCCCGGTACTACCCACGCCAGTCGAGTTTCGCTACGTTCTTCCCATGGGTCACCTCCTCGGGTACGCGCGCGTGTCCACCACCGACCAGGACGCGTCGCTGCAGATTGACGCGCTCAACGCCGCCGGCTGCTACCGCGTGTTCGTCGACACCATGTCCGGCTCGCTCCAACACCGACCCGAGCTCGACAAACTCCTCGACCAGCTCCGCCCCGGCGACACCCTCGTCGTCTGGCGACTCGACCGGCTTGGTCGATCCATCCGACACCTCATCGACCAGCTGCAGGGCCTCGCCGAGCGCGGGATCGGATTCCGGTCTTTGCAGGAGACCATCGACACCACCTCACCCGGTGGCCGCCTCGTGTTCCACGTCTTCGCCGCGCTGGCGGAGTTCGAACGGGACCTCATCAAGGAACGCACCAACGCCGGCCTCGCCGCCGCCCGTGCCCGCGGCCGCACCGGCGGCCGGCCGTCCCGCCTCTCGGCGGACCAGGTGCGTACGGCGCGCCGGCTCTACGAGCAGCAGGACATGACCGTCGCGCAGATCGGTGATGTCCTCGGCGTCAGCCGCACCACCATCTACCGGACCATCGCCCGCCACCCCGAACCGGTCGCTGCCAGGCGGCCGAAGCCCTCACCGACGATGTAGCCAGTCATGGACGCGAGCGAGCGGTGGCGGATCCTTCGACTGCACGTCGACGACGCCATCCCGCTCGCCGCCCTCGCCCGCACCACGGGCATCGCCGAGCGCACCCTGCAACGCTGGCTCGCCCGCTACCGAACCGGCGGATACCCGGCTCTCGCTGACGGCACCCGTACCGATCACGGCGGCCGACGGACGGCACCGGAACTCGTCCGCCTGGTCGAGGGTCTCGCGCTCACCAGGCCGCGCCCGTCGATCGCCACGATTCACCGTCAGGTCAGCGTCCACTGCGCCGAACGGAGACAGCCGGCACCGTCGTACTCCGTCGTGCGGTCGATCGTGAACGGGCTCGACCCCGGGATGGTGACGCTCGCGCTCGAGGGGCCGGCGTCGTACCGGGACAAGCACGAGCTACTGCTCCGACGTCGCGCTGACCGTCCGAACGCGATCTGGCAGGCGGACCACACGATGCTGGACTTGCTCATCGTTGGGCCGGATGGCAAGCCCGCACGGCCGTGGTTGACGGTGGTCCTCGACGACTACTCCCGCGCGGTCTGCGGGTACATGGTGTTCCTCGGCGCCCCATCAGCGGCGAACACAGCGCTCGCGCTCCGGCAAGCGATCTGGCACAAGCCGGAGCCGGACTGGCCCGTCTGTGGGATCCCAGACGTGCTCTACACGGACCACGGGTCGGACTTCACCAGCCACCGAATCGGCGACACAGCCGCCATGCTGCGCCTTCGCATCATCCACTCCCAGGTCGCTCGCCCTCAGGGCCGCGGGAAGATCGAGCGGTTCTTCGGCACCATCAACACCGAGCTGCTCCCAACGCTCCCCGGCCACCTCGCGCCCAGATCCTCCGCGCCGACGCCAGCGCTGGATCTCGCCGGCGTCGACAGTGCCATCAACACGTTCATCCGCCGCTACAACGCCCGCACCCACCGCGAGCTCCGGAAGAGCCCACTGGAAGCGTGGATCGCACACGGGTGGCTGCCACGACTGCCGGACTCCCTCGAGCAGCTCGACGGGTTCCTGCTCACCGTCCCAACCACGCGCGTCGTGCAACGAGACGGCATCCACTTCGAAGGGCTCCGCTACACCGCAACCACCCTCGCACCCTTCGTGGGCAGCACCGTCAGCGTCCGGTACGACCCCCGCGACGTCACCGAGATCCGCGTCTTCCACCGCGACGCGTTCCTCTGCACCGCCATCAGCACCCAGCACCAGACCGAGACGATCAGCCTCAAACAGATCCAAGCCGCCCGGAACGCGCAACGCAGAGCGCTGCGCGGGCAGATCCGCGAACGCATCGCGATCGTCCGCCCCACACCCGATGATCACACCCCACCAGCACCCGCACCGGATCAACCGCGACTGAAGACCTACGAGGAGGACCGGTCATGACGAACCAGTTCATCATCACGAAGGAACACCGCCGGTTCACGGAGTTCGCCGACGCCGTCCGGAAGCAGAACACCATCGGCGTCTGCTTCGGCCCCGCTGGCGTCGGTAAGACCCTTTCCGCACGCCGCTACGCCCACTGGGACAGCATCGGCCCGTTCATCGCCAGATGGGCCGCACGCAGTGAAGACGACACCAAGATCTACGCCGCCGCACACCGTGCCCGCACCGTCTTCTACACGCCCGAGGTCTCCGCCACGATGCGCGCCCTGCAGGACGACCTCCGGCACGACATGCTCCGCACCGAACACTGCATCGAGGAACACCTCATCCTCCACGGCCGCCACTTCGACCACGCACACGGCCCCAACCCGTCGCTGCTCGAGCTGATCATCATCGACGAGTCCGAACGCCTCACCGGCAACGCCGTCGAGTGGCTCCGTGACCAGTACGACCGCACCGGCATCGCGATGATCCTCATCGGCATGCCCGGCATCGAGAAGCAGTTCAGCCACTACCCGCAGCTCTACAGCCGCCTCGGATTCGCCCACCAGTACCGTCCGCTCGGCCACGACGAGCTGCTCTTCGTTCTCGAACGTCAATGGCGCAAGCTCGGCAAGACGCTCGACCCCGACGACTTCACCGACGCCCAAGCCATCGCCGCCGTCGAACGCATCACCCGCGGCAACTTCCGACTCCTCGAACGCCTACTCCCACAGATCCAACGCGTCCTGAAGATCAACGAGCTCGACGTCATCACCAACGACGTCGTCGAAGCCGCCCGCAGCACCCTCGTCATCGGCACCACCTAACCCGACACCGACCGCAGCGAAAACGACGACACAGAGCGAAGCTGCTCACACTCAGATGACTGGGCTGCTCACACACCCTGGCGTTCCGTCGGAACGGACGGTTGTAGCGGAATCGTTCGTATTCGCTACACCGGTCGCTTCAGTGCGGCAAGCTGGAGTGCTTGCACGGAACGTCGTTGTTGTTCCGCGCGGTGGCGGCCGTTGGCGGGAGAGGGGTGTGGCGCCGCGATGACGGGTATGAGTCTGGGGTGCTCGTCCAGGGTGAGATGCCGCATGACTCCGTCAAGGGCAACGGTCCCGTAAGTGACGATGGCGTCGAGCACGGGGAGCGCCTCGAGCAAAGCTCCGAGGGCGCGTCGCCCCTCGTCGATGTCCGCAGGTCGTACGCGGCCGGGGACTTCCCAGGGGATGAGGTTCCAGCGGAGGTACTCGTTGCGTGCGAGTCCGGACTCGATGCGGGCTGCGCGGAACGCGGCCGCGGTCGGGCCCGGGTTGTCCTCGCTGCAGACCGCCGCGTGCGCGGCGGCAATGGTCTGCGGGCCGGGCGACTGCATGAGGACCAGCACGCGGCTTGATGTGCCGCCGGATCGTGGGTCGAAGCTCGGGACGAACCGTCGCGAGCCGTCCGGTGCGGTGCGCCATGTCTCGGCGAGGGCGTTCAGCGATCGAACGTCCGCGAGCTCGTCCGCGAGCTCCTCGGCGGTGCTCACGCCGGCTGTGGTGGTGCCAGGAGGGTGCCTCGGATGACGGAGCCGTGGAAGGTGCGGACGGCAACGGTGATCCACGCGGCGACGAGGCCGACGTAGTAGACAACTGCGAGGACGGCGACGACGGTGAGTCCGGAGTGCAGGGCCAGGCCGTTCAGGCCGGTGACGCAGGTCCCGACGGGGAACGTGAAGGACCACCAGGTCAGGCTGAACGGCAAGTGCTCTCGGGCAGTGCGGATGGTGATCGCGAGGGCGATGACGGTCCACAGCAGCGCGAAGCCGAGCATCGCGAACCCGTACACCAGCGCCACGACCAGCAGGGCATGCGCGGTACTCGCATCGACAACGGTGGGGGCGTTCGATGCGAGGAGGTTCACGGCGGTGATCGACTGTCCGACCGGCCCGAGGACGATCCACAGAGTCGGGACCATGCCCGCGGCGCCGACCTTGTGCTGCGCGAGACGGTTCCAGATCAGCGTGATCACCACCAGCGACGTGATGAGGCTGAGGCCGAAGAAGCCGTAGCAGGACCACAGCAGCGTCTCCCGCGCCTGCCCGGCGGGAGCGTACGGCAGCAGGAGCGCACCGGTGGAGGCGGACACCATCGGCGGGACGATCGGCATCAGCCAACCGCCGAACGCGGAGTCGGGCGTGTTCTCGTGGCGGGTGAACGCCAGGTACGGCACGAGCACTGCCGTGAGCAGTCCTCCGATGGTGCCGATGCTCCAGAGCACCCAGTCGACGGTGACGGCAGCCGGGAGGCCGATCCAGTCCTTGCCGAGCAGGATCGTTCCGGCACCAACGGTGAGGAACGCCATCGGCGGTGCCCCGTAGAAGTGGGAGATGACCGGGTGCAGGTGGTGCTTCGCTGCGGTGCTCCGGTAGCGGATCCAGTGCAGCACCGTCGCGATCGTGAGGGCGACGAGCAGGACCGCGGCGATCGCCCATACGACCGTCGCCGCAGTGCGCAGACCTGGGAACTGCAGCGGCAACGACGCAGCCGCGACGGCGACGATCCCGGTCCCCATGATCGATGCGAACCAGTTCGGGGTCAGGTTCGACACGATCAGCCCGGGCCGCTCCAACTCCCGGAACAACCGCCGTTCTTGCACACCATGCTCGGAACGTGCGGGTGCGGGTGCGGGTGCATGGGCGAGGTGAGCGGACATGCACCCAGCGTGCGCGTGTTTCCCATGGTTCGGGAACGGCGAACTCGTTGGCGGGGCACAATGTTTGCTTGTGGCACTGCGACGGCTGACCGACCGGACCCTGGACCTCGACACTCTCGAGGTCCTCGTCCGCGTCGCGGAAACCGGTTCGTTGACCCGCGCGGCCGAAGTGTTGGGGGTGACACAGCAGGCGGTGTCTGCGCGACTGCGTGCCGCGGAGCAGGCGATCGGTCAGCCGCTGGCGCACCGGAGAGCATCCGGGACAGCTTTGACCGACGCCGGCCGGGTGGTGCTCGGTCTGGCCGTTCCGGTGTTGGAGGCGTCGCAGCGGCTCGAAGCAGGACTTGTCGCGCTTCGAGAACCGGCAGGATCCCTCGTGGTCGCAGCGTCGCAGACGATCGCCGAACTCTTGCTGCCTGGATGGTTGCTCACCCACCGTGCTGCCGCGCCCGATGCGTCGGTCCGATTGATCGCGGGCAACTCCACCGCTGTGATCGACCTTGTTCGCTCCGGCGCTGCCGACGTCGGATTCACGGAGACCCCTGCTGCGCCACCTGACCTCTCCTCTCTGGTGGTCGACGAGGACGAACTCGTGGTTGTCGTCGCTCCGCACCATCCGTGGGCGCGGGCTTCGAGCATCACCGCGGATGACCTCGCGGAGACGCCGCTACTGCTCCGTGAGGAAGGGTCCGGCACCCGCGCCACGGTCGAGGCGTGGCTCGACGATGCGGGCCGCACCCTCGTTCCGCCAGCGGCGGTACTGGAGACGACGGGCATCATCCGCGCCAACGCTCGAGCGGGCATCGCTCCGGCGGTGATGAGTCTCCGCACCGTCGGCAGGGACCTCGCCGACGGTGCCCTCGTCCGAGTGCCGCTGCTCGGCCCGCCGCTGATCCGGTCGCTGCGTGCGATCTGGTCGGGCCACCCCGGGCCTGCTGTCACGGCGTTTTTGGACACCGCTCGCAGCTCGAGTGCCGGTGGTCAGATCAGTCCGTAGGGCAGATCCGGGTGCTGCTCGGCGATCTCGGTGAGCCGGTTGTACTTCGCGACCCGTTCGCCGCGGGCGGGTGCGCCGGACTTGATCTGCCCAGTGCCGGTCCCGACGACGAGGTCGGCGATGAACGTGTCCGTGGTCTCCCCGGAACGGTGCGACACCATGCTGGCCATCCCGATGCTGGTGGCGGTGGCGATCGCGCCGAGGGTCTGGGAGACGGTGCCGATCTGGTTCGGCTTGATCAGTGCCGCGTTCGTCAGGTGTTGCTCGCCGCCGTCGCGGATGCGTTGGGGGTCGGTGACGTAGAGGTCGTCGCCGACGTTCTGGATCCGGTCACCGAGCGCCGCCTGCATGCGGCGGAACCCGTCATAGTCGTCCTCAGCGCACCCGTCTTCGATGCTGCGGATCGGGTACGTGTCGATGAGCTGCCGGTAGTAGTCGACCAACCCGTCCCGGTCGAGGCTGTCGTCGAGCATCCGATACGAGCCGTCTCCGAGGGAGAACTCGTTCGCGGCTGGATCGAGGGCGATCGCCACCTGGTCGACGCCCGGCTCGTAGCCTGCGGCGCGGATCGCGGTGACCAGCAGGTCGAGCGCTTCCTCGGGTGCAGCGATTGATGGTGCGAAGCCGCCCTCGTCGCCGAGGCCGAGGCTACCGAACCGGTCCCGCACCAGGCCCGCGAGGGCGTGGTACACGTCCGCGCCGATGCGGACAGCGTCGGCCATCGATGAGGCGTTGACGGGGGCGATCATGAACTCCTGGAAGTCGAGCTTGTTCGCTGCGTGCGCGCCGCCGTTGAGAACGTTGAAGTGCGGGACCGGCATCCGCGGCGTCGAGCCGGTGATCTCGGCGATCCACTGCCAGAGCGGGAGGCCCGCGGCGTGTGCGAGCGCCCGGGATGCGGCGATGGAGGTTGCGACGACGCTGTTCGCGCCGAGCCGGCGGTACCCGGTGGTGCCGTCGAGTTCGGCGAGGGCGGCGTCGACCTGTCCGATTGCGGACCACGATCGCCCTGTGAGGAGGCCCGCAATGTCGGTGTTGATCAGGTGGAGCGCCTGGGTGATGTCGCGGCCGCCGAACGCTGTTCCGCCGTCGCGGAGCTCGATGGCTTCGTGGGCACCGGTGGATGCGCCCGCGGGGGCGTCGCCGGTGACGGTGCGGCCGTCGTCGAGTTCGAGCAGGACGCGGACGGTCGGGTAGCCGCGGGAGTCGAGGATGCGGGTGCTGTGGACGGCGTCGATGGTGACGGGGTGGTCGTGGTGGGTGACGTACTCGCCCTGGTGGGCTCCGTGGTGGTGGATGCCGCTGATGTAGTCGTTCATGGTGACGCTCCTTCTGGTCGGGTCATGCGTCGTGGTCGTGCGGATGGAAGGGAAAGCCGCGGGGAGGCGGAGGGGACGACCTGCTGGCGATCACTCAGCGCCAGTGCCTCCCCGCGGCGGTCAAGGGGCCCGTGGATCACGGGTGTCGGGTGTGGGCTTCCTGTGCGGTGCGGATAACGGCTTCGGCAGCAGGACGGTTGGCCCACCCGTTGGTGGTGACGTGCTTGCCGTGTTCGATCTCCTTGTAGTGGGAGAAGAAGTGCTCGATCTCGATGAGGGTGTGCTCCGGGACGTCGCTGATGTCCTGCAGGTCTTCGAACCGGTCGTCGCCGGCGGGGACGGCGAGGATCTTGTCGTCGCCGCCGTTCTCGTCGACCATGCGGAGCATCCCAACCGGGCGGACCGTGATGACGACGCCCGGGAACGTCGGTCGGGGCAGCAGCACGAGCGCGTCGAGGGGGTCGCCGTCCTCGCCGAGGGTGTTGTCGATGGAGCCGTAGTCCTGCGGGAACACCATGCTGGTGAACACGGCCCGGTCGAGCCGGATCCGGCCGGTGGTGTGGTCGACTTCGTACTTGTTGCCGCTGCCGCGGGGGATCTCGATCGTGACGTCGAACTGCATGGGGAGGTCCGTTTCAGGATGTGGGGTGGCGGTCACAGCAGACCGCCGAGGAGGATGCCGGCGGTCGCTGCGGCGACGGAGACGACGAGCATCCCGAGACCGTTGAGGGCGGCGGCGTTGATCCGGCCGCTGCGGGCGAGGCGAACGGTTTCGAAGCTGGCGGTGCTGAACGTGGTGTACCCGCCCATCACCCCGGTGCCAAGGACCGCAACCGGCACCGCACCGAGGTGGGTGACGGCGCCGACGATGATGCCGAGTAGCAGCGACCCGGTGATGTTGATCGTCAACGTCCCGACCGGGAGCCGGAACTGCCGGCCCGTGTTGATCAGGCCGTCGAGAAGGAACCGTCCGGCAGCGCCGACCCCACCACCGGCCGCGACGGCGAGGACCAGGAGCGGGCTCATGCGCGCACCTCCCGCGGACGGAACCAAGACACGACGACGAGCCCGCAGGCGGTCGCGATCGCACCAGACAAGACGGTCAGGAGCGCGTACCCGGTGCCGGCGAGGCCATGCCCGCCCAGGAACAGCGCGGCGGTGGACTCGGCGAGTGTGCTGTAGGTAGTGAACCCACCGAGGACCCCTGTGCCGAGGAGGAGCCGCAGGACGCGACGGCGGCCCTGGTCGGGTCCGCGGTGCGCGAGCGCTTCCAGGAGCACACCGAGCAGCAGTGCGCCGGTGATGTTGATCCAGAAGATCGACCAGCTCACCCCACCATCTGCGGGGAGGAGGCTGCTGATGACGTCGCGGAGCGCGGTGCCGACGGCACCGCCAACGGCGACGAGGCCGAGGTAGCGCCAGCGCAGGTGCACGGGCCGCGTGACCGGTCGCGGGTCGGAGACATCGACGTCGGGGTCGGATGGGAGCTGATCATCGAGTATCGGGGTGTCCGTTCGGGTGGTCATGTTCCGCCTTCTGCCGCGACGAGCGCCGCGGCGTGGTGTGATGCAGGGTCGAGGTACTTCCCGCCCCGCGGCTGCAACGAACCGGCGCCGTTCGGCCGGTACAGCAAGGGCTGCCCGGTGGGCAGGTTCAGCTCCGCCAGCTCCGCATCCGACAGGTCATCTATGCAGGCGCAGAGCGCCCGCAGCGAGTTCCCGTGCGCGACGACCAACACCGTCCGCCCCGCCGCCACCGCGGGTAGGAGCCGGTCGCGCAGCACTGGGCGGATGCGGGTGATGACGTCGGCGAATGATTGCGTTCGCCGGACCGCCGCCCGGCCAAGGCCCCGCAGGGCTGGGCTCCGCCGAAGGGTGAGCCATTGCCGGAGTGGCATCGGTGCTGGTCGGCCGTCTCGGGAACGGCGCAGCCGCAGGTACTCGGCGTCCCCAAGCGCAGCGAGGGATGCCGCCTTGGTCATCCCGGTGAGCGCGCCGAAGTTCCGCTCGTTCAACTCCCACACCGCGGTGGTCGGGATGTCCCGGCCGAGGACGTCGCTGACGAGGTCCGCGGTGTGGACGGCGCGCTGCAACGTCGACGTGAGGATCAGGTCCGGGATCACGTGGTGCGCGGCGAGAAGCCGGCCGGCTTGTCGGGCCTGCTCCTCGCCGCGGGAGGTGAGCGGTACGTCGACCAGGCCGGTGAAGGTCCCGGCCTGGTTCGTGGTGCTCTCACCGTGCCGAAGGAGCACCAGTGCACCCGTCATGACGCATCCCACGGAAGCGGGTCATCGAACCCCACCGGGTCCACGGGGACCACGAGAACGGGACGGTGCTGCTGATGCGCAAGCCGCGCCGCGACCAACCCGTTGAAGAACTCCGTGATCCGCCGCCGACCGGTCTGGGTACCGACCACGATCATCAACGCGTCGTGCTCTTCGGCGACCGCGGCCAGCGCGCGTGCGGGATCGCCGACCTTCGTCAGCACCGTGACTTCGGCTGAATGGACAGCGGCGATCTGCTCGATGACGGCCCGGTCAGTTTCGGGAAGATCCGCCGGCCCGGCGTCTGCCGAGTCCGGATCGATCGGCTCGATGATCTCGGACCCGTCCGCTCGATTCCCGGCTGACAGGAGCGCTGGGTCGACGGTCACGCACACAAGGGGAACCGTGAAGCGTTCAGCGATCTGCGCCGCGACCGTCACAACGTCACGCACCTGCCCGGCCCGCACGCCGACGACGACCGCGCCGGTCGGTACTGCTTGTCCCATGTCTTCTCCCTACCTCAGGCGCGCAGAAGCGCGACCAGCTGAGATAGGGACTGTTGTCGACGAGTGTCGAAGTTGGGTCCGGCAAGCCCCACTGCCGGGTCCGAAGACACCACCAGTATGCACCCGAATCGAATGCACCGCCGCGCCGATTTCCCGCCCCTTCCACCGCGCCGGATCGGCTATCGGACACCGGTGGGAGGGTCGGTCGGGGTCAGTCGTGCCGCAAGGGCCGCGGAGCCAGAGGCCTACAGTTCAGACGTGAGTGTTCGGAGCACGCGTGGCTGATCAGCTGACGCACGCGCTGCTCGGTGTAGTGCTGCTCCTTGGGGTCGCGTCTGCGGTGCTGGTCCTGGCGCGGGCGGAAGTGCCATGGGCGCCGGCCGTCGCGATCGTGCGTGGCGCGGCACAGCTGGCGGCGATCAGCCTGGTGCTGAGTGGAATCATCCGATCGCCGCTGCTGATCGGGGCGGCACTCCTAATGATGTTCTCCGTCGCTGTGGTGACTGCCGCGCGTCGACTCGGCAGCGTGTCCACGATGGCACTTCCGGTGGCGGTGTCCATGGCGTGCGGCGTCCTGGTGACCGGCAGCGTCGTCTTCGGCACGGGTGCGGTCGAGTTCAGCCCTCGGTACGCCCTCGCCATCGGTGGGATCGTGATCGGAAACGCGATGACGATTGCGACCATCAGCGGCCGGCGGTTCCGGGAGCTCGTGGCCGATCAGTGGGACGAGGTCGAGGGGTGGCTCGCGCTTGGAGCGTCACCTCGACGTGCGACGGAACGGCTGGTGCGTCGGGCGGTCAGCGCGGCGCTCGTGCCGACGGTAGATCAGACCAAGACGACCGGGTTGGTGACGTTGCCCGGCGCGTTTGTCGGAGCGGTGTTCGGCGGGTTGTCGCCGCTGGACGCCGGCCGGTTCCAGATCGTGGTGCTCGCCGCGATCATGGCCGCCGGATCGTGCACCGCGGTGTGCCTGACGCAGTGGTTGGCACCAGTCGCGACCAGGCCCACCACGTCAGCGCACTGACATGGGCTGAGGCTGAGACTTGGTCGTTCCTTGGTGTGCAGCGGCGAGGGTGGCCTCGGAGGTGGTTCCCCGTGGGCGTGTGGTTGGTGTGCGCAGTGGTCGTCGTGCTGCTGGTGATCGTCGGTTCGGTTGGAGCTGCTGTACTCGCAGTGGCCTCGGAAGCTGAGCGCGAGGGCCTCTTCGATGACTGAGCGGTGGCCTCAGACTGGTGTGCCGAGCCGGTATCCGACGCCGCGGATGGTGGTGATGAGGTCGCGGTCGGTCTTCCGGCGGATGTAGTGGACGTACGTGTCGACCGTGCCGAGCTGCTCGCCGTTGTCGAACACCGCGGACAGCAGATGCTGCCGGGTGAACGCGCGGGATGGTTCGCCCGCGAGCAGCCGGAGCAACGCGGTTTCCTTCTCGGTGAGCATCACCCGTCCCGCGTAGGGGGAGGTGATGCTGTGGTCCTCGGGGTAGAACGCCCACCCGCCGATCTCGACGCTGGTGCCGGTGCCGGTGTAGTCGCGGGTGAGCGCGCGGAGCCGGGCGGTGAGTTCGTCGAAGTCGAACGGCTTGACGAGGTAGTCGTTGGCGCCGGCGTCCAGCCCGGAGACACGGTCGTGGACCTCGCTAAGGGCGGTGAGCATCAGCACGGGGGTGCTGATGCGTCGCTGTCGGAGGGTCGCGATCACCGTGGTGCTGTCGATGCCCGGGAGTCGACGGTCGATGACCATGACGTCGAAGTACTCCGCGTCTGCGGTCTCGAGCGCGGATTCCCCGTCGGCGCAGAGCGTGACGGTCCACTGCTCGGCCAGCTCGTCCGCGACCAGCGGCCCGAGTCGGGGGTCGTCCTCGACGAGCAGCAGTCGCGGCATCATGCGCGGGCCTCCCGATCGTGTTCCGGTGCGCGGTCGTCTGTGATCGGGAGACGGAGTGCGAAGACCGTCCCGCTGCTATCGGTGTGCTCGACGACGACGACGGCGTCGCCGCCGGCTCTGACGGCGATGTCGCGGACCAACGCCAACCCGATGCCGTACCCCGTGCGGGTGCTGGTTGTCGTGGTCGCTTCGACGGGGGTGCCGTGAGCGAACCGGTCGAAGACCCGTGCTGGCTCGATACCGACCACGCCGGGGCCCTCGTCCGCGACGCGGATCGTCACGCGACCACCGTTAGTCACCGCGGTGATGTGAACGCTGCCACCGGCCCGGGTGTGGCCGATGGCGTTGTCGGACAAGGCAATCAGGCAGCGGTGCAGCTGGGTCTCCGACACCTGCACCACCGCGTCGACCGGGTCGACATCGAGGTGCACCTGCCGTTCAGTTGCGAGGACGTCCATGTCGCGGTGCACGGCTTCCATCGCGGCCCTCAGGTCAGCGGCGCCGTCCGAGCCACCCGACCCTGCAGCTGCTTCGAGGAGGTCGTTGACGATGTTGATCAAGATCTGCGTGTCGCCACGCAGCTCGTCGACGACCGGGCGCCGCCGATCGTGCGCCGGGGTCATGCGTTGCAGACGTTGCACGCGTGCATGGAGCACCGTCAACGGGGTGCGGAGCTCGTGGCTGGCGTCCGCGACGAAGGTGCGCTGCATCCGTGCCGCTTCCGCGATCGGCCGCACTGCTCGACGGGCGATGACCCATGCTGCGATGCCGGCGAGGATGATCGCGAGACCACCGACGCCGATGACCGCGATGCTCAGGTCGATGGTGTCGAGGTAGATGTGGATGTCGGTCGGCCCGGGGCGTTCGTGGAGCTGGTTCGGTGTCAGCTGCCACAACACGTACGTCACGACGAGGACGATGATCGCGATCACCAGCGCCGCTGACACGACCGCGACGCGGAGCGCGATCCCGACCACCGACCGTCGGTAGGTCAACCGGTCCGGGTCGGTCTCAGGACTCGACCGGAACGACCATCGAGCCAGCTTGTCTGCGACCGTTGACCGCCATCCTGCCGACATGAGACCCCTTCCGGACAAGCGACGCCGGAACGCGAGGGGGTGCGTTCCGGCGTCGCCGTGTTGGCTCGATCCTGCCTCACTCATGGCAACACCGGTGCACGGATCCTCACCGCCGCTGGTCAAGGAACGGCCAAGAAACCGATCTCCCCACCAGTCAGGCGTGATTCTTGGTGGAGTCTTGCGCGCCGCTTTCTACCGTCGGAGCATCGCCGGTCCCGCACACCGCGGCACGGCCCGTCCCGACGAGGAGAACGCCATGTCCCACTCGCCCGCAGCGCCGATGCCAACCCGGAGCCGCTCGAACAAGGTGCCTGATCCGACCGCGTCGTTCTGGATCATCAAGGTCCTCGCGACCACCGTCGGCGAGACCGCGGCGGACCTCCTCAGTGACACCGTCGGGCTCGGGCTGCCGTTGACGACGCTGATCATGGCGGTCGCGCTGGCCGTGTTCCTGGTGCTGCAGTTCAGGGCCCGCAGCTACCAGCCGCCGCTGTACTGGATCACGGTGGTGCTGATCAGCATCGTCGGGACCTGCGTCACCGACAACCTCACCGACGGCCTCGGCGTCCCCCTCGCCGTCAGCACCACCGTCTTCGGCGTCGCGCTGCTCGCCGTCTTCGCGATCTGGTACCGCACCGAGGGCACCCTGTCGATCCACAGCATCGACACTGTCCGCCGGGAGGCGTTCTACTGGCTCGCGATCCTGTTCACCTTCGCCCTCGGTACCGCCGCCGGCGACTTGATCGCTGAGCAGACCGGCCTGGGGTATTTACCGTCCCTGCTGCTGTTCGCCGGCGCCATCGCGGTCACCGCTGCGGTCTGGTTCATCGGCCGTCGCGGTCCTGTCCTGTGTTTCTGGATCGCATACATCCTCACCCGGCCCCTCGGCGCGTCCACCGGTGACCTGCTGTCCGCGTCCACGAAGGACGGCGGACTCGGGATCGGGACCATCACCACGAGCGTCGTGTTCTTCGTCGTCATCGCCGCGATCATCAGCTTCCTCGTGATCCGGCTCCGCCGCGAGGAACCCGCGCAGCGGAGCCGACTCACCGTCTGACCCCGTTCGCTGGTGCCGCCGTCGACTCGAACGGCGGCTGCACCAGCCCGTCCCGTGAAAGGCACCTCGTGCTCCACACCGTTCCGCTCGCAGTGAGCGTGTTCGACGCAGCCTCCGTGCTGCACGCGTTCGGCCCGTTCGTCCTCGCCGGGATCGCGCTGCTGATCTTCATCGAGTCCGGGGTCCTGTTCCCCTTCCTGCCCGGAGACTCGCTCCTCGTCACCGCAGCGATCATCAGCAGCACGCTCGGTGTGACACCGTGGCAGGTCGCCATCGTCGCCGCGATCGCCGCGATCGCCGGCGACCAGGTCGGCTACTGGATCGGGAAGCGCTTCGGGCGACGCCTGTTCAAGGACGACGCCCGCATCCTCACCACCGCTCGACTCGACGAAGCGGAGGCGTTCTTCACCAAGTGGGGCGGCCTCAGCCTGGTCCTCGGCCGGTTCGTCCCGATCGTCCGCACCTACGTCCCCCTCGCCGCCGGCACCGCGCAGATGCACTACCGCCGGTTCCTGCTCTTCAACCTCATCGGCGCGATCTCCTGGGCCTGCGGCCTGACCGTTGTCGGTGTGCTCCTCGGCGGCATCCCGCTCATCGCTCACAACATCGACGCGCTGATGATCGTCATCATCCTGGTCTCGATCCTCCCGATCGTCATCGGCGCACTCCGCCGCCACGTCGCTCGGAAGAACCGAGACACGTCCGCATCCGCGCCCGCATCCGCTGAGCGGACGGCTCGCGAGCAGTGAACACCACGCGAGGCGAGCTGAACCGGGTGCCGAAACCCACCGCATCGTTCTGGCTGATCAAGGTCCTCACCACCGGGATGGGTGAAGCACTCTCCGACTTCCTCGTCACACGCTTCGCCCCCGTCCCGACCGTGCTGATCACCGCGGTCCTCTTCGCGGTGATCCTCATCGTCCAGCTGCGGGCGGACCGATACCGGCCCTGGTTGTACTGGGGCACCGTTTCCATGGTGGGAGTCTTTGGCACGATGGTCGCCGACGTCACCCACGTCGCGCTCGGCGTCCCCTACGCGGTGTCGACGCCCGTGTTCCTCGCCGGGCTCGTCGCCGTCTTTGTCTTGTGGCGTCGCGTCGAGGGAACGGTCGACGTGCACACCATCACCAGCATCCCCCGGCAACTGTTCTACTGGGCCGCCGTGATCACCACGTTCGCAATGGGGACCGCCGCCGGAGACCTCGCCGCCAGCACCTTCCACCTCGGCTACCTCAGCGGCGGCCTCGTGTTCGTTGCCGCGATGATCGTCGTCGTCCTCGCACGGGCAACAGCGGTCCTCGGCCCTGTCACAGCGTTCTGGACCGCGTACGTCCTCACCCGACCGATCGGCGCATCCTTCGCCGACTACATCGCCGTCCCACACTCTCGAGGCGGCCTCGACGCGGGCACCGGACTCGTCAGCGCGGTCCTCCTCATTGCCATTGCCTTTACGGTGAGTTGGAAGAACTCGACGCAGCCAGCACCATCCGCCGGAACTGTCCGCTGATTCACCAGCTACCGGGACGCGGTCACGACACAAAGCGAAGGCAGAAGGACGACACAAAGCGAAGCTGCTCACATGACTGGTCCCGGGGATGTTCTCGATGAGGGCCCGGGATGCGAACGTAGGTGCGGCCTCCTACTGTCGCGGTCATGGGTCGTCGTCGTTCGGATCGTTGGTTGCCCGGCTCGCCGTTCTCGCTCAAGGAGGATGCCCGTGGCACGGAGATGCGCGAACTGCCGAAGTCGTTGCCGGTGCATGCGTGGTTCCAGTTGCCCGACCGCCTGATTCGTCGAAGTGACGCCCATGCGTACCGCCTGACTCGGGACGCCGTCTGGGTGGAAGCCGGTCGCGGCGAGACCAAGCTCGCCGCCTGGGTGTGGCGCAGTTCGGGGAAGCACCGACGGCAAGGTGATGTGACTTCCACCTAATCGATTGGTCTTCGTCAGCTGGGCAGGTTGTAGCGGAGGTCGTAGCTGGTGTCGGCGGCGAACAGCAGCCAGTTCCGTACTTCTTCGAGCGAGGCCGCGTCGTCGCCGCTGCGGGAGTCGGCTCGGGGGAGCGTGTGATGGCCAGACCGCAGATGCGCCAGTCGGCGCTGCTGCATCGGAGCGCACTCCTCGGGTAGACGATTGGCCCGCAGAGCGTGAACCTTCAGACGGGCGGCTGACAAGTGGCCCACGGTGACCTACCGCGGTCGGGCGCTGCTGGCGATCTCGCCGATGATGTCCATGTGGATGTCCTTGATGTCGTGTGGTTCGCGGCCACGTCTCTGTAGACACCGAACGGTCTCGACTCTGAGGAGTCGAGACCGTTCGGTACTTGACAGTTACAGCCCGACGCCGTAGCGGATAGCCACGTAGGCTGCAACCGCGAACTTCATCAAGTCGATGATCGCTCGCAGGTCAGGCGACACAGAGATCACGGATCGCGAGGGCTTCAAGATCCGCAACTCGACACGCCCAAGGCGCGCACGGATGTTGGCCAAAGTGGGCAGTTGGGGCCTAAACTGATAGCCATGAGGGGCGGGAGTTGACATGTTCCTGACTTTCGTGGTAAGGGCTGATTTCCGATCCGTGCCGGCAAGCTAGATCCGGAATGCAGTCCCGCTGGCGCCTCCAGTCGGAATCGACTGGAGGTTCTTGCGTTACGAGGCTCGAAACTGTGTTCGGCCTCAACTCGATCCTACGACGGACCACTGCCCTGCCGCACTTGTGTCTGATGGAAGTGTTACAGCCGTGTAGTTCTCCACAACGTCTTCCACAGTCTGAACAGTTCGGGTAATCCGGAACATCAAGCATCCACGGCCGACCACCGACTCTTCCCCACACCCGTGGACGCGCTCGATCCACAAGTGTGGAATCTTCGTCTCGGCGTGTCGGATCCACTCAAAGTCGCGTGTCGGACTTGTCTGCGGGCGCGCAGAAGTGAGACGGTGCTCGGTTGCTGACCGAGGAGCACTCCCCTGCGTCCTCGTCAGTTGGGCAGGTTGTGGCGGAGGTCGTAGTCGATGTCGGCGAGGAACTGCAGCCGGTTCCGCACCTCCTCGAGGGACGCTGTGTCGTCGGCGTTGCGGTAGTCGGCGCGGAGAATCGTGTTCGCGGTGATGATGTCGTCGGTGCGGTCCGTGTAGCCGGCGGCGGCCGCGGTGAGGAAGATCGCGGGGTCCGCTGGCCGGATGAGTTCGGTGCCGGCGAAGCCGATCGTGTCGGGTTCGAACCCGAGCGCGGCCATGTCAACTTCTTCCTCGGTGAACGCGACGAGCCGGTACGGCATCTCCCGTCTACTGATGGCGGGGTAGCCGGGCCGGGCGGAGATGGCGCGCCCGGAGATGCGACAGCCCGCACCTATGAGCCGTTCCGCCTGCTCGGCCAGCGGCAGGTCGGACGTCCATCGTGTCCTGACGCCGCCCGGTCCTGGATAGCAGGCGATAGCGAAGTCCACGAGGCCACCGACCTGCCGTGACTCCCACCCGATGTCCGTGCGGTGCACGCGCTTCCCGAGGCGTGCGAGCGCGTCATCTACCTGTCCGGCAGTGAGTCCGGCCTGCACGAGCTTGTCGAAGGTGGAGCCGTTGACGGCGAGCAGCCGTGCGACGGCGAAGGTGACGTAGATGGGGGCGGCGTCCTTCCATCGTTCCTTCGTCCCGAGGGCTTGTCTGCCGTCGATCCAGACGCGGCGCCGGTCGACGTCGACCAGCAGCACCGTCGCCGTCTGCTCCGCGAGCGCGATCTGCGTCGCAGTCACGGTCCGCGGGGCCAGCAGGAGCAGTTCCGCATCAGTCGGGTCGTCGTTGCGGGGGCGTTGGGTGAGGGTCGGGAAGCGTGCTCGGCGGCCGTCGGGGAGGCGGATTGTGTCGTGCGTCTCCACGACCGCGCGAAGCCCAGCGAGTTTCAGGACGGTGAGGGTGTCGGTGAGGTCGGTGGTGTCACCGAGCCCATACGGCATCGTGATCCGCGGCCGGCCGGCGTATGCGGCGGCGACCCATTCGAGCCTCAGTCCCATCAGCTTTGTTCTCCCGGGGTGTCGGGCCGGGTGATGGCGATCAGCCAGCGGGTTTCTTCGAGGAACGGTTCCCACCCGTCGCGGGTGTCCCCGTGTACTGGTTCGCAGATGTTGCCGGTGTCGGTGCTGCGGATGATGACCTGCCGCAGCTCGCTGCTAGGCGGGTCGCGGAAGAACACGTGCCCGTGCACCCCGGTGACGTCGTAGGAGACGTTGAGGAGGAACAGGTCCGGCCGGTTGGTCAAGGTCGCCACCGTCGTCCGCGGAACAGGGCGATGATCGTCGTCAGCGGTCGGCCTTCCCGCATCCAGTCGAGCGGGGTCAGGATCCGGTCGTCGACGGCGAGGAAGTCCAAGGGTGTGGTGATGAACTCCGTCATTGCTGCCGCGTCGAGGAGCGGCTGCGGGGCTGCCGCGTAGAGGACGTCAAGGCCTGGCAGCAGCGAGGACGGGTCGCCGAACTCGGGGAGGGCGGGCTTCACGAGTTGCCAGTCCGGGATGCGTTCTTCGCCATCGAGGTCGAAGCTCGTCAGCCGGCACGACTCGAACAGCTCCCCGACCTCGTCAATGCTGACCTGCAGGGCCGCAGCGACTTCGGGTTCGGTGAGGGTCGTGTTCAGGAGGTTCCGGCGGATTCGGGCCTGTGTGGTCTGCCACCAGTCCTCGGGAACGTCCGCCGGACCAACAGCACCGTGGTCGGGGGCACGGGGGATCTGTCTGCCTTCGTCGGCGTAGGCGCTGAGCTGCTCGCGGGTGACTTCACCGCGGGCGTACATCCACAGCTGCGACTGCCAGGGCATGTCGTCGGGGGACCCTTCCAAGTAGCCGGAGTGGATCACCGCCCGAACGGCTTTCTCCCGCTTCGCGATCTCGGAGGCGGGGATGAGGAGGGTCTGCACGATACGGTTCGCTTCCCGCACCGCCGGCACCGTCAGGTCCGACAGGACCGTGTTGGTCCTGTCGTAGAGCTCATACCCCGGCTCGACATCCACGGCGCGGACAAGGATCTGCGCCAGGTGTGCGTCCGGGTTCTCGGTGTCCTCGAGGAGGACATGCCCCGAGAGGATCCGGTCGTTCGAGAGATGCAGGGACACCAGATGCATCATCAGCAACTACCTCCAAAGGGACGGGCGTGAGCAGAGCGGATCAGGGCTGGGGGAAGTCGGCGGGAGTGCGGCCGATGCGTTCGGGCGTGTAGCGGAGGAGGAACCGCATGATGCGTTCCGCCTCGACCATCGCCGGGACCGAACGATCCTGCCCGTCCGGGTCCACGTTGGTGAGCCGGAACCAGGGCGGTTCATCCGTGTGGTCCACCAGGACCGCGGCGGGATTGTCGTCCGGGTGGGTGGGGTCGGTGAACATGACGGAGCCGAAGAATCGGGTGTCGTCGTACGCCAACGTCAGTGACAGCAGTTGCAGCATCAGCCCTCCCTGCCCTCACCGCTGCCGGGGTGCCAGCGAAGGTCATGGGCAAGGTCCGACTTGAAGTGCAGCAGCTGCCGCAGCCCGTTCACCGCATCCGTGTTCGCGGCCACCCAGCTGTCTTCGTAGAGAACGTGCGCGGTGATGAAGTCGTCCGCGCAGCACCCCTCAGCGCCGGTCAGGACGGTGGTGTCCTGCGGGATGACGACCGACACTGTCGCCTCATTCATAGTGGCGGGCTCGTAGCCGAGCGCCTGCATGTCGGGATGCTCGGCGAAGAACGCGGTCAATCGGTCTGGCGGGACGAGTACGCCGGACTGCTGCGCCGCCCACCGGTCCGACATCACCCCACCCAACGCAATCAGCTGGTCCGCCTGCTCGTCGATGGTGGTGTCGCGGCGCCAGCAGGTCCGGATTCCACCGACACCGGGGTAGGCCGCCAGCGCCCAATCGCACAGGGCGGCGCGATCGGCTGCTTCCCACCCGATCGGCGTGAAGAACACGTGTGTCCCGAGAGCAGGCATCGCGGCACGCACAACATCAAGTGGAATGCCGATGCGGTCCGCGATTGACTGAGAACCCCCGCCGTGGATGGCGATGGCGCGGGCGATCGCGAACACGGTCCGCCACCCTGGGGTCGCTTCCCGTTGCATCGACGTGCCGGACAGCTGCCGCCCGTCAGCCCACACCCGCCCGCGTTTCCCGTTCACGACCACCAGGTCGGGGTATCGGCGCACCAGTGACAGCACCCCGCCCTCGGACCCGCCGGGCAGGAGGATCACATCATCCACCCGGCCCTCGCCGCCGTCGCCGTCGGTGACGGTGGTGGTCGGGTCCGGGGTGGCGAGAAGCGCCGTGCGGCCGTCGTCGAATCGGAGCCGGTCGAACGTCTCCACGCGTGCGGTCAGCCCGGCAGCAGCGAGGGCGGTGAGGGTCTCGGTGATGTCGATCGTGTAGCCAAGCCCGAACGGCAGCGACAGCATCGACTGCTCATGCCGGATGGTCCGCACCCACTGCCGGTCAGACATCAGCCGCACCAGCCGCTTCAGGACCACGCCCCACCGCACGAAGCTTCGACAGTGCGTCCATCACTTGAGTCGCTGCCTCACGCAGCGGGTCCGCAGGATCCGACAATGGTGTTCCGTTCAGGAGCGTGAACACCCACCCGTCTTCGCTGGTGCGGACGTTGACGGTCCGCTGCAGGATCTTCGGCCCGGTGGAGTTCGTGAACGTCATTCCGGCCAACGTCGGCCAGATCCCGGCGTCGAACTGCGCCGACAACGACAGCAGCCGCAACGGCACCGGCTCGAATCGCAGCGCCGCCCCACGCTCAGGCATCGCCAGCCAACCGTGGGTCGTCTTCGGAGAGCCGCTCGAGCCCGAGCCCTGATGCGTCGAGGATGGCGTTCTCTGACTCTTCGGTGGCTACGAACGACCCGATTTGCGCGTTGATCGCGACAAGAGTCCCGATCCGACTCCGCGCGTCCAACACGACCGCGGCGACCTCCTCAGCCGTGCAGTCAGACGTGAGCTCCGGCTTCGATGGGTGCAGGGCAGGGAACTCGAGTTGCTGCACCGGCGGGTGCCACTTCACACCGATGCGCAGCACACGGCCGTCGGTGTCGTTGCGGTAGAACATCGACCCGAACGGGTGCCCCATGTCGAGCGTGAGGTCCGCACCGTACAGCGTCCAACCCTTGGCCGCGTAAGCGGGATCCCAACGCTGGACGGTGAGAGCACCGAGCCCCATCTTCAGGCCCGGGATCAGCGCCTGGCCGTCCTGCAGTTCGGCGTAGAGGGCCTGGAGGTTCGGGGGACTCTGGTCGCGCAGGTCCGATAACGGGATGCGCGCCATGCCACGAATCGCGGCGAGCTGCTGACGCTGCTTCGCGGTCAGCGCCGTCTCGTCGGGGCTGCCATTCACGAAGCAGACCCGTCACCGGTCTCGGCAGTCCTCTCGGGACGCCCGGTCGGACTGGTGATGGCACTCCTGGTGTGACTCGCGATGCGACGCATGTTGCGCACGCTACGAGGCCCGCGCCACTCATGGGGCCGTTCGAACGGCGCCGAGTCCACCAGCAGGAAAACCCGTCGCCGCCACGCGCTTCAGCGACTCCTGAGTCCCAGTCCGAACTCCCAGCCCGGACTCCCCACTCCGGGGGTCAGAAAACGCCGAACAGGCAACATTCTGGCCCACGAACGAGGGGCAAAACGGCTCTTAGAGTCCCAAATCAGGTCCGCGAACAGTGTCGGCGCCCCGCTCGCAAGCACGAGCTCGCATAGGGGTGGCGCAAGCGAGCAACCGCCTCGCTCCGACCTGAAGGACACCACCATGGACCGCAACCTCACCATCAGCAACACCCCCATCACGACCTGCACGCAGGCGACGCACCACATCCACAGCGTCGAGGAGCTGCAGCAGCTGCGCATCGCCCTCCGCCGAGCCGGCCGCCGAGGCCGGCAGGAGTTCACCTGCCCGATGATCCGTGCCTGGCGCCGCCAGTTCGTCGACACCTACGCGGTGGACGCCACGTTCACCCCGACCGATGCGTCGCAGTCGGACAAGACGGAGCTGCACCGCAGCCGCGTGCTGGAGGCCGACATCCAGGTCAGCAACGTCCTGGTGCGCTGGCACTGCGACGGATGGCCCGTCGCCACGCCCCGCACCGTGGGGGAGACCAACCTGGACGGAGATGCGCTGCAGCCGGCCCCGACGCCCGCGCCGAACGACCCGAACTGCTTCGGGTACGCGCACCGTGTCCCCGCCGCGATGCTCCCGCCCACCCGCAAGTACGACCACCTCGAGGGTGCCCAGCGGCGCTCCACGCGGAACCTCATCGAGCAGCAGAACGCCGACCAGCAGAGCGTTGACCACTGGGCCACGGACGCGTCTACGCCGCGTCAGTGGAGCTACCTGCCGGGTGTCAGCCAGCGCGTCCAGCTCGACGCGACCCCGTCGCACGCTGCGGACAACCCGACCGGCTCCCGCGAGTCGAACTACAAGCCCGGCTGGTACGACCAGCGACCGGCGACGGCGTTCCGACACGCGCCCTGGGTCATCGAGCTGATCATCATGAAGCGCGACGCGTCCGAGTCTGAGCCGAGCCTCCTCGACCCTGACCTCCTCGACTGAGCCTGTCGCCAGCGACGACCGCCTGCGGTAACGGTGTGGCCGCTGTCGGCCAGCCGCGCCGGGCCGTCGAAGCGCCGCTCACCATTGGTGAGCGGCGCTTCGTCATGCCGGCGAAGCGTTACGGCCCGGTCCTGGTTCCTCCAGCTGAGAGTGCAAGATTGAAAGGAGGAGACGTCTGCTCTTGTGGTGATCCTCCAGCTGCTGCACCGACCTCGGTTCCAATGGCGGTGAGATCGACCAGAGATCGCCAGCTTGCGACGTCCCGCGTCGAGCGCACTCAGTTGAAGGATCCACCCGCGGCCGGCAGGTCGCTGCCCATCACCCTGACGCAGCATCTCGCTGACATGCTGTGGCTCACCGGCACCACGAGCCCCCGGATCCTCCGGGAGCAGCGAGACCGCTTCGAGAGCGACCCCGCCCTACCTGACCCAAACGACCCGATCTTCGCCCAGTCGTCTATGCGCTGGTGCCGCACCGCCGCCGACGCGGTCCTCCTCCTCGCCTACGAGCAAGCCGCAGGTCATACCGCGACCATGCTCTGGGATCTCGACCAAGACGAGCGCGTCGTCCTCAGCACCCGCGTCCACGAGTAACCGCCAACGACGGACCGGGAAAGGCTGCGCCTCGAACCGTCCCACGCTCGATGAACCCGATTGCCGGTGTGGGCGCGCTGGACCCTGTGCATGCGGCCACTGTCCGGTTGACCGAATGAGCGTTATCGGCGCTCTAGCTTTGTAGAGTCGGCCGAATCGCGATCCCCTGGATCGCCCTCGCAGAACGTCACATGCCACAGGTATGATGGCTGCGATCGAGCATCAGGGGGACCCATGGATCCGACAGCGGCCGCAAAGCCGGCAGGGTCAGTCATTTCGAGCGTATTCAAGCTCCTGCTGCCGAAGGTTGCGCCACACTTCCGATGTGCGCTATTCGTCGTCTCGCACGCGAAGGCGCAGGGCACGCAACTGAAAGTGCTGCAGCTTCGAAGAGCGCTAGCCGACGGGAAGATTCGTCGCCTGTTGAAGGCGAAGGACTCGAATTCTCGCGCTGAAGCAGGACGCCTTGTTGAACGCGTACAAACGAGGCGGCTTGCAGGAACCGAACAGGCTATCGATCTTCTACGACTCATCGAGGCCGGGTACTTGAGTATCGCGTCTCCCGGGGAAGCCGTCGCTGGCCTAAGCGTCCAAATCGCCGAGGGCATGGACCGGTTGAGCGATGGTCTGCGCAGTGCAGCAAGTGGACCAGAGGCTTTTCTGTACCTCGCACGGCTCTTCATGCCGCCGCTCGAGCAGGATATACGACGTTTGCGGGAGTTGCACGGCGGCGTTGTGGTTCGCATGGTGAACGAACTTGCAGAAGTGCATGACCGTCGCGTAGTTCTTGAAGCGTGGGCGGCTGAGAGACCGGAATGGTACTCTCCGTCTCCTGCTATCGAGGGTTGGCTTGGGGAACTCGCACTCGAATCGGGTACCCGTCGCGCTGCACGTGTTTTTCTGGATTCCGCTCTCAGCCTTGGTGCCAGCCCAACTGCCTACTGGAAGGCGCGCCGAATCTCAGTCGTCGAGCTACCTCCGGAGGAACAAGAGACATACTTGTCGGACGTTATCGACGAACCAGTGATTCAGGGAATGCTGCTTCGAAGCACCCCGTTGGCCCGTCGTGAGCGACTTGCGACGTGGTCGGCCGACACTGCAATGCAGCGAGCGTTTAAGGCAGCGCTGCGAGTGCGCTCTTACCGAGACGAATCCGACTTCGATTCTGCTATCGAGGCGGGCCGGGAAGAATACCGGGAGCACTCCCACTACGGAGCGGCGCTTGTTGCGGTCGAGTGCCTGCTCCGACGTGGCACCAGCGAAGGCGCCCTCCAACGTGGAGCTGACCTGAACGCCGCGGCCCAGATGGCGATCGAACTGCGAGATGCACGACGCAGGTGGCGCGCTTCAAGCAGCGACGCCGTCGCTCATGCAATGCGCGCAAACATTCTCCTTGCGAACGACGATCGAGCCTGGGCGCTGTCCCAAGTGGAGCCTGCAGGTGAGGCGAGCCGTGACGAGGCGGAGGCGCCGGTAGTTCGCAACATGAGCATCGTGCTCGTTGCAGAGCGTGGAGATGTTGCCACAGCTCTGGAGATGTGCAATGAATCGACCGACCGGGCAACGCGGCTACAGGTGGAGGCGCGCACAGCAGAACTTGCCCTCGATGATCAGCGAGCGGCCGAGCTGTGGGCAGAAGCCATCGATGTCACAGAAGACTGGGACGAGAAGGCAAACCTTTGTTTCAGAGAAGCCTTACATGGGCGGGTGAACTCCTTCGTTCAACAGCTTCGAACTAACAACCCCGAAGTCGCGGATGAGATCGAACTCGTCGCGGCTCTCTACAGCGATGATCCGCGCGGTCTCTTCAATGCGGAACGGGAGTCACACCTCAACCCGCGGGTCGCTCATGCGCTTCAGCAGTACTACGCGTCGAGGGATCGGATAGACGAATTCATCGCCGTAGCCGAGCGGTCCGCGCGGCAATGGGGAAGCGCGGACGATATGCTTGTCGCTGCACGCGGCTACCTTCGCCTCGGTCGCCACTCAGAAGCTGCTGTTTCAGCCGCTAACGCTCGACTCGCTGGAGGCGGGTCGTGGGGCGGTATTTACGAGGCAATAACCGTTCAGATCGAAAGCGCGAGCGGCCAGGAGGATTGGGCCAACGCCATTCAATTCGCCAGAGAGGCAGTACGCGCTCGTCCCGGCTCGTCACGCGCCCGATGGGCACTCATCCGACTCCATCTTTACGCGGGTGAGGATGATCTCGCGTTCGCGGCGTGGCAGGACGCGGAAAAGGCATTGGTGCCGTCCAATACCGCGGAAGCGACGGCCTGGCTGTATCTCTTTCGGCTCTATGGTTCCAAGATGAGCAGCTTGCGCGAACTCCAGACCGTCGCACTTCGCTTCGAGGCAGACGAGCAGGTACGGACGCTGGCGATCGGCGCGCTGGTTCTTGCTCCAATCGAGGATGATCACGATTCGGTTGACGTTTCCTCGCTCCTCAAGCATTTTCAGGAGGAGTTCCCGGACGCACCCGGCGCCACTTCTCTCCACGTAGATACTGATGATCCAGCCGCGCTTCTAGATCGGCTTGACGAGTTGGCGGGCGGCCCCCGTGACACCAGTGCCATTGATGCCGGTCTTGCGAACGGAAGTCTGCCGATCGGCATTGCGAGCCAAGTAGCACGACGGTCCTACGCTGCAACCCTTATTCGCCTTAGGCAAAGCCCTCGCTTTGCCGTTGAACTGCATGACGTCGATGAGCGGGCGACCGTCGAAGCCCACATTCACCGCGCTGTTGTAATCGACACCTCCGCGCTGTTGACTCTGGCGACGATACCCCCGACCGCCGCCGAAGAAATCGCGGGGAGTTTCGTCCTGAAATCGGCGACGCAACAACTCGTCGACCTCAACAGTGCGGTACAGGATCTGAACGGCGATAGCGGTGGCACGTTCTTCCCGAGCAGTCACGCCCAGGGTCCGCGATTCGAGCTCGCAGACGCCTCGGTTCTTCTAGACCGGAGACAAATCGCCTCATCGATGCTTGACCGACTGCGGCTCACTGGCCGCCAGTCTTCGGGTGGCAGCGCGCAAGTGCTGCCTGAGGAAGCACGCGAACTAGCCGGGCCATGGACCGCGTCTATCGCGCTGGCAGCTAACGCGCACCTGCCGCTTTGGTGCGACGACGTGAGTGCTCGCCGCGTTGCGACCGCCGCGGGGGTACCCGCCTTCGGTACTCCTGCCGTGTTGGCGCACCTCCGGCGAAGTCGTTCGCTTAGTCCCGCAGAGGCGGACACCACAGAAGCGGCCCTTATTCATGGTTGGATGATCGGTATCGCGTTCGCGGACGCGCCCTACAAGCTGGCTCTGCAGCTCGATGAATTTGAGGCGAAGGGTGCCGCGTTTGCTATCCACCACAGTGACGGTAATGCAGTCGCGGAGAAAATCGCACTTGCCCTAGATGCGCTTGAACATCGGTGCGAGGATGCAGAAGCTGTGCAGCAGTGGACCCACCTCATGTCCGCCTACCTCGCTCGGATCTCCGAGTCCGGGGGGCACGCCCGCCGGAATGTCGCGCTATTCTTGACAGCAATACTCGGCTCTGAATGGATGTCCCCCTCCTCACTCCCGTTTGTACTCGCGGGAGCGCGAAGTGCTGTCGAAAGCGACTGGCGCAACGTGCTCGAAGAGGCGTTCCGAGCGCACTTCCGAAAGCTGGTCGACGTACTCGACTACGGCACAGCCGGACACTACGCGCGCTCGCTCGTAGCAGCGGTCAGCGAAGCAGATCGGCTCGTCATCGTAGGCATCATCCTCGAACGTTGAGCGAAGCGTCCTCGCCACCGACAGTCGCAGGACCTCGCCGGTGGGCCCCGGACACCAATCCCGTCCGCGTCGGCGTGCGCCAAGCGATCCGCCAAACCTCCGGCGCGTGCAATCCGTCACCTGACACCTCCAGCCGCAGTGGGATGAACACGGTTGGCACTGGGCCTGCCCGCGGCGGTCCACTTGCACACACTGGACGAGCACACTCGGGCGCGGCTGTGCGTCATGTCCCGGAGTGCCGTCGACGAGGAGTCATAGCCCCGTAACCCAGTTGCGCGGGAAATCCCCGTTTTTAGGCGGCCTCGTTCGGGAGACAAGCTCTGGGCGGGCGCGACGAGCAGGAAGAGGAAGCAGATTGGCTTGCGGGCGAGCCTCTCGTGCCGCGCGACGCTGCGTTCAGGCGGGCCTAGCGGGACGCCACGGACGATGACGTGGCGAGGCGCTACCAAACCATTGTGCCGCGTGCCCGTCGCCGGGCGAACCAGTCCGAAGTGCGACGCCTGGTAGTCCGCTCCAGGCACAAGCGTGCGACCTCGACCAAGGCAGCACCGTTCTGAACGCCGAGCGCCCATTCAGCCCGTGGAATGGATCCCCGATGCCCGTGGAACGCCTGCCAGTACTGGGATCCGCCATCCGCGCCACCACTGGCCTCCGCGAATAGACCGAACACCTCGCAACGTCCTCTCGGTCTTTGGGGTAGTCGCGCGCTGCTCGTGACGCTTGGTGACGAGGTCGTGTCCGGCGGCGAGCTTCAGCTCACGAGCAACGGGATTCGTCATCTTTGACGCGGCGATTCGGGTTTTCGCCCGCGTGGACTCAGTGAGCTTGAAGGTTTGGGCATGAAGGACGGGTTCCAGGAGCCGTCGCACATGACGAGGTCGTGCTTGCCGTCCTTGCTCGCGGAGTAGGCCTGGATGCCGTTCGTGTGGGTAGTCCATGACGGCGTTCGCGCGGTTCACTGCGATCGGGAGCTGGGAGTCTTCGGTCTTTGCGCCGGGCAGGTAAGCGCGGTCGGCGATGACAGTCGTGATCGGGATTCCGCGTTCCTGGCAGGAGTCGAGGAAGCGCTTGCCTTGGCCCGTCACTTCGCCGGGCTTGTGGCGGCCGAACCAGATGATGAAGAGGGGGGCGTCGATGTCCGCTCCGGGACTGTTCCGGGTGAGCGCGCCGAGTTCAGCTTCGCGACCGAAGATGCGCTTGCCGGGAGCAGAGTTCGTGCGGTCGTGGCTACGTCCTCGCGGACGTAGAAGCCGCAACCGTAGTTGACGGATGCGGTGTCGTCGTCCGTCATCTTGTCGAGGTTCTTCTGCATGCCGGCGCGCCGAGCACCCCCACCGGCACCTGGTGCTCCGAATGGCTCATCCGCCTCGGGCCCCGTGGAACAGATCCCCGAAACCCGTGGAACGCCCGAGAGTTCTGGCATCGAAGACCCGCGCCACCACTAGCCTCCGCGAATAAGCCGAACACCTCGCCCTGGGGTCTTCAGTCTTTGGCGTCCGAGCAGTCATGAAATACGCGAGTACGGCCCATTCCGCGGGTTCTGGCAGTAGCGAAGCCACCGCGTCCCCTGATCGTGCCTCCGCAGCAGGGACGAGTCGACGCATCTCGGCTTCCTCGGCAACGACAGATGCCCCCTGGCCCGGAAGCGGGCAGGGGGCATCTGCTCGTCTCGAAGACGAGGTTGTCTGTGCTGTTCAGTTCGAGTGACGCGCGGCTTCTACTCTTCGAGTAGGTGGGTGGGAGCGAACCACCGGCGACATTGACGATGTCCGCCGAAGCATGTTCCTGCGTCTCTCTCCGCGGGCTGAGGGCTGAGGGCTGAGGGCAAGATTGTTCATCGCCGTCGGCAGCTAGAACAGCGGGTCGTCCGGAAGGTCAGATATCGTCACGATTACGCCAATTGGGCAGTCCTCCCCCTCGTTGGCGAAGGTGAGTCTGCTACGGAACCATGGTCAGGCACGCGGAGATCATCGAAGCGATTTGTGCAGCACGGAGAACGACGGCTCCCGGTCGCGTTCGATGTGCGCGAACGCGAGTGCCTCTGCCATCCGCTCGTCTCCCTTGGCGATGGCTGACGCGAGCTCGGCGTGGTCGTGGAACGCGTCGTGGACGTCGAGTTCGCTGGTCAAGTAGAACAGCCACTGCACTCGGCCGGAGACGGAGCGCATCGACGCCTGGATGAGCGCGTTGCGCGTCGTCTCGACGATCGTCTGGTGGAAGAGCGTGCTCGCTTCGGCGATCGAATAGGGGTCGCCGGCGTCGACGACTGCATGTGAGTGGTCGAGGGCCTGTTGGATCGGCGCTGAGGAGGTGCCGCGTGCGACCGCTCTCGCGGCGAGTCCGGCGGCACCGACCTCGAGGACCTCGCGCAGGTCGAACAGGTCGTGGATGAGTTGGGACGTCCAGGTGGTGACGACGGCTCCGCGCCGTGGGGAGGTGACGACGAACCCTTCCATCTCCAGCATCGGGACCGCCTCGCGGAGGGGGACACGCGACACGTTGAGTTCCTCGGCGATGCGGACCTCGGCCAGCTTGTGCCCTTGCGGGTACTGCCCGCGGATGATCGCCTCGCGCAGCTGGGCATGGATCTGGCGTGGGAGCGAGGGCGGGTCGGTCGCGTCGGCACGTCTCGTCGTGGTCATCGTGGCCATCCTCCCGGAAAGCGGTGGGGTCCGGCGGGCGGGATCTGCTCCCGGCCCGTCGGACCCCGGTCCATCACTTCTCGATGCCGAGCTTGCTGAAGTCGAGCTCGTTCGCGCCGATGTTGTGCGCGGCGGCGACGCCCGTGAGCCACTTCTGCGCCAGAACCCAGTCCTTGTTGTAAGACAGGTTGTAGTAGCACCCGGTCGCGGCGTACTCCTTCGCAGCCTGCACGTACAGGTCGTCGTCACCGGAGGCGACCGCCTGGTTCAGCTTCGCGTCGACGGCCGGGACGTCGCACCCGAAGTAGTTGATGCCGCCCGACTTGTCCCAGAACACGTGTCCCCACATGTACGGTGAGCCGCCGTCAGGGCCGTTGTTGCCGTCGAAGAAGGCGTCCGGTCCCTTGCTCGGATCGTTGATCCAGCCGAAGACCTGCGACGTCGGGTAGGACTTCGCGGTCGCCGTGATCCCGATCGCCTGTAGCTTCGCGGCCTGGATGTTCGCCATCTGCTGGGCGTTCGTGTTGCCGCTCGCGTACCCGATCGTCATGCTCGTGCCCTTCGGGAGTGCTGCGGCGTACGCCTTGAGCACCGACGGCTTGTAGGTGAGCTCCTGCTCGTCCTCGCCCCCGGGGATCATGCCCTTCGCGTAGAGCGTGGTCGCCGGCTCGGAACGGCTGCCGAGGACCTGCTGCACGAGCGACTTCTGGTCGATGCTCTGCAGGAAGGCGAGGCGCGCCTCCTTCGAGCTGAAGAAGTCCCGGGACGGGTTCAGCGTGACGAGGGCGGACTGCAAGGTCGGGAGCATGTAGCTCGCGTACTGCTTCGAGTCCTCGTACTTCGACAGGCTCGACGACGGCAGCGCGGCGACGACGGCGGAGACGTCACCGCGGTCGAAGGCGAGCTGCAGCGCGGAGACGTCGGAGTAGATCGGCAGCTTCACCGTGGTGAACGGCGACTTGGATCCCCAGTAGTCGTCGTAGCGCTTGAGCGTCCACGAGGTGCCCGGGTCCGCGGCGCTGATCTCGTAGGCGCCGGTCCCCGCGTCGTGCGTCTGGAGCCAGGTCTGCGCCTGGTCCGACCCCGCGTGCGTCTTCAGCGCCGTGGGGGACTCCATCTTCGGACCGAACGGCGACGCGAGGTAGTCGAGGAACGCGGAGTTCGGCGCGTCGAGCGTGACGACGGCGGTCTGGGCGTCCGGCGTCCGGACGCTCTTCACGCCCTCGACCATGTACGCGGCACCACCCTTCACGGCGATGCGTCGGTCGAACGCGACCTGCACGGCCGCCGAGGTGAAGGGGGTGCCGTCGTGGAAGGTGACGCCCTTGCGGAGGTGGAACGTGTAGGTCGTGTTGTCGTCGCTCACGTCCCACGACGTCGCGAGGCGCGGCGCGATCTTCACCGAGTCGGTGTCGTTCGCGTACTGGACCAGGCCCTCGTAGGTGTTGAGCACGACCGCGAGACCGTTGTTGGCGTAGTAGACGTCGGGGTCCGGCGGCTGGCCGATGTCGCCGAGCAGGCCGACGGTGAGGGTGCCGTTCGTCGGCGCGGGATTCGCGCTGGTCGCGCTCCCGCTGCCGGAGCACGCGGCGAGGGCGAGGAGGGGCAGGACCGCGGCGGCGGCGAGTGCGACGCGTGTCCGCTTGCGGAGTGTGCTGAGCCTCACGGGGTCTCCTTCGGGTGGGTGATGCCGGTGGGTGTGGTGGTGCGGGGTGGGGCTGGACCGCGTGCGTCTCAGGCGAGACGCGGATCCGCGGCGGTCTGGAGGACGTCGGCGACGGTGTTCACGACGACGTAGACGGCGCCGAGCACGAGCGTGACGGCGGCGATGGCGGGGAAGTCCGAGGTCGGGATGCTGTTCGCGAGGTAGTTGCCCATCCCCGGCCAGCTGAAGACCTGCTCGACGACGATGTCGCCGGCGAACATGAAGCCCAGCTGCAGTCCGGCCATGGACAGCGCCGGGCCGACCGCGTTCCGGACGACGTGGTGGGCCAGGATGCCGGCCTCGCTGAGTCCCTTCGACCGGGCGGTCCGGACGTGGTCGGCGGCGAGGGTGGTCTCGAGGCCCGCGCGGAGGATGCGGCCGATCGCCAGTGCCGGCGCGATCGCCAGCACCGTCGCCGGGAGCACGAGGTGCGCGAGCTCGGAGCCGGGGCCGCCGTCGCCCCGACCGGACGCCGGGAGCCATCCGAGCTGCGCGTAGAACAGGATGATCCCGCCGAGCGCGAGCAGGAACGGCGGGGCCGTCGCACCGAGCAGCAGCACACCGCGGTACACGCCGGAGAACGGCCAGGACAGAGCGGCGGAAGCTGCGAACAGCGCGGCCAGGACGAGGGCGATGACGAAGGCGGCGAGGACGAGCTCGACGGTCGCGGGCAGGGCCGAGGCCAGGTCCACTGCGACGGGGCGGTGGGTGCGGAAGGACGTCCCGAAGTCCCCGTGCAGCGCGCCCGCCAGGAACCGGAGGAACTGCACGGGCAGCGGGTCGTCGAGCCCGAGTCGGAGCCGTTCGGCGGCGACGGCCTGTCGTGACGCGTTCGCGCCGAGTGCGGCACGGGCGGGATCGCCGGGCGAGACCTGCTGCAGCAGGAACACGACGGCGCTGAGGACGAGCAGGACGGCCACGAGGGAGCCGAGACGTCGGAGCAGGAACCGGGTCATGTCGGTCACCTCCTGGTGACGAGGGTTCGGATGCCGTCGCCGGCGAGGTTGGAAACGAGGCTGAGGACGAGGACCGCGACGCCGGGGACCACCGGCACCCACCACGCGCTCAGGAGCAACTGGGTGTTCGCCGCTGTGTCAGCGCCGAGTTCAGGGGCGGGGGACGGCTGCCCGAGCCCGAGGAAGGACAGGCCGGCGAGCAGCAGGACGACGTTGCCGATGTCCAGGCTCGCGGTGACGACGGCGGTGGGGACGGCGCCGGGCACGACGTGCCGGAACACGAGGCGGGCGCGGCCGACGCCAGCGACCCGGGCGGCCTCGACGTGCGGGCGTGCTGCGATCGAGCGGATCTCCGAGCGGATGATCCGCGCGTAGTAGGGCCACCAGACGATCGAGATCCCGATGAGGGTGTTCGTCAACCCCGGCCCGAGCGCGGCGACGATCGCGATCGCCACCAGGGTCGACGGCAGAGCGAGGAAGAGGTCGGTCACGCGCATCAGCACGGTGTCGACCCATCCGCCGGCCATTCCGGCCGTGACCCCGACGACCCCGCCGACCAGCAGCCCGACGGCGACCACGGCCAGCGCCGAGAACCACGAGGTCCGCAGGCCGTAGAGCGTGCGGGAGAGGACGTCGCGGCCGATCGAGTCGGTCCCGAGCAGGTGTCCCGGCGTGCCGATCGGTAGCTGGACGCCGCCGACGGGCTGGATCGGGTCGGCCGGCGCGAGGACGTGCGCCAGCAGCGCGACCACGGTCAGGACGCCGAGCAGGCCGACGAGCACCCACGCGGTCCGACGTCCGGCGTGCACACCGCCGGTCAGCGCGGCCGGCGAGAACCGTCGGGTGACGGCGACGGCACTCACCGGGCCACCGCGATCTCGGGGACGGACGCCACGAGGCTGCGCGTGTACTGCTCCTGCGGGTCGCGGACCAGCGCGTCGGCGTCACCGATCTCCACGATCCGGCCACCGTGGACGACCGCGATCCGGTCGCCCATCAGCCGGGCGACCGCCAGGTCGTGGGTGACGAACAGCACGGTCATGTCGAGCTCCCGTCGCATGTCGCGGATCAGGTTGAGGGTCATCGCGGCGAGCGAGGCGTCGAGTGCGCTGGTCGGCTCGTCGCACAGCAGCACGGCCGGACGCACGATGGTCGCCCGCGCGAGCGCGACGCGCTGCCGCTGCCCGCCGGAGAGGTCGGCGGGTCGGAGCCGGGCGACCGACGCCGGCAGGCCGATGCCGTCGAGGGCGGCGGCGACCCGACGATCGGTTCCCGCCCGGTCGAGCCGCTCGGCGGCGAGCCGCTCGCGGAGGGTCTCGCCGACGCTCATCCACGGCGTGAGCGACGAGCCGGCGTCCTGGAACACCATCTGGGCGCCGCCGTCGGCGAGCCGGATCGATCCGGACCGGACTGGGACGAGCCCGGCGATGGCACGGAGCACCGTGGACTTGCCGGAACCGCTCTCGCCGACGATCGCGAGGGCCTCGCCGGCACCGACGGTGAGGTTGACCCCCTGCACGGCCTGCACGGACCGGCGGTTCCGTCCGCGTCCGGTCGAGTAGGTGCAGACGAGGTCGGTGACGACGACCGCGGGCGCGTCGGCCCGGTCGGCGGACGGCACCGCCTCGGGTCGCGCCGTGGCGGGGCCGACCAGCGCTGCTGCGTCGGCCCGCACCGTCTCGGCGTCGACCAGGCAGGCGGCGCCGTGGTCGGGTGCGGGCTGCGAGTCGGCCAGGGTCGGCATCTCGGTGGCGCAGCGGTCGAACGCCAGGGGGCAGCGGGCACGGTAGGGGCACCCGACGACGCGGTCGGCGGCGTCGAGCGTGTCCGGCGGCAGGGTGGGCAGGCGCTCGGAGCGGGTCAGCCCGAGGGACAGCCGAGACCGCATGAGGCCGGCCGTGTACGGATGGGCAGGGGCCGTCAGGACCGAGACGGCCGGACCGACCTCGGCGAGGCGGCCGGCGTACATGACGGCGATGCGGTCGGCGATCTGCGACGCCACCCCGAGGTCGTGGGTGATGAGCAGCACGCTGCACCCGTGCTCGTCGCGGAGCTCGCGGAGCAGGTCGAGCAGCTGCGCCTGCACGGTGACGTCGAGCGCCGTGGTCGGTTCGTCGGCGACCACCAGGGCCGGCCGTCCCGCCATCGCGATGGCGGCCATCACCCGCTGGCGCAGGCCACCGGAGAGCTCGTGCGGGTAGACGCTGAACCGCATGGCGGGGTCGGGGACGCCCATCGAGTCGAGCAGTGCGACCGCACCGGCCCGGTCCTGACCGGCCTCGACGATCTGCCGCCCGATCCGCATGGTGGGGTTGAGCGAGGTCATCGGGTCCTGGAACACCGCGCCGAGTGCGGTACGCCGGGTCTCGCGTCGGTCGCGTTCCGGTCCGTGCGCCATGTCGGTGCCCGCGACGACGACCTCGCCGGAGACGTCCGGACGGCCCCCCTCTGGGAGGAGTCCGAGCAGGCTCATCGCGAGCATGCTCTTCCCCGAGCCGGACTCGCCGACCAGTCCGACGATCTCGCCGGGCTCGATCTCCAGGTCGATGCCCCGGAGCACCTCGGAGCGGACGCCGTCCCGTTCCAGCGACACCCGCAGGTCCCGGATGCTGGCCACCGCGGTCATGCCGCACCGCCCTGGTCGGCGAGGTGGGCGGCGATCGACCGGGGCTGCGTGAACCAGACGCGGTCCCGCTGCCCGGTCATGTGCCGGAGCGCCCGGTCGAGGGCACGGAGGCGGAACGGTGCACCGGAGATGAAGGAGTGCACCACGACGCTCATCACGAGCGGTTGGTCCTCCGACCGTTCGAGCAGTTCGTCGAACTCGTCGACGATCATGTCGGCGAACTCGCCCGCTGAGGCACCGCGGCCGATGATCGTCGTGCTGTCGTTCACCTCAAGGGCGTACGGCAGCGCGGTGATCGCACCGGACGGGGTCTCGATCGACACCGGCCGGTCGTCGATGCGCAGGTCGAGCAGGTACCGGTACCCGGTCCGGGCCAGGTTGTCGAGGGTCGAGGTCGTCTGGGTCAGCCAGGGGCTCGACCAGCCACCAGGTGCGCTGCCCTCCTCCGCGGCGATCCGGGCGGCGACGGCGGCGAGGTAGGCCGCCTCACGGGTCGACGACATCCCGGCGAGCGAGTCGGAGTTCGAGATCCCGTGCCCGACGAACTCCGCACCCAGGCGGCGTGCGGCGGTGACGAGCTCCGGGGCACTGTCGTAGACGGCCGTGTTCAGCAGCACGGTCGGCGGGATGCCGGCGCGGTCGAGGCGCTCGAGCAGCCGGAACGCGCCGACCCGGTTGCCGTAGTCGCGCCACGACGTGTTGACGAGGTCGGGGACCGTGACGTCGGGGACGACGTCCTCGGTGCGTCCGACGCCGAACCGGTACTCCTCGAGTCCGACGGCGACGTAGACCGCCAGCCTGCGGCCGTCCGGCCACGCGGGTCCGCCCGGCGCCGTGATCGGCCGGTAGGGCCAGAGTTCGTGCCCGGGCTCCGCAGCTGCCGGGAGCGTGTCGTCGTGTGTCATCCGATCCACCTGTTCATACCGACGTCGGTCCGGGCGGAGCGGCGCACGACGGCGTCGTACGCCGGCAGCACCGCGTCGGCCGCGGCCCACGTGCGTTCGAGTGCCGGTCGGCGCGCGGCGTGCAGCTCGCGTGCCTCGGCGAGGAGTGCGGTCTCGTCGACCGAGACGACCCGGCCGCCCTCGGCGACCACGCGGCCGGCGACGAGCGTCATCCGGACGCTGCCGCCGTTCTCGCAGTACACGAGCTGGCCGCGCAGGTCGTTGAACGGCGTGAAGGCCGGGGCGTGCAGGTCGAGCAGCAGGAGGTCGGCCTGGGCGCCGACGGTCACGCGGCCGATCCGTCCGGTGCGCCGCATCGCCGCGGCCCCGCCTTCCCAGAGTGCGTCGAGGACCTCTGCCGGGGCCGGCCACGCGTCCGCGTCGTGTCCCGAGACGTTGTGCACGAGGCCGGTCTGCTTGACGACGCCCCACGTGTTCACGGAGTCGTCGCAGATGGCCTCGTCGACGCCGAGGGCGATCGTGATCCCGCGGTCGCGCATCGCCCGGAACGGCATCACACCGCTGCCGAGGCGCAGGTTGCTCACCGGGTTGTGCGCGACGACGGCCCCCGCCTCAGCGATCAGGTCGAGGTCGTCGTCGTCGACCCACACGGCGTGGATGACGTTCACGCGGTCGTTCAGCAGCCCGAGGTCGGCCGCGTACCGCACCAGGCTGCGGCCGGCGAACCGGTCCTGCCCGGAGCCGGGGACGGAGAGCGCCCGCTGCGTACGGGTCTCGAGCACGTGCGCGAAGACCGGCAGGTCGTGCGCGCGGCTCAGGTCGTCGAGCGCTCCCCAGTACTCGGGGCTGACCCGTTGCGGAGCCGAGATCGACACGGCGGCGGACAGCCGCCCGCCGGCGGCGCCGTGCCAGGTCCGGAGCAGGTGGTCGTACGCGTCGAGGAGTTCCGGAGCTGCGGCGGGGGCAGGAACACGCAGCGCCGCGGAGAACGCGTCGTCGTCGTGGCCGTCGAGGAACGGGAGCTTGTCCGCGTCGGACAGCTCCGGCTGGTCCAGGGCGACGGTCGCCCGGATCCCGCTGTCGGCGTAGGCCTGCATGACCGCGTCGATGATCGCCGGGTCGGGCGACGGCATGAGGAACGCGTCGTCCTGCACGCTCGTCGTCCCGGTCCGGAGCATCTCGAGCGCGCCGAGCATCGTGCGCAGGTACGCCTCGCGAGGTGTCGGGGCCAGCGCTGGGTCGGCGGGCGATTCGTAGAGCATGAACGTCTCGAGCGGTCGGCTGCGGAACGCACCCTTGAGGTGGTTGGCGGGCGAGTGGAAGTGCGCGTTCACCAGGCCGGGCACGACCACGTGGTGTCCGGCGCCGGCGACCACGCGGACGTCCGCGGGGGCCGCGGCGCGGGCGGTCGGTCCGATCGCCGCGATGACGTCCCCTTCGACCAGCACGTCGGTCGGCCCCGTCGTCCCTGATGGTTCCGCGGGGGCCCACACGAGCACGTCGGTCAGCAGCACGCTCATCGCCAGACCTCGCTCGTCGTGGGGGAGCCGGCGGGCACTGCCCAGGTGTTCGCCCGCGACGTGGTGAGCCCCTGGGCGAGCAGGGCCTCGACGGCGGTCGTCGCGGCGGCGACGCCGTCGACGACGGGGACCCCGAGCGCTGCGGTGAGCGATGCTACGAGCTCGGTGAGCCCCGCGCAGCCCAGCACCACGGCTTCCGCACCGTCCGCTGCCAGCGCGTCCCGCGCCTCCAGGACGAACGCGTCGAACGCCGGACCGGCGCCCGCCTCGATCTCGGCCACCGAGACGTCGACCGCGCGCACCGTGCAGCGGTGCCCGAGTCCCGTCGCGGCGACGACGCGGTCCGTCATCGCGAGGGTCCGCGGGGGCATCGTGATGACGGTGAAGCGGTGGGCGAGCAGGGACGCGGTCTGCAGCGATGCCTCGGTCATCCCGACGACGGGCCCGGTCGCGCGCTCCCGGGCGGCGGGCAGGCCGGTGTCGCCGAAGCAGGCGACGACGTAGCCGTCGACGCCGTCCCGTTCCCCCTGCTCGACCTGCGCGAGGACGCCGGCCGCGCCGAAGACCTCGTCGACGTGCGTCTCGACGGTCACCGGGGCGACGGACGAGTGCGTGGCGCTGACCGTGGTGTCCGGCCGGGCGACCGCCTGCGCCGCCGCGAGCACGGCCGCGGTCATCGGTCCGCTGGTGTTCGGGTTGAGGATGCGCACGTGGGTCACCGGGGACCACCCGCCTCGGCGAAGGACGACGTGATGCCGTGCTCGGCGAGCAGCGCCGCGACGCCGTGCCCACCGATGGCGACGCGGGCGGCCTCGGCACCGTGGCGTGCCGCTTCCTCCGGGTCCGCGCCGGCGACGTGTGCCGCGGCGAAGGCCCCGCAGAACGCGTCCCCGGCTCCGGTGGAGTCCACCGGGTCCACGGCGACGGTGGGGACGGTGACGGTCCCGCGGGACGTCGCGACGACGCATCCGCGTTCGGCCGCCTTGACGACGACCACGTCGGCTCCGGCGTCGCGGAAGCGGGCCGCGGCCACCGCCAGGTCGGACGTCCCGGCGAGCTCGACCGCTTCGACCTCGCTCGGCAGGAAGACGTCGCACGTCGACAGGAGGGCGAGGAGCGCGGCCTCGTTGCCGGCGACGTAGTCCTCCTGCAGGTCGAGGTACACGAGGGTGCGGTCGCAGTCGGTGCGGCGTCCGCCGACGGCGGGCCGCTCGCGCAGGGTGTGCTCGCGCAGCCACGGGCCGAGGGTGAGCTGCGAGCGCAGGCTCATCGCGGAGACGAGCACGCCGTCGACGTCGAGCGCCGCCGGGGCGACGTCCTCGGGGAACACCGACATCACGTCGAACGCGTCGTCCCCGGACAGAAGGTCCCAGGTCCGGGATCCGTCCGGTGCGTACGTCACGCGGTTGCGGACGGTGGGCACGTCGCGTGGGCGCGTCGCCTCGATCCGGATGCCGGTCCCGGCGACGGCCTGGAGGAGCGGTGCCGGCAGGTCCGTCCCCACCGGTGCCAGCATGCGGACGTCCGACAGCACGCGGCGGGCCGCGAGGGCGGCGAACAGGGCGTCGCCACCGAGCGCGGTCGTCGTGACGTCGTCGACCACGAGGTCGTCGATCGTCAGGTTGCCGATGCAGAGCAGCGAGGCGTCAGCCACGGGACGCTCCCGCGGCGACGGCGGCCTCGGCGACGGCGGCCTCGGCGACGCGGAACTGCTCCATCGCCAGGAGGTAGCCGGTGAGCTGCGCCGGCAGCACGGTGAGCAGCGGACTGAGCGCCTCGGAGACGGCCGGCAGGACGAGGACCTCGTCGGCGACCTCGGCGAACGCGTCGACGCCCTGGGTCGTCACGACGTGGACGCGTCCGCCGAAGCGCTTCGCCTCGCTCGCCGTGTGCACCGCTCGCGGCACGGATGGACCCTCAGGGGCGATGATCCAGATCGGTTCGCCGGCCTTGAGTGAGTTGTAGTGGTGGAACTCCTCGACCTGGATCGCCTCGGCGCGGTCCGGCGTGCACTCCTTCACCTTCGCGGCGCCGATGATCGCGGAACCCCAGCTCGGCCCGGCGCCGGAGAACAGGAACGTGCCGCTGCCGTGCTCGCGCTCCGCGATCGCGGCGAGGCGGGGCTCGGCGTCCGCGATGACCCGCGCCATCTCGTCGGGGATGCCGGCGAGCTCGTCGCGCAGCTCCTGGGCACCGCTGCGCCCGTGCAGGACGCCGATGCGCGTCGCGAGGTCGAGCAGCAGGGCGAGTGCCGTCGTCGACGACTGCGTCGGCCACCCCACCCGGGTCGCGCGGAGCAGCAGGGTGCGCTCGCTCTCCTGGTCGAGCGTCGATCCGGCGGTGTTGGTGATCGCGACGGTCAGGGCTCCGACGTGCTGGGCGACGAGTGCGGCCTCGACCGTCCGGGTGGTCTCGCCGGAGCTGGACAGGGCGATCACGACGCTGCGGCTGGTCACCAGCGGGGCGAGGTAGTAGGCGAGGTCGAGGCTCTGCACGGGCTCGCACGGCACGCCGAGCATCGACTCCAGCGTCTGCCGCGCGGCGATCGCGACCGCGAGCGAGTCGCCCGCGCCCGTGACGAACACCCGGTCCACGGACATCCTCGCGATGACCGACGCGAGCTCGGAGAGCGCAACGTCGTTGCCCTCCAGCGTCTCGCGGATCCGGTCGGGCTGCGCGATGAGCTCGGGGTGGGTCGCCTCGTCGCGTGCCCGGCGCTTCGGGTCGAGCGGATGGTCGGTCGGGAGGGCGACGATCGAGGCGTGCTCCGCAGCGGAGACGCGCTCGACGACGCGCTGCTGACGGGCGTCGAGGGGGCTGCCCTCTCCGATGAAGGGGCTTGGCGGGGTGCTGGTCATCTGCGTGCTCCGGTGGGGTCGTGGCCGGTCGGACGTGCGGGCGGGGTGCGGGTCAGGGGGTCGTGCGGTGGAGGGCCGCGCCGAACCGGGCTGCGATCTCGGGGTCGACGCGGGCGTCGGGGGCGCTCGACCGCTTGATCGCGCTGCCGAGCACCGCGCCGTCGGCTCCTGCCACGGTGGCGTCGATGGTGTCGAGTGAGACACGTCCGCCGACGACGAACGGGACGCCGGGGACGGAGTCGCGGAGCTCCGCGATGGACGTGAGCGCGTCGGTGACGCCGCTGTCCCGGGTGACCACGAGCACGTCGGCGCGGCCAAAGTCGTGCGACACCGTAGCCGCCCACGCGGGCGTCGAGGCGAGTGCCAGGCTGGTGGCCTCGTGCACGTCGGCCCAGACCTCGACGTCGCTCCCGAGCAACCGGCGCATCGCGGCGACCTCGTGCGCGCACCCCTGGATCCAGCCGGTCGGGCCGATCGAGACGCCCGTGAGCACCTTGACCCTGACGAAGCTCGCGCCGATGGCGTGGGCGATCGCGACCGCGCTCGGGCCGTCGTTGTGCCCGACGACGACGCCGACGGGCAGGTCCACGGCGGCGGTCACCGCTGCGCCGACCACGGCCAGGGCAGCCACTGTCGGCGCGTCCACCGTGACAGCCTGCGGCATGTCGCTGGCGTCCTGCACCATCACGTGGGTGAAACCCGCCTCACGAAGCGCGACCGCGTCCTCCGCAGCGCGGACGGCGATGTCGCGGACGGAGGCGCCAGCGTAGTTCACCGCACCGGGCAGTGGCGGGAGGTGGAGGACTCCGACAAGGCGGAACGTGGAGGACATGTGGCAACGGTATACATTTTTGTGTTTCGGCCGCGTCAACGGAGATTTCAGCCATGTTACGCCGCCTCGGATTACGCGAGCGATCGCATAAAAGGCCAGTTCAGACCCATTGCCCGGATCGACCGGGAGCTGGGCCTCACCTACTGCCGTAAGGTCGTGTATACAGTCATGTCGTCGGTGCATCCGAGCCCGCTGGCAAGGCTTTGCCTGTAAGTCCGTTTCGGCAGGCTCCGTCTGGCTCGCACGTGAGTGCGTAGACCCCCGCGTTGAGGAGTTGGGTGAGCACTCGCGTTCGTCATGAGTGGTGTCGGGCATCTTCTCACTTGCACGGAAACCGCCCCCTGGTGACGCGGCTCGAGGGAGGGTGCACCAAGCCGATGGACTGAAGTGGTGGACGTTGCGAAACCGACCTGCCGGGCGGCGCGGAACGCGGACTGCTGGTGCAGCTGAATCTCCTCACCCAACTGCTCGAGGAACGTTCAGTGCTGCCGGACCGCAAGCAGGTCATCCGCAGCAAGCGGCCCTCGCGACCGAGCGTCCTGCTCCATCGCTATGAGTTGCTCGAGCCAGCTCGTCCGCTCGACCACGAGAGAAACGGGCCAACAACGCTCACTGGTGCAGGAAGTCCTGCCGCTCCTGCTCGACCACCGGCGCGAGTCGCACCCGGACCACCGGGCCGGAGTCGACGCTGGTGACGCCCTCGAGTGCGACCACGAGCGCGTCGGGGCGCTGCTCCCAGGCGACCTCGCCGGCGTGGCCGAGCACGGCGACCGACCGGATGGTCCGGCCGAGCAGGCCCGAGGCCGACCCGAACGCCCGGATGCTGGCCGACCCGTCGTCCGGGTCGGCCAGCAGCGTCGCGTAGACGGCATCGCCGGTGACGTCGCGGCGGGTGGTGAACCGGACGTCCTCGGCGGTGTACTCGACGGTGTCGGCGTCCACGAACGAGCCGGCGGGTCGTGTCGTCGGCCCCTCACCCGAGATCGTCCACGGCCGGGTGCCGTAGATCGCCTCGCCGTTCACCGCGAGCCAGGAGCCGATGCCGCGCAGGATGCGGACCTCGTCCTCGGGCAGGGTGCCGTCGGCCTTCGGCCCGGTGTTGAGCAGCAGCACGCCGTTCTTCGCGACCACGTCGACGAGTTCGGCGACCAGGGCGCGCACCGTCTTGTAGTCGTGGCCCTCGATCCAGCTCCATGCGGTCTTCGCGATCGCGGTGTCGTTCTGCCAGACGGTCTCGGGTGTGCCGGCCATCGCTCCGCGCTCGATGTCGTACACGGCGCTGCCCGGCGCGAACGTCTCCCACTTGTAGTTGATGACGACCTCGCGGCCCCACTCGGCGGCGCGGTTGTAGTAGTAGGCCGCGAGGGTGCGGATGTACGGCTGGAACGCGGGCTGCTCGATCCACCAGTCGAACCAGAGCACCTGCGGGCGATACTTGTCGATGAGCTCGACGGTGCGGAGCAGCCAGTCCTCCAGGAAGCGCTCGTTTGGGGCGGTCTCCTCGCGTTGCGCCGGCCCGTAGAAGTCGGTGTACCGCGGATCGAGCACGTCCGACGGCGTCTTCGTCCCGCCGTTCATGAAGAACCAGTGCTCGGCGCGGTGCGACGAGGCGCCACGGACCATCCACGCCTCGTCTGCGGCGACGAGCAGCTCGCCGAACACGTCACGACCAGGCCCGAGCTGCGCGGCACTCCAGCGGGAGCGGTCGGTGTCGTACATCGCGAAGCCGTCGTGGTGCTCGGCGACCGGCACGACGAACTGCGCGCCGGCTTCGCGGAACACCCGCACCCACTCGGCGGCGTCGAAGTGCTCCATCGTGAACGAGGGGATGAAGTCCTTGTAGCCGAACTCGTCATGCGGCCCGTAGGTCTCGACGTGGTGCGCGAACTCCGGTGTCCCGGCGCGGTACATGTCGCGGGAGTACCACTCGTTCCGGAACGCCGGGACCGAGAAGACGCCCCAGTGGATGAAGATCCCGAACTTGGCGTCCTGGTACCAGAGCGGCGCACGGTACTGCTGCAGTGACGCCCAGGTCGCGTCGTACGGACCTGATCGCACGACGGCGTCGACCGCGGCGAGGGCTGCTGTGTTGTCCGACACGTCGACCGGTTCGGGCAGCGTGGTCGGGTCCAGCGGGGCGAGCGGTCCGTGCACGACGTGCTCCGATCGGTTGCGGCGGCTCCGGACGGCGGTGTGGGGAGCGAGAGACATCCTATGTCTGCGCTCCCCACGCTGTCACGGGTCGTCCAGGAGTGGTCTCCCACCCGCCGTCGCACCCGTCAGTTGTCGTGCTGCTCGCTGACCTCCCACAGCCGGCGCGCGTCGTCGGCGTCGAGCATCGCCGAGTTGGCGTCCGACGGGATGCGGTCCGCGGTGAGGGGCATGACCCGGTCGTCGAGGACGGCGACGTCGCTGTCCTTCAGGTAGGCCCCGCCGACGCCGTCGAGCAGCGGGCTCGCGGCACCGAACACGAGCGTCGCGGCGCCCTGCTCGACGGTCTTCTTGCCCACCTCGGGGTCGATGACCGTCACCCCCTGGTCGTCGACCAGCCCCTGCTCGCGGTACGACGCCAGGGCGCTCGGGTCGTGCGGGCCGGGTCCGACGATGACGCCGGGGTGCGCGGCGAAGGCGCGGACGCCCTGGCCGGCGTACCGGCGGTCGAGCTCGACCGTGAACAGGACGTTCGCCCGCTTCGACTGGCCGTACGCGGTGACCGGGTCGTACCCCTGGGCGAACGTCAGGTCGTCCCACTGGATCTGCCCGAAGCGGGCCGCTCCGGACGTGACGTTGAGGACCCGCGCACCACGGGCCTCCAGCAGGGAAGGGAGGAGCGCCCGCGTGAGCCGGAAGTGCCCGAGGTGGGACGTCGAGAACGACAGTTCGTTACCGTGGGCGTCGAGCCGACGGTCCGGGGTGAAGAGCATCGCGGCGTTGTTCACCAGGGCGTGGAGCGGTCGGCCGGAGGCCGTCCACCGCGCGGCGAAGTCGTCGATCGACGCCGGGTCGGTGAGGTCGAGGGGCTCGACGTGGACACCGGGGATGCCCGCGACGGCGGCGGACGCGCGGGAGGTGTCGCGGGAGGCGACGGTGACGTCGGCGCCGGCCGCGGCGAGGGCGCGGCTGGTCTCGCGGCCGAGGCGGCTGTGTCCGGCGGTCACGATGACGTTCCGGCCGGTCAGGTCGACGCCGGCGAGGACGTCGGTGGCGGTGGACGACGCTGTGAAGGGGGTGGGGAGCGGGTGCTGGTCGGTGATCACGAGTGGTTCTCCTTCGAGTCGATGTGGCCGACGGCGTCGGCGGGCGCAGCGGACAGTGCGAGTCCGTCGGCCGTCGCGGACCACGCGTCGGCGTCGAGCCCGAGCGCCGTCCGGAGGAACGCCGTGGTGGTGCGGCGGACCAGGTCCACGCGCTCGGGGCTCTCGTCGGTCGTGGCGGTGGATGCGTAGTCCTGGATCCCGCCGAGCAGGTGCTCGCCGCCGTGGACGGTCACCAGGTGCTGGGCGCCGGGACTGTGGTGGTAGACGTCGGTGAACCAGTCCGGCCCGCGGGTCGAGAGCTGGGACTGGTCGTGGTCTCCGGCGACGACGAGCGACGGGGTGTGCAGTTGGCTGAAGTCCGGGCTCATGAAGGCGAAGTGCTCCTGCGCGAAGGGCGTCAGGTCGGCTCCACCGATCCCGGTGGTGGAGAGCAGGACCCCGGCGCGCACGCGGTGGTCGGTCCGGTCCTCGCCCGGCTGTCCGTCCGGCCCGATCACCCGGGCGCCGAGGAGCATCCCGACGGACTGGCCGCCCCACGAGTGCCCGGCGACCGCGAGGTTCGCCTGGTCGACACGTCCGGCGAGGCCGGGGACGGCTGCGATGAGGCTGTCGAGGTCGTCGATGACCCGCTCGAGGTCGTCGACCCGGGTCTGCCAGATCGTCGGGTAGCGCGGGTCGTCGAGCGTCAGGCCGTACTGCGTCGAGTCGAGGAACGTCGGCTGGATGACGACGAACCCGTTGACCGTCCAGTGGTCGACGAGCGGGTCGCCGCCGGTCATCGACTGTCCGAAGCCGTGGGCGAAGACGATCACGGGCAGCTCCGTGCCCGTGCTCGGGGCGGTGATCCGGACCTCGAGGTCGTGGCCGCGTGATGGCGCGGGCAGGGTCACGGGGCGCACGCTGATCACCTGTGGGTGTGCTGCTGTTGCTGACATCGGGAGTCCTTCCGAAAAGCGGACGTCACTCGAAACGGAGCGACGTTCCGGAACGATACGGAACAGCGCTCCGGATTGCAAGCGAAACGGATCGGCGTTCCGTTCCGTGTGCACGCCGTGCGATGATCGGGGGATGAGCACGCCGTCGAACGACACCGCGCCGCCCCGGCGTCGCCGCGACGTCGAACGGAACGAACGGACGATCCTGGACGCCGCCGCCGGTGTCTTCGCCGCGTCAGGCGTCGGCGCGCCGGTGCGCGAGGTCGCCGCCGCCGCGGGCGTGGGCGTGGGCACGCTCTACCGGCACTTCCCGACACGCTCGGACCTGGTGGTCGCCGTCTACCGGCACCAGATCGAGGCCCTGGCAGAGGCCGGCCCCGCGCTGCTCGACTCAGCGCCGACCGCGTTCGACGCGATCCTGCGCTGGGTGCACCAGTTCGTCGACTTCCTCGGTACGAAGCACGGCTTGGCCAGGGTGTGGGAAGGGGACGCCGACGGCTTCACCGCGCTGCACACGCTGTTCGTCGACGAGCTCGTCCCCGTGCTGGGCCGGATGCTCGACGACGCACGCGCATCGGGCGAGGTCGTCGCGTCGGTGTCGCCGTACCAGCTGCTCCGCGCCGTCGGCGACCTGGTCGCGTGGAGCCCCCAGGACCCGGACTACGACGTGCGGACGATCGTGACGCTGCTGGTCACCGGGCTGCGGCAGGCACAGCCGACCGGCGAAACGCAGCCAGCCGGCGGCGAAGCGCAGCCACCGGCCGCTCCCACGCCATAGCGCACCGGAGACCGACGGAGAGCCCTGCCGGTCAGGCCGTGTGGAGCATCGCCACGCTCCGGTCCCACAGTTCTCGGGCCAGGTCGGCGTCCTCGGCCTGCGGATTCGGCGCCGCCACCTTGCGCTTCGCGTAGTACTCGCCGGTCGGGTAGTCACGACCGGGGGTGTTGTCCGCCAGGTACACCAGGGTGTCGGCGCCCTTCTCCGGGGTCGTCAGGAACACGTGGCGCAAGGGCGTGTGGTAGATGAGGTACATCGGCGAGGTCTTGTCGTTCGAGAACGCGGTGCTGATCGTGCCGGGGTGGAACGCCGTCGACGTCACACCTCGGTCGCGGTACCGACGGTCGAGCTCCTTGGTGAACAGGATCTGCTCGAGCTTCGAATCACCGTAGGCCTTGGTGGCCCGGAAGTGCCGCTCGGCGTCGAGGTCGTCGATGTCGACCCGGCCGAAGAGCTTGTTCGCGACGCTCGAGGTGTTGATGACCGTTCCACCGGAAGCGATGAGCCGGTCCATCAGGAGCTCCGTGAGCAGGAACGGCGCCAGGTAGTTGACCTGGAACGTCAGCTCGTGGCCGTCGACGGTGACCTGGCGGCCCGCGCTGAAGATGCCGCCGGCGTTGTTGGCCAGCACGTCGATCCTGGGGCAGCGCTCGAGCAGGTCGGCGGCGAGCTCCCGGACGGCGGAGAGGTCCGAGAAGTCGGCCACGAAGTGGTCGACGCCGAGGTCACGGGCGACCCGCTCGGTCTTGGCGGGGTTCCGACCGACCACGACGACCTCGTTGCCGCGGCGGACGAGCTCCCGCGCGGCGGCGACGCCGATGCCGTCGCTCGCGCCGGTGATGACGATGGTCTTCGCGGCCATGGGTGCTCCTCGGGTCGGGGCGAGCGTGCGCTCGTCTCCGTCCGTCCTACAGGGTCGGCCCTGGACGGACCAGGTGACGGACGGGAGGCACGTGGCGGGCCCGCCCCGGGCCTCCCGTGCGCCACGGTGTCAGTGCGCAGGCCGCGCCCGGTCGGCCGTCTGCACGACGACGCCGAGGGTGGGGACACCGAGCGCACACGAGAGGATGGGCGTGTGACCACCGCGACCAGCATCCTCGACGCGATCGTCCGGCACGTCGACGAGACCGGCTTCGGCGCCCACGGCCTGCACGTCCGGACTGCGAACGACGACGTCGCCGAGCACCGCTGGACGCCCGACGTGCGCGAGGAGATCCACTCCGCGGCCAAGGGCGTGTGCGTGCTTGCCACCGGGATCGCCGCCGACGACGGCCTGGTCGACGTCGACGAGCCCATCGCCGACGCCCTGCCCGCGTTCGAGTTCGGAGTCGGCGTCGAGCAGGTCACCCTCCGACACCTGCTCACCATGACGAGCGGGATCGACATGCCCTGGTCGGCGACCGAGCTGACGGACTGGCCGGACCTGGCCGCCGAGTTCCTGCGGCGCCCCTCGCGGGGTCGCGTGTTCCAGTACGCGAACGTCAGCACCTACACCGCCATGCGCGTGCTCGAGACCCGTGTCGGCGACGTCGGCACGTTCGTGTCCCGACGCCTGTTCGACCCGCTCGGCATCGACGACGTCGAGTGGTCACGCTGCGCGAACGGGTACGTCGCCGCCGGTGAGGGCCTGGCGCTCCGCACCGAGGAACTCGCGCGCCTCGGCCGGCTCATCCGTGACGGCGGCGTGGTCGACGGACGGCGCATCGTCAGCGCCCGCTGGTGCGACGCGATGCACGCCGACTGGGTCGAACGCGAGGGGACCGGGCCGGGGTACCACCGCTACGCGATGGCCGGGTGGGGTGGCCCGGGGCAGCTGTGGCGGCTGCACGGGGCGTACGGGCAGATGCTGCTGTTCGACGACCATCCCGGCGGCGACACCGTGGTCACGATCACCGCCGACGACCACTTCGGGGCCGACGCGGTGGCCGCGTTCGTCGCCGAGGAGCTCGCCCGCCAGCGGTAGGATCGATCAGTGCAGGAACAGGTGCCCGTCGCGATCATCATCGCGGCCATGAGCGAAGAGGTCTCCGCCTTCGCCGACCTGTTCGGCGGGGTCCCGATCCTCGACGGGCCCGTCGGCGGCCACGACCCGCACCAGCTGCTCGACATCGGCGGCGCCACCGTGGCCGTCCGCCGCAGCGGCATCGGCTTCACGAACGCGACCGCCGCGGTCGCACACGGCTTCCACGACTTCGGACCCGGCATCCCCGTGATCAGCGTCGGGACCGCTGGCGGCCTCATGCACGGCATCGCGATCGGGGACGTGATCGTCGGCGACCGGTACGTCAACCTCAACGCGGACGCCACGGCGTTCGGCTACGCCCTGGGCCAGGTGCCCGGCATGCCGACCGGGTACGCCCCGGACGCCCGACTGGTGGACCTGGCGATGGCCGCCGACATCGCCTGGCCGCTGCGCTCGGCGACGATCGGCTCGAGCGAGGTGTTCGTCACCGAGGGACGCGCCCGGACGCTCCGCGGGGCCTTCCCCGACGTGGCCGCGGTCGACATGGAGTCCGCCGCCATCGCGCAGTTTGCGCACGTGCACGACATGCCGTTCGTGTCGGTCCGGTGCATCAGCGACCTGTGCGCGCCCGACGGTGCGGAGTTCCGCGAGCACCTGGACGGCGCCGCGGCGCGCGCCGCCCGTGTGGTCCACGACCTGGTGCGCGGCCTGCGTCCCTGACCCGACCGGTCGTCGGACGGGAGGCGCGGTGCGGGCCCGCCACGTGCCTCCCGTCCGCTCCGTGCGCACGTCGAGAGCCGCGGTGCTGGCCGCGAAAGCGACAAACCTCCGGCGCGGGGCACCGTCCGGTCCGGAATCGCGACAGATCTCCGCGAACTGTTCGCGGCACGCTGTCGCTTTCGCGGATGCGGGATCTGACCCGGTGCGCACGTCGAGAGCCGCGGTGCGCACGCATGTGCGCCAGCTGCGAGCGCATCCCGCGCACGGTGCGATGATGAGCGGCGGCCGTCGCCCGGACGGCCGGAGACGGAAGTGCCGAGCGTGACCGAGACCCGCTCCGAGACCCCGACGGAACCGTCGAAGCCGACGGACCACACCACCCCCACGACCGACACCACCGACGACGGTGGCCACGGCCCGCGCAAGGGCGCCGCCGTCCTCGCGCTCGCCGCACTCGGGGTGGTGTTCGGCGACATCGGCACGAGTCCGCTCTACGCCCTGCGCACCGTGTTCACGATCGACGACGGCCTGGTCAAGGCCAACCAGGAAGACGTCTACGGCGTCATCTCGATGATGTTCTGGAGCATCACGATCATCGTCTCGATCAAGTACGTCCTGATCCTGATGCGCGCCGACAACGACGGCGAGGGCGGGGTGATGGCACTCGCCGCCCTGGCCCGCCGGCTCTACGCCAAGCGTCGCGGGGGTGCGGTGATCTTCCTGGTGATCGGCATCGTCGGCGTCTCGCTCTTCTACGGCGACTCCGTGATCACCCCAGCCGTGTCGGTGCTATCCGCGGTCGAAGGGCTGGGCACCGCCGCACCGTCGGTCGGGCACCTGATCGTGCCGATCGCCGCCGTCATCCTGGTCGTGCTGTTCGCGGTGCAGCGCTTCGGCACCGGCAAGGTCGGCAACCTGTTCGGGCCGGTGATGCTGCTCTGGTTCGTGGTGATCGCCGCCGCCGGCGTCCCGCACATCCTGCAGCACGCCGGTGTCCTGCAGGGGCTCTCGCCGACCTGGGCGATCTCGTTCACCTTCGCGCACCCGTACATCACGTTCGTGGCGATGGGCGCGGTGGTGCTCGTCATCACCGGTGCCGAGGCGCTCTACGCCGACATGGGGCACTTCGGCCGCTCGCCGATCCTGCGGGCGTGGTTCTTCGTGGTGTTCCCGGCGCTCGTCCTGAACTACCTCGGGCAGGCGTCGCTCGTGCTGCGCGACCCGTCGGCGGCGAAGGACCCGTTCTTCCTGCTGTTCCCGGACGCGCTGCGACTGCCCGTGGTGGTGCTGGCGACGCTCGCGACCGTGATCGCCAGCCAGGCCGTCATCTCCGGGGCGTTCTCGCTCACCCGCCAGGCCGTCCAGCTCGGACTGCTGCCGCCGCTGACGATCCGGCAGACCTCGCGGCGGGAGAGCGGCCAGATCTACCTGCCCGCGGTGAACCTGCTGCTGTTCATCGGCGTGCTCGCGATCATGCTCGCGTTCCGGTCGTCGGCGAACCTCGCCACGGCGTACGGGGTGTCCGTCACCGGTGCTCTCGTCGTCGACACGCTCCTGCTCCTGCTCGTCGTCCGCCCGCTGTGGAAGTGGACGACGTGGAAGCTCGTGGTCGCGGCGGTGGCGTTCGGCGGACTCGAGCTGACCTTCCTCGCCGGCAACCTGTCGAAGATCATCCACGGCGGCTGGGTGCCGCTCCTCATCGCCCTGGCCGTGATCACGGTGATGACGACGTGGCGCCGTGGCCGCGCTCTGGTGCAGGAGGAACGGAAGGAGCGCGAAGGGTCGCTCGCCGACTTCATCGACCGCATCAACCACGAGCACATCCCGCGGGTGCCCGGGGTGGCGGTGTTCCCGCACCCGAACAAGGAGACCACCCCGCTGGCGCTCCGGGCCAACGTCGAGCACAACCACGTCGTGCACCGGACCGTCCTGATCGTCTCGGTGCTCACCGCCAACGTGCCGCACGTCCCGCACGCGAAGGCGTTCCACCGCGACGACCTCGGCTACGCGGACGACGGCATCGACCACATCACGGTGAAGTTCGGGTTCTCGGACGACCAGGACCTGCCGAAGGCCCTGCACGCCGCCTGCCTGGCCGAGGTGCTCGACATCGACCCGGAGGAAGTGCTCCGGGCGTCGTACTTCATCTCCCGTGGCGCACTCCGCCCGGTGCCCGGCAACCGGGGCATGGTCGCCTGGCGGAAGAAGCTCTTCGTCGGTCTCGCCCACAACGCGGCCGACCCGGCAGCGCGCTTCGGGCTGCCGGCACAGCGCACCGTGACGATGGGCAGCGACGTCGAGATCTGACCGCGTCGTGCACCGGCGTTCTGCACCTGCATCCGCATCCGCATCCGCATCCGCAGAGCGCAGGCCCCCGTTCGGGGGTGCTGGTCTTGTGCACCCGTTCAGGGTTACGCTCATCGGAACCACACCACAGCTGCAGGCAGCATCACCAACTGCCGGACCAGCACCAGGATCAGGAGCGAAGCCACATGAGGCTTGGAGTACTCGAGCGCGCCCAGAAAGACCCAGGGGCGTCCACTTCCACCCGATGGTCAGGCCGGAGCAAGGGCGTCGCGATCGTCACCGCGGCCCTGCTCGGCGCCGGCGGCAGCATCCTCGCCGCCGCCCCAGCGACGGCAGCGCCCGTCGCGTCGACCGGGCAGGGGCGCTTCCTCAGCGGCTCCGCGCTCGGCTTGGACCTCGACGACATCCTCGCGGTCACCCCGGCTGATGCCGTCAACACCGGCGGAGCCACGGACACCGATGTCCACCCGCTCGACGTCACCGCGCTCAACGCGGTCAACGTCGACCTGGGCGGGGGCCTCAACCTGCTCGGCGACAACGGCATCCTCACCCTCGGTGCCGTCAACCAGTACGCCGCCGCCAATGCCGACGGCAGCTCCGTGGCCGCCTCCGGCGCGGTGACGAACACCGGCGGGATCGGCGTGGGCGGCCAGGACGGCGTCCCGCAGTCCAACGCCACGCTCGACCTGTCGGGCCTCATCGGCACCGACCTGGCGGGCGCACTCGCGAACGCCCAGCTCGAGGTCGGTGCCGTCTCGGCCACCGCTGCCCAGGCAGCCGGCCCGGACGGTGCACAGACGGGCGACTACGGCATCGCCGGACTCGACCTGTCGCTGACGAGCCCCGCGCTCGGCGCAACGGTGACCGACCTCCGCACCACGCTCGGCACGCTCCAGCCGACGGTCGACAACCTCGAAGACCTGCTCGCGGTGCTCGGTCCGGTCGTCGAGGTCGACGGCATCCCGAACCTGGACACGGTGCTCGACTCGGCCACCGGTGACGTCACCAGCGCCGACGGCTCGATCACGGCGAACCTGCAGACCGGAGCGATCACGGTCGACGTCGCCGCGGTGCTGACGAACGCCGGACTGGACATCAACAACCTGCCGGCGAACACCGAGCTGCTGCCGTACATCACGGACGCGCTCACGACGCAGCTCCTGCCGGCGGTCACGACCGCGCTGCAGGGCGTCGTCACGCAGCTCACCACCTCGCTGCAGGGCCTCTCGGTCACCGTGCTCGGCGTCCCCGTGCCGGCCGGCCAGGTCCTGCCCATCGTGAACCCGGTGCTGGCGCAGGTCGTCGCCCCGATCAACCAGGTCGTCGCCGGCCTGGGCGAGACGGTCGTCACACCGCTTGCCAACGCCCTGACGACCGTCGTGTCACTGCGGGCCAACGTGCAGGAGACCAGCGCCGACGGCGTCTTCACGCAGCGTGCACTGCGCGTCGCACTCCTGCCGGCTGCCGGCACCGCCGTCGTCAACCTCGCCTCGGCGGCGGTCGGTCCGAACGCCGGTCCGCTCGCGGTCCCGACCATCACGGCGCTCGACCCGGACAACGGCCCGGTGGCCGGTGGCACGGTCGTCACCGTGACGGGTACGGGCTTCACGGACGACGCCACGGTGTCGGTCGACGGTTCCGACCCGATCGAGGCGGACTCCGTCTCGGACGACGGCACCGAGCTGACGTTCACGACGCCGGCACACGCCGTCGGCACGGTCGACGTCACGGTCACCACGCCTGCTGGCACGTCCGACCCGCTCGACTTCACGTACACCGACGACGCGGTCGCGGTCCCGACGATCACCACGCTCGACCCCGACAACGGCCCGGTGGCCGGCGGCACGGTCGTCACCGTGACGGGTACGGGCTTCACGGACGACGCCACGGTGTCGGTCGACGGTTCCGACCCGATCGCGGCGGACTCCGTCTCGGACGACGGCACCGAGCTGACGTTCACGACGCCGGCGCACGCCGTCGGCACGGTCGACGTCACGGTCACGACGCCTGCCGGCACCTCCGACCCGCTCGACTTCACGTACACCGCGGCACCCGCAGCCGTGCCGACGATCACGACGCTGGACCCCGACAACGGACCGGTCGGTGGCGGCACGCTCGTCACCGTCACGGGCACCGGGTTCACCGACGACGCGACCGTCTCGGTCGACGGGTCCGACCCGATCGACCCGGAGTCGATCTCCGACGACGGCACCGAGCTCACGTTCACGACGCCGGCACACGTCGCCGGTCCCGTCGACGTGACGGTCACCACCGACGCGGGGACCTCGGACCCGCTGACGTACACCTACAACCCGGCACCCGCCGGGGCCCCGACGCTGACGGCGCTGGACCCCGACAACGGTCCGGTCACCGGTGGCACGGTCGTCACGGTCTCCGGCACCGGCTTCACCGACGACTCGACGGTCTCGGTCGACGGGTCCGACCCGATCACGCCCGACAGCGTCTCGGACGACGGCACCGAGCTGACGTTCACGACGCCGGCGCACACCGCCGGTACGGTCCCCGTGACCGTCACCAACGGGGCCGGCACCTCGGCGCCGCTGCCGTACACCTACGACCCGGCCCCGGCCGCGGTCCCGACGCTCTCGGCGCTGGATCCGGACAACGGTCCGGCTGCGGGTGGCACGGTCGTGACCGTCACGGGCACGGGCTTCACCGACGACTCGACGGTCTCGGTGGACGGGTCCGACCCGATCACGCCGGACAGCGTGTCGGCGGACGGCACGACGCTCACCTTCACGACGCCGGCGCACGCTGCCGGTGACGTCGAGGTCACGGTGACGACCGCGGGTGGCACGTCCGACCCGCTGGTCTACACCTACAACCCCGCGTCGACCACGACGACCCCGCCGCCTGCGATCACCTCGCCGGAGGACGGTGGCACCGTCACCACGCCCAACCCGCCGATCACCGGCACCGGCCAGCCGGGCGCGACCGTCACGGTCACCGTCGGCACGGTCGTCGTCTGCACCGCGGTCGTCGCGGCCGACGGCACCTGGAAGTGCACCCCGATCGTCGGCTTCGGCCCGGGAACGGTGACGATCACCGCCACCCAGACCGGCGCTGACGGCACCTCGGCGGCGTCCGACCCGGTGACGTTCACCGTCCGCCTGACGACCGCCGGCAACGGTGGCGCCGGCGGCACCGGCCCGAACGGGACGCTCGCCTACACGGGCAGCGACCCGGCTCCGGTGATCGCCTTCGCGATCCTGCTGATGCTCGCGGGTGCCGGGCTCACCATCGCCCGCCGCTTCCGTCGGGCCTAGTCCGCACCACCAGCAGCGCCCGTCGGGATCCGTCCCGGCGGGCGCTGCTGCGTGCGGGGGTGACCTTGTGGTGCGGGTTTTGTCGCGAGGTCCGCACGGTGCGGGGGTGGCCGGGTGGTGCGGGTTTGGTCGCGGGGTCCGCACGGTGCGGGGTTCGTCGGGTGGTGCGGGGGTGGCCGCGTGGTGGGTGTCTGCTGCGCTGCACGGTGCGCGGAACCGGGCACGGGATCGCGTGGTCCGCACGGTGCGGACGGGAGGCACGGTGCCAGCCCGTCACGGGCCTCCCGTCCGGCGGTCGGCGCCGCGGCCGAGCACGGTGCGGGGTTCGTCGGGTGGTGCGGGGGTGGCCGCATGGTGGGTGTCTGCTGCGCTGCACGGTGCGCGGAACCGCGCACGGGATCGCGTGGTCCGCACAGTGCGGACGGGAGGCCCGGTGCGGGTCCGCCACGGGACGCGCCCGTCCGACGGTCGGCGCGTTCAGCGCCCGAGCTGCTCCCGCAGGTACGGCGCGGTCCGGCTCGTGGCGGACGCCGCGACCTGGGCGGGCGTGCCGGTGGCGACCACGCGGCCGCCGTCCTCGCCGCCGGACGGCCCCATGTCGATGACGTGGTCGGCACTCGCGACGACGTCCATGGCGTGTTCGACCACGACGACGGTGTTGCCGGCGTCGGTGAGTCGTGCGAGCTGTGCGGTCAGCAGTTCGACGTCGGCGGGGTGCAGGCCCGTCGTCGGTTCGTCGAGCAGGTAGAGCGTGTGCCCGGTGCGGGCGCGCTGCAGTTCGGTCGCGAGCTTGATGCGCTGGGCCTCACCACCGGACAGCTCCGGGGCGGGCTGCCCGAGGCGCAGGTAGCCGAGCCCCACCTGACGCAGGGCCTCGAGGCCACGGGCTGCTGCGGGCAGCGATGCCAGGAAGGGTGCTGCCTGGTCGACGGTCATGCCGAGGACGTCCGCGATCGTCGCCCCGTCCCACCGCACCTCGAGCGTCTCGTCGTTGTAGCGCGCGCCGTGGCACTCCGGGCACGGCGCCCAGCTGCCCGGCAGGAACAGGAGCTCGACCGACACCGAACCCTCGCCCTGGCACACCTCGCACCGACCGCCGGCGACGTTGAACGAGAAGCGGCTGGCGGTCCAGCCTCGGGTCTTCGCGTCGTCGGTCGCGGCGAACGCGGCACGCACGGCGTCGAAGAGCCCGGTGTAGGTGGCGAGGTTCGAGCGCGGTGTGCGGCCGATCGGCTTCTGGTCGACCTGCACGACACGGTCGACGAGCGGGTGCGACGTCGCCACGCCGGGCAGGACGCAGCCGACGAGCGACGACTTGCCGGAGCCGCTGACGCCCGTGACCGCGGTCAGCACCCCGAGCGGCAGGTCGACGTCGAGTCCCTGCAGGTTGTGCAGCGTGAGGTCGCGCAGCTCGAGGGTCCCGATCGGCGTCCGGACGGTGCGGTCCTCGTCGTCACGGTCGCCAGGGTGCAGGAAGCGTCGGGTGACCGACGCCTCGACGTCGGCGAGGCCGTCGACCGGCCCGCTGTACAGGACGCTGCCCCCGCCGGACCCGGCACCCGGCCCGACGTCGACGATCCAGTCCGCGCGCCGCACGATGCTCATGTCGTGCTCGACGACGAAGACGCTGTTGCCGCCGGCGCGCAGGTCGTCGAGGACCTCGACCAGGGACTCGGCGTCGGCCGGGTGCAGGCCGGCGCTCGGCTCGTCGAGCACGTAGACGACGCCGAACAGCCCCGACCGCAGCTGCGTCGCGATGCGGAGCCGCTGCGTCTCACCGGGGGAGAGCGTCGGGGTGGCCCGGTCGAGTGCGAGGTAGCCGAGGCCGAGACCGACGAGCACCTCGACGCGGTTCAGGAGGTCACGGGAGATGGCGACGGCGACCTCGGTGTGCTCACCCGACGACGCGCGCGAGGTCGCGGCACCGGCGTCCAGGAGGGTCGCGATCGGGCGCAGGACGTCGGCCAGCGCGGAGAGGGGCAGACCGTTCAGGTCCGCGATCGAGTGGCCGCCGACCGTGACCGCGAGGGCCGCCCGCGTCAGGCCGGTGCCGCCGCAGAGACCGCACGGACCGGACTCGACGAACTGCAGCACCTTGGTCCGCTGGGTCTCGCTCTGCGAGTCGGCGAGCGTGTGCAGCACGAACTGGCGTGCGCTCCAGAACCGCCCCTTGTAGGGCTTGGCGACCCGGTCGCGCTTCGGGTGGACCTGGACGACCGGCTGCTCCTCGGTGAACAGCAACCAGTCACGGTCCTGACGGGAGAGCTCCCGCCACGGCACGTCGATGTCGTAGCCGAGCGCCGCGGTGACGTCGCGCAGGTTCTTGCCCTGCCACGCCCCGGGCCACGCGGTGATCGCGCCGTCGCGGATGCTCAGCGACGGGTCGTGCACGGCCGAGGCCTCGGTGACCTCGTGGGCGATGCCGAGTCCGTGGCATCGGGGGCAGGCGCCGGCGACGGTGTTCGGCGAGAACGAGTCCGACTCGAGCCGGTCGGCACCGGACGGGTAGGTGCCGGCTCGCGAGAACAGCATGCGCATCGAGTTCGACAGGGTCGTCAGGGTGCCGACGGTCGAGCGGCTGCTCGGGGCACCACGGCGCTGCTGCAGGGCCACGGCCGGCGGCAGCCCGGTGATGGAGTCGACGTGCGGGGTCGACCCCTGCGCGATGAGCCGCCTGGCGTACGGGGCGACGGACTCGAGGAACCGGCGCTGCGCCTCGGCGAACACCGTGCCGAACGCGAGCGAGGACTTGCCCGAGCCGGAGACGCCGGTGAAGGCGACGATCCGGTTGCGCGGGATGTCCACGTCGACGTCCTGCAGGTTGTGCTCACGGGCGCCGCGGACACGGATGAAGTCGTCGGGCCCCGGTTGGTCGTCGGTCGCGGTCGATCGGGGGGAGGGCATCTGCTCGATGGTAGGCGGGTGCTGCTGGGTGCGACCGCCCGGCGCACGACGGAAGGGCCGTCCCGGTTGTCCGGGGCGGCCCTTCGCGTGGTGGTGCGGGGGTGTTACTTGATCTGTGCGGTGATGGTGGCGGTGCCGACGAGGAGGCCGCGCTTGACGGCGTCGGTGCCGAAGGTCTTGTTCAGCAGGCCGGCGGCGTCTTCGGAGACGTGGACGGTGGTGCCGGTCAGGATGGCGTTGTCGCCCTCGAGCTGGAGGGGCTTGAGCGAACCGCCCCAGAGCTCGAACAGGTACGCGTTGGACGCGGCGACCTTGCCGTTGACCAGGACGTCACCGTAGAGCTTGGACGAGCCCGGGTTCACGACGAAGTTCTCGAGCGTGACGGTGGTGTCGCCGGCCTTCAGCGTGAGGCCGGAGTCGTCGTGGTTGAGCATGCCCTGCACGTAGGGGCGGTAGTTGCCGTCCGGCGACCAGTACGTGACCGATCCGGCGGTGATCGGGAACGACACGGACCCGTCGGCGAGGGTCGCGTCACCGGAGACGCCGGGGGTGAGCTTCAGGGCGGTGAGGGCGTCGGTGAAGCCGGAGTCGAGCTTCACGGCGGTGGACCCGCCGAGGACCTCGGGGACCGATGCGACCGGTGCGGGGATCTTCGACTCGGACGACGACACGGTGTGGATCGAGGGGGTGGCGGCCTGGGCGGAGGAGATGCCGAACGCGGCACCGCCGAGGACGAGGGCGCCGGTCGTGGCGAGGGTGATGGAGGTCTTCAGGCTCTTGCGCATGGTGATCGATTCCTTTGCTGAGGTGTCGCGCTCGGCGCGGCTGCTGTGTGCGCGCCGAACACACCCTGGTGCAGGGTGGAGAACCAGCAGTGTGCGGCTGGTGAGCGCTCCGGGTGGTTCCCGGTCTGTGCAGGTGATTCGGCGGCCTCGGCGAAACGGTTTGGACCGATCTGTCCCCGTTACCGGTCCGTGACCTTCGCCCGCTTCCGGACAGACCTCCGGTGCTGATGTACGTTCGCTGTGTGGCCGCTGGACGCGGCCGTTCACGAAGGGTTCCTCACATGGCAAACACGAACAGCCGTCCGACCAGCGTCACCGTGTCGTTCATCATCTGGCTGGTGGTGGTCCTGGCGAACATCGTGCAGGGCATCATCAGCCTCACGTCCGGCAGCTCTGCCGACGTCGCCGACAGCGTCGGCACCGCCCCGCTCGTCGGCGGAGCGATCTTCGCCTTCGTCCTCGCCGTGATCGAGCTCATCATCGTCTTCAAGATGCGCGACGGTCGCAACTGGGCCCGCATCGTGCTCACCGTGCTCGCGATCCTGCAGCTCATCGGTGTGGGCGTGGGTGCAGCGTCGGGTGGCAACGCCTTCGGGTGGATCGGTGGCGTCGCCGTGCTCGTCGCGACGATCCTGATGTACGTCGGTGGCGCGAACGGCTACTTCCGCCGTCGCTGACCGCGACTGCGTGACGCACGCCGGGCGCTGAACGCGACCGGCTGACGGACGGGAGGCCCGGTGCCAGCTGGCACCGGGCCTCCCGTCCGTCGTCTCCGTGCGTTCAGAACGCCTTGCCGGGATTCAGGGTGCCCGCCGGGTCCAGGGCGTCCTTCACGGAACGGTGCATCGCCAGCACTCGTTCGCCGAGCTCCTGTCGCAGGCCCGGCAACTTGAGCAGTCCGACGCCGTGCTCGCCCGTGACGGTGCCGCCGAGCGCCAGGCAGTCGGCGACGATCTGGTCGAATGCGTGCTTCGCGCGGGCCTTCGCGGCGTCGTCGCCCACGGGCGCGATGATCAGCGGGTGCAGGTTGCCGTCGCCGGCGTGCGCGATGTTCGCGATCGTGACGTCGTGCGCCGCAGCGGTCGCCTGGATCCGCCGGAGCATCTCGGGCACCGCGCTGCGGGGGACGCAGATGTCCTCGGTCAGCACCGGGCCGAGCCGCTCGAGCGCCGGGTACGCGAGCCGCCGCGCCTGGAACAGCCGGGCGATGTCGTCGGGGTCCGTGGCCCGCTCGACGTCGGTGCCGCCGGCCCGTGCGAAGACCGCGGCGACCTGGTCGGCGAGGTCGTCGCCCGCCGCACCGCGCTCGTCGACCCGTGCCAGCAGCAGGGTGTCGACGTCGGACGGCAGCCCCAGGTGCATCCAGTCGTCGACGGCCCGCAGGCAGGTCCGGTCGACGATCTCGAGCGCTGCGGGGATGATGCCGGCGCGTGAGATCGCCGCGACGGCGTCCCCGGCGGCGCTGAGCGAGGGGAAGTACCCGATCACGGCGCGCTCGTCGCGGCCGGCCAGGGGGAGCAGCTTCACGGTCACCGACACGACGATGCCGAGCGTGCCCTCGGAACCGACCATCAGGCCGGCCAGGTCGTAGCCGGCGACGCCCTTCGCCGTGCGGCGGCCGAGCTCGACCACGGAACCGTCGGCCAGCACGACGGTCATCCCGAGCACGTAGTCGCGGGTGACGCCGTACTTGACGCAGCAGATCCCACCGGCGTTCGTCGCGACGTTGCCGCCGATCGTCGAGATGGCCGAGCTCGCCGGGTCCGGCGGGTACCAGAGCCCGTGCTCCGCGACCGCCGCACGCAGGGCGTCGTTGACCACACCGGGCTGGGCAATCGCGTACCGCTCGTCGGTGTTGATCTCGAGGACCGCGTCCATCCGCTCGAGCGACAGGACGACCGATCCGGCCATCGCGTTCGCCCCGCCGGACAGACCGGTCCCTGCGCCGCGCGGCACGACCCGCACCCCGGCCGCCGCCGCCCACTTGACGGTGGCGACGACGTCGTCGGTCCTGCGGGCGAGGACGACGGCGAGCGGCGCCGTGGAGTCCGCCCACTCGGCGTCGTCGTGGCGGTACCGCTCGAGCGACGCCGGGTCGCGGAGGACCTGGTCCACCCCCAGCAGTTCGTCGAGGGCGGCGGTGTCGACGTCGTGACTGACGGTCATCGGTTCGGGGGTCCTTCCGGGCGCTGCGGTGCGGCGCCGACGACGATACCGCGCTCAGTGGACGACCCGTGTCGCCTGCCAGGGACGCCGGACGACCGTGATGCACGCGGCGGATCCGTCGCGACCAGCAAGGAGGCTCCATGTACTTCCACGCACAGACCTGGATCAACGAGATCGCCGACGGCGAGCCCGACCCGGCAGCCGCGAACGCCCTGCAGGAAGGGCTCGGCGGGCAGTTCGGCGAGATGCGCACGATGATGCAGTACCTGTTCCAGGCGATGAACTTCCGCGGCCCGGCGGCGAAGCCGTACCGCGACCTCATCCAGGGGGTCGGCACCGAGGAGATCAGCCACGTCGAGCTCATCGGCACCACGATCTCCCGTCTGCTCGACGGCTCGCCCGAGTACACCGGCAAGCTCACCGACCCGCTCGACAAGCCCGGTGCGAAGGGTGCGACGCCGCTCAACATCGCACTCGACACGAGCAACATCCACCACTACCTGGTCGGTGCGCAGGGCGCCCTGCCGGTCGATGCGGCCGGCAACCCGTGGAGCGGCAGCTACGTCTACAACTCCGGCAACCTGCCGCTCGACCTGCTGTACAACCTGATGCTCGAGTCCACGGGTCGCCTGCAGAAGTGCCGGATCTACGAGATGACGGACAACCCCACCGCGCGCAGCACCATCGCGTACCTGATCGTCCGCGACCAGGCGCACGAGAACGCCTACGCGAAGGCCCTCGAGACCCTCGGCGTCGACTGGAAGACCCTGCTGCCGATCCCGAAGACGAACGCCGAGCGGTTCCCGGAGGTCAAGGAACTCGTCGACCTCGGGCTGCAGAGCAAGCAGTACAGCTTCGACCTCGACGGGGCGTCCGAGGCGGGCAAGATCTTCCGCGGGGCATCGCCGTCGAAGGACGGCACGGACCTGTCCGCGACCGAGCAGGCCCCGGTGGGAGCGCCGTCGTTCATCGCTCCGGAGCGCCTCGAGGAGTTCGCTCCCGGACTCGACGCCGACCTGCTGGCACTCATCCAGCAGACCGCCGAGCTGGAGCTCGACCAGGCGGAGACGCCGCTCTACGGGCCGGTCGCCTGAGCCCGCCGCCGCAGCTCGCGGATCAGTCGATGCAGAACTCGTTGCCCTCGACGTCCTGCATCACGATGCAGGACTCGTTGACCTGATCCGCGAGCATGCGGCGGAACTGGGTCGCACCGAGGGCGACCAGGCGTGCGCTCTCGGCGTCGAGCGCGGCGAGGCGCTCCTCGCCGACCAGGCCGGTGCCGACCCGGACGTCCAGGTGCACGCGGTTCTTGACCGTCTTGCCCTCGGGCACTCGCTGGAAGAACAGGCGCGGGCCGGCGCCGGACGGATCGACGCACGCGAAGGCGGAGTCCTGGTGCTCGGGCGGGAGCGAGGCGTTGAACGCCTGCCAGTCGTCGAACCCGGGCGGGGGAGCAGGGACCTCGTAGCCGAGGACCTCGCACCAGAACCGGGCGACCCGCTCCGGTTCGGCGCAGTCGAACGTCACCTGGACCCGTCGCACCGTTGCCATGCGCGTCAGGGTAATCCTGGCGCGCGGGCAGCGCGCACCGGTTCTGCAACGGACCACGAGTCGTTCGACGCGTGGTTCGTCGGAACACTGCTGTGCCGATGGCGGAACAGAAGTGTAAGTCAGTGCTTCCCGCGAAGACGACCGATGCCGAGGACGATCGCCACGACGACCATGCCGAGGACGACGCCGGCGACCGCCGAGATCGCGGTGTCCACAGTCCACGTCACGACCGGGCCGGCTGCCTCGATCGCGTGCTCGATCGTGTGCAGCAGGTCGTACGGACCGTGCCAGAACGTCTCGGCGAGGTTCGCGATGACCAGGTGCCCGCCGACCCACAGCATGGCGACGGTGCCGATCACGCTGATGACCCGGAAGACCGTCGGCATGGCCCGAACGATCCGCGCTCCGGTGCGACGGGTGCGGCGGACCGAGTTCTTCATCATCTGCAGGCCGACGTCGTCGATCTTCACCAGCAGGGCCACGGCGCCGTAGACGACCGCGGTCATGACGAGCCCGATCACGATGAGGGCACCGAGTGTCGGCCAGAGCCCGAGGTCGGGGTCGAGGCCGGCCAGGGCGATGAGCATGATCTCGGTGCTCAGGATGAGGTCGGTCCGGATGGCGCCGAACACGAGCTTCGGTTCGGTGACCGAGTCGGAGGTGCCTGCGCCGTGGTGGACGCCGAACCACTCGGTGACCTTCTCCGCGCCCTCGAAGCAGAGGTACGTCCCGCCGATGAGCAGGAGGTACGGCAGCACCCAGGGAGCGAACGCGGTGAGCAGCAGCGCCAGCGGGATGATGATGATGAACTTGTTGAACAGGCTGCCGAGCGCGATGCGCCCGACGACCGGGAGCTCCCGGGCCGGCGCGAGCCCCTGCACGTACTGCGGGGTGACCGCGGCGTCGTCGATGACGACACCGGCGGTCTTCGCGCTCGCCTTCAGGGCCGCGGAGAGGATGTCGTCCACCACGGCGAGCAATCCGACTGACATGACTTCGTTCTCCGCTCGTCCGGGCCTGTGACGGTGCTCAGCGTACTGGGCGCGACCGGCCCTGAACGCCACCGGGCCACCGTCCGTAGGCTGACGGCATGGCTGACTTCACCGCTGCACAGGCCGCCGTCGTGCGGATCGAACGCGCCGAGGAAGGGCGTTGGGACCTCACGGTGATCAGCGACTCGGGCGTGAAGATGGGGCACGGCGTGTACCTGTTCGACGCCGCGCACGACGACGCCGAGGACGAGCAGGCCGCCGCGCTCGACTTCGTGCGGGAGTACGGCTTCCGCTTCGAGCGCGACGCCGTGCAGGCCGACGGCCCGGACGCCTACTGGGCGCCGCTGCTGCCGTCCGACCAGCAGTAGTCGTCTACAGCGACGCGATCAACTGCTCGACGCGCGACCGGATGTCGTCGCGGATCGGCCGGACCTGCTCGATGGCGAGCCCTGCCGGGTCGTCGAGGTCCCAGTCCTCGTAGCGCTTGCCGGGGAACACCGGGCAGGCGTCACCGCAGCCCATGGTGATGACGACGTCCGACTCACGCACGGTTTCGGTCTCGAGCACCGCCGGTCGGGCGGCGGCGATGTCGATGCCCTGTTCGGCCATGGCCTGCACGGCGACGGCGTTCACCTGGTCGGCGGGTTCGCTGCCGGCGGAGAACACCCGGACGCGGTCGCCGGCGAGGTGCTGCAGCCACCCCGCGGCCATCTGGGAGCGTCCGGCGTTGTGGACGCACACGAACAGGACGGTCGGGTGCTCGGTCATGCGCCCATCATCCCAGCGGCGGCGCCCATCACCCCAGTGCTGATGCCTCGAACCCGATGAGCCACGTGACGCCGAACGCGTCCCGCACGGTGCCGTCCCAGTCGCCCCACGGTCGCTGCTGCAGCGGGTCGACCACCGTGCCACCCTCGGCGAGCGCGTCGAACCAGCGTCGCAGCACGTCGGGTTCGTCGGCGCCGAGCAGCGAGAACAGCAATCCGGTCGCTGCGAACGGCTCGTCGGTCTCGCTCGCGTCGGCGGCGAACAGCTGGAGTCCGCCGGTGAGCTGCCCGTGGGCGACTGCGTCGGCGGGGCCGTCGGTCCGTGAGAAGTCGGCGTAGGTCGCGATCCGGACCTCGCCGCCGAAGACCCCTCGCCAGTGCTCGAGGGCCTGCCTGGCGGTGCCGGCGAACTGGAAGTACGGCGACGGTCCGGTGACGTTCATGCCCGGACGATACCGCCGGACGACGGCGCGCGTCCGCTCGTCAGGCGCTCGGGGCGATGCCGTCGAACGCGCGTCGCAGGATCGCGGCCGCGTCGGGGTCGTCGCCCGAGGCCCAGATGGTGATCGCCACGTCGAAGCAACCGAGGGCCGCCTGCACGAGGACTCGTGCGCGCAGCTCGGCGTCGGGCCCGTGGAGCTGCTCGACGACGAGGGGCGTCAGGACGTCCGCCCAGGCCTGGTGCTTCTCGAGGTTCCGTGCGCGCAGTGACGCCGTGCTCGTCATCACGCGGACGGATCGTCGTCCGGTCTCGGGGTCGTCGGTGCTGCCGCGCTCGAGCATCTCGGCGAACGCCTCGCGCAGCGCGGGCCAGACCGGCTGGGTCGTCGACCGCGACCGGAACGCCTCGGCGAGCGCGTCCCGGTGTCGCGCGGGGTCGCCGATGACGGCGTCCTCCTTCGCGGGGAAGTACCGGTGGAAGCTCCGCGCCGAGATCCCCACCTCAGCGGCGACCTGTTCCACGGTGACGTTCTCGAACCCGTCGGTGTCGAACCGCCCGAGTGCCACGGCGGCGATGCGCGCGCGGACGGCGTCGCGGGTGATGTCCCGCAGGCCGGTTCGCACGTCGCTCACGGGCCGATCGTACCGCGACGTCATCTTCAGTCCAAGTTGTCATACTCTGACAATCGTGGCGTACAGTGCCACTCGCATGACCACCACACGTCACGAAGGGACGGCACCATGCAGCAACGCACCCTCGGCCGACAGGGCCTCACCGTCAGCGCCATCGGCTACGGCGCCATGGGCACCACGTTCGCCTACGGACCCGGCGACGACACCGAGTCCGTCGCCGCGATCCGGCACGCACACGAACTCGGCGTCACGCACTTCGACACGGCCGAGCTGTACGGCTGGGGGACCGGCGAGCGGCTCCTCGGCGCGGCGCTCGCCCCGATTCGCGACGAGGTGACGATCGCCACGAAGTTCGGGTTCACCCCCGAGGCGTACGCACCGGACTCCCGACCGGAGCACATCCGCCAGGTGGTGGACGCGAGCCTGCAGAACCTCGGCACCGACTCGATCGACCTGCTCTACCAGCACGTCCACGACCCGGCCGTCCCGATCGAGGACGTCGTCGGCGTGATGCAGGAGTTCGTGCAGGCCGGCAAGGTCCGGTACCTCGGCCTGTCGAACACCGATGCCGACCAGATCCGCCGGGCGCATGCGGTCCACCCGATCTCGGCGTTCCAGACCGAGTACTCCGTCTTCTCGCGGGAGTCCGAGGCGCTCTTCCCCCTCGTCGACGAGCTCGGCATCGGCGTCGTCGCCTACTCGCCGCTGGCGCGCGGCTTCCTGAGCGGTGCCGTGCAGCCGGCGAGCGCGTACGCGGCCGACGACATCCGCCAACAGCTCGAGTGGTGGGCGCCGGAGCACTTCGACGCGAACGTCGCCGTCGTCACCGCACTCACCGAGATCGCCGACGCGAAGGGTGTCTCGCTCTCGCAGCTCGCGTTGGCCTGGGTCCTGGCGAAGCGCGCCGACCTGGTCCCGATCCCCGGATCGCGCAACCCCGGACGCGTCGCCGAGAACGTCGCAGCCGCCGAGGTGCGGCTCACTGACGACGAGGTGGCGCGCATCGACGCGCTGTCGCGCGACGTCCGTGGGAAGCGCGCGATGGGCTGAACCCGGCCGGGTGTCGGACGGGAGGCCCGTGGCACGCCCGCCACGGGCCTCCAGTCCGTCCGGTGGTCGCGTCCAGAGCGCGTCTCAGGCGAGCAGGGCGAGTGCGCGGTCCACGACGTCCTCCGGACGGCCGTCGCCGTGCAGCGCCCACCAGGTGAGGGCGGCGCTCGCGGCGGCCGCCAGGGCGTGTGCCAGCACCGTGACCGCCAGGTCGTCGGGCGTCGCGCCGTCCCGCTCGGCCACGAACCGGACGATCTCGTCGGTCAGGGTCGTGACCGTGGCTGCACCGACGTGTTCGAGCGAGGGGTTCGCGCGGATGACGCGGAGGCGGTGGCGGGTGACCTCCACGGCGTCGTCGGGGAAGGTCGCGCCGATCCGGTACGCGGCGCGCAGTGCGACGGACGACGACTCCGTGGACGGCCGTTCCCGCAGTGCGTCACCGAACCGCGAGGCGAACTCGTCGAGCCCGCCCCAGACGAGTGCCGCCTTGTTCGGGAACAGCCGGAACAACGATCGACGGCTCACTCCGGCGGCCGTGGCGACGTCGTCCATCGACACGGCGTCGAAGCCCTGCTCGTCGAACAGGCGCAGCGCCACGAGGGACACCGCGTCGGGGTCGATCGTGCGGGGGCGTCCCGTCGGGCGGTCGCTCGCCGCCTGGTCGCTCGTCGAGCTCATGGAGTCCTTTCGGCACTGAGTGCTATAACCATTGTGGCGCAGCGAGCGCCTCTCAGTGAGGAGACGACATGACCGACACCACCGCCGGACGGTTCACCGGCAGGACCATCATCGTCACCGGGGCGGGTTCCGGCATCGGACGCGCCACGGCGACGCGCATCGCGACCGAGGGCGGGCGGGTGATCGCGACCGACGTCGTCGCCGAACGCCTCGACGCGCTCCGCTCCGAACTCGACGGCCTCGAGCTCGAGACCGTCGTCGGCGACGTCGCCGCGACCGAGACCATCGACGCGCTCATCGCGGCCGCGGGTGAGCGGATCGACGGCCTGGCGAACGTCGCCGGCATCATGGACGCCTTCCTGCCGCCGAGCGAGGTCGACGACGCCACCTGGGACCGCGTCTTCAGCGTCAACGTCACCGGGCCGATGCGCCTCACCCGCGCCGTCCTGCCGCACATGATCACCGCCGGTCGCGGCGCCGTCGTGAACGTCGCGTCCGAGGCCGCACTCCGCGCCTCGGCTGCGGGCGCCGCCTACACGGCGTCGAAGCACGCGATCGCCGGGTTCACCAAGAGCGTCGCGTTCTTCCACGGGCCGCAGGGCATCCGTGCCAACGCCGTCGCGCCGGGTGCGGTCGCGACGAACATCGAGGCGCCGATGCGCAGCGAGTACGCCGCCAGCCGAGTGGGCCCCATCATGCAGGTCGCGATCCCGCCGGTCGCCCAGCCCGAACAGCTCGCCGCGGCCATCACCTGGCTGCTCAGCGACGACTCCGCCAACGTGAACGGCGCCGTGCTGCCGAGTGACGGCGGGTGGTCGGTCGTCTGACGAAAATGCTCAGATACGAGTAGAAATCTACTGGAAGTGGTAGATTTCTACTCGTATCCGATCGGAGGTTCCGATGCAGTTGCAGTCCCCCTTCGCGACGGTGACCACCTCCGTGGACGGCGATGTGCTCGCCGTCTTGGCACGAGCGCCAGGACCGATGACGATCGCGGACATCTGCCGCCTGGTGCCCGACCGGTCGTACGCCGGGGTCCGGAACAGTGCGGATCGGCTGGTCGAGCAGGGTGTCGTCGACGGGCACCGGACCGGACGGACGAAGTCGTTCAGCCTGAACCGGGAACACCTCGCCGCCGATGCGATCACCGCTCTGGCCGATCTCCGGCGCGCGCTCCTCGAACGACTCCGATCGGGGTGTCGATCGATCCCCCTCCGGTACGCCGCGCTCTTCGGATCCGGCGCCCGTGGTGAGATGCGGCCGGACAGCGACCTCGATGTCTGCTTCATCGTCGAGCACGGCCGACGTGCGGAGGCAGAGGACCAGATCCACGCGTTGTGCCGTGCGGCCGGTCGGTGGGCCGGGAACGCCGTGCGGCCGGTCCTCTTCGACGAGGACGAGATCGACGGCACCGACCCGCTCCTCGCATCGGTTGCCCGGGACGGTATTCCCATCGCAGGCGATGGTCGATGGCTGTCCCGGAAGCTCCGTACCCTGACTGGATGACCCCGCGAATCGGCACCACCGCACCGGGCGACGAGTCGTTCCGGAGGGGCCGGCTCGCCAAGGCGACGGAGTTCCTCGAAGCTGCAGAGGCCCTCCGCGCGCTCGGCGGTGACGCAGGGGTCTTCACTGCCGGATCGCAGTTCGCGAACGCGTTCGTCACGCAGTGCGTCCTCAGCGGCATCGCCGCGGCTGACGCGATCTGCGTCGCTCGGACCGGCGAGTACTCGCGATCGGGAGCACACGACGAAGCGGTACCCGTGCTGCGTGCGGCTGCTGGACAGTCGGTCGCGAAGCACCTCGAGGTGCTGTTGGCGGTGAAGACCAAAGCCGAGTACAACGCGCGGTCGGTCAGCGACAGCGACATCGTGCGCGCCGGGGAAGCGGCCGAGGCCCTCGAGGTGGCCGCGCGGTCGGTCTGACGCGCCGGTCGATCCGGAGCGGCTGGCCCGCCTACACTGCCGACATGACCGAGGTCCCCGCCGCGCGCTCCGAGTGGGGCCGGTTCGCCCCCGACTCCGTCGAACGCCGGATGCTCGAACACACCGGGGCCGCTCTCGGACTCGTCCTCCGTCCGCGCACGGTCGTCCTCGACCGCGCCCGGGTCGAGGTCGAGGGCATCGACGGCGCCGACCGCGTGGTCGTGCAGCTCGTCGCCAACCTGGGCGCCTACAAGCCCGCCTGGCGCAACAAGGTGATGGCGGACCTGTTCAAGCTGCTGTGGCTGCGGCGGTCGGTCCCCGGGGTCGAGCGTGCCGTGCTCGTCGTCGCCGAGCCCGCAGCGAGGGCGCTCGCCGGGTGGGTCGCGGTCGCCGCCGAGGACCTCGGCGTCGAGGTGCTCGTGTGGGACGGGCAGACCGCGGTACCCACGCCACGCTGACCCGCGCACTCGTTCACACATTCGCAACACATGTGGTCCGACGCCGTAACACGGGCGTCCTAACGTCGTCACCAGCAGCGGATTTCCGCGTCGCAGACCACCCGAGCTCGCGACGCACGCTCTCCGCCATACGAGATCGAGCATGCGTGCTCGCCGACGGTATGGAGGAACGGATGACCACATCAGCGGTCCGCGTGGACGCGGTGCGCAAGGTGTACGGCAGCGGCCCGAGCGCCATGGTCGCGCTCGACGACGTCGAGTTGACGATCGAGCCCGGCAAGTTCGTGTCGCTCATCGGCCCGAGCGGCTGCGGGAAGTCGACGCTGCTCCGGCTCGTGGCCGGGCTCGAGCCCGCCGACCGCGGTGACGTCCGGGTGCACGGGGTCACCCCGGCGCAGGCGTGCGCGGCGAAGCTCATCGGGCTCGTCCCCCAGACGCCGGCGCTGCTGCCCTGGCTCACCGTGTTGCAGAACGTCTCCCTCGCCGCCCGCGTGAACCCCGGCGCCGGCCGACGTCGTGCCGCCATCGACGACCTCGAGGAGCGCGGCACCGGTGCCGGTCCGGACATGCGTGAGCTCCTGCGGATGGCAGGACTCGGCGAGGCGATGGACAAGCTCCCCGCGCAGCTGTCCGGCGGCATGCAGCAGCGTGCCGCGATCGTCCGGGCCTTCGGCCTGCGCCCCGATGTACTGCTGATGGACGAGCCGTTCTCAGCGCTCGACGAGTTCACCCGCGAGAGCCTGCAGGACCAGCTGCTCGACCTGTGGGACGAGCTGCGCACGACGGTCCTCTTCGTGACGCACGCGGTGTCCGAGGCCGTCCGGATGTCGGACACCGTCGTCGTGATGGCGCCGCGCCCCGGCCGGATCGTCGACGTCATCGACATCGACCTGCCCCGCCCGCGCAACCAACGCCTGTTCGAGGAGCAGCGGTTCCACGAGTACGAAGACCTCGTCCGGACCCGCCTGCACAGTGCCTGGCGCACGGCCGATGCGGCCTGAGGGAGACGGGACCATGAGCGCGACCACCACCTCGACGCCCGCCGCGACCGTCACCACGGCCGACGCCGAGCGGCGCACCGCCCGCCGATCCGTGCCCGGTTGGCTCCGACCGACCGTCTGGTCGCCCCTCGTCGTGATGCTCGCCGTCCTGGCGGTGCTCTGGCAGATCGGTGCGACGGCCATGCCGTACCTGCTGCCGCCGCTGCCCACGGTGGGGGAGACCCTCGCCACGCAGCTGCCGTACTACCTGCAGAACGCCGGCATCACCCTGGCGGAGTCGCTCGTCGGCCTGGCCATCGGGTTCCTCGCCGCGTTCGTGCTCGCGGTGCTGACGAGTGAGCTGCCGATCGTCCGACGCGCGGTCATGCCGATCGCGATCGTGCTGAACGTCACGCCGCTCGTCGCGATCGCCCCGGCCCTGGTCGTGGCGTTCGGGTTCGGGCCGCTGCCGAAGCTCGTCATCACGGCGCTCATCTGCTTCTTCCCGATCCTGATCAACACCGCCGCGGGGCTGCGGTCCGTGCCGCAACCCGTGCTGCAGGTGTACCGGACGATCGACGCGTCCCGGTTCGAGATGCTCGTGCACCTGCGGATCCCGAACGCCCTGCCGTTCGTGTTCGCAGCCCTCCGGATCGTGTTCCCGCTGTCGATCATCGGCGCGGTCGTCGCGGAGCTCTCCGCCTCGGGATCGACCGGGGGACTCGGCACCGTGATCAGCACGGCGTCGGCAATGAACCAGCTCGCCGTCGTCTACGCCGCCATCGCGATCCTCGCGGTGATGGGTGTCGTCCTGCTCGGACTCATCACCCTCGTCGAGCGTCGCGTCCTGCACTGGCACCGCACCGCGAACGACTGACCCGCGGTCCGCCGGCCGCACCACGCGGCCGCCCCGCGGCCCTGCCGCACCACCCACCGGCGCGAGCCTGCCCGCGCGACGTCAGCCGCGCCTCCAGGCCGACGCCAGCCGACCCACCGCCCCACCCGCACCTGCCCTGCACCGCCCCACCCTGCACCACCCATCCCTTCCTACAGGAGTGACCATGCAGCACAGCACCACGCACCACAGCACGCGGCGCACCACGCGCCGCACCACGGCCGCACTCGCGGCCCTCGCCGCCGCCGTCGTCGCCCTCGCGCTGACCGGCTGCAGCACCGGCTCCAGCGCCGGCACCACCTCGTCCGAGGGCAGCGCGATCTCGGCCGAGCGGTGCAAGGAGAACAAGGACGCCGGCACGATCACCTACCTGTCCGGGTACCAGTACCAGTCGTCGGCGTCGATCCTCGAGTACATCGCGGCGGACGAGCTCGGGTACTTCAAGGACCTCTGCCTCGACGTGACGCTGAAGCCCGGATCCGGTGACACCGCCCAGAACACGAAGCTCCTCGCCAGCGGCCAGGCCACCGTCTCCGCCGTCGCCGAGCAGGACCTCATCCAGGCCCGCGCGAACGGCATCGACATCACCGGGATCTCGTCGTACTCGAACGCCGGCCTCGACGTCCTGATGACGAACAAGGACATCACGAAGCTGCCGCAGCTCGACGGCCAGGTCGTCGGCCACAAGGGCTACGTCCCCGCGTCGGTCCGGGCGATGATGGAGAAGGCCGGTGTGGACTGGGACTCCCTCACGCTCGTCAAGGAGGGCTACGACCCGTCCGTCCTGCCCCGCAAGCAGAACGGCCTCGAGGCGCTGACCGGCTTCGTGTCGAACGAGCCGAACCTGCTCAAGGCCGCCGGTGACGACGTCACCGTCTGGCAGCCCGTCGACTACGACATCCCCTCGTCGATCGGCGCCATGGCCGTGAACCCGGCGTTCGCGAAGGCGCACCCGACCGCGGTCGAGGACGTCCTGCGCGCAGCCCTGCACGCCTACGACTTCTGCTCCGCGAGCGAGGCGAAGACGAAGCAGTGCGTCGGGTACGCCGCGAAGCTGTCCGGCGCCACCTACGACACGGCCCAGAACACCAAGATCTGGACGACCGAGACGAAGGTCATCGCGGACAACCCGACGCCGGACCAGCCGCTCGGCGGCATCGACCCGGAGAACGTGACGAAGCTCGTCGACATGCTGCACCAGTTCGACATCGTCAAGCGCTCCGTGACCGCCGACGACGCGAAGAGCTGGTTCACGAACGAGTACATCGACGCCATCACGAAGGACGGCGAGACCGTGTGGCCCGCACCGTGAGCCCCATCGTCACCGAGTGTTCCGCAACGACCAGAAAGGCGGCGTGAGATGCCCGCGAAGGAGTACGGGATCTTCCTCCCGATCGGCAACGGCGGGTGGATGCTCTCCACCACGGCACCCCACCCCGAGGCGACCTACGCCTGGAACAAGCGCGCGGCGCTGCACGCCGAGACGATCGGCCTGGACTTCGTGATGTCGATGGCGAAGTGGCGCGGCTTCGGCGGCTCCACGGACCACTGGGGCCGGTCCCTGGAGTCGATGACGATGATGGCCGGGATCGCCGAGGCCACCGAGCGGGTCAAGATCTGGGCGACGATGCACGCCAACGTCCACAACCCGGCGGTCGCCGCCAAGATGTACACGACGCTGCAGGACATCTCCGGCGGCCGGGCCGGCATGAACATCGTCAACGGCGCCTACGCGGCGGAGTTCGAGCAGTTCGGGATCTGGGACGCGGCCCTCAGCCACGCCGACCGGTACCGGATGACGGAACTCTGGACCGAGGCGGTCACGCGCCTGTGGACCGAGGACAGCGTGACGATGCACACGCCGTACTTCGACCTCGACGCGTGCGAATCCCGCCCCCACCCGGTATCGCGCCCGACCATCATCAGCGCCGGCAAGTCCGAGGCGGCCAGGGCGTTCCAGGCGAAGCACGCCGACGGCGCCTTCCTCGCCGCCGACAGCCTCGACGAGATGCGCGAGCTGTCCCGCGACGTGCACGACCGCGCCGCCGCCGAGGGCCGCGAATGCCGCACGTACTCGATGCTCACGGTGGTCCAGGGCGAGACCGACGCCGCCGCCCAGCGGAAGGTGCGCGAGTGGGGTGCCGGCGTCGACCGCCAGGCGCTGGCCTCGATGCGGGCGTCGTGGGGCGTCCCCGCCGAGCAGGCGCGGGCGTGGGCGGACGGAGCCGCTGGCGAGGACGCGTTCCAGACCGCGTACGTCGCCGGGTCGGCCGAGACCGTCACCGAGCACCTCGAGTACATCGTCGACCGGGGCGAGCTCGACGGCCTGATGTTGATCTTCCCCGAGTACGACCAGGACATGGTGCTGTTCGGCGAGACCGTCCTGCCCGCGCTCCGCCAGCACGACGCGGCGGTCGTCCGGTGACCGGGGGAGTCGACGCGGGTCGCGACCCGCGGCTCACGCAGTTGGCGTCCGCTCCGCTCCGCCCCGCGCTCGTCGTCGTCGACGTGCAGCGCGACTTCGGCGAACCGACGCGGATCGCCCCGTACGGACTCGACGACCGCGCGTCCGCTGCGGTGGACGCCGCCGTCACCCGCATCGGCTCGCTCGTCGACGAGGCCCGCGCGACGGGCGTCCCCGTGGTCTGGGTCGAACTCGGCAGCGACCCGGCCCGGCCGTGGCGCTCCAGCACGTGGCTGCGCGGAGGTGACCCGGACGGACCCATGCCGGACGACGAGCCCTGCCGGATCGGTACGGAGGGCGCCGAGTGGTACCGCACGGCGCCAGCGCCCGGTGAGACCCGCGTCGTGAAGCGCGGGTACAGCGGGTTCCTGGGCACCGACCTGGAGGCCCGGCTCACCTCCGCCGGGATCGGCTGGGTCGCCGTCGTGGGACTCACGACCGAGTGCTGCGTCCTCGCCACCGCGCAGGACGCGATGCAGCTCGGCTGGCCCGTGGTGGTCCCGCAGGACGCCACCGCCGCGTACGACACCGACGTGCACGACGCCGCGCTCACCCTGATCGACCTGAACGTCGGCGTCGTGACCGACGCCGACGAGACGGCGGCGTTGTGGCGCGCGGCTGCGTCTGTGTCCGCGTCTGCGCCGTCGTCAGCGTCCGCTTCGCCGGTGGGTGCCCGATGAGCGGCATGCACCTGGCCTACGACCTGTCCTTCACCCACACCGAGGGCCGGTGGGCCGCGGCCGGCAGCTGGGTCGGCCAGGACTTCCCCGACGTCCGCATGTACATGGAGGTGGCCCGCACGGCCGAACGTGCCGGCGTCGACATGCTGTTCTTCGGCGACGGGTCCGGAGTGCCGAGCACGTGGCGCGGCAGCATCGACCCGGCCGTCGAGTGGGGCATCCAGTGGCCCCGGCAGGACATGTCACCCGTGATCGCCGCGATGTCCACCGTCACCGAGCACATCGGGTTCGGGCTCACCTACTCGTCGACGTTCACGCACCCCTTCTCCGTCGCCCGGCTGCTCAACTCGCTCGACCACGTCACCGGCGGACGCATGGCGTTCAACGTCGTCGCCTCGTCGCGTGGGGCGGACGCAGCGAACTACGGGTCGGACCACCTCATCGACCACGACCTGCGGTACGAACGGATGGAGGAGTTCATCGGCGTCTGCCGTGCGCTCTGGGACTCCGTCGCCCCCGACGCGATCGTCCGCGACCGCTCGACCGGACGGTTCGCCGACCCGGCCGGGGTGCACCCCATCGACCACGACGGCCGCTTCTTCAAGGTCCGTGGCCCGCTCGCGAGCGTCCCGAGCCCGCAGCGGCACCCCGTGGTGGTGCAGGCCGGCAACTCGCCGCGCGGCATCGCCGCCAGTGCGTCCTTCGCCGACCTGGTGTTCGGCTTCGGGTCGAGCGTCGCCGGACAGCTCCGGCACCGGAACGCGCTCGACGCAGCGCTCACCGACGTCGGTCGGGACCCGTCCGGCGTCGGGATCCTCTGGGCGACCCAGGTCATCGTCGGCGCCACCGACGCCGAGGCCGCCGCCCGCCGCGACTCGCTGCTGTCGTTCTGGAACCGCGAGGCCGTCGGCACCTTCATCTCGCACAACGCCGGCTACGACTTCTCCACGCTGCCGGAGACGTTCCGGCTCGGCGAGCTGCGCGACGAGATCGTCGCCGCGCAGGCGAGCCCGGCCGGCCTGGTCGGCAGCCTGGTCGCCGAGTTCGGCGAGGACCACACGATGGACCGCGACGACTTCTTCGAACACGGCTGGCGTGCCGCGACGGGCCTCGACCACATGCTGGTCGGCGACGCCGCGGGGGTCGCCGACGCCCTGCAGGAGAACTTCGCGGCCACCGGCGGACGCGGCGGCTACATGCTGTCCAGCCCGCTCGGCATGCCAACCGGGTTCGCCGACCTGAGCGAGCTCCTCGTGCCGGAACTGCGTGCCCGCGGTGCCCTGGCGCCGCGGTACCCGGGGTCGACGCTCCGCGAGAACCTGGCGGTGTGAGGTGACCCCGGCCCGTCGGTGGCTCGCGCTCGGCGGGCTCTGCCTCGGCTTCTTCATGCTGCTGCTCGACAGCACGATCGTGTCCGTCGCACTGCCGGACATCGGCAGCGACCTCGGCACCGACGCGTCCCTGTCGGTCTGGGTGAACAGCGCCTACCTGTTCGCGTTCGCGGTGCCGCTCCTCGTCGCCGGACGGCTCGGCGACCGCTTCGGCCACCGCCGCGTCTACCTGCTCGGGCTGGCGGTGTTCACCGTCGCGTCGGTCGGCTGCGCGTTCGCGCCGGGGATCGGTGCACTCGTCGTCTGGCGCGCCCTGCAGGGCGTCGGCGCCGCGCTGCTGACGCCCCAGTGCCTGACCGTCATCCGCTCGTTGTTCGACCCGCCGCGGCTCGCCGTCGCGCTCGCCATCTGGAGCGCCGGCGGTGGCGCGGCGACCGTCGCCGGCCCGATCGTCGGGGGCGTGCTCGTCGAGGCGTGGGGGTGGCCGTCGGTCTTCCTGGTGAACGTCCCCGTCGGCATCGTCACCGCCGTCGCCGTGCTCCGCTTCGTACCCGTGTCCCGACGCATCGCGGTGCCGCTGCCGGTGCTCGCCGTCGTCGGGGTGACGGCCGGGGTGTTCGCGGTGGTCGTCGGTGTGCAGGGGACCGGTGACGGAGTGCTCGCTGCACCCCTGCCGCGGGTCGGTCTGGTGGTGCTCGGCGCACTCGTCGTCGCCGCGGTGCTCACGGTGCAGCGCCGAGCGGGCGACCGGGCACTCGTCCCGCTCGGGCTCTTCCGCGACCGCGGGTTCGTGACCGGTTCGTGGGGAGCGACGGCCGCGTCGTTCTGCGTCGGCTCTGCCCCGATCCCGCTCATGCTCGACCTGCAGGACGGACGCGGACTCGGCGCCGGCGCAGCCGCCCTGGTGCTCGTGCCGATGGGGATCGCCTGCCTGGCCGCCGCACCGTTCGTCGGCCGCACGACGAACACCGCCGGCCCGCGAGCGACTGCGACCATCGGTGCCGTCCTGCTCGTCGCATCGGTGGCGCTCACCGCCGTGCTCATCGGGACGTCGGCTCCGCTCTGGGCGGTTGCGGCGGCGTTCACCGGCTTCGGGGTCGCAAACGCGTTCGTCTGGTCACCGTTCTCGCTCGCAGCGGTGCTCGGGGCCGGACCGACGACCATCGGTGCGGCGTCGAGCACCTTCAACACCGTGAAGCAGCTCGGTGCCGTCCTCGGTAGCACCGTCACCGCCGTGCTGCTCGCGGTGTCGACCGACGCGGTCGCCCTCGGCGCCCTGGCGCTGGTGGCACTCGGGGCGCTCGTGGCGGCGGTCTCCCTGCCCAAGCGGGCACCGGCGGTCCTCACCGGCGCGGTCGTGCACGGCGCCGGCATCGGCCACGGGCTCGGCTTCCCGACCGCCAACCTGCTGCCCGACGACGGCCGGGCGGTGCCGTCGGACGGCGTCTACGTCGGGTGGCTCACCGCGCCGGCGTGGTCCGGGACGCGCGAGGCCCTCGTGTCGATCGGCAGCAACAGCACCTTCGCCGACCGGCCGCGCACCGTCGAGATCCACGTGCTCGACTTCGACGGCGACCTGTACGGCACCCCCGTCGAGCTCACCGTCGGCCGTCGGCTCCGTCGGCAGCGCACGTTCCCCGGGCCCGACGCCCTCGTCGCCGCGATGCGTGCGGACGAACGACGTGCCCGCTCCCTGCTCGCCCGCTCCTGAACGAAGGAACCCCCATGCAGCACGAGTTCGTCGGCGACCCGCTCGACATCCGCGAGGCGATCGCCGAGATCCCCTCGGTGGTGGCGGCCATCGCCGCCCGGGTGGCGGGCGCCCCGGTCGTCATGGTGGCCACCTCGTTCACCGTCGGGGTCTCCTACGACCCGCCGTTCGCGACGATCGCCGTGCAGCACTCGTCGACGACCTGGCCCGACCTGGCGGCGGCGCCGGTGCTCGGCATCTCGGTCCTCGCCGAGGGGCACGCCGAACAGACCCGGCAGCTGGCCTCCCGCGACCGGGCGCAGCGACTGGTCGGTGTGCCGCACGTCGACACCGGGTCGGGGGCCGTGCTGCTCGCCGGTGCGCACTCGTGGTTGGAGTGCTCGGTCGAGGCCGTCCACCGGGCCGGCGACCACGACATCGTGGTGCTGCGGGTGCTCCGCTTCGCCCGCGACGCCGCGAACGCCGCGCTCGTCTGGCACCGGCCCGCTCGGCGGCTCAGCCCGCGGTGATCGCGGCCACCGCCTGCACGACGACCGCGCGGCGGCGGGCAGCCGAGGCGCTGGCCGTGAGCCGGGCGTACTCGGGGGTCGCGCCGCTCCAGAGCGCGGCCGTGTGGATCACGAGGCCGAGCAGTTCGGCGGCGTCGAACGCGGTCGACAGCAGGCCGTCGCGCTGCGCACCTTCGATCGCCTCGAGCTTCGCCGTGTTGCTCCGCACGACCGCGTCGATGGGGTGCTGCGTGTCGCCGCGCTCGAGTCGGTACCACGTCGCGAGCCGTTGGACCCAGGGCCGCCGGACGTAGGAGTCGTGCAATCGTCCGGCGTACTCGGGGAGGTCTGCCGGATCGATCGTCACCTCGTCCAGCGTCTCGGCGACCATGGCGTCGAAGACCGCGTCGAACAGGCCGTCCTTGCTGGCGAAGTAGTGGTAGATCTGCGCCTTGTTGCTCGCGGCGGCGGCCGCTATCCGATCGACGCGGGCACCCGCGATCCCGACCGCAGCGAACTCGTCGCGCGCGGCGAGCAGGAGTCTCGCGCGAGTGGCGTCGGCATCTCGTGGCATCGGCACGCCCGCCATCGTATCAACCGGGTGGTTGACAACTGCGCGCGGATGGCGTTCCCTGAAGACTGTCAACCAACCAGTCAGTTAGGAACCATCGTGTCCGTCTTCCTCGTCACCGGCGCCTCCCGCGGCCTCGGTCGATCCATCGTCCGCGCCGCGCTCGGCGCCGGCCACGACGTCGTCGCCGGCGTCCGTGACCCACGTGCACTCGACGACCTGGTCGTCCCAGAGGGCGGGACCCTCGTCAGCGTCCGCTTGGACGTCACGGATCCGGCCGCAGCACGTGCGGCCGTCCGTACCGCCGTCGATCGCTTCGGGCGACTCGACGTCCTCGTGAACAACGCCGGGTACGCCAACCTCGCCAGCATCGAGGACGTCGATCCGGCCGACTTCCGTGCGCAGGTCGAGACGAACCTGTTCGGGGTCGTGACGCTGACGCAGGCCGCCCTGCCGGTCATGCGCACACAGGGCGCCGGGCACATCGTGCAGGTCTCCTCGGTCGGTGGTCGCATGGCCACGCCGGGCCTCGGCGCCTACCAGACGGCGAAGTGGGCGGTGGGTGGCTTCTCGTCCGTGCTCGCGAAGGAGGTCGAACCCCTCGGCGTCCGCGTGACCGTCCTCGAGCCCGGCGGGATGCGGACGGACTGGGCCGGTTCGTCGATGCAGGTTGCCCCGGTCCGGCCCGAGTACCGGTCGACCGTCGGCGCATCGGCCCGCCTGCACGAGGGGACAGCCATCGGTGCCAGCGACCCGGACCTCGTCGCGGAGCTCGTGCTGCGGGTCGTCGAGATGGACCAGCCGCCGCTCCGGTTGTTGGTCGGCCCGGATGCGTTCCAGCACGGCACCGCGGCGGGTCGCGAGCTGCTCGCGCGCGACGAGGAATCCGAGGCGCTCAGTCGCTCCACCGCGGCCGCCGACGTCACGCCCGAGCAGCTCGATCCGCTCGCCCACTCCTGAGCAGGCGGGCCCGCGGCGCGGCGTTCCTTCCCAGAACGCGTTCGGTGGGAAGCGGAATCGGGCGTACCTGGTCAGAACTTCTGACCCGGTACGCCCGAAACGACCGAGTGCGCGCGGGACGGCCGGCCCGAGAGCGTCAGGCGGCCAGCGCCGCCATCTCGCGCACCACGGCCCGGAGTCGCACGGCGAGCTCGTCGTTGCTCCGCACGGAGTCGCGGTGGGCAGCCTCGCTGAGCGCCGACATCACGAGCGTCACGGCTGTGCGTGCGGTCTGCTCGTCGGTGCGGGTGCCGACGACGCTGAGCAGGGACTGGCGTGACTCGGCCATCCACTGCATCACCATCGACGACATCTCGGGCCGGAGCACGAGCAGCTCCTTCATCCGCCGGCGGTCCTGCGAGAGTGGGACGGTCGCCGCGACCAGGGAGCACAGGTCGTCGACCAGGCCGCCCTGAGCCTCGGCGAACCACACCGCGGAGTGCTCCGGGACCTCGACCGAGTCGAGCCCGAGTGCGGCGTGCGCCTTCGACGAGAAGTAGTTGAAGAACGTGCGCGGGGAGACGTCGGCGTCGGCGCAGATCTGCTCGACCGTGACGCCGTCGAGTCCGTGCGCCGACACCAGGGTCAGCGCTGCGTCGTGCAACGCCTGGCGGGTCTGCTGCTTCTTCCGTTCACGCAGCGTGCACGGCTCCGTTGCCGTTGCCGGGGTGGTGATCACGGGGACTCCTGGTGTGGTCGGGGTGGTGGGAGGGGCGCCCGCCCGGAAAGGGGGCACGGACGGACGCCCCGGTCGGTCACCGACGGTGCGTCGGTGTGGATCCGGTCGAGCCCGAGCCGGTGGGCACCGAGCCGGTCGGCACGGACCCGGTCATCGGACCGGTGAACGAGCCGGCGTCGGCTGCGGCAGCACCGGCCTCCGCCTCGAGCTGCGCCTCGGCGGACATGTCGGCGCGCTCCTGCAGGGCGGAACGCTGGCGCAGCGGCGGCACCCGGAAGAACCAGGTGAGCACGAACGCGAGCAGGATCACGCCGAGGCCGACCCAGTAGATCGTCACGGACGAGGCGTTGAAGCCCGCCATGAACGGCCGGGTCAGGCGGCTGTCGGCACCGGTCAGGAACGAGGTGTCGTTCGTGCTGGTGGCGCTGTCGCTCGTGGTGTTGCCGTCGTCGATCTTCTTCGCGAGCTCCGGGGTGAGCTCGTTGACCCAGTAGGAGCGCTGCGAGGCGTTCGACCAGTCGACGGACACGGTGCCGTCCTGCACGCTGGCGTGTGCCTGGTCGGCGACCTGCTCGAGCGCGGACTGCTCGGCCGCCGGCGTCGCCGCGGCGACCTGCTGGTCGATGACGGACCGGGCCGAGGCTGCGGGGACCGCACCGGCGGCGACCTGCTGCTGCACGGCTGCCGTGACCTGCTCGGTGACCGCGGCGTCGGCGGCCTGCGTCGCCTTCGCGGAGGCACCGTCGAGCTGCGACTGCACGGTCTTCGTCAGCGGTGTGACGACGGGCGTCCAGATCTTGTCCATCGCGCCCTGGTTCGCCTTCGCGCTGGCGACGGTCGGGTTGAGCGCGGCGTCGAGTGCGGGGCCGAGGTCCTTCTCGTTCGCGGTCGCGTGCAGGATGTTCGCCGGCATCACCGAGAACAGGATGGACAGCAGGACCGCGGTGCCGAGCGTTCCACCGATCTGGCGGAAGAACGTGGCGGACGACGTGGCGACACCCATGTCACGGGCCTCGACGGAGCCCTGCGACGCCAGGGTGAGGGACTGCATGACCGAGCCGAGTCCGAGACCGATGAGGAACATGCCGATCATCAGGAACCAGAGCGGCTTGTCGATCGACATGAAGGTCAGGACGACGTAGCCGGCGGACACGAGCGCGGTGCCGATGACCGGGAAGATCCGGTAGCGGCCGACGCGGGCGACGATCTGACCGCTCGTGATCGAGGCGATCATCAGTCCACCGACGAGCGGCAGGGTGGCGAAGCCGGACTCGGTCGGGGTGAGCCCGACGACGATCTGCAGGTACAGGGGGATGGTCAGCATGGCGCCGAACATCGCGAAGCCGACCAGGAACCCGATGACGGTCGCCATCGAGAACGTGCCCGAGCGGAACAGCTTGAGCGGGATGATCGCCGCGTCGCCCATCTTCGACTCGATGAGCAGCAGCCCGATCAGGCCGACGACACCGACGACGTAGCAGGCGATGGCGGCAGGGGAGCCCCAGCCCCAGATGCGGCCCTGTTCGGCGACGAGCAGGAGCGGCACGAGGGTGACGATGACGGCGGTCGCGCCCCACCAGTCGACCTTGGGCTTCGCGTCGTCGGCACTGTGCACCTTCGGCAGGTGCAGGAAGACGATGACCATGAGGAGCGCCGCGACGCCGATCGGCACGTTGATCAGCAGGACCCAGCGCCACCCGGTGATCCACAGGATCTCGGAGGAACCGGCGAGCAGGCCGCCGATGAGTGGGCCGATGACGGACGAGATGCCGAACACGGCGAGGAAGTACCCCTGGTACTTGGCACGTTCGCGCGGGGCGAGGATGTCGCCCATGATCGCCAGCGGCAGCGACATCAGCGCACCGGCGCCGATGCCCTGCACGGCACGGAAGGCCGCCAGCATGAGCATCGAGGTGGACATCGACGACAGGACGGCGCCGAGGATGAACACGACGATGCCGAAGATGTAGAGCGGTCGGCGGCCGAAGATGTCGGAGAGCTTGCCGTAGATCGGCGTCGCGATCGTCGAGGTGATGAGGTAGGCGGTCGTGACCCAGGCCTGCTGGTCGAGGCCGTGCAGGTCGTCGCCGATGGTGCGGATCGCCGTGCCGAACACCGTCTGGCCGAGGGACGACAGGAACATGCCCGCCATCAGGCCGTAGATCACGAGGAGGATCTGTCGGTGGGTCATCAGGGGCTGCTGGCCGGTACCGCCGGAGGCTGCTGGGGCCTCGGCGCTGTGCCGACCGTGCTGCACCTGGACGGGTGCGGTGGCGGTCATCGAACTCCTTTTTCGTGCTGTGTAACTTTGCAGACCGCGCAACGATACATCTGTTGCTTCCGACAAGCAACTAAATGTGGCCGCTACGCTGAGCGCATGTCCGACGACCGGCACGCTGCCGAGCGACTCCTGCGATCCCAGCTCGACCGACTGTGGGTCCGACAGACCCTGCGCTCCTCGCTCATCGAGTCCAGCGGGGGACTCGACCCGACGGCGCGCGTGATCCTGCGGGCCGTCGCCGGCCACGGACCCGTCCGGGCCACCGCCATCGCGGACGCGACGGGGCTGTCCCGCCCGGTGATCAGTCGCCGGGTCGCGTCGCTGATCGACGCCGAGCACCTGGTCGGATCGCCGGACCCCGCCGACGGCCGCGCCACACTCGTGTCCCTCGCACCCGCGGGTAGGCGACTGCTCGACCAGCTCGACGCGGCCGGCGCCGAGGTCTTCGACGACCTGACCGAGGAGTTCGCCTCGGACGAGCTGCGCTCGCTCGCCGAGATGCTCACGCGGCTGAACGACCGGGCCGACGCGGTCCTCGGGATCGGCACCACACGCCCGTGACGTGACCACGACGGGACCGGGAGGCACGGGTCGGGCCCGCCCCGCGCCTCCCGTCCGCACGCCCTCCGGTCACTGCGGTGCGTGCATTCGAGATACCGTTGGTGTATGAGCACGGACACCGCCACCACCACCGAGACCACCGACGAGGGGCCCGTGGTGACCTTCGCCGATCTCGGCCTGAGCGACGCTGTGCTCAAGGCCGTCAAGGACATCGGGTACGAGACCCCTTCCGCCATCCAGGAAGCCACCATCCCCACGCTGCTCGCCGGCCGCGACGTCGTCGGCCTGGCGCAGACCGGTACCGGCAAGACCGCGGCGTTCGCGCTGCCGATCCTGTCCCGCATGGACTCGGGCAGCAAGAAGCCCCAGGCGCTCGTGCTGTCGCCGACGCGTGAGCTCGCCCTGCAGGTGTGCGAGGCGTTCGAGCAGTTCGCATCCCACATGAAGAACGTCCACGTCCTGCCCGTCTACGGCGGCCAGGCGTACGGCGTGCAGCTCTCCGCCCTGCGCCGTGGCGTCGACGTCATCGTCGGCACCCCCGGTCGCATCATGGACCACCTGGCGAAGGGCACGCTCGACCTGTCCGAGCTGAAGTACCTCGTGCTCGACGAGGCCGACGAGATGCTCAAGATGGGCTTCGCCGAGGACGTCGAGACGATCCTCGCCGACACCCCTGACGACAAGCAGGTCGCGCTCTTCTCGGCGACGATGCCCGCGCAGATCCGCCGCATCTCGCAGCAGTACCTGACGGACCCGGCCGAGATCACCGTCAAGACCAAGACGAAGACCGCCGCGAACATCACGCAGCGCTACCTGATGGTCTCCTACCCGCAGAAGGTCGACGCGCTCACCCGCATCCTCGAGGTCGAGGACTTCGAGGGCATGATCATCTTCGTCCGCACCAAGAGCGAGACCGAGACCCTGGCCGAGAAGCTCCGCGCCCGTGGGTACGCCGCAGCCGCCATCAGCGGTGACGTCGCCCAGGCCCAGCGCGAGCGGACCGTCAACCAGCTGAAGTCCGGCAAGCTCGACATCCTGGTCGCGACCGACGTCGCCGCCCGTGGCCTCGACGTCGACCGCATCACCCACGTCGTGAACTACGACATCCCGGTCGACATCGAGTCCTACGTGCACCGCATCGGCCGCACCGGTCGTGCCGGCCGCTCGGGTGACTCGATCAGCTTCGTGACCCCCCGCGAGCGTCGCCTGCTCTCCGCGATCGAGCGCCACACGAAGCAGCCGCTCACGCAGATGCAGCTGCCGACCATCGACGACGTCAACGAGACGCGCCTGACCCGCTTCGACGACGCGATCACCACGGCGCTCGAGGACCAGGGCCGCATCGCCGCCTTCCGCGACGTCATCGCCCACTACGTCGAGCACCACGACGTCCCCTCGGACGACGTCGCCGCCGCCCTCGCCGTCGTGGCGCAGGGCGACTCGCCGCTGCTCCTGACCGCAGCCGACGACGCCCTCCGCACGCAGATGGAGCGCGACGCCCGCCGTGGCGAGCGCGACGACCGCGGCGGACGCGACGACCGTGCCCCGCGCAGCGACCGCGGCGGTGACCGCGACCGCGGCCCCCGTCGTTCGCAGCCCATGACCGCCTACCGCATCGAGGTCGGTCGTCGGCACCGTGTCGAGCCGCGTCAGATCGTCGGCGCGCTCGCGAACGAGGGCGGCCTGCGGCGCGACGACTTCGGCGCGATCCGCATCCAGCCGGACTTCTCCATCGTCGAGCTGCCCGCCGACATGGACGGTGGCGTGCTCGACCGTCTGACCGACACCCGGATCAGCGGCAAGCTCATCGAGATCAAGCCCGACCGCCGCGGTGGTGGACGCCGGTACGAGGACCGCGACCGCGCGCCCCGCGACGACCGTCCGGAGCGCAAGCCGCGCTACTGACGCGAGCCGCGTCCTGGACGCGACCCCCTTGTGACGGGAGGCATGGTGCCGGCTGGCACCGTGCCTCCCGTCCGTCGTCCGGTCGCGTCTCGTGCCGTGGGTCGCCCCGGACGGCGGCCGTTGCGTCCCCACGCTTGCGGTGCGGGGAACCGCACATCACGCCCGGACCGGTTCCCCTGGTGCCCGGGCGGTGCTGTGATACCGGAAGCCGTGACGCAGGGAGCCGCGGAGAAGGCAGGGGAACGAACGTGTACCGAGCACTCATCACCGTCGCAGCAGCGGCGGCGCTCGTCATCGGGGGAGTGGCGCCGGCGACGGCTGCCCCCTCGTCCTCCGCGCCCGGCGCGCCGACCGCCGTCCGGGTCACCGGAGCCGGCGACAGCGCGACCGTGACCTGGGGTCCCCCGAAGTCCGGCGCGAAGGTCACCGGCTGGAAGGTCACGATCTCCCCCGCGCAGCACCAGCCCGACCAGGGTGTCGACCGGCTGCCGGCGAAGGCGCGGTCCGACCGCTTCGGCGACCTGACGCCGAAGACGACCTACCGCTTCTCGGTGCGCGCGATCGGCGCGAAGAAGACCGGCCGCACGACCCTGGTCCGCTACACCACGCCGTCCGTGGTCGACACGACGCAGTCGCTGTTCGCCCTCGACGCGTCCGGCAACGTCGTGCGGTTCGCCGAGGACGGTTCCGGCACCGGGAAGGTCGTCGCCGCGAACGGGACGGGCTTCGCCGCGGACGACGTCGGTGACGTGTTCACCCCCTCGGCGGACCTGACCTCGATCCTGTTCCACCCCGCCGACGGCAGTGCCACGCGGACGCTGGCGACCGGGCTGCACCTGACCCCCGACCTGCGCTCCGACGTCGCCGGCAACCTGTACTGGATCGACTCCGTGACGGGTGCGGTGCAGAAGCTCCCCGTCGGCAGTTCCACCGCGACGACCGTGCTCGACCTGGGCGGCACGGCGAGCGGCAGCGACCAGCGCTACTGGACGGTCACCCCGGACGGCAAGGTCGTCGTCTTCGGTGGGCCCGCAAGCAAGACGTACGTCAAGGGCACCGGCATCGCACCCCGCTCGCTCACCTCGACGTCCGGTCTCGGCATCGGGTACCCCGCAGCTGTCCTGGCCGACTCGCACGGCAACGTCTACCTCGACATCCGTTCGCCCGGCGCCGCCGGGTCGTGGGCCTGGTACCTGCTGAAGCCCGGTGCCACGGCACCGAGCGTCATCGAGCCGCGGCTGGCGTTCGAGTACGGTGCCGCGAACGCCGACGGGTTCTCGCTGCTGCAGTCCGCCGAGTGGTGCGCCGCCCCTGCCGAGTACCCGACCAGCCACACCGGCTGCAAGGTCGACCGCACGATCCCGGACAAGCTCGTGGTCGGGGCCGGTGGGACGTCCACCGTGGCGGTCTCCGGCATCACGGCCGGGTCGCGCGGGCCGAACACGGGCGCCGCCTCCGACGACGGCGACGTCTTCCTGGACGTCGACAGCGGGCCCTCGGCCGGGCTGTGGCGCGTGCCGGCCTCCGGCGGGGCTGCGCAGCAGCTGTCGTCGGCGCAGTACTCGCGGCTGCTGGTGATCTGACCGGCAGACCGAGGCAGGACGGGGTGGGACGCAACGGCGCGTCCCACCCCGTCCTGTGTCGCGGGTGCGGCGGGCGGGCCCGAGGTTCCGAAATCTTGGAGTGTCGGCGCTCCCTCAGCCGGTCCGTGGAACCTCGGCGGCACACCGGCGGCGTGTTGTGGAACCTCGGCGGCGCCTGGCACCTGGCACCCGGCATCTGGCTCCCGGCACCCGGCACCAGCGAGACCGCCCGCCGCCGCCCCACAACCCATCCAGCCTCACGCAACCCCCGCGACGGTCCGGCGGCACACCTCGTCCCACGGGGTCGGCTCGATGCCGAACCACGTGCGGCTCTCGGCGTCGTCGACCTCGTACGGCGCCGTCCACTGGTAGGTCATGTCGGCGAGCTCCCGCATCATCGGCGACACGAGCCCGAGGGCACGGATCGCGGCGGCGGGCACCCGTCGGACGGGCACGGGCGGTTTACCGGCGGCGGCGAGCACGTCGGTGAGCGCCTGCCGCTGGGTGCGAGGGGCGTTGCTCGGAACCATCCACGTGCGGCCGTGCGCGCCCTCGTCGGAAGCTGCCGCCACCAGGGTCCTGGCGACGTCGAGCACGTCGGTGAAGGTATGCGGCAGGTCGGTCCTGCCGATCATCGTCGCGGCCTTCCCCTGCAGTGCGGCCGGCAGCACCCGCGTGATGTGTCCGTTGGCCCCGATGCCCGGCCCGACGTAGTCCGAGGCCCGGACCTCGACGGCGCGGACACGTCCCGCGCGGTGCGCCGCCAGGGCATCCGCCCACAGCCGGGCGCGGAGGATCCCCTTGTGGTCGGTGGCGGCGTCCGGGGTGTCGGGTCGCATCGGCCCGTCGACCGGACCGTACGGGTACAGGTTGCCGGTGATGGCGTACACGGCGCCGGTGCGTTCGGCAGCGCTGAGCATCGACGCGGCGAGCGGCGGCCAGGTGCGTTCCCACTGGGCGTAGTCGCCGGGGTTCGCGCAGTTGTAGAGCACGGCGGCGCCGTCGGCCGCGCGGGTGAGCGCCTCGTCGTCGGAGGCGTCGAGTGCGACGTGCCCGATTCCCGACAGGCCGGTGTCGCGACCCGAGCGGGTGACGACCGTGACGCGCTCGCCGCGTTCGGCGAGCAGCGTGGCGACGTGGCGGCCCACCGGGCCGGCGCCGATGACGAGGTGGTGGTGCGACATGGTCCCTGCTTCCGTTCGGTCAGCGAGAGCGGTGCTCTCGCCACCAGGATGCGTGCTGGAGCACAAAAGAGCAAGAGCACTGCTCTCGTTTGTGTGCACTGCTCTCGTGTGGCAGGGTGACCGGATGGCACCGACAGCACGCGAGCGCGCCCGGCAGACGGTCCGGGCGGACATCCTCGCCGCCGCGCGCACCCGCCTCACCGACGAGGGCCCGGCGGCGCTCAGTCTGCGCGCCGTCGCCCGCGACGTCGGCATGGTCTCGTCGGCGGTGTACCGCTACTTCCCGAGCCGCAACGACCTGCTGACGGCGCTGCTCATCGTCGACTACGACGAACTCGGCGCAGCGGTCGAGGCTGCCGACGCCGCGGCCGGGCCGTTGCCGGGCGCCCGCTGGGTCGCCGCGTGCCGTGCGATCCGGGCGTGGTCCGTCGCACACCCGGGGGACTTCGCGCTGCTGTTCGGGTCGCCTGTACCGGGCTACGCCGCACCCCGCGAGACGGTCGCGCCCGCCGCGCGGACGACGCTCGCGCTGGTACGGGTGGTCGCCGATGCGGTCGCGTCCGACGGTCCCGTCACGTCGTCTCAGGGAGCGGACGGGAGGCCCGGATCACCCACCGCGCCCACGGCGGCTCCCGGGGCGGCCGGCCCCGCAGTCGCGGACGCCCCGGCCACCCTGCGATCGTTCGGCGTCACGCTGCCCGACGAGGTCCTCGTCCGCACCCTGATGGCGTGGTCGACGGTGTTCGGCACGATCTCGTTCGAGCTCTTCGGCCACTTCGTGGGCTCCGTCTCCGACGGCGCCGCGTACTTCGACCAGGTGATCGCCCGCCTCGCCGACGACCTGGGGTTCGCCGCCGCGTTCTGACCTGCACGGTGGGTGGACCCCGGCCGTTGTCCACGACTCGCAGTCCGGGCCTGACAGAGGGGCGGTCACTGCGGTAGACAGGTCCCTACGCCGAGGTCGTGCCCGACGACCGGAGCGGACGGCCGGCACGACGACCCCTGGGTCTGCGTCCGGACGAGACCACACCCGGGCGCGCGCTGCGGCCGGGGTCCGCGGATCAGGAGGCACCCTTGCGACGCAGCACGGTCGGCGACCCCGCAGCCGGAGCGACCCGGTGACGGCGCTCGACGTCAGCCGGCAGGACCGCCGCCGGCTCAGCACCGGCACGGCCCGCCGACGGCTCGTCACGGTGCGCACCGTCGCGCTCCTGGCCTCGATCGCCGGGGTGAACTACGTCGTCTGGCGCTGGGCCGCCTCGGTGAACTGGCACTCCTGGTGGATCGCCGTGCCGCTCATCCTCGCCGAGACCTACAGCGTCATCGACTCGCTCTTGTTCGCCTTCGGAGCCTGGCGGCTGCGCGAGCGCGGGGAACCACCGACGAAGCCGTCCTCCGACGTCACGGTCGACGTCTTCATCACCACGTACAACGAGCCCGTCGAGATGGTCGTGCGCACGGCCCGTGCGGCGAAGGCGATCACGCACCCGCACGCGACCTGGATCCTCGACGACGGCAACCGCCCCGAGATGCGCGCGGCCGCCGAGTCGCTCGGCATCGGCGTCGTCACCCGTGGTGCCGACTGGATCGACCGGCCCCGGCACGCCAAGGCCGGCAACCTCAACAACGCCCTGCTCGCCACCCAGGGCGAGTTCCTGCTCATCCTCGACGCCGACCAGGTCCCGGAGCCGGAGATCCTCGACCGCACGCTCGGCTACTTCAAGGATCCGCGGATGGCCCTCGTGCAGACGCCGCAGTGGTTCGAGAACGTCCCCGAAGAGGACCTGCTCGGCAGCCAGGCGCCGTTGTTCTACGGCCCGATCCAGCAGTCGAAGGACGGCTGGAACGCCGCGTTCTTCTGCGGGTCGAACGCGATCCTGCGGCGCGAGGCCCTGATGCAGCTCGGCATCTCCCGTTACGTGGTCGAGGTCGAGGCGTCGGTGCAGCGGACCATCACGACGGCGCGGAAGCTGCTGGCCCGCGCCCGCGAGACCGAGACGGACCCGCGGGTGCTCGGCGCCCTGGACGAGGCCGAGGCCGTCGTCGACCGTGCCCGCGACCAGGTCCGGGCCGGCGAACCGCTCGGCGACGTCACCTACGCGTTCCAGCGCGGGATCGACGCGATCGCCTTCCGGTTCGCCGCCGCCGACCTCGAGTCGGTGCGGAACGACCTGCAGGAACTCGCGGCGATGTCGACCGACGCGAACACCTTCGCCGGTCTCGACGACGCTGCGCTCGACGTGCTCGGCCGCCGCGACGCATCGCCCGTGGCCGCCATCGAGTCGATCGCCGTCCTCGCCCGGGCACTCGACGTCAACCGCGACGACGAGGCGCAGCCGATCATGCCGCTGGCCACGATCTCGGTGACCGAGGACATGGCCACCGCCATGCGGCTGCACGGGCTCGGCTGGAAGTCGGCGTACCACGACGAGATCCTGGCGAAGGGCCTGGCACCCGAGGACCTGCCGACCATGCTCGTGCAGCGGCTCCGCTGGGCGCAGGGCACCATGCAGGTGTTCTTCCGCGAGAACCCACTGGTGCAGAAGGGACTCTCCTGGGGGCAGCGCCTGATGTACTTCTCCACGATGTGGAGCTACCTGTCCGGGTTCGCGGCGATCGTCTACATCGCGGCACCTGTGCTGTGCCTGTCGTTCGGCGTCGTGCCGGTGCAGGCGTACAGCGTCGACTTCTTCGCCCGGCTGATCCCGTTCCTCGTGCTCAACCAGCTGTTGTTCTGGGTGGTCGCCGCGGGCAGACCGACCTGGCGTGGGCAGCAGTACTCGCTCGCGCTGTTCCCGGTGTGGATCGAGGCGGTGACGAGTGCGTTCGAGAACGTGTTCCGCGGCAAGCCGCTCGGGTTCCGGGTGACACCGAAGGTGCGCGACGAGACCGAGCAGAAGCCGCGGTGGGACCTCGTCAAGCCGCAGCTCTTCGCGATGGGTGCCCTGGTCGCCGCACTCGTCATGATCGGCATCCGGTACCTGACCGGGCAGGCGTCGGGCATCGCGCCGCTGGTCAACACCGCGTGGGTCGTCTTCGACCTGTTCATCTTCAGCATCGTGATCCGTGCCGTGCTCTACCGAGGCCCGGGCACGGCAGCCCAGTCAGAGCACGAGTCGAGCACCGCCGGAGGACCACTGTGAGCGCCGAGACCACCTTCGACGTCGCCGCGACGCCCGTGTCGCTCGACGAGGTCCAGGACCGGTTCGCCGCATGGTGGGACGGTCTCGGCATCGACGACGCCCGGCTCCGGTTCGCGCTGGAGACCGCCCTGGCCGAGGTCGCCGCCAACATCGTCGAGCACACCACGCGTGCCGACCAGGCGACCGGTCGCCGGTACACCGTGCGGCTCGAGTCGACGGATCGCGCCCTCACCGCGGAGCTCACCGACAACGGCCTGCCCGTGGACATCGACCTGAGCGCCGTGACGATGGCCGACGTCGAACAGGAGAGCGGACGCGGCCTGGCACTCGCGATCGCCGCCCTCGACCGGCTCGAGCACCGACACGAGTACGGGCACAACGTCTGGACCCTGGTGTGCGACCGATGAGGCTGCTGGCGGCCCGGGTGGTCGCCGTCCTCGTCACGATCGCGACGCTCCTGCTCGGCGGTGCACTGCCGGCGTCCGCGGTGACGGTGCACACGGCCGCGGCGACGGCGCCGGCGAGCGGGACGGCCTGGTTCGGCCCGGACCTCGACTGGGGCGACGACTCCCCGGCGGGGTACGAGGGACGACTCGGTGCGACGCCGTCGATGTACGGGGTGGAGATCGACTACCCGCTCGACCGCTCGGCCCGGCGGGAGCTCCTCCGCGCGACGCGTGCCGCGGCGACGCAGGGTGCGGTCCTCGTCGTCAGCCTCGAGCCCGGGCAGTCGCTCCGCTCGCTCGACCTCGCCGACGCCCGCGCGGTGAACACCGTGCTCCAGGAGGTCCACGACCAGTACGACACCCAGGTGCTCGTGCGGTTCGCGCCGCAGATGAACGGCACGTGGGTGCGCTGGGGGCAGCAGCCGACGCAGTTCGTGCAGGCGTTCCGGACACTCGCGACCGCGGTGCACGGCGGCGACTCCGACGCGCTCATGGTCTGGTCGCCGTCGTACGGCGCCGGGTACCCGTTCGGCGAGTCCGCCGGGCGTCTGGACGACCTGTCCGCGACCGACGTCGCGAAGCTCGACACTGACGGCGACGGCGCGCTGACCGCGGCCGACGACCCCTACGAGCCGTACTGGCCGGGCGACGCGTCGGTCGACTGGGTCGGGCTGTCGATGTACTCCTTCGGCAAGGGGAAGTCGACGGCAGCAGCCGGGCGCGACGTGCCCCTCACCCGCAACGACGTGCCGGAGCCCGGTGAGGTCGAGTCCCGGTTCGACGAGACCTGGGGCTACGAGCAGCAGCAGGCCGACAGCTTCTACGACCGGTTCGCGGTCGACGGCGACCGGTCGATGCTGCTCGACACCGGTGCGCTGTACGACCACACTCGCCGGGGTGACGCGGAGCTGCTGGTCAAGCAGGGCTGGTGGCGGCAGGTGATCGCGTCGGTCCAGGACCGCCCGTTGATCCGGGGCGTGACCTTCGTCGAGACGAACCGCCGCGAGCCCGAGGCCGGCAACCGTGTCGCCGACTGGCGCGACACCGCCGTGCCCGGCATCGCCGGGTCGTTCCGCACCGACCTCGAGCGCAGCGACCACTTCGCCTTCGGGCCGGTCACCGACCGCGTCACCACGCAGCAGGGCAACGCCGCGACCGACCAGCAGTACGACACCGGCGGCGACCAGATGGCGTGGATCGTCTGGCTCGCCGTGGGCCTGGCGGTGGTGTTCCTGCTGAGCGGCCTGTTCGGACGGCTGCTGCCGGGGTGGCGGTACCCCGACGACGGCAAGCCCGGGCGCGACCTGCGGCTCGACCTGTTCCGCGGGTTCATCATCCTGGCGGTGGTGATCACCCACATCGAGATCGGCGGACCGTACTCGTACCTCACCCTGCACGCGGTGGGTGCGATCACCGGTGCCGAGATGTTCGTGTTCCTGTCCGGCATGGTCCTCGGCATGACCTACCCGTTCGCCATCAAGAAGTTCGGCGAGTGGGCGGCCGCGATCGGGGCGTGGAAGCGTGCCCGCAAGCAGTACCTCGTGACGCTCGTGGTGATCGCGGTGGTCTTCGCGCTGAGCTTCGTCCCGTTCCTGAACACCGACGCGATCACGACGTTCACCGACCGGGGGACCGGCACCGGCGGCGTCGGTGCCGAGGGGCGGGTCTACGACCTGTACCCGAACGCCATGCAGCTGCTCGGCTACCCGCCGCCGTGGTTCGCCATCCGGCAGTTCCTGCTGCTCGAGATGGGCCCCTGGCCGTTCAACATCATGGGCCTGTTCGTGGTGCTGAGCCTGTTCATCCCGCCGCTGCTCTGGCTGATCCGCCGCGGCTTCTGGTGGGTGGTGCTCGTCGTGAGCTGGGCGCTGTACGTGTTCCAGGCGCTCAACCCGGAGTTCCGCCCGCTGAACTCGCAGTTCGAGGCGGTGTTCCCGCTGCTCACCTGGCAGGTCGTGTTCACCCACGGACTCGTGCTCGGGTACTACCGACGGCAGATCATCGGCGCGCTCACCGGGCGGCTCGGCAAGGTCCTGGTCGGCATCGGCGTCGGCGGCTACGCGGCGTTCCTGGTGTACGTCTGGGCGGCGAACCACGCCGGGTTCACGCCGGTCCCGTTCCCGGCGTCGATGTACGAGGACCTGTACAACACGGCGTACCAGCGGGTGGACCTGCAGTGGGGCCGACTGGTCGACATCGCCTTCTTCGCGATCGTGTCGTACGCGATCCTGACGGTGTTCTGGAAGCCGATCTCGGCGGCGATCGGGTGGCTCTGGATCCCGATCGGGCAGGCGAGCCTCTACGTGTTCGTGTGGCAGGTGTTCTTCGCGCTGGCGATCGCGTCGATCCCGGGTGTCGACTGGGGCAACGGCTGGATCGGCTTCGCGACCCACACCCTGCTGATCCTGTTGGCCTGGTACATGGTGCGGAAGCGGTTCCTGTTCTCGGTGATCCCGCGCTGACGCTGTGGGTTCAGTGCGGGACGACCGGGTGGTCCTGGTCGTGACCGTCCCACAGGTCGCCGCACTCGACGGGCTCCGCGCCCGACGACGCCAGCCACGGGCCGGCACCGTGCGCGTGGTCGCGGGACAGCGCGGCGACGAGCGCGGGGCGGTGCTGCGAGCCGACGACCACCGGGTGTCCCGGTACGCCGTGGTGGACCGCGCGGCGGAGCGCCGTCGGGTGGTCGCCGTCGCCGATCACCCGCCGGACGGCCGTCGCGGGCAGCCCCGGCAGGTCGACCAGGGAGACGCAGGCCGTCGCCGGACCGGTGACGGCCGCGAGCCCGACGGCGAGCGACGCACCCGGCCCCCCTGCCCAGTCGTCCGCGACGACGACGGTGACCCCGTCCACTGCGGGCACGAGGGCCCGCGCCCGGTCGGCGGCGGCACCGAGGACGACGACGACCCGGTCGCAGCCGCCGAGCCGGAGCACGTCGACGCCGAGGTGCAGCCACGGGGTGCCGTCCGGCTCGGCGACCAGCGCCTTCGGCCGCCCCATCCGCGTCCCCGCACCGGCGGCGAGCAGCACGCCCACGACGTCGGTCACACGAACGCCGGCACCGACGTCCACGCGGCAGGGGCCTCGGCGACGCCGTCGCGCACGACGGTGCCGGAGATGAGGCCGTAGGGCCGGTCGGCGGCGAAGAACACCTCGCCGGGGTTGTCCAGGCCGAACGGTGCGAGGTCGACCAGGAAGTGGTGCTTGTTCGGCATCGAGAACCGCACCTCGGCGATCTCCGGGAACGCCTCGATCGCCGAGCGGCCCATCGCGAACAGCGTCTGCTGGAGCGCCAGGGAGTGCAGCTCGGCGAACGTCGCGAGCATGCGGTCGAGGACGCCGGCGTACACGGCGTCGTAGTCGATGCCCGCCGCCACCGCCTCGGGCGTGTACCGCCAGCGGGCCGTCACCGAGGTCGCGAGGATCCGGTCGTCGGTCTCAGCGAGCGTCGTGTAGCCGTCACGCGGGAACCCGTGGAACTCGCTGCCGGTCGACTTCAGGACCGTCAGGTCGGTGACCCCGGCGAGCACGTGCACGTCGTCGCCGTCGACCTGCACCACGGCCGTGCGGGTTCCGCGGCCGGCCCGGACGAACGAGTGGTCGTGCTCCCGGCCGTCGACGACGATCCGCTCCCACGTGTGCTGCTCGGCGGACAGGGTGGAGCCGTCGTACCAGTCGAAGGCGGTGCTGAAGTGCCGGCCGAGTCGCAGCAGGAACTCCTCCGGCGTCCCCACCCCGTGCTCCTTCGCGAAGGCGTAGACCGTGTTCTTCTGCGTGTCCGTCGCGACGACCTTCGCGTTGTCGCCCTCGGTGTACGAGTCGGCGAGCGCCGCTCCGCGCAACTGCGTCGTGACGGTGAGGTCCTCGATCTCGTGCCGGTCGGTGTCGCGCGTCACCCGGACGAGCCGGACCTCGGCCTTGCCGTACTGGTTCGCACCGAGGCGGACGGTCGTGGTGGTGGGGACTGGCTGGACGTCGGTGATCTCCATGGAGGCGACGATGACATCCGCGTGTTTCGGCGGTGGGTCGAACACGTCACGACCTCCGCCAGCGGCCACGGCCCGGTCGTGACGCAGCCGTCGAACGCCCGTAACCACACGGAAACACCCGTTCCATAGCGTTGCCGCCACGACGCACCCGATCGAGGAGGGACCCGTGGCGCACACATCCGCACCCCGGCGGTCCTCGGCGTGGAACCGCGGGATGATCGCGCACGGACGACGGTCCGACGGCGCCACCGACACCCGTTCCCCCATCCCGATCGGACCCTGCAATGGACCTCGTCTCCGTCCGCACCGTGCGGACACCGTCGCACCGCGACGACCTCTCCTTCGGCCCCGGTGAGCATCCCCTCGCCGGCGGCACCTGGCTGTACTCGGAGGAGCAGCCGGGTCTGACCGGGCTCGTCGACCTCACCGCACTGGGGTGGCGCGACACCGAGCGCAGCGCCGGAGGGCTCCGGATCGCCGCGACGTGCACGATCGCGTCGTTGCTGCGTGTGGCGCCCGAGGACGACTGGCGTGCCTGGCCGCTCGTCGACCGGTGCACCAACGCGTTGCTGGCGTCGTTCAAGGTGTGGAACCAGGCGACGGTCGGCGGCAACGTCGCGGTCGCCCTGCCGGCGGGGGCGATCACCGCGCTGCTCGTGACACTCGACGCGACCGCGGAGGTCTGGACCCCGGACGGCGGGGAGCGCCGGGTCCCGGTGGCGGACCTGGTCACCGGGCCGCGGACGACCGACCTCGCGCCGGGTGAGGTCATCCGGGCGTTCGACGTGCCACGAGCGGCCCTCGTGGCACGCACCGGGTTCCGGCGGGTGTCCCTCAGCCCGCACGGCCGGACCGGTGCACTGGTCACGGCGCGGTGGTCGGCGTCGGGCTTCGTCCTCGTCGTGACCGGGGCGACCCCGCGGCCGCTCGTGCTCCGTCACCCAGGGGTCCCGACCGCCGCGGAGGTCGATGCACGGCTGGCGGCCCACGACGCCTGGTACGACGACCCGCACGGTTCCCCCGACTGGCGGCGCGCGGTGACCCGGCGGTTCGCGGCGGAGCTCGTCGCCGAGGCGCTCGGGACGACGGGCGGTGCGGCATGAGGTTCGAGGTCGACGGCGCGACGGTGGACGCCGAACCGCAGCCCGGTCAGGTCCTCCGCACCCTGCTCCGCGAGCACGGGGTGACGTCCGTGAAGAAGGGCTGCGACGCGGGCGACTGCGGTGCGTGCTCGGTGCTCGTCGACGGTGTGCCGGTGCACTCCTGCATCACGCCGGCGCACCGGATGGCGGGTCGTGCCGTCACCACGGCGGCCGGGCTCGGCACGCCGGAGGACCCGCACCCCGTGCAGCGCGCGTTCGCCGAGGCTCCGGGCTTCCAGTGCGGCTTCTGCACCGCCGGGTACGTCGTCACGGCGTCCACGCTCGACGAGGACGCCCTGGCCGACCGGCACCGTGCGTTGAAGGGCAACCTCTGCCGGTGCACCGGGTACCGGGCGATCGAGGACGCCCTCGACGGGGTCGCGAACACGGCCTGCGCGCCCGCCGGTCAGGCGATCGGCACGTCGGTCGCCGCTCCGGCCGCGATGGCGATCGTGACCGGACGCGAGGAGTACACGCTCGACGTGCGGCGGACGGAGGGGCTGCTGCACCTCGCGGTGCTCGGCAGCCCGCACCCGCACGCCCGCATCGTGTCGATCGACACGGCGGAGGCCGAAGCCCTGCCGGGCGTGCACGCCGTCCTCACGCACCACGACGACCCCGGCGTGCTGTTCTCCACGGGTCGGCACGAGTCCCGCCTGGACGACCCGGACGACACCCGGGTGCTCGACCGGGTGCTCCGGTTCCGTGGGCAGCGCGTGGCCGCCGTCGTCGCGGACAGCGTCCGGATCGCCGAGCAGGCCTGTGCCCTCGTGCGGGTGCGCTACGAGGTGCTGCCGAGCGTGCACGACCCGGACGCGGCCCGTGCCGCCGGAGCTCCGCTCCTGCACGCCGACAAGACGACCCAGGAGCACCGGATCGCCGAGCCGGGCCGCAACGTGGTCGCCGCCCTGCACGGCGAGACGGGCGACGTCGACGGCGCCCTGGCGACGGCCGCAGCCACCGTCGAGGGCACCTGGACGACGGGCCGCGTCTCGCACGCCGCGCTCGAGACCCACGCGACCCGCGGGTCCGTCGACCGCGACGGGCGGCTCGTGCTCCGGACCGCCACGCAGGTCCCGTTCCTGGTGCGGGACGAGATCGCGCACGTGTTCGGCCTCGACCCGAGCCGAGTCCGCGTGGTCGCGAAGCGCGTCGGCGGTGGGTTCGGCGGGAAGCAGGAGTTGCTGACCGAGGACCTGGTCACCCTCGCGGTGCTGCGGACCGGTCGCGCGGTGCAGTACGAGTTCAGCCGGCGTGACGAGTTCACGATCGCCCCGACCCGGCACCCGATGCGCGTGCGGGTCCGGCTCGGTGCCGACGCCGCGGGACACCTGACGGCACTGCACGTCGACCAGACCATGGACACCGGCGCGTACGGCAACCACGGGATCGGGGTCATGTTCCACTCCGTCAGCGAGTCCGTCGCCGTCTACCGGTGCCCGTCGAAGCGTGTGGACGCGGAGTCCGTGTACACGAACAACGTGCCGTCCGGGGCGTTCCGCGGGTACGGGCTCGGCCAGGTCGTGTTCGCGATCGAGTCCGCCATGGACGAGCTCGCCCGGGAGCTCGGCATCGACCCGCTCGACCTGCGGCGGCGGAACGTCGTGGTCCCCGGAGACCCCCTCGTGGTCACGGACCCGGACGAGCAGGACGACCTGCGCTGGGAGGGCAGCTACGGACTCGACCAGTGCATCGACCTGGTGGAGGACGCCCTCCGCGCGCCGGTACCCGAGGTCCCACGCATGGACGGGCCGCCGCTGGACGACTCCGGGGACTGGGCGTTCGGCACCGGGGTCGCCCTCGCGGCGATCGCCACGATGCCGCCGCGCGGGCACCACGCGCACGTGTCGGTCGAGGCCACCGCCGAGGGCCGGTACCGCATCGGCGTCGGCACGGCCGAGTTCGGCAACGGGACCACGACGGTGCACACGCAGCTCGTCGCCACCGCCCTCGGCACCACCACGGACCGGGTCGACGTGCACCAGTCGGACACCGACGCGGCCCGGCACGACACCGGGGCGTTCGGGTCCGCGGGGGTCGTCGTCGCCGGCAAGGCGCTCTACGCCGCGGCGCAGGCACTGCGGGAGGACATGACCGCGCGTGCCCTCGGGATCGTCGCCGCCCGGACGCCCCGGACCGCGTCGGGGCCGCTCGGACCGGCCGTCTCCATCGGACCGGACGGCGTCCGCGTCGGGGAGGAGCTCGTCGGGCACGCCGAGTTGCTCGCCGACGGCCCGCTCGTCGCGCACGGCAGCCACGACGGCACGCCACGGTCGCTCGCGTTCACCGTGCACGGCGCCCGGGTGGCGGTGCACCGGCCGACGGGCGAGGTCCGCGTGCTGCACAGCGTGCAGGCGGTGGACGCCGGCACCGTCCTGAACCCGGAGCAGCTCCGCGGCCAGGTGGAGGGCGGCGCCGCGCAGGCGATCGGGTCGGCGCTGTACGAGGAGGTCGTGCTGGACGAGACCGGTCGGGTGACGACCGACGCGTTCCGGGCGTACCGGGTGCCGAAGATCTCCGACGTGCCCCGCACCGAGGTGCGCTTCGCCGACACGCACGACCCGCTCGGCCCCCTCGGCGCGAAGTCGATGAGCGAGGCGCCGTACAACCCGGTCGCGCCAGCCGTCGCGAACGCGGTGCGCGACGCCGTCGGCGTGCGCCCCCACCGGTTGCCGATGACGCGCGACCGGGTCTGGGCGATGCTCCAGGACGCGACCGACGCCGGGGGTGCGTGATGTTCGAACTGGCACCGCGCCTCCTGGCCGCCCTCGACGCGGGGGACCCCGTGGTCGTCGCGACGGCCGTCGCGATGACGGGCAGCGCGCCGACCGGCGTCGGCTCGTCGATGGCCGTCCTGCCCGGCGGTCAGGTCGTCGGCACCATCTCCGGCGGGTGCGTCGAGGGGGCGCTGTTCGACACCGCGGAGCAGGTCCTCGAGACCGGCGAGGCGGTGCTCGAACGCTTCGGGTTCGACGACGACCCGGACGACGTCGACGCGATGTGGGCACCGGCGCTCCGCTGCGGTGGTCGCGTCGAGGTCCTGGTCCGTCGCGTCCGTCCCGACGACGCCGACGTCGTGGACGCGCTCCGGCGCGCGGCGTCCGGGGTGCCGACGTCGCTCGGCCTCTCGCTCGACCCGTCGACGCTCGGCGCGGTCGTGCACGTCCCCGACGGCTGCGGCGGCCGGCTCTTCGTGGAGCGCGCCGACGTCCGGCCGCGGTGCATCGTGGTGGGCGCCGTCGAGTTCGCCGTGGCCCTCACGAACACGGCCGCGGTGCTCGGCTACGCCGTGACGGTCGTCGATCCGCGGCCGGTGTTCCTGACCGACGAGCGCTTCCCGGCCGCCGACGAACGCATCGTGGGCTGGCCGACGCGTGTGGTCGAGGCGTTGCCGGTGGACGCGACCACCGCCGTCGTGGTGCTCTCGCACGACGACCGGTTCGACGCCGCCGTGGTCGACTCGGCGCTCCGACGTGGTGCCGGGTACGTCGGGGCGATGGGCTCCCGCACGACGAACGCACGCCGGATGGCGGAGCTGCGCGCGCTCGGGACACCGGACACCGACCGGCTGCGGTCCCCGATCGGGCTCGACATCGGTGCGACGACGCCGGCCGAGATGGCGGTCGCGATCATGGCCGAGGTGATCGCGGTCCGGACCGGCGCCGGCGGCGGTGCGCTCGTCGACGGTGCCGGTCCCATCCACCGCCGGGCGGTGCCCACGAGCTGAGCCGGCGGCGCACGATCCGGTCAGACGACGGCGGGCGTCCGCGCCAACCGCTCGGCCAGTCGCGCCGCGATCTCCCGCTCGTCCGCCGCGACGAGCTCCCCGTCGCGCACCACCACGCGTCCACCCACGACGACGTGTCGGGGCCGCCGCCCGGGAGCGGCCCAGAGCAGTCCCGCGACGGGGTCGGCGACGCCCGCGTCCGCCACCCCGGAGACGTCCCACACGCACAGGTCGCCCGCGCTCCCGTCGCCGAGGTGCCCGAGCTCCGGGCGACCGAGCCCCGCTGCGGAACCCTCCGTCGCCGCGCCGAGCACCTGCCGCGCCGGCAGCTGCGGCCCGACGAGTGCCGACACCTGCATGGCCAGCCGGGCGTCCGCGAGCAGGTGTCCGGCGTCGTTGCTGCCGCCGCCGCTCGTGCCGAGTCCGACCGGGACCCCCGCCGCAGCGAGCCGTGCGACGGGAGCGATGCCCCACCCCATCGGCACGTCGCACCCGGGGGCGTGCGTGGCGGTGACGCCTGCTGCCGCGAGCCGGGCGATCTCGTCGTCGGTGACGTCGCAGAGGTGCGCGATCGTGACGTCCGGTGCGAGCCACCCCCACTCCTCGAGCAGGTCGAGCGGACGACGGCCGTGGCGATCGAGCGCGATCGCGGTGTCGACCTGTTCGTTGGCCTGGGTCCGCCGGCGGAGTCCGTGCCGCGCCGCCACCTCACCGAGCGCCCGGAAGGTCGCCTCGCCGTCGGAGTGCACGCCCGCCGGACCGACGGCGACCTGGAGCCCACCGTCCGGGTCCACGCCACCGACGGCGTCGTCGTGCAGCAGCCGCGACGCGATCGCGTCCGCCGATGCCGCAGCTCGGTCCGGGTCGTCCCGCGCCGAGCCGCGGACGAAGACGAGTCGCCCGCCGAGACCGCGGACCGCGCCCACGGTGGCCGCGGCGAGCGCGACGGTGTCGTCCGTGGTCGCCGCGGCGGGCCAGTTCAGGTGGTGGTCGGCGATCGTCGTGACGCCGGACAGGAGGCCCTCCGCGGCTCCGGCGGACGCCGCCAGCGCGTACAGCTCGGGGTCGTGCCCCACCCGTCCGTACGCCGCGGCCATGGTCGGGAGCCAGGCCGCCATCGGCACGCCGCGGGTGCCGGGCAGGGTGCGGAACGCGGTCTGGAGGAGGTGGTGGTGCGCGTTGACGAGGCCGGCCGTGACGACGCACCCGGATGCGTCGAGGGTGGTGGCGAGGTCGCTGCCGTCGTCGACGACGACGTCGCCCTCCCGTTCGGTCCGAGGGTCGACGAGGACGCGGAGGGCACCGGTGACGGTCAGCATGGTGGTGTTTCTAGCAGTCCCCTGTTTCCGGCCCGTGACCGGCCGGAAACACCCGGGGAACACGCGGACCGTAGGTTCGCCCCATGACGCAGACCCTGATCCGCGCCGGCTGGGTGCTCACCGCAGCACCCGACGGCGCCGCCACGCCCGCTGCGATCCGCGACGGAGCCGTGCTCCTCGACGGCGACCGGATCGCCGCGGTCGGCACGTACGCCGACCTCGCCGCGGCCCACCCGGACGCGCCGGTGCGCGGCGGTGCGTACGACGTCGTCACGCCCGGGTTCGTGAACACCCACGGCCACTTCAGCGAGGGGCTCATCACCGGGATCGGTTCGCAGTACACGCTGTGGGAGTGGCTCACGGCGTTGATCGGGCGCGTCAACCCGGTGATGACCCGGGACAAGGCGTACGCGGGCACGGTGCTGCAGGGCATCCAGCTGCTCCGGAGCGGGGTGACGACGGCGAACGACATGTTCTGCGCCGACCCGGTGCCGGACGAACCGGCCACGCCCGGTGTGGTGCAGGCGCTCGAGGAACTCGGGCTGCGCGGGGTCGTGTCGTTCGGCTCCGGCGACGTCGACCGCGACTTCGGCGCGACGCCCATCCTGGAGGAGTTCGAGGCCCTGCGCGAGGCCGCCGCCGCCAGCCGGTACAGCACGTTCCGGGTCGGCGTCTCGTCGATCGGGCGGTACACGGACGACACCTGGCAGGAGCACGTCGACTACGCGGTCGCCGGCGGCCACGGCGTGCACGTGCACTTCCACGAGGTGCGCGAGGAGGTCACCGCGGCCCGACAGCGCACCGGACGGACGGCCATCGGGCACGCCGAGGCGACGGGCATGTTCCAGGTCCCGGTGATCGCCGCGCACAGCGTCTGGGTGGACCGCGAGGACCGGGAACGGTACGCGGCCAACGGCGTCGGCGTGGCCCACAACCCGGTCGCGAACGGGATCCTCGCCAGCGGCATCGCCCCGATCGCGGAACTCCGTGCGCTGGGGGTCCCGGTGGGCATCGGGGTCGACGGCCCGGCGTCGAACGACTCCCAGGACTTCCTGCAGGCGATGAAGACGGCCGCGCTGCTCGCCCGGGTGCGGGACCTGCAGGCCACCGCGATGAGCGCCCGCGAGGCCTTCGAGATGGGCACGATCGGCGGTGCCCGTGCCCTGCGCATGGAGGACGAGATCGGTTCGCTGGAGCCGGGCAAGCGCGCGGACCTGGTCGTCCTCGACGGCGACTCCCCGACCCTCGCCAACGTCCACGACCCCTACCAGGCGGTGGTCTTCGTCGCCGGCAGCCGCGAGGTCCGCGACGTCTGGGTGGACGGGGAGCTGAGCGTCGCGGACGGCGACGTCACCCGGGTGGACGTGCGTGAGGCCGTCGAACGGGCGCGTCCGCTCGCTCGGCAGCTCGTTGCCGAAGCGGGGCTGGAGCGCCTGTCCGCGCTCACCGGCGGCACACTCGACGGCACGGAGCGTCCGTAGTCCGTCCGGTCAGAGTTCCAGCACCAGTCGCGGGCAGCCGCGCCGGGCGCGGGACACGCAGACCATCATGGTGCGGTCGTCGGCCTGCTCCTCCGGGCTGAGCACGGTGTCCCGGTGCTCGACCGCGCCCTCGAGCACGGGGGTCTCGCAGGTGCCGCACGTGCCCTCCCGGCAGGACGAGAGCACGAAGGCGCCGGCGTCCTCCGCGACCTCGAGCAGGGTCCGGTCGGCGGGGACCGTCACGGTGACGCCGGTGACCGTGAGCTCGACCTCGAAGGCCTCGCCGGGGGCGTCGACGTCCGCGGCGGCCTCGAAGCGCTCGACGCGGACGCTGCCCGCCGGCCAGTGCGCGGCAGCGGCCTCGACCGCGTCCATGAGCCCGCGCGGCCCGCAGCAGTACACGACCGCGTCGCGCGGTACGGCGAGGAGCGCGTCGACGTCGAGCCGGACGCCCTCGTCGGCCGCGGCCACGACGACCCGGTCGGGGTGCGCCGCGACGAGCTCGTGCTCGAACGCCATGCGGTCGCGGGACCGCCCCGCGTAGTGGAGCTCCCACGGGGTGCCGGCGCGTTCGGCGGCGGCGATCATCGACCGGATCGGCGTGATCCCGATGCCCCCGGCGACGAAGACCGCGGGGCGTGCCGGGTCGTGGCCGAAGTGGTTCCGCGGTCCGGCCACCGCGACCTCGTCGCCGACCGCCAGGCCCTCGTGCACGGCGACCGATCCGCCGCGGCCGTCTGGCTCGCGGAGCACGGCGATGCGCCAGTACCCGTCGACCGTCGTCGTGACGAGCGAGTACTGCCGTTCGGTCCCGGGGGAGACCTCGAGGTCGACGTGCGCTCCGGGTTCCCAGTCCGGCAACGCCGGACCGTCGACCGGGGCCAGGTCGAGTGCGACGACGTCCGTGGCGACCTCGTGGCGGGCGGCGACGCGCACCCGCCGACGCTCCGGCACGGCGCTCACGCGATCGCTCCGGCGCGCGGGGTCTCCTTGACCACGATCATGTGGAAGCGGGTGCCGTCCGCGCTGCACCACCGGTGGCCGGTGCCGCCGCGGTAGTACGCCGAGTCGCCGGGTCCGAGGTCGAGTGGTTCCCGTCCGCGCAGGTCGAGGTGCACGCGGCCGGCGAGCACGGTGAGGAACTCGTCCTCGTGGTGCTCGAAGTACTCACCGAGGTCCGTGTTGTCGCCGACCCACTCCAGCGGCTCGAACGCGTGCGGGCCCGCGTGCACGAGCAGCCGGGCCTCGCCGCTCGAGAACGGTCCGCGGGCGCCCTCGCCGGCACGGATCACCTCGGGCAGGCGGACGTCGTGGCCCGGGCGCTCGGGGGCACCGGCGGCGAGCAGTTCGACCTGGGTCGTCCCGAGCGCCGTGGCGATCTTCTCCAGGGACACCATGCTGGCGCGGGAGTGCCCGCGCTCGACCTGGCTGAGGAACGGGTGCGACAGACCGGTCAGCTCGGCGACCTGGACGAGCGTCAGTCGTGCGGCGCGTCGGCGGGCACGGATGTGCTCACCGATCCGTTGGGTCTGATCGTCGACGACGCGGTCGGTCTCGGTGGTGGTGCCGGTGCTCACGCGGACTCCTCTCGTCCTCGGTTGGGTCACGCCGACCGGTCGGACGGAACGCTCGTTCCCGCTCCCGGTGACGTCGGGTCGGGCGTCACACACGGCAACCGCCTCGAAACGAGAGGGAAACACCGCAGCCCTAGCATCGGAGATGTTGATGCGATCAACATTCTCACACACGATCGAGAGGCTCCGGATGGACTCGTCAGTGCCCCGCCCGATCGCCCTCCTGCGCTCCGCACTGCTGCCGGACGGCCGCTCGGTCGACGTCGCGATCGACGGCGCGACCGTCTCGACCGTGGCCCCGGCCGGCACCCTCGCGGCCCCGGCGGAGGAGACGATCGACCTCGGCGACCGGCTGCTCCTGACCGCGCCGGCAGAACCGCACGCCCACCTCGACAAGGCCCTCAGCGCCGACGCCATCCGGCCTCCGCTCGGGGACCTCGGCGCCGCGATCGCCTCGTGGACCGCGCACGCGACGACCATGACCGTCGAGGACATCGCCGACCGTGCCCGGACCGCCGCCCTCACGCTGCTCGCCGCCGGCACCACGGCCGTCCGGAGCCACGTCGACGTGCTCAGCGGCCGGCACAGCGCGGCCGACCGGCCCGCCACCACGGAGCAGGCCCTGCGCGGCGCCCGTGCCCTCGTGCAGGTCCGCGACGAACTCGCCGGCCTGATGGACATCGAGCTCGTCGCCCTCGCCGGCCCGCTCGCCCCCGACGAGCACGTCGAGGCGGTGCTCGACCTCGGCGTGGACCTGGTCGGCGGCGCACCGCACCTCGCCGAGGACCCCCTCGCCGACGTCGACCGACTCCTCGCCATCGCCCGCCGACGGGGCATCGGGGTCGACCTGCACGCCGACGAGAGCCTCGACGGTCCGGTGACCCTCGACCACTACGCCCGGGCGTCCCGCTCGCTGCGGCGGGACCGGCAGTACTCCGCCGGGCACTGCGTCCGGCTCGGCACCCTGGGGCCGGAGCGACTCGCCGAGGTCGTCGCCGACGTGGCCGCAGCCGACCTCGGGGTGATCACGCTCCCGATCACGAACCTGTACCTGCAGGGCTGGCAGCACCCGGTCGCCACGCCGCGGGGACTGACCGCCATCCACGCGCTCCTCGACGCCGGCGTCCGCGTCGCCGCAGGCGCGGACAACGTCCGCGACCCCTTCAACCCGGTCGGCCGGAGCGATGCCTTCGAGACCGCATCGCTGCTCGTCTCCGCCGGCCACGTCACGCCGGACCAGGCGTACGCGATGGTGAGCGACACCGCCCGGAGCGTGATGGGCCTCCCGGTCGCCGGTCCCGTCCCCGGGCGGCGCGCCGACCTGCTCGCCGTGGCCGCGACGAGCGTCACCGACGCCGTCGCGAACGCCCCCGCCGACCGCATCGTCCTGTCCCGCGGGCGACTCGTCGCCCGCACCGAGGTGCGACGGACCGTCGCCGCACCGGCCGCGGCCGCCGTCCCCGCCTGACCCCACCGCCCGCCCGCACCGAGAACCCGAGGTGATCGTGACCACCACCGCCCCGCCACCCGTCGCCACGACGGACACGCTGCTCGACTTCCGCAACGTCGAGATGACCTTCCCGAACGGCACCATCGCCCTGCAGGGCGTCGACCTCACCGTGGACCGTGGCCAGTTCGTCTCGGTCGTCGGCCCGTCCGGCTGCGGCAAGTCCACGCTGCTCCGCATCGCCTCCGGCCTCGAGACCGCGTCGGACGGGTCGGCCGGTGTCGCGGCCGACCGCATCGGCTACGTCTTCCAGGACGCCACGCTCCTGCCCTGGCGCACCGTGCAGGGCAACGTCGAACTGCTCGCCGAGCTCGGACACGTGTCGAAGGGCGAGCGGGCCGCCAAGGCCGCCCACGCCATCGACCTCGTCGGCCTGAACGGCTTCGAGACGAACCTGCCGAAGCAGCTGTCCGGCGGCATGCGGATGCGGGTCTCGCTCGCCCGGTCGCTCACCCTCGACCCGGAGCTCTTCCTGTTCGACGAGCCGTTCGGCGCCCTCGACGAGATCACCCGCGAACGCCTCAACGACGAGCTCCTCCGGCTGTTCGTCGAACAGCAGTTCGCCGGGCTCTTCATCACGCACTCCGTGTCCGAGGCCGTGTACCTCTCCACCGAGGTGATCGTGATGTCCGGACGCCCCGGCAGCATCGTCGGCCGGTTCGACGTGCCGTTCCCGATGCCCCGCGACCCCGACATCCGCTTCACACCCGAGTTCGCCGAACTGGTCGGCGAGGTCTCGCACGCGCTCCGGGAAGGACACCGCTGATGGTCACCCTGCAGGAGGCCGCCGAGACCCGCGCGGTCCGGGCCGCCGCCCGTCGTGCCGCTCCTCGGGCTCGCCGCGGCATCGCCTGGTGGCAGCCCGTCGTCGTCCTCGCCGTGCTCGTCGGCATCTGGTACGCGGCAGCCGCGTACTACGACCACGTCCGCGGCCTGGCCTTCCTCGTGCCGTACCCGCACCTCGTGGCGAAGGCGATCGTCGCGCCGACCCTGCCGGACGGGTCGCCGTCCACGTTCGGCTCCGACCTCTGGTCCGCGCTCGGACGCACCACCGTCGTCTCGCTCACCGGCCTCGGCTTCGCGATCGTGATCGGCGTCGTCTGGGCGATGGCGATGGCGCAGGCGAAGTGGCTCGAGAACTCGCTCTACCCGTACGCCGTGGTGCTGCAGTGCGTCCCGATCCTCGCCCTCGTGCCGCTCATCGGCGCCCTGTTCGGCTACGAGTTCGTCAGCCGCGTGATCGTCACCGTGATGATCGCGCTGTTCCCGATGGTGTCGAACACGCTGTTCGGCCTGCAGTCCGCCGACCGCGCGCAGCGTGAGCTGTTCCAGCTGCAGCGCGCCGGCCGGTTCGCCCAGCTCGTCAAGCTGCAGTTCCCCGCCGCGCTGCCGTCGATCTTCGTCGGCCTGCGCACCTCCGCCGGGCTGAGCGTCATCGGGGCGATCGTCGGCGACCAGTTCTTCCAGCGCGGCAACCCCGGTCTCGGCGTCCTCATCCAGGTGACCGCATCGCGCCTGATGGGCCCCGAGCTGTACGCGACCATCCTGATCGCCTCGCTCTACGGCGTCGCCGTCTTCCTCGTGTTCGGCCTGATCGGCCGGCTGGCCGTCGGCCGCTGGCACGACTTCAGCTGACCCCCCGACGAACCACACCACCCCTTCCCACCACAGCACCACGAGACCCGCACCACGAACGGAGCCTCCATGCGCACCACCTCCCGCCTCGGCGTCGCCACCGCCGCCCTCGCCGCCACCGCCATCGCCCTCACCGGCTGTGCCGCGGGGTCGTCCGGCAGCACCGGGACGACCGCCGCGACCTCGTCGACCGCCTCCGGGCCGAAGGTCGACCTCTCCGACGCGTGCCCCGCGACCGTCGTCGTCCAGACCGACTGGAACCCCGAGGGCGAGCACGGCCACCTCTACCAGATGCTCGGCCCGGACCCGGTGATCGACTCCTCCGGCAAGACCGTCACCGGCGACCTCTACGCCAACGGCAAGAGCACCGGCGTCAAGCTCGAGATCCGTGCCGGCGGCCCGGCGATCGGGTACACCAAGGTCGCGTCGCAGATGTACCAGGACAAGGACATCACCCTCGGGTACATGTCCACGGACGAGCAGGTGCAGTTCTCCGGCAAGCTGCCCACCACGGCGGTGTTCGCCGAGAACGACCAGTCCCCGATGTCGATCATGTGGGACCCGAAGACGTACCCGGAGGTCGACAGCATCAAGAGCCTCGGCAAGGCCCTCGAGAAGGACGGCGGTGTCGTCCGCTACTTCAGCGGTGCCGCGTACATGACCTACCTCGAGCAGTCCGGCATCCTGCCGAAGAAGGTCCTCGACGGCAGCTACGACGGCACCCCGTCGAAGTTCGTGTCCGCGGGCGGCAAGGACGCCCAGCAGGGCTTCGCGACCGCCGAGCCGTACATCTACCAGAACCAGGTCGCGGCCTGGGGCAAGAAGGTCGACTACGCGCTCGTCTCGAGCACGGGGTGGAACCCCTACCCCGAGGCGATGTCGGTCCGCACCGGTGACCTGGAGAAGCTCGAGCCGTGCCTGCAGAAGCTCGTGCCGGTGATGCAGCAGGCCGACGTGGACTACCTGAAGTCCCCGGGGGCCACGAACGACCTCATCACGAAGCTGGTGCAGCAGTACAACAACGGCTGGACCTACGACTCGAAGGTCGGCGCGTTCGCCGCGTCCCAGATGGTGGAGCTCGGCCTCGCGAAGGACACCGACGGCTACATCGGGTCGATGGACGAGCAGCGCATGGAGGACTTCATCGCGAAGGCGACGCCCGTCTTCGCCGACACCGGTGACGTCAAGAGCGGCCTGAAGCCCTCCGACCTGTACACGAACGAGTTCCTCGACGAGTCCATCGGTCTGGGTTCCTGACACCGGTCGGCTCCCGTCGAACGGGAGCCGGCCAACAAGCGGACGGGAGGCGCGGTGCCACGCCGCCCCGCGCCCCCGTCCGTCGTCCCCGCACCACCCACCCACCAGGAGTGAGCATGACCACCGTCACCCCCACCTCCGTCGAGGCGCTGCGCGCCGAGCTCGTCGCACTGCTCGGCGAGCGCGGCGTGAGCGCCGACGAACGCACGCGGGCCCGCGCCTCCGTCGACGAGGCCACCATGAGTCCCATCCTCAGCGAGCAGCTGCCCCTCGGCCTCGCCGACCTCGTCGCGTCGCCGGCCAGCGCCGACGACATCGCCGCCACCCTGCAGGCCGCGGTCCGGCACGGCGTCCCCGTCACCACCCGCGGGAAGGGCACCGGCAACTACGGCCAGGGCATCCCACTGCACGGCGGCCTGGTCCTCGACACGTCGCGGGCACGCGCCGTCGTCGAGGTCGGCGACGGCTGGATCACCGCCGAGGCCGGCGCGTCCATGGTCGCCCTGGAGCAGGCGGCCGCCGCCACGGGCCAGCAGCTCTGGATGTACCCGTCCACCGCGCAGTCGACCATCGGCGGCTTCCTGTCCGGCGGTTCCGGCGGCACCGGGTCGATCGCGCACGGGTCGAACTGGCAGGGCTTCGTCACGGCGCTCGACGTCGCGCTCCCCGGCGCCGACGAACTGCTGCACGTCGAGGGCGACGAGGCGCAGCCGTTCGTGCACACCTACGGCACCGCGGGCGTCATCGCCCGCGCCACCGTCCGGCTCGAGCCGCTGCAGGAGTGGCGAGCCGTCTACGCGGCGTTCCCCACCTTCGAGGACGCGCTCGTCGCCGTCCGCACGCTGCGCGGACTCGACCCGGTGCCGCGGCTCGTGAGCGCCGACCGCGCCGAGATCGCCGCGACGCTGCCGTCCGACCTGGCCGTCCCCGACGACCGTGCGAGCCTGCGAGCGATCATCGACGACGTCGTGCTCGACGAGGCCCGGGCACGTATCGAAGCCGCCGGCGGTGCGGTGCTGGACGTCCGCGAGGGGCTGCAGCAGACCACGAAGGTGTCGATGCTGTCGTACAACCACCCGATCTGGTGGCTGAAGCGGAACACGAGCGACACCGAGTACTTCCACGTCGAGGTCGGCGGCGAGGCGCTCATCGACCGGATCGCCGAGGTCGAGGCCGTCTACCCCGGTGGCATGCTCCACATCGAGGCCGCGCACGTCGGACCGATCGGGATGCTCACCGCGCCGTACACCGGAGCGGAGGACGTCTACGCCGGCTACCCGGTGCTCCGCGAACTCGGCGTCCGGGTGCACAGCCCGCACCAGTACTACGTCGACCACGGCGTCGAGGAGCTCGTGGCGCTGAAGCAGCGCACCGACCCCGCGGGGCTGCTCAACCCCGGGCACGTCATCGACCCGTCGCTCGTGGTCAGCGGTGGTTCCACCGCGTCCGCGCAGCCCGTCGTCCCGGGGTTCGGCAAGTGAGCGCCGGCGTCGGCACAGTCCGCTCCCGTCGGCTCGCGGAACTGTCCGGTCCGGCCGTCGCGGCGGGCTTCGGGCCGGACACGATCGTCGTGCAGCCCACCGGCGCCGTCGAGCACCACGGCCCGCACCTGCCGCTCCTGACCGACCACCTGCTCGCCGAGCACATCGGCGGGGCGGCGGTCGAGCAGGCCGCCGCCGAGGGGCTGGACGTCTGGCAGCTCCCGACGCTGTCGTTCACGAAGTCCGACGAGCACAGCTGGGCGCCCGGCACGGTGTGGCTCGACAGCGACACGATGTTCGACATCGCCGTGCAGATCGGCCGCGCGGTCGCCCTCACCGGTGCCGGCACCCTGGTGTTCGCCAACGGGCACGGCGGCAACGTCGCCCTGCTGCAGGTCGCCCTGCGTGAGATCCGGAAGCGCTACGGGTTGAAGACCTTCCTCATGCCGACCCTCGCCCGCGTCCCCGGCCCGGACGGCGAGGACGCGGACGAGCTCGGACTGGGGATCCACGGCGGCGCGGCGGAGACGTCGATGATCCTGCACCTGCGCCCCGACCTGGTCGACATGTCGCTCGCGGAACGCTGGGTGCCGGAGCACATCGCCGGCTTCGAGAAGATCGCGTTCAACGGCGGCCCGGTGTCGTTCGGGTGGCTGTCCGACGACTTCGGGACGCCCGGGGTCGTCGGCGATGCCAGCCGGGCGACGGCGTCGTACGGTGCCGTCCTCTGGGAGCACTCCGTCGCCGAGGCCGTGACGTCGCTGCACGAGATCGCACGGTTCGACCCGGCGGTGAGCCGTCCGGCGGTGGCCCGCCCCGCCGACGCTGCGGTCTCGTGACGGTGCCGCGCGGGGCGGGCGTGTCCGACCCGGGCACGCCCGCCCCGGCGGCCGCCGTGGACGACGCGTCCGTGCCGACGGACCCGTTGACCCTCGCGGCGTCGTGGCTCCCCGCCGCGGCCGACGCCCCGGGTCCGACCATGACCCTCTCGACCGTCGGGCTCGACGGCTACCCCGACGCCCGGACGGTCCTGCTCTCCCTGTTCGACGGGGAGCGCCTGCACTTCCACACCGACTCGCGCAGCCGGAAGGCCGCCGAACTCGCGGCGGTGCCCCGTGCCGCGGTGACCCTGCACTGGCCCGAGGCCGCGCGACAGCTCGTCGTGGTCGGCGACGTGGCGCCCGTCTCCGACCACGAGGCCCGTGCGGCCTACGCGGCCAGGACGCCGTACCTGCAGGTGCTCGCGTGGGTCAACGACCACGCGTCCGCCGCGGACACACCGGCCCGGCGCCGGGAGGCCTGGGCGGCGTTCGGCCGCGAACGGGCCGGTACGGACCTCGAGCCGCCGAGCACGTGGGCGGGGTTCGCACTCACACCGGTGCGGATGGTGTTCTGGCGCGGGGCGACGGACGCGGCGAGCAGCCGGCTCGCCTACCACCGGCGCGCGGACGGGTCGTGGTCGTGGGAGTCCTGGCCGGGGTGACCGCGCGCTGCGGAACGCCCGAGGCTGGTGCTGTCCTCGACGCTGCTCGACCGCTGCACGAGGTGGTGTCCGACCTGATCGCCATCGCTTCGTCCGCGAGGGCGTCCGGCTGACGAACGTCGCCGGAGGACCAGCGCCGATCTGCGGCGCGACCCGGCCCCAGACGCAGCGCGGCGCTGCATCCGGCACCGCTCCACCCCACCCGTCGAACCCGCTGAACAGTCAGCGCTCACGGTCACCCTCGTGTCCGGTGGAGTCTTCTCGAGCGAACGCGAGCAGCGCGGAGCTGTCCCCGGTCAGGACCGTGAGGGCAAGACCGAACACTGCGTACGGGAGGAACTGGGCAGCGTTCACCAGTCCGAGCTCGAACGGGCCGGCGTGCAGCACCGTCACGACGAGGACCGGTACGGCGACCGCGCTCACGGCTGATCCGAACGACGAGACGGTCGCAGCCGACCAGTAGGGGAGGAGGCCTGGCACGCGACGCAGTGTGGTCACGTCGTCGCCCATGTCCCAACGCTGGCAGACCGTGACACCGCGAGCAATGGCGCAGTCTCGTCTCCTCACCCCCGGATCTTCGTGGACGCGGTGTGCCCGGTCCCTCCGTCGCCGCGCCCCCTTGACGCAGTCGCCCCAGCCTGCTTTGCTCTTTCAACAGATGCAAACAAGTTGCATCAGGTGAAATGACCCTCAACGGAGAGTGAGTCGCACATGGGTTTGGCCGTCTGGGCGTTGATCGCCTACATCGGCACGATCTTCGTCTGGAGCGTCGCGCTCCGCCGTGGCATCGGCGAGGGCATGGTCGTCGGCTTCCTCGTCGTCTGCGCGTTCGGCGGGACGCGGTTCCTCGAGCTGCTCGTGGTCGGGTTGCAGGACGCCTTCAACGAGGAGATCGTGTTCGCCGCGTTGGCCTTCACGTTCATCGGGTTCCTGCTGGCGTCGACCGGCGTGATCGACCGGCAGGTGGAGATCCTCAACTCGATGCTCGGCCGGCTCCCCGGTGGCGCCGGGTACGTCGCGACCGTCGGCTCGGCGCTGTTCGGATCGGTGGCGCACTCCGGATCCGCGAACGCGGCGACCCTCGGCACCGTCACCATCCCGTGGATGAAGCGCTCGCAGTGGCCTGCGCCGGTCGCTGCCACCGTCGTCGCGGGGAACGCCGGCAACGGCACGGTGATCCCGCCGAGCGCCTCGTTCTTCATCCTCATCGGCACCGCGACCGTCGCGCCGCTCGTCACGGTCGGCGAGCTCCTGCCCGCGATGTTCGTCGCTGCCGCATGGTGCGTGCTGTGGCGCCTGATCGTCATCGCGTACTTCGTCCGTCGGCACCGCATCCAGCGTGTCCCGGCTGCGGACATCCGTCCCTTCCGCCAGTCCTTCCGACACGGGTGGACGTCGCTGCTCGTGTTCCTCGGCATCCTCGTCCCGGTCTTCGTGACCCTCGGTCCGAGCGGAGCGTTCGTGACCGGTGCCCTCGGTGAGGAAGCCGCGGACACGATCAGCATCGTCGTCTGGATCCCCGTGCTCCTCGGGCTGCTGGCCCTGCTCCTCGGTCGGAAGAAGCTGCCGAAGGGCGCCCGCGGCTGGTACGACTTCGTCGCGAAGACCGCGCCGCGGTACCGCGACATCGGCGCGACGCTCGTCTTCGCCTTCGCGGGTGGCGCTGTGCTGACCGAGCTCGGACTCGCGGACCAGCTCGCCGCCGTGCTCAACGGGCTGGACGCCTCGCCGGTCGTGATGAGCGTCATCGTCGCCGTCATGGTCGTGCTGGTCGCCGGACCGCTCAGCTCGACCGCGACCATCGCCACGATCGGCGGCATCGGCTTCAGCGTCCTCGTCGTCGCCGGGGTCGACCCCGTGCTCGCCGCGTGCGTCGTGCTGGTGGCTGCATCGACCGAAGGTGCCTCACCGCCCGGGGCCTCGGCCATCTACATCGCGACCGGGATCGCGGGGGTGAACCCGGTGAAGACCTTCGTCCCGCTGGTCGTCCTGTACGTGATCCCGATCCTGCTCATCGCCGCCCTCATCGGGCCGGGCTGGCTGCCCGTCCCGCACTGAGCCCGGCCCCACCGATCGGAAGGACTGCACCTTGGCAGACTCCACGGGACCCACGATGGGTCCGACCCGGCAGCGAATGGCCGCCGGCATGACGACGGTGTTCGTCGTCCTGCTCGTCTCGATGCTCGCGCTCGGCACCGTCATGGTGCTGCTGCAGCTCGTGGGCGTCCTGGTCCTGAACGCCGCGCTCGTCTCCGGCGCTGTCTCCGTCCTCGCTCCGTGGACGTTCGGTGTCGGTGGCGCCCTCGGGATCTGGACCCTGCTCCTCGCCTACGCACACGGATGGAAGTCGAACGAATGACCGAGCACACCCACCAGCCCGTGACCCCGGACGTCGTCCAGCGACTCGGCGCCCTCCCGGTCGCGAACATCGGCGACGCCATGCAGCGCCTCGGGGTCGTCGAAGCCGAGATCGGAGCCGTCTGGCGCGGAGCGCGGACCGCAGGCACCGCCCGGACCGTCGAGGTCGCGGGTGGCGACAACGCCGGCGTCCACGAAGCGATCGACACCCTCCGTCCCGGTGACGTGCTCGTGGTGAACGGCCACGGTGTCCGCGACCGAGCCCTGGTCGGCGAGCTCATCGCCGAGCGTCTCCGCGCACGGGGCTGCGTCGGACTCGTCATCGACGGCGCCGTCCGTGACGTCGACGACCTCGAGGAACTCGGCTTCCCGGTGTTCGCCCGCGCAGTCACACCAGCCGGTCCCTACCGGAACGGCCCCTTCCGCGTCGGGGTCCCGGTGGCGATCGGCGGTGTCGTCGTCCACCCCGGCGACGTCATCGTCGCCGACGGGGACGGTGTCGCGGTGGTGCCGGCAGCCGAAGCGGCCGCGGTGCTGGGCCGCGCGGAGGCCAAGCACGCCGACGAGACGCGGATCCGGAACGAGATCGTCGCCTCGGCGAGGTCCGTGTGACGGTCCAGCAGGGCGGTCCGCCACAATGGCGTCATGGCAACCGACGGGCACACCACCCAGCCGACGGTCCGCAGCGTCGAACGCGCGCTCGACGTGCTCGAACTGCTGGAACGGAGCGACCGTCCGCTGCGCCTGGTCGACCTGAGCCGGGGCACCGGCTTGCACGCCGCGACCGCCCTGCGGATCGTCGGGGTGCTGCAGCGCCGTGGCCTCGTGCAGCAGGAGGGCGGAGAGTACCGGCTCGGAGCGGGGGCGCTCGGTCTGGCGCACGGCTACCTCGTCGGGGACCCACTGACGACCCACGCACGCGCAGTGCTCCAGCAGCTCGCCGACTCGACGCACCTGACCACGTCGCTCTACGTCCGGACCGGGCAGGAGCGCATCCTGACCGCACGGGTGGACGGTCGGGACCCCCTCCGCTACCAGCTGCCGGTCGGTCGGCGGCTGCCGTTGGTGGTCGGCGCCGGCAAGACGATCCTCGCCTTCACCTCGCCGGCGGAACAGGACGACATCCTCGCGAACCACGGCGACACGACGGACGGCAACGGACGCACGGTGAGCGTCGACGAGCTGCGCTCGTCGCTCGACGAGATCCACCGGAACGGCTTCCACGTCTCCATCGCAGAGCGTGACGTCGCGGTCGCCGCGGTCAGCGCGCCGGTGTTCGACCAGCACGGAGCCGTGATCGGATCCGTGTCGGCGTCCGGACCGGCAGAACACAACGACAGAGCGGGACTGGAGGCACTGGTCCCGGAGATCCGTCGGGCCGCGCAGGCGGTCGGTCGGTAGGACGCGAGCCACGGCTCGCAGGAGAGGAACACCATGCGAGTCGGGTTCATCGGCCTCGGCGAGGCCGGAGCCGTCTACGCGGCGGCCGTCGTCGCCGCCGGCCACCGCGTCCGCGGGTTCGACCCCGCTCCGACGCCGGCACCGAGCGGCGTCGAGCGGCTCGCTTCGGTCGAGGAGGTCGTCGCCGCGAGCGAGGTGACGATCGTCCTGACCGGAGCCGCACTCAGCCGGTCGATCGCGGAGGCCGCTGCGGGGGCGATCACCCCCGGAGCGGTCTACGCGGACTTCACGACCGCCTCGCCCGAGGACATGCTCGCCGCCGAGGACGGCATCGTCGCAGCCGGAGGTCGCTTCGCGGACGTCGCGATCCTCGGACCGGTGCCGCTCAAGGGGGCCGCGACGGAGACGATCGTGTCGGGCGGTGCTGCGGACGTCGTCGGGGAGCTGCTCGCCGCGCTGGGGTCCGAGGTCGAGTACGTCGAGGGCCCGGCGGGGACCGCGACCTCCCGGAAGCTGCTCCGGAGCGTGCTCATGAAGAGCCTGGCGACCGTCGTCGTCGAGGCGCTCGAGGCCGGACGCGCCGCGGGGTGCGAGGACTGGGTGCACGCGCAGATCGCGGCGCAGCTCTCCGGGGACGCGGACGCGAAGATCGAGCGGTACGAGTCGGGCAGCCGGAAGCACGCCGTGCGACGGGCGCACGAGATGCAGGCCGTGTCGGAGTACCTGGAGCGCCTCGGCGTCCGCCCCGAGATGTCCTCCGCCGCTCGCCGCGTGCTCGAGCGACTCGCCGGCGAGTAGCGGCCGCGGTGCGCCCGTCGGTGCGCGAGCACCCAGCGCGACGCCGGGAGGGTCCCGCGCTGCTGGTGGACCCGGGTCTTCCAGACGGCGGGCGACGCCGTGCCGCTGGCGTACGCCTCGATGCGGTGCTTCCCGGTGCTCGACCCGACGAACCGGTACTGGCCCGCGCTGTCCGAGGTCGTCCGGAACACCTGCGAGGCGTCCTCGTTCCACGCGTACATCAACCGTCCGGCAGCGGGACCCGAGGGGGCTGGCGGCGCCAGGCCGACCGTCGCAGCTGCGGCAAGCGCCACGATGAGTGTCGTCCGGATGGTCTGGCGCCTGCCGTGCTTCCCGCGATCTCCGTCCGCGTCAGCGGACCGCGACCACCAGCGGCTGCGGGTCCACCGGGTCCGGCGGCACCGGCAGGGAGCCACGGACCTGGTTCTGCGCCTGGCACTGGCTCGTGCAGTTCGTCGCACCCTGCGAGAGCTCCACGGCGTCCTCGCCGAGCACCCCGCCCATGCGGCCGCCGGGCTGGACGGTCCACGTCGTGGTGGTCGCGGTCTGCGAGGTCTTCGTCGCGACCTGCGGGCTGTCCTTGCCGAGCAGCATCTGGTGCGCGCCGCTCCCGGAGGCCACCGCTGGGGTGCCGTCGCCGAAGTTGATCTTCCCGGTGTACGGGTTGGTGAAGTAGAAGAGCCCGGCGCCGAGCGTGTGCGTGAACGTCACCGGCTGGGCGAACTCGGTCTCCATCTGGAAGACACCGCCCTGCGCGCCGTCCTTCGCCTGGACCTTGAGCTTGCCGGCACCGGTGGCGAAGATCGCGACGAGGGTGTCGTCCTTGACCTCGAGCGAGGACAGCTTCGTGCTGGCGAGCTGCGCGGCGGTCAGCGAGGGGACCTTCGACGCGAACACTACGGTGGGCTTCGTCACCATCCGCTGGGTGTCGGGCGCGCCGGTGAGCGTGTAGTCGTACACGCCGAGGTCGGCGATGCGGATGTCGAACCCGTTGTGCTCGCCGCGGACCGCGATGGTGCCCGAGACGGCGACGTCCTTGAGCTTGACGTCCTTCCCGACCGCGGGGTTGGTGGTGGTGCCGTTCACGGTGACGGCGTAGTCGCCGCCGGTCGAGGTCTTGCCGGACGCGTTCGCGGGGGCCACCCCGGCGAGTGCGACCGCGGCGACGACGCCGGCCGTGACCGCGGCGACGATGCCGATGCGCCGTCCGTGGCGCTGGTGCGTGCTGGACATGGTGTGCCTCCTGGTGTGCTGGGGTGCGTACCCCTCGACACCGATCGTCGCCGCCCGATCGGGACCGCACCATCGGACCTTGGTACTAGTACCCGTGGTCCCTGCCCCAGAGCGCCGCGCTCGTGCGGTCGGCCACCCCGATGCGCCGGAAGAGGCTGCCGGCGTGGACCTTCACAGTGCGTTCGGCGATCCCGAGTTCGGTGGCGATCTGCCGGTTCGACAGACCCCGGGCGATCCGGACGAGGACGTCGCGTTCGCGTGGCGGCAGCCGGACGTCGGTGCTCGTGTCCGCCGTGCCCCCGGGGAGCAAGGCCCGGGCGACCCGAGGGTCGATCGGTGTCTCGTCGCGGGCTGCTGCGCGGACGGCGCGGACGACCTCGTCCGGGGCCGCGTCCTTGAGCAGGTACCCGGTCGCCCCGGCCGCGAGGGCAGCGCGGACCCGCCCGTCGTCGGCGAACGTGGTGAGGACGAGCACCCGGACGTCGGGCATCGCCGACCGCAGCGTCGCCGTGGCCGCGACCCCGCCGGCACCGGGCATCGACAGGTCCATCACGACGACGTCCGGGTGGAGCTCCCGCGCGAGGGCGACGCCCTCCTCACCCGTGGCGGCCTCGCCGACGACCTCGCAGTCGTCCGTCGCCGCGAGCACGGCGCCCAGCCCGCTCCGGACGAGGGCGTGGTCGTCGACGACGAGGACCCTCACCGCAGTGCCTCGGTGTCGACCGGCACGGTCAGCCGCCAGGTGGTTCCGGCGCCGGGCGCGGTGTCGAGTTCGAGGGAGCCGCCGGTGTCCTCGGCGATCTCGCGCAGGAGCGTCGTGCCGAGGTGCCTCGGACGGTCCTGGTCCGTGGCGCGCGCCGCTTCGAACCCGACTCCGTCGTCCGTCACGGTGACGACGAGCCCGCGGTCCGCAGCCGCGTCAGCGCTCGGGTCGGGCCCGGTGGTACCGACCTGCACGTCGACGACCGACGCGTGTGCGTGCGTCACGACGTTGGCGACCGCCTCGCGGACGAACCGCACGACGGCGAGCAGGGCTGCCGGCGATGCGTCGACCGACTCCGGCACGTGGACGCTCGTGGTGAGCCCGGCGGCGCGGGCCCGTGCGCACACGTCGTCGAGCGCCGCGCCGAGGCCGTCCCGCTCGGGCGCCGCGGGGCGGATCGCGGACATCGAGCCGCGGAGCGAGGACACCGCCCGACGGAGCGCGGCCGCGGCGTCCGTCGTGGCGGGGTCCGCCCCGAGCGACAGGGCGAGGCCCGCGATGTCCTGCACCGGGCCGTCGTGCAGGTCGGCCGCCATCCGTCGGCGCTCGGCGGCCTCGGCGTCGAGCGCACGACCGAGCAGGCGCTCCCGAGCGCGCTGCCCGGACCGGATCCGGAGGAGCAGCCAGAGCAGCAGGGGCACGAGCAGCGCGAGCACGACGGCGACCGTCCCGAACGCGAGCGCGGCGAACGCCCCGCGGAGGGCGGCGGCCCGGGCAACCACGTCGTCGTACCGCTCGTACGCCTCGAACAGCAGGGCCTGGCCGGACGGGGTGTGGACGGCCTGGTACGCCTCGAGCAGGGGCCCGTGCCCGCGCTCGTAGCGGTTCTCGGGCTCGGTGAGGTCGGACACCTCGGCGTCGGACCGGTCGGTGTCGAGCGCCTCGAGGTCCTCGTCGCCCAGCGGGAACCGTTCGCCGACGAGCCGCGGTTCGTCGGACCACAGGACCGTCCCGTCCGCCGCCCAGAGCTTCATCCGGACCGCGGAGCCCGCCCGCAGCTCGCCGGTGACCGCGTCGGTCAGCCGTGCGCGCGCTGCGACCCGTTCGGACTCGGGAGCGTCGGGATCGGCGATCGCGTCCACCAGGGCCGGCTCGACGACGACCCGCGCCAGTGCGGCGGTGTCCGACGTCGCGTCACGGACGGCGAAGCCCTCCGCGATGCGCTGCGAGACGAGCGTGCCCGCCGTGGCGACCGCCGCGCCCCCGATGAGGGCGGCGATCACGACACCGACGAGGACCCGGCCCCACGGCGTCCGTCCGGTGCGACGACGGGGGTCGGCCGCGACGAGCAGCAGCGGGTTCCCCGCCGCTGGGGTGTCCGACGACCGTTGCCCACGCACACGGCCACCGTAACGGTGACGGGTCGTCCCCGGTGCGCACGACGGACGGACGGACGGACGGGAGGCGCGGTGCGGGTCCGACCCGCACCGCGCCCGCCGCGACGGTCGCGTCGGGACCCTCACCGCGCCTCCCGGACCGCCGACGTCGCTCAGCCGAGCGCCGCCGTGTCCGGTGACCCGGTCGCGAGTGCGCTGCGCACGGACCCCCACGACGCGAGCCGCTCGCGGATGCCTTCGTCCTGCTCGACCTCGAGCGCCGTGGCGTGCGCCTGCTCGAGGACCTCGTCGATGACGATGCGTCGGCCGGTCCGGGCGGACGCGATCGCGGCGTCCACCATCGTGAGGCTCATCACGTTGCCGTGCACCTCGCCGTCGGGACGCTCGCCGGAGCGGACCGCACGGACGAAGGACGCGAGTGCACCGGCGATCTCGTTGCCGACGCTCGGGGCCGCGTCCGGTGCACCCGGCGTGCCGTCGAGGTCGCTCCACGGGTCGTGGTCGCCGTCCCACAGCGCCGTGCCCGCGGGTCCGGAGGCGCGCCAGTCGCCGTTCCACGAGGTCTCGGCACCAGGAGCGCACCACGAGCCGTCGTACACGTAGCGGACGTCGTCCTCGAACGTGAAGACCGCGGCGGCCGCGGCGTCGCCCCGGTACCAGGACCACGACGGGTTCCACGACTCGCAGTACACCGACACCGGGTCCCGCTCGAGCACGTAGCGCGCGGAGTCGAACGCGTGGATCGCCATGTCGAGCAGGAGGACGTCGTCCATCTCCTCGCGGAAGCCGCCGAAGTGCGGGGCCTTGGCGAAGCGGGTGCTCAGCCCGCCGACGCCCCCGAGTCCACGGACGTGCTGCCGGAAGGCGACGAGGTGATCGTTGTACCGCCGGGACTGCGACACCATGAACAGCTTGCCGGTGGCCTCGGCGGCGGCCGCGAGCGACAGCGCCTCGGCGACCGTCTGCGCCGCGGGCTTCTCGCCCAGGACGGGGAGTCCGGCGCGGAGGGCCTCGAGCGTGACGGGGTGGTGCGCGACCGGGACGGTGATGTCGAGGACGGCCTCGGCACCGGTCTCGGTGGCGAGGGCGGTGAGGTCGGTGCCGACGGGGATCGTCGGGTCGCCGGCGACGGCGGCTCCGGCCCGGGCGGCGTCGAGGTCGAGGTCGACGATGCCGACCAGCTCGACGTCCGGGTCTGCCGCGACGGTGGCGAGCCAGGCGCGGCCCATGCCGCCGGCGCCGACCTGCACGACGCGGAGGGTCATGCCTGTGCCCCTTCGTGCTCCTCGACCGGTGCGTCGTCGAACGGGCCGCGGTAGTGCTGGCCGTCGAAGTACTCGCCGAGGTCGTACCGGCGCAGCGTCGGGATCTCCCGCTCGCGCTCCGGCCGCGCCCACTCGGTGGCGTTCGCGATCACGCGGCGGACGTCCTTGTGGTGGTACACGGGGAAGTCCTGGTCGCCGGGGGAGAAGTAGAAGATCCTCCCGAGGCCGCGGCGGTACGTCATGCCGCTCCGGAACACCTCGCCGCCGGTGAAGCCCGAGATGAAGACGAGCTCGTCGGGGGTCGGCACGTCGAAGTACTCGCCGTACATCTCCTGCTCGGGGATGACGATCGGGTTCGGGACACCGCGGGTGATCGGGTGCTGCGGGTTGACGGTCCAGACGAGTTCCTGGTCGTGCTCGCTCCGCCACCGCAGGGTGCAGGTCGTGCCCATCAGCTTGCCGAAGATCTTCGACCAGTGGCCGGAGTGCAGGACGACCAGACCCATGCCGGACAGCACGTGCTTGTGCACCCGGTCGACCACGGCGTCGTCGACGTCCTGGTGCGCGGCGTGCCCCCACCAGGTCAGGACGTCCGTCGCGGCCAGGACCTCGTCGGTCAGGCCGTGCTCGGGCTCCTGCATGGTGGCGGTCCGGACGACGGCGTCGGGGAGGTTCTCGCGGATGCCGTCGGCGATCGCGCCGTGCATGCCGTCGGGGTAGCGCTCGGCGACGTGCTGCTCGACCTGTTCGTGGACGTTCTCGCCCCAGACGGTGATGCGCAGCGGGGTGGTGGTCATGGTGTGCCTTTCTGGCTGGGATGCGTGGTGGCGTCGGTCCGGGGCCGTCACTTGACGGCACCGCCGAGGGCACCAGCGGAGATGTACTTCTGCGCGAAGATCAGCAGGACGGCAGCGGGCAGGGACGCCAGCACCGAGGTCGCCATGACGGGCCCCCAGTCGGTGACGTTCGACCCGATGTAGTTGTAGATGCCGAGCGTGATCGGTCGCACCGCGGTCGTCGACGTCAGGGTCAGTGCGATGAGGAAGTCGCCCCACGCGCCGAGGAACGTGAAGAGCGCGGCGGTGACGATCGCGTTCCGGCTGATCGGGACCACGATCGAGACGAACGCCCGGAAGTCGCTGGCGCCGTCGACCAGGGCCGCCTCGACCAGGCTCGGCGGGATCGACTCCATGAAGGCCCGCATCAGCAGGATCGCGAAGGGCACCTGGACCGCGCTGTCGGCCAGGATCAGCCCGACGTAGCTGTTGAGCAGCCCGATGTTGTTGAACAGCGTGTACAGCGCGTTCGCGATGACGATCGCCGGGATCATCTGGGTGATGAGCAGCACGAGCAGGAACACCCGCCCGCCGCGCATCCGGAACCGTGCGAGCCCGTACGCGGCGGGCGTCGCGATGGCCAGCGTCAGCAGGACGGTGCCGAGCCCGATGATCATGCTCGACAGGAAGTTCTGCCCCTGCTGGGCGAACGCCGCCTCGTAGCCGGCGAAGGTCGGGGAGAAGGGGAACCACGTCGCCGTGGCGGCCCCGGACGTCGCCTGGAGGCTCGTGTTGACCATCCAGTAGACGGGGAACACCATGATCGCGAGGAACACGCAGCCGAGGATCGTGAACGGGAGGCCCTTGACGGAGCCGCGCGGCCGGGGTGCCCGGGCGCTCCGCTTGGTGGTGATCGCGCGGGTGGCGGTGACGGTCTGGTTCGCGAGTCCGACGCTCATTCGTCGACCGCCTTCCGGGAGATCGCGATGTAGACCATCGCGAAGACGAACGAGACGACGATGAGCACGTTGCTGACCGCGGCTCCGATGCCGAACTGGAAGTTGATGAACGACTGGTGGTACGCGTTCGTGGCGAGGGTCTGGGTCGAGTTCGCCGGCCCGCCGCCGGTCAGGCCGAGGATGATGTCCACGACCTTCAACGTGTAGACGACCCCGAGCACGACGACGACGCTGACCACCGACCGGATGCTCGGCCAGGTGATGTACCAGAACGCCTTGAACCCGGTGGCACCGTCGAGCGAGCCGGCCTCGTACAGCTCCGGCGGCACGGACTGCAGACCGCTGTACAGGATCGTCGTGTTGAACGGGATGCCGAGCCAGACGTTGACGCCGATCACGGCGATGAGCGCGAGGCTCGGGCTGACCAGCCACGGCACCGGGGCGATGCCCACCACACCGAGGAGCTGGTTGAGCGCGCCGCTGTCCTGGTCGAGCAGCCACTTCCACACCGCGCTCGACGCGATGAGCGGCAGGAGCCAGGGCAGGAGCAGGAGCCCCCGCAGGAAGCCGGACAGCGGGAAGTGCCGGCGGAAGAACAGTGCGAGGCTCAGCCCGATGACGAACTGCAGGATGATCGAGCCCGCCGTGAACAGGGCGGTGTTCACGAGGCTCGTCGTGAAGACGGAGCTCTGGAACACCGAGATGTAGTTGGCGAGTCCCACCCACGGGGCCTCGCCGGTGAAGAAGGTCGCCGTCGTGTAGTCCTGGAAGGACATGACGACGTTCTTCACCACCGGGTAGCCGAAGAAGACGGCCACGAAGACCGCCGCTGGCACCACGAAGAGCCATCGGGTCACGCCGGATCGGAACCGGGCTCGTCGCTGCCCGGGTCGGGGTGTCGTCACGGACGGGATCGTCCGTGGTCGTGTCTGGGTCGAGGCGCTCACGCCGGGGTCCTTTCCTCACGCGGCGGGAGCCGACCGGGTCGGCCGGCTCCCCACTGCTCGTGCGACTGACTACTGCTCCTGCGACTGCGCCTGCTCGAGCGCTGCCTCGGGGCTGGCCTTGCCGGTGAGGGCGAGCTGGACGGCGGTGTAGATCTTCGTGGCGGCCTTGGGCCAGTCGGGTCCGAGCTCACCGGTGCGCGCGCGTGCGGTCTGCACCGTGGTCACGAAGGACGCGACCTGCGGGTGGTCCTTCGCCCAGGCGGCGCCGGCCTCGAGGTTCGTCGGCACGTTGCCGCTCACCTCGGAAAGGGTCTTCTGCATCTTCTGCGTGTGGAGGCAGCCGACGAACTTGCCGGCGAGCTGCATCTTGTCCTTGTCGCCGGTCTGCGGGACGGTGAACGCCTCGCCGCCGAGCGGTGCGACCGTGGCCTCGCCGGTGCGCGTCGGGATCGGCACGCTGTCGAACTCGAGGCCCTTCTTCTCGTTGAGCGCCGGCAGCTGCCACGGGCCGTTGATCATCATCGCGGCCTTGCCGGCCAGGAACTGGTTGTTGACGTCCGCCTGGGCCCAGTTGATCGAGCTCTTGGACATCGAGCCGTCGTCCTGCAGGTCCTCGACGAGCTGCAGGGCCTGGGTGGCCTCCGGCGTGGCGATGTCCTTCTCGTCGCCGCCGTTCGACCAGAAGAACGGCAGGAACTGCCAGGTGCCCTCGTACGTGTTGATGTTGCTCATCGCGAAGCCGTAGGTGGACCCGCTCGTGAGCTTCTTCGCGGCGGCCTTGAGCTCGTCCCACGTCTTGGGCGGCTGGACTCCGGCGTCCGCCAGCAGCTTCTTGTTGTAGTAGAGCGCGATGGAGTTCGTGTTCGACTGCAGGCCGTAGAGCTTGCCCTTGTAGGTGCTCGCCGCCTTGACGCCGGGGACGTCGCCCTCGGCGCTCAGGCCGTAGTCGCTGAGGTCGGAGAGGGCACCCGAGGACGCGATCTGCTGCACGTCGGGGTTGTCGAGCATGAGGACGTCGGGCAGCGTCTTCGAGGATGCCTGCTGCAGCACCTTCGAGATCAGGCCGGCGCCGGCGACGTGGTTGATCGTGACCGTCGCGCCGACCTCCTTGGCGCACTGCTTGTAGACCGGGTTGTAGTTCGCGTCGTAGTAGTCCTCGATCGTCAGGGCCTTGCTGCCGCCCGACGAGGCCGATCCGGAACCGGAGCAGCCGGTGAGGACCAGGGGGATCGTGGCGACGACCGCGACCGCGCCGACGAGGGCGCGCGTCCGGCGCGACGGGGAAGTGAACTTGTGCTTCATTGCAGAGCTCTTCTCTTGACGGATGCTGGGGCAGGCACGCATCGACGAGGCCGCTGACGTCATCGTCGCTGTGCTCCTGGGGCGAGAAGCTAACAGATAAGCGCTTCACCTGTAAAGCGCTTTTCTGACATCCTGGGCGCTAGGATCGGCGGTATGGCCACGATGCAGCAGGTCGCCGATCGGGCGGGGGTCTCGATCGCCACCGTGTCCTTCGTGGTGAACGGGACGAAGTACGTGACCCCCGGTACGACCGCGCGGGTGAAGACCGCGATGCGCGAGCTGAAGTTCCGCGGCAACGTCGTCGCCCGTGCGCTCGCGAGCCGTCGGACCCGGATCATCGCGCTGCTGTTCCCGACCACCGGCAACCGCTTCAGCCCGACCACCTCGCAGTTCTTCATGAGTGCGGCGGAGCGCGCGTCCGAGCGGGGGTACCACCTCGTGCTCTGGCCGGTGGACCCCGCCGGCGATGACCTCGACGACCTCGTCTCCGGCGGCCTCGTGGACGGCGTCATCCTGATGGAGGTGCGGATGGACGACCCCCGCGTCGCGGTCCTCACCGACCTCGGCGTGCCGTTCACCCTGATCGGCCGGACCCGCGACAGCAGCGGTCTGCCCTTCGTCGACATCGACTTCGAGACGACCATCGAGGACAGCCTCGACCACCTCGAGGCACTCGGACACCGGCGGTTCGGACTCGTGCTCGAGGACCTCGACGGCACCCCGATGGCCGGCTACGCACCGCACCTGCGCGTCGAGTCGACGTTCCGGCGCGCCGTCGTCGAGCGCGGCCTGGCCGGAGCGGTCGTCACCGCGGGGCCGGGCAGCGACGGCGGGCGGCAGGCCACGAGCGACCTGCTCGCGGCCGACCCCGACGTCACCGCGGTCCTCGTGATGAAGGACGACTCCACGGCCGGTGTGCTGGTCGGGCTGTACACCGCCGGACGGCGGGTCCCCGAGGACGTCTCCGTCCTGAGCATCGCGTCGTCCGAGGCGAACGCCGACCAGCACTACCCGCGGTTGTCCACGATGGTCGCCCCCGGTCAGGAGCTCGGGATCCGAGCCGCCGACGCCCTGATCGAGCAGCTCGACGGCACGTCCGACGACCTGCCGCACTTCCTGCTGCCGTGCACGCTCCGGTCCGCGGAGTCCACGGCTCCCGCCCCCGCCTGACCCCCGCCGCCCCATCCGCTGGCCTCATCCGCGAAAGCGACAGATCTCCGCGAACGGTTCGCGGCACACTGTCGCTCTCGCAGCACCGACGGGGCACCTGCGCGCTCTCTGTCGCCTTCGCGACCACCTGCCGGACTGGAGGCGCGGGTCGACCCCGCCACGGGCCTCCAGGCCGCCGCCCCGCGGCCCCACATCGCCACCCGCGAAAGCGACAGATCCCTGCGGACGTTCCGCGGCAGGGTGTCGCTTTCGCGGCAGCGCTAGCGACAGCGGCAGCGACAGCGACAGCGACAGCGACAGCGACAGCGACAGCGGCCGCGCAGGCGCCGCCCCACCCACCAGGCGCTCAGGGTCCGTTGGTTGTGTGGTTGCACAGGTTCGCAGCACCACACGTCGAGGAGGACGGATGGCCATCGACCGCAGGATGTTCCTGCTCGGGGGAGCGGGGGTGCTGCTCCTCGCGGGTTGCTCCACGCGCCCCGAGCGCACGCTGGTCCAGGACTGGCCGACCGAGCCGCCCGAGGGCGAGGCGACGATCAGCTGGTGGGCCGGCCAGGTCGCCTCGAAGGACGGCGGTGACCTGCGCCGACGGCTCATCGCCGAGTTCCAGAAGGAGCACCCGAACATCCGCGTCCGGATCGTCAGTGCCCCGAGCGACACCGACACCAACCGGACGAGCCTGACGACCCAGATCGCGGCGGGCAGCAGCACACCGGACGTGTACCTCGGCGACGTCGCGTGGCCCGGGCAGTTCGCGAAGAACAAGCTCGCCACCCCGGTGAACGAGCTCGTGGGGGCGGACTTCTTCGACCAGTTCCCCGAGGGCCTGCGGCAGGCGGCGAGCGTCGACGGGACGTACTACATGTTCCCGCTCTACATCGACGAGTCGTTCTTCCTGTACCGCAAGGACCTGCTCGCCAAGCACTCCCTGCAGGTCCCGGGGTCGTGGGAGGAGGTCCGCGAGACCGCCGCGAAGCTCGTCGACACCGGCGACGTCAGCTACGGGTTCGCGTTCCAGGGCGACGTCTACGAGGGCCTCACCTGCAACGTCACCGAGTTCGTTGCGGACGCCGGGGGCTCGCTGCTCAACGACGACCTGACCAAGCCCGAGACCACGAGCTCCGAGACCAAGCGCGCGTTCGAGTTCATGCGCTCCCTCGTGACGTCGGGTGCGTCACCCCGGGCCACGCTGACGTACCAGGAGCAGGACACGAACGACGCCTTCTCGGGCGGCCGCGCGGCGTTCCTGCGCAACTGGTCGTACGCGTGGGGGATCGCGAACGGACCGGACAGCCAGGTCGCGGGCAAGGTCGGGCTCGCCGCCCGTCCCACCTTCGACGGGCAGGACGAGCACCACTCGACGATCGGCGGGTGGGGGAACTACATCAACCCGCACACGCAGGAGCCCGCGGCGGCACTGACCTTCGCGCGCTGGATGTCGAGCGAGACGGCGCAGCAGTTCCTGACCCGTGAGGGCGGCGTCCTGCCGGCCCGCAGCGCATCGCTCGTCAGCGAGGACGCGAAGCGCCAGGAGCGTCCCACCTACGACACCGCGGCCGGCATCACGCTCGTGCCCCGTCCGACGTCGACGGCGTACTACCCGAAGGTCTCGCAGGGCGTGTACCAGAACGGCAACAGCATCCTCGGTGGCCAGGCGTCCGTCGACGGCGGTACGAGCACGATGGCCTCCGCCATCGCGCTCGCCCTGAAGGGTGAGGCGCTGTGAGCGCCGGCACGGCCACGCGGTCGGACGAGCGGCCGGGAGGCACGGCTCGCCTCGACCCGCCGCCCCGCCTGAGCGGACGGTCGCGGCTCGACCGCATCCGCGCGCGCGGTGCGTGGGGATTCGCCGCCCCGGCGCTCCTGGTCGTCGCGGCGGTGACGATCTTCCCGGTGGTCTACTCGATCGTCCTGAGCTTCGCGGACGTCGAGGTCGGTTACGAGGGGTTCACGATCCAGTCGTTCGGGCTGGGGAACTACGCGGCCCTGCTGCAGAGCGCCGACTGGTACCGGGCCCTCGGGTTCACGGTGCTCTACACGGTCGTGACCGTCTCGGTGGAGCTCGTGCTCGGCATGCTCGTCGCCCTGGTGCTCGAGCGGCTCGGAGCCACCCGCGGCTGGATGCTCGCGCTCATGCTCGTCCCGTGGTCGCTCGTCACCATCGTGAACGCGCAGCTGTGGAAGTACGTCTACGACAGCACCTACGGCGTCGCGACGTGGTTCTTCGGCCTGTTCGGGGACGCCCCGGTGATCCTCGGCGAACCCGTCCCGGCGATCACGGGCCTGATGGTCGCGGACATCTGGAAGACGACGCCCTTCGTGGCGATCATCCTGCTCGCCGGGCTCGTGCAGATCTCGGAGGACCACTACGAGGCCGCCGAGCTCGACGGCGCCAGCACCTGGCAGACGTTCTGGCGGGTGGTGCTGCCGCAGCTCACCCCGACGCTGACGATCGCGGTGCTGTTCCGCATCCTGCAGGCCTTCGGGGTGTTCGACCTGCCGTTCGTGCTGACGAACGGCGGGCCGGGCACCGCCACCCAGTCGCTCGCGATCATGGGCTACAAGGTCCTGTTCCAGGACATCAACATCGGACCGGGCGCGGCGATCGCGACGTCCACCGCGATCATCGTCGCGGCCGGGTGTCTGCTGTTCCTCCGGGCGTTCCGGAACCAGGCGAAGGGAGGGGATGCCTGATGCCCCGTCAACGTGTGTGCAAGGGCTGGCGGAAGTGGGTCAACACCGTCAACGTCAGTGGTGTCGTCATCGCGGTGCTCACGGCGCTGCCGCTGTACTGGCTCGTGTCGACGTCGCTCAAGCCGGCGTCGGAGATCGGGCAGTCGCCGCCCACCGCGTTCCCGCGGTCGATCACGTTCGACAACTTCGTCGTGGCCTTCCGCGACAACGCGCTCGGGCAGTACATGGTGAACAGCGTCATCGTCTCGGTGTCGACAACGGTGATCGTGCTCGCGCTGGCGTTCCTGGCGGGCTACGCGCTGGCGGGCCGGTTCATCCGGGGGCGCACGGCGATCATGACGTCGCTGCTCATGCTCTCGGTGTTCCCGGCGATCGCCGTGCTGACGCCGCTGTACCTGCTCGAGCGCAACCTCGGACTGCTCAACTCGTACCCGGGGCTGATCGTGCCGTACGTCGCGTTCAACCTGCCGTTCGCCATCTGGATCATGCGGAACTACCTGGTCGGGATCCCCTCGACGATCGAGGAGGCGTCGGAGATCGACGGAGCGGGAGCCTGGCGGACCGTGCTCAGCGTGATCCTGCCGATGGCGAAGCCGGGGCTGTTCACGGTCGGTGTCTTCACGTTCACGGCGTCGTGGAGCGAGTTCCTGATGGCACTGACGTTCAACAGCGAGAACTCGTTCCGGACGATCCCGGTCGGCATCGCGTTGTTCGGCACGCAGTTCACGGTGCCCTTCGCGCAGATCTTCGCGGCGAGCGTCGCGGCCACGGTGCCGATCGTGATCCTGGTGCTGGTGTTCCGCCGCTCGATCGTGTCGGGGCTCACCTCCGGCGCCGTCAAGGGGTGACGTGGCCGTTGATTCCTGAGGGATAGTCCGTCAGGATCGGAGCAGACGTCGATGGCCACGGCCGGGACCAACCATCCCGACCGTGGCCGCCACTGATCGGCGTCACGGATCAGGAGACAGGTCATGGCTGACAGCACCGGGCCGTCCGCGCCCGAGATAGGTAGCATCGTTACCTAACTGCGCATGCTGGACAATCGCCCGGACCGGCTGCAGACCGCCCGTACCCTGCCCTCAGGGGCTCGGGGCGCCGAGGTCGACGGCCGCGATGATGCGATCGACGATCCGGACGAACCGGACCCTGTCCCGTTCCGAGAAGGAGGCCAACAGCTCGTGCAGGTGCTTGTTCGTGCCGTCCATGGCGACCGAGTAGTCGCGCCTGGCGGTCTCGGTCAGCTCGATGTGGCGACTCCGTCCGTCGGCCGGGTTCGGCACGCGATTGAGGTGCCCGCTCTGCTCGAGTCGGTCCACCATGCCGGTCACCGCCGGTCCGGTCAGGCCGAGGTGCTTCGCGAGGTCCTTCACGCGGACGGTCCGGTCGGCGTCTTCGGCACGGGACACGAACTGCAGCACGGTCAGGTCGCTGCCCGAGACGCCGAGCTGGTCGCGCAGTCGCGCGCGCAGTGCGGACACCGCGGCTTCGAGGCGGGTCAGTGCCGCGACGAGGTCGAGATCGCTCACGGGAGCGCCCCCTTCGCACGGATCGGGTCCGCGCCACCATACGCCGCACTCACCCGATCAGCGTATCCACATAACGAGTCCCGCTGCCAGGTCCGGGTGGCGACTCCGGCGGTGCGCCGTGGCTGACCTGTCCCAGGCGCCGCACACCAGCGGGCGTGCGAGCGAGTCGGTCCGCTTCGAGGTGTCCGGAACGGAGCCGGAGTCCGCGGCGCGCGACCTGGCCACGGTGCACGGCGCCGAGCAGTGGTCCGCCCAACGAACCGGCGACGAGTTCCTCTACCGCTACACCGCGGTCGGCGACACCGAGGTCAGCATCCGCCGGTCCCGGATGCGCGGGGTCCTGCGCGGTGCGATGCCGGTCAGCACCGACTACATCGTCGCCTGGATGACCAGCGGCAGCGCCCACCTCGACGTCGGTGGGCAGCGGGTCGACCTGCGTCGGAACGTGCCGACGCTGCTGCCCTGCGACACCGCGTTCGTCTTCGCCGCCGAGGACCACGACCAGCGCCTGGTGCACCTCGACCGGGAGCTCGTGCACCGGTTCGCCGGCGAACGGCTCGGGCTGGGGGACCGACCGTTGCGGTTCGACCACACGCGCGAACCGGACAGTGCCGCGTACGGTCGGTGGCAGGGCGCCCTCGTGTCGCTGTCCCGCGCGCTCCGGGTGGCCGGGCCGGACTCGGACACCTGGTCCGAGGCGAAGGCGCTCGCGATCGCCGCGTTCCTCGAGACCTTCCCGCCGCAGCTCGACGACCTGCCGACGGAGCTGGCCCTGCCGCGGAACGCCCGACTGCGCGCCGCCGTCGAGTACGTGCACGCGCACGCGTCCGAGACGGTGACCATCGCCGACCTCGCCGCGGCGGCCGGCCTGAGCGTGCGGTCCGTGCAGGAGTCGTTCCGTCGGGTGTTCGACGTGTCGCCGCTGACGTACCTGCGGGACGTCCGCCTCGACCGCGTGCGCGGCGAGCTCCTCGAGCTCGACCCGCAGGCCGGGGTCATCGGCGACGTGGCCCGACGCTGGGGGTTCGCCCACCTCGGCCGGTTCTCGGCGTCGTACGCGGCACGCTTCGGCGAGTACCCGAAGCAGACCCTGCGCCGCTGACCCGGGGTCAGCCCCGCGGTGCCGGACCGGTACTGGAGCGCACCCGCAGGGTGGTCGACAGGCGGACGTGGTCCGACGCGGCCTCGCCACGGAGCATCGTGAGCAGCATGTCGACCGCGCGGGACCCGAGCTCGGCCAACGGCTGCGACACGGTCGTGAGCGGCGGGGTCGTGATCGAGGCCTGGGGGACGTCGTCGAACCCGACCACGGACAGGTCCTCGGGGACCCGCAGGTCGAGCTCCGCCGCGGCCCGCAGCACGCCGAACGCCGACGAGTCGTTCGCGGCGAACACCGCGGTCGGGCGGTCGTCCATCGCGAGCAGGTCCCGTGCGACGGCGGCGGACTGTTCTTCCTGGTAGTCGCCGTCGCGGACGAACCGCTCGTCGATCGTCAGCCCGGCGGCGGTCAGGGCGGAGCGGTACCCGGCCTCGCGCAGCTGGGCGGAGGCCAGGTCGGCGCGACCTCGCAGGTGCGCGATCCGGGTGTGCCCGAGTGCGAGCAGGTGCTCGACGGCTTGCACCGCCCCGCCCTCGTTGTCGGCGTCGACCGTCGCGTGGCCTTCGGGCCCGGTGTGCGGGTCGATCGCGACGACGGGGATCGACGAACTCGACAGCGCCGTGGTCGGGGTGACGACGATGGCCCCGTCGATGAGGGTGCCGGACAGACGGGACAAGGACCGGCGTTCCCACCCGGGGCGGTCGGCACCCGTCATCAGGCCGGCGTAGGCCAGCAGCTCGTAGCCGGTGCCGGTCGTCGCACTCGAGATGCCGCGCAGGAGCTCGGTCGAGAACGGCTCGAACTCGGGCACCAGGATCCCGACGACCCCGGTACGGGAGCTGCGCAGGCTCCGGGCGACCAGGGACGTCTCGTAGCCGAGGTCCGCGACGACCTGCTGCACGCGGATCATGGTGGCCGCGGCGACCCCGTCACGTTGGTTGATGACCTTCGACACGGTGGGGATCGAGACCCCCGCGACCCGTGCGACGTCGCCGATCGTCACCCGGCCGGCACCGGGACGCGCGCCGAGAGCCGAGTCCATGTGCTCACCGTACCGCTGAAGTGGGCGACGAAACGGCTTAGAAAACGTTATCGATATCGATTGACAAGCGGCAGGAGCACCTGGCACGCTCTCCGCAGCGGCAGTGGATGTCGCTGCATGTCAACGACGACACGAGGAGTTCCACGATGACGAGGAAGATCCGTGCCGCGGCAGCCATCGCGCTGATCGGGGCGACAGCACTGGTGGCCACCGGCTGCTCGGCAGGCGGCAACGCGGCCGACGACGGCACCGGCAAGGTCACGATGACCTTCTGGCACAACTCCACCACCGGACCGGGCAAGGCCTACTGGGCCTCGACGGTCAAGGCGTTCGAGGACAAGTACCCGAACGTCACCATCAAGACGCAGGCGATCCAGAACGAGGACCTGGACGGCAAGCTGCAGACCGCGCTCAACTCGGGCGACGGGCCGGACGTCTTCCTGCAGCGCGGTGGCGGCAAGATGGACGCGATGATCGCCGCCGGGCAGCTCATGGACATCTCCGACTCCATCAGCGCCGACGCGAAGAAGTCGATCAGCGCCGGGACCTTCTCGGGCTACGAGAAGGACGGCGCCACCTACGCCATGCCGGGCGCCGTGCTCCCCGAGGGCATCTGGTACTCGAAGGACCTGTTCAAGGAAGCCGGCATCGAGGGCACGCCCACGACCATGGACGAGCTGAACGACGCGATCACGAAGCTCAAGGCCAAGGACATCGACCCGGTCGCCGTCGGCGCGAAGGACGCCTGGCCCGCCGCGCACTGGTACTACAACTTCGCGCTGCGCGAGTGCAGCCAGAAGACACTCGAGGGCGCGGCGAAGTCGTTGAAGTTCGACAACGCCTGCTGGACGAAGGCCGGCGAGCAGCTCGAGGACTTCAACGCGACCAAGCCGTTCAACAACGGCTTCCTGACGACCGCCGCGCAGCAGGGCGCCGGCAGCTCCGCCGGTCTGCTGGCCAACCACAAGGCCGCCATGGAGCTCATGGGGGCGTGGGACCCGGGCGTGATCAGCTCGCTCACCCCGGACGGCAAGCCGCTGGCCGACCTCGGCTGGTTCCCGTTCCCGACCATCGACGGTGGCAAGGGTGACCCGAAGTCGATGATGGGTGGTGTCGACGGCAACTCCTGCTCGGCGAAGGCCCCGAAGAAGGCCTGCACGGACTTCCTCAACTTCATCGTGCAGAAGGACAACCAGGAGGCCTACTACACGGCGTTCCAGGCCATCCCGGTCAACCAGGAGGCCCAGTCGGTCGTCGACGCGGACTACCTCAAGTCGGCCCTCGCCGCCTACCAGGAAGCCCCGTTCGTGTCGCAGTACCTGGACACCCTGTACGGCCAGAACGTCGGCAACGCGCTGAACACCAGCGTCGTCGACCTGCTCGCTGGCAAGGGCAGCGCGAAGGACATCGTGGAGACCACCAACCAGGCTGCGGCCAAGGGCTGACCATGACCCTCGACACCTCGCTCGGCACGACCCCGACCACCGGGTCGGACACGGCCGCGGGGACGTCCCCGGCGGGGAGCGGTACGCCGCTCCCCGCCGGACGGCGGTCCACGCGCCGCATCGCGGACTGGCGGAAGCGCGTCGAGATCGCGGTGCTCGCCGGCCCCGCGGTCATCGTCTTCGTCACCTTCGTGATCCTGCCCGTGGTGCTGGCCGCCTACTACGGGTTCTTCAAGTGGCAGGGCTACGGCCCGCCCACCGACTTCGTGGGGCTGCAGAACTACCTGATCATCTTCCAGGACAAGGCGTTCCACGCGGTCCTCATGCACAACGGCTTCATCGTCGTGCTGTCGCTGGTGCTGCAGGGGCCGATCGCCATCGTGCTCGCGCTGCTGCTCAACCAGAAGATGCACGGTCGCGGGCTCGTCCGCGTGCTCGTGTTCGTGCCGTACGTCATCTCCGAGGTGATCGTCGGCACCGGCTGGAGCCTGATGCTGCAGTCGAACGGTGCGGTGAACGACCTGTTGCAGGGCATGGGGCTCGGCGGGCTGCGGGCGGACTGGCTGTCCAACCCGGACATCGCCATCTGGACGCTGCTCGTGATCATCTCGTGGAAGTACATCGGCTTCGCGGTGATCCTGTTCCTGGCCGGCCTGCAGAGCATCCCCGAGGAGCTCTTCGAGGCGGCGGCCATCGACGGCGCCGGCTACTGGCAGATCCAGCGGCGGATCACCCTGCCGCTGCTCGGCCCGACCATCCGGATCTGGGCGTTCCTGTCGATCATCGGCTCACTGCAGCTGTTCGACCTCGTCTACATCATCTGGGGGCAGTACATCTCGTCGACCGCCGGCACCTCGACGATGGCGACGTACATGGTCGCCAACGGCCGCACGTCGGGCAACTTCGGCTTCGGCAGCGCCGTGGCCGTGGTCATGTTCGTGATCTCGCTCGCCGTCGCCCTGATCTACCAGCGCTTCGTGCTCCGCCGCGACACCGCGGGTGCACTCACCGAGAGGAAGAACTGATGGCCACCACGAGCATCGTCGCCCCCGGGCGGCGGGCAACGCGGGAGCGGCGGTCCAGCGCCGCCATCGGCCGTGCGAACCCGCTCACCTACCTGGTGGCGATCCTGTTCGTCGCCGCGAACCTCGCCCCGGTGCTGTACATCGTGCTGGGCGGCTTCCGGACGAACTCGCAGATCACCACGAGCCCCGCCGGGCTGCCGGCACCGTTCGAGCTGGGCAACTACGGCTCGGTGCTGTCGAGCGGCATCTTCTGGCAGCAGCTCGCCAACTCGACGATCAGCGCCGTGACGACCACCGCGGGCGTCGTCGTGCTCGGCCTCATGGTGAGCTTCGTGCTCGCCCGCTACCGGTTCGCCGGACGCGGTGCGCTGTACGCGCTGTTCGCCGCCGGTCTGATGTTCCCGATCACCGTCGCGATCACGCCGCTGTACCTGCTCGTGAAGGACCTCGGTCTGACGAACAGCCTGGCCGGCGTGATCCTGCCGCAGATCGCCTTCGCCCTGCCGACGACGGTCATCATCCTGGTGCCGTTCCTGCGGGCGATCCCGGACGAGCTCGAAGAGGCGGCGTCGATCGACGGCGCCAGCCGCCTCGGGTTCTTCTTCCGCATGGTCGTGCCGCTGTCGCTGCCGGGCGTCGTCACGGTCGGCATCCTGGCGTTCATCGCGAGCTGGAACAGCTACATCCTGCCGCTGTTCATCCTGAACAACGAGGGGAGCTACACGCTGCCGCTCGGCGTGCAGGCGTTCTCGTCGCAGTACTCGGTCGACACGGCCAAGGTGCTGGCGTTCACGTCGATGTCGATGATCCCGGCACTGGTGTTCTTCACCATCTTCCAACGCCGCATCGTCGGCGGGCTGACCGGGGCGGTGAAGGGGTGACGACGACGGACGCGACCCGGCCCACCGGGAGCCAGCCGCGCCTCCAGGCCGACCACGGGGCGACCGACGCTGCCGGACCCGACCGCGCGACCACCCTGCTGGCCGCCATGACCCTCGACGAGAAGGCGGCGCAGCTCGTCGGCTACTGGCTCGACCAGGACGGCGTCGTCGCACCCATGCAGGGTGAGATGGCGGCGGCGGCCGACGGCCGCACGCTGGCGGACATCACCCGCGACGGCATCGGCCAGTTCACCCGCGTCTACGGCACCCGCCCGGTCGAACCCGACGACCGCGCGGCGTGGCTGTGGGCGGAACAGCGGCGACTCAAGCGCGAGACCCGACTCGGGATCCCCGCGCTCGTGCACGAGGAGTGCCTGACCGGACTCGCCGCCTGGAAGGCCGCGACGTTCCCCACCCCGCTGGCATGGGGTGCGGCCTTCGACCCGGACCTGGTCGAGCAGGTCGGCGCCGCCATCGGCGCGTCGATGCGGCAGCTCGGCGTCCACCAGGGACTCGCGCCGGTCCTCGACGTGGTCCGCGACCCCCGCTGGGGCCGGGTCGACGAGTGCATCGGTGAGGACCCGTACCTGGTCGGCACCGTGGGGACCGCCTACGTGCGGGGCCTGCAGTCGGCCGGCGTCGACGCGACCCTCAAGCACTTCCTCGGGTACTCGGCGTCACAGGCGGGGCGGAACCACGCGCCGGTGCACGCCGGACCCCGCGAGGTCGCCGACGTGTACCTGCCGCCGTTCGTGATGGCGCTGCGCGACGGTGGCGCCCGGAGCGTCATGAACTCGTACGCCGAGATCGACGGCGTCCCCGTCGCCGCGAACGGCGAACTGCTGACCGGCCTGCTGCGTGACGAGCTCGGGTTCGACGGCACCGTCGTCGCGGACTACTTCTCGGTCGCGTTCCTCGAGGTCATGCACGGCATCGCCGCCGATCGTGGCGAGGCTGCGGCCCTGGCACTCGAGGCCGGCATCGACGTCGAGCTGCCGACGGGTGACGCGTACCTGGCGCCGCTCGTCGAGCGGGTCCGGTCCGGACTGCTCGACGAGGCGCTGGTCGACCGCGCCGTCCTGCGGGTGCTGCGGCAGAAGGAGCGCCTGGGCCTGCTCGACCCGCGGGCGTTCGACGACGAACCGCCGACCGGGATCGACCTGGACACCCCGCTGCACCGGTCGCTGGCGAAGCAGCTGGCGGCGCGGTCGCTGGTGCTGTTGTCGAACGACTCGCGCGGCGCGGCTGGCACCGGCACCGGCCCGGGTACCGCCGCGCCGGTCCTGCCGCTGCGCGCCGGTGCGTCCGTCGCCGTCATCGGCCCGAACGCCGACCGCGCCGAGGCACTGCAGGGCTGCTACTCCTTCGCGAACCACGTGCTCGCCTCGCACCCCGACCTGCCGCTCGGCTTCGCCATCCCGACCGTGCGCGAGGCGATGGTCGACGCCCTCGGCGATGACGCCGTGCGCTTCGCCGCGGGCTGCGCCGTCACCGGGTCCGACCGTGCCGGGTTCGATGACGCCGTCGCCGTGGCCGCCGCGTCCGACGTCGCGGTCGTCGTCGTCGGCGACCAGGCCGGACTGTTCGGCCGCGGCACGGTCGGCGAGGGGAACGACACCGAGTCGCTCGACCTGCCCGGCGTGCAGCGCGAGCTCGTCGAGGCGGTCGTCGCCACCGGCACCCCCACCGTGATGGTGCTGCTGACCGGGCGGCCGTACGCGATCGGGTGGGCGCTCGACGGCGACGGCGTCGCCAGGGCCGATGCCGGCGACGGCGTCGCCGGGGCCGGTCACGGTGCCGGCGGCTCGCTGCGTCCCGCCGCCGTCGTGCAGGCCTTCTTCCCCGGCGAGGAGGGCGGCACCGCCATCGCCGACCTGCTCACCGGCGCCGCCTCGCCGTCCGGCCGCCTGCCCGTCTCGCTCCCGCGTGCCGCCGGCGCGCAGCCGTACACGTACCTGCACCCGCGGCTCGGCGGCCCGTCCGACGTCACCGCCGCCGACTCGACCCCGGTCCGTCCGTTCGGCTTCGGCCTCGGCTACACGTCGTTCGCGTACGACGACCTGGTCGTCGACGCGTCCGTCCGTTCCGACGCCGGGTTCGAGGCGTCCGTGACCGTCCGCAACACCGGTTCCCGCGACGGCGAGGACGTCGTCCAGCTCTACGGCCACGACGTGCACGGCAGCGTCACCCGACCCGAGGTCCAGCTGCTCGGCTACGCGCGCGTCGCGCTCGCCGCGGGGGAGTCCACGCGGGTCCGCTTCCGGGTGCCCGTCCAGCGGTTCGCGTTCACCGACCGGCGGATGCGCAGGGTCGTCGAACCCGGGGACGTCCAGGTCTGGGTCGCGTCCCACGCGTCGGCGTCACGACCGGGAGGCCCGGTGCCGGCAGGCGGGATCGTCGCGTCCGGTGACGGGCCGGTCCGACACCCCGTCCCCGGCTCCGCGACGGAGCGCGCGACGGTCGCGGTGACCGGGCCGGTGCACGAGGTCACGCTGGGCGACCCGCGGGTCGTCGAGTGGGAGGTCGGGTGATCCGACGCCGTGATGGCGGGCCGGCGGACCGTGCGGTCGGATCAGGTCGCACGGTCCGCCGGCTTCGGCAGTGCTACCGCTGACCCTGCTGCGGTGCTCCGGGCAGCGGTGGCAGAGGGCGATCGCTGTCGGCGACCCGGGTCAGCCGTGCTGCCAGTGGTCGGAAGAGCGCCGACAGCAGCACCTTGTCCGCCACACCCCGGGCGGCGAGCCCGAGCCGGGTCTGGGGGTACGCGAAGTGCACGATGCCCTTCGGGATGCCCTGGATCGTGTCGACGAGGGGGCGCATCCACGTGTCGAAGGCATCGAGTGCGCGGTCGAGGTCCTCGTCCGCCGTGACCGACGCTGCCAGCACGTACCCGCTCGTGAGTGCGAGGGAGGCGCCACCGCCGCCCATCGGCGTCACGCACCAGGCCGCATCGCCGATCACGCACACACGGCCGCGGTGCCAGCGCGGCATCCGGATCTGGGTCAGCTCGTCCAGGTAGACGTCGTGCGAGTCGTCGAACCCGTCAAGCACGCGCTCGGTCTGCCAGCCGGCGTCGGCGTAGCGTATCCGCAGTGTCGCCAGGGCCTCCGACCGCGAGCGGCCGACCAGGTCGTCGCCGCCGGCGTAGGCGAGGATCGCCCGGGTCGTGCCGTACGGGTCCGGGCGCAGGTGGACCTGACGGCCGCCGACGGCGTTGTACCAGCGCCACCGGTCGTCGTCGGACGGCGTGCGCGGGATCGTCCCGAAGACCATGGTCACCCCGAGGTCGCGCTCGTCGACCTCGCCCTCCGCAGCGAAGAGCCGGTCGCGGGTGCGTGACCGGACACCCTCGGCGATGACCACGAGGTCGGCGTCGAGCACCCGACCGGCGTCGGTGGTGACGGAAGCGCGCCCGGACCCGGGCGCGTCGTCCACCTGCTCGATCGTCTCGCCGTAGACGATGTCGACGTCGTCGGGCAGGTCGTCGAGGAGTGCCCGGGCGAAGTCACCGCGCAGCACCTCGAGTTCGGCCGTCGCACCGTCCGGGCCGTCCGAGGGCAGCTCGGACCGGACGGTGCCGTCACGGCGGACGATCACCGTCCCCGTCTCGGTCGTGTTCCGTGCGCGGATCGCATCGACCAGACCCATGCGGTCGAGCACGTCGCGGGCGACCCCGCGGACGTCGACGTTCTGCCCGCCGTCGCGGAAGGCCGGCGCGCGTTCGATCACCGTCACCCGCCACCCGACGTGGCGCAGCCACCATGCGGCGGACAGGCCTGCGATGCTGGCTCCGGAGATCACTGCGTGCTGCGAGGTCATGCTTTACAGTAAAGCAACTGCACAGTAAAGGAAACTGGATGCCCGACATCGACCCCCTCACCACGGCGTGGTCCGACGACGAGGTGGCCGTCATGCACGCGCTGCGCGACTGGGCCGTCACGTTCGACGAGCTCCAGCGGCACCTGTCGTCGTGGATCGGGCTGCCGGGTTCGGACGCGAACGCGCTCGGACAGATCGTGTGGGCGGACCAGGCTGGTGAACCGCTCTCGCCCGCGCAGCTGGCGCGCCGGATCGGCATGACATCCGGTGCCACGTCGGTCCTGCTCGACCGCCTCGAGGCTGCCGGCCACGTCGAACGACACCGCGAGAGCACCGACCGCCGCCGGGTGACCCTGCGCCCGACCGAGTCCGCGCGTGCGGAGAGCGGGCGGTTCCTCGCGTTCTCCGGTGCCGAGATCGCCGCGACGGTGCGAGATGCCGATCCGGAGGAGACGAGGATCGTCCTCGGGTTCCTGCGGCGCATGACCGCGGCTGCCGCGACCGCGAACGGTCGGCTGCAGGCGCGTTGACAGCGCCGACGAGTCACGTCGCCGTCGTGGGTGCGATCCCGAGTGAGACGCTCGCGGCGAAGTCGCGGGCGAAGACCCCGAGGTGGTGGATGAGGCGACTGCTCGGCATGGCTCGAACCGAGCCGTCGGTGTGCTGCGTCCACCCGTGCTAGCTTCGCGACACTGCTCGCGCAGACTGCCGCGGGCTGAGCAGGAGACGACGATGTCCGACCTCATCACCACCCTCGAACAGCAGGAGCACGACCTCGTGCTCGATGGCTTCACCCACGACGACGCTTGGGACCTGGGCTCGTTGATCCGCGGCATCGCCCACGAGGCCGGTCACGCCGTCGGCATCGACATCCGCCGGCCCGGCCTCGGGGTGTTCCGCGCAGCGACCCCGGGCATCACCCCGGACCAGCACGTCTGGATCGACCGCAAGGCCGCGGTCGTGCTCCGGATGGAGCAGTCGAGTGCTCTCGTCGACGCCCGGTTGTCCGCCGCCGGGGTCGATCCCGCCGCGATCGGGTGGCTCGGCGCCGAGTACGCCGTGACCGGAGGGTCGTTCCCGATCCGGGTCCGCGGTGCCGGTGTGGTCGCCGCGGTGACGGCCTCCGGCCTGTCCTCGATGGAGGACCACGACCTGGTCGTCGCCGGCCTGCGCGCGTTCATCGCCTCGCGTTCGCGGGCGTGAGGTTCCACGACTTGCCGCTCACGTTCCCCGAGGTTCCGCGGACGGCCCCAGAGCGCCCCGAGATGTGACGATCTCGGAACCCGGGGACGCCGGTGGACGGACGCGGCGGCGGAAGCGTCCCCGCGTGATCAGGCGGGGTCTCCGGCGGGGTAGTCGACGAAGGCGACGGCGGACCCGTCGGGAGCCCATCCGTTGACGTTGAGGGTGCCCTGCCCGCCGTCGAGCTCGACGATGGTCTCGGCGGCCTGCCAGACGTCGGGTCCCCAGGTGCTGACGGATCCGTCACCGGTGACGAGGCGCAGCCGGACCCGCTTGTCCGCCGGGTGCCCCTCGGTGCCGGGCGGGAACGACAGGTAGACGGCGGCGTCGTCGGTCGGGGCGGGGTGCGGGAACCAGTTGACGTGCTCGTCGACGGTGAGTTGCTCGATCCCGGTGCCGTCCGGTCGGACACGAGCGATCTGCGCGTGTCCCGGCGTCGCTTCGAACTGCTCGGTGTTGAACAGGATCCACGCACCGTTCGGGGTCCACTCCGGGCCGTCGGCGGCGGCGGGCTCGGTCGTCACGGCCCGGTCCGCGGTGCCGTCGACGCCCATCACCCGGATCGTGCCCGAGGACCACACGTCCTCGCCGGAGGGATCGAGCCGGACGTACGCGAGTTCGGAGCCGTCGGGGCTGACACCGTGCAGGAAGTGCAGACCGCCGTCGTCCGCGGTGACCCGGGTCGCAGGGCCCCCGGCGAGCGGAGCGCTCCAGATGTGGAAGTCGTTCGCGCTGACGTGCACGGTGACGCCGTCCGGGTCGAGCACGTGGTCGTTGTTCAGGGGCGGAATGCCCTCGATCGCGACGTGCTCCGGAGCTGCGGCACCGTCGGCCGGCATCGTCCAGAGGACACCGTCGGCGTTGAGGACGAGCCGGCCGTCGGCGGTCCAGTTCGGCGCTTCGTACAGTCGCTCGGCGGACTCGTGCACGGTGGTCACGCTGCGGTCGGCTCGGCGCCAGATCCGGATCCGGCAGGTCTGGCCCGGTGCGAGCACGCGACCCGGGGCTTCGTCGTCGAAGGGCATGGGCACACTGTTCCACAGGGGACGTCGGCTCGCGACGGCGCGACCGGGTGGCGGTCGTCGTCCGCCCCCCGCGTTGGGGATGATGACGCGTCTTCGGGACCCGTAGGCTGATCGGGTTCGTACCCGAGACGAAAGCTCACGTTGCCGCACCCTCAGCGTCCCTCCCGCCTGCCGTTCATCGCCGCCACCACCTCGGTCGTCGTCGTCGCCGGTGTCCTGCTCGCCGCGATCCCGAACACCGCGACAGCCGTGGAGTCGCCGATCGCGACCCCGACGGCCACGCCGACGACGTCGGCTCCGGTCGAGACGCCTGCGCCTGCGGTGCCGACTCGGACGCCCGCGCCCGCGGTGCCGACCGCGACGCCGAAGCCCACGGTGCCGACCGCGACGCCGAAGCCCACGGCGACTCCGACTCCGACGCCGACGCCGTCGACGATCTCGGTCACCTACGCCGGAGACTCGCTGACCGCGATGGACGGCTCGTGGATGCGGCAGCTGAACGACAAGACGCTCACGAACATCGGCGGAACCGCGATCGGTGGCGCCACCGTCCCACGGATCCTGACGAACGTCTCGGCACGGGACGCCGACGTGCTCGTCGTCATGGCCGGCACGAACGACATCCGCTACGCCCGCAGCAGCACGACGATCACGCAGAACATCGGCAAGGTGGTCCACAAGGTCGGGGCCCGGCACGTCGTCATCGCGGCGATCGCTCCGTCGAACGTCACGAAGTACGGCAAGAAGAAGATCGACCGTCGCAAGCAGGGCGAGATCCTGAACCGTGACCTGCAGAACTACGCGCTCACCAACGGCTACCTGTTCGTCGACCCCTGGGCGGCGGACCGGCAGCTGAACGGTGGGTGGCCGTCGAACCGCACGATCGACGGCACCCACCCGACCGTCGCGATGTCGAAGAAGGTCTCGGTCCGGATGCAGCAGGCCATCCACATCGCCGTGGAGGGCGCGAAGGGCTGAGTCGAGGGTCGGTTCAGCCGGCCCGCGCCACGCGCCGACGTGCCCACTGCACGGAGACGGCAGCGAGTACCCCGCCGAGCACGGCGCCGATGGTGTTCGTGATCCAGTCACTCGTGTCGCACGCCCGACCGATCACGGGGACGACCGCCTCGACGACCTCGACGAGGACGGAGAACGCGCTGGCGCCGACGGCCGTGAGGCGCGCGAGCCAGACGCCCTCGACGGGCGTGACGACGATGACCGCGATCAGCACGCCGAACGCGAGCCACGGTGCTTCGATGAGCAGGGTCGAGAGCATGGATTCCGGACGGGAGGCCCGGTGCCAGCTGGCACCGAGCCTCCCGGTCTCAGGGGTGTCGGATCAGAGCCCGGCGCGACGACGGCGCACCGCGCGCGCCCCGAGCAGGCCGGCGCCGACCAGGACGAGGCCGACCGCCCACGGCAGGGCGCCGACGGCGTCCGAGCCGGTGTAGGCGAGCTGCCCCGTGGTCGGGGTCGTCCCACCGACAGCGACCGTCGGCACGGTAGGCACCGTCGGCGCGGTGGGGCGCACGTCGACCGGGAACGAGGTGCTCTGCAGCCCCTCGCCGCCGACGGTCAGGGTGTGCGTCGAGGCGTGCGGGAAGGTGACGCCGACAGCGCTCTCGGCGTCGAACTCGGTGTAGGGCGCGATCACGTCACTGGCGACGTCCGAGGTGACGATCGGCGTCCAGACGGGGTTGCCGTCCTCGTCGGCGAAGTCGATCGGGTTCCCGAAACGGTCGACCAGGTTGCCGGACACGACGAGTGTTCCGCCTTGCGCGACCGTCGGACGTCCACCGTCCACGACGTCGAGACCCCCGAAGGAGCCGTCCTCGTCGGTGGTGAGCTCCACGGTCAGGACGGTGCCGTCCGTGCCGATGATCCACATCGTCTTCTTCGGCGCGTCGATCGACTCCGCGTCGAGGGTGAAGACCTGGACGCCGAACGCAGCGGCCGGGTCGACGGTCAGCTCGACGTACTGCGTGACCGACTCGGTGCCGCTCGTGGCCGTGACCGCGAACTCGTACCAGGACGCCGTCGTCGCGGTACCGCTCAGCTCACCGGTGGCGGCGTCGAAGGTGATGCCGTCGGGCAGCTGGATCTCCGGCCCGAACTCCTCGTCCGTGTCATCCGGTTGGAAGCCGAACCCGATCGTCCAGCCGGGGGCGCTGGAGCTGCCCGCTGCGAGTGCCGCTGCCTGCGACTTCGTCATGACGACGTCGCCGTCATCGTCGCCGGAGTACCAGGCGAGCTCGTACGTCGGGGTGGGGGAGCCCTGCGCCCGGAAGGTGTACGAGAACGGCTCGCCGGCGGTGGCCTGCAGGGGGAGGTCGTCGTCCTGCTCCGTGCCCGCGGTGACCGGCTCGCCCGCGGCGTCGACGAACACCGGGTCCTGGGTGACGGCGGTCGAGGTCGCGGACACGGTCGCCGTCGATCCGTCCGACAGGGCGCCGGTGACCTGGACCGTGAGCTGCTCCCCGGCCTGCGCGGCGTCGATCGTGTACGAGCCGGTCGTCGCCAGCACGGCGGTGGAACCGACCTCGGTCCAGACGTACCGGAACGCGCCGTCCTCGTCGAAACCGGTGGGCACGGCGGTGAGCACGGCGCCGACCTCCGTGTCACCGGTGATGGTGACGGCGGGGGTGACGGCCGGCTGCGCGGTCGGTGCGTCCGTCGGGGTGGGCGTCGGGACGGTGGGTGTCGGAGCGGCCGGGAGCGCCTCGTCGACCGCCGGTGCGGTCGGCTCGGGAGTCGCTTCGGTCTCGGCGGCCGGTGCGGTCGCGGCCGGGCTCGGCGCCGGAGTGTCGGTCGTCGGTCCGGTGGCTTCGTTCGCGGTCGGTGCCGGGGCGTCGGTCGCGGCGGGAGCGGACGTCGCGGTCGACGCCGTCGGATCGGTCGCCGGCTCGGCATGCGCGGCCGTCGCGGTGACGAGGCCGAGGCCGGTCGTCAGCGCGACGAGGGCTGCGGTGGTGCCGACGGCGCAGGCGCGTCGGACGGTGGAGGCGCTGTGGCGCACGGGTCCCCCTGGATCGTGTCCGGTCGGGTGCCGGATCGTGTGGATCAGCCGAGAAAGCTCAGGCGTCTTCGGATCGTAGGGCCAGTGACCGCTTCAGACCGACGGAGAGTCCGAATCGTGACCATGACTGGGGGCGGTCGTCGCGCGGAACCCCCGGTCGAGGAACGCGACGATCCACCCGAAGCTCGCGTCGACGTCAGTGCGCATCTGGAACCCACCGGATGTCTCGATGGTCGCGAAACCGTGCAGGACACTGCGGAGCAACCGGAGCGCGTGCACCTCGTCGGCGGGGTCGAGTCCGTAGCCGCGCAGCGCCGCTCCGAAGGAGGCGAGGGTGCGCTCCAGGGCAACGGCCAACGGGTGGTCCGGACCGGTGGGACGGATCCCGACCGTCGCCTCGTACCGGCCGGGGTGCCGCTGCACGTACCGGCGGACGGTCTGCGCCGCGGCCTCGACGGCGTCACGGCCGGCGAGCCCCTGCATCGCGTCGCGCAGGTCGTCGCCGAGTTCGTTCGCAGCGAGGACGGCGATCCGGCGGGTCAGGTCGGTGAGCCCGTCGACGTGCTTGTACAGCGACGGCGACTTCACGCCGAGTCGTTCGGCGACGACGCTCATGCTCAGCCGCGCGAGTCCGATCTCGTCGGCGAGTTCGGCGGCCGCGGTGGTGACGGCGGCGGGGTCGAGCCCGGCCCTAGCCACGGTGGCCACCGACGGGCGCGAGGGTGCGGCCGAGGAACGGGAGCACGAGCGCGAGGACCTCGGTCGGGGTCTCGGTGTGCGGGTAGTGGCCCGCGCCGTCGATGACGGCCAGCTCGCCGAGTCCGTCGGGCAGGTCGGCCAGGACCCGCTCGCCCTCGGCGCGGGGGACGGCCCAGTCCGGGTCGGCACTGCCCTCGACCACCAGGACGGGGCAGCGGACGTCCGGCAGTCGGGCACCGGCGTCGGCGGGTGAGGTCTTCGTCATCGCGCGGAGGACCGCCATCCGCTCCGGCTGGCGCAACGTCGACTCGATGCGTGCACGCTCCTCGGTCCAGTCGACCGGCTTCGTCGGCACGGCGATGTCCAGGTAGGCGAGCCAGCCGGCGAGGCTGCCGGTCGCCATCACCTTGGCGAGCTGGAACGTGCCCGTGCGGTGTCGGCGGTTCCGCAGCAGGCCGCCGAGGTCGAGGGCCTGCTTGCGGGTGAACGGCGCCAGCTCGACGATGCCGGCGACGACGTCGGGGGCGTCGGCAGCGGCGATGGTGGCCGCTCCGCCGCTGATCGACTGCCCGACGATGACCGCGGGGCCGCCGAGGTGCCGGACGACGGCGACCAGGTCGTGAGCGATGTCGGCGCGCTGGTACGACGTCCAGTCGGTGCTCGAGTCGCCGCACCCGCGGATGTCGACGTTCGCCACCCGGTAACCGGCGGCGACGAGCTCGGGGACCATGAACCGGTAGGCGTGCCGGCTGTCGCCCATGCCGTGTGCGAGGACGACGAGCGGGCCGTCGCCGCTGACGTCGTACGCGATGGTGCCTTCGTCGGTGCGCAGGTGTTCGAGCATGACTGCCTCCATGGCTAAGTGTGTTAGCTAAAAGCTAAGACCATTAGCCGACCGCGTCAACCCCCGAGGGTGTCGGAGAGGTCCAGGGACCACACGGCCACTCCGGTCAGACCGAGTCGCTCGGCGAGGGCCACGCGTTCACGCAGCGACCGCGCGTCCGACCACCACAGCACCTCGCCGCTGGGCAGGGTGGCGGTCCACTCGCCGACCGTGGTGTTCCACGTCGGGGTGACGTGGGCCTTCCGGACACGGCGACGGGCCTGGTCGTCGGACAGCTGCCCCGCCGGCCGCGGCCCCTTCCAGTGGTAGCCGTACCCGGCGACGCCGAGCACGATCTGGTCGGCGGGCGCGAGGGCAGCGAGAGCCCTGGCCGACTTCGACGCCCAGCGCAGCGACCCGACCGGGCCCGGAGCGTTCGGCTCCCACGGACCGTGCTGGTCGTAGGCCATCAGGGTGAGGTGGTCCAGCGGGGCGCTGAGTGCCCCGACGTCGTACCCCATGCGTGCGTAGCCGGCCGCGGTCGTCGACGCGGACAGGGCGATGTCGAGCCGCACGTCGTCACCGACCGCCGCGCGGAGCTCCCGCGCGAACGCCGTCAACCCGGGCCGGTCCGCCGCGGTCAACGCCTCGAGGTCGATCATGATCGAGTCCCACCCACCGGAACGCACGTCGGTGGCGAGTGCACGGACGACGTGGGACCGGTTGGCGGGGGACCGGAGCATCCGGCGCGCGATCGGTTCGCTGAAGTCGCCGTCGGCGTAGTTGCTGACGAGCAGCTGCGCCTCGAGACCGCGGGCGTGCGCGCGGTTGCGCTGCGTCCTGGCGTCGCGGGACGGGGTCGTGACACGCGTGCCGGTGCGGCTCAGCAGCAGGCCGTCGACGCCGACGACGTCCATCGCCGAGGCGTTCGTGTCGATCAGCGCGGGGTCGGCGCCCTCCGGCTGGAAGCCGGTCACGTCGAACCAGTCGGGCGTACTGGATCGCGCGTTCGCCGGGCCGGCGCAGCCGGTCAGGACGAGCCCCGCTGTCAGGACGGTGGCGATGAGGACGGAACGCGGGCTGGTGATCACGTGCCGAGTGTGTCAGGCCGGAGCGGCCGCCGCGTCCACCGGTGCGCTGAACCGGTCGACCAGGGTCCGCTTCAGGACCTTGCCGCTCGGCCCGAGGGGCAGGGCGTCGACCACGTGCACGACGCGCGGGAACTTGTAGGCCGCGATCTCGTCCGACACGAAGTGGACGAGCTCGTCGGCGCTGACGGTCGCGCCGGCACGGAGCACCACGGCGGCCTCGATCTCCTGGCCGTGCAGTTCGTGCGGCACGCCGAAGACCGCCGCCATGGTGACGTCCGGGTGCGTCGCCAGCACCTCTTCGACCTGCCGCGGGTACACGTTGTAGCCGTTGCGGATGATCATGTCCTTCGTGCGGTCGACGATCGTCAGGTACCCGTCGTCGTCCTTCGTGCCCAGGTCGCCGGTGCGGAACCAGCCGTCGACGATCGCCGCGTCGGTGTCCGCAGGACGGTCCAGGTACCCGTTCATCAGGTTGTGCCCGCGGATGACGAGCTCGCCGATCTCGCCGTGCGGCAGCAGCACGATCGCGTCGGGCGTGGCGGGGTCGGCGATCTCGACGTCGACACCCCAGACCGGTGTGCCGATCGTGCCGGGACGCGGCGCGGTGCCGACGTGGTTGAAGGTCGCGACGGGTGAGGTCTCGGTGAGGCCGTAGCCCTCGTGGATCGGCGCGTCGAACACGGACTGGAACCGTTCGAGCACGGCCAACGGCAACGAGGCGCCGCCCGAGATCGCGTAGCGCAGGGTCGGGCGGGCGTCGGTGCGCGTCGCGGCGTCGAGCAGCGCCATGTACATCGTCGGCACGCCCATGAAGATCTCGCAGCCGTGCTCGACCATCGCCGACAACGCGGCGTCGCCGTCGAACTTCGGGAGCATCACGATGGTGGCGCCGGTGCGGAACCCGGTGTTCATCGTGCAGGTCTGACCGAAGGTGTGGAACAGCGGGAGCGCGCCGAGCAGGACGTCCCCGCGGTGCATGTCGAAGGTGCTCATCAGGTTCGTGTTGACCTGTTCGAGCAGGGCGAAGTGCGAGCCCTCTGCACCCTTCGGCTTGCCGGTGGTCCCGCTCGTGTACAGGATCGTCGCCGTGTCGAAGGGGTCGCGGGGGACGTAGGTGTCGAGGGGCTCGGCCGCCGCGGCGAGGGCCTCGAGGCGGTCCGGGCCGTCGTGGTCGTCGTGGTCGGCCGGTGCGAGGACGGTGACGACGTCGACGCCGGCGAGCTCGGCCCCGGCCGCACCTTCGGCCAGCAGCGGAGCGGCGCAGACGAGCAGCATCGCGCCGCTGTCCTGCAGCAGGTACTCGATCTCGCGCCGCTTGAGCAGCGCGTGGACGGGGACCACGACGGCCCCGAGCGCGAGCGTGGCGTAGTAGACGCGGGCGAAGTCGGCGACGTTCGGCACGAGCATCGCCACGCGTGATCCCTCGGTGACCCCGCGGGCGCGGAGCGCTCCGGCGTAGGCGAGGGTCTCCGACCAGAGCTCGGCGTAGGTGGTGCGGTGGTCGCCGACGATCACGGCGACGTCGTCCGGGTACCGCGCGGCGGACTCGGCCAGGATCGCGGCGACCGAGGCGGTGGCCCGGGTCGGTCGTGTGGCGCCGTGGTGAGCGGCGGCGGTGGGGGTGGTGCGCGTCATTCCGGTCTCCGTCTTCGGTGACGAGTGGTTCCCCGGATCATACGTGCGGTCAGAAGGCCGTGCGCTCCTCGAACACCGACATGAGCATGGCCGCTCCGAGCCGCGCACTCCGGGCGGGCTTCGCCGAGCCCTGCACGGCTGATTCGACCCGAGCGCCCTCGACCAGCAACGACAGGGTCTCGGCGATGTGCGCCGGCATGTCCGCGCGGGTGCAGAGCAGCGTGAGGTGGCTCTCGACGTCGCGGAAGTGCTCGGCGGCGAGCGCGGCGATCTCCGGGTCCTGCCGGCCGAGTTCGGCGTGTCCGTTGATGAACGCGCAGCCCCGCCAGCCCTCGTCGGCGAAGCACTCCTCCAGGTAGCTGAAGATGCCGAGGATCTCGTCGCGGGGATCCGCCGAGGTGGTGGCGATGTGGTCCAGGGCTCGACGCCAGGCGCCGTGCCAGCGTCGCAGCACCGCGACGACGAGGGCCTGCTTGCTCGGGTAGGCGGACGTCAGCTCGTCCACGCTCATGCCCGCGTGCGCGGCGACGTCCTCGAAGCGGACCGGGATCACGCCGTGCGCCGTGAAGAGGTCGTCGGCGGCCTGGGAAGCGGTGCGCTGCGCGGGCGTCTCGGCGACCGGGGGCGTGAGTGTGAGGAGCGTCATGCTTCGAGACGTTCCTGTTCCGCGAAGAGCGCTGTCATGTCGATGGCCTGGGTGCGGACGTCCTCGACCGCGGAACCGTCGCGGATCACGCGGAGAGCCCGAGCACGGCGGCGGCGGAAGCGAGGGCGCTCACGGACACGATGCCGGTGCTGACCGCGGCGATCTGCAGCATGCGCTGACGCTGGAGGTCCCGGAGCTCTGTGAAGGTCCCGCGGTGTCGGTCCTGTCGGCTCGTCACCGAGACCGACTCGAAGGCCTGCCTCGGCGCGCTGATGGGGTGGACCGGGATTGCGGTCAGGGCGGTCATGTCGTCCTCGTGTTCTCCTGCGCGGCCCGTTGCCACCGGATGAGTCGACCGTAGGAGCAGCGGGACCGGCCGTGTGCGCCAGGACCGAGGAGTCGGCGGATCGCGGATGTCGGACGCAGCCCGTCGGTCGGAATCCGGACATCGCCGCACCGGACCCAGCATCCGTTCCACGCGCTGGAGGCCGTCGGGAGCGCTTCTCGGACAGCGGTGCGGACGCCTGGTCCCCGGTCCGTCACACTGCACTCGGTGAACCGATGACAGATGAACGAGCGCGCGTGCAGGACGACGTCCGGTCCGCTGACGTCGACGAAGCACGCGACTTCCTGGTCGGGGCGTACGACGCCTCGGAGTGGCGCGCCGAGACCACCGCGCAGCCCTTCACGTTCCGGTACTCGGCGGTCGGCGACACCACGATGACGTTGCGCGCGATCCGGTTCGACGGGCACCTCGACGGCGTGATGACCCCGTCGGACGACTTCGTGGTGCAGTGGATCACCCGCGGCACCGGCTTCATCGGCGAGGGCGACGACCGCCTCGTCAGCGCCCCGGGCCGACCACAGCTGTGGCCGCAGGACGGCGCCGCGTTCACCTACCAGGACTACGACCAGCGGCTCGTCCAGATCAACCGGGCTTCGCTCGAGGAGGTCGCCGGCGAACGCGGCGCGGCCTCGGGCGCCGTGCAACTCGACCACACCGTGCAGCCCGACGACCGCGCGGTGACGATGTGGCGGAACACGGTCAAGCTCATCTCGCACACCGTGCTCGACCGGCAGGTCTCGCCGCTCCTGCAGGCGGAGATGGGCCGGCTGGGAGCACTGGCCCTGCTCGAGCTCTACCCGGTCGTCTCGGCCACCCTGCCGGACGAGCTCCTGCTCCCGCGCAACGCGCACATCCGCCGGGCCGTCGAGTACGTGCACGAGCACGCGCACCTGCCGATCACGAGCACCGACCTGGCCGAGGTCGCCTCCCTGAGTCTGCGTGCACTGCAGCAGGCGTTCCAGCGGCAGCTCGGCGTCAGCCCGAACGGCTACCTGCGCGGGGTCCGTCTCGACCGGGTGCGCGACGAGCTCCTGCACGCCGACCCGGCGGCGACGAGCATCGCCGAGGTGGCCCGGCAGTGGGGGTTCGCCCACGCCGGCCGGTTCTCGGCCGCGTACCTCGACCGGCACGGCGAGTACCCCCGGGACACGATGCGGCGGGCGTGACACCCCGACGGTGGTGACGCGGGCGCGCTCACCCCAGCGCGCGCAGGAACGCGACCTGCCGCTCACACTGCCGGAAACCGCCGCCCTCGTGCCCGTTGTACGGGTACACCTCGATCTCGCGGGAAGCCGACCCGAGCGCGTTGAAGGCGGCGAAGGTGGTGCGCGGCGGGACGACGTCGTCCATCAGGGCCACGGAGAACAGCGCCGGTGCGGTGATGCCGGCGGCGTGGTTCACCCCGTCGAAGTACGCCGCGGTGTCCCACACGGTGTCGGCTGCGTCGCGGTGCACGGACAGGTAGGTCGCGAGTTCCAGGTAGGGACCGCCGACGGCGACGTCCGTGCCGCCCTCCCAGTCGCACAGGAACGCGACGTCGGGCAGCACCGCGGTGATCGGTCCGACGTGGGCCTCGACCAGTGCGGCGGCGGCGATGGCGATGCCGCCGCCCTGGCTGCCGCCGGTCAGGGCGATGCGTGCCGGGTCGACACCGGGCAACGTCCGCACGGCGTCGACCAGGCGGACGGCGTCGGTGTACACGCGGCGGTAGTAGTGGTCGGCGGGGGAGCCGATGCCGCTCGTCATCCACCCGCTCGCGTGCGGTCCGGAGCCGTGCGGGTCGGGGGTGTCGCCGCCGGCCCACCCGCTGCCCTGGCCGCGGGTGTCCATGACGACGTGCACGTACCCGGCGAGGGCCCAGTGCACCCGTTCGCCGGGGCGCCCGCGGCCGCCGCCGTAGCCGAGGAACTCGACGACGACGGGCAGCGCGGTGTCACGACCGGCGAGCGGACGGGAGACCCAGGCGCGCACCGGGTCGCCGGCGAAGCCCGGGAACGTCAGGTCCTCGACGACGAGTCCGGTCACCGGGGTGTCGGCCGGAGCGAGGACGGGAGCCGTCCCTGCTCCGGCCGCCCGGGCCGCGGAGATCGTGTCCGCCCAGAACGCGTCGAAGTCTGCCGGTCGCCGGACCGCGGGGCGGTACCGACGGAGTTCGTCGAGCGGGAGGTCGGTGCGTGCCATGGGTCTCCTCGGTCAGCGCGTCGCGGCGCGGTACTGCTCGAGCACCTCGGGGTGCGGGTCCGCCGGCACGGTCGTCGTCGCGGTGTCCCACGACGGCAGCGTGCCGGTCAGCGCCCATGCTGCCTGCCGCGCGGCCCCGGACGCCACGTACTCGCCGGGTTCCGGGATCAGCACGTCGCGCCCGAACACCTGCGCGGCGACGGTCCGGACGGCTTCGTTCCGTGCCGCGCCGCCGATGAGCAGCAGTCGCGAGACGGTCACGCCGGTGCCCTCGACCGCGGCGAGCCCGTCGGCCAGGGCGCACAGCATGCCCTCCACCGCGGCGCGCGCCAGGTGCGGTCGGTCCGTCGTGCCCGGGGTCATCCCGAGCAGCGAGGCGGTCGCGTCCGGCCGGTTGGGCGTGCGCTCGCCGACGAAGTACGGCACCAGGACCAGGCCGTCGGCCCCGGCGGGCGCCTGCAGCGCCAGCTCGCCGAGCGCGTCGTGGTCGACGCCGAGCAGGCCGCCGATCACCTCGAGCACGCGGGCCGCGTTGAGCGTCGTGACGATCGGGAGGCGCGACCCGGTTCCGTCGGCGAAGCCCGCCACGGTCCCGCTCGGGTCCAGGACGTCGGTACCGGTGACGCCGAAGACCGTTCCGCTGGTCCCCAGGGACACCGCGACGTCACCAGGCCCGAGCCCGAGGCCGAGTGCGGCCCCGGCGTTGTCGCCGAGTCCTGCGCCGACGAGCAGGCCGGCCGGGGCGGCCCGGCCGCTCGGCAGTGTCACGTCGACGGTGAGCGTCCCCATCGCCTCGTCGTGCGCGACGACGCGTGGCACGACGACGGCGTCCGCGGCCGGCTCCGACCCGGCGACGCGCATCGGGCGGCCGAGCGCCAGTTCGAACAGCTCCGGGTCGTACTCCCGGCGCACCGGGTCCCAGTACGCCGTGCCGCTGGCGTCGGACGCGTCCGTCGCCAGGGCGTCGAGGTCGGGGCCGAGCGCACTGTCGTCGGCCGGGCCGTACCCGCGCAGCCGCCACGACAGCCAGTCGTGGGGGAGCGCGACGGCCGCGACGCGACCGGCGTTGTCCGGCTCGGCGTCGCGGAGCCACCGCAGCTTGGTGCCGGTGAACGACGCGACCGGCACCAGGCCCGTCCGGGCGACCCAGGACTCCCGTCCGAGCTCGTCGACCATCTGCGCGGCCGCGTCCGCACTGCGCACGTCGTTCCAGAGCAGGGCGTCGCGGACCACGCGGCCGTCGGCGTCGAGCGCGACCATGCCGTGCTGCTGGCCGGCGATCGCGACGGCACCGACGTCGTCGAGGCCGCCGGCGTCGGCGACCGCCGCGCCGAGGGCGTCCCACCAGTGGCGGGGGTCGACGGACGTGCCGTCCGGGTGGGACGCACGCCCCTCACGGACGACGGCGCCCGTCGCGGCGTCGCGGACGGTGACCTTGCAGGACTGGGTCGACGAGTCGACGCCGGCGACGAGCTGTGTCATCCCCGCAGCCCGTCAGCGCGCGCCGAGCAGGTGCTCGATGGCGAGCTGCTGCAGCCGGACGAAGCCGAAGCCCTTGCCGCCGAAGTACGCGTCGGCGTCGAAGTCCTCGTACGCCGAACGGTCGGACAGGAAGGCGTCGTACGACTCGCCGTCGTTCAGGGTCGGCGTGCTGAGCTCCCCGACCTTCGAGGCCTCGAGTGCGGCCTGCACCTCGGGGTCGGCGCGGAAGGCCTGCGCGCGCTCCTTGAGGAGCAGGTACATGCGCATGTTCGCGGCGGCCGAGTCCCAGACGCCCGAGATGTCCTCGGTGCGGCTCGGCTTGTAGTCGAAGTGGCGCGGGCCGTCGTACGCCTGGCCGCCCTGCGGCGAACCGTGCTCGAGCAGGTCGACGAGCGAGAACGCGTTCTGCAGGTCGCCGTGTCCGAACACCAGGTCCTGGTCGTACTTGATGCCGCGCTGGCCGTTCAGGTCGATGTGGAAGAGCTTGCCCTGGTAGAGCGCCTGGGCGATGCCGGCCGTGAAGTTCAGGCCCGCCATCTGCTCGTGACCGACCTCCGGGTTGATGCCGAACAGCTCGGGGCGCTCGAGGGTCTCGGTGAACGCGATCGCGTGGCCGAGGGTCGGCAGCAGGATGTCGCCGCGGGGCTCGTTCGGCTTCGGCTCGATGGCGAAGCGGATGCCGTAGCCCTTGTCGGTGACGTAGTCGGCGAGCAGGTTGACGGCCTCGCGGTACCGCTCGAGCGCGGCCTGCACGTCCTTCGCGCTGTCGTACTCGGAGCCTTCGCGGCCGCCCCACATCACGAACGTCGACGCGCCGAGCTCGGCGGCGAGGTCGATGTTGCGCAGGACCTTGCGGAGTGCGAACCGGCGGACCTGCCGGTCGTTCGAGGTGAAGCCGCCGTCCTTGAACACGGGGGCGGAGAACAGGTTCGTCGTCACCATCGGCACGATGAGGCCGGTGGCGTCGAGCGCACCCTTGAGGCGGTCGATCTGCGTCTGCCGCTCGGCGTCGGTCGAACCGAACGCGAACAGGTCGTCGTCGTGGAAGGTCAGGCCGTAGGCGCCGAGCTCGTCGAGCTTCTCGACCGCCTCGACCACGTCGAGGGCCGGACGGGTGGGCCCGCCGAAGGGGTCGGAGCCGTTGTAGCCGATGGTCCAGAGACCGAAGGAGAACTTGTCTGCACGGGTGGGCGTCGTTGCCATGGTGGTCACCGTTCGTCGTCGAAACAAAATGTTGCCGCGCCCAACATAAGCGGTAGTGTTGGCTGTGGCAAGGACGTGATCGCAAAGGAGCGAGCGGATGGCACAGGAACGACTGCGGATCGCCATGGTGGGACACGGCTTCATGGGGGCCGCGCACTCTCAGGCATGGCGGACCGCCCCCAGGTTCTTCGACCTCGGGGTCGAACCCGAGATGGCGGTGGTCGTCGGGCGCGACCCGGAACGCACCGAGACCGCCCGTGCGCAGTACGGCTGGCAGGCGGCGTCGACCGACTGGCGTGCCGTCGTGGCCCACCCCGACATCGACGTCGTCGACATCGTGTCGCCCGGTTCGTCGCACGTCGAGATCGCGATCGCCGCGCTCGAGGCCGGCAAGCACGTCCTGTGCGAGAAGCCGCTCGCCAACACCGTCGAACAGGCCGAGGCGATGACCGCCGCAGCCGCTGCCGCCCGGTCGCACGGGGTCCGTGCCATGGTCGGGTTCAGCTACCGCCGCGTGCCGGCCATCGCGTTCGCCCGGCAGCTCGTGCAGGACGGCCGGATCGGCACCGTGCGCCAGGTCCGCGCGCTCTACCTGCAGGACTGGCTCGCCGACGAGGACGGCCCGATGACCTGGCGGCTCGACAAGGAGCAGGCCGGCTCCGGTGCGCTCGGCGACATCGGCGCGCACGCGATCGACCTCGTCGAGCACGTCACCGGTGCGTCGCTCGCCACCGTGTCCGGCACCCTCGAGACCTTCGTGACCGAACGTCCGCTGATGGCCGAGGGGGTCGGGCTCTCCGGCACCGCGTCGAGCGAGCGCGGACAGGTCACCGTCGACGACGCCGCGTTCTTCACCGCCCGACTCGGCGGCGGCGCGGCCGACGGCGCCATCGGCACGTTCGAGGCCACGCGCTACGCCACCGGCCGCAAGAACGGCCTGACGCTCGAGATCAGCGGGTCCGAGGGCGCGATCCAGTTCGACCTGGAGTCCATGAACGAACTGCGGTTGTACGAGTCATCGGCCCCCGCGGGGGAGCAGGGCTTCCGCCGGATCCTGGTCACCGAACCCGAGCACCCCTACATGGCGGCGTGGTGGCCCACCGGACACCTCATCGGCTACGAGCACACCTTCAGCCACCAGGTGAAGGACTTCGTCGAGGCGATCGTGTCCGGCACCGACCCGTCGCCCTCGTTCGAGGACGGCCTGCACGTGCAGCGCGTGCTCGACGCCGTCGAACGCAGCGCCGCCGACGGCAGCAGCTGGACGGCGACCTCGTGACCGCCGCCGACCGCACCCGCCTGGCCCTGGTCGTCCGCGGGGGATGGGACGGCCACCAGCCCGTCGAGACCACCGACCTGTTCGTCCCGTTCCTGCGCGAGAACGGGTTCGCGGTCCGGGTGTCGGACTCGACGGCCGTCTACGCCGACGCCGCCGTCATGGACGATGTCGACCTGATCGTGCAGGTCGTCACCATGTCGACCATCGCCGACGACGAGTTCGCCGGGCTGCAGCGCGCGGTCCTGGGCGGCGCTGGACTGGCCGGCTGGCACGGCGGCATCGCGGACGCGTTCCGGAACACCGCCGACTACCTGCACATGGTCGGCGGCCAGTTCGCCCACCACGCCGGCAAGCACCCCGACGAGCGCGTCGGCGAACAGTCCGACAACTACATCCCGTACACGGTGCACCTCACCGACCTCGGCCGGTCGCACCCGATCACGCAGGGCATCGAGGACTTCGACCTCGTCACCGAGCAGTACTGGGTGCTGTCCGACGAGTACAACGACGTCCTCGCGACCACCACCCAGGACGCGCGCGACTTCGACGCCTGGAACCGACCGGTCACCGCACCGGCGATCTGGACACGGCAGTGGGGCGAGGGCCGCGTGTTCGTCTCGGCGCCCGGACACCGCCTCGAGGTCGTCGAGTCGCAGCCACTCCGCACCATCATCGAACGGGGATTCCTGTGGGCAGCACGATGAACGAACGAGCACTGCGGGTCGGCGTCGTCGGGGTCGGCGTGATCAGCCAGCAGTACTTCGAGCACTTCCCGGCGCTGCCCGGGCTGTCGCTCGTGGCGGTCGCCGACCTCGACGTCGACCGGGCGCAGACGGTCGGCGCCGCACAGGGCGTGCGCGGCACGAGCGTGGACGAGCTGCTCGCAGCCGACGACGTCGACGTCGTGCTCAACCTCACGATCCCCGCCGCCCACGCCGACGTCGCGACCCGGGCGCTCGCCGCCGGCAAACACGTCTACGGCGAGAAGCCGCTCGCACTCGCGACGGCCGAGGCCGCGCCGGTGCTCGAGCTGGCCGCGCGCTCGGGCCTGCGTGTGGGCAGCGCGCCGGACACCGTGCTCGGGACGGGGATCCAGACAGCCCGTGCAGCACTCGACGACGGCCTGATCGGCGACCCGGTCGGTGCGGCGGTGTCGTGGAGCGCCCCCGGCCACGAGCTCTGGCACCCGGCACCCGCGTTCTACTACCAGCCCGGTGGCGGACCGCTGCTCGACATGGGCCCCTACTACCTGACCAGCCTCGTCACGTTCTTCGGGCCGGTCGCCCGGGTCAGCGGCAGCGCCACCCGGTCCACCCGTGAGCGGACCATCGCGACCGGGCCCTTCGCCGGCGCACCGATCCCCGTCGACATCGACACCCACGTCGTCGCCGTCCTCGAACACGCCAGCGGAGTCGTCTCCACGGTCACCGTCTCGTTCGAGGTGTGGGCGACCCGGGCGCCGCTGTTCGAGGTGCACGGTACGGCCGGCAGCCTCGGCGTCCCGGATCCCAACCGGTTCTCGGACCCGGTGTCGATCGCCACCGCGGACGACCGTTCGTGGCGCGAGCTGCCCGTCGCCGCCGGGTACGCCGACGCCGGCCGCGGCTACGGCCTCGCCGACATGGCGCAGGCGATCGTGACGGACCGGCCGCACCGGGCCTCCGGCGACCTCGCGTTCCACGTGCTCGAGGTCATGGAGGCCGTCTCGGCCGCCGCCCGCGACCACACGGTCGTCGACGTGCACTCGCGCGTCGACCGACCCGCCACCGTCCCCGCCGGGTCCACCCCCGGATCCTGGTGACGGACCCCGACCACCGCACGGAAGGACGACGACGATGACGACGACGGACGCGAGCGACCAGACGGAGCCGACCCGGGCCTCCCGGCCGGTCACGCTGTTCACCGGACAGTGGGCCGACCTGCCCTTCGAGGAGGTCGCCCGGCTCGCCGGCGACTGGGGGTACGACGGACTCGAGATCGCCTGCTGGGGCGACCACCTGGACGTCCGGCGCGCCGCGACGGACCCGTCGTACGTCGCGGACCGCAGGGCGATCCTGGAACGCAACGGACTGCAGGTGTGGACCATCGCGAACCACCTGGTCGGCCAGGCCGTGTGCGACGACCCCATCGACCAGCGGCACGAGGACATCCTGCCGCCGCACGTCTGGGGCGACGGCGACCCCGAGGGCGTGCGGCAGCGCGCGGCCGAGGAACTGCAGTGGACCGCCCGTGCCGCTGCGGCACTCGGCGTGGACACCGTCACCGGGTTCTCCGGCTCGTCGATCTGGAAGACCGTCGCCGGGTTCCCACCCGTGCCCCCGTCCATGATCGACGCCGGGTACCAGGACTTCCACGACCGCTGGTCGCCGATCATCGACGTCTTCGAAGAAGTGGGCGTCCGCTTCGCGCTCGAGGTGCACCCGTCCGAGATCGCCTACGACTACTGGACCGCCAAGCGCACGCTGGAGCTGTTCGCGGACCGGCCGGCGTTCGGGTTCAACTTCGACCCGTCCCACTTCGTCTGGCAGGACCTCGATCCCGCCGCGTTCCTGCTCGACTTCGCCGACCGCGTCTACCACGTGCACTGCAAGGAGTCGGTGAAGCAGCTCGACGGACGCAACGGCCGGCTCGGGTCGCACCTGCCGTGGGGCGACCCTCGACGCGGGTGGGACTTCGTCACCGCCGGACACGGTGACGTGCCGTGGGAGCGGGTGTTCCGCGTGCTGAACCACATCGGCTACACCGGACCGACCAGTGTCGAGTGGGAGGACGCCGGCATGGACCGGCTCGTCGGCGGCCCGGAGGCGCTGGCGTTCGTCCGGCAGCTCGGCACGATCGCGCCGCCGTCAGCCGCGTTCGACGCCGCGTTCTCGCGGTCGCGGGCGTGACCCGGGGCCGAGACTCGGGCTGAGCGACACTTCTCGGGCCCGCGAGCGCGAGGACTGTCGCTCACCGCGAGACTCGGCGCAGCCCCCACCGACCCACCCACCGACCGACCGACGAGGAGGCCCATGGTCCGGCAACCGACCGCGACACCCGGCAATGCCGCGCGCGTCCTCCGCCTGGTGCACGAGGAGGGCCCGGTCACCCGCGCCGAACTCACCCGGCGCACCGGCCTGAACCGTTCGACGATCCTGGCGCTCGTCGGTGAACTCGTCGAGGCCGGACTCGTGCTCGAGGAGATGCCGTCCGCCGGTGCCCCCGGCGTCGGGGTCGGACGGCCGAGCGGGGTCGTGCGGGCGTCGGGCGATGTGCTCGCAGCTGCCGTCACGCTCGAGATCGACGCGGTCGGGGTGACCCTCGTCGCCCTCGACGGCACCGTGCGCGACCGGCTCGTCGAGCCCCAGGCCACCGTGCCGACGGCAGCCGGGGCGATCGACGCCGTCGAACGGATCTTCGGCGTGCTGAGCACCCGGACCGCCGCGCAGGCACGGACGGCCCCAGGCGCCCGGATCGTCGGCGTCGGCGTCGCCGTCCCCGGCATCGTGCGCGTCGAGGACGGCACCGTCCGCAACGCCCCGCACCTCGGCTGGCGTGACGAACCGATCGCGGTGCCGCTCGCTGAGCGTCTCGGCCTGCCCGTCCGGGCTGCGAACGACGCCAACCTCGGCGCCTGGGCCGAACGCCTGTACGGCAGCGCCCGCGGAGTCGACGCCCTCGTGTACCTGAACGGCGGCGCGAGCGGCATCGGCGGCGGGATCGTCAGCGCCGGGCGGCCCTTCAGCGGCGCCGACGGGTACGCGGGGGAACTCGGCCACACCTTCGTGGCGGCGAACGGCATCCGGTGCCACTGCGGCGCCGTCGGGTGCCTCGAGACCGAGGCGTCGCGGTCGGCGCTCACCGACGTCACCGCGACGCCGCCCGACGACCTCGACGCGCTCGCCGCAGCGCTCGCCGAGCACCGGCCCGAGGTCGAGCGGGTGGTCGACCGGCAGGTGACCGCGCTCGCCACCGCGCTCCGCAACGCGATCCACACCGTCAATCCCGAGGTCGTGGTGCTCGGCGGGTTCCTCAGCACGTTGCTCGGACACGTCGGGGACCGCGTCGAGAACGACGTCCGGGCGCAGACGATGGCCGCGATGACCGACCGGCTCCGCGTCGTGCCGGCAGCCCTCGGGCGGGACGTGCTGCTCCGCGGCGCCGCCGAACTCGGGTTCCGCGACCTGCTGCGGGAGCCGACGGCAGCCCGGCTCGGTCCGACACCCGGGTCAGCCGACCGCTCCAGCACCCGCACGTCAGACCGCTCCACCACCCGCACACCCGACCGCTCGACCACCCACACGTCCGACCGCGACGACGCGGCCGAGGAAGCGAGAACCCCATGACCTCCATCCAGCGCCAGCGCACCAGCGTGCTGCTCGGCACCCAGGACCTGACCGTCGAGGACCGCCCCGTCCCCGAGGTCGAGCCCGGCGACGTCCTCGTCCGGGTCGCCGCGGTCGGGGTGTGCGGCTCCGACGTGCACTACTACCGGCACGGCCGCATCGGGGACTTCGTCGTCGAGGAGCCCCTCGTCCTCGGGCACGAGCTGTCCGGCACGATCACCGCCGTCGGCGAGGGCGTCGACCCCGCTCGCGTCGGGGAGCGCGTCGCCGTCGAACCCCAGCGCCCCTGCCACCGGTGCGCGCAGTGCCTCGCCGGCCGCTACAACCTCTGCCCGCACATGCGCTTCTACGCGACGCCCCCGGTCGACGGGGCCTTCGCCGAGTTCGTCACCATCGAGGCCGAGTTCGCGCACGTCCTGCCCGACTCCGTCTCGTTCGAGGCCGGCGCCCTGCTCGAACCCCTGTCGGTCGGCATCGCCGCGGTCCGGAAGGCCGGCATCGTCCCCGGCTCCTCGGTGCTGATCGCGGGTGCCGGTCCGATCGGGATCATCTGCGCACAGGCAGCGCGGGCGTTCGGCGCGACCCGGATCGTGGTCAGCGACCTCGTCCCCGAGCGCCGGGAGCGTGCGCTGCAGTACGGCGCCACCGAGGTCGTCGACCCGACCACGGTGTCCGTCGCGTCCGACATCGCTCCGGTCGACGCCTTCATCGACGCCAGCGGTGCGCCCCGCGCGGTGTCCGACGGCATCAAGGCCGTCGGACCGGCCGGCGCTGCGGTGCTCGTGGGGCTCGGCAACTCCGAGATGACGCTGCCGGTCGAGCACATCCAGAACCTCGAGGTCACCGTCACCGGGATCTTCCGCTACACCGGCACGTGGCCGGTCGCGATCGGCCTGGTCGCGTCCGGGCAGGTCGACCTGGACTCGCTCGTCACCGGTCGGTTCGGGCTCGACGAGGTCCGCGAAGCCCTCGAGAGCGACACCGACCCGGAGTCCCTCAAGTCCGTCGTCTACCCCGGCGGCGTGCCCGCCTGACGCGCGCACGGTGCGAGGTTCGCCGCGCCGTGCGGCGTTGCGTTCCCCGTGCGGGGTTGCAACCGGACACGGTGCGCGGAAGCTCGCACGGGGTGACGGCGCGCGCACGGTGCGAACGGGAGGCCCGTGGCCAGGCCGCCACGGGCCTCCCGTCCGCCTGATGGCTGGTGCACGGTGCGAGGTTGGTCGTTGGGCCCATGGTCGGCGGCATGGTGCCGCCCTGTGGGCGCGCACGGTGCGCGGAAGCTCGCACGGGGTGACGGCGCGCGCACGGTGCGAACGGGAGGCCCGTGGCCAGGCCGCCACGGGCCTCCCGTCCGGCTGATGGCTGGTGCACGGTGCGAGGTTGGTCGTTGGGCCCACGGTCGTCGGCATGGTGCCGCCCTGTGGGCGCGCACGGTGCGCGGAAGCGCGCACGGTGCGCGGAAGCTCGCACGGGGTGACGGCGCGCGCACGGTGCGGACGGGAGGCCCGTGGCCAGGCCGCCACGGGCCTCCCGTCCGGCTGATGGCTGGTGCACGGTGCGAGGTTGGTCGTTGGGCCCATGGTCGGCGGCATGGTGCCGCCCTGTGGGCGCGCACGGTGCGCGGAAGCTCGCACGGGGTGACGGCGCGCGCACGGTGCGGACGGGAGGCCCGTGGTCAGGCCGCCACGGGCCTCCCCCCACCGGCACGGCCGACCCGCCGCTGGCGCGTCGGTCCGGGACCGGCGGCGTGGGCCCAGTCCGGCACGTGACCCGGAACGGGGCCACCGCTGCGTCACCGGGACGCGCTACGGTTCGCGCATGACCGCTTCTCCGGCCGCCGTGGTGCCGCAGCGCACCGACCGGCGCGCGCTCGTCTCCTGGGCGCTCTGGGACTGGGGATCCGCGGCGTTCAACGCCGTCGTCACCACCTTCGTCTTCAGCACGTACCTGGCGAGCCGGGCGTTCGTCGACCCGGCGCGGGTGGCCGACACCTCCGCCGCCGGCAAGGCCTTCGTGGAGCGCGAGCTCGCCCACAACGCCGCCGTGGTCTCCACGGCGCTGACGATCGCCGGCATCGTCGTCGCGCTCGTCGCCCCGGCGATCGGGCGTCTGGCGGACTCGTCCGGGCACCGGCGCCGGTCCGTCCTCATCGCCACGATCGGCATCGTCCTGTCCATCGGCGGCATGGTGTTCGTCGCACCGAGCCAGCCGTACCTGGTGCTCGGCGCCGCGTTGCTCGGCATCGGCACGGTCGCGTACGAGATCGCGAGCGTCGGCTACAACGCCATGATCGGGCAGATCGCGTCGGGGGAACGGACCGGACGGGTCTCCGCGATCGGGTGGGCCGCCGGCTACTTCGGCGGCATCGTGCTGCTCGTGGTGCTGCTCGTCCTCTGCATCCAGGACTTCCGGGGCGACGGTGTCGTCGGCGGGCTCCTGCAGCTGCCCGCAACCGTCGCGACCGGGCAGTGGGACGTCCGCGTCGCGATCGGCATCGCCGCCGTGTGGCTCGCGGTCAGCTCGATCCCGCTCTTCATCGTGGTGCCAGAGGCCGCGCCCGATCCGCGCGGGACCGGTGGCGTGCTCGGCGCCTACCGCGACCTGGGGCGTGACATCGCCCGGCTCTGGCGCGAACGGCGCAACGTGCTCGCGTTCCTGCTCGCCAGCGCCGTCTTCCGCGACGGTGTCGGCGCGGTCTTCACCTTCGGCGGCATCATCGCGGCCCAGGTGTTCGGCTTCAGCGCGTCGCAGGTCATCGTGTTCGCCATCGCCGCGAACGTCGTCGCCGGCGTCGCCACCTTCGTGTCCGGACGGCTCGACGACCGGTTCGGCTCGCGTGCGCTCATCATGGTGTCGTTGATCGGCCTCGCCGCCTGCGGACTCGGCGTGCTCGCCGCGGGGACGCGGACCGAGTGGTTCTGGGTGCTCGGGCTCACCCTGGCGCTGTTCGTCGGACCCGTGCAGTCGTCGTCGCGGGCGTACCTGGCGCGGCTGGCGACCCCCGGCCGCGAAGGCGAGCTCTTCGGCCTCTACGCCACCACCGGCCGGGCGGCGTCGTTCCTGGCGCCGGCGCTGTTCGGCGTCGCGGTGACGATCGGCGGCTCGACGCGCTTCGGCATCCTCGGGATCGTGGTGGTGCTCGTCGCGGGGCTGGTGCTCATGGCGTTCGTGAAGCCCGAGCCCCGGACGTAGGCGGTCCCGCACCGCTGCGGTTGTGCGCATCGTTGTGCACAGCGCCGCGGTTCCGCCGGACTCCGCGGCGCGGGTGCGCCAGGATGGACCCATGACCGACCAGCGCATCGCCGTCGTCGTCCTCGCCGCCGGGCAGGGCACGCGCATGAAGTCGTCCACCCCCAAGGTGCTGCACCGGCTCGCCGGGCTGCCGCTCATCGCCCACGTCCTGCGGACGGCGTCGTCCCTCGGGCCGGAACACGTCGCGGTGGTCGTCCGGCACGAGCGTGACCTCGTCGCAGCGGAGATCACCGAGCGCGCGCCCGACGCCATCGTCGTCGACCAGGACGACGTCCCCGGCACCGGTCGCGCGGTCGAGGTCGCCGTCCAGGCGCTCCCCGCCGACTTCGACGGTGCGGTCGTGGTGCTCTCCGGCGACGTCCCGTTGCTCGATGCGGCGTCGCTCCGCCTGCTCGTCGACGCGCACGCCCGTGGCGGCAACGGGGCGACCTTCGTCAGTGCGATCGCCCCGGACCCGACCGGCCTCGGACGGATCGTGCGTGACGCCGACGGCGCGTTCATCGGGGTGGTCGAGCACAAGGACGCGACGACCGAACAGCTGGCCATCGCCGAGGCGAACGCGGGCATCTACGCGTTCGACGTGACGCACCTCCGCGCGGTCCTGCCGTCGCTCACCACGGCGAACGCGCAGGGCGAGAAGTACATCACCGACGCCCCCGCGCTGATCAGCGACCGAGGCGGGCGCATCGACGTGGTCACCCTGACCGACTCGTGGCTCGTCGCCGGCATCAACGACCGCGCGCAGCTCTCCGATGCCGCACGCGAGCTCAACGCCCGCATCGTCCGCCGACACCAGCTCGCCGGCGTCACCGTGCAGGACCCGGCGACCACCTGGATCGACCTCGACGTCTCGATCGAGGCGGACGCCGAGGTCCTGCCCGGCACCCAGCTCCTCGGAGCGACCGCGATCGCCGCCGGTGCCGTGGTCGGGCCGGACACCACGCTGCGCGACACCGAGGTCGGTGCCGGGGCGACGGTGAACCGGGTCGACGCCACCCTCGCGGTCATCGGCGACGGCGCCTCGGTGGGACCGTTCGCGTACCTGCGTCCGGGCACGATCCTCGGCGACCAGGGCAAGATCGGCACCTTCGTCGAGACGAAGAACGCGAAGATCGGCCGTGGCAGCAAGGTCCCGCACCTGTCGTACATCGGCGACGCCGAGGTGGGCGAGGACTCGAACATCGGCGCGAACACGATCACCGCGAACTACGACGGCGTGCACAAGCACCGCACCGAGGTCGGTTCGAACGTCCGCACCGGCTCGCACAACGTCTTCGTCGCCCCGGTTAGGATTGGTGACGGCGCGTACACGGGTGCCGGAACGACGGTCCGCAAGGACGTCCCGGCCGGATCGCTCGCGATCAGCTACGCCCCACAGCGCAACACCGACGGATGGGTCGAGGAACACCGACCCGGCACACCGGCGGCCGAGGCTGCTCGGCACGCGAACGGCGAATAGATCCTGGCGACCACCGGTCGTCGACATCGACCCCACACGGGTCAGGGAGTGAGCACCGCACTTGTCCGGAATCAAGACAACCGGCCAGAAACGACTCGTCCTCGTCTCGGGGCGAGCACACCCGGCGCTCTCCGCCGAGATCGCAGAGGAACTCGGCGTCGACCTGGTCCCCACCGACGCCCGGACCTTCGCGAACGGTGAGCTCTACGTCCGGTTCGACGAGTCGGTCCGCGGATGCGACGCGTTCGTCATCCAGTCGCACACGGCACCGATCAACGAGTGGCTCATGGAGCAGCTCATCATCGTCGACGCGCTGAAGCGGGCCTCGGCCAAGCGCATCACCGTCGTCGCGCCCTTCTACCCGTACGCCCGTCAGGACAAGAAGGGCCGCGGTCGCGAGCCGATCTCGGCCCGCCTCGTCGCCGACCTGTTCAAGGCTGCCGGCGCCCACCGGATCATGAGCGTCGACCTGCACGCCGCCCAGATTCAGGGCTTCTTCGACGGCCCGGTGGACCACCTCTTCGCCATGCCGGTGCTGCTCGAGCACTTCAAGGAGATCCTCGACCCGTCGATCCTGACGGTCGTGTCCCCGGACATGGGCCGCGTCCGCGTCGCCGACATCTGGTCCGAGAAGCTCGGTGCGCCCCTCGCCATCATCCACAAGCGCCGCGACCCGCTGGTCCCGAACCAGGTCACGGTGCACGAGATCGTCGGCGACGTCTCCGGCCGCTGGTGCCTGCTCGTCGACGACCTGATCGACACCGGGCGCACGATCGCCAAGGCTGCCGAGGCGCTGAAGGAGGCCGGCGCGATCGGCGTCGTCGTCGCCGCGACGCACGCCGTGTTCTCCGACCCGGCCACCGAGCTGCTGCAGAGCGAGTTCATCGACCGCGTCGTCGTGACCGACACCCTGCCGGTGCCGGTCGAGAAGCGTTGGGACCGTCTCGAGATCCTGCCGATCGCCCCGCTCCTGGCCCGCGCCATCCACGAGGTCTTCGACGACGGTTCCGTCACGTCGATGTTCGACGGCGCCGCTTGACCCATCCCGCGCGTGACGCTCTCGCGGCCCGACTCCGGGCCGCGGGGAGCGTCTTCGCCGAGGACGAAGCCGACCTGCTCCTCGAAGCAGGAGCCGGTGAGCCCGTCCGGCTGCGCTCGCTCGTCCAGCGTCGCCTGGCCGGTGAGCCGCTCGAGTACGTGCTCGGGTGGGCCGCGTTCGACGGACACCGCATCCGGGTGACCCCCGGGGTCTTCGTGCCGCGTGCCCGCACGGCCGTCGTCGTCGAGCAGGCCGCGCGTCGGCTGCAGCGCTACGACCGCGTGGTCGATCTCTGCTGCGGCGCCGGCGCGATCTCGGTGGCGTTGTTCGGCCGGGTCGGCGCACTCGACCTCGTGGCCACGGACATCGACCCGGACGCCGTCGACGTCGCGGCCGAGAACATCGGCGACCGTGGGATCGTCGTCGCCGGTGACCTGTTCGCGCCGCTGCCGGATCGGTTCCGTGGCGCGGTCGACGTCGTCGCGGTGAACGCCCCCTACGTCCCGACGGCATCGATCGCGATGATGCCGGTCGAGGCGCGGGAGCACGAGCACCGCGTCGCGCTCGACGGTGGGTCGGACGGCCTGGACCTGCACCGGCGGATCGCCGCGGGCGCGGGGGAGTGGTTGCGCCCCGGTGGTTCGGTCGTGATCGAGGTGTCCGTGGCGCAGGCAGATGCGTCGGTCGCGGCGTTCGTGGCCGAAGGGTTCGCGGCCGTGGTCGAGCGGGACGACGAGGTCGACGGCACCTGCGTGGTCGCGACGCTCCCCGCCTGACCCGCGGGACCGACCCGCGATCCCGGCTCGCCGAGGGGCCGCGACACGCCGCTCAGGTTCGCCGAGGTCGCACGAATGGCCGTTCGGACGCTCGACATGCCGAGATTTCGGAACCTCGGCGACACGCAGACGGCGGGTCGCACGCCGCCCGACCCGCGCTACTTCGCGTCCACCGTCACCGTGGCCCACCCCGTCGCACCGTTCGGCGCTGGTGGCCGCTCGACGCTCGTCTGCACTTCGCCGTCGGCGCTCACCGCGCGGACCTCGATCCGGTGCGACCCGGCGGTCGGCGTCCACCGCAGCACCCACTGGCGCCAGGTGTCCGCCGACACCGACTCGGCGAGCTCCGCCTGCTGCCACGCGCCCCCGCCGACGCGGACCTGCACGGCCTTCACCCCGGTGTGCGGCTGCCAGGCGACCCCGGCGATGGCGACCTGCTCGCCGACCGTGACGGTCGTCCCGTTCCGCGGGGTGTCGATGCGAGACTCGAGCTTCACGGGCCCGCGTTCCGACCAGCCGCGCGGCGTCCAGTACCCCTGCGCGTCGGCGAAGCGCGTGACCTCCATCTCGGTGACCCACTTCGTCGCCGACACGTAGCCGAACAGCCCGGGCACGACCATCCGCGCGGGGAACCCGTGCTCGGTCGGCAGTGGTTCCCCGTTCATCCCGATGGCGAGCAGCGCATCCGTGCCCTCGTCCTGCAGCACGTCGAGCGGCGTCCCGGCGGTGAACCCGTCGATGCTGCGGGACAGCACCATGTCGGCGTCCCCGGTCGGCTTCGCGCGGGCCAGCAGCTCTCGGATCGGGTACCCGAGCCAGAGCGCGTTGCCGATCAGGTCACCACCCACCTCGTTCGACACGCAGCTCAGGGTGGCCATGTGCTCCTCGAGCGGCAGGGCCAGCAGTTCGTCCCACGTCAGCGTCACCTCGTGCTCGACGGCGCCGTGGATGCGCAGGCTCCAGTCGGCCGGGTCGATCGACGGGACGCGCAGCGCGGTGTCGATCCGGTAGAAGTCGGCGTTCGGCGTGACGTACGGCGTGATCCCGTCGACGTCGAGCGAGGCACCGCCCGGCACCGCCGGTGCGGGCGTCGCCGCCGCGGGCAGGCGGACGGCTCGTCGAGCAGCGGCGACCGCCTGCATCGCCGACGACCCCACCCTGGAGGCAGTGCCCACCACGACCGCCACCGCTGCGGTCCCGACACCCCAGACCAGGAACGTGCGGCGCTCGGCCGAGGCAGGTCGCGGTGACGCCGACGGGACGGCTGCGGCGGCCTCCCAGCGCCGGAGCCGACGCAGCAGCAGCCGCAGGGTGATCACGGCGGCGGCAACGCCGAAGACGGTCGGGGCGCCGTCGAACGTGCCGCTGCCGGAACGGGTGCTGACCGCGATGAGTGCGAGCACCCCGCCGACGGCGAAGACGAGTGCTCCGAAGGGCGGACGAGCGCGCTCGAGGACCCCGGCACCGGCGCTGATCGCGGCGACCAGGACGGTCATGAGCACGAAGAGCGCGACCTTGTCGCCGGTGCCGAACAGGGCGACCATCAGGTTCTTGGCGCCCGCGGGTGCGAGGTCGATCACGGCCGACCCCACGGCGACCAGCGGGCTGCCGGCACCACCGAGGAGCAGCGCGCCGAACTCGGCGATCCCGAGGAAGGCCGCGGCGGCCACGAGACCGACGGCCGCAGCGAGGACCGCGGGCCGGCGCGGGACGCCGGCCGTGCGCTGGTCCGTCGAGGGCTCGCCCGGCGTCGGGACGTCCGTGGTGCGTTCGGTGGTCACCGCCCGAGCGTAGGTCGCCCGGCCGCTCGTGGCCTGTGCGTGCGGTTCCCCGGGCGTTCACCGCCCCCGGGCAGCACCTGCCGAGCGGGTCGTGCGAGGATCGGGGTGTGCCGAGGCGTCCAGATCCCGTTCCGCGCCCCGGCCGCGCCCGCCGCCCCGAGCGCACGCCGATGTCGGCCGCGCAGCGGCTGTCCACGTTGCGGTGGGTGATCGTCGGCATCTGGGCGGCGCTCGTCACCGCACGGGTCGTCGTCGTCGCCACGGCGCCCGAGGTCGATCTGTCCTGGTTCGGGATCGTCGAGTTCGGCGCGATCGCGCTGGGCGTCACGGTCATCGTGGTCGCCGTCGTCCGCGCCGCTGCGGTGCGACGCCGACACGCCGACGAGGCCCTCGCGCTCGCCATCCGCCGCATCGACCCCACCGTCTGGCTCGTGCCGGCGGCTCCGACGACCGAACTGCGCGACGCGATCGCCGAGGTCCGGCCGGAGGCGAGCCTCGGACCGCGGGTGACCTGGGCGTTCGGGGCGACCGAGGCGTCCCTGTGGGAACTCGAGGACCGCAAGGCCACCCGGTTGCTCGTGATCCGGTGGAGCCGGGTCGTGCACGTCGGGATCGAGGACGTCCACGGAGACGGCGACCGCGCCGACGGTCGACGGGCGTGCGCGGTCGCGATCCACTACGTCCGGCCGGACGACACCCCCGCGGTCGCGACCTTCTTCGTGCGGACCGCTCCCGGCGCCCGTCGACTGCTCGGCCGCGGGCCGCGGTTGGACCGGCTCGTCGCCGACCTCGCGCGCGAGCGCATCGTCGCCTGAACCGAGCCGACCGCGGTCGGACGTGGGAAGGGCCCCGCCGATCGGCGGGGCCCTCCGAGGGTGCGGTCGTGCCGCGGTCTAGTGGGTCGACGGTTCCTGTTCGACCTCTCGGCGGTCGTCGTCGGACCACAGCGTGTGGAAGGTGCCGTCCTTGTCGATGCGCTGGTACGTGTGCGCCCCGAAGAAGTCGCGCTGCCCCTGGATCAGCGAGGCGGGCAGCCGCTCGGACGCGAGCGAGTCGAAGTACGACAGCGCCGACGAGAAGCCCGGAGCGGGGATCCCCGACGCGGCGGCGATCCCGACGATGCGACGCCAGGCGGCTTCGCCCTCCTGCACGGCGTTCGCGAAGTACGGGTCCACCAGCAGCGACTCGAGCGTCGGGTTCTCGTCGTACGCCTCGACGATCCGGTTGAGGAACTGCGCGCGGATGATGCAGCCACCGCGCCAGATCTTCGCCACGTGGCCGAGGTTGATGTCCCAGCCGTACTCCTTGGCACCGGCGATGATGAGGTCGAAGCCCTGCGCGTAGGCGACGACCTTGGAGGCGTAGAGCGCCGCTCGGACGTCGTCCTCGAAGCCGTCGGGGACCTCGGCGATGTCGGGTCGGTCCGGGAACGCCCGCTGCACGGCGGCACGCTGCGACGGCTTCGACGACACCGCGCGGGCGAACACCGCTTCGCCGATGCCGGAGACCGGGATGCCGAGACCGACCGCGTTCTGCACGGTCCACACGCCGGTGCCCTTGGAACCCGCTTCGTCGCGGATGACGTCGACGAGCGGCTTGCCCGAGTCGGCGTCGCGCTGCTTCAGGACCTCGACCGTGATCTCGATGAGGTAGGACTCGAGGTCGCCGCCGTTCCACTCCTGGAACACCTTGACCAGGTCCTCCACGGAGAGCCCCCCGACGCGGCGGAGCAGGTCGTAGGACTCGGCGATGAGCTGCATGTCGGCGTACTCGATGCCGTTGTGCACCATCTTCACGAAGTGCCCGGCGCCGTCGGTGCCGATGTGGGTCACGCAGGGCTCGCCCTCGGCGACCGCCGCGATCGACTTCAGGATCGGCCCGAGGGTCTCCCAGGCTTCCTTCGAGCCGCCGGGCATGATCGACGGACCCTTGAGCGCGCCCTCTTCGCCACCGGAGATGCCCGTGCCGACGAAGTTGAGACCCTTCTCGCGCAGGTCGTGCTCACGCCGGATCGTGTCGTGGAAGTTGGCGTTGCCGCCGTCGACGATGATGTCGCCTTCCTCGAACTTCTCGGCGAGCTGCGAGATCACCGCGTCGGTGCCCTTGCCGGCCTGCACCATGATGATCGCCGTGCGCGGCTTCGAGAGCGAGGCGACGAAGCCGTCGATGTCCTCGGACGCGATGAAGCCGGCGTCGCCGTGCTCCTTGATGAGTTCTTCGGTGCGGGCGTAGGTGCGGTTGTACACCGCGACCGTGTTGCCCTCACGCGACGCGAGGTTGCGTGCGAGGTTCGACCCCATGACGGCGAGGCCGATGACCCCGATGTTCGCCTGACCAGTGCTGTCTGCCACGTCGTCTCCTTCGTCCGGACGTGACACCAACCTACGGTCGGTGCCCTGGGACCGCACGGGTGTTACGGCAACTGGGGACCACTGTTCACCCCGTCAATACTGTGGAGGGATGACCGACACCGCTGTCCTCCCACCCGTCCTCGTCATGGGCGTCTCCGGTTCCGGCAAGTCCACGATCGGGCAGGCGCTCGCCGACGCGCTCGCCGAGCAGGGCCAACCGACCGTGTTCGTCGACGCCGACGACCTGCACCCGGCCGCGAACAAGGAGAAGATGCGGCAGGGCATCCCGCTCACCGACGACGACCGCTGGCCGTGGCTCGACGCCTGCGCCGCGCGCATCGCCGCCGTCGAGGCGTCCGGGAGCCGCTGCGTGATGGCCAACTCGGCCCTCAAGCGCGTCTACCGCGATCGGCTCCGGCGGTCGGCACCGGGCCTCGTCATCGCGTTCCTGGACGGCTCGCACGACCTCATCGCCGAGCGGCAGGCGCACCGGCAGCACGAGTACATGCCGTCGTCGCTGCTCGACTCCCAGTTCGCGACGCTCGAACGGCCGCAGTCCGACGAGGCCGCCGTCGACGTCTCCATCGACGGGCCGGTCGACGGCACGGTGACGACGATCCTCGCGGCGCTGTCGGTCACTTCCGGCTGAGCACGACTCCTCCACAGCCGGGTCCTCGTCAGAGATGGTCCACAGAGTCGCCCCCGCCGGTCATCGTCGAGTTGCGACCCCGACACCCTCGTTCCATGACGGAGGACAGTGCAGCGATCGATCGAAGGGTGGGTACATTCGACTGATCGACGGCCCTGGTATCAGCACTGATACCATCATGCAGATGGCGATGACACTCCGACTCGACGATGCTGAGGCGGCTGCGCTCCGAACCCGGGCCGACCTCGAAGACCGATCAATGCAGGACATCGCTCGGGAAGCGATCCGCGAGTACATCGAGCACCACAGCCGACGGGACCTCATCGACGAGGTCATCGACCGCGAGTTGCCGAACTTCGCCGAGGCGCTCGAGCGACTCGGACGATGATCTACCTGACGATCGACGAAGCACTGCACGTCGCTCGGCGGACGTTGGGGGCTGACTTCGTGATCCGAGATGCCGGACTCCTCGAGGCCGCGGTGGCACGACCGGCGACCTCGGTCGGTGGACGCGATGCCTATCCGTCCCTGCTCGAGAAGGCGGCAGCGCTCGTGCACTCCGCGGTTCGGAACCACGCACTCGTCGACGGCAACAGGCGACTGGGGCTCATGCTGCTGGTGGTGTTCCTCGGAGTGAACGGCCGTCGGTTGCAGGCGACGAACGACGAGGCGCACGACCTGATCATCGCGATCGCAGAGGGGGAGTTGGACGCGGTCGCGGACATCTCCGCAGCGCTGCATTCGCTGGTGGCTGAAGCCTGAACGACGGCTTGAGCGGATGGCATCAACGACATGTCGATCGACGGCACCGTTGCGACCACCACCGACGCGCTCGTGGTCACAGCCGCGGCTGAGGCGCCTCACCGCCGCGTCGCGCGGATGGCAGCGTGCGGCCGCTGTCCCGGATCGACCCGGAACCGGACGTCCACCACGTCGAACCCGTGGTCGTCGAGGACCGCTGCCAGCGCGCTCGTCGGCCACCGGTACGCCGTGACGACCGCGTGGTCGAAGGACTCGATCGAGGGCCCCTCGAAGAACCCGACCAGCAGTCCGCCGCCCGGCCGGAGCACCCTGCAGAACTCGGCGAAGACCTCGCCGACGCAGGACGGATCGTGGTGGATCACGGAGTACCAGGCGAGCACCCCGTCGACGCTGCCGTCGTCGAGACCGGTGGACTCGATCGCGCCCAGGCGGAAGTCGACGCCGTCGTGCGCGCGTCGTGCGTGTTCGACGAACGGTGCGACCGCGTCGATGCCGATCACCGCGTGTCCACGATCCGCCAGGTGTGCGGCCCAGTGCCCCGGCCCGCACCCTGCGTCGAGGATGCGAGTGCCGGATCCGGAGGCCCAGGCCTCGACCTGTGTCCTGTCCTCGTCGTGGACGGCCGACATCGATCCGAGGAGCTCGGTGTACTCCCCGGCACGGTCGCCGTACGCAGCGGTGACGTCGAGGTTCATCGTCCGACCGTACCGGCGTCGGTCGCGACCGGATCGGGCACGTCCACCTCAGTGACCCGGACCGACGGCCACCCGGCGCGCCCGACGCCGAGATCGCCGAAGCCGAGATCCGCTTCGCGCTGGAACGCGTCCGCAGCGCCACGGCCCCGGCCGAGGCCCGCGCCCCTACAGCTTGAACGTCGCCCGCGGTATGTCGGACACGATGCGCCGCGCGGTGCGGACGGCGTCCTCCTCCGAGATCTCGTGCGTGACGACGAGCGACGCCAGGTACGCCGCATCCGCCCGCCGAGCCATGTCGTGCCGCGCGGGGATGGAGCAGTACGCCCGGGTGTCGTCGATGAAGCCCGAGGTCTTCGTGAACGACGCCGAGTCGGTGATCGCGGAACGGTACCGCCCGATCGCCGCCGGGGTGTCGATGAACCACCACGGCGCACCGGCGTACACGGCGGGGTAGAAGCCGGCGAGCGGACCGATCTCGCGCGAGAACACGGTCTCGTCGACGGTGAAGAGCACGAGGTGGAAGCCCGGGGCGGTCCCGAAGGCCTCGAGCAGCGGCCGCAGGGGCGTGGTGAACGAGCCGACGGCGGGCAGGTCGTGGCCGGTGTCCGGTCCGAACCGCTCGAGCGTCGGCGTGTGGTGGTTCCGGATCACGCCGGGGTGCAGCTGCATGACGAGGCCGTCCTCGACGCTCATCTCGGCCCAGCGGTAGAGCATGTCGTGCCGGTACGCCGTCGCCTCGGCCTCGGTGAGCGACGACGGGTCGCGCAGTGCCGCCGCGTGGATGCGTTCCCGCTCGGCGGACGACAGGGGAGCGGAGCCTGCGTCGAGCACCCCCGTGTCCGTGGCGGTCGCGCCGTGCTCGATGAAGTACTGGCGACGTGCGCGCAGTGCTGCCAACAGCCCTGCGTGGGTCCCCGTGTCGATGCCGGCGGCCTGTCCGACGGCATCGACCACGGGCCTCCAGTCCGACCGGGTGGGGTCGAACACGGCGTCCGCGCGGAACGTGGGGACCACCCGGCCGGTGAACGCGGGGTCGGCGGCGAGCTGCGCGTGCGCGGCGAGGTCGTCGGCTGGGCCGTCGGTGGTGGCGAGGACCTCGATGCCGAAGGTGTCGAACAGGGCGCGCGGGCGGAAGGCGGGCGACGCCAGCAGGGCGGCGATGTGGTCGTACTGCGCGTCGGCGTTCGCCGCTGACGGCTGCTCCGTCAGCCCGAAGACGTCGTGCAGCTCGGTCTCGAACCAGTAGCGCACGGGGGTGCCGAGGAAGTCGTCCCAGTGGTCCGCCAGGTTCCGCCAGACGGCACGGCCGTCCGGTTCGGGAGGCACGGTGCCGGTCGCGGACAGGTCGGCGCGTCCCAGCGCGGCCAGGTCCACCCCGTTCGCGTGCAGCAACCGGAGCACGTAGTGGTCGGGCGTGATGAGCAGCGACGCCGGGTCGCTGAACGGCTGGTCCGCGGCGATGAGCGCCGCGTCGACGTGGCCGTGGGGAGAGATGATCGGTGCGTCCTTGACCGTGTCGTAGACGGTCCGTGCCACCCGGCGTGCACCGGGGTCGGCGGGGAGCAGCCGGTCGGGGTGCGGGGCGAGACGGGTGGCGGTGCTGGTCTGGGTCATCATCGACTCCTTCGGGGACGGCGGGACGGCGGGGCGGCGGGGCGGCGGGGGACGGCGGGTGCTGCGGGCGAGCGCCGGCGTCAGGCGGGCGCGGGACCCGTCGACTCCCGCACGGTCAGGTGCGTGGGCAGCGCGACGGCGCCGGTCATGTGCTCACCGGGCAGCTCGTCGGCGGGGATCGCGCCGAGGCGGCCGAGCAGCATCCGGATCGCGACCCGGCCGGCGCGTTCGATCGGCGAGGTCATCGTGGTGAGCGGCGGGTTGCAGAAGTCGGCACCGAAGATGTCGTCGCAGCCGACGATGCTCATGTCTTCGGGGACGCGGACGCCCCGTTCCCGCAGCCGCGCGAGCATCCCGATGGCGATCAGGTCGTTGAAGGCGATGCAGGCGGTGGCCCCGGCGTGCACGGCGGCGTCGGCGGCAGCGGCTCCGGAGTCGACGAAGGGCGCGTGCGGCCCGATGCGTGCGACGCGGACGCCGAGGCGCTTCGCGACCCGGACGAGTGCCTTCCACCGGCGTTCGTTCGACCACGAGCTGTCCGGACCGGCGACGTAGAGGACGTCGCGGTGGCCGAGGGAGACGAGGTGCTGCACCGCCTGCTCGACGCCGCCGGGGGTGTCGATGAGCACCGAGGGCACCCCGGCGGGGCGACGGTTCACGACGACGAGCGGGATGCGCTCGGCGAACCGGGCGATCTGCGCGTCGGACAGGCGCGACGCGGTGAGGACGACGCCGTCGGCCTTCGCGCCGATCGCGCTCAGGGTGGCGAGTTCGGCGTCGGCGGACTCCTCGGTGTCGACGAGCAGCTGCGTCCAGCCGGCACCGGCGAGCTGGTGCTGCGTGCCGCGGATGACGTCGAAGTAGAACGGGTTCGTGATGTCGGAGACGAGCACGGCCACGGCGCGGGTGCGACCGGAGGTCAGGGCGCGTGCCTGCGAGTTGGCGACGTAGCCGAGTTCGCGGGCCGCTCGCTGGATGCGTTCCTGCGTGCTGTGGTTCACACGGTCGGGGAGCGAGAGTGCGCGGGACACGGTCGACGGGGCCACGCCGGTCGCGTCGGCGATGTCCCGGATGGTCACGCGTCGGGCGGCGGTGAAACCCGTGCCGGCGACGTCGCCGACGTCCGTGTCTGTGCTGCTCACGAGGCCGAACGTATTCGCGTCTGGCAACAAGTGGCAACCGGTTGCCGGATGTTGCCAACGGCGGAACAGTGGTGCCACCGGGCAGCGCCGCCCGGAGGAGGTCTCGAGGAGGAAACCCCCGGATGAACAGGACACGGCTCAAGCCCCGCACCCTCGTCGGTGCCGTCGCGGTGATCGCCCTCACCGCTCTCTCCCTGCAGGGCTGCGCCGTCGTGAACGGCAGCGGCGACGACCCGAACACCCTCCGCGTGATGATGGGCGCGGACACCACGTACCCCGAGGAGCGCAAGCAGTGGCAGCAGGACACCGCTGCCGAGTTCAAGCGCACCACCGGCGCGGACATCCAGTGGGAGACCTACTCGTCCGCGCAGGAGGAACTGACCGCGATCCAGACCAGCGTCATCTCCGGTCAGGGCCCCGACGTCTACGCCATCGGCACCACGTTCACCCCGACCGCCTACGCCACCGGCGCCTTCGTCGAGATGGGGGCGAAGGAGTGGAAGGCCATCGGCGGCAAGGACCAGTTCGACCCGGCCTCGTTCGGCATCTCGGGTCCGAGCGACTCGCAGCAGATCGGGATCCCCTTCGCCAGCCGCCCGTTCGTGATGGCCGTCAACAAGGACCTGCTCGCGAAGGCCGGCATCACCGACATGCCGACCACGTGGGACGAACTCACCGAGGACGCGAAGGCCACGACCGGTGACGGCCGCCACGGCATGGCGATCGCCTACGCCGACGGTTTCGACCCGTGGAAGTTCGTGTGGGGCATGGCGCAGAACGCCGGCAACACCATCGTCTCGACGGACGGGAAGGCCGAGATCGACAGCGACGCCGTCGCGAACGCCTACCGGACCTACTTCGACTGGGTCACGAAGGACGGCGTCGTCGACAAGGCCGCGATCGGCTGGAACAACGCGCAGGCCCTCGCGCAGTTCACCGAGGGCAAGGCCGCGTTCTTCCCGATGACGACCACCACCGCGATCAACTCCTTCACGGACACGAAGGTCGACGGGAAGTACGAGTTCGCCCTGCTCCCCACCGTCCCACCGGGCGCGAGCGAACGCCCCGCCGACGGCATCGAGGCCGCGAGCATCCTGTCCGGCGACAACTGGGTCGTGTCCGACTACGGCACGAAGCAGGACCTGTCGTTCGACTTCGTCAAGCAGCTCAGCGCCCCGAAGGCCCAGCTCGAGTACTACGACCTGTTCGGCAACCTGCCGACCAACGCCGACGCCGCCGCACAGCTCGCGGCCGACAACCCGCAGCTCAAGCCGATCATCGACGCCGGCCGCCTGTCGAAGCCCACCGCCTTCACCGGCGCCTGGTCGGACATCCAGCTCGCCCTGGTCGACGTCGTCGTGCAGTCGATCCCGTCACTCAAGGGCGGCGAGGTCACCGACGACCAGCTCCGTGCGCGACTCGAAGCAGCGCAACGCGACGCCCAGTCCACCCTCGACCGTCAGAAGAACGGAGGTCTGTGATGACCAGCACGCAGACCCGGCCCCGCACCGACGCGGCGCCGCCGCGGCCCGTGCGCCCGGCCGGCAAGACGCCCCTGTACAAGAAGGAGCGTCCACTCTGGATGCTCATCCCCGGCGGCGTCCTCATGCTCGCCGTCATCGTGGTGCCGCTCCTGGTGGGCTTCTTCATCGCGATGCTCGACCTGGACCAGTACACACTGCGGCAGTGGTTCAGCGCCCCCTTCGTCGGCTTCGCGAACTTCACCGAGGCCTTCACGAACTCACCCCTGCTCCACTCGATCTGGATCTCGGTTTCGCTGTCCGTGCTCGTCACGGCGGTCACCGTCCCGATCGGCGTCGCGGCCGCGATCTCCACGCAGAACCGGTTCCCGGGGCGCGGCCTCGTCCGGTCGATCTACCTGATCCCCTACGTGCTGCCCGCGTTCGTCGTCGGCACCTTCTTCCGCACGATGCTGCAGCCGCAGGGCGTGGTGAACTCGATCCTGCACACCGACGTGCTGTGGCTGAACGGCTCCGCGTCCTACTGGGCGCTCGCCGGCGTGATGATCTGGACGAGCTGGCCGTTCGTCTACCTGCTGTCGCTGGCCGGACTGCAGGCGGTGGACAACGAGGTGCACGAGGCCGCCGCGCTCGACGGGGTGACCTGGTGGGCGAAGCTCCGCTACATCATCTTCCCGTACCTGCGCGGGCCGCTCAGCCTTGCGGTGATCATCGCGATCCTGCACAACATCAACAACTTCACGCTGCCCTTCGTGCTGTTCGGCATCCCGCTGCCGTCGAGCGTCGAGGTCATGCCCGTCCTGACGTACATCGCGAGCTTCCAGTCGTTCCGCTTCGGGCTGTCCGCGGCGATGGCGATCTGCTCGCTCGTGATCGTCGCCATCCCGCTGTTCGTCTACCTGCGAGCCGTCAAGCTCGACACCGGTGACGACGCCGGCCCCAACCGGAAGCAGCGCCGCGCCGACCGCGCCACGCTCGCCGCCGCCCCGACCGCCGCCGACATCGACGGAGCACGCGCATGACCACTCCGAGCACGTCCTTCAGCACCCGCACCCGCCCCACCGCGACGCTCACCGAGAGCATCACGGCCGGCAGCGGCGGGAGACGGAGCAAGCGTCCGTACGACACCGACGTCACCCGGCTCCTGCCCCGCTGGCTGCTCATCATGGTGATCGCCGTCATCATCGCGTTCATCGCCGTCCCGGTCCTGTACATCCTGTTCGGTTCGGTGAACTCGGACGTCGCGGTTGCCCGCGGCGAGTACTTCCCGTCCGAGTTCACGCTGTCGAACTACGTCGCAATCTGGTCGACGGTCGCGCTCGGCGAGGGGCTGGTCAACTCGATGCTCACCGCCGGCGCGGTCGCCATCGCGAGTGCCGCGCTCGCCGTGTCCACCGCCTACGTACTGGTCCGCTTCCGGTTCCTCGGGCGCCTGACCATCCTGCGCGGGCTCCTCGCGCTGCAGTCGATCCCCGGCACGCTCCTGCTCCTGCCCGTGTTCGTCGTCTTCTCGAACATCGCCAGCGCCACGGGCGTGCAGATCATCGGCACCCGCTGGGGCCTGTTCGTCACCTACCTGACGTTCGCCCTGCCGTTCTCGACCTGGGTGATGGTCACCTACCTCCGTGGCCTGCCCAAGGAACTCGAGGAAGCGGCGCGCATCGACGGCGCCTCGAGCACCAAGATCCTGACGAAGATCGTCCTGCCGCTGTCGTGGCCCGGCATCGTCGTCTCCGCGATCTTCGCCTTCCTGCTCGGCTGGAACGACGTCCTGTTCTCCACGATCATGACGACCCCGAACACCCGGACGGTGGCCGTGGTCCTGCAGGTGCTCGGCACCACGCAGGAGGGCGGCGCGGTCCCGATCTACGGCCAGATGATGGCCGCCTCGATCGTCTGCGCGGTGCCGGTCGTCGCCCTGTACCTCATCTTCCAGCGCTACCTGGTGGGCGGTCTGACGGCCGGTTCCGTCAAGTGAGCGCGGCAGTCACCGCAACCCAGAACCGGACTGGAGGCCCGTGGCGGCCCCGCCACGCGCCTCCCGTCCGACACGAAAGGACACCATGACCGACCAGCCCACGTGGGAACTCTCCGGTTTCGGCGACGAGATCGACGCGGACCCCGTCGTCCAGGTCGCGGTCCTGCAGGCGCTCGGCGCGAGCGCCATCGAGGTCCGCAGCGCCTGGGGCGTGAACGTCGTCGACCTCGACGAGGACCAGCTCGCCGGACTGCACCGCCTGCTCGAGGAGCGCGGACAGACCGTGTCCGCCATCGCCTCGCCGATCGGCAAGGTCTCCGTCGACGAGCCCGTCGAGCACGAGGTCGGACGGCTCGGTCGCGCGATCGCCGCCGCGCACGCCCTCGGCACCACGAACATCCGGATCTTCTCGTTCTACTTCGAGGGCCGGCAGCCGGAGGACGTCCGCGACGACGTCCTCGTCCGGATGCGCGCCCTGGCCGACCTCGCCGCACGCGAGGGCGTGACCCTGCTGCACGAGAACGAGAAGGACATCTACGGCGACGTCCCCGCGCGCGTGCTCGACCTCGTCGAGAGCGTCGGGTCCCCGGCACTCCGCCTGGCCTGGGACAACGCGAACTACGTGCAGTGCGGCGTCAAGCCGTTCACCGACGGGTGGGCGCAGCTCGCGCCCTACGTCGACTACCTGCAGGTCAAGGACGCGCTCGCCGCCGACTCGTCGGTGGTCCCCGCCGGCGAGGGCGACGGCGAGCTGCTCCAGACCCTCACCGCGCTGCGCGACGCCGGGTACTCCGGCTACGCCTCGCTCGAGCCGCACCTCAGCGACTTCACCTCCCTCGGCGGGTTCTCCGGCCCCGCGGCCTTCGGTCGCGCCGGTCGAGCCCTCCGCACCCTCACGGACCAGATCGGAGTCACCCTGCGATGACCACCCCACTGAAGTTGGCAGTCGTCGGTGCCGGCGTCATCGGACGCCACCACGCCACGGTCGCCGTCCACCACCCGGACCTGCAGGTCGTCGCCCTCGTCGACGCGATCCCCGCGGCCGCCACGAGCGCCGCCGACGAGGTCGAGGCGATGGGCGTCACCCGCCCCGTCACGACGTCCACCATCGAGGAGGCGATCGAGCAGACCGACATCGACGTCGTCGCGATCTGCTCGCCGTCCGGCATGCACGTGCAGCTCGCCGAGGCCGCCCTGGCCGCCGGCAAGCACGTCGTCATCGAGAAGCCCCTCGACACCACGATGCCCCGCGCCCGGCAGATCGCCGCGCTCGCCGCGGCGGCCCGCGACCGTGGCCTGGTCACGAGTGTCATCAGTCAGCACCGGTTCGACCCGGCCTCGGCCGCCGTCGCCTCGGCCGCCCACGACGGCGGGTTCGGCACCGTGACCTCGGGCCTGGCGAGCGTCGCCTGGTACCGGTCGCAGGGCTACTACGACTCCGGCGACTGGCGCGGCACCTGGGCGCTCGACGGCGGCGGCGCGGTCATGAACCAGGGCGTGCACACCGTCGACCTGCTCGTCTGGGCGCTCGGCCGTCCGGTCGAGATCTCGGCGCAGACCGGGCTGCTCGCGCACGACCGCATCGAGGTCGAGGACACCGCCGTCGCCACCGTCCGGTTCGCCGGCGGCGCGCTCGGCGTCATCCACTGCACGACCGCCGCGTACCCGGGGCTCTCCGCCCGCTACGCCGTGTACGGCACCCACGGGTCCGCGATCGTCGACGACGACCGCCTGGCCTACTTCCACATCGCACCCGACGCCGCCACCCTCGAGTCCGCGTCGACCACCGCGAACGCGTCGGCGGTGGCGGGCGCCGTCGACCAGAAGGACGACGTCGTCCCGCCGGAGCACGTCGTCGGCGGCCCCGCCGAGCCCGACCACTTCGCCGCCGGCCACGGTCGGCAGTACACCGACATCGTCGCCGCGATCCGCGAGGGCCGCGAGCCCGGCGTGACCGTCGACGCGGCCCTCGTGTCGCTCGCCACCGTCCGCGGGCTCTACGTCAGCGCGACGCTCGGGCAGCCCGTCCGGATCGACGACGTGATCGACGGGAAGTACGACGACGTGGTGCCCGTGGTGGGCGCTGCAGCAACGTCCGACACCGCGACCGAAGGAGCCACCCGATGAAGTTCTCCGTGTTCACCGCGTCCACCCCCGACTGGACCCCGTCGCAGGCCGCGTCGACGCTGGCCGACCAGGGCTGGGACGGAGTCGAGTGGCGCATCGTCGACGACCGCCCCGCGGACGGAACCGTCGTGCCCGCCGGTCGCTCGTTCTGGGCCGGAAACGACTCGACGTGGCAGTTCACCGGCATCCAGGACCAGGTCGGCGAGATCGCCCGGATCACCGACGCCGCCGGCCTCGAGTACTCCGGCATCGGCGGGTACCAGCAGGCGTCGGACCACGAGGGCGTCGAGACGATGCTCCGCGTCACGAGCGAGCTCGGCGCCCGGCAGGTCCGGGTCTCGATGCCGGTGTACCGGCAGGAGAAGGAACGCACCGGCGAGACGTACGGTCAGATCTTCGACCGCACCCGAGCCGACCTCGAGTGGGCGGTGACCCGGGCGACCGAGCTCGGCGTCAAGGCGCTCGTCGAGCTCCACCACATGACCATCACCCCCTCGGCCTCGGCGGCGCTGCGACTCGTCGACGGCCTCGACCCGGAGCACGTCGGCGTCATCCACGACCTCGGCAACCTGGTCATCGAGGGGTACGAGGACCACCTCGCCGCCTTCGAGCTCCTCGGCCCCTACCTCGCCCACGCCCACGTGAAGAACGCACGGTGGGTCGACACCGGCGACACCCGGGCCGACGGCAGCACGATCTGGCAGCACGAGTGGGCGCCGTTGCGAACCGGCCAGGCATCCGTGTCCGAGTACCTCGACGCCCTCCGCCAGGTCGGCTACGACGGGTGGGTCACCATCGAGGACTTCTCCACCGACCTGCCGCTCGAGGCTCGTACCGCCGACAACCTGGCGTACCTGCGGTCCCTCGTGCCGGTGTCGGCATGACCGACCGCCGACCGGGCATCGTGCACCTGGGGGTGGGTGCGTTCGCGCGCGCCCACCTCGCCTGGTACACGGCCCACACCACGGGGGAGCCGTGGGGCATCACCGCCTTCACCGGCCGCTCGCCCGCGGCGGCCGACGCGTTGGTCGCGCAGGACTGCCGGTACACGCTGGTCACCCGCGCCGCGTCCGGCGACGACGCCGAGGTGGTCGACACGATCGTGGCCGCCCACGCGGGCAGCGACGACACGACCTGGAGGCACGTGGTCGCGTCGCCGGCGACGACCATCGTCACGCTGACGGTCACCGAGCAGGGCTACCGGTCCGGTTCCGACGTCCCGGCCCGGTTGGTCGCGGGGCTCGACGCCCGGCGGACGGCCCGCGGCGGGCGCATCGCGCTGGTCAGCCTCGACAACCTGACGCACAACGGCGCGGTGCTGCGCGAAGCCGTGCTGGGTGCCACCACGGACCCCGACCTGCGCGCGTGGATCGAGGCGAACGTCGCGTTCCCGTCGTCGATGGTGGACCGGATCACGCCCGCCACCACCGACGCCGACGTCGCGGGCCTCGCCGCCCTGCCGGGAGCGCTCGCCGGGGACCGGGTGCCGGTGGTCACCGAGCCGTTCGCTGAGTGGGTGCTCGAGGACCGCTTCGACGGCATCGACCGGCCCGCGTGGGAGACCGCCGGCGTGCGCATCGTCGACGACGTCACCCCGTACGAGCAGCGGAAGCTCTGGCTGCTGAACGGCTCGCACTCGCTGCTCGCGTACCTCGGGCTCCAACGCGGGCACGAGACCGTCGCCGCGGCGATGGAGGACCCGGTGTGCCGGGCCGCCGTCGAGCAGCTGTGGGACGAGGCCGCCCGCGAACTGCCGCTGCCCACCGACGAGGTCGCCGCCGCCCGCGCCGCCCTGGTGGACCGGTTCGCGAACCCCCGCATCCGGCACACCCTGCGGCAGATCGCCTCCGGCGGGTCGCAGAAGCTGCCCGTCCGGGTCGTCGACGTCGTGCGGCACCGGCTCGAGCGCGACCCGTCCGCGGGCATCGGGCCCGGCGCCGCGACGGCGATCGCAGCGTGGTGGCTCCACGTCACGACGCAGCCGGACCTCGTGGACGACGACGGAGCCCCCGGGGCAGACTCGGACGTGCACGACGTGCTGCGCGGCATCGCCCCAGACCTCGACACCACCGCCGTGGTCGACGCGATCACCGCGGCGGCCGACGACATCCGGGCGGCGAGCACCGCCGCACGCACCACCAGCAGCACCGACGAAGGAGTCCACGCATGACCGACACCACCACGAACCCCGCGGCCCCGGTGCCGGGCGCCGCCGACACCGGCGCGGCGACTGGGCAGACCTCCGGGCGTCCGGACACGTGGGCGTCGGCCGACCGCGGCCAGCTCATCGAGCGCGCCGAGGTCATCGTCACCAGCCCGAACCGGAACTTCGTGACGCTGAAGATCACGACCGCCGACGGCGTCACCGGCCTCGGCGACGCGACGTTGAACGGCCGCGAGCTCGGCGTCGCCGCCTACCTGTCCGAGCACGTCGTGCCGCTGCTGATCGGCCGCGACGCCAGCCGCATCGAGGACGCCTGGCAGTTCCTCTACCGCTCGTCGTACTGGCGCCGCGGCCCCGTCACGATGGCCGCCATCGCATCCGTCGACATGGCGCTCTGGGACATCAAGGCCAAGGTCGCCGGCATGCCGCTGTACCAGCTGCTCGGCGGGGCCTCGCGCACCGGGCTGATGGCGTACGGGCACGCCTCGGGCAAGGAACTCCCCGAACTGTTCGACTCGATCCGCGAACACCAGGAGGAGGGCTACCGCTCGATCCGCGTGCAGACCGGCGTCCCGGGCCTCGAGAGCATCTACGGCATCGCCTCGAACAAGACCACCGAGGGCAACGAGGGCGTCCGGTACGACTTCGAGCCGGCGCAGCGCGGAGCCTTCCCCGCCATGGAGGACTGGGACACCCGCGCCTACCTGCGCCACGTGCCCACCGTGTTCGAAGCCGTCCGCAACGAGTTCGGACCCGAACTGCCGCTGCTGCACGACGGCCACCACCGGATGACCCCGCTGCAGGCCGCGAAGCTCGGCAAGTCGCTCGAGCCGTACGACCTGTTCTGGCTCGAGGACTGCACCCCGGCCGAGAACCAGGAAGCCCTGAAGCTCGTCCGGCAGCACACCACCACGCCGCTCGCGATCGGCGAGGTCTTCAACACCATCTGGGACTTCAAGGACATCATCCGCGACCAGCTCATCGACTACGTCCGCGGGGCCGTCACGCACATGGGCGGCATCTCCCCGCTCCGGAAGACGATGGACTACGCCGCGATGTACCAGGTCAAGTCCGGGTTCCACGGGCCGACCGACATCTCGCCCGTCGGCCTCGCCGCACAGATGCACCTCGGGATGGCGATCCACAACTTCGGCATCCAGGAGTACATGCAGCACGGGCCGCAGACGAACCAGGTGTTCCAGCAGACCTTCAGCTTCACGGACGGCTACCTGCACCCCGGTGACGAGCCCGGCCTCGGGGTCAGCCTCGACGTCGACGAAGCCGGCAAGTACCCGTACGAGCAGGCCTACCTGCCGTTCAACCGGTTGGCCGACGGCACCGTCCACGACTGGTAGCGGGCAAGCTGGGGGGCATGGAGTTCGCGGACGTCGCCAGGGAGCTGCTGCTCGTCGCGCCGGGGGACTTCGTCGCCGAGCGCACAGCCCGCCAGCGCGCGGTGCGGAAGGACGACCGCGACCTGGCGGCGGCGATCGGGAAGCTCCGGAAGCCCGCACCGGCAGCGTGGGTCGTGGACCTGCTCGCGCACGACGGCGCCCTCGACGACGCGGTCGACCTCGGACCAGCGCTCCGCAAGGCCCAGGCCGACGCCGACCCCGGCGAGATCCGGACGCTCCGACAGCAACGCTCCGAGGTGATCGAGGCCCTGGCGCAGGCCGGGGCCGACCTCGCCTCGGACGCCGGACACCCCGCGACGTCGGCCGTGCTCGAGCAGGTGCGCGCGACGATCGAGGCCGCGATGGCCGACCCGCACGCCGGAGCCGCCGTGCGCTCGGGGCTGCTCGTGACGCCGTTGGAGAGCGTGGGGTTCGACGCGGTCGACCTGGACGGGGCGCTCGCGCACCCGGACGCGGTGCCGGACGCCTGGTCCGGCAGCGATGCCCCACCCATCCCGATCACCCGGGCGAGGGGCGCGCGGAAGGCGAGCCGTGCCTCCCGGTCGACGGAGACGGCACCACCGGACCGACCGGAGCCGGACGCCGAGCCGGAGCCGGAGCGTGACCCGGCCGCCGCCCGGAAGGCCGCGCGCCAGGCGGAGACCGCCGCCCGGAGCGAGTCCCGGGACGCCGACGCCGCACTCGACGTCGCGGAGTCGGAGCTCGAGGCGGCCGAGGAACGCCGGGCCGACCTGCAGCGCGAACTCGACCGGGCCACCGCGGAGGTCGAGGCCCTCGAACGTGCTCGTGACGCCGCCGAGGCCGCGAGCAACGACGCCCGCGAGCTGCTGGCGGCCGCGCAGGAGCACCGGCGCACCCTCGGTCGCTGACCCCAGTACGCCGGGAACGCCCTCCGCGCACGCTCCGCTGCCCGGATCGTTACACAACAGTTGTCGTTCTTGACGAGCGGCGTTGGAGCGGTCTAATCTCGGGCACCATGCTTCGGGCCGGCGATGGTCCGCCGGGAGCCGTCTCCGCATCAGCACGGGGCGTCCCGGGTACAGGACTCGCATCATCGCCGACGCCCCGATCGCCCGCAGCCACCGCGCGGATGGTCGGGAGCGTGGCGCGCGGCGCACCCCGGAGACATGCCGCGATGCCGGGTCGAGCACTCCGGGGCCCCTCCAGGAGAGACGACACATGTCGGAACCCCGCACCGAACGCACCACGACCCTGACCCCGCCCAACGGCGTCGCGACCGCACCACCCGGCTCCACGCCACCGGCACCCGCCGTGGGGCGCGAGGGTCTCATCGCCCGCCTCGGCATCCCGCACCCGCTGCGGTGGGGCTTCCTCGGCGTCCTCGTCTTCATGACGGGCGACGGCATCGAGTCGAACTTCATCGCGCCACACATCGCCGCGGCGCTCGGCTCCGGCGGCACGGACAGTGCAGCGATGGTCATCGGCATCTACGGCGTCGCGGTCCTGGTGGCGTCGTACTTCGCCGGTGTGCTCTCCGAGCTGTGGGGGCCCCGCCGCGTCATGACGATCGGCGCCGTCCTGTGGGTGGTGTTCCAGGTCGCGTTCCTCGCGGCACTGCCCACCGGGTCGGTCGGACTCATCGCCCTGACGTACTTCCTGCGCGGACTCGGGTTCCCGCTGTTCGCCTTCTCGTTCCTCTGCTGGGTGAACCACACCGTCGCACGTGAGCGGAACGCGACCGCCGTCGGCTGGTTCTACGTCGTCTTCACCGGTGGCCTGCCGACGCTCGGCTCGCTCATCGCGATCGGCAGCATCCCCGCGTTCGGCGGCGGCCACACGGGCGAGACGTGGTCGATGGCCCTGTCGCTCGTGCTGGTCGCGGCCGGCTGGGTGATCGTCCGGTTCGGTGTCCACGAGCAGACCGGACTCGGCCGCATCGCCCCGCGCTCGCACTCCGCCGCACGGGTCATCGCCAGCGGCATCGAGGTCTGCATCACGCGCCCCAAGGTCCTGCTCGCCGTCCTGATCCGGCTCGTCAACACGGCGCCCGAGTTCGGCATGTTCGTGATCATGCCGGCGATCATCGGCACCGAGCTCGGGTGGGGGCAGTCGAAGTGGCTGACGATGACGGTGATCGTCTACGCCGGCAACATCCTGTTCAACGCCTTCTTCGGCGCCCTCGGCGACCGCATCGGCTGGATCCGCACCGTCAAGTGGTTCGGCATCGGCGCCTCGGCCATCGGGCTGCTGGCCTGGTGGTACGTCCCGCACCTGGTGCCCGCCGGTTCCGAGTGGGGCTTCTGGCTCGCGACCGCCGCGGGGACGGTCTTCGGCATCATGCTCGCCGGGTTCACGCCGATGGGTGCGATCGTCCCCGCCTTCGCCGGCGAGGAGCGCCGCGGCGCCGCGATGGCCATGTACGCGACGGCGGCCGGCGGTGCGACCTTCCTCGGCAACGCCGTGGTCAGCGCCGTCCTGCCGTGGGGCGGGCCCGGCGGTGTGGTCTGGACGTTCGTCGGGCTCTACGTCCTCGCCTTCGTGGTGCTCTCGTTCCTCAGGGTGCCGAAGGAAGCGGTGGCCGCCGGGCACTGAGGCACGACACGCCCGGCGGGTGCTGGTAGAGTTGGTGATTGACTTCGGCGAGGGCCGCGACAGCGGCCGTGATCGACGCGGTGGGAGACCCGGCCCAGCAGGGAACGTTCCTCACGCGTGCACGCGTTCGAGTTGCAACACCACAGACCCCCACGATGCCGGACCGCCGGTGTCGACCCCCGAGACCAGGAGGCACCATGGCCGACTACACGAAGCTCGCAGCGGACGTCCGCACCAAGTTCGGCAAGGGTGCAGCGCGCAAGCTCCGCGCCGCCGACAAGATCCCCGCGGTCGTCTACGGCCACGGCACCGAGCCGAAGCACATCTCGCTGCCCGGTCACGAGACCATGCTGCTCGTCCGTACCGCCAACGCGGTCGTCGACCTCGACATCGAGGGTGCTGCCCAGCTCGCCCTCGTCAAGGACGTCCAGCGTGACCCGGTGCGCCAGATCATCGAGCACATCGACCTCGTGGTCCTGCGCCGCGGCGAGAAGGTCACGGTCGACGTGCCCGTCGTCATCGAGGGCGAGTCCTTCTCCGGCACGATCCACGTGCAGGACCTGAACACCGTCTCCCTGCTGGTCCTCGCGACCGACATCCCGGAGCACGTCGTCGTCGACGTCGAGGGCCTCGAGGACGGCAAGCAGATCGTCGCGTCCGAGCTGACCCTCCCCGAGGGCGCCGAGCTCGAGACCGACCCCGAGGCACTCGTCGTGCAGATCGTCACCCCGCGTGGCACCGCCGACGACGACGCTGCGGACGAGGCCTCGGCCGAGGCCGGCGCCGAATCCGGTGCCGAGGGCGGCTCCGAGCCCGTCTCCGAGTAACACTCCTTCGAAGGCACCTGGTCGACGCTGTGGCGGATCGAACACTGGTCGTGGTCGGACTCGGGAACCCCGGGCCCGACTACGCCGGCAACCGCCACAACGTCGGCCAGATGGTCCTCGACGAACTCGCGTCCCGCATGGGCGCGACGTTCAAGAAGCACAAGACGCCGAACCAGGTCGCCGAAGGGCGCCTGGTGCCCGGTGGCCCGCGGTTCGTGCTGGCGAAGCCCGGCTCGTTCATGAACACGTCGGGCGGCCCGGTGTCGTCGGTGCTCGGGTTCTACAGCGCCACCCCGGCCGACCTGGTCGTCGTGCACGACGAGCTCGACCTGCCGTTCGACACCGTCCGGCTCAAGGGCAGCGGTGGGCACGGCGGCCACAACGGCCTCCGCGACATCATCAAGGCGACCGGCACGAACGAGTTCTCGCGCGTGCGGGTCGGCATCGGTCGCCCGCCCGGCCGTCAGGACCCGGCCGACTACGTGCTGCGTGACTTCTCCGCAGCCGAGAAGAAGTCGCTGCCGATCCTGCTGGCCGACGCCGCGGACGCGGTCGAGGCGATCGCCGAGCTCGGGCTCGTCGCCGCGCAGCAGCGCGTGCACGCGCCGTCCTGACGGCACCGGCCGATCCCGGCCGTGTTCGCCCGTCGCGCACCACGCGGGCGGTGTCGGTGGGGGCCGGTACCATCTCCTGAGTGACGATCTCGGGCATCATCCCTGCGCTCTCGCGCGCCTCCGCGTTCGATCGCGTGCTCCGTGCCGCGCCTCGTGACGCCGACTTCTCGGTCGTCGACGGCCTGCGGGTCCCGCTGCTCGGGGCACTGATCGCCGAACGGAACAGCCCGCAGTGCGTGCTCGTCATCACGGCGACCGGGCGTGAGGCCGAATCCGTCCGCGACGCCCTCGGCAGCTACGTCCCCGACGCCGACGTCCTCGAGTTCCCGGCGTGGGAGACCCTGCCGCACGAACGCCTCAGCCCGAGTGCGCAGACGGTCGGCACCCGGATCGCGACCCTGCGCCGACTCGCGTCGTGGTCCGCCGCCGACGTCGCCGACCGCCGCACCACCATCGTCGTGGCGAGCGTCCGCGCCGCCCTGCAGCCGATCGCGGCCAACCTGACCTCGCTCGCACCCGTCCTGCTCCGGACCGCCTCGCGCGGCAACGACCTGGCAGCGATCGCCGCGAAGCTCGTCGACATGGCCTACGCCCGGGTCGACCTCGTCACCCGGCGCGGTGAGTTCGCGGTGCGCGGCGGCATCCTCGACGTCTTCCCGCCCACGGCCGACCACCCCGTCCGCGTCGACTTCTTCGGCGACGAGATCGAGGCGATCAAGGCGTTCTCGGTCGCCGATCAGCGCACCACCGAGGACGACCTCGGCTCGGTCGAGCTCACCGCCTCGCGCGAACTCCTGCTCAGCGACGACGTCCGGCAGCGGGCGCGCGAGATGCTCCACGAGTTCCCCAACCTGTCGCAGATGTTGGCGAAGATCGCCGAGGGCATCCCGGTCGAGGGCATGGAGTCCCTCGCCCCGGCGCTCGTGCAGGACCTCGTGCCGATGACGTCGTACCTGCCCGAGACCGCCACCATCGCGGTGTTCTCGCCCGAGCGGGTGAACGGCCGCGCCAACAGCCTGGCCGAGACGAACACCGAGTTCTTGCAGGCCGCCTGGAGCGCCGCGGTCGCCGGGGCGCAGGCACCCATCGACCTCGACGCCGGCAACTTCCTGACGGTGCAGCAGCTCAAGAACACCCGTGGGCAGCGCACCTGGTGGACGGTGTCGCCGTTCGACTCCGGGCTCGACGAAGGCGACACCGCGCGCGTGCTGACCGACGCCGAGGCGGCAGCCGAGGCGGGGGAGTACATCCGCGTCCGCGCCGAGGCGGTGCCGAGCTTCGCGGGCAGTGCCGACGGCGCGATCGCGCACGTCAAGGCGCTCACCGATGACGGGTGGGCGGTCGTGGTGACCGCCCAGGGCCAGGGACTGGTCGAACGGGCGGTGCAGGTCCTCGCCGACGCCGGGGTCGCAGCCCGTGCCGAAGCCCTGCCCGCGCCTCCCGAGCCGGGTGTCGCCATCGTCACGACCGCCACCGTCGAGCACGGCTTCGCCATCCCGGATCCGCGCATCGTGGTCCTCAGCGAGGCGGAGTTCTACGGCCGGAGCGTCCAGCAGGGCGCGCGCACCGTCAAGAAGCTGGCGAGCCGCCGCAAGAACGTGGTCGACCCGCTGCAGCTCAAGCCGGGCGACGTCGTCGTGCACGCGACGCACGGCATCGGCAAGTTCGTCGAGCTCGTCAGCCGCGAGGTCTCCAGCGGCGGCCGCAACGCGGTGAAGACGCAGCGCGAGTACCTCGTGCTCGAGTACGCGCCGTCGAAGCGGAACTACCCCGGCGACAAGCTCTTCGTGCCGACCGACCAGCTCGACCAGCTGTCGCGGTACGTCGGTGGCGAGTCCCCGAGCCTGTCGAAGATGGGCGGCTCGGACTGGTCCGCCGCCAAGTCGAAGGCCCGCAAGGCCGTCCGCGACATCGCCGTCGACCTGGTCAAGCTGTACTCGGCGCGGATGGCGTCGAAGGGGCACGCGTTCGGGCCGGACACACCGTGGCAGCGCGAGCTGGAAGAGGCCTTCCCGTTCGCCGAGACGGCCGACCAGCTCACCACGATCGACGAGATCAAGCGCGACATGGAGCGGCCGATCCCGATGGACCGCCTGCTGTCCGGCGACGTCGGCTACGGCAAGACCGAGGTCGCGATCCGCGCCGCGTTCAAGGCGGTGCAGGACGGCAAGCAGGTCGTCATGCTCGTGCCGACGACGCTGCTCGTCCGCCAGCACATGGAGACGTTCCAGGAGCGCTTCGCCGGGTTCCCCGTGCACCTGCGCGCCCTCAGCCGGTTCCAGTCCGAGAAGGAATCCAAGGAGACCATCGCCGGGCTCGCCGACGGGACCGTCGACATCGTCATCGCGACCCACCGGATCCTGTCGCAGGGCATCACCTTCAAGGACGTCGGCCTCGTCATCATCGACGAGGAACAGCGGTTCGGCGTCGAGCACAAGGACCAGCTCAAGAAGTTCAAGACGAACGTCGACGTCCTGGCCATGTCGGCGACCCCGATCCCGCGGTCGCTCGAGATGGCCGTCACCGGCATCCGCGAGATGTCGACCCTGGCCACCCCACCAGAGGACCGCCACCCCATCCTGACCTTCGTCGGGCCGCAGTCCGACCTGCAGGTGGCCGCCGCGATCCGCCGCGAACTCCTGCGTGAGGGCCAGGTGTTCTACGTGCACAACCGCGTGAAGGACATCCAGGGCGTCGCCGCGCACCTGGCCGAGATCGTGCCGGACGCCCGTATCGCCGTGGCGCACGGGCAGATGTCCGAGAGCACCCTCGAGCAGGTCATGGTCGACTTCTGGGAGCGTCGGTTCGACGTCCTCGTGTCGACGACGATCATCGAGACCGGGCTCGACATCGCGAACGCGAACACGCTCATCATCGACAAGGCCGACAAGTACGGGCTGTCCCAGCTCCACCAGCTGCGCGGTCGTGTCGGCCGTGGGCGGGAGCGCGGGTACGCGTACTTCCTGTACGACTCCGAGAAGCCCCTGTCCGAGACCGCGCAGGACCGCCTCGAGACGATCGCGGCGAACAACGAGCTCGGCGCGGGCATGCAGGTCGCCATGAAGGACCTCGAGATCCGTGGTGCCGGCAACCTGCTCGGTGGCGAGCAGTCCGGGCACATCGCGGGCGTCGGGTTCGACCTGTACCTCCGGATGATCGGCGAGGCCGTCTCGCAGTTCCGCGGCGACGTCGCCGAGGGGCAGACCGAGCTGCGGCTCGAGATCCCGGTCGACGCGCACATCCCCGAGGACTACGTCGAGTCCGAGCGGCTCCGGCTCGAGGCGTACCAGAAGCTGTCCGCGGCCTCGGCCCCGACGGCGCAGCAGGACGCCATCGACATGGTGCTCGACGAGCTCACCGACCGGTACGGGCAGCCACCGCAGGCCGTGCAGACGCTGGTCGAGGTCTCCCGGCTCCGTCGCATGGCGCAGCAGGTCGGCCTGTCCGACGTGGTCGTCATGGGGTCGAACCTGCGCGTCGCGGGCAAGGAGCTCGCCGACTCGTCGCAGGTGCGGCTCAAGCGGATGTTCCCGGGCGCGAAGTGGTTCCCGCAGCAGAACGCGGCGAGCATCCCGATGCCGCGGCCGCACGACCAGGCGCTGCCGGACGACGCCCTGATCCGGTGGGTCGAGAGCATCCTGACCGCGGTCTACGGCGCGACGACGCCGGCGGAGGCGCCGGCCGCGTAGGGGCGGCGATCTTCGACCCGGAACGACGTCCTCGATGTCGTACGACAACGAGAACGTCGTTCCGGGTCGAACCGCGCCCGGGCCCGCGGCCCGCTACTCGGTGTCCTCGGCCTCGGACAGCTCACGGCGCGCACGGTACGCCCGCGCCCGCAGCGTGACGACGACCGCCGACGCGACGATGGCGATGCCGGACCCGACGAGCACGGCGAGCACACCCTCGTCGAGGACCTCCTCGTTGCGGGCGAACGCCAGCTCGTTCATGAGCAGGGAGACCGTGAACCCGATCCCGCCGAGCACCCCGACGGTGATGATCGAGAAGAACGACAACGAGGACCGCCCCGGTGACCGGAAGAGCCGCGTGGCGACGACGCCGAACAGCGTGATGCCGATCACCTTGCCGACCGGCAGCGCGACGACGACCGCCCAGAACGTGGGGGAGAGCTCGCTGATGCCGACCGAGGGGATGACGACCGCGGCGGAGACGAACGCGAACACCGGCAGCACGATCGCGTTCGACCACGGCTCGACGTGCTCGTGCAGGGTGTGGCCCGGTCGGCGGGGCAGCACGAGCCCGAGCGCGACGCCGGCGATGGTGGCGTGCACGCCCGAGTGGTGGACGAGCCACCAGGTGACGAGTCCGACCAGGACCATCGCCACGATCAGGAGTGTCTGGCCGCTGCGCCCCGGGCGGAGCATCCGGCCGAGCACCCAGAACACGGCGAGTGCGACGACCGCACCGCCGAGGGCCGCGAAGTCGGTGTCGTGCGCGAACACGACGGCGATGATGATGATCGCGATGAGGTCGTCGAGCACCGCGAGTGCGAGCAGGAACACGCGGATGCCGCTCGGCAGCCCACGACCGAACATCGCCAGGACACCGAGGGCGAACGCGATGTCCGTCGCCGTCGGGATCGGCCAGCCGTGTGTGTACGGGGTACCCGCGGTCACCAGCAGGAACACCCCGGCCGGGACGAGCACGCCGCCGACCGCCGCGATGGCCGGCACGATCGCGGTCTTCGGGTTCGACAGCTCACCGTCGACGAGCTCCTGCTTCAGCTCGATCGCGACGAGCAGGAAGAAGACCGCGAGCAGGCCGTCGCTGACCCAGTGCGCGATCGACAGGTCGAGCCCGACGGCGCCCAGTGGCGGGTGCGCGTCGAGCAGGCCTTCGAGGCCGGGGCCGACGGGCGAGTTCGCGACGACCAGGCCGAGTACGGCGGCGGTCAGGAGCGCGATGGCGCTGAAGCGGGGCGAGCGGACGAGGGACGACATGGATCTCCGTCTCGAGGGGTCGGGTGAGTGTCCGTCGACCAGACTTCCCGACACACCACGACCAGCATACGTGGGTGAGACGATGGCGCGATGACCGCCGTACCGGACCTCGTCACCGTCGTCGACCGCCTGCTCGCCGAGGACGGGGGCTGCGTCTGGAACCGTGCGCAGACCCACGCCACGCTCGCCCGCTACGCCGTCGAGGAGTCCTACGAACTCGTCGACGCCATCGACGACGGCGACCCCGACGACGTCCGCGAGGAGCTCGGCGACGTCCTGTACCAGGTCGTCCTGCACGCCGGGATCGCCGAACGCGCCGGGGAGTTCACCCTCGAGGACGTCGCCGCCGGCGTCCGCGACAAGATGGTCCGTCGGCACCCGCACGTGTTCGGCGACGAGACCGCGGACACCGTCGACGACGTCGTCCGGGTGTGGCGCGCGGCGAAGGCGGCCGAGAAGTCGGCCCGGACGAGCGTGCTGGACGGGGTCCCGCGCGCGATGCCGCCGCTGGAACGGGCCGTCAAGCTGCTGGAGCGCCTGGACGAGCACGGTGCGGCCGACGCGGCCGTCGCGTCCGTCGTGGCCGCCGACCGGGAGGCCCGTGACCCGTCCGCAACGCCCGCTGCGGCATCCGGAACGGAGACCGCTCGGGCATCGGTCGGGTCTCCGGCGCCGGCCGACGGTGCGGGGGTGGTGGACCCCACGTGGGGGATCGCGATGCTCGAGGAGATCACGAGGGCGGTGCACGACGGCATCGACCCGGTCGCGAGTCTCCGCGCCGCGGTCGCTGCGCTCGAGGCCGCCGGCCGCGCCGCGGAGTGAGTGCGCGGGAGGTCGCCCGCCGCCTGCGGAAACGGAGAAGGGCGCCCTCCTAACCCGAAAAAGGAGGGCGCCCGTGAGCGGGTGGGCACACCCCAGGGAGAGGTGTGCACGCAGAACCCACTCGAGTCGCGGGGCACACTGCAGCACGGTGCCCACGCGATCGGTCCGGAGAGTGGATCAGGCACGCTCCGGACCGAAGTACTGAATGCAGTATGCCAGTAGAACGCATGCGGCGCAACCCTGCAATGCGCATCTGCCAGACTTGACGCCATGGCGACGACCGTGACGGCACCCCGTGGCATGCGTGACTTCCTCCCCGCGGACAAGGCCCGACGCGAGCACGTGCTCGGTGTCGTCCGCGACGTCTACTCCCGGCACGGGTTCGACGAGATCGAGACCCCGGTGGTCGAGGACGCCGCGCGCCTGCACTCAGGGCTCGGCGGTGACAACGAGAAGCTGGCGTTCGCGGTCATGAAGCGCGGGCTCAGCACCGAGGACCTGCAGACGGCCCAGGCGCCCCTCGACCTCGCCGACCTCGGGCTCCGCTTCGACCTGACCGTGCCGCTCGCCCGGTTCTACGCCTCGCACCGTGCCGAGCTGCCGTCGGTGTTCCGATCGGTGCAGATCGCGCCGGTCTGGCGCGCCGAGCGTCCGCAGAAGGGGCGCTACCGCCAGTTCGTGCAGTGCGACATCGACATCCTCGGGGAGCCCGGGCAGCTGGCCGAGATCGAGCTCATCCGCGCCACGACCGCCGCCCTCGACGCACTCGGCGTGACCGGCACCACGATCCGCATCAACGACCGGCGGATCCTGCTGACCCTGCTGGCGTCGTGGGGCATCGCCGACCCGGCTGCCGCCGACCGCGCGCTCATCACGATCGACAAGCTCGACAAGATCGGTCCGGACGGCGTCGCCGCCGAACTCCGCAGCACCGTCGGGCAGGAGCTGCCGGGGCTCGAGGACACGATCCGCGCGCTCGAGGCCGCGGACTGGACCTCGGTCGAGGGCTCCGCGTGGCTCGACGCCGAGGCGTTCGCCGACCTGTTGCGCCTGCGCGAGGCCCTGCCGGGGGTCGACCTCCGCTTCGACCCGACGCTCGTGCGCGGGATGGGCTACTACACCGGCACGATCTTCGAGGTCGCGCACCCCGACTTCGGCTACAGCCTGGGCGGCGGCGGTCGGTACGACGGCATGATCGGCCGCTTCCTCGGCCAGGACGTCCCCGCGGTCGGCTTCTCGCTGGGCTTCGAACGCCTGGTCGACCTCGTGACACTCCCGGAGTCCGCGGAGTCCGACGCCGTGGTGCTCGTCTACGACAAGGACGTCGACCCCGTCCGGCTCGCGGCCCTGAAGACCGAGGCGCTCGGGTCGCACCGACGCGTACGGCTCGAACGGCGTACCAAGAACACGAAGAACCTGCTCGCCGGTCTGGCCGCACAGGGGTTCTCCGCCTTCGCGACCGTCGGCGCCGACACGACGTCGCTCGAGGGTGTGGAGTTCCGCCCGCTCGACTGAGTCGTCCACACCGGGCGTCACGGTCGACGTCGTGTTCACCTCGGCTCGCTAGGATCGGTCCCGCAAACACCACAACCAATGTGTAGGGAGTACCCCGTGGCCCTGATCGATGCCGTAGGCGCACGCGAAGTCCTCGATTCCCGAGGCAACCCGACGGTCGAGGTCGAGGTCCTCCTCGACGACGGCGTCGTGTCCCGCGCGCTCGTCCCCTCCGGTGCCTCCACCGGTGCGTTCGAGGCGTACGAACTCCGCGACGGCGATGCCTCGCGCTACGGCGGGAAGGGCGTGCTCAAGGCCGTCGACGCCGTCCTCGACGAGATCGGCCCGGCGCTCGAGGGCTTCGACGCCACCGACCAGCGCCTCGTCGACGCCGCGCTCATCGAGCTCGACGGAACCGAGAACAAGTCCCGCCTCGGCGCGAACTCGATCCTCGGTGCCTCGCTCGCCGTGGCCCGTGCCGCTGCCGACTCGGCCGACCTGCCGCTGTTCCGCTACCTCGGCGGCCCGAACGCGCACACGCTGCCCGTCCCGCTGATGAACGTCGTCAACGGTGGTGCCCACGCGGACACCAACGTCGACATCCAGGAGTTCTTCCTCGTGCCCTACGGCGCGGAGTCCTTCTCCGAGGCGCTCCGCTGGGGCGTCGAGACCTACCACGCCCTCAAGGGCGAGCTGAAGAAGCAGGGCCTCGCGACCGGCCTCGGCGACGAGGGCGGTTTCGCGCCGGAGCTCGCATCGAACCGTGCAGCGCTCGACTTCCTGCTGACCGCGATCGAGAAGGCCGGCTACACCCCGGGCAAGGACATCGCCGTCGGCCTCGACGTCGCGTCCACCGAGTTCTTCCACGACGGCAAGTACTCGTTCGAGGGCAAGCAGCTCTCGAGCCAGGAGTTCACCGCGTACTTCGCCGACCTCGTCGCGAACTACCCGCTCGTCACCATCGAGGACCCGCTGGCCGAGGACGACTGGGAGGGCTGGTCGCACCTGACCGCCGAGCTCGGCGACAAGGTCCAGATCGTCGGCGACGACCTGTTCGTCACCAACCCGAAGCGTCTGCAGCGGGGCATCGACGAGAAGGCCGCGAACTCGATCCTGGTGAAGGTCAACCAGATCGGCACGCTCACCGAGACCCTCGACGCGGTGTCGCTCGCGCACCGCCACGGCCTCACCTCCATCCTGTCGCACCGCTCGGGTGAGACCGAGGACACCACGATCGCGGACATCGCGGTCGCGGTCGACGGTGGTCAGATCAAGACCGGTGCACCGGCCCGTTCGGACCGCGTCGCCAAGTACAACCAGCTGCTCCGCATCGAGGAAGAGCTCGGCGACGCCGCGGTGTACGCCGGTCGCTCGGCCTTCCCGCGCGCCGCGTCGCTGTAGCCAGCCGCTCAGCAGTCCCTGTACCGACGAGACGCCGTCCTCCTCCGAGAGGGCGGCGTCTCGTCGTGTGCGGACGTCGGCGAGACGCTGAGAGGGCGCCGAACGGCCGCGTGCCGAGCGTGCCCACCACGTCGGTCGGGTTATCGTCGGACCGTGCCCAGCCAGAAGCCCCGCGTCCGCCGCGTCCCCGTGGCGATGCCCGACGGCACCGCGTCGGCGCAGCCCTGGTACCGCTCGATCCACTTCTCCGGCTTCAGCCTGCTCATGCTCGCGATCATCGTGCTCTTCGTCGTGGTGCTCGCGCCGTCGCTCCGCACGCTCATCCAGCAGCAGGAGCAGATCGCCCAGCAGCAGCGTGAGGTGGCGAGCCAGAAGGCCGACGTCACGCAGAAGAAGAAGGACGTCGCCCGCTGGGACGACCCCGCCTACATCGAGGCGCAGGCACGCGATCGCCTGCTCTACGTGTACCCGGGCGAGGAGAGCTACCTCGTGATGGGCGCCGAGAACCGCACGACCGAGACCGTGCCGACGACGGATTCCGGCACGCCGGTCAGCACCAAGGTCCAGACGCCGAAGGTGGACTGGGTGCAGGCGATGCTCTCCTCGGTGCTGCAGTCCGGGCTCACCGACGAGACCGCGGCCGACCTCGTGGCCCCGGACGTCTCGGGCACCGGCGAGAGCAAGTAGCGCCCGGCACCCGTCCGGCACGACGGTGCGCGGGGCACCGGGTCTCCGGTAGGCTCACGTTCCCGTGACGACCCCTCCCTTCGACCCGCCCTCCGACCGCGACGTCCAGGTCGTGTCGGCGCAGCTCGGCCGACCGGCACGCGACGTCATCGGGATCGCGGCACGGTGCGTCTGTGGCAACCCCACGGTCGTCTCCACGAAGCCCCGACTGTCGAACGGCACCCCGTTCCCGACGTTCTACTACCTGTGCCACCCCGCGGCCACCGCCGCGGTCAGCACCCTCGAGGCCAACCAGGTGATGCCGGAGCTGGCAGCACTGCTCGAGGACGACACCACTGCGGCCGCGTACCTCGCGGCCCACGAGTCCTACCTGGCCGATCGCGAGTCGATCGAGCACGTCGACGAGATCGTCGGCATCAGCGCCGGTGGCATGCCCACCCGTGTGAAGTGCCTGCACGCCCTCGTCGGTCACGCCCTCGCCGCCGGACCCGGCGTCAACCCCATCGGCGACCTCGCGCTCGAGCGCGCGGACTGGTCGCCCTCCCGGTGTGAGTGCCGGGCGTATGATGACGGTGCAGACGCTGGAGTCGGGGCGGGTGGCGGCGAAGTCTGACTCGACTCCGAAACCCCCATCCAAGGAGATCATCCCCCGTGCCCAAGATCCTCGTCGTCGGCGGCGGTTACGCCGGTTTCTACACCGCATGGAAGCTCGAGAAGCACCTTCGCCAGGGCGAAGCAGAGGTCGTCATGGTGGACCCGCTGCCGTACATGACGTACCAGCCGTTCCTGCCCGAGGTCGCCGCCGGTTCGATCGAGCCGCGTCACGCGGTCGTCTCGCACCGCCGTCACCTCAAGAACACCCGCGTCGTCACCGCGAAGGTCACCAAGGTCGACCACGCGACGAAGACCGCCACGATCACCCCGGCCGAGGGCGAGGCGTGGGAGGAGTCCTACGACCAGATCGTCATGACCGCCGGCGCGGTGTCGCGCACGTTCCCGATCCCGGGTGTCGCGGACGAGGCCATCGGCCTCAAGACGATCGAGGAAGCCGCGGCGATCCGCGACAAGATCCTCACGAACTTCCACAAGGCGGCGAACCTGCCGGCCGGTCCCGAGCGTGACCGCCTGCTGACCGTCGTCGTCGTCGGTGGTGGCTTCGCCGGCATCGAGGTCTTCGCCGAGCTCCGCTCCTTCGTCACCGACCTGCTGAAGAGCTACCCCCAGCTGTCCTTCGACGAGACCCGCTTCCACCTGGTCGAGGCGATGGGCCGCATCATGCCCGAGGTCTCGCTCGAGACCTCGCACTGGGTGCTCAAGAACCTGGCGCAGCGCGGTGCGAACGTGCACCTCGAGACCCAGCTGGCCTCGGCCGTCGGTGGCGTCTGCGAGCTCAAGACGAGCGACGGTGCCATCGAGAAGATCGAGTCCGACCTCATCATCTGGACCGCCGGTGTCATGGCGAACCCGATGGTCAAGGGCACCGACTTCCCGCTCGAGCAGCGCGGACGCATCCGCGTGCAGCCCGACCTGCGCGTCGTCGACGACAACGGCGTGATCGCGGACGCATGGGCCTGCGGTGACGTCGCGGCCGTGCCGGACCTCACCGGTGGTGGCGTCGGCGGCTTCTGCGTGCCGAACGCCCAGCACGCCGTCCGTCAGGCGAAGCAGCTTGCGAAGAACCTGGTCGCGACGATCCGCGGCGAGGCCACGACCGAGTACAAGCACGAGAACCTCGGCGCCGTCGCGGGTCTCGGGCTCGGCATCGGTGTGTTCCAGTCCGGCAAGTTCGCCATGAAGGGCTTCCTGGCGTGGGGCGCACACCGCGGCTACCACGGCATGGCGATGCCGTCGTGGGAGCGCAAGTGGCGCGTCATCGGCGACTGGGTCGGTGGCTTCTTCCTCGGTCGCGACATCGCGTCGCTCGACGACCGTGAGACCCCGCGCGCTGCGTTCGAGGCGTTCGCGTCCCGTCCGAAGCCCGCGGCCGAGGCACCCGCTGCACCGGCTGCCGCGCAGGCGCCGGAAGAGGGCAAGCCCGCCGGTGCCGCCGGTCCCGCGTACGGCGAGCCCGCGAAGGACGTCTCCAACGACGCCGAGCCGGTGAAGGCCGCGGCGGACGCCAAGTAGCAACGGTCGACACGAAGGCGGTCACTCCGTACGGGGTGGCCGCCTTCGTCGTCGAGGGCATCGGTAGGCTGTTGCGGCCCGCCCCCGTGGCCCAATCGGTAGAGGCACGCGACTTAAAATCGCTGAGTTGTGGGTTCGAGTCCCACCGGGGGTACCACGCGACTCGCCCAGCGCGTCGCTGCCAGTACGATCGCCTGCGTGGTCGGACTCGGAAGCGCACTCGCGAACCTGCAGAACGCCCTCCGTCGGCCCGAGGCCCACGTCGAGGTCGTCGACGGCGAGACCGTCCCCGTCGGTATGCTCCTCGGCACGCTGGGTGCGCTGCTGCTCGATGCGGGCAGCTCCGTCACCGACGTCCGCTCGGCGCTCGAGAAGGCCCGCGACGCCGCCGGCGTCGGACCGACCCTGGCGATCGGGGTCCTGCCGGCGCTGGTGATGGTGAGCGAGGTCTCGACCGGTGCGGCGACCATCGTGAACGCCGAGGGCGTCGAGCTGTCGTCGCGGCAGGCCGCACGCGCGAACCGGGTCGTGCTCGGGCTGGAGAGCGGTTCCATCGCCCTCGCCGAGATCCCCGCGCGGGTCCGGGCCATCCGCGCCGGTACCGTCCCGCCGCCCGCACTGCCCTGGATCCTCGGCAACGCCCTGACCTCCGCCGGGCTCGCCGTCGTCTTCCGGTGCCCGTGGTGGGCGATCCTGCTCGCGCTCCTGGTCGGTGCGCTCGTCGGCGTCATCGGCCTGCTGCTCCGCCGCTTCCGCGAGGCCGTCGCGATCATCCCGTTCCTGGCGGCCTTCGTGTCGACCGCCATCGTCGGGCTCGTCGCCGCCGGCGCCGGGTTCGAGCAGGTCCCGCTGTTCGCCGTGTGCGCGCCGGTGGCCGTGTTCGTGCCCGGCGCCCTGATCACCAACGCCCTGCTCGAGCTCACCGCGGCCGACATCGTCACCGGGTCCTCGCGGCTCGTCCAGGGACTCATCATGCTGGGCTTCATGGCCGCGGGCATCGCCTCGGGCAGCGCACTGACCGGGCTGCACGTCGACCCGTCCTCGGCGGCGCTCGTCGGCGAGGTCGCCGGCGTCGGGACGGACCTGGCGGGGTGGGAGTCCGTCCCGTCCTACTGGGTGTCGTGGGTGGCCGTGGTGGTCCTGGCGGTCGGACTCGGCCTGGTGTTCCGGTCGGGCTGGCGGCTGACGCTCGTCTCGGTGGCGGTCATGGTCACCGCCTACGCCCTGGTGAGCGGGACGACGCCGATGTGGGGCAGCGTCGTCGCGACGGGGGCGACGGCCGCTCTGCTGTTCGTCGCGACTCGGTTGCTCGAGCGGCTCGTGCCGGCGATCCCCGCGACGGTGTCGTTCTTCCCGGCGTTCCTGCTGCTCGTCCCCGGGACGGTCGGCCTGGTGGCGGTGGCGACGTTCGACCCCGAGTCCCTCGCGACACCCCTGGCGACCTTCGTGAGCCTGTGCATCGGGACGAAGATCGGCGGGCTGCTGCCGGGCCTGTTCGCCCGGAACGCGCCGAACCGCGGGGTGGACGCGACCAGCTGACCGCCTGGAGGCGCGGGGCGGGGCCGCCACGGGCCTCCCGTCCGACGCCGCGCACCTGCAGAGCCCGCTACGGCTCGATCAGCCGGCCCGCCGCCTGGTCCTCCGCTGCCGTCGCCTTCGCGAGGTAGTGCACCTTCTTGCCGGTGGCGTTGTACGGCAGCTCGGTGACGAACCGGTAGAGCCGCGGCCGCTTGTAGCGGGCGAGGCCGGGGTGCGATGCGGTCCACTCCTCGAGGGCGGCGGCGGCTTCGACGTCGTCCTCCGGCAGCCGCCCGGGCGCGCGGACGACGTACGCCGTCACGACCTCGCCCCAGCGCTCGTCGGGGACGCCGACCACGATCGAGTCGGCGACGCCCGGGTGCTCCTGCAGCGCGGCCTCGACCTGCACGGGGTGCACGTTCTCGCCGCCGGAGATGATCATGTCGTCCTTGCGGCCGACGATCGTCACCCGTTCGTGCTCGTCCCACGTCGCGAGGTCGCCGGGGTAGAACCAGCCGTTCGCGAACTTCTCGGCCTCGAGCCCCGGGTTGCGGTACGAGTAGCCGGACTTGACGGTCCGGACCGCGAACTCGCCGATCTCGGAGCCGTCCTTCGGCACGGTGTCGGTCGGGTCGGCCAGGCGGTCTTCGTAGACCCGCACCACGGCGACGTCGTCGTCCGTCGACGCACGTCCGGTGGAGCCGGCGCCGTCGGGGAAGTCCTCGGGACGCAGGAACGTGTTCCAGAAGGTCTCGGTCGTGCCGTACCCGTTGAAGATCCGCGGGGACAGGAGCTCCTGGTAGCGGAGTGCGGCGGCGCGGTCGAGCGGCGCGCCCATCGTGACGATGCCGTGCAACGACGACAGGTCGCGGGGCCGCGCCTCCTGCGCGTTCGCGAGCTGCACCAGGTTCGGGGGTGCACCGATCAGGAACGTCAGCCGCTCGGACTCGACCAGGTCGAGTACCCGCTCGGCGTCGAAGTGGCGCAGGGTCGTGAGCTCGGCACCGACGTAGAACACCGGGTTCGGGCCGCCCGAGTACAGGCCGCCCCGGTGGAACAGCGGCGACATGTTGAGGGTCTTGTCGAACGGGCTGAGCGGGAAGTGCATCACGACGTCGTGGGCGCTGAGCACCTCGACCAGGCTCGGCAGGGGCACCGGCTTCGGTCGTCCCGTGGTGCCGGAGGTGTAGAGCCGAGTGGTCTCGTCGTAGACGCTGCGCGGCTCGGTGGCGGCCAGCTCGGCGGGCGTGACCGGGTCGGCGGCGAGGAGGGCGGTGAACGCGACGCGCGCGTCGCGTGCGGGCTCGTCGTCGTGCGCGTCTTGGTCGTCGTCGCCGACGACGACCAGGTGGTCGGGACGGTGCGGCGAGGTCTCGAGCGCGCGGGCGATGTCGGCGGTGCGGCTGGCGTCGTGCACCAGCACCACCGGTGCGGAGTCCTCGATGATGAAGGCGACCTCGTCCGGCGCGAGCCGGAAGTTCGTGGGGGAGAACACCGCACCGATGCGGTGGCACGCCAGGTAGAGCATCGCGAACTCGGGGGAGTTGAACAGTTCGACCATCACGACCGAACCGCGGCCGGCGCCGTGCCGGACGAGCCACCCGCCGATGCGGTCGACGGCGTCGCCGAGCTCCGCGTACGTCCACGATCGACCCGTGTCCGGCTCGCGCAGCGCAGGGCGGCCTGCGAAGCGGTGGGTGTTCCGCGCGAAGCCGTTCGCGTACGTGAAGCTGCCCTCGAACACCTCACGGAAGCGTGTCGGGTCGTAATCGGATCGGGTCTCGGTCATCATCGCTCCCTGGGGCGGTCGAGCGGCGCGTCACGCACCGTTCGTCACTGTATCCGCCGCGCGGGGACGGCGGACGGGAGGCCCGGTGCGGGTCAGGTGCGCGCGTCCGGTTGCGTGGTGCGCGCCCAGAACCACGCCCCGATCGCGCCCGCCACGCAGGCCGCGCCGACCGCGCCGAGCAGCACCGGCGACACGTGCGTCCCCGACGGGCCCGAGTAGACCGCGGCGGTGAGCGCGACCGCGACGACGGCCAGCGCGACGTACCGGCCGCGCGAGGCCGCGAGGAGCGCGCTGCCGGCGGACCCTGCGAACGGCAGCAGCATCGCGATGACGGCTCCGACCCCGCCCACGCACAGGGTGATGGCGAACTCCGACGTCAGCGCGTGCCAGAAGCCCCCGCCGGCGGTCAGGCTGTGCAGCACCCAGCCCGAGGCCGCGAGCGCGAGCAGGGCGACCGTCCGCCAGGTCGCGCTCCGGGCACCCGCGGCGATCGCCGAGCCGAGGCGCAGCGCGCCGGTGTCCAGGTCGGGGCGACCCGACGGCACGAGCACCACCCCGACGATCAGGGCGGGGGAGAGGTCGGCGGCCCGCGTGATGCCGCACGCGATCAGCGCCGCGAGCACCAGCCACGGGGACACCCGGAAGCCCACGGCGCGGTGGTCGGGTCCGGCCGCCCATCGGGTCACGAGCACCACGGCTGCGGTGAGCACCGTGGTCCCGAGCAGCACGGCGATCGCGAGGCGGACGTAGCGGGCCTCGAGCGAGACGCCCACGCCCAGCAGCGTGCAGAGGGCGGCCACGGTCACCGCGATCGTGATCGACACCCACGTCGGCAGGACGTCGTCCGTTCCCGAGCGGTCCGAACGCGAGCGGTTCCGTCCGAGCAGGCCGGCGAAGGGCGACCGGATGCGACCGCGGGCCGCCGCGGCGACGAGGGCGAGGGGCGCGGCGATGAGCAGGAGGAAGCCCGCGGCGACGGCCGTGGCGATGAGCACGGTCCGCCACGAGAACGCGGCCTGGATCGTCGGCACGGTGCGGTCGTAGGCGGTGGCTGCGGTCCAGTCGCCCGCGGGGCCGGACCAGTCGGTGTGGCCGCCGCCGGGGCCCGCCGCGCCGGGGGCGCTGGTGCCGCTCGTCGTGGTGCCGTCGCCGGGTCCGGCCGACGATCCGGACCCACCGCTGCCGTCGGATCCGCCGCTGCTCCCGCTGCTGCCGCCGTTCCCGTTCGTGCCGATGCCGCTGCCGGTGCCGCTGCCGGTGCCGTTTCCGTTCCCGTGCCCGCCAGGGGTGCCGGTGTCACCGGGCGGGGTCGTGGTGCCGGTACCGTTCGTGGGTGCGTCCCCGCCGGTACCGGGCGTCCCGGTGGGGGTGCCCGACGTCGACCACACCGTGACCCGCACGGCAGCGGACGACCGCGAGTAGTTGCCCGCGGCGTCGTGTTGCGTCGCGGTGAGGTCGTGACCGCCGGACCGGAGCTGCGACCCGGCTGTCGAACAGGACCAGGACCCGTTCGCAGCCACCTCGGCACGGCAGACCGGTGCTCGGTCGACGTACACGGTCACGTCGGCGCCGGGCTCGCCGGTGCCGCGGACGAGCGTGGCGCGCGAACCGACGCGGTCGCCGTCGCCGGGCGCCGTGATCCGCGGAACCGCCGGCGCGGTGCGGTCGACGGTGACCCGCACCGGGGCCGAGGACGCACTGCGCAAGTCGGAGCGGTAGCCGTGCGCCGTGCTCGCGGTCTGCGACGCGGTGACCGTGACGGTGGCGTCGGACCGCAGCGCGAGCGAGGCCACCCATCGACCGTCCGGTCCGACCGGGGCGCTCTGCTGCGACGACGACCCGGAGACCGACAGGAGCACGGTGGACCCGGGGTAGCCGGTACCGGACAGTGCGCCGCTGGTCGGGTGGTCGGACGCGACGGTCGGCGGCACGATGACGTCGGACGCCGGAGCGCTCGCGGACGGCTGGGTCGGGGTCGTGACGTCACGCACCGTGAAGACCTGCTGGGGGCCCGACCGCACCGTTCCCAGGCAGGCCCACGACCCGTTCGCCTGCACCTGCGCGGAGCACCCGGCCGACCCGGTGGACGCCGGGCCGGTGACGCGGACCACGTGCGCCGGGGTGCCGGTGCCGTGGAACCGGGCGGTGCTGCTCGTGATGTCCCCCGGGTCGGCGATGGTCGGCGCGACGGGTGGTCGCCCGGTCGACGCGGGCGGGGGCGTCGGGGTGCCGGGGCGGCCGCTGCTCGGCGGGCCCACGAGTTCGCCCGGCTGCGGGGTCGCGGTGGTCGCGGCGCTGATGCGCTCGGTGTCCGCGGCGCCGGCGACGGCGAAGGCGGGGGCGGCTGCCGCTGCCAACAGTGCCGCGGCGAGGAACGCCGTGGCCGAGGCGATTGCGACGAACCGGGTACGACGACGAGGGCCGTCGCCCCCGACGGCCCGGTCGTCCACGTTGTCCCCTCGCGTGCTCACCGACTCCATCCCACGTGATGTGAGCCGCCGGGTCAATACACCTCGCGGATGATGTCGGGCATCCGGTCCGGTTCGTCCGTCAGTCCGAATGCCCGGTGTGCATGACTCGGGAATCGCCCGTGAACCCTGGCGGTCGACGGGAGCACCGCGCACGCGTCGGTAGACTTCACGACGGCCGTTCAGGCCACGCAGCACCGCGGATCCGAACGCGAGAAGGAGCACCCCCACATGGACACCGGACTCGTCACGACGCTGATCGTCGTCGGAGTGGTGGTGGTGATCCTGGTCATCATCGGGATCTACCTCTGGGTGACGTACAACTCCCTCGTCACGCTCAAGGTCCGGGTGGACGAGGCCTGGAGCGACATCTCGGTGCAGCTGAAGCGGCGTGCCGACCTCATCCCGACCATCGTCGACACGGTCAAGGGGTACGCCACCCACGAGAAGGCCGTCTTCGACGACGTCACCAAGGCGCGCTCGGAGACCCTCACGGCCGGAGACGCCGGGACCGCCTCCGCGGCCGAGGGGCACATGCAGAAGGCGCTGAAGAGCGTGTTCGCGGTCGCCGAGGGGTACCCGCAGCTGCAGTCGAGCCAGAACTTCCTGCAGCTGCAGACCGAGCTCGTCGACACCGAGGACAAGATCCAGTCCGCCCGGCGTTTCTACAACGGCGGCGTGCGCGAGCTGAACACGAAGATCCGGGTCTTCCCGAACTCCACGTTCGCCAAGCGGCGGGGCTTCGCCGAGGCGACGTTCTTCGAAACGGCCGAGCCGGCAGCGATCGCCGAGCCGCCGCGCGTCCAGTTCTGACCCCAGTCCCGCAGCTGCCGTGTACAGCGCCATCGCGCGGAACAAGCGCAACACCGTCGTCATCGTCCTGGTCTTCCTGCTGATCATCGGCGCGCTCGGGTTCCTGGGCGGCTACCTGGCCGGGAACGTCTCGATCGGCGTCATCGTCCTCGCGGTCGCCCTGGGCTACGCGGTGGTGCAGTACTTCTTCGCCGCTCGGCAGGCGACCGCCATCGCCGGCGGCATCGAGATCGACCGCACCTCCGAACCGCGGCTCTGGCGGACGGTCGAGAACCTGGCGATCTCGACCGGCATGCCGATGCCCCGGGTCTACGTCATCCACGACCCGTCGCCGAACGCCTTCGCCACCGGGCGCGATCCCGAGCACGCCGTCGTGGCCGCGACGACCGGGTTGCTGCAGATCATGGACGACCAGGAGCTGCAGGGCGTGATGGCCCACGAGCTCGGCCACGTCCGGAACTACGACATCCGGGTCTCGACGATGGTGTTCGGGCTGGTGGTGGCCGTCGGCCTGATCGCCGACGTGCTCCTGCGCATCTCGATCTTCAGCGGCCTGTCCGGCGGCCGGAACCGCAACTCCGACAACGGCGGCGGCGCGAACCCCGTGCTGCTCATCGCCGGCATCGTGGCCGTCGTCGTCGCGCCGATCGCCGCAGCGGGTGTGCAGGCCGCCGTGTCCCGGCAGCGCGAGTACCTCGCCGACGCCACCGGTGCGATGACGACCCGCCATCCCGAAGGACTCGCACGGGCGCTCGAGAAGCTCGGCGCGTACGGTCGCCCGATGCAGACGCAGAACTCGTCGATGGCCCACCTGTGGATCGCCGACCCGATGCGCCCCGGTGTGATGGACCGGCTGTTCTCCACACACCCGCCGCTGCCGGACCGCATCGAGCGGTTGCGGGCCAACGCCGACCGCTTCTGACGCCGGTCAGGCCTCCGCTGCGTCGAGCTGCTCGGCGGGTTCCGGGGGATCGGCGTCGTCCACGGCCTCGTGGGGGACCAGCGGGAGGCCGAGCGCGCCGGCGACGGCCGCCGCGGCTGTGCCCCGATCGGTGACCTCGATGGCGTCGAGTCCCTGCCACGCGGCGGTGCGTCGGAGGGTCTCGGTCAGCCGCTCGGCATCGAGGTGCTCGTCGGGTTCTTGCCACGCGGTCCGGACCCGGAGCACGCCCCGCTGCCGGTCGCTCTTCAGGTCGACCCGGCCGACGAGCCGGTCGTCCTGCAGCACGGGGAGCACGTAGTACCCGAAGACCCGCTTCGGCGCCGGTGTGTAGATCTCGATCCGGTAGTGGAACCCGTACATGCGCTCCGCTCGGCGGCGGAACCACACGACCGGGTCGAACGGGCTGAGCACCGCGTCGGCGGTGAGTTGTCGGGGCACCCGGGCGTCGGGGTGGAGCCAGGCCCGCTCACCCCAGCCCTCGACCCGCACGGGCAGGAGCTCGCCGGCGGCGGTCAGCTCCGCGATGGCGGCCGCGGTGTCGTCCGACCGCAGCCGGTAGTAGTCGGCGATGTCCGCGCGGGTGCCCACGCCGAGGGCGCGGGTGGCGTGCCGCACGAGGTCGAGGACGGCGTCGGCGCGCGGCGGCGCCGTCTCGAGGAAGCCGGCCGGCAGGACCTGCTCGGGCAGGGCGTACACGCGCTCGAACCCCGACCGCCCGGCGCTCACGGCCTCGCCCCAGCGGAACATCTGCTCGAGCCCGGTCTTCACGTCGCTCCAGCCCCACCACGGTCCACGGCGCACGTTCGACTCGTGCTCGACGGCGCTGGCACGCATCGGCCCCTCGGCACGCAGCAGCGCGTGCAGCTCGCGTCGGACCTCGGCGGTGCGGGTGACGCCGTCGATCCGGGTCGGGCCGGCGTCGCGCTGCCGCAGGGCGTCCATCCGCCAGCGGAACAGCCGTAGGTCGTCGCGCGGGATGAGGGCGGCCTCGTGCGCCCAGTACTCGGTGTACGGGCCGGACCGACCGAGGGTCAGCCGGTCGAGCGTGGACCGGTCGTACGGCCCCAGGCGTGCGAAGAGCGGCAGGTAGTGGCTGCGTTCGAACACGTTCACGGAGTCGATCTGCAGCAGCCCGAGGCGGGCGAAGGCGGCGTTCACCGCGCGCGTCGAGACGTCCGTCGCCGGCGGCCGACCGAACCCCTGCGCAGCGAGGGCGACGCGGCGGGCTTCGGCAGCGGAGAGCGAGGACCTGACCATGCGCCGACGCTACCGAACCCCGCCGACAGCACGGCGTCGGAACGTATGCCGTATCTGGAACGCGACGCCGAGCGCATCGCTAGGATCGGCCCATGGCCTGGGGCAAGAAGACACCGCACACCGATCCCGTCGTCGTCGATGACGCGGTGCCGCCCGGCATGCGGATCGCCGGCGCGTGGTCGTGGCGCATCCTCGTCGTGGTGGGTGTCGTCGCGGTGGTCATCTACCTCGTCACGCTGTTCAGCGAGATCCTCATCCCGTTCCTCATCGGCATCGTGGTCGCCGCGCTCCTGGTCCCGCTGTCGAACTGGATGCAGCGCCACCACGTGCCGAAGTGGGTCGCCGTCATCGTCAGCCTGGTCGGGGGACTCGCCGCCGTCGGGGCGCTCATCTGGCTCGTCGTCGACCAGATCGCCGCCGCGTACCCGTCGCTCCGTGACCGCACGCTGTCGCAGTACGACAACATCCGCGACTTCGTGCTCGGCTCGGGGCTCGGCATCAGCCAGAAGGACCTGAACTCCTACCTCAACCAGGCGACCGACTGGCTGCAGAGCAACTCCGGCTCGATCCTGTCCGGGGTGGCCAGCGCCGGGTCGTCGCTGACGCACATCCTCACCGGCCTGTTCATCGTCATCTTCACGGTGATCTTCCTGCTCATCGACGGCAAGAACGTCTGGCGCTGGACGGTCCGGCTCTTCCCGAAGAACGCCCGCAGCGCGATCGACGGCGCGGGTGTCGCGGGGTGGACGACGCTGACGAGCTTCATCCGCGTGCAGATCTTCGTCGCGTTCGTCGACGCCGTCGGCATCGGCATCGGCGCCGCGATCCTGCAGCTGCCGCTCGTGGTGCCGATCGCCGTGTTCGTCTTCCTCGGGTCGTTCATCCCGGTCGTCGGGGCGATCGTCACCGGGTTCCTGGCGGTCTTCGTCGCCCTGGTGTTCAACGGCTGGGTGGCCGCGGTCTGGATGCTCGTCGTCATCCTCATCGTGCAACAGGTCGAGGGGCACATCCTGCAGCCCCTCGTCATGGGCAGCGCCGTCAAGGTGCACCCGCTCGCCGTCGTCCTCGGGGTCACCGCGGCCTCGGGCCTGGCGGGCATCGCGGGCGCGTTCTTCGCCGTCCCGCTCATCGCGACCGTGAACTCGATGGTCACGACGATCTCGAGCGGCCGCTGGAAGACGATGGACTCCGACCACGTGCGCGAGGCCAAGCAGGAGGCGCACGACGAGAACGTCCGGACCAAGCGCCGGCGCAAGATCCTCAAGCTGCGGGAGCGCCGTGGCGACGTCCCGAAGCCCGGCACCGACGAGCAGCCGACCGCGGTCAAGGGAACGGCGGGCTGACGCTGCACGATCCCTCGTGTCACGGGTTCGCCGCAGACGCCCGGAACGACGATGATGGGGGAGTGACCGACACCAGCGCCTCCCAGCACACGCTCGCCGCGATCCCCACCCTGGCGGACATCGAGACGGCACGGGAGACCATCTCGGGCGTCGCGCGCGTCACCCCGATGGAGACGTCGCAGTTCCTGGCCGAACTGCTCGGGTCGCCCGTGCACCTGAAGTGCGAGAACCTGCAGCGCACCGGTGCGTACAAGGTCCGCGGCGCGTACAACCGCCTGTCGACCCTGTCCGCGGAACAGCGTGCCAAGGGTGTCGTCGCCGCCAGCGCCGGCAACCACGCCCAGGGCGTCGCCCTCGCCGCACGCGAGCTCGGCATCCCGGCGACGATCTTCACCCCGGTCGGCGTCGCGCTGCCGAAACTGCAGGCCACCCGCCACTACGGTGCCGAGGTCGTGCTGCGCGGCCACTCGGTCGAGGAGGCCCTGAGCGCCGCCAAGGACTTCGCCGCGCACACCGGAGCGGTCTTCATCCCGCCGTTCGACCACCCGGCCGTCATCGCCGGACAGGGCACCCTCGGTCTCGAGATCATCGACCAGGTGCCCGACGTCGACACCGTCGTCGTGCCGATCGGTGGTGGCGGTGTGATCTCCGGCATCGCCCTCGCGGTCAAGGGCATGGCCGAGCGGCTCGGGCGCCCGATCAAGGTCATCGGGGTGCAGGCCGAGAACGCCGCCGCCTACCCGTCGTCGATCCGCGCCGGCGAACCCGTCACCATCACGACGAAGCCGACCATCTCCGACGGCATCGCGGTCGCCCGCCCCGGTGACCTGAACTTCCCGATCATCCGCGACCTGGTCGACGACATCGTCACGGTCTCCGACGACGACACCGCCCGCGCCCTGCTCGTGCTGCTCGAGCGCGCCAAGCTCGTGGTCGAGGCCGCCGGCGCCGTCGGCGTCGCCGCCATCATGTCGGGTGCCGTCCGCGACACCGGGCGCACCGTCGTGCTGCTGAGCGGCGGCAACATCGACCCGCTCATGATGGAGCGCGTGATCACCCGCGGTCTGGTCGCCGCGTCACGGTACATCGGCATCCGCATCATGCTGCCGGACCGTCCGGGTCAGCTCGCCCGCGTCGCCCAGGTGATCTCGGACGCCGGTGCGAACGTGGTCGAGGTCCTGCACACCCGCCACGGACAGGGCCTGGTCATCAACGAGGTCGCCCTCGACCTGTCGATCGAGGCGCGCGGCCCCGAACACGCGCAGGAGGTCATCCAGCGCCTGCACGAGGTCGGCTTCCGCCCGGAACTCCTCGAGCACTAGTCCCGCGACGATCCACGAGTCGTTCGACGCGTGGACTGTCGGAAATGCGGCGCGGGCCCTGGGCGCGACCGGCGGACAGACGGGAGGCCCGTGGCGGTGTCGCCACGGGCCTCCCGTCTGCAGTGGGCTGGGTCTACGGCTCGTAGCGCTCGATCTTGACGACCTCGACCGCGATCTCCTTGCCGTTCGGCGCCGTGTAGGTGGCCTTGTCGCCGGCCTTGAGGCCGACGATGGCGGCGCCGACGGGGCTGACCGGGCTGTAGACCGTCAGGTCGGAGCCCTCGGCGACGATCTCGCGGCTGCCGACCAGGAAGGTCGACTCGTCGCCCGCGATGACGGCGGTGACGACCGTGCCGGGTTCGACCGTGCCGTCGAAGACGGCTTCGCTGACGGTGGCGTGCTTGAGGAGGTTCGTGAGGACGCGGATGCGCGCCTCGATCTTGCCCTGCTCGTCCTTGGCGGCGTGGTAGCCGCCGTTCTCCTTGAGGTCGCCCTCTTCGCGAGCGGCCTCGATGCGGCGCGCGATCTCGGCACGGCCCTCGCCGCTCAGCTCGTCGAGCTCCGCCTGGAGACGGTCGTGCGCCTCCTGGGTCAGCCAGGTGACCTGCGTGTCGTTGCTCATCTTCTGTCCCTTCGACCATGAAAAAACGAGACCGGCCGAGTGGTCGGTCTCGAGAGGCGAATCAGGTCAGTCTAGGGAATCCAGCAGTCGTGGATCAAGCCGGTGACGCCACGGGTCGTCGTCGTCACCTCGGTGCTGACGCTGCGCGTGCGCTGCTCGGACGGGGCGAGGGTGATCTCCTTCCAGCCCACGATCGAGTAGCTCTTGTCGAGGACCTGGACGGCGCACTTCGCGCGGACCCCCGGGTCGACGGAGACCTGCGAGTGCACGACCGTGCTGTGCTGGGAGAGAACCTCGTACCCCACGACGTCGTCGGTCAGGCCGCGGTCGGACTGGTCCAGACCCGCCCAGATCACCCAGGCGGCGAAGACCACGACGACGGCGATCGCGGCGGTGATCGCGACGGCCTTGCTGCGGCGCGCGCGGGCCGGGGTGCGGCCGTAGCGGTCGTCGAGGGTGGCGGCGTGGTGCTGTTCGGACAGTTCGGGGCTCCCGGGGTGATTATCCTGATCCCAGGGTAGTTCACGCGTCGCTGTGCACTTCCCGTCCCCGCTCGCCCACGCTCACCACACGTGAGGAAGTCCTGTGCCGTACCGCTTGCTGGCCGTCCACGCCCACCCCGACGACGAGTCGAGCAAGGGGGCGGCGACCGCGGCGAAGTACGTGGCCGAGGGGCACGAGGTGCTCGTCGTGTCCTGCACGGGCGGTGAGGCCGGCGACATCCTGAACGACCAGCTCGGCGAGCCGGCGACCAGCCGCGCGCACCGCGACATGGCCGGGTACCGCCGCACCGAGATGGCCGCCGCGCAGGCGGCCCTCGGCATCGACCACCTGTGGCTCGGCTACCACGACTCCGGTCTGCCCGACGCCGACAAGGGTGAGACCGTCCGACCCGGCACCTTCTCGACCGTGCCGCTCGAGTACAGCACCGAGGCGCTCGTCCGGGTCGTCCGACGCTTCCGCCCGCACGTGCTCGTCACCTACGACGAGAACGGCGGCTACCCGCACCCCGACCACATCCGCACGCACGAGGTGTCCGTCGCCGCCTGGACCGCCGCGGCGGACCCCGCTGCGTACCCCGGCGCCGGCGAACCGTGGTCGATCGCGAAGCTCTACTACGAGCGCACGATGAACCCGCGACGCTTCAGCACCATCTTCGAGGCGCTGCAGGAGCGCGACCCGGACAGCCCCGCGATCGAACAGCTGCGCGAGTGGGTCGAGCGGTTCGCCGACCGACCCGACCTCGCCACCACGCACGTCGACGTGCACGAGTACTTCGACCACCGCGACGCCGCGCTCCGTGCCCACGCCAGCCAGGTGGCGCCGGACAGTGCGTTCTTCTACTGGCCGAACGACCTCCTGGCCACGGTGTGGCCGACCGAGGACTACCAGCTCGTGGAGGCCCGCGTGCCGACCGAGCTCCCGGAGACCGACCTGTTCGCCGGGATCCCAGCCGACAAGGAACCGACCCCGTGAGCTCCATCGCGGCGGCACTCGCCGCCACCCCCAGTCCCAGCCCCAGCGTCGTGCCGGACGTGAACGTCACCCCGGGTGTCGTCGGCTTCATCGCCATCGCGCTCGTGGCCGTCGCGACGATCGTCCTGGTCGTCGACATGACCCGGCGCATCCGGCGGACGCGCTACCGGTCGGAGATCCGCGAGCGTCTCGAGGCGGAAGCGAACGGCACCGCGGTCGACGGTCCGGCGACGGACGAGTCGGAGCGGCGTGCGGCCGAGGACGGCCGAGCCGACGTCGGGGACGACACCGAGCGCGGTTGACGCGACCGCACGGCGGACGGGAGGCCCGGTGCCAGCTGGCACCGGGCCTCCCGTCCGTCAGCGCACCGGGTCCAGGGCGACGATGAGCACGCCGACCCACTGCGCGCCGAAGGCCACCACCGTCAGGGCGTGGAACACCTCGTGGAAGCCGAACTGGGTGGGGACCGGGTTCGGCCGCTTGAAGCCGTAGACCAGCGCCCCGATGATGTAGGCGACGCCGCCGGACAGCACGAGCACCGTCATCGGCACGCTCGCCGCGAAGAACTGCGGCAGCAGCCCGAGCGCCGCGCACCCGAGCACCAGGTAGATCGGCACGTACAGCCACCGCGGCGCGTTGATCCAGAGCACGCGGAAGGCGATCCCGAGCGCCGCCCCGGACCACATCACCCAGAGCACGACCACCATCAGGGTGTGCGGCAGGGCGCAGATCGCGATCGGCGTGTAGGTGCCGGCGATGAGCAGCAGGATGTTCGTGTGGTCGATGCGCTTGAGCACCGCCTTGACGGTCGGCCCCCACGGGAACCGGTGGTACGTCGCGGAGACCCCGAACATCGCCAGCGACGTCGCCATGAACACCGCGCTGCCGACCTTCGCCGCCGTGCTGTCGGCGAGGGCGATGAGGACGATGCCCATCGCGATGGCGAACGGGAACGCTCCGAGGTGGATCCAGCCGCGCCAGGCGGGGCGGGTGTCCTCCGTGGTCGTCGCGGCCTCTTCGGTGAACGGGACGTGGGGGAGGGTGGCGGTCTCGTGCTCGTCCTGCATGGTGCGACTGTAAGCCCCGCGCCCGAACGGATGCCACGAGTTCCGGGGGAGCCGCACTCGGGACGCTCCGACCGACGGTGCACTACGCTCGGTGCGTGACCGGCAGGGTGGGATGGGCAGGACGAGGGATCCTCTACCGCGCCTACCAGAGCCGCATCCGCCGCCAGATCGAGGGCAGCGCGAAGCCGAAGCACGTCGCCATGATCGTCGACGGCAACCGTCGGTGGGCGAAGCAGCTCGGGCTCGAGTCCGCCGCGCACGGCCACCGCGCCGGGGCCGCGAAGATCCCCGAGTTCCTGACCTGGTGCGACGAACTCGGCATCGAGGTCGTGACGCTGTACCTGCTCTCCGCTGACAACCTGACCGGGCGTGCCGGAGCGGAACTCAGCGAGCTCGTCGGGATCATCGGTGACCTGGCCGGGGTCCTGGCCGACACCACGGACTGGCGCGTCCAGCACGTCGGGTCGAACGAAGGCCTGCCCGACTCGCTCGTGTCCGCACTCGCCCGGGCCGAGGAGCGCACCGCCGGCCGGACCGGCCTCCACATCAACCTGGCCGTCGGGTACGGCGGACGCCGCGAGATCGCCGACGCCATGCGCAGCATCGTGGAATCGCACGGCGCGGGCGGCGGCACGATCGACACCCTGGCCGAGGTCCTGACCCCCGAGCTCATCGGTGACCACCTGTACACGCAGGGCCAGCCCGACCCCGACCTGGTGATCCGGACCTCGGGCGAGCAGCGGTTGTCCGACTTCATGCTGTGGCAGAGCGCGCACAGCGAGTTCTACTTCGTCGAGGCGCTCTACCCCGACCTGCGCGAGGTCGACTTCCTGCGCGCCGTCCGCGACTTCGGCCTCCGCTCGCGACGCTTCGGCGGCTGACCGACGGACGTCGCCCAGGCTGCTGACGGGCTGGCCACGTCCCGCGTCGGTTCGGCCACGGCAGCCCCGTCCCAGTAGGCTCACAGGGTTCCACCCCGCGAAAGGTGCACCACCTGTGAACATCGACGAGTACGCCGCCGGCTTCTCCGAAGACCCCGGCTACCTCGACCACGCTGCGTTCGGCCCCGTGCAGACCGCCGTGCTCGAGGAGCAGCGCGTGCTCGGCACGATCCAGGAGCACATGCGCTTCGGCGCCATGGAGACGCTCGACGAGCAGGACGCCCGCGTCCGCACCGTCGCCGCCCGGTTGGTCGGTCGCCGCGAGGACCAGGTCGTCTCGCAGACCGCCACCACCCCCGGCCTGCTGCACACCGCCTTCGGCCTGACCGGCGGGGTGCTGGTGTCGGCGGACGAGTACCCGTCGCTGCCGCTCGCGCTGGCGAGCGCCGCCTCGGCGACCGGCGGCCGGGTCCAGCCCGTCGTCATCGAGTCCGGTGTCGGGTGGATGACGCCGTCGCTCATCCAGGAGCGCCTGACCGACGACGTGACGGCCGTGGCGGTCTCGCTGGTCGACTGGCGCACCGGTTACCTGGCCGACCTCGCCGGCATCCGCGAGGTCATCGGCGACCGCCTGCTGATCCTCGACGCGATCCAGGGCTTCGGGGTCGTCGACGCCCCGTACGAGATCGCGGACGTCGTCGCGACGGGCGGCCAGAAGTGGCTGCACGCCGGCTGGGGCACGGGCTTCACCGCGTTCAGCGACCGTGCCCTGAACCGCCTGCGTCCGGCGTTGTCCGGCCCGCACGGCACCACCGGCTGGCCCGTCGACGTCCCCGCCGTGCGCCCCGGTGCCGCCGGGTACCAGATGACCCGCATCGACCCGATCGCGCAGGCCCGCCTGGCGGTGTCGCTGGACCGGCTGACCGCCGTCGGTGTCGCCGCCGTGCAGGAGCGCGTCACCGAGCGCGTCGAGCGTGTGTTCGCGATCGCGGACGAGTTCGGGCTCGAGGTCGAGTCCAGTCGCGACCCGCGCGAGCGCGCCGGCATCGTCGTGCTGCGGCCGGCCGAGGGGCGCCTGACGGCGCTGTCCGCGGCGCTGCACAACCACGGTGTCACGGCGACCACGCGGCTCGGCGTCGCGCGGGTGTCGGTGTTCGCGTCGACCACCGACGAGACGCTCGACATGTTCCGCGACGCCTGCGTCTCGTACGCCACGCTGCAGTAGCAGCGTTCCGCCAGAGCGACAGATCTCCGCGAACGGTTCGCGGAGATCTGTCGCTTTCGCGGGTCGGACGTGCAGAACGCCGCGTTGTTCACGTGACCGTAACGCCGGGGACCGCGTGTCGCTGGCGGGGTGTCGGAGGCCGGACGTACGTTGTCCCCATCGGGCACCGCGCCCGATCGAAGCGGCCACAGTCGGTGCTTCGGGACCCGCTCCACGGCCGCGTTCGAGGACATGGACCGGGCTGCTCGCGGCCCGGGGATGGAGTGGTCGTGACCTCTCAGAACGTCTCTCGCGGAACCCAGCACCAGCCCACCGCGGACTCGTCCACATCGGTCGCCCAGCGCACGTACGTGCTCGACACATCGGTGCTCCTCAGCGATCCGCGGGCGTTGTTCCGCTTCGCCGAGCACGCGGTCGTCCTGCCCGTGGTGGTCGTCAGCGAACTCGAGTCGAAGCGCAACGACCCGGAGATCGGGTACTTCGCACGGCAGGCCCTGCGGCTGCTCGACGAGATGCGCATCGAACACGAACGGCTCGACTTCCCGATCGCGCTCGGTGACGGTGGTTCCTTCCGCGTCGAGCTGAACCACTCCAACCAGTCCGTCCTGCCGTCCGGGCTGCAGCTCGGCGACAACGACTCCCGCATCCTCGCCGTCGCCTCGAACCTGCAGAACGACGGGCTCGACGTCGTCGTCGTCTCGAAGGACCTGCCCCTACGCGTCAAGGCATCCTCGATCGGCATGGCGGCGGAGGAGTACCGCGCCGAGCTCGCGGTGGACTCCGGCTACACCGGCATCGCCGACCTGCAGGTGTCCGGTGAGCAGATGGCCGACCTGTACGAGAAGGAGGAGATCCGGTCCGTCCAGCTCGACGGCGTGCCGGTCAACACCGGCGTCGTCATCCACTCCGAGCGCGGTTCGGCCCTCGGCCGCGTGCACACCGCCGGGTCCGTGGCGCTGGTGCGCGGCGACCGCGAGGTGTTCGGGCTGCGCGGCCGGTCCGCCGAGCAGCGGCTCGCGATCGACGCACTGCTCGACTCCGAGATCGGCATCGTGTCCCTGGGCGGCAGCGCGGGCACCGGCAAGTCGGCGCTGGCCCTGTGCGCCGGGCTCGAAGCGGTGCTCGAACGGCAGCAGCACAAGAAGATCATGGTGTTCCGGCCGCTGTACGCCGTTGGTGGCCAGGACCTCGGCTTCCTGCCCGGTGACGCCGGCGAGAAGATGAACCCGTGGGCGCAGGCGGTCTACGACACCCTCGGTTCGGTGGTGTCCGACAACGTCCTCGACGAGGTCGTCGAACGCGGGCTGATCGAGGTGCTGCCGCTCACGCACATCCGCGGCCGGTCCCTGCACGACGCGTTCGTGATCGTCGACGAGGCCCAGTCGCTCGAACGGAACGTCCTGCTGACGATGCTCTCCCGCATCGGGCAGAACTCCCGCGTCGTGCTCACCCACGACGTCGCGCAGCGCGACAACCTGCGGGTCGGCCGCCACGACGGCATCGCGAGCGTCATCGAGCGGCTCAAGGGCCACCCCCTGTTCGCCCACGTCACGCTGACCCGGTCGGAGCGCTCCGCGATCGCCGCCCTCGTGACGGACCTGCTGGACTCGCCCGAGCTGGTGTAGCGCCCGGCAAACCCCTCGTGAAAGCGACAGATCTCCGCGAACGGTTCGCGGAGATCTGTCGCTTCGGCGGAGGGGTCAGCGCGGAGGCGTCAGCGCTGAGGCGGACGGGTCAGTTCGGGTGGGTCATGGACAGGACGTCCAGTGCCGCGTCGAGCTGCTCCTCGGTGACCTCGCCACGCTCGACGTGCCCGAGCGCCACGACCGCCTGCCGGACGGTGATGCCCTCGGCGACGGCGTACTTCGCCACCTTCGCGGCGGCCTCGTAGCCGATGACCCGGTTGAGCGGCGTGACGATGGACGGCGAGGACTCGGCGAAGGCCCGGGCACGTTCGAGGTTCGCCTGCAGGCCGTCGATGGTCTTGTCGGCCAGTACCCGCGAGCTGTTCGCCAGCAAGCGGATCGACTCGAGCAGGGCCGTGCCCATCACGGGGATCGCGACGTTGAGCTCGAACGAGCCGGACGCACCCGCCCAGGCGATGGTGGCGTCGTTGCCGATGACCCGCGCGCCGACCATCAGGGTGGCCTCGGGGATGACCGGGTTGACCTTGCCGGGCATGATCGACGAGCCCGGCTGCAGGTCGGGGATGTGCAGTTCGCCGAGCCCCGTGTTCGGGCCGGAGCCCATCCAGCGCAGGTCGTTGTTGATCTTCGTCAGGCTGACCGCGAGCACCTTGAGCGCCCCGGAGGCCTCGACCAGCGCATCGCGCGCACCCTGGGCCTCGAAGTGGTCGACGGCCTCGGTGATGGGCAGGTCGGTGTCCGCCGCGAGCTGGGCGATGACCCGCTGCGGGAAGCCCTTCGGGGTGTTGATGCCGGTGCCGACGGCGGTGCCGCCGAGCGGGACCTCGGCGACGCGGGGCAGCGTCGCGGTCACCCGCTCGATGCCCAGGCGGATCTGGCGCGCGTAGCCGCCGAACTCCTGCCCGAGGGTGACCGGGGTGGCGTCCATCAGGTGCGTGCGGCCCGACTTCACGGCGTCGGCCCACAGCGTCGCCTTGGCCTCGAGCGAGTCGGCGAGGTGCTCGAGCGACGGCACGAGCGTGCGGAGCAGGGCCTCGGTCACGGCGACGTGCACCGAGGTCGGGAACACGTCGTTCGAGGACTGCGAGGCGTTGACGTGGTCGTTCGGGTGCACCGCGGTGCCGCCGATCTCCGACGCCAGGGTTGCCAGGACCTCGTTCATGTTCATGTTCGACGACGTGCCGCTGCCGGTCTGGTAGACGTCGACGGGGAACTGGTCGTGGTGCTGCCCACCGATGATGAGGTCCGCCGCGCCGGCGATGGCGTCGGCGACGGCGGGCTCGACGATGCCGAGTTCGCCGTTGACGAGCGCCGCCGCGCGCTTGATGCGTGCGAGCGCGACGATCTGCGCCGACTCGAGCCCGGTGCCCGAGATGGGGAAGTTCTCGACCGCACGCTGGGTCTGGGCGCGGTACAAGGCCGACTTCGGCACCCGCACCTCGCCCATGGTGTCGTGCTCGATGCGGAACTCGGTCTCGGTGGTGTCGGTCACGTCGTCGTGGTCCTTCCTGGGGTGCTCGCCGGACGCGGTCGCGTCGGGGGACTGCGCCGGTGCACGAGGTCTCCGTGGGTCACGGAACCGGCGCCGGGCGTCGCGTTCGACTGTACCGGTGCGTCGGGTGTGGGGACGTGCGGGTGCGGCGCCGAGGCGGCGTCAGGCGTTGCCGACGACCGTGTCGATGGTGACCTCGCCCGTGCCGAGGTCGTAGGTCGCGCCGACCACGGCCAGCCGACCCTCGGCGATCGCGTCGGAGACCGCACCGGAGCGCTCGAGCACCTGGCGCAGCGTGGCCTCGAGGTGGGCGGCGCCGATCGCCTCCTGCGGGAGCTCGGCGTCGGTGGCGCGGACCTTCTCGACGCTGGGGGCGATGGCGTCCACCAGGGCCTGCAGGTGCGGCGCGGGGACGGGCTCACCGGAGCGGGCGGCGGCGACGGCACCGCACCGGGTGTGGCGCAGGACGACGACGAGCGGGGTGCCGAGCGCGACGACCGCGAACTCGATCGAGCCGAGCACGACGTCGTCGACGATCTGCCCGGCGTTGCGGATGGCGAAGAGGTCGCCGATGCCCGCGTCGAACACGTGCTCGAACGGCACGCGTGAGTCGGAGCAGCCGAGGACGGTCGCGAACGGCGACTGCGAGCCCTGGAGCTCGGTGCGACGGTCGGGGTCCGTGCGGCCCATGCGGCGCTTGTCGGCGGCGAAGCGGGCGTTGCCGTCGACGAGCAGGCGCAGGGCGTCGGACGGGGTGGAGGCGGCGCGGTCGGGCATGGGGCTCCTCGGATCGGGTCGGGCGGTGTCGGGTTGCGGGGGTGTCCGGCGGTGCGGCGTCCGGCGGTCGTTACCGGGCGAACTGCTCGGCGACGGCCTTGGCCACGGTGCGGTACGACGAGTCGTCGGCGGTGCCGGAGAGCACGACGGTGTTCGCGCCGAACGTCGACACGAGCGAGTACGCGTGATTGCCGGCGTCGGAGCCTTCGTCCCGTCGGTCGTAGACGGTCCACTTCGTGCCGTCGATCACGCGGCTGCCGGTGGACGGGCGCTGGTCGAGCTGGTTCGACACCCACGAGCCGTTGGCGTCGATGCCCTGCTGCAGGCTGAGGTACTGCTTGTCCGGCGTCACGAACCCGACGGTCCAGACGTCGACGTCGTCCGAGGCCTTGTCGGAGAAGTCGGCGCGGTTCGACGTGAAGCCGCTCGGCAGGTCGGGGGCGGCCAGGGTGATGTCCCCGACGTGGGCGTCGGCCGCGATCTGCTGGTAGTCGACGGTGCGGTCGACCGTGGTGTCCGGCCGCACGACCACGGCGACGAGGAACAGGACGATGCCGAGCGATGCGATGAGCGCGATCACGAGGTTGAAGGCGGTCTGGTGCTGGCGGCGAGCGGTCCGTGCGGCGTCCTTGCGCGCCCAGGTCTCCTCCGCCGTCTCGGGGCGACCGAGCTCGGCGACGATCGGACGACCGTTCGCGTCGGTCATCGGGCGGAGCCGTCCTCGGCGCTGCTGGCCGCGCGCGCCGCGTCGAGCCGTGCACGGGCGCCCACGAGCCACTCTTCGCAGCGCGCGGCGAGGGCTTCGCCGCGCTCCCAGAGCGACAGCGAGCGCTCGAGGGTCGCGGAGCCCTGTTCGAGCTCGCTCACGACGCGCACGAGTTCGTCGCGGGCGGCTTCGTAGCTCAGCGACTGGACGTCGGTCTGCTCGGGTTCCTGCTGGGATGGCACGACCCGATCCTACCGAGCGTCCACCGACGCACGGTCCCGCCCGCTGCGCCTGGGGAGAACACCGGCCGGTAGGGTCGCGCCATGGCTGATCTCCCCGAGGGCGTGGACTGGTACCCGGCACCGGGAGCAGGATCCGGAGCGGAGCACGGCGGACGGGCGGGCCGCCCCGCGCTCGCGGTCGTCCTGCCCGGCGGCGGGTACGGCATGCACGCTCCGCACGAGGGGGAGGGGTACGCCCGCTGGCTCAACGGGATCGGCATCGACGCGGTCGTGTTCGCGTACCCGCTCGCCCCGCACCGCCACCCGGACGCCGTGGTGGCGACCCGCGCGCTCGTCCGCGACCTGCGTGCCGGACGCTGGGCGGGCCTCCCGTCCGATCCGCGGATCGTCGTGATCGGGTCGTCGGCGGGCGGGCACCTGGCGGCCCTCGTGTCGAACGCACCGACGCCGGCGGAGCGCGCCGTGTCGGACGTCGACGACCGACCCGACCTGACGGTGCTCTGCTACCCGGTGACGTCGATGACGGACCACCCGCACGTCGGCAGCACCGACAACCTGCTCGGACCGGGCGCGAGCGTCCGCGAGCGGTCCGCGGTGGACGCGGACCTGCTCGTCGACGACCGGACCCCGCCGACGTTCCTGTGGCACACGGCCGAGGACGAGCACGTGCCCGTGACGCACTCGCTGTCCTACGCACACGCGCTGGCGCGACACGGGGTGCCCTTCGAGCTGCACGTGTTCGAGCGCGGTGTGCACGGCATCGGGCTGGCCGAAGGGCTCGGGCCGGCCGAGGCGTGGAGCACGCTGGCGACGACCTGGCTGCGCGACCGCGGGTGGTGAGCAGACCGTCGGTGACCCCGACGCGTCAGGCGGCCGACCCCGACCCCGAGCCGTCCGGACCCGGCCCGTCCGGCTCGAGCGTTCCGGTCGCCGTCCCCGCGCCGAGCGTGACGTGCACCGGCGTCTGCCCGGACAGGTCGTCGGACGACCGCACCACGCCACCGTCGGCCCGCTGCACGATCGCGTAGCCACGACGCAGGGTGTCCCGCGGCGAGAGCGCTCGGAGCCTGGCGGTCAGGTGCCCGACCTCGGAGTGTCCCCGCTCGAGCCGGCGGTCGAGCAGCTCCCGCGACCGGGAGAGGTCGCGGGCGACTTCTTCCGCACGGGTGTCCACGAGCCACGCGGTGGACGCGAGTGCGGGCCGTGAGCGGAGTGCCGCGATCCGGTCGGCCTCGACCGCGAGGGTCTGCGACAACCGCAGGCCGATGCGGGCGCGGGCCTGTCGGACGTTCGCGAGCTCTTCCGCGACGTCCGGCACGACGCGCTTGGCGGCGTCGGTCGGGGTGGAGGCTCGGAGGTCCGCGACCTCGTCGAGGATCGGACGGTCGGCCTCGTGCCCGATGGCCGACACGATCGGGGTGCTCGCCGCTGCTGCTGCGCGGACGAGCCCTTCGTCGCTGAAGCCGAGCAGGTTCTGGAAGTCGCCGCCGCCGCGGGCGATGATGATGACGTCCACCGTCGGGTCGGCGTCGAGCTCGAGGATCGCCGCCGTGACCTCGCCGACGGTGCGCTCGCCCTGCACCGCGGTGTGGACGGTGCGGAACTCGACCTGCGGCCACCGGAGCTGCGCGTTGCGCTTGACGTCCTTCTCGGCGTCGGAGTCCTTGCCCGTGATCAGGCCGATGCGGTGCGGCAGGAACGGCAGGCGCTTCTTGCGTGCGGGGTCGAACAGGCCCTCTTCGCCCAGGGTGCGGCGCAGGCGTTCGAGTCGTTCGAGCAGGTCTCCGAGGCCGACGTGCTTCATCTCGACGACCTGCATGGTCAGCGAGCCGCCCTTGACCCAGTAGTTGGGCTTGACGGCCGCGACGACCCGGTCGCCCTGCTTGATGTCCGCCGGCACCCGGGACCGCACGCTCGACCAGATCGAGAACGACACCGTGGCGTCGACCTCGAGGTCCTTGAGCTTGCCGTAGACGTTGCCGCCGGCGACGTTCCACTGCGTGATCTCGCCCTCGATCCACGCGGTGCCGAGCCGGTCGATCCAGTCGCGGAGCTTCGCGCCCAGGAGTGCGACCGGCCACGGGTTGTCGGCCGTCGGCGGGCCTTGTTCGATCGCCATGTCGCTCCTTCTCGTGCGGGACGTCCATCGTGCCCGACACCGGTGACAGCGGGCGAGCGGCGGGATCTCCACAGATGGTGCCCGCGCCCAGGTCGCGCGCGTCCCGCTCACCTATCATCGGGGACGTGACGATCACCAACGGCCACACGGTCCCGCTCGCCCCGCCGCGTGTGCACGCGGCGCGTGGGCGCCTGCGGGACGAGCCGGTCGCCGGTCCGAAGAAGGTGCTGCTCGCAGCCCCGCGCGGCTACTGCGCCGGGGTCGACCGGGCGGTCGTGGCGGTCGAGAAGGCGCTCGAGCAGTACGGCGAGCCCGTCTACGTCCGCAAGCAGATCGTCCACAACGTCCACGTCGTGTCGACCCTCGAGCAGCGCGGCGCGGTGTTCGTCGACGACGTCGCCGAGGTCCCGCGCGGGTCACACGTCGTCTTCAGCGCCCACGGCGTCTCGCCGGCCGTCGTGGCAGGGGCTGCCGAACGCGACCTGCACGCCATCGACGCCACCTGCCCCCTGGTCACGAAGGTCCACCGCGAGGCCACCCGCTTCGCCAAGGCCGAGCGCACCATCATCCTCATCGGGCACACCGGCCACGAAGAGGTCGAGGGCACCATGGGCCACGCCCCCGACCGCACGATCCTGGTCAACGGACCGGACGACGTCGCGGCGCTCGACGTCCCCGACCCCGACAACCTGGTCTGGCTGTCGCAGACCACGCTGAGCGTCGACGAGACGATGGAGACCGTCCGCCTGCTGCGCGAGAAGTACCCCACGATCGCGAACCCGCCGTCGGACGACATCTGCTACGCCACCCAGAACCGCCAGGTCGCGATCAAGAAGGTCGCACCGGGCACCGACCTGGTGATCGTGGTCGGCTCCGCCAACTCGTCGAACAGCGTCCGCCTGGTCGAGGTCGCGTTGGAGCACGGCGCGAAGGCCGCGCACCGCGTCGACTACGCGGAGGAGATCCGCCAGGAGTGGCTGGACGGCGTCGCCACCGTCGGCGTCACGAGCGGTGCGTCCGTCCCCGAAGAGCTCGTCGCCGAAGTCCTCGAACAGCTCGCCGACGCCGGGTACGGCGCCGTGGAAGAAGTCGTGACCGCACACGAAGACCTGATGTTCTCGCTCCCCAAGGAGCTCCGCACCGACGCGTCGGGCAACCCGACGCGCGCGCTCGGCGGGCGTCGGGCGTGAGCGGCGCGGACGGCTGGGGCTCGGTGCCGCGACGCGAGCCGGGTCACGTCGACGACACGGCAGCTGCCGGCCAGGAGGCCCGGGGCACGTCCCCGACGACGGCCGACGGTGCCGCGAGCGGCCGGGTCCACGGCCGACCCGCCCCCGCGTACGGCGAGTACGCGCCCGAGGGATGGGTCAACCCGGTCCTGGTCGAACGGGAACGACAGGAGCGCGAGCAGCAGGAACGCGACCGCCGCCAGCAGGCAGCGAGCCAGGCCGGGCGGGACGGTGCGACCGCGTACCGGTCCGGTGCCGGCGCGCCGACCGGCACCGTGCCTCCGGGTCGACCCGGCGCAGCCGACGACCCGACCGCGGGCGGGCCGCAGCGTTCGGTGGCGACGAGTCGGTTCGGGCGCACCCCCGCCGACTTCGTCCTGACGGTCGGGCTGCTCGCCTTCGGACTCATCTCCGTCGTGCAGTCGCTCGCCGTCACGAACGTCGCTTCGACGGTCCGGCGGACCCTCGAGACGCAGTACACGGCGCTGAACGACCCGAGTGCACTGAGCGGTGCCGCGATCATCGGTGCGATCACGAACGTCGTGGTGTTCGCGCTCGTGGCGTGGTGGTCGATCCGCCGGCTCCGGGCACGGAAGCGCACGTTCTGGGTGCCGATCGTCGGCGCGGTCGTGGCCACGTTCGTGAGCACCATCGCGTTCGTCGTCGTGGTGTTCCAGGACCCGCAGTTCGTCGAGTTCATGATGCGCCAGACCGGCGCCTGACCGCAGCCAGCCGGGGCTCAGCCGGCCAGGGCTCAGCCCGCCAGGAACGCCGCGACGGCGCCGTGCAGTGCCGCCAGGTCCTCGACGTGCACGAGCTCGCGGATCGAGTGCATCGAGAGCAGTCCGACGCCGATGTCGATCGTCGGGATGCCCAGCCGGGTCGCAGCGATCGGGCCGATGGTCGAGCCGCCGGGGATCGTGTTCACGTTGACGAACGGCTGCCACGGCACCCCGGCCGTGTCGCACGCGGCGGCCCAGACGGCCTCGCCCTTCGCCTCGGTCATGTAGCGCTGGTTCGCGCTGATCTTCAGCAGCGGGCCGCCACCGGGGCGCGGACGGTTCGTCGGGTCGTGCTTCTCCGGCTGGTTCGGGTGCACCAGGTGGCCGGCGTCGCTCGACAGCAGCCACGAGGCGCGGAACGCCCGGGCGGCCTCGGAGCGGGTGGCGCCGAGGCCCTCCTGCACGCGGCTGAGGACGTCCTCGAGGAACGGACCACCGGCACCGGACGGGGTCGAGGAACCGATCTCCTCGTGGTCGAACGCAGCGAACACCGGGATGTGGTCGCCGTCGACCGGGGCGTCCACGATGCCGCGGAGGCCGGCGTGCACGCTCGTCAGGTTGTCCATCCGGCCCGAGGCCAGGAACTCGCGCTCGATGCCGAGGCGGGCGGGGGCCTGGGTGTCGGCGAGGAAGAGGTCCCACGACACGGCATCGTCTCCGAGGCGGGCGCGCAGCCACTCCACGACCGAGGTCCCACCGGCGTCGCCGTCGACCCCGACGATCGGCAGCGTGTGGCGCTGGCGGTCGATCTCCTTGCCGTCGTTCACCCCGCGGTCGAGGTGGATGGCGAGGTTCGGGATGCGGGCGACGGCGTCGGTGCTGACGAGTCGGACGCTGCCGTCGGCGTCGACGACGCGGCCGGCGATGCGGAGGTCGCGGTCGAACCAGGTGGACAGGAGTGCGCCGCCGTAGACCTCGACGTTGAGCTGCTCCCAGCCCCCGGTGCGGACGCCGGGGTTCGGCTTCACGCGGAAGCCGGGGGAGTCGGTGTGGGCGCCGAGGATCCGGAACGGGGTCGTCGCCGATGCACCGTCCGGCAGTCGCCACGCGATCACCGCACCGTCGCGGACCACCACGTACGCGCCGGGTTCGGTCGGCCAGGCGTCGAGCTCGGACAGCTCGGTGAACCCGGCTGCGACGAGGCGGTCACGGGACGCCGCTGCCGCGTGGAACGCGGTGGGCGACTCGGTGACGAACTGGGCGAACTCGGAGGCGATGGCGTCGACGGTCACCCGCCCATCGTGGCATGCGGTGTCGGCGACCGGACGCAGAACGGGGCACGTCCGTCGGACGCGCCCCGTTCCTCCCGGCCGGTGGACCCGACCGGACGGACCTGCTCAGCCCTTGGTGTGACCGGCGGAGCCGAGCACCTTCGCGGCCTCGCCCACGCGAGCCGCCATGGCGGACTCGGCGACCTTGCCCCAGGCTCGGGGGTCGTACTGCTTCTTGTTGCCGACCTCGCCGTCGATCTTCAGGACGCCCTCGTAGTTCCGGAACATCGAGTCGGCGATCGAGCGCGTGAACGCGTACTGCGTGTCCGTGTCGATGTTCATCTTGATGACGCCGTTGCGGACGGCCTCGTGGATCTCGTCGTCGGTCGAGCCGGAGCCGCCGTGGAAGACGAGGTCGAGGGGGTTCTCGCCGGTGCCGTGCTTGGCCGCGACCGACGCCTGGATCTCGCCGAGGAGCTCGGGGCGGAGCTTGACGTTGCCCGGCTTGTAGACGCCGTGCACGTTGCCGAAGGTGAGCGCGGCGATCCAACGACCCTTGTCGCCGAGGCCGAGCGCGTCGACGACCTTCTCGACGTCGTTCGGAGTCGTGTAGAGCGCGTCGTTCGTGCCCTCGTGCTCGACGCCGTCCTCTTCGCCGCCGACGACGCCGATCTCGACCTCGAGGATCGCGTTGATGTTCCGCGTCTTCTCGATCATGGTCTTCGCGATCTCGATGTTCTCGTCGAGCGGCACGGCCGAGCCGTCCCACATGTGCGACTGGAAGATCGGGTTGCGACCGGCGCGGACCTCTTCCTCGCTCGCCGCGATGAGCGGCAGGACGAAGCCGTCGAGGGCGTCCTTCGGGCAGTGGTCGGTGTGCAGCGCGACCGTGATGTCGTAGTTCTTCGCGACTTCGTGGGCGAACTTCGCCATCGCGAGGGCACCGGCGGCGCGGTTCTTGACCGTCTGCCCGGCGAAGTAGTCGGCACCGCCCGTCGTCACCTGGAGGATGCCGTCCGAGCCGGACTCCTGCAGGCCCTGGAGGACCGCGTTGATGGTCTGCGACGAGGACACGTTGACCGCGGGGTACGCGAACTTGCCCGCCTTCGCGCGTTCGATCATCTCGGCGTACTGTTCCGGCGTTGCGATGGGCACGTGGATCTCCTTCGACTTCGGTGATGTCCCCGCCGATCGTAGTCAGCCGGACTGGAGTGTGACTCGACGGCGGTCGGTAAGCTCGGGTCGTGACTCCCTCTACGGAAACCGGCTCCCTGTTCCTCCAGCCCGACCGCAACCTGGCCCTCGAGCTCGTGCGTGCGACGGAGGCCGCCGCGATCCGTGCGCAGCCGTGGGTCGGGCGCGGCGAGAAGAACCTCGCCGACGGCGCCGCGGTGGACGCGATGCGCAAGTTCCTCGGCACCGTGAACTTCGACGGCGTCGTCGTCATCGGCGAGGGCGAGAAGGACAACGCCCCGATGCTCTACAACGGCGAGCACGTCGGCAACGGCCACGGCCCGGCCTGCGACATCGCGGTCGACCCGATCGACGGCACCTCGCTCACCGCCGCCGGCCGCCAGAACGCCATCTCCGTCATGGCCGTCTCGGACCGCGGCTCGATGTACGACCCGTCCGCCGTGTTCTACATGGACAAGATCGCCGCCGGCCCCGAGGGCCGCGGCGTCCTGGACCTCGAGAAGCCGATCGGCGACAACATCCGCGCGCTGGCGAAGGCCAAGGGCAAGGACCTCGAGGACATGGTCGTCGCCGTGCTCGACCGCCCGCGCCACGACGAGCTCATCCGCGCGATCCGCGCGACCGGTGCCGGCACGCGACTGCTGCTCGACGGTGACGTCGCCGGTGGCATCGCCGCCGCCCTGCCCGGCTCGACGATCGACATGTGCGTCGGCGTCGGCGGCACCCCCGAGGGCATCATCACCGCGTGCGCGATCAAGGCGCTCGGCGGCGTCATCCTCGGCAAGCTCCAGCCGAAGGACGACGAGGAGCGCGAGCGCGCCATCGCCGCCGGCCACGACCTGGACAAGGTCCTCGACCAGGACGACCTGGTCACGGGTGACAACACGTTCTTCGTCGCCACCGGCGTCACCGACGGCGTCCTGGTCGACGGTGTCCGTCGCTCGCGCGGCGTCATCCACACCGACTCGCTCGTGCTGCGGTCGCGCTCGAACACGATCCGCCGCATCCAGGCGGACCACCGTGCGGAGAAGTGGTTCTAGGCCGGACGCTCGTCTGCTGCTTCGGGGCGTCGCCGGTCTTCCGGTGGCGCCCCGTTGCACACCCCCTTGCGTAGGCTCGACGCATGACTGCGACAACGGCACGGATCGTCGGGCTGGACACCGCGGGCATCCGCACGCTGCACGCGGAGGCGGACGGCACGGGACCGACACGCCAGTGCAGGCGCGCGCACACGAACACCACGAACCGTTGACCGCAAGAGAGGTTGAACGCTTCACGAAGCGTGGCCACGCCGAGCCCAGAACGTGGGGCGAGGCCGCTGAGGTTCGGATGAAGTCGCAAGGCACGAATTGGTCGAAAGCGAATCCAGCTGGGTCTCACGACCTCCCGAAGCTCACCGGAGCACCACAGTGAGGGAACGTCGACTAACAACCGTCGAGGAACGGCAAGTCGAGGCGCGCTTGATCGCGCCCGAGGGATTCCAGTACCCCGAGCGCTTCCAACGTGCCCTTGCACAAGACCCGCTTCCCGACATCGATCCCTTCATGTGGACGTCTGAGTACGAGAGCCAGACAAAGAACTGGGCTGACATCGTTGGGGAGCAGTATCCGACCCGTTCCCTCGTGCCCTTCGCGAAGCACCAGGACACGGACGACGTGTTCTGTTTCGACGGTGGCGACCGTTCGGGCAACCCTCCTGTCCTGATCATCCACACGTTCGCTTCGCCCGGGACGGAGTACCGGGGTCAGTGGACGTCGTTCGACGTCTGGTGGGAGGAAATGGAGGAGCACCGAGCAGTGTGGCTCGCGGAGCAGGAAGAGGACTGAGACATGCCCCGAAAGGACACGTCGATCAGCAAGGCGATGTCGCACGCGTTGCGGCACGAACCGGGTGCGTACGGGCTCGAGCTCGGCGCCGACGGAAGCGTCCCGCTCGCAGATCTCGCCGGAGCCTTGGCGCGGTCGGGCGTGGACGCAACGGTGGAAGACTTGCGCCGCATCGTCGCCGAGTCTGACAAGCAGCGCTTCGCGGTGGAGGGTGACCGGATCCGCGCACAGTACGGCCACTCGACCGACGAGCGCATCGTGAAGCCAACGATCGTGCCGCGACCGGTGCTCTGGCACGCGACTTCTCCCGCGGCGGCTGAGTCGATCCTGCGCGATGGTCTCCTGCCCATGGGGCGCCAGTACGCGCATCTGACGACTGATCGAGAGCTGGCGATGCAAGCGGGTCGACGCAAGTCTCCCGCTCCCGTCCTGCTGCGGGTCGATGCGGGTCGCGCGCACCGGGAAGGCGTCGAGTTCTCGGAAGGCCACGACCGCGTCACGCTGGCGTTGGTCATCCCGCCGCGCTACATCACCGCAGCTGACGAGGCCTGATCCACGGGGTGACGGTCAGTCCTCGTCGACGGCCCACACCAACTCCGGCGCCGTGAGCAACCGCGGCTCGTCCTCGATCGACGCCGGGTCGGCGATCACCTTCGACTCGTCGAGCAGCGACAACCGACGGGCGCTCGGCAGCACCTGCCGCTCGAGCGACCCCACGAACCGGTTGTAGTCGACGACGGAGCCCCGGATCGAACGACCGAGCTTGTCGACGTGCCCCGCCATCGTGGACAGCCGGCCGTAGAGCTCGCGCGAGACCCGGAAGAGCTCGTGCGCCTCTTGGGAGACGACGTCCTGCTGCCACGAGAACGCGACCGTCTTCAACACGGACCACAGGGTCACGGGAGAAGCGAGTGCGATGCGCTTGCGGAAGGCGTGGTCGAGCAGGCCGGGGTCGGCGGCGAGGGCGCTCGAGATGAGCGACTCGGACGGGATGAAGGCGACGGTGAGCTCGGGGGAGGCGTCGTAGCCGGTCCAGTACTCGCGCGCGGCCAGGGCGTCGACGTGCGCGCGGAGCGCCTTGACGTGCTGCCCGATGAGCGCGTCGCGGCGGGCCCCCTCGGCTCCGGTGGCGGTCGCCGGGATCTCGGCGGCCTGCAGGTAGGCGCTGAACGGCACCTTGGCGTCGACGGCGATGGTCTTGCCGCCGGGCAGGTGCACGACCATGTCGGGTCGGGCGGTGCCGGCCGAGGTGGTGACCGACGACTGCACGTCGAAGTCGACCCGCTCGAGCAACCCGGCGGCCTCGACCACGTTGCGCAGCTGCGTCTCGCCCCACACCCCGCGGGTGCTGTTCGACGACAGGGCACTGGCCAGGGTGTCGGCCGTGGCACGCAGACGTTCCTCGGACTCGGCGGCCGACCGCAGCTGCGCGGACAGGGCGCCGTACTGCTCGCTGCGGGACTGCTCGAGCTCGGCGATCTTCGTGCGCATCACGTCGAGGGTCTGCGCGACGGGGCTGAGCGCGGACAGCACCTTGGACTCGTTCTGGTTCCGGGCCGAATCGGCGCCGTGCATGCGCTGCACCAGGTGCTCGAGCTCGGCGGCGCGGCGTTCGAGGGAGTCGACCTGGCGGCGGTACTGGGCGTCCTGTGCGTCGAGGCGCTCCTCGGCGTCGCGGCGGACCTCGTCGAGCCGCGTGCGGAGCGCCTCGGCGCTCGCGCGCGCCGCTGCGGCGTCGACGCCGGCGCGCGACCGTGCGAGCGACCAGGCGACCACCGCACCGACGGCGATGCCGATCACGAGACCGATGACCAGGGCGAGGATCTGCATGTCGTGACCTTGGCAGGACCCACCGACACCGTGCCTCCCGGCACACCGACGCGCCCGCAGAACCGGCGGGACCGGCGACACGGGACCAGTGCAGCAGGCTCCGAATCCCATGTCATGACATTAGGGCAAACAGGGTGTACAGTCGTGAACGTCCGCCGATGAAGCCGCACGGAAGGTCCACCACGTCGCATGACGAATCCCGCTCCCCACGCCTACGACGTGATCACGATGGGACGCGTCAGCGTCGACATCTACCCGCAGCAGACCGGCCCGCTCGAAGACGTCACGACGTTCTCGAAGTCCGTCGGCGGCAGCGCCACGAACGTCGCCATCGCCGCCGCTCGCCACGGCGCGGACGCCGCGGTCATCACCCGCACCGGCAACGACCCGTTCGGCCGCTACATCGCCCGCGCCCTGCCGGAGTTCGGCGTCGCGAACGCCTTCGTCGAGACGGTCGAGGGGCTGAACACCCCCGTCGCGTTCTGCGAGATCTTCCCGCCGGACGACTTCCCGCTGTACTTCTACCGGGCCCCGAAGGCGCCGGACCTGATGATCACGGCGAAGTCCCTGCCGCTGCACGAGATCGAGCGGGCGAAGATCTTCTGGACCACGGTGACCGGCCTGAGCGAAGAGCCGAGCCGCAGCGCACACCACACCGCGTTCCAGGCGCGGAGCGCCGCCGACGCCCCGACAGCACTGCACACCGTGGTGGACCTGGACTACCGCTCGATGTTCTGGTCGAGCCCCGAGGCCGCGACGCGCGAGGTCGCCGTCGCCCTCGAACACGCCACGGTCGCCGTCGGCAACCGCGAGGAGTGCGAGGTCGCCGTCGGCGAGACCGACCCGGTCCGCGCCGCCGACGCCCTGCTCGAGCGCGGGGTCGAGATCGCCATCGTCAAGCAGGGCCCCAAGGGCGTGCTGGCGAAGACCCGCGACGAGTTCGTCGAGTTCCGCCCGCACCACATCGACGTCGTCAACGGGCTCGGCTCCGGTGACGGCTTCGGCGGCGCGCTGACCCACGGCCTGCTGCAGGGCTGGGGCCTCGAGCGGATCCTCGCGTTCTGCAACGCCGCCGGCGCCATCGTCGCGACGCGGTTCGAGTGCTCGACGGCGATGCCCACGAGCGACGAGATCGAGTCGTTCATCGCCAGCAACCCCGCCGACGGCACGAGCCACACGAGCACGGGTGCGACCAAGACCGAGGAGAAGACCCATGCCTGAGATCAGCCCCGCTGACTTCCAGCGCCTCCGGGACATCCGCGCCGGACAGCCCGAACTGGTGCGGTCCGTGCTCGACGCTCGGCACAAGCGCTCCCTGCTCGCCGACGACGGCAAGCTCTTCATCGTCGCCGCGGACCACCCGGCACGCGGTGCCCTGGCGGTCCGGAACGACGAGTCCGCGATGGCCGACCGCTACGACCTGCTCGAGCGGCTCGTCACGGCGCTCGGCCGCCCCGGGGTCGACGGGGTGCTCGGCACGCCCGACATCCTCGAGGACCTGGCACTGCTCGGCGCCCTCGACGGCAAGGTCGTCGTCGGGTCGATGAACCGCGGCGGACTGCGCGGGGCGACGTTCGAGATGGACGACCGCTACACCGCGTACTCGGCACAGGCCATCAAGGACTCCGGGCTCGACTTCGCCAAGCTCCTCGTGCGCATCGCCCTCGAGGACGCGGGCACGGCACCGACGCTCGAGGCCACGGCCCGTGCGGTCAGCGAGGCCGCCGCGCTCCAGCTGCCGATCATGCTCGAGCCGTTCATGTCCGCGTGGCAGGACGGCCGGGTGGTGAACGACCTGACCGCCGACGCCGTCATCACCTCGATGGCGATCGCCGCGGGCCTGGGCGAGTCCAGCGCCTACAGCTGGCTGAAGATCCCGGTCGTCGACGACATGGAGCGGGTGATGGCGGCGACGACGCTGCCGACGCTCCTGCTCGGGGGCGACCCGTCGAGCAGGCCGCTCGAGACCTACGCCAAGTGGGCCGACGCCCTCGCGCTCCCCGGCGTGCGCGGCCTGGTCGTCGGCCGCACCCTGCTCTACCCGCCGGACGGCGACGTCGCCACCGCGGTCGACGTGGCCGCGGGTCTCGTCCACACCGGCAGCGCCGGCGCCACGCACGCAGCAACCACCACACTCGAAGGAAGCAACGCATGACCACCACGGAGACCGCCACCACCACCGTCGGCCACTGGATCGGCGGCAAGCACGTCGAGTCCGCGTCGGGCAACAGCGCCCCCGTGTACGACCCGGCCCTGGGCGTCGCGACGAAGCAGGTCGCCCTGGCGAACGAGGACGAGATCCAGGCCGCCATCGCGAGCGCCAAGGCGGCGTTCCCGGCGTGGAGCAACCTGTCGCTCACCAAGCGCCAGCAGATCCTGTTCTCGTTCCGCGAGATCCTGAACCGCGACAAGGGCGAGCTCGCCGAGATCATCACGAGCGAGCACGGCAAGGTCATCGACGACGCCCTGGGCGAGATCGCCCGTGGACAGGAGGTCGTGGAGCTCGCCACGAACATCCCGAGCCTGATGAAGGGCGAGTTCTCCGACCAGGTCTCCACCGGCATCGACGTCTACTCGATCCGGCAGCCGCTCGGTGTCGTGGGCATCATCAGCCCGTTCAACTTCCCGGCGATGGTGCCGCTGTGGTTCCTGCCGATCGCGATCGCAGCGGGCAACACCGTCGTGCTGAAGCCGTCCGAGAAGGACCCGAGCGCCGCCATCTGGCTCGCCGAGAAGTTCACCGAGGCCGGTCTGCCCGACGGCGTCTTCAACGTGCTCAACGGCGACAAGCTCTCGGTCGACGGGCTGCTGACCAGCCCGGACGTCGAGTCGATCTCGTTCGTCGGTTCCACGCCGATCGCGCAGTACGTCTACGAGACGGGCACGAAGCACGGCAAGCGCGTGCAGGCCCTCGGCGGCGCGAAGAACCACATGCTCGTGCTGCCGGACGCGGACCTCGACCTGGTCGCGGACAACGCCATCAACGCGGGCTTCGGATCCGCCGGTGAGCGCTGCATGGCGATCTCGGTCGTCGTCGCCGTCGAGCCGGTGGCCGACGAGCTCATCCAGAAGATCACGGACCGCGCGGCGACCCTGCGCATCGGCGACGGTCGTCGCGGGTGCGACATGGGCCCGCTCGTCACGAAGCAGCACCGTGACAAGGTCGCCTCGTACATCGAGGTCGCAGAGCAGGACGGTGCGGTGGTTGTGGTGGACGGCCGCACCGTCCGACCCGACGGCGACGAGAACGGCTTCTGGCTGGGCCCGACGCTGATCGACCAGGTCCCCACCACGAGCCGCGTCTACACCGAGGAGATCTTCGGTCCGGTGCTCAGCGTCGTCCGCGTCGCCACGTACGAGGAGGGCCTCGAACTCATCAACTCGGGTGCGTACGGCAACGGGACCGCCATCTTCACCAACGACGGCGGCGCCGCGCGCCGCTTCCAGCGCGACGTGCAGGTCGGCATGATCGGCATCAACGTCCCGATCCCCGTGCCGGTCGCGTACTACTCGTTCGGCGGCTGGAAGAACTCGCTGTTCGGTGACCACAAGGCGTACGGCGCCGACGGCGTGAGCTTCTTCACCCGCCAGAAGGCGATCACGAGCCGCTGGCTCGACCCGTCGCACGGCGGCATCAACCTCGGCTTCCCGTCGAACAACTGACCCGCAGCATGGCGAACGAACAGCACGAGCACGACCAGTGGTTCATCCCGGCGGGCTCCCGGCCCGAGGCGGGCTGGACCGACGTCGTCGACGGTCGCATCGCAGGATGGACGCACACCGGGCTCCGGACCGGCACCCTGACGGACGGCGACCCGACCGGCACACGCGAGCTGCGCCTCCCGGCCGACGCCGTGGAGCGCATCGTCGTGCCGCTCGCCGGGGCGTTCCACGTGACCTACGCGGGCGCCGCCGGTGACGGCGAGCAGGCCCTGCAGGGGCGCGCGAGCGTGTTCGAGGGTCCCACCGACGTCCTGTACCTGGGGTCCGGATCGCAGGCGACGATCACCGGCAGCGGCCGGTTCGCGGTCGCCGAGGCGCCCACCGACACCGTCAAGCCGACCACCTACGTGGCCCGCCAGGACGTGCCGGTCGAGCTCCGCGGTGCCGGGCAGTCCAGCCGGCAGGTGCACAACTTCGGGACCCCGGCCGCCCTCGACGCCGTGCAGTTCATCGTGTGCGAGGTGATCACGCCGGCCGGCAACTGGTCGTCGTACCCGCCGCACAAGCACGACACGAACGTGCCCGGCGAGGAGTCGAACCTCGAGGAGATCTACTACTACGAGTCGGCGGTCGCACGCGGCCTCTCCGCTCCGGCCACCGCCGATCCGTTCGCGCTGCACCGGACCTACGCCTCGGACGACCGTCCGATCGACGAGTTCCGCGAAGTCCGCACCGGCGACGTCGCGCTCGTCCCGCACGGGTGGCACGGCCCCGCCGTCGCCGCGCCGGGCTACGACATGTACTACCTCAACGTGATGGCCGGGCCCGACCCGGAGCGCGTCTGGAACATCACCGACGACCCGGCGCACGGCTGGGTCCGCCAGGTGTGGGAGAGCGAGCAGCTCGACCCGCGCCTGCCCTACGAAAGGAAGCAGGCGTGACCACCACCACGCGCCGGATGACCGTCGGTCAGGCACTCGTCGAGTTCCTGGCCAACCAGTGGACCGTCGACGGCGACGTCCGCGAACGCACCATCCCGGGGATCTTCGGCATCTTCGGGCACGGCAACGTCGCCGGCGTCGGACAGGCCATCAAGCAGCTCCACGTCGAGCAGCCCGGACTGCTGCCGTACCACCAGGCCCGCAACGAGCAGGCGATGGTGCACGAGGCCGTCGGCTTCGCCCGCATGCACCGCCGCCGTGCGACCTTCGCCGCGACGGCGTCGGTCGGCCCGGGTGCCGCGAACATGCTCACCGCCGCCGCGCTCGCGACGACGAACCGCCTGCCCGCACTGCTGCTGCCGTCGGACACGTTCGCGACGCGGACCACCGACCCGGTGCTCCAGCAGATCGAACTGCCGCACGACACCTCCCTGCAGGTGACCGACGCGTTCCGTCCGCTGTCGCGCTACTTCGACCGTGTCGAGCGCCCCGAGCAGCTGTTCTCGATCGCCCTCGCGGCGATGAGGGTGCTGACCGACCCGGCCGAGACCGGTGCCGTGACGATCGCCCTGCCGGAGGACGTGCAGGCCGAGGAGTTCGACGTCCCGGTCGCGTTCCTGCAGCCGCGCGAGTGGCACATCCGTCGGCCGCTGCCCGAGCACGGGCCGCTGGCGCGTGCGGTCGCCGCGATCCGGGCGGCGAAGCGCCCCGTCATCGTCGCGGGCGGTGGCGTGCTGTACTCCGGCGCGGAGCACGAGCTCTCCGCCTTCGTCGAGGCCACCGGCATCCCGGTCGGCACCTCGCAGGCCGGCGGCGGCTCGCTCGTCTGGGACCACCCGCAGTCCCTGGGTGGCATCGGCGCGACCGGCACGGCCGCCGCGAACGCGGTCGCCGCGCAGGCGGACGTCGTGATCGGGATCGGCACGCGCTACAGCGACTTCACGACCGCGTCGCGGACCGCGTTCCAGAACCCGGACGTCACGTTCGTGAACGTCAACGTGGCCGCGTTCGACGCCTACAAGCACGGTTCGCAGCTGCCGCTGATCGCGGATGCCCGGGAGGCCCTGGTCGCGTTGACCGCGGCGCTCACGTCGACCGGGTCGTCACCCGCAGAGCCCGCGTACGTCGTCGAGGCCGCCTACGCTGCGGAGATCGCGTCGCTGAAGGCGGCGTGGGACGCAGCCGTCGACGGCGCGTTCGCGCCGTCCGGCGCGGACCTGCCCGGCCAGCCGGAGATCATCGGCGCCGTGCAGTCGGTGTCCGACCCGCGCGACGTCGTCATCCAGGCGGCCGGCTCGCTGCCCGGCGACCTGCACAAGCTCTGGCGCGTGCGGGACGCCCTCGGCTACCACGTCGAGTACGCGTTCTCGTGCATGGGCTACGAGATCGCGGGCGGCATCGGCGTCCGTCGTGGCGCCCCGGACCGCGACGCGATCGTCATGGTCGGCGACGGCAGCTACCTCATGCTGCACACCGAGCTCGTCACCGCCGTGGCCGAGGGCATCAAGATCATCGTGGTGCTCATCCAGAACCACGGGTACGCGTCGATCGGGCACCTGTCCGAGACCGTCGGGTCCGAGCGCTACGGCACGAAGTACCGCTACCTGGACGAGACGCAGTCGTTCGACAACGGCGACCCGCTGCCCGTCGACCTCGCGGCGAACGCGCGGTCGTACGGCGTCGACGTGATCGAGGTCCAGCCCGGCCCGGACAGCATCGAGGACCTCAAGGCCGCGCTGCGTCAGGCGAAGGCGAACGACCACACCACCCTCGTGCACATCAACTCGGACCCGCTGGTCTACGCGCCCGAGGGCGACGGCTGGTGGGACGTGCCGGTCGCGCAGACCTCGACGCTGTCGAGCACGCAGACCGCCCGCACCGAGTACGAGCAGCAGGTCGCCGCCCAGCGCCCGCTGCTCGGCTGAGCACCACCGTCCACCACACGCACCACACCAAGAGAGCAGACGACGACGTCATGACCGACACCGCCACCGCAACCGACGCCATCCGGATCGGCACCGCCCCCGACTCGTGGGGCGTCTGGTTCCCCGACGACCCGAACCAGGTCCCGTGGAAGCGCTTCCTCGACGAGGCGGCCGCCGCCGGGTACGAGTGGATCGAGCTCGGACCGTACGGCTACCTGCCGACCGACCCGTCGCAGCTGTCGGACGAGCTCGAGTCGCGCGGGCTGAAGCTCTCCGCCGGCACCGTGTTCACCGGGTTCCACAAGGGCGAGGACCAGTTCCAGCGCGCCTGGGACCAGGCCGTGGCGGTCGCGGGTCTGGCGGCCAAGCTCGGCGCCCAGCACCTCGTGACGATCCCGGACCTCTGGCGCTCGGACGCCACGGAAGAGGTGCTCGAGTCGCGCACCCTGACCGACGAGCAGTGGGACCGCCTCGGCAAGGGGCACGACCAGCTCGGCAAGGCGCTGCTCGAGGAGTACGGCGTCCACCAGCAGTTCCACACGCACGCCGACAGCCACGTCGGCACCTACAAGGAGACCGTGCGGTTCCTCGAGGTGACGAACCCGGAGTACACGAACCTCTGCCTCGACACCGGTCACTTCGCGTACTACGGCGGCGACAACCTCAAGCTCATCGCCGCGCACCCGGAGCGCATCGGGTACCTGCACCTCAAGCAGGTCGACACCGACCTGCTGTTCGACGTGCTGAAGAACGACGTGCCGTTCGCCACCGCCGTGTCGCAGGGCATCATGACCGAGCCGCCGCACGGTACCCCGGAACTCGCCCCGATCATCGAGGCCGTCGCGAAGATCAACCCGGACGTCTTCGGCATCGTCGAGCAGGACATGTACGGCTGCTCGGTCGACGCCCCCGGCCCGATCGCCGAGCGCACGTTCCAGCACATCTTCGGTTCCACGTCCGCCGCCCGCGTGTCCTGACCGGCCACCAACAGCCGTCCACGCAGCGTCATCTACCCCAGGAGCACCGCCATGAGCACCACTGACAACCTCCGCGTCGCCGTCGTCGGCGCGGGCGCCATGGGCAGCGACCACATCCGTCGCATCACCTCGACCATCGCCGGCGCCGACGTCGTCGCCATCGTCGACCCCGACAGCGGCCGCGCGACCGCCGCCGCGGCGAAGGCGCCCGGCGCGATCACCGCAGCGTCGTTCGAGGAAGCACTCGACGCCACCGCGATCGACGCCGTCATCGTCGCGACGCCGGGCTTCCTGCACGAGCCGGTCCTGGTGCCGGCGCTCGAGCGCGGCCTGGCCGTCTTGTGCGAGAAGCCGCTCACCACGTCGGCCGAGGACTCCCTGCGGATCGTCGAGCTCGAGCAGCAGCACGCCGACCGCCCGAGGATCCAGGTCGGCTTCATGCGCCGCTTCGACAAGGGGTACCAGGAGCTGCGTGCCCTGCGGGAGTCCGGTGCCAACGGCGCCCTGCTCGCGCTGCACCACGCGCACCGCAACCCGACCACACCGCCGAACTTCAGCGAGTCGATGCTCATCCACGACTCGGTGATCCACGAGATCGACATCATCCCGTTCATCACGGGCGAGGCGATCACGAGCGTCGAGGTGAAGAAGCCCCGCAAGAACTCGCTCGCGCCGGCCGACCTGCCCGAGCCGCAGTTCGTGCTGTTCACCACCGAGTCCGGCACCATGGCGATCGTCGAGATCAACGTGAACGCCCAGTTCGGCTACCAGGTCACGACCGATGCGGTGTTCGAGTCCGGGGTCGCCTACATCGGCCGCGAGACCTCGTTGAACCTCGTTTCGCAGGGCGTCTCCGGCCAGGGCGTCACCCCGTCGTTCGTCGAGCGCTTCGGTGCCGCCTACGACGAAGAGGTGCAGCGCTGGGTCGACGCCGCGCGGGCCGGCGGGATCGACGGGCCGAGCGCCTGGGACGGGTACACGGCGTCGGTCGTCGCCGAGGTCGCCGTGCGTGCGCAGCAGTCCGGTGCGCTCGAACCGATCACGTACGCGACCGCGAAGCCCGCCTTCTACGAGACGGCCTGATCGATGCCGAAGATCGCACTCGACCCCACGCCGTACCACCACGACCTGTCGCTGCTGGAGTTCCCGCAGAAGGTCGCCGACCTCGGCTACGAGTACCTGCAGCTCACCCCGCACAAGGACTTCATCCCCTTCTACCGGCACCCCACGGCCGACGACGACCTCGTCGACGCGTTCGCCGCGGCGTGCACGACGGCCGGGGTGCAGGTCGCATCGGTCCTGCCCGTCCTGCGCTGGGCCGGTCCGGACAAGGAGGCCCGCGAGGCCGCCGTCAAGAAGTGGAAGCGGGTCATCGAGATCACGAAGCGCCTCGGCGTGGACACGATCAACACGGAGTTCTCCGGCCGCCCCGAGCGCGCCGAGGAGTCCGAGGACCAGTTCCACTGGGCGATGGAGGAACTGCTGCCGATCATCGAGGACTCCGGCATCCGGGTCCTGATCGACCCGCACCCCGACGACTTCGTCGAGGACGGGCTCGAGGCGCTCCGGGTGATCCGTGGCCTGAACTCGAAGAGCATCGGCTTCGTCTACGTCGCCTGCCACACGTTCCACTACGGCGGCAACATGGACGAGATCATCGACGCCGCGGGCGACTCCCTGCAGCTCGTGCACGTCGCCGACGCCTACGACCACCACCGGTCGCACGGGCTGCGCTACATCACGAACCCGCCCGGCAACCCGGTCCGGGTGCACCAGCACCTGCCGGTCGGGCAGGCGGACGTCGACTTCGACGCCTTCTGGGCCGCCCTCGACCGGGTCGGCTTCACGGCGCGCGAGGACACCGTCGCGGTGTCGAGCGTCTTCGCGGAGGACGAGAACGCCGACGAGGTCTCGCGCTTCCAGCTCGACACGATCAAGAAGGGACTCACACGATGACCGACACCCTCGAGACCACGACGCCCACCGGCGCCGACCCCCGACCCGTCACGCTGCAGGCCGCGTCGCAGACCGTGACCGCCCTGTGGAACGACTCCGCCGACCCGCGCGAACTGTCGACCGCGATCCACGAGTACGGCGCCGTCGGGGCGACCTGCAACCCGGTGATCGCGTACACGTGCATCAAGCAGGACCCGGAGACCTGGGTGCCGCGCATCCGCGAGATCGCCGCCGAGCACCCGACGGCGGGGGAGTCCTGGATCGGTTGGAAGGCCGTCGAGGAGCTCTCCATCGCCGCGGCCGAGCAGCTGCTGCCCGCGTTCGAAGCGTCCGGCGGCCGCAACGGTCGCCTGTCGATGCAGACAGACCCGCGGTTCCACCGCGACGCCGACGCCCTGGTCGAGCAGGCGGTGCGGTTCTCGCAGCTCGCCCCGAACATCATCGTGAAGATCCCCGCCACCGAGGTCGGCATCGCCGCGATCGAGGAGGCCGCGTACCGCGGTGTCTCGATCAACGCGACCGTGTCCTTCACGGTGCCGCAGGTCGTGGCCGTCGGCGAGGCCATCGAGCGTGCGCTCGACCGTCGTGCCGCCGACGGGCTGCCCGACCAGGAGTTCGGCCACGTCGTCACGTTGATGGCCGGCCGCTTCGACGACTGGCTGAAGACCGTCGTCAAGCGCGACCACGTCCTGGTCGACCCCGGCATCCTCGAGTGGGCCGGCGTCGCCGCGGTGAAGAACGCCTACCGCGTGTTCCAGGAGCGTGGTTTCCGGTCGCGCGTGCTCGTCGCCGCCTTCCGCAACGCGCTGCAGTGGTCGGAGTTCCAGGGCGGCGACCTCGTCGTCTCCCCGCCGTTCCAGTGGTCGAAGGACATCAACGCGAACGCGTTCCCGTTCCGTCCGGACGCCATCGACGACGAGGTGCCGGCCGACGTCATCGCGGCCCTGCGTGCCGCGACCCCTGAGTTCGCGCGCGGCTACGACGTCGACGGCATGACGATCGACGAGTTCGACCGGTTCGGCGCCACGGTGACGACCCTGCGCCAGTTCCTCGACGCCGACGCGCAGCTCGACGCCCTGGTCCGCGACATCATCGTCCCCGCCGCATGACCGCCGGGAACACCGTCGCGCCGGACACCATCGGCGTCGGCCTCATCTCGGTCGGCTGGATGGGGCGGCTGCACTCGCGTGCCTACCGCGCCCTGCCGGACCACTTCCCCGAGCTCGGCGTGCACCCCCGGCTCGTGGTCGCCGCGGACCCGATCGAGGCCGCTCGCGACCAGGCCGTCACCCGCCTGGGCTACGAGCGGGCCGTCGCCGACTACCACGAGGTCCTCGTCGACCCGGCCGTCGACGTCGTCTCGATCTGCTCGCCGAACTTCCTGCACCGCGAGATGGCGGTCGCTGCTGCCGAAGCGGGCAAGCCGTTCTGGATCGAGAAGCCGATGGGCCGCTACGCGAGCGACTCGCGCGAGATCCACGAGGCCGTGCAGCGCGCAGGCGTCATCACGAGCGTCGGGTTCAACTACCGGCACGCGCCGGCGATCGAGCGGGCGCGCGAACTCGTCCGCAGCGGCCGCCTCGGTCGGATCACGAACGTGCGGGGTTCGTTGCTCGCCGACTACTCGTCCGACCCCGCGGCGCCGCTGACCTGGCGCTTCGAGCGGGAGCGTGCCGGTTCGGGCGTGCTCGGCGACCTGCTCTCGCACGGCCTCGACCTGGCGCAGTACGTCGTCGGTCGGATCGCCAGCGTGAGCGCCCTCGCCGAGACCTTCATCCAGGAGCGCCCGAAGCCGGCCGCGGGCATCGTCGACCGGAGCGCCGCAGCCACCGGTGCGCTCGGCCGCGTCGAGAACGAGGACTACGCCGCCCTGCTCTTCCGCTTCGAGGACGGGGCCGTCGGCACCATGGACTCGAGTCGTGTCATGCGGGGACCGCACGCCGAGTACACGCTCGAGATCTACGGCACCAAGGGCTCGGTGCGGTGGGACTTCCAGCGGCTCAACGAGCTCGAGGTGTACCTCGACGGCCAAGAGGTCGACGGCTACGCCACGCACTACGTCGCCGCGGGTGACGGCGAGTTCGCGCGCTTCCAGCCCGGCGCCGGCACGGCCATGGGCTACGACGACCTGAAGACGATCGAGGCCGCCCAGTTCATCGCGAGCGTCCGTCGCGGGGAGCAGCTCGCCCCGTCCGTCGCCGACGGACTGGCCGCAGCGTCCATCGTCGAGGCGGCGGAGGCGTCCCTCGCCGACGGTGCGTGGCACGACGTCGCGCGCGTCGACGGGCCGCTCACCTACGCGGCGGCGACCCCCGTGCTCTAGACGGTCGCGGACGACGGACGGGAGGCGCGGTGCCAGCTGGCACCGCGCCTCCCGTCTCGCTGTTATGGGCTCTCAATCCATGTTAGTTTGTCAGTACAAAGTCCCGAACTGCAGGAGGCACCATGCCGCTCGTCCGTATCGACCTCGCCACCGGCCGCACGCCGCAGGCGGTGCGCGCCATCGCCGACGCCATCCACCAGGCCATCGTCGACGTGTACGCGATCCCCGTGCGCGACCGGTTCCAGGTGATCACCGAGCACCCGGCGCAGCAGATCATCGCCGAGGACGCCGGCCTGGGGTTCGAGCGCACCGAGGGTGTCATCGTCATCCAGGTCTTCACGCAGCGCGGGCGCACCGACGAGGCGAAGACGACGCTGTACGCGGCCATCCACGACGCCCTGGCGGCGATCGGTGTCGCGTCCGAGGACGTCTTCATCGGCTACGTCGAGAACGGCCCGCAGGACTGGTCGTTCGGCTTCGGACGAGCGCAGTACGTGACGGGCGAGCTCGGCGTGCCCTCGCTCGCCTGAGCGCCCGCGCGAGCCCGCTCGTCCCGTCCCGTCCGCCCCGAGGTTCCGAAATCTCGGCATCTCGAGGCGTTCAGCGGCCATCCGTGGAACCTCGGCGTCACGCGCGCGGCGGTTCGTGGAACCTCGACGTCACGCGGACCGCGCGGACTTCCTACTTGTCGACGAGGGTGACCTCGAACGAGTAGCGGTCGGGGCGGTAGCAGTGCACGCCGTACTCGACCGCACGGCCCGAGGCGTCGTACGCGGTGCGGCTCATCGTCAGGACCGGGTCACCGTCCTCGATCTCGAGCAGGCCCGCCTCTTCGTCGGTGACCGCGCGGGCACCGATCCGCTGCTTCGCCACCCGCATCGTCACACCGCGACCGCGGAGCAGCTGGTACAGCCCGTGGTCCTGCAGGTCCTGGTCCGTGATCTCGAGGAACTCCGGCGGCAGGTAGTTCTCGAGGATCGCCATCGGGACGTCCTCGGCGAACCGCACGCGGCGGATGTGCGCCACGGTCGTGCCGGGCTCGACGCTCAGCGCGGCTGCGACATCGTCCGGAGCCGGCACGTCGTTGCGCTCGAGGAGCTTCGTCGCCGGGGCCTGCGACCCCTGGGCCAGGTCGTCGTACAGGCTCGTGAGCTCGACCTTGCGGGTCACCGGGCCGTGCACGACCTGCGTGCCGATGCCGCGGCGACGGACGAGCAGCCCCTTGTCGACGAGGTCCTGGATCGCCCGACGGATCGTCGGGCGGGACAGTCCGAGGCGCTCACCGAGCGCGATCTCGTTCTCGAGACGGGCGCCGGGCGGCATCACGCCGGAGCGGATCGACTCCTCGATGCGCGAGGCCACCTGGAAGTAGAGGGGCATGGGACCCGACCGGTCCAGGTCCATGAACAGGTCGGACGGCAGCTGGCCTTCGTTGGTCATCGCGGTCCTTCGGGGAATTGCGGGTTCGGCAGCGGTGCCGAGGGATTGTCGTGACAATACCACCGGGTACCCTGCTCCCCGGTGTGCCACTCCCGTCAGCGCTCGACGACCGCCTTCAGCTTGGCGAGGCCCTTCTCGAAGTCGCCGCCGAGGAACTCGTCCATGTTGACGAACACACCCATCACGCGCGACATCAGGTTCTGCGGGCTCGTCATCGACCACACGACCCGCGTGCCACCCTCGAGCTCTTCGAGCCGGAACACCACCGCGCTCGACGACCGGAACGGTGCGGTGAACTGCAGGTCGACGTCGACCTCGGCGGCATCGACCCGGGTGATCGCCATCGAGCCGGCGCCGGCCTTGCGGTTGCCCTTCCAGGCGTACGTCGAGCCGACCGTCCCCGGTTCACCGGTGTAGGTCCGCTGCAGCGCGGGATCCCGCCCCTCCCACGGCGACCACTCGACCCAGCGCTGCAGGTCCGCCAGGTACGGCGTGATCTCCGCGGCGCGAGCCGTGATGACGGTCTCGCGTTCGATCGTGGTGGGCGCAGCCATGCGCTGAGCGTAGTGTCGCGGGCGAGGCCGCGACAGGGACCTTCGGCTCGGCCGGCTCGGCCGGTCCGATCAGCTCAGTCGGCGAAGACCATCGGGCGGTTCGACAGGCGCGGCTGCGGCGTCGACGCCTTGGGCTTCTCGGCGCGGGCCCGGACCGGGGCGATCGTCACCCGGGTCGCCGCACCCAGGGCCTCGACCGTGTCGGTGCCGTGGTGGCCGGCAGCGTGGATGACGATCGCAGCACACGCCTCGGCATCGGCCGCGGCGTCGTGGTGCTGGAACCCCTCGAACCCGGCGGCCATCGCGGCGACCGGCAGTCGGTAGGAGTCGAGCGTGTAGGTCTTGCGGGCGACCGCGAGCGAGCACATCGAGTGGTGCTCGGCGAGGTCGATGCCGGTCGCGGAACACCCACCGGCGATGACGCCCATGTCGAACCGGGCGTTGTGCGCCACCAACACGTCACCCTCGGCAAACGCCACGAGGTCGGGGTACTGCTGCTCCCACGTCTTCGCCCGGACGACGTCCTCGGCGACGATCCCGTGAATCCGGGTGTTCCACTCGAGGAACGCGTCGTGTCCGAGGGGCGGGCGGATGAACCACGACGCCCGGTCGACGACCCGGCCCGCGCGGACCTTGACGAGTCCGACGGAGCACGCACTGGCGGGCGAGCTGTTCGCGGTCTCGAAGTCGATCGCGGTGAAGTTCAACGGCACGGTTCCGATCGTCGCACGGGGCGCCGACATCGCCGGAAGCCGCCTCGGCGTTGCGGCCGGACGCTCAGCGGCGGCGTGCCGACCGGGAACCGCTGCGCCGACGTCGTGCCGTCGCGCGCCACGTCGCCGTCCGACGCGCACGTTCGCGCTTCCAGTAGGGCGCGAGCAGCGTACCCACCATCTCGAACGCCACCGCGACGCCGTCCAGTCGCCAGCGCAGCGGCAGGCTCTCGACGTGTTCGGTGAGTCCGGCGGTCAGGTCGCCGGTGACGACCGGGAACCCGAAGTCCCGGGGGAGGGGGATCCCGCGGAACCGGTCCTCTTCGGCGTAGTCGATGGTGTCGTCCTCGGGGTCGTAGACGACCAGGACGTCGGCCTCGAGCTCGGCCATCGCATCGTGCAGCTGCTCGAGCTCAGCGCGAGAGGCCTGCTCGAGGGCGGCGAGGGTCTCCGGGGCGAAGCGCTGCCGCAGCGCCGGCGCTCCCATGCCCACCGAGTGCACACCGCGCTCGTCGCGTTCGAACCACATCGACGTCCTCCTGTCCCGTCGCCCGGTCCGGACGACGGGGACCACGCTGCCAGATGCCGTCGGGGCGCGTTCCGCGCGGTAGCGTGCGCGCATGGGGAACGACGGAGACGATCGGCCGCTCGTGCTGGTGCTCGCCGGGGCCGGCTACGGGCAGCAGGCGCCATTGCTGTGGTGGTCACAGGCCATCGCGTCGGCGGCCGGGTGCGAGGTCGTGGCGCCGGCCTGGACCATCGACGACGACGCCGGGGCCGACCCGGTGGCGTTCGTCGAGGCCGCGATCGGGGCTGCGCTGGACGATCGCCTGCCCGACCTGGTCACCGCGAAGTCGTTCGGGTGCTTCGCCCTGCCGTGGGCGATCCGGAACGACGTCCCCGGGGTCTGGCTGACGCCGGTCCTCACACACGACGACGTGGCCACGGCGCTCGCCGCCGCCACCGACGCGCACGACGCGATCGGGGGTGGAGACGACACCATGTGGCGGCCCGAGCGGGTCTCGGGGACTGCTGCGCGCCTCCAGACCGTCGACCGTGCCGACCACTCGCTGCAGGTGGCCGGTGACTGGCGACGCTCACAGCGGTTGCAAGCCGACGTCTTCGACGTCGTCGAGGGTCGCATCGCCGCCCTGCGGCCCCGGATGGGCGGGTCGCCACCGCTGGACCGACGGACGGACTGGAGGCCCGGGTCGGCTCCGGCAGGTCGCCGCCGGTAGGCTGTGCTTCCGTGGCTCTCACCATCGGAATCGTCGGTCTCCCGAACGTCGGCAAGTCGACCCTGTTCAACGCCCTCACCAAGAACCAGGTCCTCGCCGCGAACTACCCGTTCGCGACGATCGAACCGAACGTCGGCGTGGTGAACCTGCCGGATCCGCGACTCGACCAGCTCGCCGAGCTGTTCCACTCGGAGAAGACCGTGCCCGCGCCGGTGTCGTTCGTCGACATCGCCGGCATCGTCAAGGGTGCGAGCGAGGGTGAAGGACTCGGCAACAAGTTCCTCGCCAACATCCGCGAGGCCGACGCCATCGCGCAGGTCGTCCGCGGCTTCACCGACGACGACGTCGTGCACGTCGCCAACAAGGTGTCCCCGAAGGACGACCTCGAGGTCATCAACACCGAGCTGATCCTCGCCGACATGGAGACGATCGACAAGGCGCTCCCGCGGTACGAGAAGACCGTGAAGCTCAAGCAGGCCGAGCCGATCGTGCTCGAGACCGCTCGCGAGGCCCGTGCCGCGCTCGAGCAGGGCACCCTGCTGTCCGCGACGAAGATCGACCTCGCGCCGATCGCCGAGCTCGGACTCCTGTCCGCCAAGCCCTTCATCTTCGTGTTCAACGTCGACGAGGCGATCCTGACCGACGACGCCCGCAAGGCCGAGCTGGCCGCGCTCGTCGCCCCGGCCCAGGCCGTGTTCCTCGACGCCCAGGTCGAGTCGGAGCTCATCGACCTCGACCCCGCCGACGCCGCCGAACTGCTCGAGTCGACCGGTCAGACCGAGTCGGGACTCGACCAGCTCGCCCGCATCGGCTTCGACACCCTCGGGCTGCAGACCTACCTGACGGCCGGTCCGAAGGAAGCCCGCGCGTGGACGATCGGCAAGGGGTGGAAGGCGCCCCAGGCTGCCGGCGTCATCCACACCGACTTCGAGAAGGGCTTCATCAAGGCCGAGGTCATCTCGTTCGACGACCTGGTCGAGACCGGCTCCATCGCCGAGGCCCGCGCTGCCGGCAAGGCCCGCATCGAGGGCAAGGACTACGTCATGCAGGACGGCGACGTGGTGGAGTTCCGGTTCAACAACTAGCAGGCCTGGGACGACGCGGATCTAGCGAGATTCAGCGTTCGCAGTCCGCAAGGAGTCCGCAGAATCTCCGGCAACGGCTCGCATGAGACCCGCAATTGCGGACCGGGGGCGGTCCTCCGCGTTCGGCCACAGGTGGCTGTATGTGTTCAGCGTGACCGACGCGGACCGATAAAATTGGCAGCGGTGAGATCGTGAGGGGCACCCCCTGGGTGCTGCTCGGTGTTGGTAGCGACCATCAGGGGTGTTAGTCGTCGGGCTCGGGTACGTCTTCGGTCCATCGGTCTTGCCACGACGAGTCGTCGCTGCCGTCGTAGTGCGACCACTGGTGACCAGGGCGCAGCGTGCACCGTGTCCCGTACGGTCGGGCTCGTTGCGTGGCGTATACGCGTGTCCCTCGTCGGACCAGGTGACGCGCTCAGGTGATTCGTCGAGGTAGTCCATGCTCGGCTCCCTCAGTCTCGGTCGTGCGTGGCGCCGTCCAGTACCTGGTTGATCTCGGCCATGGTGGCGGGGTGCAGTGGTGGGCCGGGGCGTCGGTTGGTGCGGTGTGCGCTGGGCCCGTCGTTGTCTGTGCTGCTCGGTAGCATCTGAGTTCCCTTCACCTACCAGCAGAGGAGCATTCACATGCCCACAGAACATGAAGTAGCCGAAGCCAAGCGCAGCACTCAGAAGGTGCTGTTCGAACGGATCGAGAAGGCGGCTGGGAACAGCAGCCTGCAGTTCCCGCAGCTCGAGTCCCTCGCTCGTGCCTACCGATACGTCGCAGGTGGCTCGCAGCCCGGTGGCAGTGAGTCGTCCACGAAGTAGCTATACGAAGGCCGGGCACCTCACGGTGTCTGGCCTTCATCGCGTTCAGGAGGCGGGCCGGATCTCAACGTCGGCGGTGTCGCCCTTGCTGGCGTTGCAGTGCCGGTGCATCGGCTGCAGCTGCTGGCCAGCGAGGCGGCCGCCGTTCGCGAGCTCGTCGGGGTGGTCGGCGGTGAACGAAATGCGGTCCGTGTCGGGCAGCGTCGTGTCGATCGCGTTGCCGCACCACCAGCAGGGCAGGTTCTCGGCAGCCGTGCGGCGCTTCAGCGCAGCCTGCGCACGACGGTAGGCGCGGTGGCCGTGGCCGTTGCGGACCGTGCTTGTCACGGTTCGACGGGCAGGTAGGCGACGGCGCCGTCGGTGAACATGACGTCGATGCCGATGATCTGCCCGGCTGCCCGCTTCACGTCGAAGCGGTCGAGCTGGGGGGGGCTTTGTAGCCGTGCGCCTTGAGGTGTGCGCGGACTTCGGTGAGTGTCATCGGTGCGGTCCCTCGATGGTCTCGGCCTGATGGGGTTCCCCGTGCTCGCGCCGAGATCGTTGGTTCGCTGTGCGGCCGGTCCCAGAGCGGGGTGCGGGACCGGCGGCTAGGTGCGGTGCTGGTACGTGTCGGCGGGCACGAGGAAGTGGTGGGGGTGACTACGCTCGGCTCATGCAGAGCAGCATCACAGTCAATAGCGTCGAAATGTCGATGCGGGGGGAAGCCAAGCCTTGATGCTTGGGCAGTCATCGAGCGCATCGTCGAATCAGGCGATGTGCGTCAGCTTCGTGTCAGCGGTACCGATGCGTCCGGTACGCCCTTCACGACCGCGCACCTGATCACTCCGGTGAGCACGTACGTCATCCACCTTGTTCACGGCGAGCAGGAGTTCGGCGACACCGAGTTCTTTGAACGGCTGAAAGACAACACTGGAGCGCTCGCCGTGGAGTACGGGCTGCTGGACGCGCCGAGTTCGGAGGATTCGGGGGATTCGCACGAGTCAACCTCCTGAGCCATCGCTCCGCTACGGTCTTTCCATGGTTGCTTGGATCGCTCTGGCGCTGAGCGCCCTATCGCTGGTGTACTCCGGCTGGAACGAGGTCACTAAGCGGCGGCTGCAGTACGAGGCTCGCTTCGTGCACTCGATAGCGGAACGCGATGAGGACGCCGACTGGAACGCCGCTCGCGAGCTCACCCTCGAGAACGTCGGCTCGGGCAATGCCCACGACGTTGTCCTGGTCTTCGAGTATGACCCCACCAGCGTCGGCTTTGGCGACTTCAAGTGGTCGAAGATCGCAGCTGGTGCAAGCGTCACCCAGATGCCTACGGCAGCGCTTCCCGACGAACTCTCCATGATGGTTGTGGGCCACCAGCTGCGCGACCGCTCGCCGTGGTGGCGCCGGGAGATCCTCATCGCGACTGTCTATTGGTCGACACCCATGGGGAAAGCTCGCCGTCAGCGGATCACTCGGTCGCGTCGGTCGATGCGGTGGTGAAGAGAACCGCGGTTGTTGTCGCAGGCGCGATGTGCTGCGGGTGGGTGCAACCGCCATCTGGTCGGAGCCAACCCGAAGTGACTCCGACAGCCCCATTCCAGGGCGCTCATGGAAGAAGCCCCGACCGGTGAGGATCGGGGCTTCTTGTTGACACAGCTCAGAAGGAAATGATTTCGCGCGAATCTCGAATCAGGATCAGTTCGTTCATCCGCGCCTCGATCGCCGGATCTCCAGCGATGTCAGCGAGCCACTGCTCGACGCCAACGCAGACGTCCTCGCAGAAGACGTCGACTTTCAGCATCACCCGAGTGCCAGTCCGGACACGGTGTCGTCCCACGTCCTCAGTCGGGAGAACGAAGATGATCCTGTCCAAGGTCTCCCGCGCCCTCTGCTGAGAAATGTCGTCGCCGCCTTCATGTAACAGCGCGCACCGCAAGGCGTAGGTGTCTGCGGCGCTGAGCCACCACCATTCATCCCGGGTAGGCCCGAAGTCCGGATCGTAGTACTTCGGCTCCAGGTACTTACGGCACCAGTCCTTGTACCGGGTGCTTCCTTGCACTGCGGGGTTCTCGAGCTTGGAAGCGATGTCGGGGAGCGTCAGGGCGAGCGCTAGCGCCGCGTAGTAGTTCTTGTCACTGATCGCACTGCGGACCGCGTCGACGAATCGCTTCATGACCCGACGTTAGTCCCGATTGGCATCGTTCTTCCACCGGCAAGGAGTGATCGTTGACGGGATTTCCGCGAAGCAGAAGCCCGCCATCTCGGGCGGGCATGCGGTGTCGACGCAAGTCGATCAAGAAGCCCGGCGATCCTTGTCAAGTCACTTCTCAGGGCATGTCGCGGGTGCGCTCGTCACCGCCGGTAGCCCACCGCTCATCAACCCGGGGCCAGACCACGGACCCCCTTGGGTTCCTTCGGGAGGTCGAGGAGGGCTCTCGCTCCGACACAACAAAGCATTGCCCCTCGATGCGAGGGGCAAGGCTTTCCCTAGTTCTGGGGGCCGCGCCCTCGCCCGCGAAATTAGTAGAGTCTGATGGACTCCAAGGGGGAACCACCATGTACGAAAACTCCGGCACGAGCGGTCTCGGCAGCCTCATATTCATCATACTGATCATTGCCGTCAGCTTGACGATCTCGTTTGTCTTGATCCGCGCAGCCGTTACGCAGGGCATGAACGCGCACTACAAGACCGTCCGCCGGTACGAGGCGACCGGGGAGTGGCGGTACATGACAGACGGCAAGCGTGGGCCGCGCCCGGCCGACCCGTCTTCGGGCGACACCCCGGCGTAACACGCCCGCTGCGAAGCATCACCTCTGGGCGGGGTCGGCGAGGTCGGACTGCGAGAACCCGATGTCCTCGCGAGTAGCGCGGATCAGTTCCGTGGCACGGCCGATTCGCGTCGTCACTTCCGTCACGATCATCGACTGTAGGTGGACCGCGGCGGCTTCGGGCGGGAATCGAAGGGCTAGATTCAGACCGTCCGAGCGCCCGAGGAGGCCCCATGTCGTACGTCGTCGACTTCGTGAACGTGTCCACGGTGGGTCTGGAGTCCTCGCCGGTCGCCGACGCACTCGCCGGGCTCCGGGCCAACGAGGCGCGGTACTTCGCGAACAAGTACGACCACGTGTTCACCACGCACGCCGCGGGTGATGTGCCGGATCTGGTCGCCTATGTGCGACGGGTGCTCGAAGAGGAACGCGGGCTGGTCATCGCGTCGCCGCCGCTCGAAGCGACGGAAGCCCTGGTCGGGGGCGTGCGCTGGACGTACGTGTTCTACGAGTCCGGTCTGGCGATCAACGTGCTGTACACGCTCGAACCCGGCGGCAAGCGTGCGGTCGGCTTCAAGCTCTCGGACGGCATGGAGGTGCCCGAGGAGCTCGCCGACAAGTTCAAGTTCGCGCGGCAGAAGTCGAAGCTCGCCGGCACGATCCGCGGCTCGTTCTTCGTCGTGAAGGGCGAGTACTGACGTCGGTCCGCTCGAACGGTGCGAAGTCCCGTGCATGGTGCGACGGTCACGGCCCCGCACCATGCACGGAACCTCGCACCGAAGCGTGGCGCCGCATGCGCCACGCACGACGAAGCGCCGCCGAGTAGCCCGGCGGCGCTTCGCGTTCGTCCTGGTGGAGCCTAGGCCGCGAGGGCCATCTCGCCCGCCTGCACGGACTGAGCCTGCAGCAGGGTGCGGCTGGCCTCGCCCGCCCAGGAGCGGCCGGGGACGGTCCAGCCGGCCTCGCCGACGGCGTCCAGACGGGTGCCGCGGGTGACGAAGGTCTGCAGGTCGTCGGCCGCGATGCGGACGAGGTACTCGCGCTGCGAGCGGTCGTCACGCACGGGGAACTCGGCGATGCGGTCGGGGGTGATCGTCGGGGCCGCGAGTGCGGTCCCGAACACGGTGATTCGTTCGTTGCTGGTCATGGTGCTGTACTTCCTGGTCATTCGGCGCCAGGGCGACTCGGTGTCGGCGGACGTCTCAGTCCGGCGCGACGCATCGAGTGCGGGGCGCGCACGTCGAGTTTCAACGTGCTGCTGATCCGTTCGGATCGAGCGGTGGTCTCGCTTGGAATGCGACTCGGGTGAGTCGGTGTCGAGACGTTGGTGTGCGCGAGTCAGATGGGTTCGCGGCAGTGCACCAACCAAGAACTATACGCACTCGAAGTGAAGAAGTCCAGCGACGGCCGGAAAGACGATTCAGGACGCCAGGAACGCGTCCCAACGGGTGCCACCGGCAGCCACGTTCCCGGAGTTGTCAAGTCGTGCAGCGGCGGAGGCCGGCTTGCGGGACGCCTGCGCGTGGATGAGCTCGTCGAACGAGCCGGAGAACCCGAGGCGGGGCAGTGCGGTGGCGACGGCGTGCAGGTCGTCGGTGGACCACCGGGAGAACCCGGCACCGGAGACGTCGAGCGAGGTGGCGACCTCGAGCAGGTGCCCCTCCACGTCCATCGCGGGGTCGACGGAGGTCCACATGTGCCGCTCGATGACCTCACCGACGCGTCGAGCGCGGGCTGCGTCCCACCCGGCGCCGAGGGCGAAGACGGAGCCCACGGCGCCGCCGGCGTCTTCGAACGGTACGGCGTGGGCGTCGAACGACGGTGTCACGCCGAGGTCGTGCAGCATCGTGGCGACGAAGAGCAGCTCGCGGTCGGGCTCGAGGTCGATGGTCGGGGCGAGCAGGACCGCCCACGCCCACGAGCGCAGGCAGTGGTTCACCAGCGCGGGCGAGGACCAGGTGCGGACGACGTCCAACGCCCGTGCGGCGACGGGGGAGGGCGGGGTGAGCAGGGCTTCGACGTCGAGCGACATGGCACGACAGTAGCGGTGCGGCGGAGCCGTAACGGCTCGGAAACGTGCCGGGCCCGAGCCGGAAACAGCGCACCGTTAGCTTTCGGATCACTGAGTACCCGCTCAGCACCCGACCTCCTCCCGAAGGACCTGCACCCATGCAGCACCGCCTCCGGCTGCGCCCCCGCGCGACGATCGTGTCCTCGACACTCGTCGCCGCCGGGGCGATCGGCCTCGCCGCCCTGACCGCCGCACCGGCACAGGCAGCACCGACCGCGACGACCGCTACCATCGACGCCCCCACCACCGCGACCGTCGGCACCGCGTTCGACGTCGACCTGACGATCCCGGCGACGACCGACGTCTACGCGTACGAGATCACGCTCGACGCCGACGCGGACTCCGTGGCGTACGTCGACGACAGCGTCAGCGGTCCCGACGGCGGGTTCGACAGCGTCGAGCAGGACGGCGACGCCCTGACGGTCGTGCACACCCGCCTCGGGACGTCCCCGGCACTCAGCGGCGACCTCGCTGCCTCGATCGGCCTGACGCCGACCGCGCCGGGCAGCGTCGACCTGGCGGTCACGAGCATCACGCTCGTCGGCTCCGACGGCACCTCGACGACCCTGACCGACCCGGCGAGCACCTCGATCTCGATCGCTGCAGCGGCGACGGCCACGCCGACGCCCACCCCGACGGCCACGCCCACCCCGGGCGCCACCGCCACGGCCGACCCGGGCACCGGCGCGGGCGACCCCGACCCGACGGCCACGGCCGGCCCGAGCGACCCCTCCGACCCGACCAACGGCGCCACCGCCGTGGCCGCAGCGGGTGGCGACCGTCCGACCGGCGGCGAACTCGCCTGGACCGGCGCCGACGTCGCCCCGTGGATCGCCGCGTCGCTGGCCCTCCTCGCCGCCGGCGGGACCCTGATCACCCTGCGTGCGCGCCGCGCCCGCCGCGAGCGCACCGGAGCAGCCGAATGACCGCCAAGAAGCCGGCCACAAGCAAGCAGGTCGCGGCAACGCCCACGACCAGCCGGAAGCGCACCGCCGTCGCGGGCGCCTCGCTCATCGCCCTCGTCGGCACCGTCCTCGCCGCGACCCCCGCGATCACGGCAGCAGCCGCTCCGGCAGCCGTGGACGCCAGCCCCGCCGCGATGCTCGCGCCGTACTACACGGACCTCGACCTGACCGGCGACGACCAGGTCACGAAGTCCGACCTCGCGGTGCTCACCGACCACCTGGGCACGACGAGTGCCAGTGACGACTGGGCGACGGTCAGCGCCGCGGACACCGACGCCGACGGCACGATCACCGTCGCGGACCTCGCGGCGCTGTCCCAGCGGATGATCTACGACGACGGCCCGTTCACGCTCGTCGAGGCGTCCACCATCGACATGCAGGCCGCCATGAACGCCGGGGTCACCACCTCGGTCGCCATCACGCAGGACTACCTCGACCGCATCGCCGCGTACGACCGCACCAAGGTCGACACCGCGTCGACCGGCCGTGCGCTCAACTCGATCGTCACGACGAACGCCGAGGCCCTCGCCGCGGCGAAGACGGCGGACGCCGAGCGGGCCGAGCACGGCATGACGAGCATGCTGCTGGGCGTACCGATCGCCGTGAAGGACAACTACGACACCAAGGACATGCCGACCACCGGCGGCTGCGGCTGCTGGGACGACAACCAGACCGACACCGACGCCACGATGGTCGCCGGCCTGCGCGGTGCCGGTGCGGTGATCCTCGCCAAGGCCAGCCTCGACGAGTTCGCCTACGGCTTCGTCTCGGAGTTCTCGTCGAACCAGCCCGCCGGTTCGTCGTTGCTGGTCGCCAGCCCGTACAACACGGCGCAGAGCGCCGGCGGCTCCAGCGGCGGTACCGGTGCGGCGATCGCGGCGAACCTGGCCGGCATCGGGTTCGGCACCGACACCGGTGGCTCGATCCGCATCCCGTCCACCTACAACCAGCTCGTCGGCATCCGTCCGACGGTCGGCCTGGCCAGCCGCGACGGCATCATCCCGCTCGCGCTGTCGCAGGACACCGGCGGGCCGATCGCCCGGTCGGTGACCGACGCAGCCGTCGCGCTCGACGCCGTGACCGGTGTGGACGCGGCCGACCCCGTCACGAGCGCGCAGTCCGGCAAGGTGCCCACCTCGTACACGTCGTCGCTCGACGCCGACTCGCTCGAGGGCGCCCGCATCGGCTACGTCACGAGCATGGTCGGCACGAACGCCACGGCCAAGCGGCTGTTCGACGCGTCCGTCGCGAAGCTCGAGGCCGCCGGCGCGACCGTCGTCCCGATCACCGCGACGACCGCGTTCAACCGGGTCCTGTCCGAGGGCAGCGGCAGCACGAACGAGTTCAAGCACGACCTGGAGGAGTACGTCGCGAAGCACCTCGACCCCGACGTGACCGCCCGGTCGCTGCAGGGCATCCTGGCCTCGGGCGAGTACGTGCCGAGCCGCAAGTCGACCTACGAGTCCCGCGACCTGATCACCGACGCGCAGTACCAGGCGTGGGCCGGGCCGACGGGTTCGCACACGACGCAGCTCGCCACCGGCAAGCAGCTCGTCACGCAGATGCTCGACGACCAGGACCTCGACTCGCTGATCTACCCGTCGGGCACGCCGTACGGCACGCAGTCGACGAACATGCGTCTGAGCCCGAACACCGGCATGCCGGCGATCACCGTCCCCATGGGGCAGGCGACGGCGGCCGACGGCACGATCGCCGGCGCCGGCGTGAACCTCGAGTTCCTCGGCCGCTCGTTCGACGAGAGCACGCTGATCGGCCTCGGTTACGCATTCGAGCAGGAGACGAGGGCGCGCACCACGCCCGCGCTGTACCCGGCGCTCGGTTGAGCTGAGCGGGTCGCGTGACGCGACCAGAGAGATGACGGGAGGCCCGGTGCCAGCTGGCACCGGGCCTCCCGTCCGCCTGTTCCGTCAGTTCAGGGTCGGGGTGTCCTCCGGCACGACGCCGTCGGCGTACAGGTCGGTCGCCAGGTCGCGGAGCGCGCGCAGCGCGACGCGCTGCGTGAGCGGACCGTAGGAGATGCGGGCGACGCCGAGCGCTTCGTACTCGGCTGCGGGCAGGGCACCCGGCAGACCGATGACCGACAGCTTGCCGCGGCCGAGGCCGGCGACGAGCTGCTCGACGACGTCGCGCTGGATCGCGCCGGGCACGAAGACGAGCGCCGCGCCGTTGTCGAGGAACGCCTTGCCGCGTGCGATGGCGTCCGCGATGCTCTCGTCAATCGGACGGTCGCCGCCGCGGGCGATCGCGTCGGTGCGGGCGTTCAGCTGGAAGTCGACGCCCTCGGCCCGGGCAGCGGCCGTGATCGCGGCGACCCGGGCGACGGCCTCGTCGAAGGGGCGCAGACGGTCCTCGACGTTGGCGCCGACGATGCCGGAGGCGATCGCGCGCCGGATGGTCTCGGCGGGGTCCTCGTACCCGTCGTCGAGGTCAGCGGTGACCGGCAGGTCGGTCGCGGCGGCGACGATCGCGGCGCCCGACAGTGCGAGGTCGAGGGGCATCCCGCCGTCCTCGTACCCGTACGACGCGGCGATCGAGTGCCCGGCGGTCGCGATCGCCTTCGTGCCGGGCAGGTCGCTGACGACCTTCGCGGTGATCGCGTCCCACACGTTCACGACGCGGAGGATCTCCGGGGCTTCGTGCAGCTGCTTGAGGGTGGTGGCCTTGTCGGCGATGCTCGTGCTCATGGGACCGACAGTAGGCGGGGCGACGCCCCGCGTCCCAGGGTGCGCGGAAGACGACGCTCGATGACAGCCGGGCTCGCGCCGGGCCTCCCGGTCGGTGCATGCTGGGACGCATGGCGAGCGACGAGCAGGACCCGGTCGGCACGCTCCGCGGGGTCCGGACGAGCATCAAGTGGACGCGGTACGCACCCGACGTGCTGCCGCTGTTCGTCGCCGAGATGGACCACGACGTCGCGCCGGAGATCCGGCAGGCCCTGATCGAACGCGTGTCGCAGTCCGACCTCGGCTACCTCGACGGACCCGGACCGCTCGCGCCGGCGTTCGCGCAGTTCGCCCTCGACCGTTGGGGCTGGGAGATCGACCCGTCCCGGATCCACCTGGCCACCGACGTCAGCGTCGGCATCGTCGAGTCGCTGCGACTCGCGCTGCCCGACGGCGGCCGCGTCGCGATCACGCCGCCGGTGTACCCGCCGTTCTTCGAACTCGTCGACGAGGCCCGATGTCAGGTGGAAGAGGTCCCGCTGCTCGAGCAGTGGGGGCAGTACCGGCTCGACCTCGACGGACTCGAGCGGGCGTTCGCCAGCGGGGTCGGCGTCTTCCTGCTCTGCAACCCGCACAACCCCGTCGGCCTGGTGCACGACCGGGCCGACCTGCTCGCGATCGCCGAACTGGCCGCGAAGTACGACGTCCTCGTCATCTCCGACGAGATCCACGCGCCCCTGACGCACCCGGGCGTCCAGTTCACCCCGTTCGCGGCCGTCGCCGAGCCGGTCGGTGCCCGCAGCGTCTGCGTGACCTCGGCGAGCAAGGGGTGGAACCTCGCCGGTGTGAAGTGCTCGATCATCGTCGCCGGCGACGACCGGACCGCCGCGCTCCTCGACACCCTGTGGGAGGAGGTCGCCTGCCGCACGAGCATCCTCGGGCTGCACGCGAACCTGGCGGCGTTCACCGTCGGGACCACCTGGCTCGACGAGGTGGTGTCCCAGATCGTGGCCAACGACCGGCTGCTCGCGAAGCTCCTCGCCGAGCACCTGCCCGGTGTCGTCTACACACGGCCGCGCGCCGGGTACCTGGCGTGGCTCGACTTCCGCGGGATCGGGCTCGGTGACGACCCGGCCGTACCACTGCGTGAGCACGCCTACGTCGCGCTGAACTCCGGGCTCGGGTTCGGGAGCGAGGGGCGTGGGTTCGTGCGCCTCAACCTGGCGTGCTCACCGGAGACGCTGCGCGAGGCCGTGTTCCGCATCGCCTCGGCGTACCCGTCGAGTGCGCAGGAGGGGCTGGTCTGGCACGTCGCGTGAGCGCGTGGGTCAGTCGATGTACTGGTTGCGCCCGACGACGCGGATCTGCAGGTCGTCGGTGCGGTCCATCGCCAGGATCTCGCGCGCCACGAAGCCGAGAGCCGGCCAGCGGCCGACCTCGGTCACCATGAAGCCGTCGATGAACACCTGCCACGCGCCGCGCTCACGGACCGCCTGCACCTCGTACGTCGCCATGCGGCGAGCGTACCGAAGCGGGCCGGTCCGCTCGAACGTCAGTGCAGCTCGAGTGTCATGTGGACGTCGGCACGGACGTAGGGGCTCGGCACGAGCTCGTCCTCGCGCAGGTGCCGGAAGCCGAACGCCTCGTACAGGTGCACGGCGCTGGCCAACTGCGCGTTGCTCTCGAGGTCGATGCGCTGCGCGCCGAGCTCCCGGGCGCGGTCGAGTGCGGCGGCGATGAGCTTCCGACCGGTGCCGTGCCCCTGGTGACCGGGCGCGACGGCCATCTTCACGAGCTCGAACACCCCCGGAGTCGTCGGCACGATGCCGATGCACCCGATCACCTGGTCGTCGAGTCGCGCGACGAAGACGGCGCCGCCGGGCTCGACGACGTGACCGACGGGGTCGCCGAGGAACTTGCGGTCCTCGTCCTCGTCCTCGAGCGCGAAGAACTGCGTGATCCAGGCCTCGTTGAGGACGCGGAACGCCTCGGCGTCGGCGGGGGTGGCGAGGTCGGCGATGGTGACGGTGGAGGTCGCTTCGGGCATGGCTCCATCCTGCGATCCGGATGGGGTCACGTCCAATACTCGTTCGCGTTGATCGATACGCTGCATGCATGGATCGGGAACCGGACGTCGACCTCCGCCAGCTCCGTGCGTTCCTCGCAGTGGCTGACGAACTGCACTTCGGCCGCGCTGCCGAGCGCCTCCGCATCGCGCAGCCCGCGCTGTCCCAGCAGATCCGCCGCACCGAACGCGAACTCGGCGTCGACCTGTTCGTCCGCACGAGCCGCAGCGTCGCCCTCACCGCCGCCGGCCAGACGCTGCGGGGGCGTGCGCGGTCGTTGCTCGGGCAGGTGCGCCGCGACCTCGACGAGACGGTCCGGGTCGGGCGGGGCGAGGCCGGCCGGCTCGACGTCGGCTTCGTCGTGTCGGCGCTGCCCCTCGGGCCGATCGAGCGGGTACAGGCGTTCCGCGAGCGCTACCCCCTGGTCCGGGTGGACCTCACCGAGGGGTACTCGTCGACGCTCCTCGCCCGGATCGTCCGGGGCGAGCTCGACCTGGCCGTCGTGCGCGACCCGGATCCGGAGCCCGCCGTACGGCTGCTGCCGTTCCGGACCGAGGCGTTCGTCGCGGCGGTTCCACGCGGACACCGGCTCGCCGATCGTCGAGCCATTAGTGGCACCGAGCTCGTGGACGAGCCGTTCGTGTTCTTTCCCGCCGTGGCCGGTTCGCTCGCGACCGAGCGCAACCTCGCACCGGTCACCGCCGGCGGTCGACGACCCACGGTCGTGCAGGAGGCCACGACCTGGGCCACCGTCCTGCACCTGGTGGGGGCGGGACTCGGCGTGACCGTCGCTCCGGAGAGCGCCGCGCTCGCCGCACCGGACACCGTCGTGCTGCTGCCGCTGACCGACAGCGATCACCTTAGCGAGTTGTCGTGGGCGATGCGCGCCGACGACGACCGCGAGATCCTGCGGAACTTCGTCGAAGCCGACTGAGCGACGCCGACTGAGCGACGCCCGGCGGGAAGCGCTCCGCTCAGCCGAGCGCGAGCGCGAGCACGGGTGCCCGGTGGTCGCCGAGCTCGTCGACGTGCCACGGTCGTGCGCCGCGCAGGGTCAACCCGAGCTGCACGAGCACGAACCCGACGTGGGGCTCGACGTCCGGGTCCCACGGCCCCTCGACCCCGAGGCCGAACGCACCGAGCTCGTCGTCGGCCTCGTCGCGAAGGGTCAACCGCCAGCGTCCGTCGCCGAGCTCCTCGACGACGGCCCAGCGGGCGGTGCCGAAGCGGCTCACGCCGACTTCATGATGTCCGCGGTGAAGTTCTGCACGCGCTGCAGCAGCGAGGCGCCGCGCATCGCGATGGTCGCCGGCGGGTTGAGGTGCGGGGGCGCGGTGCGGATGAGCATCGAGCACCCGAGGTCCTCGCAGATGTAGGTGCCGATGGTGTTGCCGTTGCGTCCGGCCTCGCCCGCACGGGGCGCCGAGAACAGCCGCACCTGCGTCGCCGGCTGCGGGGAGTGGCAGAACGAGCACATCGCGGCGATGCCGGCGCGGAGGGACCCGCCCGCGGACCGGACGATGATGCCCACGGGGCGGTCGTCGATCCAGGACACGATGTACCCGCGGCGGGCGGCCTGCGGGTCGCGCCAGCCCAGGAACTCGCGCTCGTCCCAGAGCATCTCGTGCAGGCCGGGGATCGGCAGCTGCTCGAGCTCGTCGGGGGTGGCGTTGACGAACGAGGATCGGATGTCGGCTTCGGTCAGTGGCTTCACGGTCCGATCACCATATGCCTCGCCTCCGACACGTGCTCGCTCAGGAGAGACGTGCGGGCGACGGCGCGGTCGCGGATCGCCCCGCTCAGGAGAGACGTGCGGGCGACGGCGCGGTCGCGGATCGCCCCGCTCAGGAGAGACGGGAGGCGCGGATCGCCCCGAGCGCGCTGCTCTCGTCCGCCACCAGGACGGCCCGGCGCAGGGCGTCGCGTCCGACGCGTCGGGCTGCGGCGTCGTCGGCGGCGAACTCCACGAGGACGCGCGTCGAGCGCGCCATGGCGCGCGCACCGGGCACCCACGGGACCGCACGCTCGATCGATTCGGCGACCGCGACCGCCGCCGCGTGGTGCTGGGTCAGGTGGGCGCGCTCGTGGGCGACCACGGCCTCCAGTTCGTCCGTCCGCAACCGGTCTGCCAAGCCGGTGCTGACCAGCACACCGCCGCTCCGCCCGGGCACCGCGCAGGCCAGGGCGTGGTCCGCGTCGACGACGGCCACCGGGGTGCCGTCGATCTCGCGGTGCGGCGCGACGCCGGAGCGCATCGCCTGGCGGACGGCCTCGTGCTCGGGCCCGGGGCGGACGCGGACGGCGACGACGAACGCGATGACCGCGAGCAGTGCGACGCCGACGTTGAAGCCGTGGGTGGGGGAGCCGTCGCCGCCCAGGAGGTCGGTGAGCGGGCGGTCGGCGAGCACGACGAGGGCGATGCCGGCGACGAACCCGACCACGCCGAGCAGCACGGCGAGCGACCAGCACACCAGAGCGGTGCGCGGGCGGTCGATGGTCCAGGCGGAGCGGGTCAGCACCCTCGGGGCGAACACGACCACCAGCAGGGCGAGGACGATGAGCGCGATGCCGGCGACGACCACGGAGCGACCCCGGTCAGGAACGTGCGCGGGCGTCGAGGGCGCGGCGCAGGGCCTCGAGGTCGTCGGAGGCGAGCGAGCCGGTGAACTGCAGCAACGCTGCTTCACGGTCGGCCGAGGCGGCGAGCGCACTCGACATGAGGGACGCGGTCTGCTCGTCGCGACTGTGCACGGCGCGGAAGCTCAGCGGGGCGTCGTCGTGCTCCTGCCGCTCCACCTGCCCCTTGCGGCCGAGCCGGTCGAGGACGGTGAGCACCGTGGTCAGTGCCGGACGGGGCTCCGGGAAGGCGTCGAGCACCTGGCGGGCGGTGAGACCGTCGGTCACGGAGCGGAGCGCGTCGAGCACCGCTTGCTCGAGCTGCCCCCTGGGGCGTGATCGCTGTCCGGCCATCTCCGCATTCTACGAGATGTCGAAGGCCGGCACGCGACACACGTTCGTAACGCGGCCTCGGTATGCTCGGCGCGGACAACTGAACACACCGGCCGCTCATCCGTCGCGGGAGACGCCGTGCAGTGCCCACGGGTACATCGTGCCCTCGGGCGCACGCACGGCACCGAAGGAGCAATCCCCCCGTCAATCTCTCAGGTCCCACACCGCAGCGGACAGGCCACTCTGAAAAGCAGACGCTCAGTCGTCTCGCCCACGGTGAAAGCCGCCGGACCTCACGGGCCGCGGTGAAACTCTCAGGCCCATGACAGAGGGGGAGTTCCACCCGGCGATCGTCGCCGGGTCCTGCTGATGCCAGGAGAACTCCGCCATGAGTCCGACGCCACTGCGTTCGTCCCCGCTCGAACCCGCGCACGAAGCCGCCGGTGCGACCTTCACCGACTTCGCCGGGTACCGCATGCCCGTGCGCTACTCGTCCGACCTCGCCGAGCACCACGCCGTCCGGCAGTCGGCCGGGGTCTTCGACCTGTCGCACATGGCCGAGATCGGGGTGACCGGTCCGGACGCCGTCGCCTTCCTCGACCACGCGCTCGCCGGTTCCTTCGGCGCGATGCCGCTCGGCCGCGCGAAGTACTCCCTGCTGCTCGCCGAGGACGGCGGGATCCTCGACGACCTCGTCGTGTACCGCACCGACGACGACGTGTTCCTCGTCGTCGCGAACGCCTCGAACCGCGAGGTCGCCGTCGCCGCGCTGTCCGAGCGCACCGACGGCTTCGACGTCGCGGTGTCGGACGACTCGGACAGCACCGCACTCGTCGCGATCCAGGGCCCAGCGGCCGCCGGCACGCTCGACGCCCTCGTCGTCGCCGACCGCCTGCAGCCGGAGAGCCCCCTCGACGACCTCGGCTACTACCGCGCCCTGCACGCCGTGTTCGACGGCTCCGAGGTGCTCGTCGCCCGCACCGGGTACACCGGCGAGGACGGCTTCGAGCTGTACTGCGCCCCCGAGGTCGCCCCGGCGATCTGGGACGCGCTGCTCGAGGCCGGCGCCGACCGCGGTGTCGTCCCCGCCGGACTCGCTGCACGCGACACCCTGCGGCTCGAGGCCGGCATGCCGCTGTACGGGCACGAGCTCAGCACCGACGTGCGCCCCGCCCAGGCCGGACTCGGCCGCGTGGTCGCGAAGACCGGTGACTTCGTCGGCGCGGCCGGTGCCGCACCGTCGGACGACGCCCGCGTGCTCGTCGGGCTCGTCACCGATGGGCGCCGCGCCCCACGTGCCGGCTACGACGTCGTGCACGACGGCGCGGTCGTCGGCACCGTCACCTCGGGCGCCCTATCACCGACCCTCGGCCACCCGGTCGCGATGGCCTTCGTGGACCCGGCGCTCGCCGCCGAGGGACAACTCCTGCACATCGACGTCCGCGGAACGGCCATCCCCAGCACCGTCACCGCGTTCCCCTTCTACCGCCGCGCCTCGAAAGGCTGATGTCATGACCGACCAGACCGCACTCCAGTACACGGCCGACCACGAGTGGCTCCTCGTCGAGGGCGACACCGTCACCGTCGGCATCACCGACCACGCCGCCGAGCAGCTCGGTGACGTCGTCTACGTCGAACTCCCCGCCGTCGGCACCGCCACCACCGCCGGCGCGCAGATCGGCGAGATCGAGTCCACCAAGAGCGTCGGCGAGCTCTTCGCGCCGATCGAGGGCGAGGTCATCGCGGTCAACGACGCCGTGGTCGACGCCCCCGACACCGTCAACCAGGACCCGTTCGGCACCGGCTGGCTCGTGAAGATCAAGGTCGAGGGCACCTCGTTCCCCGAGGACCTGATGGACCACGACGCGTACCGGGCGTCCATCGCATGACCGGCCCCGACGACCAGCAGGTGTCCCAGAACCTGCAGACCTCCTTCGCCGACCGCCACATCGGCACCACCCCGGCCGACCAGCAGACCATGCTCGACACCGTCGGCCAGACGTCGCTCGACGCCCTGGTCCGCGCCGCGATCCCCGAGTCGATCCACGCGGCACCCGTCACCGACTCGGTGATCCCCGCCGCCGTCGGTGAGACCGAGGCGCTCGCCGAGCTGCGGGCGAAGGCCGGACGCAACACCGTCCGCCGCGCCATGATCGGCCTCGGCTACCACGGCACCCACACGCCCGCCGTGATCCAGCGGAACGTGCTCGAGAACCCGAGCTGGTACACGGCCTACACGCCGTACCAGCCGGAGATCTCCCAGGGCCGGCTCGAAGCGCTCATCAACTTCCAGACGATGGTCTCCGACCTGACGGGCATGGCCACCGCCGGTGCCTCCATGCTCGACGAGGGCACCGCCGTGGTCGAGGGCATGCTCCTCGCCCGCCGCGCGTCCAAGGTGAAGGGCGACGCGTTCCTCGTCGACGACGACCTGCTGCCGCAGACCCGCGCGCTGCTCGACCACCGCGCGGACGCCGTCGGCATCACGCTGCGTGCGTTCGACCCCGTCGCCGGACCGACCGACGAGCAGCTCGACGGCGCCTTCGGCGTGATCGTGCAGTACCCCGGTGCCTCCGGCCGGATCGTCGACCCGTCGTCGATCATCGAGCGCGTCCACGCCGGGGGCGGCATCGCCGTCGTCGCGGCCGACCTGCTCGCCATGACCCTGCTCGCCAGCCCCGGCGACCTCGGCGCCGACGTCGCCGTGGGGACGAGCCAGCGCTTCGGCGTCCCGCTCGGCTTCGGCGGCCCGCACGCCGGGTACCTCGCCGTCCGTGCCGGACTCGAGCGCCAACTGCCCGGACGCCTGGTCGGGGTGTCCTTCGACGCCGACGGTGCGATGGCCTACCGCCTCAGCCTGCAGACCCGCGAGCAGCACATCCGCCGCGAGAAGGCGACGAGCAACATCTGCACCGCGCAGGTCCTGCTCGCCGTCATGGCCTCGATGTACGCCGTGTACCACGGACCCGAGGGGCTGCGGTTCATCGCGAACCGGGTCGCCCGGACGACGTCGGCGCTCGCCGCGGTCGCCCGTGACGCCGGCCTCCAGGTGGTGCACGACGCGTACTTCGACACGCTCACCCTGCGGGCCACCGGTCGCGCCGGGGCGCTCGTCGCCGCAGCGCAGGACGCGGACTTCCTGCTGCACCAGGTGGACGAGGACGTGTTCCAGCTCTCCGTCGACGAGACGACCACGCCCGACGACGTCGCCCGACTGGCGGGCGTGTTCGGGGCGGTGGACGTGACCGTCCCCGCGACCGAGGCTGCCGTGCGTGACGCGGCCACGAGCCTCCCCGCCGGGCTGCAGCGCGAGAGCGAGTACCTGACGCACCCCGTGTTCAGCGCACACCGCAGCGAGACCCGCATGATGCGGTACCTGAAGCACCTTGCGGACAAGGACTACGCGCTCGACCGTGGCATGATCCCGCTCGGCAGCTGCACGATGAAGCTCAACGCGGCGACCGAGATGGCGGCCGTGACGTGGCCGGAGTTCGCGAACATCCACCCGTTCGCGCCGCGCGGCGATGTCGAGGGCTACCTCGACATGATCGGTGACCTGGAGTCCTGGCTGGCCGAGGTCACCGGGTACGACACCGTGTCCTTGCAGCCGAACGCGGGCAGCCAGGGCGAGCTCGCCGGCCTCCTCGCGATCCGCGGGTACCACCAGGCCAACGGCGACGCCGAGCGCACCGTCTGCCTCATCCCGTCGAGCGCGCACGGCACGAACGCCGCGTCGGCGGTCCTCGCCGGCATGAAGGTCGTCGTGGTCGCGTGCGACGAGAACGGCAACGTCGACCTCGCCGACCTCCGCGCGAAGACGGAACAGCACGCCGACACCCTCGCGGCGCTGATGATCACGTACCCGTCGACCCACGGCGTGTACGAGCACGACATCCGCGAGATCTGCGACGCCGTGCACGACGCCGGCGGCCAGGTCTACGTCGACGGCGCGAACCTCAACGCGCTGCTCGGTCACGCCCGCTTCGGCGACTTCGGCGGCGACGTCTCGCACCTCAACCTGCACAAGACCTTCTGCATCCCGCACGGCGGCGGCGGACCGGGTGTCGGTCCGGTGGCAGCGAAGGCGCACCTCGCGCCCTACCTGCCGGGGCACCCGTTCGCGCAGCAGGCCGACCGCCGGCCCGGCTCGACCGCGGCCGACGCCGACGGCCGACTGGCGCACGCCGGTGGCCCGGTCAGCGCGGCCCCGTACGGCAGCCCGAGCATCCTGCCCATCACGTGGACCTACGTCCGGTTGATGGGGCTCGAGGGCCTCACCCGTGCGACCGAAGCCGCCGTGCTCGGGGCGAACTACATCGCGGCACGACTGCGCGACGCGTTCCCGGTGCTCTACACGGGCGACGACGGGCTCGTGGCGCACGAGTGCATCCTCGACCTGCGGCCCCTGCGCGACACCACCGGCATCACCGTGGACGACGTCGCGAAGCGTCTGGTCGACTACGGCTTCCACGCCCCGACCATGTCGTTCCCGGTCGCCGGCACCCTGATGGTGGAGCCGACGGAGAGCGAGGACCTGGCCGAGCTCGACCGCTTCGTCGACGCCATGCTCGCGATCCGGGCCGAGGCCGCGGCGGTCGAGCGCGGGGAGTGGCCGGCGGACGACAACCCGCTCGTGCACGCCCCGCACACGGCGTCGTCGGTGATCTCGGGGGAGTGGGCGCACGCCTACACCCGCGAGCAGGCCGTCTACCCGCTGCCCGGCATCAGCGGCCGCAAGTACTGGCCGCCGGTCCGCCGGATCGACCAGGCGTACGGCGACCGCAACCTGGTGTGCGCCTGCCCGCCGGTGGAGGCGTTCGCGTAGCGACCCGCGTCCTCGACGCACCACCGAGACGACGGGAGGCCCGTGGCGGATCCGCCACGGGCCTCCCGTCATCCCTCGGTCAGGTCACGCGACCGGCGTGACGGGCAGGTGCTCCGCCCACCACGCGAGGACATGCTCGAACCGCTGCACGCGGTGCCACGGCGAGCCGGAGCGGGAGAGCTCGTGGCCCTCGCCCGGGAACACGAGGAACGACGCGTCGACCCCGGCGCGCCGGAGCGCGACGAACTGGCGCTGCCCCTGCTCGATGGGGCAGCGCCAGTCCGCTTCCGAGTGCGCGACCATGAACGGGATCGTGACCTGCGCGGCGTACGTCAGCGGGCTCCGGCGACGCTGCTCCTCGGGGTCGGCGCCGACGTAGGCGTCGGCGAAGTACCAGCCGATGTCGGAACTGCCCGCGAACGAGTCCCACGCGTTCACGGCGCGTTCGCTCCACGCGGCGACGAACCGGTCACCGTGGTGGGCGGCGACCCAGCTCGTCATGAACCCGCCGTACGAGCCGCCCATGATGCCGACGCGGGCCGCGTCGAGGTCGGGGCGCTCGAGCGCTGCGTCGAGCAGGGCGAGCACGTCGTCGACGTCGACGGTGCCCATCGCACCGATGACCGCGCGGCCGTGGTCGAGGCCGTGGCCGGCAGACCCGCGCGGGTTGCCGAGGACGACGGCGTACCCGGCACTGGCGTACACCTGCGCCTCGTCGAAGAAGGCCCAGGTGTCCTGGCCGAACGGTCCGCCGTGCACCACCCGGAGGACGGGGTGCGGGCCGTCGCCCTCGGGCAGGACGACCCAGCCGTGCACCGGGGTGCCGTCGGCAGCGGTGCCCGTGAGCTCCTCGATGCGGCGGACACCGGGGACGGACGCCTCCGTCCGGAGCGGAGCCGCGTAGTCGGTGAGGACCGTCGGCAACGCATCGTCGGATGCCGTGAGGTCGACCACGTGCACCTCGCCGGGCGAGTCCGTCGTGGCCGCCGTGGCGACCAGGACGTCCCCGTCGACGTCGAAGCCCGAGACGACCAGACGGCCCCCGAGGACGACGCCGAGCTCGTCGAGCTGGAGCGGCGCCGTCGTTCCGGCGGGGACACGACGCACGGTGACGGTCCCGCGGTCGAGCACCGCGACGAGGACGTCTCCGCGGTGGAGCACCGGCGTGCCGGTGACGTCGACCGTCTCGCGGGCGGTGAGCCGGATCGGTTCGGAGCCGTGCGCCGCGACCCAGAGGCCCTCGGGCTCGGCGACCAGGCGTCCGTCGAGGTGCGACGCCCCGACGTAGTACACGGTGCCGTCCGGGGCCGTCGCGATCGCGCTGACGGAGCCCTCGGTCCGGACCGCGAGCGTCATCGTGCCGTCGGACGCGTCGACGCGGTACAGGTCGTCGTCGTGGTTCTCTCGTGCACCGAGGTCACGCGGGGCCACGACGAGGAGGGCGCCGCCGTCGGGGTACCAGGCCGGAGCGGAGACCGAGCACGGCGCACTCGTCAGCGGGGCGTCCACCGGCGCCGCGGCGGGGTCGGTGACGTCGACGACCACGATCTGCTGCAGCTTGTCGAGCAGGTACCCGGTGCCGTCGACGTGGAAGTCGAGCCGGGAGACGAGCCGCGGCGCCTCGGCGTCCGGGGCCGGACGACGGTCGGCCCCGGGGACCGTCGAGCCGTAACGGCCCGGTTCGGGGAAGCGTGCGGTGACCGCGACGCGCGTCGAGTCGGGCGACCAGACCGGGTCGCCGGCGCCGAGCGGCAGGGCGGTGACGACGCGGGCCTCGCCGCCGTGCACCGGCGCCACGGCGAGCTGCGGGTGCGCGACCCCGCGGTCGTCCTCGACCGACCGGAGGAACGCGAGCGCCCGCCCGTCGGGCGACAGGACCGGTGACGAGTCGCGGTCGCCGGAGGTCCAGCGGACCGCGCCCGCAGCGGTCACGCGCTCGATGGTGCTGCGGGAGGCGTCCTGCTCGAGGTCCGGACGGGAGACCGCGACGAAGGCCGCTCCGGCGTTCCCGGGATCACCGCTCACGGAGGGGGAGGAGGGGACGTGGAGATGGGGGATGTCGTTCGCGAGCACGTGTTCACGGTACGGCTGGTGGACGGTGGATGCCCGGGTCCTGAGGGGGACTCGGCACAGGTGTTCCTTGCACAGAACTGTGTCGCAGTGCAACGAATTTCATGCAGATGCAACAAAAGCGCGAGGGCGTTCAGCGAGCGCGCGAATCTTGCATCCTCTCGCAAGGATCGTGCAAGTTGGTTACCGGCTTGTAACCGTTCGCTCCAGGGTTTGGAGGCTGCTGTCCACCTTGCCTACAGTGCAGATGTCAAACGCGCCCGGGCGACACCGCTGTGCCCTGCGCGTCCCATGCACCAGGAGGAACCTTGATCAAGAAGCGCGCCGGGCTTTCCGCCCTCGCCGTGCTCGGGGCCACAGCACTCGCCCTGACCGCCTGCTCCAGCAACAGCTCCGACGGGGGTGGCTCGGGCTCGGCGAACGCGTCCGGGATCGTCACCACCAACGGCAGCGAACCCCAGAACCCGCTGATCCCGTCGAACACCACCGAGACCGGTGGCGGCAAGATCATCGACTCGCTCTTCGAAGGCCTCGTCTCGTACGACGCCGACGGCAAGCCGGTCAACGAGGTCGCCAAGAGCATCGACACCGATGACTCGAAGACGTTCGACATCACGCTGAACACCAACTACACCTTCACGAACGGCGAGAAGGTCACGGCCGAGTCGTTCACCAAGGCGTGGAACTGGGCAGCCCAGAAGTCGAACGCCCAGGGCGCCAGCTACTTCTTCGAGAACATCGAGGGCTACAACGCCGACAAGGACTCGGAGCTCACGGGCCTCAAGGTCGTCGACGACGACGAGTTCACCGTCACGCTCAAGTCGGCCCAGTCGGACTTCCCGCTGTCGCTCGGCTACTCGGCCTTCGTGCCGCTGCCGTCCTCGTTCTACGACGACACCAAGGCGTTCGGTGAGAACCCGATCGGCAACGGTCCGTACAAGCTCGACGGCAAGAAGGCCTGGACGCACAACCAGTCCATCAAGCTCGTCACCAACAAGGACTACGAGGGCAAGCGCAAGCCGAAGAACGGTGGTCTGACGATCACGTTCTACGCCTCGCAGGACACCGCGTACTCCGACGCGCAGGGCGGCAACCTCGACGTCCTCGACGCCGTGCCGGACAGCGCCTTCAAGACCTACAAGTCCGACTTCCCGGACTCGAACGTCAACCAGCCGGCCGCCATCTTCCAGGCGATCTACCTGCCGTACTACCTCGACCACTGGAAGGGCGAGGAAGGCACGCTGCGTCGTGAGGCCGTCTCGATGGCCATCAACCGCAAGCAGATCACCGACAAGATCTTCGACGGCACGCGCACCCCGGCGAAGGACTTCACGTCGCCGGTCATCGCGGGCTGGAACGACGACCTCGACGGCTCCGACGTCCTGGACTACAACGAGTCCGAGGCCAAGAAGCTCTGGGCCGAGGCCGACAAGATCTCGAAGTACGACGACACCCTCACCATCACGTACAACGCCGACGGTGGGCACGAGGCGTGGGTGACCGCGGTCACGAACTCGATCTCGAACACGCTCGGCATCAAGGCCGAGGGCAACGCGATCCCGACGTTCCAGGAAGCCCTGGACCTCCAGACGAACGACAAGCTCACGGGCGGCAGCCGCACCGGTTGGCAGGCCGACTACCCGTCGCTGTACAACTTCCTCGGCCCGACCATGGGTGAGGGCTCGTCGAACAACTACTCGCGGTACGACTCCAAGGAGTACAACGAGCTGCTCGCCGAGGGCCGTTCGGCCGCCACGGTCGAAGAGGGCAACAAGGCCTTCGACCAGGCCCAGGAGCTCCTGTTCAAGGACCTCCCGGAGATCCCGCTCTGGTACTCGAACGTCACCGGCGTCTGGAACGCGGACAACGTGTCCAACGTGAAGTTCGGTTGGAACTCGGTGCCGCTGTACTACGACATCGAGGTCAAGAACTGATCTAGGTCTCCCAGAGACCAAAGCGCGAGCAGGTATCCTGCCTCGCGACCACCGGACGGGGGTTCGGGGACCGCACAGGTCCCCGAACCCCCGTACCTCGGCGGCAACACCTTCCCCCACCACATCGGGCGCCGCCGCCCGAACCGGACATCCGTGCCGACCCTCGGAACGTCCACCCCTCACCACAATGAACCTGATCGACATCGCTCCGGACCGGGCAGGGATCTGATGCTCTGGTACCTCGGCAAGCGCCTCCTGCAACTCATCCCCGTGTTCTTCGGGGCCACGTTCCTCATCTACTTCATGGTGTTCTCGCTGCCCGGCGACCCCATCGCAGCGCTGTTCGGCGACCGCCAGCCGTCGCCGCAGGTCATCGAGACCCTGCGCCAGCAGTACAACCTGGACAAGCCGTTCATCGTCCAGTACCTGCTCTGGATCGGCGGCGTGTTCCGCGGCGACCTCGGCGTGACCTACTCGGGCCTGCCGGTCAGCCAGCAGCTCGCCTCGGCGTTCCCGATCACCGCGCGCCTGGCGATCCTCGCGCTCGTCTTCGAGGCCGTCGCCGGCATCGTCGTCGGCGTCATCGCGGGTCTGCGCAAGGGCAAGCTGTTCGACGCCACCGCGCTCGTCGTGTCGCTCCTGCTCATCTCGGTGCCGACCTTCGTCGTCGGGTTCGTGCTGCAGTACGTGTTCGGCATCAAGCTCGGGTTGTTCCGGGTCACGGTGTCCGGACAGGCGCCGTGGGACGAGCTCGTCCTGCCGGCGATCGTGCTCGCGTCGGTGTCCTTCGCCTACATCGTGCGGCTCACCCGCGCGAGCGTGGCCGAGAACACCACGGCGGACTTCGTGCGCACGGCGACCGCGAAGGGCCTGCCCCGTCGTCGTGTCGTCGGCGTGCACATCTTCCGGAACTCGCTCATCCCCGTGGTGACCTACCTGGGTGTCGACATCGGCAACCTGATGGTCGGCGCGATCGTGACCGAGGGCATCTTCAACATCAACGGTGTCGGCGGCACGGTGTTCCGCGCCGTCAAGCTCGGCGAGGGCCCGACGGTGGTCTCCTTCGTCGCCGTGATGGTCATCATCTTCATGCTCGCCAACCTCCTGGTGGACCTGCTCTACGCCGTCCTGGACCCGAGGATCCGCTATGCCAAGTAACGCCGCACCGCGCTCGGCGACGCACTTCGTCGCCCCGCTCGAGGAAACGCCCCTGCAGGCGATCGACCAGGTCAACGAGGACGAGAAGACCCGTTCCCTCTGGACCGACGCCTGGGAGTCCATGCGGACCCGCCCGACGTTCTGGATCTCCTCGATCCTGATCCTGCTGATCATCGTCGTCGCGGTCTTCCCGGGCCTCTTCGCCCATGTCGACCCGCGTGCGTCGAACCTCGACAACAGCGACGGCGGACCCGAGGCCGGGCACATCCTCGGCTTCACGCGTCAGGGCTCCGACGTCTACGCCCGCGTGATCTGGGGCGCCCAGAACTCGCTCATCGTCGGCATCGTCGCGACGGTCCTGGTGTCGCTCGTCGGCATCGTGATCGGCGCGTTGGCCGGCTTCTACGGCGGCTGGCTCGACACGATCGTGTCCCGCATCGGTGACATCTTCTTCTCGATCCCCACCGTCCTCGGTGCGATCGTGATCATGTCGGTCATCCCCGCGCGGAACGCGATCACCGTCGCGCTCGTGCTCGCGGCGTTCGCATGGCCGCAGATCGCCCGCATCATGCGTGGTGCCGTGCTGAGCGCCAAGCAGGCCGACTACGTCATGGCGTCGGCGGCCCTCGGCGTCAGCCGGTTCAAGACGCTCGTGCGCCACGTCATCCCGAACTCGCTGGCCCCGGTCATCGTGGTCGCGACCGTGTCGCTCGGCACGTTCATCGTGGCGGAGGCGACCCTGTCGTTCCTCGGCATCGGACTGCCGCCGTCGGCCCTCAGCTGGGGTCTCGACATCGGAACGGCGCAGACGTCGATCCGCACCAACCCGTCGACGATCTTCTGGCCGTCGGCAGCGCTGTCCATCACCGTGCTCGCGTTCCTGCTCCTCGGTGACGTGGTGCGCGACGCGCTCGACCCGAAGGCGAGGGCCCGCCGATGAGCGAGACGCTGACCAACCCCACCGGCCGACGCACCAACGCCGGCGGTGCCCCGCTGCTCGAGATCCGCGACCTGCAGGTCGGGTTCAAGACGCAGTCCGGTCTCGTGCAGGCCGTGCGGAGCGTGGACCTCACCCTCGAGCAGGGCGAGCGCCTCGCCATCGTCGGCGAGTCGGGCTCCGGCAAGTCGACGAGCGCCCAGGCGATCATCAAGCTGCTGCCCGGCACCGGCCAGGTCACCGGCGGATCGATCAAGTTCAACGGGCGTGAGCTCGTCGGGCTGAGCGACAAGGAGATGTCCGAGATCCGCGGGAAGGAGATCGGCTACGTCCCGCAGGACCCGATGTCGAACCTCAACCCGCTGTGGTCGATCGGCTTCCAGGTCGAGGAGGCGATCCGTGCGAACGGCATGGCCACCGGCAAGAAGGCCGTCCGCGACCGTGCGATCGAGGTCCTGAAGGAGGCGGGCCTCGGCGACGCCTCGAACCGTCTCAAGCAGTACCCGCACGAGTTCTCCGGCGGCATGCGGCAGCGCGTGCTCATCGGCATCGGTCTGTCGAGCCGCCCGCAGCTGCTCATCGCCGACGAGCCGACGAGTGCGCTCGACGTCACCGTCCAGCGGGTCATCCTCGACCACCTCGAGAGCCTGACCCGCGACTTCGGCACCTCGGTGCTGTTCATCACGCACGACCTCGGCCTCGCCGCCGAGCGGGCCGAGAAGCTCGTCGTGATGTACAAGGGCCAGGTCGTCGAGGCCGGTCCCTCGAAGGAGATCCTGGCGAACCCGCAGCACCCGTACACGCAGCGCCTCGTCGCCGCGGCGCCCTCGCTCGCGAGCCGCCGCATCCAGTCGAAGGTGCAGCACGAGCGGGTCGAGATCGCCGACGCCGGCAGCGACGACGCCGAGCTCATCGCCCGGGCGCAGGAGCGCGAGCACCGTCCCGCCGAGGACCTCATCGTGGTGAAGAACCTCGAGAAGGTCTACAAGCTGCGTGGCAAGAGCCTCGCCACCCGCGAGCTCAAGGCCGTCGACGACGTGTCCTTCGCGATCCCGAAGGGCACCACCACGGCGCTCGTCGGCGAGTCCGGTTCGGGCAAGTCGACCGTCGCCAAGCTGGTGCTGCAGCTCGAGAGCATCACGAGCGGCACCGTGCAGTTCGACGGCATCGACATCGGCGCGCTGAAGGGCAAGGACCTCTTCGACTTCCGCCGCCGCGTGCAGCCGGTGTTCCAGGACCCGTACGGCTCCCTGGACCCGATGTACAACGTCGGGAACACGATCGCCGAGCCGCTCGCCACGCACAAGGTGGGCGACAAGGCATCGCGTCGGGCCCGCGTGCTCGAGCTGCTCGACCAGGTCGCGCTGCCGAAGTCGATGGTCAACCGCTACCCGAACGAGCTCTCCGGTGGGCAGCGGCAGCGCATCGCCGTCGCCCGCGCGCTCGCGCTCAAGCCGGAGGTCATCGTCCTCGACGAGGCCGTGTCCGCGCTCGACGTGCTCGTGCAGGGGCAGATCCTCGACCTGCTGACGGAGCTGCAGACCGAACTGGGCCTGACGTACCTGTTCATCACGCACGACCTCGCGGTCGTCCGCCTGGTCGCGGACAACGTGTGCGTCATGCGCCAGGGCAAGATCGTCGAGAAGGCGACGACCGACGAGGTCTTCGCCGCCCCGAGGGAGCAGTACACGAAGGACCTCCTGGCCGCCATCCCCGGCGCCGGGTTCGAGTTCGGACGCTGATCCTGCTGGACACCACGAACGAGGCCGGTCGTCCCGTCGTCCTCCGCGCTGGTCGCGGAGGCGCCGTGGCGGCCGGCCTCGTCGCCGTCCTGGGCCTCTTCCTGCTGGTCGACGCGGCGGTACGCGGCAGCTGGATCGTCGTGCTCGACGCCGTCGGTCCGATCGCCGTGCTGGTCTGGGTCCTGTGGGTGCTCACCTACCGACCGTGCATCCGCATAGACGACACGGCCGTCACCGTCGTCAACCCGCTCCGCCGCACGGTGGTGCCGTGGCACGCGGTCGCCGACGTCACGCTCCGCTGGCAGATCGTCATCGAGACGGTCGCCGGCCGTCGCCTGCAGTGCTGGGGCGGCCCGTCGCTGCCCCGGCCGAAGCCGGCCCGGCGCGGTGAGCGTGCGGTGCTGCGCCAGCCGGACGAGATGGTCGTGCTGCTCGACCGCTGGGCGGAGCGGCGTGACGTCGCCACGGGCGGCGACGTCGTGCGTGGCTGGGACCGCCCCGCCGTGGTCGTCGGGGCGGTCGCCCTGGCGCTCCTCGTGGTCTCGCTGCTCAGCCTGTGGCTGGGAGCCTGACGCGGCTCGCGATCGCGACCACAGACGGACGGGAGGCCCGGCGCACGACGTGCGCCGGGCCTCCCGTCCGTCTGCTGGTCACGTCCACCACGTGACCAGCGTCCTCAGACGACCGCGCCGACCCGCTCGGTGAGCAGGTGCTCCTGGTCGGTCTGGATGCAGGCGACGCCGCGGCCGCGCACGTCCTGCAGGCGCGGGTCCACCGTGCGGCACTGCTCCTGCCGGCCCTCGTCGAGGAGCTGGTAGAGCGGGCAGCGGGTGCGGAACCTGCAGCCGTCGATGCGCTCGGTGGGGGAGGGCAGGTCGCCGTCGAGCAGGATCCGACCGCGGGCGGCCTCGGCGGACGGGTCCGGCACCGGCACGGCCGACAGCAGGGCCCGCGTGTACGGGTGCTGCGGGTCGGAGAACACCTCGTCGCCGTCGCCGTACTCGACGATGCGCCCGAGGTACATGACCGCGACGTCGTCGGCGATGTGCCGGACGACGGACAGGTCGTGCGCGACGAACAGGTACGACAGGCCGAGGCGGTGCTTCAGGTCCTCGAGCAGGTTGATGACACCCGCCTGCACCGAGACGTCGAGCGCGGACACCGGCTCGTCGAGCACCAGGATCTTCGGCTCGACGATGAGCGCGCGGGCGATGCCGATGCGCTGCCGTTGGCCACCGGAGAACTCGTGCGGGTACCGGTCGATGTAGCTCGGCTCGAGCCCGACGAGTTCGAGGACCTCGCGGACCCGTCGCCGGATCTCGTCCTTCGCGACGCCGTGCACCGTCAGCGGCTCACCGATCACCGAACCGATGTCGAGCCGGGGGTCGATCGACGCCATCGGGTCCTGGAACACGACCTGGATGTCGCGGCGGATCGCCAGACGGTCCTTCTTCGACAGCGACGCCGTGTCGACGCCGTTCACCCGGATGGTGCCCTGCTGGGCGCCGGCGAGCTCGAGGATCTCCATGATCGTGGTGGTCTTGCCGCAGCCGGACTCGCCGACCAGGCCGAGCACCTGCCCGCGCTTGAGCGTCAACGAGATGCCGTCGACCGCGTGCACCTCGCCGATCTGCCGGCGGAAGAGCGCGCCCTTGGTGAGCGGGAACGTCTTGACGACGTCGGTGAGCTCGAGGACGACGTCGTCGCCGTGGTCGATCGTCGCCTCGGGGACGTCCTCGGGCCGGGGGAAGATCTCCGACCGTTCGAGGGTGCCGGCGGCGATCTCGTCGCGACGGATGCACGCGGCGGTGTGGTCGACGAGCACGGCGGGTGCGGAGACCGCTGCGCCGGTGGCGATGTCGGCGACCGTGTCACCGCCGGCGTTCGTGATGGCGCCGGCACCGGCCTGCGTGATGGTCGGGGCGATGAGCGCCGGTTCGCCGTCGCGGCAGGCGTCGATCACGGCGGGGCAGCGGTCGGCGAACGGGCAGCCGGTCGGCTTCTGCGTGAGCAGGGGCGGGCGGCCCTCGAGCGGGACGAGCCGTTCGGTGCGGGCCGCGGTCATGTTCGGCATCGACCGGAGGAGCCCGATCGTGTACGGCATGACCGGCTCGCGGAAGAGCGGCTCGACCGGTGCCGTCTCGACGATGCGGCCCGCGTACATGACGGCGACGCGGTCGGCGTTGCCGGCGACGACCCCGAGGTCGTGCGTGATGAGCACGACGGCCGCGCCGGTCATGTCCTTCGCCGTCTGCAGCACGTCGAGGATCTGCGCCTGGATGGTGACGTCGAGCGCGGTGGTCGGCTCGTCGGCGATGATCAGCTTCGGGTCGTTCGCGATGGCGATGGCGATCATGGCGCGCTGGCGCATGCCGCCGGAGAACTCGTGCGGGAACGCGTCGAGGCGTCGTGCGGGGTTCGGGATGCCGACGACGCGCAGGAGCTCCTCGGCGCGGGTGCGGGCGGCGTGCTGGGTGAGGGAGCGGTCGTGCAGTCGCAGCCCCTCGATGATCTGCTGGCCGATCGTGTACACGGGCGTCAGGGCGGACAGCGGGTCCTGGAACACCATCGCGATGTCGCGGCCGCGCAGGCGGGACATCTCACGGTCGTTCTTGCCGAGGAGTTCCTGACCGTCGAAGCGGATGCTGCCCTCGACGTGGGCCGATGACGGGAGCAGGCCCATCACGGCCATCGAGGACACCGACTTGCCCGAGCCCGACTCGCCGACGATCCCGAGGAACTCGCCGGGGGCCACCGTGTAGTCGACCCCGCGGACGGCGTGGACGGGCTTGGTCTTCGGGTTGAACGTGACCGACAGGTCGGACACGGTCAGCAGCGGCTCAGTCACGGTTGGCTCCGGAGGTGGGGTCGATGGCGTCGCGCAGGGCGTCGCCGAGCAGGCTGGTCGAGAGCACGGTCGCGACGAGGGTCGCGGCGGGCAGGACGAACAGCCACGGGCGGGTGACGGCGGACTGGCTGCCCGCGGCGAGCAGTGTGCCGAGCGAGACGTCGGGGATCTGGATGCCGAAGCCGAAGAAGCTCAGCGAGCTCTCCGCCAGGATCGCGGCCCCGACGCCGAGCGTCGCGTCGATGATGAGCAGGGACGCCACGTTCGGCAGGATGTGCCGTCGGATGATCGTGAACGCCGGCACGCCCATGAACCGGGCGGCCTTGACGTAGTCGCGTTCGCGCAGGGACATCGTCTGGCCGCGGATGACCCGGGCCATGACCATCCAGCTGAACACCGCGAGTCCCACGATGAGCGCCACCCACGTCAGGTTCTTGAAGACCGGGCTGAGGAGGACGAGCGCGTAGAACGACGGGATCACGAGCAGCAGGTCGATGACCCACACGAGTACGCGGTCCACGGTGCCGCCGAAGTAGCCGGCGATCGCACCGACGATGCCGGCGATCAGCGTGGCGGCCGGACCGGCGATGAGGCCGATGAGCAGCGACTTCTGCAGGCCGACGAGCGTCTGCGCGTAGATGTCCTGGCCGATGTCGTTCGTGCCGAACCAGTGCGCGGCGCTCGGCGGCATGCCGAACGCCAGACCGTCGGAGTCGACGGCGTTCCAGTGGTACAGGTGCGGGCCGATGAAGGCCCACAGCAGGATGAGCAGCAGCGCGCCCCCGCCGATGCGGGCGCGCCAGGTGCCGAACACCTTGCGCCAGAGCGGCGTGCGGCCGCCCTTGACCTCGATGACGTGTGCCGGGACACCGGCGTTGCCGTCACCGGGGTCACCGGCGGTGGTCGTGGTTGTCGGGTCGAGAACAGACACGGGTCACACCCTCACTCGCGGGTCGAGCGCGGCGTAGAGCAGGTCCGCGAGGGTTCCTGCGATGAGCACGAGGATCGCCGTGAAGAGGATCGTGCCCGATGCCGCGTTGATGTCGTTGTTGGTGATGCCCTGGACGAAGTACTCGCCCATGCCGTGCCAGCTGAAGACCAGCTCGGTGATGCTCGCGCCCGTCAGGATCAGCCCGAACGAGTACGCGAAGAACGTCGACATCGGGATGAGGGCGACGCGGACGCCGTGGCGCATGATGGCCGATCCGCGCGTCCGGCCCTTCGAGCGCGCGGTGCGGATGAAGTCGTTCGACAGCACGTCGAGCATCGCGGATCGCTGGTACCGCGAGTACGTGGCGACGGCGCCGATGGTCAGCGAGATCGTGGGTAACAGCAGGTGGATCAGCCGGTCGCCGAGCACCGGGAAGAACCCGTTCACGCCCGGCGTGTACTCACCCGTGAACCGGATCACCTGGGTGCCGAGGCCCTGGTTCATCGCGGTCGCCAGGATCATCAGGACGACGGCGATGACGAAGGTCGGGGTGGCGAGCACCGCGAACGACAGGTACGTCGAGACCTGGTCCGACGTGCGGTACTGGCGGACGGCGTTCCACACGCCGAGCAGCACCCCGAGGATCGCGCCGAGCAGCGTGCCGATGACCAGCAAACGCAGGCTCGTCCCGGAGCGGGCGACGATGTCGGCCGTGACCTCGGTGCCGCGCGTGCTCATGCCGAGCGACCCGTGCGTGACGAGGTTCGACCACCAGGTCCACGTCCGGACGATCAGCGGGGTGTCCGGATCCGCGCCGAGCTTCCGCAGGGACGCGTCGATCGTGCCCTGCGGTACGGCCGGGTTGCGGCCCAGGAACCGGGCAGCCGGGTTCAGCGTGGTGCTGGCGAGGATGTAACCGAGGGTCGTCGCCACGATCGTCAGGACGATGTAGTTGACGATCCGCTTTGCGATGAAGGCAAGCATGTACTGGGACCTCGTGGGGTGCGGCCATCCGTCCGGACGGCGTTGTCGGTGGCGACAGGTTAGCCGTTCGCGGCGGGCGGGTGGGACATCGGAAGTGACGCTATGCAACATTCGTTACGAGCATGTTTCGATTCCCCACATCAACCCTTGTGGTGCCTTCGGATGTGACTAGGGTTCTCAACCAACAGGCGTGGCGGCGGGGGTCGTCGCGTTCCAGCGCGAAGAGCGCGAACCACAACGAAAGGGAATCCTCGCCATGCGAAAGAGGATCAAGGGCATCGCCGTGCTGGCCACCGCTGCGGCTGCGGCCGTCGTGCTGGCCGGCTGCTCCGGCGGTGGACAGGCGGGCAACAGCAGCTCCGCAGTCGCCGAGTCGTCGCTGAAGTCGACCGGCTGGACCGTCGCGGACCGCGCGGACGTCAAGGACGGCGGGTCGATCACCCTGCCGATCGACACCGCACCGGCGAACTTCCAGATCAACAACCTCGACTCCGGGACCGTCGACGACCAGACGATCTCCGGGACCTACCTGCCGAGCTTCATCCAGTTCAAGGAGAACGGTGAGTGGGAGGCGAACAAGGACTTCGCGACCTCGGTCGAGCTGACCAAGGACTCGCCCCAGACCGTCGAGATCAGGATCAACCCGAAGGCCGTGTGGTCCGACGGCACCCCGATCAGCGCGAAGGACGTCATCGCCAACTGGAAGGCGCTGAACGGCACGAACAAGGCCTTCGCGCCCCTCGCCACCAACGTGTGGGAGGACGTCGACTCGGTCAAGCAGGGCTCGGACGAGCGCGACGTCATCATGACGTTCTCGAAGACGAACGCCGACTGGGCGAGCGTCCTCGGCACCATCTACCCGTACTGGGCGGTCGACACCCCCGAGCACTTCAACACCGCCTGGGCCAAGGGTCCGTACGCCGCTGACGGCAAGACCTACGTCTCCGGTGGCCCGTACATCGTGAAGTCCTTCGACGCCAACGGCGGCGTGCTCACCTTCGAGAAGAACCCGAAGTGGTGGGGCGACGAGGGCAAGCTCGACACCATCGTCTTCAAGACGGTCTCGCGTGACGGTGTCGCCCAGGCATACGGCAACAAGGAACTCGACGCGTTCAACCTGAACGGCAGCGCCGACAACCTCAAGACGGCGAACTCGCGCTCGGACTCGAAGATCGAGCGCTCGCTCGGCACCACGCAGCGGCAGATCACGCTGAACGGCACGTCGGACGTCTTCAAGGACCAGGACGTGCGCCAGGCGTTCGCGCAGGCCATCAACCGCAAGGTCCTCGCCCAGGCGATCCTGTCGCCGGTGAAGAGCCCGGGTGACGTGCTCAACAACCTGACGTACCTGCCCGGTCAGGACGGCTACCAGGACGACGTGACGAGCGTCTACGGCTACAGCACCGACAAGGCGAAGTCGAAGCTCGAGGACGCCGGCTGGAAGGTCGGTTCGGACGGCTACGCGACCAAGGGCGGCAAGGAACTCGACGTCCGCTTCGTGATCCCGTCGGACAACCCGAACTCGGCGAACGTCGCGCAGCTCGTGCAGCAGCAGACGAAGCTCGCCGGCTTCAAGGTCACGATCGACACCGTGCCCTCGGACGACTTCTTCACGAAGTACATCACCACCGACGGCCGTGACTTCGACGCCACGTACTTCGCGTGGCAGGGCACGCCGTTCCCGATCTCGTCGCTCAAGTCGATCTACTACCCCGCCGACGCCGGCCAGAACTACACCGGTGTGACGGACGACTCGCTCGGCGCGGCATGGGACAAGGCGAACGCCGAGCTCGACCCCGATGCCCGCATCAAGGACGCGCAGGCGATCGACAAGAAGATCGTCGCCGTCGCCGGCACCATCCCGCTGTTCGCCGAGCCGTACGCCTGGGGTGTCCGCAAGGACCTCGTGAACTACGGTCCCGCGCAGTTCCAGCAGTACTCGGTCAAGTGGCAGGACGTGGGCTACACCAAGTAGTCCCGCGGTCGCACGACCCGCAACGACACCCCCGACGTCGCACGACGTCGGGGGTGTCGTTCTGCGTCGGCGGGGGAGTGGACGTCGGGATCTACAGCCGGGCCGCCGCGAGCGACGCCGCGATCCCGAGCACGACGAACGCCAGGATCGTCCAACCGTGCACCCGGTGGGTGATCGGCGCCGCGACGACGGTCGCCGGAGGCGGGCCGTCCTGCGGTGCCGGTGCGGGCACGAGGGCCAGCACCAGCGCGGCCGCAGCGTCGACGTCGAGGTGATCCGGGCCTCCCGGTCGGCCCTGGACCTGCGCGGTGAGCCGCGCGGTCGGGCGGGTCGCGATCCACACGCGGCGGACGCCCTCGCTCGAGACGACCTCGATGCCGTACTTGGTGCGCACCTCGGTGACGCGCGACCACGTGTAGGTGCTGGTGCGGCGGACGTCCACGATCCGCAGGTGCTCGGGCGTCAGCTCGATGCGCGGACGCCAGAGCGCGGCCCAGGCCACGAACGCGATGCAGATGCTCGGGATCGGCACGAGCCAGGGGTTGCTGCCACCGAGCAGCGCCAGGGGGACGAGCGCCACCGCGACGACCCAGAGGACGAGGGCGAGGCGGCGAAGACCCGGGGCGACGATGGTGGTGTGCACCGGACGAGGTTACGAGATGCCTCCCCGGGAACGCCCGGGGAGCGGGTGTGACACACCAGCGCGTATCTCCGGACGACCCGATTCCCCGGGGAGGCGGATCCTGTTCGGACCTCTCGTGCCGACAATGGTCGTCGCCCCCAGTTCGGGTGTCAATACCCCATGGCGACGGATTCGGGAAACCCCCACGCCGGGAACGGCGTCAGCCGCGGGATCCGGTCACGAGACGAGCAGTTCGATCTGTTCGCGGATCGTCTCGGCCTTCGGGAACCGGAGGCCGACCAGGCCGACGTGCCGCCAGCGCACGACCCCGTCCGGGCCGATCACGAACACCGACCGGCGCAGTCCGATCCCCGGCGCACGCACGCCGTAGTCGCGGATCACCGAGCCGGCGGTGTCGCTCAGCAGGGGGAACGTGAGCGAGGAACCGCGCGCGAACGTCTCGTGCGAGTCGAGCGCCTGCGGGCTGATGCCCCACACCACGGCGCCGAGGTCGTCGAACTCGTCGAGCTCGGCCTGGTAGCTGCAGAGCTGTGCGGTGCACACGGCCGTCGCGTCGCCGGGGTAGAAGGCGAGCACCACGGTCCGGCCGATCTCCGACGACAGGTCGTACTCGTCGTCGGTCCGTACCCCGTCGCGGACGATCATGCCCGGCAGGGTGAACGTCGGCGCGGACTCGCCGACCTCGGGGATGCTCATGTGCTCACGGTAGGGGTGCGTCTAGGAGAACAGCTGGGGGAACGCGTTCGCGACCCAGGGGTAGCCGATGAACACTGCGGCGTCGAGCAGGCAGTGCGTGACGATCAGGGGCATCAGTCGGCCCCACTTCGTGTAGATCCAGCCGAACACGATGCCCATCACGGCGTTGCCGACGAACGCGCCGAAGCCCTGGTACAGGTGGTAGCTGCCGCGCAGCAGTGCCGTCGACAGGATCACCTGCCAACGGCCCCACCCGAGTTCACCGAGCCGGGCGTAGAGGTACCCGATCACGATCACCTCTTCCTGCAGGCCGGAGCGGATCGCCGACAGCAGCAGGACCGGCACCGTCCACCAGTAGGAGTTCAGGGCGGCCGGGTCGACGTCCACCGTGATGCCGAGGGCGCGCCCGGCGAAGTAGAGGGCGAGCCCCGGGATCCCGATGCAGAGTGCGATGAGCGCCGGGCCGCCCAGGTCGGGCTTCACGCGGAAGCGGTCGATGCCGAGCCGAGCCAGGTGCGGGCGCGAGGTGCTCCACAGCAGGAAGCAGACGAGCGCGACCGGCGCCAGGTCCACCGCGATGCCGAGCAACTGCCGGGCCAGGTCGACGTACTGCACCGTCGTCGTCGACGTGTTGAGCGCCGTCGACTGCTCACCGAGCGGGGTCGTCTGCGACAGGTCGTCGATGATCTGCAGGATCGAGTACAGCGCGCTCGCACCCAGCGACAGGAGCAACACGATCGTGATCTCGGCCCACGTTCGCCGTCGGCTCATGCGGAGTACTCCTGTCGGTTGCGAACTACCGGTAGACTGGCGTGTCGGGCGTTCTGCCCACGGGTGCGGTGCTGAATCACTGGCCCGACACTCTCCCAGAAATTGAAGGATGTCCTGTATGGCGCTCGCCACCCGGTCCGACCTGCGCAACGTCGCCATCGTGGCACACGTCGACCACGGCAAGACCACCCTCGTCGACGCGATGCTCACGCAGACCAACTCGTTCGACGCCCACTTCGAGGGCGAAGACCGCATGATGGACTCGAACGACCTCGAGCGCGAGAAGGGCATCACGATCCTCGCGAAGAACACGTCGGTGCTCTACAACGGCAAGCACGCGACCGAGTTCGGCGCGGACGGCCCCATCACCATCAACGTGATCGACACCCCCGGTCACGCCGACTTCGGTGGCGAGGTCGAGCGCGGCCTGTCCATGGTCGACGGCGTCGTGCTGCTGGTCGACGCGTCCGAGGGCCCGCTGCCCCAGACGCGCTTCGTGCTCCGCAAGGCGCTCGCCGCCAAGCTCCCGGTGATCCTGCTCGTCAACAAGACGGACCGCCCGGACTCCCGCATCGACGAGGTCGTCTCCGAGTCGCAGGACCTGCTCCTCGGCCTGGCGTCCGACCTGTCGGACGAGGTCGACGACCTCGACCTCGATGCGATCCTCGACGTCCCCGTGGTCTACGCCTCGGGCCGTGCCGGTGCCGCGTCGCGCAACAAGCCGGCCGACGGTTCGCTGCCCGACAACGACGACCTCGAGCCGCTGTTCGAGGCGATCCTGCAGCACGTCCCCGCGCCGAAGTACGACGACCAGCACCCGCTGCAGGCCCACGTCACCAACCTCGACGCGTCGCCGTTCCTCGGTCGCCTCGCGCTGCTGCGCATCTTCCACGGCACGATGAAGAAGGGCCAGACGGTCGCGTGGGTCAAGCGCGACGGCACCGTCGCGAACGCCCGCATCACCGAACTCCTCATCACCAAGGCGCTCGAGCGCTACCCGGCCGAGTCGGCGGGCCCCGGTGACATCGTCGCCGTCGCCGGCTTCGACACGATCACCATCGGTGAGACGCTGACCGACCCCGAGGACGTCCGTCCGCTGCCGACCATCACGGTCGACGACCCGGCGATCTCGATGACGATCGGCACGAACACCAGCCCGCTCGTCGGCAAGGTCAAGGGCCACAAGCTGACCGCCCGCATGGTCAAGGAGCGCCTCGACCGCGAGCTCATCGGCAACGTCTCGCTCAAGGTCCTCGACATCGGTCGCCCCGATGCGTGGGAGGTCCAGGGCCGTGGTGAGCTCGCGCTCGCCATCCTGGTCGAGCAGATGCGTCGTGAGGGCTTCGAGCTCACCGTCGGCAAGCCGCAGGTCGTCACGAAGCGTGACGAGAACGGCAAGCTGCAGGAGCCGTACGAGCACATGACGATCGACACGCCGGAGGAGTACCTCGGCGCGATCACGCAGCTCATGGCGGCGCGCAAGGGCCGCATGGAGAACATGACGAACCACGGCACCGGCTGGGTGCGCATGGAGTTCATCGTCCCGTCGCGTGGCCTGATCGGCTTCCGCACGTCGTTCCTGACCGAGACCCGCGGCACCGGCATCGCCAACGCGATCTCGCACGGCTACGACGAGTGGGCCGGCCCGATCCAGACCCGCATCAACGGCTCGATCGTGTCCGACCGCTCGGGTGTCGTCACGCCGTTCGCCATCACGAACCTGCAGGAGCGGATGACGTTCTTCGTCAACCCCACCGAAGAGGTCTACGAGGGCATGGTCATCGGCGAGAACTCGCGCGCCGACGACATGGACGTCAACATCACGAAGGAGAAGAAGCTCACGAACATGCGTTCGGCGAACGCCGACTCCTTCGAGTCGATGACGCCGTCGCGCCAGCTCTCCCTCGAGGAGTGCCTGGAGTTCGCGCGCGAGGACGAGTGCGTCGAGGTCACCCCCGACGCCGTCCGCATCCGCAAGGTCGAGCTCGACGCGCAGGCCCGCCAGCGCTCGTACGCCCGCCTGAAGCGTCAGGACGCGTAGCAACAGCACGACCTGAGGAGGTCGGGGGTTACGGTGGATGCCGTGACTCTCGACCTCCTCTCGCTGTACCAGGACCTGCACGCCCACCCCGAGCTCGGTTTCCAGGAGCACCGCACCGCGGGCATCGTGGCCGACCGGCTCGCCGAGATCGGTGGCATCGAGGTGACCACCGGCGTCGGCGGCACCGGGGTCGTCGGCGTGCTGGCGAACGGCGAGGGCCCGGTGGTGTGGCTCCGCGCCGACATGGACGGCCTGCCGGTCCAGGAGCGCACGGGTCTGCCCTTCGCCAGCCAGCACCGCGGTACCGACGAGGACGGCAACGACGTCCCGACGATGCACGCCTGCGGCCACGACATCCACGTCACCTGGCTGCTCGGCACGCTCGAGCGCCTGGCGGCGACCACGGGCGACTGGCACGGCACGGTCGTGGCGGTCTTCCAGCCGGCCGAGGAAGTCATCTCCGGCGCCCGCGCGATGGTCGAGGACGGCCTGGTCGACCGGTTCCCGAAGCCCGACGTGGTGCTCGGTCAGCACTCGGCTCCGGCGCCGGTCGGCATCGTCGCGATCGGTTCCGGTCCGGTGATGGCGTCGAGCGACCGACTGACGGTCACGTTCAACGGCCGCGGGGCCCACGGTTCCGCACCGCAGGCGTCCCTCGACCCGGTCGTCACCGCCGCGTCCGCCGTCGTCCGGCTGCAGACCGTCGTGTCGCGCGAGGTCTCGCCGAGCGACGCCGGGGTCGTCACCGTCGGCAGCTTCCACGCCGGCACCCGCGCCAACATCATCCCCGACCAGGCCGTCATCGAGATCTCGACGCGTGCCCGCAACGAGGAGACCCGCGCGCGGATCATCGCGTCGATCGAGCGGATCGTCCGGGCGGAGAGCGACGCCGGTGGCCTGCCCGAGCCGACGATCGTGCGGTCGCCGGGCGCCGAGGTGACGGTGAACGACGCCGAGTCCGCCGCTCGGGTGTTCGCGGCCGTGAGCGCTGCCGTGCCGGGAGCGCGCGAGCTCGAGATCGGGCTGGCGATGGCGTCGGAGGACGTCGGTCAGCTCGCGACGGCGGCGGGCGTCCCGCTCGTGTACTGGTTCACGGGCATCACCGACCCGGAGCTGTTCCGCCGTGGCGAGGACATCCCGAGCAACCACTCGCCGTTCTACGCCCCGCAGGCCGAGACCGCGATCCCGGTGGGCGTCGACGCACTGGTCGCCGCGACGCGCGCCTACGTCGCCTGACGGACGGGAGGCGCGGGGCGGCCCCGCCGCGCGGGTGACCGGTCCGGGGACAGGACGTTCACAGCCAACTCGCGCCGTGCCTCCCGGCTCACCCGTTACCGTCGGCGCATGCGTTCCCTCCGTACCCCGCTGATCGCCGCCGTCGCCGCCGGCATCGCCCTGGCCGGACTCACCGGCTGCTCGTCCGACTCCGTGAAGCAGGCGACGAACCTCGGGTCCTCGGTCGCCTCGACGGTCGCGGACGGCGTCGCCGGCATCGACGGCAAGGCGATCCAGGACGGCATGTCCTCGGTCGCGGGCGGCATCGACGGCGCGCTCGACACGGCGCTCAAGGGCGCGAACGTGACCTCCGACGGCAAGGTCCCCGACGGCTTCCCGTCGTCCGACGTGCCGCTCGTCGACGGCACGGTGCTCGGCGGGGGAGCGGGACCGAACGGCTCCGGGTGGGTCGTGCAGGTGCGTGCCGGGTCGGTCGACGACTTCACCGCCGCTGCCCAGCAGCTCGCCGACGCCGGGTACACCGAGTCGGCGAAGCGCGCCGACTCGTCGAGTGCGTTCGGGATGTTCCGCAGCGACGGGTACCGCGTCGTGCTCACGTTCTCGGACGGCGACGACGGCGTCACCGCGACCTACATCGTCACGGCCCGCTAGTCCCGTACCCTTGGGGGCGATGTCGAAGGCCTCCGTCACGCGCCCCGAGCGCGTCCTGTTCGTGCACGCCCACCCCGACGACGAGACCCTGTCGTCCGGTGGGACGATCGCCACCCTGCTCGAGCTCGGCGCCGAGGTCACCGTGTTGACGGCGACCCGTGGTGAGCGCGGCGAGATGCTCACCGAGCGCCTCGCGCCCCTCGCCGGTGACGCGCAGCGCGTCGCCGCACACCGCGAGACCGAGATCGACGCGGCGCTCGCGGCCCTCGGCGGCCCCGTGCACCTGTGGCTCGGCGGTCACGGGGCGCGTCCGACCGACCTGCCGGAACGCCGGTACGTCGACTCCGGCATGCAGTGGGGACCGGACGGCCGGGCGATCGCCGCCGCCGACGCCCCCGCCGACTCGCTGACCGCCGCAGACCTCGGCGAGGTCGTCGACGACGTCCGTGCCGCGATCCGCTCCACCGGGGCGGACGCGGTCGTGAGCTACGCCGACGACGGCGGGTACGGACACCCCGACCACGTGCGCGTGCACCACGCCGCCCGGTACGCGGCCCGGGCGGAAGAGGTCGCGTTCTCGATGATCGTCGCCCCGGACGACGCAGAGGCCGACGTCACCGTCGACGTCCTGCCGGTGCGGGCGAAGGTGCGCGCCGCCGTCGAGCAGTACCGCTCGCAGGTGACGGTCGACCCGGTGGACCCCGCCGACCCGACGGCGCTGTCGTGGGTGATGCCGCACGGCGTCCGCCAGCACGCCCCCGCGGTCGAGGCCTTCCGGCACGACGCCGACCCGCAGCCCCCGGCACCGCAGACCTACGCCGAGATGTCCGGCCAGGGCAAGGTCGCGGCGGTCGCCGTCGCGCTCGTGCTCGGGCTCGTCACCGGTGGACTCGGCACGGTGACGCACCAGCAGACCATCGGTGCCGCCGCGTTCCCGATCGGCATGGTGATCACCACGCTGCTCGTGGTCGGGCTCACGGTGGGCATCCGGCTGCTGTACCGGTCGCGGGCCATGGTCGCCGCGATCGGCATCGGCATCCTCGTCGCCACGCAGGTGCTCGTCTCGGTCGGTGGGCAGGGCTCGCCGCTCGTACTGGCGAACGCCGCCGGGTACGTCTGGACGTTCGCACCCGCCGTCATCGCCGCCCTGGTGCTCGCGTGGCCGGACCTGTCGGGGCTGCGGTCCCGGACGGCCCCGGGCCGCGAGTAGACTCGAACCCGCTCGTCGAAGGGAGCACCCGAACCGTGACCTACGTGATCGCCCAGCCCTGTGTCGACGTCAAGGACCGCGCCTGCATCGACGAATGCCCCGTCGACTGCATCTACGAGGGCGACCGGTCGCTGTACATCCACCCCGACGAGTGCGTCGACTGTGGTGCGTGCGAGCCGGTCTGCCCGGTCGAGGCCATCTACTACGAGGACGACCTGCCCGACGAGTGGGCCGACTACTACAAGGCCAACGTCGAGTTCTTCCAAGAGGTCGGCTCGCCCGGTGGTGCCGCGAAGGTCGGTGTGATCCACAAGGACCACCCGGTCGTCATGGCCGAACCGCCCCGCGGCTGAGCCGGACACGCACGTGGCGCTCGACCTGCCCGACTTCCCCTGGGACCAGCTCGTCCCGTTCAAGCAGCGTGCGGCGGAGTACGAGGGCGGCATCGTCGACCTCAGCGTCGGTTCGCCCGTCGACCCCACGCCCGAGGTCGTCCGACGGGCACTCGCCGACGCCACCGACGCGCACGCCTACCCGCAGGTCGCCGGCACCCCGGCCCTGCGGCAGGCCATCGCCGACTGGTACGGCCGCCGACACGGGGTGACCCTGACCGAGGCGCACACGCTGCCGACGATCGGCTCGAAGGAGTTCATCGCCGGGCTGGCGCTCTGGCTCGGCATCGGCGACGGCGACACCGTGGTGTTCCCGGCGGCCGCCTACCCGACCTACGAACTCGGGGCCGCCCTGGTCGGCGCGGACGCGCTCGCCTCGGACGACCCGGCGGCGTGGCCGTCGACGACGAAGCTGGTGTGGCTGAACTCACCCGGCAACCCCGACGGCCGCGTGCTCTCGATCGACGACCTGCGCGTCGCGGTCGCCCGGGCCCGTGAGCTCGGCGCCGTGATCGTCGGCGACGAGTGCTACGCCGAGCTCGGATGGGACCCGGAGTACGCGACCACCCCGACCCCGACGATCCTCGACCCCCGTGTCGTCGGCGACTCGGTCGACGGCGTGCTCAGCGTGTACTCGCTGTCGAAGCAGTCGAACCTGGCCGGGTACCGCGCGGCCTTCGTCGCCGGTGACGCCGAGATCCTGGCCGACGTGCTCGCCGTCCGGAAGCACGCCGGGCTCATGCCGCCCCTGCCCGTGCAGGAAGCCATGATCGTGGCGCTCGCGGACCAGACCCACGTGCAGCAGCAGAAGGCCCGCTACCGTGCGCGCCGGAACATGCTCCGACGGGCACTCGAGGGTGCCGGCTTCCGCATCGACCACAGCGAGGCCGGGCTGTACCTGTGGGCGACCCGCGGCGAACCCGCGCTCGACACCGTGTCGTGGTTGGCCGACCGCGGGATCCTCGTCGCGCCGGGCACGTTCTACGGTGTGGCCGGGGGACAGCACGTCCGGGTGGCCCTGACGGCGACCGACGAGCGCATCGCGGCTGCGGCACAGCGGCTCGCTAGCAGCCGACGGCTCGGCACCGCCCAGCCCGGAGCGCAATCGGTGGTTCCCACCAAGTCGTGACCTCCGAGGTGTGCACGAGCGACAGACGCCGCGATTAGGCTGTCATCGTGACTGACACTGCCAACGACGCTCAGAAGACGGCCACACCGCCCACGACGCCCGTGCCCGTGAGTCCCGCCGCCGAACAGACGGGCGAGACCGCGACGCTGACGTACCCGGGTGGCAGCGCGGAGTTCCCGATCCTGCCGAGCGTCGACGGCGCGTCCACGATGGACATCTCGACGTTCAAGAAGCAGACCGGCATGAACACGCTCGACTACGGGTTCGTGAACACCGGGTCCACCAAGAGCGCCATCACGTACATCGACGGCGACCAGGGCATCCTGCGGTACCGCGGCTACCCGATCGACCAGGTCGCGTCGAACTGCACGTTCCTCGAGGTCGCGTGGCTCCTGATCTACGGCGAGCTGCCCAGCGAGTCCGAGCTCGCCGACTTCGACGCCCGCATCCGTCGGCACACCCTGCTGCACGAGGACCTCCGTCGCCTGTTCGACGCGCTCCCACACTCGGCGCACCCGATGTCCGTGCTGTCCAGCGCCGTCAGCGCCCTGTCGACGTACTACGAGGACGACATGGACGTCGACGACCCGGAGAAGGTCGAACTGCAGACCGTGCGGCTGCTCGCGAAGCTGCCGGTGATCGCCGCCTACGCGCACAAGAAGTCCATCGGCCAGGCGTTCCTGTACCCGGACAACGGTCTGTCGTTCGTCGACAACTTCCTGCGCCTGAACTTCGGCACCATGGCCGAGACGTACCAGCCGAACCCGGTGCTGTCGAAGGCCCTCGACCGGCTCCTCATCCTGCACGAGGACCACGAGCAGAACGCCTCCACGGCGACGGTGCGCATGGTCGGCTCGACGAAGGCGAACATGTTCGCGTCGATCTCCGCCGGCATCAACGCCCTGTACGGCCCGCTGCACGGCGGCGCGAACGAGGCCGTGCTCGAGATGCTGCAGCAGATCAAGGACTCCGGCGAGCCCGTGCAGCGCTTCGTCGAGCGGGTGAAGAACAAGGAACGCGGCGTGAAGCTCATGGGCTTCGGACACCGCGTCTACAAGAACTACGACCCCCGCGCGAAGCTCGTCAAGGAGTCGGCGGACGAGGTCCTCGAGTCCCTCGGCGTGCAGGACGACCTGCTCGACATCGCGAAGGAGCTCGAACAGATCGCGCTGAGCGACCAGTACTTCATCGACCGCAAGCTCTACCCGAACGTCGACTTCTACACCGGCATCATCTACAAGGCGATGGGCTTCCCGCCGCGCATGTTCACGGTGCTGTTCGCGATCGGCCGCCTGCCCGGCTGGATCGCGCAGTGGCGCGAGCTGAACAACGACCCGCTCAACAAGATCGGCCGCCCGCAGCAGCTCTACGTGGGTGCCCCGAAGCGGGATCTCCCCACGCGCTGACGCGCTCGGTGACGGACAGGAGGCACGGTGCCAGCTGGCACCGTGCCTCACTTCCGCAACGGGGGCACGCTGAGCCCGTCGCCTCCTCGCTGACGCCTCGGGCTCAGGGCCGCTTGCGGTGGCGGCGAATCGCGGTCCCGGTGAGCAGGATGGCCGCGAAGAGCGCGACAGCACCCAGAGCGTTGCTCGTCCACAGTCCGGCCGTCGCCGGCGACGTCGTGATGACGACGCCGAAGGCGACCAAGCAGATGCTGACGACGATCGCGACGAGTACGCGCATCGATTCGCTCCGATCTGTTCTGGTCTCACACACAACGAGGGTTCCGTGAACCGTTGAAGGGGTAGACGCGGAGTGACTTCGATCCGCATCGGATCCCGTTGGTGGTCACCGCCCACGTCGCGGCGGCGATGATCGCTCCGGCCACCACGCAGAACGTCCCCGCGCTGATCGCGCAGACGGCCGCGCCGAGTGCCCAGCCGGCACCGCTGATGATCGCGGATTGATCAGTCGCGTTGAAGGAGACGTACGTTCCGTACTCGTCGCTGCCCGCACCCAGACGCGCTCGGGGATCGCTCCGCACGAGGTCGAACGAGAAGCCGTCTCCGAGCTCGACGGTCGTCGTGCGCGCGCCGTCGCTCCCGACGCGCTCGTCGGCGACGTACCCGCCTGCGCGGGCTTCAGCAACGGCGACGTCGAGCTGCTCTGACGTGATGTTCGCCAGCGGTTGCGACATCGAGGGCTCGGCCGTGCTCCTCAGTACTGCGCGGCCCTCTGCGTGTGCAGACGGAGCGATGAGCACGCTCGACGTGATGATTGCGACAGCTGATCCGATCGCCGTACCGGTGGTGCGAAGTGACATCTTCTTCCCCTAGATCTCGAGACGTCGCGACAGTGCGGCGCCGATCCCACCGTAGGGGCGACGATGTGTGAAGCACAAGAGGTCACATATCAGGCGATCGAGCCGGTATCCAGAGGATGACTACGCGTGCAGCGCGGTGTTGAGCTGGATGCCCTCGCCCGCGCGCTGCAGGGCCTCGACCGCACCGGACAGGCTGTTGCGGCGGAACAGGACGTTCGGGGCGCCGGAGAGCTCCGCCGCCTTGACGGTCTTCGGCGTGCCGTCCGGGTTCGGGACGGCACCGACCAGGACGACCTTCGTGCCGGCCGTGACGTACAGACCGGCCTCGATCACGGAGTCGTCGCCGAGCGAGATGCCGAGGCCCGCGTTCGCGCCAAGCAGTGCGCGGTCGCCGAGGGAGACCCGGTGCGTGCCACCGCCGGAGAGCGTGCCCATGATGGACGCCCCGCCGCCGATGTCGGTGCCGTGTCCGACGACGACGCCCTGCGAGACACGGCCCTCGATCATGGCGTCGCCGAGGGTGCCTGCGTTGAAGTTCACGAAGCCCTCGTGCATGACGGTCGTGCCCGGCGCCAGGTGCGCGCCGAGGCGGACGCGGTTGGCGTCGCCGATGCGGACGCGGTCGGGCACGACGTAGTCCAGCAGGCGTGGGAACTTGTCGATGGCGTGCACGGCGATGCCCGCGCGCTGCAGCGACGGGCGCAGTCGGGTCAGGGTCTCCGGGTGCACCGGCCCGGCGTTCGTCCACGCGACGATCGGCAGGAAGCCGAAGACCCCGTCGAGGTTGATGGTGTTCGGACGCACGTGCAGGTGGCTGAGCAGGTGCAGGCGCAGGTACGCGTCCTCGGTGCTGGTCGGTGCGGCGTCGATGGTGACCTCGGTGGTGACGGCCTCGATCCGGACCTCGCGGCGGGGGTCGTCACCCACGTGCACCTGCAGTTCCGCGGGGAACTCCGCGTCGGTCGGCAGCGCGCCGAGGTGCGTCTCCGGGTACCAGGTGTCGAGCGTCGTGCCGTCGGCGGCGATCGTCGCGAGGCCGTGGCCCCAGGCGTGCGTCGGGCGGTCGGCGGCGGTCGGGTCGGTGGCAGCGGTCGTGTCGGTCACCGCACCAGGGTACCGACGCCTTGGACGCGAGCACCGGACCGACCGGACGGACGCTGCGGACCGGCACCGTGCCTCCCGGACCGCCGTGCCGTCGGCCAGCGCGACGCAAGCGGCGGCCGATAAGGTGACCGCATGCCGGAGCAGCTCGACCTCACCGCCTCGTCCATCGACATCACCCGTGCCATCTGCGACATCGAATCGGTGTCGGGGAACGAGCAGGCCCTCGCCGACGCGATCGAGGCGGTGCTCACGCCGCTGTCGCACCTCGAGGTGATCCGCGACGGTGACGCGATCGTGGCACGCACGAACCTCGGGCGCGAGCGCCGCGTCGTGATCGCCGGGCACATCGACACCGTGCCGCTCAACGACAACCTGCCGACCGAGTTCCGCACCGCCGAGGACGGCACCGAGATCCTCTGGGGTCGCGGCACCGTGGACATGAAGGCCGGCTGCGCGGTCCAGCTCAAGCTCGCGTACGACCTGGTCGAGCCCTCCGTCGACGTCACCTGGGTCTGGTACGACCACGAGGAGGTCAGCGACCTGCTGAACGGCCTCGGTCGTCTGGCCCGGACCCGTCCGGAGCTGCTGGCGGCCGACTTCGCGATCCTGGGGGAGCCGTCCGGCGCGCAGATCGAGGGTGGCTGCAACGGCAACCTCCGCGCCGAGATCCGCACGTTCGGCAAGCGCTCGCACAGCGCCCGCAGCTGGATCGGCGACAACGCGATCCACAAGACGGCACCGATCCTGGCGACCCTGGCCGCCTACGAGCCCCGCACGGTCACGGTCGACGGGCTCGAGTACCGCGAGGGCCTGAACGCCGTCGGCATCAGCGGCGGCATCGCGGGCAACATCATCCCGGACGAGGCGATGGTGCACGTGAACTACCGCTTCGCGCCCTCGCGTTCCGCCGACGAGGCCGTTGCCCACATCCGCGAGCTCTTCGACGGGTACGAGGTCACGATCGTCGACCTCGCCGCCGGTGCCCGACCGGGTCTCGACGCCCCGCTCGCGCAGGACTTCGTGGCCGCGGTCGGCGGTCCGGAGCCCCGTCCGAAGTACGGCTGGACCGACGTCGCGCGCTTCTCGGCACTCGGCGTGCCCGCGGTCAACTACGGCCCCGGTGAACCCGTCTTCGCCCACCACGACGACGAGCAGGTCCCGGTCGCGCAGATCACCGCGGTCGAGGCCGGCCTCCGTCGGTGGCTGACGGCCTGACGACGGCCGGGGTCCCCCGGCCGACCCCTGCACGCACCCGCTGGCGCGCCCGGTACCGGGTCGTGCCGTGGTGGGTCCGCATCACGGTCGTCTACGTGCTCGCACGGTTCGTCACCGGACTGATGATGCAGGCGTTCGCGAGCGTGCAAGCAGCGAACTCGTTCACCGTCCAGCACCCGACGTACCTGTCGTTCGCGTCCATCTGGGACGGTGCCTGGTACCGCGTGATCGCGACCGGTGGCTACCCGTCGACCCTGCCCGTCGACGCGGCAGGGCACGTGACCGAGAACGCGTGGGCGTTCATGCCCGCGTACCCGTTCCTGGTGCGCGGCCTCATGCTGCTGACCGGTGCGTCGTTCGAACTCGTCGCGGTGTCGGTGTCCTTGCTCGCCGGACTCGGCGCTGCGCTCGTGTTCCGCCGCCTGATGGGGCGCTTCCTCGACCCGGCCCGGGCGACCTTCGCCACCGTGCTGTTCTGCGTCGCGCCCGTGTCGGCGATGTTCCAGGTGGCGTACGCCGAGTCGATGGGGCTGTTCCTGCTGCTCGTCGCGCTCCTGCTCATGGTCGACCGGCGGTGGTGGACGATGCTGCCCGTCGTGCTGCTGCTCGGCATGACGCGGCCGACCGGGCTCGCCTTCTCGTTGCTCGTCGTCCTGTTCGTCGGCGCATGGGCGATCCGGCCCGCGTGGGTGCGGTCGTCGGAGCCGCTCACCCTGCGCCGGCTCGTGCCGCCCGCCGTGGTCGCGGTGGTGTCCGGGTTGGTGGGCCTGGCGTGGCCGGCGATCGCCTGGGCCGTCACCGGGGTGCCGAAGGCGTACACCGACACCGAGCTCGCCTGGCGGTCGTCGTACATCGGGTGGCAGGAACTCGTACCGTTCGCGCCGTGGATCCAGGGCTTCGGCTGGTGGTTCCACCAGCCGGCCGGCGGGATCCTGCTGGCCGCCGTGGTCGTCGGCTTCGCGGCGTTCGTCTGCATGCCCGCGGCACGTCGGATCGGGATCGAGCTGCGGCTCTGGGGCATCGCCTACGTCGTGTACCTGCTCGCCGTGTTCTTCCCGCAGTCGAGCACGTGGCGGATCCTGGTGCCGATCGCCCCGCTGCTCGGCATCGTGGCGCTGCCGCGGTCACGCGTGTACCGGGTGGCCGTCGTGGTGGCCTTCGTCGGATTGCAGTGGGTCTGGCTGTACTCCTGCTGGTGGATCGACGGCTACGACTGGACCCCGCCGTGATCGGCGCGGCGCTCCCGGGCCTGGGCGCGAGCCAGGAGTCGTGCAGCGGGGCCGCTCCGCTCGCGCTTCGGCACCGTCGCTGACATCGGTTCGGGGTCACCCGGCCGCCAGTTCGCCGCCGCCACGACCATCGCGTTGACGGTGGCGATGAACGGCACGGCGAAGAACGCGCCGACGACTCCGGCGATCGTCGTGCCCGCCGTGACCCCGAGGACGACCCCGAGCGGGTGCACCTTCACGGCGGTGCCCGTCAGGAACGGGTGCAGCACGTGGCTCTCGAGCTGCTGCACCACGACCACGATCCCGAGCATCACCAGCGCGGGCACCCACCCGTTGAACACCAGGGCGATGAGCACCGCGACCGCACCGGCGACGACCGCGCCGACGACGGGGACGAACGCACCGAAGAACACGATGACGCCGATGGGGATCGCCAGGGGGATCTGCAGGGCGAGCGCGCCGATGGTCACACCGAGGGCGTCGGTGACGGCGACCACCAGCTGGACCCGGATGAAGCTCGTCAGGGTCTTCCAGCCGGCGTGCCCGGCGACGTCGATGCGTGCGCGGGCACGGCGCGGGAAGAGCCGGACGACCCAACCCCAGATGCGCGGACCGTCGATGAGCACGAACAGCGTCGTGAACACGATGATGAAGAGCCCCTCCAGCACGTGGACGGCGCCGGTCCCGGCGGCCTGGAACCCGGACAGGATCGTCGAGGCGTGCGCCTGCAGGTAGTCGAAGCCGTTCGACACCCATCCGTCGACGTCCTTCGCCGTGATCCCGAACGGCTCGCTGTCGAGCAGGGTCCGGAGCGACTGCACGCTGTGGTGGAGTCGGCGTTCGAGGGACGGCAGGTCGGACCGCACCTGCTCGGTGACGAGCAGCGCGAGGCCGCCGAGTGCCAGCACCAGGGCCACCAGGCTCGACAGCACCGCCGTCCACTTCGGCCACCGGTGCCGCTGCAGGAACGACGACATCGGCATGAGCAGCGCGCAGACCAGCAGCGCGATGAGGAACGGCACCACGATGTCCTGCAGCAGCACGACCAGGGCCACGAGGACCGCGAGCCCGGCACCCACGACGAGGATGCGCCAGGTGAACGCCGCGCCGATCCGCAATCCGGCGGGCACGGCGTCGTCGGACCGCGCGGACCGCGCGGCCCGCTCGGGTCGTCCGCTGGGGGACTGACGGCGCGTGGAGCGGATGTTCGGCATCCGCCAAGGTTACGAACGCAACCCGCGAAGATCCGCCGATCCGACACCCCCAACCTGGGCGGTTTCGCAGTTGCCCCATCAATACGAGATAATGAGCGGGCATGTACTGCACGAAAGGGGACATCTGATGGCAGCCATGAAGCCGAGGACCGGTGACGGGCCGATGGAGGCTGTTAAGGAGGGTCGACTCATCATCGTGCGGGTTCCGCTCGAAGGAGGAGGCCGCCTGGTCGTCTCGGTCAACGATGCCGAGGCCAAGGAACTCCATGACGCACTCGCTGAGGTCGTCTCGGCCTCGTAGTCGAAAGCACCAGAACGACGGGCCCGGAGCGTGTACGCGCCGGGCCCGTCGTCTGCGTCCGGCAGGATGGCGTGGTGCCGAGGACCCACATGCCGATCCGCCGCGTCGAGGAGTACTGCGACCCGGACCCGATGCCGCGCGACGTCTGGCCGGCGACGCTGCCCCCGGTGCGGCAGCTGCTCGACGAGGGGCTCGACCTCGACCCCGTGACGGTGTTCGTCGGCGACAACGGTGTCGGCAAGTCGACCCTGATCGAGGCCATCGCGCTCCGCTTCGGGATGTCACCGGAGGGCGGCTCCACCCTGGCGAACCACTCGACGCGTCCGTCCGAGTCGGACCTGTGGGAGCACATCGTCCTCCGCCGTGACTTCGGTGCGCCCCGCGGCGGCTTCTTCCTGCGCGCCGAGACCATGCACGGCTTCTTCACCTACCTCGAGGACCACCCGAACCACTCCCGCCCGGAGCCGGTGTTCCACGAACGCAGCCACGGGGAGGCGTTCCTCGACTTCGTCATCGACCGCGCGCAGTGGCCGGGACTCTGGATCCTCGACGAACCCGAGTCGGCGCTGTCCTTCTCCGGGTGCCTGACGCTCATCGCGCTGCTGCGGTCGATCGTCGACAGCGGGGTCGGACAGGTCGTGCTCTCGACGCACTCGCCGGTGCTGGCGGCGTTCCCGGGCGCGACGATCCACGAGGTCGGCGAGTGGGGGTTCCGGCGCACCGAGTGGGAAGAGCTCGACCTGGTGCGCAACCAGCGCTCGTTCCTCGAATCACCCGAGCGGTACCTCCGGCACCTCGAGTGACCGACGGCGAGGGTGACGCAGCGTGCGCTACGCGGTGACCTTCGTCAGCTGCAGCAGCCCGTCGCCCGCCGGCGAGAGCGCACTCCGCACCGCGCCCGACGTCGACACCTCGGTGAGCAGCAGCCGGAAGTCGGTGGTCGCCCGGTCCCGCTTGACGGGATCGGCCACGCGTCCGCGCCACAGTGCGTGCGGCACCAGGACGGTCCCGCCGAGGCGCGCGAGCCGCAGTCCGTGTTCGACGTACTCGATGACGTGCTCGGGGTCGGCGTCGACCAGGACGACGTCGTACGACGCCTCGTTCATCCGGGGGAGCACCTGGTTCGCGCGGCCCGGGATGAGCCGGATCCGGGCGGGGGCGGTGCCGGCGCTGATGTAGGCGTCACGGGCGAACTGCTGGTGGTCGACCTCGACGTCGATCGTGGTCAGGGTCGCGTCCGGCGCGCCGCCGAGCAGGTACAGCCCGGAGACTCCCAGGCCCGTCCCGATCTCGATGATGCTCGTGGCTCGGGACGCTGCAGCGATGACGCCGATCTGCGCGCCGATCGCGGGCGAGATCGCCTCGACACCGAGCTCCAGGGAGTGCTCACGAGCGCGGGCGATCGCCTCGGACTCCGAGACGATGTCCTCGGCGAACTTCCAGTTCGACTCTTTCTCTGACACGCACACTCCGTTCGGATGACAACTCTAGGGGTGCATCCGAGCCGCACGGGTTAGGCTCGCTCACGTGAACATCCCGCTCGACAAGATCCTGATCATCGGGATCATTGCCGTGCTCTTGCTCGGGCCCCAGCGCCTGCCGATGTACGCCCAGAAACTGGCCGAGTTCGTGAAGGCCGTCCGCCGGTTCGCCGACACCGCGAAGGAGCGGATGCGCGACGAGATGGGCCCAGAGTTCGACGACATCGAGTGGCAGAAGCTCGACCCGCGACAGTACGACCCCCGCCGGATCATCCGCGATGCACTCCTCGACTCCGGCGGCGCCAGCAGCGCCGCAGCGGTCCAGACCGCGCAGGTGACCGCGTCAAAGGTGCGTGCGACGGCTCCCGTCGTGCCACTGGCCGTGGGGGAAGCGCCACCCTTCGACGCGGAAGCGACCTGACGCCCGTCACGTGACCACACGGCGGACGGGAGGCCCGGTGCCAGCTGGCACCGGGCCTCCCGTCTTCCTGTGGTGCTGACTACCGCCAGTCAGCTACCGCAGGTCGGCGAGGAACCGGTCCGTCCAGGCGAGCGCCGGTGCGCTCGGGACGGAGCTGCAGGTCGGCGACGCCGTGGTCGAGGCGCAGGGCGTGTCCCGGTCGAGCGACCAGGAGTGGATCCCGGCGAGGCCGTTCGCCTTCGCGTAGGCGGACAGGGTGTCGACGTCGGCGAGGGTGAAGACCTCGTCGGTGGTGTCGTTGACGCCGATCATCGGGGTGACCTCGATCTTCGACGACGCGATGCCGTACGTGTGCTGCAGGTTCGTGACGGCCTGGATCGCCGACTTGCCCATCTGGCAGGTGGAGCCGGACAGCACGCAGTTCGCGGCGGTCGCGCGGCCGAAGTCCATCGTCATGAGGTTGATCGTGTAGTTCGTCAGGGTCGACGCCTTGATCGCCTTCACGGTGGCGTCGCCGGTGCTGTTCAGCCCGCCGTACGAGCCGTCGCTGGCGGCCAGGGTCGCGAGCGTGAACGAGAAGCGCATGCCCGGGTACTTCGCCTGGGCGAGGGCAGCGGCGCTCACCAGGTTCTGCACGTCCGCGGCGGACTGGCCGCTCTCGATGTCGAAGTCGACGCCGATCATGTGCGGGGTGGCGTACCGGGCGATGAAGTTCTGCAGCGCCGCGCCCGAGCACTTGAACGAGCCCGCCGCGCCGCCGGTGCTCACGATGTAGTCCACCCCGGCGGCATCGAGCTTCGGGATGTTGGCGTTCGCGAAGGCATCCGCCGCGACACCGCCCCAGTTCTCGCTGCCGCACGTGCCGGTCGCGAAGGCGAGGGTGATCGCCTTGAGACCGGGCTCGCGGGTGGACACGAGGCTGTTGCTCGAGCCGACGACCGGGATGCGGGTGCCGGTGACGGCGGTGTTCATCACGTTCGTGTTCCAGTCGAGGTTCACGGTGATGTCCTTGTACGGGCTGAACACCAGTCCCTTGGCGGTGCCGCCGCTCCCGCCCGTGCCCGGGGTCGTCGTCCCCCCACCGGGAGGCGTGGTGCCGCCGCCGGAACCGGTGCAGGCCCCGGCGGAGGTCCAGGGCTGGCCGCTGCCCGTCGCCCCCGAGTGGGTCGCCGGGTCGTCGCCCTGCGTCCACCAGTTCGCGGTGTAGTTCGTTCCGTTCTCGCTGACGGTGGCTCCGCCGTTGTAGGCGGTGCCGGCGCTCCAGGTGGTCGCGCAGGTCGTCGCGGCGAGGGCTGGCGCTGCTGCGAGCGAACCTCCGGCGACGATGACGGCGGCGATGGTGGCCACGAGGCCCGATCGCACGCGGGTGTTCTGGTTCACACGGTTCTCCTGTCCTCGGCCGGACGTCCTCGTCCGACGGGTGGAGCCCTGACGGTCACATTCCGCAAGGGCATTGTGCAATGCCCTTGCATAATGCTCCGGGGTGGAACGACCTGTCCATGAACGAACGTACAGGCGTGCGTCAGGTGGACGGGCGAGTGCCCGAGTCGTCAGTCGCGGGTGGCGACGATCGTGTAGGTCAGGGGGATCCGGTCACGATCGACGTCCGGCCACGCCCACGAACCGTCGCCGGTGTCCTCCATGCGGGGACTGAAGCGCCAGGGCAGGGTGCGCCCTTCGTCGAGGCGGCGGAGTCGGAGACCCGCGCCGAGCAGGGCGTTCACGATCTCGGACAGCGGGTGCGGCCACTCGAACGTCCGGGTGTTCGCGACGGTGCCGTCGCCGGCGTAGGTCCCGGCGTCGTCCCACTGCTGCGCGGTGCCGTCCGGGAAGTACCGGTACCGGGTGACGAGCTCGTCGGCGGTCTCGTCGAGGGCGTAGAGCGCGGGGTGGCCGTCGCGGATGAAGAACACGCCGCCCGGGCGCAGCAGGCCGGCGACCTGTGCGGCCCAGCGGTCGAGGTCGGGGAGCCAGGTGATCGTCCCGATGCTCGTGTAGACGACGTCGAAGTCGCCGGTGACCGCAGCGCGGGCGTCGAGCACGTCGGTCTCCACCCAGGTGACGTCGAGGCCGAGCCGCGTCGCGAGGCCGGCAGCGGACGCGAGTGCCGCGGGGGAGAAGTCGACCCCGGTGAGCCGGGCGCCCTCGCGGGCGAGCGACACGGTGTCGGTGCCGATGTGGCACTGCAGGTGGCATACGTCGAGCCCCCCGAGCGATCCGTTCGGCAGCCAGGGAGTCAGCGCCGGCAGGTCGTCGCGCACGACGTCGGAGCGGTGCGTCGGGTCGGACAGCTCGTCGATCGCGTAGGCACCCTCGTGGATGGGGACCCGGTCGTCCCAGTTCGCCCGGTTCGTGTCGCGGGCGCGGTCCCAGTCGACGGTGACGTGATCCATGCTCATGGCAACGAGCCTAGGACAGCGACAGGCCGAGCTTCCGTCCGGCCAGGCCGCGCCCCATGGTCGTGATGCCGTCGGCGATCGCGGCGAGTGCGACGGCCGCGGGGTCCTCCGGCGCGGCGAGCACGACCGGCAGGCCGGTGTCTCCGCCCTCGCGCAGCGGCACGGACAGCGGCACGCTGCCGAGCACCGGGACGGGGGCGTCTTGGCCACGGGACAGCCGGGCCGCGGTCTCGGCGCCGCCGCCCTCGCCGAACAGGTGCAGGACCGAGCCGTCGGGCTGCACGAGGCCCGCCATGTTCTCGATGACCCCGATCACCCGCTGGCCGGTCTGCCGAGCGACGATCCCGCTGCGCTCGGCGACGTCGGCTGCGGCGGCCTGGGGGGTCGTGACGACGAGGACCTCGGCGTGCGGCAGCAGCTGGCCGACCGAGATCGCGACGTCGCCGGTGCCGGGGGGCAGGTCGAGCAGCAGGACGTCCAGGTCACCGAAGAACACGTCGGTCAGGAACTGGTTCACGGTGCGGTGCAGCATCGGGCCGCGCCAGGACACCGCGGTGGAGGCGTCGTCGACGAACATGCCGATCGACACGACCTTCACGTCGTGGGCGACGGGCGGCAGGATCATGCTGTCCACGCGGGTCGGACGCGGCGCGACACCGTGCTCGTCGGTGAGCCCCATCAGCCCGGGGATGCTGAAGCCGTGCACGTCGACGTCGACGATCCCGACCCGCAGGCCCCGTCGGGCGAGCGCCACGGCGAGGTTGGCGGTGACCGTCGACTTGCCGACACCGCCCTTGCCGCTCGTGACGGCGATGACCCGGGTGAGCGAGTCCGCCGTGAACTGGATGCCGTTCGGCCGGCCGGCGCGCAGGCGCTCGGTCAGTGCGGCACGCGTCGCGGGGGCCATCACCGAGACGTCGACGGCGACCGACGACACTCCGTCGACGGAACCCGCGGCGACGCGCACGTCGCGCTCGATGGTGTCGGCGGCGGGGCACCCCACGATCGTGAGCTGCAGGTCGACGCGCACCGCGCCTCCTGGCTGCACGTCCACCCCGCGGATCATGTCGAGTTCCGTGACGGGCCGACGGATCTCGGGGTCGATCACGCGGCCGAGCGCAGCGAGGACCGCCGTGCCCAGCTGCTCGTCCGCGGCGGCCGCGTCAGCCACGGGTGGAGCTGCCGGGCTCGTTCGCGTACCCGGCGTCGTCGGCGTCGCGCCGGTCGAGTTCCTCGAGCAGCGACCGGAGCTCGGCGCGGATGAAGTCCTTGGACGCCATGTCGCGCATCGCCAGCCGGAGCGCCACCACCTCGCGCGCCAGGTACTCGGTGTCCGCCAGGTTCCGCTCGGCGCGCTGCCGGTCCTGCTCGAACTGCACGCGGTCGCGGTCGTCCTGCCGGTTCTGCGCGAGCAGGATGAGCGGCGCGGCGTACGAGGCCTGGAGCGACAGCACCAGGGTCAGCGCGGTGAAGCCGATCGCTGCCGAGTCGAACTGCCACGGCTTGGGCGCGAGGGTGTTGTAGCCCATCCAGACCACGCAGAACAGGGTGAGGCCGATGAGGAACCACGGCGTGCCCATGCCACGTGCGATGCCCTCGGTCGCGCGACCGAACGTGTCACCGCGTCCGCCGCGGCGCCGGGTCGGGAGCACGCGCGTGCGCATGCCCTTGGGGGAGTCGAGGCGGACGTCGGAGCGCTCGCGATCGCGACGGTTCTCATCCGTTCGGGCCACGGGTGGTCCTCCTTCCCGTCGTCACGGGTGTCTTGCGCGGGCGTTGGCGTGGAAGCGGTGAGGGTTCCCCCTCGCCCTGACTTCGCCAGTCGTCCGGCAGGACGTGGTCGAGGACATCGTCGATCGTCACCACCCCGACGAGGCGGTGGGCGTCGTCGACCACGGGGACGGACAGCAGGTTGTAGGTCGCCATCACGCGGGTGACCTCGGCGGCGCTCGCGTCGACCCGGACCGGTTCGGTCTGCTGGTCGATGAGCGTGCCGAGCCGTTCGTTCGGCGGGTAGCGGAGCATGCGCTGGAAGTGCACCAGCCCGAGGAACCGGCCGGTCGGCGGCTCGTACGGCGGCAGCGTGACGCACACCGCGGCACCGAGCACCGGGGCGAGGTCGTGGCGGCGGACGAGCGCGAGTCCCTCGGCGACGGTCGCGTCGGCGGAGACGATGACCGGCTCGGTGGTCATCAGACCACCGGCGGTGTCCGGCTCGTACTCCAGGAGCATGCGGACGTCCTGCGCCTCCTCCGGCTCCATGAGCTGCAGGAGCGCCTCGCTCCGTTCGTCGGAGAACTGCGCGAGCACGTCGGCGGCGTCGTCGGGCTGCATCTGGTCGAGCACGTCTGCCGCGCGGGCGTCCTCGAGCCGCGACAGGATCTCGACGCGCTCCTGGTCGGGCATCTCCTCGAGCACGTCGGCGAGCCGGTCGTCCGGGAGTTCCTCGGCGACCTCGAACCGGCGTTCCTCCGGCAGGTCGAGCAGGGTGCTCGCCAGGTCGGCGGGCACGAGGTCGGAGTACGCGGCGATGACGTGCTCGGCGGACTGGGCCTCGCCGGGGAGCTCGTCCTCGGTGACCTCGTTCCACGTCGCGAACGTCGTCGGGCCCTTGCCGAACGGCGACGGCGTGGTCTTCGGCTTGCGGAGGAAGAGCTGCGCGACCTCCCAGTCGCCCTGCCCGCGGTCCTCGATCGCGACGTCCTCGATGGTGGCGCGGATCCGCTGGTTCTTGATGAGCACCTTGCGGCCGAGCATCTCGGCGATCACCCGCACCTCGCCGCCGCGCTGCTCGAAGCGGCGCATGTTGACGAGCCCGGTGGTGATCACCTGGCCGGCACCGATCGAGGTGATGCGGCCGACGCTGACGAAGATGCGGCGCTTGCCCGGCACCTCGACGATCAGCCCCACGACGTGCGGGGGATCGGCCCGGCGGTAGACCACCAGGACGTCCCGGACCTTGCCCACGCGGTCGCCCGCGGGGTCGAAGACGGAGCACCCGGCGAGGCGGGCGACGAAGACCTTCGTGGCGCTCACCCGACCCAGCGTAGTCGGTGTGCGTGGTGGCGCTTCCCCGGCGGTGCACGTGCGATTGCAAGGTGTGCGGTGAATGATGGCTGTGTGAGCAATCAGAGTCCCTTCGCCGGCAGGACCGCCCAGGCCTTCCCGACGCTGCCCAAGGGCGACGTCCTCGGCACGTACGACAGCTACCCCGACGCCCAGCGCGTCGTGGCGAAGCTCGCCGACGCCGACTTCCCGGTCAACCAGCTCTCGATCGTGGGCAACGACCTGAAGACCGTCGAGCGTGTCACCGGCAAGATGACCTACGGCCGTGCGGCGATCGCCGGAGCGCTGTCCGGGCTCTGGCTCGGCATCTTCTTCGGCATCGTGCTCACCCTGTTCTCGCCGAGCGCCGGCGGCCTGATCCTCGCCGCAGCGATCATCGGCGCCGCGTTCGGCATGCTCTACGGCATCGTCTCGTTCGCGATCACGAAGCGCCAGCGCGACTTCACGAGCGTCCACCAGGTGCTCGCCACGAACTACCAGATCGTCGTCAACCCGCAGCTGACCGGCCAGGCGCAGCGGATCCTCGGCGAGCACGGCGCGACGCCGTCGACGCACTGGAACGAGCAGCCCCAGCAGGGCGCGCCCGGTGCGCCCGTGCAGGGACAGCAGCCGTGGCGTCCCGCCCCGCCGCAGCAGTCGCCGTACGGCGGACACGCCACGCCCCACCAGCAGCCGGGAGGCCCGCAGCAGCCCGGCACGTCGGCCCCCGGCGGGCAGCCGGATGCGCCCACCGCCCCGCCGCGGTACGGCACGAACGACGGGCCCCGGTACGGGGAGAACGCGGACCCGGCAGCCGCCGCCCCCGCCGACCGACCCACCTCGGGTGGGCCGGCGATCCCCGAGCGTCGTCCGCAGGACCCGCCGCAGTACGGCGAGCGGGTGCCCGGTGCGACGCCGCCGGCACCGTCGTCCCCGTCGTCCCCGAAGGGCGACGACCGCGCCTGACGCGTGTGGGCTCGGCGTGCTCGGGCTCGGTGTGCTCGGGCTCGGTGTGCTCGGGCTCGGTGTGCTCGGTCTACAGGACCTTCGAGTAGCAGATCGACAGCGGGGCACCGACGTACGGGCCGAAGTTGGCGATGCGCGTGAAGCCCTCGCGCTCGTAGAACCCGACGGCGCGCTTCTGCTCGTTCCCCGTCTCGAGCACGAGCGCGGGTGACCCGAGGTCGAGCGCGGCCTCTTCGAGCCGGCGCAGCAGCGCGGCCGCCACGCCGGAGCCGCGGGACTCCGGCCGGACGTACATCCGCTTGATCTCGGTGATGCCGTCGGCGACGACCCGGAGCCCGCCGCACGCCAGGGGGGTGCCCGCCTCGTCGCGCGCCACGAAGAACACGGCGATGGAGTCGGCCGTCGGCTTCTCGCCGGGTTCGGTGTCGCCCCCGTAGGCGCGGTCGATCTCCAGACGCTGCGCGGCACGGAGTCGCTGCGCGTCCGGGGAGTCGAAGTGCTCGACCTCGATCGAGAACTGCGGCGTGCGGGCGTCGGTGGAGGCGTCGGGCGTCGTCACCCGCTCAGGCTAGCGGCCGGAGCGAGCGATCCACCCCTCCACTTCCGAGGGGGTCCGGGGGATGCCGACCGACAGGTTCTCGGCGCCGTCCTCGGTGACCAGGATGTCGTCCTCGATCCGGACGCCGATGCCGCGGAACTCCTCGGGCACGGTCAGGTCGTCCTGCTGGAAGTACAGGCCGGGCTCGATCGTGAACACCATGCCGGGCTGCACGACGCCGTCGATGTACATCTCGCGACGGGCCTTCGCGCAGTCGTGCACGTCGAGGCCGAGGTGGTGGCTCGTGCCGTGCACCATGTAGCGGCGGTGGAACTGGTTGTCCGGCTCGAGGGATGCTGCTGCCGAGACCGGCAGGAAGCCCCACTCGGCGGTCTTGCGGGCGATGACCTCCATCGCGGTGGCGTGCACCTGGCGGAACGTGATGCCCGGCTTGACGATCGCGAACGCGGCGTCCGCCGCCTCGAGCACGGCGTCGTAGACCATGCGCTGGACGGGGGAGAACGTGCCGCTGACCGGCAGGGTGCGGGTGATGTCGGCCGTGTAGAACGAGTCGACCTCGACCCCGGCGTCGATGAGGATCAGGTCACCCGGCTGGACGGCGCCGTCGTTCCGGGTCCAGTGCAGGATGCAGGCGTGGTGGCCCGAGGCGGCGATGGTGTCGTAGCCGACCGTGTTGCCGTCGGCGCGGGCCCGGCGGTTGAAGGTGCCCTCGACGATGCGTTCACCGCGAGGATGCGCGAGGACGGCGTCGAAGTCGGCGATGACGTCGTCGAAGCCGTGCTTCGTGGCCTCGACGGCCTTGCGGAGCTCGTTGATCTCGTACGCGTCCTTCACCAGGCGCTGCTCGGACAGGTCACGGGCGAGGACGTCGTCGGTGGCCGGCGCGTCGTCGGTCTCCGGTGCGCCGCCGACGGCGCTGCCGAGTCGCGCGTCGAGGGTGCGGGTCAGGTCGTCGTCGGCCTCGCGCACCAGCAGCGCCGAGGCGTCGAGCCCGTCGGCGACGGCCGGGAAGGCACCGAGGTCGGCCGTGGCCAGCCCGAGGTCGGCGGCGACGGCGTCGAGCGAGGGACGCGGGCCGACCCAGAACTCGCCGATCTCCGGGTTCGCGTAGAACTCCTCCGAGTCACGACCGGCCGTGGCGCGGAAGTAGAGCGTGGCGTCGTGCCCGGAACCGTTCGGCGTCATCACGAGGACGGAACCGACGACCGTGTCGGTGCCCCACCCGGTCAGGTGGGCGAACGTGGAGTGCGGGCGGAACGGGTAGTCGCAGTCGTTCGAGCGGACCTTGGCCTGGCCGGCGGGGACCACGATCGTGCGGCCCGGGTGCAGCTCGGAGATGCGCGCACGACGCTCGGCGGCGAAGGCGGCCTGCTCGCGGGGCGCGGGGATCGTCTGCTCGCGGTCGGCCCACTGGGACCCGATGAAGTCCTTGAAGGTCGAGGACCCGGGGGTCGTGGAACGGTTGCTCGTCGCGCGGGGAGTCGTGTCGGCCATGGCTCCATCATCGCACCGCGCTGCCCCGGCGTCCTCTGCGGCCCCGCACCTGTGGATAGCATTGTCGACGTGCCCGACCCGTTCATCGACCTGCACGCGCACTCGAGTGTCTCCGACGGCACCGAGCGACCCGCGGAGCTCGTCCGAGCGGCCGCGGCCGCCGGCCTGGACGCCGTCGCGCTGACCGACCACGACACGACCGCCGGCTGGGCCGACGCGTCGGAGTCCGCACGTGCGCTGCCGCTGACGCTCCTGCCGGGTCTCGAGCTGAGCACGCGCATCGGCTTCCGCAGTGTGCACGTCCTCGGCTACCTGGTCGATCCGCAGGATCCCGGCCTGGTCGAGGAGACCGACCGCATCCGCGACGGCCGCCTCTCGCGTGCGCACCGCATGGTCGACCGCATCGGTGCGGACCACCCGATCACCTGGGCCGACGTGCTGGCGCAGGCGAGTCCCGGGGCCACCATCGGCCGCCCGCACATCGCCGACGCGCTCGTCGCCCGGGGCCTCGAGTCCGACCGGAGCGCGGCGTTCCGCGGCATCCTGCACCCGGCGTCCGGTTACTACGAACCGCACGAGGCGCCGTCGCCCCTGCGCGGCGTCGAACTCATCCGACAGGCCGGCGGCGTGCCGGTCATCGCACACCCGGCAGCCTCGTCGCGGGGGATCGTCATCGACGAGCCGATGCTCCGCGACCTCGTCGACGCCGGGCTCGGCGGGCTCGAGGTCGACCACCGTGAGAACCTCGCGCACGGCAAGCGCACCCTGCTCGACTGGGCGTCGCGCTACGGCCTGTTCGTCACCGGCTCGAGCGACTACCACGGCACCGGCAAGCCGAACCGGCTCGGCGAGCACCGCACCGCTCGGGCCGCGTTCGACACCATCCTGTCCGAGGCCACCGGCAGCGCCCCCGTGGTCGGCCCCGGCTCACGCCTGTCCTGACCCCAGTCTCGTCACCGTCGAAGCGACAGATCTCGCACGGCGCGGCCTGACCGCTCCGCGAGAGCGACAGATCTCCGCCGACAGTTCGCGGCGATCTGTCGCTTTCGCGGGCGCAGTCGGCGGGTGGACACGACGAAGGGCCCGTCGCGTCAGCGACGGACCCTTCGGTCTGGAGGCGCTACTCGCCGTCCGACGAACCCTGCGGTGCCGAGGCGGTCGCCGAGGCATCGCCGGTGCCGGCACCGCGACGGCGGCGACGGCGGCGACGCTTCGCGGCGCCGTCCGTGGTCCCGCCCTCGGTGGCCGACGTGTCGTCGGTGGGCGCGGAGGTCGGAGCCGCGGACTCGGAGCCAGAGGCCTGCGAGGCGGGCTGCTCCGCGCCTCCTGACCGGGTGCGGCTGCGCGACCGCGAACGCGAGGCGTCACGCGGACCGGAGGCCGGGCGGTCGCTGCTGCGCTTCTCGGCGGGGGCACCCGCCGACGCCGCGTGCGACGAGGCACCGGGCAGACGGCCCTTGGTGCCCTTCGGGATGTCGAGCTCCTCGAACAGGTGCGGCGACGACGAGTAGGTCTCGACGGGCTCGGGGATGCCGAACTCGAGGGCCTTGTCGATCAGCGTCCACTTGTGCAGGTCGTCCCAGTCGACGAACGTGACCGCGATGCCGGTCTTGCCGGCGCGGCCGGTGCGGCCGGCGCGGTGCAGGTAGGTGTCCGGGTCGTCCGGGATCGTGTGGTTGATGACGTGCGTGACGTCGTCCACGTCGATGCCGCGAGCGGCGACGTCGGTGGCGATGAGCACGTCGCGCTTGCCGGCCTTGAAGGCGGCCATCGCGCGCTCGCGCTGCTCCTGGTTGAGGTCACCGTGCACCGCTGCGGCGTTGAACCCGCGGTCCTTGAGCTCCTCGACGAGCTTCGCCGCCGCACGCTTCGTGCGGGTGAAGATCACGGTCTTGCCGCGGCCCTCGGCCTGGAGGATGCGGGCGATGACCTCGTCCTTGTCCAGGGAGTGCGCGCGGTAGATGAGGTGCTTGATGTTGGCCTGCATGAGGCCCTCGTCCGGGTCGGTCGCCCGGATGTGCACCGGACGGCTCATGAACCGGCGGGCGAGGGCGACGATCGGCGCGGGCATCGTCGCCGAGAACAGCATCGTGTGCCGCACCTCGGGGATGGCCTGGAAGATGCGCTCGATGTCCGAGAGGAAGCCCAGGTCGAGCATGCGGTCGGCCTCGTCGAGGACGACTTCCTGCACGTGGGACAGGTCGAGGAGTCGCTGGCGCTGCAGGTCGATGAGTCGCCCGGGCGTGCCGACGACGATCTGGGCACCCGCCTTGAGCTGCTCGATCTGGCCCTCGTACGCCTTGCCGCCGTAGATCGCCGCGATGGTCGTCGGGCGGTTCGAGGTGGCGACCTCGAGGTCCTCGGTCACCTGGACCGCGAGCTCGCGGGTCGGGACGACGACGAGTGCCTTGACGCCGGGTGCCGGGTCGGCCCCGAGACGCTGGATGAGGGGGAGGCCGAACCCGAAGGTCTTGCCGGTACCGGTCTTGGCCTGGCCGATGATGTCCTGGCCAGTGAGGGCGAGCGGGATCGTCTGCTGCTGGATCGGGAAGGGCTCGAGGATGCCCTTGCCCGCGAGCGCGTCGACGATGTCCTGCTCGATGGAGAGGTCTGCGAAAGTCAAAGAATCACCTTAGTTCTGGTGGAAGTCCCGGCCAGTCTACCGATGGGCGGGTGGAGCGGGGCGCGAGGCGGTTCCCGCTATGCTCTCCGGGTGGTGTCGTGGTGGAACCGGAAGCGCGCGGCGCAGCTCGCAGCAGCGTGGCTCGCGTCGCGGAACCCGCGAGGCGCAGCCCAGGTCAAGCGCCTGGCGCTCGACGACGTCACCCCCGAGCTGGACGTGTACCTCGGCCAGGCCGCGTACCTGCAGCTCTCCGTCTACGAGACGATGGGTCGCGCCGGTGCCTCGGCGCCGACGCTGTCCGGGCGCCTGGTGACCGGCGTGCTCGCGACGACGGCCCTCGACCGGCACCGCACCATCGTCGCCGAGATCGAGCGCAACGGTTCGGACCCGGCGGCTCTGATGGCGCCGCACCGCGAGGCGATCGACCGGTTCCTCGAACGCACGAGCGGTGCCGACTGGTACGAGTCGATGCTGACCGGCTACGTCACGGCCGGCATCCTGAACGACCTGTTCGGCAACCTGCTGCGCTCGCTGCCGAACGACGTGCGGCAGCGGCTGCGCTCCGTGTTCGACGCGCGTGAGGAACCCGCGGTCGTCGAGGAACTGACCGCCCGGATCGAGGACGACCCCGAGGTCGGTTCGCGCCTGGCGATGTGGGGCCGACGGCTCGTCGGGGACACCCTGCTGGTGGCGCGGTCGGCCCTGGCGTCGCACGCGCGCGAGGACCAGGAGCGGCTCGAGCCGGTCTGGACGGAGCTCATCGCCGCGCACACACGCCGGATGGACGCGCTCGGCCTGACGGCCTAGGCCCCGCGGGCCTTGAGTCGTTCGTAGTACTCGACGTCGCTCTTGTCGCGGCGCGTCCCGAGCAGCCACTCGACGACGAGGGCGACGACGCCCGCACCGACCAGGGCCACCACCCAGATCCAGGTGGCGTCGTACTGCCAGCCGGCCCAGGTCAGTGCCTCCCACAGGACGGCAGCGGCGATGCCGCCCACGGCGGGCCCGATCAGGACGCCACGACTGGCGCGCCACGGCAGGACCACGTGCGCGATCCCACCGATGATCAGGCCGCCGAGGACGGCGAAGAGCAGTTCCACGTCGTCAGGCGACGAAGCCGATGCGGCGTGCCTCTTCCGCGCCGACCTCGACGTACGCCAGGGCGGCGACCGGCACGATGAAGCGGCGGCCCTTCTCGTCCTGGAGCGACAGGTGCGTCGCCTTCGACGCGAGGGCCTCCGACACGGCCTTCTCGATCTCGTCGGCGGTCTGGGCGGTCTCGAACGCGATCTCGCGCGGGCTGTTGATGATGCCGATCTTGATGTCCACGAGCACAGCGTATCCGAGCGGTCCCGGAGGACATCGGACGTTCGCCGCGGGCGCACTCGACGGCCGGGGTGCACGCCGCGCCCGCGCCCGGCCGGGTGGTGTCGGCGGTCGTGGGTACCGTACGAGCGTGCCGCAGACCACGCTGACGCCAGCTCCCGCAGACGCCGGCGTCGCACGTGCCCTGGTCGACGACCCGTCCCAGGCGGCCGTGCTCGCGTTGCCGGACGGTCGACACGCGGCGGTCATCGGGGCGCCCGGCACAGGCAAGACGACGACGCTCGCCCGGCTCGTCGCCGACCGGTTGCACCGACCGGACGCGATCAGTCCCGACGGGCACGCCACGGTGCTCGCGCTGACCTCGGCGCGGACCGCTGCCACCGCGCTGCGTGACCGACTCGCGGCCGCCGTCGACCGCGTCGTGCCGGGTGCGCTCGCCCGGACCGTGAACTCGCTGGCCTTCCAGATCGTCGCGCACGCCGCCGCCGTCCAGGGGCAGGAGGCGCCGACGCTGCTCACCGGTGGTGAGCAGGACCGCATCATCGCCGACCTGCTCGCCGGCCACGAGCTCGACGGTACCGGTCCGGACTGGCCCGAGCCGATCACCGCGGTGGTGCGCGAGCGCGCCGGGTTCCGGACCGCGCTGCGCGACGTCATGATGCGTGCGGTGGCGGCGGGTGTCGAACCCGAGGACATGCGCGAACTCGCCGACGAGGGCGGTCGACCCGAGTGGCGGGCCATCGGCGACTTCGTCGACGAGTACCGGGCGTCGGTCACGGCGTTCCGTGCGACCAGCCTCGACTCCGGTGAGCTCGTCGCGTTCGCCACCGCCGCCGTGCTGCGGGGGGAGCTGCCGGCGAGCATCGCGGCCCTCGGGCTGATCGTGGTCGACGACACCCAGGAACTCGTCGAGGGCGAGGTGGCGCTGCTCGGCGCGCTCGCCCGGTCCGGCGTGCAGGTCGTCGCGTTCGGTGACCCGGACATCGCCGCCTCGGCGTTCCGCGGCGCCGAACCGGACGTGCTCGGTCGCCTGGCGGTCCGGCTCGGCGTGGACCGGGTCGACGAACTCGTCCTGGGCACCGTGCACCGGTACCCCGCGCCGATCCGGTCGCTGGTCTCGGGGATCACGGGTCGCATCGGCACGGCGGCGGCCGGTCGGCAGCGCGCAGCGACGGCGAGCGACGAGGACGCCCGAGCCGACGCCGTCGTGCACCTCGAGGCCGCGAGCCGGTCGGCGCTGCTCGTCGCCATCGCCCGACGGCTCCGTGAGCACCGCCTGCTCGACGGTGTGCCGTGGCACCGGATGGCCGTCGTCACCCGCAGCGGCGCCGCCATCCCCGAGCTCGTGCGTGCCCTCTCGGTGGCCGAGGTCCCGGCGACCGCCGGCGCCGCGCCCGTCCGTCCGCGTGACGACTCGGCAGCGCGCGCGCTGCTCGACGCCGCGGCGGTCGCCCTCGGGGTGCTGCCGCTCGACGCCGCCCTGGCCACGGCGTTCGCCACCGGCCCGCTCGGCGGCCTCGACACCCTGGCGATGCGCCGGCTCCGACTCGCCCTGCGGCGCGAGGAACTCGCCGGGGACGGCACCCGCACCGCCGACGAGCTCCTGATCGACGCGCTCGGCGCGCCGGAACGTCTGGCCACCCTCGACGCCGGCTTCGCCAGGCGGGCGACCCGACTCGCGCGCAGCCTGGTTCAGGCGCACGCCGACGCCGAGGCCGGGTCGAGCATCGAGGAGATCCTCTGGGGGCTCTGGGAGCGCAGCGGCCTCGCGAAGTCGTGGGGTGGGCAGTCCGCGGCCGGCGGGGTCGGAGCAGGCGAGGCGGACCGGCACCTCGACGCCGTCGTCGGCCTGTTCACCGCCGCCAAGCGGTTCGTCGAACGCACCCCGGACGCGCCGGCGCGGGTGTTCGTCGACGACCTGCTCGGCGCCGACCTGCCCGAGGACTCCATCGGCCCCGACCGCACGGCCGGCCGCGTCCGGGTGCTCACCCCCTCGGCGACGATCGGCCTCGAGTGCGACGTCGTCGTGGTGCTCGGCCTGCAGGACGGCGTGTGGCCGAACACCCGGGTGCGCGGCAGCCTGCTCGACCCCGACGGGCTGGTCCGGGCGGCATCGGGCGTCGAGCGCTCGCCGATCGACGACCGGGCCGCGGTCGTCGCCGACGAACTCCGCCTGTTCGCCCGTGCCGTCTCCCGCGCCACCACACAGGTCGTGATCGGCACCGTCGCCAACGACGACGAGTCCCCGTCGCCGTTCGTCCGGCTGGTGCCGGTGCCGCCGGACCGGCAGCCGACCGTGCACCCGCTGTCCCTGCGGGGGCTGGCCGGCTCCCTGCGCCGACGGGTGGTGCTGTCCGGCGACCACGAGGCCGCCTCGGCACTGGCCCGCCTCGCCGAGGCCGAGGTCCCCGGTGCGGCGCCGGACGACTGGTACGGCCTCGCCGAACCGACCACCGACGAGCCCCTGGTCGACCTCGACGCCGATCCGGCCCCCGAGGTCGAGGGCGGCGAACCCGTCGCGCCGACCGTGTCCGTCTCGCCGTCGCGCATCGGCACGTTCGAGGAGTGCCCCGTGCACTGGTTCGTGCAGACCTTCGGCGGCGGCGCACCGAGCCCGGCCATGGGGATCGGCACGATCGTGCACGAGGCCATGGAGCACGCGACCGAGATCGACGTCGAGTCGCTGTGGGAGCGGGTCGAGGCCCGGTGGGACGAACTGACCTTCGAGTCGCCGTGGGTCGCCGACCGTGAACGCGCGCGCACCCGGCGGATGATCGAGGGACTCAGCGACTACCTGCGGACCTTCGCCGGGGCCGGCCGCCGACTGCTCGGCGCCGAGACCTCGTTCGCCCTGGTCACCGGCCCCGCCCGGATGCGCGGCAGCATCGACCGCATCGAGGTCGACCCCGAGGGCCGCGTCAGCGTGGTGGACCTGAAGACCGGCCGGTCGATGCCGAGCGAGAAGAGCGACATGCCGGAGCACCCGCAGCTCGGCGCCTACCAACTGGCGGTCGAGGACGGCGCGGTCGAGGGGGTGCCGGCCGGCTCGGTGATGACGGACGCCCGACTGGTGTTCGTGCAGAACCCACGCGGTGGGCACGCCTACTCGGAGCGGACCCAGCACGCGTTCGACGCCGAGGCACGCGACGCCTACCGGGAGCGCCTGCACGGGGTCGCGCGCGGCATGGCCGGGCGGACGTTCCTGGCGAACGTGGACGACCACTGCGAGAAGGCCCGGACCGGCGTCGAGTGCCGCATCCACGTGGTCGCGGAGGTGACCTGGTGACCGACACGACGGACACGACCGACGTGACCGACACGACCGACGTGACCGACACGGCAGGGACTGTCGCGCCCGCGATCCGGCACGGCGCCGACGCCATCGCCGACGCCCTCGGCCGCCCCCGCCCGACCGCGCAGCAGCGCGCCGTCATCGAGTCCCCGCTCGCCCCCGCCCTGGTCGTCGCCGGCGCCGGCAGCGGCAAGACCGAGACGATGGCGTCGCGCGTGGTCTGGCTCCTGGCGAACGGCCTCGTCCGCCCCGACGAGGTCCTCGGCCTGACGTTCACCCGCAAGGCCGCCGGTGAGCTCTCGGTCCGCATCAACGACCGCATCCGTGCGCTGGAGGACGTCGGCCTGATCACCCCGGGCGACGCCTTCGAAGCGCCGACGGTGTCGACCTACAACGCGTTCGCGAACGCCGTCTTCCGCGAGAACGCCCTGCTCGTCGGCCGCGACGGCGAGTCCCAGGTCCTGACCGAACCCTCCGCCTGGCAGCTGGCCCGCCGCGTCGTGGTGGCCGCGCGTGACGACCGGCTGGCCGGACTCGACCGCGACGTCGACACCCTCACCGCGGCCGTGGTGGCGCTCGCCGGTGCGACGTCCGAGCACCTCGTCGAACCCGAGGACCTCCGTCGTTTCGCCGTCGAGTTCTCCGACCTGCTCGAGCTGCCCGGCAACCGAGGCAAGCCGTACAAGGCGATCACCGACGCCGTCGCCGCGATCGGTGCACTGGAACCGCTCGCCGACCTGGTCGCGGAGTTCCGGCGGCAGAAGGTCGACCGGGGCTTCGTCGAGTTCTCCGACCAGATCGCCCTGGCGCTCGCCGCGGCCGAGTCCGCGCCGCGCGTGGTCTCGGACCTGCGGCAGCGGTTCGGCGTCGTGCTGCTCGACGAGTACCAGGACACCTCGGTGGTGCAGACCCGGTTCCTCGCCCGGCTGTTCCGCGGGCACTCGGTGATGGCAGTGGGCGATCCGCACCAGTCGATCTACGGGTTCCGCGGTGCGAGCGCCGCGAACCTCGCCCGCTTCCCACGCGACTTCGGGGGAACCGAGCCCGACGCGGCGCGGCCCGTCACGTTCGCGCTGTCGACGAGCTGGCGGAACCCGGTCGACGTCCTCGCGGGGGCGAACGCGATCGTGGCTCCGTTGTCCGAAGCGTCCGAGGTCGACGTCGAGCGCCTGTCACCGCGGCCCGGCGCCGACACCGGGACGGTCCGTGCGGTGTTCCCGGAGACCCTGCCGGAAGAGGCCGACGAGGTCGCCGCGTGGTTCCAGGACCACCGGAAGCGGAACCCGACCGGGTCGATGGCCCTGCTGCTCCGTGCCCGCAAGGACCTGGCGTCGTTCACCGCTGCGCTCGGTGCGCGCGCGGTGCCCTTCCACGTGCTCGGGACCGGCGGCCTGCTGCAGCGTCCCGAGATCGTGGACCTCGTCGCCTGCCTGCGGGTGCTGCACGACCCGGCCGCCGGCAACGACCTCATCCGGTTGCTCGCGGGCGCCCGGTGGCGGGTGGGCGCGGCGGACGTCGTCGCCCTGCACCACCTCGCGCGCTGGCTGTTCCAGCGCGACCACACCCAGCAGCGCCTCGACGACGAACTGACGGCGGCCTTCCGCGCCTCGGTCGCTGCGGGGGAGCACGGCTCGATCGTCGACGCCCTGGACTTCGTGGCGACCGCACCGGACGACCACGGTGCGCTCGAGGGCATCACGCCCGCCGGTCGCAGCCGGATGCGGGCGCTCGGCGCGCAGCTCGCGATGCTGCGGTCGCGGGCCGGCAGCGACCTGGTCGACTTCGTGACGCTCGTGGTGCAGGAGATGCGGCTCGACATCGAGGTCGCGGCGCACGAGCAGGGCAGCGGGGCGTACCTCGACGCCTTCATCGACGAACTCGCCGGGTTCGTGTCCACCGACGACCGCGCCGACCTCGGGTCCTTCCTGGGGTGGATCGACGCCGCGGCCCGTCGTGACGACATGGGCCCGCGCTCCGAGGAACCCGAAGCGGGCACGGTCCAGATCCTGACGATCCACGGGTCGAAGGGCCTCGAGTGGGACGCCGTCGCGGTGCCGCGCATGGTCGAGGGCGGGCTGCCCGCACGGCCGCAGGAAGGCTCGTCCGGGTGGCTCGGCTTCGGCCGTCTGCCGTACGAGTTCCGGGGGGACGGCGCCGAGCTGCCGAACCTGGCGTGGCGCGGGCAGGAGACCCAGAAGGACGTCACGACCGCGATCGACGCCTTCAAGGAGCAGGTGAAGGCCCGCAACGAGGACGAGGAACGCCGACTCACGTACGTCGCGCTGACCCGTGCCCGCCACGACCTGCTCGTGTCCGGCTCGTTCTGGGCCGGCGGCGTGCGCCCCACGGAGCCGAGCCGGTACCTGCACGACCTGGTCGAGGCCGGGGTCGTCGACGACACCGCGATCCCGGAGACCACCGTGCACGACGAGAACCCCCTCGGCGAGGACGGTGCGACGCAGCTCTGGCCGCACGTGCCGTTCGGACATCGGGCGCCCCGGGTGCTCGCGGCGGCCGAGCGGGTGCGGAACGCCAACCCCGGCGCCTCCGGCCGGTACGCCGCCGACATCGACCTGCTGCTCGCCGAACGACGCGCGACCCGGAACGCGAAGCACGCGGTCGTGGTCCCGCACCGCGTGCCGGCCTCCGGGTTCAAGGACTACCTGACCGAGCCGGACAAGGTGGCCGAGCGCCTGCGTCGGCCGATGCCGGAGCGTCCGTACCGCGCGACCCGGCTCGGCACGCTGTTCCACCAGTGGGTCGAGCAGCGCGCCCGGACGGGCGGGTCGCTCGAGACCCTCGACGTGTGGGGCGACGAGCTCGACCTCGACGCCGACGACCTGGTCGACGCCTCGCCCGACGCCGTGGTCACGGACGACGACGCCCGACGGCTGGCCGACTTCCAGGCGACCTTCGCGCGTTCTCGGTGGGCCGGTCGCACGCCAGTGGAGGTCGAGCGGGAGATCCACATCCCGTTCCTCGGGCACAGCGTCGTCTGCAAGCTCGACGCCGTCTACGAGATCGACGGGCGGGCCGAGGTCGTGGACTGGAAGACGGGCAAGGCGCCGTCCGGTGCCGACGACCTGGCCCGCCGGACCCTGCAGCTCGCCCTGTACCGGGTGGCGTACGCCGAGTTCACCGGACGGCCGCTCGACCAGGTCGACGCGGTGTTCTACTTCGTCGCGGACGACCTCGAGGTGCGTCCGACCGAGCTGCTGGACCGCGCCGGACTCGAGCGGGCCTGGACGGCCGCGATCAGCTGACGGGCGGCCGGGTCGCGGCCGGTCGGCGGACGTGATCGCCCGGCGGACGTGACCGCTCGGCGGAGCGCCCCGCGCCCGTCCGGCGACGCACCGGAGGCCCGGAGCGGGTCCGCCGGGACCGGCACCGGGCCTCCAGACGGTTGCGTGCACCGCGACCCACGCGACCGGCGTGGACCGCTCTGCGGGCGGGCGGCGTCAGCCGTGGCGGCGTTCGGTCGACGACAGCAGCTGCTCGACCTCGCCGATCTCCATCGTCTCGGGCGACACCGACTGCAGCGGCTCCGCGCTCGGCGCGTGCACCGCGTCCACCAGTCGGTGCATCATCGCGACCGCGTCGTCGACGACCTCGGTGCTCTTCGCCTGCACGCCGTGCAGCAGCCAGTGCGCCGTCTCGAGTTCGTGGTGCACGCGAGCGCGCTGGGCGAGCTGGCGGTCGCGTCCACCGCCGTTCGCCTCGTAGGCGCTCAGGACGGTGTCGAAGGCGTCGCGTCGGCCGGCGAGCACCCAGGCGAGGTCCTTCGCCGGGTCGCCCAGCCGGAGCTCGCCCCAGTCGAGGATGCCGCTGACGGCATCGCCGTCGACGAGCAGGACGCCGGTGCCGATCGAGCCGTGCACGACGGTGGGGGTGAACTGCCACAGCTGCTGGTCGCGCGCGGCGCCCTCCCACCGTTCCACCAGCGCGGCGGGCACGAGCTTGGTGGCGACGGCGCGGTCCATCACGGACACGGCGGAACGCAGCACCTCGAACGGGGTGAGCGACGGCAGGCCGGCGTCGGAGACGAAGCTCGTGGGCAGCTGGTGGATCGCGGCGACGGCGCGGCCGACACTGGTGGCGAGCTCAGGTCGCTCGGCGAGTAACGCGAGCGTCGGGTGCACGCCCGGCAGGCGGGTCGTGACGATGGCGCGGGTCGATCCGATCGGCGCCTGTCCGCGGTACTCGGCGACCCCGAACGGGAGGCGCGTGCGGATCCCGGCGCTCAGCGCACGGATCGCGACGAGGTCGGCCGACTGCCGGGCTTCCGCCCGCTGGTTCCGGGGACGTCGGATGACCGTCTCGACGCCGTCGGCGTCGCGGAGGAGAGCCGACTCGTAGTCGCCGGCCGCGGCCGAGCCGAGCGTGCGCGTGCCCGTGACGAGGAGACCGGGCACGGCCGTCGTCGCCAACGCGGCTAGAGTGAACTGGGATCCCGCCATGCCCCTCAGGGTAGGTGCGTGGCGCCTGCACCGGTGCACGCCACGCTGTTCCCGAAGCCTTCCCAGCACGCCATGCCCGCAGGTCGTCCCTGCACCTGAACCGAGGAGCCCTCTGCCGTGACCGTCGAGTTCGCCTCCCGGCTCCCGCTGTCCCGCAACGAACTCGACCGCGACGCCGAGTTCCGCTCGACGCCGGACCTCGACCGGGTCCTGCGTGAGGACCCCGCGACCCGGTACCTGCCGGTGCACGGGTCCGAGATGCTCCGGAACGCCGACGGCACCCTGCGCTTCGTCACCGCGTCCGAGATCCCGGCCGGAACCGTGACCCTGTACCTCGGCCGCGCGGTCGCCGATGCTGCTGACGCTCCCGCCGGCACCCGCTTCGTCGCCGCCCTCGTCGACGACGGCACCGCGGCGGCCATCGAGCCGTCCGACGACGCGTGGGAGAGCCTGCGCATGTTCGGCACCGAGCTGTCCCCGCGTGACCAGGGCCTGGCCGTCGAGGCGGTGGCGATGGCGAACTGGCACGCCGTCCACGGCTTCTCGCCCCGCACCGGGTCGGCGACCGACGTCGTCACCGGCGGCTGGGTCCGCCGCGACCCCGAGGGGCACGAGCACTTCCCGCGCACCGACGCCGCCGTCATCGTCGGTGTCGTCGACGCCGACGACCGCATCCTGCTCGGCTCGAACGCCGCGTGGGACGCGAACCGCTACTCGCTGCTCGCCGGGTTCGTCGAACCGGGCGAGTCGCTCGAGGACGCCGTCCGCCGCGAGGTCTTCGAGGAGTCCGGCGTGCACGTCGAGGAGCCCGAGTACCTCGGCTCGCAGCCGTGGCCGTTCCCCGCGTCGCTGATGGTCGGCTTCCGCGCCCGCGCGGTGGACGGCGACCCGTCGACGGCGCGGCCCGACGGCGTCGAGATCCTCGACGTGCGCTGGTTCTCGCGTGAGGACATCCGGGAGCGCGCGGGGGACACCCTGCTGCTGCCCGGCCGGACGTCGATCGCCCGCGCCATCATCGAGGAGTGGTACGGCGGGCCCCTGGACCTGCCGTGAGCAACGCTGGTCGTGGGCCGGTGTCGGCTGGCGCCGGTTCCGCCGGTCCGGCCGGTTCGGCCGGTCCGGGTGTTCCCGCCGAGGTCCGTCCGCCGTCACCCGATGAACTGCTCGCCGCCCTCGACGCGGAGCAGCGCACCGTCGCCCGGACCCTGCTCGGCCCCGTCGCGGTGCTGGCGGGAGCCGGAACCGGCAAGACCCGGGCGATCACCCACCGCATCGCCTACGGGGTCGCGACCGGCACCTACGCGCCGAACCACGTCCTCGCGCTGACGTTCACCACCCGCGCTGCCGGTGAGCTGCGGTCGCGACTCCGCTCGCTCGGCGCCGGGACGGTGCAGGCCCGCACCTTCCACGCCGCGGCGATGGCGCAGCTCAGCTACTTCTGGCCGGACACCGTCGGCGGGCACGCCCCGAAGATCGTCGAGTCCAAGGGGCGGATGATCGCGCACGCCGCCGACACCGTCGGCATGTCGGTCGACACGCCGGTGCTGCGCGACCTGGCCGCCGAGGTCGAGTGGCGCAAGGTGCAGATGCTCTCGCTCGAGGAATACGAGGCCGCCGCCGCCGAACGCGTCATGCCGCGTGACACCTCGCCGCGCCGGGTGATCGACCTGATGAAGGCGTACGAACGCCTCAAGGACGACCGCCGACAGCTCGACTTCGAGGACGTCCTGCTCGCCACGCTCGGCATGGTGGAGTCGGAGCCGCGGGTGGCGTCGTACGTGCGGCAGCAGTACCGGTTCTTCGTCGTCGACGAGTACCAGGACGTCTCGCCCGTGCAGCACGACCTGCTGCGCGCCTGGCTCGGCGGCCGCGACGACCTGTGCGTCGTCGGTGACGCCAGCCAGACGATCTACTCGTTCGCCGGTGCCTCGAGCGACTACCTGCTGGGGTTCGGCTCGGAGTTCCCGCGCGGCTCGGTCCTGCGACTCGAACGGAACTACCGCTCCACCCGCGAGGTCGTGCACGCCGCCAACGCGCTGATGCGCGGACAGCCGGGCGCCCTCGACCTGGTCGCCCAGACGCAGGAACCCGGACCCGACCCCTTCGTGGTGCCGTGTGTGCACGACGGCGACGAGGCGCAGACCATCGCCCGGCGGATCGCGGAACTCGTCGCCGCGGGGGCGAAGTACGGCGACTGCGCGGTGCTGTTCCGCGTCGGCGCGCAGTCCGCGGCGCTCGAGTCCGCGCTGGGCCGCAACGGCATCCCCTACCGCGTGCAGGGTGGCACGCGCTTCTTCAACCGCCCCGAGGTGAAGCTCGCGGTGCACCACATGCGCGGTGAAGCGATCCGGCAGACCGACGACGAACTGACCCGCCGTGTCCGTCTCGTGCTGCAGGTCAGTGGGTGGACGCCGACCGCGCCCGAGGGCACGGGCGCCGTCCGTGACCAGTGGGAAGCCCTGCAGGCGATCATGGGCCTGGCCGAGGACGCCCCCGCCGGCACGACCATGCAGCAGTTCACCCAGGACCTGGTGGACCGTGCGGCGACCCACCACGAGCCCGAGGTCGACGCCGTCACCCTGGCGACCCTGCACTCGTCGAAGGGCCTGGAGTGGCCCAACGTCGTGATCGCCGGCGCCGCCGAGGGGCTCCTGCCGATCTCCCACGCCACGACCGACACCGAGGTCGACGAGGAACGACGCCTGTTCTACGTCGGACTCACCCGTGCCCGGCGAACCGTGACCATCACGTGGTCGCGACAGGGCTCCACACGTGGGGGAGCCCGTGCTCCGAGTCGGTTCCTGGCAGCGCTCGGCACGCGCACCGCGGATGGAGCGGCACCGACCACCGGCTGACGGCCAGGTCGTCGCGGTCGAAGACCACCTGGTCGGGGTCGGCGCGTTGCGTCCGCAGGGGCAGGCGCTGCACGAGCAGTCGAGTCGTGGCAGCGGCCACCGCGGCGGTCCGCCAGGGTGACAGGGGCGACGGCGGTCGTCCCCACAGCTGCGACGCGATCGCCGGCCACGCCGGGTCGTCGTCCACGCGAGCGAACTCCGCGCACTGGAGGCACGGGCCGGCCCCCGGCACGACGAACGGCCCGAGGCGGATGCGTCCGTCGCCCACCACGACCGCCAGGTGCGGCACGCCCCTGCGGGTCCAGGCGGCGCGGAGCGCCGGGTCGACGACGTGGTCGGCGACCACCACGGCGAGCCGGGGCTCGTGCTCCGGCAGGACGACCGGGCCGCCCCGCGGGGACGACGTCCGGGCGACGGTCACGCCCTCACCGCTCAGGTGGGCCGCGATCGTGTCCGCGAGCCCGCCGGACCCGTGCACCTCGATCCGTTCGAGCGGTTCGGGCAGGACGTCGATCACCGCGGGGGACGCCGCACCGAGCACCCGCGCGGCGACGTCCGGTGGGCAGCCCGACGTGACGGCGAGGCCGCTCAGGGCCTCGCGCCCCGTCTCACGCCGGAGGGCGCTGAGGAACCGCTCTTCACCCGTGGTCGGGACGGCGACCACGGCACGGGGCGGATCGACCCCGAGCTGCACCGTCGCCGGGTCGCGCCAGACGAACTCGAGTGTCGGATCGATGCGGATGCCCATGACCCCACGCTGCCCGAGTCGGGGACGGGCGTGGGGTCGGGAGGTGGATCTGTGGAGAACTCGTCGGTGGCGGCGTCAGCGGGGCTGGTCGCCGGGGTGGTCCCCGTCGGTTCCGGTCTCGTCGGTGCCCGTCCCGCTGTCGTCGGTGCCCGGGGCGCCGTCGTCGATCCGACCGGACTCGTCCTCGTGCGGGCGGGAGCCGGTGGCGTCGTTGAGCAGGTCCTCGAGCGCCTTGTCGAACGCGTCGTCCTCGTCCGTCTGCGCGGGGTTCCGCAACCGGGCGACCAGGGCGTCCGGTGCGTCGACGTCGTCGGACGTGGGCACCAGGTCGAAGTGCGACCAGAGGGCGTCACGCTGCTCGGCGCCGAGCTCGTCCGTGACCCGCTGCCACATCGCGGCGGCCTCGCGCAGCCGGCGGGGGCGCAGCTCGAGGCCGACGAGCGTCGCGAAGGCCGACTCGGCGGGTCCGCCGGCCGCCCGGCGACGGCGGACCATCTCGGCGATGGCGCCGCTCTTCGGCAGCCGGACGGTGGCGGCGGCGGTCACCGTGTCGACCCAGCCCTCGACGAGGGCGAGCATGGTCTCGAGTCGTGCCAGCGCGGCGTCCTGCTCGGGCGTCCTCGGCGGGATGAGCGCACCGGAGGCGAGCGCGTCCCGCAGCTGCTCCTGGTTGGTCGGGTCGATGTCCGCCGCGAGCTCCTCGACGCGGTCGAACGGGATGTGGATGCCCCGCGCGTAGTCCGTGATCGACGAGATGATGTGCAGGCGCAGCCACCGCGCGGAGCGGAAGAGTCGCGCGTGGGCGAGTTCGCGGACCGCCAGGTAGATGCGGACCTCGTCCTCGGAGACGTCGAGTCCCTCGGCGAACTCCGCCACGTTCTGCGGCAGGAGTGCAGCGACCTGCTCGTCCAGCAGGGGCACGCCGACGTCGCCGCCGGAGACGACCTCCTTCGACAGCTGGCCGACGACCTGGCCCAGCTGGATGGCGAACAGCGCACCGCCGACGCCGCGCATCGCCTTCGAGACGTCGCCGAGCATCGCCTTGAGCTCTTCGGGAGCCCGCTGGTCGATGGCCTCGGTCAGTGCGTCGGCGATGCTGAACGCCACGGGCTCGGCGATCTGGGTCCACACCGGCACCGTCGCCTTCGCCCACTGCTCACGCGTGTAGAGGCTCGGGGTGGCGGTGAGCTCGGCGACCGTCGTGACCTCGTCCAGCCAGAGCGCCGCGACCTGGAACGCCTGGTCGGCCGCCTGCGAGGCCACCGGGTCGACGGCGTGGCCGCCCTCGCGGGCGATCGCGGTCGCGCGCTCGGCGGTCGCGGAGAAGTCGATGCCGTCCCCGCCGGACTGCGCGGCACGCTGCAGCTGGCTCATGAGGTTCGCGACGAAGGCCGGGTCGTTCGGCAGGCCGGCCGCCCCGGCGAGCTGCGACGGGTCGATCTGGCCCTCGCCCGAGAGCAGCTTGCGCAGCATCTCCTGGAAGTCGTCGTCCGGCCCCGGCTGTGGTTCATCAGGCATGCCGACTACGCTAATCGCTGCTCACGGGGCCGCACCTGGGATGCCCCCGTGGGAACGCCCGAACCGCTGCGCCGAGGGCGAACAGTCCCGCCGTACGGCGAGGACGACCGCCCCGCCGCCAGGCCCGGCGACCGCCCCTGGAAGGACCCCGCGTGACCCTCTTCGCCCCCGCGCCCCGTCGTCGTTCGCGTGCCAGGACCGTCGGGTGGGCGTTCGTGATCGGGGCCGTGGTGCTGGGCATCCTCGCGAGCGTGCTGCCGAGTCCGTACCTGATCGAGGTCCCCGGACCGGTCTACAACACCATCGGGACGCAGGAGCAGGGGACGGGCAAGGACGCGAAGGACGTCAAGCTGATCCAGGTCTCCGGGCACGAGACCTACCCCACCGCCGGAGCGCTCGACATGCTGACGGTCGGCATCCAGGGCGACGCGACGAACCGTCCGTCGTGGACCAGCGTCGTCCGCGCGATCTTCACGAAGTCCGAGGCCGTGATCCCGGTCGAGGCGATCTACCCGACCGGCACCACGACCGAGCAGGTCAACCAGCAGGACTCCGCCGACATGCAGGCGTCGCAGCAGTCCGCCGTGGCCGCGGCGCTGATCCAGCAGGGGAACGACCTGCCGACCGAACTCGAGGTCGGCACCGTGCAGCCCGGCTCGGCTGCCGACGGTCCGATCGAGAAGGGCGACGTCATCACGGCCTTCGACGGCACCTCGCTCACGACGAACGCCGACGCCACCTCGCTGCGCGAACTCGTCGCGAAGCACGGCACGTCGACCCCGGCGACCGTCACCATCGAGCGCGACGGTGCGACGAAGGACGTCCGGGTGACCCCGCGCGACGAGCAGGGCACCGCGCTCCTGGGCGTCGGCGTCACCGAGAAGTACGACTTCCCGTTCGACGTCTCGATCAAGCTGCAGGACGTCGGCGGCCCCTCGGCCGGCATGATGTTCGCGCTCGGGATCATCGACGAGATCACGCCCGGCAAGCTCAACGGCGGCAAGCACGTCGCGGGCACGGGCACGATCACCGCAGACGGCGAGGTCGGCGCCATCGGCGGCATCCGGCAGAAGCTCTACGGGGCACGGGAGGCGGGCGCGACGGTGTTCCTCGCCCCGGCTGACAACTGCGACGAGGTCGTCGGGCACGTGCCGGACGGGCTCGACGTCTACAAGGTGTCGACGCTCGACCAGGCCGTCACCGATCTGCAGACCATCGCCGACGGCAAGAGCACCGCGAAGCTCGCCCGCTGCGGTTCCTGACCGGTTTCCTGAGTCCTCGCACAGTTTCACACTCCGCGCGGTCCAATAGGATCAGTGCACTGACGGCCCGCCGCGAGCCGGGCCCGCCGGTCCGACACGTCTGGAGCACATCAAGTGACGACAACCTCGTCCACCTCGGGGCGGCGTTCGCCGCGGGTCCCGATCGTGGTCACGATCATCGTGCTGGCCGCACTGGTGATCGGCTTCTTCATCTTCGCCAGCCTGTACACGGACTACGCGTGGTTCGCGCAGCTCGGGTTCCAGCAGGTCCTCACGACGCGGTGGGTCGCAGGGACCTTGATGTTCCTCGCGGGCTTCCTGGGCATGGCGGTGCCGGTCTTCCTGAGCATCGGGCTGGCCTTCCGGTACCGCCCGGTCTACGCGAAGCTCAACTCGCAGCTGGACCGGTACCAGCAGGTCATCGAGCCGCTGCGTCGTGCCGTCATGATCGGCATCCCGGTGGTGCTCGGCATCTTCGCCGGGTTGTCGACCTCGGGGCGCTGGAGCATGGTGCTCGAGTACTTCAACCGGACGCCGTTCGGCAAGACGGACCCGCAGTTCGGCCTCGACATCGGCTTCTACGTCTTCGAGCTGCCGTTCTGGCGCTCGATCGTGGCGTACTCGTCGGCCGTGGTGCTGATCGCCGGCCTCGCCGCCCTCGCTGCCTGCTACCTGTACGGCGCGCTGCGCTTCGGGGGACGTGAGGTCCGCATCTCGCGTGCCGCGCGCATCCAGCTCGCCGTCACCGCAGCGCTCTACATCGCGCTGCAGGCCGTGAGCCTCTGGCTCGACCAGTACGCGGCGCTCACGAAGTCGAACTCGCTCATCACCGGTGCCCAGTACACCGAGGTGAACGCGGTCATCCCGGGTCGCGAGATCATGGCGGGCATCGCGGCGATCGTCGCGATCCTGTTCATCGTCACGGCGGTCATCGGTCGCTGGCGCATCTCGATCGTCGGGACCGGGCTGCTGCTCGTCGCCGCGATCGTCATCGGGGGCATCTACCCCTGGATCGTCCAGCGCCTGCAGGTCAAGCCCTCGGAGCGCACGTACGAGTCCGCGTACATCGAGCGGAACATCAAGGCGACGCGTGACGCCTACGGTGTCTCCGACGTCAAGGAACAGAACTACGACGCCACGACCGAGGCCAGCTCGGGCGCCCTCGCGCAGGACGCCCAGACGACGGCGAACATCCGCCTCATCGACCCGAAGATCGTCTCCGACACCTTCAGCCAGCTGCAGCAGTACCGGCAGTACTACCAGTTCCCGGACGAGCTCGACGTCGACCGTTACGACGTCAAGGGCGAGACCGAGGACACCGTCATCGCGGTGCGCGACATCGACCTCGACGGGCTGAGCTCGGCCGCGAACACCCAGTACAACCGGGCGTTCGTGTACACCCACGGCTACGGCGTGACCGCGGCCTTCGGCAACCAGCGTGCGAGCGACGGCAAGCCGGTGTTCCTCGAGTCGGGCATCCCGTCGAACGGTGCGCTGGGGGACTTCCAGCAGCGCGTGTACTTCGGTGAGACCTCGCCGGCGTACTCGATCGTCGGCGCCCCGAAGGGCTCGAAGGACGTCGAGCTCGACTACCCCTCCGGGTCCGATGACGACAACGGCGGGAACGCCACCACGACGTACTCCGGTGACGGCGGACCGAGTGTGGGCAACTTCTTCAACCGACTCGTCTACGCGGCGAAGTTCCAGTCGGAGCAGGTCCTGCTGTCGGACGCCGTCAACAAGGACTCCCAGATCCTCTACGACCGCGACCCGATCACGCGTGTGCAGAAGGTGGCTCCGTACCTGACGGTCGACAGCGACGCCTACCCGGCGATCGTCGACCACCGCATCCAGTGGGTCGTGGACGGCTACACGACGAGCGACGCCTACCCGTACTCGCAGAGCCAGAGCTTGTCGGACAGCATCGCCGGTTCGGAGTCCTCGGCGTACCGCACCGACCAGGTGAACTACATCCGCAACTCGGTCAAGGCCACGGTCGACGCCTACACGGGCAAGGTGACCCTCTACGCGTGGGACACCAAGGACCCGGTGCTGAAGACCTGGGAGAAGATCTTCCCGACGTCGGTCAAGTCGGTGTCGAGCATGAGCGCCGAGTTGCTGGACCACGTCCGGTACCCGACGGACCTCTTCAAGGTGCAGCGGTCGATCCTCGGCACGTACCACGTGACGAATGCGAACTCGTTCTACTCGGGTGACGACGCGTGGAACACGCCGCAGGAGCCCACCACGACCGGCGGGACGGACAGCGACGCGAGCGCCGCGGACACGTCGACGACCACGAACGCCCTGGGCGCGCAGACGACGACGACCGCGAGCAAGGCGAACCTGCAGGACCCGTACTACCTGACGATGAAGGTGCCGGGGCAGGAGACCGCGTACAACCTGTACACGACCTACATCCCGCAGCAGTCCGCCGGCGCGAACAACCGCAACGTCCTGACGGGGTACCTGGCGGCCGACTCCGACGCGGGAGGTGCGGGCAAGGGCAAGAAGGCGTCGGGCTACGGCAAGCTCACGTTGTTGACGATGCCGAAGACCGACAACATCCCGGGCCCGGCGCAGGTGCAGAACCTGTTCAACTCGGACACCACGGTGTCGCAGGAGCTGAACATCCTGAAGCGCGGCAACTCGACGGTGAAGCAGGGCAACCTGCTCACGCTGCCGGTCGGCGGCGGCTTCCTGTACGTGCAGCCCGTGTACGTCCAGTCGACGTCGAGCGGCTCGTACCCGCTGCTGCAGAAGGTGCTGGTCGCGTTCGGCGACAAGATCGCGTTCGAGGACACCCTCGACGAGGCGCTCAACTCGCTGTTCGGCGGTGACTCCGGTGCTGCTGCCGGCGATTCCGATGCCAGCGGCTCGGGGAGTGGCTCCGGCTCGTCGGATTCGGGTTCGTCCGACTCCGACTCCGGCTCCGACTCCGACACGGGGTCCGGTTCGACGGGCGGTACGAGCGGCTCGGGTGCCACGGGCAACGACGCGCTGCAGCAGGCGCTGTCCGACGCGAACGACGCCCTGCAGGACCGCCAGCAGGCCTACGCCGACAACGACCTGGTCGCCGCGGCCGAGGCCGACAAGCGCCTGCAAGAGGCGATCGAGGCCGCGACCGCAGCCGAAGACGGCAGCTGACACGCCGTGGCGGGGCACACGATTTGTGCCCCGCCACGACCGTGTGTAGGCTATTCAACGTGCCGCGGGGTGGAGCAGTTCGGTAGCTCGCTGGGCTCATAACCCAGAGGTCGTAGGTTCAAATCCTGCCCCCGCAACCAAGCGTCACACGAAAGCCCCGGTCCGAAAGGACCGGGGCTTTCCTCGTTCCCGGGCGCGTGCACGCCGGAGCGCGCCGCGGTGCGCCGCAGTGCGCCGGTACGCTCGGCGGATGGGCACCCTCACGATCGCCGCCGCGCAGTTCGCTCCCGCGGACGACAGCGCCGCGAACCTCGAGACCGTCCGGGCCGCGGCCGTCGACGCCGCCGCGCGGGGAGCGGCTCTGCTCGTCACGCCGGAGTACTCGTCGTACTTCACGGCCGAGATCGACGACCGGTTCGTCGCCGCAGCGCAACCGCTCGACGGCCCCTTCGTGTCAGGGCTGCAGGACATCGCCCGCGACACCGGTGTCGCACTGGTCGTCGGGATCGCCGAGACGACGGAAGCAGCGACCGCAGAAGCAGCGACCGCAGAAGCAGCGACGACAGAAGCAGCGACGACGGACGCGGCGGCCACGGCGGGTCCCACGCGCTTCCGCAACACCCTGGTGGCGGTGCTCCCCACCGGCGAGCTCGCGGCGACGTACCGGAAGGTGCACCTCTACGACGCCTTCGGGTCGCGGGAGTCCGACCGCATCGAGTCCGGCGATCCGGAGCAGCTGCCGGTCTTCGAGCTCGAGGGCGTCCGGATCGGACTCGAGACCTGTTACGACCTGCGCTTCCCCGAGGTCACCCGGCGGCTGGCCGCACCGGAGCACGGTGCGGCCGACGTCGTCGTGCTGCCGGCCGAGTGGGTGCGCGGCCCGGGCAAGGAACACCACTGGCGGACGCTGCTCACGGCGCGGGCGATCGAGAACACCGTGTGGGTCGTCGGCGTCGGCCAGACGCCGCCGGTCGGCATCGGCGCCTCGGTGGTGCTCGACCCCTCCGGCGTCGCGGTTGCCGCCGCCGGGTCCACGCCCGGCACGCTCGTCGCGACCGTCGACACCGCCGTGACCGCGGCGGTCCGGCAGGTCAACCCGTCGCTGGCACTCCGGCGGTACGACGTCGCGCTGCGCGCCCTGCCCGGAGGCGCGGCTCGCCCCTGACCTGTGCGTCCCGTCCGGTGCGTGGTCGCGGCTGCGCCGGTGGCGGGATCGGGCTCAGGACGGCGCGTGGAGGCGTGCCAGGCGTCCGGCGGCGTCCTCGAGGACCGAGCGCCGCTTGCAGAACGCGAACCGCACGAGCGACCGGTAGCCCGCGGCGTGGTCCGGTCGGACGAACGCCGACACCGGCACGCCGACGACCCCGGCCAGTGCGGGCAGCTCGAGGCAGAAGGCCCGCGCGTCGTCGTACCCGAGCGGCGCGGTGTCGGCGATCACGAAGTACCCGCCGTCCGGGCGCATCACGTCGAAGCCCGCTGACCGGAGCCCCGAGGCGAGCAGTGCGTGCTTGGCGGCGAGTTCGGCGGCGATCCCGGCGAAGACGGCGTCGGGCAACCGCAGTCCCACGGCGACGGCCGGCTGGAACGGCGCACCGTTGACGAAGGTCAGGTACTGCTTCACCGTCGTGATCGCGTCGACGAGCGTCGGGGGAGCAGTCAGCCACCCGATCTTCCACCCGGTCGTGCTGAAGGTCTTGCCGGCGCTCGAGATCGACACCGTCCGCTCGGCGGCTCCGGGCAGGGTGGCGATGGGGGTGTGCGGGACGGTGAACGTCAGGTGCTCGTAGACCTCGTCGGTGATGATCACGGCGTCGTACCGGGTCGCGAGTTCCACGATCGTGCGCAGGACCTCGTCGGGCAGGACCCTGCCGGTCGGGTTGTGCGGCGTGTTGACGAGGACGACGCGGGTGCGGTCGGTGAACGCGGCCCGCAGGGTGTCCTCGTCCGGCAGGAAGTCGGGGGCCGTGAGGGGCACCGTGACGTGGGTGCCGCCGGCGAGCCGGACGAGCGCACCGTAGGCGTCGTAGAACGGTTCGAACGTGATGACCTCGTCGCCGGGTTCGACCAGGGCGAGGAGCGTCGCGGCGAGGGCCTCGGTGGCGCCGGCGGTGACCAAGACCTCGCGGTCGGGGTCGACGTCGAGGCCGTACCACCGCTGCTGGTGCTCGGCCACGGCGGTGCGGAGGTCGGCCGTCCCGCGTCCGGGCGGGTACTGGTTGACGCCGTCCCGGATGGCGCGGACCGCGGCTTCGAGCACCTCGGCGGGGCCGTCCTGGTCGGGGAAGCCCTGCCCGAGGTTGATCGCTCCGGTGCTCGCGGCGAGGGCGCTCATCTCGGCGAAGACGGTGGGCGCGGGGGTGCCGTCCGGTCCGAGGAGCATCGCTCCCTCGGCTGCTCGCAACCAGGGTCCTGCCTGCCGCATGTGGTTCCCTCCGGTGACGGCGACGACGTGTCGCGCTGAACGGACCCCAACCTAGCTGGCCGTCCGACGGCGATCCGGGGACGGACCCACAGCCCACGCATAAGATCGGCAGAGGATGCTTCCAGCGTCGCCAGAAGCACCGCTCAGGTGGTTGCGACAGACTGCACGAGCTTGAAAGGAGCACGTCCAGCATGACCGACACCACGCCCAACGGGCAGGGCGACGAACGCCGTCCGGACGATGCGGCATCGCCTGCCGCCAGCGAGGACGCCGCCGCAGCGGCCACGAAGGGGAACACGTCGATGCCGAACGACTCCGAGCAGTTCAACGACGCCGAGCGGTCCGACGCCGCCGCGCAGCACGCGGCTCCGTCCGACGACGCCACGGGCGCCGACCACACCGATGTGATCCCGTCGGCGACCGACCACCCCACGGACCGCTACACGGCTCCGTACCCGACGCCCTCCGGTGACCAGCAGCGCGGCCCCGGCCAGCAGCAGACCGGCTACGGGCAGCAGGCCTCGCCGTACGGGCAGGCGTCCCAGTACGGGCAGCAGCCTGCGGCCGACCAGACGAGCCCGTACGGCCAGCAGGGCCAGTACGGCCAGCAGTCGCAGTACGGCCAGCAGGGCCAGTACGGCCAGCAGGGCCAGCAAGGTCAGTACGGCCAGAACCACCAGAGCCAGTACGGCCAGCAGAACCAGCAGAGCCAGTACGGCCAGCAGAACCCGTACGGCCAGAACCAGCAGTCCCCGTACGGCCAGCAGCCGACCGGGGGTCAGCCCCGGTACGGCGAGTACGCCCAGCCGGCCTCCGCCGCGGCCCCCGCGTCCTCGTCGGAGTACGCGACCGCATCGGCGCAGGCGCCGCAGTCCGCCACGAGTGCCTTCGGCGACGTCGACGGCGCGAACCAGCGCAACGGCCACTACTTCGACGACAGCGCCTCCGGCGCGGCCTCGACCGCCGCCGGCACCCGCTCGGGCCGCAGCAAGCTCGTCCTGCCGATCATCGCCGGACTGGTCGTCGCAGGTCTGGTCGGCGGCGGTGCCGGCTGGCTCGCCGGGTCGTCGCAGGGTGGCACGGTCACGTCGTCGCCCGGTTCGTCGCAGGGCGGCAACCTGACGGTGAACGACTACGACTCCGCGACCGTCGTCACCGCGGTCGCGGCACAGGCGACGCCGTCGGTCGTGACGATCAACGTGTCGGCCAGCAGCGAGGCCGGAACCGGCTCGGGCGTCGTGATGAGCAAGGACGGCTACATCGTCACGAACACCCACGTGGTGACGCTCGACGGCGACAGCTCGAACGGCCGCATCACGGTCACGACCTCGAACGGCAAGATCTACGCGGGCAAGCTCATCGGCACCGACCCGACGGTCGACCTCGCCGTCATCAAGATCGACGCGACCGACCTCAAGCCGATGGAGTTCGCCGACTCGTCGAAGCTCAACGTCGGTGACACCGCGGTCGCGATCGGTGCGCCCCTGGGCCTGTCGAACACGGTCACGGACGGCATCGTCTCGACCCTGAACCGCAGCATCCAGGTCACGTCGAGCGCTCCGAGCGAGGGCGGCGACTCCAACGAGGGCGGCAACGGCGGCAGCGGGCCCTTCGACTTCTGGGGCAACGGCGACAACGGCAGCAGCTCGTCCGCGAACACGACGGTCTCGCTGCCGGTCATCCAGACCGATGCGTCGATCAACCCCGGCAACTCCGGTGGTGCGTTGCTCGACGCGAAGGGCAAGCTGATCGGCATCAACGTCGCGATCGCGTCGGCCGGCAGCTCGTCGTCGTCGGACTCGGCGGCCGGCAGCATCGGCGTGGGCTTCTCGATCCCGTCGAACCTGGTGGAGCGCGTCGCGAACGAGATCAAGGACAAGGGCTCGGCCACGCACGGTCTGCTCGGTGCCACCGTGGGCGACGCATCCGAGGACGCGAGCGCGACCCAGATGGGTGCCCTCATCAAGTCGGTCTCGTCCGGCGGGGCGGCCGCGAAGGCCGGACTGCAGAAGGGCGACGTCGTCACGAAGATCGGTTCGGCGACCGTCTCCGACGCGACCGACCTGACGGCGCAGGTCCGCTACTTCGCGGGCGGCGCATCGACGACGATCAGCTACATCCGGAACGGCCAGTCCCACGAGGCGGACGTGACCCTGGGCACGTACGACAGCAAGGGCTGACGCCACCACGGACAGGACGGGAGGCCCGGTGCACGACGTGCGCCGGGCCTCCCGTCCGTCTGCGGGTCGCGTCGCGGGCGCACCGCAGGTTCCGGGTTCGGGTCTTGATAGGCTCATGGTCGCTCTGCGGGGCGGCACCGCCCCGGTGCGTCCCGTGCACCCAGCCAGCACCCCGAGGTACGCATGCAGACAGACGGACAGCCCCTGCCGGGCGTCTCGTACGTGATGCCCGTGCTCAACGAGGTCACCGAGGTCCGCGCTGCGGTCGCCAGCCTGCTCGACCAGGACTACTCCGGCGTGTTCGAGGTCATCCTCGCGCTCGGCCCCTCGATCGACGGCACGAACGAACTCGTCGCCGAGATGAGTGCGGCCGATCCGCGCATCAAAGCGATCGACAACCCGGTCGGGTCCACACCGGCGGGTCTGAACGTCGCGATCCGGGCGTCGGTGCACCCCGTCGTGGTCCGTGTCGACGCACACTCGGTCCTGCCCCCGGACTACACGCGCATCGCCGTCCGCACCCTGCTCGAGTCCGGCGCGGACAACGTCGGCGGCATCATGCGCGCCGAGGGCCGCAGCCCGTTCGAGCGAGCCGTCGCGCTGGCGTACGGCAGCCGCGTCGGGCTCGGCGGGACCCCGCACCACGTCGGCGGGACCGCGGGCCCCGCCGAGACGGCGTACCTCGGCGTCTTCCGTCGCGACCGCCTGTTCGAGGTCGGCCTGTTCGACGAGGGCATCAAGCGTGGTCAGGACTGGGAGCTCAACCGACGCCTGCGCCAGACCGGCGGCACCGTCTGGTTCACCCCCGAGCTGGTCGTCACCTACCGCCCGCGACCGAGCCTGAAGCGCCTGGTGCGGCAGTTCGTCGCGACCGGGTTGTGGCGCGGGGAGCTCGCCCGCCGGTTCCCCGCGAACAACGGCCTGCGGTACTTCGTGCCACCGGCGATGGTCGCCGCGATGGCCGTCGGGATCCTCGCCGGCATCGTCGGCGTCATCGGTGCGGCCCTCGGCAGCCCGGTCGCCTGGGCACTGCTCGGGTTCGCCGTGCCCGCCGTGTACCTGCTCTTCGTCATCGTCGGGTCGGTCGCCGTCGCGCGTCGATCCGGGGTGGCGACCTTCCTCTGGTTGCTCGTGGTGCTGCCCTGCATCCACGTGGGTTGGGGGCTCGGTTTCATCATCGGGTTCCTCACCCGCACCTCCGAGTTGACCACCCACACCGGACGGTGACCCCCATGACCGACCACGCCACCCCCGGCCGCGGATCCGCACGCCCGACGTCGATCGCCGAGCTGCGGGCCGTCGCCCAGCCGGACGAGGTCCGTGCCCGCGCCAACGCCGAGCACTGGACGGCGTCGCTGTACCTGCGCGACGTCTCGCCGTACCTGACCTGGGTGCTGCTGAAGACCCGCGTCAGCGCGAACCAGGTGACCGGTCTGATGATCCTGGTCGGGTGGAGCATCGCCGCGGCCCTGCTCATCCCGGGCATCTGGGGCGCAGCGCTCGCCCTGGTGCTCGGGCAGCTGCAGATGCTCGTGGACTGCTGCGACGGCGAGGTCGCGCGGTGGCGTGGCACCCGGTCGCCCGCCGGGGTGTTCCTGGACAAGGTCGGGCACTACACGACCGAGGGGCTGATCCCGGTCGCGCTGGGCATCCGTGCCGCCACCTGGCCGATCCACGGAGCCGACTGGATGTGGACGACGATCGGTTGCGCCCTCGGTCTGGTCATCGTGCTGAACAAGGCACTCAACGACATGGTGCACGTCGCCCGCGCGAACGCGGGGCTCGACAAGCTCGTCGACCGACGCGACGCATCGACCGCGCCGTCCGGCCGGAAGCTCGCCTCGCTGCGCCGCCTGGCCCGGTTCCTGCCGTTCCACCGCCTGTACCACTCGGTCGAGCTGAGCATGCTGGCGTTCCTGTTCGCGCTCATCGGACTGGCGATCGGCGACACGCTCGCCAGCCGGATCCTGGTCGGCGCGCTGCTGCCCCTCGCGGTGCTGGCGACCGTCGGGCACTTCCTGGCGATCATCGCGTCGAAGCGGGTCAAGGCATGACCGACGACGCGGAGACCGCAGGCCCGGTGACGCCGGGGACGGTGCGTCGCCACGCGGTCCCGCACCGTGCGCGGCCGCGCGTCGCCGTCGTGAGCCTGTCGCAGGGCACCCGGCCGGAGGACCTCCGTCGCGGGCTCGACAGCGTGCTCGCGCAGCAGGGCGTCGAGCTCGACGTGGTCTGCGTCGGCAACGGCTGGGAGCCGACCGGTCTGCCGGACGGGGTCCGGACGCTGGCGCTGCCGGAGAACCTCGGGATCCCGGCCGGACGGAACGCCGGCGCGGAGGTCGTCGACGGGGACTACGTGTTCTTCCTGGACGACGACGCCTCGATCCCGTCGGTGACGTTCCTGCAGGACGCCGTCGCCCGGTTCGAGCGCGACCCCTCGCTCGGACTGCTCCAGCCACGAGTGGTCGACCCGACCGGCGCCGCGAACCCGCGTCGCTGGGTCCCGCGCATCCGCAAGGGTGAGCCGGACCACTCGTCGCCGGTGTTCTCCGTGTGGGAGGGCGCCGTGGTGCTGCCGATGGACGTCTACCGGGTCGTCGGGGGCTGGGGTGCCGAGTACTTCTACGCCCACGAGGGCATCGAGCTCGCGTGGCGGGTGTGGGACGCCGGTCGACGTGCCTGGTACGCGGGCGACCTGGTCGCCCACCACCCGGCCATCGACCCGGCGCGGCACACCGAGTACTACCGCCTGAACGCCCGCAACCGCGTCTGGTTGGCCCGACGGAACCTGCCGGCGCCGCTCCGGCCGCTGTACGTCGGCTCGTGGGCCGCGATCCAGGTCGCGCGCTGGTGGCGGCACCCGCGACGCCTGGCGACGTGGCTCGCCGGGATCCGCGAGGGCTGGGCCACCGACTGCGGACCGACCCGGCCGATGAGCTGGCTGACGGTCGCACGGATGACCATCGCCGGCCGCCCGCCGGTCGTGTGACCACCCCGACCCACACCGCCACCGCCACCGCAGAACGGGAGACAGAGCATGCCGATCACCAGTGACCTGCGGACCGCAGTGCGCCTGGCCCAGCGGCTGCTCGCCTCGCGCCGGAGCCGCCGCGAACTCGCGCGTCGTCTGCCCTCGGTCGCGGTGCCGGCACCCGGCACGATCGAGATCGCGGTGTACTTCGCCGACGGCCCCGTGAACATGTACCAGGTGCGCCAGTGGTACGCACCGCTGGCCGAACTGGCGAAGACCCACCCGGTCGCGATCATCGCGCGCAGCCCCGGCACGATGACGACGCTGATCGACGAGTCGCCCGTCCCCGCGGTGTACGCCCGCCAGGTCGTCGACCTGGAGCACTTCGTCGAGACGCAGGCGCCGAAGGTGGTGCTGTACGTCAACCAGAACGCCCGCAACTTCCAGATGATGCGGTACGGGCGCATGTGGCACGTCTTCGTCAACCACGGCGAGAGCGACAAGATGTACATGACGACGAACCAGTTCAAGGCGTACGACTACGCGTTGATCGCGGGTGACGCCGCGCGTGGTCGGCTCGCCGAAGCCCTGTGGGACTACGACCTCGACGCCAGGACCATCGCGATCGGTCGTCCCCAGGCCGACCACTTCGCCGGCGCTGCCCCGTACCCCGACGACGACCGCACCGTCGTGCTGTACGCGCCGACGTGGGAGGGCGACCGGGGCGCCGCTGCCTACGGGTCGATCGCGTCCCACGGGACCACCATCGCCGAGCAGGTGCTCGCATCGCCCCGGCACCGCCTGGTGTACCGACCCCACCCGCGGAGCGGCGTGCTCGAGCCGACCTACCGCGCGGCGCACGAGCGGATCGTCGCGGCGATCACGGCGGCGAACACGGCCGACCCGTCCGCCCACCACGTCCACGACACCGGCGGGGAACTCGGCTGGCAGCTGGCGGACGCCGACGTGGCGATCACCGACATCAGCGCGATGATCTACGACCGGCTGGCGGTCGGCAAGCCGCTCATCGTGACCCGGCCGGTGTCGCCCGAGGCCGACGTCGACGAGCGCGGGTACCTGAGCGATGCGAACTGGTTGACCGCGGCCGATGCGTCGTCGGTGCTCGCACGGATCGACGCAGCCGTGGGCGACGCCGCCGAGCTCGCCAAGCTGCAGCACTGGGTGGCGCAGTACTTCGGCGACACCACGCCCGGCGCCGCGACGGCCCGGTTCCACGCCGCCGTCGAGTGGTTGCTCGAGCGCTGGCGCATCGTCGCCGCCGAGCGCGGAGAGCGCTGACCCCCGTCTCGACGTGGTCACGGGTGCAGGCCGGGGCCGACGAGTGACATCCGCCAGAGGTACTCGGAACGGTCCGGGCGACGCCAGCGGACGATGACGACGCCGGTGTCCTGCGGATCGGCGCCGAAGACGGCGACGGACAGGTGTCGACCGGGCTCGAGCCGGCGGACCGCCAGTGGTGGGCTGTAGCCGGTGCCCAGGTGCGTGAGGGTGAGTCCGTCGACCGGTTCGTCCCCGGTGTTGACGAGGTCGTAGCGGCGCGGGGCCTGCGAGCGGTCGATGGTGAACGGGACGGCGTACGCGGGTGCTGGGTGGTGCATGGGTGGAACGGTAGGGGGAGGGTCCGACGGTGGGGTCTTGGTGTGGGGCGCGGGTCCCGTCGCTGTGGAGGGGGAGCGTGGTGCCCGGGTTGTGGAGGGGGAGTGCCCCAGCCGTTCAGACGCCGTAGTCGGCCGAGTACTGCGCCAGGGCTTCCTCGATGGTGCCGTCGAGCTGCAGCCGCCCCTTGTCGAGGTACAGGCCGCGGTCGCAGAAGCGGCGCAGGTCCTTGTCGCTGTGGGACACGAAGAACAGCGTCCGGCCGCCGGCCAGGAGCTCCTCGATCCGCTTGTAGCACTTCTCGCGGAAGGCCTTGTCGCCGACGGCGAGGACCTCGTCCACCAGGATGACGGGTTCGTCGAGCCGCGAGATGACCGCGAAGGCGATGCGTACCTTCATGCCGCTCGACAGGTGCTTGTACGGGGTGTCGACGAAGTCCGCGATCTCGGCGAACGCGATGATCTCGTCGAAGGCGGCGCGGATCTCGGCACGCGACATGCCGTGCAGGCCGGCGGTGAGGTAGACGTTGTCGCGGACGGACAGGTCGCCGACGAAGCCGCCGGTGATCTCGATGAGCGGTGCGACACCGGCGCCGACGTCGACCCGTCCCTCGTCCGGCAGCATCACCTGGGCCACGAGCTTCAGGAGCGTGGACTTGCCCTGACCGTTCCGTCCGACGACGCCGATCGCCTCTCCGGGGCGGACGTCGAACGACACGTTGCGGAGGGCCCAGAACTCGTCGGCGCGCTTGCGGCGCCCTCGTCCGGCGAAGAGGTCCTTGAAGTTGCGGCTCGCCCGCCGGTTGCGCTTGAAGCAGATGCCGGCGTCGCGCACGGAGATCACCGGGGCGACGGTCTCGGTGCGTCGGGTCTGGTCGGTGGCGGTCATCACAGCTCCTTCAGCACGCGGTGCTCGCTCCGGCGGAAGACCGCGAAGCCGATCACCAGGACGATGCCCGTGATCACCACCGATGCGCCGACCTCGAACCAGTCGAGCTGGCTCGGGAAGAACGCCGCCCGGTACATCCCGAAGATGCCGGTGAGCGGGTTGACCGCGGCGATGGGCCGCAGGGCGTCGGGCAGCGCGTTCGTGCCGTAGATGATCGGCGATGCGTAGAACAGGAACCGCAGGACGAGCTTGGTGGCGCGCTCGAGGTCGCGGAAGAAGACGACGAGCGGTGCGACGATCAGGCCGAGGCCGTACACGAGCGCGCACTGCAGCACGATCGCCAACGGGAAGAAGACGACCTGCCAGTGCAGGTGCGCACCGGTCGCGATCGCGAACGCGGCCAGCACGGGCAGGCTCAGCAGGAACTCGATGCCCTTCGACGCGTCGATCCGCGCGACCCAGATGGTGCGGGGGATCGTCGTCGAGCGGATGAGCTTCGACTCCTTGATGAACGCCCGTGTGGAGTCCGAGACGCCGCCCGTGAACCACATCCACGGCAGCAGCGCGGAGAGCAGGAAGACGATGTACGGGTCTTCGCCGACGGAACCGCGGTGGAACACCTGGGTGAAGACGAACCAGTAGATCGCCGACATGACGAGCGGGTCGAGGATCGACCAGACGTAGCCGAGCGCCGAGGTCGAGTACCGGACCCGCAGATCGCGGACGGTCAGCAACCAGAGGGCATGACGATAGCGCCGACCGGCGCTCCGGGTCGCCGCTGGTGCGGCAGCCGCGGGCACGGTCGGCGCGCTCGCTGTGGTCACGGTTTCCCTTCGGGCGGAACCGCCGAAGGGGTCCTGACGGAGGTTCAGGCGAACAGGTTGTTCGCGCGCTCGAGGTCCTCGGCGAAGTCGATCTCGACCGCGTACAGGTCGGAGATGTCGATCGGGGACCAGCGTAGCCCGTCCTCGGCGATGGCAGCCTCGATGCCGCCCTCGAAGTACTCCTGGTCGTCGACGCGCCCGAGCTGGCGGATGAGGGCCTGCTTGTCGCTCGCCGAGACGTAGTTGATGCCGACGGCTTCGCCGAGCCCACCGACGACCTGCTTGGAGAGCTTGTGGATGAAGCCCTCGGCGTCGACGGTGTACTTGACCTCTTCGTCGGAGACCTTGTCGGTGTTGACGCTGACGAACGAGTGGTCCTCGTCGATCATGTCGGCCGCACGGACGAGCGCCATCGGGTCGAAGACCACGTCGCCGTTCATCCAGAGGACACCGCTCTTGCCGGTCGCCTTGAGGGCGCGGAGCAGGCTCTTCGAGGTGTTGGTGGAGTCGTAGGACTCGTTGTAGACGAAGGACGCGTCGGGGAAGGCCTCGACGATGTGCTCCGACTTGTAGCCGACGACGATCGTCACGCGGGCGCTCGAACCGAACGCGGCGCGGATGTTGTCGAACTGCTGCTGCATGATGGTGCGGCCGTCACTGAGCTCCGTGAGCGGCTTCGGCAGGCTGCGGCCGAGACGGCTCCCCATCCCCGCTGCGAGGATCACGATCTGCGTGGTCATGCTGGTCCCTTCTGGTGTCCGCCCGCGCGCCCTGGGGCACGGGCGGGCCTCGTCGAGTCTGCTCGCGGAACGTCCGAGTTCGCCGAGAACCAGACGCCGCGGACCCGTCGGGCCTGCCGCTGTGCGGTGTCGGAGAGCCCGCCGGAGCAGGTTTCCAAGTGGTGAACACTCCTTCGTGCCCTGGTGAATGATACGGAAACACCCGCTCAAGGGGTAGGTCAGCGGCGCTTCGTACTCATTTCGTGACACTGGAGCAGGCGGTTCCCCGCTGTCCGGAGAGCGTTGGTACGGTTGGGCGATGGCCGCCGGAGCAGACAACGAGGACGTGTACGCCACGACCGACGCTGCCTGGATGACCGAAGCGAGCGACGCCGACGAGCGTGACGCCGCGGCGGGGGACGACGCCGACGACGACGACATGGGGGAACCGGATGCGCGCGACGCCTCCGTTGATGACGAGATGACCGACGACAGCACGGCCACCGACACCACGACCACCGACCCCGCGACCACCGAACCCGATCCGGCCACCGAGCCGGAGTCGGCTGCCGCACCCGGTCCCGCGGCGCGTGCCGCAGCAGCGGCCCCGACGACCACCACCGGCGCCCGACCCGCCAAGGCGCGCACCACGAAGCAGCGCACCAAGCGACCGGCGAAGGCCGACGGGGCGACCGGCAGCGTGCCTCCCGGTCCGACCGCGAGCGACGCGACGAACGCGACCGGGGACGCACCGGCGACCGCCGCACCCGAGGCGGACGCACCGGAGACGGGCGCAGCGGAGGCGGGCGCCGCGACCGGCCCCGCCGCCAAGAAGCGCGCACCCCGGGCCACTGCCACGAAGGCCCCGCAGCAGCAGCAGCCCGTCGTGCTCGCCGCGAACGGCCTCGTCAAGCGGTACGGGCAGACGCTCGCCGTCGACGAGGTCGACCTCGAGATCCGCCAGGGCTCGATCTTCGGCGTGGTCGGCCCCAACGGCGCCGGCAAGACGACCACCCTGTCGATGATCACCGGACTGCTGCGTCCCGACGCCGGTTCCGTCACCGTCCTCGACCACGACGTCTGGGCCGACCCCACGGCCGCCAAGCGGAGCCTCGGCGTGCTGCCGGACCGCCTGCGGCTGTTCGACCGACTCACCGGCGCGCAGCTGCTCTACTACTCGGCCACCCTGCGCGGCCTCGACGGTGCCACCGCGCGCGAGCGCAGCACCGACCTGGCCGAGGCGTTCGGGCTCGGCGAGGCACTCGGCCGCCAGGTCGCCGACTACTCGGTGGGCATGGCGAAGAAGATCGCCCTGGCCGCCACCCTCATCCACTCACCGCGGGTCCTCGTGCTCGACGAACCGTTCGAGTCGGTCGACCCCGTGAGCGCCGCGACCATCACCGACATCCTGCGCCGGTACACGCGCGGTGGCGGCACCGTCGTGCTCTCCAGCCACTCCATGGAGCTCGTCCAGCGCACGTGCGACTCCGTCGCCATCATCGTCGGCGGCAAGGTCCTCGCCTCGGGCACGATGGCCCAGGTGCGCGGTCGCAAGAGCCTCGAGGACAAGTTCGTCGAACTCGCGGGCGGCCGCGTCGTGGCAGAGAGCATGGAATGGTTGCACAGCTTCTCCGGCTGAGGGCCGACCTGCTCGCGGGCGAGGTCCGCGGCAGCGCCCGCCGGTCCGTGTTCGTCGTGCTCGGCAGTCTCGTCGGACTCCTCGCCGCCGTCTTCGTCGCGACGCAGACGGTCGCACTGCGGTCGGCGGACCCCGACACGGCCCGAGCGGTCACCGTGCCGGTCGGCACGCTCATCGCGTTCGCGTTCACCGTCGTCCCGCTCGTGGTCGGCCGGAGCGACCAGCTCGACCCGCGGCGCTTCGCGGTGTTCGGCATCCGCCGGCGCACGCTCGCGGTCGGCCTCGTCGTCGCCGGGCTGATCGGCATCCCCGTCACCGGGGTCGTCGTCGTGGCGGTGGCGCAGTCCGTGGTCTGGGCGCGGGACGCCGGTACCGGCGTGCTCGCGGTCGTCGGCGGGCTGCTGGCGATCGCCACGTGCGCGCTCCTGGTCCGCGTGTGCTGCACCGTCGGCTCGCGGCTGATCGGTCCGCACCGGTCCCGTGACGCCGGTTGGCTCGTCGCGCTCGTGATCATCGTGCTCGCGATCCCGGCGGTGTCGCTGCTGCTCCGCGTCGACTGGCTCGACCCCGAGGGCGCCGAGATGCAGCGCGTCGCGGACGTCGCCGGGTGGACGCCGTGGGGCGCCGCCTGGGCCGTGCCCGCCGAGGTCGCCAGCGGCCACGTCGGCACCGGGTTCCTCAAGCTGCTCGTCGCGATCGCCGTCGTCGCCCTGCTGACCTGGGCGTGGTGGGCGCTCGTCGGTCGCGCGCTCGACACCGTCGACGGTCGCACCCGGACCCGGCGGTACCAGGGGCTCGGCTGGTTCGACCGGCTCGGGTCGACCCCGGTCGCCGCCGTCGCCGCCCGCGCCCTGACCTACTGGGTCCGTGACCCGCGGTACCGCACCTCGTACCTGATCATCCTGTTCGTCCCGCTCGTCGTCATCCCGCTCGGGGTCGCCGGCGTGCCGTGGCACTGGACGGCGCTCGTGCCGTTGCCGCTGATGGCGCTGATCGCCGGGTTCCTGCCGCACAACGACGTCTCGTACGACAACACCGCGGTGTGGCTGCACGTCGCCTCCGGGGCTCCCGGGTGGAGCGACCGCCTGGGCCGCGTCGTCCCGGTGCTCGTCGTCGGTGCGCCGGCGATCGTGGCCGGCTCGGCGCTGTCCGCCTGGTTGTCCGACGACTGGACGGCGTTCCCGCTGCTGATCGGCGTGAGCGCCAGCGCGCTGCTGTCCGGACTCGGGCTGTCGAGCGTCGTGTCCGTCCTGCTGCCCTACCCGACCGTGCGGCCGGGGGACCACCCGTTCCAGCAGCCGCAGGCCGCCGGGGTGACGGCGACGGTCGCGCAGTCGATGATGGTGATCGGCATCGTGCTCTGCACCGTCCCGGCCGCGTGGCTCGCGGTGCTCGCCTTCGTCCGCGGCGCCGAGCCGTGGTCGATGCTGACGCTCTCCGTCGGCATCGGGGTCGGCGTGGTCGTGCTCGTCACCGGGATCGTCGCGGGTGGTCGGCTGTTCGACCGACGCGGACCGGACCTGCTGGCGGCGGCGCAACGCAACTAGCGTTCCGGAGCACGCGCAGGGAGCACAGCGCGCCCGTGGGCAGACCGTCGTACCCTGGACCCATGAGCATGACGGAACCAGGCGGCGGCCTCGACGTGATGGACCGGGAGCTCGAGAAGCTCCTCGAAGACGAAGCGATCGAACCCGGCGACCACGAGCGGTTCTCGCACTACGTCAAGAAGGACAAGATCCTGCAGTCGGCGATGTCCGGCAAGCCGGTCAAGGCGCTGTGCGGCAAGAAGTGGATCCCGGGCCGCGACCCGGAGAAGTTCCCGGTCTGCCCGGACTGCAAGGCCATCTACGAGAAGATGAAGGCCGAGTAGACGCGGCCCGCGCATCGTGAGCAGAAATGGTCGGGTCGCCTTCGGGGACCCGACCATTTCTGCTCACCGAGCGATGCGCAGCGGCGCGCTAGATCACCAGGGTCGGGATCGCGGGGTCGCCGCGACCGATGCGCGCGGCGTCCGCCGGCAGCTCGGCCTTGGCACGCTCGTGGTGTGCCCGAGCGGCTTCGACGCCCTGCACCCCGAGGAACGCCGGATCCACCTCGCCGCCGGTGACGACGGGCACGAGCAGGGGGCGCTCATCGGGGCCGACCTGCCCGGCGGTCAGCACGACCTCGGCCGTGGCGACACCGTTGCGCAGGCGACGCCCGGCTTCCTTCCGCCCGCCGATCGAGGCCTTGTCAGCCGACTTCTTCGCCACGGCGACCCAGTCGTCGCCGTCGGCGGACCGGTGCGCCACGAGCTTGAAGACCATGCCGGCGGCGGGGTGTCCGGAGCCGGAGACGACTGAGGTGCCGACGCCGTACGAGTCGACCGGGGCGGCCCGGAGCGCAGCGATCGTGTACTCGTCCAGGTCGTTCGTGACGGTGATCTTCGTGCCCGTCGCGCCGAGGCGGTCGAGCTGCGCCCGGACCGCCGCCACGACGGACGGCAGGTCGCCGCTGTCGATCCGGACACCGCCGAGCTTGCCGTCGGTCAGGCGGACGGCGGTCTCGACGGCCTGCTCGATGTCGTACGTGTCGACGAGCAGGGTCGTGCCGTTGCCGAGGGCGTCGAGCTGCGAACGGAACGCCGCTTCCTCGGAGTCGTGCAGCAGGGTGAACGCGTGCGCGGCCGTGCCCATCGTCGGGATGCCCCAGGTGCGGCCGGCCTCGAGGTTGCTCGTCGCGCCGAAGCCGGCGATGTACGCGGCACGGGCGGCGGCGACGGCGTTCCACTCGCCGGTGCGGCGCGACCCCATCTCGGCGAGCGGGCGGCCGTCGGCGGCGGAGACCATGCGGGCGGCCGCCGAGGCGATGGCGGAGTCGGCGTTGAACACCGACAGGGCGAGCGTCTCGAGCACGACGGCCTCGGCGAACGTGCCCTCGATCTGCAGGATGGGGGAGTTCGGGAAGTACACCTCGCCCTCGCGGTACGCCCGGACGTCGCCGGTGAAGCGGTAGTCGGCGAGGAACGACGCGGTGCCCGCGTCGATGACCCCGCGGTCGCGCAGGAACCCGATCTCGTCGTCGCCGAAGCGGAAGTCGCCGAGGGCGGTCAGGAACCGCCCGAGGCCGGCGGCCACGCCGTACCGGCGGCCGTCGGGCAGCCGCCGGGCGAACACCTCGAAGACGCAGCGCCGGTGGGCGGTCCCGTCCTTCAGGGCCGCGTCGACCATGGTGAGTTCGTACTGGTCCGTCAGGAGCGCGCTGGTCACCTCCCCGACACTACTGCGAGCGTCGGTACGCTGGTCACCGTGACGGATGCACCGATCGGAGTCTTCGACAGCGGGGTCGGCGGGCTCACGGTGGCCCGCGCGATCATCGACCAGCTGCCGCGCGAGAGCATCCGGTACGTCGGCGACACCGTGCACTCGCCGTACGGCCCGAAGCCCATCGCCGACGTCCGCCGCTACGCGCTCGAGGTCATGGACGACCTGGTCGAACAGGGCGTCAAGGCCCTCGTCATCGCCTGCAACACGGCGTCGTCCGCCGTGCTCCGCGACGCCCGCGAACGGTACGAGCAGGCGTACGGCATCCCGGTGGTCGAGGTCATCCAGCCCGCCGCCCGCGCCGCCGTGAAGCAGACCAGGACCGGGCGCATCGGCGTCATCGGCACGGTCGGCACCATCGCGTCGCGCGCCTACGAGGACGCCTTCGCGGTGGCCTCGGACGTCACCCTCGCCCTGGCGGCGTGCCCGCGGTTCGTCGAGTTCGTCGAGGCGGGGGACACCTCCTCGCCGGAACTGCGCGAGGTCGCCGCCGGGTACCTCGACCCGATCCGTACCGCCGACGTCGACACGCTCGTGCTCGGCTGCACCCACTACCCGCTGATGTCCGCGGCCATCCAGTACGTGATGGGCCCGGACGTCACCCTGGTGTCGAGTGCCGAGGAGACCGCGAGCGACGTCTACCGCCGGCTCGTCGAGCACGGCCTCGAACGCACCACCACCACCGCTCCGACGTACTCGTTCGAGTCGACCGGCGACGACGAGGACGGGTTCCTGCGGCTCGCCCGCCGGTTCCTCGGCCCCGAGATCGTCCGCGTCGGCCACCTCGAGACCGGCGCCATCACGCTGCCCCGTGGGCGGCCCTGAGCGGCGACCAGCCGCTCGCCGCCGCCCGCTCCGTCGAACCGCACCGCGCCTCCCGGCCGGACCGAAAGGACACCATGACCACCCGCATCGACGGCCGCCAGGCCGAGGAACACCGCCCCGTCACCATCGAGCGGGGCTGGAGCACGCAGGCCGAGGGCAGCGCGCTCATCTCGTTCGGCAACACCAAGGTGCTCTGCACCGCCTCGTTCACGAACGGCGTTCCCCGCTGGCTCGCCGGCAAGGGCACCGGCTGGGTCACCGCCGAGTACTCGATGCTGCCGCGCTCGACGAACGAGCGCATGCAGCGCGAGTCCATCAAGGGCAAGGTCGGCGGACGCACCCACGAGATCTCCCGCCTGATCGGGCGCTCGCTCCGCGCCGTGGTCGACACGAAGGCCCTCGGTGAGAACACCCTGGTCATCGACTGCGACGTGCTGCAGGCCGACGGGGGCACCCGCACGGCGTCGATCACCGGCGCCTACGTGGCGATGGTCGACGCGATCGAGTGGGGCCGCGGCAAGGGCTTCATCGCGAAGAAGGCCACCCCGCTCACCGACAGCGTGCAGGCGATCTCGGTCGGCATCGTCACGGGCGAGCCGATGCTCGACCTGGCGTACACCGAGGACTCCGCCGCCGACACCGACATGAACATCGTCACGACCGGGTCGGGGAAGTTCATCGAGGTGCAGGGCACCGCCGAGCACGCACCGTTCGACCGCGACGAGCTGAACGTCCTGCTCGACCTGGGCCTGGCCGGCAACCAGTCGCTCGCGTCGATCCAGCGTTCGGCCCTGGGCCTGGCGTGACGTCCCGCGAGGTGGTGCTCGCCACCCACAACCAGGGCAAGGTCGTCGAGCTGCGCGAGATCCTCGGGTCGGCGCTGGGCGAGGGCGTCGAGCTCGTCGGCTACGACGGCCCCGAACCGGTCGAGGACGGCGACACCTACGCCGCGAACGCCCTGATCAAGGCCCGTGCCGCGGTCGCCCACACCGGGCTGCCGGCGCTCGCCGACGACTCCGGCATCGCGGTCGACGCGCTCGACGGTGCCCCGGGCATCCACTCGGCGCGGTACGCGGGGACCCGGTCGGACGCCGACAACATCGCACTGCTGCTGCAGAACCTCGAGGGCGTCGTGGAGCGCACCGCCGCCTTCGTGTGCGCTGCCGCCTTCGTGACGCCCGACGGGTTCGAGCACGTCGTCGAGGCGGTGTGGAACGGCGAGGTGCTGACCGAACCCGTCGGCGACGGCGGTCACGGCTACGACCCGGTGTTCCGGCCGGACGACGCCGACCGCTCGTCGGCCGAGCTCACCCGCGAGGAGAAGAACGCGCTCTCGCACCGCAGCAAGGCGTTCCGCGGCATCGCGCCGATCGTGCGGGAGCACTTCGGGCTCTGAACCGCCCACCTGAAACGACGACAGGCCCACACCGAACGGTGTGGGCCTGTCGTGTTCGGTCCGGCTACAGCTGCGGGTCGACGGCCGGCGACTCGGCCTGGTGCTCGTGCTTCTTCGCCTTGCGGGCGTTCCGGATGTAGGTCAGCGCCATCGGCACGACGGTCACCAGGACGGCGGCGAGCAGGATGATGTCGATGTACTCGCGCACGATGTGGGCGACGAACGGGATGTGCCCGATGAAATACCCGAGGAACGTCACACCGACACCCCAGACGACGGCGCCGATCGCGTTGTAGAGCGAGTACTTCTTGTAGTCCATGCGGCCGACGCCGGCGGCGATCGGGGCGAAGGTGCGGACGACCGGCACGAAGCGCGCCAGGATCACCGCGAGCGGGCCGAACCGGTGGAAGAACGCGTTGGTCCGCTCGACGTTCGCCTTGGAGAACAGTCCGCTCTCCTTGCGCTCGAAGATCGGCGGACCGGCCTTCTTGCCGATGAAGTAGCCGAGCTCCCCGCCGAGGAACGCCGCGGCACCGATCATCAGCGCCGCGACCCAGATCGGGATGCCGCCGATCTCGCCGCCGCGGTCGAACGCGAAGAGGCCGGTGATGACGAGCAGGCTGTCGCCCGGGAAGATGAAGCCGATCAGCAGACCGGTCTCGGCGAAGACGATCGCACACACGACGAGCACGGCGACGGCCCCGAAGTGGTCGAGGATGTACTGCGGATCCAGCCATGGGATCAGGGCGAGTGCGACGGAGTGCATGTCTCTTCCGGTCGTGCAGATGCGGTGACGGGAGGGTCACCCGCACGACGAGGGTACCGTTCACCGATGTCGCCGACGTCCCTCGGCGGTATGAGATGCGCGAGCACGCAACCGTCCGTGCGGAAGGAGGGACTCGAACCCTCACGCCTGGGGCACAGGAACCTAAATCCTGCGTGTCTACCGATTCCACCACTCCCGCGAGCAGCGGCAGTCTACCGATCGGTCCCTGCTCGTCGGACGTCGGTGCGTGCGCACGATGCGCCGGACATCACCCGGTGCGGGCTTGCCCGCTCCGTGCGCCGCAGCAGGCGCGCACGGAGCGACCAGCGGGGTTGTGGGTGACCCCGTCGACACGGTGCGGTGTTCGTGACGGGGGTGCGTGGGGCCTCCCGGGCGGTGGTGCGCACGTGCGCACGGTGCGCCGGTCGTCACCCGGTGCGGGGTTGGTCGCTCCGTGCGCCGCAGTAGGCGCGCACGAAGCGGGGAACCTCGCACGGAGTCGCGGAACGCGCACGGTGCGCCGGCCGCGCGGCGCGCGGTACGCGGTACGCGGTACGCGCCGCGCGCGTCAGCGGAGCTGCCGCGGCAGGTACCGGGGGACGTAGCGCAGCAGCACGCCGGCGCCGATCAGGCCGAGCACGCCCATCACGCCGCTGGCCACAGCGATCGTCGCGACGGCCGTCACCCCCGAGATCACGAGCGGTGCCGCGGCCGACCCGAAGTCGCCGGTGAACCGCCAGGCTCCGAGGAAGGGCGCCGGGTCGTCGCGTGGGGCGAGGTCCGCGCCGAGCGTCATCAGGATGCCGGAGCCCACGCCGTTCGCGAGGGACATGCCCATCGCGATGCCGACGAACCAGCCGACGCGGGCGTCGAGGTGCCCGCTCCAGGCGAGCAGGAAGTAGCTGATGCTCAGCCCGAGCATGCAGGGGAGCGCACTCGCCAAGCGGCCCCAGCGGTCCATGATCTGGCCGCTCGTGTAGAACAGCGCGAAGTCGACGGCGCCGGCGATGCCGATGACCAGTGCCGCCGTCGAGTCGTCGAGCCCGATGCTCACCGCCCAGAGCGGCAGGATCACCTGGCGTCCGGCACGCATGGCGCCGATGAGCGCGGCGCCGCTGCCGAGCCGCAGCAGGACGGCGCCGTTCGCGCGGATGGTGCGGAAGAGCCCGTGCGCCTCCTTCTCGACGAAGACCGCTCCGGTGTCGGTGGACGGCTCCGTCACGCCGGTCGCGTCGGACCCCGACCGGGAGGCCCGTGGCGGCATCCGCAGACCGCGTGCGCCCGTCGCCGGGTCGCGCAGCACCAGGAGCACGGTCGCCGCCGCCAGGCAGCACACGACGTGGATCCAGAAGGCGCTGGCGGTGGTGCCGGTCAGGTGGATCACGCCGGCGGCGAGGAACGGCCCGACGAAGTACCCGAAGCGGAACACCCCGCCCAGGCTCGAGAGCGCCCGAGCGCGGATGCGGACGGGGATCGCCGTGGTCATGTAGGCGTGCCGGGCCAGTGCGAACACCGCGGTCGAGACACCGACCAGGAACACCCCGAGCGCCAGCACCCACGCGTTCGCCGCGGTCGTGCAGACGACGAGTCCGCCGACCGACACCAGGGCGGCGCCGATCATGGCGTTCCGCTCGCCGATCCGGGCGACGACGATGCCGGACGGCACGTCGCCGATGAGCTCGCCGACCAGGATGAGCGACGCGACGAAGCCCGCGAACGCCAGGGTCGCACCGAGGGAGTCGGCGGCGATCGGGATGATCGGGATGATCGCGCCCTCGCCGATCGCGAAGAGTGCCGCCGGCAGGAAGCCGGACAACAGGACGGACCGGAAGTCGAATGAGTCGTTCCCCGTCGTGGTCATCGCACCACAACGGTACGCCAGCGGTACCGCTTCGTCGGCGGGTTACCCTGGAGGCATGCGTGTTCTGGCGGCGATGAGCGGTGGGGTCGACTCGGCGGTGGCTGCTGCCCGGGCGGTCGACGCCGGGCACGACGTGGTCGGGGTGCACCTGGCGTTGAGCCGGATGCCGGGGACGCTCCGCACCGGCAGCCGCGGGTGCTGCACCATCGAGGACTCGATGGACGCCCAGCGCGCCGCTGCGGCCCTCGGCATCCCGTACTACGTGTGGGACTTCTCGGCCCGGTTCAAGGAGGACGTCGTCGACGACTTCGTCGCCGAGTACCAGGCTGGCCGAACCCCGAACCCCTGCATGCGGTGCAACGAGCGGATCAAGTTCGCCGCCCTGCTCGAGAAGGCCCTGGCCCTGGGCTTCGACGCCGTCGCGACCGGGCACTACGCCTCGATCGTCACCGGACCGGACGGCTCGCGCGAACTGCACCGGTCGGCCGCGTGGGCGAAGGACCAGTCCTACGTGCTCGGGGTCCTGACCGCCGAGCAGCTGCAGCACGCGATGTTCCCGCTCGGGGCGACCCCGTCGAAGGACGAGGTCCGGGCCGAGGCCGCCGAGCGCGGGCTGACCGTCGCGCAGAAGCCGGACTCGTACGACATCTGCTTCATCCCGGACGGCGACACCCGCGGCTGGCTGGCGGACCGCGTCGGCACCGCGCCGGGCGAGGTCGTCGAGCGTGACGGCACGGTCGTCGGCTCGCACGAGGGCGCGACCGGCTACACCGTTGGTCAGCGCCGCGGCCTGGCCCTCGGTCGCCCGGCACCGGACGGCAAGCCCCGGTTCGTGCTCGAGATCCGCCCGAAGGACAACACCGTCGTCGTCGGCCCGAAGGAGGCCCTCGCCGTCACCTCGATGTCCGGCTCGCGGTTCACCTGGGCGGGCACGGCCCCGGCCGACCCGGCGACGCCGTTCGCCTGCGACGTGCAGATCCGCGCGCACGCCGACCCGGTGCCCGCGACGGCCCGGGTGCAGGACGACGTGCTCGTGATCGACGTCGACGAGCCGCTGCACGGGGTCGCACCCGGGCAGACGGCCGTGGTCTACGTCGGCACGCGGGTCCTCGGCCAGTGCACGATCGACAACACCGTCAGCGCCGTCCCCGTCGACGCCTGACCCCGCCGCTCCCGGGGCACACGCTCGCTGCACGCCGCGTCGGTGGTGCACGGTAGAACTGATGCCATGAGCGAGACCGACGCCACGTTCGAGACCATCGACCCCGACGGGCTCGACGCCGCCCAGGCCGGGCGCGAGGTCGACCGGCTGCGGGCGCGCATCAACGAGCTGCGACAGGCCTACTACCAGGGCGAGAACGGTTCGCCGGAAGCCGATGCCGACTACGACGTGCTGGTCCGGCGGCTCGACGCGATCGAGCAGCGCTTCCCGGAGCTCCTGACCGAGGACAGCCCGACCCAGACCGTCGGCGGCCAGGCGCAGACCACGCAGTTCGCGCCGGTCGAGCACGCCGAGCGCATGCTCTCGCTCGACAACGTGTTCAGCCCCGACGAGCTCACCGAGTGGGCCGTCAAGGTGCAGCGCGACGCCGGTGCCGAGCGCGTCCGCTTCCTGACCGAGCTGAAGATCGACGGCCTCGCGATCAACCTGCGCTACGAGCACGGCCGGCTGGTGTCGGCGGCCACCCGCGGCGACGGCGTGGTCGGCGAGGACGTCACCGGCAACGTCCGGACGATGGGCACGATCCCGGACCGCCTGTCGGGCACCGGCCACCCGCCCCTGGTCGAGGTCCGCGGCGAGATCTTCTTCCCGGTCGCCGAGTTCGACGAGCTCAACGCGAACCAGCGCGAGGCGGGGGAGCGGGTCTTCGCCAACCCGCGCAACGCCGCCGCCGGGTCCCTCCGCCAGAAGGAAGAGGGCAAGTCCGAGGCGAAGCGCGCGCTCATGATCGACCGGCTCCGGCGGTTGCGGATGCTCGTGCACGGCATCGGCGCGTGGCCCGTGCGCGAACTCGAGCAGGAGACCGACGTCCGCTCGCAGTCCGAGGTGTACGAGCTGCTCGAGACGTGGGGGCTGCCGACGAGCAGCCACTACCGGGTCTTCGACACCATCGACGAGGTGAACGCCTTCGTCCGTTCGACGGGTGACCGCCGCGCCTCGGTCGAGCACCAGATCGACGGCGTCGTGATCAAGGTCGACGACCTCGCCCTGCACGAGGAACTCGGCTCGACGTCACGGGCACCCCGGTGGGCGATCGCCTACAAGTACCCGCCGGAAGAGGTCCACACGACGCTCACCGACATCGTGGTGAGTGTCGGCCGCACCGGTCGTGCGACGCCGTTCGCAGTGATGGCCCCGGCCGAGGTGGCCGGCTCGGTCGTGCGCCAGGCCACCCTGCACAACCAGCAGGTCGTCAAGGCGAAGGGCGTCCTGATCGGCGACACCGTCGTGCTGCGGAAGGCCGGCGACGTCATCCCCGAGGTCCTCGGGCCGGTCGTCGACCTGCGCGACGGCACGGAGCGCGAGTTCGTGATGCCGACGCACTGCCCGGAGTGCGGCACCGAGCTCGCCCCCGCGAAGGAAGGCGACATCGACCTCCGCTGCCCGAACGCGAAGAGCTGCCCGGCGCAGGTCCGCGGTCGTGTGGAGCACATCGCCTCGCGCGGCTCGCTCGACATCGAGGGCCTCGGCGAGGTCGCAGCCGCAGCGCTCACGCAACCGCTGCACCCGGAGACCCCGCCGCTCGTGACCGAGGCCGGGCTGTTCGACCTGACGATGCAGGACATCGTCCCGATCGAGGTGATCGTGCGCGACGCCGAGACCGGCATGGAGAAGGTCGACGACGCCGGCGCACCGAAGCGCGTGACCCCGTTCAGCCGGGCGCGCAAGAAGACCGACCCGCCGTTCGACGCCGACGCCCGCGGTGCCGACTACACCGGCGAGCCGAGCCGCTACCCCTCGAAGAACGCGTTCGAGATGCTCGCGAACATCGACGCGGCCAAGACGAAACCGCTCTGGCGCATCATGGTCGGGCTGAGCATCCGCCACGTCGGACCGGTCGCGGCGCGGGCGCTCGCGAACCACTTCGGTTCCCTCGACCGGATCCGCGCCGCCTCGCGCGAGGAGCTCGCCGCGGTCGACGGTGTCGGCGGGATCATCGCCGACGCCCTGCTCGCGTGGTTCGAGGTCGACTGGCACCGCGAGATCATCGACCGCTGGACGGCGGCGGGCGTGCAGTTCACCACGCCGGACCACCCCGGCCCCGGCGGTGCTGCGGTCGAGGGCGGTGTCCTGAGCGGTGTCACGGTCGTGGCCACCGGATCGCTCGAGGGGTACACGCGAGAAGGTGCGCTGGAGGCGATCATCACCGCCGGGGGCAAGGCGGCGTCGAGCGTGAGCAAGAAGACCGACTTCGTGGCCGCGGGCCCCGGGGCCGGTTCGAAGCTCACGAAGGCCGAGCAGCTGGGCCTCCGGATCATCGACGCCGAGCAGTTCCACCTGCTCGTGACCCAGGGCCCGAGCGCGCTCCCCGAACCCGAGGAGACCACGGCCGAGGGCTGAGCCCGACCGCGAGCACGCCGTCGACGTGTCCGCACGCCGCGGCGCGCCGTCCGACGCACCCAGTTCGGGGGACAAGTTGCACCGCGCATGACCGATCCTCGGGCTTTCTCCTTACACTCGACAGAGCATCACCCGTCGTCTGCAGGGGGGCGGCGGGACGGCCTTCCAGGGGGAGACCCGATTGCTGCTCATCGCCGCGGCTCTGCTCACCGCCTCGATGCACTCGCTCGGAGTGATCGAGGCCCCCGTCGCGCCTCCGTCCCACGCCACCACGGCCACCGTGACGGTCGCGCTGGTCTCCGAACGCCACGCGGTGCCCCAGCCGGTCATGACCGGGGGACAGATCGACGTCGACACCGTCGCGACCGCGCACGGACGCGCCTTCCTCGACGACCTCCGCACCCTCGGCGCCGGTGCCCTGCGCCGTGCCGCGGACGACCGACGCGTGGTGGCGACCGCACAGGACGACCCACCCGCCGCGGCCGTCGTCGCGCAGTGGTGGGCGGGGCTCGACGCCGACGAACAGGACACGCTCCTGGCGCACGCGCCCTCGATCGTCGGCAACCTCGAGGGCGTGCCCTACGCCGTGCGCGACCGGGCGAACCGGTCGACCCTGGCCAGCGGCCTCGCCGACCACGACACGACTGCCGCCCACGCCGCGATGCTCGGACAGGTACGGGACTCGCTGCGGCGCGAGCCCGGTGACCCGCAGCGGTTCCTCGTCACGCTCGACACCCGGGCAGCGGGACGAGCGGCGATCAGCATCGGCGACCTCGACACGGCGGCGGACGTCACCGTCATCGTGCCCGGGATGTTCTTCACCGTGACGGGGCAGATGGCCGACTTCACGAACACCGCCAACGACCTGGCGAGCGAGCAGGCGACCCTCGCACCGCTGGCAGCCGGTGGCTCCGGTGACGGGTCCGGCGTCGCCGTCGTGGCGTGGATGGGCTACCGCACGCCCGACCTGTCGAACATCATGTCGCTCAGCCTCGCCGACACCGGAGCACAGCGACTCGAGCGCACCGTCGACGGTCTGCGGCAGATCCGCGACGGCGACCAGCCCCGGCTGAACATCGTGGCGCACTCCTACGGGTCGACCACGGCGCTCATGGCGCTCGCCTCCGGACGGATGAGTGCCGACACCCTCACCGTCCTCGGGTCGCCGGGCAGCGACGTCCGGTCGTCGGCGGAGCTGGCCGTCGCCTCGGACGAGGTGTTCGTCGGCGTCGCGCACAGCGACCCGATCGCCGGGTCCGGGTACTACGGCACGGATCCCGGCGGTGCGTCCTTCGGCGCCACCGTGATGGACCTGGCCGGCGGGGCCGACGCGCTGGCCGCTGGCGACCTGTTCCGCCGTCCGGTCGGGCACAACGACTACCTCAGGCCAGGGACCGCGTCGCTGCACGACGTCGCCCTGATCGGCGTCGGCCGCGGCGACCTCGTCCGCGAGCAGGTCCGACGTGGCAGCACCGGTGGCGACGGCGTCGTCGGGGCGTCGATCGACATGTACCTGGTCCGTCCACAGGACCTGCAGCCGCGCGACTGACGTGGTGCGGCCCTGGGCGTGACCGGATCGTGACCGGTGGCCGACGCGCCGGGCGTGCGCCGGGCCTCCCGGTCGGATCCTTGACCGCGCGCGGATCGCGACCCGCGTCGGGTGGTGCCTGAGCGGCAACCTGAGCGACGGCGCAGCCTCAGTCGGTTCCACGGCAGAACCAGTACAGCCCGCCTCCCTACGGTTCGGGGCATGCGTGTGGTGCGATGGCCTGGTGCTCTCCTGATGTTCGTGGTGATGTCCGTGCTCGCCGGCATGCTCGTCGCCGTCGCGGTGACGCCGGCGGTCGCCGTCGCGGGTGAGAGCACCTCCGGAGCGGTCGCGTTCTTCGAGGACCTGCCGAGCTACCTCGACGTGCAGACGCCGCAGCAGGTCTCGTCGGTGTACGCGACGAAGGGCGGCAAGCAGGTCAAGATCGCGTCGTTCTACGCCGAGAACCGGACGAACGTCACGGCCGACCAGATGGCGGACACGCTCAAGCAGGCCGCGATCGACACCGAGGACCCCCGGTACTACGACGAGGGCGGCATCGACGTCCTCGGCACGCTGCGCGGAGTCGCCGCGACCGTGGTCGGCGGCGACGTCCAGGGCGGGTCGAGCATCACCCAGCAGTACGTCAAGAACGTCCTCGTGCAGCAGTGCGAGGAACTCACCGGCAAGGACCAGGCCGCCACGGCGAAGAAGGTGGAGGCCTGCTACCAGGACGCGGCCGGCGTCACCCCGCAGCGGAAGCTGCAGGAGATGCGGTACGCGATCGCCGTCAACAAGAAGTACTCGAAGGACGACATCCTGACCGGGTACCTGAACATCGTCGGGCTGGGCGGCCGGGTCTACGGCGCCGAGGCCGGTGCCGAGTACTACTTCGGGGTGCACGCGAAGGACCTGTCGCTCGTGCAGTCGGCGACGCTCGTGGCGATCCTCAACAACCCGTCGAACCTGCGCATCGACGTACCGAGCGACAAGGACAACGGCTCGGCCAACGGGTACGCGCTGACGAAGGAGCGCCGCGACTACGTGCTCCGCCGGATGCAGGCGCACGGGTCGATCACGAAGGCCGCGATGACGAAGGCGATCGCGACGCCGGTCACGCCGAAGATCACCGAGACCGCGAACGGCTGCTCGACCGCGGCGACGAACGAGGACGCCGGCTACTTCTGCGACTACGTCCGCGACCAGGTGCTGCAGGACCCGGCGTTCGGCAAGACCGCCGCGGCACGCATCGCGACCCTCGACACCAAGGGCCTGCAGATCCACACCTCGCTCGACCTCGACCTGCAGAGCCAGGCGCAGACCGCGCTGTCGACCTACGTGCCGTCCACGATGGCCGGCGTCGACGTCGGCGGCTCGAACGTCACCGTCGAGCCCGGCACCGGACGCATCATGTCGATGGTGCAGAACACGTCGTACACGCAGGGGGACAACGCCGCAGCGGGGTCGACCGCGGTGAACTACAGCGCGGACTCCGGGTACGGCAACTCCGGAGGGTTCCAGACGGGGTCCACCTACAAGGTGTTCACCCTGGCCGAGTGGCTCGCGACCGGCCACACCCTGTCCGAATCGGTGTCGACCACCGAGCACACCTTCCAGAACTCGGAGTTCACCAACTCCTGCCAGAACGTCAGTGGCGGGACGTGGCCCGTCGCGAACGCCGAGTCCGTGCCGGCGTCGATGACCGTGCAGGCCGCCACCGTCGAGTCGATCAACACCGCCTTCGGCGCGATGGGCAAGCAGCTCGACCTCTGCAAGATCGCGCAGCTCGCCCAGTCGATGGGGATCCACCGCGCCGACGGCGGTGCCCTCGGGCAGACCCCCTCGTCGATCCTCGGCGTCAACGAGCTGTCGCCGATCGACCTCGCCGAGGCGTACGCGGGCTTCGCGAACGGCGGTGTCGTCTGCACGCCGACCGCCATCGACTCGGTCACCGAGTCGGACGGCACCAAGATCACCCCGACGCCGTCGTCCTGCACCCAGGGCGTCTCGGCGGACGTCGCCGGCACCGTGGACTACGCGCTGCAGGGCGTGCTGTCGGGCTCGGGCACCGCCGCCAGTGCGAACCCGGGCGACAGCGTGCCGAAGTTCGCGAAGACCGGCACGACCGACGGCGACGTGCAGAACTGGCTCGTGGCGTCGTCGACGAAGTACACGAACGCCACCTGGATCGGCAACGTGCAGGGGAACGTGAGCCTGGCGAACTGGCCGTTCCTGCAGGGGACCACCGGGTACAGCGCGAAGTTCGGCGTCGGGAAGTCGATGATGGCGTACCTGGACCAGACGGTCGGTGGGGACGCGCTGCCCGCTCCGAGCCAGGCGATGATCGGGCAGGCCAGCCACTCGTCGCAGTCGCAGTCGCAGTCGCAGTCGCAGTCGCAGTCGCAGTCGCAGTCCTCGCAGTCGTCCTCGGGATCCTCGTCTGGACAGGGAGCCTCGCAGGCTGACCAGACGACGCCGACCACGCCGACGCAGCCGACTGCTCCTTCCGCTCCGGCAGCACCGGCGGCTCCCGCCGCCACGGCGGCTCCGGCAGCGGGCGACCAGAACGGGAAGTGACTGCTCGGGCCAATAGACTGTCGGACATCCCACGAACCGATCGACGGAGCACCATGCCTGACATCACGAGCGAGCAGGTCGCGCACCTGGCGAACCTCGCGCGTATCGCACTCACGCCCGACGAGATCGAGAAGCTGACCGGGGAGCTGTCGCACATCGTCGAGAGCGTCGCCAAGGTCGCCGAGGTCGCGACCGACGACGTCCCGCTGACGAGCCACCCCGTGCCGCTCGGCAACGTCACCCGACCCGACGTCGTCGGCCAGACGCTGACACAGGAGCAGGCGCTCTCCGGGGCGCCCGACTCCGACGGCGAACGGTTCCGAGTGACCGCGATCCTGGGAGAAGAACAGTGACCGACATCACGCGCATGAGCGCCGCAGCGCTCGCCGACGCCCTCGTGGCACGCGACGTCTCGAGCGTCGAGGCCACGCAGGCCCACCTCGACCGCATCGCCGCGGTCGACGGCGACGTGCACGCCTTCCTGCACGTCAACCAGAACGCCATCGCGGTCGCGAAGTCGATCGACTCGCGCCGTTCGGCCGGCGACGACCTCGGGCCCCTCGCCGGTGTCCCGATCGCGATCAAGGACGTCTTGTGCACGCAGGACATGCCGACGACCTCGGGCTCGAAGATCCTCGAGGGCTGGGTGCCGCCGTACGACGCCACCCCGGTCGCCAAGCTCCGTGCCGCCGGCCTCGTGCCGCTCGGCAAGACCAACATGGACGAGTTCGCGATGGGCTCGACCACCGAGTTCTCGGCGTACGGTCCGACCCACAACCCGTGGGACCTCGACCGCATCCCCGGCGGCTCCGGCGGTGGCTCGGCCGCTGCCGTCGCCGCGCACGAGGCACCCATCGCGCTCGGTTCCGACACCGGCGGCTCGATCCGCCAGCCGGGAGCCGTCACCGGCACCGTCGGCGTGAAGCCGACCTACGGCGGGGTGAGCCGCTACGGCGCGATCGCCCTGGCGTCCAGCCTCGACCAGATCGGCCCGGTCGCGCGCACCGTCCTCGACGCCGCGCTCCTGCACGACGTCGTCGGCGGGCACGACCCGCGCGACTCCACCTCGATCCCCGACGCCTGGCCGTCGATGGCCGCCGCCGCTCGCGAAGGGCTACAGGCGGACACGCTGCGCGGCCTGCGCGTCGGCGTGGTCAAGGAGCTCGCCGGTGGCGACGGCTTCCAGGCCGGGGTCACCCAGCGCTTCCAGGAGACCGTCGCCCTGCTCGAGTCGGCCGGTGCGGTCGTCGTCGAGATCGACGCCCCGTCCTTCGCCTACGCGATCAGCGCCTACTACCTGATCCTGCCGGCCGAGGCCTCGTCGAACCTGGCGAAGTTCGACTCGGTGCGCTTCGGACTCCGGGTCACGCCCGAGAACGGTGCCACCGTCGAGGACGTCATGGCCGCCACGCGCGAAGCCGGGTTCGGGCCCGAGGTGAAGCGTCGCATCATCCTCGGCACCTACGCCCTGAGCGCCGGGTACTACGACGCGTACTACGGCTCGGCGCAGAAGGTCCGCACGCTCGTGCAGCGGGACTTCCAGGCCGCCTTCGAGCAGGTCGACCTGCTCATCAGCCCGTCGGCCCCGACGACCGCGTTCCCGATCGGTGAGCGCATCGACGACCCGCTCGCGATGTACCTCAACGACCTCACCACGATCCCCGCGAACCTGGCGGGCGTGCCCGGCATGAGCATCCCGAACGGCCTGGCGCCCGAGGACGGCCTGCCCGTCGGCGTGCAGCTCATGGCCCCGCAGCGCGAGGACGCCCGCCTGTACCGCTACGGTGCGGCGCTCGAGCGTCTGCTCGAGCAGCAGTGGGGTGCCCCGCTCATCGACCGGATCCCGGACCTCGACCAGAGTCAGCAGTCGGCTGCGCAGGAAGGTGTGATCTGATGGCGCAGAAGGACGCGCTCATGGACTTCGACGAGGCACTGGAGCGCTACGAGCCGGTTCTCGGCTTCGAGGTGCACGTCGAGCTCGCGACGAAGACCAAGATGTTCTCGGACGCACCGAACTTCTTCGGTGGCGAGCCGAACACGAACGTGACGCCGGTCGACCTCGGGCTGCCCGGGTCGCTGCCGGTCGTGAACGCGCAGGCCGTGCGGTACTCGATCCAGCTCGGGCTCGCGCTCGGCTGCTCGATCGCCGAGTCGTCGCGGTTCGCCCGGAAGAACTACTTCTACCCGGACAACCCCAAGAACTACCAGGTCTCACAGTTCGACGAGCCCATCGCGTTCGAGGGCGAGGTCGAGGTCGAACTGGCGGACGGCACGATCTTCAACGTGCCGATCGAGCGCGCCCACATGGAAGAGGACGCCGGCAAGCTGACGCACGTCGGCGGTGCCACCGGCCGCATCCAGGGCGCCGAGTACTCGCTCGTCGACTACAACCGCGCCGGGGTGCCCCTGGTCGAGATCGTCACGAAGCCGATCTTCGGCGCCGAGCACCGCGCTCCCGAGCTCGGTGCCGCGTACGTGCAGGTCATCCGCGACCTCGTCCGGGCACTCGGGGTCTCCGAGGCCCGCATGGAACGCGGCAACCTGCGCTGCGACGCCAACATCTCGCTGCGCCCCCGCGGCCAGGAGAAGCTCGGCACCCGCACCGAGACGAAGAACGTCAACTCGTTCCGTGCCGTCGAGCGTGCGATCCGCTACGAGATCCAGCGCCAGGCCGCGATCCTCGCCGACGGCGGCACCATCACGCAGGAGACCCGCCACTGGCACGAGGACACCGGCCGCACGTCGGCCGGCCGTCCGAAGTCGGACGCCGACGACTACCGCTACTTCCCCGAGCCCGACCTGCTGCCGGTCGTGCCGGACCCCGCGGTCGTCGAGGAACTCCGCGCGTCCCTGCCCGAGGCGCCGGTGGCTCGCCGCCGCCGTCTCAAGGGCGAGTGGGGCTTCGCCGACCTGGAGTTCCAGGACGTCGTGAACGGCGGGCTGCTCGACCAGGTCGAGGGCACCGTCGCCGCCGGAGCCGCGCCGCAGGCCGCTCGCAAGTGGTGGACCGGTGAGATCAGCCGCGTCGCGAACGCGCAGGACGCCGAGCCCGGCGACCTCGTGTCGCCGCAGCACGTCGCCGAGGTCATCGCGCTCGTCGAGTCCGGTGACCTGACCGACCGCCTGGCCCGCCAGGTACTCGAGGGCGTCATCGCCGGCGAGGGCTCGCCGGCCCAGGTCGTCGAGGCCCGCGGGCTCAAGGTCGTGTCCGACGACTCGGCGCTCACCGCCGCGGTCGACGAGGCGCTCGCCGCGCAGCCCGACGTGCTCGCCAAGATCCAGGACGGCAAGGTCCAGGCCGCCGGCGCCATCATCGGCGCCGTCATGAAGGCCATGAAGGGCCAGGCGGACGCCGCCCGCGTGCGCGAGCTGGTGCTGGAGCGCGCGCAGCAGTCGTAGACGGGATCCGTTGACGGACAGGAGGCGCGGTGCCGGCTGGCACCGCGCCTCCCGTCGATCCTGGGGACGCGTCAGCGACCCGGTGACAGGATGAGTCGTGTCCGCAACGATCCGCGCCATCGGAACCGCCGTCCCGGAGACGACGCTCGAGCAGGCTGCGGTGCGGGATCTCTTCGCCGCGCAGCCCGAGCTCGGTCGTCTCGGTCGGCGGCTCGTCCCCGCAGCCTTCGACGCCTCGGCGGTCGACCACCGGCACACCGTGCTGGACGAGCTCGACCGCGAACGAGCCGCCGGCGCCTTCCGTGACGCGGACGGCGCCCTCCACTCGCCGTCGACCGGCACCCGCAACGACCGGTACCGCGAGCTCGCACCGGCGCTGTTCGTCGACGCCGCTCGTGACGCCCTCGACCGTGCGGACGTGGACGCCGCCTCGGTCACGCACGTCGTCACGGTGTCGTGCACGGGCTTCACGCAACCCGGTCCGGACCTGGACATCGTGACCGCGCTCGGGCTGCCGCGCGCCGTCTTCCGCCACCACATCGGGTTCATGGGCTGCTGTGCGGCGTTCCCGGCCCTGCGGATCGCCGCCGCGTTCGCCGAGGCCGACCCGGGCGCCGTCGTGCTGGTCGTCTGCGCCGAACTCTGCACCCTGCACGTCCGCGCGAGCGACGACCCCGACCAGATCGTCGCCAACAGTGTCTTCGGCGACGGCGCCGCGGCCGCCGTCGTCACCGCCGACGGTCCCGGCCTGCGCCTCGACGCGTTCGCCACCGCCGTCGTGCCCGAGAGCGCCGGCGAGATGGCGTGGAACATCGGCGACGAGGGCTTCGAGATGGTCCTGAGCACCGCCGTGCCCAAGCTCGTCGGCACGAGCGTCGCCGAAGCCGTCGCGTCGCTGCTCGACGGTCCCGCCGCCGACGTGCCGGTGTGGGCCGTGCACCCCGGTGGCCGCGCGATCCTCGACCGGGCCCAGCAGGCGCTCGACCTGCCGGACGCGGCGATCGCTGCGAGCCGCACGGTCCTGCGCGACCACGGGAACATGTCGAGTGCGACCGTGCTGTTCGTGCTCCGCGAAGCCGTCGACGCCGGCGTCCCGGACGGGGCACCCGTGGTGGCGCTCGCCTTCGGCCCCGGACTCACCGTCGAGAGCGCGCGACTGACCATGGTGCGCACGTGAGCCGTCCCGACGGCGGCTCCACGGGCCTCCCGGTCCTCGACCTGCGCACCCGTGCGCTCGACCTGACCGAGCTCATGGACGACCCGGACTGCGATCCGCGCGCGCTGGCGCGCACCTTCCGGCGGTTCGCGCTCGTCAACGCCCTGGTGAGCGGGTGGCGATCGGCGTGGCGGACGCACGTCGTGCCGGCCCTGCCGGTCACCGGCCGCGGACGGGTGCTCGACCTCGGGTGCGGTGGCGGCGACCTGGCCCGGGCCGTCGTGCGGTGGGCGGCGAGCGACGGGTTCGACGTCGAGGTCGTCGGGGTCGACCCGGACCCGCGGGCGATCGACGCCGCGAACCGACGGGCGCCGCGGGGCGTCAGCTTCCGGCAGCAGTCGAGCGGTGACCTGGTGGCGGCGGGGGAGCGGTTCGACGTCGTCGTGTCGAACCACGTGCTGCACCACCTGGGAGACGACGAGCGGACGGGCTTCCTCGCCGACTCCGCTGCGTTGGCGTCGGGCCGCAGCGTGCACTCGGACATCCGTCGGTCGCGGGAGGCGTACCGCGCCTACGCGCTGGCGTCGCCGTTGGTGTCCGCGGGGACCTTCGTCCGGGTCGACGGTCTGCGGTCGATCCGCCGGTCCTTCACCCTGGCGGAGCTGCGGGACACGTTGCCGAGCGGGTGGCGGGCGGAACGGGCATCGCCGCACCGGGTGCTGGCGGTCCGCGACGCCTGACGCTCAGGGCGGCTCCGCCAGCCGGCCTATCGCGTCCGCTAGCGTCGACGGCATGGCTGCGTCCGCACTGCACCGCGTCGCGGTCCTCGTGCTCGACGGGGCGAAACCGCTCGACGTCGGGATCCCCGCGCAGGTGTTCTCGAACCGCCCGAGCATGCCCTACGAGGTGCGGGTGTGCGGGCCCCGGGCCGGTCGGATCACCGGCGGCGACGGGCTGGCCTACGCGGTCGACCACGGGCTGGAGGCACTGGACTGGGCCGAGACCGTCTTCGTGCCCGGCTACCGCCGACCGTCGGACTCGGCGCCGCCGGCCGACGTCGTCGCGGCACTGGCTCGGGCGCACGACCGCGGCGTCCGCATCGCGGCGATCTCCACCGGGGCGTTCGCGCTCGCGGCCGCCGGGCTGCTCGACGGACGCCGGGCGACGACGCACTGGCACTACACGCGGGTGCTCCGTGAGCGGTACCCCGAGGTGGACGTCGACGAGGACGTGCTGTTCGTCGACGCGGGCTCGGTGCTGACCAGCGCGGGAGCCGCGAGCGGGATCGACCTGTGCCTGCACATCGTCCGGCAGGACCACGGCGTGGCGCTGTCGAACCACGTCGCCCGACGGCTCGTCAGCGCCCCGTACCGCAGCGGCGGCCAGGCCCAGTACGTGCCGCGCAGCGTGCCGGAGCCGCTCGGGGACGTGTTCGCGGACACCCGGGAGTGGGCGCTCCGGCACCTCGCCGAGCCGCTGACGCTCGAGGCGCTCGCACGGAACGCCACGGTGTCGGCACGGACGTTCTCGCGCCGGTTCGTGGAGGACACCGGGTACACGCCGATGCAGTGGGTGCTGCGGGCGCGCGTGGACCTCGCCCGGGAACTCCTGGAGCAGTCGGACCTCGGCATCGACCAGGTGGCCGATCGGGCGGGCCTCGGCTCCGACGCGAACCTGCGGACGCACTTCCGGCGGATCCTCGGGACGTCGCCCACCGAGTACCGACGGACGTTCCAGGACTGACCGCGCCGTCGCGGCCGTGGTGGCGACATCCTTTCGAACGCTGGCTTCCCTGCCACTGGAGCCGTGCCTCCCGGCCCGTGAGCATGGAGCACGGAACGAAAGGAACCCCACATGACCCGCATCGCCATCAACGGCTTCGGCCGCATCGGCCGCAACACGCTCCGCGCCCTGCTCGCACGGGGCGGCGACGACCTCGAGGTCGTCGCCGTCAACGACCTGACCGCCCCCGACACGCTCGCGCACCTGTTCCGGTACGACTCCGCACTCGGCCCGTTCGACGGCACGGTCGAGGTCGACGGGGACACGCTCGTGATCAACGGCCGCCGTGTCCGCGTCCTGGCCTCGCGTGAGCCGTCGGAGCTCCCGTGGGGCGACCTCGGCGTCGAGGTCGTGCTCGAGTCGACCGGCCGGTTCACCGCGCGCGACGCAGCGGCGGGACACCTGACCGCAGGAGCCCGCCGCGTCCTCATCAGTGCACCCGCAACGGGCGCGGACGCCACCATCGCGTACGGCGTGAACACGGACACGTTCGACCCGGCCGCGCACACGGTGATCTCGAACGCGTCGTGCACGACCAACGCGCTCGCACCCCTGGCATCGGTGCTCGACGACCTGGCAGGGATCGAGCACGGGTTCATGACCACCGTGCACGCGTACACACAGGAGCAGAACCTGCAGGACGGGCCGCACCGGGACCTGCGTCGAGCACGCGCCGCCGGGGTGAACATCGTGCCGACGACGACCGGAGCCGCCAAGGCCATCGGGCTGGTGCTGCCGCGACTGGAGGGCAAGCTCTCCGGTGACGCCATCCGCGTGCCCGTGCCCGTCGGGTCGATCGTCGAACTGAACACCGTCGTCTCGCGGGACGTGACCGTGGACGAGGTCAACGAGGCCTACCGGGCCGCAGCCGCCGGACCGCTCGCCGGGGTCCTGGCGTTCACCGCGGACCCGCTCGTGTCGACGGACATCACGGGGCGGCCCGAGTCGAGCGTCTTCGACTCGCTGCTCACGCGCGTCGACGAGGGCCGGCACGTGAAGGTCGTCGCCTGGTACGACAACGAGTGGGGCTTCTCGAACCGCGTCGTCGACACGCTCGGGATGCTGGCGCGCGCGTAGTGCGGTGCCGCGCGCGGGCGGGCGCGCGAGGGCGCGCGCGGCCGCGCGATCTGTGCCGCGAGAGCGACAGTCTGCCGCGAATGTTCGGCGGCAGACTGTCGCTTTCGCGAGGGGATCGCACAGCGCCCCGGCCGGTTGCAGCACTCCGTCCGGTCGCAGCGCGTCAGCGGATCAGCGGATCAGCGCGGTCGTGCTCGCGAACGCGCGGGAGCGCACGGCGACGCGGTACCGCTCGAGCGCGGCGTCGTCGGCACCGACCGACTCCAGCGCCGCCAAGCCCGCACCGAGCACCGGGGGATCGGTGACCCAGGTCGGCACCGCTCCGGGGACCCGGGCAGCGAGCCCGTCGACGACGCCGTCCACGAGCAACGGGTGACGAGCAGCGAGCACCCCACCGCCGAGCACGACGGGCACCGGCTCGGCGGCCGAACCACCGAGGCCCAACCGCTCGAGTGCGACCGCGGCGAGCAGGACGATCTCCTCCGCCTGACGCTCCACGACGCTCCGGGCCACGGCGTCGCCGGCTCCGGCCACCTCGAACAGCACCGGGCAGAGCCGGTTGAACACGCGCTGGTCGAGGCGACCGAAGTGGATGGCCTCGGTGACCTCGCGGACGCTGCGGAGGCCGACCGCCGCCGGCACCGCGTCGACCAGCGCCGTCGCCGGACCGCGGCCGTCGTCGGCCCGCGCCGCGTGCCAGAGCGCCCGGTTGCCGAGCCACGCACCACCGCCCCAGTCACCGGAGACGTCGCCGATGGCCGGGAACCGTGCGGTCGTGCCGTCGGCGCGCACTGCAAGGGCGTTGATCCCGGTGCCGCACACCACGGCCGCCGCGTCGGGGGACAGGGTGCCGGCCCGCAGCAGGGCGAACAGGTCGTTGTCCAGGACGTGCGGCTCGCCGCCGTCCTCGGCCCAGTGCGCGAGGGCCGCGGTCGCCGCGACGAGCTCGTCGTGCAGGTCGAGCCCGGCCAGGTACACGTGCGTCGTGCGGATGCGCCGGTCGCCCAGCTCACCCACCACCCGTGCACGGACGTCGTCGAGGATCGGCCCGGCGAGGTCCCACCCGCGGGTCTGCGGGTTCGAGCCCGGACCGCGTGCGTGCCCGACGATCGTCCCGTCGAGCGCGATCGCGACGACGTCCGTCTTGCTCCCGCCACCGTCGACGGCGAGCACGACGTCGGTCGCGTCCGGTGGGACCGGAGCGGGCGGACGGGAGGCTCGCGCCGGGCCCGCCTCGCCGGTCCGGCTCAACCCGCCCACGTCACCTGCTCCGATCGCGCCCACGGGATGTGTTCCGCGTTCGCGGCCAGGAGCAGGTCGGTGAGCTTCTCCGCCTTGTCGACCTGCCCCACGAGGGGGTGCGCCCACATCGCGCGGAGCACCCGGTCGCGGCCGCCGTGCACCGCGGCGTCGAGCGCGAGGCGCTCGTACCCGGCGACGTGCGACACGAGACCGACCATGTCCGGGGCGAGCGGGGAGACCGGCAGCGGCGTGATGGCCTGGCGGGTGACGCGGGACGGCACCTCGATGACGTGGTCGTCCGGCAGGAACGGGAACGTGCCGTCGTTCCGCACGTTGAGCACCTGCACGTCGCCGCGGTCGCCGAGGATCGAGGACAGCACGTCGATCGCCGCCTCGGAGTAGTAGGCGCCACCGCGCTGCTCGAGTTCGGCGGGCTTCGTCACGACGGACTCGTCGGCGTACTTCGCGAGCAGGGCACGCTCGGTCTCCATGACGGCCTCGGCACGGGTGGGTTCGTGCAGCTGCTCCTGCAGCACGATGTCGTGGCTGTAGAAGTACCGCAGGTAGTACGAGGGGATCGCATGCTGCAGACGGAGGAGATCCGGTTGCATGTGCACGCTGTCCGCCGTCCGGTCGAGGGCGCCGTCCGACTCGGCGAGCAGGTCCGCCATCACGTCGCGTTCGACGCCGTCCGCGCCCGTGACGTGCACGCCGCGCTCCCACGTCAGGTGGTTCAGGCCGACGTGGTCGAGCCGGACGTGGTCGGGGGCGACGCCGAACTCCTTCGCGAAGCGTCGCTGGAACCCGATCGCGACGTTGCACAGGCCGACGGCGCGGTGCCCGGCTTCGAGCAGGGCGCGGGTGACGATGCCGACGGGGTTGGTGAAGTCGACGATCCAGGCGTCCGGCTTGGCGTGCTTCCGGACGAGTTCGGCGTACTCCAGGACCACGGGCACGGTGCGGAGCGCCTTCGCGAAGCCGCCGGGACCGGTGGTCTCCTGCCCGATGCAGCAGGCTTCGTGCGGCCACGTCTCGTCCTGTTGTCGTGCGGCCTGTCCGCCGATGCGGAGCTGGAACATGACCGCGTCGGCGTCGGTGACCCCGGCGACGACGTCGTCGGTGACGTGGATCGTGCCGGGGTGGCCGGCGTGCGCGAACATCCGCCTGGCGACGCCGCCGACGAGTTCGCGGCGCACCGGGTCGGGGTCGACGAGCCAGAGCTCGTCGATGGGGAGCTGGTCGCGGAGCCGGGCGAAGCCGTCCACGAGTTCGGGGGTGTAGGTGGATCCGCCACCGACGACTGTGAGTTTCACTGGAGCTGCTATCCCTTCACGCCGGTGAGCGCGATGCCCTCGACGAATGCCTTCTGTGCGAAGAAGAAGATGATGACGACGGGGACCATGACGACGACGGTCATCGCCATCGTCATCGACCAGTCGGTGCCGTGCTGTCCGCGGAACGTGGCGAGCCCGTACGCCACCGGCCAAGCGGCCTGGTTCTCGGACGCGTACAGGAGCGGGCCGTAGTAGTCGTTCCACGAGTGGAAGAACATGAAGATCGCCGCCGACGCGATGCCCGGGCGGGCCATCGGGACGACCACGCGCCAGAGCACGCCCCACTCGCTGCAGCCGTCCATGCGGGCGGCGTCGCCGTACTCCTTCGGGATGGTCATGAAGAACTGGCGGAGCAGGAAGATGCTGAACGCGTCGCCGAGCAGGTTCGGCAGGATGAGCGGCCACAGGGTGCCGGTCAGGTGCAGGTGCGACCACATCACGTAGACCGGCACCGCGGTGACCTGCGGGGGCAGGAGCATCGCGACGATGATCACCGTGAAGATCAGGTTCGCACCCCTGAACTTGATCTGGGCGAGCGCGTACGCCGCCGGTACGGAGCTGACGAGCATGAACGCGGTGGCGAGGACGGCGTACATCGACGAGTTGCCGAACCACTGCGTGAGCGGCAGTTCGGTGAACACCCGCGCGTAGTTCGAGAAGTCGAGCGGCCGGGGAACGATCGACGCCGTGAGTGCCTGGTTGCTCGACATCAGCGAGGTCAGGACCACGAACACGATCGGGGCGATGGTCAGCACGCCGAGGGCCACCAGAGCGGCGTGCTCGGCGATCCAGACCAGCAGGCTGCGGCGCGGACCGCGGGCGGAGCCGGACGCGGCACCGCGGGGAGCCCGGGCGAGCGGGGACTGGGACACGGCGGTCATCAGGACTCCTCGGGACGGAAGACGGAGATGCGGCGCATCGTGAAGACGAGCACCACCGCGGTGATCACGAACAGGACCACGGCCATGGCGGATGCGTAGCCGAACTGGAAGTTCGCGAACCCGTGCTGGTAGAGCAGCTCGGTGTACGTGAGCAGCGATGTGCCCGGGTAGCCGAGCTGGGCGGCGGTCCCGCCACCGATCGTCGCCTTGCCGGACGCGACCCCGGACGCCACCGCGGCCTCGGTGAAGTACTGCAGGGCCGCGATCACCCCCGTCACCGCGGCGAAGCCGATCACCGGGGCGATCGTCGGCAGCGTGATGTGCCGGACCTGCTGGACGCCGTTCGCGCCGTCGAGCGACGCGGCCTCGTACAGGTCGCGCGGCACGTCGAGCAGGGACGCCAGGAAGATGATCATGATGTCGCCCATCACCCAGACGCCCAGGATCACGAGCGACGGCTTCGACCACGCCGGGTCGTTGAACCAGAGCGGGCCGTCGATGCCGAAGACCCGCAGGATCTGGTTCACCGGCCCGGTGCCCGGGTTGAACAGGAACACGAACGCCACGACGCTCGCCACCGGCGGGACCAGCGCGGGCAGGTAGAAGAGCGTCCGCCAGAAGCCCGTGGCGGTGCGGGCCCGCGACAGCAGCCCGGCCACCAGCAGCCCGCACACGATCCGGACCGGCACCAGGATGACGACGAACCACAGCGTGTTGACGACCGCGGGACCGATCTGCGGGTCCTGCGTGAACAGGAACCTGTAGTTCAGCAGCCCGACGAACTCGGGCTCCTGCAGCTGGTTGTAGCGCGTGAACGAGTAGAAGATCGACGCGACGAGCGGGTAGGCGAAGAAGATCACCAGGCCCGCCAGGGCCGGCGCGAGCATCGTCAGGGCGACGAGTCGGCGTCGGGACTCGGCGGAGCGGGGCCGACGTCGCGGAGCCGTCGGGGGCACCGGACCGGACCCCGTCGGGTTCGTGGGCCGGGCGGCGCGGGCGAGCCGCGCCTCCCGGCCGGTCGTCTTGGTGGTGACGCTCATCACGGACCAGCCAGCTGGTTGGCGTTGTCGATGTCCGAGTCGAGCTTCTTCAGCTTGGCGTCGAGGTCGCCGCCCTTCTGCTGGTACGCCTGCCAGAACTTCGTGAAGGTGCCGATGTAGGCGGCGCCGTCGGCCGTGCCCGGCGAGGTCATGGTGTCCGCGTTGCCCGCGACGTCGACGAAGGTCTTGTAGTTCTCGTCGACCTCGAGGTCGGGGGACTCCAGCGCCGAGGTGAGCGTCGGGATGTTCTTCAGTCCGTTGCCCAGGGTGACCTGTGCGTCGGTGTTCGTCGACAGGTACTTCAGGAGTGCCCACGACAGCTCCGGGTTCTTGGAGCCCTTCGCGATGCCCGCGACGTTGCCCGCGATGTACGTCGAGCCGTAGTTGCCGAGGCCGTCCATCACCGGGGTCGGCGACGTGCCGTAGTCCGGGTCCGGCTTCTGGTCCTTGATGAACGCCGTGCGGTACTCGCCGTCGATCTGCATCGCGACCTGCCCGGTCTGGAACGCGTTGTCCGCGGCGAACTCCTGCCCGAGGCCGGACGTGAAGGCCTTGAGCTTGTCGTAACCGATCTCGTCGACGAAGCCCTTCTGCCAGGTGATGAGCTGCTTCCACGCGTCGGACGTGCCGATCACGCTGTTGCCCTTCTCGTCGAGCCACGAGCCGTCGACCATCGGCGCCCAGTGCTCGGGCGAGTTCTCGTAGAAGTCGATGAGCGGGTTGAAGCCGAGCTGCTTGATCGAGCCGTCGGCGTTGTACGTCGTCAGCTTCAGCGCGTCGGTCTTGAGCTCGTCGAGCGTCTTCGGCGGGGAGTCGATCCCGGCCTTCTCGAGCAGCGGCTTGTTGTACATGAGCGCACTGACGTCGGCGAGGGCAGGCAGCGTGCACCGGGTGCCCTTGTACTGCGTGTACGACTGCACGGCCTTCGGGATGTCCGACAGGTCGACCTTGTCGCGCTTGATGTAGGGCGAGAGGTCACGGAAGGCACCCGAGGAGCAGAAGCTGCCCACGATGGCGGTCGAGTACGACAGCCCCACGTCGATGTTCTGGCCGGACGAGATCGCCTTCTGCAGCTTCTCGTCGTCCTGGCCGGCGTGGATGTCGACGGTGACGTCGGGGTTGGCCTTCTCGAAGCCCTCGACGGCGGTCTTCACCACGCCGGCTTCACGGCCGGTGAAGAAGTGCCACAGGGACACGGTGCCCTTGAGTTCCTTCGGGGCGCTCTTCTCGATCGAGTCGGCGCTGCTGCCGGAGCTGCAGCCGGCGACGACGAGGGCGCCGACGGCGGCGACGGCCGTGGCGGTGGCGATGCGGCGGAACGCCCGGCGGCGCGGGACGTTCGGTTCGGGGAGGGACAAGGCGGTACTCGCTCTCTGGTCTCGCTCCGGCGCGCCGAGGATTCCGGGCGCGACGAAGAGCCCTGTGACAGGGCTGGGTGATGGTGCCTCGAGTGGTGCGGGTGGAACGGTTCAGGGGCGCTCGACGGGGTCCGGCGTCGGGGCATCGTCACTGATGCGCTCGAGTCGGTCCGCGAGCGCGGTACGGACGACGTCGATGAGGACGTGTCGCGCACCGTGCAGGACGGGGGTGTCGGGGACGCCGGGCGCGACCACGGCGGTGGACCAGCGTGAGCGGGTCCGGAGCCAGGCGGTCACGGCGGCGGCCAGGGCGGGCCCACCGGCGATCCCGGTCGGGCCGTGCAGCACGACCGTCTCGGGATCGGCCACCGCGAGAGCGGGGAGCACGTTGTGCCCGACGCGCTCGCCGAGGGCGACGGTGAAGGGGTGCTGCTCGGGCAGGCCGGGCAGCTGCGGGAGCACCTGGCGCCAGTCGGCTGCGGTGCCGTCCGGTGCCGTGATCCCGTGCTCGGCGGCCAGGGCGATGATCGCGGGCTCGGAGATGAGGTCCGCGACGATCGTGGCCGTCGGGTCGATGGAGCGTGCGTCGGCGGGCACGCTGAGGTAGCCGATCTCACCCGCGGCACCGGACGCGCCGGTGTGCAGGTGGCCGTGCAGGTCGAGGGCCATGCCGAGGCCCTCGGCCATCCAGAAGAGCGCGAACGACCCGGGAGCCCGACCGGCCCCCATGTTGCGTTCGGCGATAGCGGCGAGGTTGGCGTCGTTCTCGACGACCACGTGGACCCCGAGGTCGGCGGACAGGGTCGCGCTCACCTGCTCGCGGGGCCAGCCGGGCAGGCCGTCGGTGAAGATCAGGGTGTCGGTGGCGTGGTCGACACTCGCCTGCACGCCCACCGCGACGGCGGTGACGAGCTCGGGGTCCACACCGGCCGCGGCGGCTGCGCGGGAGATCGCGGCGGCGACGATGTCGGCGCCGGGGGAGCGCACCTCGGCCTCGGACATCCGGTGCGTGGCGACCGGGAACGTGCGACCGGCGGCGTCCACCACGGTCGACCGGACGTCGACGAGCTGGACGTCGACCGCGACCCCGAGGTCGCGGTCGGTGATCGCTTCGTACACGACGGCGCTCGGCCCGCGGCGTCCGGCCTGGGTGTCGGTGCCGGCCTGGCGGATGAGGTCGGCGGACTCGAGCCGGCGGATGATCTCGGCGGCGGTGGGCTTGCTGAGGCCGGTGCGCTGTGCGATCTCGTTGCGCGTGAGCGGGCCGTCGTCGAGCAGCAGCTCGAGCGCTGCGCGGTCGTTCAGGACGCGGAGCAGCCCGGGCTGTCCGGGGGTGCGTCCTCGAGTGGTCATGTCGAGGACTGTAACGGACAACCTTCTTTACTGAAAGGTTTGTTTACCGATTCGAAACACGCGTTCTGCTGCGCGAAACGTGCCACCCGTCGGATGCACGCCGGACGCGCGTCCGACGCCCGGCGGACGCGCGCTGGCGACCGGCGCCTACGGCCGCAGCAGCACCTTGATCGCCCGACGTTCGTCCATCGCCCGGTACGCCTCGGCGGCCTCGTCGAGCGGCAGTTCGAGGTCGAACACCCGGCCCGGGTCGATCGCACCCGACAGGACGTCGGGCAGCAGCTCCGGGATGTACTTCCGTGCCGGCGCCATCCCGCCCGCGATCGCGATGTTCGTGTCGAAGAGGTACCGGGTGCCGATCGTCGGCACGCCGTGCGGCACCCCGACGAAACCGAGGTTGCCGCCCGCACGCACCGAGTGCAGCGCCTGGTCCATGCTCTCCTCGGTGCCCACGGCCTCGACCGCGCAGTCGGCCAGGTCGCCGCCGAGCAGCTCGCGGATCGCCGCGACGCCCTGCTCGCCGCGGGAAGCCACGATGTCCGTCGCGCCGAACTCGCGAGCGAGCGCCTGGCGATCGGCGTGCCGGCTCATCGCGATGATGCGCTCGGCGCCCAGTCGCTTCGACGCGAGCACGGCGGACAGGCCGACCGCGCCGTCGCCGACCACGACGACCGTCTTGCCCGGGCCGACCGCTGCCGACACCGCGGCGTGGTGCCCGGTGGAGAAGACGTCGGACAGCGTCAGCAGCGACGGCACGAGTGCGGGGTCGACCGGGCCGGGGACCGCGACGAGCGTCGCGGACGCGTCCGGGATGCGGACGTACTCGGCCTGCGCGCCGCCGACCGGGTCGCCGTACGCGTCCTTCCCGCCGAAGCCGGACAGGTGGTCGCAGCCACTGGTCATGCCGTGGCGGCAGGCCTGGCAGGTGCCGTCGTTCATGGTGAAAGGGGAGATGACGAAGTCGCCCTCGTGCAGGTCGGTGACCTGGTCCCCGACGGCGACGACCTCGCCGACGAGTTCGTGCCCGATCGGCCGTGGCCGCTTCGTCTCGGTCACGCCACGGTAGGGCCAGAGGTCGGAACCGCACACGCACGCCGCGACGACCTTGACGACGACGTCCTTCGGGGTCAGGACCGAGGGGCGGTCGCGCTCCTCGACGCGGATGTCGTTCGGGGCGTGGATGATCGCTGCGCGCACGGGAGGCCTTCCGTCGAGATGGTGGGGAGTCGGCGCGGTCGACGTCGTCCGGGCCGACGTCGACAGTACCCTCGTGCGGGTGGACGACGACCGGTACGGCGGGGACGTGCTCTCGGGAGACTGGCGCTCCCGCGGAGTGAAGAAGGTGCGGCAGGTGCCGCTCGAACGCGACATGGTGCTCGAGGACCCGGACTCCGGGTGGGCGGGTGCCGTCGTGGGGCTCGAAGCGGGCAACATCGCGCTCGAGGACTGGAAGGGCCGCACCCGCTCGTTCCCGTTCACCGGGCAGTTCCTGCTCGAGGGTGAGCTCGTCACGCTGGGCCGTCCGCAGGCGCCGGTCGGCCGGTCTGCCGCAGCTGCACCACCGGACAGGAGGCCCGGGGCGGCTCCGGCGGTCAAGCACGCGTCCGACGGCGGTCGCCTCCGCACCGCGTCCGGATCGTTCGCCGTCGAGTCGCAGCGAGCTCGGGTGGCCCTGCCCTCCCGCATCATGGTCGAGGGCAAGCACGACGCCGAGCTCGTCGAGAAGGTCTGGGGAGCCGACCTGCGCGTCGAGGGCGTCGTCGTCGAGGAGCTCTCCGGCGTCGACAACCTGGCCGACGTCCTCGACGAGTTCCAGCCGACGCGCGACCGTCGCGTCGGCGTGCTCGTCGACCACCTGGTGCCCGGGTCGAAGGAGTCCCGCTTCGCCGACGCCGTGATGCGCGGCAAGTGGGGAGCGCACGTGCTCGTCGTCGGCCACCCGTTCGTCGACGTGTGGCAGTCCGTCAAGCCGGCGCGTGTCGGACTGCAGGCGTGGCCGACGATCCCGCGGTCGATCGAGTGGAAGAAGGGCATCTGCCAGGCGCTCGGGTGGCCGCACGCCGAGCAGGCCGACATCGCCCGGGCGTGGCAGCGGATCCTCGGGCAGGTGCGGACCTTCGCCGACCTCGAGCCGCAGCTGCTCGGCCGCGTCGAGGAGCTCATCGACTTCGTGACGGAACCGAAGGCCTGAGAACCGGCGGATTGCCGGACCGGCGCGGTGTGCCGGGGGTGATCCGCGCCTCCAGGCCTACTGTTGAGGGATGGACGGCATCGACGGACGCGTGCGCAGCGCTGTCGACGTCTGGCTGCGCTGGCTGCCGCGCTGGCAGATCGGGACCGCCCGCCCGCGCACGCGCATCTGCCGGAAGTGCACCGGGTCCCCGATCGCCGCGGCCGCCGGGTTCGGACCCGACGTGCCGCATGCCGTCCAACACGCGCTGATCGGGCGGATCTCGACCATCGTCGAGGACGCCGTCGACGACTACACGGCCAAGAACCTGCCGCTGCTGCAGCGTGAGCTCGAGCGCGCTGCGGCCCGGAAGCGGCACGCGGGGTACCAGCCGGCCGAGGGGCTGTCGCCGGAGTTCCAGGGCCTCGACGTCGACCCCGAGCCGTCGCCGGGGTCACCGTTCCTCTTCACGCTCGGCGAGCTGGCGGGGACGGGCGCGGGGGAGCAGACGCCGCGCGAGCCGCTGTCCGACGAGGCCAAGGCCGCGCTCCGGCACGAGATCGAGTTGTCCGACGAGTGCGCCCGCTCGACCGGCACCGCGGTCTGCCTGGCGCTCATCGACCACCGGCCGCGCATCGCCGAGGCCGTCGAGCGCCTGGTGGAGCCGCAGATCGAGGCGCTCGTGACCGACATGTTCCGCGGGTTCGACGGTCCGGACGAGGGGCCGCGCTCGGGCTTGTTCTGAGGTGCGGGGCGGGGCGGGGTGGCGGCGGCGGGTGCGTTCGTTGCGAGGCGGCGTGGTGGCGGCGAAGCCAGCACCGCGCGGAGTCCGTCGGCCCGTGCGAGGTTGCCCGCTCGGTGCGCCCTTGTGACGCCGCACCGAGCCGCCAGTGCTGCACGGTCCGGCGAAGCTCGCACCGTGCAGAACTCGGGAACCTCGCTCGGGGCCGCGAAGCTGGCACCGTCCATCCGAGCCCGCACCGTGCGTGTCTCGCTGAACCCGCATGGGCCGGCGAAGCTCGCACCGTGCGAGGTCCGTCGCTCAGCGGGGGAGCAGCGTGCGTCCGGGCACGACCGTGCCCCGCAGTGAGCGGTGCTCGACGGCCCGCGTCGGGTCGTCGATCCGGCCGATGACGAGGTCGATCGCCTCGCGGCCGATCCGCTCGATCGGCTGCTCGAGCGTCGTGAACCCGATCCAGTCGCTCGCGAGGGGGTACACGCCGTCGAACCCGGTGACCGACAGATCGTGCGGGACCCGGACACCGCGGCGTGCGAGCGCCTCGCACACGTCGAGCATGAGCCGGTCGGTCGGGCACATCACCGCGGTGACGCCCGACTCGCGCATCGCGTCGACCAGGTCGGCGGCGAGGTCGTCCGGCGGGCGCACGAAACTGGCATCGATGTCGATCACCCGCGTGCCTCGAGCCCGGAGCCGCTCGACCATCGCCGACGACCGCGCGTGCTGGGTGATCGCGTTGTCGATCGGGACGGTGAGCACCACGACCGTGCTGTGGCCGGCGTCGGCGACGGCGTTCGCGATGGTCGCACCACCGTCGACCTCGTCGCAGTAGACGCTCGAGAGTGCCGGGTGCAGCTCGGGCCGACCGGCGACGACGGTGGCGATGCGTGGTGCGAACTCGGCGATGTCGGCGGACGGCATGAGGCCGCTGCACACGACCAGTCCGTCGACGCGCATCGAGACGAGGGCCGCGAGGGCGGACTTCTCGTCCTCGACCCGGCCGACGCCCGTCGTGGTGACGACACGGTAACCGAGCTCAGATGCGCGGCGCTCCATCACGGCGTGCAGGGCGGTGTAGACCATCGACGAGGCGTCACGGACGAGCATCCCGATCGTGTTCGTGCGGCCACTGACCAGCCCGCGGGCCATCGCGTTGGCGACGTACCCGAGTTCGGTCGCGGCGCGTTCCACTCGCTCACGCGTCTCATCGGAGAACCGACCTGTTCCGGAGAGGACCCGGCTCACCGCCGACTTCGAGACACCCGCACGTGCGGCGACGTCGAGGATGGTCGGCTGTGAACCGCGGCTGCCGTTCACGCGTCGGTCGCTGCAGCATCCTGCCGCGACCGCGACGAGGTGGACCGGAGCACACCGCGGACGATCGCCCGCCAACCGAGCAGGAACACCCCGAGCACGATCGTGGCGACGATGACGAACGAGATCGGCAGCGGGTTGCCGTCGACGTCGCCCTGGCCGGTGGCGACACGGATCGCCAGACCGACGAAGACCGTGAGGACCCAGACCACGACGCCGGTCGGCCAGAAGCGCAGCGGCCGGGCCCAGGCTCCGCTCGTCACGTACCCGATCGCCCAGCCGGCCAGGAACGGGTAGGCGGTCGTCCACAGCGCCAGCGCCGTGTTCGCCTCACCGTGGGACGAGCGCCCGATGAGTGCGAAGACGACGATGAGCACGACGTCGATGACCGCTGCGAGCCAACCCCAAGTGCGTGTGTTCACCCGGACAGTCTCGCAGCCTCCAGTGGTGGGGCTCATCCCTCCACACGGCAAGAGTGCGGTGGTCCGTCCACAGGGCTCGAGTCCGGAGCTGCGGTCGTCCGGTCGGTTCTCGACCATCGGGACATGTCGATGAACCTGAAGCTCGCACCGGTCCCCGAAGTCCTCACGTACCGAACATCAGCACAACGGCCGGACGAGTCCGACGCCATCAGACGACGGGCGGCGGCAGGAGAGCTCACCCGGGTCGCACGCGGTCTGTACGCGGAGGCCGCCGGATGGGCAGCACTCCGAACCACCGAGCAGCACCACGTCCGCGTGCGCTCGTTCGCCGATCGCATCCGGCCAGGAGACCTGGTGTCCCACGTGTCCGCGGCCGTGGTCTTCGGCGTGCCGCTCCTCACCCCTCCACCGACGCGGATCCACGTGACCTCGGGCGGCGCCGACCGGCGGACCACGAACGCGACCTTCATCGTGCACGCGGACCTCGACCCCGATCGGAACCGAAGAGCAGTGACGACACCGGACGGGCTGGTGCTGTGCGGGCTGGACCGGCTGGCGACGGACCTCGCGCTCACGCTGCCCTTCAGCGACGCGGTCGTCGCCCTCGACTCGCTCCTCGGCCGTGCGGTCGAGCGGGACTCGGTCCGGTCGGCTGTCGAGCGGCGAGGACAGAAGGGCCGGCGGCGAGCACTGCGGGCCGTCGACTTCGCCGATGCCGCGTCGGACTCACCGGGGGAGTCCTACGCCCGCGCCCGGTTCGACCAGTTCGGCACGCCGACACCTGTCCTCCAACACCGGTTCCGGACGGCGGGCGAGCCCGACATCGTCGTGGACTTCTGGTTCCCGGAGTCCGGGGTGGTGGTGGAGTTCGACGGTGCCGTGAAGTACCAGCGCAGTGAGTACCTGCGCGGGCGCACCCCGGAGGAAACGCTGATCGACGAGAAGATCCGGGAGGACCGTCTCCGCGCGTTCCCCGAGGTCCGGATCGTGCTCCGGCTGACCTGGTCCGACCTGCGGAACGAATGGACCCTGCGAACGAAGCTCCGTCAGGCTGGCGTGCGGATGTCGCGCTGAGACCGCCCGAGATCGCACCGTGCGGCGTTGTTCCGGCGTTGCGCACGGCGCACGGTGCGAAGTCGCGCGGTCGGGAAAGGGAAGTCAGCTCGGTGCGAGGTCATCCGTGGGTCCGGCTGACTTCGCACCGTGCGCCTTTCGTCGGCCGGGGGTGCGTTGCCCGCTTGGTGCGAGCTTGTAGGCAGGCACGGAGCGGGCAACCTCGCACCAGGTGGCGAGGTCGGCACGGTGCGGGCGTGACGCCGACGCCGACACCGACGCCGACGCCGACACCGACACCGCCGAGCCCCGCACCCCGGAGTTCACCCGACGGCGACGCCCGCGGCACCCGGCGTTCACCCGGCAGCGCCACACTCGACCCCGGTGCGGGAACGTTCCCGCACCACCCGCACCCACCCGCACCACCCACCTCCATCCCACCCAGCACCACCCCCCACGGAACAGGGAGACCATCGACGTGAAGACCCGAGTCCTCGCCGGCCTCGCCATCGCAGCGGCCGCGACCGTCGCGCTGTCCGGCTGCGTCCAGAGCGCCAACGCCTCGAACGCCGCAGACACGAGCAGCGGCACCACGAACCTCACGGTGTTCATCAGCGGCGACACCAACGTCCAGGACCTCTGGGACAAGTCGCTCATCCCCGCCTTCGAGAAGGTGCACCCGAAGATCCACGTCAGCACGAGCATCGACCTGCACGGCGAGCACGACGCGCAGACCCAGGCCAACCTCGCCACCGCGGTCAAGGCCGGCAAGTCCGTCGCGTACGACCTCGTCGACGCCGGGTTCGTCAGCACCGCGGGCAAGGCCGGGCTGCTCAGCACGGTCAGCGACAGCACGATCCCGAACCTGAAGGACGTCCCCGAGGCCACGAAGCAGCAGGGTGGCGACAGCGCGATCCCGTACCGCGCCTCGAGCGTCCTGCTCGCCTACGACTCGAAGAAGGTGACGGACCCGCCGGAGACCCTCGACGACCTGCTCGCCTGGATCAAAGCGAACCCGGGCCAGTTCGCCTACAACTCCCCGTCGTCCGGCGGCTCCGGTGGCTCGTTCGTCGCCACGGTGCTCGCGAAATACCTGACCGCGGATGAGCAGGCGACGATGCAGACGACGTACGACAAGTCGCTCGAGTCGAAGTGGGACAAGGGCTTCGCCGCGCTCGAGGACCTCGGCCCCTCGACGTACCAGAAGGGCGTCTACCCGAACGGCAACGACCAGGTCGTGCAGCTGCTCGGCAGCGGCCAGATCGCGATGGCACCGGTCTGGAGCGACCAGTTCATCACCTCGCAGAAGACCGGCGTGATCCCGAAGACCGTCAAGGCGATCCAGATCACCGACCCGTCGTTCACCGGCAGCGCGAGCTTCCTCGGCATCCCGAAGACCGAGCCGAAGGCCAAGAAGGCCGCTGCCGAGCAGCTCGCCGACTTCGTCTTGAGCTCGAAGGGGCAGCAGCTCGTCGCGAGCGCCGTCTCCGGCTACCCGGTGATCCCGCTCGACAGCCTGCCGAAGTCGGTCGCCGAGCAGTTCGCCGACGCGAACCCCTCGCAGCTCCGCCTCGGGTTCCAGAGCGACTTCGCCGCCGACATGAACGCCGCGTGGGACGCGAAGGTCCCGCAGTGACCCAGACCGTCCAGGACGGCCCGGCGACCGACCGGGAGGCCCGTGGCGACTCCGCCACGGGCCTCCCGCCCGTCCCGCCCTCCGCCCACGGCACGGCGCAGCCCGCCAGCGACCGCACGACACAGGAGCGCCTGGCCCGCCGCCGGCGCTGGCAGGGCCTCGCGCTCGTCGCGGCGCCCGTGCTGGTCGTGGTCCTGTTCGTCGGCGTCCCCGTCGTGAACGCCGCCCTCTTCAGCCTCGGGTTCACCGGCGGCCTGAACCAGGCGCTCGCCGACATCGGCGGCGACACCGTTCACGGGTTCTCGTTCGCGGTGTACGGCACACTGCTCGGGAACGCCACGTTCCTGCGTGACCTCGTCGCGACGCTCGGGGTCACCGCGCTGTCCACCGGCCTGACCGTGGCGCTCGCCGTGGCGGTGGCCGTGGTCCTCCGGCTCCGCGGTGGGATCCTCGGCAAGAGCCTCAGCGTCCTCGCGGTGGTCCCGCTCTTCGTGCCGGTGGTCATCGCGAGCTGGTCGGTCCTGACCTTCACCGATGCGCAGGGGTTCCTCCGGAGCCTCGGTGCCCAGTTCGGCCTGGACGTCCCGGTGTTGGGCTACACCCTCGTCGCCGTGGTGTTCGGCAGCGTCTGGACGAGCCTGCCGTTCGCGGTGCTGATGATCGCCGGGGCGCTGCAGGGCACCCCGGACGCCCTGGTCGAGGCCGCGAAGGACGCGGGCGCGAGCACCTGGCGTGTCGTCTGGCAGGTGCTCCTGCCGATGGCAGCGACCCCGCTCGTCATCGCGACGACGTTCACCGTGATCGGGGTCCTCGGGTCGTTCACGGTGCCGTACTTCACCGGTCCGAACGCGCCGACGATGCTCGGCGTCGACATCTCGAAGTACTTCCAGGCCTACAACCGTCCGCAGCAGTCGACGGCGATGGCGTTCGTCGTGTTCGCCTTCGCGGCAGCCGCGAGCGTCTTCTACCTCCGCTCGACGGTCCGCTCGAACGCGGGCGAGCTCGACGAGAAGCAGCAGGAGCAGCAGTGATCAAGCGTCTGACCGGCAACGCCCTCGTCTGGGCGACCGCGATCGTGTTGGCCGTCTTCATCCTCGGGCCGCTCGTCTGGCTGGCCGCTCGTGCCTTCGCCACGACGTGGACCTACCCGAACCTGCTGCCCGACGGCTGGACCCTGCAGTGGTGGGGCACCGTGTTCGAGGACCGCAGCCTCGCCGTCGCGGTGCAGAACTCGCTCGTCCTCGCCCCGCTGACCGTCCTCATCGCCGCGGTGGTGTGCCTGCCGGCCGCCTGGGCGATCAGCCGCATCGAGTTCCCGGGACGGCGGCTCGTGCTCGTCGGGCTGTTCGCCACGAACGCGTTCCCGAAGATGGGCCTCTTCGTCACGATGTCGGCGATGTTCACGGCGCTGAACCTCATGAACACGGTGACGGGCATCCTGATCGTGCACGTCCTGGGGTGCGTCGTGTTCATGACGTGGCTGCCCGCCGCCGCGTTCTCGGCCGTCCCCCGGTCCCTCGAGGAAGCGGCCCGTGACGCGGGGGCGAGTCGCTGGCGCACGTTCTGGCGGGTCACGTTCCCGATCGCGTGGCCGGGGATCCTCGTCGCGATGGTGATGTCGTTCCTGGCGTCGTTCGACGAGGCGCAGGGCACGTACCTCGTCGGCGCTCCGACGTACATGACCATGCCGACGGCGATGTACTCGCTCGTCCTCAACTCCCCGCGGCAGGTCTCGGCGGTGTTCGCGATCGCGCTGAGCATCCCGTCCGTGGTCCTGCTGCTGCTCGCCCGGAAGCACATCATGGGCGGCCGCCTCGCGGACGGCTTCCAGATCCGGTGAAGCGACAGACCCCGGTGAAGCGACAGACCCCGGTGAAGCGACAGACCCCGATGACCCACACCAGCACGAAAGGCGACCAGATGACGGACCAGGCGCTCGTCGCGGAACGCGCACCGGGCCTCCCGGTCGACGGCAGCACGACCGACCGCAGCCGCACCGGCGGACTCACCGTCCGCGGGCTGCGCAAGACACTCGGCGGACGCGACGTGGTCGCGGGCATCGACCTCGACGTCGCGAAGGGCGAGCTCGTCTCGCTGCTCGGACCGTCCGGGTGCGGCAAGACGACCACGCTCCGCATGGTCGCCGGGTTCCTGCCCGCCGACGGCGGCGTCGTGTCGATGGGGGACCGCGACGTCACGTCGGCCGGCCCCGAGCGCCGACCGAGCGCGATGGTGTTCCAGAACTACGCGCTGTGGCCGCACATGACGGTGACGCAGAACGTCGCGTTCCCGCTGCGGACCCGACGGGTCCCGAAGCGGCAGGTGGCGGACCGGGTGCGGGACGCACTCGAACTCGTCGGCCTGAGCCACCACGCCGGCTCGAAGCCGACCGCGATCTCGGGCGGTGAGCAGCAGCGTGTCGCCCTGGCCCGGGCGATCGTGCAGGAGCCCGACGTCCTGCTCCTCGACGAGCCGCTGTCCAACCTCGACGCGAAGCTCCGCGTGAGCGTCCGCGACGAGATCCGCCGCATCCAGCAGCGCCTCGGCATCACGACCGTGATCGTCACGCACGACCAGGACGAAGCGCTCAGCATCTCCGACCGGATCGCCGTCATGCACGACGGACGCATCGAGCAGATCGCGACGCCGACCGAGCTGTACGCCCGCCCCGCCACCGGGTTCGTCGCGTCGTTCATCGGGTCGACGAGCGTCGTCTCCGGTCGGTTCCTCGCCGGCACGTCCGTCAGCCCGACCGCGGCCGACACCGTGCTGATCCGCCCCGAGCAAGTCGTCCTCACCGACGACGCACCGATCCGCGCCACCGTCGCCCGTGTCCTCATGCGCGGCCACTTCGCCGAGGTCGTGCTCACCACCGACGGTGCCGAGCTCCGCGCCTTCGTCACCGGAGCGCCCCCGGCGGTCGGCACCGAGACCGGGGTCCGGCTCGGTGCGGTGCTCGTCTACCGCGACGGTGCACTGCTCGAGGGCACCCGATGAGCGGCGCCGTGCCGGTCACCGACCGCGCCGTCCCCGCCGCGTCGGCAGCAGCGTCCGCTCCTGCGTCCGCCGCGCCGGCCGCCGGTCACGGGCCGGTCCCGTCCGACCCGACCGGGAGGCCCGGCTTGCGTCCGCCACGGCTGGTCGCCCACCGCGGTGCGCCGCGCGTCCGGCGGGAGAACACCCTGCCCGCCATCGCGGTCGCCGAGGCGCTCGGCGCCGAGGTCATCGAGGTGGACGTCCGTCGCACGGCCGACGACGTCGCCGTCCTGCTGCACGACGAGACCCTCGGGCGGATGTGGGGCGACGCCCGACGGGTGTCCGACGTCGCCTGGTGCGACGTCGCTCGGCTCGGCAACGGGCTCGACCGGATCCCGCGGCTCGACGCCGCGCTCGAACGGCTCGACGGCTGCCGCTCGGTGCTGCTGGTCGACCTGACCGACGCCGAGGACGCCCTGGTCGCTGCCCGCACCGTCGCGGGTTCCACCGCGTCCACCAGCGTGGCGTGGTGCGGTGCGCCGGCCGCCATGGCCGCGGTCCGTTCGGTCCTGCCCGACGCCGACGTGTGGCTCGCGTGGGAGTCGCTCGACCCGCCCGCCCCGGCCGACCTCGCGGCCCTGACCCCGTCGACCCTGAACCTCGACATCGCGTTCCTCACACCGCGGACGATCGAGGTCGCGCACGCCCTCGGGCTGCGGGTCGCCGTCTGGACCGTCGACGAGGCCGAACCGGCGCTGTGGGCGGCACGGCTCGGCGTCGACTCGATCACCACGAACGACGTCGGCGCGATCGGCGCGGCGCTGTCCTCGGCGGAGCGGGACGGCTGGCCGGAACGGGACCGCGAGCCGACCGAGACCGAGGTCGCCTCGCGCGCCCAGGCCCTGGCGCACCGCATCGCGCACGAGGTCATCGCGTTCACCCGCGAACACCCCGTCAGCGAGGTGCGGACCAAGGCGAACCCGGCCGACCTCGTCACCGACGTGGACCGCCTGGTCGAGCAGCACGTCCGCTCCCGCGTGCGGATGGTGTTCCCGACGCACGGGTTCACCGGCGAGGAGTACGGCGACGCGCCCGGTGACCGGCACCGCTGGTACCTGGACCCCGTCGACGGCACCACGAACCTGGCGAACGGGGTGCCGTGGACGTCGATGTCGCTCTGCCTGACCCGCGGAGGACGCCCGCTCGTCGGGGTCGTGGCCGACCCGTGGCGGGGCGAGGTCCTCGAGGCGCGGCGCGGGCGCGGTGCGACCCTGCGCGACCGGCCGCTGCGGCTGGACGACACCCCACGCCCGCTCGCCGGGGCGGTCGTCGGCACCGAACTCGACGGGCACCGGCCGTGGCCCGGGTTCGGGGTGTTCCTCGACGCCCTGGCCGACCGGTCGTGCACGCTGCGGGTGCAGGGCTCCGGCACGCTGACCATCGCGCAGGTCGCGGCTGGCCGGGGGATCGGCGGGTGCGTGTCGGCGTTCAACCCGGTCGACCACGGGGCCGCCGTGCTGCTCGTGCACGAGGCCGGCGGGATCGTGCTGACGCGCTCCGGCCCGGTCGAGGGCTTCCCGCCCGTGGGCGAGCCGTTCCTGGTGGCGCACCCCGGAGCGGCGGACGAGCTGCACGCGGTGTGGACGGCGGCGCTCGCCGCGGGGTGAGCCGGCGCGGCCGGCGCGGCCGGGCACGGCCGGCGCACGGTGCGGGGTCTGCGTTCTGGTGCGGGATTGGCCGCTGGGTGCGGTGCTGTAGGCGCGCACGGTGCTGCCAACCCGGCACGGGTCGTGCAGGTGCGCACGGTGCGGACTGGAGGCGCGGGTCGGGTCGGGTACGGGCCTCCCGTCGAGTGGGTGGTGCGCACGGTGCGGGGTTGGCGATCTGGCGCGGGGTTGGCTGCCGGGTGCGGTGCTGCAAGCGCGCACGGGGCTGGGAACCGCGCACGGGGTGCGCAGGTGCGCACGGTGCGGACTGAAGGCGCGGGGCGGCGCTCGGCTGACTCTGAGCGGGCGCTCAGTCAGTGGCCGACCCCGCTCCATAGGGTGGCAGTCCACGGCCGGTCCGACCGGATCGACCGTGCACCCGAAGGAGCATCGACCATGGGATTCCTCGACCGCCTGCTCGGACGTCCGGACCGCGACCGCACCGGTGGCGCGCAGCAGTACGACGCGCAGCAGAACCAGTGGGGGCAGCCGCAGCAGCAGGGCTACCGGTACGGCCAGCAGTCGTACCACCAGCCCGCTCCGACGGGGACGCCGGCCGGGCAGCAGCCGGGCGGGCAGTACGGCGTGCCGCAGTGGGGTGGTGCACCCGCACAGCAGCAGCAGCAGCAGGGGGCGACGACCGACGACGAGCGCGCGGTGGAGCGGTACCGCTACCTGCTCCGCACGGCACCGCCGGAGCGCATCGAAGAGGTGCACGCCGAGGCGTTCGCGAAGCTGACCGACGAGCAGCGCCGCATGGTCTACGACGAGTTCACCCGCACGGCACCTCCCGGCGAGGCCCCTCGTGGCGACGACCCCCGTTCGCTCGCGCAGTCGGCGACACGGTCCGAGATCCGCCAGCCGGGCTTCATGGAGCGGTCGCTCGGCGGTGTCGGCGGGGGCGCGGGACGCTTCGGTGGCCAGCGCGGCGGGCCGTCGTTCGGCAGCATGATCGGTGCCTCGATCCTCGGCACGGTGGCCGGCTACGTCATCGGTTCGGCGATCATGAGCGCCTTCCTGCCGGACCCGGGATCGTTCGATGGCGGTACTGACGCTGCGGGTGACGGCGGTTCAGAGGACACTGGTGCTGAATCCGGCGATGCCGGTGCGTCCGACGGTGGCGCGTCCGACGGCGGCGGGTTCGAGAGTGCGGGCTGGGGCGACAGCGGATCCGACTTCGGCGGTGGCTTCAGCGACTTCGGTGGCGGTGACTTCGACGTCTGAGTGACGTCCGTCGCTCCACCGGGCCCCGGGTACCCACCGTGTCCGACGAAGGAGCGACATGGCCATCATCGAAGCCTCCGGGCTGACCAAGACGTACAAGTCGAAGTCCGGGCCGGTGCACGCACTGGCCGGACTCGATCTGTCGGTGCCGCAGGGCACGGTGAAGGCACTGCTCGGGCCGAACGGGTCGGGCAAGACCACGACCGTCAAGGTCCTCACCACCCTCATCACGCCCGACTCCGGCACGGCGTCGATCGACGGCATCGACGTGATCGCCGACCCGCAGGCGACCCGGCGGTCGATCGGCGTGTCCGGGCAGTACGCCGCGGTCGACGAGAACCTGACCGGGTTCGAGAACCTCGAGATGATCGGACGGCTCTACCACCTGGGCCGGAAGACGTCCCGCGAGCGCGCTCGGGAGCTGATCGACGTGTTCGACCTCTCCGAAGCCGGGGACCGGCCGGTGAAGGGCTTCTCCGGTGGCATGCGGCGACGCATCGACCTCGCCGGCGCGCTCGTGATGAACCCGCGCGTGCTGTTCCTCGACGAGCCGACCACGGGCCTCGACCCCCGCAGTCGGCTCGCGCTCTGGGGGATCATCGAGAACCTGGTCGCCGAGGGCGCGACCGTCCTGCTCACCACCCAGTACCTGGAAGAGGCCGACCGGCTCGCCGACGACATCGCGGTGATCGACGACGGCCGGGTCATCGCCGAGGGCACCGCCGACCACCTCAAGGCGCAGGTCGGCGGGCACCGGGTCGTCGTGACCCTGGTGGACGGGACCGACGGCGACGCCGTGACGACCGTCCTGCGCCGCTACGGCGTCGGCGACGTCGAGGTGTCGGGCGACGGCCGCACCCACGCAATCGCGGTCGAGGCCGGGCCCGCCGCCCTGCAACGGGTGCTCGCCGACCTCGGTGACGCCGGCATCGAGCTCCACGACGCGGGCATGCGGCGACCGACCCTCGACGACGTGTTCCTGCGGCTCACCGGCCACGCCGCGACGGAGGACGAGGCCGACGGAGCAGCCGCCACCAAGCAGAAGGAGACGGCCCGATGACCGCCACGACCATCGCGCCGGGTCGGCAACTGCCCGTCGTCGTCACCTCGCCGATCGCCATCTGGTTCGAGGACGGCTGGACCGTCACCAAACGGAACCTCATCAAGCTCAAGCGGTCGCCGGACATGCTCGTGTTCGCGGTGCTGCAGCCGATCATGTTCGTCCTGCTGTTCAGCCAGGTCTACGGCGGCGCGATCGCGGTCGAGGGCACCGACTACACGCAGTTCCTGATGGCCGGGATCTTCGCCCAGACCGTCGTGTTCGGGGCCACGTTCTCGGGTTCGGCGATGGCGCAGGACCTGAAGGAGGGCCTGATCGACCGGTTCCGCACGCTGCCGATGTCGGCGTCCGCGGTGCTCGTCGGCCGGACCAACTCCGACCTCGTGCTCAACTCGATCTCGATGGCGATCATGATGCTCACCGGGCTGGCCGTCGGGTGGCGGGTGAACTCGTCGCCGCTCGAGTTCCTGGCCGGCATCGCCCTGCTGCTGCTGTTCAGCTACGCGTTCAGCTGGGTGATGGCGCTGCTCGGCATGAGCGTCAAGACGCCGGAGGTCATCAACAACGCCTCGTTCATGATCCTGTTCCCGCTGACGTTCATCTCGAACGCCTTCGTGCCGAGCGACACGCTGCCGCTGGTGCTGCGGGTGTTCGCGGAGTGGAACCCGGTGTCGTCGCTCGTGCAGGCGGCCCGCGAGCTGTTCGGCAACGTCGGGTCCGCGCCGGTGCCGGACATCTGGACGATGCAGCACCCGATCGTGACGGTGCTGATCGGGATCGCCGTGATGCTCGTCGTGTTCGTGCCGTGGGCGGTCAACAAGTACACGAGGATCAGCGCGAAGTAGCAGTCGTCCACAGGGGCCGTCCGGGTGCACGCGTGCGTCGCCCGGACGGCTTAGCATCGTCCACGTGACCGCGACAGACGCCGAGCGGGCCGCCCAGCGCGACGCCACGGAGCCACCCCTCGACCGCAGCACCCGACTGCGCCGCTGGATGCTGCAGGGCGCCCACCAGGGGGCGTCCCACCAGGGCCCGCACCAGGTCGAGGTCGAGAAGACCCACCCGTGGTGGCGGGTCATGTGCCTGACCGGTGTCGACTACTTCTCGACCCTCGGGTACCAGCCGGCGATCGCGGCGCTCGCCGCCGGCCTGCTGTCGCCGATCGCCACCATCGTGCTCGTGCTCGTCACGCTGCTCGGGGCGCTGCCCGTCTACCGCCGGGTCGCGAGTGACAGCTTCCGTGGTGCCGGATCGATCATGATGCTCGAGAAGCTCCTGCCGTGGTGGGCCGGCAAGCTCCTGGTGCTCGTGCTGCTCGGGTTCGCCGTCACCGACTTCATGATCACGATGACGCTGTCGGCGGCGGACGCCACGGCGCACATCGCCGAGAACCCGTACACGCCGCACTGGTTCACCGAGATCCCCGTCCCGCTCACCCTCGCGCTGCTGCTGTTGCTCGGCGTGGTGTTCCTCCGCGGGTTCAAGGAGGCGATCGGCATCGCCGTCGGACTCGTCGCGGTGTTCCTCGCGCTCAACGCCGTCGTCGTGGTGGTCTCGCTCTGGCACGTGTTCGAGCACCCGATGGTCGCCAGTGACTGGTGGTCCGGGCTCACGGCGCAGCACAGCAACCCCCTCGTCATGGTCGGCATCGCGCTCGTCGTGTTCCCGAAGCTCGCCCTCGGCCTGTCCGGGTTCGAGACCGGCGTCGCGGTGATGCCGCAGGTTCGCGGCGACGCGTCCGACGACACGAGTGCTCGGCCCGAGGGGCGGATCCGCGGCACGAAGCGGCTCCTGACCGTCGCGGCCGTCATCATGAGCTCGTTCCTGATCACCTCGTCGATCGCCACGACGTTCCTCATCCCGCAGCACGAGTTCCAGCCGGGCGGCGGTGCGAACGGCCGCGCCCTGGCCTTCCTGGCGCACCAGTACCTCGGCGGGGTGTTCGGGTCGATCTACGACTTCTCGACCGTCGCGATCCTGTGGTTCGCCGGCGCGAGCGCGATGGCCGGCCTGCTCAACCTGGTGCCGCGGTTCCTGCCCCGGTACGGCATGGCTCCGCAGTGGGCGCGCGCGACCCGGCCGCTCGTCATCATCTTCACGCTCATCGCCTTCCTGATCACGATCGTCTTCCGGGCGAACGTCGACGCGCAGGGCGGGGCGTACGCCACCGGCGTGCTCGTCCTGATCACGAGCGCCGCGGTCGCCGTCACCCTCTCGGCCCGCCGCAGGCAGCAGAAGAAGCGAACCATCGCGTTCGGCGTCATCTCGGTCGTGTTCGTCTACACGACGGTCGCGAACGTCATCGAGCGGCCGGACGGCGTCCGGATCGCAGCGATCTTCATCATCGCCATCGTCGTGGTGTCGCTCGTCTCGCGGGTGCGCCGCTCGTTCGAGCTCCGTGCGTCGTCGATCGAGCTGGACGCCACCGCCCGGCAGTTCGTCGAGGCCGACGCCGACCAGTTCAGCGCGGTGTGCATCATCGCGAACGAGCCGGGTGCCGGCACCGCCGAGGCGTACCGGGCGAAGGGGCGCGAAGAGCGGCGGGACTCCGGCATCCCGGCGCGCGTGCCGACGATGTTCCTCGAGGTCCTGCCCGCCGACTCGTCGGACTTCGAAGAGGACCTGCTGGTCGAGGGGCACGTCGTGCACGGGCACCGTGTGCTCCGGGTCCGGTCCGGCAACGTGCCGAACACCATCGCGTCGACCCTGCTCGCGATCCGCGACACCGCCGGGGTCGTCCCGAGCATCTACTTCGAGTGGAACGAGGGCAGCCCGATCCGGAACGCCCTGCGCTTCGTGTTCACCGGCGTCGGCGACGTCGCACCCGTCACGCGCGAGGTCCTGCGCGAAGCCGAGCCGGACGTGCACCGCCGCCCCTCCATCCACGTCTCGTGACGGCGTCCGCGGGCACCCGTCGTGTCCCGGCGCCCGCCGGCGGGCTCGCGGCGGTCGTCGTCGCCGCGGTGGTCTGGGGGACCACGGGCACCGCGACGCACTTCGCCCCGGGCGTCCCCGCCTTCGTCTTCGGCGCCGTCACCTTCGGGATCGGTGGCCTCGTGCTCGCCGCCGTCGCCGGCCGCGGCACGGTCCGTGCCGTCGTCGAACGCCGCACCCGGGGGTGGGCTCTGCTCGGCGCGACCGCGCTCGTCCTGTACGCGGTGGCGTTCTACGCCGCGCTCGCCGACGCGGGCGTCGCCCTCGGCACCACCATCGCCATCGGGTCGTCACCCGTGTTCGCGGGGCTCGTCGAATGGGCAGCGGACCGCAGGCCTGTCACCCGCAGGTGGGTCGTCGCCACGCTCGTGAGCGTGGCCGGCATGGTCGTCGTGACCCTGGCGCGATCCGAGCACGACGGTGGCGGTGGCGCGCTCGCGCTCGGGATCGCCGGTGCGCTGCTCGCCGGGCTCACCTACGCGCTGTACTCGTGGGCGGTCGCGCGGGGATTGCACGCGGCGGCCGGGGCGGTGTCGGTGCCGGGCGGCCCCGGCGTCGAGGCCGTCGCGGCGGGGCTGCCGAACGGCCGCGGGCTCGTCGGCGCCGTGTTCGGCATCGCCGCCGTGCCGCTCGTCGTGCTCGTCGTCGTCGCCGGGGCACCGTTCCTCGGCGACGGCGGCAACTGGCCGGTGTTCCTGTACCTGGCCCTGGTGCCGACGGTCCTCGGCCACTCGCTGTACGCCGTGGGGTTGCGGGCGGTCGGGGCCTCGGTCGCGACGCTGGTGTCGTTGCTCGAACCCGTGGTGGCCGCGGTGCTCGCCGTGCTCGTCGTCGGGGAGCACCTCGGCGCGCCAGGGTGGGTCGGCATCGCGCTCGTGGTGGCCGGGCTCGCCGTGCTGGCACTGCCGGCGCGACGCGGGCGCTGACGCACGTCGTGTCGCGGCGGTCGCTGCCGCACGTCGGGTCGCGGCGGTCGCCGACGCGCGTCAGTCGTCGGCGAGGATCTGGTCCCGCACCTTCCGCCGCAGCACCTTGCCGATCATCGAGCGCGGCAGGTCCTCGACCACGACGACACGGCGTGGCACCTTGTACGCCGCCAGCTGCTCGCGCGCCCACGTCCGGAGGGCCGCGGCGTCGAACGACGACGGGTCCTTCGGCACGACGGCGGCCACGACCTGCTCGTTGCCGCCCTGCGTGATGCCGACGACCGCGACCTCCTTGACGCTCGGGTGCTTCAGCAGGGCGTCCTCGACCTCGGACGGCGACACGTTGAAGCCACCCGTGATGATGAGCTCCTTGAGGCGGTCGACGATCCGGACGTAGCCGTCCGCGCCGATCGCCACGATGTCACCGGTGCGGAACCAGCCGTCGGGCGTGAAGACCTCGTCGGTGGCCTCGGCCTTGCCCCAGTAGCCGCGGAACACCTGCGGGCCACGGACCTGCAGTTCGCCGGGCTCGTCGACGCCGAGCACCGTGCCGTCGTCGGGGTCGACCACGCGGGCCTCGGTGGAGGACAACGGCAGACCGATCGACCCGAGGCGGCGCTCCGGGGACACCGGGTTCGCCATCAGCACGGGGGAGCACTCGGACAGCCCGTAGCCCTCGACCAGGTACCCGCCGGTCCGCGCTTCCCACGGTTCGACGATGTCCTGCGACAGCGGCATGGCGCCCGAGATGCCGATCTCGATGCCCTCGAGCGACACCTTCGCCGAGTCGGCCGCGTGCTGCAGCCGCGCGTAGATCGGCGGGACGGCCGGCAGGAACGTCGGCGGGTGCTTCTTGATCGCGGTGAGCACGAGTGCCGGGTCGAACGTCGGGAACAGCACGAGCCGCGAGGCCATGCTCATCGCGAAGGTCAGGCACAGCGTCAGGCCGTAGGCGTGGAACATCGGCAGCACCGCGTACACGACGTTGTCACCGCGTCGGATCTGCGGCACCCAGGCGCGGGCCTGCGCGGCGTTGGCCAGCAGGTTCCGGTGCGTCAGGACGGCGCCCTTCGGCGTGCCGGTCGTCCCGGACGTGTACTGGATCAGGGCGATGTCGTCGGTGGACGGCCGCGGGTGCCGCTTCGACAGCTTGCGGGTGCCGACCAGGTCGTCCCACTTGGTCGTGCCGCGCACCGCGGTGGTGAGCTTCGCGCGGGACTCGCGGGCCTTCGCCACCGGCAGCGCCAGGGCGAGCCGGGTGCTGCGGGGCATCGCGCGGGTCAGGTCGACCGACACGATCGCGTCGACCTTCACGTCGGCCGGGAAGTCCTGCAGTGTCGCGACGGACTTGTCCCAGGCGATCGCGACCTTGGCGCCGTGGTCCTCGAACTGGTGGCGGAGCTCGCGCGGTGTGTACAGCGGGTTGTGCTCGACCACGATCGCGCCGAGGCGCAGGACCGCGTAGAACGCCACGATGTGCTGCGGGCAGTTCGGCAGCACGATCGCCACCCGGTCGCCGGCACCGACGCCGAGCTTGCGGAGGCCGTTCGCCGCGCGGAGGACCTGCTCCTGCAGGTCCGCGTAGCTGGTGGTCCGCTTGAAGAACTCGAGCGCGACCTTGCCCGGGAACCGTCGTGCCGATTCCTCGACCAGGTCGATCAGGGAACCGTGCTGTTCTTCGATGTCGTGCGGGACCCCCGGGGCGTACGAGGCAAGCCAGGGACGAGGCGTGTCGATGCTCACGCGTCCCAACCTAGCGGGCCGCCCCCGCGCCCGCTGGGAGACGTCGGCCACGACCGGGGTGCACGACGCCGGGCGCGCTCCCAGGGGACGGACGGACGATGACGCCATGCCCTCCGTCTCCGATGCCTTCCGCTCCCGCCTCAACGACACGTTCACCGGTGGGGCGACGAGCAAGCCGGAGTGGATCGACGAACTCGAGGACGGGACCGACGCGGGCTTCTTCGGCCCGGGCTCCGCGACGTGGGCGGTGCACGGCGGCAAGCAGACGATCGTCGCCGGCGTCCGCGCGCTCCTCGTCCAGGCGCTGCACCCGGGTGCCCTCGCCGGAGTCGCCGACCACTCCCGCTACCGCGAGGACCCGTTCGGCCGACTCGCCGGCACCATCCGGTGGATCTACACGGTCTCGCACGGCGACACCGCGACCGCCCGCGGTGCGAGCGAGTGGGTGCTGCGCCTGCACGAGCGGGTGCGCGGCCAGTACGTCGACGGCCACGGCATCGCACGCGACTACGCGGCGAACGACCCCGACCTGGCCCGCTGGGTGCACCTCGCCTTCACCGACGCGTTCCTCCGGGCCGCGCAGCGCTGGGGCGGCCCGATCCCCGGCGGTGCCGACGCCTACGTCCGCGAGTGGGCGACCGCCGGCCGGCTCATGCGCGTCGAGGACGCCCCCGAGTCCGAGGCGGAGCTCCGCGCCCAGATGGACGGGTACCTCGACCGCGGCGAGCTCGCCGTCACCGCGCGCACCCGCGACGTCGTGAAGTTCATCAAGAACCCACCGCTCGCGCTCATGCTGCGACCCGGCTACCAGGCCCTGTTCCAGGGCGCCGTCTCGACGCTCGACCCCCGCCACCGGTCGATGCTCGGCCTGCGAGCACCCGCGATCGGACCCGTCGAACTGCCCGTCGGCCGGGCGACCGGACTCGTGCTCGACGGCATCGGCGGCGTGCTCGGCAACCAGACGGGCACCGAGCGCGCTGCGCTCGTGCGCATCGCGCGCCTCGAGCGCGAGCGCGGCGCCGTCGCCTGACACGACGGCGTGTCACGTGTCGTGGACGTGACCGGAGACGGACGGGAGGCCCGTGACCAGCTGGTCACGGGCCTCCCGTCCGCCTGGTGGGGGCGTCAGAAACCGGACGGCACCCGGGGCGTGTACGCGGACTCGAGTCGCGTCACCTCGTCGTCGGTCAGCGTGATCGCGGCGGCCGCGACCGCGTCGTCGATGTGGTGCTCCTTCGTCGCACCGACGATCGGCGCGCTCACCGCGGGCTTGCCCGCGACCCACGCCAGCGCGATCTGCGCCATGCTCACGCCGCGGTCGCGCGCGATGGACTCGACGGCTCCCACGATCGCGCGGTTCGCGTCCTCGTCCTGCCGGTAGAGCGTCTTGCCGAACTCGTCGGTGCTCGCGCGCGACCCGGAGCCGTCGGCGTCCCACGGGCGGGTGACCTTGCCGCGGGCGAGCGGGCTCCACGGGATCACGCCCACGCCGGTCGCGTGCGCGAACGGGTGCATCTCGCGCTCCTCCTCGCGCTCGAGCAGGTTGTACTGGTCCTGCATGGCGACGAACTTCGTCCAACCGTGCAGCTCGGCGGCGTGCTGCATCTGCGCGAACTGCCACGTCCACATGCTGCTCGCGCCGAGGTACCGGGCCTTGCCGGCCTTCACGACGTCGTGCAGGGCCTCCATCGTCTCCTCGACCGGCGTGACCGGGTCGAAACGATGGATCTGGTACAGGTCGACGTAGTCCGTGCCGAGCCGGGTCAGCGAGGCGTCGATCTCGTGCATGATCGCGGCGCGGGACAGCCCGGCGCCGTTCCGACCCGGACGCATCCGGTTGAAGACCTTCGTGAAGACCTGGACGTCCTCGCGCGGAGCGAGCTCCTTGAGGAGCGTGCCCGTGATCTCCTCGCTCGAGCCGTCGGAGTACACGTTCGCCGTGTCGAAGGTGGTGATGCCGGCGTCGAACGCGCGACGCACGAAGGGGCGGGCCTCGTCGATGCCGACGCTCCACGCGTGCGAGCCGCGGTCGGGGGCGCCGTAGGACATCATGCCGAGGACCACGGTGCTGATCTCGAGGCCAGAGGCGCCGAGGCGGGTGGTCTCCGCGGGTGCTGCGTTGCTCGGTGCTGCGTTGCTCGGTGCTGCGTTGGTCATGCGCTCACCTTGGCATCGCGGCCTGTGACGGCGAGCAGGCGGACCTGGAGCGGGGCGTCCTCGTCGACGTCGACCGGGGCGGCGTACAGACCGGTGGCGGCGAGGTCCTCGATCTGCGGCTCGAAGTACTCCCACACCGCCTGCACGAGCTCGTCCGGCAGCGACTCGTCCGTGCCGGTCGCCCGCGCCAGGTCCCACGTGTGGATCGTGATGTCGCTGGTCTGCTCGGTGAGGTACTGGCCAGCCGGCACGACATCGGTGCTGAGGTGCACGGGAGTGTCCTGCGGGGCGTTCCGCCAGGCATCGGTCGCGGCGGTCGCGAAGCGCTGCCACTCGGACACGAGGTCGTCGCCGATGGCCTCGAGGTCGGCTTCGGCCTGCGCGTAGTCGCATCCGGTGAGGAGCTTCGGGATCCATCGCTGCTCGTCGACCACGTGGGTGACGAGGTCACGGGTGGTCCACTCGGAGTCGGGCGTGGCGGCGTCCCAGTCCGTCACGGCGGCGACGCGGCGGCCGAACTCGGCTGCCGCGAGGGCCTGCATCGCGATCCAGTCGGTGGCCATGGTGGTGCTCCTGTTCGTCGGGCTGGCGTGCGGTGCTTGGTGCGTGTGTGCTGTCGCGGGTGCGTGTGCGTGTGTGCTGTCGCGGGTGCGTGTTTGTGGTGCGTGGTGCGCGGTGCGTGTCGCGTCGTGCGTGGTGTGCTAACTCCTGGGGCTCGGTGCGGATTCCCGCGCGTGCGGGGCGTACCCGTTCCCGCTGCCCAACGCTACGCCGCCGCCGGCTCCCGGGCGTCGCGCGCACGGGGCGTCGCCCGCTCGCCTGCTGCCGAGCGGGCGAAATGCCGGCGTCGTGCCCGTGCCTGCTGCCGAGCGGGCGAAATGCCGGCGTCGTGCCCGTGCCCACCGGGCGTTTGCGCCCGCTCACGCGAGGGAGAGCGCCCGGTACCCGACGTGCGCGCTGCACCCGACGTGCGCGCTGCACCCGACATGAGCGCTGACCGGCGACGACTGGGCGAGCGGGCGAAATGCCCGGGCTGAGCTCGAACGAAGGCGGGTATTTCGCCCGTTCGCGGTGGGACGCGGTGGGGACGACGAACGCCCCGACTCCGTGGGGAGCCGGGGCGTGTGTCTCGGGTTCGGGTCGTGCTGTTCGGTGCCCTCAGTCAGGCAACGAGGCCGAGGGGACTCAGGCCGCCTGGAGGACGAACTGGACGTCGAGGTTGATCGTCACGTCGTTGCCGAGCGTGAAGCCGCCGGCCTCGAGCGCTGCGTTCCAGTTCACACCGAACTCGGTGCGGTCGATCTTGGTGGTCGCCTCGGCGCCGAACTTGACCTGGCCGTAGCCGTCGGTCGTGAAGCCACCGAGCTCGGCCTTGAGGACGACCGGCTTGGTGACGCCACGCAGCGTCAGGTCGCCGGCGATGTGCAGGTCGTCGCCCTTGGCCTCGATGCCCGTCGAGCGGAAGGTGAGCTGCGGGTGCTCTTCGGTGAGGAAGAAGTCGCTCGTCTTGAGGTGCTGGTCGCGCTGCTCCTGGCCGGTGTTGATCGACGCGACGTCGATGTTCGCCTCGACGGTCGACTCGAGGGGGTTCTCGGCGGTGACGACGGTGGCGTCGAAGGTCTCGAACTTGCCCTTGACCTTGCTGATGGCGAGGTGGCGGACCGAGAAGGTGACCTCGGAGTGGGTGGGGTCGATCTTCCAGGTGCCGGTCTGGTAGCCGGGGATGGTCGTGGCGGTGAGCGTCATGGTGGTCCTTCTTCCGAACGAGAGTCTGTGGTGCGACGCGATCCATGCGCCTGCATCAACCTGATACTACGCCAGTGTGCACCCTTTTGGTTGAAGCGTCAACCATTGTTCACCGAAGTGTCGCAAGGCGGTGGTCGTGCGGGGCCCGGTACCCGACGTCCAGGAGGCGGCGTACGCGCTGCACGAAGCGATCGATCCCGCGGCCGACGTCGTCCGCGGTGGCGCGGACCAACCACCAATCGACGTCCTTCAAGCGCTCGCCACGGGTGAGGTCCTTCCGGAAGGTGGCCGGATCGGTGCGGTGCAGATCGCTCTCGTACTCGATCGCCACCCGAGCAGCGGGGTAGGCCAGGTCAACGCATGCGATCCATCTGCCGTCCACGACCACGTCGTGGTTCAGGGCGGGCTCCGGGAGTCCGCGGCGCACGAGCGCCAGCCGGGCCCTGGTCTCGCCCGGCGAACGTGAGCCGGGCCTGATCTCGGCGAGCGCGCGGCGGAGCTTGACGACGCCCCGGAGTCCGCGCCGCCGACTGACTGCCTGGACGAGTTCGTCGGCCGTCGCCCACCCGAGCCACCCGACGAGGGCGTCACCGGCGATGATCAGTTCGTCGAGCGTCAACATCGTGCCGAGGGCGACGAAGGTGTCCGCGGGGATGGTCAGCCGCACACCCCGATTCCGGGTCGCGCGGACCCTGCCGTGGTGGGCGCGGTGTCCGACGGCCCCACGGACTCGAAGCGCCTGGTCGACCCCGATCGTCGTGACGTGGAGCCGTGGTGTGCCCTCGAACCGGCGGGGGAGCGGGATACCGAGGATCGCGGCGGCAGTGACGTGGCTGAACACCTGGTCGGGGCGGAGTCGGGGAGCCAGTGCTCGGGCGCGTTCGTCGACCGTTCGCGGCGGAACCGCTGAGCGGATGCCGTGGAACGGGCGAACGAGGTCACGCGCATCGAGGCGGCCGCGGGACACCCCTCGGTGCAGTGCGTCACGGACGCGGAACGAGGCGTCCCGCAGCGCCAACGGGAGTCGGCGTCTGGCGGTCATCTCCACATCGTGCAGCCGAGCGGGCGCGGCTGAGGTGGGTCGTGCCTCCTGTGTGGACGGCCCGCGGTGCTGGTGCCCTTGTGGAGGAGTCGCGCCGCTGCCCGAGCGGGCGGAACACCAGGGTCCTGCTGCGTGGCGACCGCGGCATTTCGCCCGCTCGCGGGGGGGGGGGGGCACCGGCGCGAACCGCCGCGCTGCCCGCCGCCGGTCGGCGGAGCGGTCGTGACCGGGGGGCGTCACGATGTCGGCCCTCGGGGAGGGTGCCGCGGCCACCAGACCGGCGATGACGCGAGCGGGCGGATTGCCAGGGTGTCGCGGCCGGGCACCCCGGCATTTCGCCCGCTCGCGGAGATGGCCGCATGCGCGCGCCGCCCCGGACGCCGGACGCCGCCCGCGCGCCGCCCCGCACGCCGGGCGCGCGACCGCGCCCGGCAGGCACTCGCGGGGCCCCTCAGGTGTCGGCGGCCTCCAGTAGCGTCGGAGCCATGGAATTCAGGTACCTGGGCAACTCCGGACTCAAGATCTCCGAGATCACCTACGGCAACTGGCTGACGCACGGCTCGCAGGTCGAGAACGACGTCGCCTCCCAGTGCGTGCGGGCAGCGCTCGACGCCGGCATCACCACCTTCGACACCGCGGACACGTACGCCAACACCGCAGCCGAGACCGTCCTCGGCGAAGCACTCAAGGGCGAGCGGCGTGCGGGTCTCGAGGTCTTCACCAAGGTCTACTGGCCCACCGGCCCCAAGCAGCACAACGACGTCGGACTCTCCCGCAAGCACATCCTCGAGTCGATCGACGGCTCGCTGACCCGCCTGCAGACCGACTACGTCGACCTCTACCAGGCGCACCGGTACGACCACGAGACGCCGCTCGAAGAGACCATGCAGGCCTTCGCGGACGTCGTCCGCCAGGGCAAGGCGCTCTACATCGGGGTCAGCGAGTGGAACGCCGAGCAGATCCGCGCCGGCGCCGCGCTCGCGAAGGAGCTCGGGTTCCAGCTCATCTCGAACCAGCCGCAGTACTCGATGCTGTGGCGGGTCATCGAGGGTGAGGTCGTCCCCGCCTCGAAGCAGCTCGGCCTGTCGCAGATCGTCTGGTCGCCCATCGCGCAGGGCGTGCTGACCGGCAAGTACAAGCCGGGTCAGCCGCTGCCCGAGGGCTCGCGCGCCACGGACGAGAAGGGCGGTGCGGACATGATCAAGCGGTTCATGCGCGACGAGGTCCTCGAGGCCGTGCAGCGCCTGCAGCCCGTCGCCGACCAGGCCGGCCTCACCCTCGCGCAGCTCGCGATCGCGTGGACGCTGCAGAACGACAACGTCGCCAGCGCCATCGTCGGTGCCTCGCGTCCGGAGCAGGTCACGGACAACGTCAAGGCAGCGGGCGTCACGCTCGACGCCGACGCGCTCGCAGCCATCGACGATGCCCTGGGTGACCTCCCGGAGCGCGACGCGGCCAAGACCGTGTCCCCGGCGCAGCGTCCCGCCTGAGACGCGACCCACCATCGGACGGGAGGCCCGTGGCGACGCCGCCACGGGCCTCCCGTCCGTCGTGGACCCAGCCCACTACACGACGTACGGTGATCCTGCCGGTCCCAGTCCGCGGAACGCGCCTGACGGCGCGTCTGCGTGCCCCGTGTGAACAGCACGTGTCGTGGAACTGGCAGAGGCCTGGGTAAGCCTGTACCCCACCCAAACCGCAGTCCCGTTACCCCCGAATCGGGGGCATGACCCGAACTGATACCCCCGTTCTGGTGTCACCCGACACCGGTACGGTGCCGACCGTGCGACCCGGCACGGTCCGGCGCCTGCTCGCCACCGCGAGGCAACTCGCGTCGTTTGGCACGATCGGTGCCGTCTGCTTCGTCATCGACCTGGGGCTCTACAACCTGCTGCGCGCCACCGTCATGCCCGACGGTCCCATCGCCGCGAAGATCGTGTCGGCCGTCGTGTCGACCGCCGTGGCGTGGATCGGCAACCGCTTCATCACGTTCCGCGCCGAGCGCCAGACCGGCCGCCGCGAGACCGTGCGCGAGGGGCTGCTCTTCGCTGCCACGAACCTGGTCGGGCTCGGCATCGCCGCGGCCTGCCTGTTCGTCTCGCACTACGTCCTCGGGTTCACCTCGACCCTCGCCGACAACGTCGCCGGCAACGGCGTCGGCCTCGTGCTCGGAACCGCCTTCCGGTTCGCCGCGTACAAGGCCCTCGTCTTCCGTTCCACCGATGCTCGTCGCACGAAGGGGTTCGCCGCATGACCATCTCCGCCACGCTGCTGACGGCCGCAGGGCCGCTGCTCCAGCCGAACGAGGGGACCGCTCCGTCGAGCGTCCCGAACCGTGGGACCACCGATGTCCCGACCGGAGGCTCCGGCGCCGTCCAGCAGGCCGCATGGTCGCTGGGCGAGTGGATCGGCTACTCCGCCCTCATCGCCATCTCCGTGCTCCTGACGATCGTCGCGCTCACCACGTTGTGGTGGATGCTGCACGCCTGGCGCTCGCGGGACGCACTGAAGTCGACGAGCTTCAGCCAGACCCCGCGCCCGGCCGCGCACCGCTTCACCCTGCTGGTGCCCGGGCGGCACGAGCAGGAGGTCATGGGCCAGACGCTCGACATGCTCGCGAAGCAGGACCACCCGGACTTCGAGATCATCGCGATCGTCGGCGAGGACGACCCGGAGACGGACGCCGTCGTGCGCGCCGCCGCCGCGCGCCACCCCGAGCTGATCCGCGTGGTCGTCGACGACACGCTGCCGAAGAACAAGCCGAAGGCGATGAACCTGGCGCTCCAGTACGCGACCGGTGACGTCGTCGGCGTGTTCGACGCCGAGGACGAGGTCTACCCGCACCTGCTGACCCTGGTGGACTCGCGGTTCCAGGAGACCGGCGCCGACGTGGTGCAGGGCGGCGTGCAGCTGATGAACTTCAGGTCCAGCTGGTGGTCGCTCCGGAACGTCCTGGAGTACTACTTCTGGTTCCGTTCGCGCCTGCACTTCCACGCCGGCTCGAAGTTCATCCCGCTCGGCGGGAACACCGTCTTCGTGACGAAGGAACGCCTCGACTGGTCGAACGGCTGGGACGCGCACTGCCTCGCCGAGGACTGCGAACTCGGCGTCCGTCTGTCCGCCGACGGCGCGAAGGTCGTGGTCGCCTACAGCCCCGAGGCCGTCACCCGCGAGGAGACCCCGCCGACCTTCGCCTCCCTGCTCAAGCAGCGGACGCGCTGGAACCAGGGCTTCCTGCAGGTGCTCGGCAAGGGGGAGTGGAAGAAGCTGCCCTCGTTCCGCCAGCGCTTCTTCGCGCGCTACATGCTGACCATGCCGTTCATCCAGGCGGCCACCGGTCTGCTCATCCCGCTGAGCGTCCTGATGATCCTGTTCGTCAAGGTGCCGACGGCGATCGCGCTGGTGTCGTTCATCCCGGTGGCACCGACGCTCATGCTGCTGGCCGTCGAGGTCGTGGGCCTCAACGAGTTCGGTCGCATCTACAAGGAGAAGGTCCGCTTCCGGGACTACGTGAAGCTCGTGCTCGGTCTCGTGCCGTACCAGGTCTTCCTCGCCGCAGCGGCCGTCCGAGCCGTCGTCCGCCACGCCAAGGGGCAGAACGGCTGGGAGAAGACGGAGCACACGGGCCAGCACCGGAACGCCGAGCAGCCGGCCGAGGTCGTCGGCTTCGCGTCGGACCTGAGCAACGCCGGCGTCACGGACGGTTCGTCGGCCGCGGCGGGCTCCGCCGCTGGTTCCGCATCCGCCGGATCCGCATCCGCCGGATCCGCATCCGCCGGTTCCGCTTCCGAACGTGAGCTCGCCGGCACGACCACCGGAGGGACCCGATGAGCGCCAGCATCACCAACACCACCGGCATCCCGATCCGCGGCGCCGTCGCCGGGGACCACACCGGCATCAGCGCCTGGTTCCGCCGACACGCTGCGAGCCTGACCTGGCTGCTGCCGGTCGTCGCGATCACCGTCATCGTGCAGGCCTGGAACATGTCCGGCACCCCGCAGCGGATCGACGACGAGGGCACGTACACCGCGCAGGCCTGGGCGATCATGCACCTCGGCGAGATCACGCACTACACCTACTGGTACGACCACCCGCCGCTCGGCTGGATCCAGATCGCTGGCTACACCGGTCTGACCGGAGCGTTCGCGCGCTACCCGTTCGCCGTCGAGGCCGGCCGCGAGGCGATGGTCTTCTTCTCCGCCGTCTCGAGCATCCTGCTGTTCGTCCTGGCCCGCCGCCTCGGTGCCGGCCGGACCACCGCAGCCGCAGCCGGTCTCGTCTTCGCGCTGTCGCCGCTCGCCCTGCAGTACCACCGCACGGTCTACATCGACAACGTCGCGACGCCGTGGCTGCTCGCCGCGTTCGTCCTCGTGCTCAGCCGTCGCCAGCAGCTCGCCGGATTCGCCGGAGCAGCTGCGTGCCTCGGCATCGCGGTGCTCTCCAAGGAGACGTACCTGCTCGCCCTGCCGTTCCTCATCTGGATGGCGGTCCGCCGTGCCGACAGGAGCACCCGCCGGTACACGCTGAGCGTCGCCGGGGCCGTCCTCGTCATCATCGGCGGCGGGTACCTGCTGCTCGCCGCGGTCAAGGGCGAGTTGTTGCCGAGCAGCGGTCGGGTCAGCCTGTTCGAGGGCATCACCTACCAGCTCGGCTCGCGCTCGGCATCGGGTTCGCTGTTCGACCCGGGCAGCCTGGCCAACGCCGCCGCGTCGCAGTGGTGGGCGCTCGACCCGGTGTTCATCGTGCTCGGCTCGGCTGCAGCGGTCGTGGGGCTCTTCCTGCGCCGGGTCCGTCCGATCGCCGCGATGCTCGTCTTCCTGCTCGCGATGATGTTCCGCCCGAACGGGTACCTGCCGGTGCCGTACGTCATCATGCTCATCCCGTTCGCCGCCCTGCTGGTCGCGTACACGGCCGAGCGTGCCGTCCTGTCGATCGCCGGTCGGGTCCGTACCCGTACCCGCCTCGGCACCGGGACCCGTCGTGGTCTCGGCATCACCTGGGCCGTCACCACCGCGGTCGCACTCGTCGTGGCGGTGCCGCTCTGGGGAACACAGCTGCGCGGCTTCGTCCTGGGCAACCTCGACCTGCCGATGCAGCAGGCCGAGCAGTGGGTCGGGGACAACGTCCCGAAGTCCTCCCGACTGCTGGTGGACGACGCCATGTGGGTCGACCTCGTCGAGGACGGCTTCGCCCGGAACAACGTGGTCTGGTACTACAAGCTCGACACCGACGGAGCCGTGGAGCGCCAGTCGCCCAACGGGTGGAAGGACTCGGACTACGTCATCACGACGGACTCCATGCGGACCGGCGGCAACTCGTCGTCCGACGTCCGCCAGGCGATCGAGAACTCGACGGCCGTCGCGACCTTCGGCTCCGGCGACCAGCAGGTCGAGGTCCGACGCATCCACGCCGAGGGATCGACGGCCGCGCAGACCGCGATCACCCGGGCCAGCGACCTGCGGAAGACCATGGGCACCGAGCTGGCGTCGAACCCGGCGCTCCGGGCCGACGACGGCACCAAGTCGCAGTTCCGCGCGGGTCAGGTCGACTCGCGGGCGATGATCGCGCTCGGCCAGGTGCTCGCCGACCAGGACGTCCGCGTCGACCGGTTCACGCCGCTCACGGGCGAGACCGGCCAGCCGTTCCGCACCGCCGTCCTGCACACCAGTGACGTCGCCTCGGCCGAGCGCGTGGCCGCGACCCTCGATGCGATGTCCGAGTCGTTCCGGCCGGCATCGGTCGAGCGTGAGGGCGAGCGGCTCACCGTCACCTACACCCCGGCGGACCCGACGACGACCGCGACGAGCGCCTCGTGACACCCGCGGCCGATGCTCGGGCCGCGCAGCGGTTCGCCGAGCGGGCGAAACACCCGGGTGCGCCGCGCGCTGACCCCGGCATTTCGCCCGCTCGCGCGGCGGCACGTGGGGGCGCTCGAGGGGCGGGTCGCGCCACCTCCACCGGCGGGTTCGCCGAGCGGGCGAAACACCCGGGTGCCCCGCGCGCGGACCTCGGCATTTCGCCCGCTCGCGGGGAGGCCCCGAGCGACACCCCAGCCGCTCGCGGGGAGGCCCAGAGCGACACCCGCGCCGCCCGCAACACCCCGGAGCCGAACACGACCAGCACCACGACCCGAAGGAGCACGACCATGACCGCACACACCCAGCGACGCCGCACCGTCGTCGTCGGCGCACTCGCAGCGACCCTCGTCGCCGCGACCGTCGGACTCGCAGCACCCCAGACCGCCACCGCCGCCACCGCCACCGACGAGGGCTGGCTCCGCGTCGGCCACCTCTCGCCCGACACCAAGAGCGTCGACGTCGAGCTGTCCAGCCTGTCCGGCGGCAAGACGGTCTTCGAACTCGACGACGTCACCTACGGCCAGGTCAGCAAGTACCAGGAACTCCCGGTCGGCACCTACGTGCTGTCGATGCGGGCTTCCGACGCTCCGGACTCCACGCCGGTGATCTCCACCGACGTGCAGGTCGACAAGGGCGACGCGAGCACGGTCGTCGCCTACGGCAAGAACACCGACCTCAAGACGACGGCGTTCACCGACGACCTGCAGCAGCCGGGCGACGGCAAGGCGAAGCTCCGGCTGGTCCAGGCCGCCACCACGGCGAAGCAGGTCGACGTGAGCACCTCCGAGGGCACCGCCATCGCCGAGGGCGCGGAGTTCGGCACCGCCACCAAGTACGCCACCGTCGACTCCGGCAAGTGGACGCTCGACGTCTCCGGCAGCGGCCAGCAGGGCACCGCCAGCGTCGACCTCGCCGGCAACACCGTCTCCACCCTGTTCGTCCTCGACGACAGCAAGGGTGACCTGACGGTCGTACCGGTGACGGACGCAGCGGCCACCGCCGCGACCCCGACCGGCGGCGTGCAGACGGGTGGCGGCGGCGCAGCCGCCGACCGCCCGATGACGGAGGCCGTCCACGCGGCCGTCGCGGCGCTCCGCTCGCTGTACCGCTGACGCCCTGGCCGGGAGGCCCGGATCACGTGCGCCGACACGCTCACGTGATCCGGCCCTCCCGGTCAGAGCCCCGCTCACCATCCACGGAAAGGCAGGCCAGCATGACCCGCAGGACCTGGATACCCATCACCGCCGCGGCGGCGGTGGTCGTCGCCGTCGGCGTCGCGCTCATCGCAGTTCGGCCGTGGGGGCAGGACACCGAAGCCGAGAACGGTTCGGCCGCCACCCCGACCTCGACCAGCGCGCCCGACGCGGCGCGCTCTCCGAAGGAGCTCCGCACCGAGTTCCTGGACCGGTACGTGCAGGACGGCCGCGTCGTCCGCACCGACCAGGGCGACGACACCGTCAGCGAAGGGCAGGCCTACGGGCTGCTCATCGCGTTCGCGAACGGCGACCGTGACCGGTTCGACGACATCTGGAAGTGGACGAAGACGCACATGCTGACCGACGACGACCTGCTCGCCTGGCGTTGGACGCCGGACGACGGTGTCGCCGACGAGCAGCCGGCGAGCGACGCCGACCTCGACGCCGCGCGGGCCCTGGTGCTCGCCGGAGACGCGTGGGGCGAGGACCGCTACACGGCAGCCGGCAAGCGCATCGCCTCGGCGATCCTGGAACACGAGACCGCGACGACGGACCTCGGCACGATCCTGCTGCCCGGGCCGTGGGCGGACTCCGAGCCCTACCGGTACAACGCCTCGTACGCGTCGCCGGCCGCCTTCGCGGTGCTGGCGAAGGCCACGGGCGACGACCGGTGGGCCGCGCTGAACCGCGGTTCCCGAGCGGTGACGACCGCCGTGCTCGACGAGTCACAGCTGCCGAGCGACTGGTCGCAGGTGCACGCCGACGGCACCGTCGACCCGATGCCCGCGACCGGCGGGGACCAGCGCGTGCTCTACGGCTACGACGCGATGCGCACGCCCGTGCGCTACGCCGAGGCCTGCTCCGCCGACGACCGTGCCCTCGCCGCTTCGCTCGCCCCGCCCCTGCGCCGGACGACGCAGCTCGCGGCCCAGCTCGACCTCGGCGGGACCGCCGTGACCGAGGACACGAACGCGTTGGCGTACACCGCCAGGGCCGCGGCGGAGCACGCAGCCGGGTCAGCCGGTGCGGCTGCCGACGACCTGGAGCGGGCAGACCGCACGGCGGCCACCACGCCGACCTACTACGGGGACGCCTGGGCCGCCCTCGGTGCGACCATGCTCACCTCGGACGTGCTCGGCGGCTGTGCGACGACGGCCGGAGGGGCATCGTGACCGGCCGACGGTCCGCCGGGCGCGGTCCGGCGGTCCGGCGCCGTGGTGTGGTGATCGGGGCCGTCCTGGCCGCGGTCGTCCTGGGCGGCGGCGTCACGGGTGTGGCCCTCGCATCGACCGTCGGCAGCGACGGGTCGGGTGGGCGCGCCGGCTCGGCGCCGTCGAGTCCGGCGTCGGGGTCTGCTCCTGCGTCTGCCGGTTCGGGCACCGAGGGGTTCCAGGACCCGGCGGCGCCCGCCGCCCGTTCCTCGGCGACCCCCGTCAGCGTCTCGATCCCCGCGATCGGCGTGCAGTCGGACCTCGAGGACCTGCACCGCGGCTCCGCCGGTGAGCTCGACCCGCCCGTCGACTGGGACAGCGCGGGCTGGTTCAGCGACGGCATCGTCCCCGGCGAGGTCGGCCCGGCCGTCATCGCCGGCCACGTCGACAGCCCGACGAGCGCCGCGGTGTTCTTCCGCCTCGACGAGCTGGTCGCCGGTGACGAGATCCACGTCGCGATGTCCGACGGCACCACCCGCACCTTCACCGTCGACCGCTCGGAACGCGCCGCCAAGTCGGCGTTCCCGACGAGCGACGTCTACGGCACCACCCCGACAGCCCAACTCCGACTGATCACCTGCGACGGCGTGTTCGACACCGCCACCGGGCACTACACGGACAATCTGATCGTGTTCGCAGACCTCTCGTCGGACTGACCCACGACCGACCGATACATTCGATGTGGAGCACGAGGAGCACCATGAGCGAGACCCTGGTCATCATCCCGACCTACGACGAGGCGGAGAACGTCCGTCCCATCGTCGAGCGCACGCTCGCCGCCACCGACGACAGCGTCCACGTGCTCGTCGTCGACGACAACTCGCCCGACGGCACCGGTGAGATCGCCGACGCGATCGCGAGCGAGACCGACCGGGTGCACGTGATGCACCGCACGGTCAAGGACGGCCTTGGCGGCGCGTACCTGTCCGGCTTCGCGTGGGGCCTCGAGCACGGGTACGCCAAGCTCGTCGAGATGGACGCCGACGGCTCGCACCACCCCGAGTACCTGCCGTGGATGCTCGAGCTCGCCGACACGAACGACCTGGTGCTCGGGTCACGCTGGATCAAGGGCGGGAAGGTGGAGAACTGGCCCTGGTACCGCGAACTGCTGTCCCGCGGCGGCAACCTCTACACCCGTCTGGCCCTCGGGATCGCGGTCCGCGACGCCACGGGCGGCTTCCGGGTCTTCACCTCGCGGGCGTTCGAGCGGATCGACCTGGCCGGCGTCGCGTCGAAGGGCTACTGCTTCCAGGTCGACCTGTGCTGGCGTGCCCTCGAAGCCGGTCTGCGCGTCGTCGAGACCCCGATCACGTTCACCGAGCGGGAGTTCGGTGTCTCGAAGATGAGCGGCAACATCGTGCGTGAGAGCCTCGCCCTCGTGACGAAGTGGGGCATCGACCGCCGCATCCGCGAGACCCGTTCCCTGGTCAAGGACCACCGGAAGCTGCCGTCCGTGCGGAAGAACGCACACGCGGTCGCCGACCACGCCGCCTGATCCGCGGCGTCGACGCTCGGCGTCGGTACCGCGAAAGCGACAGTGTCCCGCGAACCGTTCGCGGGACACTGTCGCTTTCGCGGATCGGACGCCCGTGGGCAGCCCGGACGCCAGCGCATCGACTAGCGCAGCACCACCACGCCCCGCCCGCGGAACCGCACGCAGTCCGTCGCGACATCGGCCGCACCGAAGCGGTAGAGCTCCTCGCCGGTGGCTCCCGGCACGGGCACCTCGGCAGCGTCGTCGAGGAAGTTCACCACGACGTGCACCGGAGCGACGTCGGGCCCGAGCAGCCCGCGTGTGAGTACCAGCCACCGCCGGTCCTCACTGAACCGCACGGCGTTCGCCTCGTACCGGTGGTCGACGAAGGCCTGGTCGGTCCGCCGCAGGGCGACGAGCACCCGGTAGGCACGCAGGATCGCCGCGCCCCGCTCGGAACTGACGTCGGCCCAGTCGAGCTTGGAGTTCGTGAACGTCGTCGGGTCCTGCGGGTCCGGCACGGCGGACTCGTCCCACCCGTGCTCGGCGAACTCGGCGATGCGTCCCTCGGCGGTGGCCGTACCGAGCTCGGGCTCCGGGTGCGAGGTGAAGAACTGCCACGGCGTCGTCGCGGCGAACTCCTCGCCCATGAACAGCATGGGCGTGAAGGGCCCGAGCAGGGTCAGCGCCGCCGCGATGACGAGACCCTCGTCGTCGAGCGTCGCCGCCAGACGGTCGCCCGCCGCGCGGTTGCCGATCTGGTCGTGGTTCTGGTTCGTGACGACCAGGGCCGTCGCCGGCGAGGTGCCGCGGTCGATCGGCTGCCCGTGCCGCCGGCCACGGAACGACGACCACGTGCCGTCGTGGAAGAACCCGTGGTCGAGCACCTTCGCGAGCGCCGACAGCGGTGCGAAGTCGGCGTAGTAGCCGTTCGTCTCACCCGTCAGCGCGACGTGCACGGCGTGGTGGAAGTCGTCGGACCACTGCCCGGAGAGTCCGTACCCGGCGGCTTCACGCGGGCGGAACATCACGGGGTCGTTGAGGTCCGACTCGGCGATCAGGGACAGCGGACGACCGACGAAGGCGCCGTACGCGTCCGTCTCGTCGGCCATCTCGGCCAGCACGTGCGGTCGGGTGGTGTCGCGGATCGCGTGCACGGCGTCGAGCCGGAGCCCGTCGACGTGGTGGTCGCGGAACCACATGCGCACGTTGTCGAGGACGTACCGACGGACCTCGGGGTGCTCCACGTTCACCGAGTCGCCCCACGTGTTCGCGAGGCCCTGCACCAGGTACGGCCCGTACAGCGGCAGGTAGTTGCCGCTCGGACCGAGGTGGTTGTAGACGACGTCCTGGATGACGCCGAGACCGAGCGAGTGCGCGGTGTCGACGAAGCGGTCGTATGCGTCCGGGCCGCCGTACGGCGCGTGCACCGCGAACCACGCGACGCCGTCGTAGCCCCAGTTCCACTCGCCGTTCACACCGTTGACGGGCAGCAGTTCGACGAACTCGACTCCGAGCTCGACCAGGTGGTCGAGCTTCCGCGCGGCTGCGTCGAGGGTGCCCTCCGGCGTGAACGTGCCGACGTGCATCTCGTAGATGACGGCACCGCGGGCCGGGCGTCCGGTCCACGACTCGTCGGTCCACGCGAAGCGCGCCGGGTCGACCACTGCCGAGGTGCCGTGCACGCCGTCCGGTTGGAAGCGACTGCGGGGGTCGGGTCGGACCGCGTCGTCGTCGCCGAGGCGGAACCCGTAGCGGGCACCGACGACCGGCATGATCGCGTCGGTCGACCACCAGTCGTCGTCCCCCCGGGTCAGCGGGTACTCGACGTCGTCGACGACCAGCCGGACGCGGTCCGGCTCGGGCGCCCAGACGGCGTAGCGGTCGGGTGCGGTCATGCGTGACCCTCCAGGATGTCGATCTCGGCTTGTGCGTCGGACTCGGTGGTCGCCGGGGCGGTTCCGGCGGTCGACCGGGAGGCCCGTCCCGCGTCGGACGCGTCGGTCACCGTGTCGGCGTGGCCGGGTTCCCCGACCGTGGCGGCCGGGACGAGCAGCGCGACCGGGTACGTGGTGAGCAGGTCCGCGAGCGCGATGCCCCGGCTGGCCGGGAACGACCTGCCGGTGAGCAGGTCGACCCGATCGACGGGGACGGCGTGCACGAGGGTGTCGCCCCAGCCGCCGACCCGTTCGAGGCCGATCGGCAGTCGCGTGGCGACCGTCACGGCTCCACCACGGTCGAACGCGACGACGTGGTCCGCCGCGCTGCCCGTCGCCTCGAGCGCGAGGTACCGCGTGAAGAGCTCGGGGTGGTCGCGGCGGAGCCGGAGCGCACGCGCGGTCACGAGGAGCTTCGCAGCGCCGTCGATCCCGATCGCGGGCAGGTCCTCGGGGCCGTCGTCGTCCGGGCCGTCGATCTCGGCGAGGACGTGGCGCCGTTCGGCGTAGTCCACCGCACGGCGGTTGTCGGGGTCGACGAGGGAACGGTCCCAGAACTCGGTGCCCTGGTAGACGTCGGGGACGCCGGGCGCCGTGAGCTGCACGAGCTTCTGCGCGAGCCCGTTCGACCACCCGGCCGCGTCGATCCGCTCGTCGAGGGCATCGAGCACGGCCACCACCGCGGGCTCGTCGAACGCCGCGTCGACGAGCGCGTGCATGCGCTCCTCGAACGCCGTGTCCGGCTCGGTCCAGGTCGTGCTGTCGCCGGCTTCGCGCGACGCCTTCTCGGCGTAGGCGTGCAGCCGCTCGCGACTCGCGGGCCGGGCACCGACGATGGCCTGCCAGAGCAGGTCCGCGAACACGCGGTCCTCGAGCGGGACGAGGGACTGCAACCGGTCGAGGGTATCGGCCCACTCGCTGCCGAGCTCGGCCAGGACCGCGATGCGTGCCCGGGTGTCCTCGCTGCGCTTCGTGTCGTGGGTGGTGAGCGTCGTCATGGTGTGCGGCCAGCTGCCGAGCCGGTCGCGCTGCGCCTGGTGGAAGTCGGCCACGGACACCGCGAACACGCTCGGGTCGCCCCCGACCTCGCTCAGGGACGTCAGGCGGGACGTGCGGTAGAACGCCGTGTCCTCGACGCCCTTGGCCATCACCATGCCGCTCGTCTGCTGCAGGCGGACGGCGGCGGCGTTCTCCGGGTCGACGAGCGCCGGGGCGATGCGGTCGATGACGTCGTCGAGGTCCGGGCGGGCCTCGGCGGCACGTTCGAGCGCGGCGATGAGGTGGTGCGCGCCTTCGGGCAGGTAGGTGCGGTACACGTCGAACGACGCCACGACCTCGGCGAGGGCGTCCACGAGTCGTTCGTGCGTGATCGCGTCCGCCCCGGCGGCGACCGGAGCGAGGAGGCGGGCGAGCCGCTCGACCTCGCTGCCGAGGATCCCGTCGGCGATGCCGCGGCGGGTGTCGTGCGTGAGCTGCTGCCAGTCGGCCGGTTCCGCTCCGGACGCGGCCGTCAGTGACGGTTCGCCCGCGGGGTCGACGAGCACGCGGTCCAGGACGCCCAGGGCGTCGTACCCGGTGGTGCCGTCGACGGGCCACGAGCTCGGCAGTTCCTCGCCGGGCTCGAGGATCTTCTCGACGAGGGTGTACGCGCCGCCGGTCAGCTCGGCGAGGTCCTGCAGGTACCCGGCGGGGTCGTACAGCCCGTCCGGGTGGTCGATGCGTAGGCCGTCGACGAGACCGTCGCGGAACCAGGCGCCGATGACGCCGTGCGAGGCCGCGAAGACCTCGGGTTCCTCGACTCGGATGGCCGCGAGCGTGTTCACCGCGAAGAACCGGCGGTAGTTGAGCTCGTGGTCGGCGCGCTTCCAGTGCACGAACGCGTAGTGCTGCAGCGCGTGCACGGCCTCGACCGAATCGCCCGGGTGGGCGGTGCCGGGCGCGGTCGGGTACGCGGTCTCACCGACCCGCAGCACCGGGCGTTCCGGGTCGGACGTGTCGAGCGACACGGCGTCGAGCAGCCGGTCGTCGAGGACCGGCACCCGGACCTTGCCGTCGCCGGCGTCCCAGTCGACGTCGAACGCCCACGCGACGGGGGAGCCCTGGCCGAGTTCGAGCAGGGACCACCACCACGGGTTGACCTCCGGGGTGGCGACCCCGACGTGGTTCGGGACGACGTCGACCAGCACGCCGAGCCCGACGGCGTGCGCGGCCTCGGCGAGGACCCGGAGGGCCTCGTCACCGCCGCGGTCGGTGTCGACGTGCGTGTGGTCGACGACGTCGTAGCCGTGGTCCGAGCCGGGTTCCGACTGCAGGACGGGCGACAGGTACAGCCAGTCGGCGCCGAGGTCGTGCACGTAGTCGACGAGGTCGCGTGCTGCGGCCAGGTCGAAGTCCGCGGAGACCTGCAGCCGGTACGTCGAGACGGGGACGCGACGCCCGGTTCCCGGTGCGCCGGCGCTCATCGTGCGGTACCGCTCGGCGCGGTGGAGCCGGCGGGGTTCGCCGGGGTGACGGCGTCCTGCGGGGACCGGAGCTCCGGATCGCCCTCGTGGTGCTGGACCTCGACCGGCGCGGCGGAGACCTCGTGGTTCGGCTCGGCGCGGAGGACGATCATCGACCGGGCGGGGACGTCGAGCGGCGTGCCGGCGTCGATGACCTCGTCGCGGGCGCCGGGCTCGGCGGTGTCGATGCGGACCGTCCACCCCGGTGCGTACTCCTCGGGCGGCAGGGTGAAGGTCACGACGTCGTCGTGGGCGTTGAAGTACGTGATGAACGCCACGTCGGTGACACGCTCACCGCGGGAGTCGCGCCCACGGATCCCGTCGCCGTTCAGGTACATGCCGACGCTCTTGCCGAAGCCGGAGTCCCAGTCCTCCGGCGACATGGCCTCGCCCTCGGGGGTGAGCCACACCACGTCGGGCAGCGGCTCGTCCTGGCCGCGGCGGACCGGGCGCCCGTTGAAGTACCGGGTGCGGCGGAACGTCGGGTGGTCGTGGCGGAGCTTCACGACGTCGGCCGTGAACTGGACGAGGTCGTCGTCCGCGGTCTCCCAGTCGATCCAGCTGAGCTCGGAGTCCTGCGCGTAGACGTTGTTGTTGCCGGACTGCGAACGGCCGAGCTCGTCACCGTGGGCGATCATCGGCACGCCCTGGCTGAGGAGCAGCGTCGCCAGGAAGTTCCGGCGCCGCTGCAGCCGCAGGGCGTTCACTGCCTCGTCGTCGGTCGGACCCTCGGCGCCGGAGTTCCAGGACCGGTTGTGGCTCTCGCCGTCGTTGTTGTCCTCGCCGTTGGCCTCGTTGTGCTTCTCGTTGTAGGCGACGAGGTCGTACAGCGTGAAGCCGTCGTGCGCGGTGATGAAGTTGATGCTCGCCTTGGGCGTGCGGCCGTCGTGCTCGTAGAGGTCGGCCGAGCCGGAGATGCGGGAGGCGAACTCGCCGAGCGTGGACGACTCACCACGCCAGAAGTCACGCACGGTGTCGCGGTACTTGCCGTTCCACTCCGACCACTGGGGCGGGAAGTTGCCGACCTGGTAGCCGCCGGGGCCGACGTCCCAGGGCTCGGCGATGAGCTTGACCTGCGACACGATCGGGTCCTGCTGCACGAGCTCGAAGAACGCGGACAGCCGGTCGACCTCGTAGAACTCGCGGGCGAGCGCCGAGGCGAGGTCGAAGCGGAAGCCGTCGACGTGCATCTCGGTCACCCAGTAGCGCAGCGAGTCGAGGATGAGCTGCAGCGAGTGCGGGTGCCCGACGTTGAGCGAGTTCCCGGTGCCCGTGTAGTCCATGTAGAACTTCTTGTCGTCGTCGACCAGGCGGTAGTACGCCGCGTTGTCGATGCCCCGGAACGACAGCGTCGGTCCGAGGTGGTTGCCCTCGGCGGTGTGGTTGTAGACGACGTCGAGCACGACCTCGATGCCGGCGCGGTGGAGTTCCCGCACCATGGTCTTGAACTCCTGCACCTGCTGCCCCTGGTCGCCCGAGGACGAGTACGAGGAGTGCGGCGCGAAGAAGCCGATGGTGTTGTAGCCCCAGTAGTTCGACAGCCCCTTGTCCTGCAGGGTGGAGTCGTTCACGAACTGGTGCACGGGCATGAGCTCGAGCGTCGTGATGCCGAGTCGCTGCAGGTGCTCGATGACCGCGGGGTGGGAGACGCCGGCGTAGGTGCCGCGCTGCTCCTCCGGCACGTCGGGGTGGGTCTCGGTGAGGCCCTTGACGTGTGCTTCGTAGATCACCGTCTCGCCGTAGGGCGTGCGCGGTGCGCGGTCGCCCTGCCAGTCGAAGAACGGGTTGATCACGACGCCCTTCATCATGTGCGCCGCGGAGTCGTCGTCGTTCGTCGAGTCCGGGTCGCCGAACGTGTACGCGAAGAGCGACTGGTCCCAGTCGATCTCGCCGCTCGTCGCCTTGGCGTAGGGGTCGAGCAGGAGCTTCGACGGGTTGCAGCGTGCACCGCTGTCGGGGTCGTACGGGCCGTGGACACGGAAGCCGTACTCCTGCCCGGGGCCGATGTTCGGCAGGTAGGCGTGCCAGACGTAGGCGTCGACCTCGACGAGGGGGATGCACTCTTCGTTGCCGTCGGTGTCGAACAGACAGAGTTCGACGCGCTCGGCGACCTCGCTGAAGAGCGCGAAGTTCGTGCCGCTTCCGTCGTAGGTCGCCCCGAGCGGGTACGGGTTGCCGGGCCAGGTGTGCAAACGGTCCTCCAGGTGATGGTCGCGCCAACATATCGGTGACGCCCGTCCGCGTCCGCAGACAAGCCCCAGCTGTGCACCCTTGCGCGCGTGGCCCGCCCTGTGGAGGAACGGACGAGTAGCGTCGCGCGCATGGCCAACATCGTCACGCAGATCGCAGACAAGGTACGCCCGATCGGCGTCTCCACGAACTACGGGGACCCCGTCGAGGTCGGAGACCAGACCCTCATCCCGGTGTCCCTCGGCTGGTTCGGCTTCGGGGGCGGCGGGGACGACGAGAACGGCGGCGGTGGTGGCGGCGGCGCGTCGATCCCGGTCGGCGCGTACGTCCGTCGCCCCGGCAAGGACCTCGAGTTCGAGCCGAACCTCATCTCGCTCGTCGCCGTCAGCATCCCGCTCGTCTGGGTGACCGGCACCGTGCTCCGGAAACTGGTGCGCGTCCTGAAGAAGTAGCGACGATCGGACGGGAGGCCCGTGGCGGACCCGCCACGGGCCTCCCGTCCGATCCGTGGTCGTGACCCGTCATGTGGTCGCGACCACGTCTAGACTGCTGGGACACACACGGGAGTCCGGGACCGCCGGGCTGAGAGGGAGCGAGTGGCGCTCCGACCGTCGAACCTGATCCGGATCATGCCGGCGCAGGGAGGAGTCCAGCACCATGTCTTCTGGCACGTCATCAACCGTCCACACCGCCCCGCGGCGATCGCTGCGCTGGCGGGTCGTCGACATCGTCGTCGCGAGCGTGCTCGCGGTGGCACTCGGCGTCGTCTTCCGGCTGTGGGAGTTCGGCTACGAACCCATCAGCGCCGTCATGGACCTCGTCCTGCCAGGCACGAAAGCGCTGTTCGGCGGGGTCTGGCTGCTCGCCGGCCCGCTCGTCGCCATCGTCGTCCGCAAACCCGGCGCCGCGCTCTACGGTGAGATGGTCGCCGCGTCCGTCGAAGCGCTCTTCGGCACCCAGTGGGGCTGGCTGACGCTCGAGGCCGGGCTCGTCCAGGGCCTCGGAGCCGAGATCGTCCTCGCACTCTTCCTGTACCGCGTGTACCGGCTGCCGGTCGTCGTCCTGGCGGGCGCCGCGGCCGGCCTCGCGCTCGGCATCAACGACACCGTGCTGTGGTACCCCGGCCTCGACGCCGCGTTCAAGATCGTCTACGTCGTCTGCGCGATCATCTCGGGCGCGGTCATCGCGGGTGCCGGTTCGTGGTTGGTCGTCCGCGCACTCGCCCGCACCGGCGTGCTGTCCTCGTTCGCGGCGGGTCGCGAGCACAGTCGGCGTCGGCCGCGCGAACTGGTGTGACGGTGTCCGCTCCGTCGTCGACGTCCCCGGACGCCGTCGGCGTGCGCGCCGCACGCATCGCGTTCCGCGACTGGGGGTGGCGCTACCCCGAACGCGCCGAGTGGGCCGTCCGCGGTGTCGACCTGAGCGTCGAGCCGGGGGAGCGGGTCGCGATCGTCGGACCGTCCGGCTCCGGCAAGTCGACGCTGCTCCGAGCGGTCGCCGCCGTCCTGCCCGACGAACCCGACGCCACCGACGACACGGCTGCCTCCGCGCAGGGCTCGGTCCTGGTCGACGGTGCCGACCCCCGCGCGGTCCGCGGGCGTGTCGGCCTCGTCATGCAGGACCCCGAAGCGCACACCGTGATGTCGCGGATCGGTGACGACGTGGCGTTCGGCTGTGAGAACCTCGGCGTCTCGCGCGAGGAAACCTGGGCGCGGGTGCGGTCCGCCCTCGAGGTCGTCGGGCTCGACCTGCCCCTCGACCGTTCCACCGCGATGCTGTCCGGCGGCCAGCGGCAACGGCTGGCGCTCGCCGGGGTGCTCGCGATGCGTCCGGGAGCCCTCGTGCTCGACGAACCCTGCGCGAACCTCGACCCGGCCGGCGTGCTCCAGGTGCACGACGCCGTCCGGGCGCTGCTCGACGAGACCGGGGCGACCCTGCTCGTGGTGGAGCACCGGATCGGCACCTGGCTCGACCTGGTCGACCGGCTCGTGCTGCTCGCACCCGGCGGCGGAGTCGTCGCGGACGGCGCCCCGGCCGAGGTCCTCGCACGGCACGGCGCCGCGCTCACCGCGGCCGGGGTGTGGGTGCCCGGCGCCGAGCCCGGACGTGGTGCGGCCCGCGGGCGGCTTCGTGCGGCTGCGCGAGCGGGCGAAATGCCCGGGTCGGCCGCCGAGGGCACCGCGGCATTTCGCCCGCTCGGCGCGGGGGCGAGCGCCGGGGCGGGGGCGGGCGCGGCGCTGCTCGAGGCCCGGGACCTCGGGACCGCCCGCGGCAAGCGGCAGCGGGTGGGCAGCGGGATCGACCTCGAGCTCCGAGCCGGTCAGGTCGTGGCGGTCACGGGACCGAACGGCATCGGCAAGTCGACGCTCGGCCTCACGCTCGCGGGGCTCCTGCCTCCGGCAGCGGGGGAGCTCTCGGCGACGACGGAACTCGCCGCCGGCCTCGACCCCGCTCCGCACACCTGGTCGAGCCGCGAGCTGTCCGCCCGCATCGGCACCGTCTTCCAGGACCCCGAGCACCAGTTCGTCGGCCGCTCCGTCCGCGAGGAGGTCGAGGCCGGCTCCAGAGCGCTCGGCACGCCGGACGCCGCGGACCGGGCGGACGCGCTCCTCGGCGAGTTCGGCCTCGCCCACCTCGCCGACGCCAACCCCTTCACGCTGTCCGGCGGCGAGCAGCGACGGCTCGCCATCGCCGCGGTGGTCGCCGCACGGCCGCCCGTCGTCGTGCTCGACGAACCGACCTCCGGGCAGGACCGCGCGACGTGGGACGCCGTCGTCCGGCACCTCGGAGTGCTCGCCGACGCCGGCACCACCATCGTCGCCGTCACGCACGACCGCGACCTGATCCGCGCACTCGACGCCGACGAGGTCGTGCTCGCGGCGGACGGCGCCCAGCGTGTGGACGGCGACCAAGGGCGCGTGGAACGCGACCACGGGGGCGCGACGCCGACCACCCCGGAGACGGGGCCGACGACGACGGGCCGAACCGCGCCTCCAGAGCGACCAGACGCGACGACCGCGCCCGCGACCGACCTGCCCCGCGCGACCGCGACCGCCCCCGCGCCCGACCACCACCGCGGCGTCCGAGCCGTCCAACCGGTCGCCGCACTCGTCGGCGTCCTCGCACTCGGCGTGTGCCTCGTGCTGAGCCTGGACGTCGTGTCCGCAGCCGTCGCCCTCGCCATCGAGCTCGCCCTGCTGCCGCTCCTGCGGCTGCCGGTGCGGACCCTGCTGCTGCGGGTGTCCCCGGTCCTGGTGGCCGTGCCGCTCACGGCGGTGAGCATCGCGCTGTACGGACGACCCTCCGGGCGGGAGTGGTTCGACTTCGGCTTCGCCCACGTCACCGACGGGTCGCTGACGCTGGCGCTGGCGACGGCACTGCGCGTGCTCGCCGTGGGGCTGCCCGCGGTCGCGTTGTTCGTGCGCGTCGACCCGACCGACCTGGCCGACGGGCTCGCGCAGGTCCTGCGACTGCCCGCGCGGTTCGTGCTCGGAGCGCTCGCGGCCATCCGGATGATGACGCTGCTCGTGGACGACTGGCGGCAGCTCGCGATGGCGCGGCGCGCTCGGGGGCTGGCCGACACCGGGCGGCTGCGACGTGGGGCATCGATGGCGTTCGCGCTGCTGGTCCTGGCACTGCGACGAGCGACGACGTTGGCGGTGGCGATGGAGTCGCGTGGGTTCGGGGCTCCCGGACGACGGACGTGGGCGCGGGTCGCGCGGTTCGCGGGGCCGGAGTGGGCGATGGTCGCGGTGCTCGTCGGGATCGGCGTGGTGTCGATCGCGGTCGCGGTGGCAGCGGGGACCTGGCGTGTCTGATGCGACGGAGGCGGCGGGCGGCGACGGTCTCGCCGCGGGTGTCGCCGCAGCCGCTGCCGGCGCCGCGGCGGCGTCGGGAGGGCGCCTCGTGGTGCTCGTCGACGGCCGCTCGGGCACCGGCAAGACGACCCTCGGCGACCAGCTCGCCCGGCTGCTGGGAGCGCAGGTCGTGCACCTCGACGACGTCTACCCGGGGTGGGACGGACTCCGGGCGGCGGCCGACGCCGTGGTCCGTGACGTGCTCGGCGCACCCAGCGGGTACCGCCGGTGGGACTGGGCGACCGACGGTCCTGCGGAGTGGACCGCCGTCGACCCCGACCTGCCGATCGTGATCGAGGGCTGCGGGGCGGTGTCCCGGGCGTCGGTGGCACTCGCCTCGCTGGCGGTGTGGCTCGAGGCCGACGACGCGGTCCGGTGGGACCGGGCGATCGGCCGCGACGGCGACACCTTCGCGCGCGAGTGGGACCGGTGGGCGGCGCAGGAGCAGGACTTCATCGCCGCCGAGGACCCGGCGTCCCTGGCCGACGTGGTGCTGCGGACGTAGCGCTCTCGCCCGAGCCTCGGGCCGTGCCGCCGCCCGCACCCGCACCCGCCCGCGCCCGCGCAGCGGGGTCCACCGCGAACACCGCCGCCACGATGGTCAGCACCGCGTACACCCCGAGGTACCCGCACAGGATCCACGGCGAGCCCCCACCGAGCTCCACGAACACCGCGGCCAGCAGCGGTGTCAGTCCCACCGAGAAGATCGACCCGATCTGGTACCCGAGCGACATCCCCGAGTACCGCCGCCCGGTCGGGAACTGCTCCGCGAACCAGGCTGCCTGCGGCCCGTAGATGCTGTCGTGGAACACGCACATCCCGATGAGCGCCACGAGCGGCAGCAGCACGAGCGGCCCGGCGTCGAGGAACGCGAAGAACGGCCAGATGAGCACCGCGATGCCCACGGCCGACCAGATCGTGAGCACGCGGCGACCCACTCGGTCGGACAGCCAGCCCCAGAACGGCGTCGACACGAGCGACACCGCCGAAATCACGAGCACGGCCTGCAACCCAGCATCGGAGCCGGACGGTCCCCGCACGGCCGCGAGGTAGGTCAGCGAGTACGTCGTCAGGATCGAGTACAGCGCGGGCTGCACCAGGCGCAGTCCGGCCGTCACCAGGATCGCGCGCGGGTGGTGCCGGATCGCCTGCCAGACCGGGAACCGCTCGACCCCGCCGGAGGCCCGCAGCTCCTGGAACACCGGAGCGTCCTGCACGCCGAGCCGGATCACCAGGCCGACCGCCACGATCACCGCGGAGAACAGGAACGGCAGCCGCCACCCCCAGGCCAGGAACGCCTCGTTGCCGAGCAGCGAGCGCACCAGGGTGAACACGCCGGTCGCGAGCAGCATCCCGCCCGCCGACCCCATCTGCGTGAACGCCCCGAACAGCCCGCGGTGCCGCTCGGGCGCGTGCTCGACGGACAGGAGCGCCGACCCGCCCCACTCCGCGCCGGCCGCGACGCCCTGCAGCAGCCGCAGGAACACCAGCGCGACCACGGCACCGACACCGATGGTCGCTGCCGACGGCACGACACCGATCAGCGTCGACGCGATGCCCATCAGCACCAGGGACGCGACGAGCAGCTTCTTGCGTCCGATGCGGTCGCCCAGGTGTCCGGCGATCACCCCGCCGAGCGGCCGCGCGACGAAGCCGACCCCGTAGGTCGCGAACGACGCGATCACGCCGACGGCGGGCGTCACCGACGGGAAGAACGTCGGCGCGAACACCAGGGCGGATGCCGTCGCGTACAGGTAGAAGTCGTAGTACTCGACCGTCGTGCCGACGAACGAGGCCAGGGCGACGCGACGGCGGGTCGCGGTGGTCGACGGTGCGGCGGAACGGCCGGGAGGCGCGGTGACGGTACTCGGGGTCGGCATGCCTCAGGAGCATGGTCGCCTCCAGGGCTGTGGGGAACACCGCGCGTAACGGAAGGTCACGTCGCTGTCGTCGGGCGGTGCCCGCCGACCACGATGGGACGCATGAGCGATGCACCGAACCGTCCGCTGCGCTTCGCGGCCTTCGTCATGAACACGACGTCGCACATCCAGCACGGCCTGTGGCGGCACCCGGACGCCCGCCAGGCCGACTTCGACGACGTGACGCTCTGGACCGACCTGGCGAAGACCCTCGAGCGCGGCAAGTTCGACGCGATGTTCTTCGCGGACGTCGTCGGTACCTACGGTCCCGGCCGCGGCGACTACTCGACCAACCTGCGCGAGGGACTGCAGATCCCCTCGAACGACCCCTCGGTGCTGCTCTCCGCGCTCGCCGTGTCGACCGAGCACCTCGGCCTGGCGTTCACCTCGAGCGTCATCCAGGCGCACCCGTTCGACTTCGCCCGCAAGGTCTCCACGCTCGACCACATCACGCGGGGCCGCATCGGCTGGAACGTCGTCACGAGTGCGCTCGACAGCGCAGCCCGCAACTTCGGCGCCGACCGGCTCGAGGAGCACGACGAGCGCTACGTCTGGGCCGAGGAGTACCTCGAGGTCTGCGCGAAGCTCTGGGAGGGTTCGTGGGAGGACGGCGCCGTGCTGAAGGACCCGGTCCGTGGCTACGCCGACCCCGACAAGGTGCACCGCATCGACCACCACGGCACCCGCTACGACGTGCAGGGCCCGCACCTGAGCGCGCCCAGCCCGCAGCGCACGCCGGTGCTCTTCCAGGCCGGCTCCTCGCCCGCCGGTCGGGCCTTCGCGGCACGGAACGCCGAGGCCCAGTTCATCCTGACCTCGAACCGCGACGCCACCGAGCAGCTCATCCGCGAGACCCGCGACCTCGCCCAGGCAGCCGGGCGCCGGCGGGAGGACATCGCGTTCTTCCTCGGCCTGACGTTCGTCACGGGCTCGACCGAAGCCGAGGCGAAGGCGAAGGAAGCGGAAATCGACGAGTACCTGGCCGCCGACGGGTTCCTGGTGCACTCGAACCTCGGCTTCGACCCGGACACCGGCGAGGCCCTCGACCCGGACACCCCGCTGTCCGAGGTCCGCACCCACGCCGGGCAGTCGCACCTGCAGTGGCTCCGCGAGGCCGCCGGCGACCGCGAACCCACGATCGCCGACCTGGCACGGCTGTCCGCGAAGCTCCGCGCCCGGGTCGTCGGCACGCCGGAGCAGATCGCCGACGAGCTCGCCGACTGGCAGCGGGTCGGCGTCGACGGGGTGAACGTCATCAACTGGACGCTGCCCGGTTCGTACGAGGAGTTCGTCGACCACATCGCCCCGACCCTGCAGGAGCGTGGCCTGATGCAGTCCGAGTACCGCGCGGGCACCCTGCGCGAGAAGCTCTTCGGGCACGCGCAGCTGCCGGACTCGCACCCCGCCCGGCAGTGGCGCGGCGCGTTCTCCGGTGGCGCGAGCGGCGCGACCGCGGCCCACCTGGACGACGCACCCCGTGCGGTGGAGGTGCCCGCATGACGGACGCGACGACGACCGACGGGCGCACGCCGGGCCTCCCGGCCGACCGCCTGGCCACGCTGCGGGCGCGCTTCGCACCGGTGTTCGCGACCATCCGAGACGGTGCGGTCGAGCGTGAGCTCGCCTCCGGTGCTCCCGGCGACCGGCCGCTGCCGCACACCGAGGTGCGCGCGCTGGCCGACGCGGGGTTCGGACGGTTGCGCGTGCCGGAGCACCGGGGCGGCTTCGGCGTGACCCTGGTCGAGCTCGTGCAGCTGGTGGCGGACCTGGCGGCGGCGGACTCGAACATCGCGCACCTGTGGCGGGGACACTTCGGGTACACCGAGCTCGTGCTGCTCCGGCCGAACTCCGAATCGCGCGACGAGTGGCTCGACCGGATCGTCGACGGAGCGATCATCGGGAACGCGACCTCGGAGCGGACCGGCACGACCCTGGCCGACATCTCGACGACGGTGACGCCGGCCGGTGGTTCCCTCCGCCTCGACGGTCGGAAGTTCTACTCGACCGGCACGCTCTACGCGGACTGGATCTACCTGGCGGCGGACCGCGACGGGGAACGCGTGACGTTCGCCGTCGACGCCACCGCACCCGGCGTGACGAGCGTCGACGACTGGGACGGCTTCGGGCAGCGGCTGACCGCGTCCGGCACCACCGTGTTCGACGGGGTGTCGGTCGACCCCGCTGTGGTGTCGGCGTACCGGGACGCCCCGCTCTCGCACATCCAGGCCTTCTACCAGCTGTACCTGCTGGCGGTCCTCGCAGGGATCGGGCAGGCGGTGTCCGACGACGCCGTGGCGTTCGTCCGACCACGGACCCGCACGTACATCCACGCGAACGCGGCCACGCCGGGGGAGGACCCGCAGGTCCTGGCGGTCCTCGGTCGGCTGTCGAGCGGGGCCTTCACCGCCCGGTCGCTCGTCGCCGCCGCCGCGGGACTGCTCGACGGGGTCGTCGCCACGAACGAACCCGGGGTCGGCGTGGACCGCGTGCTGCTCGACGCGGCCGAGAACGCCGTGTACCAGGCACAGGTCGAGATCGGGCCGCGGGTGCTGCGGTCGGCGTCCGAGCTGTTCGAGGTCGGCGGGGCCTCGGCGGCCGACCGCACCCGCGCACTGGACCGGCACTGGCGGAACGCGCGCGTGGTGGCGTCGCACAACCCGGCGGTCTACAAGGAGCGGCTCGTGGGGGAGTACGCGCTGCACGGGCGGGGGCCGGTGGATGCGTGGGAGAAGTACCACGAGGTGGGGCCGACGCGGTTCTGACGGGCGTCCGCTACGCCCAGCCGAGCTCGTGCAGGCGCTCGTCGTCGATGCCGTAGAAGTGCCCGATCTCGTGGACGAGCGTGGTGTGCACTTCGTCCTTGAGTTCCTCGAGGGTGTCGCACTCGGCCAGGTGCTGCTTGCGGAACACCACGATCCGGTCGGGCAACTCGCCGAAGCCGTACTGCCCGCGCTCGGTCGCCGCGATGCCGTCGTACACGCCGAACAGCTCCTCGCCGTTCTCCGGTTCGTCCTCGACGACGAACACCACGTTGTCGAGCCCGTCGACCATCTCGTCGGGAAGCAGGTCGAGTTCGTCGGTCACGAGCTGCTCGAAGTCGTCGGCGGACATCTCCATCACGGGGTCGATCGTGCCACACCCGGCAGGATGCCCTGCTGACGGAGCAGCTCGAGCAGCGCCGGTGCCGACGCGTGCGATGCCTCGGGCGTGACGTGCACGGGATCGAAGCGTGTCAGGACGTCGCCGATGAGCAGCGGGCAGGACCCGAAGGCGCACCAGAGCGGGGTCGTGTCGAGCACCTCGGTGCCTTCGACGCCACGCAGCGCCGAGGTGAGCGCGCGCATCTGCGAGCGGGCGACGCCGTCGCTGGTCAGGCAGTCCTGAGGGCCCTTGGTGCCTGCGGTGCAACTCGTGGGGGCGTAGCCCGGCGGCGTCGCCGGCACCACGACGACGCGGCCGACGTGGACGCGGGCCGCCTCGATCATCTCGCGGATGCCGTCCTGGTAGGCGTCCTGGTCGATCGACTCCAGACTCGGGTCGTTCTCGTCCCAGAACCGGTTGGTGACGACGAGGACGTCCGGACTGGTCCGCTCGAGTTCGGCGAGCACCTCGGCGTTGTGCGTGGCGCACGTCGCGGCGTCTGATCGGAGCGCGGTCGTCGAGAAGGGGCAGCCGATCTCTGCGGCGTTGCGGACCCGGACGCCGGCCTCGGAGACATCGGCGAGGGCACGCCACCCCGGCGCCGAGAACGCCCCCGTCGAGTCGCCGGCGAGCACGATGTCGGTACTGGTCTCCGCCTCCGGGCCCCACGTGCAGCCCGCGGCACGCCAGTCCGCGCCGATCCGCGAGCACCCGATGGTCGACGCCCAGTCCGAGGTGGTGGTGAGCGAGTCCGCGTAGCCGGCAGCGCTGATGGCGTCGGCGCTCGGCGTGAGGGTGTCCGGCCACGCACGCGCGGCCAGACCTGCGGCGACGGCATCGGCACGCGCCCGGAGCGCGGGGAAGGCGTCGTCGTCCTCGGCCGGACCTGCATCGGCCGCCGCGGCAGGCACCGCGGGGAGCGGCTTCAGTCGTTCCGCGGTGCCGGACACGGTGATCAGCGTCAGCACGGTCAGGACGGTGAGTCCGCCGAGCTGGAGCCGCAGACGGTTCTCACGCAGCGTCGACACGAGTCCGCGGTGTCGGAAGGCGGTCTCGACGGTCGCGTAGCTGGCGATCGCGGCCAGCAGGGACAGCGCCACGATCGCGGGCATCGGCAGCGAAGTGAACAGGGGCAGCAGGACGATGAACGGCCAGTGCCAGAGGTAGAGGGAGTAGCTGATCGCGCCGAGCCCGACGAGGGGTCGCCACCGGAGCGGAGCCGCGGCTCGAACACCTCGGGGTCGTCCGGTGCCCGCGATCAGGACCAGGGCGGTGCCGATCGTCGGGACGACGGCGAGCGGAGCCGGGACGCCGATCGACTCACGTCCCATGACGATCGACCCGATGATCGCGACGGAGCCGATGACCACCAGGACCTCGGCGAGCAACGGGCGCAGTGCGCGTCCTCGCCGGACCAGCAGGGCCACCACGACGCCGAGGCCGAGTTCCCAGGCGCGGGTCGCCGTCGAGAAGTACGCCGCCCCGGGATCGCGGGTGACCGCGAGGAAGGCCCACGCCAGTGAACAGATGGACAGTACGGCGACCACCACGGTCGTCAGGCCGGCGCGTCCGACCTCGGCGCTGCGCCCGGTGCCGGCCGAGCGCCCGAGCAGGAGCAGCATCAGGACGGGGAGGACCAGGTAGAACTGTTCCTCGACCCCGAGGGACCAGAAGTGCTGGAACGGCGACGCCGAGGTCGTCGCGGCGAAGTAGTCGGTCCCCTCGGATGCGAGCCGCCAGTTCTGCACCGCGAGCGCGGACCAGAGGGCGTCCGTCGCGACCGACCCGAAGCGTGTCGCGGGCAACAGTACCCACGCTGCCGCGGTGGTCGCGACGAGCACGAGCATCGCGGCCGGTGCGAGGCGACGCACCCGTCGGACCGCGAAGGCGCGCAGGTCGATCCGACCGCTCCGTGCCCGCTCACGCAGCAACCCGGCCGTGATGACGAAGCCGGAGAGCACGAAGAAGACGTCGACACCGAGGAACCCGCCGCTCGGCCAGTGGAAGGCGTGGTCGAGGACGACTGCGGCCACCGCGATGCCGCGGAGCCCCTGGACGTCGGAGCGGAGGGTTCGGGTGTGCATCGGAACAGGATATCCATTGCGTGATATTCCCTGCAAGTATTTCAGATGACATCGAGGAGTGCCAAGACGACGAAGGCCCCGATCCAGCGGACCGGGGCCTTCGTCTGTTCTTGAACACTGGGGTGAATAACGGGTCTCGAACCCGCGACCTCCTAGACCACAACCAGGCGCTCTACCAACTGAGCTATATCCACCATGCACACACCGGCGGACCGGCGCGACCACTCAATAGTAGTACATGCTGCGGGCGGTGCCGACCACCCGTGTCGTCACTCGGCCGCGGGCTGTGCCAGGCGCGGTTCCCACTTCTCCACGACCTCGGCCTGGACGGCGCGGACATCGTCGGTGGTCGGGCCGGGCTCGGCGACGAAGCCGGCACGGCGGTAGTACTCGAGCTCCCGGATCGACTCGAGGATGTCCGCGAGCGCGCGGTGCCCGCCGTGCTTCTCCGGCGAGTTGAAGTACACGCGCGGGAACCAGCGGCGGCAGAGCTCCTTGATGCTCGACACGTCGACGCTGCGGTAGTGCAGGTGACCGTCGACGCGGGGCATGTACTTGGACAGGAACGCCCGGTCGGTGCCGATGGTGTTGCCGGCCAGGGGAGCGGTGCCCTCTGCCGGGACGTGCTCGAGGATGTACTCGAGCACCTGGTACTCGGCGTCCGCCAAGCTCACGCCGTTCGGGATCTCCTCGATGAGCCCCGACGTGACATGCATGTTCGTCACGAACTCGTTCATGTTGTCGAGCGCGGACTGGTCCGGCTTGATGACGATGTCGAATCCGGGGTGCACGGGCTCGAGGTCGAAGTCGGTGATGACCACGGCCACCTCGACGAGTTCGTCGACCTCGAGGTCGAGGCCGGTCATCTCGCAGTCGATCCAGACGAGGCGGTCATTCGCGGTTGCCATGTGCACGATCCTATTCCCGGCCCGCGTGCGCCCCGTGCGCGGCGGCGCAGCGGCGTCCGCCGAGCGCGCGAGCGGGCGAAATGCCGCGGTCGCGTGGCGGGCGACCCGGGTGTTCCGCCCGCTCGGCAGGCCGCTCGATGCGGGGCACACGGGGCGGAGGCGCGTGGGGCGGTGGTGGTGACGGCCTGGAGGCCCGGTGCCGGTCCGTCGGGCGGGCGCCGGGCCTCCAGGCTGGTCGCGCCCCGTGCACCCACCGCGAGCGGGCGAAATGCCGCAGTCGCGTCGCGGGCGACCCGGGTGTTTCGCCCGCTCGCGGGGAAGCGGGACCAGAAGGCAGGGCGGGCGCGCGGACCCAGCCCCACGGCGACCGCGAGCGGGCGAAATGCCAGGCTTGCGCCGCGCGGCACGCGGGTGTTTCGCCCGCTCGACGAGCGCGTGGCGCGTAGACGCGCGGATGTGCCGAGGGCTCGCGCCGCGGTTGCGGTGACGGCCTGGAGGCCCGGAGCCGGTCCGCCGGGCGGGCGCCGGGCCTCCAGGCTGGTCGCGATCAGGGCGCCCACCGCGAGGGGGCGAAATGCCCGGGCCGCGTTGCCGGGCACCCGGGTGTTTCGCCCGCTCGCAGGGCTCGCGGGGCTCGCGGGGCTGGAAGGGGAAGGAAGGGCCGCGCGGCTAGGACATCTCTCCGGCGCCGATGGCCTCGGCCTCGACGCGCTCCGGCTCGGCACCGTCGTCCACGCGGCGCAGGACCTTCGTGGTGCAGAGGACGACGACGAACGCGACGGCGACCGACGCTCCGGCGAACACGTACGCGGCCGAGGGAGCGAACGCGTCGGCGAGCAGGGTCGCGACCGGCGGGGCGATGGCTCCGCCGATGAAGCGGACGGCCGAGTAGGCGCTCGAGGCGACCGAGCGGGGCAGGTCCGTGGCCTCCATGACGCACTCGGTGAGCACCGTGTTCAGGACACCGAGGACGAGTCCACCGACGATGACGCAGATGATGAGGCCGACCTGCGAGTCCACGACGACGGCCGCGGCGAACAGGTCGAGCGCCAGCAAGGGCAACGCGATCTTCAGCACGGTCGTCCGGCGGAGACGGGCGGTGAGCATCGGTGCGACCCAGACGGACGTGATCGCGAGACCGAGCCCCCACCCGAAGAACGTGAAGCCGATGCCGAGCGCGCCGAACCCGAGCGGGAAGGGCGTGTAGGCGAGCAGGACGAAGAAGCCGATGTTGTAGAACAGCGCGGTCGCGGCGAGTGCGGCGAGCGCGGGACGGCCGAGGGCGCGGAACGGTGCCGAGAGCTTCGTCGGGGTGGGCTTCTCGAGGCTGCCGGTCTTCAGCAGGGCGACGATGGCGATGAACGCGACGGCCATCAGGGTGGTGACGCCGAAGAACGGACCGCGCCAGCTGACCGATCCGAGCAGGCCGCCGACGAGCGGACCGACGGCGATGCCGAGACCGAGTGCTGCCTCGTAGAGGATGATCGCCGAGGCGGTGCCGCCCGATGCCGCACCGACGATGGTGGCCAGCGCGGTGGAGATGAAGAGTGCGTTGCCGAGGCCCCAGCCGGCGCGGAAGTCGATGATGCTCCACACGCTGTTCGACGTGGCGGCGAGGACCGAGAACACGACGATGAGCGCCAGACCGATGAGCAGGGTGCGCTTCGCGCCGATGCGGCTCGAGACCCAGCTGGTGAAGAACATCGCGACGCCGGTGACCGCCAGGTAGCTCGTGAACAGCAGTTCGGTCTGCGCCGGGGTCGCCTTGAGCGACGCAGCGATCGCGGGGAGGATCGGGTCGACGAGACCGATGCCCATGAACGCGACGACGCAGGCGAACGCGATCGCCCAGACCGCCGACGACTGCTTGAGGATGGAGCCGGACTGGCCGGCAGGTGCGTGGGCGTTCACGCGGTGGTCTCCGTTCTGGTCGGTGCCGTCCCGGTGGACGACGTCGTGGGGGTGGTGTTCGTGCGCTGTGCGATCAGGACGGCCGCGTGGTGCAGAACGTCCCAGTCGTCGTCGGTGAGGTCGGCGAACAGCGGGCCGACCGTGTCGGTGAGCGTGGCGCGCCAGGCGGTGAGTCGTGCGCGGCCCGCGTCGGTGATCTCGATGAGCTGCCCGCGGGAGTCGTCGGGGTCGACGCTGCGCGAGACCAGGCCGTCGGCGAGCATGCCGGTGACGAGCCGGGTCATCGTGGGCTGCGCCACGCGCGAGGCGACCGCGAGCTCACCCAGTCGGAGCGGCTCGTCGGACTCGAGGATGCCGAGCGTGCGCCAGACCGCGGCCGACGTGGTGTTGCCCGTCGACTGCACGGCGCTGCGGATCAGGCGGTTGACGGAGACGAGGAGCGTCTCGATCGTCTGCGCACGCGTTGTTTCCATAGTTGAACTATATAGCCATGCTATGCAATGCGCAACATGCCGCAACAGGCACCGCCTGGTAGAAGGGACGCATGAGCGACATCACCATCCACGAAGGCGACGAGTACACCGCGATCTTCCACGGCGGCCCCTTCGACGGCACGACCGACACCCGCACCGCGACGAGCGACGCGTTGGACGACGAGGTCACGGTGTTCGCCGACGTCGAGGGCCTGCAGACGGCCTTCACCTACCGCGCGACCAAGTCGCGTCAGGTCCTCGACCAGATCTCCGTCGAGTTCACCTACGAGCCGGGTGAGTCCGACCCGGTGGACGACCTGGCCGACCGCGGCGACCGCAGCGGCGAGTTCGACCGGGAGTAGAACCCCGCGCCGCCGTGTTGCAGAGTCACATGCAGCTCGACCTCTGGACGTCCGCCTTCTGTGCGCCGTGCGCCGCCGCCCGCCGGGTGTCGGCCGAGGCGTCGGCACTCGTCCCCGGGCTCGCCGTGACCGAACGTGACGTGGCGTCGTACCCCGACGACGCGGAGGACCTCGGCATCCGTTCCACGCCCACGATCATCGTGCGGCGGGAGGACGGAGCCGAGGTCTTCCGTTCACCCGGGGTCCCCACCCGAGACCAACTGCTGCTGGCGATCGCCAAGGCCCTCTGAACGGCCGCCCGCCGCGCGCTGCGACGTCGGCGCCGCCACCACGACCGGCTCCGGCGGGTCGACCAGCGCCCTCGCCTTCCGGGCCAGCCGCTTCACCGTGCGGATCGGGGCCCCGATCGCGAGTGCGAGCCAGCCGAGCGCCGAGCGGTCTGCACCGCCGAGGGCGTTCTTCCGCTCCCAGGCCCGGCGCAGCACTCCTCCCCGGCTGCGGCGTGCGGGTGCGCGGTCGACGAGCGTCCCGGCGTCCCGCCGTGCCATGAGCTCGGTCAGCCGCTGCTGCCAGTCGTCCTCCGAGGCCGGGTGGAAGTAGTTGTCCCGCATCCAGCTCGGTCGGACCGTGCCGAACCGGCCGTCCACCAGGTCGACCGAGTCGCCCTCGAGGCCGCTGGACACGAACACCTCGTTGATCAGGTGCCGTCCGATGCCGAAGTCCGTGAGCGTCAGTGCGGGCACACCACGGGCGGCCGCTTCGAGCACCGCCGTCGAGCTGATCGTCACGAGGGCCACGGCACGGTCGAGGTGCTCGGCCATCGGCCCGCTCTCGACCACCAGGTTCGCCGGGGCGTCTGCCGGCACGAGGTCGGGGTAGGGGTGTTCCTCGCGGTGCGTCTGGTGCTCGCCGGCGGCCGCGCGGGTCTTGATCACGACGCGCCACTCCGGGTGCTGCCGTGCGGTCGCGACGAGCCAGTGCACCACGAGGGCGCGGTCGGCGCGCTCCAGCGGGACACTCGGCTGGGCGGCGAAGACGACGGAGTCACGGACGGGCGCGCTCGCGCCGGCGGTCGCGCTGGCGCTCGCGCCGGCGGTCGCGCTCCGCGCGAAGGGCAGCGTGGCGAGCGCGAAGTGCGGCTGCACCCCGCCCTCGCGCGCCATCTCGTCGTACGCCCGGACCTCACGGTGGCTGTGCAGCACGAACAGGTCGGCTCGGGCGCGGAAGAAGATGCCCTTCCACTTCGCCGGGAACGAGATCCCCGGCAGTCCCGACACCAGCACCGGCCGGTCCGGGATCCGCCGGTGCACCTCGTCGATGACGAGTTCGGCGACGGGGCCGATCAACGACACGAGGACGGCGTCCGGCGGGTCGACGCGGAGCTCCTCGACGACGGCGTCGACGTCCTTCGGTGCCGGCGGATCGTGGCGCAGGTGGGCGAGCCGCCGGTCCAGTCCGCGGAACGCCGACCGCAGCTGTTCCGGACTCGCAGACCGCGGGGTCGCCACGGTGCGCAGCTCCAGGTCCCAGTCGGCCGGGGCCGTCGCCAGCAGGTGCGCGCCCCACTTCGCGAACGAGTCGGTGTCGACCAGGCCGACCACGCGTCGGACGCGTGGTGACGCGTCGGACGGGAGGCGCGCCTCCCGTCCGCTGCTCGGCGCACCTCCGTCAGCCGGCGCGTCCAGGGCGCGGGTCCCGTCGACCGGGCCGCGCACGTGTGCGCCGCTCGCGTGTGCGCCGCTCACGTGCGCTCCGCTCACGCGCCGACGCGACGCAGCTTCGCGAGCGGTGCCTGCTCGCCGGGGAAGATCTTCTTGACGCCGTCGCCGAGTGCCGTCTCGATGATGCGGATGTCCCGCGCCAGGGTCTTCAGGCCGTGCGGCTCGAGCGAGGCTGCGTGGTCCGAGCCCCACATCGTGCGGTCGAGCGTGATGTGTCGTTCGACCGCGGTCGCGCCGAGGGCCACGGCGGCGATCGAGATCTGCAGGCCCGGTTCGTGGCCGGAGTACCCGACCGGCACGCCCGAGTAGCGGTGGGCGAGGGTGTCGATCATGCGGAGGTTCGCCTCCTCGGCGGGGAGCGGGTACGTCGAGGTGGCGTGCATGAGCACGAGGCGGTCGGTGCCGAGGGCGTCGACGGCGGCGTCGATCTGCTCGAGGGTCGACATGCCCGTCGACAGGATGACGGGCTTGCCGGTCGCGGCGACGGCGGCGAGCATCCCGAGGTCGGTCACCGATGCCGAGGCGATCTTGTACGCGACGACGTTGAGGTCCTCGAGGAAGTCCACGGACGGCTCGTCCCACGGCGACGCGAACCAGTCGAGACCACGGAGGGTCGCGTGGTCGCCGATCTCGATGTACTGGTCGCGGTCGAACTCGACGCGGTAGCGGTACTCCAGGTAGGTCATCTCGCCCCACGGGGTGCTGCGGGGCGTGTTCTTCATGTGCTCCGGGGTGGCGATGGCCGGGGTGCGCTTCTGGAACTTCACGGCCTGCAGCCCGGCGTCGGCTGCGACGTCGATGAGTTGCTTGGCGATGTCGACGTCCCCGTTGTGGTTGAGGCCGATCTCGCCGATGAGGTACGCGGGGTGGCCAGCGCCGATCGTGGACGTGCCGATGGTGACGGTCATGGTGCTCCGTTCAGTGCGGGGGCTGCCCGCGTCGGGGATGGGTCGTGGTCCGGGGTCTGGGGAGCGACGGCGCCGGCCGTGGCGTCGACCGCGACTTCGGACCTGGCTTCGGCCGCCATCAGGTCCGTCTCGTCGTCGATGTCGATCGCGCCGGCGGGGTCGACGGCGATGAGTTCGACGCGGCCGTGGAAGCGGTGCCCGTGCTGCCGGAAGCCATCGGTCCGCATGACGTACGAGGCGCCGGTCTCGCGGTACTCGGCCGCGCGGTCCTGGCGACGCGGACGGGTGGCGGCGTCGTGGTTCACGGCGACGGCGGAACCATCCGCGGTGACGCGCCACAGGAACGCGTGCGAGGGCGTCGCGGCGAACACGACGTCGGCGTGCCCCTCCGAGACGCGCCGGATCGCGGTGTCGAGGTCGTCCGGGTCGATGAACGGCGAGGTCGCCTGCAGGAACACCAGGACCTCGGGCAGCCCGGTGCCGGCCGCCTCGAGTTCGTCGAGCACGTGGAGCAGTGCGGACTCCGACGACGCCTCGTCGCCCGCGAGGTCGGCCGGCCGTCGGACCACGTCGGCACCTGCTGCTCGTGCCTCCGCCGCGATGGCGTCGCCGTCGGTCGTGACGATCACGGCGTCGATCAGTGCCGCGCTCCGCGCCGACTCCACGGCCCGGCGGACGAGCGACCGGCCGGCGACCGTCCGCAGGTTCTTGCCCGGGATGCCCTTCGAGCCGGCGCGCGCGGGGACGACGGCGAGGACGGTGGGAGAGGAGTGCATCTCCCGGACGGTACGAAGTGCGGGTGTCCCGGAGGCGAACTGCGAGCAGACGCGGGCCGAACCGTTCCGGAACCGCTCGACCGGCGGGTCCCGGTTAGAATCGACGTCGCTCGCCTCCGTAGCTCAGTGGATAGAGCAGGTGGTTTCTACCCACCGTGCCGCGGGTTCGATTCCTGCCGGGGGCACGACGCGAACGGGCCGCCATCCGATCGGATGGCGGCCCGTTGCTCGTTCGTGCGGGTGCTGGGTGTCCTGCCCCGCTACTCGTCGTCGTCCGCTGCGCGGCGGCGGAGTTCGGCGGCACTGATCGGCTGCGTGTACGGCGCCTCGGACGTCTCGTTCGCGTCGGTCGGTTCCGCGGGGGCCTGGGTGATGCGGGTCGGGATGGACGTCGTGTTCGTCGTGCCCGGGGTCTCGACCTTCGGGGCCGGGGCGGAAGCCGGGGCAGCCGGGGACGACGGAGCAGCCGGTGACGCCTGGGCCGTCGGGACGTCGTTGGCGGGGGTCCGGTTGACGTGTGCGTCGGCCGAGGTCGGCGTCGGCGTCGCCACTGCGGACGATGCGGGACGGTCGGTGCTGCGGGCCGGGGTCACCCGGTCGGAGTCGCCGAACGCCTTGGTGACGGCGTCGTCGTCCACGACCTCGGTGTCGTCGGTCCCGCGGCTCGGGGTCGAGCGTGCGGGTGACGTGGGGCTGCCGAGTGCCGGGCGTACCGGGGGCGCGGTGTCGTCGCCGTAGACGCGGGTGGTGTTCTCGCCGTAGGACCGGGTGGCGTTGGCGTCCGACCCACCGCGGTTCACCGAGAACCCGGGTCCTGCGGCGGGAGCTGCGGGAGTTGCGGCGGCGGAGGCAGCGGGCGCTGCGGGGGCTGCACCGCCGGAGGTCGACCCGGCGTTGGCCGGGGTCGCCGGTGCGGAGGCGGGAGCTCCTGCTGATCGCTGCGCCGGACGCAGGGACGTCGTCGTCGGCGTGGGGCGCTCGACGGGAGCCGCCGGGGCGGGAGCCGCCGGGGTCGGGCTCTGCGGTCGGGCGGTGCCGTTCTGGTCGGCGTTCCAGTCCTGCTGGCGCTTGATCAGGTCGGCGTCGGGGTCGGGGGACTCGAACTTCCAGCGCTCGAGGTCGGCCTTGAAGAGCTTGCGGGCGCGGCCCGGGCGGGCCTGCCACTCGAGCAGGCGGTCGCGGAACTCGGCGAGCGACTGGTCGGCCTGGAAGCTGAAGGTCGACGAGTTCTTCTTGATGTCGGCGATCTCGTGCTGCGCCCAGCTGGCGGCGAGGGGCGCACCCTGCACGGGGAGCAGCCGGAGCCGGATGTCGGCGTCCTCTGCCAGGTGGTCCGCGTACCCGCGTTCGTCGTGCCCGAGCGAACCCCAGGCAGCGGCCTTGCGCGCCGCGGAGATGATCGCCGCGACGGCGGCGTTCTTCGACTCACGCTCCTGCAGGGCGACGACCCGCTTGGTCGCACCCCGTCCGATGAGCGCCGCGATCACGCCGGCGACGACGATGGCGACGAAGGGGATCACGGCACCCGAGATCACCCGCCACCCGTCGTCGGACGCAGTCCAGTCGGTCAGGTCGTTCCACCAGTCCATGCGCGCACCATACTCACGAAACGGTCAGGCCCCGGGGAGGACGAACGGTGTTCCGCAGATCCGACCCCAGATGATTCCAATCTGGAACATCATGACCAGCGGAGGCAGTCCACGGCGTCGTCGGCGGACCACACGTTCGGCAGTTCGACGAACCGACGCTCGGCGGCGACGTAGCGACGAGCGCGGTAGGCGGTGTCACCGGCGACGTCGATGCGGTCCACGTACCCGACGATCTCGCCGTTGGCCCGGGTCACACGGCTCAGGTCGTCGCGGACGTCGAGGATGCGGTAGTCGCCGCGCGACCGGGAGAGCGGGACGGAGCGGATCCGCAGTGCGGGTTCGGTCGTGGTCTGCATCGTGGCCTCCTGGTCGGTGTGGCCCCGACGCTACGGGCCACCACCGACACGCCGGGGCTCTTCCGATGCATCGTGGACGGTGGGACGGACGCAGCGCACTGTGGAGGGGGTGTCCCCTGTGCGGGCCGTCCGCTCTCCGATCCGCTGCCGGACTCCGGGAGGTAGGTTGTGGCCATGACCACGTTCGTGCTCGCAGGTGGATGTTTCTGGTGTCTCGACGCCGTGTACCGCACGCTCCAGGGGGTGCAGGACGTGGAGTCCGGCTACATCGGCGGTCGGGTGGAGAACCCCTCGTACGAGCTGGTGTGCACCGGGTCGACCGGTCACGCCGAGGCCGTCGCGGTCACGTTCGACGAGACGGTGATCCCGGCCGACGTGATCCTCGACGTCTTCTTCACGCTGCACGACCCGCGGCAGCTGAACCGGCAGGGCGCCGACGTCGGCACGCAGTACCGGTCGGCGATGTTCCCGGCGGACGACGCGCAGCGCGTGCTGTTCGAGCAGGCGATCGCGCGCGCGTCCGCGATCTGGGACGGCGGCATCGTGACCACGATCGAACCGCTCACGACGTTCTACCCGGCGGAGGAGTACCACCAGGACTTCTTCGCGAAGAACCCCGGCCAGGGCTACTGCCTCGCAGTGGCGCTGCCCAAGGTGAACAAGGTCCGCAAGGCCTACAGTCAGTACATCCTGGCGTCCTGATCCTCGGGCGTCGGGGCCACGAGGAGGTGGTCGAACGATGACGAACAACACCGGGACCTGGGTCGCGATCGGTCCGGCAGGTGCGGTGGGCAGCATCCACCGTGCCGCGGACGGCTTCCAGGTCGAGCTCTACGGACGAGGGCGCACCGGCGGGCTCTACCCGTCGCTCGAGTCGGCGAAGGGCGCGGTCCACGCCGCGCTCGGGCCGCTCGCGGCGCGGCCCGAGTTCCGAGCGCACTAGCGGTCCGGGGCCGGACAGGAGGCCCGGGGGACTCGTCCTCCACAGGTCGCCTGATCGGGTCCACACGCCACAGATCGAGCCCGGGGCTGCTTCGGCAGCCCCGGGCTCGATGACGATCGACGCATGAACGACATCATCACCGTCTGCGGAATCGTCGCCACGGAACCCCGTCACCTCGTCACCGAGACCGGCATCGCCATCACGAGCCTGCGGCTCGCCTCACCGTCACGCCGATGGGACCGGGCCAGCGCCGCCTGGGTCAACGGTGCGACCAACTGGTACACCGTCACCGCGTTCCGCTCCCTCGCGTCGAACGTGTTCAAGTCCCTGAAGAAGGGCGACCGCATCGTCGTGTCCGGCCGTGTCCGGATCCGCACCTGGGAGCGCGACGGTCGCGGTGGCACGTCCGTCGAGATCGACGCCGACGGCATCGGGCACGACCTGGCGTGGGGCATCAGCAACTGGGTCCGGGTGCCGCGGCAGGTGAACGACACGACGTCCGGGCACGGCGGGGTGCGGGGCGTCGACCCCCGGACCGGCGAGGTGCACGGCGGTGGCCTGGTCGCTGCTCCGGCGCTCGACGGCCCGCGGCACGAGCACGACACCGAGCACGAGGCCGGTGCCGATGCCGGTGCCGACCGCGAGGACGAGGACGGGGTCGAGCCAGGGACCGATCAGGGGAACGACTCCGGAATCGACCACGGACTCGACGACGCCGACCCGGTCGGGCCGTCGGAGCGCATGCTCGAACAGGACGGTGCCGCGTTCGACCCCGAGTCACCGGACGACGACGGACCCCTCGCCAGGGTCGCGGCGTGAACCCGGTCAGACGCGCCGGACGGTCACCACTTCTGCGCGATCATCGCGATGCCGGACACCTGCTCGGTGTCCCAGTTCCCACCGCGCGGCAGCCCGGCGACCCGGCCGTCGATCTTGAAGCTCGCGCCCTGGATCCGTGGCTTGTTCGTCTGCGTCGCCTTCAGCCCGTGGAACGAGAAGCTCGTGTCCCACTTGCCGTTCAGCCCGATCTGGCCCTTGCGGTTGCCGACGGTGATGCGTGTGTTCTGCACGGTCGAGTGCACGACGTCACCGTTCAGGCGGGCGTTCGCCTCGGCGTTGAAGAACAGCCGGCCGTCCAGGTTGAGCTTGAGGGTGCCGATCGTCTTGTGGTTCACGATCATCGTCGCGACGTCGTTCTTGTACCAGCGCATCCCGATCGGCGTGAGCTTGTTCGTCGCCGGACCGAGGTAGCCGTAGGTGAACTTGCCGTTCTGCACGCGCTCCCAGATGTAGCGCGGCTTGCCCTTGCTCTCGGGCGACCCCTTGTCCGACTGGATGCCGAACGAGTAGGCGTTGTTGTGGGCGTCGTGGACGTTGATGTAGGACGAGTACCCCGTGCCGGACCCGCTGGCGCTGATGCTCGCCGTGTAGAGCAGGTAGGGGTCGCCCTTCGGGACGGCTCCGGCGGCCGAAGCCGGCGCGGCCGGAGCGACGAGGGCGACGGTGAGCGCGATCGCTCCGACGAAGGGGAGCGCGAGTCGGCGCAGTCGTGTGGCGTGCCTGGTCATGGTTGTCATCCCGTCCGTGATCCTGAGCCGGTCCGCGTCGTGGTGAGCGACGGGCCCCGAGGTGGTTGGCGAGGACAACCTACGTCGTCGCCACGGATCCCGACAGACCCCCGTCCGGCCGGGTGCGCGAAGCGGCGATCCGGTTCCGGGCGCGCGACGCACCGGCGGTGTCACTACACTTGGGGCCGATATGGCTGAGTACATCTACCAGATGGTCCGCGCCCGCAAGGCGGTCGGCGACAAGCTGATCCTCGACGACGTCACGATGTCGTTCCTCCCCGGCGCCAAGATCGGCGTCGTGGGACCGAACGGTGCCGGCAAGTCGACGATCCTGAAGATCATGGCCGGTCTCGACCAGCCGTCGAACGGTGAGGCGAAGCTCACGCCGGGCTTCACCGTCGGCATCCTCATGCAGGAGCCGGAGCTCGACGAGACGAAGACCGTGCTGGAGAACGTCCAGGAAGGCGTCGGCGAGATCCACGCGAAGCTCGCCCGCTTCAACGAGATCTCCGCGCTGATGGCCGAGCCCGACGCCGACTTCGACGCGCTCCTCGCCGAGATGGGCACGCTGCAGGAGGAGATCGACGCCGCCGACGCGTGGGACCTCGACTCGCAGCTCGAGCAGGCCATGGCCGCGCTCCAGTGCCCCCCGGGGGACGAACTCGTCACGCACCTCTCCGGCGGTGAGAAGCGTCGCGTCGCGCTCTGCAAGCTCCTGCTCCAGAAGCCCGACCTGCTCCTGCTCGACGAGCCCACCAACCACCTGGACGCCGAGAGCGTGCAGTGGCTCGAACAGCACCTGCAGCAGTACCACGGTGCCGTCCTCGCCGTGACCCACGACCGGTACTTCCTGGACCACGTGGCCCAGTGGATCGCCGAGGTCGACCGTGGTCGCCTCTACCCGTACGAGGGCAACTACTCGACGTACCTCGAGAAGAAGCGTGCGCGCCTCGAGGTGCAGGGCAAGAAGGACGCGAAGCTCGCGAAGCGCCTGTCCTCGGAGCTCGACTGGGTGCGCAGCAACACCAAGGGCCGTCAGGCGAAGTCGAAGGCCCGTCTCGCCCGGTACGAAGAGATGGTCACCGAGGCCGAGCGCACCCGCAAGCTCGACTTCGAGGAGATCGTGATCCCCGTGGGCCCGCGTCTGGGCTCGCAGGTCATCGACGCCGAGAAGCTGCACAAGCAGTTCGGTGAGCGCGTCATCATCGGCGACCTGTCCTTCACGCTGCCCCGCAACGGCATCGTCGGCGTCATCGGCCCGAACGGTGTCGGCAAGACGACGCTGTTCAAGACGATCGTCGGCCTCGAGCCCCTCGACGGCGGCACGCTGAAGATCGGCGACACGGTCGACATCTCCTACGTCGACCAGAGCCGTGGCGGCATCGACCCGAACAAGAACCTGTGGGAGGTCGTGTCCGACGGCCTCGACTACATCCAGGTCGGCAAGACCGAGATCCCGTCCCGTGCGTACGTCTCGCAGTTCGGGTTCAAGGGCCCGGACCAGCAGAAGCGGGCCGGCATCCTGTCGGGTGGTGAGCGCAACCGTCTGAACCTCGCGCTGACCCTCAAGCAGGGCGGCAACCTGCTGCTCCTCGACGAGCCGACGAACGACCTGGACGTCGAGACCCTCGGCAGCCTCGAGAACGCCCTGCTCGAGTACCCCGGTTGCGCCGTGGTCATCACCCACGACCGGTGGTTCCTCGACCGCATCGCGACGCACATCCTGGCGTGGGAAGGCCTCAACGAGGACGGCATGCCGAACTGGTACTGGTTCGAGGGCAACTTCGAGGCGTACGAGGAGAACAAGATCGAGCGCCTCGGTGCCGACGCCGCGAAGCCCGGTCGCGCGACGTACCGCAAGCTCACCCGCGACTGACCCGCGTGGCGAGACTGCACGCTCCCATCCGCATGCGGTGGAGCGACATCGACGCCTACGGTCACGTCAACAACTCCGCGATGCTGCGCCTGCTCGAAGAGGCGCGCATCGTGGGGTTCTGGGGGCCGGATGCGGGCGAGCTGACGGATGACGGCAGCCTGCCCGAGCCGATCATCGACGGTCGGCCGGGCTCCGGCACGATGACGGTGATCGCCGGACAGCGTCTCGAGTACCTCGCGTCGATCCCGTACCTCCGCCAGCCGCTCGACATCCAGATGTGGATCGGGCGCCTCGGCGGGGCGAGCATCGACGTGTCGTACGAGGTCTGGTCGCCGGTCGGGCAGCAGCCGGCCGAGCTCTACACCCGGGCGACGACGGCGCTCGTGATGGTGGACGCCGCCACGAACCGTCCTCGGCGGCTGACCGAGGCCGAGCGTGCGGCGTGCGAGCCGTACCTCGAGGCCCCGGTGGAGTTCAGCCGCCCGTAGGCACCCGCATCATGCCCTCCTGCGCCACGGTCGCCAGCAGGCGGCCGTCGCGGGAGAACATCCGACCGAACGCGAGCCCCCGGCCGCCCTGCGCGCTGGGGGACTCCTGCGTGTACAGGATCCACTCGTCAGCCCGACCGTCGCGGTGCCACCACATCGCGTGGTCCAGGCTGGCGCTCTTCACACCGGGTGTGCCCCAGGCGACACCGTGCCGCCGCATGATCGGTTCGAGGATCGACAGGTCGCTGGCGTACCCGAGGACCGCGCGGTGCAGGGCCGGGTCATCGGGCAGGTCGCCCTGCACGCGGAACCAGACCGCCTGGTGCGGGACGTGTTCGCCCTGCACGTCGACGAACACCGGGCCCTCGACGTGCCGGAGGTCGATCGACCGCTCGGCCCAGGCCTTGGCGACGGGGTGGTCGATGGCGGACAGGATCGACGCGGCCGACGGCAGCGACTCCGGCGCCGGGGTGTCGACCGGGTACGGGTCCTGGTGCTCGACCCCGGTGTCCGGCACCTGGAACGACGCGATCATCGAGAAGATCGGTACGCCGCGCTGGTAGGCCTGCACCCGCCGGGTCGCGAACGACCGGCCGTCGTGGATGCGTTCGACGCCGAAGGTGATCGGCACGTCGATGTCACCGGGGCGCAGGAAGTACCCGTGCATCGAGTGGATGTCACGCCCCTCGATGGTGGCCTGCGCGGCGACGACGCACTGGGCGAGCACCTGGCCGCCGAACACCCGCCCGCCGGGGGACCAGTGGTTCGCGCCGGTGAGGATCGTCTCACCCGTGCTCGCACCGGTGTCCTCGAGTCGGAGTGTCCGCAGGAAGTCGGGTTCGCCGTTCACGAGGTGCAGTCTACGAACACAGGGTGCGCCGGTAGGATCGGTGCGACATGGGCACCTCGTTCACGCTTCCCGACGCCGCCTCCCTCGGGGACCTCCGCACGTACCTCGGACGTGCCGCTCGGATCGAGGACGGCTCGGTCCGGTTCATCGCCGACTCCGGCGTCCTCGCGGTCTACACGGCGATCCTCTACCCCCTCGGACTCCTCGACGAGCTGCCGACGGTCCTCGGACTCCGGACGTTCTCGCTCACCGAGCCCGCGACGATCGACGCCGTCGTGCCGCTGCAGTCCCTGCTCGAGCGGCTGCGACTCCTCGCCGAGGAACAGGACGCCGAGCACGCCGACGGTGCCGACCCGACGCGGGCCACCCCGATCGAGGTCGAGCTCCCGCACGAGGTCCACACCGTGACCTGGGCAGCGATCTCACCGCCTCGTGGTGGGTGGGTGCCGCTGCCCGACATCTCGCCGGAGCTGCTGCGCCGCGCCACCCGCGACGGCATCGCCGAGGTCGCCGACGCCGTCCCGACCAACGCGGGCGAGGCGATCATCCGCAAGGTGCGCTCCGAGGTCTGGGGCCGTCCGGTGCCGGGCATCGAGCACCTGCCCGCTGGTGCAGGCTTCGCGGGGGAGAGCCTCGGCTTCCTCGGTCACGACCCCGTCCGACTGTTCGAGACGGGTCCGTGGAGCCGTCTGACGACGTCGCGCGGGCACGTCCTCGTCAAGCGCCGCGCCTGGACCCTGAACCCGTAGCGAGCGTCGCGTCCTGCCCGGGTGGTTGGCTGGCGGCATGCACGTCTTCCTCACCGGCGCGTCCGGCTACATCGGTTCCTCCGTCCTCCGCGCCCTCGTCGCCCACGGGCACCAGGTGACCGCCATCGTGCGCTCCGACGAGAAGGCGCAGCGCGTCCGTGACGCCGGCGGGCACGCCCTCGTCGAGGACGTCACCGACACCGAGGTCGTCGAACGGCTGCTGCACGAGACCGACGGCGTCGTCCACACCGCGTCCGCTCCCGATGTCGACCCCGACTTCGTGGCGACGGTCCTCCGCGCCTACTCCGGCACCCCGAAGCCGTTCGTGCACACGGGCGGCATCTTCACCTTCGGCAACTCGACGGACATCTCCGAGCAGTCCCCGATCGACCCGCCCGAGCTGACGTCGTGGCGCACGGCGAACGAGGCAGCAGTCCGGGCGAGCGACGTGCGGACCACGATCGTCGCCCCGGGCATCGTGTACGGGCGCGGTGCGGGGATCCCCGCGATGTTCGTCAGCGACGGCACACAGCCGGTCACCCTGGTCGGCGACGGCTCGCAGCGCTGGACCACGGTGCACGTCGACGACCTCGGCGAGCTCTACGTCCTGGCGCTGGAGCGGACCGAGCAGGACGGGTACATCGTCGCCGCCACCGGGGACAACCCCACGGTGCGCGAGCTCGCCGAAGCGGGGGCGCACGGCGCTCCTGTCGTCCCCGAGAGCGTCGACGCCTCGCGTGAGCGACTCGGCGCGGCGTTCGCCGATGCCCTGCTCCTGCACCAGGAGGCTTCCGGTGCGCATGCCCGCTCCGCGTACGGCTGGAACCCGACGCACCCGTCCCTGGTCCAGGACCTCGCCACCGGCTCGTACGTGCGCTGAGGACGACCAGCGGCCCTCGACGACGGCTTCAGCGCCGCCGAGGTTCCACAACATGCCGCGCACCGTTCGCCGAGGTTCCACGAACGGCGCGAGAGGCCGCCGAGATGTGCAGATTTTGGAACCTGAAGGGCAGTCGGGACCTGCCGGCAGTCAGGACCCGACGGCAGGGGTCAGTCGAAGGTGTTCGTCATGGCGTGCGCGGCGCGGTCGAGGTACGCCCAGAGCTCGGCCTCGTCCAGGGGCGCGAGTTCGAGTGACTCGACGGCCTCGCGCATGTGGTGCAACCACCGCTCGCGGGCCTCGGACGTGATGCGGAACGGGTTGTGCCGCATGCGCAGCCGGGGGTGTCCGCGCTCTTCGCTGTAGGTGCCCGGCCCGCCCCAGTACTGCTGCAGGAAGGCCGACAGGCGCCAGATCGCGCCCTCGAGGTCGTCGGCGGGGTACATCGGCCAGATGACCTCGTCGTGCTGCACACCCTCGTAGAAGCGCCGGACGAGCCGGTCGAAGGTCGGAGCTCCGCCGATGCGGTCGAAGAGCGAGCCGGTGGCCGAGACCCCGTGCTCGCCGACCCGCAGCGTGATCGGCTGCGCCGGGACGCCGGGCACGCCGAGGCCGCCAGCCCCGCCGGGCACACCGACGCCGCCAGTCACACCGGGCTTGCCGGGGCTGTTGCTCGGGGGAGTGGGATCGGTCACTGGGGGTCCTTCCCACCGTCGTGGTGGTCGTCGGTGCGGATCGGCTGCCCGAGCACGTTGCGCTTCGTGCGGCGCGGCTTGGTCGGTGCCGGGGTGGGCCGGGTCTGGACGGATCGCAGCCCGTTGATCGAGGTCGCGTTCTCCCAGCCCTCGGGCATGATCATCGCCATGGCGGGAAGGGTGATGCCGAGGCCGTCGACGGCGTGCTTCAAGCGGGCGCGGAGTTCGCGTCCGACGACGTCGAGCTCGGATGCGCGGGTCTTCACGACGAGCCGGAAGACCATGCCGTCCTCGGAGATCGACTGCAGCCCCCAGATCTCGGGCTTCTCGACGATGCGCTGGCGCCAGCGGGGCTCCTGCGACATGGCGACCGCGGCCGCGAGCAGGGCGTCCTGCACGGCGTCGATGTCGGTGTCGTAGGGGACCGTGATGTCGACGAGGACCCGTGACCAGCCTTGCGACAGGTTGCCGACGCGCAGGATCTGGCCGTTCGGCACGAACCACAGGATGCCGTTGACGTCTCGCACCTGCATGACGCGCAGCCCGACGTTCTCGACCACGCCCGTGGCCTGTCCGGTGTCGACGACGTCCCCGACGCCGGCCTGGTCCTCGAGGATCATGAAGATGCCGGACACCAGGTCCTTCACGATCGACTGCGCGCCGACGGCGAGGCCCGCGGCGACGAGCGAAGCGCCACCGACGATGCCGACGGCGGCGTTCGGAACCAGGAGCGGAATGATCACGACGAGGGCGATCACCACGACGATGACCGTGGCCAGGTTCTGCAGGACGCTCCCGAGTGTGCGGGTGCGCTGCACGACGCGTGCGGTCTGCACCGGCGACGCGATGAGCGCCTGCGTGTCGGTCGCTCCCTGTCGCTTCTTGACGCCCGAGACGACGCGGTCGACGACCTGACGGATCACTCGGCGCAGGATCAGCCGGAGGACGACGGCGACGAGGATCGTGATCACGATGACGATCGCGTCGTGCCAGGTGGTCACGAAGTCGGTGAAGGCGTTCGAGACGGCCTTCGTGGTCTCATCGGTGGTTGCAGCGAGGCTCATGATCCGGACGATGCTAGAGGGCGGGGCCTCGGCGTTCCATGAGGAACGCCAAGACCCCGCCGATCAGAGCTCGATGCTCAGGCGTCCGCCGCCTGCACCCGGAGCGCGCGCTCCGTGCCCGCGACGCTCTCGGAGACGATGCGCCGCAGCGCCGGGGTCTCCGGGTGCGCCTCGAGCCACGCGTGCGCGGCGTCGCGGAGCTCGGCGGACGCGAGCGGCGCCGGGTACAGGCCCGAGACGATCGTGTCGGCCATGTGGTAGCTGCGCTCGGCCCAGATGCGCGTGAGCACCTCGAAGTACTTCGGCACGAGGCCCTCGAGCACGACGGGGCTGTTCACGTGCTGGAACCCGACCGTGGTCTGCCGCACGATCGCGTTCGGCAGCTCGGACGAGTCGACGAGCGACGCGAAGGCCGCGAGCTTGCCCTCGGCGGTGGGGATCGTCGCACGGGCGCGGGCCGCGGCCTGCTCACCCGACGCGGTCTTGTCCGCCGCGAGTTCGGCGTCGACCTCGGCGTCGGAGGCGGCACCGGCGAGCACGAGGCCCTCGAGCAGCTCCCAGCGCAGGTCGGTGTCGATCTCGAGGCCCTGCAGCGTGACCGATCCGTCGCGCAGCCCCTGCAGGGTGGCGACGTGCTCGGGCGTCGACGCGATCTGCGCGAAGAACTTCACGAACTGGAACTGCGCGTCCGAACCGGCCTCGGCCGAGGCCGCGAGCTGCCAGAGGGTGTCGCCCACCGTGCGGACCGTGGCGTCGACCTTCGACGGCGCCACGTAGTTGCGCGTCGTCAGGAGCAGCTGCGACAGGGTCGTGCGGATGGTCGTCGACTCGGACTCGGTCGCGATGTTGCCGAGCGCGAGCCGGACGTAGTCGCTGGCGGGCGACTCGGCGTCGCGCGTGGCGTCCCACATCGCACCCCAGACGATCGAACGGGCGAGCGGGTTCGCGATGGCCGCGAGGTGCTCGATCGCCGTCGTGCGGGACTGCTCGTCGAGACGGATCTTGGCGTAGGCCAGGTCGTCGTCGTTGAGGAGCACGAGGTCACCGCGCTGCACACCGACGAGCTCGGGGACCTCGGTGCGTGCGCCGTCGACGTCGATCTCGACGCGGTGCACGCGCTCGAGCTTGCCGCCGGACGACGCGGTGTCGGCACCGAACGGCGCGGAGTCGTCCGTCCCGAACGCGTAGACGCCGATGGCGAGGCGGTGCGGGCGGAGCGTCGGGTGGTCGGCCGGCGCTTCCTGCAGGACGGCGAACGAGGTGATCGCGCCGGACTCGTCGACCTCGATCTCCGGGCGGAGCGTGTTGACGCCCGCGGTCTCGAGCCAGAGCTTCGACCACCCGGACAGGTCGCGGCCGCTGGTGGCCTCGAGCTCGACGAGCAGGTCACGCAGTTCGGTGTTCGAGTGGTGGTGCTTCTTGAAGTAGGCCGAGACACCCGCGAAGAACGCGTCGATGCCGACCCACGCCACGAGCTGCTTCAGGACGGAGCCGCCCTTGGCGTAGGTGATGCCGTCGAAGTTGACCTGGACGTCCTCGAGGTCGTTGATCGTCGCGACGATCGGGTGCGTCGAGGGGAGCTGGTCCTGGCGGTAGGCCCAGGACTTCTCCATCGCCTGGAACGTGGTCCAGGCCTCGGTCCACTCGGTGGCCTCGGCGGTGGCGATCGTGGACGCCCACTCGGCGAACGACTCGTTCAGCCAGAGGTCGTTCCACCACTTCATGGTGACGAGGTCGCCGAACCACATGTGCGCGAGCTCGTGCAGGATCGTGACGACCCGACGCTCCTTGATGGCGTCGGTCACCTTCGAGCGGAAGACGTAGGTCTCGGTGAACGTGACGGCGCCCGCGTTCTCCATCGCGCCGGCGTTGAACTCCGGCACGAAGAGCTGGTCGTACTTCTCGAACGGGTACGGGACGTCGAACTTCTCCTCGTAGTAGGCGAAGCCCTTCTTCGTGGTCTCGAACACGTACTCGGGGTCGAGGTACTCGGCCAGCGACTTGCGCGCGAAGACGCCGAGCGGGATGGTGCGGCCGTCGCTGCTCGTCAGTTCGTCGCGGACGACCTCGTACGGGCCGGCGATGAGCGCCGTGATGTAGCTCGAGATGGTGGCGGTGGGCGGGAAGGCCCAGGTCGCGACGTCGCCGTCGACGTGGGGCTCGGGCGTGGGCGAGTTCGACACGACCTGCCACCGTGACGGTGCCGTCACGGTGAAGGAGAACTGTGCCTTGAGGTCGGGCTGCTCGAACACCGCGAACATGCGGCGCGAGTCGGGGACCTCGAACTGGGAGTACAGGTACACCTCGTCGTCCACCGGGTCGACGAAGCGGTGCAGGCCCTCGCCCGTGTTCGTGTACAGCGCGTCGCTGACGACCACGAGCTCGTTCTGCTCCTGCAGGTCGTCGAGCTGGATGCGGACGCCGTCGTTCACCGCGGCGACGTCGAGCGCGGTGCCGTTCAGGGTGACGGAGTGCACGGTCTTCGTGATCGCGTCGATGAACGTGGAGGCACCGGCGGTCGCGGTGAAGCGCACGCGGGTGGTGCTGCCGAAGGTCTCGGCGCCGCGGGTCAGGTCGAGCTCGACGTCGTACGTCTGCACGCTGACGATGCCGGCACGTTCCTGGGCTTCGGTTCTGGTGAGGTTCTCTCCGGGCACGCAACGCTCCATCTTCGCTGGGGACGCGGACGATCGTGTCCGCGAGGGGAGTCCCGGCACGGCGTCGTGCACCGGCGGGACGATGGGTTCCAGCCTAGCGACGCCGCGTACCCTCGGAGCGTGAGCGAGACGACTGTGGACAAGACGACGGAACACCCGACCGGACACACGACCGAACGAACCACCGTGGAGTTCTGGTTCGACCCGAACTGCCCCTGGGCCTGGATGACGAGCCGCTGGGTGGGCGAGGTCGCCGAGCACCGCGACCTCGACGTGACGTGGAAGGTGATGAGCCTGTTCGTCCTCAACGAGGACCAGGACGTCCCGGACACCTACAAGGAGCGCCTGCAGGCGGGTCAGGTCTACCCGCGCATCGTGACGGCGGCGCGGCTCCGGCTCGGCCAGGACATCGTCAAGCCGCTCTACGACGCCCTCGGCGAGCACGTCCACCACCGCCAGGAGCAGGACCCCGACCAGGTCGTCCCCGCCGTGCTCGCCGAGCTCGGTCTCGACGCCGACCTGCTCGAGTACGCCTGGACGGACGAGGTCGACGCCGCCGTGCGCGCGAGCCACCAGGACGGCATCGACCGGGTCGGACAGGACGTCGGCACGCCCGTCATCGCGGTCGCCGGCACCGCGTTCTTCGGACCGGTCATCTCCCCGGCACCCAAGGGGCAGGAAGCGCTCGACCTGTGGGACGGCGTCGTCGCCGTGGCCAAGTACCCCGGCTTCTTCGAGCTCAAGCGCTCGCGCACCGTCGGCCCGGTCTTCGACACCACCGACTGACGGGAGGCGCGGCTCGCCACCGCCACGTCCGTCCCGTCAGGCGAGGGGCAGGCGCATGAGCGTCAGGTCCAGCCAGCGGTCGAACTTGCGTCCGACCTCGGGCACGACCGCGACCGTGCTGAACCCGAGCTTCTCGTGCAGGGCGATCGATCCGGTGTTCGTGCTGCAGATCCCCGCCATCATGACGTGCCGGCCCTCGGCGGTCGCCCGCTCGACGAGGGACCGCATCAGGGTCGAGGCGATGCCCCGGCCGCGGAACGACTCGACCACGTAGACGCTGTGCTCGACGGTCAGGCGGTACCCGTGGTGCGGCCGCCACTGCGAGTACGTGGCGTACCCGGCGACGGTGCCGTCGACCTCGGCGACGAGCACGGGGTACCCGTCGCCCTGCCGTTCGGCCAGCCAGGTGTCGAAGTACGCGCGCGGGTGCGGCTCCTCTTGCCAGATGGCGGTGGAGTGCAGCACGGCGTCGACGTGCAGGGCGTGCACGACGTCGAGGTCGGCCGGGGTGCAGTCGCGGACCACGACCCCGTTCGTCGCATATGCTGTCGTCATGTCTCACATCGTAGACGACGAGCCGGGCCTCGCGGAACGGGCCCTCGGCGAGCGACTCCAGCGCCTCCGGACCGAACGGAAGTGGAGCCTCACCGAGCTCGCCGAGGAGTCCGGCGTCTCCCGCGCCATGATCAACCGCGTCGAGCGCGGGGTCTCCAGCCCCACCGCGACGATCCTCGGGCGGCTCTCCGGCGCCTTCGGCCTGACGATCTCGCAGCTCCTCGACGAGGCCCTCGAGCACGAGGTGCCCAGGGCGACCGATCCCGACGACGCACGCGGCATCCAACGCGGCGCGACCGCCGAGTCCTGGACCGATCCCGACACCGGGTACCGCCGCCGTCCGGTCTCGAGCGCGGCCTTCCCCGCTGACGTCACCGAGGTGCGCCTCCCGGCCGGCCGCGAAGTGGCCTACCCGGCGTCCGCCTACGCGTTCCTGCGCCACTGCATCTGGGTGGTCGACGGCGTGCTCGAACTCGTCGTCGGCGGCGAGTCGACGCGGCTCGCCGCGGGCGACCGGATCGAGCTCGGCGACCCCGCCGACGTGGTCTACCGGAACCCGGGCGACGGGTCCACCCGGTACGTCGTCGTGGTGGTCCGGGGGCAGTAGCCGCAGGAATAGGATCGGTTCCATGCGCATCCACCTCGGAACGGACCACGCCGGCCTCGAGTTCAACCAGACCCTCGCGACGCACCTGTCGGAAGCCGGGCACGAGGTCGTGGACCACGGACCGACCGAGTACGACGCGCTCGACGACTACCCCTCGTTCTGCATCAACGCCGCGCACGCCGTGGTGCAGGACCAGCGCGCCGGTGTCCAGGCGCTCGGCGTCGTGTTCGGCGGCTCCGGCAACGGCGAGCAGATCGCCGCGAACAAGGTCGAGGGCGTCCGCGCAGCGCTCGTCTGGAACGAGTCGACCGCGCTCCTCGCGCGGCAGCACAACGACGCCAACGTCATCTCGATCGGTGCCCGCCAGCACACCGAGGACGAAGCGATCCGCTTCGTCGACCTGTTCATCGCCGAGCCGTTCTCGGGCGAGGAGCGTCACGCCCGCCGCATCGCGCAGCTCGCCGAGTACGAGCAGACGGGGCACATCGCCGGCAAGCAGATCGACGGCTCGGCCGAGTAGACAGGTCCCATGCCCGAGGGTCACTCCGTCCACCGAATCGCCAACCAGTTCACCCGGCACTTCGTCGGCAAGCGCTGCGAGGTGTCCAGTCCGCAGGGGCGGTTCGCCGCCGGGGCCGCGCAGCTCGACGGCAAGCGGATGATCGCTGCCCGGGCGGTGGCGAAGCAGATGTTCCTCGAGTTCGAGGGCGACCTGTTCCTCCGCGTGCACCTCGGCCTCTACGGCGCGTGGGACTTCGCGGGGGTGATCTCCACCGCCGAGGCGCTGTCGGACGACGACGACCGCGAAGAGTCGCTCAGCTCGATCGGCGCACCGCGGCTGGCCCGCTACCGGATGGCCGAGCAGGAGAAGGCGGAGGACCCGATCGAGTCCTTCCCCCCGGACCCCGTCGGCCAGGTGCGCGTCCGGATCCTGACCGAGGACACCGTCGCCGACCTGCGCGGCCCGACCGCGTGCGTCGTGGAGACGCCGGCCGAGGTGCAGCGCGCCCTCGACAAGCTCGGCCCCGACCCGATGAACGACGACGGCCCCGAGGCCGAGAAGGTGTTCGTCGACAACGTCCGGAAGCGCAACGTCGCCATCGGGCAGCTGCTCATGGACCAGTCGGTCGTGGCCGGCATCGGCAACATCTACCGTGCCGAACTGCTCTTCCGGCAGCGGATCGACCCGTACAAGCCGGGCAAGAAGATCACCGTCAAGCAGGCGAAGGCGCTCTGGGCGGACTGGTCGAAGCTGCTGCACGACGGCGTCCGTGACGGCCTGATGATGACGATGGACGACCTGTCCGAGGCCGACCACAAGAAGGCCCTGCGCTCGCGCAAGGACCGCCACTGGGTCTACCACCGGCAGGGCGAGCCGTGCCGGGTGTGCGGCACCGAGATCCGGATGGCGGACATGGCCGGTCGGAAGCTCTACTGGTGCCCGAAGGACCAGAAGTAGCGCGCCTCAGAACCGAGAGCTCAGAGTTCGCAGTACGTGAACCGCCCGGCGATCGCGGTCGCGAGCACCCGCATCGAACGCAACGCGGACGACGACGCCGTGAGCGGGTCCGACCCGACGAGCACGAGGTCCGCGACGTCGCCGACGGCCACGCTGACCCGTCCGTCCGTCGACCCCCGCCACGCGGCGAGCGCCGAGAGCCGTTCGGCGGGGTGCCAGGGGTCGCGGCCGTCGCGGTCGCGCCCGACGGCCGCGGCCATCGACACCCACGGGTCGAGGGGCGCCACCGGGGCGTCCGACCCGAGCAGCAGTCGGGCTCCGGCTCGGGCGAGCGACGCGAACGCGAACGCCCGGTCGGTGCGGCCGGCCCAGTGCCGGTCGGCGATGTCGCGGTCGTCCATGGCGTGCTCGGGCTGCACCGAGGCGGCCACCCCGAGCCTGGCGAACCGGTCGACGTCGGTGTCGACGAGCAGTTGCGCGTGCTCGATGGTGCCGCGGGCGCCGACGGCCTCGAAGACGTCGAGCGCGAGGGTGTTCGCCCGGTCGCCGATCGCGTGGATCGCGGGGACGAGTCCGGCGTCGACGGCCCGGCGGGTGACGGCCACGAGGTCGTCGAACTCCCACGCGAGCACGCCGGACCCGTCGGTCATGGCCGCGGTCCGGGTGCCGAGGGACCCGTCGGTGACGACCTTGAACGGCCCCATCGTCAGCAGGCCGCGGGTCCGGTCGACGACGTCGCCGGTGCGGAGCCCGCGGTCGATCGCGGCGTCGAGTTCCGCCGGGTAGACCCCGGACGCCACCCGGAGCGCGTCGGTGCCGGCGTGGATCCGGCGCGCCCAGCGGTCGAGGCCGAAGCGCATCTCGAGGTCGACGATGCCCGTCACGCCGCGGGCGGCAGCGGCCTCCACCGCGTCGGCGACGTACCCGTCGAGCAGGTCGTCCGGCACCTGCGAGAGCGCACCGGTCACGTCGAAGGCGTCCTGCTCGCGCAGGACCCCGTCGGCACCCGCCTCGAGCGAGCGGCCGACGAGCGCGGAGAAGTGGGCGAGCGCGAGGGCGTTGCACCAGACCGCGTGCAGGTCACCGCTGATGACGACGGTCGGGAGGCCCGGTGCGGCCTGGTCGAGCAGCTCGCGTCGTGCGGGGGTCGGCCACAACCCGTCGCGGTAGCCGTGTCCGATCAGCACGCGGTCCGGCACCCCGGTCCGCGCGACCGCTGCGAGGAGGTCGGCGGTCGACTCCGCCGAGTCGCAGCCGGAGACGTCGACGCGGCGGCGCACCAGGGCCCACTGGTCGAAGTGCGTGTGGTGGTCGCGGAGGCCGGGGCCGAGCCACGCGCCGGCGGTCTCGACGACCTCCGTGTCGGGTCCCGAAGGGTCGAGCGTGCCGGCCGGCGCGATCTCGGCGACCCGGCCGTCGGCGATGCGGACGTCGGCAGGGGCCCCGGAGGTGCCCACCCTGCGGACGGTCCTGAGCAGGATCTCCGTCACCGTTCCTCCCGGTCGTCAGCGCGCGCAGCGTGCGCTCGTTCCATCTCGTCGGCGAGCGCCGGCGACGCGTAGGGGCCGTCGCCGCGCAGGCCGGCGATGATCCGGTCGACGACCTCGGGCGCCTTGTTCTGCGAGAGCTTCGCGCGGGCGTCGAACCGGGTGATCCGGATGCGGATGCCCACGGTGCCCTTCGCCATCCGGCGTGCGGTCTCCTCGTCGATCTCGAGGGACACCGGCTCGGGCATGACACGCTCGAAGTGGTCGACGAGCTCGCCGAGCACCCGGAAGTTCTCGTCGTCGGACAGCAGCTCCGGCGTGCCCCACAGGTGTGCGGTGACGTGGTTCCAGGTGGGCACGAACTGTTCCGGCGGGTACCAGGCGGGGGACACGTACCCGTGCGGACCCTGCACCACGACCAGGACCTCGTGGCGGCCGAGTTCGTGCGCGACCTCGTCCGGACGGCCGACGTGCGAGACGAGCACGATCTCGCCGGGGTCGTCGTCCGGCCCGGGCGCCTCGAGCAGGAACGGGTAGTGCGACGCGACGATCCCGGCGTCGGTGTGCGACACGATCGTGGCCCACGGGTTGCCCGCGACCAGGCGCTTGACCTCGTCGACGTCCGTCATCAGGAAGTGGGGTGTGTGCCGCATGATCCGAGCGTGGCACACGGCTCCGGCCGAGCGCGACACCTGTCGTTTCGCGAGTGTTTCAGACCGGTAAAAGTTTCAGAGTTCATTGAAAGAAGCATTGTGCCGGGGGTCGCTGCGGGCCTAGCTTCACTCATCAACGACGACCCGGAGGAGACCCCATGCGACGCAGGACCATCGCCACGCTGGCCACGGCGGCCACGCTGGCACTCGTGGTGACCGGCTGTTCGGCGAGCGGCACGGCCGACTCCGACGGCGGATCGAGCCTGGTGTACGCCACCGGCGAGCCCGACCACCTGACGCCCGGACGACAGACCGTCGCGTTCGACCAGGTGCAGAGCCTGTTCGCACCGCTGACGCAGACCGACGCGAAGGGCGAGCTCCACGACGTCGCCGCGAAGAGCGTCGAGAGCGACGACGCCACCACGTGGACCATCACGCTCCGGGACGGCTGGACGTTCCAGAACGGCGAGGCCGTCACCCCGGAGAGCTACGTGACGGCCTGGAACCACGTCGCCTACGGACCGAACGCGTGGGAGAACAGCGGGCAGCTCGCCGCGATCGTCGGGTACACGGACCTCAACCCGGCGAAGGGCACCCCGAAGACGAAGGAGATGTCGGGGCTCAAGGTCACCGGCAAGGACACCTTCACGGTCACGCTCACCCACGCCGACAGCCAGTTCCCGCTCCAGCTCAGCCAGGCCCAGACGGCGTTCTACCCGATGCCGTCCGCCGCGTACGACGACCTGAAGGCGTACGACAAGAAGCCGATCGGCAACGGCCCCTACGAGATGCAGTCGGCGTGGAAGGCGGACAAGGAGTTCACCGTCACCGCGTGGAAGGACTACGAGGGGACGAAGCCGGTCACGAAGGACGTCACGTTCCGGAGCTACTCCGACATGAACACCGCCTACACCGACGTCCTCGCGGGCAACGCCGACGTGCTGTTCCTGCCGACCGACAAGATGACCAGCGCGGAGGCCGACTTCGGCGACCGCCTGCACTCCTTCGACGCCCCCGGCATCGACTACCTCGGGTTCCCGCTCTGGGACGACCGGTACTCCGACCCCGACGTCCGACGCGCGATCTCGATGTCGATCGACCGCGACGAGGTGAACACCGCCATCTACGGCGGCCTGTACGACCCCGCCACCGCGCTCACGCCGCCGTCGATGTCCGGCACGGAAGAGGGCATCTGCGGCGAGGCGTGCGAGTTCGACCCCGCCGCGGCCAAGAAGCTCCTGGCGAAGTCCGGCGGCTTCGACGGCACGATCACCCTCGTCTACCCCGGCGGCAGCGGCCTCGACTCGCTCTACGAGGCGTACGCCAACCAGATCCGGCAGAACCTGGGCGTCGACACCGTCGCGAAGGCCACCACCGACTGGGCCTCGTACTACTCCGAGCTGACGGACAAGAAGGTCGCCGGCCCGCACTTCGGCCACTGGGGCGCGCTGTACATCAGCCAGCAGAACACCCTCCGCGCCCTGTTCACCACGGCCGGCGGCTGCGCACCCTGCACCGGGTACTACCAGTCCGACACCGTGGACGCCCTGCTCGCGAAGGCCGACTCGGCCGGGTCCCAGGACGAGGCGAACGAGTACTACACGAAGACGCAGGAGGCCGTGCTCGAGGACTTCCCCGTCGTCCCGACCTTCTTCGACAAGTACTCCTACGTGACGAGTGACAAGGTCACGAAGCTCCCCGCGGTCGCCGGCAGCCCGGTCGTCACGCAGATCGCCGTGAAGTAGGGCACCGCATGGACCAGCGCACCATCCTCCGTCTGGCGGCCGAGGTCCCCGACCGCGACGGCTTCCCGCTCGTCGACGACCTGCACGCCCGGTTCGACGCGCTCGCCGCGGCCCACCCGGACCGGGTCACGGTCACCCGGATCGGCACCAGCCGGCTCGGTGAACCGCTGCACTCCTACCGGATCGGCACCGGGTCGCACGCCGCCGTCGTGGTCGGCGGCGTGCACCCGAACGAACCGATCGGCTCGTGGACGGCCCTGCACCTCGCCGAGACGATGACCACCGACGACGAGGCCCGTGCGCTCGACGTCACCTGGCACATCGTCCCGACGATCGACCCGGACGGCATGCGGCTCAACGAGGCCTGGTTCCACGACCCGCACGACCGGGTGTTCTACTCGCGGCACTTCTACCGCCCGGCCCCGGACAGCCAGGTGGAGTGGACGTTCCCGAACAGCTACCGGTCGGTGTACTTCGACCAGGTGCTGCCCGAGACGCTCGCGTTCATGCGGCTCATCGACGACACCGAGCCGGACCTGCTGGTGTCGCTGCACAACGGCGAGATGGGCGGGGTCTACTACTACCTGTCCGAGGACCTGCCCGACGTCGTCGACACCCTGCACGCGGTACCGGCCGCGCTCGGGCTGCCGCTCGACACCGGGGAGCCGGAGTCGCCGTTCCTGCGTGCACTCGCCCCCGCGGTGTTCGCGATGGACGGGATCGAGACCGCGTACGACTACCTCGAAGGACTCGGGGTCGATCCGGGCGAGCACATCCACGGCGCGTCGAGCGCAGCGTGGGCGATGCGGCACGGGGCGCTGTGCATGGTCGCCGAACTGCCGTACTGGAGCCATCCGGACGCCGACGACCAGACCCCGACCGACGAGTCGTACGCCGACCTGCTCCGGCGCTGCTCCGCCGAGCTCGGTGCCTCGGGCGAGGAACTCCAGCAGCTCCTCGACGAGGCGTCGCCGATGCTGTCGATCGAGTCGCCGTTCCTCGAGGCCTCGCGCGCCTTCGTGCCGATGCTCGTCAGCACGGCCGACACGGACCGCCGTCGCGCCGACCGCGAGCCGGCCGAGCGGATGGCCACGGTCGCGGAGCGTTTCGGCTGCGAGGACCTGGTCCGCTGCTTCCGACTGCGCTACGGCGGCATGCTGCTCCGTGCGGTCGAGGCGGAGACCACCGCCGGCACGGCGTCCGCGCCGCTCCGGCGCCTGTGCGACCGCCTGGTGGAGCGGTACGCGCGCTGGCAGGCGGACGCGTCCACGGACGCCCAGCCGATCCCGGTGCGGAAACTGGTGGGGGTGCAGTACGGGGCGATCCTCGCCTGCGCGAGCCACGTGTCGGACCCGGCCCGCGCCTCCCGTCCGCCCCTGGTCACCACGAGCAGGTCGGGAGGCGCGTGATGCGTCCGACGCTCGCCGTCGGTCGCCGGCTCGGCGGCCTGGCCATCGTGTTCCTCGGGGTGACGTTCCTCATCTACGCGATGACCTTCGCGCTGCCCGGCGACCCGATCAAGGCGCTCGGCGGCGAGCGACCGCTCAGCGACGCGGTCGTCCGCACGCTCCGCGCCGAGTACCACCTGGACCAGCCGCTCTGGCTGCAGTACGTGCAGTACCTCGGCGGGCTGTTCCGCGGCGACTTCGGTACCGACTTCAACGGGCAGTCCGTCGGCGAGCAGATGGCGTCGCGCTGGCCGGTCACGATCACCCTGGCGCTCACCGCCTGGGCCCTCGAGATCGTCCTGGGCATCGGGCTCGGGGTGCTCTCCGCCCTGCGGCGCGGCACCGCCCTCGACAAGACGGTCCTGGTCGGCACCATCGTCGTCGGCGCGATCCCCGTGTTCGTCCTCGGGGTCGCCCTGCAGCTGGTGTTCTCGGTGCGGCTGCACTGGTTCCCGGTCGCCGGCGTCACCGCGGGCTGGCCGACGGCGTACATCCTGCCGGCGTTCGTCATCGCGCTGTTCGGCCTCGCCGCGGTGTCCCGCCTCACCCGCACCTCGATGATCGAGACGCTCGACGCCGACTACGTCCGAACCGCACGGGCCAAGGGGCTCGCGCCCGGTCGGATCGTCGGCGTGCACGTGATGCGGAACTCGCTCATCCCCACCGCCACCTACCTGGCGACCGACCTCGGGTACCTGATGGGCGGCACCGTGATCATCGAGGGCATCTTCAACCTGCCCGGCGTCGGCAACCTGCTGTTCCAGGGCATCCGGTCGCACGAAGGCGCGGTCGTCGTCGGCATCTCGACCGCGCTCATCCTGGTGTTCCTCGTCACGAGCGTGCTCGTCGACCTGCTGCACGCCGCCCTCGACCCCCGCGTCCGGACCGGAGCAGCCGCATGACCACCTCAGCGCTCAGCGCCACCGTCGAACCCGTCGTCGGCGGTCGCCGCCGGCCCCTGCTGGCTGCGGCCCGCACCCCCGGCTTCTGGGTACCCGCCTCGGTCCTGGTCGTCGTGCTGCTCGTCGCGTCGTTCCCGCAGCTGTTCGCCGGACTGTTCGGCCACGGCGACCCCCGGGTGTGCGACCTCGGGCAGAGCGGCGCCTCGCCGACCGGCGGGCACCCGTTCGGCTTCGACCTGCAGGGCTGCGACGTGTACGCCAACGTCGTGTACGGCACCCGGTCGTCGATCGCCGTCGCGGTGCTCACCACCGTGCTCGCCGGCATGGTCGCCGTCGTCGTCGGGACGATCGCGGGCATGGTCGGCGGCTGGGTCGACGCCGTGCTCGCCCGCCTGACCGACGTGTTCCTCGGCTTCCCGTTCCTGCTCGGCGCCGTCGTGGTGCTCAACAGCGTGGGGGAGCGCTCGGTGCTCACCGTGTCGCTCGTGCTCGCACTGTTCGGGTGGCCGACGATGGCCCGGCTCGTGCGGTCGAGCGTCCGCAGCGTGCGGAACGCCGAGTTCGTGCTCGCCGCCCGCACGATGGGGCTGTCCACCTGGCGGATCACCACCCGGTACGTCCTGCCGTCGTCGATCTCGCCGCTGCTCGTGCTCGCGACGATCACCGTCGGCGGCGTCATCGTGTCCGAGTCGTCGCTGACCTACCTCGGCATCGGGCTCGAGAGCCCCGCGATCTCGTGGGGACTGCAGCTCTCCGCCGCGACCTCGCAGTTCCTCCGCGCCCCGCACATGCTCATCGCACCCGCCACGTTCCTCGCCGTGACCGTGCTCTCCGTCATCGCGCTCGGCGACACGCTGCGCGCCGCGCTCGACCCGCGGCGGCGCTGACACGCACGGCGCGCGCCGCGTCGCGGCGGGCACCGCCGCGGCCGACGCGCCAGACTCGCTGCAGAACCGTTCTCGAAAGGACCACCGTGACCGACACCCTCTCCGCGTACCGGAAGACCCTGCCCTACGTCCACGAGTGGGTGTCGTACAAGGTCTGGCAGCTCCGGGTGCCCGGCGTGCAGGTCGCCATCGGGTTCGGCGGCGAGGTGCTGTTCGACGAAGCCTGGGGCTACGCCGACGTCGAGGCCGGGCGTCGCCTGACCACCACCGACCTGTTCCGCATCGCCTCGCACTCGAAGACCTTCACCGCGACGGCCCTGCTCCAGCTCGCCGAGCGCGGGTCGCTCCGGCTCGACGACACCGTCGGCACGTACATCCCCGCCCTCGTCGACGGCGGCTCCCCGCTCGCCGACGCCACGATCCGGGAGCTCATGGAGATGGGCGCCGGGGTCATCCGCGACGGCCACGACGGCGACTACTGGTCGCTCCTGCGGCCGTTCCCCGACGAGCAGGAGCTGCTGGCGCTCGTGCTCGACCGCGGTCAGAAGGTCCCCACCGGGTCGTCCTTCAACTACTCGAACCTCGGCTACTCGCTGCTCGGACTCGTCATCGCCGCGGTCTCCGGCCGGTCCTACAACGACTTCGTCCGCGAGTCCATCACCGAACCCCTGGGACTCCGCAACACCGGCCCGGACTGGGACCCCACCCGTGCCGACGACTTCGTGGTCGGGTACACCGGGTTCCACACCGCGCGGCGCCGGCAGCGCATCGACCACGTGGACACCCGCGCGATGGCCGCCGCCACCGGGTTCCACGGCACCGCCTCCGACCTGGTCAGGTACTTCTCGCAGCACGTCATCGGGCACGGCAGCCTGCTCGACGACCACTCGAAGCGCCTCGCGCAGCGCAAGGCCTGGAGCGCCACCGACGACCCGGCCGCCCGCGGGTACGGCGCCGGCTTCATCGTCGACCGCATCGGAGGCCGTGAGGTCCGCGGCCACTCCGGCGGGTTCCCCGGACACATCACGCAGTCGCTGTTCGACCCGGCATCGGGCCTCGTCGTCTCCGTGATGACGAGCGCTGCCGCCGGACCCGCCACCCTCATCGCCACCGCCGTCGTGCAGATGCTCGACGCCGCGGCGGACGCGTCCGCGCCCGGCACCCCCGTGCCCGACGACGTCGACACCGCCGCGTACACCGGCCGCTTCGCCAACCCGTGGGGCGTCAGCGACATCGCCCGCATCGGCGACCGGCTCGTCGAGGTCGACCCGTCCGGACCCGAACCGCTCGACACCCCCACCCGGCTCGAGGTCGTCGACGCGGACACGCTCCGGATGACGCACGGCAACCGCTTCGGTTCGATCGACGAGGACATCACCTTCACGCGCGACGCCGACGGTACCGTCCGGTCGATCCGCGCCGGTGGCGGCATGACCGAGGAACCGTGGACGATCCCGACCGAGTCGCCCGAAGTCGCGGCGGGGCTGGCACCGTGAGCGGCGTCGACGGTCGGGACGACGGTGTCGGGCACGACGACGTCGTGCTCGAACCCGAGCGGCAGGCGTTCGTCGAGGAGTTCGCCCTGATGCTCAACGACGGTGCGGGCATGCCCCTCACCGACGCCCGCGTGCTCGGCTACCTCATGATGACCCGCGCGCCGCACTCGTCCTCCGCCGACCTGCAGGACGCCCTCGGCGCCAGCTCGGGCTCGGTGTCGATGGCCACGCGACGGCTCGTCGACTCGGGGTTCGTGAAGCGCCACATCGTCGCCGGCGAACGCAGCCACTACTTCCGTGCCGAGGCGGACGTCTGGGGTTCCTGGCTCGCGAGCGAGCGGAAGTACCTCGACCGGCAGCGCGACATCATCGGCCGCGGACTCACCGTCGTCGAGGCCGCGGGCCGCACCGGCGAGGGCGACGTCGACGCCGAGGTCCGCGAGCGCCTGCTCAACGGCCGCGACTACATGCAGTGGCTGCAGGGGTACCACCGCAAGATGCTCGAGGAGTGGGAGGCGTTCAAGGCCGCCCGCGACCACACCGACCGTTCGGAGACCCCATGACCGACGTCCTGACCGTCGACCACCTGTCCGTGACCTTCGACGTCGACGGCGCCGAGGTCCGCGCGGTCGACGACGCCTCGTTCACCGTCGGCCGCGGGGAGGTCGTCGCCGTCGTCGGGGAGTCCGGGTCGGGCAAGAGCATGACCGCGATGACGGCGATGGGGATCGCCCCCGACGGCGCGCGCGCCTCCGGCAGCATCCGGCTCGGCGACCTCGAGGTCATCGGCTCCGACGAGCGCACCCTGCGCGGGGTCCGGGGCCGCAGCGTGTCGATGGTCTTCCAGGACCCGTCGGCCGCGCTCAACCCGGTGTTCACCGTCGGGTTCCAGCTGGCCGAGGCCGTCCGCCGCGCCGACGCCTCGCACGACCGCGCCGCCGTCCGCGAACGATCGCTCGAACTCCTGCGCGCCGTCGAGGTGCCGGAACCCGAAAGCCGACTCGGCCAGTACCCGCACGAGCTCTCCGGCGGACAGGCGCAGCGCGTGATGATCGCGATGGCGCTCGCCGCCGACCCCGACCTGCTCATCGCCGACGAGCCGACGACCGCACTCGACGTCACGGTGCAGGCCGAGGTGCTCGACGTCCTGCGTGCGCTGCGGGAACGCACCGGCACCGCGATCCTCCTCATCACCCACGACATGGGCGTCGTCGCCGACATCGCCGACCGCGTGGTCGTCATGCGCCGCGGTCGCGTCGTCGAGACGGGCACCGTCGCCGCGGTCTTCGCCGCGCCGTCCGCCGAGTACACCCGCGACCTGCTCGCTGCGGTCCCACGCATGGGCACCGGGTCCGGCCAGGAGGCCCGGGTCGACCCCGTCACGGAGGCCCCCTCGGTCGTCCTCGACGTCCGGCACCTCGTGGTCGAGTACGGCGGTGCGCTGCGCGGGCGGTTCCGCGCGGTCGACGACGTGTCCTTCACGGTCGGTCGCGGTGAGATCGTCGGACTCGTGGGGGAGTCCGGCAGCGGCAAGACCACCATCGGCCGCGCGGCCGTGGGACTCGCACCGATCACGTCCGGATCGGTCGTCGTCGAGGGCACCGACGTGGCGGTCGCCCGGCGAGCAGCTCGTCGCGAGATGCGGCGACACGTCGGTGTGGTCTTCCAGAACCCGCTCCGGTCGCTCAACCCGCGGTACACGGTCGGACAGACCGTCGCCGAGCCGCTCCGGCAGGTCCTGCGCCTGCCGTCGGCGCAGATCGACGAACGGGTGGACCGGCTGCTCGCCGACGTCGGCCTGGACGGCGGGTACCGTGAGCGCTTCCCGCACGAGCTCTCCGGCGGGCAACGGCAGCGCGTCGCGATCGCCCGCGCGGTCGCGCTCGACCCCGCACTGCTCATCGCCGACGAGCCCACGAGCGCCCTCGACGTCTCGGTGCAGGCGCGGGTGCTCGACGTCTTCCGGGAACTGCAGGAGCGCCTGGGCTTCGCGTGCCTGTTCGTCACGCACGACCTGGCCGTGGTCGACACGCTGTGCGACCGGGTCGTCGTGCTGCACGGCGGGGAGGTCGCCGAGCAGGGGACCCGCGACGCCATCCTCCGGTCGCCGCAGGACCCCTACACGCGCCGGCTCATCCAGGCCGCGCCGGTACCCGACCCGGCCGAGCAGGCCGTCCGCCGGTCCGAGCGCCTGGCGGCACGGGTCGGCTGAGGGGCGCACGGAGGCTCGGCGCAGCTGCGGGGTCGGCGCAGCTGCGGGGTCGGCGTCCGTGTGGCGTCAGCGCACCTCGGCTGAGACCCACAGGGCGTTCGCGCCCCGGCCGACCGGACGCAGGAGCGGGACGGCGACGAGCACCGTCGCCGCCAGGTACGCCACGGTCTGCAGCAGCCCCGGGACGGCCAGCACGATGCCCAGCGCCTCCTGTGGGGTCGCCAGGATCAGCACCGTGTTGGACAGGAGCGCCGCGACGAACCACAGCGACGCCGCCACGGTGACGACCCAGCCGAAGGCCCGCTGCACGCCGTCCTCGTTCCGGACGGTGAGCACACCGAACGCCACGAGCGCACCCTGCGCGACCACGAGGAGCACCTCGGTGGCCCAGCCCGGCGCCGGCCACAGGAGCGCGAACGCCAGGACCGACACCGCGAACGCGAGCGCCCGGCGGTCCCGAGCGCGCACCGCTGCGACGAGCACGACCGCAGCTGCCAGCCCGGCGAGCGCCGTGGCGGCGAGGAGCAGCCCGTTCGGCAGGTCCCACGACGCGAGCCAGATCGTCCCCACCAGGCCGCGCGCCCCGAACACGACCGCTGCGACGACTGCCGCGGCCGAGACCACCCGAACCCCCGTGGTGTTCTGCATGCCCGCACACTACGCGCTCGTCGTGCGGCGGGGGAAGCACGATCTGTCCGGGCGGCTGACGGCCCTGGTTCGGGAACCGCGGGATCCGTGGACCAGAACCGTCAGAAGCGCCGAGGGAGGTCGGTCTCCGGTGCGCGGACCCGTTGCAGCGCGCGTCGCATGGAGGCGGTGGTGCTGAAGCCGAAGCGTGCAGCGACCTCGCCGGAACCACCGCCCGAGCTGGGCCGGCGTGCAGCCCGCGGTCTCGGTGCACCGACGTTCGAGCGTGCGCACCGACATACGGACGCCGTCGAGCAGATCCGCGGTCGAGTGTCCGCCCGTAGCGTCGAAGAGCCGGTCGAGGACCCTTGCCAGGCTGTTGTCGCGAAGGAACGGCGGCGGGTTGTCGTGGAGGACGGTCGTGACCACGAGTCGCGCGAGTGCATCCTGCTGCACGCCGTGCCACCGGCCGCCGTCGAGGTGACCGACGTGACGCAGCGCCAGCACGACGTCCGCCGAGGGGAAGCCCGCGGGCTGCGTGGTGGCGATCGGCGGGAGCGCGAGGACCTCGGCAGCGAACGGCCCGAGCGTCGCCGATCCGACGACGACACCGGTGTCGGCGAACAAGGCCTCGTGCGGGAAGTCGTACGAAGGAGCAGTGCGAGGTGGGGCTCTCCGCCCGGGGTCGGAGCCGATCGACGTCGTCGGGTGCTGCTCGACCAGGATCGAGATCGAGCGTCCAGTGGTCGTCGTCGGATCGGATCTCCTCGCCGGAGCCGACCTCGAGGCCGACGGCGTCGATCAGTGCTCGGAGTGCGTCGCCCATCACCACGAGCATGTCGTGCGGATCGCCCCGCGACGGTCGACCTCGGGCGATCTGTGCAGAGGGGGGATAACCCCACCCGGGTTGGGGAGGGGGCAGGATGGGGGAACGGCCCCGTGATCGCGAGGCTGGAGTCATGACCGACACCGACCGCCTCGACCAGGCGCGAACCGTCCCGCTGGACGACGTCACGCCCTCGCCCGACCAGGCCCAGACCGTGCCGCTGGGCGACTCCGTCCCACCTGGAGCCACCAAGCCGATGCCGCAGTACCCGCGACAGCACGACCAGCAGACGCCGCCGGCGTCGTGGGGCGCGACCCCGCCGAACGGATCGGCACCCGTCGGCGGCCACGGCCGCGGTCCGGGTTCCGGCATGACCGCCGGTGCGTTCTACCGCGAGTCCTGGAAGCGCCTGCCGCGCGACTTCGGCTACATGGCCCTGACGGCCGTGCTGCTGTGCACCCTGTACGTCGCGTTCCCCGCAGCGATCTTCGGTGGAGGCTTCCGCGACCTGTTCAACCCGTTCGTGCTGCTGATGTTCTTCATCGCGCTGTTCGTGGCGCGGTGGCTCGGACAGTTCGAGAAGCTCCGCATCGGATGGGCAGACCGGCGTCCGATCCGGCCGGTGGACTGGACGCCCCGCTGGCAGCAGAACTGGTGGACGCGCACGGGGTCCGCGGTCGCCAACCCGCACTACTGGCTCTACCTGCTGCACGCAGCGGTCGTGTACCCGCTCGTCGCCCTGGTGACCGTCGGGGCCGGAGCGATCCTGCTCGCCGGGTTCCTCTGGCCGATCGCCGTCGGCGGGTTGTTCCTGCTCAACAACGTCCGGTCCGGGTACTTCCCGGACGGCATCGGGTTCGCCACGGGCATCGGGTTCCTCGGGCTGCTGTCGATGGCGGCCTCGGTCGTGCTGTTCCCGCTGTGGGCCCGCGGCTCGGTCATCGCGCACTACTGGGTGGACTTCGGCCTGCTCGGCGGGTTCCGTGCGGAGCAGCTCGAGCAGCGCGTCGCCGGACTGCAGGCCTCACGTGCCGGTGCGGTGACCGCCGAGGGACAGGCGCTGCGCCAGATCGAGCGCGACCTGCACGACGGCCCCCAGCAGCGCCTGGTGCGGCTCCGGATGGACCTGTCCGCCGCCGAGCGCGCGTTCGAAAAGGACCCGAAGAAGGCGAAGCAGCTGATCGGCGAGGCATCGGAGCACGCGCAGGACGCCCTCGACGAACTGCGTGCGCTGTCCCGCGGGTTCGCCCCGCCGATCCTGCTCGACCGCGGGCTCGTGGCGGCCCTCGAGGCGCTCGTCGCCCGCACGCCGATCCCGGTCGGCCTCGACGTCCGTCTGCCCGAGGGCCTCGAGCTCGCGACGGAGATCCAGCGCAACGTGTACTTCACGGTGAGCGAGCTCCTGACGAACACCATGAAGCACGCCGGTGCGACGACCGCCGGGGTGTACCTCGGGCTCGTGGTCGACGCCTCCGGGCTCTGGTACCTGACCGTCAGCGTCACCGACGACGGCCGTGGTGGCGCCCGACCCCAGCAGGGCCACGGCATCGAGGGCCTGATCGGCCGGATGCGCGCGCTCGACGGCGACCTGGTCGTCGCGAGCCCCGAGGGCGGACCCACCGAGGCCACGGCCCGCATCCCGCTCGGCGCCCTGAACGGCGTCCCCACGACGGCGAACCCGCGGTCGTGACCCCACGGGAGCGCCCGCGCTCCCACTAGGCTGGTCGGCATGACAGACGGCCCGGATGCAGCACGCATCCGGGCCGTCGTCGTCGACGACGCCGTCCTGCTGCGCGAGGGCTTGGCCCGCGTGCTCGACGAAGCCGGCATCGACGTCATCGGGCAGTACGCCGACGCCCGCGCGTTCCTCGCGACGCTGCCCGACGGCGCTCCCGACGTCGTGGTCATGGACGTCCGGATGCCGCCGACCTTCACCGACGAAGGCGTCCGCGCGGCCGTCGAGACCCGCCGGATCGCCCCGCGCACGGGCGTGCTCCTGCTCTCGCAGTACGTCGAGGCCACCTACGCCGAAGACGTCCTCGCCGCCGGCGCGACGGGCATCGGCTACCTGCTCAAGGACCGCGTCACCAGGCTCGAGGAGATCGACGACGCCGTGCGCCGGATCGCGGCCGGTGGCACCGTGCTCGACCCCGAGGTCGTCACGCAGTTGATGAGCCGTCGGCGCGACCCCCTCGCCGCGCTCACCCCTCGTGAACGCGACGTGCTCGGCCTGATGGCCGAGGGGCGCACGAACGCAGCCATCGCCCGCGCGCTCGTCATCGGCACCGGCGCCGTCGAGAAGCACGTGTCGAGCATCTTCGGCAAGCTCGCGCTCGAGGACACCGGTGAGGACCACCGCCGCGTCCTCGCCGTGCTCGCGTACCTCGGATGACCCGGGCGCGCGGATGAACCAGGCCCGCGGCACCGATCGGGTCCCGGCTCCGCTGCTCGCCCTCACCGCGATGGTGTCCGTCCAGCTCGGCGCCGCGATCGCGAAGACCCACTTCGACGACGTCGGCGCGGTCGGGGCCGCGGCGCTCCGGCTCGTCATCGGTGCGGTGGTGCTCGCCCTGGTCGTCCGTCCCCGCGTCCGGCACTGGACCCGCGCGCAGTGGGTCGGTGCCGTCGGTCTCGGGCTGGCGCTCGGCGGGATGAACGTCTTCATCTACCTGGCGTTCGCGAGCATCCCGATCGGGGTCGCGGTGACGATCGAGTTCCTCGGCCCGCTCGCCCTGTCCCTCGTGCACACCCGACGCTGGCGGGACGCGCTCTGGGCTGCCCTGGCGCTCGCCGGCGTCGTGCTGCTCGGGGTCGGCCCGAGCGCCGTGACCGAGGTCGGCGGGGTCGTCTGGGCCGTGCTCGCGGCGGCGTGCTGGGCGGGCTACATCGTGATGAACCGGCACGTCGGCGCGGCGATCCCCGGGGTCGACGGCCTGGTGGTGTCGATGGTGGTCGCGATGCTCGTGTCGCTGCCGTTCGGGCTCACGTCCGCGGTGGACGGCGTGGTCCGCGAACCCGTGCTCCTGCTGGTCTTCGGTGCGGTCGCGGTGTTGTCGAGCGTGCTGCCCTACGCCCTCGAGATGGCGGCGTTGCGGCGGATGCCGACGCGGGTGTTCGGCGTCCTGCAGAGCCTCGGCCCGGCGATCGCCGCGCTGGCCGGCCTCGTGGTGCTCAGCGAGGGGCTGTCGGTGCTGGAGACGGTGGCGCTGGTGTGCGTCACCGCTGCGAGCGTCGGCGTCACGCTCTCGGCGCGACGCCGACGCCGCTGAACGACCGTCTACTCGTCGCCGAGGAAGTCGGCGTACGTGGGTTCCGTGTGCTCGCCCGACAGCAGGGCGGGGTCGTTGACCCGGGCCTCGACGTAGGCGCTGATGACCTCGGGCGGGGTGAGCACGTGGGCGACCCAGGACGGCACCGCGGTGTTCTTCATGGTGCCTCCTCGTTCCGGAGCGGCACTCGAACGAATGCCTCGATCAGTGAGTTACTTACCGAACCGGTGTTCGCCAAACGATCCTCGGGGTGCGACCGGAAGTCAACGCGCTGCGTTCTGCGGACTCCGGATCGCGCGTTCCGACTGGTCGGCGCGCAGGGTGCGGTGCTTCACGGCGGACCGCCACACCCAGGCGTCCGCCTGCTGTCCGAACTGCGCCCACTCGACCATGACGGCATCGCGGGTCCAGCTCTTGGCGAAGGCCTTCACCCGGACGTGGAAGGTCGGGAACTGGATCCACGCCCAGACCGGCACCGGGGTGACGGCGTGGCAGACGTCGGGCCCGCGGGCGTCCTCGGACAGCGAGTAGGCGCGCGGACGTTCGACCTCCGGGTGTTCCGGGGGCTGCCACCGGTTCTCGCGACGCCGTCCCACGACGGTATTCGAACGTGTGTTCGAACGGGAGTCAAGTCCGCCGCGCGCAGTGGACCTCGGTCGGACGCCCGCTGGGCGTGTCGCAGCGGAGCGCCGGTGCGGCGTCTCAGGACCCGGCGCGCGCCGTCGACTCCCGGACGCTCAGTGTCAGCGGTGGCCCGGGGCGTGACGGCAGCGGCGCGTCGGCGTCGATCTGCGCGCGCAGGAGCGTCGCCGCCCGCTGCCCGAGCTCCACGGTGTCGCGGGTCAGCGAGGTGATGGACGGCCGGACCAGCTGGATCATCGCCGAGTCGTCGAACGACACGATCGAGACGTCGGTCGGCACGGCGACGCCCATCTCGCTCGCGACCCCGAGCCCGGCCACCGCCAGGACGTCGTTGTCGTAGACGATCGCCGTCGGTCGGCTGCTGCGGGACAGCAGCGTGCGGGTCGCACTCGCACCGGCCTCGGCCGAGTAGTCGGTCGGGATCGACACGGCGTCGGCGAGCCCCTCGGCCGCGGCGAACGCCCGGACGCGGCCGATCCGCATGGCGGTGTGCTCGAACTCGGGGCGCCCGGCGACGTGCGCGATGCGTCGGTGCCCGAGCGCGTGCAGGTACCGCAGGACGGTGTCCGTCGCGTCACCGTCGTCGATCCACACGCTCGGTGCGGAGCCCTCAGGCGACGGGTGGGACCCGACGACGACCGTGGGCATGCCGAGTTCGGCGAGCAGGGTCAACCGGTCGTCGTCGCGCCGCGGGTCGATGACGACCACCCCGTCGACGCGGTGCCCACGCCACCACGCCCGGTAGGTCTCGAGTTCCTCGGCAGCGTCGCGCGCCACGAGCAGGTTCATCCCGACGTGGGTGCCGGCGAGTCCGAGCTGGATGCCGGAGATCAGGTCGCCGAAGAACGACTCGGTGCCGAGGGTGCGGGCCGGGCGGTTCAGCACGAAGCCGATCGAGCCGGCCTTGGCGCCGCCCAGTGCGCGGGCTGCGGTGTGCGGTTGCCAGTCGAGTTCGCGGGCGATCGCGCGCACGCGAGCACGGGTCTCGTCGGACACACCGGGGCGGTCGTTCAGGGCGAACGAGACCGCGCTGACGGACACGCCGGCACGCGCGGCGATGTCGGAGATCGTCGTTCGACGGTTCGCGGCCACAGGCTTGACTATAGCGTTTTAGTCCTTCATAGTCACTGCCACGAGCGGGTTCGGGGACAGGAACTGAACCGGTTCAGCACACTGACGAAGCAGGATGACGAGGGAGTCAGACGCCATGAGGACCACCACACGTGCGACGAGGAGCCGTGCTGCGGCGCTGCTCGTAGGAGCTGCCGCCACGGCACTCGTCCTGACCGGCTGCTCGGGCGGCAGCACCGCGGCCGACAACGGCGGCGGGGAGATCAGCGGGTCGATCACGCTGCAGACGTGGGCGCTCACGCCGACGTACACGGACTACCTGAACGGGGTGATCGCCGACTTCGAGAAGGCCCACCCGGACGCGAAGGTGAAGCTGCAGGACCAGCCGGGCGACGGCTACGCCGACAAGGTGCTCAGCCAGGCGTCGTCGAACTCGTTGCCCGACGTCATCAACCTGCCGCCGGACATCGCCCTGCCGCTCGCCAAGCGCGGGTTCCTGCAGGACGTCGCGAAGGACGACACCGAGCTCGCGAGCACCTACGTCGCCGGTGCGTTGGACTCGTACGAGTACAAGGGCGTGGACGGCACGTTCGGGTACCCCTGGTACCTCAACACCGACGTCGACTACTGGAACGCGACGATGTTCGCGAAGTGCGGCCTCGACGCGGAGAACCCGCCGAAGACCACCGACGAGCTGTTCACGCAGGCGAAGACCATGCACGAGAACTGCCCGACCGACTACCTGATGAGCCGCAAGCCCGGCCTCGGCGACTTCACCCTGGCAGGCGTCAAGGTCCTCAACGCGGACGGGACGAAGTTCACCTTCGCCGACTCGTCGAAGGCCGCCGACCTGATCGAGCGGTACAAGGACGCGTACCAGGACGGCTACATGCCCTCGAACGTGCTGAACAGCGACTACCTCGGCAACTCGACGCTGTTCACGCAGCAGAAGGTCGCGTGGACCACCGGTGGCGCCACCTCGCTCGCCGACTTCGAGAAGAACAACCCGTCGCTCAAGGGCAAGGTCACCGTCAGCCCGGCGCTCGACACCCCGCCGCTGTACGTGCAGGGGCTGTCGGTGTCGGCGAAGTCGAAGCACCTCGCCACGGCTGAGGCGTTCGCGAAGTTCATGACGAACGCGAAGAACCAGGAGGCGTTCGCGCACCAGGTCAACATCTTCCCGTCGACCACGTCGTCGCAGTCCGACCCGTACTTCTCGAAGGACGACGGCACCGTGAACGGTGAGGCCCGCGTGCTGGCGAACGAGGCCCTGAAGACCGCGAAGGTCCTCAACCCGGTCGAGGCGAACTCCGCCATGACGGACTTCCTCGACCAGCAGATCGCCCTCGCCATGAAGGGCCAGGTCGCGCCGGAGCAGGCACTGCAGACGGCGCAGACCAAGATGAACAGCCTGCTGGCCAACGGCTGATGCGCGCCAACCGCTGGTTCACGCCCTGGCTGCTCGTCCTGCCGGCCCTCGTCTGGCTCGTCGCGTTCAGCCTCTGGCCGTCGATCAACACCGTCCGGCTGTCGTTCACGAACGCCAGCCCGCTGGGGGGCGTGAGCCAGTGGGTGGGTCTTGCGAACTTCGAGACCCTGCTGGCCGATCCGCAGGTGTGGGAGGCGCTGCTCAACAGCGTCATCTACATGGCGATCTGCCTGCCCCTGCTGACCGTGCTGCCGCTGCTCATCGCGGTGCTCGTCCAGCAGAAGCTCCCGGGGATCGCGTTCTTCCGCACGGCGTTCTACACGCCCGTCATCGCCTCGGCCGTGGTCGTCGGGCTCATCTGGACCTGGATCCTCGACGACCGCGGCGTCATCAACGAGATGGCGCAGGCGCTCGGCGTCGTACAGGGCAGCGTCCCGTTCCTGACCGACCGGTGGCTGCTGCTCCTCAGCGCGATCAGCCTGACGGTCTGGAAGGGCCTCGGCTACTACATGATCATCTTCCTCGCGGCCCTCGGGAACGTCGGCAAGGACCTGCACGAAGCGGCCGCCCTCGACGGCGCCGGATCGGTGCGACGGTTCTGGTCGGTCACCATGCCGGGGGTCCGCGGCACCATGACGCTCGTCGGGATCCTGGTGTGCGTCTCCGCGCTCCGGGTGTTCAGCGAGCTCTACATCCTCACCAACGGCACCGGTGGACCCGGCGGGCAGGACAACTCGCTCGTCATGCTCATCCAGCAGTACGCCCGCGGTTTCACCGGCAACCTCGGGTACGCGTCCGCCCTGAGCCTCCTGCTCTTCGTCGTGACGCTCATCCCGATGCTCGCCCTCGCGCGGATGAACAGCAAGGCGGACAAGTGACGAACACGACGACCACCGAACCCGCACTGGGCGGCGCGCGCGGTGCAGCCAGCCCGACGCCGGACGTGACCGGCGCGACGGACGCGGGACGGGCCTCCCGACCGAACGGGCGAGACGGACGCAAGCGCCGTCGCGCGGTCTGGGGCGTCATGTCCACCCGTGAGAAGGTGCTGCGCTACGTCCTGCTCATCGTGGTGCTCTTCATCACGATCGGCCCGTTCCTGTGGCAGCTGTCCACCTCGCTCAAGGGCGCCGGCGAGGACATCTACACCGCGAACCCGTCCTTCATCCCGACCGAGCCGACCTTCGAGAACTACCTCAAGGTGGCTGCCGCGATCCCGGTCTGGCGGTACATCGGCAACTCGTTGCTCGTCGCCGCGATCGACGTGTTCGGCAACATCGTCTTCGCGACGCTCGCCGGGTTCGCCCTGGCGCGACTGCAGTGGCGGCACCGCAAGCTCGTCCTCGGGCTGTTCCTCGCCACGCTCGTCCTGCCCGGTGAGGCGACGATCATCTCGCAGTTCGTCACCGTCAAGGACCTCGGCCTCGCCGACAACCTCGTCGGTGTCGCCCTGCCCGGGATGATCGCCGCGCTCAACGTGCTGCTCATGTTCAACGCGTTCCGGCAGATCCCGGAGGAGATCGACCAGGCTGCCGTGATGGACGGCGCGAACGCGATGCAGCGGCTGCGGTACATCTCGCTGCCCGCCGTGCAGGGGACGATCGCCGTCATCGCGATCTTCTCGTTCATCGGGGCGTGGGACGACTTCCTGTGGCCGCTCATCGTGCTGCAGTCGCCGGAGAACCTCACCCTGACCGTCGGGCTGCAGTACCTGCAGGGCACGTTCGCGACCGACCAGCGCATGATCGCCGCCGGCACCATGATCGCGTTCATCCCGATCGCCGTGATCTTCGCCGTCCTGCAACGCTTCTTCTTCAAGGGCGTCGAAGAGGGCGGTGTGAAGGGCTGATGCGCTTCGGGGTCAACTACACGCCCTCGGTCGGCTGGTTCCACTCGTGGCTCGACTTCTCGCAGTCGGACACCGCCAGGGACCTCGAGGCGATCGCCTCGCTCGGCGCCGACCACGTGCGGATCTTCCCGCTCTGGCCGGTCGTGCAGCCGAACCGGACGCTCATCCGGGCCTCGGCGCTGCAGGACGTCGCGACGGTCGTGGACATCGCCGGCTCGTTCGGGCTCGACGTCAACGTCGACGCCCTGCAGGGGCACCTGTCGAGCTTCGACTTCGTGCCCGCGTGGCTGGACAGCTGGCACCGCCGGAACATGTTCACCGACCCGGACGTGGTCGCGTCGACCGCGGCGTACGTCCGGGCGCTCGCCCGAGCGGTCGCGGACAAGCCGAACCTGCTCGGCATCACCATCGGCAACGAGGTGAACCAGTTCGCGCACGCGCCGCACCCCGCGCCGCACGACATCACGGCGGAGCAGGGCCACGCGTGGGCGGCGGCGATGGTCGCGGCGGCGCGTGACGGGCTGTCGGCCGGTCCGGCCGGTTCGTCCGGCGGGTCCGGCCTGGAGGCACGGCTCGACCCCGCCACGTCGGCGCCGTCCGGCGCCGGGTCGCGTCCACGGCCGCTGGTCACCGTCGCGCAGTACGACGCCGCCTGGTACGACGACGCGCAGCCCTTCGGCCCGGAGCACGCGGCGGACCACGGTGACGCCACCGTCACGCACTCGTGGGTGTTCAACGGCTCGGCAGCGCTGCACGGCGCACTCGGACCGGGATCGGTGCGGCACGGTGAGTACCTGCTCCAGCTCGCCGCCGCCTGGAACCGCGACCCCGCGCGGCCGAACTGGCTGCAGGAGGTGGGGGCGCCCACCAACGTCATCGCCCCGGAGGACGCCGCCTCGTTCACCGAGCAGACCATCCGGCACGTGCTCGGGGCGCAGCAGGTGCTCGGCGTCACGTGGTGGTGCTCGCACGACGTCGCCCGGTCGCTCGCCGACTTCCCGGAGCTCGAGTACGACCTCGGGCTCTTCACCAACGACGGCCGCGTCAAGCCGGCGGGTGAGGCCTTCGCCGCCGTCGCACGGTCAGGCGCCGCCGCCGCCGCCGCTGCGCCGCCGGCCACCGCGCTCGTGCTCGACGACGTGCTGCCCGACGGCTCGGACCGGCACGGGATGCGTGCCGACTGCGCCCCCGGAGGCCGGTTCGCCGCCGCCTGGCTCGCCGTCGCGTCGGCGGAACCGGACGGTCGCGGTCCGCAGGTCGTCCTCCGTTCCCGACTCGGCGACACCGAGATGCTCGCCGCCCGTGGCATCGACCGCTGCGTGGACGTGCCCGCCGACCTCGACTCCACCACCATCCGCGTCGCGCACCCCGCGACCACGCCCTGACCTGCGACAACGCCCCGACCCTGGAAGGCTCCATGCACGACGACATCCCCCTCACCACCGGACGGGCCCGCCGGGTCCTCGACGAGCGGATCACGCCCGCGGTGCACGCCACCGCCGTGCCGCTGGAGACCGCGTGGCACGAACTGCCCGGTGAGCCGATCACGCCGACCGAGGGCTTGCAGCTCGCCTTCGAACCGTACGAGGTGGGCACTCCGTGGGGTGCGGCTTGGGGCACCACGTGGTTCCGGCTGACCGGGACCGTGCCGACCGAGTGGGTCGGACGTCGGGTGGAGGCCGTGATCGACCTCGGGTTCGACAAGAACATGCCCGGGTTCCAGTGCGAGGGACTCGTCTACCTGGCCGACGGCACTCCCGTGAAGTCGATCAACCCGCGCAACCAGTGGGTCCTGGTCACCGAGCGGGCCGAGGATGGCGAGACGATCGAGCTCTTCGTCGAGGCCGCGTCGAACCCCGTCCTGCTCGACTACCACCCCTTCCTGCCGACGCAGGAGGGCGACGTGCAGACCTCGTCCTCGAAGCGCCTCTACGCCACCCGCCGGATGGACCTCGCCGTCTTCGAGTCCGAGGTGCACGAGCTCGCCCTGGATATCGACGTCCTGCTCGAGCTGCAGGCCGAGCTGCCCGAGGGCCCACGGCGGATGCGGATCCTGCAGGCCCTCGACGACGCGCTGGACCGGCTCGACCTGCAGCACATCGCCGCGACCGCCGGAGACGCCCGCGCGGCGCTCGCCGACGTGCTCGCCGCCCCCGCCGAGGCCTCCGCCCACACGATCTCGGCGATCGGCCACGCCCACATCGACTCCGCCTGGCTCTGGCCCGTGCGCGAGACCATCCGCAAGGTCGCCCGCACCACCTCGACGATGACCGAGCTCATCGACCAGACCGACGACTTCCTGTACGGCATGTCGAGCGCGCAGCAGTACGCGTGGATCAAGGAGCACCGCCCCGAGGTCTACGCCCGGGTCACGGCCGCGGTCGAGGCCGGCCGGTTCCTGCCGATCGGCGGCATGTGGGTCGAGTCCGACACCGTGATGCCGACCGGCGAGAGCATCGTCCGGCAGTTCTCGCAGGGACAGCGGTTCTTCGAGCGCGAGTTCGGCATCCGACCCAAGGGCGTCTGGCTGCCCGACAGCTTCGGGTACTCGCCGGCGCTGCCGCAGCTCATGCGTCGCGCGGGCTTCGAGTGGTTCTTCACGCAGAAGATCTCGTGGAACCAGGTGAACAAGTTCCCGCACCACACGTTCCTGTGGGAGGGCATCGACGGCTCGCGGGTGTTCTCGCACTTCCCGTCGATGGACACCTACAACTCCCGCCTGTCGGGCAGCGAGGTCGCGAAGGCCTCCCGCCAGTTCCGTGAGAACCGGCTCGCCACGGGCTCGATCGCACCGGTCGGCTGGGGCGACGGCGGCGGTGGCACGACCCGCGAGATGACCGGCACGGCCGCACGCCTTGCCGACCTCGAGGGCAGTGCGAAGGTCCGGTGGGAGCACCCTGACACGTTCTTCGACCGCGCGAAGTCCGAGCTGACCGACCCGCCGGTGTGGGTGGGGGAGCTGTACCTCGAGCTGCACCGCGCCACGCTGACCAGCCAGCACGGCACGAAGCAGGGCAACCGCCGGTGCGAGCAGCTGCTCATCGAGGCCGAGCTCTGGGCCGCGACCGCCGCCGCCCGCACCGACTTCGCCTACCCGTACGACGAACTCGACGCCCTGTGGCAGCAGGTCCTGCTCCAGCAGTTCCACGACATCCTGCCGGGCACCTCGATCGCCTGGGTGCACCGCGAAGCGGTGGCGAAGTACGCCGAGACGGCCGCGGCCCTGACCGCGATCATCGACCAGGCGCTCTCGGCGCTCGCCGGCACCGGACAGGCAGCCGTCGTCGTCAACCCGGCCCCGTTCCTCCAGGCCGGCGCACCCGCGCAGGGCGCGGTCCTGGCGACCGACGTGCCGGAAGCCACCGCCGTCACCCTGACCGCGCAGGACGGCGGGTACGTGCTGGCGAACGAGCTGGTGCGCGTCACCGTCACCGGCCAGGGGCTCGTCACGAGCGCCGTCGACCTGGCGAGCGGCCGCGAGGCGATCGCTGCCGGACAGGCCGCGAACCTGCTGCAGCTGCACCAGGACTTCCCGAACATGTGGGACGCGTGGGACGTCGACCGGTACTACCGGAACCGGGTCGAGGACCTCGTCGCGGTGACGTCGCTCGACGCGTCCGTCGATGCCGACGGCGTCGCGCGCGTCGTCGTCTCGCGGGCCTTCGGCGACTCGACCGTGCGCCAGGAGATCACGCTCGCGCCGGACTCCCGCACCCTCGAGTTCGACCAGACGACCGACTGGCACGAGACCGAGAAGTTCCTCAAGGTCGCGTTCCCGCTCGACGTCCGCGCCGAGCACACCGTCGCTGAGACGCAGTTCGGAGCACAGAAGCGGGTGACGCACACGAACACCTCGTGGGAAGCCGCGAAGTTCGAGACGTCGATGCACCGCTACGTGCTCGTGTCCGAGCCGGGCTTCGGTGTGGCGCTCGTGAACGACTCGATCCACGGGTTCGACACCACCCGCGACGCCGTCGACGGGCACGTCACCACCACCGTGCGGCTGTCGCTGCTGCGGGCACCGCGGTTCCCGGACCCCGAGACCGACCAGGGCGTGCAGACGCACCGGTACGGCATCGTCATCGGGACGGACCAGCTCGGGGCCACGGCGGCCGGTGTGCGGATGAACGCCGGCGCGCGGACGATCACCGGGGCGCACGGGTTCGCACCGCTCGTACGCGTGTCCGGCGGGGTCGTGCTGTCGAGCGTCAAGTTCGCCGACGACCGCTCCGGCGACCTGGTCGTGCGGGTGTACGAGCCGGTGGGGCGGCGGGGGACCGGTGGGGTCGCGGTGGACGGGCCGTTCGGTCCGGCTGCCGAGGTCACCCTGCTCGAAGAGCCGCTGGCCTCGGCCGGCACCGTCGACGCGTCCTCGTTCGCCGTCGACGCCTACGAGGTCCGCACCTTCCGCTTCCCACACAACTGAACGACCGACCCATTCAAGGAGGAATGACATGAAGAAGTCCATGAAGTTCGGGATCGTGGCGGCCATCGCCGCGATGGTGGCGGCACCGCTCGTGCCGTCCGCAGCGACGGCCGCGCCCGGTGCGGCCGCCGCGACTGCCATCGGCGCTGCCGCCGGAACCAAGTCCGGGCCGACGAGCATCGCCTACGTCGAGGTCAACAACGACCAGCTCGCCAACGTCGGCCGGTACACGCTGTCCGGTGGGGCGAACGCCTTCGACGTCGCGATCATCTTCGCGGCGAACATCAACTGGAACGGCTCCAAGGCCGTCCTGGTCAACAACGACAAGGTGCAGGCGACGCTCGACGACGCAGCGACGCAGATCAAGCCGCTGCAGGCGAAGGGCATCAAGGTGTCGCTGTCGGTCCTCGGCAACCACCAGGGCGCGGGCATCGCCAACTTCCCGACCCAGGCCGCGGCGTCGGACTTCGCGTCCCAGATCGCCGCCACCGTGTCGAAGTACGGACTCGACGGCGTCGACCTCGACGACGAGTACTCCGACTACGGCGCGAACGGCACCCCGCAGCCGAACCAGCAGTCCATCGGTTGGCTCATCACCGCGCTGCGTGCCCAGATGCCCGGCAAGCTCATCTCGTTCTACGACATCGGCCCGGCGTCGTCCTCGCTGTCGCAGTCGAGCAGCACCATCGGCTCGAAGCTCGACTACGCCTGGAACCCCTACTACGGGACGTACTCGGCGCCGTCGATCCCGGGGCTCGGCAAGGACCGGTTGTCGGCTGCCGCGGTGGACATCCAGAACACCTCGCAGTCGACGGCGGTGTCGCTCGCACAGCGCACGAAGGCCGACGGGTACGGCGTCTTCATGACGTACAACCTGCCGGGAGGCGACAAGTCCGCCTACGTCTCGGCGCTGACGCAGAAGCTGTACGGGCAGGCCGCGTCGTACCGCTGACGCGTTCGCGCTGACGGCAGCGGCTGGGGGCTCGGCCTGGTGCGAGGTTCCGCACTCGGTGCGAGCCCCCGGCCGTCGCACCGAATGTGGAACCTCGCACGGAGTTCCGTCGACCTCGCACCGTGCGAGGGATGCGGCCGTACGATCGCCGCATGGAGCTCGAGTTCCGCGGCGAGGTCGTCGAGTGGCGCGGGCCGTCGCCGTTCTTCTTCGCCGTCGTGCCGCCGGACGCCGCCGAGGTCATCGCCGACCTCGCACCGATGCTCACCTACGGGTGGGGTGTGATCCCCGCCCGGGTGACGATCGGCGCCGTCACCTGGACCACCTCGTTGTTCCCGAAGGACGGCGGGTACCTCGTGCCCCTCCGTGCTGCAGAGCGTCGCCGTGCTCAGGTGGAGGTCGGCGAGGCCCCGCAGATCACGCTCGAACTCGGCGGCCCCTGACATTCCTCCACAGCTCGGGCAGGCGTGGAGCATGTCCACAGTGCTCGCAAGCGCGCCTCGGTGTCGCTGCCGTTCTCCCTACCGTCGAACGAGTGGAAGGGAGGTGGCGATGGTCGAGCTACCTCGACATCCGAAGAAGGACATCGAACGCGTCATGCGTGTTGCGGAGTCGCATGGTTGGCGGTTCGCGAAGGGGAAGAAGTACTACAAGGCGAACTGCCCCTGCGGCGAGCACCTGCACACGGTCCACGTGACGCCGTCGAACCCCTGGTACGTTGTGCATCTGAAGTATCGGTTCGAGAGAACAGGCTGCTGGGACAGGAGGAGCTCATGACGAACTACATCGTGCGCGTCGAGTGCGCAGCACAGCTCGAGGCAGCGGACGACCTCCGCGCCGAGCTCACGGCGGACTTCGACGTCATCGCGGACGCGCTCTTCGATCTCGACGACGTCCACGATCAGGACCTGGCCGTCGACATCGCGACCGGCACCCTCAACTTCTCGATCGGGGTCGTCTCGGACGACGAGTTCGGTGCGCTCGACCGTGCGCTCGGGGCAGTCCGGACTGCGCTGCACGCCGCTGGGCGCGGCACCCCTGGTTGGGAGCGGCAGTACCGGATGCTGCGACAGGAGGTCGACGAAGAGCCGATCGGCGCGCTCTGACAACCGAGCATCGGCGCCGCTACCAGCAGGCATGCGTCACAGCCAGACGGCGACGCCTCCGTGCCCAGAGCAGGTTCCTCGCCGTGACTGGCTGAAGCTGTAAACGCCGTCGACGCACTCGGCTGTCGCGCCAGCGGGCGCACTCGAAGCCGCTTCTGGTCGACAGACCGTTGCTCCCGCCGCGTTGACGTAGGTGCCGTTCGTGCACGTCGGGGCCGCGGGAGCGGCAGGTGCTGCGGGGGCAACGTAGGTCCCGACCGTGGTGACCTGCGTCACTGGCGGCGTCGTGACGCGTTCGCTCCGCAGAACACGGTCGGTTTCCACACCGTCCGTGTACGTGACGAGGTACGTCTTCGTGTTGACACCGCGGACCCCGGGCGTCGTCACTGAGGTCGTGCCCTGGGGCAGGGTCGAGCTCTGCACCGTCGTCGAGCCGAACGCGATCCGTGAGGTCTCCGTCACCGCCTTGGTCGTGACCATCGGCGTGGGGGTCGGCGTCGGCGTGGGCGTCACCGTGCGTGTCGGTGTCGGTGTCGGTGTCGGAGACGTCTTCGGCTTCGCGGCCACCGTCGTGCTCGGAGTCGTCGCGGCGACGACCTGTGCCGGTGCGTCCGGCAACGGGTGGGTCGCCCCGTAGGCGGAGGTGGATCCGATCAGTGCGGCGAGAGCGATGCCGGCACCGATCGCGGCAGTAGCGCGCTTCCTCGGGATCCGGAGCCACGTCGAGCGGCGGAAGGCGACGGCGTAGAGCGTCGTGGGCAGGACCACGAGCGCGATCATCATCAGCATTCCCCAGACTCCGCTCGATGCGAGGCCGGCGAGTGCGAGGACGGCGGTTCCCACGATGCCGATCCACGTGATGATCGGTACCCGTCGACGGGGACGTGGCGCACGTGGGCTTGTGGTCTGGCGGGGGTTCGGCACTGAGCTCCTTGGTATGACGAGGACCGCTCAAGTGTCGCGGAAACAGCTCCGCCGCCCCATCCCCAGTTCAGGGTGGTGCCGAAATGCACGGTGCGCGCGTGTTCGCTCCGTGCGGAGTTGATCGCTCGGTGCGCCGGAACGACCTCGCACCGAACAACCCACCGTGCACGGGCTGGAGAACACCGCACCGTGCGGGGACGGCAGGCAGGGGAAGAAGAGAGGGGATGACGGGAATCGAACCCGCGTGGCCAGTTTGGAAGACTGGGGCTCTACCATTGAGCTACATCCCCGCGCCTGCGCACCAGGCGCAGCCAGACCATCGTAGCGGACGAACGAGCACCGAACGAACGAGCACGACATGCCAGGGCGCGTCATCCCCAAGCCGGACGCCGGCGCCGAGCGCACGATCCGCTGGTCGCGGGTGGTCTCGTACGCGCTGGTGGTCCTCGCGGCGATCGTCTTCTCGATGCGCCCGGAGCTGTTCGGCGATCCGCAGTCGCAGCCCGCGCACGCCCTGCTGCACGTGTGGCGGATCGTCGTCGGGATCGTGCTCGGGGTGGCGGCGCTCGGGGTCCAGGTGCTCGTCGGCGTGCGGTGGCGCAACGGCCTGCGACGCGCCGCAGCGGACGAGTGACGTTCCTCCCGGGAACCGACCGGCCCCGGACCGCTAGACTCATCGGCGTCGCGTGCGCCCTTCGGCGTGCGCGAACACCCTGGCCCAGTCAAACGGGGCGTAGCTCAGCTTGGTAGAGCGCCCGCTTTGGGAGCGGGAGGTCGCAGGTTCAACTCCTGTCGCCCCGACCAGGTCCTCGAGAACCATCGACCACACGAACGTCAACCAACAGGAGAACATCCCGTGGCCACCAGCACCGTCGACAAGGTGAGCGACACCCGCGTCAAGCTCACCGTGAACGTGACGCCGGAAGATCTCAAGCCGAGCATCGACCACGCGTACAAGCACATCGCCGAGCAGATCAACATCCCCGGATTCCGCAAGGGCAAGGTCCCGCCGGCGATCGTCGACCAGCGCGTCGGCCGTGGCGAGGTCCTGAACCACGCCGTCGGTGACGCCATCGACAACTTCTACCGCCAGGCGGTCGAAGAGCAGGAGCTGCGCATCCTCGGCCGTGCCGAGGCCGACGTCGCCGAGCTGCCGAACCTCGCCGACTTCGCCGGCGACCTCGTCCTCACCTTCGAGGTCGACGTGCGGCCCGAGTTCGACCTGCCGGACTACTCCGCGTACGAGCTCACCGTCGACGCCGTCGAGGTGTCGGACGACGAGATCGAAGAGGAGCTGCAGAACCTGCGCACCCGCTTCGGCACGCTCGTGACGGTCGACCGTCCGGCGAAGACCGGCGACTTCGCGCAGATCGACCTGACCGCCAGCATCGGCGACGACGAGGTCGACTCGGCCACCGGCGTCTCCTACGAGATCGGCTCCGGCGACCTGCTCGAGGGCATCGACGAGGCGCTCGAATCCCTGACCGCTGGTGAGTCGACGAACTTCGAGTCGAAGCTCGTCGGTGGCGACCGCGAGGGCGAGACCGCCCAGATCGCCGTCACCGTCACCGCCGTCAAGGAGCGCGAGCTCCCCGAGGCCGACGACGAGTTCGCGCAGATCGCCAGCCAGTTCGACACGATCAACGAGCTCAAGGCGGACCTGAAGGAGCAGATCGCGAAGTCCAAGACCTTCGGTCAGGGCGCCGCGGCTCGCGACAAGCTCGTCGAGAAGCTCATCGAGGACGTCAACATCCCGATCTCGGCGCAGCTCATCGAGGACGAGGTGCACCGTCACCTCGAGCAGGAGAACCGCCTCGAGGACGACGAGCACCGCAAGGAGGTCTCGGAGTCCAGCGAGACGGCCTTCCGCTCGCAGATCCTCCTCGACTCGATCGCCGAGAAGGAAGAGATCCAGGTCTCGCAGGAGGAACTGACCCAGTACCTCATCCAGGCTGCTGCGCAGTACGGCATGGAGCCGGCCGAGTTCATCAAGGTCATCGACCAGAACGGCCAGATCCCCGGCATGGTCGGCGAGGTCGCCCGTTCCAAGGCCGTCGCGACCGTCCTGTCGAAGGTGACCGTCAAGGACACCAACGGCGACGTCGTCGACCTGTCCGCCTTCACGGCGGGCGTTGCGCAGGCTCCTGCTGAGGACGCCGAGTAACGATCTCGACGCCACCAGGACGACGGACGGGAGGCACGGTGCCAGCTGGCACCGTGCCTCCCGTCTCGTATTTCCGCACCACCGCATTGCTGTCGGCGAACACACGCGAAGTGGTGCGTTGCAACCGATAAGTTCGACAACAAGCGACAACTGAACGGGAGCTTTTCCATGGCCGAAGCAACACTGAACCCCAGTGTTTTTGACCGCCTTCTGAGAGACCGGATCGTGTGGCTCGGCTCCGAGGTCCGCGACGACAACTCGAACGAGATCGCAGCCAAGCTGCTGCTGCTCGCCGCCGAGGACCCTGAGAAGGACATCTACCTCTACATCAACTCGCCCGGTGGTTCGATCACCGCCGGCATGGCGATCTACGACACGATGCAGTTCGTCCCGAACGACATCGTCACCGTGGGCATCGGCCTGGCCGCGTCGATGGGACAGTTCCTGCTGTCCTCCGGCACGCCGGGCAAGCGCTACATCACGCCGAACGCCCGCGTCCTGCTGCACCAGCCGTCCGGCGGGTTCGGCGGTACCGCTGCCGACATCCAGACGCAGGCCAAGGTCATCCTCGACATGAAGCAGCGCATGGCGGAGCTCACGGCCGAGCAGACCGGCAAGTCGATCGAGCAGATCCTCAAGGACAACGACCGTGACAACTGGTTCACGGCGCAGGAAGCGCTCGAGTACGGCTTCGTCGACCACCTCCGCGCCTCGAGCGCCGAGGTCATCGGTGGCGGCGGCACCGTCGCCGACGGCGAGACGCCCACCAGCGCGGCCGACCCCGACGCCCAGTCCTGATCCCCACCGAAGAAAAGGAAACGAGAATGCATCTCCCAATGCTCGGTGGCGCGCAGAACGTCCCGGCTCCGTCCAATCGGTACATCCTGCCGAGCTTCGAGGAGCGCACGGCCTACGGCTACAAGCGCCAGGACCCGTACGCGAAGCTCTTCGAGGACCGCATCGTGTTCCTCGGTGTCCAGGTCGACGACGCGTCGGCTGACGACGTCATGGCCCAGCTGCTCGTGCTCGAGTCGATGGACCCGGACCGCGACATCGTCATGTACATCAACTCGCCCGGTGGCTCGTTCACCGCGATGACGGCGATCTACGACACGATGCAGTACATCCGTCCGCAGATCCAGACGGTCTGCCTCGGTCAGGCTGCCTCGGCCGCGTCGGTGCTCCTCGCCGGTGGGACGCCGGGCAAGCGTCTGGCCCTGCCGAACGCGCGAGTGCTCATCCACCAGCCCGCGACCCAGCAGGGTGGCGGTCAGGCGTCCGACATCGAGATCCAGGCGGCGGAGATCCTCCGCATGCGCACCTGGCTCGAGGAGACGCTGTCGAAGCACTCCAACAAGACGCCGGAGGAGATCAACCACGACATCGAGCGCGACAAGATCATGTCCGCGCAGGAAGCCGTGGAGTACGGCCTGATCGACCAGGTCCTCACCAGCCGCAAGAACCTGCCGGCGCTCGTCAAGTAGCACCAGCAGGAACGACGAAGGCCCCGCACCGATCGGTGTGGGGCCTTCGTCGTGCAGCGGTGTCAGTCGTCGGCGTCGTCCGTCTCGGGCGCGGGGCGGCGCCGCAGGAGCAGCAGCACCGCGACGACCGCGGCGACGAGGACGACGCCGCCGGCACCGATCCAGAGCGCGTCGGTCGCGGCCGAGTCGGTGTCGCCCGAGGCGGTGCCGGTGGTGGCGGCCTCGGTCGAGTCGTCGCCCGCGGTGGCGCAGGTCGGCGGCGTCGACGATCCCGTCGCGGCCGAGAACCCGGACGGGGCCTTCCACGTGAAGGCGTACTCGTCGGAGACGGTGTGGCCGTCGGCGGAGACGATCTGCCACTCGACGGTGTACTTCCCGGAGTCGCCGAGCGCGGCGGGCGTGGTCATCGAGGGGCCGTCGACGTCGACGCAGCCGTCCTCGTAGTACTTCCCGTCCGGACCCACGACCCGGAAGGCGAAGCCCGACCCGGAGTCGCCGATGTCGAGCAGCTTGTCGTTCGTGGTGATCTCGAACGTCTTCGGCAGCGCGGCGAGCGTGCCGTCGACCTCCGGTGTGGACGCGATCAGGTAGTTGTGCGCGCTGGCGGGCCCCGCGAGCCCGAGGACAGCACCGCCCGCGATCGCGACGGCCGCGGCGGACCCGGCCACGAGCCTCCGGGCAGAGGACCGCAGTCGAGTCCGACGCGAGCCGCGCTGCGTCACTTCGCGGAGCTCCGGCGGCGCGTGCCGGCGACGGCGACGACCAGGGCGACGGCGCCGAGGACCAGGCCGCCCAGGCCGAGGAAGCGGCCGACCAGGTCGGGGTCCGCGGGGGCCGTCGAGCCGGCTGCGGCCTCGGCGGTCGGCGTGGCCGCGACCGGGTCACCGTCGTCGTCCGTCGCCTCGGCCGCGGTCAGCGTGATCGAGGGGGCCGGGTGCTCGGGCTCGGCCTCGCCGGCCTGCTGCTCCTGGTTCCACTCGACCGAGCCCTTCTCGCAGGTCTGGATCGCGGGGAACTCGACGAGGTCGCCGGCCTTGCCGTCGGGCAGCGAGAAGGACAGCGCGAAGGTGTCGCGCTCGTCGGCGGGGAGCGGGGTCTTCGCGGTGTAGGTGATGCTCGTGACGCGCTCGGCGGCGTCCTCGGCGTGCTCACCGTCGGCCGCGGCGGAGGGGCTCGTGTACGGCTCGGTCGCCTTCGTGATCTTCCAGTTCGGGTTCACGGTCGGGGTGACCTCGATGACCGACTCCGGCACCTGGAACTCGATCTTCGTGGTGGGGGAGCCGTCGCAGCCGTGCGGGACCGAGAAGGTCGCCGTGGTGTACGAGTTCGCGGCGGTCGAGGTGGCCGTCGCGGACACGTGCGCGCTGGCTGCGCCGGCGGTGCCGAGGACGATGACGGCCACTGCTCCGAGGGTGACGACGCCGCCGGCGGCGAGACGCTTCTGCATGGGGATCCTTCGGGGGTTGGTTCGAGGGGGTTTCTACAACTTGTAGAGACGACGGGATCACGGTAGCAGGCCCGAACGCCCTGGGCGAACGCGCGCGCGAAATCCCGCGGCGCCGCACGGTCGGTGTCACCGGTTGCGGTTAGGCTCGTGTCCACGACGAGGTGCCCACCAGCAGCGGTGCACCAGCGGCCGGTGCGAGCGCGCGGGCCGGCATGTCCAACCAGGGAGGCACGGCAATGGCACGCATCGGAGAGAGCGGGGACCTCCTCAAGTGCTCCTTCTGCGGCAAGAGCCAGAAGCAGGTCCAGCAGTTGATCGCCGGTCCGGGTGTCTACATCTGTGACGAGTGCGTCGAGCTGTGCAACGAGATCATCGAGGAGCGCCTGGCCGAAGCCGGCGAGGACACCTCGAGCGGTGACTTCGAACTGCCGAAGCCGCGCGAGATCTTCGACTTCCTGCAGGAGTACGTCATCGGGCAGGACCCGGCGAAGCGCGCCCTCGCCGTGGCCGTCTACAACCACTACAAGCGCATCCGGGCACAGGGGCAGATCACCGCTGCCGAAGACCGCGACGACATCGAGATCGCGAAGTCGAACATCCTGCTCATCGGTCCGACGGGTTGCGGCAAGACCTACCTGGCGCAGACCCTGGCGAAGCGTCTCAACGTGCCGTTCGCCGTCGCCGACGCCACTGCCCTGACCGAGGCCGGCTACGTGGGCGAGGACGTCGAGAACATCCTGCTCAAGCTGATCCAGGCCGCCGACTACGACGTCAAGCGGGCCGAGACCGGCATCATCTACATCGACGAGGTCGACAAGATCGCCCGCAAGGCCGAGAACCCGTCGATCACGCGCGACGTCTCGGGTGAAGGCGTGCAGCAGGCACTGCTCAAGATCCTCGAGGGCACCGTCGCCTCCGTCCCGCCGCAGGGTGGTCGCAAGCACCCGCACCAGGAGTTCATCCAGATCGACACGACGAACGTCCTGTTCATCGTGGCCGGTGCGTTCGCCGGGCTCGAGGACATCGTGTCCTCGCGCGTCGGCAAGCGGGGGATCGGCTTCGGGGCGCCGCTGCACAGTGCGACCGACCACCAGGACCTGTACTCCGAGGTCCTGCCGGAAGACCTGCACAAGTTCGGCCTGATTCCCGAGTTCATCGGACGTCTGCCCGTCGTCACCACGGTGTCGCAGCTCGACCAGGCGGCGCTCATGCAGATCCTGACCGAGCCGAAGAACGCGCTGATCAAGCAGTACCAGCGGATGTTCCAGATCGACGGCGTCGAGCTCGAGTTCGACCAGGGCGCGCTCGAGGCGATCGCCGACCTGGCCGTGCTGCGACAGACCGGTGCCCGCGGCCTGCGTGCCATCCTCGAAGAAGTGCTCGGCCCGGTGATGTTCGACGTCCCCTCCGACGACGACGTGGCCCGCGTGGTGATCACCCGCGAGTCCGTGCTCGAGAACGCCGCGCCGACCATCGTGCCGCGGCCTCGGGCGAAGCGCGTCGAGAAGTCGGCGTAGCGCTCCGGGACGCCACGAAGGCCCGCACCGTTCGGTGCGGGCCTTCGTCGTGGTGGGGCGGTACGCCCGGAAGCGCCCGCTCGCGCGCCCGGGAGCGCCCGCGCGGCGCCCTACTCCAGCCCGCGGCGCCGCAGCAGCGGCCCGACCTCGGCGTCACGGCCGCGGAAGTCGCGGTACGCCTCGAGCGGGTCCTTCGACCCACCGACGCCCAGCAGGAGCGAAGCGAACCGCCTGCCCGCGGACCGGTCGAGCCCGCCGTTCTCGCGGAACCACTCGACCGTGTCGGCGTCGAGCACCTCGGACCAGATGTACCCGTAGTACCCGGCGTCGTACCCGCCCGAGAACGTGTGCGCGAAGTACGTCGACGAGTACCGCGGCGGGACGGCCTCGACGGCGATCCCGGCCGACTCGAGTGCCGAACGCTCGAAGTCCTCGACGGACGTCACCGCTGCGGCCTCCGCGGCGGAGAGGCGGTGCCACGCCTGGTCGAGCAGCGCTGCGGCCAGGTACTCGGTCGTGCCGAAGCCCTCGTTGAAGCCCTCGGACTCGCTCAGGCCCAGGACGAGCTCGGGCGGCAGCGGGGCACCGGTCTCGTGGTGCTTGGCGTAGTTCGCCAGGACCGACGGCCACGACACCCACATCTCGTTCACCTGGCTCGGGAACTCGACGAAGTCGCGTTCGACGTTCGTGCCGGAGAAGCGGGGGTAGGTGGTGCGGGCGATGAGGCCGTGCAGCGCGTGGCCGAACTCGTGGAAGAGCGTCTCGACCTCGTCCTGGATGAGCAGCGTCGGCGACCCGGGTGCCGGCTTCGCGACGTTGAGGTTGTTCACCACGACGGGCAGCGTGCCGAGCAGCTCGGACTGCTCGACGACGGGGTTCATCCACGCGCCGCCGCGCTTGCCGTCGCGCGTGTACAGGTCGAGCAGGTAGAGCCCGACGGGTTCGTCGTCGTCGCCGGTCACCTCGAAGACACGGACCTCGTCGTTGTAGCCGTGCAGGTCCGGACGCTCGGTGAACGTCAGGCCGTACAGCGCTCCGGCAGCGTGGAAGACGCCGTCGTGCAGGACCCGGTCGGCCTCGAAGTAGGGCCGGAGCGCGGAGCTGTCCGCGGCGAACTGCTCCCCGCGCAGGATCTCGGTGGCGTACGCCCAGTCCCACGACTCGATGTCGAACCCGACGGTGCGGGACCGGACGGCCCGCTCGTCGTCGGCGTTCCGTGCCGCGGCGCCGACGAGCGACGACAGCAGCCCGTCGACGGCCTCGGGGGTCTTGGCGGTCTCGTCGGCGGTGACGACCGCGGCGTGGTTCGGGAACCCGAGCAGTTCGGCACGCTCGGCCCGGAGCCGGACGATGCGCAGCAGCACCTCGCGGTTGTCGTACTGGTTCCCGCGGCGACCGCGGGCGAGCGAGGCCCGCATGATCCGCTCGCGCAGGTCGCGGTTCGCCAGCGACGGCAGCCACGGGTGTCCGGTGTAGAGCGGCAGCGTGATGAGCCACCCCTCGAGCCCGCGGTCGGCGGCGGATCCGGCGGCGGCGGACTTCGCACCGTCGTCGAGGCCCTCGAGCTCGGCCTCGTCGGTCACGTGCACGGCGGAGTCGTTGGTGTCCTCGAGCAGGTTGCGCTCGAAGGTGGTGGTGAGCGTCGACAACTCCTGGTTGATCGCGGTCAGGCGCTCCTTGCCGGAGTCGTCGAGTCCGGCGCCCGCCAGGGTCATCTCGGCGTGGGTGCGCTCGACCAGTCGGAGCGCTTCGCCCTCGAGCCCGGCCGCCTCGGCGCCGTCGAGCACGGACTGCACCCGGGCGTAGAGCCGCGAGTCCAGCGTGATGGCGTCGCGGTGGGCGGCGAGCAGCGGCGAGATCTCGGCTTCGAGGTCGTGCAGCTCCGGCGTCGAGTCCGCCGACGACAGCGTGAAGAACACGTGGCTGACGCGGGTCAGCAACTGCCCGGAGCGCTCGAGGGCGATGAGGGTGTTCTCGACCGTCGGTGCGTGCGGATCGGTGGCGATGGCCTCGACCTCGGCGCGCTGCTCGGCCATGCCGGCCTCGAAGGCCGGCCGGTAGTGCTCGAGTCGCACGTCGCCGAAGGGCGGCAGCGCGTAGGGGAGGGTGCTCGGGACGTCGAACGGAGTTGCCATGGTCACCACACTACGGACGTCGCGCCGCGACGGGACGGACGGGAGGCCCGTGGCGGCCTGGCCCCGCGCCTCCCGTCCGCCCTGTGGGCGCGTTCCTTCCCATCGCGACCGGCCTGGAAAACGGAATCGGGCGTACCGGGTCAGAAGAAACGACCCGGTACGCCCGAACCGACCAGGTACGCCCGGAGCGACCAGCTACGCGCGGGACGGCGCCGTCGCGGCGCCGATCAGCGTGGAAGCCGCACGGCGGGCGTGCGCGGCGGGCGCCGTGGTGCCGGCGATGGCGGCCGTGGTCTGCGCGCCCTCGGCCAGCAGCGCGAGCTGGGCGGCGAGCTCCTCGGCACGCTCCGGATCGGTGACGACCTCGGCGGTGAGCTCCTGCACGAACCGCTGGAACGAGTCCTTGTGCTCGCGGGCGATCTCGGCGACCGCGGGCGACGTGGCCCCGAGCTCCCCGAAGGCGTTGATGAAGCCGCAGCCACGGAACGTGTCGTCCCCGAACCACGACTCGAGGAAGTCGTACACGGCGAGCAGCTTGTCGCGCGGGGAGGTGGCGGCCTCGACCGCACCGTGCACGCCGCGCTCCCACAGGTCGTGGCGCCCGGACAGGACGGCCGCGATGAGCTGCTCCTTGCCGGGGAAGGCCGCGTAGAGCTTCTTCAGCGAGACGCCGGCGCCGGTGCGGATCTCGTCCATGCCGACCGACTGGATGCCGCGCGCGTAGAACAACTGGTCCGCGACGTCCACGATGTGTGCGCGGACATCCGGCTCGACGGTGCTGGTTGCCATGACGTACCCCGTTCGCTGTGTGTTCACCGTTCCCGAGTTGCGCCGGGAACGATCGTTCTCTAGTGTAATCCACATCGGCGGAGAACGGTCGTTCTCCGCGATACTCAGGGAAGGAACGATCATGGGTGCCATCACCGTCGGAACCGAGAACAGCGTCGACATCGAACTCCACTACGAGGACAAGGGGACCGGGCAGCCGATCGTGCTGATCCACGGCTTCCCCCTCGACGGCAACTCGTGGGAGGGCCAGACCCCGGCCCTGCTCGAGGCCGGCTACCGCGTGATCACGTACGACCGCCGCGGCTTCGGGCAGTCCTCGCAGCCGAGCACCGGCTACGACTACGACACCTTCGCCGACGACCTGCACACGGTCCTCGAGACCCTCGACCTGCGCGACGTGATCCTGGTCGGCTTCTCGATGGGCACCGGCGAGATCGCCCGCTACATCGGCCGCCACGGACAGGACCGGATCGCCAAGGTCGCGTTCCTCGCCTCGCTCGAGCCGTTCCTGGCCATCACCGAGGACAACCCGGACGGTGCCGGCCCGATGTCGTTCTTCGAGGGCATCGCCGCCGACGTCGAGAAGGACCGGTACGCGTACTTCACGAACTTCTACCAGGACTTCTTCAACCTGTCGGAGAACCTCGGCTCGCGCATCTCGGAAGAAGCCGTCCGCAACGCCTGGAACGTCGCCGCCGGCTCGGGAGCGATCGCGTCCGCCGCAGCACCGCTGACCTGGCCGACCGACTTCCGCCAGGACATCCCGAAGGTCACCGTCCCGGCACTCATCGTCCACGGCACGGCGGACAACATCCTGCCGATCGACGCCACCGGTCGCCGCTTCACCAAGGCCCTGCCGCACGCTGCGTACGTCGAGATCGAGGGCGCCCCGCACGGCCTGCTCACCACGCACACCGCCGAGGTGAACGAGGTCTTGCTCACCTGGCTCGCCGAGTCCTGATCCCTCGGCGATCACGCGGGCGTCTCGGGGCGCCCGCATCGTGAGCAGAAATGGTCGGGTTCCCATCGGGGACCCGACCATTTCTGCTCACCAAGCGAACCGCGAACCGCCGACCGCGCGCTAGTCCTCTTCAGCCGCGTCGTCGGGGTTCGTGACCTGTGCGTGCCCGGCATCGTCGAGGTGGATCGAGGTGCCGTCGTCGAGCTCGACGATCGGCTTGCCCTCCAAGAACGTCAGGGTCCAGCCCCACGCCCCGGTGTCGACCGACTCCGCAGCGAGCTCGTCCTCGACCCCGCGCACGGCGACGACCATCGCCTCGGGCAGTCGCGCAGGTGGTTCCGCACCCACGCCCCATCGTGTGCCCAACTGCATCCGTGCCTCCTGTCCGGTGGTGGACGGGCCGGGTCGCCGACGCGACCCGGCCCGGACGGCCGACCTTACGCCTGCTGCTCCGCGAGCTCGATCTCCGTGACCGCGAGCTCGTCACCGTCGACGAACGACAGGTTCTCGATGCGGCCGACGGCCGCCAGGTCGACCGCCGCGCGCTCGATGAGCACCCGCGTCTCGGCCGGCGCCGCGACCACGGCGCGCGTCACGGGCGTCTTCTGGGACGCCTTCGCCGCCGTCTTCGCGCCGCGGATCCCGATGAGCGCCTGCCCGACGGCCGCGAGCAGCCCGGTGGGGGCCGCGTCGGTCGGCAGGTCGGCAGCGGTCGGCCAGGAGGCCCGGTGCACGCTCGTCTCGTGGGTCCAGGCCCACACTTCCTCCGTCGCGTACGGGAGGAAGGGTGCCAGCAGTCGGAGCAGCACGTCGATCGCGCCGCGCAGCGCCAGGACCGCGCTCGCCTGGGTCTCGTGCGTCGCGTCGGCCGCCGTGCCGTAGGCACGCTCCTTCACGAGCTCGAGGTAGTCGTCGCAGAAGGTCCAGAAGAACCGCTCCACGATCTCGAGCGCACGGGCGTGGTCGAACCCGTCGAACGCGGCGGTGGCCTGCTCGACGACCGCGCCGAGCTCGGCGAGCATGTCGACGTCGAGTGCCTCGGTCACGTCGCTCGCGCCCTCCGGCAGCGGGAACCCGTAGACGAACTTCGCCGCGTTCAGGACCTTGATCGCCAGACGACGACCGACCTTGATCTGCTTCGGGTTCTGCGGGTCGAACGCCGCATCGGTGCCGAGCTTCGACGACGCCGCCCAGTAGCGGACCGCGTCGGCGCCGTGCTGCTCGAGGATCGACAGCGGCGTGACGACGTTGCCCTTCGACTTCGACATCTTCTTGCGGTCGGGGTCGACGATGAAGCCGGAGATGCTCGCGTGCTTCCACGGCACGGTGTCCGCTTCGAGCTGGCTGCGGAGCACCGTCGTGAAGAGCCACGTCCGGATGATGTCCTGCGCCTGCGGGCGGACGTCGTACGGGTACACCAGGTCGTAGAGCGCCGGGTCGGTCTCCCACTTGCCCGCGAGCTGCGGGGTGAGCGACGAGGTCGCCCAGGTGTCCATGACGTCGAGCTCGCCCTGGAACCCACCGGCGACGCCGCGCTGGTCCTCGGAGTAGCCCGGCGCCGGGTCGGACGACGGGTCGACGGGGAGCTGCGCCTCGGTCGGGACGATCGGCTGGTCGAACACCGGGTTGCCATCGGCGTCGAGCGGGTACCAGACCGGGATCGGCACCCCGAAGAACCGCTGGCGCGAGATGAGCCAGTCGCCGGACAGGCCACCGACCCAGTTGTCGTACCGGACGCGCATGAAGTCCGGGTGGAACGCGATCTCCTCGCCGCGGGCGCGGAGCGTCGCCTTCAGGGCTTCGTCGCGGGCGCCGTTGACGATGTACCACTGGCGGGTCGAGACGATCTCGAGGGGCTTGTCGCCCTTCTCGAAGAACTTCACCGGGTGGTTGATCGTCTTGACGTCGCCGACGAGCTCGCCGGACTCGGTCAGGGCGTCGACGACGACCTTCTTCGCCGAGAACACGGTCTTGCCGGCCATCTCGGCGTAGAGCGCCTTGCCCTGCTCGCTCTCGATCCACGCGGGCTCGTCGGAGCGGACACGGCCGTCGAAGCCGAGGATCGCGCGGTTCGGCAGCTGCAGCTCGCGCCACCACACGACGTCGGTGGTGTCGCCGAAGGTGCAGACCATCGCGATGCCGGCGCCCTTGTCCTTCTGTGCCAGGTGGTGCGCGAGCACCGGGACCTCGACGTCGAACAGGGGGGAGCGGACGGTGGTGCCGAACAGGTCCTGGAACCGCTCGTCGTCCGGGTGTGCGACGAGGGCGACGCACGCCGGCAGCAGCTCGGGGCGGGTCGTCTGGATCACGACGTCGTCGCCGCCGTCCGCACGGTGGAACGCGATGCCGTGGTAGGCGCCGGGCATCTCCTTGTCCTCGAGCTCGGCCTGCGCGACCGCGGTGCGGAACGTGACGTCCCACAGGGTCGGGGCGTCGGCCTGGTAGGCCTCGCCGCGCTCGAGGTTGCGGAGGAAGGCCCGCTGGGCGCTCGCCCGCGAGGTCTCGTCGATGGTGCGGTACGACTGCGTCCAGTCCACCGACAGCCCGAGGGTGCGGAAGAGCTCCTCGAACTGCTGCTCGTCCTGCACGGTCAGCTGGTCGCACAGCTCGATGAAGTTGCGGCGCGAGATCGGCAGCTGGTCGGCGGCCTTCGACGACTTGCCGTCGCCGCCCTCGAACGGCGGCGTGAAGTCGGGGTCGTAGGGCAGGGTCGGGTCGCAGCGGACGCCGTAGTAGTTCTGCACGCGTCGCTCGGTCGGCAGGCCGTTGTCGTCCCAGCCCATCGGGTAGAACACGTGCTTGCCCCGCATGCGCTCGAACCGCGCCTTGAGGTCGGTGTGCGTGTACGAGAACACGTGGCCGATGTGCAGCGACCCGGAGGCGGTCGGCGGCGGGGTGTCGATCGAGTACACGGCGTCGCGGTGGCCGGCGGCGTCACGGTCGAAGCGGTAGGTACCGTCCTGCTCCCAGACCGGCCCCCAGACCTGCTCGAGTCCGTCGACGCTGGGCTTCTCGGGCATGGGCTTGGTCATGGCTGCGCCTTCCGTGCGTGTGTGCGGCACCGAGTCCGTGATGAGGTGCCTGAGTGTCCCCGCGCGATGCGAGGTGTCCCAATCGTAGCGGGCGGGGCCGACGCCGTTCGCGGGCGGTCGGAGCGGCGATTACCACACCGACCTGTCGGACACGCCGGACACCTGGTAGTCTGTCGGAGTTTGTCCGGCGAGCGCGGGTTCGCAGGAACTGCACCGTTGCCGTCCGCCGGACGCCCGAAGGACGCACCGCACACCGGAGGAACGACTTGGCACCGAACGACGCACCCCACCCGCACGGCGATCGGCCGTTGCCGCACGGCGACCGACCGCTGCGCTCGAAGGGCGCTGCGAAGCGCGCTCGGCGCAAGCTCACGAAGGACGACGTGACCGTCGTCGAGGAGTCGCTGCTCAAGCGCGCCGTGGCGGCCGCCGCCCTCGGCAACGCCATGGAGTGGTTCGACTTCGGCATCTTCGCGTACCTGACGGTCACCATCTCGCAGGTCTTCCTGCCGCAGGGCGACCCGGCCGCGAACATCGTCGCGACCTTCGGGTTCTTCGCCGCAGCGTTCATCGTCCGACCGATCGGTGGCGCCGTGTTCGGCCCGATCGGCGACAAGATCGGTCGGCAGAAGGTCCTCGCACTGACGATGATCCTGATGGCCGCCGGCACGCTGATGATCGGCCTGATCCCGTCGTACGACTCGATCGGCTTCTGGGCTCCGGTCCTGCTCCTCGTGGCGCGCTTCGTGCAGGGCTTCTCGACCGGTGGTGAGTACGGCGGCGCCGCGACCTTCATCGCCGAGTACTCGCCCGACAAGCGCCGCGGGTTCATGGGCTCGTGGCTCGAGTTCGGCACCCTCGCCGGCTACGTGCTCGGTGCGTCGATCGTCACCGGCCTGCAGTTCGGCCTGTCCGAGGACGCCCTACTCAGCTGGGGCTGGCGCATCCCGTTCATCATCGCGGGCCCGCTCGGTCTGATCGGGCTCTACCTGCGCCTCAAGCTCGAGGAGACGCCGGCCTTCCAGAAGCAGCAGGAGCAGGCCGCCGAGCGCGAGGGGCAGAAGACGCCGTTCCTCAAGCTCTTCGCCGAGAACTGGCGCTCGCTCATCATCTGCATCGGCCTGGTCCTGGTCTTCAACGTGACCGACTACATGCTGCTGTCGTACATGCCGACCTACCTCGAGCAGAACCTCGGCCAGAACGCCACGTTCGGCCTCATCCTGATCGTCGTCGTGATGCTGCTCATGATGGTCGTCATCACCTTCGGTGGCCGGCTGTCCGACAAGTTCGGCCGTCGTCCGGTGCTCGCTGCCGGCTGCATCGGCTTCATCCTGCTGTCCTGGCCGGCGCTCAAGCTCGTCCAGACCGGCACGGGCGTCGGGGTGTTCTCCGGCCTGCTGATCCTCGGTGTCGTGCTCGTCACGTTCACCTCGACCATGCCGTCGACGCTGCCCGCGCTGTTCCCGACGATCATCCGCTACGGCGCCCTCGCGATCGCGTTCAACGTCTCCGTGTCGCTGTTCGGTGGGACGACCCCGCTCGCGACGTCCGCGCTCATCAACGCCGCGAAGGACGCCGGCTACGGCTGGGCGGAGGACATCCCGGCCTTCTACCTGATGCTGGCCGCCGTCATCGGGCTCGTCGCGGTGTACTTCACGAAGGAGACCGCGGCCACGCCGCTCATGGGCTCCGGCCCGACGGTCGGTTCCGAGGACGAGGTCGCCGGCGTGATCGACGACTACAACGACCCGAACTCGGAGTTCGCGCAGTCCGACTGGGCGAAGGAGTTCGCGACGAGTGAGATCCCGATCATCTCGGGTGACACGCCGAAGAAGGAGTCCGCGGACTCCTGACCCCGGTCAGACCCGCCCTGGAGGCCCGGTGCACGTCCGTCACGGACGCGCACCGGGCCTCCGGTCACGTCCAGGGCCGTGGCCGGCGGCGAGCCGCTCGGCCGCCTGCAGCAGGTGCGCGGTCACCGGGTGTGCCGGGCGCGCGAACACCGTCGCGGCGGGGCCGTGCTCGACGACCGCGCCACGGTGCACGACTAGTAGGTCGTGGGCCATCCGGCGTACGGCCCGGAGGTCGTGCGACACGAACACCATCGCCACGCCGGTGTCGTCGCGGAGCCGTTCGAGCAGGGTCAGCACGGCGTCCTGCACGGTGGCGTCGAGGGCGGTCACCGGCTCGTCGAGGACGATCACCTCGGGGTCGGTCGCCAGCGCCCGGGCGATCGCCAGGCGCTGCCGTTGCCCGCCGGACAGCGTGCGCGGGGAGCGCGGTCGGAGCGCCGGGTCGAGGTCGACCTGCCGCAGGGCTGCGTCCACCCGGGCGGCGAGCGGACCCTGGGCACGTCGAGCGTCGCCCCGCGAGAACGCGTCGGCGAGGACCCGCTCGACCGACCACCGCTCGTCGAAGGTGGCACCGGGGTCCTGCACGACGGCCGACACCCGGTGTCGTCGGGGGCGTCGGTCGTGCTCGGGGAGCGGTACCCAGGGCGCTCCGTCGAGTGCGACCGTGCCGGCGTCGGGCGTCTCGAGCCCGAGCAGCATCCGCGCCAGGGTGGTCTTGCCCGACCCCGAGGCACCGATCACCCCGAGCACCCGCCCGCGGTCGAGTCCGAACGACACGTCGTCGACCGCGCGGACGCCCTCGTAGTCGCGTGCGAGGCCCTCGGCGACGAGTACCCCCCTCGCACCGTGCGAGGTCGCGCGCTCGGTGCCGCAGTCGCCGATCGGCGCACGGTGCGTGGTCGTTCGGTCGGTGCGAGGTTGCCCGCTCGGTGCGCCGTCAGAGGACTGCACGGAGCCATCAACCTCGCACCGGTCGACCAGATCGGCACCGTGCGGCTCCGGCTCCGGCTCCGGCTCCGGCCCCGCGACGGCACCGGCACGCGCCGCACGCACCAGGGCCTGCGTCGCTGCGTGCTCGGGCGCGGCGAACACCGAGGCGACCGGACCCTGCTCGACGATCCGCCCCTCGTGCATGACGGCCACGCGGTCGGCCCACCCCGCGACGAGCCCGAGGTCGTGCGTGATCACGAGCAGCCCCGCCCCGCGCTGCTGCGCCGCCCGCAGGTGTTCCATCACGGTGACCGCGACCCCGGCGTCCAGTGCGGTCGTGGGCTCGTCGGCGACCACGAGCGCGGGCGACCCGATGGTGGCCGCGGCGATGAGGGCCCGCTGCCGCATCCCGCCCGACAGCGTGCCGGCGAGTCGGCCGTCGGTCGCGATGTCCGGATCGAGGCCGACCGCTCGCAGGGCATCGCGCACGGCGTCCACGCGCTCGGCCGCACCCATCTCGGTGTGCAGGCGGAGGCTGTCGGCGACCTCGCGCCCGACCGGTCGCAGCGGGTCCAACGCGCCCAGGGCCTCCTGGCCGACGTAGCCGACCCGCGACCCGCGCACCTGGCGCCACCGCCGGTCGGAGAACGCCCGGACGTCGAGACCGGCGACGGTGAAGGCGTCGGCGCGGACGGCGGAGCCGGGCGCGGACAGGCCGAGCGCGGCGCGCGCGGTGACGGTCTTGCCGGAGCCGGACGCGCCGACCAGCGCGACGCACTCGCCGGCGTCCACCCGCAGGGCGACGTCGTGCACGATCGGCGTGCCCGCGATGGCGACGTGCAGCCCCTGGACCTCGAGGACGGTGGTCATCGGACGACTCCTGTTCGGCGGATCGCGCGACCGAGCACGGTGACGGCGGTCGCGAGCACCACGATGGCGAGTCCGGGGAAGGTGCTCATCCACGGCGCGGTCTGCAGATAGGTCCGGCCGTCGGCGAGCATCGCGCCCCACTCCGGGGCCGGGGGCGGTGTGCCGACGCCGAGGTAGCTCAGTGCCGAGGCCCAGACGATCGCCTGACCGACGCCGAGCGTGGCGACGGCGACGACGGGCCAGAGTGCGGTGGGCAGGACGTGCCGAACCACGATGCGGACGGGGGAGCGGCCCTGCAGCACGGCCGTCTCGACCACCTGCGACGACCGGGCGGCACGGACCAGCCCACGGACGATGCGGGCGTAGCCGGGGGCGGTGGCGAAGCCGACGGCGAGCACGGCGGGGACCGGCCCGGGGCCGGTGACGGCGATGACCACCAGGGCGACGAGCAGCAGCGGCAGGGCGAACGCCACCTCGGTCACGCGGCCGATCACGGCGTCGAGCAGGCGGCCGAGCCGGTCCGCCCCGGCACCGAGCCCGGCGACGCCGCCGAGCAGGACGCCCGCTCCGCCCCCGATCAGGGTCGCGGCGACGCCCACGACGAGCGATGCGCGGGTCCCCGCGACCACCCGTGCCAGGACGTCGCGACCGGACTCGTCGGTGCCGAACGGGTGGGCGCCGCTCGGGGCGGTCAGGGCGTCCGTGGGGTGCACCGCGAGCGGGTCGCCGCCGCCGAGCAGCGCCGGCCACGCGGCCGCCACGACGGCGACGAGGACGACCACCGCCGCGGCGGTGCCGCCGACGCCGAGCGTCCCCCCACGGACGCGCTCGGTGCCGGCGGCGGTCTGGTGGCCGGTCGCTCCGGTCTGGAGGCCCGGGTCGGCGATCCCGCTCACCGCGCGTCCGCCGGTCGGCCGGGTCCACGGCGTCGCGCGGTGCCGCCGCGTGCGCCGCCGTTCCGCGCACCGCTGCCCGCCGATGTGCGCGGGTCGACGACGCGCTCGACCAGGTCGGCGACGGCCAGCACCACGACGTACGCGGCTGCGGACACCAGCGCGATCCCGGCGACGAGCGGCATGTCCCGCTGCGTGACGGCGGTCACGAGGGCGCGGCCGATGCCGGGCAGGGCGAAGACGGACTCGACGACCACGGCTCCGGACACGAGCGAACCGAAGGCCCAGGCGGACAGGGCGATCCCGGGCAGCGCCGCGTGGCGGAGCAGGTGCCGGGAGAACAGCCCGAGGCGGGTCTCGCCACGGCCACGGGCGGCGAGCGCGAAGGCGGACCGTTGCGCGTCGACGACTCCGTCGCGGACGGTCTCGGCCAGGTACCCGGCGACCGGGACGGCCACCGTCAGCACCGGGAGCACCCAGCCGCGGGCAGTGCCGTCGCTCACCGCGGGCACCCAGCCGAGCGCGCTCGCGAACACCACGATGAGCACGCTGCCGAGCCAGAAGTGCGGCATCACGCTCGCGGTGACACTCAGTGCGCTCGTCATTCCGGCCGCGAACCGGCCGCGCTGCGTCGACCACCAGGCCGCGACGATCGCCAGGACCCACGCGACGACGAGCCCGGCCACCGCCAGGGTCAGCGTGACCGGGAGCTGCTGGCCGAGCAGGGTGGCGACGGGGGTGCGGAAGGCGTAGGAGTCACCGAGCTGCAGGGTGGCGAGGCGACCGAGGAACACCGCGTACTGCACGAGCACGGGCTGGTCGAGGCCGTACTCGTGGCGGACCTGGGCGACGGCCTCGGCGGAGGCCTGCGAACCCGGACCCCCGAGGATCGCGAGTGCGGGGTCGCCGGGGATCAGCCGGATCGCGACGAAGACGATCGTCGCGACGGCCCAGAGCACACCGATGCCCCCGGCGAGCCGCCGGACGGCCCACCAGACCCATCGCATCCGTGTCAGCGGTCGATCCAGGCGGTGCCGAACCAGGGAGTCGAGACGGAGGTCGTCTGGATGCCGTGCACGGCCGAGCGCTCCAGGAAGTGGTTCTGCTGGTCGTACAGGGGGAGCACGGTGTCGCTCGCGAGGATCGCCTTCTGGGCCTGCTCGTACAGGTCGGCGCGCTCGTCGGCGTCCGAGGTGCGGGCCGCCTGCTCGAGCAGGGTGTCGAGCGCGGGGTCGTCGAGCTGGGCCAGGTTCGCGAAGTAGCCGGACGGTGCCGGTTCGATGCTCGCGCTGTCGTACAGGATGCGCAGGACGTCGGGGCCGACCTTCGTGTACGGGGCGCTGACCACGTCGTACTCGTTCGCCGCGAGGGCCGCGTACCAGCTGGACAGGTCGAGCTCGTCCAGCACGACCTTGAACCCGACGGCCTTCTCGGACGCCTGGATCTGCTGGAACAGGCTGCGCTCGGCCGGCACCGACTGGTTCGTCGACACCGGGAACGTCACGGTGAGCTGCTGGTCGTCCTTCTGCCGGATGCCGTCCGACCCGACCTTCCAGCCGGCGTCGTCGAGCAGCTGCTTCGCCGTGGTGGGGGAGTAGTCGAACCGGCTCTTCTCCGAGTACGCCAGGGGCTCGGCGCTCGAGAGCACCGAGTACGAGCGCTTCGCGGTACCGAGGAACAGTGACTGCAGGCCCGGGTCGATCTCCGCGCCGGCGATGAACGCCTGGCGCACGGCCTCGTCGCGGAACACACCGTGGCCGGAGTTCAGTTCGAGACGGTTCGAGGCACCGGGGCGCGGGGCGTCGAGGTCGCGGATCGCGCCCTTCGCCGACGCGGCCTTGAGCTGGTCGGGCTGCGCGTTGTCGATCACGTCGACCTGGCCGGACTGCAGCGCGGCGTAGCGCGAGGTGGAGTCGGGCAGGAACCGCCACGTGATGCCGGACAGGCGCGGCTTCGTCTTCCCCCAGTAGTCGGTGTTCTTCGTCAGGGTGACGCGGTCGCCGTGCTTCCAGCCGGTCACTTCGAAGGGCCCGGTGCCGACGGGGGACTCGCAGTTCGTCGCCTGCTTGCGCTCGAGCGCCTTCGGGGACTCCATGCCGACCCAGGGCTGCGAGAACGACTCGAGCAGCGCGCTGTCCGGACGGCTCAGCGAGAGCGTCACGGTGTGGTCGTCGGTGGCAGTCGCCTTCGTGATCGACTGCAGCGCCAGGTAGCCGGTGCTCGACGCGGTGGCCGGGTCCTGTACGTGCTCGATGTTCGCCACGACGGCGGCGGCGTCGAACGGGGTGCCGTCGGTGAAGGTGACGTCGTCACGCAGCGTGAAGGTGAGGGTCTTGCCGTCGTCGCTCGTGGTCCACTTCGTCGCGAGCTCGGGCGTCGGCTCGCCGTCCTCGAGCCCGACGAGCTCCTCGATGTACTGCGTCGCCAGGAGCGCCTGCGGGTAGTTGCCGCCGACGTGCGGGTCGAGGCAGGTGGGCTCGGCGTCGCCGGACGCGTACGTCAGGGTCCCGCCGCTCACCGGCTTGCTGCTCGTGGTGCTCGTCCCCGCGCCGCTGCAGGCGGCGAGGACGAGGACGACGGCGGTGGCGCTCGCGACGGCGGCGACGGTTTTCTGTACTGAGTCCAAGATCATGGCTGGACGAGTCTAGCGGTTTACTGGGGCCCATGGACGAACCGATCCGCCGCGGTGGGCGGCCCAGACGCTCGAGCGCCGAGGTCCTCGCGGACGCCGCCGCCGAGCTGTTCCTCGAGCAGGGGTACGGACGCACCACGGTCGACCAGATCGCCGTGCGTGCCGGGGTCAGCCGAGCGACGTTCTTCAACTACTTCACGGCGAAGTCCGACGTCATGTGGCTCGAGCTCGACGCCGCGGTGGCGGGGCTGCCCGGGTACCTGGCGTCCTCGACCGAGGCGAGTGCGGTGCGTGCGGTCGAGCAGGCGCTCCTCGCCGCCGCCCGTGCCCACGACCCCGAGCGGGTGCCGTGGGCGGTCGCGCAGGCCGAGGTGATGGGCATCGGATCCGAGCTCGTCGCCGGCGTCGCCGTCCGGGTGATGGCGCAGCACGGGGCCGTCGCCGCCTTCGTGGCGGGGCGCACAGGGGAGCAGCCGGGGTCGCTCTGGCCGCAGACCGTGTCGGGCGCGATGCTCGGTGCCGCCGCAGCGGCGTTCGGGGTGTGGGTCGCCGACGGGGTGGCGCGCCGGCCGCTCGTCGAGTACGTCGCCGCAGCGCTGTCGCCGGTGGTCGCGGGCCTCGACGCGCGCTGACGCGCGGACGCTCACTCCGTGCGCAGGGTCCCCGCACCGCCGGACGCCACGTCCTCCACGGTGCCGTCCCGCACGACCTCGGGTACGTCGTCGTCGGTCGGCACCAGGGACTCGTCACCCGGGTAGCTCAGGGTGAGGACGGCCTCCTCGATGTAGGGGCTGTCCTCGAGCGACTTCTCGACGTCGCGCAACCGCACCGCGACGTGCTCCTCGTTCTCGTTGCCCGTCAGGTCGACGGCGGCGACGAGGTACACCCGTGACGGTCCGACGAACTCCAGGTGCAGGTAGGTGACGCGTTCGACCTGCGAGCGGCCGAGCAGCTCGACGAGCACGGCGTTCTCGAGCTCGGGGGACGTGCTCTCGCCGAGCAGGAAGCGGCGGTTGCGGTCGATGAGGACGATCGCCACGACCCCGAGCAGCACGCCGATCGCGATGGACCCGATCGCGTCGAAGACCGCCAGGCCGGTGACCTGGTGCAGGAACACCCCGAGGAACGCGACGACGAGGCCGATGAGCGCGGCGGCGTCCTCGGCGAACACGGCTCGCAGCGTCGGGTTCGAGGACTGCAGCACGTGGCGCAGCACCGGCACCTTGCGCTTCGTCGCGGCACCGTGCGCCTGGCGGTACGCCTGCAGGAAGCTCGTGCCCTCGAGGCAGAACGACAGCGCCAGCACGATGTAGTTGAGCAGGACGTCCTCGGCCGGGCCGGTGTCCCCGAGCTCCGAGATGCCGTGGTAGATCGACACGATGGCGCCGGCGGTGAACAGGCCGAACGCGGCGAACATCGACCAGATGTACGTCTCGCGCCCGTAGCCGAGCGGGTGTGCGGTGTCGCGCTTCCGCGCGCCGCGTCGTTCGGCGACGAGCAGGAAGACCTCGTTGCCGGTGTCCGCCCACGAGTGCGCCGCCTCGGCCACCATCGATGCCGAACCCGAGACGAGCGACGCGATGGTCTTCGCGATCGCCACGAGCAGGTTCGCGCCGAAGGCGATGATGACGGTGAGGGAGGACTCCGGGCGTTCGCCGGAGGCAGAGTCGTCGGGCATCCCTCCAGCATGCTCCCGTCCGCTAAACTCGTGTCACACGAGCGTCGATCCGGCCATCACCGGGGAGCTCCCGGAAGAACGCGGTCCGCGCGAGCGGCTCGTCAGTAGAACCGGGCGGACCGGGCCGCGCCGAACCCGAACACGAGCGGTCGTGACGCGCCGAACAGCGCGCCACGGCAAGCGAGGTGGTACCGCGGAGCCCGCTCCGTCCTCGTGGTCCGAGAACCGGCAACCCACAGGAGCCCCGCGGTGCGCTACCCCTTGAACCGTCCCGACGAGCACGACGGCGCCGCTGGCGTCGTCCCCTCGCCGTCCTTCCCCGCCGTCGAGCGGGGGATCCTCGCCTTCTGGAAGCGCGACGACACGTTCCAGGCGTCCATCGACCAGCGCCAGGGCTGCGACGAGTGGACCTTCTACGACGGCCCCCCGTTCGCGAACGGCCTTCCGCACTACGGCCACCTGCTGACCGGGTACGCGAAGGACGTCTTCCCGCGCTACCAGACCATGCGCGGCAAGCAGGTGCACCGGCGCTTCGGCTGGGACACCCACGGCCTGCCCGCCGAGCTCGAGGCGATGCGCCAGCTCGGCATCACCGAGAAGCACGAGATCGACGCCATGGGCATCGACGTGTTCAACGCCGCCGCCAAGAAGTCCGTCCTGCAGTACACCGACGAGTGGCAGCAGTACGTCACCCGCCAGGCGCGCTGGGTCGACTTCGAGGACGACTACAAGACGCTCGACACCACGTTCATGGAGAGCGTGCTGTGGGCGTGGAAGCAGCTCTGGGACAAGGGCCTGGCGTACGAGGGCTTCCGGGTCCTGCCGTACTGCTGGAACGACCAGACGCCGCTGTCGAACCACGAGCTGCGCATGGACGACGACGTCTACAAGATGCGCCAGGACCAGTCCGTCACGGTGTCGTTCCCGCTGCACGGCGACCGCGCTGCCGCGCTCGACCTGACGGGTGTCCGCGCGCTCGCCTGGACGACGACCCCCTGGACGCTGCCGACGAACGCCGCGTTGGCCGTCGGGCCTGCGGTCTCGTACGTGGTGCTGCCGGCCGGACCGGGAGGCGCGGCTGACGGTGCCGACGCCGGTTCCGTCCACTACCTGCTGGCTTCGGACACCGTGGCCGCCTACGCGAAGGACCTCGGCTACGAGAGCGCCGAGGACGCCGCTGCCGCGGTCGTCCGCACCCTGACGGGCGCGGAGCTCGACGGCGTGGAGTACGAGCGCCTGTTCGACTTCCTCGCCGACACCGAGGGCATGGAGAACGCCTGGAAGATCCTCGTCGCCGACTACGTCGAGACCGGCGAGGGCACCGGCATCGTGCACCAGGCCCCGGCCTACGGCGCCGACGACCAGGAGGTCTGCGCCGCAGCCGGCATCCCCGTCGTGCTGTCCCTCGACGAGGGCGGTGTCTTCACCTCGCAGTTCGGCGAGGTCGCCGGCATGCTCTGGTCCGACGCGAACAAGCCGCTCACCAAGGCCGTGCGCGACGCCGGACGCCTGCTCCGCCAGGCGTCCTACGAGCACAGCTACCCGCACTGCTGGCGCTGCCGGAAGCCCCTCATCTACAAGGCCGTGTCGTCGTGGTTCGTCCGCGTCACCGAGCTCCGCGACCGCATGGGCCAGCTGAACCAGGACATCAACTGGGTGCCGGACAACGTCAAGGACGGCCAGTTCGGCAAGTGGGTCGGCAACGCCATCGACTGGTCGGTCTCGCGCAACCGCTACTTCGGCACGCCGATCCCGGTGTGGCAGTCGGACGACCCCGAGTACCCGCGCACCGACGTGTACGGCTCGCTCGCCGACATCGAACGCGACTTCGGTCGCCTGCCGCTGAACGCCGACGGCGAGGTCGACCTGCACCGCCCGTTCATCGACGACCTGACGCGGCCGAACCCCGACGACCCCACGGGGAACTCGACGATGCGCCGGATCACCGACGTGTTCGACGTCTGGTTCGACTCCGGGTCGATGCCGTACGCCCAGGTGCACTACCCGTTCGAGAACCGCGAGTGGTTCGAGTCGCACAACCCCGCCGACTTCATCGTCGAGTACATCGGGCAGACCCGTGGCTGGTTCTACGTCATGCACGTGCTGTCCACGGCGCTGTTCGACCGGCCGGCCTTCAAGAACGTCATCAGCCACGGCATCGTCCTCGGCTCGGACGGCCAGAAGATGTCGAAGTCGCTGCGGAACTACCCGGACGTCTCCGAGGTCTTCGACCGCGACGGCGCCGACGCCATGCGCTGGTTCCTGATGTCCTCGTCGGTGATCCGCGGCGGCAACCTCGTCGTCACCGAGGAAGGCATCCGCCAGGGCGTCCGCGAGTTCATGCTCCCGCTGTGGTCGACGTACTACTTCTTCACCCTGTACGCGAACGCCTCCGGGCCGGACGGCTACCAGGCCACCCGCCGGACGGACAGCACCGACGTGCTCGACCGCTACCTGCTCGCGAAGACCCGGGTGCTCGTGTCCGACGTGCAGCAGCACCTCGACGCGCTCGACACCCCGCTCGCGGCCCAGGCCGTCCGCGACTTCGCCGACGTGCTGACGAACTGGTACGTCCGCCGGTCGCGCGACAAGTTCTGGACCGGCGCCGACGGCGTGGCGGCGGACGACGCGCGTGCCGCGTTCGACACGCTGTACACGGTGCTCGAGACCCTGACCCGTGTGGCGGCCCCGCTCGCCCCGCTCGTCACCGAGGAGATCTGGAAGGGCCTGACCGGCGGTCGGAGCGTGCACCTGACGGACTTCCCGGACGCGGCCGAGTTCCCCGCCGACGACGCCCTCGTCGCGGCGATGGACCGCGTGCGCGACGTCGCCTCGAAGGGCCTCGCGCTCCGCAAGGCGACCGGCAAGCGCGTCCGGCTGCCGCTCGCCACGCTCACGCTCGTGGTGCCGGACCCGGCGGCGGTCGAACCGTTCGCCGACATCCTGCGCGACGAGCTGAACGTCAAGCGGGTCGTGCTCGAGGCGCAGGCCGAGGAATCCCTGGCGCAGTACGGCATCGAGCGGAAGCTCACCGTCAACGCCCGTGTCGCCGGTCCCCGGATCGGCAAGCAGGTGCAGCAGGTGATCCCGGCCGCCAAGAAGGGCGACTGGACCGCGACCGAGTCCGGCGTCACCGTCGGCGGTGTCGACCTGGTCGAGGGCGAGTACACGCTCGACCTCACCGTCGCCGACCCGTCGGTCGCGGTGGCGTTCCTCGACGAGGGCGGTTTCGTGGTGCTCGACACCGTGACCACGCCCGAGCTCGAGGCCGAGGGGCTCGCCCGCGACGTCGTCCGCGCCGTCCAGCAGGCCCGACGCGACGCCGACCTGGACGTCAGCGACCGCATCGTCCTCACCCTCGGGGTCGACGAGGCCGCCGACGCGTCGGTGCGCACCCACCAGCAGCTCATCGCGGGGGAGACCCTGGCGACGAGCGTCGAGATCGTGCCCCTCGGGGCAGGCGCCACCACCGATGTCGGTGACGGCGCGAAGGTGACCGTGGAGGTGTCACGCGCATGAGCGACGACGACCAGTACGACGAGCGCGACCAGCACGACGAGGACGGCATCCGGATCCCGGTGGGTCCGTCCGGTGACGCCCCGGTCGAGGCCGTGCCGTACGGCGGTGACGACGACGAGGTCAAGCGCGTCGAGGCCGCCCTGTACGCCCGGATCGGCGAGCAGTCGCCCGAGCACCGCCTGACCGCGACCCGTCGCGCCGTCGAGCTGCTCGGCGACCCGCACCTGGCGTACCCGGTGATCCACATCACCGGCACGAACGGCAAGACCTCGACGGCCCGGACGACCGAGAGCATCGTCCGTGCGCACGGTCTGCGCACCGGCCTGATGACGAGCCCGCACCTGGTGTCGATCCGGGAGCGCATCGTCATCGACGGTCAGCCGATCGCCGCCGAGCGGTTCGTCGAGAACTGGGACGACATCGCCCCGGTCCTCGAGCTGACCGACCAGGAACTCACCGACAGGGGCGAACTCCCGCTCACCTTCTTCGAGGCACTGACCGTGCTGGCCCTGGCCTGCTTCGCCGAGGCGCCGGTCGACGTGGCCGTGATCGAGGTCGGCATGGGCGGCGAGTGGGACTCCACGAACGTCGTGCAGAGCCAGGTCGCGGTGTTCACCCCGATCGCCATCGACCACGCGAAGCAGCTCGGCAGCACCGTGGCGGAGATCGCCCGCACCAAGTCCGGGATCATCAAGCCGTCGTCCGCCGTGGTGTCGAGCGAGCAGGTCCCCGAGGCCCTCGTCGAACTCGAGCGGGCCGCCGAGCTCACCGAGTCGACCCTGGCCGTCGAGGGCACGGGCTTCTCGGTGGTCGACGTCACCCCGGCCGTGGGCGGTCAGCTCATCACCGTGCAGGGGATCGCCGGCCGCTACGACGACCTGTTCCTGCCGCTGTTCGGGCGGCACCAGGCGCACAACGCGGCCGTCGCCATCGCCGCGGTCGAGTCGTTCCTCGGTCGCGGCACCCAGGCGCTCGACGAGGACGTCCTGTCCGAGGGGCTCGCCGGTGCCACGAGCCCCGGCCGCCTGCAGCCGATCGCCACCGAGCCGACCGTGGTGGTCGACGCGGCGCACAACCCGCACGGCGCCAAGGCCCTGGCCGAGGCCCTGCCGGTGGCGTTCCCGTCCGAGCACGTCGTCGGCGTCGTGGGGATCCTCGGCGACAAGGACGCCCGCGGGTTCGTCCGCGCGCTGAAGGGCACCGTCGAGACCTTCGTCGTCACGCAGCCGCCGGGGGATCGTGCGCTCGACGCGGACGCCTTCGCGAAGGTCGTCGTGGACGAGGTGGGCGCGGACCGTGTCGTCGTCGAGCCGTCGCTGGCCGCCGCGCTGCAGCAGGCACGCGACCTGGCGGACGAGGCGGACGCCGAGGACGCCCTCGTGCTCGTCGCGGGCTCCATCGTGATGGTGGGTGCGGTCATGGACCTCGTCCACCGGGAAGGCGAGACGAAGTGACGGACGCACCACGTGCCTCCCGGCCGGGACGTGCACCGCGCACCCGGAAGCCGCGACGCGACCGCGGGGCGCAGGAGAGCCTGCTGTCGATCGCGCTCGTGCTCGAGGCGATCATGTTCTTCTTCCCGATGCTCGTCGTGTTCGGCAAGGGGACCCTGCCGCCGGCCCTGGCGTTCGGCGGCGGCATCGGTGCCATGGTCGTGCTGGCACTGGCCTCACGCCTGACCGGCAACCCCGCCGGTGTATGGTTCGGGTGGCTGCTGCAGGCGGCCATCCTCGCCACCGGGTTCATCGAACCGTTCATGTTCGCGGTCGCCGTGGTGTTCCTGGCGCTGTGGGTCTTCTGCTTCGTCAAGGGCGGTCAGCTCGACCGTCAGAACGCCGCGCGCCGGGCCGCCATGGGCGAGGACTGACCACCCCTCCGATCCCGCGAACACACTAGGAGTACTGCGTGTCCGACCTCGAAGAGACCCTCGTCCTCGTCAAGCCCGACGGCGTCGCCCGCCAGCTCACCGGTGAGATCCTCCGCCGCATCGAGTCGAAGGGCTACGAGATCGTCGACCTGAAGATGCTCACCGCGCCGCGCGACCTGCTGGACGCGCACTACGAGGAGCACCAGGGCAAGCCGTTCTTCGAGCCGCTCGTCGAGTTCATGCAGTCCGGTCCGGTCGTCGCCGTGCGCGTCGCCGGCAACGGCGTGATCGCCGGCTTCCGGTCGCTCGCCGGCACCACCGACCCGACCAGCGCCGCACCCGGGACCATCCGTGGCGACCTCGGTCGCGACTGGGGCCTCAAGGTGCAGCAGAACCTGGTGCACGGATCCGACAGCACCGAGTCGTCGGCGCGCGAGCTCGCGCTCTGGTTCGCCTGAGCGACGGGGAGAGCATGACGAACAACGACCGACCCACCAAGAACGAACGTCGTCAGCACGCGCGCGAGGTCTCGCGGCAGCGCGCCGACGCCGAGAAGCGTCGCAAGCGCCGCAACAAGTGGTTCCTGCAGGGCGGCATCGGCCTGGGGATCATCGCGATCGCCGCGATCATCACGCTCGTCGTGGTGAACGTGAACAACGCGCCCGCCGTGTCCGCTGCCGGGCCGAAGAACATGGCCACCGGCGCGATCCAGTTCACCGGCGAGGGCGGCGAGGTCACCCCGGTGACGACGAAGGCCGTCACCGCGAAGGGCACCCCGTCGGCGGTCCCGACGTCGAACACCGACGGCGCCGTGGCGGTCACCGAGTACGTCGACTGGGCCTGCCCGGTCTGCAAGCAGTTCGAGGCCGCCTACGCCGACCAGATCCTGGACAAGGTGAAGTCGGGCGACGCGACGCTGGCCATCCAGCCGGTGTCGATCCTCGACCGCAGCTACCAGAGCTCGCGCTACGCCAGCCGGGCCGCGAACGCGGCGATGTGCGTCGCGAACTACGCGCCGGACAAGTTCCTGGACGTCCAGACGCAGTTCTTCGAGAACCAGCCCACCGAGGGCACCTCGGGTCTGACGAACGCCGAGATCGCGAAGCTCGTCAAGGCCGGGGGCGCCACCGGGTCGAACGTCTCCGAGTGCCTGTCGACCGAGCAGTTCAAGGGCTGGGTGACCAAGTCCACGAAGCTCGTCACCGCGGACGAGGCACTGCAGGGCCCGCAGGGCTTCGGCACGCCGACCGTGGTCGTGAACGGCAAGCGCCTGGACAACCTCAGCACGGTCATCACCGCGATCGACGACGCGGCGAAGTAGCGCCACCCGCACGAGCGAAGGCCCCCGCTTCCATCCGGAAGCGGGGGCCTTCGCTCGAGTCGGGCGCCTTCGGGTCAGGCGGCGCCACCGTTCTGCTCGACGAAGGACGCGAAGGCGTCGGTGTCGGTCAGGGAGCCGGTGAACTGCTTCCCGTTCACGATGATCGTGGGGGTGCTCGTCACCTTGTCGAGCGACGAGTTCGGGATCGGGTCGTTCATCACCCGGTTCGTGGCGTCGGCGACCCACCCGGCGAAGTGCTGCCCGGTGATGCACGAGGCGACCTTGCTGCTCGTCGCGCCGGCCTCCTTCGCCAGGGACGCCAGCTCGTCGTTCGTGAGCCCCTTGGTGCTCTCGGACGGCTGGTTCTCGTAGAGCGACGTGTTGTACGCCAGGAACGCGTCCGGGTCGTGGTCTGCCACACAGGCGGCCGCTGCTGCGGAGCGCGTCGAGTACTTCGACCCGAGGGACACCCGGTCGAGCAGGTTGAACGGGTGCAGTTCGAGGGTCGCCGAGCCGCTCTTCACCCACTGCTCGATCTGGTCCATCTGCGCCGTCTCGAACTGGTTGCAGTACGGGCACATGTAGTCCGAGTACACGGTGATGTTCGCCACCGAGTCGTCCTGCTTCGTCGCCGTCGGGGTCCCGCCGTCGGGCGTCGCCTTCGTCTCGACGGGCACGATCTTGCCGCTCTGGCCGGTGAACAGGATGCCGTCGCTCGCCATGTTGCGCGGCCCCGGCCCGGCGGGTTGCACCGAGTTCGCGATCACCAGGACGACCACGGCGACGACCGCCAGGCTGCCGACGATGATGCCGCTGATGCCGAGCGTCCTGTTGCGGCGGCGTCGCGCCTGTTCCTTCACCCGGGCTTCGCGCGCGCGCTCTCGGGCGGCGTCGCGACGGACCTTCTTGCTCTCGTTCTCGCTCATCGAGATCGAGCGTAAGTGCTGCCCGGACGCCGATCGGGCGTCTTGCCTGGGAAGCGCCCAGGAATTCGGTGACACGTCATCGACACGTCATCGACACGTCATCGTCGCCGCATCGGGAACGTCCAGCAGTGGATCAGAAGACCGTAAGGATGGTCGGGAACTTGATGATGATCGTCACGATGATGAACAGGTAGTTCGCCAGCGGGAACGCCCAGCAGAAGGGGAGCAGCACCCGGCCGACGCGCTGGGTCTTCGCGCCGAAGCGACCCTGCGCGGCGTTCCAGATCGTGAACACCCAGAACATCGGGATCGTCATCGACCACACGAGCATGCACCAGGGGCAGAGCGCGCCGATGAACCACACGGTCTGGGTGAAGAGCCACGTCACGAAGACCCACGCCAGGAACACGCCGGCGTTGAACGCGATCCAGAACCACCGCGAACCGTTCCGGAAGCCCGCGAGCATCAGCACGGCGACGGCGATCGGCGCGACGAAGCCCATCACGCCGAGCAACGGGTTCGGGAACCCGAACAGGTGGCCCTGCCAACTGGCCATGACGTCCGAGCAGCTGATGAACGGGTTCACGTCGCACGACAGCACGGTGTCCGGGTCTGCGTACTTCTTGAACTCGTCGAGCACCAGGGAGAACGACCCGTACAGGCCGACGAACCCGGTGATCAAGAGGAAGACGGCCATCGCGACCGGACGACGGGGGGCAGGCGCTGACGTGCTCACGCCGTCATCATCGCACGCGGGTTCCGGTCCTTTCCGGGAGCGGCGTGCGATACTGGCCGGAGGTCGTGCGGGCAACCGCAGACCGAAGAGAGCTTTCCGGGCGGTGCCCCACGGGGCAGTGTCCGGACGATCAGGTGCGGTGAGAGCGCACCGTGGTCGGGACAGCGTCACTCCGACGCCGAGCCGACCCGGGCCGGGTGCCCGGACCGGAACGGCCGCGGACGCAACGAGAAGTTGACGCAGACCGGTCACGAAGACAGCGAGCGCGGGGCGTCGACGCCACCGCCACAACCAAAGAATTCCCGCCGCCTGACAAGGGTGCGAGTGGGGCCGAGGAGTGCGCCAGTCCATGGTGGAGCAGAACAACGACAACACGACCAACGACGAGAACGCCCCGAAGCGTCGGACCCGCCTGTTCGGCGGACGCCGCGCCCGGTCGTCCGGCCTGCAGGGTCAGGCCGGTGCCGTGCAGGCGCCGGCCGTCGACGAGGCCTCCGCGCTGACGGACGGTTCGTCCGCCGACGCAGCGGCCGAGCCGACCGGAGCCGAGACGGTCTCCGTCGCGGTCGAGGCCGTCGCCGCCCAGAGCGCCGAGCCGGACGACGTGAGCACGCTGACCGGCGACCTTCCGGTGGTCACGGCCGAGCCGACCGAGCCCGCGACCGACGTGACGGAGGCGAGTGGTGCCTCCCGTCCGACCGAGACCGAGCCGACGACCGAGGCGAGCGAACCCGCCGCCCCGGCCGAGCCGTTCGTCCCGAAGGCGACGAGCACGCTCAGCCTGATCTTCCACGCCCCCGTCCTGCCGGAGCTGCCGCGCCGCGCCGCGCGGTACGAGCGCGACGAGGACGACCGTGACGACCGCTTCGACCGTTCCGAGCGCGAGGACCGGTTCGACCGCGAGGACCACGACGAGGAGCCCGGCGGCTCCCGCCGTCGTTCGCGTCGTCGGGGGAGCAGCGCCGACCGCGAGTCCCGTGCCCCGCGCGAACCGCGCGACCACCAGGAACCCCGCCGCCGCGAGCCCGAGCTGATCACCGAGCCGCAGCGCATCAAGGGTTCGACCCGGCTCGAGGCGAAGAAGCAGCGTCGCCGCGACGGCCGTGACGCCGGACGTCGTCGCCAGGTCGTGAGCGAGGACGAGTTCCTCGCCCGCCGCGAGAGCGTCGACCGTCAGATGATCGTCCGCTCCAGCTCGTCGACGATCGAGATCGGCGTGCTCGAGGACGGCATCCTCGCCGAGCACTACATCACCAAGTCCGAGAACGTGTCGCTCATCGGCAACGTGTACCTCGGCAAGGTGCAGAACGTGCTGCCCTCGATGGAGGCAGCCTTCGTCGACATCGGCCGCGGCCGCAACGCCGTGCTCTACGCCGGCGAGGTCGACTGGAACTCCGTCGACACCAGCCACGGCCGTCGCATCGAGGCCGCGCTCAAGCCGGGCGACAAGGTCCTGGTCCAGGTCACGAAGGACCCGGTCGGCCACAAGGGCGCCCGTCTGACCAGCCAGGTCTCGCTGCCCGGTCGCTACCTGGTCTACGTGCCGAACGGCTCCATGAACGGCATCTCGCGCAAGCTGCCCGACACCGAGCGCGCGCGCCTCAAGAAGATCCTGAAGGAGGTCCTGCCGGAGCACGCGGGCGTCATCGTGCGCACCGCTGCCGAAGGTGCGACCGAGGAGCAGCTCACCCGCGACGTGCAGCGCCTGACCAGCCAGTGGGAGGCCATCCAGAAGAAGGTCGCCGGTGGCCAGGCCCCGGTCATGCTGCACTCGGAGCCCGACCTGCTCGTCAAGATCGTGCGCGACGTCTTCAACGAGGACTTCACGAAGCTCATCATCGACGGCGAGGCTGCCGGCGGCACCATCGACGAGTACCTGTCGGCCGTCGCACCCGACCTGAAGGACCGCGTCGTCCGCTACGAGGGCCCGGACTCCTTCGAGGAGTACCGCCTGAACGAGCAGATCGACAAGGCGCTCGACCGCAAGGTCTGGCTGCCCTCCGGTGGTTCGCTCGTGATCGACCGCACCGAGGCCATGACGGTCGTGGACGTCAACACCGGCAAGTTCGTCGGCTCCGGGGGCAACCTCGAGGAGACCGTCACGAAGAACAACCTCGAGGCCGCCGAGGAACTCGTCCGCCAGCTCCGCCTGCGCGACATCGGCGGCATCATCGTCGTCGACTTCATCGACATGGTGCTCGAGGAGAACCGCGACCTCGTGCTCCGTCGCCTGATCGAGTGCCTGAGCCGCGACCGCACGAAGCACCAGGTCGCCGAGGTCACCTCGCTCGGCCTCGTGCAGATGACCCGCAAGAAGATCGGTGTCGGCCTGCGCGAGTCGCTCGACGAGGTCAACGCGAAGGTCAACGACAACAACGCCGACCCGGGCCCGAGCAAGGGGCGTCGCAAGGGGCGCAGCGGTGCGGCCGGGAACGGCGGCAACGGGAACGGGAACGGCGGCAACGGCGGCAACGGGCACGGCAACGGCGGGGGCAACTCCGGCGGTGGCTCGGGTTCGTCGAACGGGCAGTCGAGCCAGGCACACCAGATCACGGACGACGTGAAGAACGCGCTGTCCCGGATCGCGGCCTCCACGATCCCGCACGAGGAGTCGCCGGCATCGCCGACCTCGGCAGCGGCCCCGACCTCGGCCGACGCGCCGGCGGGGACCGCCGAGTCCGCAGACGCCGGTGAACAGCCCAGCGGCTCGAAGCGTCGGCGCCGTGGCGGCCGTGGCGGACGGAGCGGTGAGCAGCCGAACGCTGCCACGACCGAAGTCACCGAGTCGGCATCCACCGAGTCGGCATCCGCCGTGGTCGAGCCGGAGCCCGTCGCCGAGCCGAAGCGCGACGAGCCGAAGCAGGCCGCGTCGAAGCGCGACGAGCCGAAGCAGGCCGCGCCGAGTCAGGCTGTCGACCAGTCGGCGGCTGCCGCTCCTGCTGCCGAACCGAAGGCCAAGGCCCCGGCCCGCCGACGGGTCAGCTCCAGCGCGACGGTGACCCCGACCGAGAACACGGTCGCGATCCTGGACATCCCACTCAACGCCGCACCGAAGCGCGAGCCCCGCCAGGTCGCCCCGGACGCCGAGTCGCTGTTGGACTCCGTGCTCCAGGCGCTGCCGGAGCCGAAGCAGCCGGGCCAGGGCCGTTCGCGGTCCCGCCGCGTGTCGTCGCCGAGCATCAGTGCTCCGGCCACGACCGAGGACGCATCCGGCGACGACACCGACGGCTCCGTCATCCTGGGGAACTGAGCGTGGCGAACCCCGGTGACCCGCAGCAGGATCGTGGGTACTACGGTGCGGGCTGGCAGCAGCCCGCACCGCCCGGACCCGGGGGAGCCGGCGGTCCCGTGCCGCCGTACGGTGGGCAGCCTGGTGGGCAGCCGCCGTACGGTGGGCAGCCGCCGCACGGCGCACAGCCGACCGCCGGGGTGCCCTACGCCCCGCCACGGCCGCCGCGCACGCCGGCCGACCCGCGTCGGGCCTTCGCGCCCGGCGCCTCGGTGAACAACACGGCCGGGGCGCTCATCGCCGTGGTGTCGCTCGTGCTCGTCGAGTTCGTGTCCGGCGTCGTCGGCCTGATCGGGACGTCGCTCGTCGTCAGCCCGTTCGCGCACTACGGTGCCGGTGCGAGCCTCGTCGGCAGCTTCATCGCCGGGGTCTTCCTCGCGCCGTTCCCGTTCTACGCCGGGGCCTTCCTGGCGCTGGCGTTCCTGACGCCGATCGCCCGGCGCAGCCCGCTGCCGACGGTGTTGCTCCGAGCGGTGCTCGCCGGCGCCGCGGGGACGATCGCACTCGCCCTCGTCGGGGTCTTCACCGGCGCGTTCGGCGCGATCACCTCGGGCGGGTCCCGCCTGGTCATCGACGTCGTCACGAACCCGCTCCGCAACGGGGTGCCGTACACGGTGATGCTCCTGGCGACCGCCACTGCCGCGTGGCTCTGGCTCGGCCGCCCCCGACGGAACCGCGGTGCAGCGCCGACGTCCGGCCTGCCGGGCACGGTACGGCCCGCAGACGCCGTCCCTCCCGCGACCGTGCAGCCGGGGCCGCAGCAGCCGCAGCAGGGCCCGTACGGACAGGGTCTGGTCCAGCCGGACCCCCACGGGCAGTACGGCGGTCAGTACGGCGCACAGCCCCGTCCGGACCAGCAGCAGCCGCCGGCCGCGCCATGGGGTGGTCCGGCGCCTCGCTGACCCCCGGTCGTCGCCGCGCGGTCGCTGCACGGTGCGAGGTTCTCCGGGCGGTGCGGCGTTCGCGTCGCGGTGCGAGCCTCTGACGCCGCACCGAGCCACCAACCTCGCACGCTGCGGGGAATCTCGCACGGTGCGGCCGGGAGGCCCGGCGCACGCCCGCCACGCGCCTCACCTCGCACGGTGCGACGCCACGTCCAGGGCGCGTGCGCACCGTGCGAGGTTCCGGACACGGTGCGAGCTGGCATGCGTCGCACCGAGTCCGGAACCGTGCACCGTGCGCCGTGCGCCGTGCGCCGTGCGCCGTGCGTTCCGGACGGACGCGGCACGCGGCCCGCGCGTCAGTGCGCGCGCTTGTCGCGCTGCGCCACGCGCAGCCCGCTGCGGATCAGCCGCAGCACGAGCTCGCGTCCGGACACCGCCGACGCCCCCGCGGCGACGAGTTCGTCGTACTTCGCGAGCGGCACGTCGTAGTGGTCATGGTCGAACGCACGACGCGGCACACCGGCGCGTGCAGCGAACGCGTGGAGTTCCGCGTAGGATTCATCACTGACGAGGTGCGACCACAGAGTGTCGTGAGCGGGCCACGTCGGTGGGTCGATCAACACGGTCACCGTGCAATCGTACGTGTGTCGCCGTTTGACCGGACCCATGGGGATCGAGTATTCTCGATCCCTGGTGTCAGCGGGCCGTTCTGCCTGCGTCGCCGATCGGGCCCGGCCTCCCGGGAGCCGCTCGTGCAGAAGTGGGCACCCGAGACTTCCCTCAAGCAGAGTTACGTAAGGATTTCCACGTGGTTTACGCAGTAGTGCGCGCCGGCGGCCGTCAGGAAAAGGTCGAGGTCGGCACCATCCTGACCGTCGACCGTGTCAAGGCGGACGACAAGGGCAACATCGACCTCGCCCCCGTGCTCCTCGTGGACGGTGACAAGATCACGTCGGCGGCTTCCGAGCTCGCCAACGTGACCGTCACCGCCGAGGTGCTCGACGACCTGCGCGGTCCGAAGGTCATCATCCAGAAGTTCAAGAACAAGACCGGGTACAAGAAGCGCCAGGGTTTCCGCGCTGAACTGACCCGCGTCAAGATCACCAAGATCGCGTAAGGGAGTCAGCTCATGGCACACAAGAAGGGTGCGAGTTCCACTCGCAACGGTCGTGACTCGAACGCACAGCGCCTCGGCGTGAAGCGCTTCGGTGGCGAGGTCGTCAACGCCGGCGAGATCATCATCCGCCAGCGTGGGACCCACTTCCACCCGGGCGCCAACGTCGGCCGCGGTGGCGACGACACGCTGTTCGCCCTCTCGGCCGGTTCGGTCGAGTTCGGCACCAAGGGTGGCCGCAAGGTCATCAACATCGTCAACGCGTAGTCGCGACGATCAGCTTCAGCGGGAGGGGCGGGCCGAGTGCCCGCCCCTCCTTCGCTTTTCCCGCCGACGGATGCCGTCGGCACAACGCGCTGACGGATCCCGTCGGCACAACGACCTTCCAGGAGTGGAACCATGGCGACCTTCGTCGACCGCGTGACCCTGCACCTCAGCGCGGGGAAGGGCGGCAACGGTTGCGTCTCGGTCCGCCGTGAGAAGTTCAAGCCCCTCGCCGGGCCCGACGGTGGCAACGGCGGTGACGGCGGCGACATCGTGCTCGTGGCCGACCCGCAGGTCACCACGCTGCTCGGCTACCACCGCTCGCCGCACCGTTCGTCCAAGAACGGTCAGCCCGGCATGGGTGACCACCGCAGTGGTGTGAGCGGCGAGGTCCAGGAGCTCCCGCTCCCGATCGGCACCGTCGTGTACGACGAGGCCGGCGAGGTCATCGCCGACCTGACCGAACCCGGGATGCGCGTCGTCGTGGCCCCCGGTGGGCAGGGCGGTCTCGGCAACGCGGCGCTCTCCACCACGAAGCGCAAGGCCCCCGGCTTCGCGCTCCTCGGCACCGAGGGCTGGGCGGGTGACATCAGCCTCGAGCTGAAGACCATCGCCGACGTCGCCCTCGTCGGGTTCCCGAGTGCCGGCAAGTCCTCGCTCATCGCGGCGATCTCGGCCGCGAAGCCGAAGATCGCCGACTACCCCTTCACCACGCTCACCCCCAACCTCGGCGTCGTCGAGTCGGGCGAGAGCCGCTTCACGGTCGCCGACGTCCCCGGTCTGATCGAGGGCGCGTCGGAGGGCAAGGGCCTCGGCCTCGAGTTCCTGCGGCACGTCGAGCGCTGCGAGGCCCTGCTGCACGTCATCGACTGCGCGACGATGGACCCGGGCCGCGACCCGATCAGCGACCTCGACGTCATCCTCGGCGAACTCGAGCGCTACCCGGTCCCCGAGGGCCAGGTGCCGCTGCTCGAGCGTCCGCAGCTCATCGCGCTCAATAAGATCGACGTGCCGGACGCCGCCGAGCTCGCCGAGTTCGTCACCGCCGAGCTCGAGGGCCGCGGCTACCGCGTGTTCCCGATCTCGACCGCGTCGCACAAGGGCCTGCGTGAGCTGACGTTCGCGCTGGCCGAGGTCGTCGAGCAGGGTCGTGCGAAGCGCGCGGCCGAGCCGGTCGTCGAGCGCATCGTCATCCGCCCCCGCGCGGTCAACGACCAGGGCTTCACGGTCCGTGCCGAGGGCGGCGAGGAGCACCGCTTCTACCGCGTGCGCGGTGCGAAGCCCGAGCGGTGGGTGCAGCAGACCGACTTCACCAACGAAGAGGCGATCGGCTTCCTGGCCGATCGGCTCGCGAAGCTCGGTGTCGAGGACGGCCTGTTCAAGGCCGGCGCCGTCGCCGGCTCGACCGTCGTGATCGGCGGCGACGGCGGCATGGTCTTCGACTGGGAGCCGACGCTCACCTCGACGGCGGAGCTCATCACGAGCGCCCGAGGCACCGACGCCCGCATCGGCGCGACGTCGCGTCCGACCCGCAACGAGCGTCGCGAGGAGTACTTCGAGCGCATGGACGCCAAGGCGGCCGCCCGTGCCGAGCTCGAGCAGGAGCGCGTCGCCGGCCTCTGGGTGAACGACGACGTCGTGACCAGCGACGACCTCGAGACGACCAGCGACCAGAAGGACTGACCGCGGCATGACCGACACGACCGCCCGCACCGACCTCGGACCCGTCACCCGGCGCGAGGACATCCCGCGTGCGCGGCGGATCGTGGTGAAGGTCGGCTCGTCGTCGGTCAGCGGTGACGCCGCCGGTCAGATCGGACCGCTGGTGGACGCCCTGTCCGCGGCGTACGGCCGGGGCACCGAGGTCGTGCTCGTGTCGTCCGGCGCGATCGCCACCGGGTTCCCGTTCCTCGGGCTCGAGGGCCGCCCGGACGACCTCGCCACGCAGCAGGCCGCCGCGGCGACCGGCCAGAACGTCCTGATGTTCCGGTACCAGAAGGAACTCGACCGGCACCGGGTCGTCGCGGCGCAGATCCTGCTGACCGCCGGTGACCTGCAGAACCCGACGCACCGGGTGAACGCGCAGCGCGCCGTCGACCGCCTGCTCGCCCTGCGGGTACTGCCGATCGTGAACGAGAACGACACCGTCGCCACGCACGAGATCCGCTTCGGCGACAACGACCGGCTCGCCGCCCTGGTGGCGCGGCTGCTCGGTGCCGACGCCCTGGTGCTGCTGTCCGACGTCGAGGCCCTGTACACGAAGCCCCCCGAGCAGCCCGGTGCCGAGCGCATCGACGAGGTCCCGTTCGGCGACGAGCTCGCCGGCGTCACCTTCGGCTCCGTCGGCAAGTCCGGCGTGGGGACCGGAGGTGCCGGCACGAAGGTCGCGGCCGCACGGCTCGCGGCCGAGGCGGGCACGTCGGTCCTGGTGACCGCCACGGCGCTCGTCGACCGCGCCCTGTCGGGCGAGCACGTGGGCACCTGGTTCCACGCGGCGCCCCGTTCCTGACACGCGTCGTCCACAGCGGTCGGGAGGCCGGGGTCGCGTCCGTCACACGGGATCGCCTCGGGCCTAGGATCGGTCCATGTCGTCGATCGCGCCCGCCCCGACCCTGACCGACACGCTCGTGGCGGCCCGCACCGCTTCGTCGGCCCTCGCGACCGCGACGACGGCGGTCAAGGACGCCGCCCTCGTGGCGATCGCCGCCGGCGTCCGCGCCGCCACCGACGAGATCGTCGCCGCGAACCACGGTGACCTGGTCGCGGGCGAGGAGAGCGGCCTGTCGTCCGGGCTCGTCGACCGTCTCCGGCTCGACCCCGCACGCATCGAGGCGCTGGCCACCGCGGTCGAGGACGTCGTCGGTCTGCAGGACCCGGTGGGGGAGCACCTCCGTGGCTCGCTGCTGCCGAACGGCCTGCAGCTGACGCAGGTTCGGGTACCGTTCGGGGTCGTCGGTGCCATCTACGAAGCACGCCCGAACGTCACGGTCGACATCGCCTCGCTCGCGCTGAAGTCCGGCAACGCCGTCGTGCTCCGCGGCGGATCGGCGGCACAGCGGACGAACGCCGTGCTCGTGGCCCGCATCCAGGACGCGGTGGAGTCGGTCGGCCTGCCGCGCGAGCTCGTGCAGACCATCGACGAGTTCGGCCGCGCCGGCGCCACGGAGCTGATGCGCGCCCGGGGCCTGGTCGACGTCCTCATCCCGCGTGGCAGCGCCTCGCTCATCCAGACCGTCGTCACCGAGTCGCAGGTCCCCGTGATCGAGACGGGTGCCGGCGTCGTGCACGTGTTCCTCGATGCGTCCGCCCCCGAGCAGCGCGCCGTCGACATCGTCCTGAACAGCAAGGTGCAGCGGCCGAGCGTGTGCAACGCCCTCGAGACCCTGCTGGTGCACGAGCAGGCGGCCGAGCGGCTCCTGCCCGTGCTGGCGGACCGGCTCCGCGCCTCCGGGGTCACGCTGCGCGGCGACGACGCCACCCGGGCGATCGTGCCGGGGGTGCTCCGCGCCACCGACGAGGACTGGGCGACCGAGTCCATGGACCTCGACCTGTCGATCCGGGTCGTGCCGGACGTCGACGCCGCGATGGCGCACATCGCGCGTTGGTCCACCCACCACACCGAGTCGATCGTGACGAACGACGTCGACACGGCCGAGCGGTTCCTGGCGACGGTGGACTCGGCAGTCGTGATGGTGAACGCCTCGACGCGCTTCACCGACGGCGGCGAGTTCGGCTTCGGCGCCGAGGTGGGCATCTCGACGCAGAAGCTGCACGCCCGTGGTCCGATGGGGTTGCCGGAGCTCACGAGCACCAAGTGGATCGTGCGCGGGAACGGCCAGATCCGCGGCTAGACTGAACGGCGTCTTTCCCCGACCGAACGGAGCACCGAACGATGACCTTCCTCGCAGAAGCTGCTGAGCACGCCTCCGGGGCCCCGGCGTTCGTGTTCCCGCTCGTCGGTGCGCTGTTCTTCGTCTTCCTGGGCTTCGTCACCTGGAGCTTCCGCGACGTGGCGTACCGCCACTCGCAGAAGTTCGAGGCGACCCGCCACCACGAGACGGGTGTCGACGAGTTCGGCCACACCAAGATCTGATCTGCACTCGATGCTCGAGAGCACCGGACGACCGCGCATCGGGGTGATGGGCGGCACGTTCGACCCCATCCACCACGGTCACCTCGTCGCGGCGTCCGAGGTGGCTCGGGCGTTCGACCTCGACGAGGTCGTGTTCGTCCCCACGGGGCAGCCGTACATGAAGTCCGGCGTCACGGATGCCGAGCACCGCTACCTGATGACGGTCATCGCGACCGCATCGAACCCGATGTTCACGGTGAGCCGCGTCGACATCGACCGCCCCGGCCCGACGTACACGGTCGACACGCTCCGCGACCTGCACGAACAGCGGCCCGACGCGCAGCTCGTCTTCATCTCGGGCGCAGACGCCGTTCAGCAGATTGTCGACTGGAAAGACCATGATGGTCTCTGGGACCTCGCGCACTTCGTCGCTGTGACGCGTCCGGGACACGACCTGAGCATCAGTGGACTCCCCGAGCGAGACGTAAGCTTGCTCGAAGTCCCCGCACTGGCCATCTCGTCGACCGACTGCCGCGACCGGGTGAGACGTGGTTCCCCCGTCTGGTACCTGGTCCCCGACGGGGTCGTCCAGTACATCTCCAAGCACCACCTGTATCGGAGCGTTGCATGAGTTCGTCCGACGCGCAGCCGCCCCTGTCGCGGCGCCAGGCGCGCGAGCGGGAGCGTGCCGCAGCAGCCGGTTCGCAGCCCGCGACGCCACCACCGACCGTCGCCGCACCCGCCGAGTCGACGGAACCCCGTCCTCGGCCCGGTTCGCACGTGGCACCCGCCCCCGGCGGTCCGACCCAGTCCTCTGCCGCGGCATCCGCCGCGACGGGCACGCCGGCCTCGGCGCCCTCCGTGCCGGTGACCTCCGTGCCCGCGGCCGGGGTGTCGCCGTTCCCGCCGGCCTCCGCGACCGAGATCGTCCCCGGCAGCGGTGGTCTGACCCGCCGCCAGATCCGCCAGCAGCGCGCCGCCGAGAACCAGGCGGTCCTGCCGGTACCGCTGCAGAACCCGACGCCGCAGTCCTCCGACCGCACCGTCGAGGACGTCCTCGGCTCGGTCGACACCATCGAGCCGACCTCGGCGCCGCGCGCCGCGGACGAGCCGTCCGGTCCCGAGGGTCACACGGTGCTCGACCAGGCTGCGGTCGCCCAGGCCACCGAGGCCGACGGGTCGCCCGACGCCCTCGAACCGCTCGACGAAGCCGCTGCGCACGCCGAGGAGCCCCGGCGCCACCGGTCGACCTGGTCACCGCCCGCCGACGACGCTTCCGACGCACAGCCCGCAGCCGGGTCCACGGACGAGCTCGCCGCAGGGACGCCGAGCGACCAGTCGAACACCGACCAGACGGGCATCGACGAGACGGGCGCCGCCGAGACGGGCGCCGACGAGGCGCAGAGCGACGCGGAGACACCGGCCGACGTCGCCGCGCTCGAGCACCCCTCGGCCACGCCGCTCCCGGGGATCCCGGACGGCGCGCCGTCGACCCCGGCGGTGTTCCCGCTGTCCCTCGATCCCGAGGACGACGACACCAACGAGGTCCCGATCCCGGAACCCGCCCGGACCGAGCCCCCGAAGGTCCCCGCGTCCTTCCAGCGGCCGTCGGAGCCGAAGCCGATGACGACGGCCTTCGAGCCGCCCGTCGGGCACTGGTCGCAGCAGGCGCACGGCTCGAACGACGCCGAGGTGCACGACGACTCGACCGGCACCCGCCGGATCGCGGTCACCGACACCAACGCGATCATCCTGCCGAACTCGGCCCTCGCCGACCCGACCGGTGCGCTGAACGCGACGGGCGAGGTGATCCTCACCGGATCCATCGACCTGCCCGCGTCGCTCTCGTCGACCGGGTCGCACCGGCCGATCGACGGCGCCGAGGTCGACCGCCTGCTCGAGCAGCACGACGAGCAGCCCGAGACCGACGCCAGCCCGGTCCGCGCCAGCCGCGCCGTGTCCAGCCACACCTCGACCCGCCAGGTCGTCCTCGCCGCCGCGAAGCCGAAGGAGTCGCGCACGCCGCTCATCCTCGGCGTCACGGTGGGTGCGGTCGGACTGGCAGCGGCCGGTGTCATCATCACCGCCCTCCTCACCACCCACATGGGCGGCTGACCGCTGCCCTCCCCGACGTCCGTCGTGCCCCACCCCGTCGCCCTGGCCTGGCCGCTGTCGGCGGGGTGGCTTATGATCGTGACCCACCAAGCGATCCGGCTCCCTGCCGGGTCGACGACCGGAAGGAATCCGTGACCGCCTCCACTCGCGCACTGGAACTCGTGCAGGCCGCTGCTCTCGCGGCCGACGCCAAGCAGGCCGAGGACCTCGTCGCGCTCGATGTGACCGGGCCGTTGCAGCTCACGGACGTGTTCCTGCTCGCAACCGGTCGGAACGAGCGCAACGTGCAGTCCATCGCCGATGCGGTCGAGGAGCGCCTCCTCGAGCTCGGCGCCAAGACCCTCCGCCGCGAAGGCCGGAGCGAGGGCCGCTGGGTCCTCATCGACGTCGGCGACATCGTGGTGCACGTCTTCCACGACGAAGACCGCCAGTACTACTCGCTCGAACGTCTCTGGGCCGACTGCCCGACCATCCCGCTCGAGCTCCCGGTGGACCACACCGCCTGATCAGCGACGCGCCCGGGTGACGGCTTCGATTTCGTTGCCCGGCGTTCGCATGGTGTACGCTTCTATGGTGCCTCCGGGGAACCGGACGGCACGAAAGTAAGACATCTGGGTCTGTGGCGCAGCTGGTAGCGCACCTGCATGGCATGCAGGGGGTCAGGGGTTCGAGTCCCCTCAGATCCACCCTCAACCCCCGTCGTTCCCCGGAACGGCGGGGGTTTCCTCGTGGTGCGGGTGGCCGCACGCGCCCGATACGCTGAGCGCATGAGCAACGATGCGCCGCTGTCCGGGACCCCGCTGACGATCTCCGCCGCCGGGTACACGGCCGACATCGCAACGGTCGGTGCGACGCTGCGGACGTTCCGCCACGAGGGCCGCGACCTGGTCGTGCCGTTCGACGCCGACGAGGTCCGCCCGGCCTTCCGCGGTGCGGTCCTCGTCCCGTGGCCGAACCGCGTCGTCGACGGCGAGTACACCTTCGGGGGCGTCGACCACGAGCTCGCGCTCACCGAGCCGGCACGGCACCACGCCCTGCACGGACTGGTCGCCTGGACCGACTTCCGGGTCGAGGCCCAGGAGCCCGACCGCGTCGCGCTCAGCACCACCGTGCAGGCCCAGGCGGGCTACCCGTACCGCGTCGAGGTCCTGGTCGAGTACCGACTCGACGCCACCGGGCTGCACACGACGATCACCGGCACGAACTCCGGTGCCGACGACGCCCCGTGGGGGACCGGCCCGCACCCGTACCTGGTGGCGGGCTCCGGCACGGTCGACGACTGGACCCTCACCCTGCCCGCGGCCGAGGTGCTCGAGGTCACCCCGGACCGGCTGATCCCGACCGACCTGGTCCCCGTGCACGACGAGTTCGACCTGCGCACGCCCACCCTCATCGGCGACCGGTTCATCGACCACGCCTTCACGGGCTTCGACCGCGACGTCGACGGGACCGCGGCCATCACGCTGACCGCTGCGGACGGCCGTGGTGTCCGCGCGGTCTTCGGGCCGGAGTGCCCGTGGGTGCAGGTGCACACGGCCGACCACGTGGTTCCCGAGTACCACCGCGCCGGGCTGGCGGTCGAGCCGATGACGTGCGCGCCCGACGCGTTCAACGACGGGGTCGACCGTGGTCTCGTGGTGCTCGCCCCGGGTGTGTCCCACGCCGCCGCATGGACGATCTCCGCGATCTGACCGGTCCGTCGGCCGGCGTGCGCATCGAGGTCCGCCGGCTCGACCCGGCCCCCGACCTCGGTGCATTGGCCGCTCAGGCCCGGGGCGACGTGGTGTGGCTCGACTCCGCGTTGCCGGACGGCGCACCGGCGACCGCACGACCACGCGCGCGGTGGTCGGTCCTGACGTGGACGGACGGGCCGTTCCGGGCACGGTTCCGCCACCAGGACCGGCAGGCGTCCGTCGAGGTCGCCGCGCCCGCCGCCGGGTGGTTCGGTCCGTCGTCCACCGACGACCGCGCGGCCTTCGCCGTGCTGGCGGAGCTGCTGGACCGGACGCCGCACCTGCCCGAGCCGATCGTCGGCTGCGGCTTCGCGCTCGGCTGGGTCGGGTTCCTCGGGTACGAGCTCGGTCGCGAGTCCGGCGGCCCGGACCGCACCGCCGACGGGCACGCCGACGCCGACCTGCGGTTCGTGGACCGCGCCGTGGTCGTCGACCACACCGGAGGCGCCTGGGCGCTGACGCTCGTCGCCGACGCCGAACCGGCGGCCAGCGCGCGGAACCGGGCGTGGCTCGAGACGGTGACCGGGGCTCCGTCGCAGGCCGACGTGACGGACGCGGCCACGGGCCTCCCGGCCGGGGTGTCGTCATCGGTCGGACGCGTGTCGCGTGCCGACCACGAACGCGCGGTCGACGCGTGCCGCGCCGAGATCCGCGAGGGCAACGCGTTCCAGGTCTGCCTCACCACGTCCTTCTCCGTGCCCGTCGCGGACCGGGAGGCCCGGGTCGACCCCGACGCGGATCCGCACCTGGCCGACCCGCACCTGGCCGACTACGTGCGGATGCGGGCGTCGGACCCTGTCCCGTTCGGTGCGTACCTGCGGCTCGGCCCGCTGCGCGTGGCGAGCCGATCGCCGGAGCGGTTCCTGCGGATCGACGCGGACGGGAGCGTGCTCGCGGAGCCGATCAAGGGCACGCGGCGCCGCCTCGCCGACGCTGCCGCCGACGCGGCCGTGCGGGACGACCTCGCGGTGAGCGCCAAGGACCGTGCCGAGAACGTGATGATCGTTGACCTGCTGCGGAACGACCTGCTGCGGACGGCGATCCCCGGGTCGGTGCACGTCGACCGGCTGTGCGCGGTCGAGACCTACGCGAGCGTGCACCAGATGGTCTCCACGATCGGTGCCGTGCTGCCGTCGGGGACGTCACGAGCGGACGTGGTGCGGGCGGCGTTCCCTCCGGGGTCGATGACCGGGGCGCCGAAGACCAGTGCGATGGCGATCGCCGACCGGCTCGAGGGAGCACCGCGCGGGGTCTACTCGGGCGTGATCGGGTACTTCTCGGCGAGTGGAGCGGTCGACCTGTCGGTGGTGATCCGGACACTGGTGACGGTGGTGGACGCCTCGGGTCGGGTCCGGTCGCGGACGCTCGGGGCCGGGGGAGCGGTGACGTGGTCGTCGGTGGCGGCGGACGAGGCGGACGAGGTCGTGACGAAGACGCGGTCGGTGCTTGGCGCGGTCGGGGCGACGGCATCATGGAACGTCAATATGTGAAATACCTTGCATTACGATGTGGTTGCCGCGTCTCGCGGTCCCCCACATCAAGGAGTTCACTTTGGCAATCCCTCGCACAGCACGCCTGACGGCCCTCGGGGTCGTCGTCGCAGTCGGTCTCAGCTGCACGATCGGCGCGTCCGCCGCCGTCGCCGCCGCTGCTCCGTCCACCACCACCGCACCCGCGTCGTCGACCGTCTCCGACGTGTCGGTGCCCGCGCCCGTCGTACAGCGCATCGACACCGAGGCGAACGGCACGCAGCGCATGCTCGGGACTGCCGGGTCCGACCGCGTCGAGGTGCTCGCCGGCGACACCGTCGTCGACGCGTGGCCGGGCGGCGGCGGACTCTTCTCGCTCGCGGTCGGCGAGCGGTACCGCGACACCGAACTGACCATGGTCGCCGAGCGCATCGTCGACGGCGAAGCCCGGCGTTCCGATCCGGTCGTCCTGCCCCGCACGCTGCAGGTGGCAGGGCTCACCACGGACTCCACGACGTTCACCCCCGGAGAGCACGAGTTCCAGGGCACGGCGGCGGCCGGCGCGACCGTCACGGCCACCGACGGCGACGGCACCGAGCTCTTCCGCACCGAGGTGCCGACCGCGAAGGCCGCCGCCGGGAAGTGGTCCGCTCTGGCCGACCTGTCGGACGCCACGCACACCGTCACGTTCACGCAGACGGCACCGTCGGGCATCACCACGCGGATGGCGGACATCGCCTACGTGCCCTCCGTCGTCGCGTCCCCGCAGATCGAACAGGTCGACCGTGGTGTCCGCGGTGAGTACTTCCTGCACGGCACGGTCGGCGGGGAGGGCATCCGTTCCGTCGTCGCCACGGTGGACGGGACCCCGTACACCGCCGACGTCCGCGACGGTTCCTTCTCGATCACGGTCCCGGGCTCGCGAGTCGGTGCGACGGCGCAGGTGGTGGCTCGCACCGACGACGGTGCCTCGGCCCCGGTGGCGGTCGAGCTCGCCGCGGCGTCGGAGGACCCGGGCATCGCTGCCCCGACCGTGCGGGACGTCTTCAACCTGCCGGACGGACGCATCATGGTGACCGGTGACCCGCACGCGCCTGGGGCGATCTGGTTCATGCACGGTGACCGCGTCGTCGCGGGCACGTCGCCGGACGGCGGGTTCTCGTACACGATCGGGTCCGAGTACACCGACCAGCAGATCGACATGGCCACGATGCAGTTCGGCGCGATCTCGGCGCGGACCGCCCTGCCGCGCCTGCTGTCGGTCGACGGCGTGACCGACGGCGCGAACGCCTTCGTGCCGGGCAAGCAGACGTTCTCGGGCCGGGCGGAAGCCGGTGCGACGGTCACCGCGCGTGACGCCGACGGCACGGAGTTGTTCTCGGTCGAGGCTTCGGGTGCGAAGGCGGGTGTCGGCACCTGGTCCGCCGACGCTGCACTGTCCGCCGGCTCGCACGAGGTGACGTTCACGCAGACCACCCCGGACGGGCGGACGTCCGTGATGCGGGACATCGGGTTCACCTCGGACGACGATGCGCCGGTGGCGCCGGTGGTCGTGACCGCGCCGGCCGAGGGGTCGACGGTGACGTCGAAGCGTCCGGTGTTCGAGGGCACCGGTGACGAGGGCGCCACGATCGTGGTGCGGGGTTCGAGCCGCACGGTGGCGACGACCACGGTGGTCGACGGCAAGTGGTCCGTGCCGGCCGACTTCGACCTGAACCCGAACGGCTACCGTCTGCTCGTCGTGCAGGAGCCGGTCCGCGGCGTCCCGACGGACCCGGTCGTCCTGACGTTCACCGTGGACTACGCGGTGGCACCGGTGGCGCCCGTCGTCGTCACCTCGCCCGCCGAGGGGTCGACGGTGACGTCGAAGCGTCCGGTGTTCGAGGGCACCGGTGACGAGGGCGCCACGATCGTGGTGCGGGGTTCGAGCCGCACGGTGGCGACGACCACGGTGGTCGACGGCAAGTGGTCCGTGCCGGCCGACTTCGACCTGTCGGACAACGGCTACCGCCTGCTCGTGGTGCAGGAGCCCACCCAGGGCGTCCCGACCCTCCCGGTCGTCCTCTCGTTCACCGTGCGGCACGCCGCCGCCGCGCCGGTCGTGGTGACCGCGCCGACCGAGGGGTCGACGGTGACGTCGAAGCGTCCGGTGTTCCAGGGCACCGGTGCGGAGGGTGCTCGGATCGAGGTCAAGGGGTCGAGCCGCACGGTGGCGACGACCACGGTCGAGGACGGAACCTGGTCGGTCCCGGCCGACTTCGACCTGGGGAACGGCGCCTACCGCCTGTGGGTCACGCAGGCCCCGACCGGTGGTGCGGCTCCGACCACGGTCGACGTGACGTTCCGGGTCGCCGCGAACTGACGCTGACACCGTCTGCCTGACGCGCCGGGCATCCTCGTCACGAGGGTGCCCGGCGCTGTCGTTGCACGGGTGTGTGTCGGTCGTCCGCTGCAGGATGGGCGGATCCCGGCAGGCTCCCGGCGTGTCGAACGCACGTTCGACCAGTTCTGTCCGCCGATGTCGGACGCGATTGACATCATCGAACACATGTTCGAATATGAGGGCATGCAGACGGCGGCGGCACTCCGGTCGCCCGGCCCGGACCGGGTCGGGCGGAGTGGTGCTGCACGTGGGGGTGACGGTCCCGCGCGCGGGAACGGCGCGGGCGGTGCGCGTGGAAGCAGCGCCGACCACCTCGGCGATGCCCGGGCGGCGCTCGACCGCATCACGTCCCTGCGGTCCCGGGTCACCGACATGGAGTCCACCCGCGTGGACACCGCGGGGCTCCCGACCGCTCCCGCCCTCGAGCCCCTGTTGCCCGGTGGGGCGATCCGGGTCGGCGGCACCTACGCCGTCCCCGAGTCGGTGCTGCTCGCGATCACCATGCTGCAGGCTGCCTCGGCGTCCGGTGCGTGGTGCGCGGTCATCGGGGTGCCGTCCTTCGGGATCGAGGCGGCCGCCGCCGCGGGCATCGACCTCGAGCGGCTCGTGCTCGTCCCCGATCCGGGTGACCAGTGGCTCGCGGTGACCGCGGCGATGGCCGACGTCGCCCAGATCGTCCTCACCCGGCCGCTCGGCCGGGTCGTGCCCGGCGACGTCGCCCGGCTGTCGGCACGGCTCCGGCAACGCGGTGGCGCCCTCGTCGCGCTCGGCTCCTGGCCGGGCGCGGACGTCACGCTGCGGATCACGTCGTCGGTGTGGAGCGGCATCGGGCAGGGCCACGGGCACCTGACCGAGCGTCGCGCCACCGTCACGGCGACCGGTCGTGCGGGTGCAGTGCGCCCCACGAGCACCGAGCTGCTGCTGCCGGCGGCCGACGGCTCGGTCCGGGCAGCCGCCCCGGTGCCGAAGGTGGGCTCCGGCGACACCCGGGTGCTGCGCCCCGTGGCGGTCGCGTCGTGATCGCCGGGGTGTCGTGGTGCGCGGCGGTGGCGTCGTGATCGCGCCGGGGCGTGTCCGGGCCGACGCGATCGCCCGCGGCGGTGCGCTGCCCGAGCCGCCACCGACCCGCACCATCGTGCTCTGGTGCCCGGACTGGCCGGTGATCGCGGCAGCCCGCGCAGCCGGTGCGCCGCCGGAGCAGCCCTTCGCCGTGGTCGCGAAGGGCCTGGTGTTCGCGAGCTCCGCGTCCGCACGGCAGCACGGCGTCGTCCGGGGCCTCCGGGTGCGCGAGGCGCAGGCGCGCTGTCCGGAGCTCGTCGTGCAGCCCTACGACGACGCGCTCGACCACCGTGCGTTCGAACCCGTCATCCGCGCGGTCGAGGCGGCCGTCCCCGGGGTCGAGGTGCTCCGGCCCGGCACCCTCGCCCTGCGTGCCCGGGGGCCGGCGCGGTACTACGGCGGCGAGCGGGCGGCCGCGGCGACCCTGGCGGGGATCGCGGCCGACCACGGTGCCCCGGCGGTGCGGGCCGGTGTGGCGGACACCCCGTTCGCGGCGGAGCAGGCAGCACGGGCCCGGCCGGTGCGTCCCGGCGAACGGGTGCGGATCGTGCCGGTCTCCGGCTCGTCGGACTTCCTGGCGGACCTGCCCCTCGGAGTGCTCGGCGACCCCGAGCTCGCGACCGTCCTCGACCGGCTCGGCATCACCACGCTGGGCGCGTTCGCATCGCTCAGCGACGAGCAGGTCCGCGACCGGTTCGGGGTCGCCGGGGCGTTCCTCCACCGGCTGGCGGGCGGGCGCGACCCGCGGGAGATCTCGGCGCGCGCGATCCCGCCCGAACTCCGGATCGAGGCCGCCTTCGAGCCCCCGCTCGACCGCGCCGACCAGATCGCGTTCGCGTTCCGGCGCTCCGCCGACGACTTCGCCGCACGCCTCCGCGCTGCTGGGCTGGTCGCGACGACCATCCGGGTGGGGATCGTCGACGAGCGGGACATCCTGCTCGAACGCACGTGGGCGCACCCCCGCTGGTTCGACGCCGCCGACGTCGTCGACCGGGTGCGGTGGCAGCTCGCCGGCGGGGTCGACCCGACCGGGCTCGAGGCCCCGGTCACGTCGGTCGTGCTCGAACCGGTCGCCGTCGACGACATGGCGAACCACGAGCGCGGGCTCTGGGGCTCCGGGCCGGACGAGCGCGTGCACCACGGGCTGGCACGGATCCAGGGCATGGTCGGACACGACGGTGTGGTGAGCCCGCGCGTCGGTGGCGGTCGGACCCTGTCCGAGCGGGTGGTGCTCGTGCCGTGGGGCGACGCCCCGCCCGGCGGCGAGCGTGCCCTGGCCACCGTGCGCGACCGCCCGTGGCCCGGCAAGCTGCCCGGGCCGCCGCCCGCCACCGTCCTCGAGCGTCCCCGTCCGGTCGACGTGGTCTCCGGGGACGGCGCGAGCGTCGACGTCGACGACCGCGGCGTGCTGTCCGGCGCACCCGAAGGCTTCCGCGCCGAGGGGGACCGGGGTGGCGGGTTCGCGCCCGTCACCGCCTGGGCCGGTCCGTGGCCCCTCGTCGTGCGGTGGTGGGAGTCCGGCGGTCGACGACTGCACCGGCTGCAGCTCGTCGACGCCGAGGGCCGTGCCTGGTACCTGGTGCTGGCCGACCACCGGTGGTGGGCGGAGGCGATCGCCACGTGAACCGATCCAGGAGCAGGACCTGATGGGCTACAGCAACCCACCCATCCCGTGGTCGCAGTTCGAGCGCGCCCTGTCGGACAAGCGGAGCCCCGGATCGGGCAACGCGGGCGACGGCGGGGACAGCCCGGCGTGGTCGCGGAAGCGCGAGCGCTACGTGCCGACGGCCCTGGACACCGACGGCACTCCGGTCGTGCCGTACGCCGAGCTGCACGCGCACTCGGCCTTCAGCTTCCTCGACGGTGCGAGCCAGCCAGAGCAGCTGTTCGAGGAAGCCGCACGGCTGCGCCTGCACGCCCTCGCCCTCACCGACCACGACGGCTTCTACGGTGCTGCCCGGATGGCCGAGGTGGCCGAGGCGTACCCGCAGGTCGGGACCGTCTACGGCACCGAGCTCTCGCTGGGACTCACCGAACCCCAGAACGGCGTCCCCGACCCCGAGGGCTCCCACCTGCTCCTGCTCGCCGACGGGCAGGACGGCTACCACCGGCTCGCGGGCGCGGTGACGAGCGCGCACCTCGCGGCCGGGTCCGAGAAGGGCAGCCCGCGCTACGACCTCGACGAGCTCGCGGCGCGGGCCGACGGACACTGGCGGGTGCTCACCGGGTGCCGGAAGGGCACCGTCCGACAGGCGCTCGAGCAGGGTGGGGAGTCCGCGGCGGAGACCGCCCTGCGCGTGCTGCTCGACCGCTTCGGCCGCGGCAACGTCGTGGTGGAGCTCCTCGACCACGGCGATCCGCTCGACAGCGCACGGAACGACGTGCTCGCGACCCTCGCCGAGCGGTACGCGCTGCCCCTGGTCGCGACCGGCAACGTCCACTACGCCACCCCGGACCGGTTCCCGGTGGCGACGGCACTGGCCGCGGTCCGAGCCCGGCGCAGTCTCGACGAGATCGACGGGTGGCTGCCGGCCGCCGACACCGCGCACCTGCGTTCCGGTGTCGAGATGACACGGCGGTTCGGGCGCTACCCCGGAGCGATCGAGAACACCGTCACGCTGGCCGACGAACTCGGGTTCCGGCTGCGCACGGTCAAGCCCGGGCTGCCGGACCTCGACGTGCCGGACGGGCACACCGCGATGTCCTGGTTGCGGGAACTCACCTGGACCGGAGCCCGCCGGCTCTACCCGGGCAGCGCCGACGGGGTGGACCCGCAGAAGCGCGAGCGCATCGAACGCGAGCTGGCGGTGATCGAGGACAAGAACTTCCCCGGCTACTTCCTGATCGTGCGCGACATGGTGCAGTACGCCCGTGGTCGGGGGATCCTCTGCCAGGGGCGCGGCTCCGCCGCGAACTCCGCGGTCTGCTACCTGCTCGAGATCACCGCGGTGGACTCGATCCGCTACGGTCTGCCGTTCGAGCGGTTCCTGTCGGCGATGCGTGACGAGGAACCCGACATCGACGTCGACTTCGACTCGGACCGCCGCGAAGAGGTGATCCAGTACGTCTACGAGAAGTACGGCCGGTACAACGCCGCCCAGGTCGCGAACGTCATCACGTACCGGCCGAAGGGCGCCGTCCGCGACATGGCGAAGGCCCTCGGTCACAGCCCTGGGCAGCAGGACGCCTGGTCGAAGCAGGTCGAACGGTGGGGCTCGGTGACCGAGAGTCAGGACCACGACATCCCGCCGGCGGTCGTCGGGTTGGCGAGCGACGTCCTGGGGTTCCCGCGCCACCTCGGGATCCACTCGGGTGGCATGGTGCTCACCGACCGGCCGGTGGGCGAGGTCGTGCCGATCGAGCACGCGCGGATGGACGGCCGCACGGTGCTGCAGTGGGACAAGGACGACTGCGCCTTCATGGGGCTCGTGAAGTTCGACATGCTCGGCCTCGGCATGCTCGCGGCGCTGCAGTACTCGTTCGACCTGGCGGCGGAGCACTGCGGGGAGCGCTGGGAGATGCACTCCATGCCGAAGGAGGAACAGGGCGTCTACGACCAGCTCTGCCGTGCGGACACGATCGGGGTGTTCCAGGTGGAGTCCCGCGCGCAGATGGGCACGCTGCCCCGGCTGCTCCCGCGGCGCTTCTACGACCTGGTGATCGAGGTCGCCCTCGTCCGCCCCGGTCCGATCCAGGGCGGCGCCGTGCACCCGTACATCCGACGGCGCACCGGCGAGGAACCGATCACGTACATCCACCCGTCGCTCGAGCCGGTGCTCGAACGGACCCTCGGGGTGCCGCTGTTCCAGGAGCAGCTCATGCAGATGGCGATCGCGGTCGGCAACTGCTCGGGCGACGACGCCGACCTGCTGCGGCGGGCGATGGGCTCGAAGCGCGGCCACGAGAAGATCGACCGGCTGCGCGACAAGCTCTACGCCGGCATGTCCGACAACGGCATCCACGGCGAGGACGCCGACGCGATCTACGCGAAGATCCAGGCGTTCGCGAACTTCGGCTTCGCGGAGAGCCACTCGATCAGCTTCGCCCTGATCGTCTACGCGAGTGCGTGGATGCGGCTGCACTACCCGGGGGCGTTCCTGGCCGCGCTGCTCCGGGCGCAGCCGATGGGGTTCTACTCGCCGCAGACCCTGGTCGCCGACGCCCGGCGGCACGGCGTCCAGGTGCTCCGGCCGGACATCCTGCGGTCGGGCGTCGACGCGACGCTCGAGCCGCTCGGCGACGACCAGGTGCTGCCACCGTGCGGCGACGACGCCTGTCTGGTCACGGAGCAGCCGCCGGTGCTGCCCTTCGACAAGGCACTGCCCGACGACACCGCCAGGCACCGCCGCGACGGCGCCTTCGCGGTCCGGCTCGGGCTGGCCGAGGTCGCCTCGCTCAGTCGGAAGAGCGCCGAGAAGATCGTCGCCGAGCGCGACGCGAACGGCCCGTTCACCGACATGTCCGACCTCGCCCGCCGGGTGGGCCTGACGACGGCGCAGCTCGAGGCGCTCGCCGCGGCTGACGCCTTCGCCCCGTTCGACATCGACCGCCGCGGCGCGATGTGGTCGGCGGCCCAGGCTGCGGCGGAGCGCGCCGACCAGTTGCCGGACACGCAGGTCGTCGTCCAGCCGCCGCTGTTCGGGCAGATGACGAGCGGCGACGTCCTGATCGCCGACATGTGGTCGACGGGGATGACGACCGACGACCACCCCGTGCGGCACGTGCGCGACCGGCTCGCCGCCCGCCGGGTGCTCAGCGTGCAGGACACCGCGACCGCCGAGACGGGGCGGCGGGTCGAGGTCGGCGGGATCGTCACGCACCGGCAGCGTCCGGCGACGGCGTCGGGGATCACGTTCCTGAACGTCGAGGACGAGACCGGGCTGGTCAACGTGATCTGCAGCGTCGGCGTCTGGGGACGCTACCGGCGGGTCGCCCGCGAGTCCCCGGCGGTGATCGTCCGGGGCATCCTCGAACGGTCGCCCGACGGCGTGGTCAACCTGGTGGCGGACCGGATCGAGCACCTGTCGCTGTCCGTGCGCACGCGGTCGCGGGACTTCCAGTGAGTGGTCGCGGGTGAAGGGCGCGGAACGGGTGCGGCTACTCGACCTCGGGCAGTCGCACCGTGACCTCGAGCCCACCGGAGCGCACGTTCCGCAGCGACGCCGTGCCACCGGCGCGCTCGGCCACCGCGCGCACGATCGCGAGCCCGAGTCCGGAACCGCCGGGCAGCGCGATCGCGCCGGTGGCCGGATCGGGGCTCGGGCGTGACTTGCGGGCTTCGTCCGGTCGGGTGAACCGGTCGAACGCGACCGGGATGAACGACTCGGGGACACCGGGGCCGTCGTCGGTGATCTGCAGGACGCCCTCGCCCCCGGTGCTGCGCCAGGACACGAAGATGCCGCCACCGCGGGGGAGCGCCGACACCGCGTTGCCCGCGATGTTCGTCACGAGCTGCGCCATGCCACCGGTGTCCAACCGGTAGCGGGGCTCGTGGGTCCCGCCGCCGATGCCCGGCCCGGAGCCGCCGACGGCCACGGGGGCCTCGAGGTCGAAGTCGACGGTGATGTCCTTGGCCGACGCGATGAGTCGCACCCGGTCGACGGCGGCCATGACCTCGTCGCCCAGGTCGGACCAGCCGGTCTCCGGCCGCTGGTCGCCGTCCTGCTCCCGCCGCTCGGACTCCTCGATCCGCGACAGTGCCAGCAGGTCGTTCGCCAGCCGCGAGAGGCGGGCGACGCTGTGCTTGGCGCGCTCGATGTGGGCGGCCAGCGCAGCGGCGTCGTCACCGTCGAGCGATGCCAGGTCGAGCTGCGTGGTGAGGATGGCGAGCGGGGTGCGGAGCTCGTGACTGGCGTCCGACACCATCTGCCGCTCTCGCTCGGTGGCCTGCCGCGTGCGGGCGAGGAACGCGTTGAGGGTCGTGGCGAGGGACGCGAGTTCGTCCTGGGCGGGGCCGACGGGCAGTTCGGCACGTTCGGGCGCGACGGACAGCCGCTCGGCTTCACGGCGCATCCGGTTGACGGGGCGGAGCGCCGCGGTCGCCAGGATCCAGGACGCGATCCCGAACGCCAGCAGGATCGCGACGCCCGTGAGCGACAGCGTCGAGGTGAGGTCGTCGACCACGATCGCCTCGGCCTGCGAGTTCCGGGCGGCGACCACCGTCCACCGTCCGGCCTGGTTCACGGGGTGTTCGACGACCACGCGGTACTCGGACCCGGACACCCGGATGATCGAGGTGCCGGCAGCGGTCGAGGTCAGGCTGCCGAGCGCGCTCTCCACCCGGGTGGGCATCGTCGAGAGCACGATGTCGCCGGACGGGGAGACCACGGCGACGAGCTGGGCGTTGCCCGGTGGGGACAGGTCGGGGTCGCTGTCGACCTCGAGCGTGGCGACGTACGGGTCGGCGTCGGCGTCGAGCAGGGTCCGGGTCGCACTGGCGACGACGCTCACCACCTGGAACCGCATCACCAGCACGAGCAGCACGATCACGACCGCCGCGATCGCCGTCGAACCGATCGTGATCCGTGCTCGCAGGGACAGCAGGCGCAGGGGCCGGACCAGACCGCGTCGTGGGCGGTCCGGCTCCGGGCGAGCGGACGCCCTGCTCACGCCCCGAGCAGATCCAGGCGGTACCCGCGGCCGCGGACGGTGGCGATCGCCACGGTGGCCTCGTGCGAGGTCAGCTTCTTGCGGAGGTACGAGATGTACTGCTCGACGACGTTCGGGTCGACGTGCTGCGAGCCGTCCCAGACCTCCTCGAGGATCTTCGGACGGTCCACCACGCTGCCGGCGGAGCGTGCCAGCAGTCGGAGCAGCGCGAACTCGGTCGGGCTGACGGCGACGCGCTGGCCCTTGATCGAGATGCGGCGGGCCTCGGAGTCGATCGAGACGTCGCCGACCTCGATCGTGCGCGGCGCGCCGGCGGACTCGCGGCGACCGAGGGCACGGAGCCGGGCTGTGAGCTCGGCGAAGGCGAACGGCTTGGTGAGGTAGTCGTCGGCGCCGGCATCGAGGCCGAACACGCGGTCGTCCACGGCGTCGCGCGCGGTGACGAGCAGGATCCGCACGGGGTCCTCGCGTTCGCGGATCCGGCGTGCGAGCTCGAACCCGGACATGCCGGGCATCATGACGTCCACGACGGCCAGGTCGAACGCCTGCTCGCCGAGGGCGATGAGCGCCTCGACCCCGTTCTCCACCGCCGTCACGCGGTACCCCTCGGCAGCGAGACCGCGCTCCATCAGGGCACGCATCTCGTCGTCGTCCTCGACCACCAACAGCCGCATAGTGGACCTCCTCGGACCCATCGTGGCATCGAACCGGCGCCGAGGGCCGATGTCGGGGCCGAACTCACTGAATCTCGTCACAGGAGCGGGTACCGTTGCTGCCAGCCCACTGTGCAGAACGGTCTGTCCCGCGTTCTAGGGACATGAGGACTTCTTGCGTCGTTGCTAGGCTCCCGGAGCGGACAGCGCTTACCCGAAGCGCGGTCCGTTGCACCAGGGGGCACCATGAACGACCCGTCCGACCACCCGTCTGTCGACCATCCGGCCATCGTCCGTCTCCGTGCGGAGCTCGATGCCGCGTGGAAGGGCATCGGCGCCCTCGGCCAGTTGGAGGGCGTCCGCCGCGACCGCGTGGTCGCCGAGCTGCGGACGGCCGTGCCCGACGTGGCGAGCCGTGCGGCGCGCGAGGTCGGCACCGAAGCCGTCGTGGCGGAGATCGACCGGTTCGCCGACGCCGGTGCGCCCGGGACGGACCCCGCCGTGCCGGCCGCGGTGATCTGGGAGGACGTCGTGCAGACCGCCGCAGAAGCGGCCCGCGCCACGCGCTGACCCGAGGACCCGCGTCAGTCGTCCTCGCCGAGCAGCTCCTCGCGCACACGCCGGACGTCCTCGAGCAGGGCGCCGATGAGCACCCAGTGGCGTGAGTTCGGTCGGACGATCTCCATCGGCGCGGTCAGTGCGGGTTCGGCGGTCGACACCTCGGCATCGTCGCCGCCGGCGCCTGCGGTGGACGACGGGTCCAGCCGCGTCGACTCGACCCGGGCGCTCAGCGCACGGACGTCCGCGCCGATCCGGGCCACCTCCGTCGCGATGCCGCCGACCACGGGGTCGGCGCGCAGGTCGGGCGCGGTGTTGTCGCGGATCGCCCGGGTCATGCCGGTCACGCGCGTGACCAGGACGCGCAGGTGCTCGGTGATGGCGTCGTCACGGTCGAGGATCGTACGGTGCCGTCCGCCGCGCGGGTTCATCGTCAGCGACTCGCGGGCCGCGTTGAGGGACGCCTCGGTCTTCGCGTGCTGCGCCCGGAGTGCGCGGGCGCGGACCAGGGCGTCCTGCCAGCGGTCGCGGTCCCAGCCCTCGGTCAGGCCGATCGCGACCCGTTCGAACGCCACGGCGGTGTCGCGGGCGAGTCGCGCGACGGCCAGGTGCGCCGGCTCGAGCAGCACCGGCGGGATGATCAGCGCGTTCACGACGAGGGCGACGACCGCTCCGATCACCGTCTCGAGGATCCGGTCGGCCGAGTAGTTCGGCGTGACGACCCCGGCGGTGAGCACGAGCATCCCGCTGATGCTGACCTGGGTGGCCGAGGTCGGGGTCAGCCGGAGCGCCCAGGCGATCAGGATCGCGAGCACGACCACGAGCAGCACGACCCACACCGAGTCGCCGAGCAGCAGGTGGAACCCGGTGGCCAGCAGCACCCCGAGCACGACGCCGGCGCTCCGTTCGAGGCCCTTCACGAACGACTGGTTGATGCTCGGCTGCACGACGAGCAGCGCGGCGATCGCGGCGAAGGTCGGGAACGGCCCCTGGATCAGCAGCCGGCACAGCAGCACCGCCGCCACGACCGCGACCGCGGTCTTGACGACCTGCAGGAACGGCGTGCGACTCGAGCTGCGGAGACGCGCGACCGGGTTCACCCGGACCACGCTAGCCATCGCCCGCACGCCGAGCCGTGCACGAACGCGACGAAAACGCCCGGACACGGTTGACTGATGTCGTGTGGCCCAACCATGAGCGCGTCATCCCGCAGGCCTTCGCCGGCTCCGGGACCTCCGTCGTGGCCGCACGGGCGCACTCCGTCGAGCCCTCGGGCAACGGCTACCTGTACGGCTACGAGGTCGACACGGTCGACCGGAACGGCCAGCGCGCCACCGTCCTGACCTACGTCGACACCGGCGGCACGCACGACCAGAACAGTGCGATCGTCACCGATCCCGCGACCGGCGAGCCGGTCTCGGTGTGGGCGTACCCGAACGACCCCGGCCTGCCGGTGCTGCCGCAGGTGACCTACCGCGATGCGGTCGCCGAGCTCCTGACGACGCTCGGCATGCCCGTCACCGACCCGGTGCTGACGGTCGCCGCCTACCGACCGGGCAAGCGTGCGGTCGTGCGTGTGGACGCCCCCGAGCGCACCCTGTTCCTGAAGATCGTCCGCCCGCACCGGGTCGCGCCGATCGTGCAGTCCCACGAGCAGTTCGTGGCGGCCGGCCTCCCCGTGCCCCGCGTACTGTCCAGCCGCGGCGACGGACTCCTCGTGCTCGAGCGGATCCGCGGGGTGCCGGCCGGCAGCCGCATCCTCGACATCGCCGACGACCCTCGGTTCGTCGCGTCGCTGGCCGCCCTGAGCGGTCGGGTCGCCACCGTGCCGATGACCCAGCAGGCCCGTGCCGACGCGATGGACCACGCCGACTGGCACCGGCGCACGCTCGTCGCCGCACTGCCCCAGGACGCCGAGGAGATCGACCGCCTGTACGACGCCATCGGCCGCCGGTCGATCGGGTGGACGAGCGCGACGAAGCAGGTCGTGCACGGCGACCTGCACCTCGAGCAGGTCTTCGTCGAGGAGGACGAGCCGTGGCGGATCTCCGGGCTCCTGGACATCGACACCGCCGGCTGGGGCTTCCCGGTCCGCGACATCGGCGCGGTCGTCGCGCACCTGGTCGTGACCGGTCTCTGGCACCGATCGCGCGGCGACGCCGAGCGCGGTGCGGCGGCCGAGCGCCTCGCCGACGGGATCGCCCGCGACTGGGTCGCCCGCAACCCCGGCGAGGCCGACCGCATCGGACCCGCCATCGGCGCCCAGCTGCTGGCGCACGCCGGTGGCCAGGCGACCACCGGCTCCGCGAACGGGATCCAGACCGCCGAGCAGCTCCTCGCGGCGACGCGGGCCGCGCTGGCGGACGCCGCACCGGTCCCGCCGGTGGCAGGCCTGGTCCGCCCGCGGTCCGCACCCCGCGTCTGAGGGCTCGCGTCCCCGGCCGCGAAAGCGACAGATCCGCGCGGAAGGTCGGCGTGGATCTGTCGCTTTCGCGGGGTGGTCGACGTGGGGATCCGGGATCTGTCGCTTTCGCGGGGTGGACGCGCCCGGCGTCGGACGGGAGGCGCGTGGCGGGCCTGCACCGTGCCTCCCGGCCGTCCTGCAGCAGGATCCAGGGCACGCGACGCGCGCGGGCGACGCGGAGTCGTCGCTGTCGGGGGTCGGGGAGTAAACTGACCCCGCACGCACCGCGTTCCCGCGTGCCGCGTCGATTCCGGACGCAGCCGTCGATCACTTGATCGACGCGGGAACCGGGCCGTGACCGCCCCGCGGGGGCGTCACGTGCGTGTGACGACGCCGGATCCCGGCGCGGACCGTCGCACCCGGCGCCGAGCAGGCGCTCGTGGTGGAACGGACCGCGGGACTCCACCGGACGTCCCGAAGCGGGGACCGGCGATGCGGTGGGCCACGGTGGCCCGCAGCCGAACCGGAGCCGTGTCAGGACCCGGTGCAGGACTTCCGCCCCACGGGCGGCTCGCCCCGATGTGTGGGCGGAACAGGAGGAGCGTTGGCTCGATCAGGCACCCGGCGAGCTGCCGGCGGGACGCGGACCGCGTCACGTCGGACGAGGCCGCTGGACAACGACGGCGTGATCCCCGTCCTCGCCCGCGCAGTGCGCGAGGTCGAGGCGGCGGCGCAGCGTGGACCGCTCAAGGCGCCGAACCGGACGAAGTTCCAGGCCGTGGCACTGCTCATGCGCGAGGAGCGTGCACGGGTGAAGGGCGATACCGACCTCACCGACTCGCAGCGCGCCGAGCAGCTCAAGCGGCTCGACGGCGTCGCGACGATCCTGGCGAAGACGGCGGCGCGCGACACCAGCGTGATCCAGCTGCTCGCCGAAGAGGTCCAGGTCTCCGAGGCGACCCGAGCCGTCAAGCGCGACATGATGATCGCCGGTGGCATGGAGCTGCAGCCGGAGGACCTCGTCATCGCGACGGAACCCGCCCCGGTCGCCGAGACCCCGGTGCGCGCGGTCACCCCGCAGGCGGTCGTGCAGCGCCAGCTCGCGAATCCGTTCCTGCCGCCGGACTTCGCGCTCGCCGACCAGCCCGTCGCGCATCCGCGCCGCCTGGCGAACTGGGAGCTCTTCGGCCCGCTGTTCAAGTCGTTCGAGTACGGCGCAGGCGGGGGAGCGGCGACGATGCCGTTGCCCGAGCCCACGTCGCTGCACTCGCGCTCGGGCACCACCCTGATGAAGCACCAGGCCGAACTGGTCGCCGCCGCGTCGCAGGGGCACCGCACGTTCCTGCTCGCCGACGAGCCGGGTCTGGGCAAGACGGCGCAGTCGCTCCTCGCAGCCGACGCCGCGAACGCGTTCCCGCTGCTCGTGGTCGTGCCGAACGTCGTCAAGACGAACTGGGCACGCGAAGCCGAGCGCTGGGTGCCGAACCACCGCGCCACCGTGATCCACGGCGACGGCAACGACCTCGACGGGTTCGCCGACATCGTCATCGTGAACTACGAGATCCTCGACCGGCACGCCGGCTGGCTCGGCGGCTTCGGCTTCAAGGGCATGGTCGTCGACGAGGCGCACTTCATCAAGAACAAGGACTCGCAGCGCGCCCGGTTCGTGCTGCAGATCGCCGACCGCATCCGGCAGCGCACCGCAGCGCCGCTGCTCATGGCGCTGACGGGTACCCCGCTGATCAACTCGGTCGAGGACTTCCGCACCATCTGGGAGTACCTCGGCTGGATCGACGACAAGAAGCCCCGCGCGAAGCTCATGAACGAGCTCGAGGAGATCGGGCTGACCCCGGCCGACCAGGGCTTCTTCGTCGAGGCCCGCCGTGCCGTCATCGACCAGGGCATCGTCCGACGCCGCAAGGTCGACGTCGCCGCGGACATCCCGGCCCGTCGGATCGCCGACATCCCCGTCGAGCTCGACGGCGACGAGGGCCGCTCCATCCGCGACGCCGAGCGCGAGCTCACCGCGAAGCTGGTACGCCGCTACCACCAGGCGCTCGACGCCCGCACCGGGCAGGACCCGGTCGTCGGCATCGACCACAAGCTCGTGCGGCAGGTCGCCCGCTGGGAGCTCGAGGACCAGGACGCCTCGTCGACCGGTGAGAACGTGTTCTCGATGGTCCGCCGCATCGGTCGTGCGAAGGCCCAGCTCGCCGCGGACTACGCGGCGCAGCTCGCGTCGAACGTCGGCAAGGTCGTGTTCTTCGCCAAGCACCTCGACGTCATGGACCAGGCGGAAGAGGTCTTCGCGCGTCGGGGCCTGCGCACCGCCACGATCCGTGGCGACCAGACGGCCACGCAGCGCACGGCGCAGATCGACTCGTTCGTGAACGACCCCGACGTCGCCGTGATCGTCTGCTCGCTCACCGCGGCCGGCGTGGGCCTGAACCTGCAGGTGGCGTCCAACGTCGTGCTCGCCGAGCTGTCGTGGACGAGCGCCGAGCAGACCCAGGCGATCGACCGTGTGCACCGCATCGGGCAGGAGGAGCCCGTCACCGCGTGGCGCATCATCGCCGCGCAGACGATCGACACGAAGATCGCCGAGCTCATCGACTCGAAGGCGTCCCTGGCCGCCCGCGCACTCGACGGGTCGGACGAGGAGCTCGTCGACTCCGGCGACATCCAGCTCGACGCCATGGCCGCGCTGCTGACCGAGGCGCTCGGCGGCTAGCGACCGAGTCCGGCGGCGCGAGTCGCGGCGCGAGTTCGTCTCGCACGACCGAAGTCCGTCCGAACCACGCGATCACGCGGTTCGGACGGACTTTGGTTGTGCGGGGCTTCGCGCCGGGGGCGCCGGGGTGCCGCTGCTCAGATGCGGGACTGCACCTCGGCCAGGGACGGGTTCGTCGCCGTGCTGCCGTCGGGGAACACCAGCGTCGGCACGGTCTGGTTGCCGCCGTTGACCTCGGCGACGAGTTCCGCCGTACCCGGGGTCTGCTCGATGTCGACCTCCGTGAACGGCACACCGGCCTTCGTCATCTGGTTCTTCAGGCGGGCGCAGTAGCCGCACCACGTGGTCGTGAACATCGTGACGCCGCCGGCTCCGGGAGTGAACTGCTCGCGCGTGATCGTGTCGCTCATGGCGCCAGGCTAACCCCGCTTTCTGGACGCCCTTGACGCGCTTATCCGATATAGCTAGGTTAAGCCGCATGGATCCGATCCAACGCATCACCGTCCCGACGCTCGACGTGCTCGACGCACTGCTGACCGTCGACGGCCCGGCATGGGGGCTGCTCGTCATCAAGGCCACCGGGCGCCAGGCCGGTACCGTCTACCCGATCCTCGAACGACTCGAGCGGCAGGGGTGGATCACGTCGTCGTGGGACGACGAGACCGACCGACCGGGACCGCGTCGTCGGCTCTACGAGTTCACGTCCGACGGGGTCGAGGCCGCACGCGACCTCGTCGCCGCCCGTCCGTCCGCTGCGACGCCCGCGCGTCCGGCTCGCTCGGCCCGGCCGGTGACCTCGTGAGCGCGCTCGACCGGGTGCTCGTGGGGGTCGCCGTCGCGGTCTCACCCGCGGCACACCGCGCCGCCCGCCGCGAGCAGTGGCTCGCCGACGTCCGCGATGCCCACGAACTCGACCTCTCGCCGACCGCACTCGCGTTCGGCGCGTTCACCACGGCGCTGTTCCACCGACGCGCCGGCCACCGTTCCACCTGGGGGGACACCATGACCGCACTGCCGACGCCCGTCCGTTCTGCACCGCACACCATCCGCACGATCCCGGTGCTCGTCGCGTTCGCAGTGCTGTCCTTCGTCGTCTCGGTGGGCGTCCTCGCGCTCCTGCAGCGGTACAACGGCCTGCCGGAGGCGCGTCCCGTCTTCGACCTGGTGGGGATCGGGCTCGCGGTGGTGCCGGGCGTCGCTGTCGCGACGAGCGTCCTGCTGGTGTCGGAGGTCGCGCGCCGCCGTCGGGTCCTCGGCGCTGTCGCCGTGGTCGCCGTCGCCGCCGTGTGGTGGGCGATCACGAACGGTTCGCTCAACGTCCCCGCGTACGCCCCGGTCCAGGTCGGCGTCATCGCGGCTGGGCTGCTCGCGGTCTGGCTCGTGGTGCTCCACCGACCGGGATGGACGTACTCGCTCCTCGTCCTGCCCGTCGTCGCTGCCGTGCTGGTGTCCCCGCTCGCGGAAGCAGCGAACGGCACGGCCATCCCGTACTCCGTCATGACGCTGGTGTCGTGGGCCGGGCAGCTCGTCCCGTTCCTGGTCGCCGTCGTCGGAGCCATGGTGGCGTCACGGTTCTCCACGGATGCGCCCGCGATGGTCGAGGCGCACGGCGAAGCCCTGGTAGACAAGACCCCGTGAGCGACACCCACCTCGAGATCGAGCGCACCTACGACCTGCCAGAGGGCGGTGCCCTGCCCGACCTCGTCGGCGCCGGTGGCATCCTCCGCACCGAGCACCAGGAGCCGTTCGAGCTCGATGCGACGTACTGGGACACCGAACGGTACGACCTGGTGGCGGCGCGGGTCACGGTCCGCCGCCGCACCGGTGGCCCCGACGCCGGGTGGCACATCAAGCGCTCCGAGTCGGACACCGTCCGCCACGAGCAGCACTTCCCGCTGACCGACGACGCCGACGCGGTGCCGACCGAGGTCCTCGCCGCGCTCTTCACCGAGCGCCGCGGCCGCGGCCTGCGACCCGTGGTCCGCATCACCACCACCCGTACCGTCACACTCCTGCTCGACGAGGACGGCGACCAGGTCGCCGAGCTCGCCGACGACCAGGTCACCGCCCAGCGCCTCGACGACGACGCACCGGAGACACCACGCACCTGGCGCGAGGTCGAGGTCGAGGCCGTCGCGGGTGTCGACCCGCAGGTCGCACACGAACTCTTCACCGCCCTCGAAGGGCGCTTCGCGGCCGTCGGCGCCGGCCCCGCCGCCGTCGCGTCCAAGCTGGCACGCGGGCTGGCAGGAGCACCGGCACCGCGCCTCCAGACCGAGGAGAAGCCGGACAAGGGCACGACCGCCCGCGTCCTGGCGAAGCGGCTGCGGAAGCTGCGCGCTGCGCTGCTCGGCCAGGAATCGCGCCTCCGCTCCGGCGATGCGGCCGACCTGCGTCAGACGGCCGAGACCGCCCTCGAGGTCGCTGCGATCCTGAGCGCCTACCGGCCGGCGTTCCCCACCGGCGACGCCGTCGACCGCGCCGCCGAGGCAGCGGACGGGCTGGCCGCCGTCACGGCGCGCGCCGCCCTGAACGAGTACCTGATCGACCGGCTGCCGCGCGCGTCAACCCCGGCGCAGGACGACCTGGTCGACTCGATGACCCGCGAACGCATCCTGGCCTCGACCCGTGAGCGTCGCGACCAGTCGGTGCGGGACGTCGTCGCGTTCGTGCACGGCGAGCCGTTCCTCGAGCTGCTCGACGCCCTCGACGACGCGGTCGAGCGGCCGGCCCCGACCGAGTGGTCGCTCCGTTCACCGAAGAAGGTCGCACAGGACGTCGGGGCGGTCGTGAAGCCGCACATCCGGGAGCTCGTCCGGGCCGCGGTCGCCGACGACACCTCAGACACCGCCGCCGAGCGCGAGGCCGCCGACCGCGCGACCACCGAAGCCGCGTGGCAGGCCACGATGCGGGCGCGGATGGCGATGGACGTCCTCGGCGACGACGCGTTCCCGCACGCCCTCTGGAAGCGGATCGGCAGCGCGGCCGACGTCCTGACCGAGCGGGTCCGGTCGCTGCACGCCCTCGACGCACTGCGGACCAACGCGGCGATCGCCGAGCGCGGTGGCGAGGGGACGTTCGGGTACGGCGTGCTCGCGGGGGACCGGGTGCGGCTGGCCGAGGAGTCCTACGACGAGGCGGTGCACGCGCTCAACCGCGTGTGAGCCGCTCAGTCGCTGAAGTCGACCGCCGCCGACTCCGGCACCCGGAACCGCCGACCCGGGTAGCGCAGCCCGGACCAGTACATGTTGGTGTGGGCGATGACGTGCGCCGCCGGCACCGTGACGCCGTCGTGTTCGGCATCGGTCGTCGTGTGGGCGTCGGCGACGAGTGAGACGTCGTACCCCTCGGTCGCCGCTCGCCCCGCGGTGGTCCGGACGCAGTAGTCGGTCTGTGCCCCTGTGACGACGAGGTGCGTGACGTCGAGCCCGTCGAGCACCGCTCGCAGGTCGGTGTCGACGAACGAGTCCCGGTAGGTCTTGCGCACGAGCGGTTCGGTGGCGTCGCGTACGAGCGGGGCCGCGAGCCGCCAGTCGTCGGTGCCGAACGGGAAGTCCTGCTCGTCCTGCACCCAGACGACGGGGACCCCTTTGGACCGAGCCCGCGCCACGAGGGCATGGATGCGCGCGATCACGGCGTCGGCGTCCAGGCAGGGGCGGACCACCCCGGCCTGGACGTCGATCACCAGGAGGGCGGTGCTCATCCGGCGGCGATGGGCGCGGCGCTCGCGGCGGCAGGTGCCTCGTCCGCCAGACCCAGCACGTCCAGCAGCCAGGCCAGCTCGAACGCCCGCTCCTTCCACGAGGCGTACCGACCACTCACGCCACCGTGGCCCGCGGACATCTCGGTCTTCAGCAGCACCGGCGCCCCGACCTCGCGCAGCTTCGCGGCCCACTTCGCCGGCTCGACGTACAGCACACGGGTGTCGTTGAGTGACGTCACGGCGAGGATGCGGGGGTACTGCACATCGTCGCGGACGTTCTCGTACGGGGTGTACTCGCTCATGTAGCGGTAGACCTCCGCGTCGTGCAGCGGGTCGCCCCACTCGTCCCACTCGATGACGGTCAGCGGCAGGTCGGGGTCGAGGATGCTCGTGAGCGCGTCGACGAACGGCACCGCGGCGACGATCCCGGCGAACCGGTCCGGCGCGATGTTCGCCACGGCACCCATCAGCAGCCCGCCGGCGCTGCCGCCCTCGGCCACGAGCCGGTCTGCGGTGGTGCGACCGGACGCGATCAGGTGGTCGGCGACCGCGACGAAGTCGGTGAAGGTGTTCTTCTTCGTCAGGGTCTTGCCGTTCTCGTACCAGTGCCGACCCATCTCACCCCCACCGCGCACGTGGGCGACCGCGAAGACGACACCGCGGTCGAGCATCGACAGGCGCATGACGCTGAAGCCCGGGTCGATCGAGTGCTCGTACGAGCCGTAGCCGTACAGGTGGAGCGGCGAGGGGGTGTCCGCGTCGACGGCGTCGCGGCGCCACACGAGCGAGATCGGCACGCGGGTGCCGTCCGAGGTGGTGGCCCAGTCGCGCTCCTGCGCGTAGTCGGCCGGGTCGTAGCCGCCGAGCACCGGCTGGCGCTTGAGGACCGTCACCTGGCCGGTCGCCAGGTCGAGGTCGCTGACCTCGGACGGGGTGACGAAGGACGTGAACCCGATGCGGAGCGTCGGCTGGTCCCACTCGGGGTTGCCGCCGAGCCCGGCCGAGAACAGTGCTTCGTCGAACGGGACCTCGTGCGCGTCGCCGTACCCGTCGCCCTCGATGGGGATGATCGCGATGCGGGGGAGCGCCTCGGAACGGTACTCGAGCGCGAGGTGCCCGGCGAAGGCGTCGACGGACTCGATGCGGCGCTCGCTGTCGTGCGCCACGACCACGCGGCGGTCACGTTCGGACGTCGGGTCGTCGGCGGGGACGTCGACGAGCTCGAAGTTCTCGGCGCCGTCGTTGTGCAGCACGAGGAACCGGTCGCTGCCGCCGACGATGGCGTGCTCGATCTCGTACTCGACACCGTCGCGCCGCGGCCAGACGACCTGGAACTCGCCGGTGGGGTCGGCTGCGTCGAGCACCAGGGCCTCCGAGGTGATCTTCGACCCGAGCTCGATGACGATGTACTGCGACGATCGGGTCACGCCGACGCCGACCCAGTAGCGGTCGTCCGGTTCCTCGAACACCAGGACGTCGTCGGACGCAGCCGCGCCGACCGCGTGCCGCCAGATCTTGTCCGGGCGCCACGACTCGTCCACCGTCGGGTAGAAGACGTACCGGCCGGCGGGGTCGAAGGTGGCGCCGGCCCCGGTGTTCGGGATGGCGTCGCCGAGGTCGGCGCCGGTCGTCAGGTCGCGGACGTGCAGGGTGTACCGCTCGTCGCCCTCGACGTCGATGCCGTACACCAGGCGGGTGCCGTCGTCGCTGATGTCGTAGGTGCCGAGCGAGAAGAACTCGTGGCCGTCGGCCAGGGCGTTGCCGTCGAGCACGACCTGCTCGCCGGGCAGGGTGGACTCACCCTCGACGACGGCCGGCGGGGTCCAGTCGTCCGGACCGGCAATCGGCGCGCGGCAGTGCACGCCGTACTGGCTGCCCTCGGCCGTGCGGGTGAAGTACCACCAGTCGCCCATGCGCACCGGCACCGAGAGGTCGGTCTCCTGGACGCGGCTCTTGACCTCGGCGAAGACGCGGTCGCGCAGCGGCGCGAGGTGCTCGGTCGCAGCGTCGGTGTACGCGTTCTCGGCCTCGAGGTAGGCCAGGGTGTCCGGCGACTCCTTGTCGCGCAGCCACTCGTAGTCGTCGACGAAGTCGATGCCGTGGTGGGTCCGCGTCACGGGCCGCTTGGCGGCGGTGGGAGGGGTGGCCTGGGAGTGCTCGGTGCTCACCGTCCCACCCTATTCGCACCGCCCCGCGGCGAGCCGGGCGTCATGCCACCGCACGGACCGGGTTCGATCGCCCGGCGACCGCAGCCTGCACGCGCTGCTCGAAGGCCTCGAGCTCGTCGACCACCGCCGGCGCCACCCAGGCCCGGTCGCGCCGCCGCTCGGTGACCGGACGCAGCACCCCGGTCCGCACGAGGTCCGCTGCGACGGCATCAGCGGCCCCGGCCGGGACGAGCTCCTGCAGCCGGGCCTCCGTCAGGACCGGATCGTCGGAGAGCGCCCGGCCGACGACCGCGTGCAGCCCGTCGGCGCACGGCCCTGCAGCCCGGTCGGCCGCGTGTTCGTCGAGGAGCAGGGCGGTCACGGTCGCCTCGTCGCACACGGTGCCGATGGCGATCGCGACGTCTGCCACGAGGGCGTCCACGACCCCGTCGCGGTACCGCTCGAGGTGCCGGAAGTACCGGCCCCGATCCGCTGCGAGCGCCGTGGCGATCGGTGCGGTCACCGTCGTCGTGACGCCCCGGCGTCGCAGCACGGCGCTGATCAACGCACGTCCGACCCGGCCGTTGCCGTCGGTGAACGGGTGGATCGACTCGAACTGGGCGTGCCCGATCGCAGCCTGGGCGATCGGGTGCAGGTCCGTCCGGTGCAGGAACGCGAAGAGGTCGGTCATGAGCGGCGCGACGAGCTCCGGCGGAGGCGGGACGTACGTCGCCAGCCGCGGGGTGTCACCGCCACCGATCCAGTTCTGGACGCTGCGGTACCGCCCGGCGTACCGCCCGTCGACCGGGTCGTCCCGCATGAGCAGCCGGTGCGCCTCGAGCAGCGCGGCCTCGGTGATCACGCCCGTGTCCGCTGCTGCGACCAACCCCTCGATCGCACCGGCGGCGCGGACGACGACGGTCGCAGTCGGGTTCGCGCGGATGCCCACGAGTGCTCGGGCGCAGTCGTCGAGCGACGCGGACTCGTCCTCGATCCGTGAGGACGCCGCCGCCTCGGTCCGGCCGATCACCGAGCCGAGCGGCGCGAGTCGGGAACCGTGGTGGACGTCGAGTGCGCGGAGCGCGGCCGCGGCGCGGTCGAGGAGCGCCACGGTGGCATCGCCGGGCACCCACCGGACCCGGGCGATCCGCGGCGGCAGCGACACCCGCACGGACGTCGTCATGCGGTCCTCGCGGGAGCCCCGACGGGAACTGCGCCACGGACGCTCCGCACTGCGGTGCACGGGCCAGCTGCCGGGTGCGGTCGACGTGCCGAGGTGGTCCGCGGGCTCGATCCGATGTGCCATGCCGCGAGCGTAGGGACCTCCAGACGCCCGACGCCAGGAATCCGTATTTCGCCGGCCCGCGTAGCGTTGGTGGCATGCGCAACTCCTTCGCGATCACCGGTGCCCACGTCGTCCCCGTCTCCGCCCCCGCCTTCGACGGCGGCGCGGTCGTCGTCGAGGACGGCCGCATCACGGCGATCGGCCCGGACGTCACGCCGCCCCCGGGGATCGCGGTCGTGGACGCCGCCGGAGCGTGGCTGGTCCCCGGGTTCGTCGAGTCACACGGCCACGTCGGCATCCACGAGGAGGCGAACGGCGAGGCGGGCAACGACACGAACGAGATGACCGGCCCCAACATGGCCGGGGTCCGTGCGATCGACGCGATCGACATCGACGACGAGGGCTTCCGCGATGCGCTCGCCGGCGGCATCACGAGCATCGTCGTGAAACCCGGCTCGGGCAACCCGATCGGCGGCCAGACCGTCGCCATCAAGACCTGGGGCGGCCGGACCGTCGACGAGCAGCTCATCTCGGACTCGGTGAGCATCAAGAGCGCCCTCGGCGAGAACCCGAAGCGCGTGTACGGCGGCAAGGGCCAGACGCCGTCGACGCGCTTGGGCGTCGCGAAGATCATCCGGGACGCCTTCGTCGAGGCGCAGAACTACCGTGCCGCCCGCGACGCCGCCGCGGCCAAGGGGGAGCCGTTCGCGCGGGACCTGTCGAAGGAGGCCCTGGTCCGGGTCCTCGACGGCGAGCTCGTCTGGGACCAGCACACGCACCGCCACGACGACATCGCGACCGCGATCCGGCTGTCCGAGGAGTTCGGGTACCGCCTCGTGGTGAACCACGGCACCGAGGCACACAAGATCGCGAGCCTGCTCGCCGAGAAGGACATCCCGGTCATCTACGGCCCGCTGTTCACGAGCCGTTCGAAGGTGGAACTCCGGGACCGCGGCATCCCGAACCTCGCCACGATCGCTGCCGCCGGCGTCCGGGTCGCGATCACCACCGACGCCCCCGTCGTGCCGATCGGCATGCTCGTCGACCAGGCGACGGCCGCCGTGAAGGAGGGCCTGCCCGCACAGACCGCGCTCGAGGCGCTCACCGTCAACCCGGCCGAGTTCCTGGGCTTCGGGGACCGCGTCGGTCGACTGGCCGAGGGCTACGACGCCGACCTCGTGCTCTGGGACGGCGACCCGCTGGACGCGACCAGTCGCGCGACGCGCGTCTGGATCGACGGTGAGCCCGTCTTCGAGTGGGCGGACGGCGTCGGCGTCACCACCCCGCGCTGGTAACGGGGGAGAGCCGGGAGGCGCGGATCGCGACGTGCCCGGACGTCGCGATCCGGGCCTCCCGTCCGTGGCGCCGGGGCGCTGGGTGGTGACGGTCGGCGGACCCGGCCGGCTCAGACCTCGCGCGCCAGCAGGAACTCGTTGATGCGTTCCGTCAGGTCCGCGTCGATCGCCAGGGTGTCGCCGTTCACCGAGCGGATCGGCGCCGCCTGACGGACGCTCGACACGAGCCAGAGTGCGTCCGCCGCCGCCAGGTCGGCGAGGGTGACGAGTTCGTAGGCGGTCTCGATGCCCTCCTGCTCAGCGAAGCGGAACACGTCGGCCTGCGTCGTGCCGGCCAGGATCCCGATGTCGGTGCGCGGCGTCACGAGCCGGTCGCCGACCTTCAGGACGAGGTTCGCGCGCGTGCCCTCGAGCACGTAGCCGTCGCTCGACACGAACAGGGCGTCGTCGGCCCCGCGGCGGGCGGCCTCGCGCAGGGCGGCCATGTTGACGGCGTACGAGAGCGTCTTCGCGCCCTGCAGCAGCCACGGCGAGGTGCGCTCGACGTCGTGCCGGTACCCGCGGTCCAGCACCACGACGGAGATGCCCTCGGTGCGCGCCGCGGTGGAGTCGACGGACGGCGCGGCGTACACCCACCCGGTGGGGCGGTCGGTGCCCTCGACACCACGGGTCAGGACGGTCTTGGCGAAGGCCTCGCGGACCGGGTCGAGCCGGGCGCAGACGGCCTCGATCGCCTGCCGCCATGCGTCGGGGTCCGGCGCGGGCAGGTCGAGCATCGCGGCGGAGCGGCCGAACCGGGCGAGGTGCGCCTCGAGTGCCTGGGGGCGACCGTCGACCACCGTGATGGTCTCGAACACGCCGTCGCCCCGGGTGATGCCGAGGTCCTGGACCTGCAGGTGCTCCTCGAGCGGCTTCGCCCAGGTGAAGGCGTCCGCTGCGGGGTCGTGCGGCGCGGCGTCGCGGGAGGGCTGGTTGAGGATCGCGAGCACGGTTTCGGTCATGCACCCATCCAACCGCAGCTCAGCCCGCTTCGGGCAGTGCGCCCAGCAGCTTCCACACCGCTGGCGTCAGTTCGGGGTGCTGCAGCGCGATCCGGCGCAGCCGGTGGTACTCCTCGCCCAGCCTGGTGCCCTGCCCGGACGCCGGGTGGCTCGACCACTGCGCGTGCCGCTTGCCGATCGCCTCGTCCAGGTCGACCGCGTCTGCCCGGAGGATCAGCACGACCTGCTCGTCGACCGTGGGGAGCGTGGGCATGAACTCCCACGGGTCCTCGCCCTGTCGGCTGCGGTGTTCGACGAGCATCGAGATCTCCTCGGCCGCCTCGGCGCGCAGCACTTCGAGGCTGCGCCCGGTCCTGCGGGGCTCAGCCATGGTGCCCCCGCAGCCCGCCTGCCATGGGAAGAGCGTACGGCACTTCTTCGGTCACACTGGACGGGTGACCCCGCGCGACGAGAGCAAGTCCCAGCACCCCCGAGTGGTCGTCGTCTACCTGCTCCGCGATGGTGCGAACGGCCCCGAGGTGCTACTGGGCGAGAAGCGCCGCGGCCTCGGCACGGGCCGACTGGTCGGCCCTGGCGGCAAGCGCGAGCCCGGCGAGACGGCGGTCGAGACCGCCGTGCGCGAGGTGCGTGAAGAGGTCGGCCTGCGCCTCGACGCGGTCGACCTGGAGGCCCGTGGCACGTTGGACTACCGGTTCCCGTACCGACCGTCCTGGTCCCAGGTCTCGGACGTCTTCGTGTGCCGCCGCTGGCAGGGCAGCCCGTCGGGCTCCGACGAGCTCGAACCGCGGTGGATCCCCGTCGCCGACGTCCCCTACGGGGCGATGTGGGACGACGCGAAGTACTGGCTGCCGGGGGTGCTGCGTGGGGGTTCGGTGCGTGCACGCTTCACGTTCGCCGACGACGACGCGACGGTCGCGGGTTTCACCGGGACGGGCGTCGAGACACCCGCGTAGTCGGCGTCAGCGGGTCTGCTGGTGGGTGCGGGTGTTGCCGGTGCGCGCCTCTTCGGCAGCGGCGATGACCTCGGCGTCGCCGCTCCGACCACCGAGGGGCCGGACGAAGAAGTCGATGATCCCGAACACGATCGCGCCGACCATGGCGAACATCGCCCAACCGACGTAGAGCCCGGCGGTGTTCCGACCGTCGGCGGGGGCGAGCACGATGCTCGCGACGTAGAAGCCGACCGTCAGCACGAGGAGCACGACGACGACGCTGACGAGGACGCGGTGCCAGGTGATGCGGGGGTTCATGCGACCCAGGATACCCGGCCGCCGTGGCTCACCGGTCGGCGTGCCGGCCGTGCGGCTGCTCGTCCGTGGCCTCGACGCGAGCCGACGTGTCGGACCGGACCGGGCCCCTGGAACCCTCGGTGCGTGGGACGGGACGGGTGCGTGGTCCGGTCCCCGCGCCTCCCAGTCGCTGCACCGGGATGCGGCCGGTGGGGGTGGTCTCGGTCTCGAGACCGTCGCGGCCGCCCGTGAAGACGTCGCCGCCGACGCGGGCGTCCTCCCAGTCGTCGTCGCTCAGGACGCTCAGGGTGCCCGTCTCCGTCGACTCGAGGCCGTGGCGCTCGAGCTCGGCGTCGCGCTCCTTGCCGAGGAACTCGCGGTTCGCGGTGTTGGCGTCCTGGAACATCGTGGTCCGGCCGGTGACGATGGCGCGGATGCGGCGCCGCTCCCACCACTTCTTGCCGAAGTACATGAGCACCAGGCCGGCCGCGGCGTAGCAGCCCATCGTGATCAGGCCGCGCGCCGGACCCGGGCCGACGCCGTAGATCTGGTGCTTGATCATGTCGACCATGCTCGACCCGACGACGACGTTGTTGAGCCAGGCGAACGGCTCCGGCATGAACCACTTCGGGTACGCGCCCCCGGACGACGGCATCGACAGGAACACGAAGCAGATCATGGCGGGGGCGGCGATGAACCGGCCCACGAAGTAGCTCAGCCCGTTGACGGCGAGACCGATCGCGACGATCCACCCCCACGCTATGAGCACGAGCTGGATCCAGTGCCCGTGGATGGCACCGACCACCGGTCCGGCGAGCGTGTTCGTGATGAGGGAGATGACGAGGCCACCGACGACGATGACGGCCATGCGGGTGCGGTGCCGGAGCGGACCGCCCATGATCCCGATGAACATCGCGACCATGTAGCCGCCGATGCACCAGGCGAGCATGACGTACATCGGCACGGTGCCGTACTCGTCCCAGGCGGGCAGGGGAGCGAGCTCGGTGACCGTCGGACTCGCGACCCCGATGCCGGTCAGGACCGCGGTCAGCGTCGCCGGCACGAGGCTCGCGACCTGGAACTGGTGTGCGCTCGCCTTGAAGAACTCGTTCGTCGCGGGGTCGTACGCGACCGCCATCGAGCCGGCGAGGACGTCACGCTTCGCGGCGGCCAACGAGTCGTACGTGTGGAAGACGAACTCGCCCGGCAACGCCTTCTGCACGGCGGCGACGAGCGTCGGGTCGCTGCCGACCAGGGCGATCGGCACGTCGTGCGGGTGCGGTGCGTGGAAGGCGAAGACGTAGCAGAGGCAGAAGCCGACGATGAAGAAGAGCGGCATCCAGAGCTGCAGGCCGATGAGCTGCAGCGACGGGTGCAGGGTGGCGTACCAGCGGCGGTAGGCGCCGTGCTGCTGCGGCTCCGGGACGGGCGCCTGACGACGCGGGGCCGGGCGGGATGACCCGGCGACCTTCGCGCCGCGACGGGGCTTCGTCCCGCGGGCCGAGGGCCGGGTGCTACGTGGCTTCGGGGCCGACGTCGGCCGGGACGCTCCGGGACGTTCCGGGGTGTCGTCGTTCCTGGGGACGTCGTTCCGCGGCGTGCTCACGTTCGCGCTGTGCTCCTGTTCTCGTAACGGAGCGCCAGGATACGCCGGGGCCCTCAGGAGCGGCTGCGTGAGGCCTGCGCCGAGTCCATCGCGAGTTCTTCGGCGTCGAGGGTCACGAGCACGCGGCGCATGACCTCCTCGTCGAGGTTGCCCTTCTCGCGCTCCTCGAGCACGATCTCGCGTCGGCGGTCGAGCAGCTCACGCCGGATGTCCTGGATCTGCGAGCCGCGCAGCCGCATCGGGGCGTTCCGCTCCTCGTCCTCTTCCTCGAGAGCGTCCTGGCGGAAGGTCTCGACCTGCCGCTCGAGCCGGGCCTTCAGCCGGTTCACCACGGAGTCGACGGCGACGGCGCCGTACTGCTTCGACCAGTCCGGGCGGCGCTTCTCGAGCAGCTCGATCGCCGCCTCGGTCGTGCGCTGGTTCAGGCGCATCTCGCTGCGGACGTCCTCCTCGCCCTCGGCCGGGTCCTGCACCTTGAGGGCGCGGATGACGAACGGCAGGGTCAGGCCCTGCAGCAGCAGGGTGCCGACGGTGACGAAGAACGCGATGATGAAGATCGTGTCCTGTGCGGGGATCTGCGTCGGGCTCGCGACCACCGACACCGCGGCGGCGAGCGTCACCACGCCGCGCATGCCGGTCCACGAGATGACTGTCAGCTCGCGCCAGTTGAGCTTCGGTTCGGCCGTACCGCGCATCCACCGCAGGGACGGGTGCCCGCGGGACAGCTTGATGCGCAGTGGACGGAGCCACCGCCCGTTGAAGCGGTTGCGCACGTACGACTCGAAGATGAAGAGGGGCCGCACCAGGATCACGACGCCGAGCACCACGGCCGCGGCGGTGAGGGTCTGTCCGAGGCTCCGCTCGCTCTCGACCAGGTCCTGCACCACCGTGTTCAGCTGCAGGCCGATCAGGGCGAAGACGAAGCCCTCGAGGATGACGTCGATGCTGGTCCACAGCGGGCGCTCCTGCAGCCGGGTGGCGTAGCCCTCCTTCGGCGAGTTGTAGCCGATGTACAGGCCGGCCGTGACGACCGCGATGACGCCGGAGCCGGAGAGGTCCTCGGCCAGGATGTACGCGACGAAGGGCAGCAGGATGCTCATGATCGTCTCGACCACGGGGTCGTTGAGACGCATCCGGATCCAGTGCACGACGACGCCGAGCACGATGCCGACGGCGAGCCCGACGCCGATCGCCAGGCCGAAGATGCCGAGGTCCTGCCAGATCGTCAGCGACGTGCCCGCGATGATCAGCGTGAACACGCGCACCAGGGTCAGGGACGCGGCGTCGTTGATCAGGCTCTCGCCGGACAGCACCGTCATCACCCGGCGGGGGAGCCCGAGCTTGCGGCCGATCGCGGCGGCCGACACGGCGTCCGGCGGGGCCACGATCGCACCGAGCAGGATCGCCGCCGGCAGGGTCATGTCCGGGATGAGGAAGTACGCCACCGCGCCGACGACGAGTGCCGTGACGATGACCAGGAAGATGCCGAGACGCCGGATCTGCTTGATCGACGTGCGGAAGCTCTGCCACGACACGTCGAGGGCCGCCGAGTAGAGCAGCGGCGGCAGGATCACCGTCAGGATCACCTCGGAGTCGATCTCCATCGCGGGGAGCCCCGGCAGGAACGACGCTGCGAGCGCGACCGCCGTCACGAGCAGGGGAGCGGGGAGTCCCTTCGCCCGTGCGAACCCGGTCACCGCGAGCGATCCGACCAACAGGATGAGGAGCTCGACGGTGTCCATGGGACTCATTCTCGCATCGGCATGGTTCCGAATCTGAACGAGTCTGAAGCTCCGGTGAACGGCGGGTTGCCGATCAGGTTTGCCCCGGAGGCCGTCGATGGGGAACACTGGCCCGCGGTGGACATCACACTCATAGTCGTCCTGGTCATCGCGTTGGCCCTCTTCTTCGACTTCACAAACGGTTTTCACGACACCGCCAACGCGATGGCGACTCCGATCGCGACCGGGGCCATGAAGCCCAAGGTCGCGGTCACCGTCGCCGCGGTGCTCAACCTCGTCGGTGCGTTCCTCAGCACCGCGGTGGCGACCTCGATCTCGCACGGCCTCATCAACGAGGGCCCGGGCGGCGTCGCGATCTCACCGGAGATGATCTTCGCGGGGCTCATCGGAGCGGTCGTGTGGAACATGATCACGTGGCTCCGCGGGCTGCCCTCGTCGTCGTCGCACGCGCTGTTCGGCGGACTGATCGGAGCCGCGATCGTCGGCGCCGGGTTCCAGTCCGTGAACTACGTCGCGCTGCTGACGGTGGTGATCATCCCCGCCTTCGCGTCCCCGGTGATCGCGTCGCTCGTGTCGTTCCTGTCGACACGCATCGCGTACCGGATCACGAAGCGCCCGGTGTTCCCGAACGAGCGCGGTGGCTTCCGCGTCGGGCAGATCTTCACCTCGTCCATGGTGTCGCTCGCGCACGGTACGAACGACGCCCAGAAGACGATGGGTGTCATCACGCTGACGCTGATCGCGTCGGGGGCGCAGTCGTCGAACCAGGGCGTGCAGTTCTGGGTCGTCGTGGCCTGTGCCCTGGCGATCGCCCTCGGTACCTACACGGGCGGGTGGCGCATCATCCGCACCCTCGGGTCCGGCATCACCGAGATCCGTGCGACCCAGGGCTTCGCGGCCGAGGCGTCGACCGCCGCGACGATCCTGGCGTCCAGCCACCTCGGCTTCGCGCTCTCGACCACGCAGGTGTCCTCTGGGTCGATCATCGGTGCCGGGCTCGGTCGCCGGGGCTCGAAGATCCAGTGGTCCACCGCCGGCAAGATCGTGATCGCCTGGTTCATCACCCTCCCCGCCGCCGCAGCCGTGGGCGCCGTGGCGTCGGGCATCGCACGCCTCGGCGTCGTCGGGCTCGTCATCGACACGGTCGTCGGTGCCGCCGTGATCCTCGGCCTGTACCTGTGGTCGCTCCGGAAGCCGCACGAACAGGCATCGGCCATCGAGGTCGACGTCGCCGCGAACGCCGTGTACACCCGCAAGGAACTGCGCGACCTGCAGCGCAAGAAGCGTGCGGACGCCGTCGCGGACCGTCGCGCCGCACTGAGCCGCGAGCGCACGCTCCGCCGCATGGCCGCACGCAAGGGAGGCCGTCGCTGATGGGCATCGACTGGTTCGCATTCCTCACCGTGGCGCTCGTCGCCGTGGTCTCGTCCTGCTTCGTCGTCGCCGTCTACTCGGTCGGCCTCCGCTTCTGGAGCGCCGCGGACACCCGCGCCGGCAAGTTCACCGTGAAGGACGACGGCACGATCGGTCCGGCGACCGCCGGGTTCCCGAACCCCGCCGGAGCGACGACCGCGGTGCGTGCTTTCCGTGCGCTCGCGATCCTCTGCTACGCGGTCTGCGGCGCCGTCGTCCTGTACGGCATCTACCTCATCGTCCCCCAGTTCCACTGACGCTCCGGCGCGCGCGACGCGCGCTTCGTGAGCAGCAATGGTCGGGTGCCCTCCGGCGACCCGACCATTTCTGCTCACCATGCACGCGCACGCGCGCGCACGCACGCACCCCGCCCGGCGCGGTCCCGTACACGCCCCGAGCTCGTCCCGGACCGGCCGGACGGACTGGGCTAGCCTCGACGTGTGACCGGCAACGAAGCAGCACAGGCCCCCGCAGGGGCGCAGACCCGTACCGAGAGCGACTCGCTGGGGTCGCGCGAGGTCCCGATCGACGCCTACTGGGGCATCAACACCCTGCGTGCGCTGGAGAACTTCCCGATCACGTCGGTGCCGATCTCGGTGTACCCGGACCTCATCGAGGCCCTCGCCACCGTGAAGCAGGCGGCGGCGCGGGCGAACCGGGCGATCGGGGTCCTCGACGAGGAGCGCGCCGACGCCATCGACCGTGCTGCGCAGGAGGTGCGTGACGGTGCCCTGCGCGAGCAGTTCGTCGTCGACGTCGTGCAGGGCGGCGCCGGCACGAGCACGAACATGAACACGAACGAGGTCCTGGCGAACCGGGCCCTCGAGCTCCTCGGCCGCGAGCGGGGCGACTACGGGTACCTGCACCCGATCGACCACGTGAACCGCAGCCAGTCGACGAACGACACGTACCCGACGAGCATCAAGATCGCGATGATCTTCTCCGCCCGGCGGCTCATCGAGCAGCTCGAGCAGCTCTCCGCGGCGTTCGCCGAGCGGGGGAACGCCTTCGCCGACGTGCTCAAGGTCGGCAGGACGCAGCTGCAGGACGCCGTGCCGATGACCCTCGGGCAGGAGTTCACCGGGTTCTCGCACACCATCCAGGAGGACGCCGACCTGCTCCGCAAGGTCCTGCCGCTGTTGGCCGAGATGAACCTCGGCGCGACGGCGATCGGCACCGGGATCACCGCGGACCCGCTCTACCGCGACGAGGTCCGCCGACAGCTGCAGGACGCCAGCGGCATCGACGTCGTGACGGCGCCGGACCTGATCGAGGCGACGAGCGACGCCGGCGCCTTCATGACCCTGTCCGGCACCGTGAAGCGCAGTGCCGCGAAGCTCTCGAAGATCTGCAACGACCTGCGGCTGCTCGCGTCGGGGCCGCAGGCGGGGCTCGGCGAGATCACCCTGCCGGCGCGCCAGGCGGGCTCGTCGATCATGCCGGGCAAGGTGAACCCGGTGATCCCCGAGGTCGTGAACCAGATCGCGTTCGCCGTGGTCGGCGCCGACACCACGGTGACGATGGCAGCCGAGGGCGGCCAGCTGCAGCTCAACGCGTTCGAGCCGATCATCGCGCACTCGATCCTCCAGTCGCTGCAGTGGATGTCCCGGGGCTGTGCCACGTTGCGCGAGCACTGCGTGACCGGCATCGAGGCGAACGAGGCGAAGCTCGCGGCGCAGGTCGACACGAACGTCGGGGTGGTCACGGCGCTCACCCCGTACATCGGCTACGCGGCGGCGGCGTCGATCGCGCACACGGCACTGACGACGTCGACGCCGATCTCGACGCTCGTCGTCGCGGCTGGCCTGATGGACGAGGACCAGGTGCAGCGTGTGCTGAGCCCGGCGCGGCTGTCCGGCATCGAGCTCGCGACCGGTGCGATCCCGGTGGTCACCGAGGAGATGCTGGACCAAGCGGCGCGCGAGCGCTGAAGCCCCCGCGCGACCGCCTTCACGGCATCGGTGCCTCGCCGACGCGCACCTGCTGCGCGACGTCGCGCAGGTGCTCCTGCGCCGGGGTCGGCTCGGCGTCGTCGTCGGCAGCGACCTGCGCCGCGACGCTCCGGACGTGCCGAGCAGCCGCGATGTCGGCGTCGCGCCAGCGGGCCAGCGTGAAGTTCCGCGTCACGTCGCGCAGCGGCAACCGGATCGACTCGTCGGCCTCGATGCCGGCCAGGAGCTGCCGCATCCGGATCACCTCGGAGTCGAGTTCGCCGCCGACCACGAGCACGAAGTTCGAGATGTACAGGTAGACGAGCAGCAGGATCCCGCCGCCGAGCCACCCGTACGCACGGTTGCCGCCGCCGATCGTCTCGACGTAGACCGCGAAGCCGACCGTCGCCAGGGCCCACGTGACGATGGCGAACGCGGCACCGGCGGACACCCACCGCAGCTGCGGCGTCTTCACGTTCGGGGTCGCGTAGTACAGGACCGCGACCATGACGACCAGGTCGGCGGCGAGCACGGGCCACTTCACGACGTTCCACACGTCGTCGATCCACGGCGCCCAACCGAACGACGCGACGATCGCCGCCGAGATCGTCGGGGTGCCGAGCAGGATGACGATCGCGATCGCCCCGCCCACCATCACGAGCAGCGTGACGAGCAGCATCATGCTGCGGAACTTCCAGATCCGCCGCCCCTCCTCGACCTCGTACGAGGTGTTCATGGCGCGTCCGAACGCCGTCGCGTACCCGGACAGCGACCACAGCGTCAGCACGACACCGATCGCGAAGCCGAGCCACGGGTTGTCGAGGGTCAGCAGCTGCCGCAGCGGGGTCTCGAGGTGCTCCGCCGTCTCCGGTCGCAGGATGAACCCGAGCACGCCGATGATGTCGGACAGGCTGTCGCCCTCGCGGTCCACGATCGACAGCGCGGACACCACCGTCAGCGCCGTCGGGAACACGGTCAGCAGTGCGAAGAACGTCAGCGACGCGGCCGCGTCGACGACGCGGTGCCGGATGACCGAGTGGTAGGTGCGCCGGACGACGGCGCGGACTCCCGTCCGCTGGAGATCGCGCGATGCGCTGTCCGGCATGCGTTGTACGGTACCCGACACCTGGCGGACGGGAGGCCCGTGGCGGGCCCGCCACGGGCCTCCCGTCCGTCTCGCGAAAGCGACAGACGACCGCGGAAGGTTCGCGCAGATCTGTCGCTTTCGCGGAAGGGGGTGGTCCGGTACTGCGGCCGCTCACCCGTCAGTTGGCGTGGGGGTGCAGGGCGTCGTAGCGGCGGAACGACGGGACCAGGCGGAGGAGCAGCGCGACGAGCGCGACGATGAGCACGCCGCCGATGATCGGTGGGTACGCGATGCCGGCCGCGACGACCAGGCCGGCGTACAGGTCACCGAGCCGCGGGCCTCCGGTGACGACCACGATGAAGATGCCCTGCAGCCGACCGCGCATGCCGTCCGGCGACGCCGCCTGCAGGATCGTGTTCCGGAACACCGAGCTGACGTTGTCCGCACCGCCGGCCATCGCCAGGAACAGCGCCGCGAGCCCGAGTGCCGGCAGGATCTCGACGCCGAACGCCTCGCCTGAGCGCCCGCCGAGCACGTGCGCCAGCGCGATGACCACACCGAACGCGCCGATCGCGCCGCCGTACGCCGTGATGGCCCAGCCGACGGCCTCGCCCTGGCGGCGCACGTGCCCGAGCGGGCCGGAGAAGACGCTCGACAGCAGCGCACCGATCGCGTACGCGGCCGTGAGCGTGCCGACGGTGATCGATCCGCCGCCGATCACCAGCGCCCCGATCGCGGGGAACAGGACGCGGGGCTGCCCGAACGTCATCGCGACGATGTCGAGGACGAACGTCATGGTGATGTTGCGCGACCGCCGCAGGAACTTCGCACCCTCGACGAGCGAGCTGAGCCCGGGGCGGAGCGCACCGTGGTCGGCGGCCATGCGCGGCAGCGTGAACACCCCGAGGAACGCGAACGTGAACAGGACGACGTCGATCGTGTAGGTCGGCGCGAACCCGACGCTCGCGATCAGCACACCGGCGACCGCCGGACCCACCGTGACCTGGAAGCCGGACGCGATCCCGCCCAGGGCGCTCGCCGCGGGCAGCAGGTCGGTGCCGACGAGCCGCGGGACGATCGCCGAGCGCGAGGCGTTGCTCACGGTCGCGGCGACGGCGTTCACGGTCGCCAGGACGTAGAGCAGGGCGACGCTGTGCAGCCCGAGCCACGAGTGGGTGGCGATCAGGGCGACCGCGACCCAGGCGATGATCGACGACACGAGCGCGACCGTGCGGCGGTCGAAGGCGTCGGCGAGCATGCCGCCGTACAGGCCCGCGACCACCATCGGCAGCAGGGCGATGACCCCCACGAGTGCCACCGCGAAGGTGGAGTGCGTGATCTCGTAGACCTCGAGCCCGACCGCCACCGTGGTCATCTGCGTGCCGATCCCGGCGATGGCGGTGCCCGCCCAGAGCCGGGCGAAGGCGGGGGATCGGCGGAGCGGGGTGAGGTCGGCGAGCAGGCGGCGGCGCGGCGGTGCGGGAGTGGGTCGTGTCACGGTGGAACCATTCTGCGGCCTGGACGCCTGGCGGAGCTAGCAGCGCTCAAGCCGCGATCTACACCAACGAGGTCGAAATAAGGGATGCTCGCGTACTGCTATCGTTGCTGGGTGAAGGTTTTCATTAGTTGGTCAGGTCCACGCAGCGGTCTGCTCGCGGAGGCGCTGAGTGAGTGGATTCATGATGTCATTCAGAGTGTCGAGTGTTTCTACTCTAGTGAGGACATTCGAGCTGGCCAGCGTTGGAATAATGAGATCAACAGCTGGCTATCCGATACCGACTTTGGAATCCTTTGCGTGACCCCAGAAAATGCTAAGGCGCCGTGGCTCAATTTTGAAGCCGGGGCGCTGGCAAAGCGCATCAACGACGACGCGCGCGTCGTTCCGGTTGCACTTGATTTCTCGCCCGCGTCCCTGGATGAACCACTAAAGCAATTTAATGGTGTTCGCGCGGATAAGCTCGGTATCACCCGAATGATGCAATCGATCGCGGAAGTCTCGGGAGCGTCGCTCGATGTCAACCGCTCCGTTGATCGCTGGTGGCCCGATCTCGAGGAAAGGCTTCGCGCCATCCCGGAATCTGAAGCGGCGGTGGACACGCCGAAGGAACCAGAAGTCCCTGAAATGTTCTCGGACATCATGTCGTCGATGCGAGGCCTCGCTCACGACGTCCGCAACCTCCGTATGGCGCCGGCTAGCAGAGTTACCTCCGTCGAATACCGGCAAATTGCGATGGTCCTCACCGAAAATGAACCTCTTCGTGAAGATGTGATGGAGGGAAACCCCCGCGCAGTCCGCTTCCTCCGCGAAGAGGTCCGTCGTGGCTTGAGTCGTCGAGCTGAAGAAAAGAACGCTCTCAGCGAGAGCCGGACCCGCCTTCCACTGCTCGACGGCGACGCGGACCTTGAAGGCTAGAGGGCGCTTCAGGGTCAATCCTGCCCGCGGCGCTCGTCGAGAGTTCCACAGTGAGGCGGGTGGACGTGCGGTGCCATGTCCGCGCGCTCTGGTTGACTGGATCGCATGACTGACCTCAACAGCAAGCCCGAGTTCGACGCGCCCGAGGGCCCGGCCCCCACCGACCTCGTCGTCACCGACATCGTCGAGGGTGACGGTGACGTCGCGAGCGCCGGGTCGACCGTCAAGGTCCACTACGCCGGCGTCGAGTACGAGACCGGCGAGGAGTTCGACAGCTCGTGGAACCGCGGTGAGCCCATCGACTTCCCGCTCGCGGCGCTCGTGCGCGGCTGGCAGGAGGGCATCCCCGGCATGAAGGTCGGCGGCCGCCGCAAGCTCGTCGTCCCGCCGGAGCTCGCCTACGGTCCCGCCGGTGGCGGCCACTTCCTGTCCGGCAAGACCCTGATCTTCGTGATCGACCTGCTCGGGGTGCGCTGATGCAGGTCGGTGCCCCGACCATCGAGCTGAACGACGGCCACCGGTTCCCAGAGCTCGGCCTCGGCACCTACGGGCTGAACGGTGACGAGGGTGCGGCCGCGGTCGGCACCGCCATCGCCAGCGGCTACCGGCTGCTCGACACCGCGCTGAACTACGGCAACGAGGACGCCGTCGGCCGCGCCGTCCGCGAGTCCGAGGTGGCGCGCGAGGACCTCGTCGTCACCTCGAAGCTCCCCGGCCGGCACCACGGCTACGACGAGGCGCACCGCTCGATCGACGAGACCCTGGGCAACCTCGGGCTCGACCACGTCGACCTGTACCTGATCCACTGGCCGAACCCGTCGGTGGACAAGTTCGTCGACACCTGGAAGGCGTTCGTCGACCTGCGCGACAGCGGCAAGGTCCGCTCGATCGGCGTCTCGAACTTCACGCCGGAGCACCTTCGTCGCATCATCGACGCGACCGGCGTCGCACCGGCGGTGAACCAGGTCGAGCTGCACCCGTACTTCCCGCAGGCGGCACTGCGGAAGGTGCACCAGGAGCTCGGCATCGTCACCGAGAGCTGGAGCCCGCTCGCGGTCCGTTCGGAGCTCCTCACCGAGCAGCCGATCACCGACGCCGCAGCGGCCCACGGTGTGACCCCCGGCCAGGTCGTGCTGCGGTGGCACGTCCAGCTCGGCGCCGTGCCGGTGCCGAAGTCGGCCGACGCCACCCGACAGCGCGAGAACCTCGACGTGTTCGGCTTCGAGCTGACCGACGCCGAGGTGCAGGCCATCTCCGGCCTCGAGCGCGGCCGGCTCTGGGACGCCGACCCGGACACGCACGAAGAGATGTGAGCGACGACCCTTCGGGAACTGCGGGGCTCCAGCGGGCAGTACACTGGATTCCCCTCTTCCCGAAGGGTTGCGTGTGTCCGAACCGACCGAGATCGACCGCGAGCGCGGCTACGTGGACGGCCTCTTCCGCCGTCTCGACGAGCTGACCGCCGAGGCCGAACAGCGTCTCGCCGAGACCCGTCGTCAGGCGGTCGGCGGGAACCACCAGAGCCGCAGCGAGCGCGATGCGTACGCCCGGCTCTACGAAGACACCGTGGCGACGCTCGAGCGTGTGGGGGACCGTCTGGTCTTCGGCCGGCTCGAGGTCTCCGAACCCGACAGCGCCGAGGACGCCTTCCGGTACATCGGCCGGGTGGGGCTCCGCGACGCCGACCACCGCCCGCTGCTGCTCGACTGGCGCGTGCCCGGCGCCAGTGCCTTCTACCAGGCCACCGCGGCGCACCCGATGGGGATGCGCTCGCGCCGCCACCTGTCACTCGAGGGTCGTCGGGTCGTCGGTGTCGAGGACGAGGTGTTCGACGCCGCGCTCTACGACGACGAACGCACCCACCTGCAGGGCGAGGGGGCGCTGCTCGCCGCGGTGACCGCCGAGCGCACGGGCCGGATGACCGACATCGTCGCCACGATCCAGGGCGAGCAGGACCGGATCATCCGCTCCCCGCTCGAGGGCGTCCTGATCGTGCAGGGCGGCCCCGGCACCGGCAAGACCGCCGTGGCGCTGCACCGTGCCGCGTACCTGCTGTACTCGTACCGCGAGCGGCTGCGGGGCTCCGGGGTCCTGATGGTCGGTCCGTCGCCGGCGTTCCTGACGTACATCGAACAGGTCCTGCCGTCGCTCGGCGAGACCGGCGTCGTGATGGCCTCGCTCGGGTCGCTCTACCCGGGTGTGCACGCGACGACGCACGACGCCCGCGACGTCGCCGCGGTGAAGGGCTCCGCGCAGACGGCCGCACTCCTGCGCCGCGCGGTGCGCTCCCGTCAGGTGGTGCCGACCGAGTCGGTGACGCTCGACGTCGAGGGCGAGCGACTCGTCGTGCCGCCGCAGCTCGTGGCCGACGCGATGAAGCGCGCACAGGACCGCGGCAAGCCCCACAACGCCGCGCGCGTGACGTTCAACAAGCTCGCGCTCGACGCGATGACCCGGCTGCTCGCCGACCAGCTGCGCGAGCGTGGGACGACGGTGGACGAGGCCGACGAGAAGGTCCTGCGCGAGGACATCCGGAGCTCGTACGACGCCCGGGTGCTGCTCAACACCGCGTGGTTGCCGCTGCCGCCGGAGAAGTTCCTCGAGGACCTGTACGCCCGTCCGAACTGGCTCGCGTCGCTGACCCCCGACTGGGCCCCGGAGCGTCGCGCCCTGCTGCACCGTGCCCGCGGTGCGGCGTGGACGGTCGAGGACGTCCCCCTGCTCGACGAGGCCGCCGAGCTGCTCGGCCCGTTCGACCCGACCGGCGGCGCCGCCAAGCGCGCGGCGAAGGCCAGCCGGAACCGTGACATCGAGAACGCCCGCCAAGCGATCGAGAACATGGGCGTCGAGGGCATCGTCACCGCCGAACAGGTGGCCGGCTCGTTCGCCGAGGGCGGCGACCCCCGGTCGACGGCCGAACGCGCAGCCGACGACCGTGAGTGGACCTACGGGCACATCGTGGTCGACGAGGCGCAGGAGCTGTCGCCGATGCAGTGGCGCGTGCTCGCCCGCCGCAACCCGCTGCGGTCCTTCACGATCGTGGGCGACATGGCGCAGGGCTCCTCGCCCGGGGCCGCGCGCACCTGGGACGACGTGCTCGGCGCGCTGGCCCGTCGTCGCCGTGGCCGGGCGCCGCTCGTGCCGCTCGACCACCGCATCGAACAGCTCACCGTGAACTACCGCACCCCGCGGTCGATCGTCGAGGCCGCCGGTGTCTTCGCCGACGGTGCCGGCCTGACCGTCACCCGGAACGAGGCCGTGCGCGACGGCGATCCCGTCGAGCGCGTCCGCGTCGCCCGCGCCGACCTGCTCGACACCGTCGTGTCGGTCGCCGACGCCGAACGGTCGCGGATCGGTGCCGGCACCATCGGCGTGATCGTCCCCGAGTCCGAGGTCGACGCCGTCCGGCAGCGCCTCGCCCGCACGGAGGCCGACGTGCGCGGGCTCGCCGCGCCGCACGCCGGTTCGCTCACGGTGCTGACCGGGGCCGACGCCAAGGGCCTCGAGTTCGACGGCGTGCTGCTCGTCGACCCCGACCGTGTCGGTGGCGACGCCGCGCGCCCCGCTGCCGCGGTCTACGTCGCGATGACCCGCCCGACGCGGCGCCTGACGGTCATCGACGTCGCCTGACGGTCATCGACGTCGCCTGAGCCGGGAGGCCCGTGGCGAGCCCGTCCTGTGCCTGCTGACTCAGGACGGGTCGCCTGCAGATCGGACGCGCGCGACGAGGTCGGCCCACGGTCCGTCCAGGCGTCGGCCCGGGATCGTCACGGTCGTGCGCTCGACGGTGATCGTCCACGTGAAGTCGTCGGGGACCGGTGGCCCGGACGGCGACGGCGTCGCGGCGGTGCGGGGGAGCGCGTCGAGGACCTCGGACCACGCCGCGGGGTCACCGCACGTGTCGGTGTCGACCCGCCAGCGCCGCGTGGTGCCGGCGAAGCCCCCGGAACGACGGACCTCGATGCGCATGCTCCCGACCGTACGCGCCCGTGGCGTGCTCAGGCGAGCACGCCCACCGTCCGCCAGGCGTCCTGCACGGCGGCGTGCTCCGCTGTCCCGTCGCCGAACCGGGTGGCGGCGGCGTCGATCGTGACGGCGGCGAACCCGGCGAAGTCGATCGAGGCGGTGACGGCGTCCGAGGTCAGGGCGTCCCACCACACGGCACCGGCACCCTGCCAGGCGTACCCGCCGATCGCCGTCGCCGCCAGGAAGAACGCGTGGTTCGGGATGCCGGAGTTGGTGTGCACCCCGCCGCCGTCGTCGGTCGTCACGACGAAGTCGGCCATCGTCGCGGGCTGCGGGTCCTTGCCGAGCACCGGGTCGTCGTAGGCGGTACCGGGGGCGCGCATCGACCGGAGGGCGTCGCCGTGCACGGCATCCGTGAAGAGTCCCTCGCCGATGAGCCAGCTCGCCTGTTCGGCGGTCTGCCCGGCCGCGTACTGGGCCACGAGGGAGCCGAACACGTCGCTGATCGACTCGTTGAGCGCCCCGGACTGCCCCTGGTAGGTGAGGTCGGCCGTGTACTGCGTGACGCCGTGCGCCAGCTCGTGACCGATGACGTCGAGGGCGATCGTGAACCGTCGGAAGACCTCGTCGTCGCCGTCACCGAACACCATCCGGCTGCCGTCCCAGTAGGCGTTGTCGTAGTCCTGCCCGAAGTGGACCGTGGCGTCGAGGGGGAGCCCGGCGCCGTCGATCGACGCCCGGCCGAAGACGTCGAGCCAGAAGGCGTGGGTCGCGCCGAGTCCGGCGTACGCCTCGTCGACGGCCGCGTCACCGGTCTCGGGGTCGCCCTCGTTCCGGACGACCGTGCCCGGCAGGGTCGTCGTGCCGCGGGCATCGGTGATCGTGCGCTGCGGTGAGCGGTCGGCCGTGCCGGTGCCGTCGACGCCGGCACTGACGCCGCGCGGGGCGATGAGGTGCCGGTGCTTCGGGGTCTGCACGAGCTCGAGCGACGCCAGTGCGGTGCGGGCGGCCGATGCCGCGCGGGGGAACTCGGCCGCCTGGGCCACGGCGTGGAGCAGGTAGGGCGGGACGACGGAGCGCCGGCTGTCGGTCGGGGTCATGCGCTCATGCAACCACCGGGCACCGACACCCCGGCCACGGGTCAGTCGCGCTTGCGGTTCTCGACGAGACCGAGCGCGTAGCTCTCCCACCACTGTCCGGCGGCCGGTCCGCCGTTGCACGTGCCGTCGCTGAGCCCCGGCGTCTTGACCCACAGCAGGGCGTCGAGTCGGCTCGATCCGCCGGTGACGTGCGGGGCCTGGCCGAGCCCCGCGCCCTCGGGGTTGCACCAGGTCCCGCGCCAGCCCTGCCCGTTGCGGGAGACGTCGATGACGAAGTGCGGATCACCACCGATCGCGTCGGCGAGCTCGTCGGCGTAGGCACGTTCCTGGTCGACGCGGTAGAAGTTCGACACGTTCGTGAAGAAGCCCTGCACCTGATCGACGCCCGCCTGCCGCAGCCAGTCGGCCATCGTCGCGGTCGGGACACGGTTCTCGTTGCCGCCGTCGAGGTACACCGTCAGCCCGTGCCCGGTCAGCGCGTCCACGGCCTTCCGGAGCAGGGGGAGCCGGGAGTCGCGCAGGCGCTGGCAGTTCTGGATCTGCGCGATCGCGTCCGGCTCGACGAGCACGACGGCCCCGGACCCGGCCATCGCCCGCACGGCGGACCGGACCCACGGCAGGTAGGCGTCGTCGGTCGTGCCGCCCTTCGAGTAGCTGCCGCAGTCGCGGTCCGGCACGGTGTACAGCACGAACACCGGGGTGGCCCGCTGCTGCTCGGCGTTCCGGACGACCGCGCGGATGGTGGCGCGTGTCTCGGACCGCGAGGTGTTCGTGAGCCAGGTCGCGATCGGCTGGTCGGCGATGCGGGCGATCTGCGCCGCGGTGTCGTCGTGTCCGGCGGCTCGTGCCTGGCGCTCGCGGATGCCCGGCTGGTTCACCGCCGACGGCTGGTGCGCGAGTCCGCCGGGGAACGCCTGCTCCACGGTCTTCCGCGTCGCGACGTCACGTCCGCTCGCCGTCGGGTCGGCATCCGGCCCGCTGCCGTGCGGCACGACCACGACGAGCGTCGTGACCACCGCGGCGACGACGACGACCGCGGCCGCGATCCACAGCCACTGCCGGCGCGCCGACCTGCGCATCCCCTGGTCCTCCGGCATCCGGCGGTCCTCCCTGTTCGCTCTCCATGCTGACAGGTGCGGGGGAGTCCTGACCAGGCCACCGGGGCGTTCGTCCAGGTCCGCCGACGGCTTCTGCCAGGAGCGCTCCAGCGACCGCGCAGGACGGTGTTGCACAATACCGGGATGTTCCGTCGACTCCTCCTCCTCGCCGTGACCGCGGCGTACGCCTGGGTGATCTGGCGGATGACGCTGACCCCGCAGGTGTTCACATCGGCACAGAACTCGTTCGTGCTGCACGCGATCGCCTGGGTCCAGCAGCTGCCGCACGGTGCCTGGTTCACGTACGAGCGCACCGAGTTCCTCGCCAACATCGCGATGTTCGTGCCGGTCGGCATGCTCGCCGCGCTCTGGTTGCCACGGCGCTGGTGGATCCTCGGCGCGCTGGTCGCGGTCGCCCTGTCGACCGGCATCGAGTTCGCGCAGGCCACCTACCTGCCCTACCGCGTCGCCGACCCCCGCGACGTGCTGTCGAACGGCCTCGGCGGACTGCTCGGCGCGACGCTCGTCGGGCTCGTCCGCAGCCTGCTGCCCGCGCCGCGTCGTCGTCGCCTGCGCGCCAGGACGGTCTAGGACTCTGGTAGTCTTGCGCGGTTGCCGTCGAACGGCCGCGGACAAAGAGCGCTCGTGCATCAGGCACGGGCACCGCGCAACGGACTGAAAGGGGATCTACGCATGGCACTTGACGCGAAGGTCAAGCAGGAGATCATCGAAGAGTACGCGACCCACCCGGGCGACACCGGTTCCCCCGAGGTCCAGGTCGCCGTTCTGACGCGTCGTATCAACGACCTGAACGAGCACCTCAAGGAGCACAAGCACGACCACCACTCGCGTCGTGGTCTGCTGCTCATGGTCGGTCAGCGTCGCCGTCTCCTCGGTTACCTCTCCGACGTCGACATCGCCCGCTACCGTGCGCTCATCGAGCGCCTCGGCCTGCGCCGCTAGTCGACGCCCCACGGCTTGACCGAACGCCCCGGTCCTCCTCGAGAGGACCGGGGCGTTCTCCGTTCTGCGGGAATGGTTGCGCGTGGCGCACGGTTCGGTACGATGTTCATGCAAACGCATCGAAAGTCGGGAACCACCATGACCACCATCGCCGTCGTCTCCGCCGGACTCTCCGAGCCCAGCTCCACCCGCCTGCTCGCCGACCGCCTGGGCGAGGCCGCCGTCGCCGCGCTCGTCGCCGAGGGCACGCCAGCACAGGTCCTGCACGTCGAGCTCCGGCCGCTCGCCCACGAGATCACCGACGCGATGCTCACCGGGTTCGCCGCGCCCGCGCTGTCCGCCGCCATGGCCGCCGTGGTCGAGGCCGACGCGGTCGTCTTCGTCACGCCGATCTTCACGGCCGGCGTGAGCGGTCTCGCGAAGTCGTTCCTGGACATCCTGGACAAGGACTCGCTCGCCGACCTGCCCGTCCTCCTCGGCGCCACCGGCGGGACCTCGCGGCACTCGCTCGCCATCGACCACGCCCTGCGCCCCGTGTTCGCGTACCTCCGCGCAGCGGTGGTACCGACCGGTGTCTTCGCCGCGACCGACGACTGGGGGAGCGACGGTGACGCCGCGGCCCTGGACGGACGCATCCGTCGGGCCGGAGCCGACCTGGCCTGGGCGATCCGGGCCTCCCGTCGGGCCCCGCAGGAAGCCGACGCGCTCCCCGCGACCGCGGACTTCGCGAGCCTGCTCGGTGGCCTCGGCCACTGACCCGGATCGCTGACCCCGCGGCTCGCTCTTAGGCGGACCACAGGGTTCGTGGGGTCGGAGTGCGGCTGGCTGGCGGCTCGCTCATCGGTGGCCTCGGGAACCTCGTCATGACGACGAGGAGGACCGATGGACACCAGAGGCACCGGCAGGCGGTCCGCACGGATCACGAGTGCGCTCGTGAGCCTGGGCGGACTCGCGGTCGCGACGGTCACGGGTGCCGGGCTGTGGTTCGGGCACGAGCAGGCCGGTACGACGACGACCGACACGTCCACGAGCACGACGACGGACTCGGGTTCGGGTACCCGGACGTCGAGTGATGCCGCCACCGACTCCGGGTCCTCGTCCTCGTCGTCGTCGACCGACACGTCGACCGACACCGGGGTCTCGCAGGGCACCACCGGTGGGTCGTCGGACACGACGACGACGGGTTCCTGACCGTGCGCGCCGCCGCCGAGTGGGACCTCTGGACCACCACCGCCCGGGTCGTCCTGGACCACCGCGACCGCCGCCACCTCGCCGCCGCCGAGTCGTGCGTCCGCGAGGTCACGGCGGCCGTCGACGCCGCGTGCAGTCGGTTCCGCGACGACTCCGAGCTCCTGTCCCTTGCCGACGACCTGGTGCGCGGAACCGAGGTCTCGTCGCTGCTGGCGACCCTCGTGCACCAGGCCGTCGACGCCGCGCGACTGTCGGACGGGGACGTCGACCCGACCCTCGGCCGGCGGATGGCGTCCCTCGGGTACGACGCCGCCTTCGCCGACGCGCCCCCGGTCCCGTCGCCCGACACGGTCGCCCGAGCGCTCGACGGTCGACCCGCCTGGCAGCGGATCCTGCTGTCCGGCACGTTCCTGCGGGTCCCCGCGGGCGTCACGCTCGACCTCGGCGCCACGGCGAAGGCCGCCGCCGCGGACATGGCCGCCGCGAGCATCACCGCGCGGCTCGGCATCGGCGCCCTCGTCTCGCTCGGTGGGGACGTCGCCACGGCCGGCCCGGACCCCTCCGGCGGCTGGCAGGTGCGCGTGCAGGACCAGGCGGGCGACCCCGTCGACCACGTCCGCATCGCCTCCGGGTGGTCCGTCGCGACCTCGAGCACGCAGAAGCGCCGCTGGGAGCAGGACGGGACCGCGCGGCACCACATCCTCGACCCGCGCTGGGGCCTGCCCGCCGACCCGGTGTGGCGGTCCGTGACGGTCGTCGCCCCGTCGTGCACCACGGCGAACACCATGACCACCGCCGCGGTCGTCCGGGGTCACGGCGCCGTGGAGTGGCTCCGGCAGAGCGGCCGTGCCGCCCGACTCGTCGCGGCCGACGGCTCGGTGCTGCGGATCGGCGGCTGGCCCGACGACCAGGTCGACCACCTCGGCGGGGCGGACGCCGCCTGATGGACACCGCGCTCTGGGTGGTCGGCCGCGGGACCGGGGTCGCCGCGGTCCTGCTCCTGACCCTGACGGTCCTGCTCGGCATCGTGACCCGCGGCGGACGACCGCTGCCCGGCCTGCCGCGGTTCGGCGTGCAGCTCGTGCACCGGGACGTCGCCCTGGCGTCCACCGTGTTCGTGGTCGTGCACGTGGTGACGCTGCTGCTCGACACCGAGGCCGAACTCCGCCTGCTGGACGCCCTCGTGCCGTTCGCCGGTGCGTACCGCTGGTTCTGGCTCGGGCTCGGCACGCTGTCGGCGGACCTGCTCGTGGTGCTCGTCGTCACGGGGATGCTCCGCCGGGTGATCGGGCCACGCGTGTTCCGCGCCGTGCACTGGGCCGCCTACGCCATGTGGCCGATCGCGATGGCGCACGCGATCGGTACCGGGACCGACGGCACGTCCGCCTGGTTCCTGGTGATCGCCGGGGTCTGCGCCGCAGCCGTCCTCGGCGCCGTCGCCTGGCGCTGCACCGCTGGCGTCACCGCGTTCCGTCCGACCCCGAGGGAGGTCCTCCGATGACCCTGACCCACCCGCTCACCGTCCCGCCACCGACCGGCACGCAACGCCTCCTCGCCGCCCCGGGGCCCGGACTCGACGACCACCAGCGCACGCACGGACCGCTCCCGCACGTCGGGCCGACCGCCGTCGGCGAGATCGCCCTGGCCGGTGTCGACGGCCGCGGGGGAGCCGGGTTCCCGCTCGCCCGGAAGCTCGAGGCCGTCGCGGGACGGCGCCGCCGACGCGGTGCCCCGATCGTCATCGCGAACGGCGTCGAGGGCGAACCCGCCAGCCGCAAGGACGCCGTCCTGCTCGAACGAGCACCGCACCTGGTGCTCGACGGCGTCGTGGTCGCGGCGCTGGCGATCGGTGCGACCGAGGCCGTGGTCGCCACGAGCGAGCGGCTCGCCGACCGGGTCCGCCAGGCCCTGGCCGAACGCACCGACGCCCGGCCCGGCACCGAGCCGGTCACGATCGCGGTCCGCGCCCTGCCGCACAGTACCTTCGTCGCCGGGCAGGCCACGGCGCTCGCCTCGGCCGTCGCCGGTGGCCGAGGTCTGCCGGAGGACCGCACCGTCCGGCTGGCCGAGCGTGGACCGGGCGGACGACCGACCCTGGTGTCGAACGTCGAGACCCTCGCGCAGGCAGCGCTCGTCGCACGGTACGGGGCGGCGTGGGCGCGGAGCGTGGGCAGCGCGAGCGCTCCCGGCACCCGCCTCGTGACCGTCAGCGACGTGACGGACCCGGCCGGTGCCGTGGTGCTGGAGACCGCCGGGGGTGCGCCGCTCGGGCAGCTGCTGGGTGCCTCCCGGCTGCCGGCGGCCGATCCGCGACGGACGCGAGCCGTCCTGGTCGGCGGGTGGGGCGGCACCTGGGTGCCGGCCGCAGCGCTCGACGCGCCCTTCGACGTCGACGGACTGGCACCGTGGGGTGCGGCGCCCGGGGCCGGCGTGCTGGCCGTGCTCGACGACCGGACCTGCCCGGTCGGGGTCACCGCGGGACTCGCCGCGGCGCTCGCCGGAGCGTCCGCCGGGCGCTGCGGGCCGTGCGTGAACGGGTTGCCGCGGATCGCCGACGTGGTCGCCGACCTTGCCTCCGGGCACCGGGCGGGCGACCTGGCCGGCGAGGTCCGGCGGATCGCTGGCCTCGTCGACGGACGCGGGGCCTGCCAGCACCCGGACGGCGTCGCACGGATGGTGCGGAGCGCGCTCGACGTGTTCCACGACGACGTGCAGGCGCACCTGCGGGGCACCTGCCTGGTCGGGGGACGACCGTGAGCGGCACGCCGGGAGGTGCCACCGCCGCCGGTCTCGTTGCGCTGCACGTCGACTGGACCCGCTGTCGGGGACGCGGCCTGTGCACCGAGCTGTTCGCCGAGCGGCTGGCGCGCGACGAGTGGGGCTACCCGATCGCGCGGGACGGCGGCGGCACCCGCGACGTGCCGGTGCGGCCGGACGAACGCGCCGCCGCTGCGGACGCGGTGGCGATGTGCCCGCTGCAGGCGCTGCGGCTGGTGGGGCGGTGAGCGCGGGAGCTCAGTACCAGTGCGGGTTGACGCTCATCTCGTGCCCCCACGCACCGCACGGCGACCCGTACGCGCTCTTGATGTAGGCGAGCCCCCAGTTGATCTGCGTGTTCGCGTTCGTCCGCCAGTCCGCTCCGGCCGCCGACATCTTCTCGGCCGGCAGCGACTGCGGGATGCCGTAGGCGCCGCTGGAGGCGTTCAGTGCGTTCGCCCGCCAGCCGGACTCCTGCGTCCAGAGCGACACCAGGCACGAGAACTGGTCGTCGCCCCAGCCGTAGGACCCCAGGGCGCTCCGGGCGTAGGCCTGGGCAGCAGCGGGGTCCACGACGACCCCGCCGGTGCTCGGGTAGCTCGTGCCCGAGCCGCCGCTGGCGCCGGTGCTCCCGCCACCGGTGTCGGCGCTCGCCGAAGCTACTGCCGCCGCCTGTGCTGCAGCCGCCGCCGCGCGCTTGCGCTGCTGTTCGGCCTTCTGCGCCGCGACCTTCTGCCCGAGCTCGTACCCGGCGGCCTGCTCGGCGGTGGTGTCCCGGAGCGACGCCAGCTGCGCGTACAGCTCGTCGCTGTGCTGCTCGGTCGACTCGACGGCGGCGTTCGCCACGGCCTCGGCCGACTTCGCCGCCGCGGAGCGTTCCTCGGCTGCCTGCGCACGTGTCGCCCGCTCGGCCTCGGCGCGTTCGGCCTGCTCGTGCAGCGACGACGCCGTGCCGGCCGCGACGGACGCCTCGTCCATCACGCCGGACCAGGTGGACGACAGCTGGTCGAGGGCGCCCAGCTGGTAGAGCAGCTGGTCCGGGTTGCCGGCGGTCGCGATCCGGGTGGTCATCTGGTTCGTGCTGCCGTCGCGGTACAGGTTCGCCGCCAGCTGACCGGCGCGCGTCTGCGCGCGTTCGGCCGTCTCCGACGCGCGTTGCGCCTGGGCCTGGAGGCTCGTGGCGGCCTGGGTGGCCTCCGCCAGCTCCGCCTCGGCCGCGTCCGCCTTCGACGAGGCCGTCAGCGCGGCCTGCGACTTCGCTGCGGCCTCGTCCTGCGCCGACTGCAGCGCGGCCTGGACCTTGGTCACCTCGGCACGCTTGGCGGTCTCGTTGCCCTTGGCCCGCTGCACGTCCTGCCAGGTCGGGTACTCCGTCGCGGTCGCCGGGACAGCGGTGAGGACCGGGGCGACGAGCGCGCCGACGACCACGGCGGCCGCGACGAGCACGCCCCGCGAGGGGGTGAGACGCATGGCAGCAGGCTACCGAGGCTCGCCCGGGTGTCAGCGAGCCGCGCCGCCGATTCCCTGTGGACTGGTAAAGTCCATCGTGTCCGGGGACCGTTTCCCCGGACGCACGAAAAAACACTGCGCAGGCCGGGCACGGAGCTGGTCATCGGTGGTGGCTCGCGGGCCGGAACGGTTTCCCGAGTGCTTCTACTGCTGGCCAGACATGCGTCCGGAACGATCGGCGCGCACGCACCATCGAGTGCCGTCGCCAAGGCCTGCCGAACACACTTCAAGGAGGCACCCTTTTGGAGGGTCCCGAGATCAAGTTCGCCGAAGCCGTCATCGACAACGGCAAGTACGGCAAGCGCACCGTCCGGTTCGAGACCGGTCGGCTCGCACAGCAGGCGCAGGGCGCGGTCGCCGCGTACCTCGACGAGGAAACGATGCTCCTCTCGGCCACCAGCGCCGGCAAGCACCCGCGTGAAGGATTCGACTTCTTCCCGCTGACCGTCGACGTCGAGGAGCGCTCCTACGCCGCCGGCAAGATCCCCGGCTCGTTCTTCCGCCGCGAAGGCCGCCCGTCGACCGAGGCCATCCTGGTCTGCCGTCTGATCGACCGGCCGCTGCGCCCGTCCTTCGTCGACGGCCTGCGCAACGAGGTCCAGATCGTCATCACCGTCCTGAGCATCGCTCCGGACGAGTTCTACGACGCGCTGGCCATCAACGCCGCGTCCGCCTCGACGCAGATCTCCGGTCTGCCGTTCTCCGGCCCGATCGCCGGTGTGCGCCTCGCGCTCATCGGTGACCAGTGGGTCGCGTTCCCGAAGGCGTCGCAGCTCGCTGACGCCGTCTTCGACCTCACCGTCGCCGGCCGTGTCGTCACGGACGAGGCGGGCAACGAGGACGTCGCCATCATGATGGTCGAGGCCGAGGCCACCGAGCACAGCTGGGAGCTCATCCAGGGCGGCGCCACCAAGCCCGACGAGGCCGTCGTCGCGCAGGGCCTCGAGGCGGCCAAGCCGTTCCTCAAGTCGCTCGTCGACGCCCAGGCCAAGCTCGCCGCGCAGTCGGCCAAGGAGATCCAGGACTACCCGGTCTTCCCGCCGTACGCGCCCGAGGTCTACTCGGCCGTCGAGGCCCTCGCGCTCTCCGAGCTCGGTGACGTCTACAAGATCGCCGCCAAGACCGAGCGTCAGGACGCCGACGACGCGCTCAAGTCGCGCGTCAAGGCCGCCATCGCGGAGCAGGTCACCGCGGGCGAGCTGCCCGAGGTCGCCAACTCGCAGGTCAGCGCCGCGTACAAGTCGGTCACGAAGAAGGTCGTCCGCGGCCGCATCCTGACCGAGCAGATCCGCATGGACGGCCGCGGCCTCGCCGACATCCGTCCGCTCGACGCCGAGGTCGCCGTGATCCCGCGCGTCCACGGTTCGGCGATCTTCCAGCGCGGCGAGACGCAGATCCTCGGCGTCACCACGCTGAACATGCTCAAGATGGAGCAGCAGATCGACTCGCTGTCGCCCGTCACGAAGAAGCGCTACCTGCACCACTACAACTTCCCGCCCTACTCGACCGGTGAGACCGGCCGTGTGGGTTCGCCGAAGCGTCGCGAGATCGGGCACGGCTTCCTCGCCGAGCGCGCCCTCGTGCCGGTGCTGCCGACGCGTGAAGAGTTCCCGTACGCCATCCGTCAGGTCTCCGAGGCGCTCAGCTCCAACGGCTCGACCTCGATGGGTTCCGTCTGCGCCTCGACCCTCTCGCTGCTCAACGCCGGTGTGCCCCTCAAGGCCCCGGTCGCCGGCATCGCGATGGGCCTGGTGTCCGACACCGTCGACGGTCAGACCCGCTACGCGGCGCTGACCGACATCCTCGGTGCGGAAGACGCCCTCGGCGACATGGACTTCAAGGTCGCCGGTACCTCGGAGTTCGTCACCGCGATCCAGCTCGACACCAAGCTCGACGGCATCCCGTCGACGGTGCTCGACGCGGCGCTGAAGCAGGCCAAGGAGGCCCGCTCGGCCATCCTGGGTGTGCTCAACGAGGCGATCGACGCTCCCGACGAGATGGCGGACACCGCTCCTCGCGTCATCTCGGTGCAGATCCCCGTCGACAAGATCGGCGAGCTGATCGGCCCGAAGGGCAAGACGATCAACGGCATCCAGGACGAGACCGGTGCCGACATCTCGATCGAGGACAACGGCACCGTCTACATCGGTGCCGTCGACGGTCCGTCGGCCGAGGCCGCTCGTGCGTCGGTCAACGCGATCGCGAACCCGACCAACCCGGAGATCGGGGACCAGTTCCTCGGCACCGTCGTGAAGATCGCCACGTTCGGCGCCTTCGTGTCGCTGCTCCCGGGCCGTGACGGTCTGCTCCACGTCTCCGAGGTGCGCAAGCTCGCCGGTGGCAAGCGTGTGGAGAACGTCGAGGACGTCCTGGGCGTCGGCCAGAAGGTCCTGGTCGAGGTCACCAAGGTGGACGACCGCGGCAAGCTGTCGCTCGCGCCGGTCGTCGCCGAGGAGTCGGACACCGACTCCAGCGGTGCCCGCGAGGAGTCGACGGACGCCACCGTCTGATCCACCCCTGGCACACGAACGGCCGTCGTCCCTCGCGGGACGGCGGCCGTTCGTCGTTGCGGGATCGTTCTACGCGGCGGGGGTCTCCTGCGTGCCGACGAGCTGGGCGCGGCCGAGCAGGTGCTCGCGCAGCACGAACCCGACGACCGCGGGGGTCGCGTCGGCCGGCGCCTCGAGCAGCGGTACGTCGAGGGCGCTCAGCGTGAAGAAGTAGCGGTGCACGCCGTGGCCCGCGGGCGGCGCGGCGCCGAGGAACGTGTCGGTGCCGAACTCGTTGCGCCGGCGGAGTGCCTCGGCGGGCAGCAGGGCGTCGTCGGTGCCGGCGCCGGCGGGCAGCGAGGTCGCGGAGCCCGGGATGTCCGTGAGGCTCCAGTGCCAGAAGCCCGAGCCGGTCGGGGCGTCGGGGTCGTACACGGTGAGGACGAAGCTCTTCGTGCCCTCCGGTGCGCCGGACCACTCGAGTGCGGGGGAGCGGTCCTCGCCACCGGCGTCGGTGCCGCGCGCCGAGGTCGGCAGCTCGCCACCGTCGGTGAAGTCGGGGCTGGTCAGGGTGAACGAGGGGACCTCGGGGAGGTTCCAGTTGGGGTCGTTGGCCATGCCCCCAGCCAACACCCGCAGCCTCGGGCTGCCCTGCGGAAGCGACAGATCTGCGTCACGCGGGTGCATCCGTGCCGCGAAGGCGACATGATCCCGCGAACTGTTCGCGGTGATCTGTCGCTTTCGCGAAGGCGACGGCGCCAGGGAAGGCGGCAGCGACCGCCGGACGTCAGTCGGCGAGGACGCGGTCGACGACGCGACCGAGGGCGGCCGTCGCGGCGATCGCGTCACCGGCGTAGGCGCCGGCCATCGCACCGTCTCGCGCGAGCATGAGCTCGTCGGCACCGTCGCCCGGCAGCTTGTGGCCGGACTCCTGCAGCAGGGTGGCGAGCCGGTCGGTGTACCAGTCGCGGTGGGTGGCGACCACCTCGCGCACGGGGTCACGGGGGTCGTGGTACTCGGCGGCGGCGTTCAGGAAGGCGCACCCGCGGAAGTCGGGGTCGTTGACCTCGTCGGCGAGGGCGGCGACCCAGGCGCGGACGGCTGCTGCGGGGGAGCCGGCGTCGGCGACGAGTCGCTCCATGCGTTCCTGCACCCGTTCGTGCTGGGTGCGGATGTAGGCGAGGATCAGGTTGTCCTTCGACCCGTAGTGCTTGTAGAACGTCGCCTTCGTGACGCTCGCCTCGGAGATGAGGCGGTCGACGCCCACGCTGTGGATGCCCTCTTCGTAGAAGAGTCGCGTGGCCGTCTCGAGGACGCGGACCTTCGCGCCGCCGGAGCGGGGAGTCGGGGGGACGCTCGACCCGTCCGGCGACGCGAGGTTCGTGCTCGGACCGAGGAGACGCTGGACGGCCGGTTGGGGGGAATCGACCGTCACAGCGTGGCTCCTTGGTTCATCGGCTCCGCGGACGAGTGGGGGGACTCGTGGCCGCGAGGACTGATGTCCCGAGCCGCCGGATCGGAACTTAGGGGGGCTTTCGATCCGGCAAGAACGACTGTACCACAAGGAGGACAGACAGACGAGTCGGTCTGTCCGCAATTTCTGTACCCCTCTTCGAGTGACAGTCGGCGGGCGTGTGGAAACTGGGATGCGGGCTCCGGAGCATCAGTAGGCTCGTCTGCGATGAACCAGCCAGTGCCACTGCCGCTCGGGGCCCCGGACACGTCGTTCCTGACGTCCGGCGGGGCCTTCGTCCGCCGCACCGTGCTGCCGTCGGGTGTGCGTGTGCTCACCGAAGCCGTTCCCGGTGCCGCCTCCACGAGCATCGGGTTCTGGGTCGGCGTCGGCTCGCGGGATGAACGCGACGGCCAGTTCGGATCGACCCACTTCCTCGAACACCTGCTGTTCAAGGGCACCGAGACCCGGTCGGCGCTCGACATCGCCATCGCGTTCGACTCGGTCGGCGGCGAGCACAACGCCGCGACGGCCAAGGAGTACACCTGCTACTACGCACGGGTGCGGGACGCCGACGTCCCGATGGCCGTGCAGGTCATCGGGGACATGGTGACCGGCTCGGTGCTCGACCCCGAGGCGTTCGCCGTCGAGCGCGGCGTCATCCTCGAAGAGCTCGCGATGGCCGCCGACGACCCGGCCGACGTGGCGGGCGAGGCGTTCTTCGCCGCGGCCTTCAGCGGACACCCGCTCGGTCGCCCCATCGGTGGCACCCCGGACAGCATCCGTGCGGTCCAGCGCGACGAGGTCCTGGCCCACTACCGCGAGCACTACGCACCGAACGGCATCGTCGTGACCGCCGCCGGCGCCGTCGACCACGACCGGTTCTGCGACGCGGTCGCTGCCGTGTTCCACGACGCCCCGCGCGCCGAACCGCTCGCGCGCCGCACACCGCAGACCGTCGCAGACCCCATCGAGCCGAAGCTGTCGGTGGTGCACCGGCCGACCGAGCAGGTGAGCATGCTCCGCGGCTCGCAGGGACTCGACCTGCGCGACGACCGCCGGCCGTCGCTCAGCGTCCTGAACGCCGTGCTCGGCGGGGGCATGAGCTCCCGGCTGTTCCAAGAGGTCCGCGAGCGCCGCGGCCTCGCCTACGCGGTGTCGTCGTTCGCGCCCGCCTACCTCGACAACGGCGCCTTCGGCGTCTACGCGGGCTGCGCGCCCGACAACGTCCCCGGGGTCATCGAGATCATCGACGCCGAGTTCCGCCGCATGGTGGACCACGGCATCACCGACGACGAGCTCCGCCGCGCGAAGGGCCAGATCGAGGGTGCCCTGACCCTCTCGCTCGAGGACTCCGACGCCCGGATGACCCGCCTCGGCCGGTCCGAGCTCGGCACCGGGGAGTACACCGACCTGTCGACCGCACTGGAGCGCGTCGACCGGGTCACCACCGACGGCGTGCTCGAACTCGCCCGCGACCTCCTGACCCGTCCGACGATCACGTCGGTGGTCGGAGCGGTGCAGCAGGACGAACTCGCCGCAGCGATCGGGATGGGCAGCTGAGCACGGACATGTCCCACTACCTGTACCTCGTCCGGCACGGCGAACACCAGGACGCCGAGCACGGCCTCCGCGACGGCAAGCTGTCGGAGCGCGGCAAGCGGCAGGCGATGCTCGTCGCCGACCGACTGGGTGGCCTGCCCTTCGACGGCGTGTACCACTCCCCGTTGCAGGCCCCGAGCGAGACGGCTGCGTTCCTGGCGCAACGGCTGCCCTCGATCCAGCCCGAACCGTCGACACTGCTGTTCGACTGCGTCCCCTCCGGCCCGACCCCGGACATGCCGCACGCCTACCAGGGCTGGTACGGCGGCGTCACCGAAGAGGAGATCGTCGCCGGACAGGCCCAGATGGGCGATGCCGTCTCCGAGTGGTTCACCCCGGCGCGCGAGGACCGGCACGACCTGCTCATCACGCACAACGCCGTGATCGGCTGGTTCGTGCGCGAGGCGTTCCAGGCCCCCGAGTGGCGCTGGATGGGCACGAACGTCGCGCACACCGCACTCACGATCATCCGGATCCGCTCCGCCAAGCCGGCCGAGGTGGTCGCCCTGAACGACCTGGCCCACCTGCCGGTGGAGCTGCGGACCGGGCTGCCGGTCGACCAGCCCGTCTAGCGGGTCGTCGGCTTGCGGTACCAGGCGGTCGCGTTCGGGTTGTCGTTGAACGCTGCGACGCGCTCGTAGCCCCGACCGCGGTACATCGCGCCCGCGGCGACGAGCGAGTCGTTCGTGTCGAGCACGATGCTCGTCGCTCCCAGCAAGGCACCTTTCCGTTCGAGCAGGTCCATCAGCGCCGACGCGATGCCCTTGCCCCGTCCGCCCGGGGTCACGAAGACGTGCTTGACCTCGAACCGGACGTCGTCGGCGCCCGTCTCGTCGACCCCGTCCGGGATCCGCCGGAGCCCGCCGCACCCGACCGCGGTGCCGCCGTCGTAGGCCACCGCGAAGACCCCGTTCGGCGGCGTGAACTCGGCAGCCGGTGTCCGCTTGCGCGAGTAGGTGCCCTGCGCGCTCGGGAACGTCGCCTCGCGCTCGTCCAGGTACGCGTCGAGCAGGACGTCGACCTCGGGCAGATCGGCGGGCACGGTCCTGACCTCGACTGACATGGGTCGATCCTAGGATGGACCGCATGGTCACTCCCGTCGCCGTCGTCGGCGCCACCGGTCGTCTCGGGGGCCTCGTGGCCTCCGTCGTCGAGGAACTCCCGGAGTTCGAGCTCGTCGCCCGTCTGTCGTCGAAGGACGGTGCCCACGAGGCGCCTCCGTCGGTGTTCGGCGGCGCTGCGCTCGTCGTCGACGTGACGGTGCCGGCGCTCAGCCCCGCGATCGTCGAGAACGCCCTGTCGAGCGGGGCGAACGTGCTCGTCGGCACCTCGGGTTGGTCGGCCGACCGTCTCGCGAAGCTCCGCACCGCCCTGCAGGAGCGGCCCGACCAGGGCGTCCTCGTGGTCCCGAACTTCTCGATCGGCTCGGTGCTCGGCACCCACCTCGCCACGATCGCGGCGCCGTGGTTCCCCTCGGTCGAGATCGTCGAGACGCACCACGCCGGCAAGATCGACTCGCCGTCCGGCACCGCGGTGCGCACCGCCGAACTGATCGCCGAGGCGCGGCGCGACGTCGGTCCGGTCGAGGCCCCGCACGTCGACCAGCGCGCCCGCGGTCAGCAGGTGGCGAGCGTGCCGATCCACTCGCTCCGACTGCCCGGGGTGAAGGCGGTGCAGGACGTCCTGCTCAGCGGCCCCGGCGAGACCCTGACCATCCGGCACGACACCAACGACGACGTCGCCTACGTCGCCGGGATCCGGGCGGCACTGTCGGCACTCGGGTCCGCCCGCGGACTCACCGTGGGCCTCGGCAGCGTCCTCGGCATCGGCTGACCCGGTGGGACGTGCAGCGCGGGCCGGGCGCGCGATCCGGTCGCCGTTCTGGGGTGCGGCGCTGATGACCCTTCTGCTGGCGCTCTACATCGTGCTCGTCGGGCAGCGGGCCGTCGCGTTCATCGCGACCGGCATCCCGATCGGGATCGGCATCGGCGTCGCCCTGTTCGTCGTCGCCGCGATCGGGGCACTCCTGCTCGTGCTCGAGTTCCGGTTCGGTGTCCGGATCACCCGGCTCGGGTCCCGGCTCGAGGCCGAGGGCGGCGCACCGGAGGACGTCGTGCCGGTCCGGCCCTCCGGCCGACCGACGCGCGAGGCCGCCGACGAGGTCTTCCCGAAGTACCAGGCCGCCGTCGAGCAGGACCCTGCCGACTGGCGTGCCTGGTACCGACTCGGGGTCGTCTACGACGCCGCGGGGGACCGGAAGCGTGCCCGCGCCGCGATGCGCACCGCGCTGTCGCGGGCGAGCGCCTGACCCCCGGTCAGAGGACCGCGTCGACCGCGTCCGACGCGCGGGTGTAGCGGAAGGCGTAGCCGGACTCGAGCAGCTTCGTCGGCACCATCCGCTGACTCGACAGCAGCATCTCGTCCGCCGCGTCCTGCAGGGCGAGGCGCAACGCGAACTCCGGGATCCGGAACAGGTACGGCCGGTGCAGGTCCTCGGCGACGCGCTTCGTGATGCGATCGGCGACGACGGCCTCCGGCCCGGCCAGGTTCACCGGCCCGCTGACCCCGGACGCCGACGGGCTCGTGGCCAGGTGCACGATGGCGCCGACCTCGTCCTCGAGCGCGATCCACGGCCAGTGCTGCCCGCCGGTGCCGAGGCGGCTGCCCAGCCCGAACCGGGTCAGCGGCAGGATCGGTGCGAGCGCGCCGCCGCCCTCGCCGATGACGATGCCGGTGCGCAGGGTGATGACGCGCACGCCGTCCGGCGCCGCGTTCGCCGCGGCCTCCCATGCGGTGCAGACCTCGGCGAGGAACCCGGTGCCGGGCGCCGCGTCGTCCTGCAGGACGTCCGCCGGGCGGTCGCCGTACACGCCCGAGGCCGATCCGGACAGGAACAGCGCCGGGGGCGTGCTGGCGTGCCGCATCGCCTCGACCAGGGTGTCGGTCGCGTCGACGCGCGAGCGCCGGATCTCCTCGCGGTACTTCGCGGTCCACGGCAACTTGCCGATGTTCGCACCCGCCAGGTTGATCACCACGTCGGCGCCGTCGACGATGGCCGGGTCGAGCGGACGCTGTCCGGGGGCCCAGCGGAACTCGGTGGCCGTGTGCGGCTCGCGTCGCACGAGCGTGGTCACGTGGTGGCCCGCCTCGCGCAGGGCGCGGACGAGCGGGGTGCCGATGAAACCGGACGCGCCGGCGATCAGGATCGAGAGCGGCTCTGCCGCCGTGTCTGCCATGCCGCCAACGCTACTCATGCCGACGTAGTCTTCTGTGTGTGAGCGACAGCGAGACCGTGCAGCCCGACCCCACCGTGCCGACCCCCTACGAAGACCTGCTCCGACGGGTCCTCACCGAGGGCACGCCGAAGGGCGACCGCACCGGCACCGGGACCCGCAGTCTGTTCGGTGCGCAGCTCCGCTACGACCTGTCGAAGGGCTTCCCGCTCGTCTCCACGAAGCGCGTGCACTTCAAGTCGATCGCGTACGAGCTGCTCTGGTTCCTGCGCGGCGACGGCAACGCGACCTGGCTGCAGGAACACGGCGTCCGGATCTGGAACGAGTGGGCGGACGAGGACGGCGACCTCGGCCCGGTCTACGGCGTGCAGTGGCGCTCGTGGCCGACCCCGTCCGGCGAGCACGTCGACCAGATCGCCCAGGTGATCGACCAGATCCGCACGAACCCGGACAGCCGACGGCTCATCGTGTCGGCCTGGAACGTGGCGGACATCCCGGACATGGCACTCGCGCCGTGCCACGCGTTCTTCCAGTTCTACGTCAACGACGGCAAGCTCTCGTGCCAGCTCTACCAGCGCAGCGCGGACATGTTCCTCGGGGTCCCGTTCAACATCGCGTCGTACGCCCTGCTCACCCACATGATCGCCGCGCAGACCGGGCTCGAGGCCGGTGACTTCGTCTGGACCGGCGGCGACTGCCACGTCTACGACAACCACGTCGAGCAGGTGGAGGAGCAGCTGTCCCGCACGGCGTACGCCCTGCCCACCCTGGAGCTCGCACCGAGGGACTCGATCGACGACTACGAGTACGAGGACTTCACGGTCGTCGGCTACCACCACCACCCGGCGATCAAGGCCGCGGTCGCGGTCTGATGATCGGCATGGTGTGGGCCCGGTCGACCGGCGGGGTCATCGGGGCCGACGGTGGCATGCCCTGGCACGTGCCCGAGGACCTCGCGCACTTCAAGCAGGTCACGGGTGACGCCACGGTGCTGATGGGCCGGCGCACCTGGGACTCCCTGCCCGAGCGGTTCCGTCCACTGCCCGGTCGGCGCAACGTGGTGCTCACCCGCGACCCGTCGTGGTCGGCGGACGGCGCCGAGGTCGTGCACGAGCTGGCGGCCGCGCTCGACGGTTCCGGCGGTGCCGACGAGGCCGTCTGGGTCATCGGCGGCGGGCAGGTCTACGCCGCAGCGCTGGACCGTGCCGAGCGGGTGTCCGAGACCGTGATCGACGTCGACGTACCCGGGGACACCGTCGCTCCGACGCTCCACGAGTCGGCCGACTGGTCGCTCGTCGACGAGGGCCCCTGGCAGAAGTCCCGGAACGTCGGCACCCGCTACCGGTTCCTGGAGTGGCAGCGCCGCGCCTGAGCGCCCGCACGGGCCGGGCGTGACCGGCGGGACGGACGCGATCCGGGCCTCCCGTCCGCGCCGCAGGCAGGCGACCGTCCACCCGGACGGCGGCCATCGCGCCCATCCCCGGTACGCTGGTGCCCGTGTCCCCGCGTGAGAATCCCTTCGGTCAGGTCCTCGTCGCCCTCGTGACCCCGTTCACGGCCGACGGCGAGGTCGACTGGCCCGGCGTCGAGCAGCACATCGACGACTGCATCACGGCCGGCGCCGACGGCATCGTCGTCACCGGCACCACCGGCGAGACGAGCACCCTGACCGACCCCGAGAAGCTCCGTCTGGTCGAGGTCGGCAAGTCCGTCGCCGCGGGCCGCGCGAAGATCATCACGGGCGGTGGCTCGAACGAGACCGCGCACGCGATCCACCTCTACAAGCAGAGCGAGCGGGCCGGCGCCGACGGCGTCATGATCGTCACGCCGTACTACAACAAGCCGACCCAGTCGGGCGTGCTCACCCACTTCCGGATGATCGCCGACGCCACCGACCTGCCGGTGATCCTGTACGACATCCCGGGGCGCACGGGCATCCCGATCACCTACGACACGATCCTGCGTGCGTCGAAGCACCCGAACATCCTCGCCGTGAAGGACGCCAAGGGCGACTTCGCCGAGGTGTCCCGCGTGCTGAACAACACCGACCTGATGTACTTCTCCGGCGACGACACCAACGTGCTCCCGCACCTGTCCATCGGCGCGACGGGCCTGATCGGCGTCACCGCGAACATCACGAGCACGCCGTACCGCACCATCGTCGACGCCGTGAACCGCGGCGACCTGGCGACCGCCACCGCCGAGCACAAGCGCGTCGAGCCACTCGTCCGTGCCGTGATGACCCACGTGCCCGGCACCGTCGCGGCGAAGTACATCCTGCACGGGCTCGGCCGCATCGGCAGCCCGCGCGTCCGTCTGCCGCTCGTCGGCCCCGAGGACTCCGAGGCGTACGCCATCGAGACCTCGCTCGAAGCCGTGCACGACGTGCCCGGCGCCGACTTCTCGAACTTCCGCCCCGACCGCAACGCAGCGGCCGGCGGCGCACTGCCAAAGGTGCCAGGCACCACCCGCTAGCGAACACCGCGGCGCGCTCCCCGCGCGTCGCCCGAATCCGTAGGACCGAATGCCCACACAAGTCTCCACACCGCAGCCGCTCGAACCCGGCACCCTCCGCGTCGTCCCCATCGGGGGACTCGGCGAGATCGGTCGCAACATGACCGTCTACGAGTACGAGGGCAAGCTGCTCATCGTCGACGCCGGCGTGCTCTTCCCCGAGGAGCACCAGCCCGGGGTCGACCTGATCCTGCCGGACTTCGCGCCGATCCGTGACCGCCTCGACGACGTCCTCGGTGTCGTGCTCACGCACGGTCACGAGGACCACATCGGCGCCGTCCCGTACCTGCTGAAGCTCCGCGACGACATCCCGCTGATCGGCTCCACGCTGACCCTCGCGCTCGTCGAGGCGAAGCTCAAGGAACACCGGATCAAGCCGTACACGCTCGTCGTGGCCGAGGACCAGACGGAACAGCTCGGCCCGTTCCACCTCGAGTTCGTCGCCGTGAACCACTCCATCCCGGACGCCCTCGCCGTCGCGATCACGACCCCCGCCGGTCGTGTCCTGCACACGGGCGACTTCAAGATGGACCAGCTCCCGCTGGACGACCGCATCACCGACCTCCGTGCGTTCGCGCGTCTCGGTGAGGCCGGCGTCGACCTGTTCCTGCCGGACTCGACGAACGCCGACGTGCCGGGCTTCACCGCGCCCGAGCGGGACATCGGACCGGTGCTCGAGAACATCATCATGCGGGCACGCAAGAAGGTCGTCGTGGCGAGCTTCTCGTCGCACGTACACCGTGTGCAGCAGGTCCTCGACGCCGCCGCGGCCGCGAACCGCAAGGTCGCGTTCATGGGGCGCTCGATGATCCGCAACATGACCATCGCCGCCGACCTCGGCTACCTCCGGGTGCCCGAGAACGTCCTCATCGACACGAAGAAGGCGAAGAACGTCCCCGACGACCAGATCGTCTACATGTCGACCGGGTCCCAGGGCGAGCCGATGGCCGTGCTCGCGCGGATGGCGAACCTCGAGCACCAGATCGAGATCGGCGAGGGCGACACCGTCATCCTCGCGTCGTCCCTCATCCCCGGCAACGAGAACGCCGTGTACCGCGTCATCGACGGGCTGACGAAGCTCGGCGCGAAGGTCGTGCACAAGGGCAACGCCAAGGTGCACGTCTCCGGACACGCCTCGGCCGGCGAACTGCTCTACTGCTACAACATCCTGCGTCCGCGCAACGTCCTGCCGGTCCACGGCGAGCACCGCCACCTGTACGCGAACGCCGACCTGGCGATCCAGACGGGTGTGCCGCCGCGCAACGTGATCCTCGGGCAGGACGGCATCGTCGTCGACCTGAAGGACGGCGTCGCGACGGTCGCCGGGCAGCTCGACATCGGCTACGTGTACGTCGACGGCTCGACCGTGGGCGAGATCACCGACGCCGACCTCAAGGACCGCCGTGTCCTGTCGGAGGAGGGCTTCATCTCGGTCTTCGCCGCGGTGGACTTCACCACCGGCCAGTGCGTCATCGGCCCGGAGATCCAGTCGCGCGGCTTCGCCGAGGACGACTCCGTGTTCGACGACGTCCGTCCGCAGATCGCCAAGGCGATCGCCGAGGCGGCCGCCAACGGCACGCGCGACTCCCACGCGTTCGCTCAGGTCGTCCGCCGCACGGTCGGCCGCTGGGTCAACACCAAGCACCGCCGCCGTCCGATGATCGTCCCGGTGGTCATCGAGGCGTAGCGCCCGCAAGCTCCTCGCTCGACCGGGAGGCCCGTCCAGCGTCCGTCACGGATGCTGCGGCGGGCCTCCCTTGGTTTGTCCTGAGTGGGGATTAGGGTTCTGCCCATGGCCGGAGGCACCAAGTCGACCACGCGCTCGCGCGCGTCCACGTCGTCCCGAGGGAACGGGACGCGTGGTTCGTCGCGCACCCAGGCCACGACGAAGAAGCTGCCGCAGGTTGCACCGACACCGGTGTTCCGGGAGCAGAACCCGCTCGTGACCTTCTGGCTCGCGATGGCGCACGGCGTCGGCGCGGTGTTCCGGCTGCTCGGCAAGGAGTCGCTCGAGAAGGACCAGCGGCGCGACGGGTTCCCGTTCCTGCTGTTCGTGCTGGCCATCGCCGGTGCGGTCGTCGAGTGGCTCAACCCGACGAACGACGTTTCCGTCGCGCTCGACGCCTACACGTTCGGTGGACTGTTCGGCCGGTTGGCGTTCGCGCTGCCGGTGATCATGATCGTCTTCGCCGGATGGCTGTTCCGGCACCCGGCCTCGGTGCACGACAACACCCGCATCGGCATCGGCCTGGGGATCCTGCTCGTCTCCATCGCCTCGCTCTGCCACGTCTTCGGCGGGCAGCCGAGCGCAGCCGACGGCATGCCCGCGCTGGCCGCGGCCGGCGGGGTGCTCGGCTGGGTCGTGATCGGCTGGCTCGTGACGATCGCGACCGCGTGGGTCGCGGTTCCCGTGGCGGTCGTGCTGCTCGTGCTCTCCCTCTTCATCATCACCAAGACGCCGCCGAACAGGGTCGGCCGTCGCCTGCACGAGCTCTACGCGTACCTGTTCGGAGCCCCGGCCCCGGCGGCAGAGCCCGAGGTCGAAGCAGCAGCAGCGGCGCCCGCCACCCGCACCAAGACGACCAAGCGCGGCAAGAAGGGCGACACCGACTTCCAACTGTTCGACGACCTCGGCTTCGGCGACGAGCCGGCCGCTGCCGAGGGTGCGGCGGACGGCGACAACGTGCCGTGGTGGCGCCGGAACAAGTCCGGGCGCGAAGAGGACCCGGCGTACGACAGCCCCGTCCTGCCCCCGGCGACCGGTGTCGCTCCGACGGCCCCGCCCGCGGCTGCGGCTGCTCCCGCGGCGGCCGCACCGACCACGAACCCGAACGCCGGCGCCGCGGCCGGCCTGGTCGACCTGACACCCGCCGAGCCCGCGTCGGTCAACCTCAACGACTCCGTCGAGCAGGACCTGCAGGACGCCGAGCAGGCGCTCCGGGCGTTCGGCACCGACGTCCCCGCGCGTCCGGAACCGACCGCCGACATCCGACCGGCGGTGCCTGCGGTACTGTCCGAGCCCGAGGTCGTCGAGGAGCCGGACGAGGCCGACGCCGCCGCCGAGCTGAGCGCGGCCGCAGCCGGGTCCGACGAGGACCCGTCGAAGCCGTACCGCCTGCCCGCCGCCACGACCCTGAGCTCCGGCACGCCCTCGGTCGCCCGCAGCCAGGCGAACGACGACATCGTCGCCGCCATCACCGGCGTGCTCACCGAGTTCAAGGTCGACGCGAAGGTCACCGGGTTCTCCCGCGGGCCGACGGTCACGCGGTACGAGATCGAGCTCGGTCCGGGCGTCAAGGTCGAGCGGGTCACGGCCCTGTCGAAGAACCTGTCCTACGCCGTCGCCTCGAACGAGGTCCGCATCCTCTCGCCGATCCCCGGCAAGAGCGCGATCGGCGTCGAGATCCCGAACACCGACCGCGAGATCGTGTCCCTCGGCGATGTCCTCCGCTCGAACGCCGCGCGCAAGTCGAAGCACCCGATGACGATCGGTGTCGGCAAGGACGTCGAGGGCGGCTTCGTCGTCGCGAACCTGGCGAAGATGCCGCACCTGCTCGTCGCCGGTTCGACCGGTTCCGGCAAGTCGGTCTTCATCAACTCGATGATCACGTCGCTCCTCATGCGGGCGAAGCCGTCCGAGGTCCGGATGGTGCTGGTCGACCCGAAGCGCGTCGAGCTCTCGATCTACGCGGGTGTCCCGCACCTCATCACGCCCATCATCACGAACCCGAAGAAGGCGGCCGAAGCGCTGCAGTGGGTCGTGAAGGAGATGGACATGCGGTACGACGACCTGGCGTCGTTCGGGTTCCGCCACGTCGACGACTTCAACAAGGCGATCGAGAACGAGGAGATCGTCCTGCCGGCGGGCAGCGAGCGGAAGCTCAAGCCGTACCCGTACCTGCTCGTCGTCGTCGACGAGCTCGCCGACCTCATGCTCGTCGCCCCGCGCGACGTCGAGGAGTCGATCGTCCGCATCACCCAGCTCGCCCGTGCAGCCGGCATCCACCTGGTGCTCGCGACGCAGCGTCCGTCGGTGGACGTCATCACCGGCCTGATCAAGGCGAACGTGCCCTCGCGCATCGCCTTCGCGGTCACCAGCGTCACGGACTCCCGCGTCATCCTCGACCAGCCCGGTGCGGACAAGCTCATCGGCCAGGGCGACGCGCTCTTCCTGCCGATGGGCTCGTCCAAGTCGCTCCGCGTACAGGGTGCCTGGGTGCAGGAGGGCGAGGTCGCCGAGGTCGTCCAGCACGTCACGCGGCAAGCCCAGCCCGAGTACCGCCAGGACGTCCAGGCCGTGGTCGAGCGCAAGGAGATCGACGCCGACATCGGCGACGACCTCGAGCTGCTCCTCGCGGCGGTCGAGCAGGTGGTCTCGACGCAGTTCGGGTCCACCTCGATGCTGCAGCGCAAGCTCCGTGTCGGCTTCGCGAAGGCGGGTCGCCTGATGGACCTGATGGAGTCCCGCGACATCGTCGGTCCGTCCGAGGGGTCGAAGGCCCGCGACGTGCTCGTCACCGCGGACCAGCTGCCCGCGGTGCTCGCGAAGCTCCGTGGCGAGGAGCCCCCCGCCGCTCCGGCGCCCGTGGCCCCCGCGCCCGGTCCGAGCGACGACGGCGACCGCTACGGCGCCGACCCCGTGGGCGACATGACCCGCGGGTACGATGAAGTGCACGACGAGCCCGATGAGGACGCGTGGGGACTGACGGGCAGGGAGTGAAGGCGATGACCGCCTCGGACGGCACGGACACGACACACGGCGCGAAGTTCCCCTGGCGCGGGCGACTGCTCCGCAAGGGCCCCGGCCCCGCATCGACGGCGAACGTCGCGAACATCATCACCGTGGTGCGCATCCTCATGGCGCCGCTGTTCTTCGTGCTGCTCCTCGCCGACGCCGGCGACGACGGCCCACTGCGCATCTGGGCCGCGGTCGTGTTCGTCGTCGCGATCGTCACCGACAGTGCCGACGGCATCATCGCCCGCCGGCAGAACCTGGTCACCGACTTCGGCAAGCTCGTCGACCCCATCGCCGACAAGGTCCTGATCGGCGGCGCGCTCGTCGCCCTGTCGATCCTGCAGGAACTGCCCTGGTACGTGACCGTGATGATCATGGTGCGCGAGATCGGCATCACGGTGTTCCGCTTCGCGGTGCTGTCGGACCGGGTGATCCCGGCCAGCCGCGGCGGCAAGATCAAGACCGTGCTGCAGGCCGTCGCCCTGACGGCGGCACTGTTCCCGTGGTGGGAGCTCGTCGGCGACTGGGCGCACTGGGTCAACGGCATCCTGATGACCGCCGCCTTCCTGGCGACCGTGCTGAGCGGCATCGACTACCTGTACCAGGCGTGGAAGCACAACCGGACCACCGCGTGACGCAGGCCGACGACGCGACCGGCACCGTGCCTCCCGGTCCGGCCGACACGGTCGACGCGATCGCGCAGTCCCTGGTCGCCGAGCTGACGCGTCGCGGTGAGACCGTCGCCGTGGCGGAGTCGCTCACCGGCGGATCGGTGGTGTCGACGCTCGTCGGTGTACCGGGGGCGAGCGCCGTGGTGCGCGGGGGAGTCGTGGCCTACGCGACGCCCGTCAAGCACAGCGTGCTCGGGGTCTCGGCCGAGTTGCTGGCCGCCAACGGCGCCGTCGACCCGGAGGTCGCGCGGCAGATGGCTGCCGGTGTCCGGACCGCGCTGTCCGTCGACGGCGAGCCGGCGACGTGGGGGATCAGCACGACCGGGGTCGCCGGGCCGGACCCGCAGGACGGCAAGCCCGTCGGCACCGTGTTCGTCGGGATCGCGTCGGCGGACGGCGCCACTGCCTGGGAACTCCACCTCGACGGGGACCGCGGTGCAATCCGGACGGCGTCCGTCTCCGAACTCCTGACACGGATGTCGTCCGTGGTCCGGGGCCGGGAATAGGTCCCGTTTCCACTGGGTTACATCTCACGCAATCTCCAGCAGGACGGCAGCCAGCCTGGTTAGCATGCTTCAACCGGCAACGCTAAAGTTGCTGAACCCGAACTCGATCCTCCGGATCGGGCGGGCGCGGAGACGACAGAGAGGAGGAGTTCTCATGGTTCTCGTTCGTCAGGAAATCGGCGATGTGCTTCGGGACTTCCGCTTGCAGAAGGGCCGGACCCTCCGTCAGGTCGCGTCCAAGGCCAGTGTGGCACTCGGGTACCTCAGTGAGGTCGAGCGTGGTCAGAAAGAGGCCAGCTCGGAGATCCTCGCGTCCGTCGCGGATGCGCTGGACACCCCCATCTCCACGATCATGCGCGAGGTGGGCGACCGCCTCGCGATCGTCGAGGGACTCACTCCCGTCCCCGACACGCTCCCGGACGACCTCGTCGCAGAGTTCGACAACGACCTCGCGGTGCGCTGAGCGCCTCGCACTGAACGCCCCCGCCGGAACCTCCCGGCGGGGGCGTTCTGCGTCCGGGGGTACCGCGCGTGCGGGGAGGCCCTGCGTTCGCGGACGCTCTAGGCTTGGTGGATGCGGGTGAGTGAGTTCTGGCGTGCCGTCGACCAGGTGTTCGGCGAGGCCTACGGATCCGTGGTCACCCGTGACGTCGTGCTCGAGGACCTCGGTGGCCGCTCGGCCGTGGACGCGCTGGACGCCGGCATCGACGCCCGCCGGGTGTGGGATGCGCTGTGCGATTCGCAGGACGTCCCGCTGGACCGGCGGCACGGCAAGGGGCTGGCCGAGCCGCAGAACTGAGGCGCGTGCTCCTCCGATCGCGCCAGCTCCGTCGCCCGAAACTCTGTTCGGCGTGTTGCTCGAACGGGTGTTCGATCGGTGGTACGTTCCTCCACAGCGGCGTCGCCCGGGTGTTCCATCCACAGATCGCGTGACCGTCGGCAGTGATGTCGGTGGCCAGCCATAGGTTGATGGACATCGGGAACAGCCCGAAGCCTTGTCGCAGAACCATCGGCCTTGCACCACCGGCCGGCGTGGACGCGACAGCCTACAGGCGGCCGAACACGAGCACGAAGGAGCACCCCATGCCATCACCGGCAGACCGCGAAAAGGCCCTCGAGACCGCACTCGCACAGATCGACAGGCAGTTCGGCAAGGGTGCGATCATGCGCCTCGGTTCGGACGAACGGGCCCCCGTCAACGTCATCCAGACCGGGTCGGTGGCGCTCGACGTCGCGCTCGGCATCGGCGGGCTGCCCCGCGGCCGCATCGTCGAGATCTACGGTCCGGAGTCGTCGGGCAAGACGACCCTCACGATCCACGCCATCGCCAACGCCCAGCGCGCCGGTGGCATCGCAGCCTTCATCGACGCCGAGCACGCGCTCGACCCGGAGTACGCGAAGAAGCTCGGTGTCGACATCGACGCCCTGCTCGTGTCGCAGCCGGACACCGCCGAGCAGGCGCTCGAGATCGCGGACATGCTCGTCCGCTCCGGCTCGATCGACCTCATCGTCATCGACTCCGTCGCCGCACTCGTGCCGCGCGCCGAGATCGAGGGCGAGATGGGCGACTCCCACGTCGGTCTGCAGGCCCGCCTCATGTCACAGGCCCTGCGCAAGCTCGCCGGTGGGCTGAACCAGACGCAGACCACGATGATCTTCATCAACCAGCTGCGCGAGAAGATCGGTGTGTTCTTCGGTTCCCCGGAGACCACCTCTGGCGGTAAGGCGCTGAAGTTCTACGCGTCCGTCCGCCTCGACATCCGTCGCATCGAGACGCTGAAGAGCGGGACCGACGCCGTCGGTAACCGCACACGCGTCAAGGTCGTCAAGAACAAGATGGCGCCGCCCTTCAAGCAGGCAGAGTTCGACATCCTGTACGGCGTCGGCATCTCGCGCGAAGGCTCGCTGCTCGACTTCGGTGTCGACCACGGCATCGTCAAGAAGTCGGGTGCCTGGTACACCTACGACGGTGACCAGCTCGGGCAGGGCAAGGAGAACTCGCGTTCCTTCCTGATCCAGAACCCGGACACAGCTGCTGAGATCGAGGGCAAGATCCTCGCCAAGCTCGGCGTCGGCGGTGCCAAGGCCGAGGACGCCCCGGTCGAGTCGATCGCACCGAAGCTCGCGGAGCGCAAGGGCGCGTGAGCACCGACCACGACGACGACGGCCTCGCACCGGTCACCGACCTGTTCGGTGCGAGGTCCCGTCGTCGGGCCCCGGCACCTGCGGAGCCCACCCCTCCTCCCACGCCCGAGCGGCCGCTGTCCGACATCCCGGATCCCGTACTCGAGGACGACGCGGACACCCCCGTCCCACTGCCGATCCGCGGGCCGCGTGCGCAGGCGGACTGGGTCTCGCCGGTCATCGGTGACGGCTCCGGCCGGAGCGCTCGGGCCGAGCAGGACGGCTACGCCGACGACGGCGCGGACGCCACCACGGCATCGGTCTTCTCGATCGCCGGTGGCGGGGAACTCGACCCCGCGGATGCTCCTCGTCCGCTCGACGAACAGCGCGCCGACGCCGAGCGGCTCAGCATGCGCGCGCTCGGGCGCAAGGGCGTGAGCGAGTCCGAGATGCGGACGCTCCTCACGCAGCAGGACCTCGACCCCGACGTGGTCGAGCACGAGATCGAACGCCTGACCGGCGTCGGGCTGCTCGACGACGTCGCCCTCGCCACCGACCTGGTGGACCGCCTGCACGCCCGCAAGGGTCTCGGGCGGCAGGGCGTCGTGACCGAGCTCCGGCGACGCGGCATCGACCAGATCGCGATCGACACCGCGCTCGACGAAGCCGCCGACGACGAGGACGACGAGTTCATCCGCGCCCAGGAGCTCGCCGACAAGCGTGCGCCGCAGATGCGCGGGCTCGACCGAGCGACCGCCGAGCGTCGGTTGTCCGGCTTCCTGATGCGCAAGGGCTACGGCTCGGGCGTGGTGCGCATCGCCGTCCAGCGCGCCCTCGACGGCGGCGGACGTCGGCCTCCGACGGGCCGCGGGACCGTGCGCTTCGAGTAGTCGCTCCGACCTACACTGGGACGACCATGGCCACCGTCGCAGCGCGCCAGCGCACCTACGAAGTCCGCACCTACGGGTGCCAGATGAACGTCCACGACTCCGAGCGACTGAGCGGGTCGCTGCAGGCGGCGGGCTACACGGCGGCGGACGGCGAGCAGGCCGACGTCGTCGTGATCAACACCTGTGCGGTGCGCGAGAACGCCGACAACCGCCTGTACGGCAACCTCGGGCAGCTCGCCGGCATCAAGCGCGACCACCCGGGCATGCAGATCGCCGTCGGTGGGTGCCTGGCGCAGAAGGACAAGAACGTCATCCTCGAGAAGGCGCCGTGGGTCGACGTCGTCTTCGGGACGCACAACATGGGGTCACTGCCGACGCTGCTCGAGCGTGCACGGCACAACGACGAAGCACAGATCGAGATCCTCGAGGCGCTCGACGTGTTCCCGTCGACGCTGCCCACCAAGCGTGACTCGACCCACAGCGGGTGGGTGTCGATCTCGGTCGGCTGCAACAACACCTGCACGTTCTGCATCGTCCCGTCGCTCCGCGGCAAGGAGAAGGACCGCCGCCCCGGAGACGTCCTCGCCGAGATCCAGGCGCTCGTGGACGACGGTGCGATCGAGGTCACCCTGCTCGGACAGAACGTGAACTCGTACGGAGTCGAGTTCGGCGATCGCCAGGCCTTCGGCAAGCTGCTGCGCGCGGCCGGCACCATCGACGGCCTCGAGCGCATCCGCTTCACGAGCCCGCACCCGGCGGCCTTCACCGACGACGTCATCGACGCCATGGCCGAGACCCCGAACGTGATGCCGCAGCTGCACATGCCGTTGCAGTCCGGCTCGGATCGGGTGCTCAAGGCGATGCGCCGCAGCTACCGGAGCGAGCGGTTCCTCGGCATCCTCGACCGGGTGCGCGCGAAGATCCCGAACGCTGCCATCTCCACCGACATCATCGTCGGGTTCCCCGGCGAGACCGAAGCGGACTTCGCGGACACGCTCCGCGTCGTGGAGCAGGCACGGTTCGCCAGCGCCTTCACCTTCCAGTACTCGATCCGCCCCGGCACCCCCGCGGCGACGATGGACGACCAACTGCCGAAGCAGGTCGTGCAGGAGCGGTACGAGCGGCTCGTCGCCCTGCAGGAACGCATCACCGCCGAGGAGAACGCGGCGCAGGTCGGCCGGAGCGTCGAGGTGCTGGTCGCGACGGGCGAAGGGCGGAAGGACGACGCCACTCGCCGATTGTCCGGACGCGCCGAGGACTCGAGGCTCGTGCACTTCGCCGTGCCGGAGGGCTCCGCGGTCCCGCGTCCCGGTGACGTCGTCACCGTCCAGATCACCCGGGCTGCTCCGCACTTCCTCATCGCCGACGACGATGCTCCGCTGCGCATCCGACGCACCCGGGCGGGTGACGCCTGGGACCGTGCCGAGGCCGAGAGCTGCGGTGTGCCGACGCCGGCGGCGCCCGGCGACGGCCCACGCCCGGTGTCGCTCGGGCTGCCCACGCTCCGTGTCGGGCGCTGACCTGCCGGCCGCCACTGCCGGTGGCGCTGCCGCTGCGGAGCTGATCGCGGTCATCGGTGCGACGGGGACGGGCAAGTCCGACCTCGGTATCGCCATCGCCGAACGCCTCCGCGCCGCCGGCCGGAACGCCGAGATCGTCAACGCCGACGCCATGCAGCTGTACCGCGGCATGGACATCGGCACCGCGAAGCTGTCGCTCGACGAACGGCACGGCATCCCGCACCACCAACTCGACGTCCTCGACGTCACCGACGAGGCGAGCGTCGCCGCTTACCAGGTCGCTGCCCGAGCCGAGGTCGACCGGATCCGGGCCGACGGTGGCGTCGCCGTGCTCGTCGGCGGCAGCGGGCTCTACGTGTCGTCGGTGCTGTTCGACCTGGCGTTCCCCGGCACCGACCCCGAACTCCGCGCGCGGCTCGAACGCGAGCACGACGAGCTCGGTCCGGGCATCCTGCTCGAACGGCTGCGCGGCATGGACCCGGCAGCCGCAGCGGCGATCGACGCACGCAATCCACGGCGGTTGATCCGCGCACTCGAGATCGCGAGCCGATCCGAGGTCGTGACCCCGAGCCTCCCGTCCGCGCCCCGCGCGTGGCGACCGTCCCGGATCCTGCACCTGCGACGGGACCGCGAGCAACTCGTCGCGGCGCTGCACGCGCGCGCGGCGGGCATGTTCGCCGCCGGGCTCGTCGACGAGGTCGCAGCGCTGCGCGAGCAGGGCATCGAGCAGGGCAGGACCGCGCGGGCCGCGATCGGGTACTCGCAGGCGCTCGACGTGCTGCGGGGGAGCTCCACGGTCGAGGCCGCGGTCGGGGCGACCGGCATCGCGACGCGCAAGTACGCGCGGCGGCAGGTGTCCTGGTTCCGCCGCTACGCCGACGCCGAGACCCTCGACGTCACCGGAGCGGACCGCGGGGACCTGTCGGAACTGGCCCGTAGGATCGTCCCGTGACCGAGCTGCACTTCACCAAGGGCCAGGGGACCGGCAACGACTTCGTCCTGTTCGCCGACCCCGACGCCACCGTCGACCTGACCCCCGAGCGGATCCGCGCCATCGCGGACCGACGCTTCGGCGTGGGCGGCGACGGCGTGATCCGTGCGGTGCGGTCCGAGGCGATCCCCGAGGGGCGCGCCCTGGTGGCCGTCGAACCCGCCGCGACCTGGTTCATGGACTACCACAACGCCGACGGCACGGTCGCCGAGATGTGCGGCAACGGGATCCGGGTGTTCGCGCGCTACCTGACCGAGTCCGGCCTGGTCGAGCTGGCGCCCGGCGAGACGCTGACCGTCGGCAGCCGCAAGGGCCTCGTCGACATCCAGCGCACCACGAACGGCTTCGCTGCCGACCTCGGCCGGTGGGGGCTCGGCATCGAGGACGGCGGCTCCGACGACGTCATGGTGCGCGCCAAGAACCTCGACGGTGCTCGTCCCGGGATCGGTATCGACGTGGGCAACCCGCACGTCGTCGTCGCCGTCGCGACCGAGGACGAACTCGCCGACCTCGACCTGACCTTCCTGCCGGTGCTCGACCCGGCGCCCGAACACGGCGCCAACGTCGAGTTCGTGCTGCCCGGCGACCCACTCATCAACGACGGCGTCGGCGAGATCACGATGCGGGTGCACGAGCGGGGCAGCGGCGAGACGCTGTCGTGCGGGACCGGTGCGGTGGCAGCGGCCCTGGCGACGCGGTACTGGGTGGGCTCCGGCGCGCCGGACACCTGGCGCGTACGGGTGCCGGGCGGGGTCGTGACGGTTCGGATGTTCGCGGCGGAGGACGGCGAGCACGTGTCGTTGTCCGGGCCGGCCGAGCTCGTGTTCTCCGGGGACCTGACGGTCTGACGCCGGCGCTCGGTGCCGTCCCTACGCCGTCCGGCGCACGCGGATGACGCGGAACCCCTTGTCCGTGGACGCCCGGGCGACGTGGAACCCGGTGCCGAGCGCGCCGACGAGCCACTTCTGCAACGAGTCGCCCCCGAGGTCCTTCGACACCACCAACCAGGCATCGCCCTCGACCTCGAGCCGGGGCAGCCAGGTCAGCAGGATCTCGTGCAGCTCGTCCTTGCCGACGCGGATGGGCGGGTTCGACCAGATCGTCCGGAACCGCAGGTCGGCCGGCACGTCATCGGGCAGGGCGATCGTGACGTTGGTGGTTCCGGCCGCCTCGGCGTTCGAGCGCGCCAGCCCGAGCACGCGCTCGTTGACGTCGACGCCCCACACTTGGGCGTCGGGGGAGTGCAGCGCCATCGTGATCGCGATCGGCCCCCAGCCGCAGCCGACGTCGAGCAGGGCGCCGTCGTGCGCGGGCGGCGGGACGGCACCGAGCAGCACGCGTGTGCCGCGGTCGAGGCCGTCCGGGCTGAAGACCCCTGCCGCGGTGGTCAGCGTGAGCGGCCGACCGGCGAGGGTGACGTCGATCTGGCGTTCGCGGGTGTCCGATGACGGGTTCGCGGAGAAGTAGTGGTCGTTCGCCATGGATGAACCGTAGCGGGAACCCGGTGTGTCCGAGGGCCGCCGGAGGTACCCTGTGGACAGGATGACGGATACCCATCAGCAGAACGACCAGACCAACGACGACAGCGCAGACGGTGTCGTCGAACGGGTGTTGCGCAACGCCGACCGCCGCGCAGCATCGTCCATCTTCGCCCCCGCCCAGGCGATCCAGACCCGATCGGTCGACGACCCGAGTTGGGACGGCGACGGCGACCAGTACGACCGCGAAGACCGGGCCGCCCTGCGCCGTGTCGCGGGCCTGTCCACCGAGCTCGAGGACGTCACCGAGGTCGAGTACCGCCAGCTGCGGCTCGAACAGGTCGTCCTGATCGGCGTGTACCCGCACGGCGATGCGCAAGAGGCCGAGAACTCGCTGCGCGAGCTGTCCGCCCTGGCCGAGACCGCGGGCGCTGTCGTCCTCGACGGACTCCTGCAGCGCCGGCCGAACCCCGACCCGGCGACCTACCTCGGCAAGGGCAAGGCCGAAGAGCTCGCGATGGTCGTCAAGGCCACCGGCGCCGACACGGTGATCGCGGACACCGAACTCGCCCCGTCGCAGCGTCGTGCGCTCGAGGACGTCGTGAAGGTCAAGGTCATCGACCGCACGGCCGTGATCCTCGACATCTTCAGCCAGCACGCGAAGACCCGGGAGGGCAAGGCCCAGGTCGAGCTCGCGCAGCTCCAGTACCTGCTGCCACGACTGCGCGGCTGGGGCGACTCGATGTCCCGCCAGGCCGGTGGCCAGGTCTCCGGCGGGGCCGGCATGGGGTCCCGTGGCCCCGGTGAGACGAAGATCGAGCTCGACCGTCGTCGCATCCACACCCGCATGTCGAAGCTCCGCCGCCAGATCGCCGGGTTCCGGCCCGCGCGCGAGGCGAAGCGCGCCGACCGACACCGCAACGAGGTGCCGAGCGTCGCGATCGCCGGCTACACCAACGCGGGGAAGTCCTCGTTGCTGAACCGTCTGACGAGCGCCGGTGTGCTGGTGCAGAACCAGCTGTTCGCGACGCTCGACGCCACGGTCCGCCGGACCGAGAGCACCAAGGGCCGTGAGTTCACCTTCGTGGACACGGTGGGCTTCGTCCGGAACCTGCCGCACCAGCTGGTCGAGGCGTTCCGCTCCACCCTCGAGGAGGTCGGCGAGGCCGACGTCATCGTGCACGTGGTGGACGGCTCGCACCCCGACCCCGCGGCGCAGCTCGCCACCGTGCGCGAGGTCATCGGCGACGTGGGTGCGCACGACATTCCCGAGATCGTCGTGTTCAACAAGGCCGACCTGATCGACGACGCCCAGCGTCTGGTGCTCATCGGCCTGGCGTCGGACGCGGTCTTCGTGTCGGCGCGCACGGGCGAGGGCACCGACGAGCTGCTCCGCGTCATCGAGGACCGCCTGCCGGAGCCCGACGTCGAGCTCACGGTCGTCGTGCCGTACGACCGCGGCGACCTCGTGTCGACGCTGCACGACACCGGTGCGGTGGAGTCCGTCGACTACGTCGAGGACGGCACGCGCCTGCGCGTGCGCGTCTTCCAGCGCCAGGTCGCGGAACTCGATCCGTACGTGGTCGCCCCCGTCACGTCCTGACGGCCGGCCACGACTGACGGCCGGGAGGCCCGCCCCGCGTCCGCCGCGCGGGTCCGGTCCGGCCGCGGTTCCGTTCAACGCCGCACGACGCAAATCGGCTCGAACCACGAGATCTCGTGGTTCGAGCCGATCTTGGTTGTGCGCGGGTGTGGACCCTGCGCGGATCAGTTCGGCCGGCGCCCGGCGCGGGTCAGAGGGAGCGGAGGACCGCGACGACCTTGCCGAGCACCGATGCCGCGTCGCCGAGGATCGGTTCGAACGCGGTGTTGCGGGGGAGCAGCCACGTGTGACCGTCGCGCTGGCGGAAGACCTTGACGGTCGCCTCTTCGTCGAGCATCGCGGCGACGATGTCCCCGTTCTCGGCGGTCTGCTGCGAGCGGACGACCACCCAGTCGCCGTCGCAGATCGCGGCGTCGATCATCGACTCGCCGACGACCTTGAGCATGAAGAGGTCGCCCGAACCGACGAGCTGACGGGGGAGCGGGACGATCTCGTCGACGTGCTGCTCGGCGGTGATCGGCACACCGGCGGCGATCCGGCCGACCAGGGGGACGAGCGTGGTGGCGTCGACGTCGGGTCCGGTGACGTCGGGCGTCGGCTCGTCGACCAGGACCTCGAGCGCGCGAGGGCGGTTCGGGTCACGGCGGATCCAGCCGCCGAGCTCGAGCTGGCCGAGCTGGTGGGACACGCTCGACAACGAGGACAACCCGGCCGCATCGCCGATCTCGCGCATGCTCGGCGGGTACCCCCGCGAGGCGATGGACGCACGGATGGCGTCGAGGATCGTCTGCTGCTTCGCGGTCAGCGGCTTCTGGCCCCGCAGTTCGTCCACCACGTCGTCTCGCTTTCGTCGGTGCTGAGCGGCCGTGGCGGGAATGTCGGTGGTCCCCGCTTGACTTGTCCCAGTCGATCGAAACAGTATCCGACCGGTCAACCCCGGACAAACACCTGTTCGAGCGTGTCGTAAGAAACCCCCGCAGAAATCCTCTCCCAGGACTTGTGCGACGTCCGATTCGAAACTATGTTCGGTACACGACTTCGGTTCACCCGAACGGGAAGGCAAGAACGACATGAGCACCATCGCCATCGCTGACATCCAGCGCACCGCGGCCCCCGCCGCGCGCGTCCGCCTGCGCCTGACGCGCCGCGGGCGCATCGTCTTCACGACGCTCGCAGCACTCCCTCTCCTCATCGTCGTCGCCTTCTTCGTCCTGAACGGCGGGCAGGCGTCCGCCGGTGATGCCGCCGCCGGTGGAGCCCGGACGCACTTCGACACCGTCACCATCCAGCCGGGCGAGACGCTCTGGCAGCTGGCCGAGGACACCGCGCCGAACGCCGACCCGCGCGACTTCGTGCAGGACGTCATCAGCCTCAACGCCCTCGACGGCTCGGGGCTGCAGGCCGGCGAGCAGATCGCCATCCCGACGAAGTACACCTCCGGCCAGTAATCGCCGCCAGTCATGGTGGGCAGCCCCGTCCAGACGGCTGGTCACGGGTCGCGCTCAGCGGCCTACGATGGATCGGTGGCATTCACGCTCGAAGACCTCCCGATCCGAGACGACCTCCGCGGTCAGAGCCCGTACGGCGCTCCGCAGAAGCACGTCCGCGTCCAGCTGAACGTCAACGAGAACACGCATCCGGTGCCGGACGACGTGGCTGACGACATCGTCGCCTCGATCCGACAGGCGCTGGCAACGGTCAACCGCTACCCCGACCGCGAGTTCACCGAGCTCCGCGAGTCACTGGCTCGCTACCTCGGGCACGGCCTGTCGGCAGAACAGTTGTGGGCAGCGAACGGGTCGAACGAGGTCCTCCAGCAGCTGCTGCAGGCGTTCGGCGGCCCGGGCCGAACGGTCCTCGGGTTCCCGCCCACGTACTCGATGCACTCCATCCTGGCGTCCGGCACCGGCACGACCTGGATCCCGGCGGAGCGCGACGACGAGTACCGCATCTCGCCGGAGACCGTGGTGGCGGCGATCGAGCAGCACCGGCCGGACATCGTGTTCCTGTGCGGGCCGAACAACCCCACGGGCACGCCGCTGCCGATCGAGACGATCGAGGCCGCGTACGCCGCGACCGACGGCATCGTGATGGTGGACGAGGCCTACGCCGAGTTCATGCCGTCCGACGTCCCGAGCGCGCTCACGCTGCTGCCCGGTCGTGAGCGTCTCGTCGTCTCGCGCACCATGAGCAAGGCGTTCGCCTTCGCCGGCGCCCGTGTCGGGTACATGGCAGCGCACCCCGCCGTGATCGACGCCCTCCGGCTCGTCCGGCTGCCGTACCACCTCTCCGTCCTGACGCAGGCTGCGGCCGTCGCGGCGCTGCGCCACGCGCCCGAGATGCTCGCGATGGTCGACGACATCAAGCAGCAGCGCGACCGGATGGTGACGGAGCTGCAGGCCATGGGCTACCGGACGTACGAGACGTGGTCGAACTTCGTCCTGTTCGGTGGGGTCGCCGACCCGCACGCCGCGTTCGAGTCCCTGCTCGAGCGGGACGTCATCGTGCGCGACCTCGGCATCCCGCACCACCTGCGGGTGAGTGCCGGTACGGAAGAGGAGACCACCGCGTTCCTCGACGCGATGCGCCAGGTCGCCGCCGAGCAGCCGCCGGTTAGGGTTGGGGCATGACCGCCCGCACCGCCTCGATCAGCCGCAGTACGAGCGAATCGAGCGTCGAACTCGAGCTCGACCTCGACGGCACCGGCTCGTCCGACATCTCGACGAGCGTGCCGTTCTTCGACCACATGCTGACGGCGTTCAGCAAGCACTCGCTCATCGACCTGCGCGTGCGTTCGACGGGTGACACCGACATCGACGTGCACCACACGGTCGAGGACACCGGCATCGTGCTCGGCCAGGCCCTCAAGCAGGCGCTCGGCGACCGCTCCGGCATCGGCCGGTACGGCGACGCCCTCGTGCCCCTCGACGAAGCGCTCGCCCAGGCGGTCGTGGACGTCTCCGGGCGTCCCTTCCTCGTGCACTCCGGCGAGCCGGCCGGGTTCGAGTTCCACCGGATCGGCGGGCACTTCACCGGGTCGATGATCCGCCACGTGTTCGAGGCGATCACGTTCAACGCCGGCATCACCGTGCACGTCCGCGTGCTCGGGGGTCGTGACCCGCACCACATCGCCGAAGCCGAGTTCAAGGCGTTCGCGCGTGCGATGCGCAAGGCGGTCGAGCTCGACCCGCGGGTCGACGGCATCCCCTCCACGAAGGGCGCACTGTGACCGCGAAGCCGAACGTCGTCGTCCTCGACTACGGGTCGGGGAACGTCCACTCCGCCGCGAAGGCGCTCGAGCAGGCCGGTGCCGACGTCACGCTGACCTCGGACAAGCAGGCGGCGCTCCGAGCCGACGGGCTGCTCGTGCCCGGGGTCGGGGCGTTCGCCGCGGTCATCGACCAGCTCGAAGGCGTCCAGGGCGGCGAGATCGTCGACCACCGTCTGGCCGGCGGCCGTCCCGTCCTCGGCATCTGCGTCGGCATGCAGGTGCTGTTCTCGCGGGGCATCGAGCGTGGTGCCGACGTCGAGGGGCTCGGGCAGTGGCCCGGCACCGTCGAGCAGCTCGAGGCCGAGGTCCTGCCGCACATGGGCTGGAACACCGTCCAGGCGCCGGAGGACTCCGTGCTGTTCGACGGGCTGCACGACGAGCGGTTCTACTTCGTGCACTCGTACGGGGTGACCGACTTCCCGCTCGACGCCTACGGGCCGTTCCGTGCCCCCGGCCTGACCTGGGCCGAGCACGGGCAGCGGTTCATCGCCGCGGTCGAGAACGGGCCGCTCACGGCGACCCAGTTCCACCCCGAGAAGTCCGGCGAGCCGGGCATCCGCCTGCTGACCAACTGGGTGCGCTCGCTCTGAACCCGGCCCGCGACGGCCGCGACGGCGCCGCCGGACGCGCCACGGGCCTCCAGTCCGAACACCGCACCTCCTCCACCGCGACGAAACCGACAGGACCATGACCGACCTCACCGACACCTCGCCCCTCGTCCTGCTGCCGGCCGTCGACGTCGTCGACGGCCAGGCGGTCCGGCTGACCCAGGGCGAGGCGGGCAGCGAGACCGGCTACGGCGACCCCGTCGCCGCCGCACGCACCTGGCGCGACCAGGGCGCGGAGTGGATCCACCTGGTGGACCTCGACGCGGCCTTCGGGCGGGGCGACAACCGCAAGGTCATCGCGCACGCGATCCGCGAGGTCGAGGGCGTGTCCGTCGAACTGTCGGGCGGCATCCGCGACGACGCCTCGCTCGAGGCGGCCCTCGCGACCGGTGCCGCGCGCGTCAACCTCGGCACGGCGGCCCTCGAGAACCCGAACTGGGCCGCTCGGGTGATCGGCGAGTACGGCGAGCAGATCGCCGTCGGGCTCGACGTCCGGGGCACGACCCTCGCCAGCCGCGGCTGGACCGAGGACGCCGGCGACCTGTGGGAGGTCCTGGACCGCCTCGAGGCCGCGGGGTGCGCTCGCTACGTCGTCACCGACGTGACGAAGGACGGCACGCTGCAGGGCCCGAACGTCGAGCTGCTGCGCCAGGTGTGCGACCGGACCGACCAGCCCGTGGTCGCCTCGGGTGGGATCTCGACACTCGACGACCTGCGGGCACTCCGCGAGCTCGTGCCGTTCGGGCTCGAGGGCGCGATCATCGGCAAGGCGCTGTACTCCGGGGCGTTCACGCTGCCGGCCGCGCTCGACATCGCCTCGGAGTAGCGGCGTGGCGGGGATCTCCAACGGGCGCGGGACCGGGCCCGACGCCGACGACGCGCACACCCCGGGTGGCGCGGCGGACTCGGCCGGCTTCGCGTGGGAGGGCCGCACGTTCGACCACCACGACACCGCCTTCGCCGACGACGACGGTCTGGCCGACCCTGCCGTGACCGCAGCGATCACGGGCCTGGCCGCCGGTGCCTCGCAGGCGGCGGTCATCGAGGCGCTGCGCACCGCCCGGCTGCTCATCCCGCTCATCGCCGAGGCGGGTGACCTCGGCGAGACCGACGCCGGCAAGGTCGTGGACAAGACCCAGGAACTCTCCATCGTGACCGTCGCCGGGCCGGACGGGCGGAGCGTGATGCCCGCCTTCACCTCGGTCGACGCGATGCACGTGTGGGACGCCGATGCCCGGCCCGTGCCCGTCGAATCCCGCCGGGTGGCGATGGCCGCGGCGAGCGAGGAGACCCAGCTCGTCGTGCTCGACCCGAAGTCCGCCACCGAGTTCGTGCTGCGCCGTCCCGCTGTCTGGGCGCTCGGCCAGGACCTGCCGTGGACACCGTGCTTCGAGGACCCCGAGGTCGCCCAGGCGTTCGCGGACTCGGTCGTGGGGGAGCGCAGCGTCGCCCGCGTCGAACTCACCCCCGGGGATCCGGTCGGACGTTTCGCCGGACCGGAGCTGACCGTCGGGCTGGCGCTGCACCCGGGGCTCGACCGCGAGCAGGTCGGCGACCTCGTCGGCCGGCTGCAGCAGCGGTGGTCGACGGACCCGGTCATCGCCGAACGCGTCGACAGCATGCGCGTGGCCCTCCGCGCAGCCTGAGCCGCGCGCGGCGGTGCGGCCTCGGCCCGGGCGGCGTCGCCGGTACGATGGCCGGGTGAGCACGAACCCGACGACCAACCCCACCGGCGCGACCTCCATCGGTCCGACGGGTCGTCCTGTCCGGGAGTTCCCCGTGCCCGAGGAACTCGACAGCACCGGCCCCGCGCGCATCATCGCCCTCTGCAACCAGAAGGGCGGCGTCGGCAAGACGACGACGGCGATCAACCTCGGTGCAGCGTTGGCGGAGTACGGCCGCAAGGTCCTGGCCGTCGACTTCGACCCGCAGGGTGCGCTCTCGGCGGGTCTCGGTGTCCGCACGCACGACATCCACACCGTCTACGACCTGCTCATGGGCGCCGTGAAGGACCCGATCCAGGTCATCCAGCCGACGAACACCCCGGGGCTCGACGTGATCCCCGCGAACATCGACCTGTCCGCGGCCGAGGTGCACCTGGTCAACGAGGTCGCCCGCGAGCAGATCCTGGCGAGCGTGCTGCGCAAGGTCGCGAACGACTACGACGTGATCCTGGTCGACTGCCAGCCGTCGCTCGGCCTGCTCACCGTCAACGCCCTGACCGCGGCGCACGGCGTGCTCATCCCGCTCGAGTGCGAGTTCTTCGCCCTGCGCGGTGTCGCCCTGCTCATCGAGACGATCGACAAGGTGCGCGACCGTCTCAACCCGGCACTGACGCTCGACGGCATCCTGCCGACCATGTACGACTCCCGCACCCTGCACTCGCGCGAGGTCATGGAGCGCGTCGTCGACACGTTCGACGACCGGGTCCTCGACACCGTCATCGGGCGCACCGTGAAGTTCCCCGACGCCACGGTCTCCGCGCGGCCGATCACCCAGACGGCGCCCGACCACGCCGCCGCCCACGCCTACCGGCAGCTCGCACGAGAGCTCGTCCAGCGTGGCGCCGTCGCCTGAGCCGGGGTTCCGGGTCCGACTCGCCAACTTCGACGGCCCGTTCGACCTCCTGCTGTCGCTCATCACGAAGCACGAGCTCGACATCACCGAGGTCTCGCTCGGCGCCGTCACGGGGGAGTTCATCCAGTACGTGCGCCAGGCCGAGTCGGCGGACGAGCTCGACGAGGCCAGCGAGTTCCTGGTCGTCGCCGCGACCCTGCTCGACCTGAAGATCGTCGGGCTGCTGCCGCAGGGTGAGCTCGTCGACGCCGAGGACGTCGCCCTGCTCGAGGCCCGCGACCTGCTGTTCGCGCGGCTGCTGCAGTACCGGGCGTTCAAGCAGGCCGCCGACTGGTTCGGCGAACGCTGGGGCGTGGAGTCGCGTCGGCACGTCCGCAGCGTCCGGCTCGAGGAGCGGTTCCGCGCGCGCACGCCCGAGCTCGTGTGGACGCTGTCGGTGCAGGACTTCGCGGCGCTTGCGGCGCTGGCGTTCGCCCCGCGGGAGATCCCGACGGTCGGTCTCGACCACCTGCACGCGCCGCTCATCAGCATCCGCGAGCAGGCCGCGATCGTCGTCTCGATCCTGCGGACACGCGACGGCGAGGGCGTCTCGTTCCGCGAGCTGGTCGCGGGCGTCGACCAGACGGGTATCGTGGTGGCTCGCTTCCTCGCGATCCTGGAGCTGTACCGGAACGCATCGATCTCGTTCGAACAACTCGAGCCGCTCGGGGAACTCACGCTCCGGTGGACCGCCGAGGACTGGTCCGACGAGAGCCTCGCCAACCTGGGAGCCGACTATGACGGATGACGCACACGACGCGTCCAGCGCCGAACCCGGCGGCGCCGACGAGATGGCCGATGCCCGCGCGATCGAGCACGCGATCCACGAGCGCGCCGAGCACGACCGCGCCCCGCAGGCGCACCCGGCGATCCCGCTCGACCGCCAGCTCGAGGCGATCCTGATGATCGCCGACGAGCCCCAGTCGCTCGTCGCACTCGGCGCCGCCGTGGACGCCCCGGTGCCCGCCGTCCGCCAGGCGATCAAGCGCCTCGTCGCGGACTTCGACGGTGTCGACGGCACGATCCGACGCGGGTTCGAACTCCGCGAGGTCGGCGGCGGCTGGCGTTTCTACGTCCGCCAGGACCTGGACGCCGTCGTCGAGCAGTTCGTCGAGGCCGAGCGCCCCTCGCGTCTGTCGCAGGCCGCGCTCGAGACCCTGGCGGTCGTCGCCTACAAGCAACCGATCACGCGATCCCAGATCGCGGCGATCCGTGCCGTCAACGTCGACGGCGTCGTCCGAACGCTGGTCGCGCGCGGTCTCATCGAGGAGTCGTTCACCGACTCCGAGACCGGCGCCATCAACTACGTCACGTCCGATCTGCTCCTGCAGCAGCTCGGCATCAACTCGCTCGACGAGCTGCCGCTCATCTCGCCCCTCCTGGACGACGGTGCGGACGGCTTCGAGCAGAACGAAGGGATCCCCGATGGCCGGGTTTGACGACCGGGGGCGCGGCGCGCCCCGAGACCGAGACGACCGCAACGGACGCTCAGGAGGCCCGGACCGCCCCGGGCGTTCGGCTCCCGGCCGCGGCGGGGCCGGCTCCAGTGCCGGTGGCCGCTCCGGCGGGTACGGGCGCGACGACCGCGGGGGCGCACGTCCGCCGCGTGACGACGACCGTCGTGGCGGGTACCCGTCGCGCGACGACCGCGGTGGCGACCGTGGTGGGTACCGGGGCAGCTCGGCTCCGCGTGATGACCGTGGTGGGTACCGGGGTCGCGACGACCGCGGTTCGGCTCCGCGCGACGACCGTGGTGGGTACCGTGGCCGCGACGACCGCAGTTCGGCACCGCGCGATGACCGTGGTGGGTACCGCGGGCGCGATGACCGCAGCGCCCCGCCCCGTGATGACCGTGGCGGATACCGGGGCAACTCGGCTCCGCGTGACGACCGTGGCGGGTACCGGGGTCGCGATGACCGCGGTTCGGCTCCGCGTGATGACCGTGGTGGGTACCGCGGGCGCGACGACCGCAGCGCCCCGCCCCGTGATGACCGTGGCGGATACCGGGGCAACTCGGCTCCGCGTGATGACCGTGGTGGGTACCGCGGGCGCGACGACCGCAGCGCCCCGCCCCGTGATGACCGTGGTGGATACCGGGGCAACTCGGCTCCGCGTGATGACCGTGGTGGGTACCGGGGTCGCGATGACCGCAGTTCGGCGCCGCGTGATGACCGTGGTGGGTACCGGGGTCGTGATGACCGCAGTTCGGCGCCGCGTGATGACCGTGGTGGGTACCGGGGTCGTGATGACCGCAGTTCGGCGCCGCGTGATGACCGTGGCGGCTACCGCGGCCGCGACGACCGCAGCTCGGCACCTCGCGACGATCGTGGCGGCTACCGGGGTCGTGACGACCGCAATGCCGCTCCCCGTGACAACCGCGACGACCGTGGCGGCTACCGCGGCCGCGACGACCGCAGCTCGGCACCTCGCGACAACCGCGACGACCGCCGCTCGGCCCCGCGTGACAACCGCGACGACCGCCGCGGCCCCGACGGCCAGCAGAGCCGCGTGTGGCACAACGGCCGTCGCTACGTCGGCGGTACCACGAGTGTTCGCAACAGCGACCGCAGCAGCAACGGCCGCACCACGCCGAAGCCGAGCGGTGAGCGCGACAGCAACGGCATCCCGGTGGAGGGCACGCCCGAACGGCCGATCATCGAGGACTGGGACGCGGCGGACGGGACGGCGACTGCCGGGGCCGAGCCGGGCCTCCAGGCAGAGGGGGAGCGCCTGCAGAAGGTGATCGCCGCTGCGGGCGTGGCATCTCGCCGCGTCGCGGAGAACCTGATCGTCGAGGGCCGCGTGACGGTCAACGGCCAGGTCGTGGACGCTCTCGGGCGTCGTGTCGACCCCGCGACCGACGCGATCTCGGTCGACGGCGTGCCGGTGCAGATCGATTCCTCGCGGCGGTACATCGTGCTGAACAAGCCGACCGGTGTCGTCTCGAGCCTGCAGGACGAGCGTGGTCGCCGCGACCTGACCGAGTTCGTGGACCGCTACGAGGAGCGCCTGTTCAACGTCGGCCGCCTGGACACCGAGACCTCCGGGCTGCTCGTCCTGACGAACGACGGCGACCTGGCGCACGTGCTGGCGCACCCGTCGTTCGGGGTGCAGAAGACGTACATCGCGAAGGTGCACGGCAACGTGAACCCCGCCGTGGTGCAGCGTCTGACCGAGGGCGTCGAGCTCGAGGACGGTCCCATCAAGGCCGACAAGGTGCGGTTGCTCGAGTCCTCGCGGGGTGAGTCGCTCGTCGAGATCACGCTGCACTCCGGCCGCAACCGGATCGTCCGACGCATGCTCGAGGCCGTGGACCACCCGGTCCTCGAACTCGTCCGCCGGTCGTTCGGGCCGCTGCACCTCGGCAGCCTGCCGCCGGGCAAGATGCGCGAGCTCGGCACGGTCGAGGTCGGCAAGCTGCTCGGAACGGTCCGTGACGCCAAGCCCTCCGCTCGTGACGACCGCGACGTCGCCCTCGACCAGGGCGAGGACGACGAGTGGGACGACGAGACGGCGGACTGACCGTGCTCGGTCGGTAGGCTTGCCCGGTGACCGACGTGACCCCGACCGACATCGACCGCCGTCTGCGCGGCCCGGTCCGGGTCGTCGGTGCCGGGCTGCTGGGCGCCTCGATCGGTCTTGCCCTGCGTGAGAAGGGCGTGGACGTGGTCCTCGACGACGTGTCGCCGGCCGCGCTGGCGCTCGCCGTGGACTACGGCGCCGGGCGTCGACCGGCAGCCGGCGACCAGCCGGAGCTCGTCGTCGTCGCGGTGCCGCCGGACGTCGTCGCGACCGTGGTGGCGCGTGAGCTCGCCGCCCACCCGAGCGCCGTGGTGACCGACGTCGCCAGCGTGAAGTCCGGTCCGTTGGCCGCCCTGGTTGCCGCCGGTGCCGACGTCACCCGCTACATCGGCTCGCACCCGATGGCCGGACGCGAGCGCAGCGGTCCGACCGCCGCCCGCGCCGACCTGTTCGTCGGACGCCCGTGGGTGATCGCCGGGCACGACGGCATCACGTACCAGCGTGCCGCGGTGGTCGAGGACCTCGCGCTCGACGTCGGCGCCACCGTCGTCCCGATGGACCCCGAGTCGCACGACCTCGCCGTGGCCTACGTCTCGCACGCGCCGCAGCTCGTGTCGACGCTCATGGCCTCACGTCTGCGGGACGCCCCGGACGGTTCGCTCGGCCTGGCCGGCGGCGGCGTCCGCGACGTCACGCGCATCGCCGCGAGCGACCCCGGACTCTGGGTGCAGATCATCGGGGCGAACGCCGGGCACATCCGGCCGGTGCTCACCGACCTGCGCGACGACCTCTCGCGCGTGATCGACGCCCTCGGCGACCCGGACGGCGCCGGCTCGCCGCGCACCATCGCCGAGACGATCGCCGCCGGCAACCGCGGGGTCGAACGGCTGCCGGGCAAGCACGGCACCACCAAGCGCTTCGCCCAGGTGGTCGTCCTCGTCGACGACACCCCCGGGCAGATCGCCGCGCTCCTGACGTTCATCGGGGAGATCGGCATCAACCTCGAGGACATGCGCCTCGAGCACTCACCGGGCGCGCAGATCGGCATCGTCGAGGTGTCGGTCCTGCCCGAGCAGGAACAGCGACTCGTCGAGGAACTCGAGGGGCGCGGATGGAGGATCGCAGCAGCATGGGCCTGAACGACGACACGAACGCAGCGACGAACGAATCCGGTGTGACCGGCGGCCCGGACGGGCCCGACACCGGTCTGCCGACCCCGGGCCAGGGTGGTGCCGGCGGTCCGCTCAGCGGCAGCGGCGACGGCGGCGCACTCGGCGGTCCGGCCGGCGGCCTCGGCGAACCCGGCGGCGAGCCCGGTTCGACCAGTGCCCCGGTGCCGGCCGGTCTCACCGACGGCGCCTACGTCGCGAAGATCGTCATCGCGGTCGACGGCCCCGCGGGCAGCGGCAAGTCGAGCGTGTCCCGCGCGGCCGCCCGTGCCCTCGGCTACGGCTACCAGGACACCGGCGCCGCCTACCGTGCGCTCGCCTGGCACGCCCTGCAGCAGCGGGTGGACCTCGACGACGCGGCGGCGATCCTGGCGAGCTGGGACACCTTCGACTACGCGATCGGCACCGACCCGGACGACTACTACGTGCGCGTGGGGGAGACCGACGTCACCGACGCGATCCGCACCCCGGACGTGACGGGTGCGGTCGCCCACATCGCGAAGCTCCCGGACGTCCGGCACCGCCTCGTGCAGCTGTTCCGGAACGTGATGCGGAAGACCGACGCACCGGGCATCATCACCGAGGGGCGGGACATCACCACGGTGGTCGCACCCGACGCCGAGGTCCGGATCCTGCTGACGGCCGACGAGTCGGTTAGAATGGCCCGGCGCTCGGCGGAGGTCACGACCCAGTCGGCCGCAGAGACCTCCGCCGCACTCGCTCGCCGAGACGCGGCGGACGCGAAGGTCGTCGACTTCATGAACGCCGCGGACGGCGTCACGACGCTCGACTCCACCGACCTCGACTTCGACCAGACCGTGCAGGCGGTCGTCGACCTGGCCCGCGCGGCCACGCACTGACGCACGACCGGACGGCCTCGGCCGCCTGGTCACACCACGGCCGGAACTCCGGCCCGGCCGGGAACGGCCACCGACACCGCGGCTCCGGCCGCTCGCGAGGAACCCACCATGGCTCAGTTGGACAACCCGGACAACGACGACTTCCCCCAGTACGACGACGCCCTCGGCGAGCGGCTCGCCGGACTCGACGAGGCCGAGGCCGAGCAGCGCGCCACCGCGCTCCGCGCCGGGCTCGAGGAGTACGACCTCGAGGACGAGGACCTCGCCCTGCTCGAGGCCGGCCAGGTCGGCGAGGACGGCGTCCACTACCTGCCGGCCTACCCGGTGCTCGCGATCGTCGGCCGCCCGAACGTCGGCAAGTCCGCGCTCGTCAACCGCATCCTCGGTCGTCGCGAGGCCGTCGTGCAGGACGTCCCCGGCGTCACGCGTGACCGCGTCAGCTACAAGGCGGACTGGAACGACAAGCGCTTCACGCTCGTCGACACCGGTGGCTGGGAGCCCGGCGCCGAGGGCATCAACGCCTCGGTCGCCGCGCAGGCCGAGGTCGCGATCGACCTCGCCGACGCCGTCCTGTTCGTCGTCGACGTCACGGTCGGCATCACCGCCACCGACGAGCACGTCGTCAAGATGCTCCGCGGCACCGACCGCCCCGTCATCGTCGTCGCGAACAAGGCCGACGACGAGCGCCGTGAACTCGACGCCTACGAGCTCTGGAACCTCGGGCTCGGCGAGCCGCACCCGGTGTCGGCCCTGCACGGCCGTGGCGTCGCGGACCTGCTCGACCTGATCATCAAGACGCTCCCCGACACCTCGGCCGTCGCCAAGCAGGAGGTCGGCGGTCCCCGCCGCGTCGCGATCCTCGGCCGCCCGAACGTCGGCAAGAGCTCGCTGCTCAACAAGGCCGCCGGTGAAGAGCGCGTCGTCGTGAACGACATCGCCGGCACCACCCGCGACCCGGTGGACGAGCAGATCGAGCTCGGCGGCAAGGTGTGGCGGTTCGTCGACACCGCCGGCATCCGGAAGCGCGTCCACATGCAGCAGGGCGCCGACTTCTACGCGTCGCTCCGCACCACCGCGGCACTCGAGAAGGCCGAGGTCGCCGTCGTCGTCCTCGACGTCACCGAGCCGGTGTCCGTGCAGGACCTCCGCATCATCGACCTGGTGCTCGAGTCCGGCCGTGCGCTCGTCCTGGCCTACAACAAGTGGGACCTGCTCGACGACGAACGTCGCCGCTACCTCGAGCGCGAGATCGAGCAGGACCTGGCGCACGTCGCCTGGGCCCCGCGCGTGAACATCTCCGCCCGCACCGGCCGTCACCTCGAGAAGCTCGTGCCGGCGCTCGAGACCGCCCTCGAGTCGTGGGACACCCGCATCCCCACCGGCAAGGTCAACGCCTTCATCGCCGAGCTCGTCCAGGAGCACCCCCACCCCGTGCGCGGCGGCAAGCAGCCCCGCATCCTGTTCGGGACCCAGGCGTCGAGCCAGCCGCCGACGTTCGTGCTGTTCACCTCGGCGTTCCTCGACCCGCAGTACCGACGGTTCATCACCCGTCGCCTCCGCGAGGTCTGGGGCTTCTCCGGCACCCCGATCAACGTCAACATGCGGGTGCGCGAGCGCCGGAAGCGCTGAGTCGCAGCCGCACCACACACAACGCGTCTCGTCTGCACGGGGCGCGTTGTGCGTTCGTCGCACTGTCCGGCGCGTTCGGCCGGGAGGCCCGGATCGCGTCCGCAGCGTCGGTGCGGCACCATGGGAGCGTGCGCATCGGGCGGTGGGGAACGGACCGACGTCGGCTCGCCCTGGTGGGAGCCCTCGTCGCCGTGGTCGTCGTCGGCTCGGTGTCGCTCTGGACGGTCTCGCACGGCCCAGCCGAGGAAGGCCTCGTCACCCGTTCCGATCGAGCCGTCCCCGAACCAGCGCAGTCCCCCTCGGAAGGGCTGCGGCCGTCGAACGGCCTGGGCGCACCCCTGCCGGAGGAGTCCCCGGCCGTGCAACCGGTCGACGCGTCGCCGATCGAGCCGTGGTGGCGCCGTGTCCCGCCGGTCTCCGGGGACATCGTCGGCATCGACGGCGCCGCTGCCTCGGGCCACGTCCACATCGCGGGGAACACGAGTGACGCCACCCTCGCGGTCGAGATCGCGCACCTGAAGACGGGGACGACGGGGCCGGTCGACGTCGTGTTGTCCGGTGGGACCGTGACGGGCGGGGAGGACCCGACGTGGACGCCGGCGGGGGAGTCCTTCGACGTCTTCCAGGCCGCCGGTCTCGAAGAGGGGCTGACGGTCGTGCTCGGCGAACCGTGGACGTTGCCCGACGAGGTCCGTTCCCTCGTCCTGCTCGACGCGGCGACCGGCACGGTGTTGGGTGGCGCGGCGCTCGTGCCGAGCGACTGAGCGGTCGGCGCGGTACGTCGGCGGTCGCTCGATGCGGCACGATGTACTGGTGACGCAGCGCAACGACGGACTCGGTGGCCTCGCCGACCGTCTGTGGTGCCGGTTGCGGCTCGACCGGCTGGCCGGAGGCCGTCAGGGCGGGTACGTCATCCGGCAGGACATGCTCGAGCACCCCGACACCGTTCGGTCGTTCCGCTGGATCCGGTGGCTGCTCGTCGCCGAGACGATCGTCGGACTCGCTGCCATCGTCGTAGCCGTGCTGCTGACGCGCGCGGGGGAGACCGTGCCGTGGGCGGTGTGGTTCCGGGCGACGGTCGTGCTGCTCATCACCCTGACGCTGTACGTGTTCGCGTGGCGGGCGCAGCTCGGGTACTACTGGGCGTACCAGCGGGTGCGGTTGTTCAGCCGGATCTTCCCGATCGTGACGCTCATCGTGGCGGCGATCCCCGGGCTGTACCCGTTCTGGATGGTGATCGAGCAGATCGTGTTCTCACTGCTCATGATCGGCATCGGCGACGTGCTCACCACCGACCACATGCGCGCCACGTTCCCCAAGCCCGCCCGCCGCTAGCGCCCGCGGCGGCTACGCGACCGTGGCCAGCGCGAAGGGCAGCACGGCGGCGGCCCCGGCACGCCGGAGTTCGCGGCCCGCGACGGTCACCGTCCACCGGCTGTCGACCAGGTCGTCGACGAGCAGCACCGGGCCCTGGTGCGACTGCAGCGCTTCCGCGAGTTCCGGCCCGACCTGGAACGTGTCCCAGACGCCGGACAACCGGTAGGCGCTGTTCGTCGCACCGTCGCCGCGGGGTGTGCCGCCGTTCCGGTCGAGCGTGCCGAGGAACTGCAGCCGCCCGATCGTCGACAGCGCCTGAGCGAGCGACCCCACGAGCTGCGGCCGTGACCGCGATGACATCGCCACGACGCCGGTCGGCCGGGTCTCCCACGGCCAGTCCTTGAGCGCCCGCACACAGCCGTCGACGAGCTCGCGCGAGATCGGGGCGTCGGGTGAGGACGGCGAGAACAGTGCACGCAGCGGTCCGCCCCAGCCGAGGTCGGTCAGACGCGCCACCGCGCGGCCGGGCTGCACGAGCTCGTCGGCGCCGATCTTGCCCCGCACCGAGACCCCGAGCGACGACATCCCCGAGGGCCACTGGGCACGCGGGGCGATCTCGACGCCGACCTTGTCGAGCGCGGCAGCCGCACCGGACGAATCCGAGTCGGAGACCGAGGTCGGGAACCACGCCCCGGCGCAGTTGTCGCAACGACCGCAGGGCTCCGCGGAGGGGTCGTCGAGGTCCTGCTGCAGCAGCTGCATGCGGCAGGCCGAGGTGGACTCGTAGTCGAGCATCGACGCGGCCTCGGCAGCGCGTGCCGCAGCGACCCGCTCGTACCGCGGGGCGTCGTACTGCCACGGCTGTCCGGTCGAGACCCAGCCGCCGGTGACGCGTCGGACCGCCCCGTCGACGTCGAGCACCTTGAGCAGGAGTTCGAGGGTCGAGCGCTTGATGTCGACCAGGCCCTCGAGGGCGACCGTCGACATCGCGGTGTCGGTGGACAGGGCGCCGAGCACGGCCGAAGCGCGGGCCTCGGTCGGCATCGACGCGCTGGCGAAGTACTGCCAGATCTCGCGGTCCTCACGCCCGGGCAGCAGCAGCACGTCGGCGTTGTCGGTGGCACGCCCCGCACGACCGATCTGCTGGTAGTAGGCGACGGGCGACGAGGGAGCACCGACGTGCACGACGAACCCGAGGTCCGGCTTGTCGAACCCCATGCCGAGCGCACTCGTGGCGACCAGGGCCTTCAGTTCGTTGCCCTTGAGCTGCTGCTCGAGCTGCTCCCGCTCGTCGGTGTCGGTGCGCCCCGTGTAGGCGCGGACGGCGTACCCGTTGTCGCGCAGCAGTCGGGCGATGTCCTCGGCCGCCGAGACCGTGAGCGTGTAGATGATGCCGCTGCCGGGCAGGTCGCCGAGGTGCGCGAGCAGCCAGCCGAGCCGCTGCCGGGCATCCGGAAGCGTCAGCACGCCGAGCCGCAGCGATGCCCGGGCGAGCGACCCGCGGATGGTGAACACCGGGTCGGCCGGGCCGGCGGTCAGCTGCTCGGCGACGTCCTCGACCACGCGCTCGTTCGCCGTCGCGGTCGTCGCCAGGACGGGGACGCCGTGGGGGAGCGAGCGGATGAGCTCGGCCAAGCGGCGGTAGTCCGGTCGGAAGTCGTGGCCCCAGTCCGAGATGCAGTGCGCTTCGTCGACCACGAGCATGCCCATCCGGGCGATCAGGGTCGGCATCTGCTCGTCGCGGAACTTCGGGTTGTTCAGGCGCTCGGGGGAGACGAGGAGCACGTCGACCTCGTCACGGGCAAGGGCTGCCTGGGTCTCGCCCCACTCGTGCGCGTTCGCGGAGTTGATCGACACCGCACGGACCCCCGCGCGGGCAGCCGCTGCCACCTGATCGCGCATCAGCGCCAGCAGCGGCGAGACCAGGACGGTCGGGCCGCCACCACGGCGACGGAGCAGCAGGGTCGCGAGGAAGTACACGGCGGACTTGCCCCACCCGGTGCGCTGCACGACCAGGGCACGCTGTCGGTGCTCGACCAGGGCGGAGATCGCCTCGAGCTGGCCGGGGTGGAAGACCGCGTCGGGGCGCCCCGTGAGCGCAGCGAGCGCCTGCTGTGCCTCGGCGGCGATGTCTGCAGACGGCGAGACGACAGACGGAGCGGCGGTGGGGGTGTCCATGCCCCCATGCTGTCAGCACCGACCGACGAAACCCGACCCGCGCCTCCTATCTGTGGACAGCGCGACGGAACGCGCTTACTGGTAGGTGACCAACGACGGCGTCGGCTGCACGTCCTGCATGGTCTGCGATGGCGTCAGCATGGGCGTGTCCTCGTCGTAGAAGTTCTTCCAGCCCCAGTGCAGGCCCTCGGGCGCGCCCTGGTGCAGCGCCTTCCACGTCGCCTGCTTGTCCGGCTGCGAGCCCTGCCCGTCGACGTGCACGAGCATGTCGAGCTCCGGGTGGGTCTCGAGCGTGGAACGGTCCTGGATCATCGACAGCCGGAACTGGTGCAGCACCAGGGCCTTCGGCGGCAGCCGTTCCTTGCGCACGAGCGCAGCCAGCCACGAGGAGACCTCGTTCACCTCGGACGCCGAGACACTCCCGATCTGCTGCAGGGGCACCTGGTCCTTCGTCAGCCGCCACTCCGGGTCGAGCGCGAGCCAGACACCGGGCTTCTCCAGCAGCGACTCGTACTTCTTGGCCTGCGACAGGAAGTCCGAGCGGCCCGGCTGCAGGTCGATGATGACGGGCATGTCGGCGTCGTGGGCGGCATCGACGTAGGGCTCGAGCGTCGAGACCGGCAGCTCCGTCGAGTAGTCGCCGTCGGCTCCGGCGTCCCCGGCGGCGACGGTCGCGATGACCTCCATCGCGGGCGTCACGAGCTCGTCGGACTCCGCCCGGTACGGCTTCGCGACCTGCTCAGCACGCCGGACGGTGGCCTCCGGCCCCTGCTCGCCGAGCACGCCCAGCGCCGGCGCCCCGGGAGCCCCGTACAGCGCGACGTACCGGTGCCCGTCGAACGGCCGCTGGCCGCCGTTCCGCAGCTGGAACCCGCCCTCGGCTGCCCGCACCGTCCACTCCGGGTCCTGCAGCGCGTCGAACGCCGCACCGACCAGGACGGTCGGGTGCTTCGCCCGCTCGTGCAGCGCCGTCACCACCTCGGGTGCGGCAGCCGGGTCGGTCACGCCCTTCGGCATGGTCACCACACGAGCGCCGGCGGCCTTCGCGGTCGCCACGGCAGCGGCGTCCGCACTGGCGTCCGCCACCACCACGGTCGCCTGCCGGGAGGCCCGGGTCGACTCCGGCGCGTCGCCACCCTCCGGCGCCTTCCGCTGTTCGACGTCCGTGTCGACCGACACGTCGCCCTCTGCCTGGTACCAGCCGGCCCCGAGCCGGTCGAGTTCGCGGGCGACGGCAGCGCTCGTGTTCTTGGTCGTCAGCAGCACCGGGACGTGGGCGCTCGCCGCAGCCTTGGCGGCGTCACGGACCCCGTCGGTGTCGCCGGCCCGGGCGACGACCGCTCCCGGAGCACTCGCGAACAGGGCCGTGCTGACGCGGACGGACCGGGCTGCGGCGTCCGAGGCATCGGCCACCGTGACGGTGTCGGCCGAGGCCTTCGCCAACGTCGGGCGGCTCGTGTCCGGCCCGCTGGACGTGCACCCGGCGGCTCCGAGCAGCAGTCCGGAGACCGCGATCGCGACGAGGACACGAGGGGTGGGACGAGAACGCATCGGGCCACCCTACGAGCCACGCGGAGAGGTCCCTGGGAATCCGACGGGTGTCGTCTCGTAGAAGGGAGGCATGCCCCACCACCCCGACGACCACCCTCTCATCGGAGCCGTCCGGTCGCCCGAGGTCCACTGCATGACCCTGAACGTGCGGCGCCGCGTGCCGCGGCCGCCCGCGCATCCGGACGCCTGGGAGCGTCGCCGCGACGCGATCGCCGCGCTCGTCACGTCCGAAGCGCCCACCGTCCTCGCCGTCCAGGAGGCCCTCCCCGCGCAGGCGGACGACCTGACGGCCGGCCTCGGGTCCGGTTGGGAGCCCGTCCTGGCCGGGCGCGGCGCGCGCGGCGGTGGCGAACAGGTCGGGCTCTTCCTCGACCGCTCCCGCCTCGACATCGTCGAGCGCCGCACGTGGGCGCTCTCCCGCACGCCGCACCGTCCGGGATCCCGCTCGTGGGCCACGTTGTTCCCCCGGCACGCCGTCGGCGCCGTCGTCGACGACCGCGCGACCGGCGTCCGGTTCCTGGCGATCGCCACCCACCTCGACGTCGCCTCGCCGTGGGCCCGGCTGCGATCCGCCGAACTGCTCGGCCGGATCGTGCGACAGCGCGGCCTGCCCGCCGTCGTGATGGCCGACTGGAACAGCCCGGCAGGATCCGCACCATGGCGAGCACTGGCGGACGCTGGTGTCGTCGACAGCTGGGGACGGGCCTCCCGGCAGGTGGGTGAGCCGTACGGGACGTACCCGCACTACGGGAGTCCGCGTGTCGGCGGCCGGCGCATCGACGGTGTCCTCGTGACGCCGGACGCGACCGTCGAGCGGGTCGCCGTGTCGAACCGGCGGCCGGGCGGCGTGTGGCCGTCCGACCACGCTGCCGTGCACGCGGTCGTGCGGTGGGCGTCGTGATCGCCACGCTCGGGCCGACGTTCCTGCGGCCGCGGTTCCTGGCGGCCGACGTGGTGCGTGCCCTGACGCTCGTCAGCCTGGTCGTCGCGAGCATCGGATGGGGCGGGACCGCGCTGCCGGTGATGGCGCTGTCGCTGCTCGGGGTCGTGGTGCCCCGGATGCTCGGGCTCCGGCCCGCGTTCGACCTCGCCGTGTGCGTCCTCGTGCTCCTCGCCGGGTGGTCGAGCGTGCTCGAGTGGTACACGAGCGTGTTCCTGTGGGACAAGTTCATGCACGTCGTCCTGACGGGGCTGCTCGCCGCCGTGCTGTACGTCATCGGGTCGGACCTGCGCGCGGTGCCGGCGCCGGACGGGGAGCGACGAGTGGTCGTCGCGATCCTCGGACTGTGTGCGGGACTCGCCATCGGGGCCGCGTGGGAGATGGGGGAGTGGCTCGGGCACAACTTCGTCGACTCGAAGATCTTCGTCGGGTACGACGACACGATCGGGGACCTGGCGGCGGACGGGGCCGGCGGGTTGCTCGTCGGGCTCGGGTTGCCGTGGTTGGCGGCGCGGCGCGAGGTGGTGCGGCCGGACTGAGCGTGTCGTTCGGGTCGCGTTGCTCCGACTCGCCGTGGCACGGAGGGGGTCCGACGTCCGCTATGCTGGACCGGTCGCTCGCGCTCCGGTCGGACGCGGGCGAGGATCCTCCGGGATCCTGAGTTCTCCGGAACTCGCGGGCTGTGGCGCAGCTTGGTAGCGCACTTGACTGGGGGTCAAGGGGTCGCAGGTTCAAATCCTGTCAGCCCGACCGAAACGTGTCTGACACGACGACAGAAGCCCACCGAGGATCTCGGTGGGCTTCTGTGTTCTCGGAGGCCGAGCGTTCCGTCTACGGTGCTGTCGTGGCCCAGCGGGTTGGTGTCACTTCGAACTCGGCCGTCCGGGGATGTGGCTGAGGATCGACTTCGAGAACCCTCCGTCGACGCAGACGTCCTGCCCGGTGACGTAGCTGGCCAGAGGGCTGACGAGGAACTCGATGACGTTGGCGATGTCGACGGGTTCGCCGATGCGGTGCATGGGGATGATCTCCTCCCGAGCAGCTTTCACGTCCGGGTCCAGGTACATCTTCTCGGTCATCGCGGTCCGGGTCATGCCCGGGGACACCACGTTCACGCGGACCCCTTCGGGCGCCCACTCGAGGGCGAACGTCTGCGCCATCAGGGTCAACGCCGCCTTGGTGGGGCTGTACGGTCCGGAGCCGGCGTGGGGGAGCTGTCCGGACATCGACGAAGTGAAGCACGCGGAGCCACCGCTGGCCTGCAGGTACTCGAAGCTCGCCTTCGCCAGGAGCCACGCGCCGCGGAGGTTGACCGCGAACATCTCGTCCCAGTCCTCGAGGCTGACGTCGTTCAGTGGCGCAGGGTTCGCGACCCCGGCGTTCGCGACGAGAGCGTCCAGACCGCCGAACGCGTCCACGGTGTCCTCGACGAGTCGACTGGGGACCGCAGGGTCGCCGAGGTTCCCGCTCAGGGCGATGGCGGTACCACCCATCCTCTGGATGGTCTGGAGGACCTCCTGCTGGCGCTCGTTCGCCTCGTGCCCTGCGACCGCGATCATCGCTTGCTCGCCGCGGGCCAACGCCGCTTCTGCGAGTCGGACGCTCGCCGCCGCGCCGATGCCGCTGCTTCCGCCAGTGACCAGAGCTCTCATGGGTTTCTCCTTCTTCGTGTCGGGGATCGTGAGCGGCACTCAGGCCGCGACGTCCCAGCCGGTGCTGCGCAGTTCGGTCATCGCCTTGTCGAACTCGAGCAACGGGTTCTCTTCGCGGATGACCTCGAGGACGACGTTCTCGGTGCCGATCGTCGAGCCCACCGCGGCGCCGAGCGCTCGCCAGTCGATGATCCCGGTACCGATGGGGTCGTGCCCCCAGGTCTCCAGGCCGGTGTCGGAGACGTGCATCAGCGCGATGGAGTCGGCGTGCGCGAGGAGACCGGCGACCGGGTCCTCCTCGATGAACGCAGCGTTGGCGGCGTCGTACACGATGCGGAGCGCATCATCGTCGACGGTGCTGACGATCCGGGCGAGGTCGCCGATCGTCGGCGCGAAGCAGTACGGCGTGTTCTCGAAGAGGAGCCGCTGTCCACTTCGGCGGGCGATCGGGAGGAGTTCCTCGAGGCTCTCGTACATCCAGCCGTGCACCTGGTCGACCGTGGGCGAGATCATGGGCCGCCGTGTGCCGGGGGAGATGACGACGTCCCGGGCGCCCCACTCCGCGGCCAGGTCGGTCACGGACGCGATGTGCTCGATGCTCTTGCGCCGCATGCTCGCCGCAGGGCTCGCGAGGTTGAGGTCGTACCCGCCGGCGTTGAGTGACCGGATGGACGCCCCCGCCTGGTCGAGTCGAGTGCGCGTCGACGCGCGTTCGGCGGCGTCGATCTCCTCCGGCCAGCAGTGCGGAGAGCTGATCGGGATCTCGAACGTCGTGTAGCCGTGGTCGATCAGCTCGGAGATCGCATCGGTGGCCGTCGTGGACCAGAGGTAGGAGAAGGTGTTGATGATCATGTGGGACTTCCGTTCGGTTCTGTGCCGCTGTCGTTCCGGGTCCTGATCGGGTCAGACCTGCGAGGACTCGTTGTGCACGTCCGTCGTGTCGGCCTTCTTCTTCGCCGACTTGTCCTCGACGACGGCGATGCTGTCCGTCACGGAGACGGTTGCCTGCGGGTTCCGGCTGCCGGTCTCGGGGAGGGTGAAGTACACGACGAGGCAGATCGCGACGATGACGATCATGTAGACGGCGACGAGCATCGGGTGACCGGAGCCCACGAACGCAGCCGCGATGAGCGGTGCGGTGCCCCCGAAGACCGCGATGACGATCTGGTGTGCGAACCCGATGCCGGAGACGCGGACGGCCGCCGGGAAGAGCTCGGCCTGGATCGTGGGGTAGACGGCCTGCCAGATGCCGAGGACCACCCATCCGGAGGCGGCGACCAGGATGTAGACACCGAAGCCGGGCTGCTTCAGGAGCAGCAGGAGCGGGTAGAAGAGCACGACCATGCCGATCGCGCCGATGATGGGGAAGATCTTCCTGCGACCGAGACGGTCCGACAGGTAGCCGGTGAGCGGGACGGTGATCACGAGCAGGACCAGACCGATGACGCTGCCGGCGAGGGTCTGCGACAGGTCCCGACCGGAGGTCAGGTTGGCGTAGGTCGGCAGGAACGTCGCCCACGTGTAGTAGGCCACGGCCGGCGCTGACAGCGCGGCTGTCTGGATGATCGCCTTGGGGTGGTTGCGCAGCAGCTCGAGCAGCTTCTTCGGTGCGGACTTCTGGTCGACTGCGGCACTGGCTTCGAACTCCGGGGATTCGTCGGACCGGGCTCGCATGATGAGACCGATGACGCCGATGAGCCCGCCGAAGACGAACGGGATCCGCCACCCGTACGACGCGAGCGCCTCGGGGGCGAACGCCGAGGTGACGATCGCAGCGGCGCCGGTCGCGGCGAGGGTGGCGAGACCGCTGGCGAGGTTCGTGAGGGACCCGAAGAGGCCACGTCGCTTCGCGGGCGCGTGCTCGACGAGGTACGCGATGGCGCTCTGCCCCTCGCTGCCCGCGGAGATGCCCTGGAGGATCCTGGCGACGACGAACATGATCGGGGCGAGGACGCCCACGGTCGCGTACGGCGGCGTCAGCCCGATGATCAGGGCGCCGAGCGCCATCCCCGAGATGCCGAGTGCCATGATGCGGCGTCGTCCGTACCGGTCGGCGATCGGCGAGATGATGATGCCGCTGAGCGGGCGGACGACGAAGCCGATGGCGTAGGTCAGGAACGCGGCGATGAGCGACGCGAAGGCGGAGTGCGAGGGGAAGATCTGCGCGGAGAAGATCGCGGCGAGCAGGCCGTAGACGTACCAGTCGTACCACTCGACGAAGTGGCCGACGGTGCCGGCGACGAGGTTCTTCGTGCGGCCCTTGTGTGCGAGGGGGTCGGTGCTGTCCGGAGCGGACGGGTCCGACGTGGAGTGCGAGGTCGTCATTGAACTCTCCTGTTCGAGTGGTCGTCGTGCGTTCGGGGGCACGCCGAGGTTCGACGCGAGGGCGCGCCGGAGAAGGGGACCTCCACGGGCGGGAGGAAGCGAGGTTCGGGAGGTGCGGTGCGGGTTCGGTCTACGCGCTGACGGATTCCGAGGTGAGGTACGCGTAGGACGGCCAGGTGGCGGCGATCTCGTCGGCAGCCGCGATGACGGCCGGTGCGAGGTCGGCCAGACGGGCCCGGGTCATGCGCACGGACGGGCCGGCGATGCTGATCGTGCCCGTTGCGGGACGGTCAGGCCCGGCACCGAAGATGGGGGCGGCGACAGCACTGATGCCCGGGTCCATCTCCTCGTAGGTGGTGGCGTACCCGCGGTGTCGCACCGACGCGAGCTCCTCGGCGAGTGCCTCGGGGTCGACGACGGTCCGCGGGGTCTGCGGGGTGAGGTGGTGCTGGTCGATGACCCGCTGCACCTCGTCCGGGGTGAGCGTGGCGAGCCAAGCCTTGCCGGAAGCGGTGGCGTGCGGCACGGCGTCCCTGCCCATGACCGGGTCGAGCCGGAGGGAGGAGTTCGACCCCTGCGCCTTCGCGATCCACTGCAGCGAGTCGGAGGACGCGACCGCGAGGCGGACGAGCTCCTCGCTGGTGGTGGCGAGAGCGTCGAGTTCGCGCTGTGCCCACGTGTCGATGCCGGACGCCGAGAGCTGCAGGAGTCCGAGTGCACCGAGCCGGTGCGTCGCCGAGTAGGCCGAGGTCTTCGGATTCTGGGCAACGTAGCCGGCCGCGACGAGGGCGGCGAGCAGACGGTGCGCGATCGCCTTGTTGAGACCGAGGCTGGTCGCGACCTGGCTGACGCCGAGGCCGTCGGCTTCGGGTGCGAGCAGGTGCAGCACCTTCATGCCGTTGGTGACATCGTCCTGGAGCGCCATTGCCTCTCCTCATCATCGGGTCTGTAACAGCGTTACTAGGTAACGCTGTTACAGACCATTGCACGGCCCGCAGGGCCTGTCAAGCGCTCGTCTGGCTCACGAGGTGCTCGAGGTCGACGGCGGCCTGCGCCGCGTCGAGGTTGCGGATCGTGGCGTGGTGCGCCCCGTCCCAGGTGCAGGTGCGTTCACCGAACCGCGCCCAGTACGTGTCCCAGTCCGCGAGCTTCGCGCGGTCCCGATCGAGCCCTCGCTCCTGGAGCCGGGCCCGGACGATCTCGGCCGAGACGCGGACGTGGACGACGTGGACGTTCGTGGCGGGCCAGCCGGCAGCGACCGTCGACCGTGACAGGAACGCCGGATCGTCGAGGTAGGCGACGAACGGCGCATCGAGCACCACCGAGTGGCCGAGCGCCAGGTTGTCCGCGGCCACGGCGAACAGCGTCCGGTACTCGAGCGGCATGATCCGCTCGACGTACGTCGGGTTCGACTCGCGATCCGTGGGGTCGTGTCCGAGTGCCTCGAGGGACGCCTGGACCAGGGCGCCGGACATCGTGTCCTTGTCGAGGTACACCGCTCCGGTCATCCGGCTGAGCTCTTTCGACACGGTGCTCTTGCCGGACCCTGCGCCTCCGAGCGTGATGAAGGCGCTGGGCAGCGCTCCCGTCACCTCCGTGCCCGCTCGATCGCCTCGACGAACTCCGCAGCGGCCGCGGTGATCTTCGTGGTGTCGCCTTCGGGGCCGCCAGCCTTCGTGATGGCACTGCCGACACCGACGGCCGTGACCCCGGCGGCGAACCACTCACCGACGTTCGCGGTCGTCACGCCGCCGGCCGGCACCATCGGGATCTGTGCGAGCGGTGCGAGCATGGCCTTGACGTACGGGATCCCGCCGGCCTCGGTCGGGAAGATCTTCACCATGTCCGAACCGGCTTCGGCCGTGTCGAGCACCTCGGTGGGCGTGTAGGCACCGCTGATCGTCGCGACCTGGTAGCGGTTCGCGACCCGGATCATGGCCGGGTTGAGGTTCGGGCTGACGAGGAACCGTGCGCCGGCCTGGATGCTCGCCCACGCCGCGTGCTCGTCCAGGACGGTGCCGGCGCCGAACACGACGTCGCGATCGGCGAAGCGTTCCGAGAGCCGTTCGATGACCCGCAGCGCTCCGGGGATCGAGAGCGTGATCTCGAGGGCGCGGATGCCGCCCTCGACCGCGGCCGAAGCGGCGTCGAAGGCCTTGTCGGCGGTGTCGAGGCGCACGATGAGCACGTTGCCGGAGTCGCGGATGGTGTTGAGGACGTCGAGTTTCTGAGGCATGGGTCAAGTGGATACACCACTTTTCGGACGCCGTCGACTCAGCGACCTCCCAGCCTTGACACCGTTTCGGTCTGCGTGGCACGATCACTGCAATCGATCTCAGCAATCGATCTCAGAAATGCTCCGCAACGACGAGGAAGTCACGTGACCAGCGCACCCGCACCCCGCGAACCCGGCCGCAGCCGTGCCGTCGTCCTGGGCGCTTCGCACTGGCACACGCCGCTGTACCGCGACGCCGTCCTGCGTCGGCACGACGTGCTCGCCGTCCAGGACGCCCAGCCCGCCGCCGTCGCCGACGGTGCCGCCTGGGGCGCCCCGATCGTCGCGTCGGTCGACGAGGCGCTCGCGTTCCCGGACATCGATCTGGCCTACGTCCTCAGCCCGCACGACGAGGTCGCAGCTGTCTGCCGGACGCTCGTCGACCGCGGGACCCCGTTCGCCGTGGAGAAGCCGCTCGGCGTGGACCTGACGGAACTCCGCTCCGTCGTGGCCGCCGCACACGCCGCAGACGTCCCGGCCACGGTCGCACTGGTGCAGCGCGGCGGCCCGGTCGATGCCTGGCTCCGCAAGGCCGGTCGGATCCGCTACGAGCGCGCGTCGTTCATCGCCGGTCCGCCGAGCCGGTACCGCCACGGCGGGAGCCCCTGGATGCTCGACCCGGCGCGCGCCGGCGGCGGAGCGCTCGTCAACCTCGGCCCGCACTTCGTCGACCTCGCGCTCCAGCACCTCGGTCCGGCGGCGGTCTCCCTGCGATCGCGCAGTCACGCGCTGCACGGCGAGGCCGTCGAGGACCACGCCACACTGGTGCTCACGACCGACGCCGGTGCCGAGGCCGTCATCGAGGTCGGCTACGCCTTCCCGGACGCGCCCACCAAGCGCTACTGCAGTTTCACCGCCGCCGGCACGGACGGGTTCGTCTCGATCGACACGGACGGGACGGCGCGGTTCACCGGGACCGCCGGCGTCACGGAGCAGACCGTGATCGACGTCGACAGCGACCCGCTCTACACGCGGTTCGTCGACGCGGTCGCCGATTCGCTCGCCGACGGGTTCCGTGGCATGCCCACGCTCGACGACCTGGAGGACACGATGGTCCACATCTGGCACGGCGGCGGAACCGAGGGGGTGCAGCGATGACCGACGCGAGCATCGACGACGTCGCGGCAGCGGCGGGTGTCCACCGTTCGACCGTCTCCCGTGCGTTCTCGAACCCGTCCGCCGTCCGGGCGCAGACCCGCGAACACGTGCTCCGGGTCGCGGCAGAGCTCGGGTACTCCACGAACCCGCTCGCCCAAGCCCTCCGCCGCCGGTCGAGCACACTCGTGCCGCTGGTCATCCCGGACATCACGAACCCCTTCTTCGCCGAGCTCGCCCGCGCGACGGCTGCGGCGGCGGAACAGCGCGGCTACCAGCTCGTGCTCTGCGTCACCGAGAACGACAGCAGCTCCACGGCCGGGTACGTCACCGCGATGCAGGCGATGTACTCGCCGTTCGGCATCGTCGCTCCGTCCACCCGCGTCGATCTCGAGGCGTTGCGGACCTACGGTTCGGGGAACCGGGTCGTCGTGCTCGATCGGGTGGAGGACGACCCGAAGGTACCGACGGTGACGGTGGACAGCCGCCGGGGCGTCGAGCTCGCGTTCGAGCACCTCGCGCTGCTCGGGCACCGTGCCATCGCGTACGCCCCGGGCATCGTCGGCACCTACACGGCGCAGGACCGGCACGAGGCGTACGAGGAGATCGCGGCTGGACACGGCGTCGCGCCGCTCGTGCTCGGTGCCCCGGACGGCGTCGAACTCGGCCGCGGCATCGTCGATCACTGGCTCGCCGAGTCGGTCCGCGCCACCGCGATCATCGCATCGAACGACGTCATCGCGTTCGCCGTGATCGCCGAGCTCGAAGCGCGCGGTCACCGGGTGCCGGACGAGGTGTCGGTCGTCGGGTTCGACGGGCTCGACCTCGGCGCGCACGTGGCGCCCCGGCTCACCAGTGTCCGACAGCCCGTCGGGGACCTCGGGCGCATCGCGGTCGACCTCGGCGAGGGCCTCCTCGACGGCAGTCCCGTCCGACACGAGGTGCTCCCACCGTCCCTGCTCATCCGATCCTCGACCTCAGGACCCCGATCATGACCGACTTCCGGACGCTGCCGGGTCTGCGCTGGGTGGACCACACCGCGTTCACCGTCCCCGACCTCGAGGCAGCCGTCGCCTTCTTCACCGGTGTGCTCGGCGCCGAGGAGCTCTACCGTTCCACTCGGGGACCCGACGAGTCGTTCATGCCGCTGCACTTCGGTGTGCCCGCGGACGCGCGTCTCGAGCTGGCCATGCTCCGTCTGCCGCCGAACCTCAACATCGAGTTGTTCCAGTGGTGGAGCGACGACCGGTCCGCGGTGTTCCCCCGTGCGAGCGACGCCGGCGGCCACCACCTCTGCTTCGTGGTCGAGGACGTCGACGCCGTCGTCGACGCCATCGCGGAGCACCCGAGCGTCGAGGTGCTCGGGCACCGCAAGGAGGTCGGGGGCGACAGCCCCGCGGTCGCCGGGAACCGCTGGGTCTACGCGCGGACCGACTGGGGACTCATCCTCGAGTTCGTCGACCGCTCACGGGTGCAGGACCCTCCACGCCTGGTCGGACCAGCCGACTGGACGACGCCGACCACCACGACCACGAAGGACCTCCCATGAAGATCGCCGGCCACACGCTCGGCACGCCCGACCAGACCGTTCCGGAAGCACTGCGACTGTTCCGCCGCGCCGGCCTGGACGCCGCCGAGGTCATCTACCAGGACGACTACCGGAGCGGCCTACCGGTCCGTGACGCGGCTGCCGCGGCCGAGGCGGCCCGGGTCGCGGACGGAGAGGGGATCCCGATCGTCGGACTCACCCCGTACACGACCGCGATCAACGCCACCGATGATCGGGTCCGCAGCGGCGCGGTGGACGAACTGCGATCCGCGATCGACACCGCGCACATGATCGGTGCAAACCGTGTGCGCGTGTACTCCGGAGCGTGGCAGCCGGATCAGCAGGACCACGCGGCGCACTGGTCGCAGCTCGTCCGCTCCTTCCAGGACCTCGCCGGCCCGGCCGCCGATGCCGGTGTCGTGCTCTGCGCCGAGAACCACTTCGGCACGATGACCCAGACCGCCCGGGACACGGCCGCCCTCGTCCGCGCGGTCGGCTCGCCCGCCGTCCGGGTCCTCTACGACCAGGCGAACCTCACCTTCACCCACGACGAGGACGTCGACGCGGCGTTCGCCGTGCAGGGGGACCTCATCGGCCACGTGCACGTCAAGGACCTCGTGTTCAAGGACCCAGACGCTCCGTTCGTCGCCTCGGAGACGGCCCGGGTGCACGCCGAGGAGCGCGCCGTGACGTCACGCGTCGTCGGCGACGGTTCGCTCGCCTGGTCGCGGATCCTCCGACGCCTGCGCGAGGTCGGCTACGACGACGTGCTCTCCCTCGAGTACGAGTACCGGTGGCACCCTCAGGACCTCGACGACCCGGAGACCGGGTTCCGGCGGGGCGCCGAACACCTGCGGAACCTGCTGCTCCAGCTCGAGCTGCACGACGCCGACCAGGGCGCCGGGGTCCGCTCGTGAGCGCGCTCCGCATCGGCGTGGTCGGTGCCGGCAACATCGCCAGCATCGCGCAGCTGCCGACCCTCGTGCAGCGTGACGACGTCGAGCTGCGCGCGCTGGTCTCGCGGCGCGACGACCCGAGCGCTCTGCAGCGGCGGTGGGGGTTCGGCGCGGTGTACCGCGGTGTCGACGAGATGCTCGCAGCCGAGACGCTCGACGCAGTCTTCGTCCTCACCCCGCGCTCCGAGCACGTCGCCGCCGTCGAGAGCGCGCTCCGTGCCGGTGTCGACGTGTTCTGCGAAAAGCCCCTCGCCACCTCCACCGCCGACTCGGTCCGCCTCGCCGAACTCGCCGACGAGCACGGTCGAGTCCTCATGGTCGGGCTCAACCGACGCTTCGCCCCGGTCTACGTCGCCGCGCGCGAGGCGTTCGGCGAGTCGGGCGCATCGTTCTGCGTCGCGCAGAAGAACCGCGCCGGCTCGGAGTACCGGGCGACCTTCGAGAACGCCATCCACATGGTGGACCTGCTCCGGTGGTTCTGCGGCGGGGACGTCATCGATGTGACGGCTGCGGCTGCCGGGACGGACCAGTGGGAGGAGGACGGCACCGCGGCACTCGTCCGGTTCTCGACCGGCAACACCGGCGTCCTCGTGGCGGCCCGTGCCGCCGGCGCCTGGGGCGAGAAGCTCGACGCGTACGGACAGAAGCGCTCCGCCGAGGTCATCGCACCCGACTCCGTCGCGGTGACCGTCGACGGTGTCCGCACCGTGCGGTCGATGAGCCCCGAGGCCTTCGGGTGGGCGACGGCGACGGAGAGCTTCGGGTTCGCCGACGCCGTCCGCCACTTCCTCGACCGCCTCCGCGACCGGCAGCAACCCCTCACCTCCGGATGGGAAGCAGTGAAGACCCAACAACTCCTCGATCGGATCCTCGCCGCGGCAGGGCTGCCGACCGAGGAACAGGAAGGACGCACATGGTCCAGCAGAGCGAAGCAGTAGCAGCGACGGCGGACAGCCAGATCGCGCTCGTTACCGGCTCGAGCGGCGGGATCGGCGCCGCCGTGGTCACCGCGCTCCGTGCTCGCGGCGACCTCGTCGTCGGAGCAGACCGCGCCCCGCTCGACGGCCAGGACATCGACGGGTTCCTCGAGCTCGACGTCACCGACGAGCAGCGCACCGCGGACGTCGTCCGGCAGGTCGTCGCCGAGCACGGCCGCGTCGACGTTCTCGTGCACGCCGCGGGCGTGCTCGGCGGGACCCCGGACCCACTCGTGACGACGACCGAGGAGTTCGAGCGCATCATGCGCATCAACGCCACCGGTACCTTCACCATCACCCGCGAGGTCGCGAACACGATGCGCGACGCAGGCACCACTGGCACCATCCTGCTGCTGTCGTCCGTGGCCGCGAAGGAAGCGCGGGTCGACTACCTGCCCTACAACGCCAGCAAGATCGCGGTGCTCCACATCATGTGGTCGATGGCGAAGATCCTCGGACCGGCTGGCATCTCGGTGAACGCCGTGAACCCCGGGCCGGTGAACACGCCGCTGTGGTCGCAACTCGCCGACCAGTCCGGATCCGCCCAGGCCGCTCGCGACGCCCGCGCCGCGCAACTCCCGATGCAGCGTTTCGCCGAACCCGACGAGGTCGCCAGCGCGATCACCTTCCTCACCGACCCGGCGAACCGGTACGTCACGGGAGTCTCCCTCGACGTCGCCGGCGGTGCGCACCTCGGCATCGGATCCTAGGAGGCGCGCGACGCGGATGTGCTCGTCGGGATGTGCTCAGGTCGGCTGGACGACGCCCCCGCGGTCGAGCGTCCCGGTGATCGCGATGAGGAGCGCGGTGATCCGTCGTGACTCTCGGGGGGACAGCCCGGACACGAGTGCGTCGATCTCGTGCCGGGGGTCGCCGACCGCTTCGGCCACTTCGCGCGCCGCGACCTCCGTGAAGTGGAAGTGGTGGCCGCGTCCGTCGCGCGGGTTGCTGGTCCGCGTGAGGTAGCCGCGTTCGACGAGCCTGGCGAGGATGATGGTGCTCGCACCACGGCTCACCCCGAGTGCGTTCGCGACGTCGGTCGCCCGGACGGGCTCCCTCAGGTGGTCGAGGCGCATGACGAACTCGAGCGCCATGATCTCGTTGGCGCGGAGCGTGAGACGATCGCGGAGTCGCCACCGCAGGAGGGCGTCGGCAGTCTGCATCGCCGACATCGCCGCCATGAGTGTGGCGGGACCATCGTCGTCCGGCGTCGGTTCTCCGGTCTGCAGGGAGTGGGCGAGGCTGCTCATGGTGGACCTTTCGATCGGGTCCGCGACTATCCGTCAGTGATCGGTGAACATCCGCGAGTGGCCATGGAAGCAGATGCGACTGGTGTCTGCGTCCCTTTCTGCCGATTGATCGTGGTCCGGTTCGGCCCCCGATCCGGCACCCTTCGATGCCGATTGTTCACGGATTGAACCAGACCCGCGTCTCACGGCTAGAAAGTCGTTCACGGATTCAACCAACCTGGCAAGTCGCCTGGATCCTCGGAGATCGGCGGAAACAGGCCCTTACTGAGAACACGTCGACTGGCGGGCCGAGTACCGGACCGCCGGGCGGGCTCAGGGGCTCACGGCGGGTGCGGGAGCGCTGATTCGGGTCATGCTCCCGCTCCGCTATGAGGGAAGACACGGTTCGGGTCCGTCGGCGCCCTCATCGCAACCGACTCTGACCCCCGAAGCTCCGTGTGCGCCGCGAACCAGGAGGTTCAGGCCGCTGCGGCCCAGCTGCCGAGCATGCGCAACGACTCCAGCGTCGTCGACCCCGGTGCGGCCCGGTAGGTGACGAGGCTCTTGTCGTCTTCTCCGGCGACGCGGAAGGTCTCGACGTGCAGGTCGAGCAGGCCGACCTCGGTGTGGCGCAGCTGCTGGACGCCGTGGCAGCGTTCCCGGATCTCGTGCCGGGCCCAGAGGCGTGCGAACGGCTCGCTCCGCACGGCGAGCTCGCCGACGAGGGCCGAAAGGTGCGGATCGCTCGGGTGGAAGCCGGCGTCCACCCGGAGCTGCCCGACGACGTCGGCGGCCTTCTGGTCCCAGTCGACGAACAGGTCCCGGTACGTCGGGTCGAGGAACACGAGCCGTGCCAGGTTCCGCTCCTCGCGGGGCAGGTCGTGGAGCCCGCCGAACACGATCGACCCGAGTCCGTTCCATGCCAGGATGTCCGACCGGCGGCCGATGACCAGTGCCGGCACGTCGACGAGCACGTCCAGCAGCCCCTGCAGCGCTGGCCGGACTGCGGTGCGGCTGCACGCTTGCCGGCGTGCTTCTCCTCGCGGGTTCGCGAGCCGGAAGAAGTGGTCGGTCTCCGCGTGGCTGAGGTGGAGTGCCTGCGCGAGCGCGCCGACGACCTCGTCGGACACACGACCGACGTCGCCCTGTTCGAGCCGCGTGTAGTAGGCCGGGGAGACGCCGGCGAGCATCGCGACCTCCTCGCGACGTAGCCCCGGCACCCGCCGACGCCCGCCACCCGGTAGCCCGACGTCGCCCGGTCGGATCCGAGCTCGCTTCGCAGCCAGGAAGCGCCCCAGCTCGCGACCTTCGTCCTCGTCCGCCGTCACCAGCGGCTCTGTCGAAGACGAGGAGCTCATCAGCCCAGTATGTGGGTGATCGTTCCGGTTGTCCCACCACTGCCAGTGGTACCCACGGCGGACGTACGCAGCAGAGGAGTCTGGCTCGGGCAGTCGTTCCGAGTGAGTGTTGAGGGGTTCGTGGAGCAGGGCTGAGCCTGCTCCGGCACCACCGTCGAGGAGAACCACCCATGCCGATCGTCCCCGCGTACGCCGCCCCCGCCGCCGGAGCGCTCTTGGAACCGTCGTCGGTCGAGATCCGAGAACTCGGTGCGCACGACGTCCTCATCGACGTCCGCTTCACCGGCCTGTGCCACACCGACATTCACCTGACGCGCGACGAGTGGGGCCCGGGGACGTACCCGATGGTCCCCGGGCACGAGATCGCGGGCATCGTGGCCGCTGTCGGCTCCGAGGTCACGGCGCACCAGGTCGGCGACCGTGTCGGCGTGGGGTGCCTGGTCGACTCGTGCGGCGAGTGCGAGCGCTGTCTCGCGGGCCAGGAGCAGCAGTGCCTCCGTGGTGCCACCGACACGTACAACGCGATCGGTCGCGACGGGAAGCCGACGTACGGCGGGTACGCGAAGCAGGTCGTCGTCACCGAGGCCTTCGTGCTCCGGATCCCCGACGCACTTCCGCTCGACGTCGCGGCACCGCTGCTCTGCGCGGGCATCACCACGTACTCGCCGCTGCAGCGCTGGAACGCCGGCCCCGGCAAGAAGGTCGCGGTCGTCGGACTCGGCGGGGTCGGCCACATGGCGGTGAAGATCGCCCACGCCATGGGCGCTGAGGTCACGGTGCTGTCCCAGACGCTCAGCAAGCAGCAGGACGGGTTGCGTCTCGGAGCGTCGGACTACCGTGCGACGTCTGACCCGACGACCTTCACCGAACTCGCCGGCCGATTCGACCTCATCCTGTCGACGGTGTCCGCCCCGATCGACCTCGGCGCGTACCTCGGTCTCCTGCACGCCGAGGGGACCATGGTCATGGTCGGCATCCCCGACGAGCCGCTGCCACTGCACGCGTTCTCCCTGATTGCCGGCAACCGTGCCCTGGCCGGCTCCATGATCGGCGGCATCGCCGAGACCCAGGAGATGCTCGACTTCTGCGCCGAGCACGGGCTGGGCGCGGAGATCGAGACCGTCGCCGCGACGGACATCAACGACTCGTACACACGGATGCTCGCGAGCGACGTCCGGTACCGGTTCGTCCTCGACGCCAGCACGATCTGACGCCGGGGCCGTCCGGCTTCCGGCCGACGCTGCGGTTGCTGCGGAGTGCGCCGACCCGGTGGTCGAGGTGGGTCCGCTTTCCGGAAGAGGTGCTGCGTGGCTGGAAGACGGGAGGAGGGTGCGGCTCGAGGTGACCGGCCCCTCCTCCCAGTGGTGCGCTACTTGCCCTCGGCCTCGCGGGAGACGGGAGCCCACGCGGCCCACTCCGCCAGGCGCTGCTGGTAGATGTGCGGCGCGATCTGGGTGGGCCGCTCGCCGAAGAACACCCGGAGCGGCGCCTTCTCGGCATCGACCACCTTGAGGATCGCGGACCCGAACCCGACTGGCTCGGGACTGGCGTTGCCGGACATCTGCTCGGCCATGGCGTCGTGCAGCGGCTGGTACGGCGGGAGCGCGTCGGCGAACACGGCGGAGCTGCCGGCCCAGTCGGTGTTGAACCCGCCGGGCTCGACGAGGGTCACCTTGATGCCGAACCCGGCGACCTCCTGCGCCAGCGACTCGGTGAGGCCTTCCAGCGCCCACTTCGAGGCGTGGTAGCCGCCGAGGCTCGGGAACGCGGCGACGCCGCCGATGGTGGAGATCTGGATGATGTGACCAGAACCCTGCTCGCGGAGGATCGGGAGGACGGCCTGGGTGACGTGGAGGACGCCGAACAGGTTCGTCTCGAGCTGGTCGCGGAGCTGCTGCTCGGTGATCTCCTCGACGGTGCCGAAGAGGCCGTAGCCGGCGTTGTTTATGACGACGTCGAGCGACCCGAAGGTCTCGTGTGCGGCCTTCACGGCGGCGGCCACCTGGTCGCGGTCGGTGACGTCGAGCTGGAGGGGGAGTACGGCGTCGCCGTGCTGCTCGACCAGGTCGTTCAGAGTTTCGGTGTTGCGCGCGGTCGCTGCGACCTTGTCTCCGCGCTGGAGCGCGGCGAGCACGAACTCCCGGCCGAAGCCCTTCGAGGCTCCCGTGACGAACCAGACCTTGCTCATGGTGCTCCTTCGATCGATGGCGTCTCAGTGACGATGGGTAGACCCTACGCCGTAGATGACACCGGGTGTCAACTCTGCCTCCTGGGGTTATGCTGAGGGTATGAGCGAGCCCCGTCCGATCACGATGCGCGAGCGCACTCGTCGGATCGCGCAGACCGAGTTGACCGTCGTTGCGCAGGACCTCTTCCTCGAGCACGGGTACGAGGAGACGACCGTCGACCAGATCGCGGCGGCGGCGGGCATGTCGAAACGCACGTTCTTCCGGTACTTCCCGTCGAAGGACGCCCTCGTGATCGGCAAGTACGACCTCTTCGGCGACCGGATGGCCGAAGCGCTCGATCAGCGCCCCGCCGACGAGCCGGTGTGGGAGTCCCTGCGGCGGGTGTTCGACATCACCCTCGACTACGTCCAGGACGACCACCAGCGCGCCCGGAACGATGCCATGGAAGCGATCGTGCGGAGCACCCCGCAGCTCTCCGCCGGCTACCTCGAGAAGATGCAGCGGATCCAGCAGCTGCTCATCGGACGTGTCGCGAACCGGATCGGATCGGACGAGGCAGATGACGGAGATCCGCGAGCCTCCGCCATCGTCGGAGCAGCGTTCGCGTGCATGCAGGCTGCTCGTGCGAGCTGGTTCGCTTCCGACCAGACCGGGACGTTCGACCTGGTACTCGACCGCGCCATGGGCGTCCTGGCTGTGCAGCAAGCCTCCTGACCGTGTTCCGGCATTCGCCTGCCCGAGCGAGCGTCAGAAGTACATGCGTCCCCGCGCGATGTCCGATTCGGCCTGCCGAAGCGCGTCCGCGACCTCAGGGTCAGTCCCCTCGAACTTCGCCGCCCGAGCGCCGAAGTCGGTCCAGCGGTGCATCACGAACCACAGCACGAGCAGCACCGCGAGGACGACTCCGGTTCCGATCCACCACCACATGCGGGCAGCGTAGGTGTGACCGACCGCCGGCGCAAGGACCGTGATCAGCCGTTGCAGGATCGGCGATCGGGCACGGATCGCCGGGGTGACGTGGACCCGCGCCAGGCGTGTTCGCATCCCCGGACCGTAGTGTGGCGGCACGCGGTCTTCGACTGCTGGAGCAGGGCACGACCGGCCACTTCTGATCACAGCGTCTGGAGTGACCCCGTGGGTGCCGATCGCGAACGACGACTGTTGCAGACGATCATCGCGCTGGTCGGCAGTGCCACCAGCTCCGAGGACCTCAGCGGGCGGCTGCAGCACCTGGTGGACGAGTCGGCGGCGTTGTTCGACGTTCACGCTGCCGGGCTGATGTTGTTCGGCTCGGACCACCGGTTGCAGATCACCGCCTCGGTGGGGCACCACAGCGGACTGCTCGAGCTCCTGCAGCTCGAAGTCGGCGACGGGCCCTGTCTCGAGGCAGCGCGGACGGGGAGCGTGGTCTCGATCCCCGACGTCCGGCTGGCCGAGCCGCGATGGCCGCACTTCTGCCGGGCTGCGGCTGACGCCGGGTACACGGCCGTCCACTCGATCCCGCTGCGGCTCCGGACGACCGTCATCGGATCGCTCAACCTGTTCGGCGAGTTCGCCGGCGCGTTCGACGAGGACGACCTCGTCGCCGCCCGAGCGCTCGCCGACATCGCAGCGGTCTCGCTCTTGCAGCAGCGCACCATCGATGACGCGGTGACGACGCAGGGGCAGCTGCAAGCAGCACTCGACAGTCGTATCGTCATCGAGCAGGCGAAGGGGTGGATCGCGAACCGCAACGGGGTGGACACCGCGACCGCGTTCTCCCTGCTGCGCGACCACGCGCGGCGGAACCAGCTCCCGCTCGCCGAGGTCGCCCTCGCCGTCCTCGCCGGACGGACCACCCTCGGCTAGTCGTACTCGGCCACGGCCACGGCCGTTTCCGGCACCGCCCCACCCCAGCCGTTGAACCCGCCGAACACGACCCGCACCGGGACGGCCTGCGCCCGGTCGGTCACGTACCGGTACACGCCGCCGGGGCGTCCGAGCCACAGCACACGCGCCGGCGTCGCGGTCGTCGCCACTGTCCGGAGCTCGACCACGTACTGCCCGGAGGGGATCTGGAACTGCGCCGTCTGCTCGCTGTCGAGCAGCGTCGAGAACCGGGTCGAGAACGACGCCCCGGTCGTCGTGTCCGTCACCGTGACCCTCGCGCCACTCAGCTGCGCCGACGGGGCGCGGGACGACGTGGCCGCGAAGACGACCAGGTCGTAGTCGCTGTGCGCGTAGTGCTGCGACAACGTCACCTGCGACGCCGGGAGGGTCCCGCGCTGCTGGTACACCCGGGTCTTCCAGACGGCGGGCGACGCCGTGCCGCTGGCGTACGCCTCGATGCGGTACTTCCCGGTGCTCAACCCGACGAACCGGTACTGGCCCGCGCTGTCCGAGGTCGTCCGGAACACCTGCGAGGTGTCCTCGTTCCACGCGTACATCAACCGTCCGGCAGCGGGACCCGAGGGACCGACCACCCCGCCCTGCACGGTGGCGCCGCGCACCAGCGGCACGGTGACCGCGACCGTCGTGCCGCCGCGGACCGCGATCTCCGAGCGGAGTCCGGGGGCGTAGGTCTGCGTTCCGCGCGGCGGGAGTTGCCGTGTGGTGACCGTCACGGTGTCCGGGGCGGGGATGCCGGTGAACGTCGCGGTGCCGTCGGCATCGGTGGTGGCGTTCCCGACGACGGCGTCGATGCCGATCGCAGCCAGTTCGACGTCCGCCAGCCTGATCGGGGTGCCGTCCGGCGTCGCGAGCTGCACAGCGATCGTCCCTGACCCGGCCGCAGCCGCTGGCGGCGCCAGGCCGACCATCGCAGCGGCGGCAAGCGCCACGACCAGTGTCGTCCCCGTGATCAGTCGCATCGCGTTCCCCGCTCACCAGTCGTACCTTGCGGGGGACTGTACGCGTCTGGCGGGCGGTGGGGAAGAACGGCGTCCCGGTTGTGCACCAGGGACGTCGGCGTTCAGTACCTCGTTTCCGCGGCTTCTTGCACAGTGCGGTGCGCGCTCCGGAGCGTCGCGTGCACTACTGTCGTCGGCAGAGGGAAAAAGCCCGCGCTGCTCCGGCAGGCGGGACCGCACACGCGTCTCACGGGAGTCGCCACTTCTTCATCGAAGGAGTTTGCCCGTGTCCGACACCATCGCCCGCCCGCCGTTCGACCCCGAACTCGCGACCTTCCTGACGGCGCTCGAGGCCCGCGGTCCGTTCACCCTCACCGCAGAGATGCTGCCCCGTATGCGACAGCTCGACGTGCCCGAGGAAGTCGTCGACGAGCGCCTGCGTTCCCGCGGGTACCAGCGGCGGAGCGTCACGGTGCCAGGGCACCTCGGCGACCCGATCGACCTCGCGATCATCGACCGTGTCGAGCGCACCGGAACGACCGCGGCCGTCTTCTCGATCCACGGCGGGGGCACGGTGTTCGGCCACCACCTCGGGAACCTCGACTCGTTCGACGACTGGCTGCTCGACCACGACGTGGTCCTCGTCAGCGTCGACTACCGCCTCGCACCCGAGTACCCCGATCCGTACCCGGTGGAGGACTGCTACGCCGGTCTCGTCTGGGTGGCGGCGCACGCCGACGAGCTCGGCATCGACCCGGCACGGATCGTCATCGCGGGGCAGAGCGCCGGCGGTGGACTCGCCGTGGGGACGGCCCTGCTCGCCCGTGACCGGCAGGGTCCCGACCTGATGGCGCAGATCCTGGTGTCACCCATGCTCGACGACCGTGACGACACCGTCTCGACCCAGCAGATCGACGGCGTCGGGGTCGCCGACCGCCAGATGAACCGTTTCGCGTGGGATGCGTACCTCGGACCACGCCGCGCCACCCCTGACGTCTCGGAGTACGCCGCTCCGGCTCGTGCTGCAGACCTGTCGGCGCTGCCGCGCACTTACATCGACTGCGGCAGTGCTGAGGTCTTCCGCGACGAGGACGTCGCCTTCGCGAGCCGCCTCTGGGCAGCGGGGGTCGACGCGGAGCTCCACGTCTGGCCTGGTGCCTTCCACGGGTTCACGAGCATGATGCCCGACGCCGCGATCTCGAGGACCGCGACCGCGGCCCTTGCGGACTGGACCCGACGGCTGCTCGGCGATCCTTCGCCGATCGAACGCGCAGGCTGGCCCCAGCGCGGGATCGTGGACGATGTGTCTCGGTAGACGCCCCACGAGCGGGACGGGAGGCCAGGTGCGGTCCGTCACCGGGCGTTCAGCGGACGAGCCGGACGGTCGTCCCGATCGGGCCGAAGCTCGACGTCGCGCCGTCGGCGACGAAGCCGTTCCTGCCGTAGAACGAGTGCGCTCGCGGGTTGTCGGCCGCGACCCAGAGGGACGCCGGACGGTCCCCGAGGACGGCGTCCAGGAGTGCCTGGCCAGCACCGCTCCCGTGAGCGCGGGCGAGCACGTAGAGCATGGTGAGCTCTTCCGGCCGGACGGCATCGGGCTCGGTCACGACCTGTGCTGCGGCGAAGCCGATGATCCCGCTCTCGTCCTCGGCGATCAGGGTCGCGAAGGTCTCGTGTTCCAGGTTCGATCGCCACATCGTGATCCGTCGCTCGACGTCGAACCACGGGTTGGTTGCCGGGTCGTCCACGAACCGGCCGTAGGTCTCATGCCAGGACGTGGTGTGGACGTGGGCGATGGACTCCGCGTCGTCGACGGTCGCGTCCCGGATCACCATGATGCCCGCCTCACGCCGCACTCCGCAGGTCCTGCACATCCCCGCCGGAGCACTCCGAGCCGCCGCTCTCGAACCGCTCCGTCGTGATGCCCTTCGCCTGCCAGAGCTCCTCGACCGCACGGATGTCAGCCGCGTCGGTGTCGCTCCGCTCCGGGATGTACACGAAACGGGCGCCGTCTCCACCGTCCGACCGGGTGCAGACCTCGGCGGCAGGGCCGCGGTACACGGTCCAGTCACCGCCGACGGCGTCGGCGGATTCCTCGACGATGCTGATGATCGACTGCTTCGCTTCGGACGGAGCCGCTGCCTGGCTCCCGGGAGCGTTGCTGCAACCGGCAGCGCTCAGAGCCGCCGTCAGGATGACGGCGGCACCGACGCCGACGCGGCCAGGGATTCGTGCGTTCACGTCTTCAGTGTCCACTGTCGGGGCGACGAGGGACGGGAGGCGCGGTGCCAGCCGGCACCCCGCCTCCCGTCCGCCAGGGGGTCGCGTCCCGGACCCGGTCCGCGCGCGCAGGAGCGCGCTCACGTGGTTGCATCCGCCTCGGAAGCGGCTAGTGGGTGGTCCAGCCGCCGTCGATGACGAGTTCCTCGCCGGTGACGTACTTCGCCTCGTCGGAGGCGAGGTAGACCATGCCGTAGCCGATGTCGGTCGGTTCGCCGACGTGCGGCGGCAGGGGCACCTCGCCGCCGAGCTGCTCGGCCATCGACTCCTTCGTCATGCCCGCAGCGGCGGCGAGGCCGGTGTAGACGGAGCCGGGGTGGATCGAGTTGACGCGGACACCGTCCCCGGCGAACCACTGTGCGGCGTGCTTCGTGAGGGACCGCACGGCGCCCTTCGACGCCGAGTACGCGGCTCCGCCGGCATCGGAGACGCCGCCGACGATCGCGGCGATGGACGACACGTTGACGATCGATCCGCCGCCCTGCCGCTGCATGTGCGGGATGACCGACTTCATGCCGAGCCACACGCCGGTGGTGTTCACCGCCATGACCGTGTTCCAGTCGTCGAGCTCGGCTTCGAGGATGCCCTTCGCGATGTGGATGCCCGCGTTGTTGACGAGCACGTCGACGCGTCCGTGGTCGGCGACCACCCGTTCGACGACGCCGTTCCACGATTCCGGCGACGTGACGTCGAGCGTGATCGCGGTGGCCCGACCTCCTTCGTCGCGGATCGTGGCCGCTTCCCGCTGCAGTGCTGCTTCGCTGACGTCGGTCATGATGACGGTCGCGCCCTCCCGGGCGAACAACTGGGCTCCGGCGAGGCCCATGCCGCTCGCTGCGCCGGTGATGATCGCGACCTTGTCGTCGAGTCGTGCCATGTCGTGTCTCCTGCTCTCGTGGTGGGGGTCAGATGCGTTCGGGGCGTCGGATGCTCTCGGCGCCGCCGTCGATGAAGACGATCTGTCCGGTGACGTGCGTGTTCTCGGCGCTGGCGAGCCAGGCCAGGAGCGCTGCAGGGGCTGCGGGTGGTGCGGCCGGACCGTTCAGGGGAGACGGGGCTCCCGCGTCGAGGGCGGCGCGGCCTTCGGCGCTCTCCAGTGCTGCGGCGGTCATCGGCGTCTCGATGACGCCGGGAGCGATGGCGTTCAGTGCGATGCCGGCGCCGGCCCACTCCGGGTCCTTCGCGTGGGTGCGGACCCACTGCGCGATCGCCTTCTTGGTGGTCGAGTAGATGGCGCTGGACCCGGCGGCGTTCGTCGCGGTGCCGATGCGCTCGGCCTCCTGGCGTGCGCCCGGCTCGTCGTCCGCGAGGAGCCGCTCGTACAGGCCGTCGTCAACCTCCTCGAGGGCCGCGAGGGACGCGACGACCACGGCGCGCGGGGCGTCGGAGCCGGCGAGGAGCGGGCGGAGTCCCTCGAGCGTGGCCGTCGCGCCGAAGTAGTTGACCCCGACCGTCACGGGACTCGCCGCGACGAGCCCGGCGACGGCGATCACGCCGTCGACCCGGCCACCGGAGCGCTGCTCGACCTCGTGCACGAGCGCGGTGCGGCCCTCGGCGGTGCTGAGGTCCGCGACGACGTCCGCGTCCTTGATGTCGACACCGATCACGCGGTGCCCGTCGGCCTCGAGTCGTTCTGCGGTGGCCTTGCCGATACCGGAAGCGGCTCCGGTGACCACGTACGTCCTGCTCATGGTGGTTCCTCTCGTCATCGTCGACGTCGGCGCGCGGGAGCGCGCGAGCTCCGCTCGGGCAGCGGAGAAGTCAGGGGGTCAGCCGCTGCCGACCAGCCACTCGGGCATGACGGCGACCAGTCGTTCGGCCATCGCGTCCTGTTCGGCGGGAGCGTCATCGCGCAGCCACGCCGTGAGCATCGCGATCGCACCGCCGGCGATGAACCGGGCGGTGTCCTCGGCGTGGACGGTCCCGGGGACGCGTACGCCGAGCAGTCGGATCGTCGCGAGGACCTGCTGCGCGTACGCGGCGACCACGCTCTCGTGCACCCGCCCGGACAACCGCCAGTCCAGGGACGCCCGGTAGAAGGCGGAACGCGAACCGATGTGCGCGAGCATCCGGCGGTTCGCCGCGACGGCCAGGGTGCGCAGGTCGGTATCGTGGTCGTCCCGTGCCCGGAGGTCGTCGAGCCCGATGTCCCGGAAGGCGTCGACCAGCATCGCGACCGCGAGGTCGTCGAGGTCGGCGAACTGCGCGTAGAACGCGCTCCGGCTCACCCCGGCAGCGCGGGCGATCGCGTTGACGGTGATCTCCGTCGACGCGTCGGCGGCGAGGCCCTCGACGGCCCGGACGATCGCGGCACGGGTCCGGGCTGGACGAGGATCGGTTGCCCGCACGGGCGCGCTGCTCTGCACGGTCCCACCATACGACTTTTCCGACACGTGCGTGGAAAATGCCGGGATGCGCCGTTCACCAACCGGACGCCCGCGCATGGCAGGGTGGTCCGGGGCATCGTCGCCCGCAGCCCAGCCAGCCGCGAGCGGAGCACGATGCCACCACCCGACCTGATGGTCGTCACGGACCTCGACGGGACGTTCCTCGATCACCACGACTACTCGTTCGACGCCGCCCTGCCGATGCTCGAGCGCCTGCGCGCGGACGGCGTGCCGGTGGTCTTCTGCAGCAGCAAGACCCTGGCCGAGATCACCGCCCTGCAGCGACGGACCGGTCTGGAGGGGCAGGCGTTCGTCGCGGAGAACGGCGCGATCGTCGTGGGACGAGACGGCAACGTGCTCGCGGGACCGCCAGACGGCGAAGTCGCGCGGCTCCGCGCAGACCTCGACCGCATCCGAGCGGACCTGGACCTGCACTTCGCGACGTTCGGCGGCGAGACCGACGCGGTCGTCGCCGCGTGGACCGGCCTCGACCTCGATGCAGCCGGTGATGCCCGGCGGCGCGAAGCCTCCGAGGTCCTGCTCTGGCACGCCGAGGACAACGACCGGGCGGACGCGTTCCGCACGGCGCTCGCCGCGGTCGGCCTCGACCTCGTGCGCGGGGGCCGCTTCTGGCACGTCCTGCCGGCCGGACGTGACAAGGGCACCGCGGTCCGCCTACTCGTCGCCGACCACACACGCCGCACCGGCACCGTCCCGCGCACCATCGGGCTCGGCGACGGCCCGAACGACACCGCGCTGCTCGACGCCGTCGACCTGGCAGTCGTCGTGCGCGGCCACGGCCCGGCACCCGGACCCCTCGCCGACGACCGCCCCGAGCGCGTCCACCGCACGACCGCCCCCGGCCCGCAGGGCTGGACCGAGGGCCTCACCCGGTTCACCACCCCGTCCGTCAGGAGCCACCGATGAGCGACTTCCACCAGAACGGCGTCATCACGACGTTCCACGACCTCGGCCGCCGCAGCACCGCGAGCATCGAGGACGACCTGCGCGGGTTCGCCGAGAAGCGCCCGATGAGCCTGATCCTGCCGGCGCTGTACTCGGAGCTCGAACGTCCCGCGCTCGCACGGATCGTCGACGAGCTGGCCGAGGCCGACTGGCTCAGCGAGATCGTGATCGGGCTGGACCGCGCCGACCGCGCGCAGTTCGAGCACGCGCGGGAGTTCTTCGCGCGGCTGCCACAGCGGCACCGCATCCTGTGGAACGACGGGCCGCGCCTGCGGGAGCTCGACGCCGAGCTGGAGCGCGAGGGGCTCGCTCCCGGCGAGCCGGGCAAGGGCCGGAACGTCTGGTACTGCACGGGCTACGCGTTGGCGTCGGAGCGCGCCGAGTGCATCGCGCTGCACGACTGCGACATCACCACGTACGAGCGGGGCATGCTCGCGCGGCTGTTCTACCCGGTGGCGAACCCCGCGTTCGACTACGAGTTCTCGAAGGGCTTCTACGCCCGCGTCGCCGACGGCCGGATCAACGGGCGCGTCGGACGCCTGCTCGTCGGCCCGCTGCTCCGGTCGCTCCGCCAGGTCTACGGCGAGTCCGAGTACCTGGAGTACCTCAGCAGCTTCCGGTACCCGCTGTCGGGCGAGTTCGCGATGCGCGCGCACGTGCTGAACGGGTTGAAGATCCCCGGGGACTGGGGCCTCGAGATCGGCATGCTGTCCGAGGTGTACCGCGACTACGCGACGCGCCAGGTGTGCCAGGTGGAGATCGCCGACGCCTACGACCACAAGCACCAGCCCCTCGCCGAGGCCGACGGCACCGGCGGACTCGCCCGCATGGGGAACGACATCGTGCAGTCGCTGCTGCGGAAGCTCGCGACAATGGGCGTGCCGCTCACCTCGGACTCGTTCCGGGTGCTCAAGGCGACGTACTACCGGAACGCGCTCGACATCGTCGAGGTCTACCGGCACGAGGCCGAGATGAGCGGGCTCGGGTTCGACCAGCACGCGGAAGAAGCCGCCGTCGAGCTCTTCACGAAGGCGATCCTCGACGCCGGTGGCGCGTTCACCGCGCGCCCGAACGACAAGCCGTTCATCCCGAGCTGGAGCCGGGTGCGCTCGGCGGTGCCGGACGTGCTCGACCGGTTGCGGGATGCGGTGGAGGCCGACCAGCAGGACTGACCACGCGCCCTGGGCGCGACCACAGAGCGGACGGGAGGCACGGCGAAAGCTCGCCCCGTGCCTCCCGTCCGGCGGTCTGGCGCCGTTCTCAGGCCGCCGGTCCCGGCGCCCAGCCGAGTTGCGGACCCAGGTGCTCGGCGATGTCGGTGATGATCTGCGCGTAGTCGTCCGGCTCGAAGGAGAACGGCAGTGCGAAGGCGACCTCGGTGACCGCCTGGTAGCCGGCGTCGGCGCGCAACCGATCCGCGATCTGGGCAGAGGTCCCCACCAGGTCGGCGGCGAAGAGCATCCCCGCGGGGCCCATCGGCACACCCACACGCCCCGAGCGGCTCTCGACGTAGGCGCGGTAGCGGGCTTCCTGCTCGCGGGTCGCGGTGTCCGTCGGGATGACGACCAGACCCTGCGAGACACGGGCGGAGTCGGGGTCGCGGTGGACGTCGAGGTAGGCGTCGATCTGGGCCCGCTGGTTGGTGGCGAAGTCCGTGCCGTTCTCGCTGCGGGTGACGCTCGACGTCAGCAGGTGGAAGCCGTTCTCGCCCGCCCAGACCGCCGACTTCGTGCTGCCGGTGCCGTACCAGATGCGGTCGGCCAGGCCGGCGCTGTGCGGCTGGACGGTGCTCGCGAACTCCTCGATGCCCCGACGTTCGACGGTGTCGGTTCCGGTCACGTGGTCGCCGCGGACCAGGTCGCGGAAGCGCAGGAGCCGGTCGTTGCCGAGGTCCTCGTGCTCGAGGGTGTCGGGGTAGATCGCGTCGCGGTACAGGTCGAAGTTCATCGGGGTGCCGACCGAGAAGCCGGGGTTCAGTCGGCCGCCGAGGAGCACGTCGACGGTGCCGAGGTCCTCCGCCAGGCGGAACGGGTTCTCCGCCCCGATCGGCGTGACGGCGGTGCCGAGGTCGATCCGCGAGGTCCGCTGCGACGCCGCGGCCATCACCGCGACGGGGGAGGAGATGCCGTGCTGCAGGTGCCGGTGGCGCAGCCACGCGCTGTCGAAGCCGAGCGCTTCCGCACGCTCGATGACGCGGAGCGTGTCCTCGTGGCCCTCGGACGGTCGGGCGGGGTCGAACGACCCGATCGTCAGGAAGCCGAGCCGGTGCAGGGGAGTTCCGTCGAGGGGCATGGGTCGATCGTGCCAGATGCGTCGTGCCCGGTGCATCGCTCAGACTCCGGTCTTGTTGGTCAGGGCCGTGGCTCCTTGATCAGCGCCTCGACGTTGTTGCCGTCCGGGTCGGAAACGAAGGCCGTGTACGCGCGGTACTCGGCCCAGTACCGCGGCTCGTGTCGTGACACCCCGCCGGCGGCGACGGCCTCGCGGTGGAACGCGTCGACCTCGCTCCGTGACCCGGCCTCGAACGCCAGGTGGAGCCCGCGTGTCACCGCCTCGGGGGCCCGGGCGGTCTCGAGCGAGACGCTCGGGGTGTCGTCCCCGTGCTGCCAGAACTCGGCGACGGAGTCCGTGCGGTAGCCCGCTCCGATGCCGAGCGGCGCGAGGGCGGCGGTGTAGAACGCGTCGCTCGCGGCGAAGTCGCTGGCGAAGACGCCCAGGTGGTGGATGAGTCGCTGACCCGGCATGGGACGACCCTAGGCCGACGTCTCCGAATCCGTCCGGGCGGCTCTCCAGGTGCGCTGGCAGGCTGGATCCGTGCACATCACCCTCGACTCCGCGACCGACATCGTCATCTCCGGCATCCGGTTCCCGGAGGGCAACCGCTGGCACGACGGGCGGCTCTGGTACTCGGACATGCACACCGGCCAGGTGTTCTCGGTCGATCCCGCCTCGACCGACGGTCCCCGGCTCGAAGCCACCGTCGACGGGCAGTCGTCGGGACTCGGGTGGCTCGCCGACGGACGGCTGGTCATCAGCTCGATGGAGTCCCGCACGGTCGTCGCCGTCGAGCCGGACGGCAGCACGTCGGTGTTCGCCGACCTGTCCACCATCGAGTCGTCGCTCGTGAACGACCTGGTCGTCGACGCCCACACCGGCCGGACCTACATCGGTGCCTTCGGGTACGACCTGTACGCGGGCGAGGAACTGCGCCCCGGCCCGCTCTACGTGATCGACCCTGACGGCTCCGTCCGGCTCGCCGCGGAGGGCCTGGTGTTCCCGAACAGCGCCAACATCCTGCCCGGCACCCGCACCCTGGTGGTCAGCGAGACGTGGGGCGGCCGGCTCACCGCGTTCGACATCGAGGACGACGGTTCGCTGACCGGGCGGCGCGAGTGGGCAGCCCTGCCCGGCGGCGTGACCCCGGACGGCAGCACCGTCGACCGTGACGGCGCGATCTGGGTCTGCTCGGTCGACACGGGGGAGTTCCTGCGGGTCCTCGAGGGCGGCGAGGTGACCGACCGCATCGATGCACCAGGCGAGTGCGCGATCGACTGTGCGCTCGGTGGCGAGGACGGCCGCACCCTCTACCTGGCGACCGCCGACAGCTACGACCCGGCCGTGACGGCGCAGACGCGCGCTGGTCGGATCAGCGCGGTGCGGGTGGCCGTGCCGGGTTGGTGACCGCGCCCGAGGTTCCAGAATCTCGGCATCTCACGCGCCGCGGAGCCTGCCCGTGGAACCTCGGCGACATGCACGCGGCAGGTCATGGAACCTCGGGGAGGTGCCCCGGGCGTGGCTGGCGCGAGCGTGTGGCGCGGTCGGCCGACCACGTCATCACGAGGGCCGCGACCCCCATCGCGATACCGATGACGCCGGAGCCGAGGCACAGGAGCATCAGCAGCCCGAAGCCGATGTTGGCGCCGCCACCCTCCGGCCCGTAGTTCGCGTCGAACATCACGGCACCGACGCCGAGGAACCCGATGGCCAGACCGATCGTGCTGATCAGGTGGAACGTGCGCGCGGTGGTCATGATCGAGCCCTTCGTCGATGTGGTCGACGAATCCTCGCACGACCCCGTATCGACGTATTCCTGCCCCGGCATCCGATGGCGGCAGTGGGCGTGCGTAGGGTGCAGTGGTGAGCATCAGACGACTCGACGCCATCGGCTGGGCACAGCTCCTCGGCGTCCCCGCCCTCTTCGTGGGGCTGTGGCTCATGCTGGTCGGCCTCCACTTCCCGGAGATGTCCCAGACGGTCGTCCTCGTCGTCGTGGCCATCCTCGCCGCAGCCGGGTTCGCGCTCATCCTGAGCAGCTGGTCGCGCTTCGGCGGCTACGACTCGTACCGGGCGATGAACCGATGGGTGCGCGGCGGGCCTGACCCGACGGGTGTCCCGGTCGTGATCCGGAGGCGTTTCCTGCGACGGCAGTCCGACCAGGGCGCGGTCACCGGGTGGATCTGGATCAGCTTGGCCGTCCTGTGGGCCGCGCTCGCCGTGCCGGATGTCGTCCAGGGGGACCCGGCGTCCATCGGGCGTGGGGTGGTGGCCGTCCTGTGGGCCGTGATCGGCATCGTCCGCGTCGTGTTCATGCGCAGGTGGGGAGCTCGTGTCGACGAGCTGGTGCGCGAGACCGAAGCGCAGATGGCCGATCCCGGCGCGACGCCGCACCTCGACCTGTTCCGGTGACCACGACCCCCGAGCCCGCACTCGTCCCCGAGCTCCTCGTCGCCGACCTGGACCGGAGCCTCGCGTTCTGGTGCGGCCTGTGCGGCTTCGAGATCCGCTACGCCCGGCCCGAGGAGCGCTTCCCTGCTCCGTGCCGGCACGGAGCTCTTCATGCAGCCCGAGACGAAGTGGTACGACGTCGGGAGCGAGCAGGCGGGCGTCGACCAGTTCCTCGTGCAGGACCCGGACGGGTACCTGGTGCGGTTCCAGTCCTCGGCGGGACGGCGCCCAGCGGCCGACTGAACTCGTAGGATCGGCTGTGCCTTCCATCCAGATCGAGAGCCCCCGGAGCGACGACGTCCGCAGCCTGCTCCGCCAGGGGGATGCCTTCGCCCTGGCGTTGTACCCGGCCGAGAACTACCACGGCCTCAACGTCGACGCCCTGGAAGCCGACGGGGTCTCGCTGTTCGTCGCCCGCGAGCACGACGTGGCCGTCGGCACGGCGGCGATCGTCGATCGGCGCGACGGATCCGGCGAGGTCAAGCGGATGTTCGTCACCGACGACGCCCGAGGACTCGGGGTCGGCCGAGCCCTGCTCCAGGCGCTCGAAGCCCGTGCACGTGACGTGGGCATCTCGACGCTGCAACTGGAGACCGGCCTGCCGCAGGTCGCGGCGATCGCCCTGTACGAGAAGCTCGGGTACCGCCAGGTCCCGCGGTTCGCGCCGTACACCGACGACCCGACGAGCTACTGCATGGAGAAGCGCCTCTGAGGCTCCGTCCGTCATCCCTCCGTGGGGCGCCGTGCGCTCTCCGCAGCCGGCTCGTCGTCGAGACTCGCGTCGACCGCCGGGTCGGGTGAGACCGACTGGGGTCGGACCGGGACGTCGTCCAGGACGGCGGCACCAGAGGGTCCCGACCCGCCGCGCACCCGCTTCTTGACGGCGGCCCACGGCCGACCGAACGCGGATCGTGGCGTGCGCTCCGACGGCCCGTCGACCTCGAGCCCGTAGTACGCGCCGACGTGTTCGAGCAGGACCTCGCGTTCGGCCTTGTCGTACGCCCGCCGCTCCCGGGTGAAGGCGATGATCGTCGACCAGCAGGTGAGCAGCAGCACGACGCTGAAGGGCAGTGCCGTGGTGATCGCCGCGGTCTTCAGGGCATCGAGGCCACCGCTCAGCAGCAGGGCGACCGCGAGCAGGGCCGAGACGAACGCGAAGAACACCCGCAGCCAGTTCTTCGGCTCGATGTCGCCGCCGGACGCGATCATCGCCATGACCAGGGCGCCGGAGTCCGACGAGGTTACGAAGAACACGCCGATGAGCAGGATCGCGCCGAACACCAGGACGGTGCCGGCGGGCAGATCGCCGAGCAGGGTGAAGAGGGAGCCCTCGACGTCGACCGAACCGTCCGCGCCGACGAGCCCGCCGCCGCCGTCGGTCTCGCGGTGGATCGCGGCGCCACCGAGGACGGCGAACCACAGGAACGTGAGCACGGTCGGCACGAGCAGGACGCCGAAGACGAACTGGCGGACGGTGCGGCCCTTCGAGATGCGCGCGATGAAGACGCCGACGAACGGCGCCCACGACATCCACCAGCCCCAGTAGAACGTGGTCCACGCGCCCTGCCAGGCCTCGCCCTCGGCGCCCTGCTGCGCGGTGACGTTGAACGACAGACCGACGACGTTCTGCAGGTACGAACCGATCGACTGCACGAAGTCGCGGAGCAGGAACTGGGTCGGGCCGACGATGAGCACGAACAGCAGCAGCGCTGCGGCGAGCAGCAGGTTGAAGTTCGACAGGATCTTCATGCCCTTCGCCACCCCGGTCACGAGCGAGACGATGGTGACGGCGGTGATCGCGGCGATGATGACGATCTGGCTGACGATGCCGCTGTCGGCGATCCCCGCGTTCTCGAGCCCGGCGCCGATCTGGATCACGCCGAGGCCGAGCGACGTCGCGACGCCGAAGACGGTGCCGACCAGGGCGAGCACGTCGATGAGGTTGCCCCAGCCGCCGCGCACGCGGTTGCCGAGCAGTGGTTCGAGGGCCCAGCGGATCGAGACCGGACGGCCGCGGCGGTGGATGGCGTACGCGAGTGCGAGGCCGAGCACCACGTAGATGGCCCAGGCGTGGAGTCCCCAGTGCAGGAACGTCTGGGTGAGGGCCTGCTGCGCGAGCTCGCTCTCCGAACCGGTCACGCCGGGACGCGGCGAGGCGAAGTGGCTGAGGGGTTCCGAGACGCCGTAGAACACGAGGCCGATGCCCATGCCCGCCGCGAAGAGCAGCGAGAACCACGAGCCCGTCGAGAACTCGGGCTCGTCCCGGTCCTTGCCGAGCTTGATGTCGCCGAACCTGCTGAAGCCGACGAACACCGAGAAGCCGACGAAGAAGGCCGCGATGAGGACGTAGTACCAGCTGAAGTTCCGGACGATGCCGTCCTGCAGGCCGACGAACATCGCCTCGGCACTCGACGGCGAGACCAGCGTGAACGCCACGAACCCGAGCACGAGGACGGCGGCAGGCCAGAACACCCACCGCCGGACCTCCGAGGTCGTCGTTCCTGGGCCGGACGGAGGAGCAGAGGTGGTGCTTGGCATGCGTTCCATGGTGCCTGGCGGCGGCTCTGTGCGTTCGCTCAGGCGTATCGCACCGGATGGCGGCGTGCGCACGGTGCGCGCGGCGGTCGCGCTGACGACTGCCGGACGGGAGGCACGGGGCGGGGTCGACCCGCGCCTCCCGTCCGCCTGCTCGTCGCCCGCACCCCGTCGGGTGCGATTACAACGTTGACTTCCGTTTTACAGCGCTGTAAACAAGACGTGCGCGACGACGCGCACGAGGGAGTTGCCCGATGGTGGGAAGCAGGACCGGAACGATCAGCGCGGCCGTGAGCCGGCGGGGGTTCCTCGCCGGAGCAGCCGGCGGGATCGCGCTCGGCACGATGGCGCTCGCGGGGTGCGCGGCACCGCGCGCAGCGGCCGGGGGTGCGACGACGCTGCGCTTCTACGAGCAGAAGCAAGAGGTCATCGCGTACTTCGACAAGCTGCTGCGGAAGTACGAGGGGGAGCACACCGGCTTGTCGGTCGTGCACGACAGCACCGCGGCCATCGCCCCGCAGTTCGTCCGCGGTGAACCGGCCGACGTCGGCTGCTTCAACGACAACCTGGAACTCGCGCGGTACATCTCGCGCGGCGTGCTGAGCGACCTCGGCGACCTGCCGTCGGCGGCGCGCGTCCGGCCGGACATCGACACCCTGACGAACCAGTACGCGAAGTTCGAGGACCGCACGAGCGTCCTGCCGTACTCGCTCGCCGCCGCCGGGGTCATCTACAACAAGCGCATCTTCGCCGACCACGACCTGCCCGTGCCGACGACGTGGGACGAGTTCGTCGAGGTGTGCCGGACGCTCCAGAAGGCCGACGTCACACCGATCTACGCGACGGACCGCGACACGTGGACGCTGTGGCAGGGCCTGTTCGACTACTCCGTGGGCAGCCTGGTGGACACCGGGTCGTTCTTCACGAAGATGAAGGCGCTCGGCACCGACGTCGGGCCGGACTCCGCGGTGTCGTTCGAGAAGGACTTCGCGGTGCCGATGGAGCGTGCGAAGACCATCTCGACGTTCTTCAACCCCGACCACGCCACCCGTGCCTACGCGGACGGCAACCTGGCGTTCGGCAAGGGCGAGGCCGCGATGTACCTGCAGGGGCCGTGGGCGCTCGGACAGATCGCGCTCGTGGACGAGGAGCTCGAGGTCGGGACGTTCGCGCTGCCGGTGTCGAACGACCCGGCCGATCGGCAGGCTCGCGTGAACATCGACCTCGGCCTGTGGATCCCGACCGCGTCACAGCACCCGGACGAGGCGAAGGAGCTCGTCGAGTTCCTCATGCAGCCCGAGGTCATCGACGCGTACAACCGCGACAACCTGGCGTACTCGCCGACCAAGGATGCGCCGCCGCAGCAGGACGAGCGACTCGCCGGCCTGCAGCAGTACGTCGACGACGCCGCGTTCTACCAGGGCGCAGGCACCTTCATCCCCACCTCGATCCCGCTCGGCAACTACCTGCAGTCGGCGATCCGGAGCGGGGACTTCACCTCGATGCTGCAGCGGCTCGACTCGGACTGGCGGCGTCTCGCCGGCCGTTCGGCGACGGTCTGAGCCGGACCAGGACTCCAGGAGCCACCATGACCATGCAGACCCCGCTCTCCCGCGACACCGACCCGGCGACGTCCGGGCCGGCCACCGCGGCCGCCCGCACGCACCGCCGCGTCGGTTCCCTCCGTCGGACCGAGGGCATGTACTACCTGTTCCTCGTGCCCGCCCTCATCGCGTTCACGGCCTTCGTCGTCGCACCCGCGTGCGTCGGCATCTTCTACAGCTTCACCGACTACCTCGGCTTCGGGCAGTGGGACTTCCTCGGGCTCGAGAACTACCGGGCGCTCGTGTCCGACCCGGCGATCCTCGCCTCGTACGGCTTCACCCTCGGGTTCGCCGTCGTCACCGTGATCGTCACGCAGGTCATCGCGCTGGCACTGGCGATCGCGCTGGCGAAGAAGATCCGGTTCGCCGCCGGACTCCGGTCGATCTTCGTGATCCCGATGGTGATCTCCGGGATCATCGTCGCCTACGTGTTCAACTTCCTGTTCTCGAACACCGTGCCGGCACTGGCCACGAGCGTCGGGTTCGGACCGCTGGAGCAGAGCATCCTCGGCGACCCGAACCTGGCCTGGGTCGCGATCGTGATCGTCTCCGCCTGGCAGACCGTGCCGGGAGCCCTCCTCATCTACACCGCCGGGCTCACCTCGATCCCGGAGGAGCTGTACGAAGCGAGCTCGCTCGACGGCGCGACCGGCTGGAAGCAGCTGCGGGCGATCACACTCCCGCTGCTGGGCGGCTTCATCGTCATCAACACCGTGCTCGGCGTGAAGGGCTACCTCGGCGCCTACGACGTCATCGTCGGTCTGACGAACGGCGGGCCGGGCAGCGCGACGAGCAGCGTCGCGATGACCATCTTCGGCGGCTTCACCGGCGGCGACTACGCCTACCAGATGGCGAACGCGACCGTGTTCTTCATCATCACCGTCCTCATCTCCGTGCTGCAGCTCGCGGCGACCCGCGGAAGGAACCTGCGACTCGCATGACCGCCATCGACACCCGCCCACCCACCGACACCCGCGCGGTGACCACCGGCGACGCCCGACGACCGGGCCGCGGTCACCGCCGACGCCTCGGCGGCACGAACTGGACCCTGACCGTCGTGCTCGGACTCGCCGCGCTGACGGTGCTCATCCCGCTGTACGTCACCGTCGCGATGGCGTTCAAGACGAGCGAACAGTCCGTCGACGGCAACGCCCTGTCGCTGCCGTTCCCGTTCAACCCCGGCTCGTTCGCGTCGGCCTGGGAGCTCACGCGCTTCCCCGTCTCGTTCTCGGTGTCGCTCGGCGTCGCGGCGCTCACGGTCGTCGCGACCCTGCTGCTCAGCTCGTTCGCCTCGTACGCGATCGTCCGGAACTGGCACAAGCGGTTCTTCCGGTGGTCGTTCGTCTACCTGCTGGCGGCGATGTTCCTGCCGTTCCCCGTCGTGGCGCTGCCGCAGATCAAGCTGACCGCCCAGATGGGACTCGACAACCCGATCGGCGTCGGCATCCTGCACGCCATGTTCCAACTGTCGTTCAGCGTGCTGCTGTACTCGGCGTACCTGCGGTCGATCCCCGTCGAACTCGAGGAGAGCGCCCGCATCGACGGTGCGAGCACGTGGCAGATCTTCTGGCGGATCATCCTGCCGCTGCTCGGGCCGATGAACGCCACCGTCGGGATCTTCGCGTTCCTGGCGTCGTGGAACGACTTCATGATGCCGTCGCTCATCACCGCCGACCCGACCCTGCAGACACTGCCCGTGGTGCAGAACATCTTCCAGAGCCAGTTCGGCACGAACTACAACGTCGCCTTCGCCTCGTACCTGATGGCCATGGCACCGACGATCATCGTCTACCTGTTCGCGCAGCGCTGGGTCATCAGCGGCGTGACACAGGGCGCGGTCAAGAGCTGAGGGGTACGACGTGACCATGACCGAGACCACACTGCCGACGATCCGGCCGTTCCCCGGATCCGACCCGGTGGCCGACCCCGCTGCCGTCGTCACCGGCGAGCACTGGCGGATCACCGTCCTGGACGCCGGCACGTTCCGCATCGAGTGGAGCGACGACGGCGGGTTCGAGGACCGTGCCTCGACGTTCGCGATCCGACGACGGGTGCCGGTGCCGGCGTTCACGACGGAGCGCGTCGGTGCCGCAGCCGGGGGCGCTGGCGGCGCAGGCGGCATCGTCATCACGACCGAACGGGCCCGGCTCCGCTACGACGGCGGTCCGTTCAGCCCGAGCGGCCTGGTCGTCGAGACCATCGGCCCCGACGCGAACCGCTGGCGCTGGGGACAGGAGCCCCGCGACCTCGGCGGTACCGGCCGCACCCTGGACGACGTCGACGGCCGGATGCCGCTCGAACCCGGCGTCCTGGCCCGCGACGGCATCACCGCGCTCGACGACAGCGAGTCGTTCCTGTTCGAGGACGACGGCTGGATCGGCACCCGCGTGCCCGGCCGCCGCGACGTCACGGTGTTCGCGTACGGCCGTGACTTCGACGCCGCACTCCGCGCCTTCCACCAGGTGTCCGGTGCACCCACACGCCTGCCCCGGTGGGCGCTCGGCAACTGGTGGAGCCGCTACCACCCGTACAGCGACACGTCGTACCTGGAGCTCATGGACCGGTTCGCCGAGGAACGCCTGCCGTTCTCGGTCGCGGTCATCGACATGGACTGGCACCGCGTCGACTCCGTGCCGCCGGAGTTCGGCGACGGCTGGACCGGCTACTCGTGGGAGCCGTCGCTGTTCCCCGACCCAGGGGCGTTCCTGGCCGAGCTGCACCGGCGGGGGATGCGCACCACGCTCAACCTCCACCCCGCCGACGGTGTCCGTGCGTTCGAGGACGCCTACGCCGCGGTGGCCGAGGCGATGGGGATCGAACCGGCGACCGGACAGCCGATCCCGTTCGACCCCACCGACCGGCGGTTCCTGCAGGCGTACTTCGACCAGCTGCACCGACCGCTCGAAGCGCAGGGCGTCGACTTCTGGTGGATCGACTGGCAGCAGGGCAGCGAGAGCGGCCTGCCCGGCGTCGACCCGCTCTGGCTGCTCAACCACTTCCACCTGCTCGACTCCGCGCGGGCCGGAGACCAGGGCATGACCTTCTCGCGCTACGCCGGCCCCGGCAGCCACCGGTACGCCGTCGGGTTCTCCGGCGATGCCGTCGTGTCCTGGGCGTCGCTGGCGTTCCAGCCCGAGTTCACCGCCACCGCCGCGAACATCGGCTACCCCTGGTGGAGCCACGACATCGGCGGCCACACCCGCGGTGTCCGCGACGACGAGCTCGCCACGCGCTGGGTGCAGTTCGGGGTGTTCTCGCCGATCATGCGCCTGCACTCCGCCAACAACCCGTTCATCCGCAAGGAACCGTGGGTGTTCCCGGCCGAGGCACGCACCGCGATGGGGGAGGCCCTGCGCTTCCGCCACCGCCTCGTGCCGTACCTGCACACCATGAACCACCGGACCGCCGAGGGCACCGCGCTCGTCCGTCCGCTGTACCACCTGGAACCGCGGCGCGACGAGGCGTACCGGGTACCGAACACCTACGCCTTCGGGTCGGAACTGCTCGTCGCCCCGATCGTCGCACCACGCGACCCGGTCACCCTGCACGGATCCGCACGGGCCTGGCTGCCGCCGGGGACCTGGACCGACGTCTTCACCGGCACGGTGTACGCCGGCGACCGGTTCGTCGACCTGCACCGCACCCTCGACACCGTGCCCGTGCTGCTGCGCGACGGCGGGGTGCTGCCACTCGCCGCCGAGGACGAACCCGACGCCACCGCGAACCCGACGGCGTTCGAGGTCCTCGTGGCCCCCGGTGCCTCCGGCTCGTTCACCCTGGTCGAGGACCAGGAGGGCGACACCGACCGCACCGCCTCGACCCGCCTGACGTGGGACGCGGCGCTCGCCGAGTTCCGCGTGCACGCCACCACGGGCGCGGTCGACGTCGTCCCGGCCCGACGCGACTGGCGGATCACGTTCCTCGCCGCCCCGGCCGACGGGCAGGTCGTGTCGGCCCGCGGCGCGGACCGGTTCTCGGTCGACCTGACGGTCGACGCGGCGACGGGCGGAGCGGTCACGCTGACCGGGCCGCCGGTGGTCGGCGTCGATGCGCGCGAGGCCGTCCGGCGTGTCCTCGAGCGCGCACAGGCCGGCAACGCCGAGAAGCTCGCCGCGTGGGAGATCGTGTCGAAGGACCTGCCGCGCGCCGACCGCATCGTCGAGTTCGGCACCGTCGACCTGCCCGAGAGCCTGCGTGCCGTCGTCGTCGAGCTCCTGGGGAGCGTGCACCCGGGCGAGCGCTGAGCGGCCCCGAGGCTCGCGCTGGGCGACACTTCTCGGGCGGATCGCCACGAGGAGTGTCGCTCAGGCCGAGGCTCGGCCCTGCGCCTGCCCGCGGTCGACCGAGCCGTCCGCGAACGGCGCGCTCTCGCCCACCAGCAGCCGGTGTCCGACCGTGACCAGCCGGCCCGGCACCGCCGAGCCGTCGATGCGCTCGAGCAGCAGGTCGAGGGCGGTGTCCGCGAGTGCGACGGTGTCCGGCGCGACGGACGTCAGGCTCGGCACCAGGCTCGAACCGAGCCCCATCGCGTCCCAGCCGACCACGGCGATGTCCCGCGGCGCGTCGAGCCCGCGCAGCCGCATCGCCCGCAGCACCCCGAGGGCGGCGAGGTCGTCGCGGCACAGCAGTGCGTCGACCCGCAGCCCGGCGTCGAGCGCCCGACCGAACGCGGCCTCGGCACCGGCGGCGTCGCCGACCTCGCGGGGGACCAGGAGCGCATCGTCGACGGGCAGCCCCGCGGCGGCGAGCCCCGCGCGGTAACCGTCGAGTCGCAGCCCGGAGGTGCGGGACTCCGGACCGGTCTCGTGCCCGAAGAAGCCGATGCGCCGGCGACCGAGGGCGACCAGGTGCGCGACCGCCTGCGCCGCCGCGCCCGCGTTGTCGATGACCACCTGGTCGGCGTGCTGGGGGCGGACGTCCTCGCCGAGGAACACCACGGCGGTGTCCCCACGGATCCGGTCGATCGCCTCGGGGGTCAGGACCTGGGGGTGGATGACGACGCCGTCGACCACCCCGGCCTCGCGACCACGCACGGCGGAGCGCTCGCCGTCGGCCTCGCCGAGGGTCTCCTCGAGCAGCAGCTGGTAGCCGCGTTGCGCACAGACACGGGAGAACACGTGCGCGAGCTCGGCGAAGTACGGCCGCCGGAGGTCGGGGAACGCGAACGCGAGCATGTTCGACCGGCCGGTGGCGAGCGACCGTCCGGAGACGTTCGGGCGGTACCCCAGCTCGTCGATCGCGGCCTGCACCCGGTCGCGCATCGGCGGGCTGACGTGCTGGTAGCCACGCACGACGTTGGACACGGTCTTCATCGAGACGCCCGCGTGCGCGGCGACGTCCTGCAGCGTGACCTTGCCCATCCGATCACCGTAGTGGGGCAGGCGGATTGCCAGGTGGAATCGCACCTTCAGGCCCTAGGGTCGCACCAAGCGCAATCGCGTGAACTCTCTCGAACCGGCCGAAGGGCCGGTCCGTACCGGAAGGTCGGTCCTCTTGACCACCACTCCGCTCGCTCCGGGCTACACACGTACTCGTCCGGGAACAGGAAGCCCCAAGGGCACCTCGACCTACTCCGCTCTGCTCGCGCAGGTGAAGGAGAACGGACTCCTCCGCCGCCGCACCGGGTTCTACTGGTCGCTGTTCGGCACACTCATCGTCACCTTCGCCCTCGCATGGGTCGCGTTCGCGTTCCTGGGCGACTCCTGGTTCCAGCTGATCGTCGCCGGCGCGCTCGGCGTGATCTTCACGCAGTTCGCGTTCCTGTCGCACGAGGCCGCGCACCGCCAGGTCTTCGCCTCGCAGAAGTGGAACGACCACGCCGGCCGCTGGCTCGGCACGTTCCTGGTCGGCCTCAGCTACTCGTGGTGGATGAACAAGCACACCCGACACCACGGCAACCCGAACACCGTCGGCAAGGACCCCGACATCGCACCGGACGGCATCCGGTTCCTGCCGGAGGACGCCGCCGCGGTCAAGGGGCCGCTCATGACCACCTTCATGCGGTTCCAGGGCTGGCTGTTCTTCCCGCTGCTGACGCTCGAGGGCCTCAACCTGCACCGGTACGCGGTGCAGAGCATCGTCACGGGCAACGGCACCAAGGCCGACGTGAAGCACCGCTGGCTCGAAGCCGCCCTGCTCGTCGCCCGCTTCGGCATCTACCTGACGGTCGTGTTCTGGTTCCTGCCGTTCGGCATGGCCTGCGCGTTCCTCGGTGTGCAGCTCGCCGTGTTCGGCGTGATGATGGGCGCCTCGTTCGCCCCGAACCACAAGGGCATGCCGACCATCGCGCACGACGCCAAGGTCGACTTCTTCTCGCGCCAGGTCCGCACGTCGCGCAACATCCGCGGCGGCTGGTGGGTTTCGTTCCTGATGGGCGGCCTGAACTACCAGGTCGAGCACCACCTGTTCCCGTCGATGCCGCGTCCGGCGCTGAAGCAGGCCCGCCTGCTCGTCCGCGACCACTGCGACACGCTCGACGTGCCCTACACCGAGACCACGCTGCTGCGCTCCTACGGCATCGTCGTCCGGTACCTGAACCGGGTCGGGCTCGCTGCCCGCGACCCGTTCGCCTGCCCCATGGTCGCGCAACTGCGCATTCACTGACCCCGTGCTGTCGACCATGCCGACCGGCACCGTGAAGTGGTTCGACCACGCCAAGGGGTACGGCTTCATCCACCCCGACGACGGGTCCGAGGACCTGTTCGCCCACTTCTCCAGCATCATCGCGACGACCGGCTACCGGTCGCTCGAGGAGAACGACCACGTGCAGTACGACGTGGGCCCCGGCAAGAAGGGCCCGCAGGCGGACAACATCTCGATCATCCGCTGACGCGTCGTTCTTTCCCATGAAATCCGCGCTGGGATGCGGAATCGGGCGTACCCGGTCGAAACAATCGACCGGGTACGCCCGTTTCGGCTCGGTACGCCTGCCGCCCGCGCTACTTGATGCCGGTCGACGCGATGCCCTGCACGAACTGCCGCTGGAACGCCAGGAACACCACGAGCAGGGGCAGGACGGTCACGGTCGCGATGGCCATGACGGCTCCCCACGGCGAACTGAACGCCGGGTTGTTCGTCAGCGTGGACAGGGCCACCGGCACGGTGAGGTTCTCGTTGCCCTGCAGGACCACGAGCGGCCACAGGAAGTCGTTCCACCGGGTCATGAAGCCGAGGATGACGAGCACGCCGACCAGGGGACCGCACGATGGCAGCACCACCCGGAAGAACGTCTGGAACTCGCCGGCGCCGTCGAGCCGAGCGGCCTCCATCAGGGCGTCCGGCACCCCGAGCATGAACTGCCGGGCGATGAAGATCCCCACGACGTCGAACACGGTCGGCAGGATCACCGCCCAGGGGGAGTCGACCAGGCCGATCTTCGCGACGACCAGGAAGCTCGGCACCAGGGTGACCTGGATCGGGATCATGATCGTGACGAGGAACGCCGAGTACAGCAGCCCGCGGCCCACGAAGCGGAACTTCGCCAGGGCGTAGCCGGCCATCAGCGAGACGACGACGCTCAACGCGGTGCCGACGCTGGTGATGAGCGCGGAGTTGCCGAGCCACCGCCAGACCGGTTGCGTGCTGAACACCTGCGTGTAGTTCTCGAACGTCGGCCGGGTCGGGAACAGCGAGAACGTGCCGCTCTGCGACTGCCCGCCGGGGGTGAGCGCCGAGACGACCATCCAGTACAGCGGGAACACCATCAGGATCGCCAGGGCGGTGAGCCCGGCGACGAGCACCCAGCGACCAGGCCGGCGCCGGGCGCGGGCTCCGACCGGACGGCTGCGGGGACCACGGACATCGAGTACGGCCATCAGAGCATCTCCTCCGCCTTGAGGTTGGCGCGCTGCCGGAGCAGCGTGAACACGAGCAGGATCGCGACGAGCACCAGTCCGAGCGCCGCGGCGTAGCCCATCCGGGCATCGATGAACGCCGACCGGAACACGTACTGGATCAGCACGGTCGTCGAGAAGCCGGGGCCACCGCCGGTCATCACGTAGATGACGTCGAAGGCCTGCAACGAGAACACGACGTTCAGGATGAGCAGGATCGACGTCGTCGGACGGAGCAGCGGCCACGTGATGGTCCGGAACCGGACCCATCGCGAGGCGCCGTCGATCGCGGCGGCCTCCTTGAGCTCGGCGGGCACGGACTGCAGCGCGCCGAGGTAGATCACCATGCAGAACCCGATCCGGGTCCAGACCACGACGACCACCAGGGTCGCCATCGCCCACCCCGGCGCGGTCAGCCAGGGCACGCGCCCCAGCCCGAGCGCCTCGAGCAGGTTGTTCACGACGCCGTAGTCGCCGTTGAAGATCCACGACATGATGACGCCCACCACGACGCCGGCGGCGACCATCGGCACGAAGAACAGTGCGCGGAACACCGAGCGCCCGGGCAGTGGCCGGTTCAGGGCGACGGCCAGCGCGAGCCCGATCGCCATCGAGGTCGGCACGGTGCCGAGCGTGAACACGAGCGTGTTCCGGAGCGCCGTGCCGATGAGCGGGTCGGAGCCCATGTCGACGAAGTTCTTCCCGCCGACCCAGGTGCCGTCACCGAGCGAGGTGCTGGAGTCCTGGAAGCTCAGCGCGATCGCCGTGATGATCGGGACGAGCGAGAACCCGAGGAACAGCAGCGCCGCTGGGCCGATGAACACGTACGGGACGAAGCGGCCCCGACTTCGGCGGGCGCCGCCGCCCGCGGGGAGTCCGCCGGTCGGTGGGGCGGTCGACGCCGTCGTGCGGACCGGCGCGGTCTCAGTTCGCAGTGACACTGCGCATCGCCTCCATCATCTGGTTCGAGGCCTCTTTCGGGCTCAGCTGCCCGAGCAGGCAGAGGTCGAGGTAGTCGGCGAACACCGCGTTGAGCGAGCTGAAGTACTCGCCGCTCTCGGCCTTCACCATCGAGAGCGGGATCGTCGTCCCCTGGTCGATGAACCGCTGCATCGTGTCGGTGTTCGCGGCGTACCCGATGTCCTTCGCATCGAGGGACTTCCGGGCGGGCAGCCAGTTCCCGTCGTGGCAGAACTGCTGCATCTTCGACCGGGACGTGATCATCGCCACGAGTTCCGCCGCGAGCTCCGGGTGCTTGCTCGACTTCGTGACGGCCAGGGCATTGCCGCCCAGGTCGCTCGCCTCGCCGACGTTCCGGATCATCGGGGCCGTGCCCCAGTTGTCCGGCATGTCGGTGTCGAGCTGCGCGATCGACTCCGGGTTGTTGAGCATCATGCCGATCTGCCCGGTCAGGAACAGGTTCCGCGAGACGTCGCCGCCGCCGCTCTTGCTGAGGTTGCCCGTGGTGGCGAGTCCCTCGGCGTACCACTTCCGGCCGAAGGCCAGAGCGTCGATCGCCTCCGGGGTGTCCATCGACGGGGTGGCGCCGTCCTCGCCGAGGAACGCGCCGCCGTTCTGGTGGACCAGCGGCAGCCACCGGTAGGCCGTCTCGGGCGAGGACCAGCCGTAGCCGAACGCGTACTTGCCGGTGACCTGCTTGACCTCCTTCGCGATCTCCAGGAACTCGTCCCACGTCCACGCGTCGGCCAAGGCCTCGGGCGGCGTGACACCGATCTGCTCCATGACGTCGCGGTTGTAGTACGTGATGAAGTTGTCGGTGTGCTGGAAGACGCCGAACACGCCGTCGTCCCGCGCGCCGATCGCCCAGAACGGGTCGCTGTAGTCCTTCCGGTAGTCCGCCGGGACGGCACCCGAGATGTCGACCAGGCTGCCGTTCGCGGCGTACCGGCCGATCTGCTGCGGGGTGATCCGGATGACGTCCGGCGCCAGGTCGGCGGCGAGCCGGGTGATGAACCACTGGTGGAACTGCCCGGTCGTCACCTCGACGGCGACGCTCGTGCCGGGGTGCGCCGCGACGAACTCGTCGGCGATCGCCTGGTAGCTCGTGATGTCCGTCGGGATGTTCCAGGTGGACAGGCGGATGTGCTTCGTCCCGCCGCGGCCGGTCGTGCCGCCGCCGGCGCACGCGGCCAGCGCGCCGGTCAGCGAGATGCCGGCGAGGGCGAGGAACCCCCGTCTGGCGAGCTGGGGGGATGGTCGGGTCGGCATGGTCCTCTCCTTTGAGGTCGTGGTGCCGTGCAGGTCGGCCGGGAGGCGCGGGGTGCGCACACGGGGCGCCGCGCGTCCGACGTGGGGTCGCGTCCTGGACCCGACCCCGCGTCGGGCGCGACGGTTCAGACGAGCGCGGGGCGGGCCTCCCGGTCGGCCACCTGGTCAGCGGCGACCGCGTCCGCCGGACGCAGCGACTCGGGGAGCAGCGCCGCGTGGGCGTGCAGGAGCTCGTCGGTCATCTCGGCGATGCGGTCGAGCGTCAGGTGCGCCGCCGTCAGCGGGTCGAGCGCGACCGCGTGGTGGACGTGCTCGACGTTGCCCGTCAGCGCGGCGCGCACCGCCAGGGTCTGCACGTTCGTGTTGGTGCGGTTGATCGCCGCGAGCTGGGGCGGCAGCTCTCCGAACGACGTCGGCTGCACCCCCTTGCCGTCGACCAGGCACGCGACCTCGACGCAGGCGTCGGACGGCAGGTTCTGGATCACGCCCGTGGCGTTCGGCACGTTGCCGTAGACCACCGCCGGCACACCCGTCACGATCGCGTTCACGATGCTCGCGCCGTACTCGACGCTCGGCGACAGGTCCGCCTTGAGCTTCTCGAGCTGCGTGTCCACGTCGCCCTGCTCGTCGTGCGCCAGGCAGATCTCGTAGTAGTCCCAGCGCTCCGGGATGTACTCGAGCACCGTCTCCGGGTCCTTGCGGAAGTACGGCACGTACTCGCTGGCGTGGTGGCTCGACTCGGTCTCGAAGTACCCGAACGAGCGCATCAGCTGGGTGCGGACCTGCTCGTTGCCGCCCTCGTAGTTGCTCGCCGCCGCAGCAGCCTCGCTGTGGTCGCCGTCGTCGTCGTGCAGGTCGGACGCCGCGACACCCCGCTGGTGCTTCGCCGTCATCACCTCGCGCAGACGCGGGTACAGGTCCTCGCCGTTGCGACGCCTGAACTCGAGGATCCACGCCTGGTGGTTGATGCCGGCGCTGACGAACTCGACCTCGTCGTACGGCACGCCGAGCGTGCGGGCGAGCATGCGGGTCGTGCCCTGCACGCTGTGGCAGAGCCCCACCGTCCGGAGCCCCTTCGCGTTGAGGAACGCCGTGGCCATCGCCATCGGGTTCGCGTAGTTGATGAACTGGGCGTCCGGGCAGAGCTCGAGGGCGTCGCGGGCGATGTCCTCGTACGCGCGGACCGACCGCAGGAAGCGGAAGACACCACCCGGGCCGACGGTGTCGCCGACCGCCTGGTCGATGCCGTACCTGCGGGGGATCTCGACGTCCCACTTGTACGACTCGACGCCGCCGACCTGGAACGTGATGATGACGACGTCCGCACCCGCCAGGGCCTCGCGACGGTCCGTGGTCTCGAGGACCTCGACACCGAGGCCGTGGTGGGCGACGAGCTCGCGGGCTGCGGTCGCGGTGCGGGCGACCCGGCCCGCGTCGAGGTCCATGAGGTGCAACGTCGCGTCCTGCAGGGCCGGGAAGGAGACGAGGTCGCCGATGAGGCGGAAGGGGAAGACGAAGCCGCCGGCGCCGATGATGGTGATCTTGGTCATGTCTCGACGGTAGGAAGCGCGGGGGTGCGCGGTCCTCCGGATCCGGACGGTGGGGTTCCAGGATCCTCGGATCGATCGCGGACGGAGTGCGACCTGAGGTCGCCTCGAAGGATAGGGTCGATCAGCGCCGACGCTCGGCGTCCGATGGACCCGAACGGAGCCCGCCATGCGATGGCGCCCCACTCTCACCGCGATGGTCGGCGTCGGTCTCCTGACCGCCGGCCTGGTCGTCCCGACCTCGGCCGGCGCTGTGACGACGACCGCTGCTGCGCTGCCCGCGATCGTCCCGACCCGTCTGGCGTACCCGGCCGGTGGCAACAGCGTGGCCGGCCTGGGCAACGACGGGGCGAACCAGAACGCCCAGTTCACTGATTCCGTGCCCGCGACCGTCGCGCCGAGCTGGCGCAACGGGCCGCCGCTCTGTCCGCAGTCGGGCGGGGTCGGCGCGTCCTCGATCAGCGTCAGCCGGACCCTCACGATCGTGGCGGAGTCGCAGTACCAGTGCGCGAGCGTTTCCGCGTACACCATCGCGACCGGTGCCCTCGTCTGGCGGAAGCAGTACCACTCGGTCGACGAGGCGATCGTCTCCGGTGGCACGGTCTACGTCAAGCGCGACGACCCCGCCACCAGTCAGACCATGGTCGACTCGCTCTCCGCCCGGACCGGCGGTCGACTGTGGACCGGTCCCGTGAGCACCCGTGGTGGCAACCTCAGCGTCGGAGCCGGGCTCATCACCAACGACGACGTCGTCCTGTCGGCTCGAACCGGCGGGGCACTCTGGAAACCACGGGTCGACGTCGGCCGCCCTGGCTGGTCCTTCGTCGCCGGCGGACGTCTGTTCTACGCGTCCGGGATGGGCGCCACCGCGTCCGACGCATCGGGCCGCGGCCTCTGGCGCACGCTGTACCCGAAGGACCTGACGGGCATCTGGCCGAACCAGAGCAGCGCCAGGCCCTCGCTGCACGACGGACTGGTCTACGTGCCTGGGCCGAAGACGATCGTGCTCGGCGCGAAGACCGGGAGGATCGTGCGGACGCTCCCGCAGTCCGCCCAGTCCATCGCGTTCGACGGCCGCACGGGCTTCTTCACGACGTACGGTGACACGTCGTCGCCCGCGAAGGCGGCCACACTGCGCGCGGTCGACCTGGTCACCGGCACGGTGCGTTGGACACACTCGTTCCCGATGAACAGCATCTTCCCGTGGGATGCAGCCAGCGCTCCGCTGGTCGCGAACGGTCTCGTGTGGATCACGTCGATGAGCGGATCCACGGACGAGACGACCGTCCTGGCGCTCGACGAGTCGACCGGCGTCCGCCGTAGTGAGTTCGTCGCACCGTGCACGGACGGCGGATCTGGCGGGAACCTGGCGATCGCACAGCACCGCTTGTTCGTCTCCACCGCCTGTGGTGTCCAGACCTACGTGCCATCGAAGTCGATCCCGGTCGTGACCACCCCCGGCGAGATGCTCTCCGACCCCGGCTTCGAGCGCGGCAAGGACGGATGGCTGCCGATGGGGAACGGGTCGGTGGACCGGACGACGACGGTGACGCGCAACGGCAAGGGGGCGATCACCGTGACTCCGGCCTCGACCACCGCCGGTACGGTCGGCGCGACGCGCACCGTGGCGACCGATGCGCAGCGGCACGCGTGGTTCCGGGCGTCGTGTTGGGTCCGTCCGAGCACGACCGGCACGAGTGTCGCGTTCCGCAGTCGGGAGTGGGCCCCATCAGATCCGCCGACGACTCCGACCACACCGATCGCTCCGCACTCCGGGTGGACCGGCTTCGACGTCCGGGAACTCACCGTCGGGGTGTGGACGCGCCTCGATGCCACTGGCTCCGTGCAGGAGGCCGCGGATTCCCTCGCGATGCAGGTCTTCTCGATGAACGCCGCCGCCGCAGGCGGCACGCTCACCGTGGACGACTGCTCCGTGACGGGGTACCAGCCGTCCTCCTGAGCCTGAACCCGCGGGCCGACCCTCGCTGACGTAGTCTCGACATCGTGCTCGACGTGGAGACGATGGAAGCGGCGTACTGGAGCCACCGCGGCCCGGCCCCGCTCATGGCGTCGTCCCACCGGCACGACGACCTCGAGATGAACCTGGTGCTCGACGGGCACCTGGACTACCGGTTCGGCGGGGCGCCGGTCAGCGTGCACGCGGGCGAGATCGCACTGTTCTGGGGATGGACCCCGCACCAGCTCGTGGGTGACGGCACCGGCACGGGCGAGTTCCGGTGGGTGCACATCCCGCTGGCCGAGGTGCTGGCGTGGGGACTGCCCGACCACGATCTCGGAGCGATGCTCCTGAACCGCCCGGTCGTCGTGCCGACCACCGCTGCCGGTCGGGACGTCGAGTCGATGCTCGGGTCGTGGCAGCGGGACTTCGCGGACGACGGTGCGGAGATCATCGCCAACCTGGAGGCGCAGGCGCTCGTGCGTCGCCTGCTCCGGCACCACCGCGACGCCGTGGACCTGCGGCCCGGCGGCGGGCACGGCACCGCGGATGCCATGCACCGCGTGATCGACATGGTGCGGTTCGTGGTGGACCGGTTCCGTGAACCGATCGAGGTCGCTGACGTCGCAGCGGCCGCACACTTGCACCCGCACTACGCGATGTCGGTGTTCCGGCAGGACGTCGGCACCACGATCGTCGAGTACCTGACACGGTGCCGGGTGGCCGAGGCGCAGCGGTTGCTCGCAACGACGTCGATGACGACCTCGGACATCGCGCACGCCGCGGGCTTCGGGTCGCAGTCGAGTTTCTACGTGCACTTCACCCGCGCCTGCGGGAGTGCACCGGGGGCGTACCGGGCGCGGGCTCGCTGACCCGGTGCCCCCACACACGAGCAACGCCCCGTCGCGAGCGACGGGGCGTTGGCCGTTCCGGTCTGCCATGCACAGCCGGAGTACGTGGGGGTGTTACTTGATCTGTGCGGTGATGGTGGCGGTGCCGACGAGGAGGCCGCGCTTGACGGCGTCGGTGCCGAAGGTCTTGTTCAGCAGGCCGGCGGCGTCTTCGGAGACGTGGACGGTGGTGCCGGTGAGGATGGCGTTGTCGCCCTCGAGCTGGAGGGGCTTGAGCGAACCGCCCCAGAGCTCGAACAGGTACGCGTTGGACGCGGCGACCTTGCCGTTGACCAGGACGTCACCGTAGAGCTTGGACGAGCCCGGGTTCACGACGAAGTTCTCGAGCGTGACGGTGGTGTCGCCGGCCTTGAGCGTGAGGCCGGAGTCGTCGTGGTTGAGCATGCCCTGCACGTAGGGGCGGTAGTTGCCGTCCGGCGACCAGTACGTGACCGATCCGGCGGTGATCGGGAACGACACGGACCCGTCGGCGAGGGTCGCGTCTCCGGAGACGCCGGGGGTGAGCTTCAGGGCGGTGAGGGCGTCGGTGAAGCCGGAGTCGAGCTTCACGGCGGTGGACCCGCCGAGGACCTCGGGGACCGATGCGACCGGTGCGGGGATCTTCGACTCGGACGACGACACGGTGTGGATCGAGGGGGTGGCGGCCTGGGCGGAGGAGATGCCGAACGCGGCACCGCCGAGGACGAGGGCGCCGGTCGTGGCGAGGGTGATGGAGGTCTTCAGGCTCTTGCGCATGGTGATCGTTTCCTTTGCTGAGGTGTCGCGCTCGGCGCGGCTGCTGTGTGCGCGCCGAACACACCCTGGTGCAGGGTGGAGAACCAGCAGTGTGCGGCTGGTGAGCGCTCCGGGTGGTTCCCGGTCTGTGCAGGTGATTCGGCGCCCTGCCCGAAGTCGATTGGAACCAGTTCGGACGAGTTTCGCCGACCCCCCGCTGTCCTAGGCTCGGTCCATGCAGGGGATCACGATCCGACCGACGACCGAAGCCGACTGGGAAGCCGTCCGAGCGCTCCGCCTGGAGATGCTCCGGGACACCCCGATGGCCTACGCGGAGCACCTGGCCGACGCCGAGCAGCTCGACGAGGCGGAGTGGCGTGCACGGGGCCGGCGCGGTCAGGACACCGGCGGCACCGCACTCGTGGCGATCGACGCCGACGGCCGCTGGGTCGGTGCGATGGGGTCGTTCATCCCCGATGCCGTGACCGGCCCGTTGCTGGTCGGCGTGTACGTGGCGCCGTCGCACCGCGGCCGTGCGGCTGGTGTGACCGATGCCCTGCTGGACGCGATCGAGTCGTGGGCATCCGGCCACGGCGACACGCTCCGACTCCACGTGCACGAGCGCAACCTGCGGGCCCAGGCCTTCTACGCGCGGCGCGGGTACGAGCCGACCGGAGCGACGGAGCCGTACGTCCTCGCGCCCGACGAGCGGGAGCTCGAGATGATCCGTCGACTCGACGGGGCCTCCGCATGACGGGCGGTGGGGTGCGGTGGCTGCTGCTCGACGTCGGCGGGGTGCTCGAGCAGGTCGACGACGCAGCGTGGCCCGGGCAGTTCCGCACGAGGTGGGCGGCTGCGTTCGGCATGACGGACGAGGAGTTCTCGGCGCGGTTGTCGAACGCCGACCTGCCCGATGCCGCGCGGCGGACCGGGGTCGACGACGAGTACTGGGGAACGATCGGCGCGGCCCTCGGAGCCTCGGCCGAGGTGCTCGCGTCGATGCGAGCCGACTTCTGGGATGCGTACTGCGGCACGTTGAACCAGCCGCTCTTCGACTTCCTCGCCGGTCTGCGCGGGCAGGTCGGACTCGCGATCCTGTCCAACTCGGGGGACGGCGCGCGCGAGGAGGAAGAGCGACGGTTCGGGTTCTCGGCGGTGTTCGACCCGATCTCCTACAGCCACGAGATCGGGGTCACGAAGCCGGAACCCGAGGCGTTCCGGATCGTGCTCGACCGGCTCGACGCCGCACCCGCCGATGTCCTCTTCATCGACGACGTGCCGGAGAACATCGAGGCTGCCCGCGCGATGGGGATCCGCGCGCACCTGCACGAGGCGACCGCCGACACGATCGCGGCGATCCGCGCCGCGATGCCGGAGGATCGGGAGCCGTGACGGAACCGGTCCGCGGCATCGTCTTCTTCGACGTCGACGGGACCCTCGTGTCGACCGGTTCGAGCAGCAGTCACCTCGCAGCGCGTCTCGGCCATCGGAAGGCGTTGGACGAGGCCGAGCGGCAGTACGCCGACGGCACCCTCACGAACCGTCAGGTGAGCGAGATCGACGCCGCCGGCTGGCGCGGTGCATCGACGACGGCCGTCGAGCGATGGCTCGAGGACCTGCCGGTACTCGCCGGCTTGGAGCTCGTGGTGGCGTGGTGTCGCACGCACCAGATCCTCCCCGTGCTCGCGTCGCTCGCGTGGCAGCCCGTCACGGTGTCACTCGAACGACGGTTCGGGTTCGTCGCCAACGGCGGACCGCGGGTCGGGGTGACGGGCCAGACCCACGACGGGACGGTGGCGGAGCACTTCGACGAGTTCGACAAACGAGACGCTGCGCTTCGGTACGCGCTGACTCGTGGCGTGCCGATCGAGCGGTGCTGTGCGATCGGGGACAGCCGGTCGGACATCCCGCTCTTCGAGGTGGTCCCGGCGGCACTGGCTCTCAACGCGACCGGAGCAGCACGGGCGGCAGCGTCGTCCGCGATCGACACGACGGACCTCTCGGAGGTCGTGCCGTGGCTCGAGACGTGGCTGAACGGTCTGGACTGATCCGGTTCAGCGACCGGGTGATCCGGACTCCGTCGTGAGCGATTCGACCCAGCCCTGCGCCGCGCGGAGGAGGTCGTCGCGGGACGCACCCTCGAACGCGCTGAGACGCAGGAAGTGCTGCGTGATCGTGATGCCGAGGATCCCGCTCACGGTCATCACGGCCCGCAGCCGCGCGTCGTCGCCGTCGAGTGACCGCGTCAGGTTCTCGACCCGTTCATCGAGGTAGCCGCGCATCGTGTCCGTGGCCTCGGGCACCGTCAGCATCGACCGGACGAGGGCCGCCGTCTCGGCGGGGAGTGCGTCGAACCGGATCCCCAGGACGTCGAGCAGGTGGTCGGCAGCCGCGCGCTCAGCCCCGCCGTCCGACACGGCTGGCAGCTGCACGGCGGTCGCGAACAGCGCTGCCTTCGACCCGAAGTGCTGCATCACGAGCGACGGATCGATGCCCGCCGCTGCGGCGATGCTCCGGATCGTCGTGCCCTCGTACCCGTTCGCACCGAACTGCTGCCGCGCAGCTTCGCGGATGCGCTCGGCGGTCTGCGCGCGTCTCGCGTCACGAGAAGTCTCGGTCATGCGACTGACTCTACGGTGTTGAGTGAGGTGTACGGTTCACTCAACGCCGATGAGCGACTGCGTCGGCGCGAGACCTGACGGAGGCACCCGATGACCCTGATCGCGATCGAAGAGCACTGGAACCACCCGGCACTGACCGACGCGGTCAACGCCCTGCCCGAGGACCGCCGCGACCCGAGCACCGCGCTGGACGAGCTCGGCGACAACGGTGAGCGACTCCGTGACCTCGGCGACGCCCGGCTCGCGGCGATGGACGAGCAGGGGATCGACGTGCAGGTGCTGTCGCTCGCACCTCCCGGAGCGCAGCCGCTCGACGCCGCGGACGCGATCCCGCTGAGCCGGCAGGCGAACGACATCGCGATCGCCGCGGTGGCGGACCACCCGGACCGGTTCCGTGCGTTCGCGACCCTGCCGATGGCGGACCCGGCGGCCGCCGTCGCCGAGCTGCAGCGCACCGCCGGCCTCGGCTGCGTGGGGGCGATGGTCTACGGGCGGACCGGCGAGGTGCCGCTCGACGACCGGCGGTACGACGACCTCTTCGCCGCCGCGGCGTCGCTCGGGCAGCCGGTCTTCATCCACCCGCAGATCCCGTCGAAGCGTCTGCGCGAAGCGGCGTACGAGGGATTCGACCCGATGGTCGAGCTCGGGTTGGCGACCTTCGGGTGGGGGTGGCACCTCGAGGCGGCACGAGCGGCACTCCGTCTCATCGTCGGTGGCACCTTCGACCGGTACCCGGACCTGCAGATCGTGCTGGGCCACTGGGGCGAGCTGCTGCTCTTCTGGCTCGACCGTGCGGACAGCCTGTCGCGGGTCGCCGGGCTCGAGCGGAAGGTCTCCGACACCGTCCGCTCCAACGTCCACATCACCAGCTCGGGCATGCTCAGTCCCACCCTGCTCCGGCACGCGCTCGAGGTCACGACGCCCGATCGGCTGCTGTTCTCCACCGACCACCCGTTCCAGCAGCCCTCCGCCGACGAGATCGAGGCGTTCCTGCAGGAGTGCCCCTCGGACGCGGCCCGCGATGCCTTCACATCGGGGAACGCACGTCGGCTGTTCGGGATCGGCGACCAGACGGATGCGGCATGATCGGTCCGTGCCCAACCCGAACGTGACCGCCGCGTACCGCGCTGCTCGTGACCAGTTGCTCTCCGCAGAGTCCGCCGATGCCGCCCGTGCCGACTTTCGGTGGCCGGACCTCGGCGACACCTTCAACTGGGCGGACGACTGGTTCGACGTCATCGCGGCCGGCAACGACCGCATCGCGCTTTGGATCGTCGACGCGGCCGGCTCGGAACAGCGACTCAGCTACGCGGAGATGGCCGCCCGGTCCGACCGCTTGGCCGTGCGCCTGCACGAGCACGGCGTCCGCAAGGGCGACCACGTGCTGGTCATGCTCGGCAACCAGCTCGAGCTGTGGGAGACGATGCTCGCGGTGATCAAGCTCGGAGCGGTGATCCTGCCGACGTCGACGATGCTCGACACCGCCGACCTGCAGGACCGCGTCGACCGCGGAGCGGTGGCGCACGTCGTCACGAACCGCAGCGAGACCGCGAAGTACGACGACGTCCGCGGGGACTTCTCCCGTATCGCGATCGGTGGCGCTGCGGACGGCTGGACGGAGTACCCCTCAGACCTCGGCGAACCAGCGCCCGCGGGGGAGTCACGACCGGTCGTGGTCACCAAGACCACCGATCCCTGCCTCGTCTACTTCACGTCGGGAACGACCTCGAAGCCGAAGATGGTCGTGCACACCCAGACGTCCTACCCAGTCGGGCACCTCAGCACGATGCACTGGCTCGGCCTCCGGACCGGGGACGTGCACCTGGCGATCAGCTCGCCGGGCTGGGGCAAGCACGCGTGGAGCTGCTTCTTCGCGCCGTGGATCGCCGAGGCGACCGTCTTCGTCCACGACACCCCGCGGTTCGATCCGGCCGCGCTCCTCGCCCAGCTGGACGCCGCCGAGGTGAGCACGTTCTGCGCACCGCCCACCGCTTGGCGGATGATGCTCCAGTCCGAGCTCGGCGCGCGCCCTCGGGCACTGCGCGAGGTCGTTTCGGCCGGTGAACCACTGAACCCCGAGGTCATCGACCGGGTCGAGCGCGCCTGGGGCCTGACCATCCGCGACGGCTACGGGCAGACCGAGACCACCGCGATCATCGGCAACGCCCCCGGCGGCACCGTGACCCCGGGCGCGATGGGGCGCGCGTTGCCCGGCGTCACCGTGACGCTGCTGGACCCGGTGACGGGGCAGCCCGGCGACGAGGGCGAGGTCTGTCTGGACCTCGACGAGCGGCCGGTCAACCTGATGGCGGAGTACCTCGGCGACCCCGACCGGACCGCGGCGTCGATGCGTGACGGCTTCTTCCACACCGGCGACATCGCGGTCCGGGACGCCGACGGAGAGCTGACCTTCATCGGTCGGACCGACGACGTGTTCAAGTCGTCCGACTACAAGGTGTCCCCGTTCGAGGTCGAGAGCGCCCTGCTGCAGCACCCCGCCGTGGCCGAGAGTGCCGTCGTGCCCGCCCCGGACGACGCCCGGCTCAACGTCGTCAAGGCGTACGTCACCCTCGCCGCCGGGTTCGAGGCGACCGCGGACACCGCCGAGCAGGTGCTCGCGTACGCGCGGACCGCGCTCCCGGCGTACGCACGCGTGCGGCGGGTCGAGTTCGCGGAGCTGCCGAAGACCATCTCGGGCAAGATCCGACGCGTGGAGCTGCGGGAGCGCGAAGAACGTGCGGCCGTGAGCGGCGTGCCCGTCGACGGTGAGTGGCGTGACGAGCAGTTCCCAGGACTGCGCGCATCCCGTCCGCTGCCGCCGGCCGCCGGCTGATCACATGGCGGTCGCCCTGCGCCCGTGGTCGGTCGACGACGCACCCGCGCTGCTCCTCGCCCGGCGGACGACGCCGGACCTGGACACGCAGTTCCCCGACGCCGACCTGCGCGACGAGGCGCAGTCGCGCGAGCACATCAGCCGTTTCCTCGGATTCGGCGACCGCGCGAAGAACTGGGCGCTCGTGGACGACGGTGTCGCGGTCGGGAACGTCGGGCTCGCCGCGATCGAGTTCCGGCACGGAACGGCCTGGGCGTCCTACTGGCTGGCGCGTGGGGCACGCGGACGCGGACTGGCGACGGCGGCGCTCGCCGGCGTCTCGTCCTGGGCGTTCGGCGTCGGGCTGTTCCGCCTGGAGCTCGGGCACCGGGTGAACAACCCCGCGTCCTGCCGGGTCGCCACCGCCGCGGGGTTCGCCGCAGAGGGCATCGAGCGACAGAAGCTGCGGTACGGCGTCGAACGCTTCGACGTGGAGACCCACGCCCGGCTCGCGACGGATCCGGCCCCGGCTCTGCCGACGCTGCCGGTGCACGCGGACGGTGCCGGTCGGGGCTCGTCCTAGGCTCGGCAGGTGAAACTGATCACCGACGTGTCCCGCGGCGCCTGGCTGCTCGCCCGGGCGGGGGCGTTCGCCACCGTGGGTGGGACAGTCGGAACCGGCTTCGACGCCTCCGCACGCATCCTCCACCCGGTGTCGGCGGATCGCGAGGACCGTTCGATCGAGGACGAGTGGGGCGACCACCCGGACGTCGAGTCGGCGGTGTGGCCGTGGGCGGAGGTCGCGGCTCGCACCGGGAAGACGATGCATCCGCTGGTGCAGTGGCGGAGCCTGACCGGCCGGCCCAACGAGTCCGACCTGGTGTTCGAGGACGGATGGCGCGTCGACCCGCCCGAGGAAGGCTGGTTCGAGCCGATCCTGCTTGCTGCGCTCACTGAGCACCTGGCCGAGGCCACGTCGACGCCGGACGACCTGGTCGCGGCGGTCTGGGGTGGGTGGGCGGAACTGAGCGGCGGTTCGACGCTCGCCGTCGGTTGGCAGGGTCCGGACGAGCCCACCGCAGAGGAGATCGAGTCGATGCAGCGGTACGTCGTCGAGCGGCGAGCGGCGCACCACGACGAGCAGGCGGCGGTCCGTGCTGCCCTCGCTGTCGAACGCTTCGACTGGCCGCACCGCGAGTGCCTCCTCCTCTCGATGACCCTGCCGCAGCTCGCCGACCCGACGTGGCTGGACCGCGCCCGGATCGGGACGGTCGCGGATCTGCACCACACGCCGCAGATGCTCTGGCCGGAAGACCACTCCTGGGTGCTCGCGTCGGAGATCGACTGGGACTCGACGATCGTCGCCGGGTCACGCGCCCTGGTCGACGCGGTCCTGGCCGACGACCGGTTCGAGGCGTTCCCGGTCGACGAGGACAGCGACTTGACGTGGGGCGGCGACCTCGTCAACGGTTGAACCGTGGCGGTGTCGGCGGCCTCGTCCGCCGGCTGTCGACTAGAGCCGCGCCGGGAACGCCGACCGCCGGCCCACCAGCGTGAGCAGCGCCGCGACCGTCCCGAAGACGATCATCACCACGGCCAGGACCAGTCCGTCGAACACGGTCAACAGCGCGGCTCCGAAGACCCCGGCGACGAAGATCGCGATGTTGAACGCGACCGGCAGGAACGCGCTGGCGACGTCGGCGTTCTCTCCTCCGGCCGTGGTGAGCGCCGCCTGCAGCTGCGTCGAGGCACCACCGAAACTGACACCCCACAGGACGGCGGCGACGAGGACCGCAACCGGCGACGCGTGACCGACGAGCAGGACGACCCCGGTGACGACGAACAGTCCGACGCTCAGGTGCAGCAGGGGACGAGGATGCCGGTCGAGGAGCGCGCCCGTGATCACGACGCCGAGGATCGCCGCGATGCCGTAGACGAGGAGGACGAGCCCGGCGCTGAGGTCGGTGCCGGTCACCCGCAGGTACGGCGAGATGTAGGTGTAGATCGTGTTGTGCGCGACCATCCACGTGGCGATGACGGCGAGGATGACCGCGATCCCGCGGATGCGGAACACCTTGACGACGGAGAGCTTCGCGGTGCCGGTCTGGCCCGGTGCATCCGGCACGAACACGGCGATCAGCGCGAGGATGACGACCCCGACGAGGCTGAGGCCGATGAACGACCACCGCCAGTCCAGGGCGGTACCGATGAACGACCCGAGCGGCGTGCCCAGCGCGAAGCCGACGGGCGCGCCCGTGGAGACGATGGCGAGCGAGACGCCCGCGAACCGAGCGGGACTGATGCGCCGCGCGTAGGTGGCGAACATGCCCCAGATGACGCCGGACGCCGCGCCGGCGACGAACCGTGTCACGAGCGCGACGGTCACGTTCGGGGCGAACGCGGTGAGGGTGTTCGCGATGACCAGCACGGCGATGGCCGTCATGAGCAACGGCTTGCGACGCAGGCTCCGGGTGAGGGCGATCGCCGGCACCGTGGCGATGACCGTGCCGATCGCGTAGGCGCTGACGAACAGTCCGACCGTGCCCTCGGACGTCCCCATGCCGTCGGCGATGACCGGCAGGAGCCCCGCGGGCATGGTCTCCATGGCGACGAGCACGAACCCGATCGCCGCGAGCAGTGCGAGCGGGAACCACGGCAGCCGGTCGTCGGCAACCGGAGTGGTCGACGGAGTCGACGGGGTCGTGGTCACGAGGGGGTCCATGTCCCTGACGGTAGGGCGGCTCGAGCGGCGGAAGGGAGGTTCTGCTCGACCCCGTTTCGGCAGAGCCTCACTCGTTGCGCGGAAGTGGTCTTCGCTGGGAGCATGACCGAACCCCAGACCTTCTTCATCACCGGGACCAGCCGCGGCATGGGCACCGACTTCGCGCGTGCGGCCCTGGACGCCGGACACCACGTCGTCGCGACCGGGCGGGACCCGGAACGTGTCGTCGCGGCCGTCGGCCAGCACGACGAGCTGCTCGCCGTCGCGCTGGACGTCACGGACGAGCGCACCGTCCGGAGCGCGGTCGACGCCGCGATCGAACGGTTCGGCCGCATCGACGTGCTCGTGAACAACGCCGGCAGCTTCCAGGGCGGCTTCTTCGAAGAGGTCTCGCCGGAGCAGTTCCGCGCGCAGATGGAGACGAACTTCTTCGGTGCGCTGAACGTCACCCGCGCGGTGCTCCCCGTGATGCGGGCACAGCGCTCCGGTCGGGTCATCACCATCAGCTCGACCGCCGGCATCGTCGCCGGTGTCGGAGGGAGCGCGTACGCCGCGTCGAAGTTCGCGCTCGAGGGGTGGATGGAGGCACTGCACGACGAGGTCCTGCCGTTCGGCATCCACACCACCGTCGTCGAGCCCGGTTTCTTCCGCACCGACCTGCTCGCGGAGGGCAGCTCCACGTTCTGGGGCGACGTCCACCTCGACGACTACCGGTCCTCTTCGGACCAGACCAAGGAGTTCTTCCGCGGCATGGAGGGCAAGCAGATCGGCGATCCGGAGAAGCTCGCCCGCACGCTCCTGGCGCTGACCGAGATGTCCGAGCCGCCGGTGCGCCTCGTGGCCGGAGCGGACAGCGTCGCGGGGGTCCTGCGGAAGGCACAGCAGCTGGACGAGCAGGCACGGGCGTTCCCGGAACTGACCTCGTCGCTCGACCTGGAGGACCAGCAGCGCTGAGTCGGGGATCCGCACACGACCAAACCCCTCGAACGGGGGCTCCGAATGAGTCCGGTCGTTCATGACCCGTTACCGGACGCGCCCTCGTCGTCGACCCGAACTTCGACGTGGGCGCGTTCGTACGCCCGGGCAATCGATCCGGGGCCCGGTTCCGAACAACCCGCAGTAACGGGATCAGGAGTTGTCCGTCCGGCCCTGTTCGGGTCAGGCACCGGACGGGCAGCTCTCCCGTCATCGCACGACGCCGCGGATCACCTGTGACACAGGCGGTGCCGCGTAGCACCCGGGACACAGCGCGCTCGACCAGCTCCCCAGCGCAGCACGAGGCGGCGAGACTGGTTCGGTGCGCGCTCGTCTCGTCCTCGGTCTCCTCGTCACCCTTGCCTGCACCGTGCCGCTCACGGCGTGCTCGACCGTCGAGGGCCTGGCACACGACGCACTGCGGTCGTCCGACGGATCGAACGGCACCGAGACGGCGCCCTGTCCGCGCGACGACGTGCCAGCACCGGAGCAAGCGGACCCTACACCGGAACAGACCCCGGCGCCGACCCTCGACCCCGCCGTCGCGAGCCAGGTCGGCACCGCGCTCCGACAGGTCCGTGCGTTCCCGTCCGTCGCCGAGGCCACGCAGACGACCACGAACACCCCCAGCTCCACTCCCGACCCGACCTGTTCCACCCGGTGGGTCACGGCGAACCACTTCGCGTCGCGGTTCACGGTGACGATGGACCCCGACGCGACACCGTCGGAGGCCGGAGCCGTCCCGACGACGATGGCCACCGAGCTGGCGTGGACCGGCGTGGACCTGACCCTGACCGTGCCGGCGGGCGAAGGGCACATCGCGAGCACCCTGCACTACGACGGCACGTTCGACCAGCAGATCCCCGAGTCGACGTCGACCGCGGTGGCGCAGGGACTCGCGACCCTCGCCGCGACCCCGCACGTGACCGGGCTCGAGGCCTCGATCCCGTACACGATGCGCGTCGACCACGGTTCACTCGTCATCGGCGTGGACTCGGAGGACCAGGGCGTCCTCGACCGCGTCCGCGCCGTGATCGACACGACGGCCTTCGCGGACACGACCCTGCACGGTTCGTTCGGCAACGGCGCGAAACCGTGACCCGCGGCGGCGGAGCGTGCCGGTAGCGTCGAACGGTGATCTCCACACCTCGCCCCGGTGTCCGCCCGTCCGTTTCCGACGACGGGCCACAACGTCAGCTCACCGATCGTGCGACGCCGGAACGGTGGGGACGTCTCGTCGCGAGCGCCCTGGCACTGCCGGACGTGGTCGAGGGCCACAGTCAGGTCTCGCCGGCGTCGTCGCGCGCACTGTTCCTCCGCGACCGTGCCGACCACGTCGTGCCGTGGACGTCGCTCGCTCCCGAGGGGCGCCTCGAACCCGTGCACGTGCACGGTGTCGACGACACCTCGGTGCACCTGTGCCTGCCGGCGGCTCGCGGCGTCGAGCTCACCGCTCTCGGGTGGGCGACCCCGCACCAGTACGAGGACCACGGCACCGAGTTCCTCGTCTACGGGCCGCGCGACGACCACGAGGTGGACGTCGTGCTCGCGATCATCGCGGAGAGCCTGGCCTTCGCCCGCGACCCCGGCGACGAACAGCCCGGACACGGCCCGGTCTGAGGCCCGCGGCGCGCCATACTGACCCCATGACCCGCGCGCTGCTCCTCGTCGACATCCAGCTGGACTACTTCCCGGGCGGGGCCTTCCCCCTCGTCGAACCCGAGGCCGCCGCCGCCGCCGCCCGCGCGGTGCTCGACTCCTTCCGCGCTGCCGGCGACCTGGTGGTGCACGTCTTCCACGTGTCCACCGACCCCGACGCCACGTTCTTCGTGCCGGGCACGCCGGGCCTCGACTTCCACCCGTCGGTCGCTCCCGTCGACGGCGAGACGATCATCGAGAAGCACGCTCCGAACAGCTTCATCGGCACCGGACTGCAGGAGCTGTTGACCGACGCCGGAGTCGACGAGGTCACCATCGTCGGGATGATGAGCAGCATGTGCATCGACTCGACGACCCGGGCCGCACACGAACTCGGCTTCACCGCGACGGTCGTCGCCGACGCGTGCGCGGCGCCGGACCTGACCTCCGGGGGCGTCACCGTCCCGGGTGCGAGCGTCCACGCCGCCTTCATGGCGGCGCTCGACGGCAGCTTCGCGACCGTCACGACGAGCGACGCGCTCAGCCGCTGACGTCCGCGGGGCGGGTTCGGGGCCCTGAGATGGGACGGAGCGGACGGGAGGCCCGTGGCGGCCCCGCCCCGCGCCTCCCGTCCGCGAGCCGGCTCAGTTGATGATCTCCCCGCGCTCGTCCGCGCGCAGTGCGGCCAGGCGCTCGCGCCACAGGCGCAGCGCGTCGGACGTGAGTCGGGGCCAGTCGGTGACCTCGCGGACGATCCGGACTGGTTCGGTGCTGCGGTAGGACCGGGTCGGGTTGCCGGGGAACTTCTTGTCGGTGACGTTGGGGTCGTCCTCGTACGGGCCGATCGGCGCGACCTCGTAGACCCGCGGTTCGGCGTCACCGGCGGCGAGCTCGGCAGCGAGCCCGGCGCCGTCGGAGACCGCCGTGAAGTAGACGTGGTTCATGACCACCTCGGGGCGGTAGTTCGACCGGAAGCCCGCGGTGAGCAGGTCGCCCGGCACGAGGTCGGCCTTGGTGCCGTGGAAGAACGGTCCGTCGTCCTGTGCCTGCTTCACGGCGTCAGGCTAGCCGCCGGTGCGGCCCGTGCACGAGCATCCTTCGCGCGATTCCTGTTCTGGGAATACTCCCGTTGCGGGTATATGCTTCTGGTCATGAGCAGTGGGGAACTCCGCGAACCCGTCTTCTGGATCCTGACCAGCCTGACGGGCGGTCGACAGCACGGGTACGCGATCATCCAGGCGGTGGCCGAGCTCTCCGAAGGACGCGTCGCACTCGCGGTCACCACGTTGTACGCGTCGCTCGAGCGTCTCCAGAAGGACGGGCTGGTGCAGGGCGATGGTGACGAGGTCGTCAGCGGTCGACTTCGGCGCTACTTCGTGATCACGATCGAGGGCGAGCAGCGGCTGGCCGACGAGGCAGCACGGTTGGACGCGAAGCTGCGCGTCCTCCGCACCCGGCTCGGGCGTGCGTCGACGGCGACGGCCGGGGGAGCGGCATGACCGCCCAGCGGAGCGGCTCACCGCTCGAAGCCCGGTACCGCCGGCTCACGAGGTGGTACCCGCGCACGTGGCGAGCAGCGAACGAAGACGCCTTCGTCGGGACGCTCCTCGACGTCGCGGACGCCGAGGGCCGTGCCGCTCCGACGCGACAGGAACGGCTGGACATCGTCGGGCACGCGGTCTCCGCGCGGTTGGACCGGATCGTCGTGCCGCACGTCCGCGACGCGGGCAGCACGATCGCCCTCACCATGGGCACCGGCTTCGCGCTCGCCGAGTTCCTGGTCAGCAGCTGGGCGCCGTGGATCCACGGCAACCCGGCGCCGGAGTCGCTGGTGCAGGTCGGGCTGTTCCGCGACACCGGCTTCGTGTTCGCCGCGCTCTGGCTCGTCGCCCTCGCCGCGGCGCTCGCGGGTCGGTGGGCGGTCGGGCGGATCGCGCTGACCGTCTGCATCCTCGCTGCCGTTGTGACCCCGTACTGGTTCGTCCGGTTCCCGGGGGTCTGGAGCGTCGACCGCGGCACGCTCGCCCTCTTCACGGCCTGCGCGCTGGTCGCACTCGTCGGTCGACCGTTTCGAAGCCACCACACCGCAGCAGCCGCGGTCGGGTGGTTCCTGCTGGGCGTCGCCAGCTACGGCAGCGTCGTCCACCTGACGGGGACGTGGCTGACCAGCCGGAGCCTGTGGGACGGCAACCTCTGGGCCTGGTACGCCGTCGGGGTGATCGAGGTCGTGGCCGTCGGGTTGGCGGTGGCGCGGCTCTGGACGGTCGTCTTCACGATCACGCTCGGCCTGACTCCGTACATCCTCACGGTCGTCGGCAACGAGTTGCGCGGGATCCTGTCCGACAGCGGTTCCGCGGGCGTCATCGCTGCTCCAGTAGCGCTGGGACTGCTGCTGCTCGTCCTGCACAGCAGTGGCAAGCTCGAGCTCACCGACCGGACGCGGCGCCGGGTCGAGCGGATCCGGCCGCCGCGCACCTGACACATCCCCCTTCCGACGGACGCGCCACCGGACACCGCTGCAATAGCGTGGCCGCCGTGATCGAAGTCAGCCACCTCACCAAACAGTACGGTCCGAAGACCGCCGTGGACGACGTCTCGTTCGTCGTCCGACCCGGCAGTGTGACCGGCTTCCTGGGGCCGAACGGCGCCGGGAAGTCCACCACGATGCGCATGATCATGGGCCTCGACCGGCCCACCGCGGGGAGCGCGACGGTGAACGGCCAGCCGTACACGACGTTCCGCGACCCGCTCCGACAGGTCGGCGCCCTGCTCGAGGCGAAGGCGGTCCACTCGGGCCGCAGCGCCTACAACCACCTGCTCTCGCTCGCGGCGACCCACGGCATCCCGAAGGCCCGCGTGCACGAGGTCATCGACATGACCGGCCTCGAGTCGGTCGCGAAGAAGCGCGTCGGCGGGTTCTCGCTCGGCATGGGGCAGCGCCTGGGAATCGCTGCCGCACTGCTCGGCGACCCGAAGACCCTGATCCTCGACGAGCCCGTCAACGGCCTCGACCCCGACGGCGTGCTGTGGGTCAGGCAGCTCGCCCGGCGGATGGCCGCCGACGGCCGCACCGTGTTCCTGTCCAGCCACCTGATGAGCGAGATGGCGCAGACCGCCGACCGCGTGGTCGTGCTCGGCCGCGGCAAGGTCCTGGCCGACGCCCCGATCGCCGAGTTCGTCGCCGGTGGGGGAGCCGCACCTGGCGCCGCCGGTGGTGGCAGCCGGGTCATCGTCCGGACGCCGTCGCCCGACCAGCTGTTCCAGGCCATCGGCCCGAACGCGACCGTGACCCCGCGCGAGGACGGCACCTTCCTGGTCGTCGGTCCCGACGCACCGACGGTCGGCAACATCGCCGCCCAGGCCGGCGTCGCACTGCACGAACTCACCCCGACCGGCGCGAGCCTGGAGGAGGCCTACATGGCCCTCACCCGCGACGACGTCGAGTACCGATCGGAGGGCACCCGATGAGCGCCACCACCTCGCCCGTCACGCCGTCGACCCGCATGCACGGCGCGACCCGTCTGTCGTTCCCGCACCTGGTGCGGAGCGAGTGGATCAAGCTGCGCAGCATCCGGTCCACGTTCTGGTGCTACGCGATACTGGTCGTCGTCACCATCGGCATGGCCGCGCTCGTCGGTGCCAACACGAACAGCGGTGGGCAGGACCTGCCCACCGACATCGCCAACGGAACGTTCGTGAACGCCAACACCGTGGGCGTCCTGCTCTCGTCGCTCGTCGTCGGGGTGCTCGGCGTCCTCATCATCACCGGTGAGTACGGTACGGGCCAGGTCCGCTCGACGTTCACGGCCGACCCCCGGCGCACCGGTGTGATGCTCGCGAAGGCCGTGGTCCTGGCGGTCACGACGTTCGTCGTCAGTGCCGTCGCGACCTGGGTCGGCGTGCTCATCTCCCTGCCGCTGCTGGCCGGCAACGGTGTGGAGCCGGAGATCGGGAACCCGTCGGTGTTCCTGCCGATCCTCGGTTCGTCGGTGTTCCTGACCCTGCTGGCGCTCCTGGCGTACGGCATCGGTCTGCTCGTCCGCTCGAGCGCCGGTGGCATCGCGATCACGCTCGGCCTCCTGCTGGTCGTGCCGACGGTGCTCGCGCTCATGAGCGGGCTGATGAACGTCGAGTGGCCGACGAACATCGCGACGTTCCTGCCGGACATGGCCGGAGCCCAGCTCTACGCCTACTCGTACGACGGCCAGAACGCCACCGACGGCGGTGTCGTCCTGAACGGCTGGGGCGGCTTCGGTGTCCTGGCGGCCGAGGTGCTCGTCGTGGGTGCACTCGCGCTGACGGTCGCACGTCGACGCGACGTCTGACCCGACCGCCCGGGCTGCACACGCGTTCTGCGACGTCCCACCTGTCGATCGACAGGTGGGACGTCGCACGTTGCACACGCATCGACTGCTCGTGCGACGAGTGACCCCACGGCGTCGCTAGGCTCGCACCGTGCGACACCTCCCCGCCCTGGTCCTGCCGGCGCTCGCCGTCGTGGCCCTGCTCGCCGGCTGCACGTCGGCGCCGCCCGTCGACGAAGAGGCCCTCAGCGCGTGGCAGGACGCACAGGAGAAGTCCGGGCCGGCGACGACGCGCTCGCCACGCTGTACTCCCGGGTCGACACCGGCGAGGGACAGACCGATGCTTCTGGCGAACTGCAGCGCGGCATCACGATCACCTTCGAGCACCCCGAACAGATCGACCACCTCGAGTTCTCCTGCTTCGGCGGCGCCCGGATGAGCGGCCAAGTGACGACGACCTCCGAGGCGACGTCCCGGACCACGTCGACCGACCCGATGCGGTGCAGCGATGGGCAGCAGCGCGTCGACCTCCCGCGCACCTGGAAGCGTGACGTGCACAGCATCTCGTTCAACGCCTTCGACAGCGACCGCGACAGCGCGTGGCAGGTGCTCGTCGTCAGCGCCGGCACGGACACCGACTGATGTCACGAGGCCGTCGCTTCTCCGCCCTGGTCCTGCCGGCGCTCGCTGTCGTGGCCCTGCTCGCCGGCTGCACGTCGGCGCCGCCCGTCGACGAAGAGGCCCTCAATGCGTGGCAGGCGAAGCAGGAGGCGAGGACCGAGACCGACGACGCCGTCCTCGGGGTGCTGAGCGCCGATGCCGCCCCCGGCAACGAGGATCCGGAGGACGTGGAGCCGGGCGTCCGGCTGCAGTTCCCGGCCTCGCAGACGATCGACCACCTCGAGTTCTCGTGCTACGGCAACGGGCACATGCGCGGCATCGTGCGGACGACGGCCGCAGAGGCGTCCGGGAGCTTCGAACTGGCCGCGATGGCGTGCCGAGACAGTCCGCACCGCATCGACCTGACCGCGATGGCGAGCAAGGACGTCGATGCGATCGGCTTCAACGACTTCGACAGCGACCGCTCGAGCGCCTGGCGGCTCGTCATCGTCGGAGCAGGCCCGACGGGGGAGTGACTAGCGCAGCACCTGGTAGCGGTGCAGCGTGACACCGTTGTGGTACTGCTGCTGCTCGAGCAGGTCCAGCAGCACCGGCGGCCGTCCACCCGAGGCAGGCGGATCGAACAGCGGACGGCCGGCGCCGAGCACCGCGGGGTGCGTGTAGAGCAGGAGCTCGTCGAGCAGCCCCGCGTCGAGCAACTGCGTCGCGAGGTTCGGGCCGCCGACACCGATGTCGCCCTCGGACTCCTCGCGCAGGACGGCGAGCTGCGCGATCGCGTCGTCGCCGCCGATGATCCGCGTGTTGTGGTCGGCGCTGGTCCGGGTGCGTGAGACCAGGATCTTCGGCTGGTCGGTCCAGATCTCGCCGTACTCGCGCATGAACGCCGGCATCGACTCGTCGGTGCGGGCGTCCGGCCAGAACGGGTCCATCATGTCGCGGACGACCCGACCCTCGACGGACAGGGTCATCGCGGCCGCGCGGGCGTTGAACTCGCGGTGCAGCGGCTCGTCGATCCGCATCCACTCGGGTCCATCGACGTCGCCGAGTTCGCCCTCGTCGCGCTCGACGAAGCCGTCGATCGACACGTTCATCCAGTACACGAACCTCGCGGGCATCCCTGACTCCTTCGTCGCGCGGAACCGGACGGAACCGGCCCGGTCCGCTGCCCGCGAGCGTACGCTCGCGCAGGCAGCCCTTCCTCGACGATGAGAGCAGGACCCCGTGCGCCGAACAGTCGCAACCATCCTCGCCGTCGCGACGCTCACGGCGGTCGCGGCCACGGGCCTCCCGGTCGGCGCCGCCGCAGCGTCCGCGCCCGTGGCGGACCGGACCACCGGACACAGCAGCGCGGGACACGGCACCGCCGCGCCGACCCACCGGAACCCGGTCGCGCTCAGCCTGCCCGATGGCGAGACGGCGGCGAGCTGCGCCGACCCGACCGCGATCCGCGGGGTCGGACGTGACCGCAACTGGTACCTGTACTGCACGACCGACGCGCTGACGGCGACGGAGCAGAACGCGGACGGCTCCCTCGTGCAGCACGGCGTGCCGACGTACCGGTCGACCGACCTGACGCACTGGACGTACGTGAACGACGCGTTCCCGACACGACCGGCGTGGGTCGGGTCCGCCAACGGGATCTGGGCACCGGACGTCGTGTACCGCGCGGGCGAGCGTGGTCGTCCCGGCACCTGGTACCTGTACTACGCCGCGTCGGACACGCCCTCGGCATCGGCAGCGACCGGCGGGGGATCCGCGGTGGGCGTCGCGACGAGCTCGAGCCCGACCGGTCCGTGGACGGACTCCGGGGGCCCCGTCGTCGCTCCGCAAGCGGCCGCGAACGGCACCGGGCAGCGATGGGCATTCGACCCCGAGGTCATCACCGACAAGGGCACCACGTACCTGTACTTCGGCAGCTACTTCGGTGGCGTCAACGTCCGCACCCTCAGCGCCGACGGGCTCCGGTCCGACCCCGCGAGCGAACGGCAGATCGCGATCGACAACCGGTACGAGGGCGCCTACCTGATGCGCCACGGCGGCTGGTGGTACTTCACGGGCTCCGCCACGAACTGCTGCAACGGCGCACTCACCGGGTACGGCGTCTTCGTCGCCCGGTCGCGCAGCCCGCTCGGACCCTTCACCGACCAGGACGGTGTCGCGATCACGAGCACCCGGGTCGGCGGGACCCCCCTGCTCGCGCAGAACGGCAACCGCTGGGTCGGCACCGGGCACAACACGGTGGTCACCGACCTCGCCGGCCAGGACTGGATCATCTACCACGCGGTCGACCGGGGCGACCCGTACTACGCCGGGCAGCCGACGTACACGAAGCGGCCAGCGCTCATCGATCCGCTCGACTGGCGCCACGGCTGGCCAGTCGTGCGCGGGGGTGCTGGTCCGTCCGACACGGTGCAGCCGGGGCCGGTCGCGCAGCCGGGGCAGCGTGCGACCTACCGGGCGACCACTGCACCGGTCGACGTGCCCGGAAGGACCATCCGCGCGTCGTCGACGTCGTTCGACGGGAGCACGCTCCCCGCGGCGCTCCGCTGGACGCGCGAACCCGACCGCTCGACCTGGACCGTCGCGGGCGGTACGTTCCGCTGGCAGACGCAGGACGCCGACATCCACCCGCCCGCGACACCACTCGCCTCGGTCCTGTCCGAACCGGCGCCGCGGGGCGACTACGTGCTGCAGACGACCGTCGCGGTGGACACCCCCGCCACCGGCGACGGGGTGAACTACGTGCAGGGCGGACTGATCGTGTGGGGTGACGACGGCAACTACGTCCGGCTCACGTCGAACTCGATCTTCAACACCCGGCAGACGGAGTTCGGCAAGCAGGTGTCCGGGCAACCGGCCGCGGCACCGAGCTACGGCAACACGGTCGTGGGTCCGGTCGGCGACACCACCACGCTCCGGATCGTGCACCGGGCCGTCCGCGGGGAGCACCGGTACACGGCGTACACGAGTGTCGACGGGCGGCACTTCGTGCGCGGTGGGACCTGGACAGCGGACCTCGGCAGCTCGCCGAGGATCGGGCTCATCTCGCTCGGCGGTGCCGGGTTCACGAGCACGTTCGACGACCTGCGGGTGAGCACGGTGGCGACGCACCGGCGGTGACGGGCTGCCGAGCCGGGTGCGCCGGCGGCGTCCATCCGGAGAACGCCGCGGGCCACCACGATCCCCGTCGGGATGGGAGGATGCACCGACGCCTGCCCGCACCGAGAACGAGGTTCGATGAGTCCGACCGAGGACACCCAGTCCGCGGCCCCACTGCTCGACGGGCGCTACCGACTCGAACACGCCATCGGTCAGGGCGGCATGTCCGTCGTGTACCGCGGCATCGACGAGAGCCTGCACCGCCCCGTCGCCGTCAAGGTGTTCCACGCCGGCACCGTCGACATCGCACGGCAGGAGGCCGAGCTCGGCGTGCTCGCCTCGCTCGAGCACCACAACCTGGTCAGCCTGCTCGACACCGGGGTCGTGACCGGCCACGACGGTACCCACCAGCGCTACCTCGTGATGGCACTCGTCGTCGGACAGGACCTCGAGGAACGCCTCGCTGTCGGCCCGCTCGCCTCCCGCCACATCGCCGAGATCGGCTACGACATGGCCGAGGCGCTGCACTACATCCACAGCCACGGCGTGGTGCACCGCGACATCAAGCCGTCGAACATCCTGCTCGTCGACTACGGCAACGACTCCGACCGTGCCCGTGCACGGCTCACCGACTTCGGCATCGCGCTCGCCGCGGGCGTCGAGCGGCTCACCGCCGACGGTGTCACCACGGGCACCGCCGCCTACCTGAGCCCCGAGCAGGCCCGAGGCGGCGACGTCGGGAGCCCGAGCGACGTGTACTCACTCGGCCTCGTGCTGCTGCAGTGCTTCACTCGGCGCCGTGAGTTCCCCGGTTCGCTCGTCGAGTCCGCCGTCGCCCGGCTGTCCCGCGACCCGGTCGTCCCCGAGCCCCTGCCCGAGCACTGGAAGCAGCTGCTCCGCGCGATGACCGCACAGGACCCGTCCGCACGCCCCGCCGGTGCCGAACTCGTGACGCTGCTGCGCGACGTCGTCATCGCCGAGACCGCCGGTACCGACCACGTCGTGGACACCTCGGCGTCGGCTCCCGCCGCCGCTGCCGATGCTCCGCGTGCCGACGCCGACACGGCCCGCCCGGCGACGCTCGACACCCTGCCCGACGAGGCCCTACACCGCACCACCGCGATGGCCGCCCGCCTGTTCGACGCCCCGATCGCCCTGGTCGAGGTGCTCGACGAGGACCGCGCCTGGTCGCAGTCGTACATCGCCGAGGGTGTCGACGAAGCAGCGCGCCACATCAACTTCCGCAACGGGTTCGCCCCGGTGCCGGTCCCCGTTGTGATCCCCGACGGCTCCACACACCCCGAGATGCAGCACAGCCCGCTCGTCACCGGGCCGCTCGGCATCCGGTTCTACGTGAGTGTGCCGCTCGTCAAGCACGACGGAGCCCCCATCGGGACGCTCGCCGTGCTCGACACGAAACCGCGGCAGGCGACCGAAGCCGACCTGGCGAACCTGCACGACCTCGCCGCCCTCGCCGTCACGCAGCTCGAGCTCCGGCAGGAGTCACTCCGCACGACGAGCGACTCCCTGCCGGTTGCGCAGGTGACGGGGCAGCAGGAGGGCGCGCGGCCCTAGACGGTCCCCGCTGACGGACGGGAGGCGCGGTGCGGGCCCGCACCGCGCCTCCCGTCCGCCCTGCGGTCGCGTCGCGTGCGTCGCTCTCGTGCGCGGGCGTCCGCCAGCGTGCGCCCGCTGCCAGTCAGCCCGCTGTCCGTCAGCGCGCCGGCCCGTCAGCGGGCGAGCGGGCGAAATACCGGGGTGCGCGGCCCCTCCACCCGGGCATTTCGCCCGCTCGTGCAGGCATGCCGCAACTCGCATGCATCCGCTGGAATACGAGCGCCCGTTCCCGCGAGCGGGCGAAATGCCAGCGTTGGGCGCCGTGGACACCCGGATGTTTCGCCCGTTCGCGGGTGGGGTGGGGGTTCCCGACGGCTCGAGCGGGCGAAATGCCGGGGTCGGATGCTGGACGGACCACGGTGTTTCGCCCGTTCGCCGTCGGGTCGCGAACGGCACGAGTGCGTCGTGGTGACCCGACACCGAGCGGCGGCGGGGCGGGGCGGGAACCGTCAGGCGTCGGTGAGGGCAGCGGCGTAGGCGCGGACGGAACGGTTGTAGCGGGGGAGCGTCGGCTCGACGGCCTCGATCGCGACCCGGAGCGCTTCGTCGTGACGGCCCGCACTGTGCAGGGCGAGCGCGAGGAACACCTTCGGCGCGGCGCCGGTGGACGGGTGCTCCGGTGCGTCGCGGAGCATCGCGATGGCCTCGTCGATCCGGCCGAGGTTCCGCAGGGTCGAGGCGTGCTGGACGACCATCTGCGCGGCACGGGCGGGATCGACGTCCGCGAGTCCCGCGGCCGCGGCCGCTGCGTAGTGGACGTCGGCCTCGGCCTCGTGGCCGCCGGAGTCGTTCGCGCCGCCGAGCTCGAAGGCACCGAGGGCCGGGTGCGGTGCAGCTGCGGCGAGCTCGCGCATCCGCTCGATGCGCTGCTGGTCGTCGATGGTCTCGTCGGCCCAGAGTGCGGCGACGCGGGCTTCCCAGTCTGCGGTGCTCATCGGTCCAGCGTATTGCCGGGCAGGACGGCACCATCGGTGATCGTCGCGCGGAAGGAGCGGACGAGCGGGACGCCGGGGCGCACGAGCGCCGGTTCATGCCAGGCGAGGGCCGAGCCGATGGCCGGGTACTCCGCGACACGGACGAACCAGGGGTCACGGTGGTCGAGTGCTTCGAGCCGGACCGTCGCCGGGGCACCCTCGAACGTCGCGGACCACTCGATCCACGGGGCGACGGAGCCGTGCACCGCTTCCTCGCCCTCCGCGTCAGCGGACCGGACGACCACGTCGGTGCACGCGGCGAACCGCCAGGAGAACCCGCCGTAGCCGGCACCGACCCGACCGTTGCTGCCGGGGCTGCCGAGGTGCACGATGTCGTTGCCCGGAGCCCGGAACGACGACGACCAGCTCAGTTCCCACCCGGAGTCGACGGCACGCCAGGCGAGGGTCCGGTCTTCGTGCAGGACGACCGTGTGGTCGGGGCCGCGCCAGGCGAGCTCCTGGACCGTACCGCCGCCGCGCGGAGCCGGAAGATGCTCGGCACGCAGCACGTCGGCCCGGCCGTGGTCGTCGCGCCAGACGTAGCCCTCACCGTGCACGTAGGTGGGACCGCCCCAGCAGTTGACGCCGTCGACGTCCGGGATCGCGACCCCGACACCGCAGTGCCATTCGTGGTCGGCCGGGTGGTGGGCAGTGAGGACGGTACGGCCGAGGGTCCGCACCGGGTGCAGGTACGGGCGAGGGGACGAGGTCGCGGTGGTCCCGGCGCCGTCGCGTTCGACGGCGACGGCGATCTCGACGGCACCCACGCCCACCTCGATCGTGCGGAGGCGGTCGTCGGTGTTCACCGCTCCGACGCTACCCGCGCGAACGGCGGACCAGCACCACGCTGTCGACGACCTGGTGCGGGTCGCCGTCGGGTGTGCTCGCCGTGCGCGGCCGGAGCTCGGCGGCGATGACGTCCCAGGTGTCGTCGAGCTGCAGCGCGGTCAGGTCCTCGTCGGGCGTCGGGAACCGGTACTCCCGCAGTTCGACGGGCAGGTCGTCGTGCGGAGGTGCAGCGTGCGCCGTGACGAGCAGGTGCCCGCCGACCGCGACGAAGCCGGCGGCTCGTCGCAGGATCTCCGCGCGCGGGATCTCCACGGGCCACGACTGCAGGAACGACGCCGTCACCAGGTCGAACCGCGCGGCCGTCTCCCAGGTGGCGAGGTCCGCTGCGACGAACGCCGTCTGGTCCTCGACCCCGGCGGAGACCGACGCCCGCGAGCCACGCTCGATCGCCGTCACCGACAGGTCGATCCCGAGGGCGTCCCACCCCTGCTCGGCGAGCCACACGACGTCGCCGCCCTCACCACAGCCGAGGTCGAGCGCACGGCGCGCACGGTCGCCCGGCGCCGGTGGCAGCTCTGCGGCGACGTCGGCCAGCACCGCGTTCACTCGACCCGACCAGATCCCGTCGCGCTCCGCGTACCGCTGCTCCCACCACTCCCGCGCGGGAGTGGACGCGGTGGCGGCGCTGTCGTCGTGGGTGTGCATGCGCCCACTCCAGCGCACGTGCCGGGCCAGAGCCAAGCCCTGTTGCCACCCCGGCAACGACGCACCGTGCGAGGCGGACGCGCACCGCGCCTCCCGGCCGCCGGATGGTGAGCAGAAGATGTCGGGTCGTCGTCACGGACCCGACCATTTCTGCTCACGAAGCGCGCCCGCCGCGCGCCCGCCTCCCGCCCGCTACTCGACGGGCGGGACGGGCTCCGCGTTCTCGATGCGGGCGCTCGCAGTGGCCATGTGCTCGTCCATCGCCCGCTGCACGGCGGGCACGTCGCCGGCCCGCAGTGCCTCGTAGATCGCGCGGTGTTCCTCGTAGGCCGCCTCGGTGGCCTGTCGGGTCTGGACGCGGCGACCGACCCACACGCTGAGCATCGACCGCAGGCTCTGCAGCAGATCACCGAGCACGTCGTTCCCCGCGGCTCGGGCGAGCAGGACGTGGAACCGGACGTCGGCGTCGATGAAGGCCTCCGGGTCGTCGAGGGTGGCCTCTTGTCGGACGAGGTACTCGCCGAGCTCGGCGACCTGCTCGGGCGTGGCGCGCTGCGCGGCGAGGATCGCGACCGTGCGCTCGAGCGACGACCGGACCTCGAGCAGCTCGCGGGTGCGGTTCGAGGCGAGCATGAGCCCCCACGACAGCGTCGTCGGCAGCAGGTCCGAGGTGCCGCCCTGCAGGTACGTGCCCGAGCCGGGGCGGATCTGCACGATGCCCAGGATCTCGAGGGCGGCCAGCGCCTCGCGCACGGCGGAGCGACCGACGCCGAGCCGTTCGGCCAGGATCCGCTCGGACGGCAGCCGCGAGCCCGGTGCCAGTTCACCCGCGGTCAGCAGGGACACGAGCTGTCGGGCGACCTCGGAGGCGGGCGATCCCGCGGGCACGGACTCGAGTTCGAGTCGGATGTTGAGGGGATCGTCCGGGCTGAACGCGGGCATGCAGTGAGCGTACCGTCCGGTCAACCGGTTGGGCCTGCGTGCTCTGGTCAACCGGTTGACAAGTCGAACTGGAATCCGCACACTGGATCCGGCGCACCGATGCGTCCGCTCCACCCGGGCGCAGCAGCACGGGTCGGAGTCGTACCACCCCCACCGAGCAGGAGTCATCGTGGACATCCCCGCCACGCGAGGCATCCCCACCTCGGTCGTCGAGAAGACGGCCATCCGCAAGATCGCGATCCGCATCGTGCCGTTCGTGGCACTGATGTTCTTCATCAACTTCCTCGACCGCACCGCGATCTCCTTCGCGGCCCCGAACGGCATGGAGGCGGATCTCGGTCTGACCGCCGCCCAGTTCGGGTTCGCCTCCGGCGTGTTCTTCATCGGCTACCTCGTGCTCGAGGTGCCCTCGAACCTGGCGCTCCACAAGTTCGGCGCGCGCATCTGGCTCGCCCGCATCATGATCACGTGGGGCATCGTCTCGCTGCTCTTCACGTGGGTGCAGAACTACCCGCAGCTCGTCGGCCTGCGCTTCCTGCTCGGCATCGCCGAGGCGGGCTTCTTCCCCGGCGCGATCCTGTTCCTGTCGACCTGGGTGCCCGCACGCCACCGCGGCAAGATGCTCGCGCTGTTCTACCTGGCGCAGCCGCTCACCAGCGTCATCGGCTCCCCGCTCGCCGGCTGGCTGATGACCCACGAGGGGCTGCTCGGCGGACTCGCCGGCTGGCGCTTCATGTTCCTCTGCGTCTCGATCCCGGCGATCGTCGTCGGCATCCTGTGCCTCTTCGTCCTCAAGGACAAGCCGTCGCAGGCGAAGTGGCTCGACGAGGACGAGAAGACCTGGCTCGAAGGTGCCCTGGCGAAGGAGAACAAGGAGAAGAGCGGGGGAGACGGTCACGCCAAGGGCGGTCTCCGTGCAGCCTTCGGTTCCGGCCGCGTCTGGATGCTCGCGGCGGTGTACTTCGGCTTCATCTACGGCCTGTACGCGCTGAGCTTCTTCCTGCCGACGATCATCGACGGCTTCCAGGAACAGTTCGGCACCACGTTCGACCTGTTCCAGAAGGGCATGATCACGGCGATCCCGTACGTCCCCGCCGCGGTCGTCCTGTACTTCTGGTCGCGTGACGCCTTCCGCCGCGGCGTCCGGGTCTGGCACATCGCCGTCCCCGCGCTCGTCGGTGGCCTGAGCATCCCGGTCGCGCTGTACATGAACAGCCCGGCCACCACGATCGCCGTCATCGCGGTCACCGCCTGCGCGATCTTCGCCGCGCTGCCGAACTTCTGGACCGTGCCGACGCAGTTCCTGACCGGAGCCGCAGCAGCCGCGGGGGTCGCGCTGATCAACACGATCGGCAACCTCGGTGGCTTCGCCGCCCCGTACATCACGGGTGTGGTCAGCGGGTGGACCGGCGGCTACCAGGTGCCGATGTTCATCGTCGGCTTCTTCATGGTGCTCTCGAGCGTGCTGATGTTCGTGCTCGGCCGGAGCACGAAGCGGAACGAGCAGCGTGACGCGGACGCGGCGGCGCACGGCGCGACGACCACGACCCAGGAGACCCACGCATGACCCGCCTGTTCAACGACCCCGCCGACTTCGCCGACGAGATGGTCGACGGCTTCGTGGCCGCGAACCAGTCCCGGGTCCGCAAGGTGCACGGGGGCGTCGCCCGCTCGACCACCAGCCCCGAGGGGACCGTCGCGCTCGTCGTCGGTGGCGGCTCCGGCCACTACCCGGCGTTCGGCGGACTCGTCGGGCACGGCCTGGCCGCCGGTGCGGCGATGGGCAACCTGTTCGCCAGCCCGAGTGCCCAGCAGGTCACGGCGGTCGCGAAGGCCGCCGAGCACGGCGGCGGGGTGCTGCTGAGCTACGGCAACTACGCGGGCGACGTGCTGAACTTCGACGCCGCGGCGCGGGCACTGGCCGACAGCGGGATCGAGGTCCGCACGGTGCGCGTGACCGACGACGTCGCGAGCGCTCCGACCTCCGAAGCGCACAAGCGCCGCGGGATCGCCGGTGACCTGTGCGTCTTCAAGGTCGCCGGCGCCGCGGCCGAACGCGGGGACGACCTCGACGCGGTCACCGCGATCGCCACCCGCGCCAACGACCGCACCCGCAGTTTCGGTGTCGCGTTCTCCGGATGCTCGCTGCCCGGCGCCGACGAGCCGCTCTTCACCGTCCCCGAGGGCCGGATGGCCATCGGCATGGGCATCCACGGGGAACGCGGCATCGCCGAGGCCGACGTCCCCACTGCCGACGGTCTCGCCGACCTGCTCGTCGACAAGCTCCTGACGGAGCTGCCGGAGACCGTGGACGCGCACGCAGGCCAGCGCGTCGTCCCGATCCTGAACGGGCTCGGCAGCGTCAAGTACGAGGAGCTCTTCGTCGTCTTCAACGCCGTGCAGCGCAGGTTGACCGCGGCCGGCGTCGTGGTCGTCGAACCCGAGGTCGGCGAACTCGTCACGAGCTTCGACATGGCCGGCGTCTCGCTGACGCTCTTCTGGCTCGACGACGAACTCGAGCAGCTCTGGGCAGCGCCCGCCGACAGTCCCGCGTACCGCAAGGGCGGCGCCGTCCCGCAGGAGCCGGTCGCACCCGAGACCCTCGCCGCGGACGAGCAGGCGCCGGTCACGCCCGGCACCGAGGCGTCGCAGGCGTCCGCCGCTCGGGTCGCCGCGGCGATCACGGCGATCCGCGTCACCATCGACGACCACGCCGACGAGCTCGGCCGCATCGACGCCGTCGCCGGTGACGGCGACCACGGCATCGGCATGCAGCGCGGCTCGACCGCGGCGGACCGCGCCGCACAGGACGCCGCCGCGCGCGGCGCCGGTGCCGGCAGCGTCCTGGCGATCGCCGGAGACGCCTGGTCCGACAAGGCCGGTGGCACGTCCGGTGCGATCTGGGGAGCCGCCCTGGAGGCACTGGGTCGCGTCCTCGGCGACGACCAGCGTCCGTCAGCCACCACCGTCGCACAGGCCGTGCACGCGGCCGTCGAGGCGGTCCTCGCCTTCGGTGCCGTCCCCGGCGACAAGACCATGGTCGACGCGATCGTCCCGTTCGACCAGGTCCTCACCGACCGCGTCGCGGCCGGCGACGACCTGGTCAGCGCCTGGTCGGCCGCGTCCGCCGCCGCGACGGCCGCTGCCGACGCCACCGCCGACCTGCTGCCCAAGATGGGCCGCGCTCGCACCCACGGCGAGGACGCCGTCGGTACCCCCGACGCCGGCGCGATCTCGTTCGCCCTGATCACCGCGGCGGTCCTGTCGACCGTCTCCGTCCCCGCCTGACCCACACCACCACGAAAGGCACCCGCATGAGTGACCAGCAGTTCCGCATCGTCGTCGGCTCGGACGACGCCGGGTTCGACTACAAGGAGATCATCAAGCAGGACCTGCAGGCCGACCCGCGCGTCGTCTCCGTGGTCGACGTCGGCGTCGACGCGGACGGCCACACCGCGTACCCGCACGTCGCGGTCGACGCCGCACGCTTGGTCGCGAACGGCGAGGCCGACCGCGCGATCCTGATCTGCGGCACCGGACTCGGTGTGGCGATCGCGGCGAACAAGGTCCCCGGCATCCGGGCGGTCACGGCGCACGACTCGTTCAGCGTGGAGCGCTCGGTCCTGTCGAACGACGCGCAGGTCCTCTGCATGGGGCAGCGGGTCGTCGGCGTCGAGGTCGCGCGCCGGATGGCGAAGGAGTGGCTGGGCTACACGTTCGACGCTTCGAGTGCCAGCGCATCGAAGGTCGCGGCGATCTGTGCCTACGACGGCTCGGCCCCGGTCGGGACCGACGCCTGATGCCGGCGACCACGGCGGCCGCCCCGATCACGATCGGGGTGTCGCTCAAGATGTACTTCGGGCACGCCCGGACGCTCGAGTGGGCGGCCGCCGTGGCCGACATCGCCCGGACCCACCCGGCGGTGCAGTCCGGCGCGGTCGAGCTGTTCGTCATCCCGACGTTCCCGTCGCTCGTGCCGGTGCACGCCGTGCTCGAGGGCACCCCGGTGCTCCTCGGCGCGCAGGACCTGGCGTGGGCCGACGAGGGCGCCTTCACCGGTGAGGTGTCGGGCCGCGAACTCCGCGAGATCGGGGTCGACCTGGTCGAGATCGCGCACGCCGAGCGCCGCTCTCTGTTCCACGAGTCCGACCAGGACATCGCCGGCAAGGTGCACGCCGCGTTCCGCAACGGGCTGCGTCCCCTCATCTGCATCGGCGAGACCGATTGTGCAGCCGACGGCGACCCGTCCGCCGCCGTCGCCGAGGTCACCGCGCAGCTGGACCGCTTCGTCGCCACGGCCGTCGCCGACGGGCTCGCCGGCCCCGTGATCGCCGCCTACGAGCCGGTCTGGGCGATCGGTGCGCCGCAGCCCGCGCCCGACGAGCACATCGTCGCGGTGCTCGAGGGCATCGAGCAGCACCTGTCGACCCGCCCGGAGCTCGCCGGTTCGGTCGTCATCTACGGCGGCAGCGCCGGACCGGGTCTGCTCACGCGCGGTGACGGCCGCATCGGCGGCCTGTTCCTCGGCCGCTTCGCCCACGACCCCGCGGCGATCCGCACGATCCTCGACGAAGCCGAACTGCTGGGGGCGAGCGCATGACCTCCCTGCTCGGCCTCTCCACCTACGCCTACTCCTGGCGCATGTCCGACCGTGTCGACGCGCCGATGTCCCTCGACGACGCCCTGCGCGACGCTGCCGCCCACGACGGTGTCGACCTGTTCCAGATCTGCGACCACCTGCCGCTCGACACCGCGTCGGACGACCGGCTGACCGCGATCCGGACGCTCGCAGACGACCTCGGGCTCACGCTCGAGGTCGGTACCCGCGGCACGGACCCGGCGCACCTCGCCCGGTACCTGCACATCGCGCAGGTGCTCGGCGCGACGCTCGTCCGGTCGATGTGGACGAGCGGCGACGACCAGCCGGACGCCGTCGAGACCGAACACCGCCTGCGCCAGGCGATCCCCGCCTACGAGGCGGCCGGGGTGACGCTCGCCCTCGAGACGTACGAGGTCGTCGCCACCGCCGACCTCGTCGCGGTGGTGCAGGCGATCGGCTCCGACCGGCTCGGCATCTGCCTGGACCCGGCGAACACCGTCGCACGGCTCGAACACCCCGCCGACGTCGTCGCGATGACCGCACCGCACGTCGTCAACTGGCACGTCAAGGACTCCGGGTTCACCCGGTCTCCGGGGTGGGTCGGCTTCCAGTACACCGGCGTCCCGATCGGCACCGGGGTCGTCGACCACGACGCCGTCCGCACCGCGATCGACCCCGACGCCCGCGGGATCAACCGCGTCATCGAGTTCTGGCTGCCGTGGCAGGACGCACACGCCGGCGCCGAGGCCCACCCGGGCGAGACGCCCGCACAGACCACCACCCGCATCGAGGCGGCGTGGACCGAACACACCATCGAGTACACCAGGAGCAAGGAATCATGACCGACACCGTCACCACCACCCACACCGTCGCTGCCGGATCCGGTACGGCCGACGTCACCGTCGCCGTGATCGGTGCCGGCGGCAAGATGGGCACCCGCGTCTCGAACAACTTCGCGAAGAGCGAGTACACGACGCTCTACAGCGAGGCCTCGCCCGCGGGCCAGGAGCGCATCCAGGCTCTCGGCCGCGAGCTGACCGACAGCCTCGACGCCGCCAAGGTCGCCGACGTGGTGATCCTCGCCGTGCCGGACGTCCTGCTCGGCAGCATCTCGGAGCAGCTCGTCCCCGCCATGAAGTCGGGCGCGACGATCCTGACGCTCGACCCGGCCGCCGCCTACGCCGGACTGCTCGCCAAGCGTGAGGACATCCACTACGCCGTGGCGCACCCGTGTCACCCGTCGGTGTTCCTCGAGCGCACCACCAAGGCCGAGTGGGACGACACCTTCGGTGGCATCGCCGCCCCCCAGGAGGTCATCGCGGCGTTCGACGCCTCGGAGTCGCTCGGCGACGAGGGCGACCGCGCCAAGGCGATCTCCGAGGCCGTCATCACCACGATGTACGCACCCGTCATCCAGGTGCACTGGGTGACCGTGAAGCAGCTCGCCGTGCTCGAGCCGACCCTGGTCGAGACCATCGCCTGCATGATCGGCGACTTCCTCAACGACGCCCTCGAGGAGACCGTCACCGGTGTCGGCGTGCCCCGCGAGGCCGCCCGCGCCATGCTCTACGGCCACACCTGGATTGCATTGACCAACGGTTTGCGCGGCTCGAACCCGTTCTCGGACGCCTGCCACATCGCGATGGGCTACGGCCGCGAGAAGCTCATCAAGGAGGACTGGAAGCAGGTCTTCGACGACAGCGAGCTCGACTCGGTCATCGCCAAGATGCTCAAGATCGACGCCGTCCGCCGCTGACGTTCGTCTGATCCGCCGAAGCGACAGATTCCCGCCGACCATCGGCAGGGATCTGTCGCTTTCGCGGCACTCACCGCCCGCCCGCCGCGCACCCACCGCCCGCCGCGCACCCACCGCCCGCCGCGCAATCACCGCCCGCCGCGGGGTCCCCAGGCCTCGGCGAGGGTGATCGAAGCGACCCCCGGCACCGTCAGCGCCTCCACGGACGCCGCGAACCACGCCCGCGCCGCGGGGGAGTGCTGCTCCGGATCGGTCGCGTCCGGCACGAACTGCGGCCCGTACCCGGCCTCGATCGTCGCGTCGGTCACCGCCGGGCGCGCGGACGTCGCGACCGCGTTGAACCGTGGTCGCAGCGTCACCGGTCCGACGTGGAGCGCCCTGCCGGCGGCCAGCCGGGAGGCGCTGCTCACCACCCAGCGCTGCATCCGGATCGACTCGGTCACCTGTTCGGGCGACCGGTCGTGCATCTGCGGCGTCACGCTGAAGGTCAGGGGCCCGTCCCAGTCGCGGAACAGGTCGGCGGTGCGGTTCAGCTCCGTGAAGTGCGCGCGGGTGCCCGCCACGACCTCGAGGTCGCCCACGGAAGCCGCGGCGTCGCGCAGGGCCTGCTGCAACGCCGGGGTCGTCACGTGTGTGGTCGGGTCGAACGCGCCGATCCGCACGACCGCGCCCGAGTCGAGCACGTCGTCGATCGCGGCACGGAGCAGGTCCGGGTCCTCGGTGACGAACCGGACGTCGAGCGGGCCGCCGCCGGCATCGCTGCGAGCTGACGCCAGCACGGCCCTGACGTTCGGGTCGCCGAGCACGGGCTCCACCAGGACCGGCACGTCGAGCGGCGCCGCGGCCGGGCGCGCAGCGGCCGGGGCCGAGGCCGCGAGCAGCTGGAGCGTCGGCGGCGGGGCGACCACGGTGGTGGGAGCCGGCCCGTCCAGGAACGCGAGGTCCGGGGCGGGGGAGGCCGTGCCTCCCGGTCGGTCGGCCGTCGTCGTCGTCGCGCGCAGCGTGAGCGACTGGTGGACCACGGAACCGGCGTCGAGCGCGACGCGGAACGGCTCGGACAGCGGCGTCGAGTAGGTCTTGAACGACGCGTCGGTCCAGTTGCGCTGGTCCTCCGTCTCGAACGCGTCGCCGGCCAGGTCGAGCGTCAGCGCGACCCGACCCGTCGACCAGTCCAGGCCCGACAGGTCGGTGGCCGGCTGGTGCGGCGCGATCCACGTCGGGAACGCGGACCCGGTGACGGAGCCAGACGGGTGCCGGGCGGTGAACGGCACACCGGCGAGGGTCGGCGGGTGCAGCACGACCAGGCCGATGCGGTTGCGGCGGAAGGGCGCCGTCGTGGTGGCGACCGCGTCGACGTGCAGGGTCGGGCCGTCGACGGTGACCTCGAGGACGTACCGGAGCACCTCCGTGCCGTCGTACCGGCTGCTGGCCTCGATGCGGAGGCGTCCGCCGGTGCCCGTGCCGGACGGCTGCGTCCGTGCGAGCACGGTGTCGTCGGCGGTGCGCCAGTCGTGGTCCCGTGTCACGAACCGGATCGCCCGCAGCACCGGTTCACCGTCGTACGCGAGGTCGGCGAGCTCGGCACCGCGCAGGGTGAACCGCCACGCACCGATCGACGACTCGGTGCCCATCGACGTCACGGTCATGGTGCATGACTACCACCGGTCAACCGGTTGGGCAATGATGGGTCCGTGGAGCGACGACGCTCCCAGGACGGAGCGCCCGCATGACCGCACGACTCGACCACAGCACCGCACTCGTCACGGGGGCGGGCTCCGGCATCGGCCGCGCGATCGCGGACCGGTTCGTCGCCGAGGGCGCGCGCGTGGTCTACGCCGACCGGGACGCGACGGCGGCGGACGCCGCGGCAGCGGCAGCCGGTCCGCGCGCACTGCCGCTCACCGTGGACATCGCCGACGAGGGCAGCGTCGCGGCCGGGTTCGCCGCCCTCGCCGCGCAGGAGTGGACCCCCGACGTCGTGGTCGCGAACGCCGGCGTGCAGCTGTTCGGCCACGATGCCGCGGTCGCGGACGTGTCGCTCGAGACCTGGAACCGGACGGTGGCGGTGAACCTGACGGGCACGTTCCTGACGGTGAAGCACGCCGTCCGGGCGATGCTCGCGGCCGGCGGTGGCGGGTCGATCATCGCGACCGGCTCACCCACCGGACTGAACGGCGAGGGTGCCGACTTCGCGGCCTACTCGTCGACCAAGGGCGGTATCCACGCGCTCGTCCGTGCGACCGCGATGGCGTACGCGCGGGACGGCATCCGGGTGAACACCGTCGTGCCGGGCTACACCGAGACCGGGCTCGTCCGGACGATCTCCGGCGATCCCTCGGCACGCGCGGCGATCGTCTCCCGCACACCGCTCGGCCGCCCCGGGACCCCCGACGACGTGACCGGGATCATGGTCTACCTGGCCAGTCCGGAGTCGTCCTACGCGACGGGCGCCGAGTTCCGCGTCGACGGCGGCATGACGAGCCTCTGACCCGACCGGGAGGCCCGGTGTTCCGCGAAAGCGACATTGTGCCGCGAACGGTTCACGGCACAATGTCGCTTCCGCGGCGGTGACGGCGCGCGGCCGACGAGATCTGTCGCCTTCGCGGCACGCACCACCACCCCGACCGGGAGGCCCGGCGCGGCCCCGTCAGGCCGGCGTGCGCTGGGCGAGCAGTGCGCCCAGGGCCGCGGCCCCGCCCGCAGCGTCCGGCACCGTCACCATCCGCGCCTGCCCGCCGCGGAGCCGTGCCACGAGCCCCGGCCCGGACCGCACCACGTATGCGACCCCGCGGCCGGAGAACCGGTAGCCCCACCCGCCCCACTGTCCGGGCGACACGTCCTCCCACCCGCAGGACTCGATCCGCTCGAGCGGGACGCGCATGAGGGGGATGCGGGTCCAGGTGGAGGTCAGCCGCATCCCGCGACGGTCCACGGTGAGCTCGACCCGGGCGAGGACCAGCACGGCGAGCCCGGCGACGACCATCGCCGCTCCGGACACGACGGCCGTGCCGACGCCGGCCGGCGCCGTCGCGATCCCCGTGCCGATGCCGAGTCCGACGACCACGGCCCCGACTGCCGCGAACCAGCGACTGCCGATGCGCGCGCGCCACGCGACCCGCGTGTCCGACCCGACGCGCAGCGGTTCGACATCGTGCGCGGGCACCGGGGCGGCCGACCGGACGAGTGCGACGACCGGCACCGCGGCGATGACCGCGCTGACGGCCAGGAACGGGACGGTCCACCAGCCGGACAGCGTCCCGTCGCCGACGGTGTTCGTCGCGGCGAGCACGATCCAGGCGGTGCCCAGACTGCCGGCGAAGAGGTTGGCGACGAGCACCAGGGTGGCGGCGGTCCGACGGTCGGGCATCCGCAGCGCCGCGAACGCCAGGGCCACCGCGCCGGCGGCCACCGCGAGCGTGATCCAGAACACCGGCCAGGGCGAACTCCAGCCGTCCGCTGTGCCGTCGGCCCTGAAGTGCACGGCCATGCGGTCCGGCAGGCTCGGTGCGGCGACGAGCGCCGCGATCACCAGGGCTGTCAACACCACCAGCCCGGGTGCCACCACCGCCGTGCGCGTCGTCGTGCGCAGCGTTCGGTTCGTCGCTGGTCGGTTCGTCATCGTGCCCCCTTGATCATCGTGAACAGGTCGTCGAGCGGGACCCCGAGCGTGTCGGCCTGGTCGCGCAGCTCGTCGACGAGCGTGCGCAGCCGGTCGAACGAGGCGTTGCCCGATCGCAGGACGGTGGCTCCGCGACCACGCCGCAGCTCGATCAGTCCGTCGTCCTGCAGCTGTGCGTAGGCGCGCAGCACCGTGTGCATGTTGACGTCGACCGCGGCGGCGAGGTCGCGCGCCGACGGCAGGCGCTCCCCGCTCGCGAGCTCGCCGCGGGCGATCGCGTACCGGATCTGCGACGCGACCTGCTCGGCGAGCGTGGCCCGAGCGGTCGGGTCGACGGTGATCAACATGTTCGCATTGTATGCGAACAATCCCGCCGACTCCAGGGTGCTCGCACTGCGTTCTCCGACCATTGGCCGCGGAACGCAGGCCCCCGTCCGGGGGTACGTCGTCCGGGTACTTTCGGCTGCAGCGAACCACTCGCGAATCAGGGAGAAGCACGATGACGAACTACGAATCCGCCGACGGGGTGGAGCCCGTCCAGGTCACCACCTACCGTCTCGTCCGCAAGGCCGCCCGCCGTGGTTGGGCCGTACCGACCGACGAGGCCGAGCCGTCCCTCGCCGACCTCGTGAGCACCCGCGGCTCCGCGCGCCCCGAGGGCCGCTGACCCGCACGCCGACGACCAACCCGAGACCGCAGTACCGTCGGGTCATGCCCCCTTCGGCCCGAGCGGTCACCCACGGCGTCGAGGTCGGGACGCGAGGCTCCGACACCGGCGTCCCCGTGCTCGTCCTGCACGGCAGCCCCGGCGGCATCGACGTCGCCGAGCTGATGGCCGGCTTCCTGCCGTCCGAGGACTTCCGGGTGGTCACGGTGTCACGGCCCGGGTACCTCGGCACCCCGTTCGACAGCGACCGCGCCACGATCGACGACGAGGCCGACCGGCTTTCCGCGCTCCTCGACGGCCTCGGCATCGACCGGGCCGGCGTGCTGGCGTGGTCCGGTGGCGCTCCGGCCGCGTACCGTCTGGCCGTCCGCGACCCGGACCGGGTCAGTGCGCTCGCCGTCGCCTCCGGGGTGTCCGGTCGCTGGGTCCCCGGACCTGCCGGCCTGGCCGAACGACTCGTGACCGGCACGGCGTTCGGCGCCGGGATGGCAGCGGCCGCAGCGCGCATCGCCCCGGCCGCAGCAGCACGCGCTGCAGTGGCCGGCGTGAGCACCCTCCGCGGCGGGGCCCTCCGCGACCACGTCGCCGGCGTCCTCGCCGACCCCGACCGGCGGGCGTTCCTGCTCGGGCTCGCACGAACCGGCAACGCCTCCGGGCCGAGACGCACCGGCTGGGAGAACGACGTGCGCCAGCTCGCGGCCGTGGGGTCGCTCGACCTCGGTGCCGTCCGGGCTCCCACGCTCCTGGTGCACGGCGACGCCGACACCGAGGTCCTGCCGGACGACAGCACCCGCGCCGCCGCAGCGATCCCCGGCGCTGAGCTCGTCACGCTGCCGGGCGGCACGCACTTCGCGCTCTGGGACCACCGCGACGCCGCCGCCGTGCAAGCGCAGGTGCGCGCACACCTGCAGCGACCCTGACCACCGGCTCGCCCGCTTGCTCACGATCCGGTATCGACGAGGTCTCGATCGCGACACGACGCCCGGACGTGACGACTTCGCTGCCACGATGGCGGGCATGACTTCCCTCCGACTCGCGCTGCCCCTGGTCGTCGGCGCACTGCTCGCGTCCGTCTCCCTGACGTCGTGCTCGGCCGACGCCTCGTCGGCACCGGCGCCGACCTCGTCGAGCGCCCGGTCAGCGGACGCAGCGGTGGACGCGCCGGCGTCCCCCACGGTGGACCCGATGGAGGAGGACCGGAGCGCCGCGGCCGTCTGCGGGCAGCTCAGCGCGCTGTCGACGATCGCCCTGAACGCCTCGGACGGTCGTTCCCGCGGTGTCCTGTCCGATGCGCAGTACGAGGCGCTCATCGCCGCGGAGCGCTTCGGCTACGAGCACCTGTCGAGCAGCGACGAGCGGCTCGACGACGCCATCGACTACGCACTCGAGTACCTGGACGCCCACCCGGCGCCTGCGTCGGGGCCGGCGCTCGAGGACAACGCCGAGTGGGAACTCGTCGGGCGCACCCTGAACACCGCGTGCCAGCAGGCCGGTTCGAACGTGGTGGCGACCGCCCAGAACGGCGGCTGATCGGGGGCACCCGGCGGTTCGCTCGCACCAGCGCCACCGAACGGTCTAGGCCCGCTCGACCGCCGCGACCAGCGCGTCCAGCGCCCGGTCCAGCTCCGGGACCGTCACCGCCCCGTACCCCAACACGATCCCGGCCGGCGTGCTGCCGGGCGCCATCCCGTACTCCTCGAGCGTCGAGACGAGCACGCCGTCGTCCGCCATCCGCGCGGCGACGTCCCGTCCGGTCGCCGGACCCGACCACACGACCACCGCGTGCAGTCCACCGGTCAGTGCACGGGCCTCCAGTCCGGCGACGCCGTCGAGCCGAGCCGCGATCCGTGCGCGACGGTGCGTGTAGTCGCGTCGGACCCGGCCGAGGTGTCGGCGGAGCGCGCCGGTCCTGAGCAGGTGCGCGAGCGCGACCTGCACCGGTTCGGCGACGACCGCGCCGCGGGCGCGACGGGCAGCCAGCACCGCGGCGGAGCGATCATGGGCGGTACCGGAACGAGCCGCCGCAGCCGGTAGCACGACGTAGGCGCAGCGCACCCGCGGGTCGAGCGTCTTCGAGAACCCGCCGACGTGCAGCACCACCCCCTCGGTGTCGAGCGCCGCGAGTGCGGGCACGGGGCTGCCGCGGTGCCGGAACTCGGAGTCGTAGTCGTCCTCGACCACGAGCGTGCCCGTCGCCGCGGCCCAGGCGAGCAGTCGCTGCCGTCGTGCCACCGGCATCACGGAGCCGAGCGGGTACTGGTGTGTCGGCGTGACGAGCACGACGTCCACCGGCGGGGCGGCCGTCAGCGCGTCGAGGTCCATCCCGTCGTCGTCCAGCGGGATGCCGACCACGGTCCCGCCCGCACTGAGCACGGCACGCTGACCGGTCCGGTACCCCGGGTCCTCGACCGCGAACACCGGTGCGCGGCCGAGGTGCACGCGGAGTGCCTCGGTAACGAGCGACAGTGCCTCGGACGTCCCCGCGGTCAGCAGCACCCGGTCGACCGACGGGGCGAACCCGCGACCCAGGCCGAGCTGCGCGACGACCTGCGCTCGGAGCTCCGCCGTGCCGAGGGGGTCCGCGACCGCGTTCCGCAGTGGCGCGGTGGCCGCCGCCCGCCAGGCCGCGCGCCAGTCCCGCTGCGCGATCGCGGTGACGGCGGGGACCCCGGGGCGGCAGTCCACGATCCGGGCCGCGGTGGCCGCCACCGACGCTGACGACGCCGCGCTCGGGTCGGTCGCCGCCGGCCGGACCCCGGGTCGGGCGACGACCGGGGCGGCAGCGGTGGCTGCACCGGCCGACGCGACCACCCGCGCCACGGCACCGTGCCGCGTCCGGATCCAGCCCTCGCCGTCGAGCTGGTCGTACGCGGCGACGACCGTGCCGCGCGCGACACCGAGCTCGGCTGCCAACGCCCGGGTCGAGGGCAGCGGATCGCCCTCGCGCAGCGTGCCGTCGTGCACCATGCGCCGGATGCGCGCCACGACCCCCGCGGTCTTGCCGGACTGGTCCACCACGATCACCTCGATCTGGTCCATGTACTGGACCACTGACGAACCTAGCGTGGCCCGCATGAGCACCACGCCCCACCAGTACGAGCCCACCGACGGCCCCGACCTGCGCGTCCGTCGCATCCGCGAGCGCCAGTCCGACGACCCTGCCGTCCTCCGCGCGATCCTCGCCGAGGCCCACGTCGCCCACGTCGGGTTCGTCCGCGGCGGCCACCCGATCGTGCTGCCCTTCCTGTGCGGCGTCGGCGACCTCGGGGCCGGCCCGGTCCTGCTGCTGCACGGCTCGACGGGCGGAGGCCTCTTCCTCGAGGCCGGACCGGCCGGCGTGCAGGTCGCAGCGACGGTCACGCACCTGGACGGGCTCGTGTTCGCCCGCTCGACCTTCGACAGTTCGGCGAACTACCGCAGCGCGATGATCGCCGGCGCCGCGACGGTCGTGCCGCCCGAGCTCCGCACCGAGGCGCTCTGGCAGGTCGCCGACCACCTCATGCCCGGCCGCCGCGACGAGGTCCGCGAGATGACCGCGAAGGAGGTCCGCGCCACCCAGGTCCTGCAGCTGCCCCTCGAGCGCGCGAGCGTGAAGGTGCGCTTCCAGGGCAACGGCGAGGCACCGGACGACGGCGAGGACCACACGGTCTGGGCCGGCGTCCTGCCGCTCGCCGTCCGCGCCGGCGTCCCGGTACCGGGGGACATCTCGGGGGACGCCCCGGTCGACGCGTCCGTCGTGGCGCTGGCGGCTCGCCTCGATCGCCTGTCGTCGGACCGGGAGGCCCGGATCGCCGCCGTCATGCGGGTCGCGTCCGTCTGAAGCGGGGTCCACGGCACCTGGATCGCGGATCCGCCGCATCAGAGCGACCTGCGAGGACCGCCCGTTCCTGTGACGAGCTGCAGGAACACTCCGGGACTGCCCAGCCGCGATCCGGGCCGTGACCAATACGTTACTTTCCGGATCGCCCAGCGGTCCCGACCCGGAAGGACCCATGGGACGCCACGCCCTGCCTGCAGCAGCCGATGACCGACAGCCCTCGCGAGCGACCCCGCGCACCGCGGTGGGACCCGCATCGCCGTCGCCGGAACCGCAGCAGCTGCGTCCCCGCGGTCGGCGCTCGGCGCTCGGGCCCGCCGCCGCACGGGCGACGTTCGTCGAGCACCCGAAGCCGACCCGGACCGTCCGGATGCAGTCGCGCCCCGCACCCGTCGCCTCGGTCGCCGGTGCCGCCGTCCTGAGCCGGACGGCCGTGCTGCGTGCCGAGCGCGCCGTGGACCCCCGGCACGTCCGCCGCGCCGCGAACGCCAAGCGCGCCGCGATCCTGCTCGCACCCGCGATCGCCGTGACCTCGAGCCTGACGCTGGCCGTGCCGGCGAACGCGGCGACCCCGGCCGAGACGCAGCAGGGCACGACGACCGCGCAGGCCGCGCAGACCTTCACCGTGGCGCACGACGTCAAGGTCCCCGTCGTCACCACCGACGGCATGACCACCACGACCACGGTCGTCTCCTACCCGACGCTCGACCTGCGCTTCGGCGTCACGACGGCCCAGGCGCAGTCGGCCCTGTCCGCTGCGTTGTCCGCCGGGGGAGACCGCGCCACGATCGTCGAGACCGCCCTGCAGTACATGGGAGACCCCTACGTCGAGGGCGGCGCGAGCCACGAGGGCATCGACTGCTCCGGCCTGACGATGGTCGCGTACGCCGCGGTCGGCATCCCGCTCGTCCACTACGTGCCGACGCAGGACGCCGCCGCGACCACGATCCCCGAGTCCGAGGCGCTGCCCGGCGACCTGGTCGTGTACGACGACGAGGACCACGTCGGCCTGTACCTCGGCCAGGGACTCGTGCTGCAGGCCCCGCACCCGGGCGAGGTCGTCGACATCGTGCCGATGTACTCGGCCGCGCACCACTTCGCGCGCCTGCTGCCCGCCGGCAGCTGACCCGACGCAGGCGGGGCCGTCGACGGTGACCATCCCGGCCACCGGAGGGTCCGGCACCGACGTGTCACGGGCCTCCCGTATCCTGGTCCGATGGCTTCCGAGACCCGCACTCCGTTCGAACAGCAGCAGTCTGCTCGTCCGCAGGTGCGTCCGCGCACCGAGGGCTGGAAGCAGGCGACCGACACCGACGGCCGCCCGCTGCTGCAGTTCGCGTCGCCGAAGCGCGGCAAGCCGCCCGTCCACCTCGCCGACCTGACGGCAGCGGAGCGCGAGGCACGCGTCAAGGAACTCGGCCTGCCGGGCTTCCGGGCGAAGCAGCTCGCGACCCACTACTTCACGCACTACACGTCCGACCCGGACAAGATGACCGACCTGCCGGCCGCCCAGCGCGAGCAGCTCGTCGCCGGGATGCTGCCGCCCCTGCTGACCGAGACCCGGCGGCTGGCGACGGACAACGGCGACACCATCAAGTTCCTGTGGAAGCTGCACGACGGCGCCCTGGTCGAGTCGGTGCTCATGCGCTACCCGGGTCGCATCACGCTCTGCGTCTCGTCGCAGGCCGGCTGCGGCATGAACTGCCCGTTCTGCGCCACCGGGCAGGCGGGTCTGACCCGCAACATGTCGACCGCCGAGATCATCGAGCAGATCGTCCGGGCCAACGCGGCCATCGCCGCGGGGGAGCTCGGTGGCGATCCCCGCAAGGGCGGCAAGGACCGCGTCGACGCCGAGCGCGTCACGAACATCGTGTTCATGGGCATGGGGGAGCCGCTCGCCAACTACAAGCGGGTGATGGACGCCGTCCGACTGATGGTCGCGCCGCAGCCGAACGGCCTCGGCATGAGCGCCCGTGGCATCACGATCTCGACCGTCGGGCTGGTCCCCGCGATCCTCAAGCTGGCGGAGGAGGACATCCCGGTGACCTTCGCACTGTCGCTGCACGCCCCGGACGACGAACTCCGCGACGAGCTCATCCCGGTGAACTCGCGCTGGAAGGCCGATGAGGCGATCGACGCCGCGCACAACTACTACGTCAAGACCGGCCGCCGTGTCTCGATCGAGTACGCGCTCATCAAGGACATGAACGACCACGCCTGGCGTGCCGACCTGCTCGCCGAGAAGCTCAACAAGCGCGGCAAGGGCTGGGTGCACGTCAACCCGATCCCGCTCAACCCGACGCCGGGCTCCGTGTGGACCTCGTCCGAGGTGCACGTGCAGGACGAGTTCGTCCGCCGACTCAACGCCGCGGGCATCCCGACGACCCTGCGCGACACCCGCGGCAAGGAGATCGACGGGGCCTGCGGGCAGCTCGCTGCCGCCGAGTAGGCCCCGCGCCGACGGGGCCTCCCGGGCCGACACGCCCGGGAGGGACAACGGTTGGCGAGGCCCCCGGAGCCTGTGTAGTGTTACCTCTCGTTGCCATGGCGGCGGAGAACGGAACGGCTGAGACGGTCACTGGGTTCACCCGGAGATCTTGTCCGCCACGGTTCTTCCCCGGGTAGCGGATTTCACAGCCTCTCTGGCGGAGCATCTTCGGGTGTCGAGTGGGGAGTGCGTCTGGTCCTTGAGAACTCAACAGCGTGCACATTGTCAATGCCAATTTATTGATTGACCTCGTGCCTGGCCTTCCTTCGGGTTGGTTGGGTTTGAGACAATTCCTTTTGGATTGAAGATTGTCAGTAGACAGTCAACAGTCAGAATCAACTCGGTCTGACACTTTCGGGTGTCGGGTCTGTATTTTTTTACGGAGAGTTTGATCCTGGCTCAGGACGAACGCTGGCGGCGTGCTTAACACATGCAAGTCGAACGATGATGCCCAGCTTGCTGGGTGGATTAGTGGCGAACGGGTGAGTAACACGTGAGTAACCTGCCCCTGACTCTGGGATAAGCGTTGGAAACGACGTCTAATACTGGATATGATCACTGGCCGCATGGTCTGGTGGTGGAAAGATTTTTTGGTTGGGGATGGACTCGCGGCCTATCAGCTTGTTGGTGAGGTAATGGCTCACCAAGGCGACGACGGGTAGCCGGCCTGAGAGGGTGACCGGCCACACTGGGACTGAGACACGGCCCAGACTCCTACGGGAGGCAGCAGTGGGGAATATTGCACAATGGGCGAAAGCCTGATGCAGCAACGCCGCGTGAGGGATGACGGCCTTCGGGTTGTAAACCTCTTTTAGTAGGGAAGAAGCGAAAGTGACGGTACCTGCAGAAAAAGCACCGGCTAACTACGTGCCAGCAGCCGCGGTAATACGTAGGGTGCAAGCGTTGTCCGGAATTATTGGGCGTAAAGAGCTCGTAGGCGGTTTGTCGCGTCTGCTGTGAAATCCCGAGGCTCAACCTCGGGCTTGCAGTGGGTACGGGCAGACTAGAGTGCGGTAGGGGAGATTGGAATTCCTGGTGTAGCGGTGGAATGCGCAGATATCAGGAGGAACACCGATGGCGAAGGCAGATCTCTGGGCCGTAACTGACGCTGAGGAGCGAAAGCATGGGGAGCGAACAGGATTAGATACCCTGGTAGTCCATGCCGTAAACGTTGGGCGCTAGATGTAGGGACCTTTCCACGGTTTCTGTGTCGTAGCTAACGCATTAAGCGCCCCGCCTGGGGAGTACGGCCGCAAGGCTAAAACTCAAAGGAATTGACGGGGGCCCGCACAAGCGGCGGAGCATGCGGATTAATTCGATGCAACGCGAAGAACCTTACCAAGGCTTGACATACACCGGAAACGGCCAGAGATGGTCGCCCCCTTGTGGTCGGTGTACAGGTGGTGCATGGTTGTCGTCAGCTCGTGTCGTGAGATGTTGGGTTAAGTCCCGCAACGAGCGCAACCCTCGTTCTATGTTGCCAGCGGGTTATGCCGGGGACTCATAGGAGACTGCCGGGGTCAACTCGGAGGAAGGTGGGGATGACGTCAAATCATCATGCCCCTTATGTCTTGGGCTTCACGCATGCTACAATGGCCGGTACAAAGGGCTGCGATACCGTAAGGTGGAGCGAATCCCAAAAAGCCGGTCTCAGTTCGGATTGAGGTCTGCAACTCGACCTCATGAAGTCGGAGTCGCTAGTAATCGCAGATCAGCAACGCTGCGGTGAATACGTTCCCGGGCCTTGTACACACCGCCCGTCAAGTCATGAAAGTCGGTAACACCCGAAGCCGGTGGCCTAACCCTTGTGGAAGGAGCCGTCGAAGGTGGGATCGGTGATTAGGACTAAGTCGTAACAAGGTAGCCGTACCGGAAGGTGCGGCTGGATCACCTCCTTTCTAAGGAGCATCTGGCCTCGTGGTGTCCCTTCATTGGGGCACGCATGGTCCAGGCGCCTGATTCGGACCGAACGTGTCCGACGGGTAGCTCATGGGTGGAACATTGACAGTGCAGCTGGTACCGATGGTGCTGGCCTCAGTACGCTCCGCTTGCGGGGTTGGAACGGGTTGGTGTCGCACGGGCTGGCTGGTGCACGTTGTTGGGTCCTGAGGGACCAGGCTTCCTGATCTGCTGTGAGGCGGGTTGGGGGTTGGGCCGCATGGAGTGATCCGTGGTGTGTCCTTCGTTGGGCCGCATGAAGCACTGTCACTGGACGGTGGGGAGTGTGGTGCCGATCGTATGTTGAGAACTACACAGTGGACGCGAGCATCTTTGATTCGCGTCATCCAATCGATCTGAGGTCTTCGGGCTGATGGTTGTGGGTGATGACGGATCGCAATTTTAATCTTTGTGGTCAAGTTTCTAAGAGCAAACGGTGGATGCCTTGGCATCTGGAGCCGAAGAAGGACGTAGAAATCTGCGATAAGCCTCGGGGAGCTGATAATCGAGCCCTGATCCGAGGATTTCCGAATGGGGAAACCCCGCTGGGCGCTTTTGTGACCTGGTGACTCCCGCCTGAATATATAGGGCGGGTAGAGGGAACGTGGGGAAGTGAAACATCTCAGTACCCACAGGAAGAGAAAACAACATGTGATTCCGTGAGTAGTGGCGAGCGAAAGCGGATGAGGCTAAACCGATCATGTGTGATAGCCGGCGGGCGTTGCATGGTCGGGGTTGTGGGACACGTCACTCAGTTCTGCCGGACTGGGGCGGTTACAGCGCATCATAGTCGAACCGGTTTGAAAGCCGGGCCGTAGTGGGTGCCAGCCCCGTAGACGAAATGGTGTTATGGCCGGATGTGTATCCCAAGTAGCACGGGGCCCGAGAAATCCCGTGTGAATCTGTCAGGACCACCTGATAAGCCTAAATACTCCCAGATGACCGATAGCGGACAAGTACCGTGAGGGAAAGGTGAAAAGTACCCCGGGAGGGGAGTGAAATAGTACCTGAAACCGTTTGCTTACAAACCGTCGGAGCCTCCTTAGTAGGGGTGACGGCGTGCCTTTTGAAGAATGAGCCTGCGAGTTAGTGATATGTGGCGAGGTTAACCCGTGTGGGGCAGCCGTAGCGAAAGCGAGTCTGAATAGGGCGTTTGAGTCGCATGTTCTAGACCCGAAGCGAAGTGATCTATCCATGGCCAGGTTGAAGCGACGGTAAGACGTCGTGGAGGACCGAACCCACTTCAGTTGAAAATGGAGGGGATGAGCTGTGGATAGGGGTGAAAGGCCAATCAAACTTCGTGATAGCTGGTTCTCTCCGAAATGCATTTAGGTGCAGCGTTGCGTGTTTCTCGCCGGAGGTAGAGCTACTGGATGGCCGATGGGCCTCAACAGGTTACTGACGTCAGCCAAACTCCGAATGCCGGTGAGTGAGAGCGCAGCAGTGAGACGGTGGGGGATAAGCTTCATCGTCGAGAGGGAAACAACCCAGACTACCAACTAAGGTCCCTAAGCGTGTGCTAAGTGGGAAAGGATGTGGAGTTGCATAGACAACCAGGAGGTTGGCTTAGAAGCAGCCACCCTTGAAAGAGTGCGTAATAGCTCACTGGTCAAGTGATTCCGCGCCGACAATGTAACGGGGCTCAAGCACACCACCGAAGTTGTAGATTTCGCACATTGACAAGCCTTCGTGGTTCAGTCGTGCGGAGTGGTAGGAGAGCGTCGTGTGGCGAGTGAAGCGGCGGAGTGATCCAGCCGTGGACGCTACACGAGTGAGAATGCAGGCATGAGTAGCGAAAGACGGGTGAGAAACCCGTCCTCCGAAAGACCAAGGGTTCCAGGGCCAGGTTAATCCGCCCTGGGTAAGTCGGGACCTAAGGCGAGGCCGACAGGCGTAGTCGATGGACAACGGGTTGATATTCCCGTACCGGCGAACAACCGCCCAAGCTAATCCAGTGGTGCTAAGAGTCCTAACCCGGACGACCGGATCCCTTCGGGGTGATGGTGGCCGGTCTAACGCTCGACCCCATGCTGGTGCGGTTAGCGTATGAACAGGTGTGACGCAGGAAGGTAGCTGAGCCAGGCGATGGTATCCGTAAGGTGAACCTGGTGTAAGGATGTAGGGCTGACGATAGGCAAATCCGTCGTCTGTGTGCCTGAGATCCGACGCGTACCCGTAAGGGGAAATCAGTGATCCTATGCTGCCGAGAAAAGCATCGACGCGAGGTTGCAGCCGCCCGTACCCGAAACCGACTCAGGTGGTCAGGTAGAGAATACCAAGGAGATCGAGAGAATCGTGGTTAAGGAACTCGGCAAAATGCCCCCGTAACTTCGGGAGAAGGGGGGCCGGACACGTGACCGGATTTACTCCGTGAGCGTTGAAGGCCGCAGAGACCAGTGGGAAGCGACTGTTTACTAAAAACACAGGTCCGTGCGAAGTCGCAAGACGATGTATACGGACTGACGCCTGCCCGGTGCTGGAAGGTTAAGAGGAAGGGTTAGCCTTTGGGCGAAGCTCTGAATTTAAGCCCCAGTAAACGGCGGTGGTAACTATAACCATCCTAAGGTAGCGAAATTCCTTGTCGGGTAAGTTCCGACCTGCACGAATGGCGTAACGACTTCCCAGCTGTCTCAACCGCGAACTCGGCGAAATTGCACTACGAGTAAAGATGCTCGTTACGCGCAGCAGGACGGAAAGACCCCGTGACCTTTACTACAGTTTGGTATTGGTGTTCGGTGTGGCTTGTGTAGGATAGGTGGGAGACTGTGAAGCGGGCACGCTAGTGTTCGTGGAGTCATTGTTGAAATACCACTCTGGTCACTCTGGATGTCTAACGTAGGACCCTGATCGGGTTCATGGACAGTGCCTGATGGGTAGTTTAACTGGGGCGGTTGCCTCCCAAAGAGTAACGGAGGCGCCCAAAGGTTCCCTCAACCTGGTTGGCAATCAGGTGGCGAGTGTAAGTGCACAAGGGAGCTTGACTGTGAGACTGACAGGTCGAGCAGGGACGAAAGTCGGGACTAGTGATCCGGCAGTGGCTTGTGGAAGCGCTGTCGCTCAACGGATAAAAGGTACCTCGGGGATAACAGGCTGATCTTGCCCAAGAGTCCATATCGACGGCATGGTTTGGCACCTCGATGTCGGCTCGTCGCATCCTGGGGCTGGAGTAGGTCCCAAGGGTTGGGCTGTTCGCCCATTAAAGCGGTACGCGAGCTGGGTTTAGAACGTCGTGAGACAGTTCGGTCCCTATCCGCTGCGCGCGTTGGAAATTTGAGAAGATCTATCCCTAGTACGAGAGGACCGGGATGGACGAACCTCTGGTGTGTCAGTTGTTCTGCCAAGGGCACCGCTGATTAGCTACGTTCGGACCGGATAACCGCTGAAAGCATCTAAGCGGGAAGCCGTCTTCGAGATGAGATTTCCATGCACCTTGAGTGTGAGAGGCTCCCAGCAGACTACTGGGTTGATAGGCCGGATGTGGAAGCGGGGACTAACGACCCGTGGAGCTGACCGGTACTAATAAGCCGAAGACTTGATAACACACTGATTTCCGTGCACTTGTTGCACGGGCTCGCGTCCACTTTGTGGTTCCCGACAGACGATCGGGAATCAAACTGAATAACTCAGCTACAGCTGGGACATGTTTGAGACCAGATCATGGTCGACAGTGTTCCGGTGGTCATAGCGAGAGGGAAACGCCCGGTCACATTCCGAACCCGGAAGCTAAGCCTCTCAGCGCCGATGGTACTGCAAGGGGGACCTTGTGGGAGAGTAGGACGCCGCCGGACTTAACCTCAGTAAGACCAGGGACCCCCTGACCAGCACTGGTCAGGGGTTTTCTGCGTTTCCGGGCAGGCCGTAGGATCAGCCGACGACGGAGGAACGATGACCGAAGCCTGGCCGGCACTGCCCGAGGGTTCCCGCTTGGCACTGCGGGAGATCCTCATCCACGGCACGCTTTCCCGCGCCGAGATCGCTCGGTCGCTCGGGCTGTCGCGGGCGAGCCTGACCCGGGCGATGCGCGTCCTCGTGGCACACCGGCTCGTCGTCGAGGTCGGCACCGGTGTGCGGGGTGCGACTGGCCGGCCCTCGGAGCTGCTGCAGTCGAGCTCGGGGCAGTGGGAGTTCCTCGGTGTGAAGCTGACGCGTGAGCGCCTCTACGCCGCCGTGACCGACCTGGGCGGCCGCGTGCTCGCCCTGCACGAGGAAGCCGTCGCGTCCACGGTTCCGGAAGCCCTGGCCGACCAGATCAGCGCGGTGCACGAGCGCCTCCGGGCCGCACACCCCGCGATCTGTGCCGTCGGGGTCTCCCTGCCGGGTGACGTGCTCGTCCGGGGCGGAGAGGCCGTCGTCGCCTCGTCGCCGTTCCTCGGGTGGACCGACGTACCGTTCGCGCGGATGGTCCGGGAGCGCACCGGGCTGGCTGCCTTCACGGCGAACGACGTCCACGCCCTGACCGTCAAGGAGCACTGGTTCGGTGCCGGCGCCGGCCGTGGTTCGATGGCCCTGGTCACCGTCGGCGAGGGGCTCGGTCTCGGGCTCATCGTGAACGGGCAGGTGTCCACCGGCGAACACGGGCGACTCGGCCGGATCGGGCACCTGCCGGTCCTCGGCGGGGGACCCGACTGCGGCATCGGGCACGCGGGGTGCGCCTCGAGCTTCCTGCCGAGCCCGGTGATCGTCCGCAACGCCGGGCGGGAGGGCTCGACGTACGAGCAGGTCGTCGAGCTCGCGCGTACCGGCGACGAGCGGGCCGTGGCCGCGTTCGAGGACGCCGGCCGAGCGCTCGGGGTGGTGCTGGCGACGGCCGTCCACATCGCCGATCCCGCCGCCATCGTCCTGACGGGGGACGGACTGCCCGTGTACGACCTGGCGCGGTCGACGGTCGACGAGGCACTCCGGGCAGCCCTGGCTCCGTACCGGCAGCCGGTGACCGTCGAGGTGCAGCCGTTCGAGTTCTCGGAGTGGGCGCGCGCGGGTGCGGTCGTCGCGATCCGGCAGCTGCTCGAGACCTGACACGGCAGCACTCCCAACGCGTTAGTTACACACGTTGACAAACGTCGCCGGAGACGGGAGGCTGGTGCGGTCCACCCATCGAAGGAGATGCCGTGACCGCTGCCCCCACCGTCCCGTGGCCGACCGACGGCTTGTCGTTCGGCGGCGACTACAGCCCGGAACAATGGCCCCGTGCGGTCTGGCTCGCGGACGTCCGCCTGATGCGCGAGGCCGGGGTGAACCTGGTCACGATCGGGGTCTTCTCGTGGGCGCTGCTCGAGCGGTCGCCGGGGGAGTACACCTTCGACTGGCTCGACGACGTCATCGCCCTGCTGCACGAGAACGGCATCGCGGTCGACCTCGCGACGCCGACCGCCGCCCCGCCGAACTGGCTGCTGACCGCCCACCCGGAGGTCCTGCCGGTGGACGCCACGGAACGCCGTGAGCGTCCGGGTGGACGCCTCGGGTGGTGCGCCGCATCGACGGTCTTCCGCGAGCACGCCCTGCGGATCGTCGGTGCCCTGGCCGAACGCTACGGGCACCACCCGGCGGTGCGGCTCTGGCACGTGAGCAACGAGCTCGGCGGCGGGAACGGTCGCTGCTACTGCGAGGAGTCGGCAGCGGACTTCCGGCGCTGGCTCGCCGAGCGGTACGGGGACGTCGACGCCGCGAACGCCGCGTGGGGAACGGCGTTCTGGGGGCACACCTACACGTCCTTCGACGAGGTCTCGCCGCCTCGAGGCGTCGGCGGCGCACCGAACCCCGGCCTCGCGCTGGACTTCGAGCGGTACTCCTCCGACGCCCTGCTCCGACACTTCGACGCCGAGAAGGCCGTCATCGAGCAGCACTCGGACGTCCCCGTCACGACGAACTTCATGGTCGGAGCGGGATCGCAGGTCGTCGACTACGCCGAGTGGGCGAAGCACGTCGCGATCCCGGCCAACGACCACTACACGCTCGTCGACGACCCGCACCGTGAGCAGGACCTCGCCCTCGCCGCCGACCGGATGCGCGGCATCACCGCCGGCCGGAACCCCTGGCTGCTCATGGAGCACTCGACGGGTGGTCCGAGCTGGCAGCAGCGCAACCGGGCGAAGGAGCCGGGGGAGATCCTGCGGAACTCGCTCGTGCACGTCGCCCGCGGATCCGACGGCGCGCTGTTCTTCCAGTGGCGGGCGTCGACCGCGGGGGCCGAGCAGTTCCACTCCGCGATGGTCCCGCACGCCGGCACCCGCACGCGCACCTGGCGGGAGGTCGTCGCCCTGGGGCGTGCACTCCGTGACCTCGCCCCGGTGCAGGGCAGCCGCGTCGAACCGGCGCGGGTCGCGATCGTCGTCGACGAGCCGTCCGGCTGGGCACTGCAGTCCGGGCTGAAGCCGCACCGAGCCCTGCGGTACTCGCGGGAGCTCCGTGCCTGGTACGCCGCGTTCCACGACCGGCAGGTGCTCACCGACGTCGTGCCCTCGGACGCCGACCTCGACGGGTACGACGTGGTCGTCGTCCCGACGATGCTCGTCGTCGACGATGCCACCGCCGCGCGGATCGCCGCGGTGGTCGACCGTGGTGCGACCCTGATCGTCACCTACCTGTCCGGCGTGGCCGACGAGACCGCCCGCATCCGCGCTGGCGGCTACCCGGGCGCGTTCCGGCAGGTGCTCGGCGCCTGGAGCGAGGAGTTCACCCCGCTGCAGCGCGACGAGACCCGCACGCTCGACGACGGCGGGACCGTCACCGACTGGGCCGAGGCCGTGGTGGTCGACGACGCCGACGTCGTGCTCCGGTACACGCGCGGCCCGCTCGCGGACCGCGCAGCGGTCACCCGCCGCGCCGTCGGCGGCGGCGCCTGGTACGTGTCCGCGATGCTGCCTGCCCAGAGCACCCAGCGGCTCGTGGACCGGGTCATCGAGGAGCGCGCGCTCCCGCGGACGGTCGCCGCGCCTCCCGGCCTGGAGGCGGTGCGCCGCGTCCACGACGACGGTTCCGTCTTCCTGTTCCTCGTCAACCACCGCGCTGACGACGTCACGGTCACCGCGTCCGGTACGGACCTGCTCGACGGCTCCGGCCACGGGCCGGAGACCGTCGTCCCCGCGGGACGCGTCCGCGTCCTGCGCGAGGAGCGTGCGTCGTGACCGTCGTGGACCGCGACCCGGCGCCGGCGCACGCGCTGGACGGCCGGCGGGTGCACGTCCTGCGCGACGGCGGGGTGTCGCTCGTGCTCGCGACCGCCGACGCGGGACTGCCCGAGGTGCTGCACTGGGGCCGCGACGTCGGACCCGTCGCGGAGAGCGACGGCGACGACCTGCGGCTCGCGGTCGGACGGCCGCTCGGACCGAGCGCCCTCGACGCGGCCTGGCCGCTGACCGTGTTGCCGACCGAACGCGACGGGTGGGAGGGCCGACCGGGGATCGCGGGGCACGTCGACGGGCTGCCGCTCGTGCCGCGGTGGCGCGACGTCGAGGTGACCGCGGAGCCGGGCTCCCTGGTCGTCACCGCGGTGTCCGACGAACTGCTGCTGCGGAGTGCCTTCCGGCTCGACGGCGCTGGGGTGCTGCGCGTCGGGCACACCGTGACGAGCGGGGCCGCGGTGCCCGTGCACCTGCAGGCGCTCGAGGCGACGCTGCCCGTCGACGAACGGGTCGGCGAGGTGCTCGACCTGGCCGGACGCTGGACCCGGGAGCGGACCCCGCAGCGTCGAGCCCTGACCGCCGGGAGCCACGCGCGGGAGAGCCGTCGCGGTCGCACCGGCCACGACGCCCCGACGCTGCTCGTGCTCGGGACGCCCGGGTTCTCGGACGCTTCCGGTGCGGTCTGGGGCGTGCACCTGGCCTGGAGCGCCGACTCGGTGCACCGGTACGACGTGCTCGCCGAGGCGCGACCGCTGCTCGGCGCCGGGGAACTCCTGCGCGCCGGCGAGGTCGTCCTCGGGCAGGGGGAGTCCTTCGCCGCGCCCGAGGCCGTCTTCGTCTGGAGCGACGCCGGGCTGGACGGCCTGTCCGACCGGCTGCACGATTCGCTCCGCAGCCGCCCCGGCCACCCGAAGCGCCCGAGGCCCGTGGTGCTCAACACCTGGGAGGCCGTCTACTTCCGGCAGGAGCTCGCGCCCCTGGTGGCCCTGGCCGAGACCGCGGCGGACATCGGCGTCGAGCGGTTCGTGCTCGACGACGGCTGGTTCCTCGGACGGCGTTCGGACTCGACGTCGCTCGGCGACTGGCGCGTCGACCCGACGGTGTGGCCCGACGGCCTCGGCCCGCTGGTCGACCGGGTCCGCGGACTCGGCATGGAGTTCGGGCTGTGGTTCGAGCCCGAGATGGTGAGCCCGGTGTCCGAACTCGCGGCAGCGCACCCCGAGTGGCTGCTGCAGCGTCCCGAGGACGACGTCCGCACCTGGCGGAACCAGTACGTGCTCGACATGGCGAACCCGCTCGCGCGGGCGTACGTGCTCGAGGCGATGTCCGCCGTGATCGCGGCCCACCACGTCGACTTCGTGAAGTGGGACCAGAACCGCGACATCGTGCACGCGGTGCACGCCGGACGCGCCGGCATCGACGCGCACACCCGCGGGGTCTGGGCGCTGATGGACGCCCTGCGCGCCCGGCACCCGTGGCTCGAGATAGAAGCGTGCGCGAGCGGGGGCGCCCGAGTGGACCTCGGCGTGCTGGAGCGCACCGACCGGGTGTGGCCGTCGGACTCCAACGACGCCTTCGAACGGCTGCCGATCCAACGCTGGACCGAGGCACTGCTGCCGCTCGAGCTGATCGGTTCGCACGTCGGCCCCGAGGTCTCGCACACCACCGGGCGGCACCTCGACCTGGACTTCCGGATGGCGGTGTCGTTGTTCGGCTCCGCGGGCATCGAGACCGACGTCACCCGGCTGTCACCGTCGGAGCTCGACCGGTTGCGCGCGTGGACGGCGCTGTACAAACGGGAGCGCGGGCTGCTGCACACCGGGCGGCTGCGGCACCTGGAGCTCGGCGACCCCGGGCTCGTGGCGACCTCGGTGGTGGCCGTCGACCGGTCGCGGGCGCTGGTGCGGGTAGCACGGACCGAGACCGGGCCGCAGTCGCTGCCGGTGCCGTTGCGGATGCGGGGGCTCGACCGGGCTCGGCGCTACCGGCTGGCCCCGGTCGCAGGGCTGCGGGTGCCGCACGGACTCGACATGGTGCCGCCGGCGTGGCTCGTGCGCGGGCACCTGGAGCTCTCGGGGGCGGTGCTCGAGGACGTCGGAGCGCGGCTGCCGTTGCTGGCCCCCGCGACCGCGATCGTCTTCGAGCTGACCGCCCTCGACTGACTCCCGCCGAGCGGGCGAAGTGCCGGGGTGCCGGGCGTGGAGACCCGGGCATTTCGCCCGCTCGCGGATCGCCCGCTCGCCGACGGAACGGTCGGCGAGCGGGCGCCCGCGTCAGGGGAGCAGCGAGCCCGCGTGGCGCAGGACGAGCGTGGCGACGAGTGCCTCGGGGTCGATACCCGGCGCACCCGTCACCGTGAACGTCACCGACTCGCCGGCGAGCAGGGACACCAGTCCGTCGTCGACCCGAGCGGCCGGGGCCACGCGGTCCGGGAACAGCGAGACGTCCCGCGCGTAGGACGTCGCCGTCACCGTCACGACCGCCCCGTCGTCGGTCGACGTGACCGACGTCGAGAACGGCGACCGGGCGAGGATCTGGTCGACGACCTCGGCGAAGTCGAACACTGTGCGGGTCCCCGCTCCGGTGACGACCAGCACCTCGGAGCCGGCATCCCCGGGCACCGCGAGCGCAACCGGCAGCGTGACCCGGTCGGCGTCGGCGGGCCCGGCGGTGAGCGGGAACGAGGACGACTCGAGCACGGTGCCGTCGAAGGCGACGCGGGAGACTGTCACCTCCTCGGCGACCGATGCCCCGGACGCGTTCACGAGCACGACGTCGAGCCCACCCGCAGCACCCGCAGCACCGGACGCAGCGGGCTGCACGGTGAGCAGGACCGGCTGGTAGGCCTGCCGCACCGCGTACCAGACCGGCTTCCGGATGCCCGCGTGGTCGACGAGTGCCCAGGACACCACGGGCCAGTCATCGTTGAGCTGCCAGACGATCATGCCGGTGTTGTCGGGCGTGCGGGACCGGAACCACTCCATGCCGAAGCGGATCGCGTGCGCCTGGTTGAGCTGCGCGGCGAAGTGCCAGTCCTCGATGCTCGTCGGTGCGGGCAGGTGCCCGCGCATGCCGTCGGCGAGCTTCCGGTTGCCCTGGTCGGCCTTCTGGTGCACGAGCATCTCGTGGCCGTCCGGGTCGAGCGGCTCGTCGTGGACCACCGCGGTCAGGGTCGACCACGCGGGCGGCCCCTGGAACCCGAACTCCGCCACGAACCGCGGGTTCCAGTCGGCGTAGGCGCAGTAGTCGAGCCGGTTCCAGACGTCCCAGATGTGCACGCTGCCGTTCCGCTCGTCGTTCGGCGTCAGGTACTCGTCGAACGAGAACGGGCTGCCCGGTGTGTACGGACGGGTCGGGTCGAGCTCGGCGACGATCGACGGCAGCAGCGAGCGGTAGTAGCCGTTGCCCCAGGTCCGGCCGACGAGCGACGGCCGCCACCCCCACTCGGCGTACGCGACGAGGTTCTCGTTGTTGCCGTTCCACACCACGAGCGACGGGTGCGGGCTGAGCCGGGTGACGGCTTCGCGGACCTCGGGCTCGACCTCGTCGGCGAGCCAGGGTTCCTCGGCGTAGGCGGCGCAGGCGAACAGGAAGTCCTGCCAGACGAGCACGCCGAGTTCGTCGCACCGGTCGTACAGCTCGTCGGACTCGTAGATCCCGCCGCCCCAGACGCGGAGCAGGTTGACGTTCGCGTCGATCGCGTCGTCGATCCGGTCGGCGTAGCGCTCGGGCGTCATCTCGGTCAGGTACGCGTGGTCGGGGATCCAGTTCGCGCCGCGCACGATCACGGGTCGGTCGTTCACCCGGAGCAGGAACGGCGCTCCACCGGCGTCGGCCGCGGTGTCGAGCGAGACGGTGCGGAACCCGACGCGGCCGGTCCACACGTCGTCGCCGACCTCGACCCGGACGTCGTACAACGGCTGGTCGCCCTCGCCGCGCGGCCACCAGACGGCGACCTCGGGCACTTCGAGCCGCACGACGGCGGACCCGGCCGTGCGGTCCGGACCGGTCACGACGGGGCGCGCGCCGACGACCCGGCCGGCGGTCTCCGCGTGGTCGGCGGGGCGGACGGGAGGCACGGTGTCCGCACCGGGGTGCGCTGCGGACGCGTGGTGCGGGGCCAGGGTGATCCGGGTCTCCAGTCCGGCACCGGCGTCACCGCCCGCGGACGCGACGGGTGCGCTGCCGATGGCCTGCGAGAAGGCGCCGGAGGAGCCGGCGAACTCGACGTCCACGTGCGCGGTGAGCACGCCGGTGGTGACGTCGACGTCGACGAGCGGGCGGACGGCCGCGATGCGGGCGCCGCTCCACGACTCGATGCCGATCGACTTCCAGATGCCGCTCGTGGCGACGTCGATGCCCCAGTCCCAGCCGAAGTTCGACGCGTTCTTGCGCAGCGCGTTGTAGGGGTGGTGGTTGACGTGGGGGAGTTCGCCGCCGTGCAGGGCGGACAGCCGCTCGGCCGCGGGGACCGGGGCGTCGAAGGTGACGACGAGCTCGTTCGCGCCGGGGCGCAGCAGATGCCCGACGGGGAACCGGTACGCGCGGTGCTGGTTCGCGGTGGTCGCGACGACGACGCCGTTCAGCTCGATCGTCGCGAGGGTGTCCAGGCCCTCGGCGACCAGGTCGTGGCGGTCGTGCGTGCCCGTGCCCGACCACTCGAAGGTGCGGCGGTACCGCCAGACCGTGTCGCCGATCCACTGGGTCGCGGCCTCGTTGTCGCCGTCGAACGGGTCGGGGATCCGACCCGCCCGCAGCAGGTCGGTGTGCACGCAGCCGGGGACGATCGCGGCGACCGGCTCCCGGTGCGCATCGGCCTGTGCCGGTCCGTGCACCGCCTCGACCGTCCACGTGCCGTCCAGGGTGGTCCGCTCCATTGCGTCTCCTCATCGTTACGGGGCCGTGACACGACCCCTTGACCGCCTTAGTTTACGCGTGTAACAATCACGCTCACAACGTGGATCCTGCGACGACGCAGACCGAGAGGACAACGATGTTCAACCCAACCCGTTCACGGCTCGCCATCGGCGCCGCCGTACTCCTCGCCGCCGGCCTCGCGCTGAGCGGCTGCAGCGCGAGCGGCAGCGCCAGCACGAAGGGCGACGCCGCCTCGACCCTGGTCGCCTACACCGGACAGTCCGGCGACTACCAGATCAACTTCAACCCGTGGTCGCCGTCCAACATCGGTGGCGTCGGCACGATCTACGAGTCGCTGTTCTTCATCACCAACGTCAACACGAAGGACCCGAAGCCACTGCTCGGCAAGTCCTACGAGTGGAACACGGACGGCACCCAGCTCACCATCACGCTGCGCGACGGGGCGACCTGGAGCGACGGCGAGCCCTTCACGTCGAAGGACGTCGTCTTCACGCTCGACATGCTCACGAAGCAGAAGGCCCTGAACTCGATCGGCTACGACGGCACCGCGAAGGCCGACGGCGACGACAAGGTGGTCGTGACGTTCGACAAGCCGTCGTTCGTGCTCGGCCCGAACCTGCTCGGCAAGACCTGGATCGTGCCGGAGCACCTGTGGAAGGAGATCGACCCGACCACCGACGTCGTGCGCGAGCCCGTCGGCACCGGCCCGTACACGCTCGGCACCTTCAAGGCGCAGGCCTTCACCCTCGAGGCGAACAAGGAGTACTGGGACGGCGCCCCGGCCGTGAAGACCATCCGCTACCTGTCGCTCTCCGGCAACACCGCCGGCGCCGACGCGCTCAAGCAGGGCTCGATCGACTGGCAGACCGGCCCGGTGCCGAACATGGACGACATCGCCGGCAACTACAACGGCTACGACGGCATCACCGTCGGCCAGAACCAGATGGCGCTGCTCACCTGCGCGAACACGGACCTCGGCTGCGCCGGCCCGCAGACCGACCCGGCCGTCCGCCACGCCATCGCCGACGCCATCAACCGCAAGCAGCTCAACTCGCTGGCGTTCGAGAACACCGCGAGCGAGATCTCGCCGACCTTCGCGCTCACCACGACGCAGAAGGACACCATCTCGAAGGACATCGAGCCCGCCGTGATGCCGGAGACCGCCGACAAGGCCGCCGCCGCGTCGACGCTCGAGGACGCCGGGTGGAAGAAGGGCGCTGACGGCATCTACGCCAAGGACGGCAAGAAGCTGTCCCTGACCGTCGAGGTCGTCACCGGCTGGACCGACTACATCACCGCGATCGACACGATGACGCAGCAGCTCAAGGCCGCGGGCATCGAGCTCAAGGCGCAGCAGTCGTCGTGGAACGAGTGGACCGACAAGAAGACCAAGGGCAACTTCGAGCTCGCGATCGACTCGCTCGGCCAGGGCCCGACGGCGAACCCGTACTACCTGTACAACAACTACTTCACGACGGCGAACACCGCGAAGGTCGGTGAAGCGGCCCCGATGAACATCTCGCGGTACAGCAACCCCGACGTCGACAAGGCCATCGCGAAGCTCGCCACGATCAACCCCGAGGACACCGCCGCCACGCAGCCGGAGCTCGACACCATCCAGCAGCACATCGTCGAGGACCTGCCGTACATCCCCGTCATGACCGGCGGCACGACGAGCGAGTTCCACGCGGCGAAGTTCACCGGCTGGCCCACGAAGGACGACCTCTACGCCTTCCCGGCGGTCTGGGCGAGCCCGGACAACGCCGAGATCTTCAAGGCACTGAAGCCGGCGAAGGGCTGACCACGATGGGATCGCGACCGAGGAGCACTCGACGATGACCTACTTCCTGCGCAAGATCGGCTTCTACATCGTCGCGCTGTGGGCGGCACTGACGCTGAACTTCATCATCCCGCGGTTGCTGCCCGGGAACCCGGTGGACATCCTGCTCGCCAAGCTCCAGCAGCGCGGCGGGCAGGTGACCCCGGCGACACGGCAGGCGTACGAGCTGCTCCTCGGTGGCGATTCCTCGGAACCGTTGATCTCCCAGTACGGCCACTACCTGGTCAACGTGTTCCGCGGTGACCTCGGGGTGTCCGTCAGCTACTTCCCGGCGCCCGTCACCGAGGTCATCGCGAGCTCGCTGCCGTGGACGATCGCCCTGGTCGGGATCGCCACCATCCTGGCCGCGATCATCGGCGTCGGCCTCGGTGCCTTCGTCGGCTGGCGTCCGGGCACCTGGCTCGACTCGTTCGTGCCGGCCACCACCCTGCTCGCCGCGGTGCCGTACTTCTGGCTCGCGCTGATCCTGGTGTACTTCTTCGCCACCGGCATCCACCTGTTCCCGGCGCAGGGCGGCTACGACGTCATCCTGACCCCCGGGTTCAACTGGGACTTCATCGCCTCGGCGGTCCAGTACGGGGTGCTGCCCGCCGTGACGATCGTGCTCGCGTCCCTGGGCGGCTGGCTGCTCGGCATGCGCAACATGATGGTGTCGACGCTGTCCGAGGACTACATCACCACCGCCCAGGCCAAGGGGCTCTCCGACGGCAAGATCCTGCGGAACTACGCCGCCCGGAACGCCGTCCTGCCCTCGGTCGCCGGCTTCGCGATCTCCCTCGGGTTCATCGTGTCCGGCTCCGTCGTCACCGAGCAGGTGTTCTCGTACCCGGGCATCGGGTCGAAGCTGCTGTCCGCCGTGACCAACAACGACTACGCGCTCATGCAGGGGATCTTCCTGTTCATCACCCTGGCGGTCCTCGGCGCGAACCTCGTCGTCGACCTGCTGTACGGGCTCATCGACCCGCGGACGCGGGCGCGGAGCTAGGGAGGACACGCCATGACCAACATCCAGCAGGACACCGAACCCACCATCGGTGCACTCGCCGAAGAGGCCGACACCACCACGTCGATCGCCACCCGGCGGCAGACGAACGGCGGCATGCGCCGTTTCCTGCCGACCCTGACCCCGTGGCTCGTCACGGGCATCGCCCTCGTCGCCGGCGTCACGCTGTTCGGGGTGATCGGGCCGCTGCTCGTCGGCGACCCGACCACGATCCGCGACTCCGGACTGCAGGGGCCGAGCGGCTCGAACGTCCTGGGCACCACCCAGACCGGGCAGGACGTCCTCGCCCAGCTCGCCTACGCCACCCGCGGCAGCCTGCAGATCGGCCTGATCGTCGGCGTGCTCGCCACGGTGCTGTCCGCGTTCTTCGGGATCCTCGGCGCTTACCTGGGCGGGATCATGGACGAGGCGTTCTCGCTGTTCTCGAACGTGTTCCTCGTCATCCCCGGCCTGCCGCTCGTCATCGTGATCTCCGGCCTGGTGCCGCGCGAGGCCCGCGGGCTCTGGACCATCGCGGTCGTCCTCGCGATCACCTCGTGGGCCGGGTCCGCCCGGGTGCTGCGTGCGCAGACGATGTCGATCCGCAACCGCGACTACGTCTCCGCCGCCCGCGTCGCCGGCGAACGGCCCTGGCGGGTCATCGCCGTCGAGATCCTGCCGAACCTGCTGCCCGTCTTGGCGTCGCAGTTCGTGTTCGCGGTGATCGCCGCGATCCTCGGGGAAGCAGGGTTGTCGTTCCTCGGTCTCGGGGCGTCGAACTCGTCGACGCTCGGCACCATGCTCTTCTACGCCCAGAACGGCTTCGCGCTGGCGAACGGTGCCTGGTGGTGGTTCGTGCCACCCGGCCTGCTCATCGCGCTGCTCGGCATGGGCCTGTCCCTGGTGAACTTCTCGATCGACGAGGTCATCAACCCGCGGCTGGCCAACGTGCGGGCGCAGCGACGGCGCGACCGTCGTGCCAAGCGCGCCGCCCGCGCCACGCGTTCCGCACGCACCACGAAGGAGTTCGTCCGATGAGTGCCGAAGCCGTGCTGACGATCGACCACCTCGACGTCGTCTACGAGACCGAACACCCCGTGCACGCCGTCAAGGACGTGTCGCTCACCCTGGCCCCTGGCGAGATCCTCGGGCTGGCGGGGGAGTCCGGCTGCGGCAAGACGACCCTGGCCTACGCCATCACCCGGCTGCACCGACCGCCGGCGAAGGTCGCCTCGGGCAGCATCACGTTCCACGACCGCGACGGCACCGACATCGACCTGCTCGGGCTGCCGCACGAACAGCTGCGGGCCGTGCGCTGGTCGAAGCTGTCGATGGTGTTCCAGGGCGCGATGAACGCCCTCAACCCGGTCACCACCATCCGGGCGCAGCTCGACGACGCCCTGAAGGAACACCGGCGCGACCTGTCCCGCAAGGAGCGCCGTGCCATCGCCGAGGACGCCCTGAGCCGCGTCGGCGTCGACCCGTCCCGGATCACCGCGTACCCGCACGAGCTGTCCGGCGGCATGCGGCAGCGCGTGATGATCGCGATGGCGATGCTGCTCGAACCGCAGATCATGATCATGGACGAGCCCACCACCGCCCTCGACGTCGTCGTGCAGCGCGAGATCCTGCGCGAGATCGTCCGACTGCGCGACGAGCTCGGGTTCGCCGTCGTGTTCATCACGCACGACCTGCCGCTGCTGCTCGAGATCAGCGACCGGATCGCGATCATGCTGCGCGGCGAGGTCGTCGAGTGCGACCGCGCCTCGGTCATCCAGCACGACCCGAAGCACCCGTACACGCAGAAGCTGCTGCAGTCGTTCCCGAGCCTGTCGGGGGAGCGCGGCGCGTTCATCCGCTCCGGCGTCGACGACCACGCGGCCGCCGTCCACGAGGAGATCCGATGACCAGCGTGACCGTCAGCCACCTCGGCAAGGACTTCCACACCCGCAAGGGCCTGCAGCGGACCACCCTGCGCGCCGTCGACGACGTGTCGTTCGACCTGTTGCCGGGCCGGACCGTCGCGCTCGTGGGAGAGTCCGGCTCGGGCAAGTCGACCATCGCGCGGATGCTCGCCAAGCTCGAGAGCACCACACGCGGCTCGATCGACGTGCGGCTCGAGGACGGCACGCCCGTCGTCGGCAGCATGTACCGCCGGCACGTGCAGATGGTGTTCCAGGACCCCTTCGCGTCGCTCAACCCGTTCCACTCGATCGAGCACCACATCGCCCGGCCGCTGCAGCTGCACCACCGAGCCCGGGGTGCCGACGAGACCGCCGAGAAGGTGCGGGAACTGCTCGGCCGCGTCAACCTCGACGAGGACTTCGCGAGCCGCCGCCCGCACGAGCTCTCCGGCGGGCAGCGGCAGCGCGTCGCCATCGCCCGCGCACTCGCCCCGGGCGCCCAGGTGCTCATCGCCGACGAACCGGTGTCGATGCTCGACGTGTCGATCCGGCTCAGCGTGCTCAACCTGATGGGACGCCTGCAGCGCGAGGACCACCTCGCCGTGCTGTACATCACGCACGACCTGGCGACCGCACGCCACTTCTCCGACGAGATCCTGGTGCTGTACCGCGGCCGGGTCGTCGAACGCGGACCCTCCGACGCCGTGATCCTCAACCCGCAGCACGACTACACCCGGCTGCTCGCCGAGGCCGCCCCCGACCCCGAGCGGATCGACCGCAAGGTGACCTCGGGCAGCGCCCTCGACCGCGCGAAGATCGACAACACCACCTGCTACGACCACGGCATCGGTGACTGGGTGACGAGTTCGCCCGCGCCGGTCGGCGCACGGTGAGCGGAGCCTTCGCCGACTGGGTCACGCCCGGGTTCTCGGCGCGCTTCCGGATCGGCGACGACCAGCCCGCCGCACTCGTGTCCTTCGTGCCGGCCGGTGGAGCGCTCGCCGACGGACCCGACGACCCGCAGCCGTTGGTCGAGCTGACCACGATCGGACACGGGCGGTTCCCGGGCGGGTTCCGGCACGTGGACTCCACGATCGGGGCGCGACTGCGACCCGTTTCCTGGCGTGGGTCCGACGACGCGACCGATCCGTGGTTCCGCATCGTGCAGACGGACGCGGCCACGGGCCTCCAGGTCGAGTCGGTGTTCCGGGCGCGCGCCGACGTGCCGGGTTTCCAGACGTGGACCGAGGTGTCCGCCGATGACGGCGAGCACGTCGTGGACTTCGTGTCGTCGTTCGCGACCGGGGCGTTCCTGACGGACTCCGGGGTCGGCGTCGACGACCTGGCCCTCGTGCACGCGGACAACGACTGGGCGGCCGAGAGCCGGTGGCGGACCGATCCGCTGCGGTCGATCGGGCTGGCGCGCATCGACCGCGAGGCGCAGCACCACCCGCCCCGCAGCCGCGCGGTCGTGCAGAACCGGGGGTCGTGGTCGACGGGCGAGGCGCTGCCGATCGGGGTGCTGCAGGCGGACGGCGCTGTGCCGGCTCCGTACGCGCTCGTGTGGCAGATCGAGCACAACGGGCCGTGGCTGTACGAGCTCGGCGAGACCCGGCGGCACGCGTACGTGCTGCTGAGCGGACCGACCGACCAGGAGCACCAGTGGACGGCCGTCGTCGCTCCGGGGCAGCCGTTCGTGTCCGTTCCGGTTTCGGTGGGGATCGCCGGTTCGGTCGGTGGTGCCTTCGAGGTGCTCACGGCGCAGCGTCGGGCGTTCCGGCACGTGCGCGAGGCCGACCGTGCCCTGCCGCTCGTGTTCAACGACTACATGAACACGCTCATGGGCGACCCCACCACCGAGAAGCTGCTGCCGTTGATCGACGCCGCTGCCGACGCCGGAGCGGACCTGTTCTGCATCGACGCGGGCTGGTACGCCGAGGGGCACTGGTGGGACACCGTCGGAGCGTGGGAGGAAGCTGCGTCGCGGTTCCCGACGGGGCTCGGGTCCGTCATCGACCACATCCGGTCGCGGGGCATGCAGGCCGGGCTGTGGCTCGAGCCCGAGGTCATCGGCATCCACTCGCCGCTGGCCGCAACCCTGCCGTCGTCGGCCTTCGTGCACCACCACGGCGTGCGGGTCGCGGAGCACGGCCGGCACCTGCTCGACCTCCGTTCGCCGGAGGCTCGGGCGCACCTGGACACGGTCGTCGACCGGCTGGTCGGGGAGCTCGGGGTGACGTTCTTCAAGATGGACAACAACACCATGACGGGGCCGTTCGCCGGGATGCTCGACCACCAGCGGGCGCTGCTCGACTGGCTCGACGACGTGCAGGCCCGGTACCCGTCGCTGCTCATCGAGAACTGCGCCTCGGGAGCGATGCGCGCCGACTCCGCGATGCTGTCCCGGTTGCACATGCAGTCGACCTCGGACCAGCAGGACCCGGTGCTGTCGGCGTCGATCGCCGCCGCTGCCCCCGCCGCGATGCTGCCCGAGCAGGCGGGGAACTGGGCGTACCCGGCACCGTCGATGTCGCCCGACCTGTTCGAGCTGTCGCTCGTGAACGGGGTGCTCGGGCGGATGTACCTGTCGGGCTACCTGAACGAGATGTCGCCGGCGCAGCGGGCGGTCGTGCGTTCTGCGATCGAGGCACACCGCGCAGTGCTCGAGGTCATCGAGTCGTCGGTGCCGGTGTGGCCGCTCGGGTTGCCGGCGTGGGAGGACCCGTGGGTCGCCCTCGGGTTGCGCGCCACGTCCGGGGAACTGTACTTGTCGGTCTGGGCGCTGCCCGGTGCCGGCTCGTCGGTGTCAATGCCGCTGTCGGGCTTCGCCGGGCAGGCGGTCGTCGTCGAGCCGCTGTTCCCGACGGCGCTCGGATCGTGGTCCGTCTCGTGGGAGGCATCGGCAGGCGTGCTCCACGTCGGTCACGGTGGCGCCACCCCGACGGCACGGGTGTTCCGCGTCCGACCGGAGGGGGCGGACGCGGAGCACTGAGCCGGTGGTGACACCGGGTGGGCGCGCGTCGATGGCAGCGGCGTGCGTCAGCTGGTGAGCAGGAATGGTCGGGTCGCGGTGACGCACCCGACCATTTCTGCTCACCAAGCGCGCGTCGGGAAGCGCGCGGGTCAGGGGAGGAGTCGGAGCTCCATCGCGCGGGTCACGGCACGGGTGCGGTCGTTGACGCCGAGCTTCTCGAACACGTGCCCGAGGTGCGTCTTCACCGTCGTCTCGCTGAGGAACAGGGCGCGGCCGATCGCCGGGTTCGAGTTGCCCTGGGCGACGAGTTGCAGGACCTCGAGTTCGCGTGGGGTCAGGGACGGGCCCGTCGGGATCCCACCGGTGGCCCGCCTGACGAGCGCAGCCGCGGCCGACGGGGCCAGTGCCGTCTCGCCCCGCGCCGTCGCCCGCACCCCGGCGAGGATCTCGGACTCCGGAGCCGCCTTGAGCAGGTAGCCGGTGGCCCCGGCCTCGATGGCCGCGAGGATCTGGTCGTCGGACTCGTACGTCGTCAGGATCAGGACGCGGACGCCCGGTTCCGCCGCGAGGATCTCCGCCGTCGCAGCATCACCGTCGAGCTCGGGCATTCGCAGGTCCATCAGCACGACCTCGGGGCGCTCCGCCAGCACGACGGACACCGCGGCACGGCCGTCGCTGGCCTGGCCCACCACGTCGATGTCGTCGGCGTCCTCCAGCAGCGCGACGATGCCGGAGCGGACGATCGGGTGATCGTCGGCGACCACGACGCGGATCACCGGGTCACCTCCGCCACGGGGTGACGAACGGCGGACGGGAGGCCCGGTGCGGCTCCGGTGGGCAGGATCGCCTCGACGACGGTGCCCCGGCCCAGGGCGCTCGTGATCGTGCAGGTACCGCCGGCGAGGGCGAGGCGCTCGCGGAGTCCGCGCAGGCCGTGCCCGGCGGTGGGCTGCTCGGGGTCGAACCCGGCGCCGTCGTCGGTGACCCGCAGCACGGTCTGCTCTTCGTCGCGGAACAGACCGACCTGCACGGAGGCGGAGCCGGCGTGCGCGCGGACGTTGGAGAGGGCCTCTTGCGCGACCCGCAGCAGGACCACCTGCGCATCGCGATCCAGCACGCAGTCGGACGCGTCGACGGTGACGACTGCTCCGGTCTCGCGGGTGTGCCGTTCGGCGAGACGGTGGAGGGCGCCGGCGAGGCTGTCGTGGGTCATGCCGGCTGCCCCGGCTGCGACGAGCGTGCGGGACTCCTCGAGGGCGGCGCGGGCGGATTCCTCGAGGACGGTGAGTCGTTCCTCGAGCGCGTCGGAGCGGTCGTTCGCCAGGTCCCCGCGGGCCCGTTCGGTGAGCATGACGATGCCGGCGAGGTTCTGCGCGACGGTGTCGTGGATCTCGCGGGCCAGGCGCTCCCGTTCGCTCGCGATGCCCGCCGTGCGGTTCGCGTCGGCGAGGGACTGCTGGGTGGCGCGGAGTTCCTCGACGAGCTGGCGGCGCTCCTCGGACAGGCCGGCGACGCTCGAGATCCACACGCCCATCGCGCAGGCGCCGATGACGCTGATGCCCTCGATGAGCAGGGTGCTGACGAGGGCGTCCGGGCCCTCGGAGACCTGCAGGCCGATGCCGCTCGCGACGCCGATCGCGATGGACAACAGGACCGCGGTGCGGACCCGCTCGGACTGCACCCAGACCAGCGGGAACACGATGCACTGCACGAAGGCGGTGCTCGGCACGACGGCGGGCAGCGCCAGGGCGGCGACGACGACGAGTGGCAGGAACGCGGCGGCGGCTCGGGGGCTGTCGTAGCCGCGGTGCCCGTACGCGATGTACGCCACGACGAGGACCACCACAGCGAGGTACGCCGGCCAGCGGGTCGACCACGGGGACCAGCCGAGCGCGGTGATCACGGCGGTGAGGAGCATCGTGCCCGCGAAGAACACGTGCAACCACCGGTTGCGCACCCACGTCTCGCCGCTCATGACCACAGCATCCCATCGATGCAGCACCTCGGAGCGGTTCTCCACAGGCCCCATCAGGCGTCCTTGCGGTTCCAGCGGAAGGTGAGGGCGCAGGCCACCGTGCCCCCGACCAGCCACGCGACCAGGACGAGCGTTCCGAGGGCGAGGTGCCACGCGCCTCCCGGCTCGGCGGACGCGAATGCGTCGGGCAGGAAGACGGACCGCATGCCGGACGCCATCCAGCGCAGGGGGAAGACGGACGCGACGTTCTGCAGCCAGTCGGGCAGCTGCGTGAAGGGCAGGTAGACGCCGGAGATGAACTGCAGCACCAGGACGATGGGGACGATGGTGGCGGTGGCACGGCGGCCCTCGCGGGGGAGCGCCGAGATCGCGATGCCGAGAACGCAGCTGGTCGCGATGCCGAGGACCATCACGCCCGCGAAGACGCCCCAGTTGCTCGCCGCGGTCGGCAGGTCGACGCCGAACACCAGGCTCGCGATGCCCAGCAGCAAGGCCGTCTGCGCGATGGTCGTGACGAGGACCATGCCGATCTTGCCGACGAAGTAGCTCAGCACCGGCAGCGGTGTGCCACCGAGGCGCTTCAGCGTGCCGTCGCTGCGCTCGGTCGCGATGTCGACGCCGAGGGACTGGGTGCCGGAGAGCAGGATCCCCGTCGCGACCAGCCCGGGCAGGTAGTAGGTGGCGTAGTCGACGCTGACCGGTCGCCCGTTGCTGGCGACGGCGCGGATCGGGTCGGCGTCCGCGAAGGCGACCGAGAAGAGCGCCAGCATGATGATGGGGAAGAGGAACGTGAAGAAGACCGCGTCGGGGGCGCGGAAGTAGGAGCGGATCTCATACGAGATGCGGCTGGTCGCGGTGTTCACTGCTGGCCCACCATTCCGAGGTAGACGTCCTCGAGGGACGGGCGGATGACTTCGAGGTCGTGCATGGCCGTGGTGCTGCTGCGGACGAGTGCGGTCGGGTCGGTCGTCCGCTCGTCGTGGTGTTCGCCGGCATCGTCGCGCCAGCGGACCCGTGGTGTGCGGGCTGCGGCGCCACCGATCTCGTCGATCGGGGCGATGTCGAGCAGCTTCCCGTCCGCGATCACCGCTGCGCGGTCGGCGAGCTGGGCTGCTTCGTCGAGGTAGTGCGTGGTGAGCAGGATCGTCGTGCCCTCGGACTGCACCTGGCGCAGGAGGTCCCAGAACTGCCGGCGGGCCTCGGGGTCGAAGCCCGTGGTCGGTTCGTCGAGGAACAGGACCTCGGGGCGGCCGATGATGCCGAGGGCGACGTCCACGCGGCGGCGCTGGCCACCGGACAGTCGGGCGATGCGGGTGTTGCGCTGGTCGGTGAGCCCGACTGCCCCGAGGAGTTCCTCGGTGCTGCGGTGCTTCGGGTAGAGCGTCGCGAAGTGGTGCAGCTGCTCGGCGACGGTGGCGTTCGGGGACTCGGCGCTGGTCTGCAGGACGATGCCGATTCTCTCTCTGTGTCGTCGGGACGCCTTGTTCGGGTCAACGCCGAGGACGCGGACGTCGCCGGCGGTGCGGGAGCGGTACCCCTCGAGGATCTCGACCGTTGTGGACTTGCCGGCACCGTTCGGGCCGAGCAGAGCGAAGGTCTCGCCCGGCTCGATCGTGAAGGAGACGTCGTCCACGGCGCGTTTGCCGGTGGCGTACTGCTTGCCGAGGTGCTGGACCTCGATGGCGGGGGACTCGGGCATGGGTCCAGCCTGGCCGGTGGGGCGCCGCGGGGGATCGGTGGGGGCGGTGGCGCTGCATCCTCCGATCGGGGGATGGTGCGGATGGACGGACGCGCTTTCCGGGAGCTCTTGCATGGAAACGGCATGTCGTATTACGAATATCCGAAACTTCAGATTTCGATGCTCTTCTGGTTTGCTCCTCGTCGGGCCGATTCGAGCTCGCCGTTGCAACCAGAAAGGCCGATCCATGAACCGATTCGGAAAGCTGTCCGCTGTCATCGCCGGGGTGTCGCTCGTGGGGGCGCTCTCGACCGGCGTCGCGCACGCAGCACCGGCCGAGGTCTCCTCCGTGACGAGCGGAAGCGCATCCGTCGATGGCGTCAGCACGAACGGGACGCAGGCTGTCGGTGGCGGTCTCTGGTCGTACACCGTGACCCGCGACAACGTCGTCTCGGCGTTCGAGAACCACCGCTTCATCCACAGCACGGCGGTCAAGTCATCGGGCAAGACGAAGTCCTCGGGGCTCGTCGCGAAGGGGCGGCTCGCCAGCGCCGTTCGACCGAAGGCGCTGTTCGGAAACCAGGCGTTCTGGGGCATCTACTGATCCGGAGCTTCGCGGCCGCCACCGTCCTCGCGGTGGCGGCCGTACCCGTGCTCGTCGCCGGCCTCGTCGTGTTCGTGGTCGGGAGCGGCGAGGCGAGCGGGTACCTCTCCGCACGGACGATGATCGACGTCGTCGACCTGCCGTTCGGACCGACGAAACAGGAGCACGTCGAGCAGCTCACCGAACTGGCCGAGGAACACGACGTCTCGCTGGCCCTCGTGGTACCCGACCGCTCCGGTGCACCGAACTCGGTCGACGCGTACGCGTTCACCGGTTCGGTCGCCGAGCCGGTGTTCTGGGGGACGGTCGTCGAGCACCCCGCGAGTGACATCGGCGATGCCGTGATCGTGTGGTCGTACGCCGTCGACGGGACTGCTGACCACGTGCGGTCGTTCCTCGACGCATTGCACGGCGCGGAGTTCAGGTTCATGGATGCGACACCGACGGCCCGTGTTCTGGTCCCCGCGGTGATCCAGCAACCCGGCGTGCTGGCGATCTCGGCGTGCGTCGTGCTCGGGATCGTCATCGCGCTCGTCGCTGAGTCGGACCGGCGCGCGAGTCGACAGCGCCTTCGCGAACTCGCCGGGTGGTCGCCGAAGCGGGTCGCAGCTCGTGAGTCGCTCGAGGTCGCGGGGCTGCTCGTCGCCTGTTCCGTGCTGGTGTGCGGAACATTCGCCGTGTACCTGCTCGTCCGCGGGGCATCGCCGACGATCTGGTCGTTCAGCTCCGGACTCGCCGCGGTGGTGTTCCCCATCACCCTCGTCAGCGTCGTCGGAGTGCACGTGGTCTGCTCGATCGCGGGCCGTCGCAGGTTCGGGAGCCTCGCGGCCCCGGTCTGGCGCCCGATCGTCGTCTCGCTGTGTGGCGTCGCACTCGTCGGCATCCTGACCTCGAACGCCGGCGCTGTCGCAGAGAACGAACGACGGGCGACTGCACTCGAGCGGTCGCTGAGCCGCGAGGCTCCGCACGGCGATGACGTCGTGCTGGGTGTCGGCAACGACACCATCGAACAGGAGCGAACGTTCGGGCAAATCGCCCGTCGAGCCCTCGATGCCGGTACCGCGGAATTGGCGCAGACGACCTTCATGCAGGACGCCCTCCTGCTCGCCGGCGACTCCGCTGAGCAGCTGACCGCTCCGAACCGCGACGGCGTGACCGTGCTGGTGCCGCGCAGCATGGCAGGCGACGCTGACGCCATCGTCGATCACGTCCGTACGGCTTTCGATGACGGCTGGGAAGTGGACGGTGATCGTCCGCCCCGAACGGTTCCGATCCGCCCCGAGGTGGTGGACACGACCGTTCCGATCGTCGAGTCCGCCGATCGATGGGTCGACTGGGTGACGCCACGAACCACCGACGCGCTGGACGTCCCTGTGATCGTGGTGGCAGATCTGCGAGACGTCCCGCCCAACCGGCTCGGGACGGCGGCTCGCAACGGTGAGGTGCGGTTCGCCGATCGGTCGACGCTCGTCCGCGAACTCCGCGCTGCGGACCTACTCGACGTCGTCACCCAGATCAACCGGGTCGGTGCCGTGCTCGAGCGTGAGCTCGCTGCCGTCCGCACCGAGCGAGTGGTCGTCATCGGGGCATCGCTCGGCGCCGTACTCGCGAGCCTGTTCGCTGCCGCCACCCTGGTCGCCGACCACCGGATGCGACGTCGACGCGCGGGACGCCTGCGATTCCTGGTCGGTCGCCACCCAGCCGTGCAGCACAGACAGTTCGTGTGCACCGCGAGCGGGATCGTCGCCGGAACCACCGTCGTCGTGCTGCTCGGTGGTCAGACCGTCGATGTGATCCACGTTGCCGGGACGGCTGGCGCCGCCGCTGTGCTCGCCGCTGTGGCCCTGTCCCTCCTGCTCGCTGCCACACACCACCGAGAAGGGATCCGACGATGACCGAGCAACTGCGACTCCGCGCCGAGGGGATCGGGTACGACATCGCCGGTCGGACGCTCTGGGACGGCGTCTCGTTTCGGCTCCGCGCCGGGGAAGCCCTCGCCCTCCGCGGGCCTTCCGGGCAGGGCAAGAGCACGATGCTCCGCTGCTTCGGAGGACTCGAACAACCGACACGGGGGCGGATCACCGTCGATGGCAACGTTCTGCAGACGGCAGGAGAGGGAGAACGTCGGGCGCTGCGCCGGGACACCGTCGGCCTGGTCATGCAAGACCACGCCGTCGTGCCGGAGTGGACGGTCACGCAGAACTTGCGGGTGTTGCGTCCGAGCGGCGTCACCCGTGCCGAGCTCGGCGACCGGATCGACGAGGCGCTACAGATCGTCGGGCTCGGTGGTCGCCGTGCTGCTCGTGCCGGGACGATGAGTGGCGGAGAACAGCAGCGGGTCGCTGTCGCACGGGTCCTGGCGCAGCGACCACGGCTCGTCCTGGCCGATGAGCCCACCGCGTCGCTCGACAGCGAGAGCGCGGCCCGCGTCAGCGCCGGTCTGGACGCGCTGCGTGCATCCGGCAGCGCCGTCGTCGTGGCGACCCACGACCCTGCGCTCATCGCATGGGCCGGCGCGGAACTCGCGCTGGCAGTCGACGCGACCACCTGACGGACGCCGGGCGCGTAGCGAGCTGGCACCGGGCCTCCCGTCCGAACGAAGCACCCATCGAAAGGCGACCATGGACGTCCGTGAGACCACGCTGCAAGAGCTGTTCGGAGGACCGAAGCAGTACCTCGTCCCGCTCTACCAGCGGCCCTACGCATGGGAAGCCCGCCAGCGCGAGCGGCTCTGGGCCGACGTGCTGGAACTCAGCGAGACCCGACGCTCCGAGCCCGGCGCCACGCACTTCACCGGTTCGCTCGTGTTCTCGACCGGCACGGTCGTCCCGAGCGGCATGGAGTTCCTCGTGGTCGACGGCCAGCAGCGGTTGACGACGCTCTCGATCCTGCTCTGCGCCCTGCGCGACACGTTCCGGGAGCGCCGTCCGGAGTCGCCCGTGCTCGCCGAGAGCATCCACGAGCAGTACGTCGCCGATCGCTTCAAGCCCGGCGACGCCAGGCTCAAGCTCCTGCCGACCCAGGCGGACCGCGACGCGTACCGAAGCGTGGTCGACGGCGGCGCCGACGTGCCGGACGAACCCGATGCGTCGGTGTCCGGCGTGCGCGACGCGTACACGTACTTCCGACGCGAGCTCGGCCGGGTCGACGACCTCGAACTGACCCGTGACGCCGTCCTTGGCGGCCTGGTCTTCGTCTCGATCACCGCGAAGGACGAGGACAACGTCTACCGGATCTTCGAGTCCCTCAACAACACGGGGATGCGGCTGACACAGGGGGACCTGGTGCGCAACGACCTCTTCATGCGACTCGGGCACCGTGGTGAATCGGCCTACTCGTCGTGGTGGCTGCCGATGCAGCGTCGGCTCAGTGTGAACGACCTCGAGCTGCTCTTCTGGTTGGACGCCGTGGCCGAGGAACCGCTGCTGAAACAGGGCGACATCTACAGCTCGCAGCAGGCCCGCCTGGCGGCGATGGACGACGAACAGATCCTGGCCGAGATCGAACGGTTCAGCAGACTGTCGGAGCACCTCATGCGCATCCGGGACCCGTCGCAGGAGTCCGACCCGACCGTCCGGAAACACCTGCGGCACCTGGCCGAGTGGTCCTCCACCACGACCGTCCCGCTCACCCTGCGGTTGCTGTCCCGTCGCGCAGCCGGCACCAGTACCTCTGCCGAGGTCGCCGGTGCGCTCGCGACCCTCGAGGCGTACCTCGTCCGGCGTACCCTCGTCGGGCGGCCGGGGCAGGGACTCAACCGGATCATCCTGCAAGCATGCGGGGAGCTCGACGACCGACCCGTCGACCAGGTGCTGCTCGACTACTTCTCCACCGGCCGGAAGCACTTCGCGACCGACGAGCAGGTGCGCGAAGCCATCCGGACGCAGCCGTTCTACCTGCGCGGGCTCCGCAACCAGCAGAAGCTCATCCTGAAGTGGGTGCAGGAGGAGCTGAACCCCAACGAACCGATCGACGTCGAGCGGTCCACCATCGAGCACGTCCTGCCGCAGACGCTCACCCCGGACTGGCGGGCAGCGCTCGCCGCAGACCCCGACGGGGAGTCCGTCGACGCCGTGCACGAGCGGCTCGTCCACTCACTCGGCAACCTGACGCTCACCGGGTACAACGCGACGCTCGGCAACCGCCCGTTCCCCGAGAAGCAGGCGGAGTACCGGCAGAGCAGCTTCACCGCGCTCAACCGACTGGTGCTCGATGCGCCGGTGTGGGGACGCACGCAGATCCTGGCGCGGAGCGAGTGGTTCGCGGACCGCATCATCCGCCAGTGGACCGGCCCGAACGTGCGCGCCCGCTCGGTCGGCGGCCGCCGGGACTGGTCGGTCGTGCACCGGGCGATCGCGGCCATCCCCGCTGGGCGCTGGACCTCGTACGGCGACCTCGCGGCCCTCATCGGCACGCACCCCGCTGCGGTCGGCGCGCACCTGGCGGGGACCGAGATCCACGGGACGCACCGGGTCCTGCAGGGGAGTGGCACCGTGGCGCCGGGGTTCCGCTGGCCGGATCCGTCGGACGACCGCGATCCACGGGCCGTCCTGGAGGCCGAGGGACTCGCGTTCTCGGCGAGCGGCGTCGCACGCGCTCGAGATCGGCTGTCGACCGCCGCGCTCGCGGCGCGGATTGGCCGGACGGCCGAGTGAGCGGGTCGCGTGGCCAGTGGACGTCACCGTCTTCTGTCTGGAGGCCCGTGGCGGGCTGGCACCGTCCCTCCCGGCACGGCCGCCGTGCCGCTGGCGCGTCACGCCGGAACCGGCGGGTGGGGCCCACCTCCCGTCCGATCGTGGGTCGCGTCAGGTTGCGTCAAGCAACGCGCGCGTAGACCGGGAGGATGCAGGTCGTCGGAGTCGAACAGTTCGGAGGGCCGGAGGCCCTCGCCGTCCACGAGGTGCCGGAGCCGCACGCCGGTGCGGGATCCGTGCGGATCCGGGTGCAGGCGTTCGCCGTGAACCCGACCGATACAGGGGTGCGTGCCGGGGAGCGGGACAGCTCGCAGGCCTCACCGCCGTACGTGCCGGGGATGGACGCCGCTGGGGTGATCGACGAGGTCGGGCCCGACGTCACCGGTTGGCAGGTCGGCGACGAGGTCATGGCGATGGCCTTGCCGCTCACCGCCCACGGTGGCGCCTACGTGCAGGAGCTCGTCGCGCCGGTGGGGTCGTTCACGCGGATTCCGCGTGGGACGTCGCTCCCGCTCGCCTCCACAGTGCCGATGAACGGGCTGACGGCGTTGCAGATCCTGTCGCACGCCTCGCTCGCGCCGGGACAGACGCTCGCCGTGACCGGGGCCGCGGGGCTGCTCGGGAACTACCTGGTGCAGCTGGCGAAGGCCGCCGGGCTGACCGTGATCGCGGATGCTGCTTCGGCGGACGAAGCGCTCGTGCGGTCGCTCGGGCCGGACCACATCGTGCCTCGTGGTGATGGGTTCGCTGCCGCGGTGCGCGAGCTCGTGCCGGACGGGGTCGATGCGCTCGCCGATGCTGCGGTGCAGCGTGGGGTCGTCGTCGATGCTGTTCGAGACGGGGGAGTGTTCTTCGACGTACGTGGGTGGCAGGGCGACGGGGCTCGGGGGATCGAGTTCGTGCAGGTGATGGTGTTCTCGGAGTACCGGTCGTTCGACAAGCTCGAGCAGCTGCGGCATGCGGTGGAGAGTGGGACGTTGACGCCGCGGGTTGCCGAGGTGCTGCCGGCTGCGCGGGTTGGGGAGGCGCATGAGCGGTTGGAGGCTGGGGGGACGCGGGGGCGGTTCGTGTTGACGTGGTGAGTCGCCGACGTAATGGGTGGGAGGCGCGGTGCCGGCTGGTTCCGCGTCCCTCGTTGTTCAGCGGGCGCCTTCTCCTTCGGTCACTCGTAGTCCGCGATGTCGCCAGCGCCGCAGGCTGACTGCACCTCAATCGAGACGCGTCGAGGGCTGGCATTGATCGAGATCGAGTCCATCGCGTGCCCGGTGGTGACCGCGGACCAGAGTGGCCGACCGTCGTCGATCGTGTCCTGCCTGATGGACACGTCGTAGTCGTGCTCCTCCCACGTCTTTGCGACCGCGCGGACGAGCGACTCCAAATTCGTGGCGCCGGTTCGCTCCTGATCCCATGAGAACGTGACGCCTGAGCTGCGGTCGGCCGTCGAGCACTCCGACGATGCGGGTCCGCCTGAGAGCGCTGTCCAGTCACGGCCGACGGCATCGATGGTCAGCTGAATTAGAGCGAACATGTCGCCTCGTGCATTGGACGCCAATCCTCGATCACGGCCCGTCCGAGCACACCCGCCCAGGGAAGCGATCATTGTCCACGTTGTGGTGAGGAGGAGCGCTTGTGTGAGATCTATTTTGAAGCGCATCGCGAAGACAGGCTGTCAACCCTGCCACGACTCGCGCCGCTCGTCACTCAACCGACGGCGACGGCCTTAAGCCGGTTGCACGGCTCGCACAGCACCTGGAGGTTTTCCGGCTCACTGCTCCCGCTGCCTGACGCCGGGATGATGTAATCGAACTGCAGCTCGATGCTCAAGCCGCAGGCGCCGCATCGGCCGCCATCGCGAGCCCAGACGAGCCGCTTCACGTCCATCGGGATTGCGCCGGGACGGTGCTGCGCGGGCTGCGGAGGGCTGTTTGCGATGGTGTGTGCTCGAGTGATCGTCGCACCCTTGCGACGAACCCTCGTCTCGAGCAACGCGAAGACCTGCTCGGGCAGAAGCGTGTCGTTGTCCCAGAACCATCGTCCGCGGAACCGCCAGTACTGGCAATCCTTCACGCACCCGATCTTGACCGGCTTGCGACCAGACGAAGCGAAGGCCTCGCTGAGCTCGTCCTTCCGGATCTCTGCGCCCACGCAGTAGGTCGAGGGTCCGACGGCCGGCTCGACCAGGCCTCCGCATGAACAAGTTCATGCGATGCCTCTTCGACACGTTCTCGGCTCTGCGTAGCACTGAATATTCCTCTTACACCATGGCTAATCTTGACGTCCATCTTCGCTAGGGCCGAGTAGCCGGGACAACGCCCATTCGGTGTGGGGGCTTTCCGTGCCCTCGTCGTTCGGCCGCAAGACGCCACAGGCCTGCTACTGTGCCAACATGACTGATGATGTGTTGCGCGAGGAATTTTGCGCGTTCGTCGTAACGGCGGCCGCAAGCTAATCTGTCCGCCTGCCACTCGACATGTCTGAAATACAAGAACGGACAGAGTATTTTGCAGTGCCGTCACCCATGCGGTCTGGGACAGTGCATTTCGATAGGCGCCTGAAGCAGCGAGCACGCACGTTGCTAGGCTCCGAGTACCCAGTTGCGGTCGACCGCTAGTGTCCGAACGGAGCGCTGCTTCCGAATGGCGGTACCGCTCCTGACCGTGCATTGCCGAGTCATGCTACCGAGATGCGAATGGATGCTCATGATCGCCTTGACACTGCTGCGGGTGCGGCTGATCGGGCAATCACGGCAGGTGGCCTGTCGCTGAGGCGGGAATGATCTCGTAGTGCGTCCGGATCACCTCGACGAAGGTCCGAGTCGTTAAGTCAGCCTCCGCAGAGGCGCAAGCAGTCGTCGGCGCGCTTCGGAGTGTTGAGGCGGCGAGCTGCCAGCTGCCAGCTGCCACGTCCCGCCGGCGCGCGGGATCGTCTCGAGCAGGGGTGAACCCGTCACGCCGACGAGGAGAGATCGAATTGGCAGCGCCTCCAGGGGATGCTCGCGCGACACGCGATAGCGTAGCCATGCCCCAAGAGCGGGGACCTCTTACGACCGGAGACTCGATGACGCTGGTGCCCGCAAAACCCGACCACCTCACGCAACGAGAGCTCGAGCAGGCGCTTTGGGCTGCCGCGAACGCCCTGCGTGGGCCGGTCGACCCAGGTGACTTCAAGGCCTACGTCTTCCCCGTGCTCTTCTACAAGTGGATCAGTGACGTCTACGACTACCGTCACGAGGAGGCGCTCGAGGAGCTGGGAGACGGTTGGACGCAGGAGATCGAAGATGAGGACTACCAGACGTTCCTCGTCCCTGACGGCGCCCATTGGGATGACACGTTTGGAGTGACAACGAAACCTGGCGCCGTTCTGAACAAGGCGCTCGTCACCATCCAGGAAGTCAATCCCGGCAAGCTCGCCGGTGTATTCGGCGATGTGAACTGGGCAAACACAGAGCGCATCCCGGAGTCGGCGCTGAAGGCGCTCATGGGCGTGTTCGATCGCCTCACGCTCGACCCCGCGCACGTGTCCGGCGACATGCTGGGCTCCGCGTATGAATACCTGCTACGAGAGTTCGCGGAAGCATCGGGTAAGAAGGCGGGCGAGTTCTTCACTCCTCGGCATGTCGTGCATCTGCTGGTGAAGATCCTCGACCCGCAGCCGGGAGACTCGATTTGTGACCCCGCGTGCGGGTCCGCCGGCATGCTCGTTGAAACAGTTGAAGCGGTGAGGCTCGCCGGAGCTAACCCGGACTCGCTTCTGCTGTACGGCCAAGAGCAGAACCTCACCACCGCGGGCATTGCCCGTATGAACCTGTACCTCCACGGGCTCGAGGACTTCGAAATTAGGCGCGGCGACACGTTTCGGGAGCCGAAGCTTCTCGATGAAAGCGGCAAGCTTCGCACATTCGACATCGTCATAGCGAACCCGCCGTTTTCCCTGGACAACTGGCCTTCGAATACCTGGGTGAAGGATAGATATAAGCGCGCCCTGGGGGGCATCGTCCCTCCGGCAAAAAACGGCGACTGGGCGTGGATCCAGCACATGCTTGCCACGATGAACAACGACACCGGACGCGTAGGCGTCGTCATGCCTCATGGAGCGCTTTTCCGCGGCGGTCGCGAGTCCGACATGCGCCGATGGGTAATCGAAAACGACCTACTCGAGGCGGTGATCGGTCTCCCGAACAACCTGTTCTACTCGACAACGATTCCGGTGTGTCTGCTGATTTTCCGGGCGAACAAGGTCGCCAGGCGCCGCGACCATGTCCTGTTCATTGACGCCCGTTACCGGTTTAAGTCCGCGAAGAACCAGAACATTCTCAGCGACGAAGACGTTAATGCGATCACGTCGAGCTACGTGATCGGCGAGGACGCCGACGGTGAACATGGCGTCGCCGTCAGTCTTATCTCGCGCGGAGACATCAAGAGCAATGGCTATGACCTCAACATCGGTCGGTACATCCAGACAGAGTCCGAGGCCGAAGCTGACGTCGATGCAGCACTGGCCGCACTTCGCGAGGCGCAGGAGCGCATGGACACTGCGCGGGCGGCTCTTGATCTGCGGCTGAAGGAAGCCGGTTTCGATGCGTGACGGTTGGCGTGAGGCGAGGCTGGGTGATGTGGCAGTCCGGCGGAACGACTTCACCGCCGTCGAAGCCGAGACGCTGTACCGGGTCGTCGGCGTCCAGCGCAGTGGATGGGGGCTCGTCGACCGAGACCCAGTTCGCGGGGATTCAATGAAGTTCGACAAGCTTCTCAGGCTTAACGCCGACGACCTGGTATATCGGACAATCACGGCCTTCGAAGCACCAAGTGCGGTAGTGCCAAGTGGGTTCGAGGGTGCGTTCGTCACCCCGCAAACCTTCCCCACCTACGTGATCGATCGATCTCAACTGCTTCCGGCATATATGGCGGTTCTGACCACATCACCCGAGTTCCATGAAGCAATGTCGACGAGGTGTGTCGGAACTGTGCTGCGACGAAAGACACTAAGTCAAGGCGCGTTTGAGTCAATTCCGCTGGTCCTCCCGTCACTCGACGAGCAGCGGCGAATTGTGGACCTTGTCTCAGCCTTGGACGACGCTGTGGAAGCGGCCGAGGTGGAGGTTCAGGGCGCGGAGAAACTTGTCGAATCGACACGCGATCTGCGGATCTGGTCGTGCAGTGAAGATAGGGTAGCGCTCTCGAATGTTGCGCGCGTCGTTGGGCGACTCGTGCCACCTACTGGTGAGGCCGCTTCCCTCCCGCACATTGGTACTGACAGGATCGAGTCGATTACTGGGCGGCTTATTGGCGTGCGTTCTGCGGCGGAAGATCAGGTCATTAGCGGCAAATATTTGCACGAAGCTGGGGCCGTCATCTACTCCAAAATTCGGCCGAACCTGCGAAAAGTGGCAATACCAACCTGGCGCGGACTATGTAGCGCAGACGCGTATCCAATGCTCCCAACCGATGACGGCAGCGTCAGCTTCCTTAGGCATCTTCTTGTCTCACGCCCGTTCACTGACTCGGCCGTTGCGCGCTCGGGTCGCACTAAGATGCCGAAGATCAACCGGACTGAGCTCATGTCGATCGAAGTTCCCGAAATCGGCTCTGAGCAACAAGTAGGAATCGCAGCTGATCTCGATGCGATGAGTGATGCCGCGGACGCCGCCCGCGCCACTGCTGAGTCGCTTCGCTCGCTGCGTGCAAATCTATTGACTGTGCTGTTGTCGGGAGAGCACGAGATTCCGTCGTCCTACGATGCTCTGGTTGAGGGAGAGGCCGCGTGAACGGGGGGTACAACGAAAAGAGCACGGTGCAGGATGCAGCAGTGCAGTTGCTGGTGGGTGCCGGGTGGGTATATATCCCAGGTAAGGACCTCCCACGGACCATGTCGCAGGTGTTCGTCGAATCAGAGTTGAGCGCCGCGATTGAGCAGCTGAACCCGGAGCTTCTCGGACGCACTGACGCTGTGCTGGCGAATTTACGCCGAGCGGCGCTGACGGCGCCCGACGAGGGCCTAATGGCGGCGAACCAGGCCTTCACGCGGCTGCTGCGTGGCCGCGGGACCGTACTGATGCCCGACACAAACCATGATGAGCCTTACGAGGTGATCGACTACGCTCGTCCGGAGCAGAACACGTTCATCGTATCGGACGAGGTCACATATCAGGGGGCCCGGTTCGACATTGTGCTGTTCGTGAACGGTATCCCCGTCGCCGTGGGGGAAACGAAGACCCCTGTGTCAACGACGGTGACGTGGAAGGACGGCGCGAAGGACATCTTCACCTCCTACGAGGTGCATCAGCCGACGTTCTTCACATCGAACCTGCTGTCTTTCGCAACCGACGGTAAGGACTTTCGATATGCAGGCGTGCGCACGCCTCTGGAGCACTGGCAGCGTTGGGGCTCATCGGAGGTGCCAGCGACGGTCGAGGGGTGGGACCGGGTGAAGATGAGCGTAGTGGGGCTGCTCAGCCCGAAGGTCATCCTCAATCTTATCGAGCACTACGCGACGTTTGACGTGCAGGACGCAGACGGCCCCGGCCGTACGATCAAGCTCCTGCCGCGGTACTTCCAGTACGAGGCAGTCGAGCAGATCGTCGCCAGAGCCACCCGCGAGCGGAGCTCGCGCGGTCTGATCTACCACACGCAGGGCTCGGGTAAAACGCTGACGATGTCGTGGGTGGCAACGCGGCTGTACTTCGACTCGCGCATGCACAACCCGACGATCGTCGCTGTGGCTGATCGCACTCAGCTGGTCACGCAGACCTTCTCGCAGTTCGCCTCCGCGGGTGTCCCTGAGCCGGTGAGGGCTGCCACGCTCGCGTCCTTGCAGACAGCGCTCAAGCAGGGTCAGCGCGGCATCATTGCAACGACCGTGCACAAGTTTGCCGGCGCCGGCCTTCTCAGCGAGCGTGACAACATCGTCTTGCTCGTCGACGAGGCCCACCGCACCCAGGAGGGTTCGCTGGGAGAGGCGATGCGCGCAGCTCTCCCGAACGCTCACCGATACGGCTTCACCGGCACCCCGATCGCAGACTTGGACCGGAACACCTACCAGCTGTTCGGAGACGAGCGGGATCCGGGATCGGCTCTCGGAATATACGATTCGGACCGTTCCATCGCCGATGGAACCACCGTGCCGATGAGGGTTGTTCCTCGGCCAGTGAAGTTCGACATCGCCAAGGATGAGCTCGACGCGGCATTCGATGTGCTTGCCACCGAGGAAGAGCTCACTGAGACGCAAAAGGAGTCCTATGCGCGGCGAGTCGCGAACGCTCGGGCGATCTTCCACAATCCGGAACGGATCGCAGCGGTCAGCGCCAACATCGTCGACCACTTCTACAAGTCGATCGACCCGCTGGGGATGAAGGCGCAGATTGTCGTAGCAGATCAGGAGCTCTGCCTCCTCTACGATGCAGCACTCCGTGGCGTGCTAGCCGGCTCCGGGCGCGCCGCCGAGGTGGCGGTCGTTATCTCGGCGTCCGGGAAGAGTGACTACGGGCAGTACAAGCTCAGCGACGCCGAAGAGGAAGCGCTGCTGAACCGGTTTCGGGACGCGCACGACCCGCTGAAGTTCCTCCTCGTGACCGCTAAGCTTGGCACTGGGTTCAATGCTCCAATTGAGGGCGTTCTGTACCTAGACAAGCCGATGAAACTCCACACGCTTTTTCAGACAATCACCCGAACGAACAGGCCGTGGCGCAACCCGGACACGGGCTTCGTCAAGAGCTACGGCACGATCGTCGACTATGTCGGCCTCGGCGACGGATTCGCTCGCGCGATCGCTCCGTCCAACCCCGAACACGCACAGCGCCAGATCGACACCGAGGAGCTGCTGAGCACCCTCAAGGGCGCTCTTAAGGAGATTCGGCGCCGCTTCGTCGGCATCAACCGAGATGAATCCATGGACTCGCTGCAGGCGGCGCTGGAGCGGGTGCCGGCCGACAGCGAGGACCGCGCAGAGTTTCGCGCAGAGTTCGCGTTCTCGCAGGGACTGTGGGAGACGATCTTCCCGGACGCGGCTCTCGACGACTGGGCTGACGACTACCGCTGGTACGCGCAGGTGTACGCCGCAATACCTGCTGATAGCGACGACGATGATTTGCTGTGGGAGCGTCTCGGGCCGAAGACGCGTGAACTGGTTCACCAGCACATGCGCAGCGTCCGAGTCTCCGATCGGAACATCGCTGTCGTTATCGCCGACGCAGAGACGATCCGCAAGATGAGTGAAACCGGTCAGCTGCCGCCGGTCCCGACCGAGTACGAGGGGAAGTCTGCAAGGGAGATCCTCGATTCGCTCACCGCTCGCATTCAGCGCAAGCTCGACGGTGGCGGTGAGGGAGGGCTTCGCTACTCGTCGATCGCGGAGCGCCTGGATCAGCTGCGTCAGCGGGTGATTGCGACGGCGGAGGACTCCATCGAGTTCCTCACTACCTTGTTCGGCGTCGCAAACGACCTCAAGATCACAGAAGTCGAATCAGGCGGCGGGGTCCTGGCAGATCTCCCGGACCCGAACATCGGCATGCTCACGCGCATCTTCGAAGAACACCGTCCCGAGGGCATGACTGTGCTCGTATCGCAGGTTGTCGCCGAGGTCGATGCCTTGGTCAAGCAGGCCGTACATCCGAACTGGGCGACGAAGGACGCTTCCAAGAAGGCGATCCGCCGTCAGCTGCGTCAACTGTTTCAGAAGTACAAGCTGCATCTCACCGGTGAGCCGTTCGACTCTGCCTGGGGATACATCCTGAAGCACTACTGACGACTGGAGTCTCAGCGATCTGCAGCGACAGGCTGTCATCGGACGTCCCTTGGACGTACTGGCGAGTGACGATTGGAATCGCGTCTGCCGGCCACGACCCCCTGGCAACCGCTCGACTTCAGTGAGTACCAGGTGCGCCGGGTCGACGAAGGCGAGTCGGAGCGGTCCGTCTCTCGCCGCGAGTTCGAGCTGCAGACGCGCTTCGGCGAATGGCTCCGTGCTCGCGGTGAGGACGTGCAGGTGCTGCGTCTCACGGAGGACGGGGTGACGATCCTGCCTGACCTGTACGTCGCGACGTTGGGCCAGGTCATTGAAGCGAAGAAGTCGACGGCCCGGGCCTACGTCCGAACGGCGATCGGGCAGGCACTCGACTACGCGGCGGTCGCGCGACGTCGCGGTCTGTCGGTGACTCCGGCCGTACTCTTGCCGTCCGAACCGAATTCTTCGATGGTGGAGCTCTGCACCTCGGTCGGGATCACCGTGTGGTGGCCGAGCTCGAGTGGGGACTTTCGGGGAGTCAGGCCGTAGCCGATCCGTCGGTCAGCACACGCACGGTGGGGAGATCGGGCGTTGCCCATCGGAGCGAGCCGAGGTCGGTGGGGGAGAGCCAGCGCAGCTCGTCGTGGTCGGTGCTCGACGTCGGCCCGGGTCCGAACCACGGGACACGGTACGTGGCGAGGTCGATGTCGATGCTGCCCACACGGGTGACGGAGCGGTCGATCGGCTCGCCGATGACGACGTCGAGGCTCAGCTCCTCGCGCAGTTCTCGTCGCAGGGCTTCCCCAGCGAGTTCTCCCGGCTCGACTTTTCCGCCGGGGAACTCCCACTGCCCCGCCGCAGATCGACCCGGCGCCCTTCGACAAGCGAGTACCCGGCCGTCAGGTCGGGTCAGCACACCGGCGACGACTTCGATCATGCGGTCCATCCTGCCCGGCATGATCATGGCGGCGCGAGCGATCGCACTCCATCGATCGAGCGCTTGCTCGACAGATGCGGCGGCGTCCGCGGGATCTTGGTGCTCCCAGAACCGCAGCACATGCCAGCCTTCCGACACCAGGATCGCCTGGTTCTGTGCATCCCTCTGGCGGTTGGCGAGCAACTTCCGACGCCAGAGCTCAGCGTTAGCCCTCGGCAGGTGGGCGTGCTCCTCGCAGTAGTGCCAGAAGCATCCGTCGACGAAGACGGCGATCCGTGCGCGCGGGAACACGAGGTCTGGCCGCACGCGGCACTGCCGGCTGACCTGCCGGTCGATGAAGAATCGACGGCCCCGCCGGTGCAGCTCCCGACGCAACGACAGCTCGGGCGCCGTGTCGCGTCGACCGAAGCGAGCCATGTGTCGTCGCCGAGCGTCGTCCGCTTCCCATTCCTCCACGCCCCGATCCTCGTCGGGCGGTCATCGCTTCGAGGATCGAGGCGCTGATCTGTGGAGCGGTGGATGGCCGAACGGGTAGGTGAGGGAACGAGCGATCAGCGATAGCTGCCTGAGGTGACCGCGACCGGCACATCGAGGGGCGCAGCCGGAGCGACAGGATCCCCAGTCGAAGCAGCCGACTGCGCCTCCAGATCGGCCCGCACTGAGTCGGACACCCCGAACAGCAGCGTCGCCACGAATCCGACGACGTACGCCACGATGAGCCCCGACCCGTACCCGAGCAGCGCCCACCCGTAGCCGGACGACCCGTTCAGCAGCGGGATGAGCGACAGGTCCGAGGCACCGATGGCAATCGCTCCGACGGAGTGCCCGAGCTGGTCGAACAGCCCGACGACCCCGCCACCGAACGCCCCACCGATGCACGCGGTGATGAACGGCCGACCCAGGGGGAGCGTCACACCGTAGATCAGGGGTTCCCCGACTCCGAGGAACCCGGCCGGCAGCGCACCACGGATCGTGCGGGAGAGCGCCTCGTTGCGACGGAAGCGCATCCAGAGCGCGAGCGCGGCACCGATCTGCCCGGCCCCTCCCATCGCGAGGACAGGCAGCAGCACGGTCCACCCGGTCTGGTCGATCAGGGTGGTGTGGATCGGGATGAGTCCCTGGTGCATGCCCGTCATGACGAGCGGCAGGAAGAGCCCTCCGAGCACGAAGCCGGCGAAGGCCCCGCCGTTCGCGAGGAGCCAGGTGGCAGCAGTGCCGATCGCGACGGAGACCACACCGGCGACGGACATCAGGATCCCCAGCGTCACCGAACCGGCGACGAGGACGGTCACGGTGGGCACGACGATGAGCGCGATGACGTCGGGGGTGACCCGGCGCATGAACCGCTCAACGTAGGCGGCGAGGATGCCACCGGCCAGTGCACCGAGCACACCGCCCTGCCCGGGAGCCAGGGTCTCGCCGAACACGGTGACGTTCGCGACGCCGGCCGCGACGATGATGCCGCCGACCGCACCACCGAGGATGGGTGTGCCGCCGAACTCCTTCGCGGCGTTCATCCCGACGAACACGGCGAGCAGGGATAGGAAGCCGGACGAGAGCACACCGAGGAACGGCGTCACGCCGGGTACCCACCCCAGGTTCGTCAGGATGCCGTTGATCCCGGCGATCAGCCCGCAGGCGATCAAGGCGGGGATGAGCGGGATGAAGATCGCGGAGATCTTCCGGATCGCACGCATCGTGCGGCCGTCGGAGCGGGACCGTGCGGACGCCTTGATGGATGCGCCGCGAGCGGCGAGCTCCTCGGGCGACGCACCCGACGCACCCGACGCACCAGCGACACTGGACGAACCAGCCCCACCAGCCGCAGTCTGCGGGGCGGACGCGCGCAGGGCCTCCAGGTCGTCGGCCACGCGGTCGACGAGACCCGGGCCGAGCACGATCTGCAAGTTGGAGCCGGCCGCGATGGCGGCCATGACGCCGTCGGTGGCCTGGAGCGCCGGCAGGTCGACCGACGCGGGAGACGAAACCTCGACCCGGAGTCGGGTCATGCAGTTCTCGACGTCGGCGATGTTCGCGGAGCCTCCGACGGAGTCGAGGATCTGCTGGGCGAGTTGCTGTGCATCGGGCATTGCTGTGCTCCTCGGGGGAAAGGAATCGAGCGGAAGGAAAGCGGAGAAGGGGAGAGCGGGTCAGGAGATGACGGCGCGCAACGAGCCGGATGCAGCATCGAGACGCGAACGCACGTCGCTAGCGGAGGCACCGGTCAGGATCACGGCGATGGCGGTCTTCACCTCGCCGTCGGCTTCGGACAACGCAGACGAAACGATCGAGTCGGAAGCGCCGGTGACGTCCTGCACCAGCGAGAACGCCCGCGCGACGAGCTTCGCGTTCGTCGCGCGCACGTCGACCATGCGGTTGCCGTAGGTCTTGTGGCTGCGCACCATCGCGAGCGTGGTGAGCATGTTCAGCACGAGCTTCTGCGCGGTACCCGCCTTCAGGCGGGTCGAGCCGGCGATGAACTCGGGGCCGACGACGACGTCGATGGCGATGTCCGCCTCCCGCCCCGCGGCCGAGTCGGGGTTGCACGCGACGGAGACCGACAGGGCGGAGCGGCGCCGGGCCTCCAGGATGGCTGCGATCACGTAAGGGGTCCTGCCGGACGCGCTGATCCCGACGACCACGTCGTCGGCCGTCAGGCCGAGCGCGTCGAGGTCGCGGACGGCCGCTGCTTCGTCGTCCTCCGCGCCTTCGACGGCGGTGGTCAGGGCGACGTCGCCGCCGGCGATGACGCCCACCACCTGGCCCGGGTCGGTGCCGAAGGTGGGCGGGCACTCGCTGGCGTCGAGGACGCCGAGCCGGCCCGGCGTGCCGGCGCCGACGTAGACGAGTCTGCCGCCGCGCGCGAACGCTGCGGCGATCGAGTCTGCCGCCAGGGCGATGGCCGGGAGGCACGGCTCCAGTGCCCCAGGCACGCTGCGGTCGCCGGCGTTCATGCGCTGGGCAGCTTCGAGCGTGGAGATCGTGTCGATGTCGTCCAGCGAGTGGTCGGTCGCCTCGGTGGTGAGGGCGGCGAGTTCGTCGCGGAGGGCGTCGTGGTTGTGGGTCATGGTGGTGCTCAGTTCCGGTGGTGGGTGCGGACGGCGTCGCGGCTGCGGGCGAGGAGCGGCTGGGACCGCTCGTCGGTGCGCTGCGCGACGACGATGAAGAGGGCGTCGACGATGGCGAGTTGGCTCATGCGGCTGCCCATGGCGGCGGGGCGGAGGGCGCTCTCGGCACCGGCGACGCCGAGCAGGACGTGGTGGGCCGCGGTGGCGAGCGGAGCGTTGGCGTGGCCGGTGATCGCGACGATCGTCGACCGCTGGGCGGCGGCGGCGTGGGCGACCTCGAGGGTCTCGGTGGTGGAGCCCGAGTGGCTGACGAGCACCAGGACGTCGTGCTCGCCGATGACGCTCGCGAGGGTCAGGGCGTTGTGCGGGTCGTCGGCGATCGAGCTCACGATGCCGATGCGTTCGAGCTTGAGGTGCAGGTCCCGCGCGACGATGCCGCTCGCGCCGACGCCGTACAGGACGACCCGGCGGGCTTCGCTCACGGCTGCGGCCGCTGCGTCGAGCGCGTGCGGGTCGAGCGCGGCACGGGTGTCGGCCATCACGGCGCGGACGTCCTCGGTGACCTTCGCGATGACGGTGGCGACGTCGTCGTCGACGGCGACCCCGGCGTGGATCTCGGTGTGCTCGCGCTCGTGGATGCCGCGTTCGACGGCCCGGGTCATGCTGCGCTGCAGGGCGGCGAAGTTCGCGAAGCCGAGGTGCTGGGCGAAGCGGGAGACGGTGGCGGGGGAGACGCCTGCGCGGCCGGCGAGTTCGGCGGCGTTCGTGGTCGCTGCGGCTGCCGGGTCCTCGAGCACGGCGTCGGCGATGGCGCGCATGCTCGACGGCATCGTGGCCGACTGGGTGCGGACGAGGGCGAAGGCGTCGGCGCGCTCGACCCGGTCGGCTCGCTCGGTGATCGTCATTCCGCCATGAAAGCGTCTTTCGTGCGCGAGCACCAGTCGTGAAAGTACATTGCGCGTTACAGGGTTGCGGAGGGGTGCGGCTCCGTCACCCCCGCCGGTACCGCGTCGCCGGCTTCCCCGGCCCGTCCGCCCGCTTCGTGTCCGTCGCGACCAGCTTCGGCAGCATCGCTCGCCGGAACGAGTCCGGCAGCAGGCGGTCGCCGAGGACCGCCTCGTGCAGCTGCCGCAACTCCGACATCGTGAACGGCTCCTCGAGCAACCCGTGTGGATCCGGTGCGTCGATGGAGACGGACCGGAGCCGAGCGACCGCGAACTCGAGGATGTCGTCGTGCCCGTGCACCATCCCGCGCGCCTCGACCACCGGCGCGAGTCGCACCCGGGGTTCGTCCAGGTCCAGAGTACGAGCCGGCACCACGTCGAGGTGCGCCACTGACAGCACCCACCCGCGGTCGTCTCGCGAGGGGTCGTCGAACACGTGGAGCTGCTGCGGTGCGAGCCCCGTCACGCCCGCCTTGGAGGAGAGCGACCGCAGCACCGCGTCCGCCAGTCGCTCGCCCTCGTGCACGAACGTCCCGGGGAGTCGCCAGTCACCCTCGGTGGCATCGCGCACCTGCACGACGGACAGTGGACCGCCCACGGGAACGGTCAGCACGGCGGTGTCCACGGCGACGGAGGGTCGCGGGTAGTCCGTCAGGCGTCGGCCGCTCGCGTCGCGGTACTCGTTGGTCATGTCGGTGAGTTTACGCACACTTGCGTAAAAGCGGCGAGCAATGCAGGATCGGTTTTACGCAATTCCGCGCAAACCAGATCCGGAGGTCCACATGACCACCCCGCAGATCCACGACCGAGCAGTCGGTGCCGTCCTCGGCTCCGCCGCCGGCGACGCCCTCGGCGCCGGGTACGAGTTCCGACCGGCAGTACCCGCGCCGACCCCGATCACGATGACCGGCGGCGGCTCCCTCGGGTGGGCGCCGGGGGAGTGGACGGACGACACGAGCATGGCCGTTCCGATCCTCCGCACGGTCGCCCGCGGCGGCGACCCGGCGTCGGAGGCAGCCCTCGACGGCCTGGTGGCCGCCTGGGCAGCGTGGTCGGTCAACGCGCCCGACGTCGGCATCCAGACGCGCAACGTGTTGATCGGTCTGGAGGCGCGGATCGCCTCCGTCGCGCGGGCTGCGGCCCGGCAGGAGCACGAGTTCACGGGCCGCTCCGCCGGTAACGGGTCGCTCATGCGGACCGCACCGCTGGTGCTCGCCTACCTCCGCGGTGACGCCGGCGAAGAGGAGCGGCTCGCGGCTGCGGCTCGCGCGATCAGCGACCTGACGCACTACGAGTCCGACGCAGGGGACGCGTGCGTGCTCTGGTGCGTGGCGATCCGGCACGCGGTGATGACCGGCGAGCTCGACGTCCTGCGTGGGATCGACCTGCTCGACCTCGACCGGCGCCGACTGTGGGTGGACCGCATCGTCACGGCCGAGCACTCGGAGCCCGTCGACTTCACGGAGTCGAACGGGTGGGTGGTGTCCGCGCTGCAGGCCGCCTATGCCGCGGTCAAGCAGAGCTCCTCGCTCGAGGATGCCCTGGTCCGTGCAGTGCGCACCGGCAACGACACCGACACGGTTGCTGCGATCGCCGGTGGCATTGCAGGTGCGCTGTACGGGGCGTCGTCGTTGCCGGCCGAGTGGCGGGAACTGCTGCACGGATGGCCGAACCTGCGAGCGGACGACCTCGTCGCGCTCAGTGAGCAGGCGCTCGCCGTCTGACCGACCCGGCGTCGGAGGCTGCCGTGGGGGGAGCCTCCGCCGCCGCACAACCGGAGTCACCTCGAACCGCGGAATCGCGCGGCGCGAGGTGATTCCGGTTGTTCGCCGGGCGGTGGACGTGACCAGACCGACGGCGCGGGCGGCGGGGCGGAAGCGGGCTGGGCCTCCCGGTCGACCGCCGTCAGGCGATGCCGCGTCGCGGACGGAAGACGCCCGCTCGGACCAGCCACACGTAGAGCACGCAGCCGATGCAGACGTCGAACACGGCGTTGAGGAAGGCTGCGACCAGGGCGACGGCCGCGCCGATCGGGGCCGCGTACGGCACGCCGAGCAGGGCGAGGAGCAGCGCGACCGCGGTCACGAACAGGCCGACCTGCTGGGCGAAGGTCGGGGGTTCTGGGGCCTCGAGCTCGGCGGGCGGGGCGAGCCGCGGCCGGACGAAGCGACGGAAGATCGCGCCGTAGGGGTGACGGCGGATGCCGGCGATGCCGCCGATGGCGAACAGTACGACGATCACCGCGAGCAGGACGATGCCGACGACCCACGTCGCGGGGATCAGCGTCAGGACGATGGTCAGGGCGAGCAGGACCGTGGTGATCGCGGCACCGAAGCGCGGGGAGCGCGGGTCGATGCCTGCTTTGGCGGGTGCGGTGGTCATCGGGACTCCTGTGGGCCGGTGAGGACGGTGTCGAGGGCTGCGGCGAGCTCCGGCGGGCGGGGTGGGCCTCCGAAGCGGGTGCGAACGGCACGGGCGCCGTCGACGAGCAGGACCGTGGGGGTCTGCAGGACGTTGAAGCGGGTGGCGAGGTGCGGGTGCTCGGCGAGGTCGATCTCGAGCCGGGTCACGCCGGCGTGCTGCGCTGCGAGGCTGTCGAGCTGGCGGGCCGTCGCGGGGCAGCGGGCGCAGGTCGGCGTCGAGAACTGGACGAGGGTGGCGCGTGCACCGAAGGCGGTCGCTGGAGCGATGTCGGCGACGGTGCTGTCGGTATTGGCTTCCGTGTTCCGCGCGCGGCCGGTGCTTGCGCGCAGGAGCAGGCCGATCACGGTGGCGAGGGCGAGGACTCCCACCGGGACGGCGACGGCCACGATGACGGTCATGCCGTGACGCTACGTCGTTCCGGTGCGTCGGAGGCAAACGTGACCGAACGTGACGGTCTCGGGGCACGAGGCCGGCGGCTCGTTCGCTGTCGCAGCGTCGCCGTCGGCGTCGGCGTCGTCGTCAGAGCGCGGTGCGCGCCTGGTCGATCCGCTCGATGAACGCCCGGACGCCCCAGATGACGAACGTCAGGCGCTGCCCGTCCTGCAGGACGACCTGCATCTGCCGCGAGACGTTGCGCGAGGTGTCGTGGAGCTCGGCGATCGAGTCGAGCGGGATGCCGAACGTCGGCCGGACGACGTTGAACGGGTGGGCGCGGAACCAGAGGACCGCGGGGGTCAGAGTGAGGCGGCCTCCAGCGGCTTCGTGACGGCGCATCCCGAACCGGCCGGGTGCTGCGATCGAACGGACGAGGCCGGCCTCCGCTGCCGCTTCGTCGATGACGAAGTTCGCGTTCTTGCGTGCCAGCACGGTCTCCGCGTCCCCCAGGCCCATGCGCTGACCGTACCGTGCTCAGACGCGGCGCAGCAGCCGGGCGACGGTGCCCTGCAGCACGAGGAGCAGGGCCCAGAGCAGGCCGATGCTCGGGAACACCACCGAGAGGATCAGGGCGAGCGACAGCAGGCCGGTGGCGATGAGTCCCCGCGCCGAGTCGCCCAGCGGCGTCGAGAGCAACTCCGGGTTCCGCCGCAGCACCAGCTCGATGCCGGTGAGCGCCAGGCTCGTCACGACCATGCTGCCGAGGTACAGCGCGTGGGCCACCCGGTCGTCGTTCTCGCCGCTGTTGAGCAGGTTCGCGGCGAAGGGCAGGAACACGATGCTGATGAGCCACACGAAGTTCAACTGCATGACCCGGGCGTTGTAGGAGCGGACGTGCTCGAACACCTGGTGGTGGAGGATCCAGAACCGCGAGATCAACCAGAACGTGATGAGGAACTCGAGCAGGGCGGGCCAGTGCGCTCTGAGCAGGTCGCCTGCGCCCTCGCCGTCGCGCAGGTCACTGGCGATGTCGACCAGCGGCAGGATCAGGAGCGTGATCGCGATGGCGACGGTGGCGTCCGAGAAGTTGACGAGTCGGTCGAGGCCGCGGTCCGTTCGAGCGTGCTCGGTCATGGCCCGAGTGTAGGAGCGCTCTGCCGCCCGGCCCTAGCATCGCGGGTGTGAGCGACGACGTGACTCCTGGCCGGTACCGCCACTTCAAGGGCAACGACTACGAGGTGCTGCTCGTCGCCCGTGACGTCGAGACCGAGGAGCCGGTCGTCGTCTACCGGGCGCTGTACGGCGAGCGGGGGCACTGGGTCCGCACGCTGGCGGACTTCACGGCGCACGTGACCCGTGACGGGTACGACGGGCCGCGGTTCGTACCGGCACCGAGCGCGGACCAGCCGGATTTGTCATTTCAGTCACCACATTGATATACCTTGCAGCGGCAACCAGAGCGGTTGACTGACTGAAAGGGGGGTGTGCAGTGCAGCACACCATGAAGCAAATGCTGGTCGTCGCCGCGGTCGCCGCGGTCGCCGCGGTCGCCGCGGTGGTCTCACCGTTGCTGGCAGCTGGCCCGGCGGTCGCGGCCGAACCTGACCCATCGTCGGCCGTTCCCGACAACCTGGTCGTCGACCCGACCTTCGACCCCGCGAACGCGACCCGGGTCGATGAGGACGGGAACTCGATCAGCCGGAAGAATCCCTGCCATGACCGCGCGTTCGCGGCGATCCCGAAGATGCTCACGTCCGTGTCGGGGTGCAGCATCATCGGGTCGAGCACGAAGACGAAGGTCACGTACAGCTGGTACCGCGACCAAGGCCGGGTCGGGGTCTGCGTGTGGAGCAAGGGCTTCAACGCTCGTGCGCAGACGACGTGGACCGCGTCGGGATGCGGGACCGGTCGCCGTGGCGTGGTCATCAACTGGGGCAACGTTGCGGCATCGAAGCAGATCCGGGGAATGACTGCTTCGGGCGTCGCGGGCGTGCAGTGGGGCTGATCGCGAGACGTCGGCGCAGGCGCTCGCTCATCTGGGTGGGCGCTTGCGCCGTCGCGGTCGCCGCGACCGGGTGCGGTGCTCCCGACCCGACGACGACCCGAACGCCCCGGACCACCACAACCGTTCGCCCGGCGACGGAAAGCGCTCGGATCATCGAGACCGTTTCGCAGCAGCGTCTTGCCGATGTGCTCGTTGCGGGGCTCCCTTGTGCGGACCGGGACGACTACCAGGACGACTTGACGTTCTGGGACTCGATGCGTGGCTACGACTGCGTGGACGCGGCCGACACGGTCTCCGTTCGTGTGTACGGCAGCAGTCGGTCGGTCGACCAGATCCTCCCGTCATGGGCTGACGCTCTCGTGGAGGGACGCGGAGCCCGGCGTGGCGCGAACTGGTTCGTCGTCGGACCGCGCGATCTGATCTCCCAGGTCGATCCGCCTCGCGAGGATCCCGAGGTGCGGTCGTCGTCGACATCCGCCCCTGCCCCGACGGCGCAGCAGGAGTTCCTGACCAACTGCTCCCAGTACACGTTCGACGAGGCCGTCCGTGCGATCCGCGGTGAGCGGGTGACGGAGACGGACGGTGCGTACTACGACCGGGCGTTCTCTGGCGTCGGCGAAGCCGTGCGAGCGTCGTTGGACCAGCGTGATCTCGCCCTCCTCCGTGCGGAGGACGACGAGGCGCGATGGCCATCGATGCTGTCCGAGCGCGGCCCCGCGTGGAAACAGGTGTGTCGAACAGCCATGTCACGGCACGACGACCTGCTCCGGTCTGGAGCGGAGGACTGATGCGCGTTGTGTCGATCGGACGAAGCGCCGGGGCGCTCGGGGCTCTCGGAGTGACGATCCAGGCAGCCGATGACTTCACCCGCATCTTCTTCGAGAGTCCGATGGCCGGCTCGTTCGCCGCGTTGACGGGTGCGAGTGTCGTGCTGCTGCTGATCGGGGTCGTGCTCAGCTGGCGTGGAGACCGGATCGTGTGCTGGACGCTCGGTGCCCTGGCTGTTCAGGTGGTTGGTCGCATGGCTGTCGATGTGGAACCGATGGCCGTGTACTGGTCGGTGTCGGTTGCGCACATGCTCGGGCCGGTCCTCGCGCTCGCCATCGGCGTGGTGATCGCCCGTCGGGCCGGTTCCACGGCACTGCGGCGTCTCGGGTGCATCATCGGGATCGCCGCGGGCTGCTGGATGCTCGCGAGTTGGACGCAGGTGCCGTTGCTGCTCGTTCCGCTGACGCGCGCCGTCACGGACGGCTGTCTGCTCGCCGTGGTCGTTTGGCCTGCCGTCCTCGAGGTCGGTCGGCTGGCGCGCCGCCTGTGGGACTCCGCGGAAGTGCGCTGACGCCGGCCGTTGCCGTCTGACCGCGCGCGGCGCCGGTGTCGGCGGGCGGCCCTAGGCTCGCAGGGCACCAGAGAGACGGGGGAACGCATGCAGATCGGCGTCGACGGGCACGTGCTGCTCAGCCCGAGCGACCTCAGCACGTGGTCGGCCTGCGAGTGGGCGTTCCTGCGCCGCCTCGACGTCAAGCTCGGTCGCGGGGAACCCCTGCCCGAGGCGCACGACGACATGCTCGAGCGCACGGCTCGGCTGGGGGACCAGCACGAGCTCGACTACCTCGACATCCTGAAGCAGACCCGGAACGTCGTCGAGTTCGACCGCCCTGCACCGCCGGACTACGCGCGCGCTGCAGTCGAAGCGCGACAGGCCTTCGCCGCCGGTGCCGACGTGCTGTACCAACCGACGTTCCACACGGCGCCCTCGAACCAGAACCCGGGCTTCATCGGCTTCGCGGACTTCATCATCCGCAACGACCGCGGCGAGTACGAGGTCTACGACACCAAGCTCGCCCGGCACGCCAAGATCAGCGCCCTGCTCCAGCTCGCCGCCTACGCCGAGCAGATGCAGGCGCACGGCATCCCGACCGGGCAGCAGGTCCACCTGGTGCTCGGCGACCGCACGACGACCACGCACGACCTCGCCGACATCGCGCCGGTGTACCGCACGCAGCGCGCCGAACTGCAGCGGGTGATCGCCGAGCGCATCGCCGCCGACGGGCCGCTGCAGTGGGGTGACCCGCGCTACTCCTCGTGCGGCCGCTGCGACGTCTGCTCGACCCAGGTGGCCGAGCACCGCGACCTCGTCCTCGTCGCGGGTATGCGCCTGGACCAACGGGCGAAGCTCATCAAGCACGAGGTGCGGACGATCGACGACCTGGCGGTCCGCACCCGGGCAGTGCCGGGCTTGTCCCGCGCGACGCAGGATCGGCTGGTGCGCCAGGCGAGCCTCCAGATCGAGACGGAGACCGCCCGACGGAACGGCACCGACCGGCCGGACCAGCCCGCGAAGCCGCGCTTCGAGGTCCTCGATGCTCGCGCGCTCGACGCGATCCCGGCACCAGATCCGGGCGACGTCTTCTTCGACTTCGAGGGCGACCCGCTGCACACCGAGGACGGCGTGCACTGGGGCCTCGACTACCTGTTCGGTCTGGTCGACGACCGCGCGGAGTTCACCGCGTTCTGGGCGCACACGATCCGCGACGAGCGAGTTGCGCTGGAGCAGTTCCTCGCGTTCATCGAAGCCCGGCGGCAGCAGTACCCGGGCATGCACATCTACCACTACGCGGCCTACGAGCGGACGCACCTGCTGTCGCTCGCCGCCCGGCACGGCGTCGGTGAAGAGGCCGTGGACGACCTGCTGCGCGCCGGGGTCCTGGTCGACCTGTACCCGATCGTCCGCAAGGCCCTGGTCGTGGGGAGCCACAGCTACTCGATCAAGAAGCTCGAGCCGCTCTACATGGGCGACGACCTGCGCGAGAGCGACGTCACGAACGCCGCCGACAGCATCACCGCCTACGTCGACGCGATCGAGGAGCTCCGGAACAGCGACCCCGCCGCCGGCCAGCACATGCTCGACGAGGTCGCCGACTACAACGCCTACGACTGCCGCTCGACCCTGCGCCTGCGCGACTGGCTCCGATCGCTGCGCAGCGATGATGTCGACGCAGCCGATCCCGCGCTCGAACTCGAGCTCCCGCCGATCCCCGTCGAGCGTGAGCCGAACCCGGTCTACGTCGCACTCGCATCACATCTCGAGGGCGTCGACGCCCTCGACCGCACGCCCGACGAGACCGCATTGGCGCTCGCCGCAGCCGCGATCGACTACCACCGGCGCGAGGCGAAGACCTTCTGGCAGGACCACTTCGACCGCCTGCGCAACCCGGTCGACGACTGGGCTGACACCCGCGATGTGCTCGTCGTGGAGCGTGCGTCCGTCGAGCGGGACTGGGACACGCTGCCGCGTGCCCGCTCGCAGTCGCGAGAACTCCGGTTGTCGGGGACGCTCGCGCCCGGTTCGCGGCTCCGTCCGGGAGGCACGCCCCACCTCGTCTACGACGACCCACTCCCGCCGTCGGTCGTGTCTCCGGGCCCCGGGTCGAAGGGCGCGTCATCTCGCGCCGTGATCGTGGACGTGTGGGACAACGGCGATGCGGTCGAGGTGCTGGTGAAGGAGGGACTGCCCGTTGGTGGCGAGCCCCACCACGAGTTCCCGGTCGCGCTCGCGCCGTCCGCACCGCCCCGCGCGAAGCCGCAGCCCGAGGCGATCGCCGAGTGGGGGCAGCAGGTCCTCGACGAGCTGCCCTCGATGGTGGCGGACCCGGCCTTCGACCTGCTGCGCCGGGTGCCGCCGCGCGGTGCGATCGTGCCTGTGCAGGGCGACGACACAGTGTCCGCCGTGGTGTCGACGCTGCTCGGCCTCGACCACTCGTACCTGGCGATCCAGGGGCCTCCCGGCACCGGCAAGACCTACGTCGGGTCGAACGTCGTCGCACGGCTCGTCCGCGAGTACGGCTGGCGCGTCGGCGTCGTCGGGCAGTCCCACGCGACGTCGGAGAACTTCCTGTCCTCGGTCGTGAACGCCGGCGTGCCCGCGGACCGGGTCGTGAAGGTGCCGAAGTCCGGTGCGACCGAGGACGAACTCGACGCCGCCGCGTGGACGCCCGTGAAGAACGGTGCCGCCGTCGCCGCGTTCCTGTCATCGTGCGAGGCGTCCGGCACCGGCGGCGTGGTCGGCGGGACCGCGTGGACGTTCGCGAACGCGTCGACGGTTGAGCGCCGGTCCCTCGACCTGCTCGTCGTCGACGAGGCCGGGCAGTTCTCCCTCGCACCGACCATCGCCTCCTCCGTCGCCGCGACCCGGCTCCTGCTGCTCGGAGACCCGCAACAGCTCCCGCAGGTCTCACAGGGCTCGCACCCGGAACCCGTCGACGAGTCCGCGCTCGGCTGGCTGGCGGACGGCGAGCACGTCCTGCCGCCGGAGTTCGGCTACTTCCTGGCCCGCACCCGGCGCATGGAGCCGGCGTTGACCGAGTCCGTGTCGGCGCTGTCCTACGACGGGCAGCTGGCGTCGATGGTCTCCGGGCGGCACCTCGACGGCATCGGCGCCGGGGTGCACCCCGAGCCGGTCGTGCACGCGGGCAACACGACGTCCTCTGTTGAAGAGGCCGCACGGGTCGTTGCACTCGTCGCCGACGTCGTCGGCCGCACGTGGACCGACGGTTCCGAGACCCGCTCTCTGACCGACGAGGACGTCATCGTGGTGGCGCCGTACAACGCGCAGGGTGCCCTGATCCGTCAGGAGCTCGACCGTGCGGGCTTCACCGGCACCCAGGTCGGCACGGTCGACCTGTTCCAGGGCCGCGAGGCCGTGGTGTCGATCGTGTCCCTGGCGGCATCGAGTGCGGCCGACATCCCGCGCGGCCTCGACTTCCTGCTCATGCCGAACCGGTTGAACGTGGCGATCTCGCGGGCGAAGTGGGCGGCGTACCTCGTGCACTCGCCTGCGCTGACCACGGGCCTGCCGCCGTCGATCGCGGGGCTGTCCCTGCTGTCCCGCTTCATCGAGCTCGTCGACCCGGCTCGCTGACCGAGGCGACGCGCCGAGTCCTCTAGGCTGCAGATGGCCGAGGGGGCCAGGGAGCGGGGGACGATGTCTGCAGGATCGCAAGGATCACTGCCGGCCGGGGGACCAGCGCCGGACACGGTCACGGCACCGAAGCCGAACGTGGCTCGGACGGTTGACCTCGTCGTCACCGTCGCCCTGTTCGTGGTCATCGCGATGCTCAGCGGCTTCGCGGTGCTGTTCGGCTGGGTCCTCGGCACGATGTCGCAGTACGGGTGTGACTGGGAGTCCTCGACGCGCGTGTGCAACCGGTCCATGGGCATGCAGACCGCAGTGGTCGAGGCGATCGTCCTGGTCTTCGTGTGCACGGCGGGCGGAGTGCTCGCGGCGAAGGTCCGTCGGAAGCGGCCGCTCGGGTGGCTCGTCGCGCTCGGGACGGCTGCGGCGGTAGCGATCGCGATCGCACTGACGCTTGCGGTGATGGGGGCGGCGTCGGATTCCTGACGCCCGCTTGACGGTTTCGGTTCACGAACCCCGAGGATCGCGAACCAGAACCGTCACCCAGCGGAAATGCCCCGCACTCGCCCCGGAGCGGGCGGTCAGACGGAGCGGGCGGTCAGACGGAGCGGGTCACTCGTCGCTGGTCGGGACGCCGCTCTGCATCTGCACCCGCATCTCGGCGAGGACGTCGGCGTGCAGGAAGTTCGCTTCGGCCGCACTGGTGGGGTCGACCACGATGCCGAACTCCTCGGGCAGCGCGGTCACGAGCTCGGACATCGGCACCGGACGGCCCTCGGCGTCGGGCAGGCCGGCGGCGAGTTCGCCCGGATCGGTGAAGACGGGCACGAACGGCTTGTCACGGATCATGACGTGGGCGACGCTGCCGGCCTCCGGTGTACCCGATGGCTTCCAGGGGACCCACGCCGCACTCCGCAGGAAGCCGGCTGGCGAGGCTGCCATCCGGCGGCGGAGTTCGGCGGCCGCGGTCGGCGGGGCCTTGTCGACGCCCCGGCCGAAGGCTGATCCGTTGGTCTCATTGGTGCTCACGCCAGCCATGCTGTCACGGAGCGGCTCAGTACGCGGCCGACTGCCCGCCGTCGATCGGGACGACCGTCGCGTTGACGTAGGACGCGTCGTCGGACAGCAGGAACGCGACGACGGCAGCGATCTCGGGGGCTTCGCCGTAGCGCTTGGTGGGGTTGACCTGGATGAACTCCTCGGCGGCCTTGCGGGGGTTCTCCGCGTCGAGCTGCTTCATCGAGTTCTCGACCATGGGGGTCCAGATGGCGCCGGGGGCGATGGCGTTGATGCGGATGCCGTAGCGGCCGTACTCGACGGCGGAGTTGCGGGTCAGGCCGACGACGCCGTGCTTGGCGGCGGCGTACCCGGACTGGTTGCCGATGCCGCGGATACCGCCCACGCTCGCGGTGTTCACGACCATGCCGGAGCCCTGCTCACGCATGACCTTGAGCACCTTCTCGAGGCCGAGGAACACGCCGCGCAGGTTGATCGACACGACGCGGTCGAACTCGGCGGCGGTGAAGGACTCCGTGGGGTTCTGCTTGCCCTCGATGCCGGCGTTGTTGAAGAAGCCGTCGATGCGGCCGAAACGCTCGGTGGTTGCGGTGACGTACGCGTCGACCTGGGCCTCGTCGGAGACGTCGGCGACGGTCGTCAGGACCTGTGCATCCGGGGTGGCCTCGAGCACAGCGGCCTTCGTGGCGTCGAGTCCCTGCTCGGAGACGTCGACGAGGGAGAGTGCGGCGCCCTCGGCGGCCAGGCGGACGGCGGTGGCTCGGCCGAGGCCGGAGCCGCCGCCGGTGATGAGGACGACGCGGTCGGCGAAGCGGGACGTGACGGAGTTGGTGTCGGGCATGGGGGAGGCCTCCTGAGGTCTTCGACGGTGAAGGGCTCGGGGTCCGCGGTGGGGCAGCGAGTCCGATCGATGCATCTGCATCGAGACGTCTAGACTACACCTGTTGTTTTACGTGGCGACCAGGGCCGATCGCGCCACCGGCCTCAGCTCGTGACGATCGTGGTCGTCGTCGCGGTGGTCGCCGCCATGATGGCGATCATCGCCGCGGCTTGGATCTCCTCGAGCACGGCCTTCACCGCGGGGCTCGCCCAGGTGCCCGAGGTGATCTCCTTGACCAGGTCCTTGTCGACGGCGCCGAACTGCTTGCGCAGCGTGTTCGTCGCGTCGAGCAGCCCCATGACCGCGGCGGAGAACGGCGTCGGGCCCGCCCGCCGAGCCAGGACGTCCGCGATGCCGGATCGCAGCAGTGCCTCCGGGGCTCCGTCGCGCTCCGGGTGCTTCGTGGTGGGGAAGAGCCCGAGCACCTTGCCCTGCTCGACGCTGATGGTCCCTCGCTCGACGAGTCCGGCGACGACGTCGTCGCGGAGCCGCTGCTTGCCGAGCCGGCTCACCCACCACTTCGCCTTGCGCGGTGTACCGGACGCCGCGATCGAGCCGACGACGCCGTCGAGCACCGGGTCGCCAGTGGCAGCGCCGTCGATGACGGTGACCAGGCCGTTCTGCAGCGAGACCGCACCGCGGAGCGCGAGGTCGGCGAGGACCGCGCCCGCGAGACCAGTGTCCAACGTCTGCCCGTCGAGGGACTTCCGGCCGTCGGGCTCGATCTGGAGGAGCGCGAACGCCTGCGGGACCGTGAGTTGCTCAGCCATGTCCGCAGCCTGCCACGCGGGGCGGAGGTGCGCCGGGCCTCCAGGCCGACACCCAGCGGCGCCAGCCCGCCCGACATCAGCAGGCGTCCAGCACCCGAACCATCGCGTCCCGCTCTGCCGGAGCCACCCACAGGCGGTACTTCGCCTTCACCGTGACCTGGTGCTCGATGTAGGTGCAGCGGAAGGCCGTGTTCGCGGGCAGCCAGGTCGCGGCGTCACCCGAGCGCTTCTGGGAGTTCGACCGGCCGTCGACGGCGAACAGGTTCGACGGGTCGTTCGCCAGGGCCTCCCGCTCCGACTGGCTCAGCTGCTGCGCGCCGGTGCGCCAGGCGTTCTCGAGCGCGACGACGTGGTCGATCTGCACAAGGGTCGAGGTCGTGTTCCCGCGCACGAAGTCGATCGTCGCGCCGGTGTACGGCGACACGAGCGTGCCGGTCACCACCTTGCACGGACCCTGGCGGACGATGCGGCGGAGATCGCGCGCGAGCACGTCGTTCCGGGTGTCGCAGCCGTTGTGGTCGACGTCGATCCACGCGCTGCCGAACTCACCGGTGCGGTCGTACCCGGTGCCGGCGGCCTTGCCCTTGACGGGCAGCGTGGCGAGGAGCGCGCGGGCGTCCGCAGCGTCGGTGTCGGTCGACGAGCTGACGGTCGGATCCGTCGGTCTGGAGGCTCGGCTCGGCTCCGGTGCACCGCTGTCCGTGCCGACGGTGGCCGTGGCGACTGCCGTGGGCCCGGCAGCCGCGTCGGCGTCCGGTCCGAGGACGCCGGTGGCGTCGAGCGCGTAGCCACCGACCGCGAGGGCGAGGACGACGAGGACGGAGGTGAGGCTGATGCGGGTACGGCGGCGTCGGCGGGACGTCATGCGGGTGGAACTCCTGGTGGTGCGGTGGTGCTGTGGTGCCGGCCGGGTCGGCCTCGACGATCATGGCGGAGACCCCGGACATGGCCGTGGACCGCCACGCTCCGAACCGACGCACGACCACGGCGTAGACAGGTCCGCATGACCGATTACGCGAATCCGTCCGTGTCCGTCACCGGCGGGTCGATGCCGCTCCTGGGCTTCGGCACCTGGCAGATCCCCGACGGCGAGGCGCCCGCCGCCGTCGGCGAAGCGCTGGCGGCCGGGTACCGCCACATCGACACCGCCACCGGCTACAGCAACCAGCGTGGCGTCGGGAGAGCCCTCGCCGCGTCCGGCCTGGCCCGCGACGACGTGTTCGTGACGACGAAGCTGCCGCCGGACAACGCCGACCGTGTGCGCGAGACCATCGAGGAGAGCCTCGACCAGCTGGGCCTCGACCACCTGGACCTCTGGCTCGTGCACTGGCCGCCGAACGGCGAGGCCCGCCCCGACGTGTGGGAGCAGGTCGTGCAGGCCCAGTCCGACGGGCTGACCCGAGCCGTGGGTGTGAGCAACTACTCGCTCGACCAGATCGACGAGCTCGTCACCGCGACCGGCACCACCCCGGCCGTGAACCAGATCAAGTGGAGCCCGGTCGAGTACGACCGGACGATCGCGGACGGTCTCGCCGAACGCGGGGTCGTCCTCGAGGGCTACAGCCCCTTCAAGGCGAGCAACCTGCAGGACCCGACGCTGCTCGACATCGCGACCGCACACGACGCCGACAGCGCCCAGGTCATCGTCGCGTGGCACGTCGCGCACGGCTTCGTCGTCATCCCGAAGTCGTCGAACCCGGAGCGCATCCGCTCGAACGCCGCCGGTGCCCGCATCGAGCTCTCGACGGACGAGGTCACGGCGATCGACGCGCTCGCACGCTGACAGCCGCGCTGACACCCGCACCCGCGCCCGCGCTCGCCTGATCGCTCCGGCGCGTCAGGCGAGCAGCGAGCGGATGTCGTCGGCCGTCAGGTCCTCGGCGAACAGTGCGTCGTCGTCGATCATCGTGGCGAACAGTTCGGCCTTGCGCGCGGCGAGGGCGAGGACCTTCTCCTCGATGGTGTCCTCGGCGATGAAGCGCTGCACGCTGACCGACCGGGTCTGCCCGATGCGGTGGGTGCGGTCGACGGCCTGCGACTCGGCGGCGGGGTTCCACCACGGGTCGAGGACGAACACGGTGTCCGCCTCGGTCAGGGTGAGCCCGAAGCCGCCGGCCTTCAGCGAGATGAGGAACGCCGGCGCGGTGCCCTGCCGGAAGCGCTCGATGACCTCCGGGCGCTTGCGGGTCGACCCGTCGAGGTACTCGTAGCCGACACCCCGCTCGTCGAGGGCGTCCGACACCATCCGCAGGAACGACGTGAACTGGCTGAACACCAGGGCGCGGCGGCCCTCGGCGGCGAGCTGTTCGAGCTCGTCGAGCAGCAGGTCGAGCTTTGCGGAGGGGATCGGCGTCGACGGAGACGTGACGTCCGGATCCGCTGAGCCCGAACCGTTCGAGACCAGCGCGGGCGACAGCGCGAGCATCCGCAGGAGCGTCAGCGACCGGAACACGATCATCCGGTTCTTCGACAGGTCGTCGATGAGGTCGAGGACCTTCAGCCGCTCGCGGTTGAGCGTGCGCTCGTACAGTTCGCGGTGCGCGGGGTCGAGCGTGACGCGGACGACCTGCTCCTGCTTCGGTGGCAGGTCGGCGGCGACGGCCTGCTTCGTCCGGCGGAGCATGAGCGGCCGGATCCGACGCCGGAGCTTCGCGGTCAGTTGTTGGCGGGCCTCGCCCCGCAGGTCGGGGGAGGCGAGCGGCTTGACGTAGTCGTCGCCGAACCGGGTCCACGTGGACAGCAGTCCGGGCGCGACGATGTGGAACAGCGCCCACAGGTCGGTCAGCCCGTTCTCGAGCGGGGTGCCGGTGATCGCGAACTTCACCGGTGCCTGCAGCTCGGACGCCACCCGGTGGGTCTGCGACTGCGGGTTCTTCACGAACTGCGCCTCGTCGAGCACGAGCGCCGACCACGGCAGGTCGGTCCACGCCGGGGAGTCGAGCCGGAGCAGCGCGTACGAGGTCACGACGACGTCGGCCTGCGACGCGGTGCGGGCGACGAGCCCGGGGTCCTTCAGTGACGTCGAGGTGACGGCGGACACCCGCAGTGACGGCGTGAACTTCGCGGCCTCGGCCACCCAGTTGCCGACGACCGAGGTGGGCGCGACGACGAGGAACGGCGGCGCCTCGGGGTCTGCTGCACGGCGGGCGGCGACCATCGCGAGCACCTGCAGGGTCTTGCCGAGGCCCATGTCGTCGGCCAGCACCCCGCCGATGCCGTGCGACGCCAGGAACGACAGCCACGCGTACCCGGCGTGCTGGTACGGCCGCAGTTCGGCGTGCACGGTGTCCGGCGCGGGGACGTCGCCCGGGGGAGTCGCCCCCATCAGCCCCGCGGTGATCTCCTGCCAGCGTTCGTCGTGCGAGGTCTCGTCGGCGAGCAGGTCGAACTCGGTCCACAGCCCGGCCTGCAGCGGCGTCACCTGGATCGGCTGGTCGGGCTCCCACTCGTCGAGGTCGCGGGCCTCGTCGATGAGTTCCTTGAGCCGGTCGAACGCGGGGTCGGCCAGTGACAGGTAGGAGTTGTCGACGAGCTTGAGTCGCCGCTGCCGACCCGCGAGTGCGGTGAGCAGCGGCGTGAACGGGATCTGCTTGCCGTTGACACTGACGATGATCCCGAGGTCGAACCAGTCGTGCTTGTCCGACGGCATCGTCGTGACGCGGATGTGTGGCCGCCCGCTCAGCCGCTCGTAGTCGAGCCGTTCGCCCTGCACGACGGTCCGGACGCCGAGCGCCGGCAGCTCGGGCAGGAACTCGTTCGCGAACACCGCGACGTCGGCTCCGTCGACGGTGCCGTCCTGGAACCAGTCCAGTCCGCCACCGGGGCCGGCAGGGCGGACGGGAGGCTCGGCTGCCGTCGCGTCGTCGGCCGGCGCCGTCGACGTGGCCGGGTCCAGGGCTTCGGCCGCGTCCGCCGCGTCCGCCGCGTCCGCAGGATCGTCGGTGCTGGCGGGATCGTCCGCGGCGCGCAGCCCGGACAGGTCGGGGAGTGGCCCGTGCAGCGAGACCGGGTCCTTGCGGCCGTCGACGTGCCAGCGCCAGTGCAGGTGCACCCGGTCGTCGGTGCGGGGCGCGCGGGCCGGCTCGAACGTCGCCGTGAGCACGAGCTCGGGCGGCGTGCGCTCGGGCAGCTCGACCGACCCGTCGGAGCTGACGAGTCCGAGCGCACCGCGCAGTCGGGGGGACCAGTCGGCCAGGAACTCGTCGACCTCGGCGGTCGGCACCGTGATGCGGGTGCCCTCGAGGAGCATGCGGCGTTGGTCCTCGGGCACGGGCGCCGGGGTCGGTGCGAGTCCGACGGTGAACTCGGGGCTCTCGCGGAACACGTACACACCGTGGTCGCCGACCATCCGCGCTGCACCGTGGACGACCGGGCGGCCGTCGAGCACCGCGCTCGCACCGATCACCACGGCGTCGTCGTGCCGGGCGACGTCGAGCAGTACCTGGGCCTGCTCGCCGAGGACCGCGCCGCCCTCGCGCTTGCCGGTCACGAAGGCGATGCCGAGCCCCGACGCCTGCCGGAGCAACGGCCACAGCAGCGGACTGCGGAAGTCGTCGAGGTGGAGCCAGTCGCTCTCGCCGGGTAGCCCCGCGAGCTGACCGGCGCGGTGCAGGGCCGCGAGCTGCATGAACCACCCGTGCTGCTCGGCGCCGAGGCCCAGGCGGTTCTGCGAGTAGGGGAGCGTGCCCCAGGTCAGCTGCCCGCGCACCCAGTTGCCGGCGTCGCTCCGGGTCACCGGCCGGACCCCGAGCCGCACGCTGCGGGACGGCGCCGGCAGCGCGCGCCCGGCGGCCCGGGCTCGGGCTGCGAGCGCAGCGGGGACCGCGTCACGCAACTCGAACTGCAGACCCATGCGGGTGCTCTGCGGGGTGACCGCCTGCGCGTCGTCACCGGCGAGGCGGGCGAGGTCGTGCCTCCAGTCCGAGGGCGGCGGAGCCGGCGCTTCCGGCCGCGGCCCGGCGTTCGCGGCCAGGGCGCGGGCGTTGATGGTGAGCAGCGCAGCGGCGACGTGCTTGCAGTCGCCGCCGAGGGGGCAGCTGCACGTGCTGCGGACCGGCCGGATGAAGTCGCCGCGGGCCACGGTCATGTCGATGCGGCACTCGTAGGGGTCGTCGGCGGTGCCGGAGACGGTCGCCGTGACGGTGCCGTCGACAGCGTTCCAGACCGCGTCGTCGACCAGGCCCGCGCGGACGACGTCGCGCGCACGGCCGAAGGTCTGCGGCCCGACGAACCGGATGACGTCGACGGCGTCGATCATCGGGGCTGCTGGCACGGGTCAATCGTGCCAGGTGCCACCGACGTCCGTTGCTACGGTGGAACCGCGCCGGAGCGGCGCACCACGACAGGGGGAACACCATGGGGACGAACCGACGGATCGGCATGCTGCTCGCGGGAGCGGCGCTCGTGACCACTGCGCTCGCGGGGTGCGCGTCCGGTGGGACGGACGGGTCCGGTGACGCGGGACCGACACCGACCGAGACCACCGCGGCGACGACGCCGGGGACCGCAGCCTGCGACCTCGTCACCGGCCGCGGCAGCGTGACGCTCGAGGAGACCGCCGACGCGTACCGCATCGAGTGGACGGGTGTCCCCGTCGACTCGGACGACAACCGCACCACCTACGAGGTGCAGCTCGGCAACGACGAGATGCAGGGCGGCGTCGACCTGTACATCGAGTACGACACCGTCACCGGCACCACGTACGGCGTCATGCCGCAGGGATCGAACGACGTCGACCCGATCGACGGTGAACCCGAGACTTCGGGGGACACGATCGTCGGGACGTTCCCGAAGGACGACGCACTCACCCCGACCTGGTGGTCGCCGAAGTACACCGTCATCGACGACTCCGGCGCGACCTCGACCGTGTGCACCGACGACGGCCAGGTCATGGACTACGAGCCCCTGTCGTAGCGGACCCGAACGGCACACATCGGACAGGGCTACCGTCTGCGTGGACGGGCGACGACTCCTCGCCGCTCTCCACTCGATTGGACACGCTCATGCCGGACCGCTTGCGGTGGGTGCACGATTCTGCAGACCACTGGAACGTGTGGCTGGGCTCCGAGGTCGTCTGCGACGTCACCCGGACGGACCAGTTCACCGTCGGTTCGCCCGACAACTCGATCGCCGGGGCGCACTCGTCGCTCGAGAGCGCTGCGGCGCAGGTGCAGGGCTGGGTACGCTGGAGCGGACGCTAGGCCGCGGAGCGCAACGAACGCACTCGCCGGCCCGCTGGTCCGTAGCGTGTAGGGGCACCGCTGATGCCCGCGGTGCTGTTCCGTGAAGGAGGCGCCCGCATGACCGACACCGAGACGTCGACGCCCACTCCGAGCACGCCTGGCCCGAGCACGCCCGGCCCGAGCACGCCCGGCGCGGCACGCTCGCTCGTCGCGGTCGGCGGACGGGACACCGACTCCGCCATCGCCTCCCTCGCCGGCATGTACGCGGGGAAGGCCTGGTACTCGCGAGCGCTCGACCAGGACTACTGGTTCAAGTACGTCGGCGTCGGTGACGAGCACCTGAGCATCCGGCGCTCGCAGATGCACGGGTACCTGCGCGGTGACGTCGCCACCGAGGGCGAGGTCGTCGTGCAGTGGCTCGAGCGCGGCGAGGCCCGGGTCGACGTCGGCGGTGACGAGGTGCGGATGCGCCCCGGTGTGCCGACCTTGTTCCCCGTCGAGCGCCGGTTCGAGATGGAGTACCAGGACTGGGACCAGCGCCTGGTGCACCTGCGCCGCGACCTGGTGCTCGACGTCGCCGCCGAGCGCCACCTGGTCGACGGCACCATGACCTTCGACCGCTTGACCGAACCCGGCGCCGAGGCGGTCGCGCAGTGGCGGACGTCGGTCGCCGGAGCCCTGCGCGCCCTCCGTGAGCACGGCGACGGCTCGCTCGCCTGGCACGAGGCGCAGCGCGACGTCGCGCGGGCACTGCTCCGGATGTACCCGCTGCAGGCCGAGCGGTTCCCCGCGGGCTACAGCACACGGAGCGACGGACGTCTGCGCGCCGCGGTCGAGTACGTCCAGGCACACGCGCACGAACCCCTGACGGTCTCCGACGTCGCCCAGGCCGCCGGTCTGAGCGTCCGCGGGATCCAGGAGTCGTTCCAGCGGGCATTCGAGCGCTCGCCGATGACCTACCTGCGCGAGGTCCGGCTGGGGCGCGTGCGCGAGGAGCTGCGCACGCTCGACCCGTCGACGACCTCGGTTGCCGACGTCGCGCGGCGGTGGGGCTTCGCGCACCTGGGTCGGTTCGCTGCGGCGTACGCGGCCCGGTTCGGGGAGTACCCGCGGGAGACGTTGCGGCGCTGAGCGGGATCAGTCCTGCTGGGGCTGTTGCGGCTGTTGCTGTTGCGCGAGCTTGCTGTGCTTCCGGGAGTACCCGAAGTACACGCCCAGGCCGATCGCGAACCAGATCGCGAAGCGCACCCACGTCTCCCACTGCAGGAACGTCACGAGCCACAGCGACGCGATGACGCCGATGATCGGGATGACCGGCATGAACGGCAGCCTGAACTGGCGGTCGAGGTCGGGCTGCCGGTAGCGGAGCACGATCACGGCGGAGCAGACCACCACGAACGCGAGCAGGATGCCGATGTTCGTGAGCTCGGCCACGACGCCGATCGGCAGGACGCCCGCCAGGATCGCCGACGCGATGCCGAGGATCCAGGTCACGCGGGTCGGGACGTGGCGCTTCGGGTCGGTCTTCGCGAACCACTTCGGCATGAGGCCGTCGCGGCTCATCGAGAACCAGACGCGGCTGGCGCCGAGCATGAAGGTGACGAGCACCGTGACGATGCCGACGATGGCGCCGATCGCGATGACGTTCGCCACCCCGCCGAGCCCGACCGAGGCGAACGCCGACGAGAAGCCCGAGGCCGGGTCGATGTCGGTGTACTTCTGCATGCCGGTCAGCACGAGGGTCGCCAGCACGTACAGGACCATCGAGATGCCGAGCGACAGCAGGATCGCCTTCGGCATGTGCTTGCGGGCGTCGGTCGACTCCTCGGCCGCGGTGGACATGGCGTCGTAGCCGAACACCGCGAAGAACACGGTCGCGGCACCGGTCATCACGCCGCCGAAGCCGAACGGGAAGTAGGGGGAGTAGTTCGCGCTGTTGATGTGGAACACGCCGAGCACGACGATGAGCACGACGAGTGCGACCTTGATGCCGACGGCGACGAACTCGAAGCGGGCGGCGCTGCGGATGCCGCGGGTGAGCACGAACGCGGTGACGAGGCACAGGATGATCGCGAAGACGTCGATCACGTGGCCGTCGCCGGTGCCGGGCGCGCCGAGCATCCAGGCGGGTAAGTCGATGCCGAACTGGCCCACCAGGAAGCCGACGTACCCCGAGATGCCGATCGCGACCACTGCCACGATCGCGGTGTACTCGAGCAGCAGGTCCCAACCGATGAACCACCCGACGATCTCACCGAGGACCGCGTAGCCGTACGTGTACGCACTGCCGGCCTTCGGGATCAGGCCGGCGAACTCGGCGTACGACAGCGCTGCCGCGGCACTCGCGACGCCGGCGACCAGGAAGCTGATGAGGACCGCGGGACCGGCGACGCCGTTGGCCACGGTGCCGGCGAGGGTGAAGATCCCCGCGCCGATGATGCCGCCGATGCCGATCGCGGTGAGCTGCCAGAGGCCGAGGTGCCGTTTCAGGCCACCCTCGGCTCCGGTGTCGTCATCGATCGTCTCGATGGGCTTCCGTCGGAAGAGCGTGCGTGTCGTCGTCGTCACCCGCCCATGGTGCACCCTGCGGCGGTCGCGTGTCCGTCCCGGCCGGGCGGGCCCGCACCCCGCAGGCCGACCGCAGCCGCGCGGCGTACACATGACCCCATGCGCCACCCGAAACGGATCGAACCCGGCCCCGGACAGGAATCGGTCTGGGACTACCCCCGCCCGCCCGCCGTCGAGCCCGTCACCGCCCGCGTCGTCGTCCGGTTCGGCGGCGCCGTCGTAGCCGACACGACCGATGCGGTGCGGGTCCTGGAGACCTCGCACCCGCCGGTGTACTACCTGCCGATGGCGGACCTCGACCTCCGCCCCGCCCAGGGGTCGAGCATGTGCGAGTTCAAGGGCCGTGCGCGGTACTTCGACGTGGTCGGCGGGGACGGCACCGTCGCGAGCCGTGCCGCGTGGAACTACCCGACGCCCGAGCCCGGCTACGAGTCGCTCCGGGACCGCGTCGCGATCTACCCGTCGGCGATGGACTCGTGCGAGGTCGGCGGTGAGGTCGTGCAGTCGCAGGACGGCGACTTCTACGGCGGCTGGATCACGTCGGACGTCGTCGGCCCGTTCAAGGGGGCGCCGGGCACGCTCGGCTGGTGAGCCGTCGCTCCGCGGGTGACCTGCGTCAGCGGTTCGCGTAGGGCGACCAGAACGGCGGCGGGAACGCGCCGGCGGTCGCGATGACCAACAACTGCCAGACGATCATGACCAGCCCGGCCGCACCGATGACGATGCCGATCCACGCCCAGACCTGCACCGCCCGGCGACGGCGGCCGGCGATCGTGATCGCGCGCCAGCCGCTCAGCACGCAGACGATGCCGAACGCGGCGCCGAGCAGGACGTGCCGGACCGTGCCCTGCGCCGGCACGATGATGCCGAGGTAGAACGCGACCGGTCCGAGCAGCACGGCGAAGGTCGCGGGGGCTGCTGGCGGTTCGTGGTCCCGAGCGGGTGCTCCCATGCGTCTGAATCTACCGAGCGGGCCGCGTTCCGTACACGCCCGAGCGCCGTCGTCCGGGAGCGGGCACCATGGAGGCATGCGTTCCTTCCTCCGCGTCCTGCTCGGCCTGGCGCTCGTGTTCGCCGGCACGAGTCACCTCACCTTCGCGCGCAAGGAGTTCACGGCCCAGGTGCCGGAGTTCGTGCCGTTGTCGGAGGACACGACCGTGCTGGCTTCGGGCGTCGCGGAGATCACCCTCGGTTCGGCGCTCGTCCTCGCTCCGAAGCCGGCTCGGCGCTTCGTCGGTTCCGTCGCTGCACTGTTCTTCACGGTGATCTTCCCGGGCAACCTGTCGCAGTGGGTGAACCGCCGCGACGCCTTCGGACTCGACAGCGACGAGAAGCGGGTCGCGCGCCTGTTCGGTCAGCCGCTCCTCATCGCCGCTGCCCTCTGGTCCACGCGCGGCCGGCGGTCCTGATGGACGCGCCCGCCCGGTCGTCCGGCCCGGCCGACGTCGGCCCGGTTCCCGGGTCGAGTCCGGAGTCGGTCCGAGGGTCGGTTCCGGGTTCGGCTCTCGATCCGCTCGGGTCGGCTCCGGCACGGTTCGGACGGGAGGCCCGCCACCCGCTGGCTGGACGCCGCCGCGTCGCCGACATGGTCGCCTCCATCGCCCTGCTCGTCGTGCTGACGCTCGAAGCGTTGGCAGCGGGCTGGGGCATCAAGCTCATGTCGTTGGCGTTCGTGTCGTGCGCCGCCCCGGGGAACACCTGCAACGTGGGGCTGGGCGACTCGGTCGTGACCGTCGGGCCGATCCTGATCGCGCTGGTGCTGGTCGCCTCGATCGTGGTGTGCATCCTGCGGCTGGTGCGGCGTCGGCTGGCGTGGCCGGTCGTGCTCGTGGGGATGGCGGCGGTGGTGGCCGTGTTCTTCGCGGCGCTGCTGCTCATCGAGAGCTCGGTGACGCACGGCATCTGACCGGCGCTGCCGTCCCGAGGTTCCGAGTCGTCCCGAGGTTCCGAGTATTCCCGAGTCGTCCCGAGGTTCCAAAATCTCGGCATGTCGGCGTTCCATTCGTCGAGATCTGGAACCTCGGCGATCAGCGTGCGGCATGTCGTGGAACCTCGCCGAGCCGGTCAGATCCGGACTGAAGGCTCGTCCAACGTCGTTATCGCGCTGGTCGAAGTCGGTCGGCTCGCGGCCTCAAGGTCGTCCTCCACAGATGGCTGCGGCGGCGAGGTTGTCCACAGATGCACACGATGGTCGTCGGTGAGCGGGTGGTGTTCGCGACGCTGGGGGCATGCCTGACACCGACACCCTCGACCGCCTGATCCGAACCCCTGTCCGCACCGACGACGACGTCGTCCAACTCGTCGCCGCCCTGGTTGACCGCCCGGTGCGCCGGCAGTGCTGGGTGGTGTTCCTCGACGAACTCGGGATGTCGATCCCGTTCCTGCTGCCCATTGCCGACCTGCCGTACCAGCCGGACGAGCACGTCAACGACTTCGCGTCGTTGATCTCCGAGATCGTCGGGCAGCTCGGCGCGGTCGACGTGGTGCTCGCGTGGGAGCGGCCGGGCGTCGACCGGGTGCACCCGGTCGACTGGGAGTGGGTCGACGCGTGCGCCTGCGCCCTCGACGAGCACGCGATCCGGCTGCGTGCCCAGGTGATCGTCCACGACGGCGGTGCCGCGATGATCGAACTCGACGAGCATGACCAGGAAGCGGCGTGACCGTCGGGCCCGGTGGTCTCGTGACTGGTCAGCCCTGTGGCGCGGTGTCGGGCACGGTCTCGCCCGTCAGCCCCTCGACGACGGCCTTGGCCGCGGGCCAGGACTTCGCGTAGTGCTCGGGGTCCGAGTTGATCTGCACCGCGTGCGCCATCTGCGTCGGCGTCATCGTCTTCCAACCGGGCACCTTGACGAGCTTCGCGTAGAACATCGACGCCGCCGTGTACGGGTCCATCCGCTGCTCGTACGTGCCCCAGGCGCCGTTGTCGCGCTGCTGGAACAGGCCGCGGCTGTCCGGGCCGGCGGCGTCGCCGTGGTCCAGGTTCACCAGACTCGACTCGCCGATCGCCGTCATGACCCCGACGGCCTGGGTGTGCGGCCCGATGCCGAGCGCTTTCGCGGCCTGGATCACGGACGCAGCGTTGACCAGGCGGTCCTGGCAGAAGCCCGCGATGGGACCGGCGGGGACGACCATGCCACCGACGGTCTTCGAGGCGACCTTCGGGCACGTGGGGGTGGCGTCGGCGGCGCTGGACTTCGCGATCCCGGCGATCGAGTTGACCGCGATGACGACGAGCACCACGACCCCGATGCCGACGACCACGATGCCGGCGCCGAACACCGACGCGAGCGTGATGCCGACACGGCGCATGACGGGACCTCTCGACGGACGGGGCGGGGCAGGCGGAGCACGACGAGCGTACGGGCGCCGCCTGGGAACCGCACCCGCCCGATCGGGGGCCGCGGTCGCGTGCTGACGGTCCTGGTTCGCCGAACGCGGGGTTCGGGAACCAGGACCGTCAGCGGCAACACGAGCTTCGGCCCGACGTCAGCTTCGGCCCGACGTCAGCTCCTTCCCGACGTCAGCGGCGGCGTCGGCGTGACCTGCTCCGACCCCATCCGCCAGCGGAGAGCGAGACGAGCGCGATGGCCGCGATGACGATCGTCCAGATGACGGCGGTCGCGTCCATCAGACGTCGCGGTGGTCGTGCGGCGGGTGCTGCACCTTCGTCGGTTCGGTGACCAGGCCGGTCGGGGCCTTCTCCGGCTGCTTGCGGCCGTGCGTGAACCACGTCACCGCCCACAGCACCACGCCGAGGGCCAGCAGTGCGCCGGCGATCTGGTACTGCTGCGGGTCACGTCCGGACGAGAACGGCAGGACGAGCCACAGGCAGGTGATGATGCCGATGACGGGGATGATCACGCCGGCACGGAAGTGCTTGTGGTCGACCTTGTCGCGGCGGAGCACGAGCACCGTCAGGTTCACGACGGCGAACACGGTGAGCAACAGGAGTGACGTCGTGCCACCGAGGACGACCACGATCGGGGAGTCCGGGTCGAGCGAGACCCAGCCGATGAGCAGCAGGGAGATCGCGGTGGTGAAGACGATCGCGTTCGACGGGGTGCGACGGGCGGGGGAGATGCGGGCCAGGAAGCCCGGCAGCACGCCCTGCTTGCTCATGCCGTACAGCAGGCGGGACGCCATCATCATGTTGATCAGGGCGGTGTTGGCCACGGCGAACATCGAGATGAACGGCAGCAGGTCGGCGATCGGGAAGTCCGGCGCCGCGGTCTGCACGACGGTCACGAGCGGGGTCTCGTTGCCGGCGAGCTCACCGATCGGCACGACGGCGACGGCGCAGATGGACACGAGCGTGTAGATCACGGCCGTGATGCCGAGGCCGGTGAGCATGACCTTCGGGAAGATCCGCGAGGGGTCCTTGGTCTCCTCGGCCATGTTCACCGAGTCCTCGAAGCCGACCATCGCGAAGAACGCCAGCGACGTCGCCGTGGAGATCGACATGAGCAGGGTCTTGTCCTCGGGGGTCTCGAACATGACCACGCGCGAGAAGTCCGCGTTGCCGCCCGCGATGGCCCAGAAACCGATGAGGATCACCATGACGAGACCGGACAGCTCGACCAGGGTGAGGACGACGTTCGTCTTCACGCTCTCGCTGACGCCGCGGAAGTTGATCGCCATCACCGCGAGCATGAAGCCCATGGCGATGAGCATCACGACGACGTTCGGCAACTCGAGGCCGAACCCGACGCCGAGGTTGGCGGCGAACGCGCGCGACGCCGTCGACGCCGAGGTGATGCCGGAGCACATCACGATGAAGGTCACGATGAAGGTGATGAAGTGGACGCCGAACGCCTTGTGCACGTAGAGCGCAGCGCCCGCGGTCTGCGGGTACTTCGTCACGAGTTCCAGGTACGAGAACGCCGTCAGCAGGGCGACCGCGAAGGCGATGAGGAAGGGGAGCCACGCTGCTCCTCCGACCTCTGCCGCGACCTGACCGGTGAGCGCGTAGACACCCGTCCCCAGGATGTCGCCGACGATGAACAGCAGCAGGAGCTTGGGACCGATGACCCTGCGGAGCTCGGGCTGCTCCTGCTGTGGTCGGTCCGTCTTGGTGGTGGCCATGCGTCACCCTTGCGCGCGGGACGCCTTGCTGTCTAGTCCCACAGGAAGGTTTCTCGCGATCGCAACACGGTCGCTCGGCGACGGATACTCTCCGGGCCATGGACCACGAGTCGAACACCACCGAAGAGCCCGTCGAGTTCGCCGACTTCAACGCGAAGCTGCTGGTGCTCGACGTCCTCTGCTACGACCTCGACGTCCTCGACCCGTACGACCCGGAGACCGCCGACGAGACGGACGAGGACCTCGACGTGGACGGCCAAGACGACCGCGCCCGCGAGTACTACGACGACCTGGAACTCCTGCCGTCGCACCTGTCGCTCGTCACGGAGCTCACCGTCGACACCGACCTCGAGGTGCTCCAGGACGTGCACCCCGGGTGGGAGGGCTCCGACGACCGCTTCGACCCGCAGAACTGGGACGACGTCCTCGACCTGCCGGCACTCCGCACCGTGTACGCCGCGGCACCGCTGCTAGCCCACGTCGCCGAGGCCCTGGCCGCGAAGGGCATCGAGGTCCGCTCGGCCTGAGCGGAGGAACCGGCACGGGCTAGCGGTCCAGCGCTCGCAGCTGCTCGGTGAACTGCGTCGCGCCGCCCTGCGCCGGGTGCCGGACGGCGATCGCCTCGATGCCGGCCAGCGCGAGCGCACCCTGGGCCTTCCGCCCCACGGCGACGACCCGGACCCGGTCGACGCCGCCGAGTGCCTCGAGCAGTGCGAGGGCGACGGGTGCTCCCGAACGCACCTCAGCCGGACGAGGTGTGCGGTTCGTCAGGCGGTCCGGGGTGACGAACGGGTGGTGCGGGAAGATCGCCCACGCCACGGGCAGCGGTCCGGTCCAGTCGGACAGCGCAGCCTGCACGACGCGCGAGGACGCCTCCCACGGTGCCGTCGGCTCAGGAGGTGCGGAGTACCCGGGGCCGAGCTCGCGCATGCTCGTGAACGGGATGCCGGTGTTCGTCATGCCGCGCCACCCGGGCGCCTCGGCCACGAGCAGGGTGTCCGCCGCCGGCCCGAAGCGCTCCAGGTACCGCTGCAGGTTCGACCGGCGCAGTCGTCCCTCGGCCGAACCGAGGTCGTACAGCGCTTCGGCGTCGGGCTCGACCGGCACGGCGTCGAGCGCCGCCCAGAACGCGTCGAACGCCGTCACCTCACGATCCGATCCGCGACCCGCTGCCGAGCACCCGGCGGTACACGTCCTCGAGGCCCGAAGCCGACCGTTCCCAGCTCAGACGCTCCGCGTGCTCGCGGCCCGCCGAGGCCAGCCCCGCCGCGTACCCGGAGTCCGTCAGGATCCGCTCGATCTCGGCAGCCCACACCGACGGCTCACGGGACTCGAGCACGACGCCCGTCTCCCCGTCGACCACGGCCTCGCGCAGACCCCCGGCAGCGGCCGCCACGACCGGCACCCCGGACGCCGAGCCCTCCAGCGCCACGAGACCGTACGTCTCGGAATGCGACGGCACGAGCACGGCTGCCGCGCCACGGAACAGGAACGCCAGGTCGGCACGCGACTGCGGCCCGATGAAGGTGACGCGGTCGGCGATGCCACGCGCGGCGGCGAGCCGACGCAGTTCGTCCACGTAGTCACCCGCCTCACTCGAGGCATCACCCGCGATGACCAACGTGGGGCGGGCCTCCTGGCTGATGCCCGCGATCGCCTCGATGGCCAGGTCGAGCCCCTTCAACGGCTGGACGCGAGCCGCTGCGACGACGTAGGGGGTGGCGGCTCGGCGCGCGCCGACGGCCGCGGGGCGGAAGACGGACCCGTCGACCCCGGGCGGCACGATCCAGATGCGCGCGTCGGCACCGCCGAGCCGCGTCCGGACCGTCGAGGCCTCGGCCTCGGACACCACGACGACTGCGTCGGACTCACGGGCCAGCAGCTGCTCGCCCGCGATGCGCCCGGCTGACTCAGGCCGTTCGCCCTCGGACAGCGGTGTCTCGGGGTCGGCCGCGATCGAGTGGAAGGACTGCACGTGCGGGATGCCGCGCTCCCGGGCGACCGGCAGCGCAGCGGCACCGGAGAACCAGTGGTGCGAGTGCAGGACGTCGAACGGCCCCAGCTGCTCGAGCTCGCGCCGGAACGGCTCGATGAACGCGTCGTGCTCGCCCTTCGGCACCGGCTCCGCCGGACCCGCCGACAGGAACCGCAGACACACACCCGGCACGAGCGACACCGAGTCCGGCTGCGTCGGCGCCGAACGCCGCGTGATGATGTCGACGTGGTGGCCACGGTCGGCCAACGCCTCGGCCTGGTGCCGGACGACGACGTTCATGCCGCCGACCTCGCCCGACCCGGGTTCGTCTCCGGGGGAGGTGTGCAGCGACACCAGCCCGATGTGCAGGGGTTCGCTCGTCGTGCTCACCGGTCAACCCTAGCCGCGCGGCCTCCGCTGCGACGGGCGCGCGGGCGCCACCACGACGGGCCGGCGGCCCGCCTCGTCCGCGCGATCGGACGGGAGGCGCGGATCGCCTCCCAGGATCTGCACGCGCTGGTCGCCGTGTCGCTCCCAGAACGCCGCCGTCCAGGCACAGAGGGCGCCGTCGAGCAGGTCCTCGCGGTGCTTGTGCGTCGGACCGTGCAGCACCGACGGGTCGGCGAGCCGCGCTGTCAGCGGGTGCGAGTCGAGCAGCAGCGCCGGGTCGAGCGGCGTCTCGCGCAGCCGCCGGACGAGCTCGTCGAACGCCTCGGCGCGACGGGCACGTGCCTCGGCAGCGGGGATCCGGAGGTCGAGTCGCTTGTAGCGGGGACGTTCCACGTCGTAGCCGAGCTCCTCCACCCCGACGAGCGTCGTGTAGGGGTAGCACTCGAACACCGCCGGCCCGGTCCTGTCGTGCATCGATGCGGTGTCGGACACGTAGTCGACGCCGAGCTCGGTGAGCCGGTCGAGCAGGTGGGCGCCGGCGCTCGCCGCGGAAGCCTGGTTCGTCGGGTTCGCCGCGACCTTCCACCGGCCGTACCGCTGCCCGACCTGCCGTTCCGCTTCGCGGATGCCCGTCGGGTTCGTCACCACGAGTGAGGCGTCGACCGCGATGAGCGACCGCGGCCCGAGGTGTGCCGCGATCCAGTCGGCGACGTCGTCGACCCCGCGGGCCCATCCGGCATCGGTGATCGTGCCGTCGGACTCCATCGCGACCAGTCCGGTCTCGTTCGGGGCGCGGCTCGCGGTGCCGAGCCCCCACGCCAGGTCCACTCCGAGGTACGCGCTCACTCGTCCATCGTGCACCGAGTACCTTCCGCTGCATGGCGAGCGAAGCGACGACGGTGCGGGTACCCGGGCCCGACGGGGACCGCGAGGTCCGGATCAGCAGTCCATCGCGCGTGCTCTGGCCGGACGCCGGGATCACGAAGCTCGACCTCGCCGAGTACCTGGTGACCGCGGGCGACGCCTTCGTCCGGGCCAACGGCGACCGGCCCATCTCGCTGCAGCGGTTCCCCGGCGGTGTCGACGGCGAGCAGTTCTTCTCGAAGAACCCGCCGAAGGGCGCCCCGGACTACGTGCGATCGGTCACGGTGACGTACCCGAGCGGCCGGAAGCACCCGCAGCTCGTGGTCGACGAGCCGGCCGTGGCGGTGTGGGCGGCGCAGATGAACACCGTGGTCTTCCACCCCTGGGCGTCGCGCGCCGAGGACAGCGACCACCCGGACCAGCTCCGCATCGACCTCGACCCGCAGCCCGGCACGGACTTCTCGGACACGGTGCCGGTGGCGCAGGAGCTCCGGAAGGTCCTGGCGGAAGCGGGCCTGACGGCGTGGATCAAGACGAGCGGCAACCGCGGTCTGCACGTGTTCGCCCCGATCGCCCCCGAGCACGAGTTCCTCGACGTCCGGCACGCCGTGATCGCCGCCGCACGCGAACTCGAACGGCGGATGCCCGACCGGGTCACGACGGCGTGGTGGAAGGAGGAGCGGGGCCAGCGGGTCTTCGTCGACTTCAACCAGGCGAACCGCGACCGCACGATGGCCGGTGCCTACAGTCCGCGGGCGCTGGCGCACGCTGCGGTGTCGACGCCGATCACGTGGGACGAACTGCCGACAGCCGACCCGACGACGTTCACGATCCGGACGGTCCCGGAACGTCTGGCGACGATCGGTGATCCGTGGCAGGCGATGCACGACGAGCACGCGAGCATTGCCACGCTGCTGGAGTGGTGGGAGCGCGACCTGGAGAACGGCGAGGGCGAGCTGCCCTTCCCGCCGGACTTCCCGAAGATGCCCGGTGAACCACCGCGCGTGCAGCCGTCGCGAGCGAAGAAGCCCTGACCCGGGCCAGCGCGACCCGTCAGACGGCGGGCAGCGTGTCCGTCGACCGATCCGGGTCGTCGACACGCGACGTCTGCAGGGGCAGTCCGACGCTCGCCGTGTGCAGGCGGGTCAGCCGCGACCAGGTGCCGCGGTGCGCGTCGCTGATGCCGTCGACGATCACGAGCCCAGACCGATCGTGACCAGGGCGAGCGCCGTGGCGGTCACGCCGGCGATGGCGCTGATGACCGCACTGAGCTGGAGGGTGCGCTGGCGGCGTGCCTCGCGCACCTCGGTGAAGGGGTTCCGCTGCGAGTGGCGGACAAGCGTGCTGGTGCTCATGTCGATCCGCTTTCGATCCTGGGGCTCCCGGGATGGGTGCCTCGTGCTGCTGAGCACCATGCTGGCAGTGCGTCGCTAGTTTGCCTAACTACTTTCCTGCTGGTGCCGCGAACACGTCGAAAAACGGACAACGAGGCGTCAGGACAGGACATCCCGCAGGTCGTACGCGGAGGGCACCTCGAGCTGGTCGAAGCCGCACGACTCCGCGTCGCGGTCCGGGCGCCACCGCTCGAACTGCACCGTGTGCCGGAAGCGGTCGCCCTCCATCTGGTCGTACCGGACCTCGAGCACGACCTCCGGCGCCAGCCGGACGAACGACGTGTCGCGACCCGACGAGAAACGCGACCGTTCCCCGTCGCCGGTGACGGGCCTCCCGTCCGCATCGCGGAGCACGACGGGCTCGAGCTCGTCGACCAGGGCGAGCCGGCGCTTGTCGGAGAAGGCGGAGACGCCGCCGACCTGGCGGAGCTCGCCGTCGTCGCCGTACAACCCGACGAGCAGCGACCCGACCCCCGAACCGCTCTTGTGCACGCGGTACCCGATCGCGACGACGTCCGCTGTCCGGTGGTGCTTGATCTTGAGCATCGTCCGCTTGCCCGGCTCGTACGGCTTGGCCCGGCGTTTGGCGACGACACCGTCGAGTCCGGCGCCCTCGAAGGTGGTGAGCCACTCGCGGGCCTGTCCGACGTCGAGCGTGGTGCGCGTGACGAACAGCGGGTCGGACATGCCGCTGGCGAGCTGCTCGAGGCGTTCGCGTCGCTCGTCGAACGGCAGGTCGACCAGTTCGTCGCCGTCCGCCGCGAGCAGGTCGAACGCCACGAACTGTGCCGGCGTCTCGGCGCTGAGCTTCGCGATCCGCGACGCCGCTGGGTGGATGCGTTGCGACAGCGCCTCCCAGTCGAGGCGTTCGGCTCCGGGCTCGCCGGAACGCAGGATCACCTCGCCGTCGAGCACCACCGGGTGGTCGCGGCCACCGAACTGGGCGCGGAACGCCTCGACGAGTTCGGGGAAGTAGCGGGTGAGCGGTTTCGCCCCGCGGCTGCCGATCTCGACGTCGTCGCCGTCGATCGTCACGATGCCGCGGAAGCCGTCCCACTTGGGTTCGTACCGCAGGCCGCCGGTCACGCTGTCGGGGTCCGGGACGTCGGCGACGGCCTTGGCCAGCATCGGTGCGATCTCCATGCGCCCTGTCTACTCGGGCGCGGGTTGGGCTTGCGTGGGCGGGGAGTGCGCTTCGTGAGCAGGAATGGTCGGGTCCGGCGCGACGACTCGACCATTCCTGCTCACGAAGTGCGGCCGGGAGGCCCGGCTCGCCCTGGGCGGATCGGCGCGCGTCAGTAATGTGGTGCGGGTGACGACCGTGCCCCCGTCGGCAGTGCCGGCTCCGGAACCGATCAGCCCCGTGCAGGCCGCCGCGCTCCGCGACGGCGTCCTGCCGCCCGTCGAACAGGTGCGGGCGGGCACCTGGACCTTCGCGGTGCCGTTCCGGTTCGGTGTGCCCGACGCGACCCTGGTCTACGCGGTCGAGGGGGCGGACGGCTCGCTCGCGCTGATCGACCCCGGGTGGTCGGCCGACGGCGGGGTCGACGAGGTCCGCGCCGCACTGTCGACGATCGGTCGGTCGCTCGACGACGTGTCCCTGGTGGCCGTCACGCACCTGCACGCCGACCACCTCGGCGCCGCCGCTGCGATCCGCCGAGCGACCGGTGCGCGGGTCGCGATGCACGGGCTCGAGGTCGAGGCGCTGGACCGCGAGCGCACCGACGCCGTGCAGAACGACGCCGACATCGCCACGTGGGGCCTGCCGCCCGAACTGCACGACGGCGTCGTCGCGGCCTGGGGAAGCGGGCGACGGATCGGGCTCGGGCGGAGCGAGGCGCCGTACGCCGACCTGCTGCTGGCGGACGGCGACGTGCTGCCGATCCCCGGTCGCACCATCCGGACGCTCTGGACGCCCGGACACACCGCCGGGCACGTGTGCTTCGTCGACGAGGCCGACGGACTGTTGTTCACCGGCGACCACGTGCTGCCGCGGATCAACTCCGGGATCGGCCTCGGCGGTCGGACCGCCACGAACCCGCTCGGCGACTACCTGGCGTCGCTCGGCCGACTCGACGTGTACGCCGGGCTCGAGGTCTGCCCGGGCCACGAGTACCGGTTCACCGACGTCGTCGCCCGCGCACGGACGCTGGCGCGGCACCGCGAGGAACGGTCACGGCACGTCGCCGAGGCGCTCGACGTGCTCGACCGGCCCACGCTGTTCGAGGTCGCCGCGCGCGTGCCGTTCAGCGGCGGGATCGAGTCGATGACCGGGTTCCTGCTCGCGAGCGCGCTGACGCAGACGGCGTTCCACGCGGAGCTGCTCGGACGTTCCGACGAGATCCGTCCCGCCTGATCGTTCCTCCACAGCCGTGTGGGTGACCGCCTGTCTGCACAGGTCGGCGCCACCCGCGTGATCCACGAACGGTGCTTTGGAAGACTCGTGTCGAGGCCAGGATTTCTAGTGGCCCTTGATGGATCTGACTAGAAGGGCTTGATATCGTGGTGCGAGCTGTTCAGCACCGGGCCGTCACGACGTTCCTCCGGCATCGGGGGTGGTGGTTGGACCGAACCCGAGGGAGCCACGAGGTCTGGCGCGGACCCGACGGTGGTCGCCTCGTCGTACCGAGGCACCGAGAGCTGAGCCCCGGCGTGGTGCGGCAGGTGCTCAGGATCTTCCCGGATGCACCGGACAGCTGGCGATGAACGGAGGCACGATGACGACGACGTACCGAGCGAATGCGCGCCGAGAGGGCCGCTGGTGGGCGATCGAGATCCCCGCGGCCGGCGCGGTCACACAGGCCCGGCGAGTCGCCGATGTCACGTGGATGGCGCGGGAGTGCGTCGCCCTGACACTGGACGTCCCGGAGGAGGACGTTGCGATCGACGTCGAGTTCGTCCTCCCCGACGACGCCCGTGCCGATTGGGAAGCGTCCCGCACACTCGCTGAGCAGGCACGGCAGGACGGGGCCGAAGCGGCTCGGCTCGCGCGGAACGTGGTGACGCGGATGCGGGCCGAGGGGTACACGTACGCGGAGATGGCGTCCGTGCTCGGGCTCTCCGCACAACGGGTGCACCAGCTCGCGAACGCTTCCTGACGTCAGCCGAGGGTGGTGGCCAAGCGCTCGAGCGTCGTCTTCGCGTCGGCGAACTCGGCGGACGCGTGCTCGGCGAGCGGCGCGAGGTCGGGCAGCCGGTCGGCCAGGGTCGCACTGACCGTGATCGGGTAGGGCTTCATGCCGAGCGCCGTGCCGAGGATGAGGTGCAGGACGGGCGATCCGTGGTCCCAGTCCTCGGTCGGAGTGCCGGCGTCGTACGTCGCGCCGCGGGTGACCACGGTGACGACCGGACGGCCGGCCAGGGGCTGCACGTCGCCGGCCAGGACGCCGGGGACGTGGACGCGGTCGATCCACGCCTTGAGCGTCGACGGCACCGTGTAGTTGTACAGCGGCGAACCGACCACCACGACGTCTGCGGCGAGGAGTTCGTCGATGACCTCCTGGCGGAGCGCCTCGGCCTCGGGTGCGACGGTCTCGTCCGCGGTGCGGTCCGTTGCTGCCCAGTGCAGCGCCGAGGTCTCGAGGTGCGGGAGCTGGTCGACGTGCAGGTCGCGGCGGACCACCGTGTACTCCGGTCCGCGGGCGCGCCAGGCGTCGGCGAACGCGGCGGTCAGCGCGCGCGAACGGGAGTGAGCGAGGTCGGCCGAGGAGTCGATGTGCAGCAGCGTGGGCATGGTGCCCACGCTACCGACGGTGGCACGGAAACGGCCCCGCCGCCCCGGTGCGGGGTCAGGCGGGGCCGAGGTGGGCCTCCCGTCCGTCACGCGGGCACGCGACGGACGGGAGACGACGGGGGCCGTCAGCGCTCGTTGTCCGTCAGCGCTGTGCGCGGCGACGGCGCAGGGTGCGGGCGCCGATCAGGCCGGCACCGGCGACGAGCAGGCCGAGGGCCCAGGGCAGGGCGCCGGTGGCGTCCGAACCCGTGTATGCGAGCTGGCCGCCACGGTTCGTCGGGGTGACCGGTGCGGCCGCGGGCACCGGGGTGACCGGGGTTGCGACGCCGGGAACGGCCGGGACCGCGGTCGGCTGGACGTCCACCGCGAACGAGGTGCTGAACTCGCCGGCGGCGACGGTCAGGTTGTGGATCGACGCGTGCGGGAACGTGACGTTCACGAGACCGAAGAAGTCCAGGTCGGGGTCCGGAGCGATGACGTCGCTGGCGACGTCGGACGTGACGGTCGGGACGATCGACTCGTCGTTCTCGTCGAGGATCTCGTTGCCGTACCGGTCGACCAGGTTGCCGGAGACGACCAGGGTGCCGCCCTGCTTGATGGTCGGTCGACCACCGTCGACCTCGGTCCCGACGGACCCACCTTCGCCGTCACCCTTCATGGTGATCGTGTAGACCTTGCCCTCCGGGTCGATGACCCAGGTGGTCCGGGTGCTCGTGTCGTCGTCGTCGAAGTCGAACGCGCCGGCACGGTCCGTCGTGAAGACCACCACGCCCAGCGGTGCTGCTGCCTCGACGGTCAGGTCGACGTACTGCGTCACGGTCTCGGTGCCGCTGGTCGCGGTCACGGCGAAGGTCCAGTCGGAGCTCCAGGTCGTGACACCGCTGAGCTCACCGGTCGACGCGTCGAAGGTCAGGCCGTCGGGCAGCTGGTCGGCGGGGGAGTCGTTGAACTCGGCATCCTCGTCGAAGAAGTACGCGAGCTTGTACGTCGGCTCCGGGAAGCCCTGCGCACGGAACGTGTACGAGAACGCGTCACCGGCGGTGGCGCTCAGCTCGAGCGGGTGGTCGACGTCGGCGCCGGCCTTCGTCGGCTTGCCGTCCTCGCCGAGGAAAGCGGGGGTCTGGCTGACGGGCGCCGTCGCGTCGGAGGTCACCGAGGTGGTGTCCGTGGCGCCGGGCAGCGTGCCGGTCACCGTGACGGTGATCGTCTTGCGCACGTCGGTGGGGTCGATGCGGTAGGTCGCGGTCTTCGACAGGACGTTGCGGTCCTGGTCAGCCCAGACGTACTTGTACGAGGAGTCCTCGTCGAAGCCGGTGACGACGGCGCTCAGGAGCGTGCCGACCTTCGCCGCGCCGTCGATGGTGACGGAGGCGTCGGCGGCCTTGGTGGTCACGTCCGGCGTCGGCTTCGCGGTCGGCGCCGGGGTCTCGGCGGCCGGAGCCGTGGTCTCCGGGGCGGCCGGCTCGTCGGCCGGGGCGGTCGCGTCGTCGCTCGGGGTCGGGGCCGGGGTCTCCTCGGCGGGGGCAGGGGCGGGGGTCTCGTCTGCGGGGGCCGACGGGTCGTCGGTCGGTGCGGGCGTCTCCGCCTGGTCGACGGGTGCCGGGGTCTCCTCGGAGACGACGGGCTGCGTCGAGTCGACCGGCTCGACGGCGCTGGCGGCGGTCGCGGACATGATGCCGAGACCGGTGGTCAGACCGACGAGTGCGACGGTGGTGCCGACGGCGCATGCGCGACGAACGGCGGAGGTGCTGCGGTGCACGGGTTCCCCCCATGTTCAGGTCCGGCTGGGTGGCCGGATCGTGAGAATCTGCCGAGAGTTTCGGCCTGCTCGGATCGTAGTGCGGCTGCGGGGCCGTTCAGGCTTCGGTGATCGGAATGTGACCATGGTTGGGGGTCCGTGCGGGAATCCGCGACGGACGGGAGGCCCGTGGCGGATCCGCCACGGGCCTCCCGTCCGTCATCCGGCGCGGTCCACCGCGTCAGGCGCGTCGGCGACGCAGGCGGTGGACGAGCAGCCCGCCGCCGGCGGCCAGCAGGCCGAGCGCCCAGGCGAGCGGGCCGGACGTCTCCGCTCCCGTGAATGCGAGGGCGCCGGTACCGGCGGTCGGGGTCGTGGTGCCGACGGCGGCGGCCGTGGGCTGCACGTCCACGTCGAACGAGGTCGAGACGTCACCGAGTGCGACCGTGATCGTGTGCGGCGACGCGTGCGGGAACGCGACGCGGGGCTCCCACGGTCCGTGCGGGAGCGAGACCTCGTCGCTGGACACGGTGCTCGTCACGACTGGCTGTGCGCCGTCCGACTCCTGCGTGCTGTTCCCGAACGCGTCGAGGGCCGTCACACGGATGGCCATCGTCGACCCCTGCGTCACCGGGACCGCGTCGAACGGGATCGACTCCCCGCTCTCCGCGAAGACCTCGCGCAGCCCCTCGGTGTCGCGGAGCCAGCCCCTCGGGGACCCGATCGTGCCGACGAGCAGGCTGAGTTCCTCGGTGGCGGCCGGACGGATCGACAGGTGCACGTACTGGGTGGCTGCGCGGGAGCCGTTCGTCGCCATGACCTGGAAGTCGTACTCACCGGCCACCGTCGGGGCGCCGCTCAAGACCCCGCTGGTGTCGCCGACGGTGAGCCCGAGCGGCGCGATCGGGTGCTCGTTGCCCGGGACGGGGAACGCGGTGGCACCGGTCAGCAGCACGTAGTGGAGCTCGCTCGAGGACCCGGTGGCGGTGAAGGTGCGTTCGATCTGCTCGCCCGCGATCGTGTCGATGCGGATCGGGGACTCCGGCGTCGACTGCTCGTCGAACGTGATGGTGTCCGGGGCGGCGGGTTCGTCGGCGCCGTCGGCCCCGACCACCACGTCGAACGCCGTGGAGACGCCGCCCTCCGAGACCGTCACGGTCCGGGTACCGGTCCCGCCGAAGGTCACGGTCGTCGAGGAGTCTCCGTCGTTCCACGTCGTCACGTCGGAGTCGTCCGTGCTGCTGACCGTTGATCGCGGGTAGTCGTCGTCACCGCCGGGGGTGGTTCGGTTGCCGTAGGCGTCGACGGCGAGCCCGGCGAGGGTGAGCGGGGTGTCCTCGGCGACGGGGACGTCCGGCACGACGCGCACTCGGCCCTGCCCGGCGGCCTGCTCCCAGATCGTGCCGTCGGCGTCGACCTGCCAGAGGCCGTCGTGGTCCGGCGTCGCGACCCCGAACGTCACGCCCACGGGGGCACCGGGGGAGACGGTGAGCTCCACGTACTCGGTGATCTGGGTCGAGCCGCTCAACGCGACGACCTCGAAGTCGAACGTGCCGGCTTCTGTCGGGGTGCCGCTCAGGACGCCGGTCTCCACGTTGACGCTGTACGCCGCTGACGGGGCGTCCTGGATGGCGTAGCCCACGGTGCCGTTGCCGCCGGTGGTCTCGAAGGTGTGCGAGAACGGGGTGCCGGCGGTCGCGGTGAGGACGAGCGGGGCGTCTTCGGTCGACGGCTCCGTGAACGCGAGGTCGCTGCCGTCGTCGTCGTCGGCGGGCGCAGCGGGCAGTGGGGTCTCCGACTCGGCGGCGTGAGCCGGCGTCGGAGCGGGAGTCGCGCCTCCCGGCTGCTCGTCGGGGGCGTCGGTCGGGACGGGCATCTCGGGCGAGGCGGACGCAGCAGGTGTCGCGGCGCTCGCCGCCACCGGTGTGTCGGTGCTGGTCGCCGCCGGTGTCGCGGTGCTGGTCGCGGTCGGTTCCTCGGCGGCGACGGCGGTCGTGGCGCCGATGCCCAGGGCCGACGAGGCGGCGACGATGGCGACGGCGGCGCCGATCGCGGCGACGCGACGCGTGGTGGACGTGCAGGGCTGACTCATGGGATCCCCCTCGGATACCGGACGGGGCACCGAGAAGTGCCCTCACCGAGGAGGTGTCGTCGATCCCGCGATCCTGACGGCCCGTCAGGTCTCGGTTCGGTCTCGGCACAGTCAGCCGGATCGCGAACGGGTCCCCTCAGTCGCCGACGGCCGCCGCGGCGCGTTCGAGGGCTGCGCGCAGCGCACGGACCGCGGGCGAGGACGCCCCGGCCGCGCGCACGACCGTGAAGATCGTGCGACGGGGCTGCTCGGGGAGTTCGAGCAGACGGCAGGTCGTCGTGCGCCCGGTCCACATCAGGTCGGGCATCAAGCTGACGGCGTTGCCGGACTCGACCAGGCGGATCTGGGTCTGCAGGTCGGCGGTCTCGTAGCGGACGTCCGGCTCGAAGCCCCAGCGTCGGCACACCTGCTCGGCGAAGTGCCGCGAGGCCGTCCCGCGCGGCTCCATCACCCACGGCAGGGCCTCGGCGTCCTCGAGGCTCGAGACCGGCAACAGCGCCGTGTCGAGCGGCGGCAGCGCCAGCCGGACCGCATCGGTGGTCAGGTCGGAGCGGTCGAGTCCGGACAGGTGCGGTGCGGCGTGCGCCGGGTACTGCTCGGCGATGACCATGTCGAAGTCGCGCGCCCACGTCTCGTTCAGTGCGGTCTCGGGCTCGCGCTGCACCATCTCGACGCGGACGTCGGGGTGCTGGGTGGCCATCTCGTGCAGCGCGTTCGGCATCAGGGCCAGGGCGGCGGACTGGAACACGGCGACGCGCACCCGCCCCTGGACGGACGGCAGGGTGTCCTCGACCTGCGCCTGGGCCTGCTCGAGCACGTCCTGCACGTGGCCGGCGGCGGCGACGAGCACCTCGGCCTGCGGGGTGAGCTGCAACCGCCGTCCGGCCTTGCGCAGGAGCTGGACCCCGGCCTCGCGTTCCAGAGCGCTGAGTTGCTGCGACACCGCCGATGGGGTGAAGTTCATGGCCTCGGCGACGGCCGCGATGGTCCCGCGAATCGACAGCTCGCGGAGCAGGACCAGGCGGCGGACGTCGAGCATGATCCGACGGTAGCGGGGTCCCAGCGGATTCGGTAGTGCAACTGAACGGTACCCATCAGGAACGGTCGCTTCCGCTACCGTATCCCGGGCCTCCACACTGATCCCATGACGACCCTGCACGAGCACCCCGCCACCGACCACGACGCCCTGGCGGACCAGTCCGTCGCACTCGTCCGACAGTGGCTGGCCGAGGCCGAGTCGTTCCCGGTGGACGGCTCTGCCAAGCAGCTCGCCGGGGTGCTCGCCGACCCCGCCGGTCTGGACTTCGCGGTCGGCTTCGTGGACGGCGTCGTCCGTCCGGAAGACCTCGCCGTCGCCGCACGCAAGCTCCGGCAGATCGCGCCCGGCGCCCCCGGGTTCCTGCCCGCCGCGATGCGCGGACTCGTGCGCCTCGGTGGCGGCATGGCACCGGTCCTGCCGAACGTCGTCGTGCCCATCGCCCGCCGGGTGCTGCGTGGCATGGTCGGCCACCTCATCGTCGACGCGACCGACTCGAAGCTCGGCCCCGCGATCGCCAAGATCAAGCGGGACGGCGTCCGGCTCAACGTGAACCTGCTCGGTGAGGCCGTGCTGGGTGAGCGCGAGGCGGCACGCCGGCTCGAGGGCACGCACAAGCTCCTGGCCCGCGACGACGTCGACTACGTGTCGATCAAGGTCTCGTCGACCGTGCACCCGCACTCGCCGTGGGCGTTCGACCACGCCGTCGACGACATCGTGGAGCAGCTCCGCCCGCTGTTCGAGCGTGCCGCCGCCGCGACCCCGGCGAAGTTCATCAACCTCGACATGGAGGAGTACAAGGACCTCGACCTGACGATCGCGGTCTTCACGAAGCTCCTCGACGAGCCCGCGTTCCTCGGCCTCGAAGCCGGCATCGTGCTGCAGGCGTACCTGCCCGACGCCCTCGCCGCGATGGAGCAGCTGCAGGAGTGGTCCGCCGCTCGCCGGGCCCGCGGTGGTGCCGGCATCAAGGTCCGCCTGGTCAAGGGCGCGAACCTGCCCATGGAGCAGGTCGAGGCTTCGGTGCACGGCTGGCCGCTCGCCACCTGGCACACCAAGCAGGACTCCGACACCAACTACAAGCGCGTGCTCGACTGGGCGCTCACGCCGTCGCGCGTCGAGAACGTCCGCGTCGGCGTCGCCGGGCACAACCTGTTCGACGTCGCGCACGCGTGGCTGCTCGCCGGTGAGCGGGGCGTGCGGGACGGCATCGAGTTCGAGATGCTGCTCGGCATGGCGCAGGGCCAGGCCGAAGCCGTCCGCCGCACCGTCGGTTCGCTGCTGCTGTACACGCCGGTCGTGCACCCCGGCGAGTTCGACGTCGCGATCGCGTACCTGATCCGTCGCCTCGAGGAAGGCGCCTCGCAGGACAACTTCATGTCGGCGGTCTTCTCGCTGGTGTCCTCGCCGCCGCTGTTCGCCCGCGAAGAAGAGCGCTTCCGCGCCTCGCTCGTGCCGCTCGCCACGCCGGAGGGCCTCGCCGCCCCGGCGTCCCACCGCGTCGCCGACCGCTACGCGGCCGTCGGACGCCCCGGACCGGGTCGGTTCGAGAACACGCCGGACAGCGACCCGTCGGTCGCCTCCGTCCGTTCGTGGGGCGACGCGATCACCGCACGCGTTGCGTCGTCGACGCTCGGCGTCCGCGCCGTCCAGGAGGCCCGGGTCGACTCCGCCACGGCGCTCGACGCCGCGCTCGGCCGCGCCAGGGCCGCCGGTGCCGTCTGGGGCACCTGGTCCGGTGGCGCTCGTGGCGCCGTGCTGCACGCCGTCGGCGACGCGCTCGAGGCCAACCGCGCCGCACTCATCGAGGTCATGGCCGCCGAGACCGGCAAGACCATCGACCAGGCCGACCCCGAGGTGTCCGAGGCGATCGACTTCGCGCACTTCTACGGCACGCTCGCGTCGCAGCTGGACGAGGTCGACGGCGCGACGTTCACCCCGGCGAGCCTGACCCTCGTGGCGCCGCCGTGGAACTTCCCGGTCGCGATCCCCGCGGGCTCGACCCTGGCCGCGCTGGCCGCCGGGTCCGCCGTGGTCCTCAAGCCGGCACCGCCAGCCGAGCGCTCCGGGGCCGTCCTCGCCTCGATCATCGAGACCGCGCTCGACGCCCACGGCGCCCCGGCCGACGTGCTCGCGTTCCTGCAGGTGTCCGAGAACGAGCTCGGCCAGCAGCTCATCGCCTCGCCGATGGTCGACCAGGTGATCCTCACCGGTGCCTACGAGACCGCCGAGCTGTTCCGTTCCTTCCGTCCGGACCTGCCGCTGCTCGCCGAGACCTCGGGCAAGAACGCCGTCATCGTCACCCCGTCGTCGGACCTCGACCTCGCGGTGAAGGACGTCGTAGCCTCGGCCTTCGGGCACGCCGGTCAGAAGTGCTCGGCCGCGTCACTCGTGGTGATGGTCGGGTCGGTCGCGAAGTCGAAGCGCTTCCGCAACCAGCTCCTCGACGCCGTGTCCTCACTCACCGTCGGCTACCCGACCGACGCCGCGACGCAGATGGGCCCGGTCATCGAGCCGGCGGCGGGCAAGCTGCTCGACGGCCTGACGACGCTCGGCGCGGGCGAGTCCTGGGCCGTCGAGCCGAAGCAGCTCGACGAGACCGGAAAGCTCTGGAGCCCGGGTGTCCGTCAGGGCGTCCGCCGCGGTTCGGAGTTCCACCGCACCGAGTACTTCGGTCCGATCCTCGGCATGATGACCGCCGACACCCTCGACGAAGCGATCGACATCGTCAACGAGGTCGACTACGGCCTGACCTCGGGCCTGCACTCGCTCGACCCGGCCGAGATCGGGACGTGGCTCGGCCGGATCCAGGCGGGCAACCTCTACGTCAACCGCGGCATCACGGGCGCGATCGTCCGCCGCCAGCCGTTCGGTGGGTGGAAGAAGTCGGCCGTCGGCGCGGGCACGAAGGCCGGTGGGCTGAACTACCTGCTCGGGCTCGGGTCGTGGACGCCCGCTGCTGCGACCGCTTCGGCGGTTCCGTCCGCCCCGATCCGGGCGTTCGTCCGGGCGGCCGAGGTGTCGTCGCCGGCGCTCGACCGTGCGCTGGCGTCCGACGAGCAGGCCTGGTCGACGCTGTTCGGCACCGCGACCGACGTCTCGGCCCTGAGCGCCGAGCGGAACATCGCGCGGTACCTGCCGTTCCCGTCGGTGCAGGTGCGGCTCGCGTCCCAGGACGAGGACGCTGTGCCCGAGCTCGTCCGTGTCGTCGCCGCCGCACTCCGGGCCGGTACGACGATCGAGGTCTCGACGGCGGGGGCGCTGCCCTCGGCCGTCACCTCGGCGATCCGCTCGCTGCCCATCGTGCGATCCGTGTCGCAGTCGGTCCCTGACGAGGCCTTCGCGTCGTCGATCGCGGCGGGTCCGTCGACCCGTGTCCGGCTCATCGGCGGCGACACGTCGGCGCTGTACTCGGCGATCGGCGGGCGTCCGGACGTCGCGGTGTACGGCGGCCCGGTGACGGAGGCCGGCCGGCTCGAGATCCTGCCGTTCGTCCGCGAGCAAGCGGTCTCGATCACGGCGCACCGCTTCGGCACGCCGAACCACCTCTGGAAAGCAATCGGCGACGTGCGCGTCGGTGATCCAGAACCTGAGGCATAACGCCTAGGCCAGCGCGAAACTCAGCGACGTGTTCCGCTGAGCATTCCCGTCGCGCATCTGAGCTATGCTCCGAAACGTGAAGGTCTTTGTGAGTTGGTCCAGAAGTGCGAGCAAGTCGGTGGCTGAAGCGTTCGCCGACTGGCTTCCTCGCGTCATCCAGGAGTGCGAGCCATTCATATCCAGCGACACCGAGAAGGGCGATGCTTGGTTCGATACGATTGAGAAGAATCTTGCCGAGGCTCGTGTCGGAGTGCTCTTCCTGACCCCGCAGAACAAGAACGCTGCCTGGCTCAACTACGAAGCTGGCGCGCTTCGAACGTTGCGGAATGGCAACATGAAGCGCCTTTGCGCGGTTTTTGTCGGTATGAAGCCGGCGGACTATGACGGTCCTATCAAAAACTTCCAAATGACGAACTTCAGCGACAAGAGCGATATGTTCAAGTTGCTACAGGCGATTAACGGCGCGGCAGATCGGTCACTGAGTGATCGTCGCCTTGAAGAGGAGTTTGAGGAGAAGTGGGACCGACTTGCGGCAGATGCTGATGCGGCGGTTCGGGAAGCTGCGGCTGGAGTTCGCGAAGCGGAGTCAGTCCCCGAGCGGACACGATCAAGCGATGACAAACTTGATGAGGTGCTCGATCTACTGCGTGAAATCCGGTTTAGTTCGGCGGAGGTGAGGACACCGTCGTCCGCCCCGGCATCGAATAGCGAGCGGGCTGGAAAGATCATGCCTCAGCTGCGCGGTATGTATCTGATGGATAAGGAGGAGGGGTACAACCGTGAGGTGCTGGAAGCGCTCCGTTTCGGCGACAACGTCATCATGACATTGGATGACGGCTCGACTGTTGAAGGTGCGCTGAATTCGTTCAGCTTCTCCAATGCGCCCTTCTAGGTGATGAGAGTTGCTAGCTCGTCATTACGCGGCGCTACCTAAGCGATTCGCGACGTATGCACTAGCGCGGGCCCCTAGCTCCCTAGCTAGCGGCTCGGACCGTCCCACAGCCTCGTAGTCGAGGATGTGTTGCGACAGCTCGTTGGCCCGCGAAACGTCAAGGCCTAGCAATCTTCCTCGATTGGCTGCCTCCGTCGCGGCGTCTGGGTGCTTCTTGCGCATCTTGGCCGCGGCCTGGATGAGCCCGAGCGCCTCGTGCCCAACTCCAGGCCCATCGATCAGCCAAGGCTCCGTGCCGTCGAGTGTGAACTGCAGACGTCCGATCGCGCTATTTAGCGTCCGCGTCACACGACGCGGGGCCGTCGTCGCGGGAGTCTTCGCCCGGCGCACGACCGACGCTCTTTCGGTTCCTGGCAAGCAAACGTAGTCAGACGGTGCTCATCAGTCCATCTGACGTGCCAGTTCCCCGAACATGCCGACGGCGAGCGCAAAGGATTTCCCGAACGACGTCGCAGTCATGTAGCCCTTCTGGATGTCGAGCATGTACGACTCCTGCTGTTCGCCTTCCTTCGGAACAGGAGCGACCCGCTCCTCAACAGTGGAGCGAGCCGAAGCGGTCTCTGGTCGAGCCTCAACCCAGCTGTAGGCGCTGTCGTCCGTAAGGAAAGCGTCGTAGTGAACTTCCAACAGACCGAGCCGAATCCAGTTGTCCACGTAGGTTGGGATGGAGGTGTTCAGTTCGGGCTGCCCGTTGTCGTCGCGGATATCCAACAAGTGCCGGTAGATCAGCGTGGTACCGATGCCGGGCCGCACTGCGGATTGCAGGGAGACGATCGGGATGTTCGAGTCCCCGGCGGAGGCGGCCAAGTAGTGACGCAGCAACTCCGCTTCCTCCGCCGATAGCTGCCGGATCACTTCAACAAATGATGGATGAGCCATGTCGGCGTACTTTGCGTCCACGGCCCGTGCTAGCAGTTCGAGGTAGAGGTCACGCAGCCCTGGCTCGTCAACTACATGGCCAAGTCCCTCGAACGCGGGGGCTGCGATGGATCGCTTGGGTGGCTGCAGGTCTTCGTCGGGAATGTTGTCCAGCTTCCCGGCTAGGTCGTCTGCGGCTTTGGTGTCCAGATACTCGCTTGGAACCCTGATCGCTCGGCCGAACAGCTTAAGAAGCCATGTGCTGATGCCCTGCCGAACCGCTGCCCGCTCGCCGTAGTGCTCGACGGCCTTCTGGAAGTTCGGGGTGTCGCGAACCGCTTCGACGAGGGCCTTGTTCAGTGCCTTTTGATCGGCTGCGTCGGCCGCGGCCGCCTTCGTGATCGCTTTACCTATCGCCGCCGCCGCCGCTGCTTCCATCCCACCACTCATGAGTTGACTGTAGCGGCCTTTGTGGCTGCAAGGCGTCAAAACATGGGCAACGGTCATTTTTCTGCGTCGGTCACCGCCGACGCGCGGGTCGGGCTAGGGCACGGCGAGTGGTTGCCTCGGACCATGAACACCATCAGGCCGGAGGGGTCGTTGGCGTCTGGACAGTGTTGTCGCCGGGGCGGGCCACCCGCGGCCTTCATCCAAATCGCGGGAGGCCTCGTTGTCGGGCGGGGCCGGGGGGCGTCTGAGCGCAAACCCGACCACGGTGAGCGGCCGACACGACGAAAAGCCCCCGTCGCTGCCGGAGGAGTGACGGGGGCTTTGCATGGAGTTAGGACGAGATCGCTTCACTCCCGGCCACTCTTCTGCGGAAAGTAGCGCCGCCGCTTCAGTCGGTCCCCAATCGAGGTGTGCCGGGATCGAGGCGCACCGCGTTGAGGTCGGCGGCGGCAGACTCGGCTAGTTGCGAGGGCAGCTATCCGGTGACGCCCCGCATGGGCGGAAGTTCGCTCAGCGGGGCGGCGTTCGGTTCACCGCTCCCGGATGCTGGCCGTACTGCTGCGCACGCCTCAGGGACGCGAGGTCGCCGCCGCGGGCTTGCGCTTCGCGCACAGCGCGAGGGGTATGCATGGCGACCGCGTGTGCTCGGGCGGGGGTGGTTTCGTATTGCATCAATGGCCTCCAGGCGTGTGAAGGGCAGGTAGAAGTTGAAAACGGGCGCGTCGCGAGACGACGATGCCGGACGGCATGCCGAAGCCACTTGGGACATGAGGGGGCCGGGGGCGGCAGGGAGTGCGCCACGAGCGGAGCTGGAACCTCGCCGACCGGCGACGCTCCAGACGAGAAATGGAGGCGGCCAACCAGCCTTCCGAGCTGGCCACGCGAGTTCGATTCCCGTCATCCCTCCCTTGTAGCTGCTGGGAAGTAGGCCCGTCCGGGAACCGGACGATCAGGCCGAACTTCTCCATAAGCCCTCGTAGGTGCGGGATGGCTGCTCAACCGGAGGCGAACTTCGAGCTAAAGTCAGGTCGGAGATTGGGGACCTTGTTTGAGTCACGATGACAACCGCCGCCACCTGGGCAAGAAGTTCCAAGAGAAGCAGCGCTTTACCAACTTCGGCCCGATCCTCGAGAAGATCACGATCAGCGGCTTCCGCGGCGTCGCTTCGCTTGGGCTGGAGCTTCGCTCGCCCGTCACTGCGCTGTCAGGACTGAACGGGACCGGTAAGAGCACGATCGCTCAGCTCGCCGCATGCGCATACCGCCCCCTTGGTTCAGACTTCGGCCCGCGCAACTACGTGCGAGACTACTTCCCGGTATCGGCCCTGGACCCCCAGCCGTTCAGCGATGAAGCACGTGTCGTTTACGACTACGCTGCCGCGACGCAAGCGACACAGCAGGTGACCGTCAGTCGTGCAAATAAGGAGTGGTCCGGCTATAAGCGGCAGCCCGAGCGGTTGACGCACTACGTCGGGCTCACATCGTTCCTGCCGAAGATTGAGAAGCGTGACTTCTCCGTATACGGCGGAGCTCGGGTAGAGCTCGGCCCATCTCACCCTGTGCAGGAGCAGACGCGGTTGGCGCTCCAGAAGGTGCTTGGCCTGTCGTACCAGGAAGCTGACTTCACGCGAGTGATCCTCGGTAAGCAGGCTGCCGATCTAGCACGCGTACTTCGGAGCGGTCAGCGCTACTCCGAGAACCACATGGGGTTCGGCGAGGGACGGATGTTCTACCTGGTCAATCTCCTGGAGACCGCTCCAGAACGGAGCCTCTTCGTCATCGAAGAACCCGAGACGTCGCTGCATGGTGACGCGCAGTCGCGCTTGGCTGAGTACTTCGTCGAGGTCGCCGATCGCCGCAGGCACCAGATCATCGTCACAACGCACAGCTCGGCTGTTCTCGATCGCCTTTCTCGCGAATCAGTGGTCTACCTGCGAAGGGAGCCGGGCGGGGCCGTAAGTGCGACGACTGGCCTCAGCACCTACCAGGTGGACTCATACCTGAACGTTCACCACAAGAACGACGCGACCATCTGCGTGGAGGACGACTTTGCGCAGGCGCTCGTGACCGAAGTCTTGCGAGCTGCGGACCCCGACCTGCTCGCCGGCGTCTCTTTCCACCCCGTTGGTAGCCACGACATCCTCCGGAAGACGGTGCCGATCCTGCGTCGCGCTGGTCTGCGCGCCCTCGCGGTCACCGACAGCGATTGCAATGACGCTGGCGAGAACTACGTGATGAGCATGCCTGGGGCTGTCGCGCCGGAGAAGGAGGTGTTCGATGATGAGGACGTGCGGATGTTCTTCGGTGCAGCGCCCTACCGACTTGACATCGAACCGCATACGGCGTCGCAGCCCGACCATCATCGGTGGGTCGGCACCATCGCCAACGCGCTGGCACTACCGGACGCCGTCATTACGACGGAAGCCTGCCGCGTCTTCGTGGCGACGAGGCCGGAGGGCTACTTCGACGCGCTGGTGCACTTCGTTCGCAGCACGCTCGCCGATCACTCTTAGTCGGACGCTCCTGTCAGGGGTGCCTGACATTGTCTCAGGGATTGGCCGTTGGGCCAGAATGAGGGGCTGCATCGTGGCAGTTGAGATCACGCTCGTTCACTTCGGTAGCACGCCGCGGTCAGAGAAACCATCACCTCCTAACGATGGGCGAACATCTGCAACGGAACGACTGGCGACAGCGACAAGGCGTCGATGGTGCAGTACATCGACGTGAGTGAGGGAACGGTATACGTCGGCATGGGACCAGCGCGGGTCTCGGTGGGCGTCGTCCGCCCGACGTACGGTACGCCGAACCACCTGACCGACGAGCTGATCTAGCGGCGCTGTCCGGTCGCCGCACCGCCTCGGGCGGCTCGGAGGGGCACAGCGTTGCCTCGGGTGCGCGTTCCAACCACGGCGCGCACCCGACGGCCCTGCGTCGGGTCGAACCCGGAGGAGCTCCACCATGACCGAACCGTTCGCACGCCCGACCGCCCTCGCCCACGTCCGCGTCACCGTGACCGACATCCACCGCAGCAAGGCGTTCTACCAGCAGCTGCTCGGCACCGACCCGGCGATCGACTTCAGCGACCAGGTCGACGAGCCCGGCGTGCGCGAGGACCGCGAGCGCTTCTACGGCGGCTCCGTGTTCCGGCTCGGCGATCAGGTCTTCGGCCTGCGCCCGGTCGCTCCGGCGGGGCAGACGTTCAACCCGGACACGGTGGGACTCGACCACGTGAGCTTCGTCGTGGGCTCGGTCGACGAGCTGCACCAGGCGGCCGCACGTCTCGATGCCGCGGGGGTCGAGCACGGCGAGGTGACCGACCTCGGGGACGCCGGCATGGTGATCCTGTCCGTGCAGGATCCGGACGACATCAACCTCGAGCTCGCAGCCCTCAAGTCCTGAGCAGTCCTCGGGCCGCGGGCTAGCATGGGGTGACGAGAGGGGACGTCATGCACTTCGCACACGCCATCGGCCGGGGGATCGGCTTCGTCTTGTCGACCATCGCGAAGGTGCTCGGAACCCTGAACGGCGGGAAGCCCGCGGGCGACGACCTCGCGGCGCGGCTGAACCAGCCCCGTCGCGACGACTACCGCCCCTGACACGTTCTCTGCGCCGCGCGCAGCGTCAGTCGGCGACGGCGGGCTGCTGGGCGACCATCGTGCCGGTCACGAGCTCGCGGAGCGCCGAAGGCAGGGGGATCGGTCGGCGGGCACCCTCGCGGTCGATGATCACGTGCACGAACTCGCCGGTGGCGAGCAGCGCGCCGTCTGACTGGCGGAACAGGCCGAACTCCCACGACAGGCTCGTGGTGCCGAGGTGCTTGGACCGCATCCCGACCTCGATGACGTCCGGCCACACGGCGGACTCGACGAATCGACAGCTCGACGACACCAGCACGGCGATCCACTCCGACGAGAACGGGTCGAGCCCCGCTTGCTCGCGGAACCAGTACGTCGACGCGTTGTCCATCGCCGAGTAGTAGATCGTGTTGTTGACGTGCCCGAACATGTCGTTGTCGTTCCAGCGCGTGGGGTAGAGGCGGCGGAACGGGTACTCGTCGATGGTCATCGGTCTCCGATCGGAGGTGCGGGTGTGGCGTGATCGGCGGCGGGGCGCAGCACGTACTCGAACGCGGCGCGTGCCCGGACAGGGTCGGGGGCCTCACCGGAGATGAACTCAGCGTAGGTGAACGACTCTGAGATCCGGACGAGCAGCCGGGCGAGCTCCTCGGCGGAGAGCGGGGCCGGATCGAACTCGCCGGACGACTGTTCCTCGACGACGAGTGCGGTGATCCGGTCGACGAACCGGCTCTGCACGTCGCTCTCCGAGGTGGTCAGCAGGCGCATCGCCCGCGCGGGCTCGCGGGTGAGGAACGCGCGGAAGTAGGTGGCGTCGATGAGGTCGACGGTGAACCGGTCGAGCACGTCGACGATGCGTGCTGCGCCGGTCGACCCGATCGTGTCGGCAGCGCGGGACGCCCGGTCGAGCGTCGGGACTGCGAGGGACCACAGGATCTCGGACAGCAACCGGTCACGGTTGCCCACCCACCGGAACAGCGACGTACGGTCCACGCCGAGTGCGGCAGCCAAGGCGCCCATGTCGATCCGTGCGCCGTCGATGAAGGTGTGGCGGGCCTCCCGGAAGGCGCGCAGCGCAGAATCCGATGTGTACACGCGACCCTCCCTTGCAACGTTTTCGAGAATGATGCATCGTTGGTTCCATGTCAACGCTGACGCCCACGACGGGCCTCCTCGAATCGGACTTCTACGGCTTCCAACAGCAGCTGACCGAGCCGGAGCGCGCGTCGATCGGGCGGCTCCGCGAGTACCTCGAACACGAGGTCGCGCCCATCGCCGACGGGTACTGGGCACGTGCCGAGTTCCCGATGCAGGTGATCGCCCCTCTGGCCGAGCTGGGCATGTACGGGCCGGGGATCCCGCTCGTGCGCCAGTTCGAGAACTCGGCCGTGTACCGCGGGTGGGCGGCGCTCGAACTCGGACGGGTCGACGCGAGCGTCGCGACGTTCATCGGCGTCCAGTCCGGCCTGGCGATGAACTCGATCGCGGTGGCCGGCAGCGAGGAGCAGCAGCGCGAGTGGCTGCCGCGCATGGCGGCCGGCGAGCTCATCGGGGCGTTCGGCCTGACCGAACCGCTGTCCGGCAGTGACTCCGCCCGCGGACTGCGCACCACTGCCCGGCGCGACGGCGACACGTGGGTGCTCGACGGTGAGAAGCGCTGGATCGGCAACGCCACCTTCGCCGACGTCGTCGTCATCTGGGCGAAGGACGTCGCGGACGAGCAGGTGAAGGGATTCCTGGTCACCACGGACACCCCCGGTTTCACCGCCACCAAGATCGAGGACAAGATCGCGCTGCGCGGGGTGCAGAACGCCGACATCGTCATGCAGGGCGTCCGCGTGCCCGAGTCGCGTCGACTGCAGCGTGCGGACTCGTTCCGGTCGACGGCCGAGGTGCTGCGCCTGACCCGCACCGAGGTGGCCTGGCAGGCCGTCGGCATCGCGGTCGGCGCGTACGAGGCAGCCCTTTCCTACGCCCGCGAACGGATCCAGTTCGGCAAGCCGATCGCGTCGCACCAGCTCGTGCAGGACCTGCTCGTGAAGTCGCTGTCGAACATCACCGCGTCGATCGCGCTCTGCACGCAGGCCTCGGCGATGCAGGACGCCGGTGTCGGGGGCGACGAGCACTCCGCCCTGGCGAAGGCGTTCGCGACCGCGAAGATGCGCGAGACCGTCGGCTGGTGCCGCGAGGTCCAGGGCGGCAACGGCATCGTGCTCGACAAGGGAGTGGCCCGGTTCTTCGCGGACGCCGAGGCGATCTACTCGTACGAGGGCACACGCGAGGTGAACACGCTCATCGTCGGGCGGGCGATCACCGGGCAGGCCGCGTTCGTCTAGGCCGTGCCGGGTCGGGGGGATCCGACCCGGAACGACCTCCACGATGTCGTACGACGTCGAACATGTCGTTCCGGGTCGACCGCGGCCACGACTACCCGAGCAGCTCCGGCCGCTCCCACTCCTGGCCGAGCACGTGCTGCCCGAGGAACGCGAACACCGTCTCGTACCAGACCACGGCGTGCTGCGGCGAGAGCACCCAGTGGTTCTCGTCCGGGAAGTACAGGAAGCGGTGCGGCATCGTGCCGTCCGGCGCCGCGTGGTGCTCCGCGAGCTCGGACCAGAGCCGCAGCCCCTCGCCGATCGGCACCCGGTAGTCCTTGTCGCCGTGGATGACGAGCATCGGTGACGTGATGTCGGCCACGAAGCGGTGCGGGTCGTTCGCCTCGATGCCGGCGGCGTCGAAGATCGACGACCAGTACTGCGACGAGTCCGTGGTGCCGTTGAACTGGTCGAGCGCCCACAGGCTGGCGTGCGTGACGATCGCGCGGAACCGGCCGGTGTGCCCGGCGACCCAGTTCGCCATGTAGCCGCCGAACGAACCGCCCATCGCGGCTGTGCGGGTCTCGTCGATGTCGCCGCGCGCCTCGACCGCATCGGTGATCGCCATCAGGTCGGTGTACGGAGCCTGCCCCCACGCGTTCCACCCGCGGTTCACGAAGTCGAGCCCGTAGCCGGTCGACAGCGCCGGGTCCGGCAGCAGCACGGCGTACCCGCGCGCCGCCAGGAGCATCGGGTTCCACCGCCACGACCACTGGTTCCACGAGTTGAGCGGTCCACCGTGGATCCAGAGCAGCAGCGGGTGCGGCCCGTCGCCCTCCGGCACCACCAGCCAGCCGCGCACGCGCGCACCGTCGGCCGCGGTGGTCTCGACCTCTTCCAGGTGCGCGGGGACGTCGGGCAGGGCCGCCGGCGTCGCGAGCGGGGTCACCACCCCGTCCGTCGCGATCCGCACGGGGTGCAGCGGCGCCGCCCAGGAGGCCCGGAGCGCCACGACCGCACCGGTCGCCTCCGCCACGCGCAGGCTCGAGTACGCCCAGTCGTCGTGGGTCAGCTGCTCGACGGCTGCGCCGTCGAGCGGGATGCGGAAGACCGGAGCCCGGCCGCCCTGGTCGGCCACGGCGAGCAGTGCCCGGTCGCCGTGCTCGAACACGAGCTCGCTCGGCCAGCGGTCCCAGTCGGTGGCGATGCGGCGCGGGTCCGACCCGTCGATGCCGGCGGTCCAGACCTCTTGCTGGGCCGCGCCGGCGGGCGTGGAGCGCACCGTCCTGACCCACGCGATCGTGCGGCCGTCGTGGCTCAGGGCGGGCATCTCGTGGTCGACGTCGGCGTCGTCGAACAGCACCGTGCGGTGGCCGCTGGAGCAGTCGATCGTGACGAGCGTCGAGCGGTCCCCACGGGCCTCCCGGACGCCCACGGCAGCCAACAGGACCGAACCGTCGGGCGTGAGCGCCCCGGCGACGTGGTCCAGCGACCGGCCCGGGGCCGGTGTGCGGTCGGTGAGGCGGGGGAGTGCGGCGTCCCCGGCGTCCTCGGTGTGGCCGTCGGCCAGGTCGAGCGTCAGCACGTGCGTCTGGTCCGGGCCGAGGTCGTGGTCCCAGTACCGGACCGGGTACGTCTCGTGCAGGATCGCGCGGACCTTCTTGTCCGTGCGGGCTTTGCGGAGCTCGGCGTCGGCGTCGAGCACGGTGGTCGGGTCGGAACCGGCCCCGGGCAACAGGTCGGCGGTGAGCGCGACGGTGTCGGCGGCTGCAGCGGTCGCGAGCACACCGCCGACCCCGCCGGTGAGCCGGGTGAGGGGGCGTGCCTCACCACCGGCCGCCGGGAGGACCCAGAGCTGGGCGGCCTCGACGTCGGCCGCGTCGGCATCGGGGCGGGCGGAGACGAAGAGCAGGTCGCCGGTGCGGGTGAAGGCCACACCGCCCTCGCCCTTGGCGGAACGGGTGAGGCGGACGGCGGTACCAGGTGCGTGACCGCTGGCCGCGTCGGCGTCGTTCCCTGCTGACACCTGCCAGATCGAGCGGCGGTACCCGGTGCGGTCCGGGTCGAGCGCACTGACCGTCAGGGCGACGCGCTCACCGTCGGGGCTGATCGCGATCCCGTCGACCCGGGGGAGGGCGATGTACTGGTCGAGGTCGGAGAACGGCGTCGTCATGCGTTCACGCTCACCAGGTCGTCCGCCCAGAACGCGGCGATCTGCTCGGCGACCGCCGTGCCCTGGGTGCGGCCGGCCTCGGCCGACGGCGCCTGGGTGGCCAGCGAGAGCGAGTTCGTGCCGAAGGCTTCCTGCGCGGTGCTGTCGGCCACGACGACCTCGACCGAGCTGCCGCCGGCGCGGAGCGACTCGACCGCGACGTCGAGCCAGGGACCGACCGGCGACGGACCCTCGGGACCACAGGCGATGACGAGGACACGCTCGTGGCCGGCGGCGGCGTCGGCGTTCGTGCCGGAACGGACCCCGCCGTCGACGTACGGTCGCCCTTCGATGCCGACGGGCGACCACACGAAGGGCACGGAGCAGCTCGCGGCGACCGCGCGGGGGAGCGGGACGCCGTCGGCCGCGGTCAGCAGCCGGAACGTGCCGTCGGTGGCGTCGACCGCGGTGATCGCGAGCGGCTTGACCGGCCACTCGGTGGACGGCAGGGTCTCGGCGAAGGTCGCCACGCGTTCGTCGTCGGTCTGACCGTCGGTGACCTGCTGGGCGGCGAGGCCGAGGCGGGCGCGGGCGTCCTGCTCGCCGGTCGCCCCCTCGAGCGCGGCGCCGATCCGCTGCTGGACGGCGTCGGTGTCGATGGCCGGCGGCTCGACGTAGGTCGTCGGCGCCGGGGTGTGCTGCTGGTCGTACGCCTGCTGTACCGCGCCGTTGCGGACGAAGGCCCCGACGACGCTGCCGGCGCTCGTGCCGACGACGAGGTCTGCTGCGTCGAGGTCGACGCCGGCGTCCTGCAGGGCGGAGAGCACACCGACCTCCCACGCGATCCCGGCGACACCACCGCCGCCGAGGACGAGGGCTCTGGTTCCGGGTACGGGCGTCGCGACGTCGGTCATGGGTCCTGCTTACCAGCTGCCGGCGACGCGCTGGTGGAGACCCGGTCTCGCTGTGGAGAACTGCCCTGTGGACAACTCCGATCGCGTCGGTGGCGTGACCTAGCGTCGTGGTCATGGGGCAACAGCGTTCAGGACGGGTCGGCACGGTCGGGTGGCCGATCGTGGTGGCGGCCGCGCCCACCGCGGCGTTCCAGCTGCCGAACCTGTTCGTCACCCCGGCGGTCCGGCTGTCGCTCGTCGTGTTCGGGCTCGTCGTGCTTGCCGTCGCCGTGGCGGTGCAGGTGGTCCGGACCCGACGCAGCGACGCCGCGCGCTCGGCGGCCGAGGAGAACGCGACCGCGGCAGAGCTCGAACAGTCGACGGCGGTCCGGTACGCGTTCGGCCAGATCGCCACCCGGCTCGTCCGGTTCGCCGAACTGCCCCGGTCCGAGCGTCACGCCGAACTCTCCGTCGTCGCCGACCGCGTCGCCGTGGCCCTGGCGTTCTACCTGCTGCCGAAGGTGCCCGACGTCCGCGCCAACGTGTACCAGCTGTCCACCGATCTGCGTGCGCTCGAGCCGATCGGTCACGGGGGTGCCGGCGACACCGCCGGGGTCTTCCGCGCGGGCACGCCCTACGGCGACCGCAACCTCGAGTGGGTGCTGGTCGGGGGATCACCCCGGATCGTCGGCGACCGCTCCGCCGACGTCGATGTCGACCAGGACGTGTCCGGCTTCGAACCGCGGTACTCCTCGTACGTCTCGGTGGTGATCCGGTCCGACCAGTACTCGTTCGGCATGCTCACCGTCGACTCCCCGGTCCCCGACGCCTTCACCGAACTCGACGCGAAGAACATCGCGATGATGGCGTCGTTCATGGCCGTGGCGTTCTCGTTGACCTACTCGTTCCCCGAGCGCGACCGCAATCCAAGGAAAGGCCCGTGATGCTCACACGCTCTGTCGGACGCTCGACGTACCATGCCCCCATGACGACCGTGAACCCTGCTCCGCCGTCGTTCGGGCGTGCCCGGATCTCATCGCCCAACTGGAACGACACCACCACCGACGCCGACTACGAAGACCTCGACGTCATCGCCGCCAACATCGAGCGCGAGCGCGAAGCAGCCCGGATCCGGGTCGCCGCAGCCATCGCCGCGCGTCTGGGTCGCTGACCCTTCCCGCATCCTCCACGACGAACGGCTCCCACGTGTGTGGGAGCCGTTCGTCGTGGAGCGTCGAGGCTCCGGGCGTCGGGGCTACTGCGCCTCGGGCACATCGATCAGCACCTTGCCGACGGTGTCCTGCTCGACGGCGTCGTGCGCGTCCGCGGTGCGGGCAAGGTCGAAGCGCGTGAGCGGGAGCCCGGCGTCCTCGCCGACCGGCAGCACGCCGTCGTGCAGTGCCTCGGTGACGTCCTCGGCCGCGGCGGCCAGGGCCTCATCGCCGATCGTGTAGAGCAGCAGGAACTGGTACCGCGCGTTGACGCTCATGTTCGGGCGGATCGGAAGCGAAGCCTCGTCGCCGCCGTTGTTCGCGTAGATCGACACGACGCCGTGGTTCGCGAGCACGTCGGCGACCAGGGCGGCGTTCTGCGGGATCGACACCTCGACGACGATGTCGACGCCGTCGGGAGCGATGTCGCGGATTCGAGCCGCGGCGTCGTCCTGCCGGTAGTTCACGACGTGGTGAGCGCCCGCGGCGGTGGCGAGCGCGGCCTTGTCGTCCGAGCTGATGGTCGTGATCACCGTCGCGCCGGCCCAGCGGGCGAGCTGGATCGCGGCGTGCCCCACGGCGCCGGCACCACCGGCGACGAGCACGGTGAAGCCGTCGAGGGATCCGGGGCCGAGTCGCGACGGACCGTCCTCGTGCGTGGTCAGGGCGCGGTGTGCCGTCATCGCCGGCACCCCCAACGAGGCGCCGACGTCGAACGAGATGCCGTCGGGCAGGCGGACCGCGCGGGTCTCCGGCACGACGGTGTACTCCTGCGCGGTGCCGGTCGGGCGCGAGGCGGCGGCCATGAAGAGCCACACGCGGTCACCGACGGCGAGGTCCTCGACACCCGGGCCGACCGCGTCGACGATGCCGGCGCCGTCCTGGTTCGGGGTGATCTCGGGGAACGGCAGGCCGTCGCCGTAGGTGCCGCCGGCCCGGGCCTTCCAGTCCGTCGGGTTCACGCCGGAGACGACCACGCGGACGCGGACCTCGCCGGCGCCGGGTTCGGGGACGTCCCGCTCGACGAGTTCGAGGACGCTGCTGTCACCGGGCTTCGTGTAGACGATCGATCGCATGTCCCCAGGCAACCACTCGCCGCCGTCGGGGATTCCGAGTGTGGGCGTGGCGACACTTCGTGAGCAGGAATGGTCGGGTGCGCGCTGCCGACCCGACCATTCCTGCTCACGAAGCGCCCCGCGCCCCGCGCCCCGCGCCCGCCCCGCGCCCCCGCCCGCCGCGCCAGCTCAGCGCGCGTCGTACTCCTCGCGCGACACGGCGACGTCGTCCATGTGGGACGTCGCCCACGCCTCGAGCGGCTCGAGCACCCGGCGGAGCGACCGCCCGCGATCGGTCAGTTCGTACTCGACGTGCGGCGGGATCTCCGGGAACACCGTGCGCGTCACGAGCCCGTCCCGTTCGAGCGCGCGGAGTGTCTGCGTGAGCATCTTCTGCGACACGCCCTGTACCCGGTTCGCGATCGCCGAGTACCGTTGCGGCCCGTCGGCGAGGGTGCCGATCGTCAGCACGCTCCAGCGGTCGCCGATGCGGTCGAGCAACTGTCGGCTGGGGCAGTCCGCCGCGTAGGGGCTGTACTCGAGTGCTGACATCCTGGCCTGGCCTCCGTGACGACGGGCTCCGTTACGCACTGTGAGGTGCCTACTTACTCAAAGAGAGTAACTCTTGTACGGTGAGCAGCACCAGCCCCACGAAAGGAACAGCATGACCAGCATCGTCGTCTTCGGAGGCACCGGCTACGCCGGCTCCGCCATCACCCGCGAAGCCCTCTCCCGCGGCTTCGCCGTCACCGCCGTCGCGCGCGACACGAGCAAGCTCGACGCCGCCGAGGGCCTGACCCTGGCGCAGGGTGACGCGTTCGACGCCGACTTCGTGGCCGAGGTCACGAAGGACGCCGACGTCATCGTCGTCGCGCTGCACGCGGTCCAGTCGGACGGCAGTGAACTCAAGGACAAGTTCCAGCACTTCGTCGACGCTGCGGCCAGCGCCGGTGCGCGGCTCGGCATCGTCGGCGGCGCCGGTTCGCTGCTCGTCGCCGAGGGCGGTCCGCGCCTGTTCGACTCGGCCGAGTTCCCGGACGCGTTCAAGGGCGAGGCGAAGAGCCACGCGCAGATCCTCGACGCGCTCCGTGCCTCGGACACCGACGTCGACTGGTTCTACGTCAGCCCGGCCGCCGGCTACGGCAGCTACAACCCGGGCGAGCGTCGCGGCACGTACCGCACGACCGACGAGGTCCTGCTCGCCGACGCCGAGGGCAACTCGGACATCTCCGGTGACGACTTCGGTCTGGCCTTCGTCGACGAGATCGCGAACCCGGCACACCACCAGACGCGCTTCGGCGTCGCCTACTGAGGCGGTTCGCTTCCGCTTCGCACGACCAAGGTCACCCGGAACCGCGCAACGGCGTGGTTCCGGGTGACTTTGGCTGTGCGGCGCGCGTCCGACATGGCCAGCCGGCCGACGGGAGGCGCGGGGCGGGGCCGCCAGGGGCCTCCCGTCCGCTGGTGGGTGCGTCCACCGCCTCCGGGTCAGTGCGCGACGATCGCCGGCAGCGGCACGTGGTGGCGCATGCGCACCGCCACGTGCAGGCCTCCGCGGCGGGCGAGCACGAGCGCGATCACGGCGGCGGCCGCAGCGGGCACCCCGCCGGCGACCATCATCCCGACGTGGGCGCCGAAGTGGTCGACGACCTGGCCCATCAGCGGCCCGCCGATCGCCTGGCCGCCGAGCAGCACGAGCACGTAGAGCGACATCACCCGGCCGCGGACGCTGATGTTCGAGGACAGCTGCACGAGCGAGTTCGACGCGGTCTGGAACAGCAGCTGCGACATCCCGACGGCGACGAGCGCCACGGTGAACGGCGCGATCACGGGGATGCTCCCGGAGACCACGAGCAGCACCCCGGTCCAGAACACCCCGCCCACGATGGTCCGGAGCCGCACGACCGCCCGCCGCGTGGAGAGCAGGGCGCCGACGAGTGCGCCGATCGCCACGGCGGAGTTGAACACGCCGTACCCGGCGGCGCCGACGTCGTAGACCTGGGACGCGAAGGCCGACAGCAGCACGGGCATCGTCAGTGCGAACACCGAGAAGAACGCGACGAGGATCACCGGCACGATGATCGTCGGCTTGTTCACGGCGTAGCGGAGCCCCTCGATCAGCTGCCCCTTGCCGCGGGGTGCCGGGGGCGTCCGGTGCAGCTCCGAGACCTTCAGGAACCCGAGCGTCACGACGACGGCGACGCAGGCGATCGCGTTCACGCCGAACGACCACCCCGCCCCGACGGCGACGAGCAGTGCGCCGGACAGCGCCGGTCCGATCATGCCGCCCAGCTGGAACACCGACGAGTTCACGCTGATCGCGTTGCGGAGGTGCTGGTGCCCGACGATCTCGGTGACGAACACCTGCCGGGCGGGGTTGTCGATCACGGTGACCATGCCGACCAGGAACGCGATCACCCAGATGTGCCAGGCCTCGACCACCCCGGCCAGCGTCAGCACGGCGAGCAGCGCGGACAGCACCGCGAAGGCGCCCTGCGTGATCATCATCAGCGCGCGCTTCGAGAACCGGTCCACGAGCACCCCGCCGAGCAGCCCGAACAGCAGCATCGGCGCGAATTGGCAGGCGACGGTGATGCCGACCTGCGCGACCGAGCCGGTCAGCTGCAGGACGAGCCAGTCCTGGGCGATGCGCTGCATCCACCCGGCGGTCATCGCGACGAGGTTGGTGGCCGTGAACAGCCGGAAGTTCGGCACGGACAGGGCGATGAGGGTGTGCCGCCAGGGCGGGCGGGTGGCCTGGATCGGGAGTGGTTCGGTGGGCGGGGGGAGGGTCGTCGATGACGCACTCACGGTGAGGGGTTCTCCGGACGTCGTTGCGGATCTGGTACCCCAACGAAACTACGTGACCGCAGTCCATTCGACACCCCTATGGTGGCTATCAATCCATTGCGATGTCGAATGACCGCGCGAACGCCCGCGCGAACGAACGAGGTGCCCCGTGCTCGATCCGGTCCTGCTGCAGACCTTCCTGGCCGTCGCCGAGACACAGAGCTTCACGCAGGCCGGAGCCCGCCTCGGCATCAGTCAGCCCACCGTGTCCCAGCACGTCCGGCGGCTCGAGACCGCGGTGTCCCGCACCCTCGTCGCACGCGACACCCGTGGCGTCACCCTCACCGACAACGGCGACGCGATGGCCGGCTTCGCCCGGACGATCCTCGCCGCGCACGCCACCGCGGACGCGTACTTCTCCGGGTCGGCGACGCGCGGGCGGCTCCGGTTCGGCGCGGCCGACGACCTGGCGATCACGCAGTTGCCGCGCATCCTCCGCGACTTCCGGCGGCTGCACCCGCAGGTGAACCTCGAGCTGACGGTGAACCAGTCGTCGCCGCTGCTGCGCCGGGTGCACGCCGGCCAGCTCGACCTGGTGTTCATCAAGCAGACCGCGGGGGAGTCCGCCGAGGGCACCCGCGTCGCGACCGACCAGATGGTGTGGATGGCGCAGGACGGCATCGCGGTCGAACGCGACGAGCCCGTGCCGCTCATCGCGTACCAGGCGCCGAGCATCAGTCGGCAGATGGCGATCGACGCCCTCGAGGCCGCCGGCCGCACCTGGCGGATCACCTGCAACACCCGTGACGTCAACGGTGTCCTGGCGGCAGTGCGGGCGGGGATCGGCGTGGCGGTGTTCCCGCACTCGCTCATCCCGGCGGACCTGGTGAAGGTGTCGCAGCGGCTGGGGCTGCCGGACCTGCCGGCGGTCGACTACGTCCTCATCGCCAACCCGACGGTGCAGCGCGAGCCGATCGATGCCCTGACGAACGCGATCCTGTCCCGCGGGGTCGTCCGCGCGGTCTGACCGCGACCGGCGTGCAGCGGACGCGCGGGCTACGGCGCGAGGGTCGGAGTCGTCCCGGTGCCGGTCAGGTCGGGCAGCGTCACCCCGGCGAGCGGCAGCAGCGCCGACGCGACGGCCCACAGCAGCACGAGCGTGCCGACGCCACCGAGCACGGCACCGAGCAGCGCGACCGGCCGTTGCCACGTCGCCGCACGGTCGCGCAGCGTCACGATCGACACCACCAGCGCGAGGAGTCCGAGCACGACGCCGACACCGTGCACGGTCGCCGGCGCGGTGAACCACCACGCCGCGAGTCCGAGCGTCGCGATGCCCGCCACGGCGGCCAGGATCGCCCCGGGCGTCGCACCGAGTGCACGGCGCGGCTCCGGCTCGGCGGCTGCGGCCACGGGCTGGTCGAGCAGTTCGGTCGGGAGGCCCGGCTCGGCCCCGACGGACGCACTCGCCTCGGCACGGGGTGCGGTCACGGGCACGACCGGGTTCGGCGCCATCGGCGCGGTCGACGAGGCGGTCGGCACCGACGGCGCCTGCAGGACCGCGTCGAAGGACCGCACGTGGGCGGACGCCGGCGTCGGTGCCGGTGTCACGGTGGCGGCGGCCTGCTGGTGGGCGAAGCGGCGGGGCGTGCGGAAGCCGATCGGGCCCACGGGTTCGGGCTCGGTGCCCTCGACGACGACGTGCTCCAGGCCGGGCACCGAGAACCGGGGCTGGCCGGCGGAGGGCACGGGCGACGGCGCGGGAGCCGGCGCGGTGCCGGGAGCGGCGTCGATCGGCGAGACCGGGGCGGGGGCGGAGGCCACGGCGGCGGTGTCGAACGGCACGGTGTGCACGGACGGTGAGGTCGGTGCCGGCGGCAGGAGGTCCTGCTGCGGCGGGTAGTCGGGGACCGCGACGTCGTCCTCGACGAGGGCCGCGATCGACGCGGGCTCCGGCGTCGGCACGGCCGTCGGGGCGAGCGTGGTCGTCGGCTGCGGGGCGGAGCCGACCACGGCGGTGGGGGCCGGCGCATCGTGGGCGGTGCGCGACGTGGCGGGGATGTGACGGGCCTCCTGGCCGGTGCTCGCTGCGAGGTCGGGGGTGAGCCGCTCGACGGCCACGGCCGGTTCGACGACCGGTGCGGTCACCCAGGACGGGACGGGACGGCGCGGCCGTTCCGAATCCTGCATGCGATGCGACGCCACTGCGGTGCTCCCTTCGTCGACTGATCCATCGTCAGTTCTAGCGGCAACGGTCGCGGATGTCGCAGCCCCAGTTCCGGGGTCGCCGGTACGTTCGGGGCATGACCGGAATCGAACACCGTCCACTGGGTCCCTCGGGGCTCGTCGTCTCCACCGTCGGCCTCGGCTGCAACAACTTCGGGCGACCGGGGACCGCCTCCGAGTCGCAGGAGGGCACCGACGCCGTCGTGCGGGCGGCCCTCGACGCCGGTGTCACGCTCTTCGACACCGCGGACATCTACGGCGGCCGGCCCGGCATGTCCGAGGAGATGCTCGGCAGGTCGATAGCGGGGCGGCGGGACGAGATCGTGCTCGCGACGAAGTTCGGCATGGACATGCAGGGCGCGAACGGCCCGGACTGGGATGTCCGCGGCTCGCGACGGTACGTCCGGCTGGCCGTCGAGTCCTCGCTCCGTCGCCTCGGCACGGACTGGATCGACCTGTACCAGATGCACCGACCCGACGACGTGACGCCGATCGAGGAGACGCTGTCCGTCCTCGACGACCTGGTCCGCGAGGGCAAGATCCGGTACGTCGGACACTCGAACTTCGCCGGGTGGCAGATCGCCGAGGCCGAGCTGACGGCGTCGATCGCCGGCACCACCGCGTTCGTGTCCGCGCAGAACGAGTACAGCCCGCTCGCCCGAGCCGCCGAGGCCGAGGTGCTGCCGGCCGTCCGTGCCTACGCGCTCGGGTTCCTGCCGTTCTTCCCGCTGTACAACGGGCTGCTGACCGGCAAGTACACGAAGGCCGGGGGCCCGGCCGACGGGCGCCTGTCGACGTCGAAGCCGCAGCTGCTCGAGGACGCCCCGTGGGACGTCCTCGACGACTACCAGCGGTTCTGCGACCACCGCGGCGTCACGATGCTGCAGGCGACGTTCGCCTGGTTGCTCGCGCAGCCGGGGTTGTCGAGCGTCATCGCCGGTGCGACGAAGCCGGAGCAGATCACGCAGAACGTCGAGGCGGGGACCACCTGGACGCCGACCGAGGACGACATCGCCGACATGACGGAGATCTTCGACCGGGCGTAGTGCCCGCCGCCCGCCGCCGGGGCCGAGCCTCGGGCGTCAGCGGGTCGCGGCCTGCAGGGCCTCGCGCAGCTGGTCGGCGGTCAGGCGCGGGCCGTAGCCGGGGGTGTCCCGCTGGATGCGCCAGCCCTCGGCGAGGGGACCGGCGTCGACGACGTCGAAGCCGAACTGCTCGATGAGGTCCGTGGTGACCTGCTTCGCCTCGGCGTCGTCGCCCGCGACCACGAGGGCGCGGCGGTCCGGGGTGCCGGCCGGGGTGGCGTGGCCGGTGAGGTCCGCGGCGCCGATGTGGTTGAAGGCCTTGACGACCCGGGCGCCGGGCAGGTGGTCCTGCAGCAGCTCGGCGGTCGTCGTCGACCCGTCGTCGAGCGCGGCGATGTGGCCGTCGCGCTCCCAGTAGTAGTTGTTCGTGTCGATGACGACCTTGCCGACGAGCGGTTCCGCCGGGATCGTGTCGATCGCGGCGAGCGGCACGGTGACGACGACGACCTCGCCCGCGGCGGCGGCTTCGTCGCGGGTGGCCGCACGGGCCTGGTCGCCGAGCTCGGTGACCAGGTCGGTCAGGGTCTCGGGGCCGCGGGAGTTCGCGATCACCACCTGGTGGCCGTGCTGCACCGCGAGTCGTGCGAGTTGGGATCCGATGTTGCCTGCGCCGATGATGCCGATCGTTGTCATGGTGTCCATCCAACGCCCGGTGGCCTCGAGCATTCCCCGTGGAGCGCGTGCGGCCCGGGCGGAGCATGATGGCGGCATGGACCACGAGTTCCGCGACGAGACCGACCAGGACCGCTACGCCATGTACGTCGGCGGTGAGCTCGTGAGCGTGCTCGACTACCGCGAGAACGGCGACGCGATCGCGTTCCCGCACACGTACACGGTGCCGAAGCACCGCGGGCACGGCTACGCGGCCGAGCTCGTCGAGTACGCCGTCGCGGACGTCGAGTCGAACTCGACGAAGCGGGTCGTGCCGATGTGCTGGTTCGTCGGCAAGTGGTTCGACGAGCACCCCGAGAAGTCAGACCTGCTCATCCGCAGTGCCGCGGACTGAGCCGACGCGAGAAGAGGGCCACATGCCCACCATCACCCCGTTCCTCTGGTACGACGACCAGGCCGAGCAGGCAGCCCGGTACTACGTCGACCTGTTCCCCGGCAGCTCGATCGACAGCGTGGCGAAGACCCCGGACGGCGCGACGCTGGTCGTCGAGTTCACGTTGCTCGGGCAGCCGTACCGGGCGATGAACGGCGGCCCGGGACACCCGCACACCGACGCCGTCTCGTTCCAGGTCGACGTGGACACGCAGGACGAACTCGACCGCATCTGGGACGCCCTGCTCGCCGACGGCGGGAAGCCGAGCATGTGCGGCTGGTTGTTCGACCGTTGGGGCGTCGCCTGGCAGGTGACGCCGTCGATGATGGGCGAGCTGATGACCGGGTCGGGCGACCCCGAGGCGAACGCCCGTGTCTTCCAGGCGATGATGACGATGCAGAAGCTCGACATCCCCGCACTCCGGGCCGCCGCCGCCGGCCACTGAGTCCGAACCTCGCGTACCGCCCGGTATGGTGTCGGCACGGAAGACCGCCGGCCGGCGCCGGCACCGACAGGCTGGAGCCACGATGGACCACCCGAGCTCCCAGATCCGGAACAGTGAGATCGGCCGGGCCTACACCGAACTCGCCCGGATCACCCGGCGCGCGAGCATCCGCGCCCGCGGGTCCGACGACGCGCTGAGCGTCGTCGACCAGTCCCTCGTCGACTTCGTGGTGCAGCACCCCGGCTGCATGGCCATCGACATCGCCCGGTACCTGCGCCTGAACCGCTCGACGATCTCCCGCCAGCTCTCCGGGCTCCTCGCAACGGGCCTGATCCGGACGACCGACGGCGGCACCGGCAACGCGAAGCCGCTCGAGGCGACGGACGCCGGCCGCACCGCGCTCGAACGCTCCGTGCAACTGCACCGCGACGCGCTGGAGGAGCGGCTCGCCGGCTGGTCCGACGACGACATCGCCCTGCTCGCCGGCCTGCTGGAACGGCTCGGCGCCTCGGACGAGGCCGGGCTGCCGATGCCCGGGCGCGCGTCGACGTGACGACCTCGTTCGTCCTGCTCTCCGACACGCACCTGCCGAAGCGGGCGAAGGACCTGCCGGCGGCGCTCTGGTCCGACGTCGACGCCGCCGACCTCGTGGTGCACGCGGGGGACTGGGTCGACCTCGCCACCCTCGACGCCGTGCAGGCCCGATCGCGCCGGTTCGAGGGAGTGCGCGGCAACAACGACGGCCCCGAGTTCGACGACCGGCTCCCGCTCGTCGCCCGCTTCGCCGTCGAGGACCTGCGCTTCGCCCTGGTGCACGAGACCGGCGCCGCGACGGGCCGGGAGCGCCGGATGGCCGCCGAGTACCCGGACGTCGACGTGCTCGTCTTCGGGCACTCGCACATCCCGTGGGACACCGTCGCGCCGTCGGGCCTGCGGCTGCTCAACCCCGGGTCGCCCACCGATCGTCGCCGGCAGCCGGACTGCACGTGGATGCGCGGGACGGTGACCGGCGCGGACCTGACCGTCGAACTGGTGCGCCTGCCGCCGCCCGCCCGCTGACCCGAGATCCGCCCCAGCCACCCCGTTCGCGAAAGCGACAGATCCCCGCGGAACATCGGCGGACATCTGTCGCTTTCGCGGGGTGGTCGGCGGTCGTCAGCGTAGAAGTGTCGCTTCCGCGGCGATGACCCCGGTACCAGCGCCGGCACCCAATCCCAGCGGCATCTCGAAGAACGCCAGCTCCCACTCGGTCGAGCGGCGGAACGCCCGCGCCATCCGTCCCCGCTCGGCCGGGGTCGCGGCGGCTGCCATCTCCTCGACCAATCGGGTCGCCTCGGCGCTCGACGCCGCGAAGCCCTCGTCGCCGTACGCGGCGATCCAGTCCGCGAACGGGTGTCCGTCCGGCGCCGTGCCGAGCTGCGCGCCCACCCAGGCGTAGACCCGGAAGCAGGGGAGCACCGCCGCGGCGAGCACGGCCGCCGACCCGGAGTCCGCCGCCTGTTGCAGGTGTGCCAGGTAGCCGGCGCACGTCGGGTGGACGGGGTCGTCGGCGTGGGTGCCGGCGAGTCGTCGGTGGTGCAGGTCGCGGGCCTCGGCGGCGCACCCCTCGGACGCCGCAGCCCAGAACGCGGCAGCCGCAGGACCGGCACCAGCACCGGCAGCGCTCGCCGCCAGCGCCGCGAGGTGCCGCTCGTAGGCCCGCAGGTAGTGCACGTCCTGCGCGAGGTACCCGGCGAACACGTCCGCATCGAGCGTCCCGTCCCGCAGCCCCACGAGGAACCCGCACGCGATCGTCGACCGCAGCAGGGAGCCGACGTCCTCCCACCACACGTCGGTGGACGGGACCACGGGCAGCGCCGCACGGGCCACGGCGCCGTGGTCGATCGGCCCGTTGCCGGACCCGACCTGCAGCCCATCGGCTCCCTGCAGCGCCGCCGTCAGCCAGGGCTTCGCCACCCCGACCGCGAGTTCCCAGTCCCCGTGCCGGGCGGCGAGCGTCGCGATCGCGCTCGACAGCGAGCACCCGGTGCCGTGCGTGTTCGTCGTCGCAACGCGGGGAGCCGTGAACCGCCGAACGGATCCCGAGGGCGACACGAGCACGTCGTCGGAGGTCGGCCCCTCGTCGTGTCCGCCCTTCGCCAGCACGAGGACGTCCCACGTCGACGCCACGAGCCGCGCAGCATCCAGCGACGACAGCGGAGCCCGCGACGGAGCCCCGGCCAGCTCCGCCAGCACCGCCAGCTCGGCCCGGTTCGGCGTGACCAGGTCGGCCAGCCCGAACAACGTGCCCATCGCGGCGGCGGCGTCCTCGTCGAGCAGCCGGTCGCCGCTCGTCGCCACCATCACCGGGTCCACGACGACCACGGGCGGCCGGTGCTCCCGCAGCCAGTCCGTCACGGTCCGCACGACCTCGGCGGTGCCGAGCATGCCGATCTTGACGGCGTCGACGACCACGTCGTCGGACACCGCGTCGAGCTGCTCCCGCAGGAACGCGACGTCCGGCACGTGCACCGACCGCACGCCGTGCGTGTTCTGCGCGACGAGAGCCGTCACCACCCCCATGCCGTAGCCGTCGTGCGCGGCGATCGCCTTGAGGTCGGCCTGCAGCCCGGCGCCGCCGGTCGGGTCGGTCCCGGCGACGGCCAGGACGCGCGGGACGGTCACGACGAGGCCCCCGACGGGAGGAACGGATCGCCCGCTGCGAGCCGCTCCGACTCCGCCCCGCGGTCGGCTCCAGGGCCCCACGCGGCCACGTACGCCGCCGCGGCGGATCCGGGGTCGGCCGCGGCACAGATGCCCGAGACGATCGCCACGCCAGCGGCGCCGGCTGCCCGGAGCGGCGCGACGTCGTCGAGGGTCACCCCGCCGATCGCCACGCAGGGCACCTCGGTCGCCGCCGCGAGCCGGGCGAACCCGTCGTGACCGAGCGCCGGCGGATGGTCGGCCTTCGTCGCCGTGGGGTGCACGACCCCGACGCCGAGCAGGTCGACGGTGCCGCGGGGCAGCCGCTCGACGGCAGCCAGGTGCTCGAGCGTGTTCGCCGTCAGCCCGACGTGCGCGTCCGGCCCGAGCAGCGCCCGGGCGACGGTCACGGGCACGTCCGACTGGCCGAGGTGCACCCCGGCGACCCGGTGCCCCGCGTGCCGAGCGGCGAGGGCGACGTCGAGCCGGTCGTCGACCACCACGATCGCGCGGTCCCCGACGGCGTCGGCCACGGCGGCGGTCAGGGCGAGCAGGTCACGGGCCGAGGCGTCCTTGTCCCGCACCTGGACGATCCCGACCCCGGCGTGCACCGCAGCGCGGACCACCCCGAGCACGCCGACACCGTGCCGGTCGGCCAGCGAGCCGTCGGTGACCAGGTAGACGCCGACGTCCCGCTGCGGCCCGCTCATGCCGGCACCACCAGGGACGCAGGCTCGGCCTCGACCGTGATCCGGGCCTCGCGGACGACGTCCTCCGGGGTGAGCGACGCCAACCGGTCGAGGAACAGCGGCTGGAACGTGCCGGGGCCACCGGCCTCGCGGGCGGCGAGCTCCGCGGCGATGGTGTGCACCGCGGTCGCGGCGACGGCGGCCGCACCGGCGTCGTCGGGTACGACCGACGTGAACGCGGCGACGACCGCGCCGAGGGCACACCCGCCCCCGGTGATCCGCGTCAACAGGTCGGTGCCGTTGGCGACCCGCACCACACCGGTGCCCGGCGCGACCAGCAGGTCGACGGGACCCGACACGGCCACCGCGGCCACGAGCCTCCCGGTCGACGCCTGCACGGACGCGAGACGGGCGTCCTCCGTGCCCACCGTGCTGTCGACGCCGCGGCCACCGGCCGAGTCGCCGAGCAGGGCGAGCACCTCGGAGGCGTTGCCACGCAGCACCGTCGGGTGCAACCCGAGCAGGTCGCGGGCCAGGACGGTGCGCACCGGCAGCGAGCCGACGGCGACGGGGTCGAGCACCCACGGGGTGCCCGTGTCGCGGGCGGCGCGAGCGGCCTCGAGCGCGGCCGTCCGCGGTTCCGCGTGCGGGGTGCCGGTGTTCACCAACAGGGCATCGGCCACCCGGGCGAACGGCCCCGCCTCGGTCGGGACGTCGACCATCGCGGGTGACGCACCGAGCGCCAGCAGCACGTTCGCGGTGACGTTCTGCACCACGGTGTTCGTGATGCACTGCACCAACGGACTCCGGGCACGGACGGCCTCGAGCAGCTCGGCGGTTCGGTGGGCCCAATCAGGGGAGGGCGCAGCGGTTTCCATGGACGATCCCTTCGCGAGTACGAGCTCGAGCAGGTTCGACGGGTGTGATCTCAGCCGCTGGTTGCGGCACCCCGTGTCTCGAGCGACACCGTACACGAGCCGCTGCGTCGTGCCACGGCCGTCGTCTCCGGTCACATGTCCGGCCCCGTGTGACAGGGTTGACGGGTGCCAGACACCACGCCTCCCGGACCGCCCCCGGGTCCCCGCGACCCCGGCGACGCCTGGGCGGTCGGCCCCGACGGCACCAAGGCCTGGGGACTCTTCGGCGCCGCCGGACTGCTCGTCGACGACGGCGCCGGACGCGTGCTCCTGCAGCACCGCGTCGAGTGGAGCCACCACGGCGGCACCTGGGGCATCCCCGGCGGCGCACGACACCAGGGCGAGGACGCCGTCACCGGCGCACTCCGCGAGTCCGCGGAGGAAGCCGGGGTGCCGCACGACGGCGTCGACCTGCGCCACACCGCACTGCTCGACCTGGGGTTCTGGACCTACACGACCGTCGTGGGGCGCGCCTCCCGGCCCTTCGAACCGGTCATCGCGGACCGCGAGAGCATCGCGCTCTCCTGGATCCCCGTCGACGACGTCGACGACCTCCCGCTGCACCCGGGGTTCAACAAGTCGTGGCCGGCCCTCCGCGCGTCCATCACCACCACGCCGCACATCGTCGTCGACGCCGCGAACGTCGTCGGCAGCGTGCCCGACGGGTGGTGGAAGGACCGCGCGGGTGCCGCTGCGCGCCTGCTGTCGTCGGTGACGGCGCTCGCCGCGTCCGGGGTGCCGGCCGACCTGCTCGCGTTGCCGTTCGACCGGTGGTGGCCGCGGTGGACGGTGGTGCTCGAGGGTGCGGCCCGTGGCGCCACGGCGGACGGGACCGACGGGTCCGGACCGGTCGAGGTCGTGCATGCGCCGGGCTCCGGCGACGACGCGATCGTGTCGGCCGCGCAGTCCGCGGTGGACGCGGGGGACGGACCCGTCGTGGTGGTCACCGCCGACCGCGGGCTCCGCGCCCGGGTCGAGGCGATCGGCGCCGTCGTGCACGGACCGTCCTGGCTGCGCGACCAGTCCTAGCGAGGCGGCGCGGCACGACCCGCCGTGTCCTTCGTTGTGACGTGTTGTTCACACCGCTGTGTCACGAGCCGACCCACTCGTCGGTACGCTGGCCGGACGTCAACGGAGACGCACACACAGGAGGTTCTCCATGGAGCGGATCACCAGGGCCGACGACCGAGTCCACCGCCCGGCCGGGCCGTGGACACCGACCGTCCACCGGCTGCTCGCACACCTGCACGAACAGGGGTTCGTCGCGGCACCGGAGCCGATCGAGCACGGCGACACCCTCGAGACGGTGTCGTTCGTCCCCGGGGTCGCGGGGGAGTACCCGTGGACCGAGGACGTCGCGAGCGAAGCCGCCCTCGTCACGAGCGCCCGCCTGCTCCGGCAGTTCCACGACGCCGCAGCCACCTATCCGTTCGACGCATCGCGGGACTGCTGGTCCCAGGCCGAGCGCACACCCGTCGAGACGATCGTGCACGGCGACTTCGCCCCGTACAACTGCGTCTACGACGGCATCCAGGCCGTGGGGCTCATCGACTTCGACACCGCACACCCCGGGCCCCGCGTCTGGGACGTCGCGAGTGCCGTGTACCGGTTCGCCCCGTTCACCACCGGAGCCGTCGAGGGCATGACCGCCCCCGCCCTCGAGGACCGGCTCGCCCGTGCCGCGGAGTTCTGCCGCGCCTACGACCTCGACGCCCGCTCCCGCAGCGTCCTCGCCGAGACGATGACCGCGTCACTCGTCGCGATGGTCACCACCATGGAGACCGAGGCCGCCGCGGGCAACCCGAAGTTCGTCAGCGACCTGGCACACGGGCACGCCGACCTGTACCGGGCCGACGTCGCCTACCTCGAGCAGCACGCCGACGCCATCGCCGCCGCCGTCGCGTGACCCCGACCCCTGCGCAGCTCCGCACGCTGCGGCTCGCCGCGCAGGGGATCGCGGTCCCCGGGCTCGACCCCACCGCCGCAGTCGAGCGGATGACCGCCGTGCAGGGGCAGGACCTCGGCCAGGCGCTCTGGGCCATCGGGGTCCGCGCACCCGGGGCGACCCGCGACGACGTCCGCGCCGCCTTCGACCGCGGTGGACTCGTCCGCTCCTGGCCGATGCGGGGGACCCTGCACGCCGTGCGCCCCGACGACCTGCGACTCCTGCTCTCCCTGACCGCCGAACGGACCCTGCGCAGCATCGCCCGACGCGCCACCGAACTCGGCATCGACCGGCCCCTGCTCGACCGAGCACGGGACACCACCGTCGCCGCACTCTCCGGCGGTCGTTCCCTCGTCCGCGACGAACTCTTCGAGGAGTACCGCGCCGCCGGCATCGACCCCGGCGCCGGGCGCGGCTACCACCTGCTGCTGCAGCTCGCGCAAGAGGGACTCGTCGCCTGGGGACCCACCGCCCGCGTCGGCCAGGGACTCGTGCTCCTCGACGAGTGGGCACCGGCGGCCGCCGAGGTCCCCGACCGCGACGAAGCACTCCGCCGCGTCCTCGTCGGCTACCTGCGCGGCCGGGGTCCCGCAACCGAGACCGACGCCGCCGGCTGGACGAAGCTCCCGCTCGGCGACCTCCGCCGTGCCCGAGCCGCAGCCGGCGACGCCGTCGAGGACCTCGGCGACGGACTCCTCGCGTTGGCCGACCGTCCCACCACCGGCGGGACACCCACCGGGCACCTGCTGCCCGGGTTCGACGAGTACCTGCTCGGGTACGCCGACCGCTCCGCCCAGCTCGACCCCGCACACGCCGACCGGGTGGTGCCGGGTGCCAACGGCGTGTTCCTGCCGATGGCCGTCGTCCGTGGTCGGGTCGTCGGCACCTGGAAGCGGACCGAGCGCGCCGGCGGGGTCCTCGTCACCGTCACGCCCTTCGCGGCACTCGACACCGCTGCGGTCCGCGCGCTCGAGGCGGCCGCCGCCCGGTACGCGCGGTTCCTCGACGCGCCCGTCGCGTTCGGGGTCGTGGAGGCGACCAGCCGCAGCGCCTGAGCCGGCGGCGTGGGCCCAGACCGTACCCAGCAAGCACGCGGCGGACTCGTACCCTGCCTCGGGTAATGTCGCAGGGCCATGACCGACAGCCCGGCCGACGCCACCCCGTACGAAGTCCTCGGCGTCCCCGCGACCGCCGACGACGACGCGCTCCGCCGCGCCTACCGGCGCGCCGCCCGCGAATCCCACCCCGACCTCGGCGGTGACGCGCAGCACTTCCGGCGCGTCCAGCTCGCCTGGGAACGCATCGGCACGCCCGCTGCACGCCGCGCGTACGACGCCGGCTCCCGCGGCTCGTTCACCAGCAACGGTACCGGGCCGTTCAGCGCGTCCGGTGCGTCCGGTTCGTCGACCGGGAGGCCCGACTCCGGTCGCGACGCCTACGCACCTCCGTCAGCCCGTCGCGACACCCGCCCCCGCGCGCGGTCCCACGGACACCCCGGCGGACGCTCCCGCGAGGTCTTCCTGCAGGCGGAACGCGAGTGGGTCGGACTCGGCGACCCCATCGAGGATCCCTACGACCCCACCCTCATCCGGTCCGCGCCCCGGCACATCCGGCGGCTGCTCGGCGAAGCACTCGCCGAGGAGGCCACCGCCTCGATCGTCTCGGACATGGGCATCGGCGTGACGGTGTGGCACGACCTGGACGCCGGCGCCGAGGGCAAGCTCGACCACGCCGTCCTGACCCCGAGCGGACTCTGGGCCGTCGAGTCGATCGACTGGGGCGCCCCGGTGCGGGTGGAGCACGGCGACATCGTCGGCGAGACCCTGGCGCCGGGGGAACGACCGGTGAAGGAACTGGTCCGCGCCGCCCGTGCCGTGCAGAAGCAGACCCGGGTGCGGTTCACCGGCCGCTTGCTCGTCGTGCCGGACTCCGCCGTCGAGGTCGACGTGCAGCTCGTCGGCTCCCCGAAGAAGCCGACCGCGCTCGTCGTCCGGCGCAGTGCGCTCGGGCAGGTCCTGAACGGCGTGTGGTCCCCGCCCGGCTCGGTCGACGTGTTCGAGATCCGCGACCGCCTGCAGCAGACCGTCCGCTTCGTCTGACGTCTGACGTCCGGCGGGCGTCGACGGTCGGCGCGCCTCGGTGCTCGGTGTCAGTAGCCGCGGAGCTTCTCGAGGTCTCGGCGCTCCCGCTTGCTCGGGCGTCCGGCACCGCGGTCGCGCATCGGGACGAACCCGGCCTCTTCCTTGGAGAGCCGCGGCGGCGTCTTGTCCTCGAAGTGCTTCGCGGCCTCGGGCGCACTCGTCCGCTTCAGGATGATCCCCGTGACGACGACGATCCGGTCGAAGCCGTTCTGCCGCACCCGGACCTCGTCGCCGGGGCCGATCGGCTGCGCGGGCTTCGCACGCTCCCCGTTCACCCGGACGTGCCCGGCCTTGCACGCGGCGGTCGCGGCGGAGCGGGTCTTCGTGATCCGCACCGCCCAGATCCAGCTGTCCACGCGAGCCTTGGCCATCCCCTCACTCTAGGCGGCCCCTACGCTGGGCGGGTGAGCACCGGGGAGCAGGCAGCGATCGCGCGGGCCCGTGCGCTCGGTGTGCTGCACGACGCCGAGGTCGGGGACCGTCTCGTGGTCCGGGCGCACCACGGCGACGGCGCACAGGACGCCCTCGGAGACCTCGTCGCCCGCGGCCCCGACACCGTGACGATCGCCACCCGCCGTGGCCCGGTCGAGGTCCGGCTCGCCGACGTCGTCGCCGCGAAGCCCGTCCCGCCGCCCCCGGCCCCGCGCGCGCCCCGCCGCTGATCCCGCACCGTGCGAGGTTCGGGCGCCGTTGGTCGTGCCCGCACGGTGCAGGTTTGGTCGAGCCGTGCGGGCGTGGCCGCTCGGGCGCGCTTGCTGCGCTGCACGGGGCGGTCGAAGCCGCACCCGTTGGCGGTGGCCGCACCGTGCGCGTTTCGCGTCGTCGCGCCCGCACGGTGCGGACTTCCTCGGCCCGTGCGGGCGAGACAGCTCCGTGCGGCGTTGTGTCGGGGCACGGAGCCGACAACCTCGCTCCCGACGACGAGACGTGCACCGTGCGTCGCCCGCGCCGCCGCCTGCCGCGCACGCCACCCGCCCGCCCGCGCGTGCACGGCGAGCCGCACCCCTCCGCGCCCCGCACCCGACGTAGCCTCGTGCCATGGCAGTCCCCGTCCCGCTCGGCACCGAGGACCGCACCGCCCGCCTCACCCTCCGCCGCCCCGACCAGTGGCGCCGCGAGGACTCAGCCCAGGCGGACCTGCGCGTCACCGGCGACGACATCGTCCTCACCGTCCGATCCCGCCCCAGCGACCGTGCGATCGGCGACGAGAACACGGGGCTCCTCGCGAGACTGCCCGGCTCCGTCGACGGCCTGCTGCTCGTCGGCTGCGACACCTGGACCGCCGCCGGTGCTCCCGCACGCCTGGTTGAGTACGTCCGTCCCGACGAACACGGTGACGTCGCCGGCGCACACCTGCTCTTCGTCACCGGCCGGCACCGCGTCGACCTGACGATCGAACGGCCCCTGGCGCGACTGCTGGAGACCGACGAACTCGTGTTCGCCGTCCTCGAGAGCGTCCGCGCGACCGAGCCGTCCCCGGTGCGCCCCGAGCGCGACCTCGAACCACTGCCCGCCCCGGTGCCCGGCCCGGAGCTCGACGGCCCCCGCCTGAGCGCCGACGCGGTGGGCACGCTCAAGAGCCTCGCCGGACGCCGCTGGAACCCGACGCTCCTCCGCACCGCGGCGGGCCGCGAACTCATCGAGGCGGGCCTCGTCGGCCGGCTCGGCACGCTGCCGGAGTCGACCCAGACACTGCTCGAACCGTGGCAGGGCGATGCCCAGCCGGTCACGCTGGAACAGCACCTGCCCGACGGTGGCGAGTCGCGCCTCCAGGTCTGGTCGCAGACCGTCGTGGACGGGACCGCCGAGGCGGGCGCGGTGGTCGCGTCCGTCACGCCGGACCGCGCGGTCGCGCTGACGGCCGGGAGGCTCGGCATCGGTCCGACGTGGACCTTCCCGTTCCGCACGGGGTCGCTGCCAGGGCACCTGCTCGGCCGCCGGCTGGCCGGCGGCTCCGACGCGCCGGACCTGCCGGAGGCACTCGTCGAGGCGGACCCGCGGCTCGCGCGCTTCTGGGCGGCGCCGTGGACGGTGTCGTACCTGCGGCGACCGGGCAAGCCGAAGCCCGTGACGATCGTGCGCGCCGAGGGGATCGGCTTCGCGCGGGTGGGCAAGACGGAGGCCGGGGAGACCGTCTTCCAAACGGACTCCCCGGCCAACGTGTACCGGTCGGTGGTGCGGGCGCTGCTTCCTTCCGCCTAGGCGGCCGGGCCGGCGGTCAGGGTGACGGTGACGGTCTTGGCGGCGCCGGTGCTGTCGGTGTAGCCGACCACGACCTTGTCACCGACGGCGTGCGACTGCACGGCGGCGGTGAGCTCGTCCGAGGTCGTGACCGTGGTCCCGCCCAGGCTCGTGATCGTGTCGCCCTCGGCCAGGCCGGCGCTCGCGGCCCCGGAACCCTCGACCGTACCGGCGACGGCCACACCGCTCGTGGCGCCCGCGGTGCTGCTGACCTGGACCCCGAGGAACGCGGGCAGGCCGATGGTGATCGTGCTCGAGGACTCCCCGTCGAGGATCTTCTCGGCGATCGCCTTCGCGGTGGTGATCGGGATCGCGTACCCGGTGACGTCCGCGGTGCCCGAGGACGCAGCGGTCGCCATGCCGACGACCTCGCCCTCGCTGTCGACGACGGGGCCGCCGGAGTCGCCGGAGACGATGTCCGCCGCGATCTCGATCAGACCGGACAGCGACTCGGTGCCGGTGCCGGACTCGCTCTGCACCTGGATGTCCTGGTCGGTGGCCGTGACGGTGCCCTCGGCGGCGACGAGGTTGCCCGTGCCCTCCGCGTTGCCGACGTCGGTGACGGTGTCGCCGGTGCTCGGCTCGCCGTCGTCGTCGAGCGTGACGGTGGACAGGCCGGACGCGTTCTCGAGCTTCAGGACGGCGACGTCGTTCGTGGCGTCGGTGCCCACCACGTCGGCCTTGTACTCCTTGCCCGTGGTCTCGTCGGTGACGGTGATGCTCGTGGCGCCCTGGATGACGTGGTTGTTCGTCAGGACCGTGCCGTTCGCGCTGAGGATCATGCCGGTGCCGGCAGCCTGCGAGGACTCGTCGTAGTTCAGGACGGTGTTGATCGTCACGACGCCCTTCTTCTGGGCGGCGGTCGCTGCGGTGGCGGGGGACTGGGTCGTCCCGGTCCCGGTCCCGGACCCGGTGCCGCCGTCGCTCCCGGTGCCGTCGCCGGGCACCGTGAAGCCGTTCGTCCCGTCGCTGCTGCCGGTGCCGCCGGTACCGGACCCGCTGTCGGGCAGCGTCGTGGTGCCCTGCGACTGGCTCGACGTGGTCGTCGTGCTCTGCGAGGACAGACCCAGTGCGGTGCCGCCGGCGGCGCCCACGATGGCGAGGGCCGCGATGCCGGAGCCGATCATCAGGCCGAGTCGCCGCGGGCGCTTCGTGACCGCGCCCGGGTGGTTCGCCGTCGCCGCGGTGTGCGCCCAGGCGTGGTGGGTGCCGGTGAGTGCCGGGCTGCCGATCAGGTACGGGCCGCGGCCGTCGGGGGAGTAGGCGTAGGGGCCGGAGCCGTCCGGGCCGTACAGGTACGGACCGGAGCCGTCGAAGGCGTAGGCCGGTCGGAGGGTGGTGGGGTCGGCGTGCGGTGCCTCCCAGGGCATCCCGTACGCCTGCTGCTGCCGCTGCTGCTCCGCGCCGTCGGTCCGGGCGCTGCCCTGCTCGTCGTGCTGGCGGTCGGCGTCGGCGGCGGGGTTCGGGGTCTCGTTCATCGGTGCTCTCCGGTCGTCCCTCGACGACCCGGGCGGGTGTCGATGGAGACCAGTACAGGCGGCGATCCGATGACGAGCCTATGAACGGACCCAGCGGATGCTCCGGGCTTGCTCGGGGGACGCCGAGTGCGCTGCCCGGTCGGTCGCGCGGGCGTCCGTTAGGGTTGCCTTACTCCCCATGCGCTCCTCCACGTCCACGTCCGCGCCACCGGCGCCCGCCTCCGTCTCCCGCCTGGTCGGGGCGACCGTGCTGGCCGTCGTCGTCCTCGCCGTGGCGTGCGCGCTGTCGATCGCCTACGGATCACGGCCGATCCCGCTCGGCACCGTGCTCGACACCGTCCTGCACCCGGGGCGCAACGACGAGGTCGGGCTCATCGTGCTCGGCAACCGCGTCCCGCGCACCGTCGTCGGGCTCCTCGCCGGTGCGGCCCTCGGTGTCGCCGGCTCGGTGATGCAGGGTGTGACCCGCAACCCGCTCGCCGACCCGAGCGTCCTCGGCATCAACTCCGGGGCAGCCCTCGCCGTGGTCGCCGGCATCGCGCTCTTCGGGGTGAGCGGCACGGCCGCCTACCTGCCGTTCGCGTTCGTCGGCGCTGCCCTGGCGGCACTGCTCGTCTACGGGATCGCCGCCGTCGCCCGCCGCGGGCTGTCACCGGTCGGCCTCGCGCTGTCCGGTGCCGTGGTCGCCGCCGCGCTGTCGTCGATCACGACCGCGGTGCTCGTGACGAACGCGAGCCTGCTCGACCAGCTGCGGTTCTGGCAGGTCGGCGCACTCGCCGGCAAGGACCTCGGCACCGCGGGCATCATCACGGCCCCCGTGCTGATCGGTCTCGTGATCGCGTTCGGCCTCGGACGGTCGCTCAACACCCTCGCCCTCGGCGACGAGCTCGCGGCGTCGCTCGGACAGCGCGTGGTGCTCGTGCGGGCCGTCGGCGGACTCGTGACGGTGCTGCTCGCCGGGTCCGCGGTGGCCGCAGCCGGGCCGGTCGCGTTCGTCGGGCTCGCCGTGCCGCACGCCGTCCGTCGCCTGAGCGGCCCCGACCACCGGTGGACGATCCTGCTCTCCGCGATCGTCGCCCCGGCGTTGTTGCTGGTGGCCGACGTCATCGGGCGCGTCGTGGCGTACCCGGGCGAGCTGCAGGTGGGCATCGTCACGGCGCTCATCGGTGCGCCGGTGTTCATCGCGCTCGTGCGGTCGAGGGCGGTGCGGGGCCTGTGACGGTGTCGACGTCCCTTCGGGGCACGCTCGTCGGTGTCCGGCGCGAGCTCGTGGTCCTGGCGGCCGTCGTCGTCGTGCTCGTCGCGCTGGTGCTCGTCGGACTCGGTGTCGGTTCGATCCCGCTCACCCCGGCGCAGGTGGCCGGCGCACTGTTCGGTCAGGGCGACCGCATCTCGGACTTCGTCATCGGGCAACTGCGCGGTCCGCGGGTGCTCGGTGCGGTGCTGGTCGGCGCGAGCCTGGGAGTCGCCGGCGCCATCGTGCAGAGCGTCGTCCGCAACCCGATCGCGAGCCCGGACGTCATCGGCATCACCTCGGGTGCCAGTGCAGCGGGTCTCACCGCGATCGTGCTGTTCGGGGCCTCCGGCGGCACGCTCTTCTCGGTCGTGCTCGTCGGCGCGGTCGTCGTCTCGGTCGTGATCGCCACACTGGCCTGGCGCCGGGGGATCACCGGCAACCGGGTCGTGCTCGTCGGGATCGGCGTCGCGGCGATCTGCTTGAGCATCACGGGGTGGATGCTCACCAGCGGTACCGTCACCCAGGCCGGCACCGCGCTGCTCTGGCTGTCCGGGAGCCTGAACGCCGTCGACCGGAACCTGGTCGGGGTGCTCGGTGTCGCGTTCGTCGTGTTGTTCCTGCTCGCCTTGCTGCAGTCGTCGCGCTTGACCGTCCTGACGCTCGGTGACGAGGTCGCGGCGGCCCTCGGGCTCCGGCCGGACCGTGCGAAGGTGCTGCTGCTCCTCACCGCGGTGTGCCTGACCGCCGCCGCGGTGGCCACGGCGGGGCCGGTGTCGTTCGTCGCACTGATGGCGGCGCCGATCGCCCGTCGCCTCGTCGGGGGCGGCCGCGTCGCCCTCGGACCGGCCGCCGCGGTGGGGGCGGCGATCACGCTCGGCAGCGACCTCATCGCCCAGTTCGCGATCCCCGGTAACGCCCTGCCCGTCGGTGTCGTCACGGGCGTCGTCGGCGCCCCGTACCTGCTCTGGCTGCTCGCGCGCGGTCGCTGAACCCGGACCGCGCGTTCGCGCACCGCGGACGATCGTCCACAGGCCCAGTTCGGGGCTGCCGCTGGAGCCCTCCTTTCCGATACGCTGGTGGGCCAAGAGGAGGAGGTCCACCGATGCCAGATCCAGTGGTCCCGCAGCCCGACGGTCAGAAGACCCCGGAGCAGCGGCTGGTCGACACCACGCTGACCTTCAGCATGGACATGGGCGCGGCGCTCACCGCCGAGTCCGGTGTCTCAGCCGAAGAGCGCGAGGCGGTCAACGCCCTACCGTCCGGATCGGCGCTGCTCGTCGTGCGCCGCGGTCCGAACGTGGGTGCGCGATTCCTCCTCGACTCCGACGTCACGACGGCCGGTCGACACCCCGACGCCGACATCTTCCTCGACGACGTCACGGTCTCCCGCAAGCACGCGCAGTTCCTGCGGCAGGGCACGGCCTTCACCGTCAAGGACAACGGCTCGCTGAACGGCACGTACTTCGACGGTGCACGCATCGACGAAGCGCCGCTCACCGACGGGGCCGAGGTCCAGGTCGGCAAGTTCCGTCTGACGTTCTACGCGTCCCGGGTCGACCTGGCGCGCCTGGCGAACGCGTAGTGGCCGCACGGTCCGCTGCGGCCCGGGCGGGGTCAGCGGCACCGGACCTGCTCACGATCGGGCAGGTCCTCGCTCGCCTCAAGCCCGAGTTCGCGGACCTGTCGAGTTCCAAGCTGCGCTTCCTCGAAGAGCGTGAGCTCGTCACGCCGATCCGCACGGCCAGCGGGTACCGCAAGTTCTCGGCGGCCGACGTCGACCGCCTCCGGGTGATCCTCGGCCTGCAGCGCGACCACTACCTGCCGCTCAAGGTCATCAAGGACTACCTCGCCGACCTCGACGCGGGGCGCGAACCGGTCCTACCCGGTGGTGGCGACGCCCCTCGCCCCTCGATCCTCGGGCGCGAACGTCGGTACACCCGCGACGAGACCGCGCGCGCGGCCGGCGCGTCCCCGATGCTCCTGGCAGACGCGGTCTCCGCCTCGTTGCTCCCTGCCACCGAGACCTACGGCGAGGACAGCGTGTCCGTCCTCAAAGCGCTCGTCGAGCTGCAGCGGACCGGCATCGAGCCGCGCCACCTGCGCACGCTCCGCAGCACCGCCGAGCGTGAGGTCGGGCTCATCGAATCCGCACTCATGCCCGTGTCCCGCCGGGGTGACGCCACGTCGCGGGCGAAGGCCACCGAACTGGCACGCGAGATCGCCGTCCAGCTCGAGGTCATCCGCTCGAGCCTCATCCGCGCGGCGATCGGTCGTCTCGACGCATGATGCGTTCCGGTGCTCCGCGGGGGCTTGTGCGTCAGTGGGTGGGGCGTATCCTCGACACGCCGGACGCGCCGAGTCGGATGTCCCGCGCGGGAGCGGTCGGAGTCGCTACCGTTGACCTCGGAACAACTCTCAACCCGTCGTTGAACCTTCGGGTGGGAGCTCGATCGTCGTGGAAGGCAAGCGCATGAGTGGGAACGACACCCCAGGCACCGAGTCGGACACGACGCGGTACGACCTCGGGCTGCTCTTCACCGACGGCCTCCCCGAACACGACGAGCAGAACGGGTACCGCGGCACCGTCGCCGCTCGTGCAGCCGGCATCTCGTACCGTCAGCTCGACTACTGGGCTCGCACCGAACTCGTGCAGCCCACCATCCGCGGTGCTGCCGGCTCCGGTTCGCAGCGTCTCTACGGTTTCCGCGACATCCTCGTGCTCAAGCTCGTGAAGCGCCTGCTCGACACCGGCATCTCGCTGCAGCAGATCCGCACCGCCGTGAACCAGCTCCGCGAGTCGGGCGTGTCGGACCTCGCCCAGACGACCCTGATGTCCGACGGCGCCTCGGTGTACCTGTGCACCTCTGACGACGAGGTCATCGACCTGGTGTCCCGCGGCCAGGGTGTCTTCGGCATCGCAGTCGGCAAGGTCCTGCGCGAGGTCGAGACCTCCCTGGTCGAGCTCGACGCCACCGCGGCGGCCGACCCCTCCGACGAGCTCGCCGCTCGTCGCGCTTCCCGCGCGTCCTGACCCCGGGGCCGCGCCCGCCCCGACGCCTGCTCCCAAGGTTCCGAAATCTCGGAACCTCGGCGCGCTCGGGGTTCAGGAGTGGAACCTCGGCGAACCTGAGCGGCGTGTCCTGAAACCTCGCCCGCGATCGACCGGCCGCGTGACGTCAGCGGACGCAACACTCGGGCGCGCCACTCGGACGGGCGACTCGGACGAGAGCCCCGACCGTGGCGCCCCGACCGGGCGCCCTCGAGGTTCCGAGATCTCGGAACCTCGGCGCGCTCAGGGCTCGTGAGTGGAACCTCGGCGAACCTGAGCGGCGAGTCCTGGAACCTCGGCGAATGCGAGCGGGCGCGCCGAACACCCGGCGCCGAACAACCCCGGCGCCGAACGACCTCGGCGCCGAACGAACTACCGCCTAGGCGCCGGCCGCACCCGCACCGTCGGCGTACGGACCGATCTTGCCGGTGCGCATGATGCGCTCGAGCAGCTGGTCGAAGTTGCGCGCCATCTCCTGCGCGGACTCACCGGGCCACACGTGCAGGGGCTTCGCGGCACCCTGCGCCTGCTGCAGCGAGGTGCGCTCGGGGAGCTGCGGGGAGAGCACGAGCGGGCCGAACATGTCGCGGAGCTCCTTGATGCGGAACTGGTGCTCGAGCGACTGCACGCGGGCGCGGTTCACGATGATGCCGAGGGGCTGCAGGCGGGGGGAGAGACCGCGGCGGATCTCCTCGATGGCCCGGAGCGCGCGGTCGGCGGCGGCGACGGAGAACAGGCCGGGCTCGGTGACGACGGTCACGCGGTCGGACGCTGCCCACGCGGTACGCGTGAGGGCGTTCAGCGACGGCGCGCAGTCGATGAGGACGAGCTCGTAGTCCTGCTCGACGTTGGCCAGCGCCTCTTCGAGCTTCCAGATGTCGCGGATCGACGGGTGCGGACCGTCGAAGTTGATCGCGGAGGGCGATCCGACCATCACGTCGATCTTGCCCTGCGACCCCTTCGTCCACCCGGACGGGGCGATCGCCTGACGGACGATCTTCTCCTTCGGGTTCTCGAGGACGTCGGCCACGTTGAGGTGTCCGGCGAGGTTGATGTCGAGGCCCGTGGAGACGTCGGACTGCGGGTCGAGATCCACCACCAGCGTGCGCAGTCCCTTGGCGAAGGCGGCCGAAGTCAGGCCGAGCGTCACCGTCGTCTTGCCGACACCACCCTTGAGGGAGCTCACGCTGAGTACATGCACGATCAGCAACGTTACCGCCACTAGGGTTGTCTCACCTCAACCCGGGCTGAAAGGGACGTCGTGTTCAGCAAGATCCTCGTGGCGAACCGCGGTGAGATCGCCATCCGTGCGTTCCGTGCCGCGTACGAACTGGGGGCGCGCACCGTCGCCGTCTACCCGTACGAAGACCGGAACTCCCTGCACCGACTGAAGGCCGACGAGGCCTACCTGATCGGTGAGCGGGGCCACCCGGTCCGGGCGTACCTGGACGTCTCCGAGATCATCCGCGTGGCGCGCGAGTCGGGTGCCGACGCGATCTACCCGGGGTACGGATTCCTGTCCGAGAACCCGGAGCTCGCCGCCGCGGCCGCCGCAGCAGGGATCACGTTCATCGGCCCGGGTGAGCACGTGCTCGAGATGGCCGGCAACAAGGTGACCGCGAAGGAGCACGCGATCGCGGCCGGTGTCCCGGTCCTCGCGAGCACCCCGGCGAGTCGTGACATCGAGGAGCTCCTCGCCGGCGCCGACGCCATCGGGTTCCCGGTGTTCGCCAAGGCCGTCGCCGGTGGTGGCGGTCGCGGCATGCGCCGGGTCGAGACGAAGCCCGAGCTCCGTGCGGCGCTCGAAGCGGCGATGCGCGAGGCCGACAGTGCGTTCGGCGACCCGACGATGTTCCTCGAGCAGGCGGTGATCCGGCCCCGGCACATCGAGGTGCAGATCCTCGCCGACGCGACGGGCACCGAGGCGGGCACGATCCACCTGTTCGAGCGGGACTGCTCCGTGCAGCGTCGCAACCAGAAGGTCGTCGAGATCGCTCCGGCGCCGAACCTCGACCCCGCGATCGCGCGGGCGCTGCACCGCGACGCCGTGGCCTTCGCCCGGTCGATCGGGTACGTCAACGCCGGCACCGTCGAGTTCCTGCTGGACACCGAAGGCGAGCGCGAGGGACAGCACGTCTTCATCGAGATGAACCCGCGCATCCAGGTCGAGCACACCGTCACCGAAGAGGTGACCGACGTCGACCTCGTGCAGTCGCAGATGCGGATCGCCTCGGGCGAGTCGCTCGCCGACCTCGGCCTGTCGCAGGACACGGTCGCCGTGCACGGGGCCGCGCTGCAGACCCGCATCACCACGGAGGACCCGACGCAGGGCTTCCGCCCGGACACCGGCCGCATCACCACCTACCGCAGCCCCGGCGGCGCCGGCGTGCGCCTGGACGGCGGCACGGTCGCCACCGGTGCGCAGATCAGCCCGCACTTCGACTCGATGCTCGCCAAGATGACGTGCCGCGGACGCGACTTCCCGACGGCGGTCGCCCGTGCGAAGCGCGCCCTCGCCGAGTTCCGGATCCGCGGCGTCAGCACGAACATCCCCTTCCTGCAGGCCGTGCTCGAGGATCCGGACTTCGCCCGGGGCGACGTCTCGACGAAGTTCATCGAGGAGCGCCCGCAGCTGTTCAGCGGCCACGTGTCGAAGGACCGCGGCACCAAGGTCCTGAACTGGCTGGCCGACGTCACGGTGAACAAGCCGAACGGCGAGCGGTCGCCGCTGGTCACCGAACCGAGCGCGAAGCTCCCCGCCCTCGACCTCAGCGCCCCGGTGCCCGAGGGCCAGCGCGACCTGCTGCTGGCGACCGGCCCGGCCGAGTGGGCGAGGGCACTCCGCGCCCAGACCCCGCTCGCGGTGACGGAGACGACGATGCGTGACGCACACCAGTCGCTGCTCGCGACGCGCGTCCGCACGAAGGACCTCGTCGCGGTCGCGCCGTACGTCGCGCGGCTCACGCCGCAGCTGCTCAGCGTCGAGGCCTGGGGCGGGGCGACGTACGACGTCGCCCTCCGGTTCCTCGGCGAGGACCCGTGGGAGCGGTTGGCCTCGCTGCGCGAGGCGATGCCGAACATCCCGATCCAGATGCTGCTGCGCGGCCGCAACACGGTCGGCTACACCCCGTACCCGACCGAGGTGACGGACGCCTTCGTCGCCGAGGCCGCCGCCACGGGCGTCGACGTCTTCCGCGTGTTCGACGCGCTCAACGACGTCAGCCAGTTGCGACCGGCCCTGGAGGCGGTGCTCGCGACCGGCACGGCCGTCGCCGAAGCGGCGCTCTGCTACACCGCCGACCTCCTCGATCCTGCCGAGGACCTGTACACGTTGGACTACTACCTCCGCCTCGCGGAGCAGATGGTCGAGGCCGGCGCGCACGTCATCGGGATCAAGGACATGGCCGGCCTGCTCCGCGCCGGCGCCGCCGAGAAGCTCGTCGGCGCGCTGCGCGAGCGCTTCGACCAGCCGGTGCACGTGCACACGCACGACACCGCCGGCGGTCAGCTCGCGACACTCCTCGCCGCCGCGCGTGCCGGCGCGGACGCGGTGGACGTCGCCTCGGCGCCGATGGCCGGTACGACCAGTCAGCCGAGCATGTCCGCCCTGGTCGCCGCCCTGGCGCACACCGAGCGCGACACCGGCCTGTCCCTCGACGCGGTCGGCGACCTCGAGCCGTACTGGGAGGCGGTCCGTCGGGCCTACGCCCCGTTCGAGTCCGGGCTGCCCGGGCCGACGGGTCGTGTCTACAAGCACGAGATCCCCGGCGGTCAGCTGTCGAACCTCCGCCAGCAGGCGATCGCGCTCGGCCTGGGCGACCGGTTCGAGCAGGTCGAGGACTGGTACGCCGAGGCGAACCGGATCCTCGGACGCCCGACCAAGGTGACACCGTCGTCGAAGGTGGTCGGTGACCTCGCGCTGCAGCTCGCCGCGGTGGACGCCGACCCCGCCGACTTCGAGCAGAACCCGGACAAGTACGACATCCCGGACTCGGTGGTCGGGTTCATGGCCGGCGAGCTCGGCGATCTGCCCGGTGGGTGGCCGGAGCCGTTCCGGACGAAGGTCCTGGCGGGCCGCGACGTGCGCCTCGAGATCACGCCGGTGCCGGACGCCGAGCGCGCGCACCTCGACACCCCGGGGCCCGAGCGTCAGCAGGCGCTGAACCGACTGCTGTTCCCGCAGCCCACGGCGCAGTTCGAGCGGGTCCGCGACCAGTACGGCGACCTGTCCGTGGTGCCGACCGTCGACTACCTGTACGGGCTGCGCCCCGGGCAGGAGCACGTCGTGCCGCTCGGCAAGGGCGTCAACCTGTTCGTCGGGCTCGAGGCGATCGGCGAGGTCGACGACAAGGGCATCCGCACGGTCATGGCGACGATGAACGGGCAACTCCGCCCGGTCTCGGTCCGTGACCGGTCGATCGAGGTCGAGACGAAGGTCGCCGAGCAGGCCGACAAGTCCGACCCGAAACACGTCGCTGCACCGTTCTCCGGTGTGGTGACGCTCAAGGTCGCCGTCGGTGACGTCGTCGAGGCCGGAGCGGCCGTGGCGAGCATCGAGGCGATGAAGATGGAAGCGGCCATCACGGCGCCCGTGGCGGGCACCGTCGGCCGTCTCGCGATCCCGGTGACCCAGCAGGTGGACGCCGGCGACCTCCTGGTGGTGCTGCAGTAAATTGACCGTCCGTCCCATCCGCCTGTTCGGCGACCCCGTCCTCCGTTCGCCCGCCGACCCGATCGCTCCGGCCGCACTCGGGTCGAGCGGGGTCCGCGACCTCGTGCAGGACCTGATCGACACCGTCAAGGAGCCCGGCCGCGCCGGCGTGGCCGCGCCGCAGATCGGTGTGGCCTTGCGCGCCTTCTCCTACAACGTCGACGGCGAGGTCGGCTACGTCCTGAACCCGGAGATCGTCGAGGTCTCGGGGGAGCCGGAACTCATGGAGGAGGGGTGTCTGTCCGTCCCCGGCCTCGGCTACCCGACGAGACGACACCCCTACGCCAAGGTCCGCGGCGTCGACGTCGACGGCGCCGAGGTGGTGCTCGAGGGCACCGGGCTGATGGCCGAGGCGCTGCAGCACGAGGTCGACCACCTCGACGGCACCGTCTACGTCATGACGCTCGATCCCGAGGTGCGGCGGCAGGCGCTGCGGGACATCCGGGCGCAGGAGTGGTTCCACTGATCGGGTGGCGCTGAGCACCTGCTCATGACACCCCCACGGGGGATTGTCGCTTTGTCCTGACGAAGAGGTACCGTATCGGCGTCGGCCTCCCACCGACGACCATCCCATCCCCCCAGGACTCCCGCATGACCAGTCAAACTGACGAGCTCAGCTCCCACCGCACCCGCACCAACCGTCGTCCGGCCGACACCACCGTCGCCACCGGTGCGACCGCCGTCCTCGACGCCCCTGCGACGGAGCAGTCACCGGAGGCCTGAGCCCCCTGCACCCCGCGCGCACCTGGCGGAATCGGGCGTACCTGGTCAGGAGAAACGACCTGGTACGCCCGAAACGCCCCGGTACCCCGAGACGATGGGGCGCTACGCGCGGCGCCCGCGACGCTCCTCGATGACGGGCGTCGCGGTGGTCTGCACCTTCGACCCCGAGTAGATGTGGTCGATGTCCGCCGCGAAGTCGCGGAGGATGACCGACCGCTTGATCGTGAGCTTCGGCGTCAGGTGTCCGGAGCCCTCGGACAGCTCGGTGTCCAGGATCGTGAACGACCGGACCGACTCGGCTCGTGAGACCCGGCCGTTCGCGGTGTCGATGGCCTCCTGCACGGCGCTGAGCACGCGTTCGTCGTACGCGGCCTCGTGCGCGGAGAGCGCCGGGGTGATCCCGCGGCTCTCGCACCACCCCGGGAGCATCTCGCGGTCGAGCGTGACGAGGGCGGCGACGAAGGGCTTGCCCTCGCCGACGACCACGACCTGTCCGACGAGCGGGTGTTCGCGGATGCCGTCCTCGAGCGGCGCGGGGGCGACGTTCTTGCCGCTGGCGGTGACGATGAGCTCCTTGGCGCGGCCGGTGACCGTCAGGATCCCGTCGGCGTCGAGCCGCCCGAGGTCGCCCGTGCGGAACCAGCCGTCGTCGGTGAAGGCGTGCTCCGTGGCCTCGTCGTTCCGCCAGTAGCGGTCGAACACGTCGACCCCGCGGATCAGGATCTCCTGGTCGTCGGCGATCCGGATCTCGACGCCGGGCAGCGCACGGCCGACCGTGCCGATGCGGAGCTCTGCAGCGCGGTTCACGGTCGCGGGGGCCGTCGTCTCGGTGAGCCCGTACCCCTCGAGGATGAGCACGCCGATCGACCGGAAGAAGTGCGACAGCCGCGGTGAGAGCGGTGCCGAACCACTGACCGCGTACTCGGTCCGACCGCCGAGGGCGTTCCGGAGCTTCGCGTAGACCAGCTTGTCGAAGAGCTTGAACTTCAGGCCGAGCACGAGCGGCACCCGCCCGGCGGCCAGCGCTTCGGAGTGCGCGACCGCCGTGTCCGCCGCGGCCCGGAAGATCTTCCCCTTGCCGCCGAGGTCGGCCTTCTGCTCGGACGCGTTGTAGATCTTCTCGAAGACCCTGGGGACGGCCAGCAGGAACGACGGTTCGAAGGACGACACCGCCTGCATGAGGTCCTTCGTGTCCGGCTCGTGGCCGACGAGGACACCGGCCGACACCGACATCGCCGCGATGAACCGGGCGAACACGTGGGCCATCGGGATGAAGAGCAGGGTCGAGGCGCCGTCCGCGACGACCTCGGGCATCGCGACGCTGGCGTTCTCGACCGTCGCGGTGAAGTTGTCGTGCCGCAGGACGCACCCCTTCGGGCGTCCGGTCGACCCGGAGGTGTAGATGATGGTCGCGTCGTCGTGGCCGTGCACGGTCGCCGTCCGGGCGTCGAGTTCGTCGTCGGTGACGTCCTCGCCGAGCCGGGTCAGGTCGTCGAGCCCACCGCCGTCGATCGTCCAGTGCTGTCCGAGGTGCGGCAGGTCCGGTGCGATCGAGGCGACCCGACGCGCGTGCTCCTCCTGTTCGACGACGATCGCGACGGCCTCGGAGTCGGAGAGGATCCACCGGACCTGGTCGGGCGAGCTCGTCTCGTAGACGGGGACGGAGACCAGCCCCGCGGTCCACACCGCGAAGTCGACGAGGGTCCACTCGAGGCGCGTGCGGGACAGGATGGCGACGTGGGCGCCGGGCTCGAGGCCGGCGGCGACGAAGCCCTTCGCGATGCCGCGGACCCGCTCCAGGACCTCGCCGGCGGTGATCGTCGTCCACGTGTCACCGTGGCGCTGGGCCAGGATCGGACGCGACGGCGTCAGTCGGGCGCGGTCGCCGAGCAGCCGCGCTGCGGAGCCGTGGTCAGGAGCGACGGGGCCGCTGGTCGGACGCGATGCGTGCCTCCCGGTCGACGCCTCGGTGCCGGGTACGGGTCGCTGATCGTTCACGGTGACTCCCTTGTCTGCCGGTTCGATTCGAGGGCGCCTCATCCTTCGAGGCGTCACAGTCAGCATAGGGCGCGTGACCGGGCGTTCCGTGAGTTCGCGGCGAACCGGTAGGCTCTTGGACCGTGCACGCCATCGGAATCGACATCGGGGGCACCAAGATCGCGGGAGCGGTCGTGACGGAACTCGGCGAGATCATCGCCGAGGACCGCGTGGCCACCAACGCTGCGGACCCGAACGCCATGCTCGACGACGTCGTCTCGATGGTCGAGCGACTCAGTTCGGGACACGAGGTCGGCGCCGTGGGCGTCGCGGCTCCCGGGTTCATCGACGCCTCGCAGTCGATCGTCTACTACACGCCGAACATCCGGTGGCGGAACGAGCCGCTGCGCCAGAAGCTGCAGCAGCGCCTCGGCGACCTGCACATCACGGTCGACAACGACGCCAACGCCGCCGGCTGGGCCGAGTTCCGCTTCGGCGCCGGCCGCCTCGTCTCCGACATGACCATGCTCACCATCGGCACCGGCGTCGGCGGCGCCATCGTGACCGAGGACCGCCTGTTCCGCGGCGGCTTCGGCACCGGTGGCGAGATCGGGCACCTGCGCATCGTGCCGAACGGTCTGCCCTGCGGCTGCGGTGCCCGTGGCTGCATCGAGCAGTACGGTTCCGGCCGTGCCCTGCAGCGGATGGCGAACGACGTCGCCGACGCCGGCGGCATCGGCTCGGCCCTGGCCGACGCGCGCGAAGCCAACGGCGGCGAGCTCGACGGTCACATCGTGGGCGACCTGATCCTGGCCGACGACCCGGGTGCCCTCGCGGCGCTCCGCCGTCTCGGTCGGCACCTCGGTGAAGCCTGCGCCTCACTGTCGGCGGTCCTCGACCCGCAGCTCTTCGTGTTCGGTGGCGGTGTCGCCAGCGCGGGGGACCGGCTGCTCGACCCGATCAAGCAGGCGTACCTCAACAACCTGCCGGCGCGTGGCTACCACCCCGAGCCGGACTTCGTGATCGCCGAGCTGGTCAACGACGCCGGGGTCGTCGGTGCCGCCGACCTGGCCCGCATCCACGCCCGCACGGCGTAGGCGCATCCGCGTCCGCACCGCGTAAGGTCGCTCTGGCCCGCCCACCACCTGGAGTCGTCGATGACCTACTGGCTGCTGAAGAACTTCCTGCTCGGCCCGCTCATCCTCACCCTGTTCCGCCCCTGGGTGGTCGGCCGCGAGCACGTCCCCGCCAAGGGGCCGGTCATCTTCGCGTCGAACCACATCTCGTTCATCGACTCGGTGATCCTGCCGGCCGTGCTCGACCGGCGGCTGTCCTTCCTGGCGAAGAGCGACTACTTCACCGGGCGGGGCATCAAGGGGTGGGCGACGAAGACGTTCTTCAACGCCATCGGTCAGCTGCCCATCGACCGCTCCGGCGGCAAGGCGTCCGAGGCGTCGCTCCGCACCGGCCTGCAGGTCCTGGCCCGCGGTGAACAGCTCGGCATCTACCCGGAGGGCACCCGCAGCCCCGACGGCAAGCTCTACCGGGGCCGGACCGGCATCGCGCGCATGATCCTCGAGGGCCGTGTCCTCGTCGTCCCCGTCGCGATGGTCGGCACGCGCGAGGTGCAGCAGATCGGGCAGCGCTTCCCGAAGATCAAGCGGGTCGGCGTCGTGTTCGGCAAGCCGCTCGACTTCTCGCGGTTCCAGGGCTTCGAGACCGATCGGTTCATCCTGCGGAGCGTCACCGACGAGGTCATGCACGAGCTCGCCGGGCTGAGCCGGCAGGAGTACGTCGACGTCTACGCCACCAGCGTCAAGGAACGCGCGAGCTCCGCACGCGAGGCCGTCATGCGGGAACGGAAGTCGTCGCCCGCACGTTAGGCTCTGATGGTCCCGGCACTCCGCCGGGACGCCCGTTCTGCCGCCTTCCGGCGGCCAGGCGGGCCGCCCGCACAGAACACCGAGGTAACGCCCTTGCCCGAGTCGACCGACTTCGTCGCCCTGCAGGATCCGGACGTCATCGAGGGGCTCGACTATTGGCGCACGCTCCCCATCAAGCAGCAGCCGACGTGGCCCGACGCGAGCGCGGCCGAAGCCGCCTCGGCCGAGATCGCCACCCTGCCGCCCCTCGTCTTCGCGGGCGAGGTCGACAAGCTCCGCGAGCGGCTCGCCGCCGCCGCCCAGGGCAAGGCGTTCCTGCTGCAGGGCGGTGACTGCGCCGAGACGTTCGCCGGTGCGACCGCCGACTCCATCCGTGACCGGGTCAAGACGATCCTGCAGATGGCCGTCGTGCTGACCTACGGCGCCTCGATGCCCGTCATCAAGATGGGCCGCATGGCCGGGCAGTTCGCCAAGCCGCGCTCGAGCGACTACGAGACCCGCGGCGACGTCACGCTGCCCGCCTACCGCGGCGACATCGTGAACGGCTACGACTTCACGCCCGAGAGCCGGACGGCCGACCCGCGCCGCCTGGTGCAGGGGTACCACACTGCCGCGTCGACCCTGAACCTCGTCCGCGCCTTCACGCAGGGTGGCTTCGCCGACCTGCGCCAGGTGCACTCGTGGAACAAGGGCTTCGCGTCGAACCCGGCGAACGCCCGGTACGAGCACCTCGCCAAGGAGATCGACCGCGCGATCCGCTTCATGGACGCCTGCGGTGCCGACTTCGAGGCGCTCAAGCACGTCGAGTTCTACGCGTCGCACGAGGGTCTGCTCATGGACTACGAGCGTCCGATGACCCGCATCGACTCGCGCTCGGGTCTGGCCTACGACACCTCGGGCCACTTCATCTGGATCGGGGAGCGTACCCGTGACCTCGACGGTGCCCACGTGGACTTCCTGTCGCGGGTGCGGAACCCGATCGGCGTGAAGCTCGGCCCGACCACGAGCGTCGACGACATGAAGGCCCTGGTCGACAAGCTCGACCCGAACCGCGAGCCCGGCCGCCTGACGTTCATCACGCGCATGGGTGCCGGCAAGATCCGCGACGAGCTGCCCAAGCTGCTCGAGGCGATCAAGGGCATGGACGCCAACCCGCTCTGGGTCACCGACCCGATGCACGGCAACGGCCTCACCACGCCCACCGGCTACAAGACCCGTCGGTTCGACGACGTCGTGGACGAGGTCCTCGGCTTCTTCGAGGCGCACCGCCAGGTCGGCACGTACCCGGGCGGCATGCACGTCGAGCTCACCGGTGACGACGTCACCGAGTGCCTCGGCGGCTCGGAGCACATCGACGAGGCCACCCTCGCCACCCGGTACGAGTCGCTCTGCGACCCGCGGCTGAACCACATGCAGTCGCTCGAGCTCGCGTTCCTCGTGGCCGAGGAGCTCGGCGCGCACCCGCACGTGCGCGCGTAGCGCGCAGCGGAGCGGGTCAGTCCCGCCAGAGCGACAGAACCCCGCGAACCGTTCGCGGGGTTCTGTCGCTTCCGCGTGCCGGACGGGAGGCCCGTGGCGGCTCCGCACCGCGCCTCCCGTCCGCCGTGCCGGTCGCGTCCACTGCCCGTCCCGCGAGGAGACACCGGCGCCGGTTCGCGAAAGCGACAGTGTGCCGCCGATGTCCGGCGGCACACTGTCGCTCTCGCGGTGGCTTCGGCGAGGCACGCCGGAACGGTGTCGCTTCGGCGGACCGGACTGCCCGACCGCTACTGGTCGTAGGCGAGCGTCACCGTGTCGCCGCGGTACACCGTGGCCCCGGCGCCCGGGTCGGTGCCGGTCACCGGGAGCTTCGACTTCCAGTCGTAGAACCCGCACAGGATGTTCGTGCAGTCCGGTACGGCGACCTTGAGCCCGAGGCCCTCGAGCGTCGCGGTGGCCTCGTTGATCGTCGCGCCGACGACGCCGTCCTCGGGGACGGTGATCGGAGCCGGACCCTTCGACACGACGACGTCGATCGCGGTGCCGCGCACGGCGGGGGAGTCCTGCACCTCGGCGGAGACGATCTGGCCGGAGGGGACGGTCTCGCTGTACTCCTCGGTGCGTGCGCCGAGGATCAGTCCGACGTCGTCGAGTGCTGCCGACGCTTCGTCGACGGTCTTGCCGACGACGTCGGGCACGGCCCCGAGGGACACCGTGAGGGTGACCGGACCGGTCTCGCCGTAGGCCTTGACCGCGGTCAGGTCGAGCGCCTTGCCGCCCGACGCGCGCCCGGTCGCCGCGATGACGGTGTCCTTCGCGGCGTCGGCGGAGAACTCGTACCGGTTGTCCTGCAGTTCGAAGTCGTCGTCGAGCGCTGCGGTGACGGTGGAGATCGGCTGCCCGACGATCGCCGGCAGCGCGATCATCCTCGGGCCGTTCGACACGACGAGCTGCACGGACGTGCCCTTCTGCACCTCGCGCTCCGCGGCCGGCTTCGTGACGGACACCTGTCCCTTCGCGACGACGGCGTCGAACCGGGTTCCGGTCTTCGACGCCGCGTGCAGGCCCTGGGCTTCGAGCAGCTGCCGGGCCTGCGAGACCGACTTGCCCGTCACTTCGGGGATGCGCACGTTGCCACCCGGCCCCGGCCCGAAGTACCAGCCGAAGCCCGCGCCGATGAGCAGGAGCACGACGAAGACCGACAGTGCGATCCAGCCGCGCTTCCGGCGCTTCGCTGACAGGTCGGCCAGGCGCTGCCCCGCGGGGGACAGCACGCCGGGCTGCGCGCCGGTGCGGCGGGGGCCCGGACCGGTGTTGCGGTTGCGGGTCGCCGGGCGGCTCCGCTCGGGGGAGTCGATGATGGCCGTTGCGTCGGTCGCCGCCGCCGGTGCGTCGGCGGCGGCTGCGCGGGAACCGGCGCCGGCCGCGCCGGCCCCGGCCGTGGCGCCGCCGCCGGACGGCAGGATCGCCGTCGCGTTCTCGGGCCGCAGCACGGCCGTCCGGTACTGGCCCGTCGCGCGCTGCTGGTTGCCGGCCATGTGGTCGAGCATCTCGCGGGCGTCGCGCGGGCGGTCCTCGGGGTCGCGGGCGGTCGACCAGGCGACGAGTTCGTCGAGCTCGGGCGGCACGCCGGACACCGCTGCGCTCGGCACGGGCACCGTGTCGTTCGCGTGCTGGTAGGCGATCTGCATCGGCTGCTCGCCCTTGTAGGGCTGTTCGCCGGTGAGCATCTCGTAGAGCATGATGCCGAGCGCGTAGATGTCGCTGCGCGAGTCGGCAGCGCCACGGGTCACGAGCTCGGGGGACAGGTACGCGATCGTGCCGAGCAGGGCGGCGCCGGTCGCGGTGTTCGCGGTCGTCGCGCGGGCCAGACCGAAGTCGCCGAGCTTGATGCGGCCGTCGTCGGCGAGCAGGACGTTCTCGGGCTTCAGGTCGCGGTGCACGATGCCGGCGCGGTGGGCCGAGGCGAGGCCGGCCAGCACCGCCCGCAGGATGTCGGTCGCCTGCTCCGGCGTCAGGGCGTGGTGCTCCTGCAGCAGGTCCCGCAGCGTGATGCCCGGGATGTACTCCATGACGATGTACGCGGTGTCGTCCTCGGCGCCCTGGTCGTAGACACCGACCAGGTTCGGGTGGGACAGCCGTGCGGCCGACCTCGCCTCTTGGATGAAGCGTTCGCGGAAGGCCTGGTCGTCGGCCAGGTGCCCGTGCATGATCTTGATCGCGACGCGTCGCTCGAGGCGGACGTCGGTCGCGAGGTACACGGTCGCCATGCCCCCGCGCGCGATGCGGGAGCGGACGCGGTACCGCTGATCGATCATGCGACCGATCATCGGATCCGTGGCGGCGTTGGTGGTCATCGGCGGCATTCTACGAATCGAGACTGCACGGGACCGCACCGGCGCACCGGTCGTGACCCAATCTCGATCTTCCGGATGAGACTCAGAGGGTGGCCAGCCAGCCCTCGGCGGCGCTCGCCCAGTTGGCGTAGGCCTTCGGGTAGGCGGAGAGCTGCACGGCCTGGGCGGCGTCGGTGATGCTCATCGACGACCACCCGGGCACGTCGAGCAGCCCGCGGGTCTTGCCCGCGTTCGGGTTGTTCCGCCCGCCGAAGAACAGCTTCGTCGCGTACGCCGGGTCTTGCAGCTTCGCCGCACTGCCCCAGCCCTGGCTCGGTCGCTGCTGGAACAGGCCGACCGAGTCGCGGTCACCGTGGGGCAGGTTGCGCAGGCTCGACTCCTGCATCGCCGCGGCCAACGCCACCACGATGCCGCGGTCGGACACCCCGAGGGAGCGGCCGACGGCGACGATGGTGGCCGCGTTCTGGCGCTGCTCGGCACTCAGTCCGACGGCGGCGCTCACCGCGGCACGCGACGGCGCGGCGGCCGTCGCCGCGGCGGAGCTCGACGACGGGATGACGAGGGTCTTGCCCGCGTAGATCGTGCTCGTGTAGGTCAGGCCGTTCGCCGACAACAGCGCGGCGACGGAGACGTGGTGGGACGCGGCGATCGAGCCGATCGTGTCGCCCGAGGAGATCTTCACACTCGACTTCGACGAACCCGACGACGCGGCGACCGTCGACACCGAGCCGCCACCGGACGAGCCGTGCGGCACCCGAAGGGTCTGGCCGGGGTAGATCACGCTGCGCTGCGAGAGCTTGTTCGCACTGAGGAGCGCCGTCGTCGAGACGCCGACCCGCGACGCGATGCCGGACACGGTGTCGCCCGACTTGACGTGGTAGCTCGAGGTGCTCGACCCCGAGCCGGACGTCGATCCGGCGCTCGTGGTCGTGCGCGCCGTCGTCACCGCAGGTGTCGACGCCAGGTGGAGCGTCTGCCCGGGGTGGATGATCGTGTTCCAGCCGAGGCCGTTGCGCACCAGGACCTCCTGCGCCGACAGGCCGAAGCGGGCGGCGATGCCCGAGACCGTGTCGCCCTGTCGGACCGTGTAGTTCGTGGGGACGGCTGCCTTCGTCGTCGCGGCGACCGTCGTGACGGTGGTCTGCGACGGACGAGCGACCGCGGTACCGAAGACCGGACGGTTGCCGACGTTGCGGTCCTGGTCGACGTGGCGCTTGTGGTTCGCGTCCGCGTCGTCGTGTCGCGGTTCGGCGTGGGCGACCGGGCCGGTCAGGCCGGCGGTCACCGCGATCGTGCCCGCGAGGACGATGGGCATGGTCGCGAACCGGGCGGATCGTGCGCGTCGGGCGGCTTCGTCTGCAGCGTTGTCCACGGTTTCTCCTGATCTCGACTGTCCCGTGCGCGTGCATGCGCGCACTCACAGGTGGCACAACGCTGGCATGGTGTGATTCCCAAGTCAACCAGAGAGCCGGATGTGGTGCGTGTGACGAATGTGACGAACGAGGCGTACTCACTCGGTGCCCCGCTCTGGCACCATGGGCGTGTGAGTGCTGCACCCGTCGACGACCTGACCCTCTCCGAGCGCTGGCTGACCGTCCCCGAGCTGGTGGACCTGTTCAGCACCAGCCCCGGTCGGATCCACCGCCTGTTCGAGGAGCGGACCCTGCTGGCGGCCCGCGTCGGTGGCGTCCTGCGCGTGCCGAGCGAGTTCATCGAGGACCGCGAGCCCCTGCCCGAGCTGCGTGGCACCCTCACCGTGCTCGGCGACAACGGCTTCACCGACGACGAGGCGGTCCGCTGGATGCTCACCGTGGACGACTCGATGGGCGTCTCGCCCATCGCGGCGCTGCGCGCCGGTCGCAAGGCCGAGGTGCGTCGCGTGGCGCAGTCGCTGCTCTAGACGCGTCCCGGATGGACGGGAGGCCCGTGGCGGTGTCGCCACGGGCCTCCCGTCTGTCCTGGTGTCGCGTCTAGGACGACCGGCGGCTGACCGTGTCGGCCAGCGACGCGAGCTGCTCGCGTGCCGACGGCGTCAGCGGCGACGCGTCGAGCGCCGCCTTCGCGCGCTGCACGTGCCGGTCGATGGAACGCTCGACCGCGGCGACCGCACCGGACTCGGTGAGGGTGGCGCGGAGCATCTGCACCTGCTCCTCGTCGAGGTCCGGGTCGCCGAGGAGCTCGTCCAGCAGCTGCCGCGGGCCGCTCGCCAGGGCCTTGCGCGCCGAGGCGATGAGCACGGTGCGCTTGCCCTCGCGCAGGTCGTCGCCCGCGGGCTTGCCGGTGACCTCGGGGTCGCCGAACACGCCGAGCATGTCGTCGCGCAGCTGGTACGCGACGCCGAGGGGGAGCCCGAAGGCGCGGAGGCCCTCGAGCTGCGACTCGCTCGCGCCGGCCACGAGGGCGCCGATGACGAGCGGTGCCTCGATCGAGTACTTCGCCGACTTGAAGACGATGACGCGCTGGGCGCGGAGCAGGTGCTCGGACTCGTCGATGACGGGCCAGGCTGTTTCTTCGTGCACGTCGAGGTACTGGCCCGCGGTGACGTCGAGGCGCATGGCGTGGAACTCCTGGCGCACGATGCGGCCGCGCACCGGGTCGAGGAGCGCGAGGCCCTCGTCGAACACCGAGTCGCTGAGGGAGAGCAGCAGGTCGCCGAGCAGCAGTGCCGAGTTCGTGCCGTACTGTCCGCGGTCGCCGACGAAACCGGACTCCTGGTGGAGCGACTCGAAGCGGCGGTGCGCTGCGGGACGCCCGCGACGGGTGTCCGAGCGGTCCATGATGTCGTCGTGCACGAGGGCCGCGGCGTGGAAGACCTCGAGCGCCGCGGCGACCGTGACGATCGCCTCGGCCGTGGTCTGGCGGGAGCCCTCGGCGAGCGGGTCGAACGAGCCCGAACGGCCCGCCACCGACTGCCATCCCCAGTAGCAGAACAGCGCCCGGAAGCGCTTGCCGCCGGACAGCAGATCACGGGCGTACAGGTCGAACGGGGCGAGATCGGGGCTGATCGCGAGGAGCCGCTCACGCTGCTCGTCGAGTGCCCGGTCGATACGCGCCGATACGAGGTCCACTAATCGCGTACTCTCAGCCACAGTCCCTACCCTAGTGGAGCGGTTGGGACGTAGAATCGGTCCATTCAACCGAGTGTTTTCCAGCCCGGTTGTTCAACCCCGCGTCGATCCCAGGAACAGAGGGAACCCAGATGCCGCTCTCGGAACAGGAGCAGCGCCTTCTCGAAGAGATGGAGCGCAGCCTCTACCAGAACGATTCCGATTTCGTGGCGCGTGTCACACGTCGACAGGGTCGTCCGACGTACACGGCCATCACGCTCGGTGTGCTCGGTGCACTCGCCGGCGTCGCGATCGTCATCGTCGGTCTCGTGATCAAGGCCCCGCTGCTCGGCATCCTCGGCTTCGTCGTGATGCTCGCCGGTGTCCTCTTCGCCTTGCGCCCGGGCATGCGTGCCCCGAAGGCGAAGCCTGCTCGGCCGGGTGCTCCGGCGTCCGGTGGTTCGGCTCGTCCGGCCAACGGTGGCGGTCGCGGTGGATCGTTCATGGACCGGATGAACGACCGCTGGGACAAGCGGAACGACCAGGGGCAGTAGCAGCCCTCCACACTCCTCCCTCGTGACGGGGTCGGCCTTCGGGTCGGCCCCGTTTTCGCGTTCCCGGGGGCGTTCGTGCGGGCGAGCGCGGGCGAGCGCGGGCACGCGTCATCGAGGTTCCGAAATCTCGGCATCTCGCGCGCCCTGGCGTCCGTTCGTGGAACCTCGGCGACTCGCACGCGGCATGTCGTGGAACCTCGGCGCGGTGCCGGTGCCGTGGTGTGAACCGCCGGGCACCCCGCACTCCATCGGGCCGTGCTCCGCCGCGCCGCCGTGACGCTCCACCGGCTGCGAAAGTCCTCCACTTTCCTCCACGCACTCCACTCCGGTCCAGATCCCCGCCATGACAGGCATCCGCGGCGATGGCTCAGCGGTAACCGGCGCCCGAACGGCCCCAGAAGGGGTGTCACGGGGCGAAAAGGGAGCGGAATCCTGCGCGTGGGGAGGGGAATGGAGTAAAGTGGGGCTTGCAACGGTCCGGTGGAGCGGAGGGGAGGCCCGACGTGCTGCTCGGTACTCATGCCCCGAAGCTCGACGAGAAGGGTCGCGTGATCCTCCCCGCCAAGTTCCGGGACGAACTGTCCGGGGGACTCGTGATGACCCGCGGCCAGGAACGCTGCGTCGTGGTCTTCAGCGCCCGGACGTTCGAGGAACTCCACGAGCGCATCCGGACCGCACCGATGACGTCGAAGCGCACCAGGGACTACATGCGCCTGTTCCTCTCGGGGGCCAGCGCCGAACAGCCCGACAAGCAGAACCGCGTGACGATCCCGCAGAACCTCCGTGAGTACGCGGGGCTCGAGCGGGACCTGACGGTCATCGGCAGCGGTGACCGTGCCGAGATCTGGTCGACCACCGCGTGGGAGGCCTACTACGCCGAAGCCGAAGAGGCGTTCGCCGACAACGACGAGGAGGTGATCCCGGGGATCTTCTGATCCGTGGATCGGGACTCCCAGCCGTGAAGCCCTGACATCACTTCCCCGATGTCAGGTCGCATGGATGGGGATCCGGACCCGCGGCCCAGGAGACGAGGGGCTGCACATGGCCGACAACGACAACGGGACACCACGCTTCCCGCACACGCCGGTGATGCTCGAGCGCATCGTCGACCTGTTCACGCCGACGCTCGACGGACCGGGCAAGGTCGTCGTCGACGCCACGCTCGGTATGGGCGGCCACTCCGAGGGGCTGCTCGAACGGTTCCCGGAGCTGACGCTGATCGGTCTCGACCGCGACACCGACGCCCTCGGCATCGCGGGGGAGCGGCTCGCCCGCTTCGGCGACCGCGTCCGTCTGGTGCACACCGTGTACGACGGCATCGTCGACGCCATCGAGGGCGAGGGCTTCCGTCAGGTCGACGGCGTGCTGTTCGACCTCGGTGTCAGCTCGCTGCAGCTCGACCGGGCCGAGCGCGGCTTCGCCTACAGCCAGGACGCCCCGCTCGACATGCGGATGGACCGGACCGAGGGGCAGACCGCCGCCGACGTCCTGGCCACCTACGACGAGGGCGAACTGCGCCGCATCTTCCAGCGCTACGGCGAGGAGAAGCTCGCCGGCCGGTACGCCCGCGCCATCGTCGAGCGCCGAGCGAGCGCACCGTTCACGATGTCCGGCGACCTCGTCCAGGTGCTCCACGACGCGACCCCGGTCGCGATCCAGCGCCAGGGCCACCCGGCGAAGCGCGTGTTCCAGGCGCTGCGCATCGAGGTCAACGCCGAGCTCAGTGTCCTCGAGCGCGCGATCCCGGCGGCGCTCGACGCCATCGCGGTCGGTGGCCGGATCGTCGTCGAGTCGTACCAGTCGCTCGAGGACCGCATCGTCAAGCGGGCACTCGTGGAGCGCACGAAGTCGAGCGCCCCCGCCGGGCTGCCCGTCGAGCTCCCCGAGCACGCCCCCACCTTCTCCCTGATCGTCAAGGGCGCCGAGCTGGCCGACGAGGCCGAGCGCGCTGCCAACCCCCGAGCAACACCCGTGCGCCTGCGCGCGGCCGAGCGGATCCGGAAGTGACATGAGCACGAACCTCGCACTCGTCGACCCCGCCGTCGTCCCGTCCCGCGCCCCGCGCCCGGACCGACAGAGCCGACCGGAGCTCGTCGAGGTCACCCCGACCGCGGCGCAGCGTCGTGCACGGCCCCGCATCGGCTACGCCGTCACGGCGGTCGTCGCGCTCGGCATCCTGCTGCTCGCCCAGCTCGGCATCAGCATGGTGCTCAGCCAGGGGGCCTACACGCTGAGCGCCCTCGGCACCGAGCAGACGAACCTCTCCCGCACGCAGCAGTCGCTCTCCGAGGAACTCCGCGTGCTCGACTCGCCGCAGAACCTGGCCCGCAACGCGCAGTCGCTCGGGATGATCGCCAACTCCACGCCGGTGTACCTCGACCCGAAGACGGGCCGGGTGTACGGCACGCCGACGCCCGCGGTCGCCGACCCGGCCACCGCGAGCACGGAGAACCAGGTGCCGAACTCGCTGCTGAACGACGTCCCCCTCGCCGCGAAGCAGGGCGACACGTCGACGAGCAAGGAGACGGGCTCGACCACCGGCAGCGCGAGCACCACCGGTAGCGCCGGCGCCGCCGGCAGCGCCGACGCGAAAGCCGATGACGCCGCCGACAGCGCGACGAGCAGCACGGCCGGCAGCGCCGCGTCTGAGAAGACGAGCGGCGCCAGCGCGTCGGACGGGGGTTCCTCGAAGTCCTCCGTAGAGTCCGACGCGAACCAGCTCCAGGCGCCCTCCACCCGGTGACCTGCGGGTCTGCACCACCCTCAGCACCATCCGGGAAGGACCGCACCGCGTGACGAAGACGATCCGCAACCGCCGACTGCGATACAGCATCGTGATGATCGCCGTGATCGCCCTGGTGGGCGTCTTCGTGGTCCGTCTCGTCGACATCCAGGTCGTGCAGGCCTCGGCCCTCAACGAGCAGTCCACCCAGAAGCGCAGCATCCCGGTGACCATCTACGGCACCCGCGGCTCGATCGTGGACCGCAACGGCACCGAACTCGCCGACAGCGTCACCCGGTACAACATCACCACCGCCCCGCGCCTCGTCAAGAAGTTCACGGGCAAGCTCGGTGGGACACGGGTCAAGGACATCAGCGTGTCGACGGCACTCACCGCCCTGGCGAAAGCCTCCGGCGGCGACGTCGCGACCATGCGGAAGAACATCGCCGCGAACCCGAAGTCCGACTTCGCCTACCTGGTCAAGGGCCTCGACGTGAAGCACTACGAGGCCGTCACCGACCTCGGCATCCCGTGGATCTACAAGGAGCAGCAGGCGTCGCGGGTCTACCCGACGGGCGCGACCACGGGCAACGTGACCGGCTTCATGGGCACCGACGGCGCGCAGGCCGGCCTGGAGTACGCGTACAACAAGTGCTTGGCCGGCACGAACGGCTCGGAGACCTACGAGCGCGGTGAGGACGGCGTCCAGCTCCCGGGCAGCACCGTGACGAAGAAACAGGCCAAGGACGGCGGCACGCTCGTCACGACGATCGACAGCGACTTGCAGTACATGGCGTTGCAGACCATCGCGTCCGCCGCGAAGACCCTGCAGGCGGAGTCCGCGACGGCCACGGTCACGAGCGTGAAGACGGGTGAGCTGCTCGCGGTCGCCGACTACCCGACGGTGGACCCGAACGACGTGGACGCCACCACCGACAAGGGGGCGTTCGGTTCTCGGGCGCTCACGGCGAGCTACGAGCCCGGATCGACGATCAAGGCCGCCATCGCCGCTGCCCTGATCGACCAGGGCAAGTCGAGTCCGACCGACCAGGCGGTCGTGCCGTACTCACGCACGTTCCCCTGGGGTGGCACGATCCACGACTCGGAGTTCCACGAGACCGAGAACCTGACGCTGACGGGCATCCTGCAGAACTCGTCGAACGTCGGCATCACCGAGCTCGGCTCGCGGCTGACGGCCCAGCAGCGCTACGACTACATGCAGAAGTTCGGACTGTTCGAGCCGGAGTCGGCGATCGACTACCCGGGCCAGCCGTCGATGGACTACGGCTCGAGCCCGAACTGGGACCAGCAGACGAACATCAACTCGATGTTCGGCCAGGGCATCTCGACGACCGCGGTCCAGGTCGCCAGCGTGTTCCAGACCATCGCGAACGACGGTGTCCGGATCCCGTTGCACTTCGTCAAGGGGTGCACCACCTCGGACGGCACGACCATCGACGCGCCCGACGTGCAGAAGCAGCGCGTCGTGTCCGCCGACGCCGCGACGCAGGTCACCGACATGCTCCAGAGCGTGGTCACGGGCGGCACGCTCGTGGGCATGAAGCCGATCTCGGGCTACAACATCGCCGCGAAGACCGGTACGGCCGAGGTGGCCGAGGGCTCGAAGGGCTACGGCGGTCAGCGCATCACCTCGGTGGCCGGAATGGCACCCGCCGAAGACCCCCAGTATGTTGTCACGGTGACGTTCACGAAGCCGCAGACCAACAAGTGGTCGAGCGGAGCGGCTCCGGCGTTCCGCACTCTCATGTCCCAGGTGCTCGAGAAGTACCGAGTAGCCCCCTCCGCGTCCGAGGCGAAGCTCTACCCGTCCACGTGGTGAGGAAGAAGGAATACTTGTCCGCACGGATCCCCCCGGTCCTCCGGCCCGAACACCCCACCCCGAGGGCGGTCGCCGAACTCGCGAACGCGTTCGGCCTCCGCGTCGTCGGCTCGGTCGACGCCGTCGAGACGACCGGTGTCACGCTGAGCGCCGCCGAGGTGCAGCCGGGTGATGTCTTCGTCGGCGTGCACGGTGCGAACCGTCACGGTGCGGAGTTCTCCGCCGAGGCCGCCGAGCGCGGTGCCGTCGCCGTCCTGACCGACGACGCCGGTGTGGCGAGCGCGCAGGCCGCCGGTCTACCGGTGCTCGTCGTGGACGACCCCCGTGCTGCCCTGGGCGACGTGTCGGCCTGGGTCTACCGCACCCACCCGGACGAGGCCACCGACCTGCCGCAGCTGTTCGCCGTCACCGGCACGAACGGCAAGACGAGCACGTCCTACATCCTCGAGGGGATCCTCAAGCAGCTCGGCCTGGTCACCGGCCTGAGCTCGACCGCCGAGCGCCACATCGGCGCGCTCAGCGTGACGAGCCGCCTCACCACGCCCGAGGCCAGCGAGATGCACGCGCTCCTCGCCCGGATGCGCGAGAGCGAGGTGCGCGCGGTCGCCGTCGAGGTGAGCGCACAGGCACTCAGCCGCCACCGGGTCGACGGCATCGTCTTCGACGTCGCAGCCTTCACGAACCTGTCGCACGACCACCTCGACGACTACGCCGACATGGAGGAGTACTACCAGGCGAAGCTCCCGCTGTTCCAGCCCGAGCACGCCCGTCGCGGCGTCGTCTCGCTGGACACCGACTGGGGCCACCGCGTGGTGCAGGACTCCCGCATCCCGGTCACGACGATCACGGTGCACCCGGACGTCGAGGCCGAGTGGCACGTCGACATCGTCGAGGCACACGCTGCCTACACCGAGTTCCGTCTCACCGGTCCCGAGGGTCGCGAGCTCACCACCCGTGTGCCCCTGATCGGCTGGCACATGGCCGCGAACGCCGCGCTGGCGATCGTCATGCTGGTCGAGGGCGGCTTCGAGCTCGGTGCGATCGCGCACGCGCTCGAGACGAACCACCGCCGCTACCCCGACGAGGACGAGCGCGAGCAGCGCGGCGAACGGACGAGCGCGATCGAGTGCTACCTGCCCGGCCGGACCGAGCGCGTCTCGGGCGAGCACGGCCCGAGCGTCTACGTCGACTTCGGGCACAGCGCCGACGCCTTCGAGAACACCCTCGCCGCCGTGCGCCAGTTCACGCCGGGCAAGGTCCTCATGCTGTTCGGCGCCGACGGCGACCGTGACACCACGAAGCGCGGCGACATGGCCCGCGTCGCAGCGGCCGGCAGTGACATCCTCGTCGTCACCGACCACCACCCCCGCTTCGAGGACGCCGCATCGATCCGGAAGACCCTGGTCGACGCCGCGCGCGACGCGTTCCCGGACCACGAGCTGCACGAGGTGAGCCCACCAGAGGCCGCCATCCGCCTGGCCGTCGGTCTGCTCGGCGAGGGCGACTCGATCCTCTGGGCCGGCCCCGGGCACCAGGACTACCGCGACATCGCCGGCGTCCGCACCCCCTACTCGGCACGCGACGAGGCCCGTCAGGCCCTGCGCGAAGCGGGTTGGGAACCGAACTCCGGTCCGGCCGAGGACCTCCGATGATCGCGCTCACCCTCGCCGAGATCGCCACCGCGGTCGGCGGCGAGCTGATCGGTGGCGCCCAGGCGACCGACGTCGCCGAGCCCGGCGACCTGGTCGTCGAGGGCTCGGTCGAGACCGACTCGCGCCTGGTCCGCCCCGGCAGCGTCTTCTTCGCCCTGCCCGGTGAGGTCACGGACGGTCGTCGCTTCGTGCCCGCCGCGACCGAGGCCGGCGCAGCGCTCGTCATCACGCCCGAACGGGTGGACACCACCGCGCCGCAGATCGTCGTCGCGGACGGGTACGCCGCCCTCGCCGCGCTCGCGCACGAGGTCGTCACCCGTGTCCGGATGGCCTCCGCCGACCGCGTCGACGCCGAGGGACGGCCGGCACCCCTGCGGGTCGTCGGCATCACCGGCTCGAACGGCAAGACGAGCACGAAGAACATGCTCCGGACGATCCTCGAGCAGCACGGCGAGACCGTCGCACCCCAGGGTTCCTTCAACAACCACGTCGGGGCACCGATCTCGATGCTCCGGGTCACGTACGACACGCGGTTCCTGGTCGTCGAGATGGGGGCGAGCGGCGTCGGCCACATCGCCGCACTCGTGCGCATCGCCGAGCCGGACGTCGGTGTCGTGCTCAAGGTGGGCCTCGCGCACGCCGGCGAGTTCGGCGGCATCGAAGCCACGCAGCGGGCGAAGTCCGAGATGGTCACCGACCTGCCCGCGTTCGCGACCGCGCTGCTCAACGTCGACGACGACCGTGTCGCGTCGATGCGCGAGCTGACGGCCGCGCAGGTGGTCGGTTTCGGCACGTCGGCGGATGCCGACTACCGCATCACCGGCATCGAGACGGACCGCAGCGGCACCCGCTTCACCCTCACCGCGCCTCCCGTACCAGCGGACGACCCGTCTGCCGACGGCGGCCGACCGGGAGGCCCGGATCACGTCGACGTGCGCCTCGCGATCCTGGGTGAGCACCACGCGATGAACGCGGCCGCCGCCCTGACGGTCGCCCACCGCTGGGGTGTCCCGCTCGCCGACGGCGCCGCGGCGCTCGCGTCGATGACGCGCGCCGAGCGCTGGCGCATGGAGCTGCTGCAGGGCGGCCCCGAGGGCGTCACCGTGATCAACGACGCCTACAACGCGTCACCGGACTCGACCGCAGCGGCGCTGCGGACCCTGGCGCAGATCGTGCGTCCGGGGGAGCGGACCGTCGCCGTGCTCGGCGAGATGGCCGAGCTCGGTGATTTCTCGACCGAGGAGCACGACCGCATCGGTCGGCTCGTCGTCCGTCTCGGCATCGGACAGCTCGTGGTCGTCGGCCGCGGCGCGATGCCCATCCACCAGGCCGCCACCCTCGAGGGATCGTGGGACGGCGAGTCGGTGTTCATCGAGGACGTCGACGACGCCGTCCGGTCACTCCAGGACATGCTCCGCCCCGGCGACGTGGTCCTGGTCAAGTCCTCGAAGTCGGCGGAACTGCGATTCCTCGGCGACCGCCTCGGAGGTGTCACCGAATGATCGCGCTCCTCATCGCCGGCGCTGTGTCGCTGGTGTTCACGTTGCTGCTCACCCCGTTCTTCATCAAGCTGTTCCACCGTCTCGGGTGGGGGCAGTTCATCCGTGACGACGGCCCGCAGTCGCACCACACGAAGCGCGGCACCGCGACGATGGGCGGCATCGTGCTCATCATCGGCGCGGTGATCGGGTACTTCGTCGGCCACCTGGTCGGACCGGACCCGATCACCCTGTCCGGCCTGCTCGTGCTCTTCCTGATGGTCGGCCTGGGCTTCGTCGGGTTCATCGACGACTTCCTGAAGGTCCGGCGCCAGCGGAGCCTCGGGCTCGGCGGCTGGGCGAAGGTCCTCGGTCAGGTCATCGTCGGGGTCATCTTCGCGACGGTCGCCCTGGTGGTGCCGACGTCGAACGGCAAGCCCCCGGCGTCGACCATGATCTCGGCGGTCCGGGACATCCCGTGGCTCGACTTCATGGCGCTCGGCACCGTCATCGGCACCGTGCTGTTCCTCGCCTGGATCGTCCTGCTGACGGTGTCCACGTCGAACGGCGTGAACGTGGCCGACGGTCTCGACGGTCTCGCGACCGGTTCGAGCATCCTGGCGATCGGCTCGTACGTGATCATCGGCTTCTGGCAGTCGAACCAGATCTGCGGCGGTGCCCGGCTCGACGCGAGCACCGAGCACGCCTGCTACACCGTGAGCAACCCGCTCGACCTGGCAGTCGTCGCGGCCGCGGTCTGCGGTGGGCTCATCGGCTTCCTCTGGTACAACACGTCGCCGGCGCAGATCTTCCTCGGCGACACCGGTTCGCTCGGCCTCGGTGGTGCGCTGGCGGGTCTCGCGATCCTGAGCCGCACCGAGCTGCTGCTCATCCTGATCGGCGGCCTGTTCTTCATCGTCACCGGCTCGGTCATCCTGCAGCGGGCGTACTTCAAGATCACCCACGGCAAGCGGATCTTCCGGATGAGTCCGCTGCACCACCACTTCGAACTGAAGGGGTGGGCCGAGGTGACGGTCGTCGTCCGGTTCTGGATCATCGCGGGGCTCTTCGTCGCCGCGGGGGTCGGCCTCTTCTACCTCGAATGGATCGCACGCGTTGGTTGACCCGGTGTCCTCGTCCTCCCGCCTCGAGTCCCTCGACAGCTGGTACGCCGAGGGGTGGAAGGGCCTGAACGTCGCCGTCCTCGGCCTCGGCGCGACCGGCTTCTCGGTCGCCGACACCCTGGTCGAGCTCGGCAGCGCGGTCACGGTGTACTCGACCGACGCGCCGTCGGACAGCGTCGAGCTGCTCGACGTCATCGGGGCCCGCTTCGTGCAGACCCCGCTCGACGCCGTCCCGGCCGCGCTGCAGGAGCAGGCGCCCGACGTCGTCATCGTGTCGCCCGGCCTGCCGCCGCACAACGCGACCGTGCAGTGGTCCGTCCGGAACAGCACCGTGTGGGGCGACATCGAGCTCGCCTGGCGCGTGCGCGACAAGGTCGTGCGCGGCCCGGTCGCGGCGCCGTGGATCACGATCACGGGCACCAACGGCAAGACCACCACCACGCAGCTCACGACCGCGATGTACGAGGCCGGCGGCCTGCGTGCCGTGGCCTGCGGCAACATCGGTGTGCCGGTGCTCGACGTCGTGCGCGACCCGGACGGCTACGACGTCCTCGTGGTCGAGCTCTCGAGCCACCAGCTGCACTACATGGCGACCTCGGGGGACGGTGCGGTCGTGCCGCTCGCGAGCGCCTGCCTGAACATCGCCGACGACCACCTCGAGTGGCACGGCTCCGCCGCGGCCTACCGGGCCGCGAAGGCCAAGGTCTACGAGCGCACCGTGATGGCGTGCGTCTACAACACCGCCGACGACGTCACGCGCGACATGGTCCAAGAAGCCGACGTGGTCGAGGGCTGCCGTGCCGTCGGCTTCACGCCCGGGGTGCCCGCGCCCGGCGACGTCGGCATCGTCGAGGACGTCCTCTGCGACCGGGCCTTCACCGAGGACCGTCGGAACAGCGCGCTCGAACTCTCGACCGTCGCCGACCTCGAGGCCGCCGGGCTCGCCAGCCCGCACATGACGATGAACGTGCTCGCCGCCGCCGCGCTCGCCCGCGCCGGCACGGTCCAGCCGAGCGCGATCCGTTCCGCGGTCCGCGCCTTCCGCGCCGACCACCACCGCACGGAGCTCGTGGCCGAGTCGGCGGGCATCGCGTGGGTCGACGACTCGAAGGCGACGAACCCGCACGCCGCCACCGCGTCACTGGCGTCGTTCGACACCGTCGTCTGGATCGTCGGGGGCCTGTTCAAGGGCGTCGACGTGGACGCCCTCGTCGAGCGGTTTGGCCCCGAGGTGCGCGCCGTCGTGGTGATCGGCACCGACCGGACCCCCGTCCTGGAGGCATTCGCGCGACACGCGTCCGGGGTGCCGGTGCTCCAGGTGGAGACGACGGACACTGATCAGGTCATGCCCGAGGCGGTCCGGCATGCCGCATCGGTCGCGAGACCGGGCGACACGGTCCTCCTCGCCCCGGCGGCTGCGTCGTTCGACCAGTTCGGCTCCTACGCCGACCGGGGGCGTCGTTTCGCGGCGGCGGTCCACGAGCACCTGGGAGGCAACGCCGATGGCGACGACGGATCTTCCGAACAGTCGTAGCACGCCGGCGACGGGCACCCCGCGTCGCACGAACGGCGCACTCGTCGCCGTCAAGAACGTCTTCGTCGCCGAGTCGAGCACCTTCTACACGATCCTCGGCGTCACGCTGTTCCTGGTCGTCTTCGGCGTCGTGATGGTCCTGTCGTCGTCGAGTGTCGAGCAGTACGCCGCGACGCACGACTTCTTCGGTGCGGCGTCCCGCCAGGGCCTCTACGCCGTCCTCGGCGTGCCGCTCATGCTCGTCGCGAGTCGTGTCCCGACCCGGCTGTGGCGGAAGTGGGCGATGCGCCTGCTCGGCGCCGCGCTCGCCCTGCAGCTCCTCGTCTACACACCGCTCGGCATCGACGTCCAGGGCAACCGGAACTGGATCGGCATCGGCTCGTTCACCGCGCAGCCGTCCGAGGTCGTCAAGCTCGGACTGGTGCTCGGCATCGGCGCGATCATGTACGTCAAGCGCGACAAGCTCGACGACTGGAAAGAGGTGTTCATCCCGATCGGGATCGCCTCGCTCCTGTCGCTCGGCCTCGTGATCCTCGGTGGCGACCAGGGCACCGCGATGATCATGCTCATCCTGGTCCTCGGTGCGCTCTACGTCGGCGGCGCCCGGGCTCGGCACCTGCTGGTCGGCCTGGCGGCGATGGCCGTCATGCTGCCGTTCGTGACGATGGCCTCGTCGTCCCGTCAGGTGCGCATCAGCGCGTGGCTGTCCGGCTGCACCGACTCGAACCAGTACGCCGACCTGTGCTGGCAGCCCGTGCACGGCATGTGGGCGCTGGCGTCCGGTGGCGTGTTCGGCGTCGGGCTCGGCAACTCGAAGGCGAAGTGGTCGTGGCTGCCGGAGGCGGACAACGACTACATCTTCGCGATCATCGGCGAGGAGCTCGGGCTGATCGGCGCCGTCGTCGTGCTCGCACTGTTCGTCGTGCTCGCCGTCGGCATGATCAAGATCATCCGGCAGTCCCGCGACCCGTTCGTGAAGACCGTCACGGGCGGCATCCTCGCGTGGATCATCGGCCAGGCGCTGGTGAACATCGCCGTGGTCCTCGGCCTGCTCCCGGTCCTCGGCGTCCCACTGCCGCTCATCTCGGCCGGCGGGTCCGCGCTCATCATGACCCTGGTGGCGATCGGCGTCGTGCTGTCGTTCGCCCGTGATCTGCCCGGCAAGAACGACCCGCGCACCACGAACCCGCCCCTCGACAGCACCACCACGAACGGACGACTCCGGTGAGCAAGTACCTCTTCGCCGGCGGGGGCACCGCCGGCCACGTCAACCCGTTGCTCGCGGTCGCCGACCGGCTGACCGAGCGAGAGCCGGACGCCGAGGTGCTCGTCCTGGGCACCGCCGAGGGGCTCGAGTCCCGCCTGGTGCCGATGCGCGGCTACGAGCTCCTCACGATCCCGCGTCTCCCGTTCCCCCGGAAGCTGGGCGGCGCAGCCCTGCGCTTCCCGCAGCGGTTCGCAGCGGCCGTCAAGCGCACCGAGCAGATCATCCGGGAGCGCGAGGTCGAGGTCGTCCTCGGCGTCGGCGGCTACGCGGCGGCACCGGCGTACATCGCGGCCCGGCGCACCGGCACCCCGATCGTCGTGCACGAGCAGAACGCGAAGCCCGGGCTGGCCAACCGCCTCGCCGCGTTCCTCACCGACCACGTCGGCCTGACCTTCTCGAACACCCGACTGCGGCACGGCCGGGTCGTGGGCATGCCGCTCCGGCGTGAGATCGAGTCGCTCGACCGTCGTGCGAGCCGGCCTGCGGCCCTCGCGGAGTTCGGGCTCGACCCGTCCCGCCCCGTGCTGCTCGTCACGGGTGGCTCATCGGGCGCCCGCAGCATCAACCGCACGATCAACGCGTCCGCGGCGACGATCGTGGGTGCCGGTTGGCAGGTCCTGCACGTCGTCGGTGCGGCGTCCGACATCGGTCCGAGCGACCTCGACGGCTACCACGTGCTGGCGTACTGCGACCGGATGGACCTGGCGTACGCGGCGAGCGACTTCGTCGTGTCGCGCTCCGGCGCCGGCATGGTCTGCGAGCTCACCGCGGTCGGGCTGCCGAGCGTGCTCGTGCCGTACCCTGTCGGCAACGGCGAGCAGCGCCACAACGCGAAGGACGTCGTCGACGCCGGGGGAGCGGTGCTCGTGGCGGACGGGGAATTCGACCAGGACTGGGTGACGTTCCAGCTCCTGACGATCCTGCAGGACCGGTCCCGCATCGCGGACATGACGGTCCGGGCGGGCAGCGTCGGGCACCGCGACGGTGCCGACCGGATGACCGACCTCGTCCTCGACGCCGCGAGGCACGCGCAGCACGGCACCGGCGCAGCCAGCACCACGGAGGAACCATGACCATCAAGCCCGACCTGACGCAGCCGATCCCGGACGACCTCGGCACCGTGCACTTCGTCGGCATCGGCGGCGCCGGCATGAGCGGCATCGCACGGATGTTCCTGGCCGCCGGCCACCGCGTCACCGGCAGCGACTCCCGCGAGACCGAGACGACGGGCATCATGCGCGACCTCGGTGCCGCGGTGCACATCGGCCACGACGCCGCGAACGTCGGCGACGCGGACACCATCGTCGTCACGAGCGCGCTGTGGCCGGACAACCCCGAACTGCTCGAGGCGCAGCGCCGCGGTCTGCCGGTTCTGCACCGGTCGCAGGCCCTGGCCGCCCTGATCGCCGAGCACCGTCTCGTGGCGGTCGCCGGTGCCCACGGCAAGACCACCTCGACCGGCATGATCGTCACCGCGATGGTCGAGCTCGGCCTCGACCCGAGCTTCGTCAACGGCGGCGTCATCCAATCGCTCGGGACGAGCTCGGCGCCGGGCACGAGCGATCTGTTCGTGGTCGAGGCCGACGAGTCCGACGGTTCGTTCCTGCTCTACGACGTCGCCGTGGCCCTCATCACGAACGTCGACGCCGACCACCTCGACCACTACGGCAGCGAGGAGGCGTTCACCGAGGCGTTCGTCGAGTTCGCCGCGAAGGCGAGCGAGCGCATCGTCATCTCGAGCGACGACGCCGGTGCCAAGACCGTCACGGCCGGCATCCGGCAGCGCGCCGACGCCCCCGAGGTCGTCACCTTCGGCGAGGCCGTCGACGCCGACGTGCGCATCGAGCGGATCACCGAGGCCGCGGGCGTCGAGGTCGAGTTCCGCGCCGGCGGCGAAGCACACCACCTGACACTGCGCGTGCCGGGCCGACACAACGCGATCAACGCCGTCGGCGCCTTCGCGGTCCTGACCGGCCTGGGCGTCAGCGCCGCGGACGCGATCCGCGGGCTCGAGGCCTTCGGCGGCACCCAGCGGCGCTTCGAACTGCACGGCGTCGAGCGCGGGGTGTCCGTCTACGACGACTACGCGCACCACCCGACCGAGGTCGCGGCGGCACTGAAAGCCGCCCGCAACGTCGTCGGCGACGGCCGCATCATCGCCATCCACCAGCCGCACCTGTATTCCCGCACCCGCCTGATGGCCGGTGACTTCGCCCGGGTCTACGAGGAACTCGCCGACCACACCGTCGTCCTCGACGTCTACGGTGCGCGCGAGGACCCGGAGCCCGGCGTGACCGGTGCCCTGGTGCAGGAGCGGTTCGCCGACCAGTCCCGCGTGGAGTTCCTGCCCGACTGGGACGAGGCCGCCGCCCGTGCCGCCGCGGTCGCCCGTGACGGCGACATCATCATGACGCTCAGCTGCGGTGACGTGTACCGGATCATCCCGCAGGTGCTCGGTGCCCTCCACGACGACGGCGCGCTGACGCGGTGAAGCGACCAGAGGGGTTCGACGAGGGGGACGTCCGCAGGGACGTCCCGGCCGAGGGCGCCGACGCGCCCCGGCAGCGTCGTGGTCCCTCGATGCCGCGGCTCCCGTTCCGTGGGCGCTCCGCGGACGACCGGGAGGCCCGTCCCGCGTCCGACGAGTCGGCTGCGGTCGACGAGGCCCCGGCCCCCACCACCCCGACCACCGATGCTGCCGACTCGACGCGTGACCGCGTCGGCACCCTCGCGGGCGCGGCCGGCCGCCGCGTCGGCGCCGGCTTCGGGGCCGTCGCCGACCGCCTGCGCGAGTACACGCCGGACGAGGACCACCGCGACTCGCGCCCCGACGCGGGCAACGCGCCCCGAGGAGACGGGGCGCGACGACCGTCCGGGGGCGCGGCGGGCAGTGCACGCGACCAGGACGCGACCGTGACGGACGTGCTCGACGCGGGCAGTGCCTCCCGGCCGGTCCACCACGACGACGCACCGATCGGTGCCGGCGTCCGCGCGGCCGAGACCGCACGCGAGGCGCGCGTCGCGAAGCGCCGCCGCCGCCTGCTCGAACGGGCAGAGGTCCGTCGCTTCACCCGCCGCAGCCGTCACCGGCGCGCTGCCTGGATCACCGCGGCCGGCATCGTGCTCGTGCTCGGCGTCTCGATCCTGGTGGCGGTCTTCTCGCCGCTGATGGCGCTGCAGACGATCGAGGTGAAGGGCACGAACCGCGTCGACGAGACCGCGTTGCGACAGGCACTGTCCGACCAGGTCGGCACGCCGCTCGCGCGACTCGACTTCGACGCGATCAAGCAGGACATCGCCGGCTTCCCGCTCATCGAGAGCTACGTGACGGAGGAGGCGCCGCCGCACACCCTCGTCGTGACGGTCACCGAGCGCACGCCCGTCGTGGCCGTGAAGTCCGGCAGCTCGTTCGACCTCGTCGACCCGGCCGGCATCGTCGTGCAGTCGTCGCCGAAGCGTCCGGCCACGATGCCGCTCGCCGACATCGCCCGCGCGCGCCTCGGGTCCTCGAGCTTCCGCACCATGACCGAGGTCGTCCTGGCGCTGCCCTCGACGGTGCGGTCGCAGGTCACGCGGGTCGCCGGGTCCACCGCCGACGACGTGACCCTGACCCTCAAGGACGGCTCGACCGTCGTGTGGGGGAGCCCCGACGACTCCGACACGAAGGCCGCGCTGCTCGCCGCCCTGGTGAAGGACCACGCGGCACGGAACCCGGGCGTCGTCGTCGAGTACGACGTGTCGGCACCGGACAACGGCGTGATCCGCGCGAAGGACTGAATTGCCGACCTGATCGGCGACACGCGGCGTGGCGGGGCGACAGTGCGCGGAACCCACCCGTAGCGTCGGAGCCAGCACCACATCTACCAGCATTGCCCCTGAACTTCAAGTAGAGGTTGAGGGTTCAACCGGAGGCCTGACTGACGTGACCACGAACCACAACTACCTCGCCGTCATCAAGGTCGTCGGTGTCGGCGGCGGCGGCGTCAACGCCGTCAACCGGATGATCGAACTCGGCCTCCGTGGCGTCGAGTTCATCGCGATCAACACCGACGCCCAGGCGCTGCTGCTCAGCGACGCCGACGTCAAGCTCGACGTCGGCCGCGAGATCACCCGCGGTCTCGGCGCCGGCGCGGACCCCGAGGTCGGCCGTCGTGCCGCCGAGGACCACGCCGAAGAGATCGAAGAGGCCCTCGCGGGTGCCGACATGGTCTTCGTCACCGCCGGCGAAGGCGGTGGGACCGGCACGGGTGGTGCGCCCGTCGTCGCCCGCATCGCCAAGTCCATCGGCGCGCTCACCATCGGCGTGGTCACGAAGCCGTTCAGCTTCGAGGGCAAGCGTCGTCAGTCGCAGGCCGAGAACGGCGTCGCCGGGCTCAAGGACGAGGTCGACACGCTCATCGTCGTACCGAACGACCGCCTGCTCGAGATCAGCGACCGCGGCATCTCGATGGTCGAGGCCTTCGCCACCGCCGACCAGGTGCTCCTCGCCGGCGTGCAGGGCATCACCGACCTCATCACCACCCCTGGTCTCATCAACCTCGACTTCGCCGACGTCAAGTCCGTCATGCAGGGTGCGGGATCCGCGCTCATGGGCATCGGCTCGTCGCGGGGTGCCGACCGCGCCATCAAGGCCGCGGAGCTCGCCGTGGCGTCGCCGCTGCTCGAGGCCTCGATCGACGGCGCGCACGGCGTGCTGCTCTCGATCCAGGGTGGCTCGAACCTCGGCATCTTCGAGATCAACGACGCCGCCCGTCTGGTGCAGGAAGCCGTGCACCCCGAGGCGAACATCATCTTCGGTGCGGTCATCGACGACACCCTCGGCGACGAGGTCCGCGTGACCGTCATCGCCGCGGGCTTCGACGGCGGCGAGCCGGCGCAGCAGCAGAAGGAGCGTCGCTCGAGCTACGTCGACCCCGAGTCGAGCGCGACGGCCCCCGTCGCCGCGTCGACCGGTGCGATCGAGGACTCCAGCACGTCGAGCCCGTCCTGGGCCTCGCAGGAGCACCAGCCGCCGGTGCAGCGCGCCGCCGACCCGGCGTTCGACGACGACGACGAGCTCGACGTCCCCGACTTCCTGAAGTAACCGTTCCATGGCAGGTGATCCGCGCCTCCCGTCCTCGTCACCAGACGACGGACTGGAGGCGCGTCTCGCGTCCGTCCGGAGTGGCATCGCCGACGCGGCGCGCGCCGCCGGGCGCTCGGCCGACGACCTCACGCTCATCGTCGTCACGAAGTACCACCCGGCATCCCTCGTCCGGGCCCTGGCGTCGCTCGGGGTCACCGACGTGGGGGAGAACCGCCACCAGGAGGCCCAGTCCAAGGCCGCCGAGCTCGACGACCTCGCCCTGACCTGGCACTTCGTCGGGCAGCTGCAGTCGAAGAAGGCCCGGCAGGTCCGTCGGTACGCGCACGTCGTGCAGTCCCTCGACCGCACCTCGGTGGTGGACGCCTTCGCGCCGACGGAGGCCGAACCGGAGCCGCCGGTCATCGACGGGTTCGTGCAGGTCAACCTGACCGACGACCCCGGCCGAGGCGGCGTGCAACCGGACGACGTCGAGGCGATGGCCACACGCGTGCTCGAGACCGGCACGATCCGGCTGCGGGGCGTCATGGCGGTCGCACCCCTCGACGAGGAACCCCGCGCGGCCTTCGCACGACTCCGGACGATCTCCGAGCGGGTCGTGTCACTCGCACCCGGCGCCACCGACATCTCGGCCGGCATGAGCGGCGACTACGCCGACGCCGTGCTCGAGGGCGCGACACACCTGCGGATCGGCACCGCAATCACGGGAAATCGGCCGGCGGCACCCTAGCCTCGTTGCAGGGCATCCACGTGCACCAACCTCCGGAGGAACCATGGCCAACCCGCTGAAGAAGACGATGGTCTACCTCGGCCTCGCCGACGAGGAACTCGACTACGAGGACGAGCAGCCGCAGCAGGCTGCCCCCGCGCGGCAGCAGGCCCCGGAGGCGAAGGCGGCCGCGCCGCAGGAGTCGGCCGCCCCGGCGGACGCTCCCGCCGCCGCCGCGGCTCCGGCCCCGGCCGCCGCTCCGGCGCCCAAGACGCACACCCACCAGCGCGGCGCCCAGGTCACTCCGCTCCGCCGCTCGCACACGACCGCACAGAAGGCGACCCCGGTCCAGGAAATGAACGAGATCCTCACCGTCCACCCGCGCGAGTACAAGGACGCCCAGTCCATCGCCGAGAGCTTCCGCGACGGCATCCCCGTCATCATCAACCTCTCGCAGATGACCGAGAACGACGCTCGTCGCATGATCGACTTCGCGTCGGGCCTGTCGCTCGGCCTGTACGGCAAGATCGAGCGCGTCACGAACAAGGTCTTCCTCCTGTCGCCCGCACACGTCGCAGTGAGCGGCGAGCCGGCTGAGGTAGAGTCCGACATCGAGGCGAACTTCTTCGCCCAGTCCTGAGCCGCCCGCGGCCACCCGCCCGTGAGCGTCGTCGCATGACGCCGCTCGCCCGAGACGAGCGAGCCCCATCGTGTCCGTGATCCTAGGGATCATCTCCCTCGCCCTCCTGCTGTACTTCTTCGTGATGTGGGGGCGGTTCGCGCTCGACCTCGTGCAGAACTTCAACCGGTCCTGGCGACCGCGCGGGGGACTGCTCGTGGTCTCCGAGTTCGTCTACACGATCACCGACCCGCCGATCCGCGCGGTCCGGCGGGTCCTGCCGCCGCTCCGCATGGGGCCGGTGGCACTCGACTTCGGCTGGACGATCGTCATGCTCGTCGTGATCATCGCCCGGGTCGTCGTCAACGGGATCGCCGTCGCGGTCTGACCCGATCCGGGTCCTTCCCGGGTCGATCCTGGCCCGCGACACGCGCCGCGCCGAGAGCGCGGTGATCGTTCCGGTCCGTCGTCGGTGTACGGTGGTCGGGATCGATGCTCGCCTCCGGCGCGGCATCCGCACCACAGGGCGCGACTGGTAGGTTCGGTCGCGACGCAAGTGGTTCCACACGTTCAGCAGTTCTATTGAGGTGACGGCAATGGCTTTGACGCCGGAAGACGTAGTCAACAAGCGGTTCCAGCCGACGAAGTTCCGCGAGGGCTACGACCAGGACGAGGTCGACGACTTCCTCGACGAGGTCGTGGTCGAGCTGCGCCGCCTGACCGCGGAGAACGACGAGCTCCGCCAGCGCCTGCAGGCGGCCGAGTCCGCTCCGCAGTCGGCGCAGACCGAGCAGCCCGCTCCGGCGGCCGAGCCCGAGCCGGAGCCCGTGCCGGCCCCGGTCGAGGCGGCTCCCGAGCCCGCTCCGGTCGCAGCGGCTGCCCCGGCGACCACGGTCCCGGCGGACGAGGACACCGAGGGCACCACGAACCTCCTGACGCTCGCGCGCCGTCTCCACGAGGAGCACGTCCGCGAAGGCATCGAGAAGCGCGACGCGCTCATCGCCGAGGGCACCGCCCAGGCAGCGCGTCTGGTCTCCGAGGCCGAGGCCAAGCAGCGCCAGATCATCGCCGACACCGAGAACACGAACCGTCAGCGTGTCCAGGTGCTCGAGCAGGAGCAGCGCCAGCTCGAGGGCAAGATCGACGAGCTCCGGACGTTCGAGCGCGACTACCGCGCCCAGCTCAAGAGCTACATCCAGGGGCAGCTCTCCGAGCTCGACTCCTCGAACGAGCAGTCCGGTCTCACCCCGGCGCCGGCATCGGCGCAGGGCTTCGGCAACTGACGTTGTCGCGACCAGCAACACGAGCGAAGGTCAGTGTCCGCGCTATCGCGGCACTGGCCTTCGCCGCTGTCGTGGTGGTGGCGTTCGACCAGGTCGCCAAGGCGCTGGTCGTCGCGAACCTTCCGTACGGCACCCCCGTCCCGGTCCTGGGCGGGGCGCTCCAGTTCCTGTACGTCCGGAACCCCGGGGCGGCGTTCTCCTTCGCGGTGAACATGACGTGGGTGTTCTCGGTCATCTCGGCCGCGGTCGTCGTCGCGATCATCATCTACTCGCGGCGGATCCGCTCGATGTGGTGGGCCGTCGTGCTCGGCATGCTGCTGGGCGGCGCGCTCGGCAACCTGATCGACCGGCTCTTCCGTGAACCCGGCTTCGGCCGAGGCCACGTGGTGGACTTCATCTCCACCCCGTGGATGATGCCGGCGATCTACAACGTCGCCGACTCGTTCATCTGCATCAGCATGGTGGTCTTCGTGCTGCTGGTGATCGTCGGCGTGAACCTCGACGGGTCCCGCACGGTCTCGGCCAAGCGCGCAGCACAGGCGGACACGGCGGAGCCGCTCGACGGCGGGGCCGCGTTCTCGGTCCCCGCAGCCGACGCGGGATCGCCCGCAGCCGACGTGGCGGAGCCGGAGCGGGCCTCCCGTCCGGACCGCCGCGACCGTCGCGACACGCTGGGGCACGACGCCACGTGACCGAGTCGCGTTCCCTCCCCGTCCCCGACGGGCTCGCCGGCGAGCGTGTCGACGCCGCCATCGCGAAGCTCCTCGGGTTCAGCCGGTCGTTCGCGGCCGACGTCGTCGCAGCGGGCGGGGTCCGGGTCGACGGCGTCCCCGTCGAGAAGTCGGACCGCCTGCACGCCGACTCGTGGCTCGAGGTCGAGTGGTCCCCGAAGGAGCCGCCGCGCATCGTGCCGGCGGTCGTGCCGGGGATGACGATCGTGCACGACGACGAGGACATCGTCGTCGTCGACAAGCCCGTCGGCGTCGCCGCACACCCCTCGCCCGGGTGGGACGGCCCGACCGTGCCCGGGGGCCTGGCGGCCGCCGGCTTCACGATCGCCACCTCGGGTGCCGCGGAGCGCGCGGGCATCGTGCACCGCCTCGACGTCGGCACGTCCGGGCTCATGGTCGTCGCGAAGACCGAGCTCGCCTACACGCACCTCAAGCGTGCCTTCAAGGAGCGCACGGTCGAGAAGGTCTACCACGCGCTCGCGCAGGGGCACCCCGACCCGACCTCGGGTACCGTCGACGCCCCCATCGGGCGGCACCCGTCGAGCGACTGGAAGTTCGCGGTCACCGCCGACGGCAAGCCGAGCGTCACCCACTACGAGACGCTCGAGGCGTTCCGCTCGGCGACCCTGCTCGAGGTGCACCTGGAGACCGGCCGCACCCACCAGATCCGCGTGCACATGGCGGCGACGCGCCACCCGCTGGTCGGCGACACGATGTACGGCGCGGACCCGGCGCTCGCACAGGAGCTCGGGCTGACGCGCCAGTGGCTCGACGCCGTGCGCCTCTGGTTCGACCACCCGCGCACCGGTGAGTGGGTGTCGTTCCGGGCGGAGTACCCGGACGACCTGCGCCTCGCGCTCGACCGGATCCGCGCCGCCTCGTCCTGACGGGGGCGCGCGTCGGGCCCGCGCGGTCGCGTCGGCCGTGTCGTGTCGCCGCGTGGTCCGTCGAGGTTCCGAAATCTCGGCATGTCGGCGCCCTCGGCACCGGTTCGTGGAACCTCGGCGATGCGCGGGCGGCATGTCGTGGAACCTCGACAGGGGCGCCACGGGCGCGTTGCGCGCGTGCTCCGGTCGGGAGGCCCGTCTCGGCCCCGCCCCGTGCCTCCTGCCCGCCACGCGCGGACTCCACCGCCGAGGGGCCACGATCTGCACACCTCGCGCCCGCCACGCGTCGGTTCCTGCACCCTCGCCGGACTGCGTGCGGCGTGTCGTGCGACCTCGGCGGGAGACCGCTCCGACGCGCGCGGGTTTGTCCTCGGTCGCGGTTAGGCTGTTCGCGTCCCGCAAGCAGCTCGTTCGACCGGAGGTTCCGTGGCGGATTCCGACTCCTTCGTCCACCTGCACGTGCACAGCGAGTACTCGATGCTCGACGGCGCGGCCAGGCTCGGCGACCTCGTGCAGGAGACCGCTGCGCAGGGCATGCCGGCCGTGGCGGTGACCGACCACGGCAACATGTTCGGCGCATTCGAGTTCTGGAAGGCCGCCAAGGCCGGTGGCGTGAAGCCGATCATCGGGACAGAGGCGTACATCACGCCCCGGACGCACCGCACCGACAAGACCCGTGTGCGCTGGGGCGACGGCGGTGGCGACGACGTCTCCGGCGCCGGCTCGTACACGCACATGACGATGTTCGCCGAGAACACCACGGGCATGCACAACCTGTTCCGGCTGTCGTCGAAGGCCTCGCTCGAGGGCTACTACTTCAAGCCGCGCATGGACATCGAGCTGCTGCAGGAGTACCACGAGGGCATCATCGCCACGACCGGCTGCCCCTCGGGCGAGGTCCAGACGCGTCTGCGCCTCGGCCAGTACGACGAAGCCGTCAAGGCCGCCGCCGACTACCGGGACATCTTCGGCAAGGAGAACTACTTCGCCGAGGTCATGGACCACGGGCTCGAGATCGAGCGCCGGATCATGAGCGACCTCATCCGGCTGGCGAAGGACCTCGACATCCCGCTGGTCGGCACGAACGACCTGCACTACACGCACTCGCACGACGCCAAGTCGCACGCCGCCCTGCTCTGTGTGCAGTCGGGCTCGACGCTGAACGACCCGAACCGCTTCAAGTTCGACGCCGACGAGTTCTACCTGAAGTCCCCGCAGCAGATGCGGCACGTCTTCCGCGACAACCCCGAGGCGTGCGACAACACCCTGCTGATCGCCGAGCGCTGCAACGTCGAGTTCGACACCTCGGCCAACTACATGCCGAAGTTCCCGGTGCCCGAGGGGGAGACCGAGCACTCCTGGTTCGAGAAGGAGGTCGCGAAGGGGCTGGAGTACCGGTACCCGGGCGGCATCCCGGCCGAGGTCCAGGAGCGTGCCGACTACGAGGTCGGCATCATCAACCAGATGGGGTTCCCCGGGTACTTCCTGGTGGTCTCCGACTTCATCCTCTGGTCGAAGAACAACGGCATCCGCGTCGGCCCGGGCCGTGGTTCCGGTGCCGGGTCGATGGTCGCTTACGCGATGCGCATCACCGACCTCGACCCGATCCGCCACGGGCTCATCTTCGAGCGCTTCCTGAACCCGGACCGCGTCTCGATGCCCGACTTCGACGTCGACTTCGACGACCGTCGCCGCGGTGAGGCGATCAAGTACGTCACCGAGAAGTACGGGTCCGAACGCGTCGCGCAGATCGTCACGTACGGCACGATCAAGGCGAAGCAGGCACTGAAGGACTCCTCGCGCGTCCTCGGGTTCCCGTTCGGCATGGGTGAGAAGCTCACGAAGGCCATGCCGCCGCCCGTGATGGGCAAGGACATCCCGCTCACCGGGATCTTCGACAAGGACCACCCGCGCTACAAGGAAGCCGTCGACGTCCGCACCGTGGTCGAGACCGACCCCGAGGCGAAGACCGTCTTCGACACCGCGCTCGGGCTCGAGGGGCTGAAGCGCCAGTGGGGCGTGCACGCGGCCGGCGTCATCATGTCGAGCGACCCGCTCATCGACATCATCCCGATCATGAAGCGGGAGCAGGACGGCCAGGTCGTCACGCAGTTCGACTACCCGGCAGCGGAGTCGCTCGGCCTGATCAAGATGGACTTCCTGGGGCTCCGCAACCTCACGATCATCAGTGACGCCCTCGACAACATCAAGACCAACCGTGGGATCGAGCTCGACCTCGAGACCATGGGACTCGAGGACCCCGAGGCGTACGCGCTCCTGCAGCGCGGTGACACGCTCGGTGTCTTCCAGCTCGACGGTGGACCCATGCGTGGGCTGCTGCGCCTGATGAAGCCCGACAACTTCGAGGACATCTCCGCGCTCATCGCCCTGTACCGCCCGGGCCCCATGGGTGCGAACTCGCACACGAACTACGCCCTCCGCAAGAACGGCGAGCAGGCGATCACGCCGATCCACCCGGAGCTCGAAGAGCCGCTGTCGGAGATCCTCGGCGGCACCTACGGCCTGATCATCTACCAGGAGCAGGTCATGGCCATCGCGCAGAAGGTCGCGGGGTTCTCCCTAGGCCAGGCGGACATCCTCCGCCGCGCGATGGGCAAGAAGAAGAAGTCCGAGCTCGACAAGCAGTACGCGGGCTTCGAGAAGGGCATGCAGGACAACGGCTACTCGGCCGCTGCGATCAAGATGCTGTGGGACATCCTGCTGCCGTTCTCCGACTACGCGTTCAACAAGGCGCACTCCGCCGCGTACGGCGTCGTGTCGTTCTGGACCGCGTACCTGAAGGCGCACTACCCGGCCGAGTACATGGCGGCGCTGCTCACCTCGGTGGGCGACGCCCGCGACAAGCTCGCGCTGTACCTGAACGAGTGCCGCCGCATGGGCATCAAGGTCATGCCGCCGGACGTCAACGAGTCGATCGGCTTCTTCGCGGCCGTCGGTGAGGACATCCGTTTCGGCATGGGCGCGATCCGCAACGTCGGGTTCAACGTCGTCGACGACATCGTGAAGGCCCGCACCGAGAAGGGCGCGTTCGAGTCGTTCCACGACTTCCTGCGCAAGATCCCGATCTCGTCGGCGAACAAGCGCACGGTCGAGTCGCTCATCAAGGCGGGTGCGTTCGACGAGTTCGGCGACTCCCGCCGCGCCCTGGTCGAGATCCACGAGGGTGCGGTCGAGGGCGCCGTCAAGGTCAAGCGCGACGAGGCCCACGGCAACGTCGGCTTCGACTTCGACTCCCTCTTCGCCGAGGTCGCCGAGGAGTCGCCGGCCACCGGTCCGGTGTCGCAGGTGCCCGACCGGCCGGAGTGGTCCAAGCGCGACAAGCTCGCGTTCGAGCGCGACATGCTCGGGCTCTACGTCTCGGACCACCCGCTCGCGGGGCTCGAGATCGAGCTCGCGAAGCACCAGTCGATCACCATCGCCGACCTCATCGCGGCCGACGACTCGATCGAGGGGGAGACCGTCACGGTCGCGGGGCTGCTGACGAGTGTGCAGCACCGGGTGGCGAAGACGAGCGGCAACCCGTACGGCATCGTCGACATCGAGGACTTCGGCGGCCAGATCGGCGTGATGTTCCTCGGCAAGACCTACCAGGAGTTCGGGCCGTCGCTCGTGGCCGACTCGATCGTCGTCCTGCGCGGTCGTGTGAACGTCCGCGACGACGGCAAGGCCCTGCACGCGGTGAGCATGTTCCAGCCGGCGATCGGCGACGCGATGGGCTCCGGCCCGCTCACGTTGTCGCTGCCGGAGCGGCAGGCGACCACGTCCACCGTGACGGAGCTCGCAGCCGTGCTCGGACGGCACCAGGGGGAGACCGAGGTCCGGCTGAAGCTGCTCAAGGACGACGTCGCGCGCACGTTCGAGCTGCCGTTCCCGGTGAACCTGACACCCGACCTGTTCGGCGAGCTGAAGAGCCTGCTCGGGCCGCGGTGCCTGGTGTAGCAGGGATGTGACCGTGGCCGGACACCGGATCTTCGGGACGCCCTTCGCGGCGGTCTACCCGCACTACCTCGCGAAGGTGGAGCGGAAGGGCCACACGAAGGCCGAGCTCGACACCGTCATCCGGTGGCTGACCGGCTTCGACGAGGCGGCGCTCGCGCGACACCTTGCCGACGAGACCACGTTCGAGGACTTCTTCGCCGCCGCGCACGTGCACCCGAACGCGCCGCTGATCACCGGCGTGATCTGCGGTGTGCGCATCGAGGAACTCGACGACCCGCTCATGCGGCAGATCCGGTACCTCGACAAGCTCGTCGACGAGGTCGCGAAGGGCCGCCCGATGACGAAGGTGCTGCGGAGCGCGTGAACGGCACCGAGCTGGTCGCTCCCGACGCCGGGGCGCTGCACGCGTTCGGTGTGGGAGCGTTCATGCCGGTGCCGCTCACGGGCGGGCGTGGACTGACCTGGCGCGCGGGCGGCGTCGTGCTCCGTCCGCACGACGGCCCGGCGGTGACCGACTGGCGTGCCGACCTCCTGGCCGACCTCGAGCACTCGGCCGGGTTCCGCACACCCCGCCCGGTGGCCACCCACGACGGGAGCTGGCGGTCGGGGAACTGGGAGGCCTGGGAGTTCGTCGCCGGTCGAGCCGACGAGTCCCGCGTCGAGGACGTGGTCCAGGCAGGCCGTGCCTTCCACCGCGCGGTCGCGGGCGTCGATCGACCAGCGTTCCTCGGCACGGCGTCCACCACCGGAGCCGCCACGGACCCGTGGGCCCGTGCCGACCGGATGGCGTGGGGCGAGGAACCGCTGTCGACGGACCCCACCCTCGACCGGCTCGCGGCGTCGTTCCGTCCGGTCCACGCGCCGTCGCAGCTGGTCCACGGTGACCTGCTCGGCAACGTGCTGTTCGCCGAGGCGTCAGCACCGACGATCATCGACTGGCCGCCGTACTGGCGTCCGGCGGCGTTCGGCACCGCGATCGCGGCCGTCGACGCGGTGTGCTGGCACGGCGTCGCGGTCGAGCGACTCGACACGCTCGGAGCCGGTGAGCCCGAGTGGCGGCAGCTGCTGGTCCGGGCCCTCGCGTTCCGCATCGCGACGCTGCACCTGTTGGGTGCGTGGGACGCGACGAGCATCGCACGCCACCGTGCGATCATCGACGCGGTCGTCTGACGGGAGGCCCGTGGCGGGTCCGCCACGGGCCTCCCGTCATGACACGGCCTGGGGCAAGAGCAACGACTTCTTCTTCGGGTCCCGCTATGCAGCAGGGTTCGGGTTGACCGAGCAGAGAACTCGTGCCACTGGGAAGGCGGGGAAGAGTCGTGGCGCCGCCGTGGACTGAGCCGTCAGCCGCAGGCGGAAGGATCCGGTGATGTCGAACCAGGTTCCACGAACCTGTCCGACGCCGACATCGGTCGAGTACCTGGTGGTGCCGTCTGTTGACACGCTCATCGCAGCGTGACTGCCGGACTCCGACTCGTCCGTGACCCCGAACTTCGACGAGAACGTCGTGCAGTGGTATCCGAGGTTCCACTCGGACCACGTGGAGTCGTCGCCACTCATCCAGTACTCGCCTGCGATCGCGGAGGGGTAGCGCGTCCCTGCAACGCGGACGTTCGAGACTGCAGACATCGCGGAGTAGTTGTTCTCGTCCACGATCTCCTGCTCGGTCAGCGGGAACCACTGCCAGACGTAGATGCCCTGAACGGCCTGGGATTTCGCGAGCGTCCTGGTCCCGGCGAACCGGAGGACGTACTTGACGGAGCCGGCATTCTGGTTCACCGGGATGGTGACTTTGAACTTGCTGGCCGAGTTCACACGGGTGGACACCCCGAGCGCCGCGGTGTTCTTGCCTCGGACGACGTACACGTTGAGAACTTGGTTCCGGAGGTTGGCGGAGGTCCAGCCGCTGAGGGTGAGCTTGTCGCCCTTCACCACCTTCGATTTGCTGGTCGTCGAGGTCGCGGTGATCGCGATCTTGGACGGGGACGCTGCGGCCTGTGCCGGGACGGCGGTACCGAGGAGCGCAGCGATGGTGAGGCAAGAAGCAGCGATCGCGGACACCGTCAGGCGTCGCGATCGACCGAGGGGTCGGGGCATGGTGTGAGTCCTTCGGGTGAGCTCAGTTCAGTACCGGCGGGTACTGCTGGGCTCAACCTAGTGATTGCCGCAAGAACTGACAAGAGTTCGCTTTGAGAGGGCGGAAACCCGGCGTCGCTGAGTCAGAGGCTACGGCCGGTGATCGCGCGGATCCGCGCGACGATGCGTGGGTTCCGGGCCCCGAAGCTCAGGGCCGTGAGCCGGCGGAGCGACACGGTCGCCCGGTGGACGAGCAGGCCCGTCGCCTCGGCGATGTCCGAGACAGCGTGCCAGCGCGCTCGGAGCGACGCGGGGTCGATCTCGGTGTCGGCCGCCATCCGGATCAACTCGACGAGTCCGTCGCCGCCGCGCCAGGACGTGCTCTGGTTCTCGAAGCGACGGAGGATGCGGTCGATCGCCGACGCACGGTGGTTCGCGACCGCGTGCGACCAGCGGATGTCGTGGGAGACCGGGTCGACGAGGATCCAGCGCGGCGCATTGGCGTTGAGCGCGGACAGCTGCGCGAAGGTCGTCAACGCCCCGAGCGCGACGGCCACGTCGAAGATCTGGCGAGGACGGCCGCCGACGGCGATGAGGGCTCCGGGGAACGTCTGCCGTGCCGACCGGATCTGCGCCTTCGAGACGATGACCGTGACGACCACGTCGTCCGCCGCGCACGCGAGGGTGTCCCGGACACGTGCCACGACCTCCGGGGTGATCTCCGTCGGCAGGTGCAGGGCCACGCGCACGACGTCGTCGTCGGGCAGGAACGCGTCGGCGAACACGTCGACGGCGTCACGGTAGCGGGCGAGGAACAGCGCGACTGCGCCGGCGTAGAACGGGTACCGCTCGAGCAGGATGCGCTCGTGCTCCAGGCGGAGCGAGGGGCCGCGGTCGCCGCTGAAGCTCGTCGAGCCGGTGTGCAGGACGAGCGCGCGGTTCGCCAGCACCGAGGTGTAGCCGTGCTCGTTGATGCGCAGGCAGAAGTCGTTCTCCTCGCCGTAGCCGGGGGAGAACACCTCGTCGAACAGGCCGAACCGGTCGATCACCTCACGCCGGATGAGGAAGCAGAAGCCCATCGCCACGGGCGAGACCGTGTGCCGGGGGAGCAGGTACTTCGTCCGGCCGTGCAGCTCGCGTGTGCGGCGCGGGGGCAGCGTCGCCCGGGGGTTGCGCCGGGCGTAGGGGAACGACGCGATGGTCGCGTTGTCGCTCCGCGCGCACACCACCCCGATCGCGTCGTCGGACGCCAGCACGGCGGTCATCTCGTCGAGGAAGCCCGGCATCGGCACCGTGTCGCTGTTCAGCAGCAGGACGTCGTTGCCGGTCCGGTCGAGCTCGAGGACGGCGCGGTTGCAGTTGCCGACGAACCCGAGGTTGCGCGGGTTGCGGGTGTACTCGAAGCCGGGGTGCTCACCGACGAGCTCGAGGACGCGGGCCTCGATGGCGTCGACGTGGGGTCCGACGTCGTTGGCCAGCAGGACCCGGTCGACCGAGAAGTCGACGGTCTCGAGGAGCGCCTCGATGCAGCGCTCGAGGCCGGGGAGGTCGTCGTAGATCGGGACGACGATCGTCACCGGACGCCGGTCGCGGCTCATCGGCGCACCAGCTTCCGTGCGACCACACCCGGTCGGGCGAGGAGTCGGCCGACCGTCCCGGAGCGGGCGCGGACACGGTTCGCGAGCAGGCCGAGCGCGGCGCGCGCACTCGTGGCGCCGAGCGAGGCGTAGGCACCGGGGAGCTCGAACCAGTACCGCGCAGCCTGGGGGAGTCGGTAGCCCTCGGTGCCGACCAGCGCGACGAGGCATGCGATCGCCGCCGCGTTGTCGTGACCCGCGCCGGTGACCGACGCGAGCCGGTCCGGAGCAGCCGCGCCGTGCCTCCTGGCCGTCTCCGGCTCCGCCGCGTACGTCGCGAGCGCGTCCGTGAGCGCCGTGACGTCGTCGGCGTCCACGAGCACGCCGGTGATGCCGTCGTCGACGAGCTCGGCGCTCCCGCCCTGGCGGGTCGCGACGACCGCCTTGCCCAGGGTCATGTACTCGGCCGTCGTGCGACCGAAGGCCTCGATCGTCGACGGGGTGATGCAGACGTCCGCAGCCTCGATGAACGGGGCGGGCGTGTGCTGCTCGCCCGCGAACACGACACGGTCGGCGACGCCGAGCGCGCGGGCGCGCTCGGTCAGGCGCTGGTCCTCGCCGGGGTGCTTCCAACTGCCGACGAAGCAGACGCTCGCGGCGACCCCGCGCTCGTGCAGCGCACCCAGGGCGTCCACGACACGGTGCTGGCCCTTCGACTCCTCGACACGGCCGAGGACCGTGATCCGGAGGCCGGGCTCGGCCTGCGGGAACGGCGCCACCGCCGGCGTCTCGTCCTTCGAGGCCAGGAGGCGCTCGGTGTCGACCGTCGGGTAGGCGACGGAGAGCTTGTCGGCGGGGATGTACTGCGCCAGGTGCTCGCGCATCGCCTCGGAGTTGGTCACGACGGCACCGGACAGCATGCCGATGTCACCGAGGACACCCGCACGCCCGGTCTGGAACTGCAGCCCGTGGTCGAGGTCGCCGTACTCGCGGACGAACCACGCCTGCGGGATCCCGAGGACCGCGGCGGCGAAGGACGCCCACGGTGCGACGAGGGTGTTCGTGACCACGAGGTCCGGGCGTTGCCGCTCGTACAGGCGGATGATCGCGTTCACCGCGGCGTAGTCGACGGTGGCGAACGCCGCGCGTTCCGCGGCCGGAGCCGGCTGCGGGCTCGGCAGCGCCCACCCGCGGAACCGCAGCGCGTCGTAGGACCAGCCGCGGTCGTCGAGCGCCTCGGTGAACTTGCCCTTCGGGGCCTTCGTGACGAAGGTCGGGGTCATCGTCGGGTCGATCGCCAGCCAGTCCTCGACGAACCGGAGGAGGGACCGCTCCGCGCCGCCGAGGTTGACGGGCGCCGTCGAGTGGTTGGCGAAGCTGACGATCACTGTGTCAGCCTACAAACGTTTGGGCGAGTCTTCGTCATGTCGATGCCGCGCGGGTCCGCTCGAACATGCAGAAGACAACGACTGTGCGAGAATGTCTCGTCCCCGAATCCCTGTGAGGAGCGCTCCGTTGCGCCCCGGAGGAGCCAGCACCCGAAGCATGACGTACCTGAACGAGCTCATGTCGTCGCGCGAGTTGCTGGCGAACCTCACCGCCCGTGAGGTCAAGGGCAAGTACCGCCGCACGGTCTTCGGGCAGCTTTGGTCCCTGATCAACCCGCTCGCAACGATGCTGATCTACACGATCGTGTACTCGTTCATCTTCCGGGCGCGGCTCGAGGTCGGTGACCCCAGCGGACTGAGCATCTACCCGCTGTGGCTCATGTGCGGCTTGCTGCCGTGGATCTTCGCGCGCAACGTCATCAACTCGGGGATGACCTCGATCGTTGCCAACGGGTCGCTGATCAAGAAGGTCTACTTCCCGAGGATGGCCCTCCCGATCGCCGCGGTCGGTTCCTTCGGGTTCACCTGGCTGGTCGAGATGGGGGTGCTCCTCATCGCCCTCGCGATCGCCGGTTCGAACTTCTGGGTCTACCTGCCGGTCATCGTCATCACGATGCTGCTCCTGGCCATGTTCTCCTGCGGTGTCGGACTCGTCCTCGCCATCGTCAACGTGCACTTCCGTGACATGCAGCACCTCGTCGGCATCGCGCTCCAGATGTGGATGTACCTGTCGCCGATCATCTACCCGATCTCGCTCGTCGAGGACGCCGCCGACAAGGCGGGGCACCCGTGGATCCTCACGCTGTACCGGCTCAACCCGATCGAGCGGTTCTCGACCGTCTTCCGGAACCTCATGTACGACAACCGATTGCCCGAGTGGGGCGATCTGCTCGCCTGCCTGGTCTGGGCATGCGCGAGCCTGGCGATCGGCTACGTGGTGTTCTCCCGGAACGAGAAGAAGTTGGCGGAACTGCTGTGAACGACGTCGCTGTCTCCGTGGAACACCTCGCCAAGCGGTTCCGCATGTTCCACGAGCAGAACAACACCCTGAAGAGTGCAGTGATGCGCGGACGGAAGTCGGTCCACGAGGACTTCTGGGCGCTCAAGGACGTGTCGTTCGAAGTGCCTCGCGGAAGTACGTTCGGACTGATCGGCCGGAACGGGAGCGGGAAGTCGACGCTGCTCAAGTGCCTCGCGAAGATCCTGTACCCGGACCAGGGTCGTATCCAGGTGCATGGTCGCCAGGCGTCGCTCCTCGAGGTCGGATCGGGCTTCCACCCGGAGCTGTCCGGTCGTGAGAACGTGTTCCTCAACGGGTCCATCCTCGGGATGACGAAGAAGGAAGTCACTCGCAAGTTCGACGAGATCGTCTCCTTCGCGGGCGTCGGCGACTTCATCGACCAGCCCGTGAAGAACTACTCGTCCGGCATGTACGTCCGACTCGGCTTCTCGGTGGCCGTGGCGGGGACTCCCGATGTGCTCGTCGTCGACGAGGTGCTCGCCGTCGGTGACGCGACCTTCCAGAAGCGCTGCCGCACGAAGTTCCGGGAGATGCGTGAAGAGGGCCGGACGGTGATCCTCGTGTCCCACTCGATGAGCACGGTCCGCGACATGTGCGATCAGGTTGCCTGGCTCGATGCAGGGCAGCTGCGTGGCGCGGGTGACGCGACCCCTGTCATCGACGCGTACAACGCCACGGTCTGATCGAGGTTGCGCTCGTCGGTGATCGTGACCGTTAGTTGACTCAGAATCACCTATGATTCTGCCGAAACTGTTCGTTCCCTCCTGAAACGAGTTTGCCCTGAACACCCGTCTCTCCGGGGAACCGGCCGCCGTCCGTCCTCGACTGCTCCGGCCTCTCGGGGCGCTCGCTCTGCTCTCGATCGTCGCGATGATCGTCGGGGGAAGCGGTGCCACCGCCTACGCCGCAGCCCCAGTCACCAAGGTGACCGCCAGCGCGAACGCCAGCGGCGTCGCTCTCGGCAAGAGCGTCACCATCACTGGGTCCGTGTCGGTGTCCAATCGCCCGGTCTCGGAGGATGTGCGCATCGTCGGCATGCCGTCTGGGAAGACGACCTGGGTGCTGATCGGGACGACGCGTTCATCGAGCACCGGGAAGTGGACGTTCGGCTTCACCCCGACCACGAGCTACAAGCTGAAGGCAGAGGTCGCCAAGACCGCTGGCCACGGTGCAGCCGCGAGTGCGTACCTGCCGGTGGCAGTGCAAGCACAGATCTACTCGTCGGTCCCGGCCGCACGCTCGTACGCGGTTGCCGGAGCAGAGAAGTCCGCGAGCGCCGCCGTCTACGCACAGCTCGCGGGCCAACGCGTCAAACTCGTCGTCCTGCGCGGCGGGAAGTGGGTCGACTCGACCGTCACACGCGTCGCCAAGGGCGGCACGTTCGTCCTGCCGTTCCGCGTCGCCGCCGGCGACACTGCCATGCGCGTCTACCTTCCGGCGTCCGGCGGTCTCATCTCGAAGCTCGGTCCGGTCCAACAGCTCACCACTGTCGCTTCCGTGGACGCCCTGTCCGCGAAGACGACGTGCGTCGGTGCCGCAGGCGCGCCTTCAGCAGCGACGTGCACCAACCGCGCACTCGATGGACTCGCGCTGCCGACGACGGACGCAGCTGGGCTCTCGGCCGACACCGGCGGAGCATTCGCGAAGGGGTGCTGGACGGCGGACGGTACCGCTCTGGTCCCGAGCTGCAGCTACGGCTCGACGCAGAAGACCGCGTACCGGGTCGCGCTGGTCGGTGACTCGCATGCGGCTGGCTACGTCGCCGGCATCCGAAATCGCCTCAGTGCGCGCAACTGGCACCTCGACACGTTCCTCGGCGTCACATGTCGGTGGTTGGGGCAATCCGCCGGTGACCCCTGCGCGCCACGGTCGGCCGACATCGAGCGACGACTCCTGGCCGGCGACTACGACATGGTGGTCGTCGCAGGGCTCCGTCAGCCCCGCAGTACCGCGGGGAGCGCGGGAGCCGCAGCCACGTCGGAGGGCTACCGGACGGCCTGGGCGCCCGTGCTGGCATCAGGGGCAAAGGTCGTGGCCATCGCAGACCAGCCGTACCTCACCGACGAGTTGGTTGCCTGCACCACGACCGGGGGAGCGTTCGCAGCGCAGCAGTGCTCGACCTCGCGCACGTTCGGGCTCGGGGGGATCGATCCGCTCGCGGCTGCCGTGCGGGCCTCGCCCGGCGCGTCGCTGGTCGACCTGACATCGCACTACTGCACGGCTGACGCCTGCCCGCTCGTCATCGGCGGCGTCATCGTCTTCCGAGATCGCCATCACATCTCGGGAACGTGGAGTGCCACACTCGGACCGTACGTGCTGAACGCACTCGACCAGATCAGACGAGGGGCCTGACCATGATGAACCGTGCTCGAGGACGTTTCACGGTCCTGTTGACGGCTGCGGCCGTGGTGTTGGCGGGCCTCGGGCTCGCTTCGCCCGCGACCGCAGCGAGCACTTCGGCGGTGTCGCTCCGGTCGTCGACGACAGGTGCCGCTTACGGACAGGGCATCACCTTGTCGGGCACGGTGCGCAGCGCCAGCGCACCCGTCGCTGCAGCGGTCACGGTCGAGTCGCGTGACCTTGCCAGCACGGGCTCGTGGCACGCAGTCGCTGCGGTCAAGTCCGCGGCGACCGGCACCTGGTCGACTTCGCTGCAGGCACTCAAGGGCGGCCAGTTCCGGGCACGGGCCGTCGTCGGCTCGGCGACGGTCGCGAGTGCGGTGGTGCGGGTCCAGGTCCAGCCACAGCTCTACGATGCGGCGGCGGCGGGAACGGCGGACGTCGCAGTCGGTGGTGTGCGCGAGTTCACCGGTCGGCTCCACGGCGGTCTGGCAGGCAAACGGGTGAAGGTCGAGCAGTGGACCCCGACGGGTTGGACGTTCGCCGGGCAGTCCTACGCGAAGACGGGCGGAGGTGTCTCCATCCCGGTCAAGGTCACTCGTTGGGGTGCCGGCGCCTACCGCATGGTCGTCCCGTCCGGCGACGGACTCATCGTCAAGGCGAGCGGCGTGCTGCGAGCTGGTGCCTACGGGGCCGCGACCGCGAAGCTCGACGACGGCAAGCAGTGCTGGGGTGCCGACGCAGGGGCGACTCCGACGTGCGACGGTTCCCGCTGGGGCGACACCATCTCGCCCAAGCCCGCCGAATCCGAGAAGGACACGCAGGGAGCTTTCTCCTGCTACACCTCGGACGTCTCCGTGCCAGTGCCGTCGTGCCGGTACGGTTCGTCCCGTGCGGACGCACTCCGGGTAGCGGTCACCGGGGACTCACACGGCGCGATGCTCCTGTCGGGTCTGAAAGCGACGGCATCGACGCTGAACTGGCGGGTGGACTCCTTCGTCGGTCGGGGCTGCGTGCTCGCTTCGACGAGTGCAGGGGATCCGTGCCAGAAGCGGCGGACCGACCTCGCGAAGCGGCTTGCTGCAGGCGGGTACGACGTCGTGGTCGTCACTGCCCTGCGAAGTGACTCGGTGGACCCGGCGTCGTTCTCCGCCGCGTGGAAGCCGCTCATCGCGAAGGGTACGAAGGTCATCGCCGTGGCTGACGACCCGATGCAGTCCGAGGCCGCCATCTCCTGCGCAGTGGGTTCGAAGACCGCTTCGACCGCAACGAAGTGTGCGACCACGAAGTCTTCGGCCTTCGCGGTGCAGGACCCCTTGCGCGCGGCTGTGGCATCCACACCGGGTGCAGTGCTCATCGACCAGACCGGCCGCATGTGCGACGCGGCCCGATGCCCCGTGGTCATCGGTCACGTGATGGCCTACCGTGACCGGCACCACATGTCGGCAACCTTCGTCCGAACGCTCGTCCCGTACCTCGTCCAGGAGATGGCAGGCTCGTTGTGAAAAGGCCCTCGATGATCCTCGCGCTCGTCACGGCACTCGTGGTGAGCGCGGTGACTGCGATCGACATCGCGCCGGCGCGCGCGGCCAGCACCGTTCAGTACGGCGTGGGCTCGACGTCGCTGGCCAGCCCGTCGGCGGGCGGACGGTACCTCTACGTCTCGACCACCGGCACCGACTCGTACAAGCAGTACTCCCGTGTGCCCTGCCTGAAGGACCCGGCTTCGCGGCCCCCGTACCAGGACGCGTGCCCTGAGCCGAATGCGACCGCTCCGCTGCGGACGGTGCAGGCCGCCGTGCGCTCGGCTCACGCCGGTGACGTGATCGTCGTTCGATCCGGAACGTACGCGGAGGCGATCGGCTGGGGGATCGAGCGAGGTACCAGTACTCGACCGATCGTGCTGCAGGCGGCTCCGGGCGAGCGGGTCCAGATCAGCGGCACACTCATCATGACCTCGCCCGACTACTGGACGGTGCAGGGAATCCGGTTCCTCTACAACTCCGCTGTCCAGAAGAGCGGGCAGGCGGTCGTGCTCATGTCCGGCGGAGTCGGTTGGACCTTCCGGAACAACGAAGTGACCGGATCGACCGGAGTCGCGAACCTCCTCGTCAACGCAACCACTGCGTCCGGGACGGCCAGTGCCCTCCGCGCCGCGGCGCCACGTGACTTCCGGATCGCTGGGAACTGCATCCACGACAATCGAGCGACCGGCACCCAGGGCACCGATCACAACATCTACCTCATGTCGAGCATCTACTCGACCGGCGGCGTCATCGAGAGGAACCTCATCGCGGGAGCGCCGCGTGGGTCGAACATCAAGGCGGCCGGGAGCACACCGAGCACCGCCAACGGAAGCCCGCGCAACGTGTCGATCCGCTACAACACGATGCTGGCGGCGGCCTCCGGTGTCACCATCGGACTCAAGGCCCAGGCGGTCGTCGCCCAGCGCAACGTGATCGCGCTGCCATCGGGATCCGGTCCGTACGACGGTGCGGTGAAGACCTACCAGCTCGCGGCCCCGGGGAAGAACGCGGCGACCGACTCGCTCTTGTCGGGCTACGCGAGGCCCGTGTCAGAGGACTACGGAGTGAGCGCGCACCTGTTCACCGCCAGGAACAACACGAAGACGCCGTTCTCGTACACCGGATCCATCGCCAACTGCACCGCGCGCGCGTCGTCGGCGGCTGTGCTCGCGAACTACGGGCAGTACGCAGGATGAGTGCCGCCGAGGGATCGACATCCAGCAGGGCAGGAGACGAGGGTCCCGCTGTCCCTGAGAGCAGTGATACCCCGCCGACCTCCGCTGAGCTCCGAGACACCGTGGCCCGGCTCGAGCGCGAGGTCGCGAGCCTCCGGAACGAGTTGTTCCCTTCGTCGACGTTCGCCCCGTCCGTCCGGCGCGGCGAACGTGTCCGCGTGGACGAGCGCGTTCGGATGCACAGCTCGGACGAGGCTCCCATCGAGCTCGCGGACGACGTGAACATCTACCGTGGTGCGGAACTCTTCGGGCCGCTCACGATCGGTCGCGGCACCTTCCTCAACCGCGACGTGTACGTGAAACCGGGTGTCACCTTCGGCGTGCGGGTCGCGGTCGGCCCCTTCACTCGGTTCCTCACCGAGGGCCACGAGATCGGGGTCCGGGCGTCGCGAGCTGGCAAGAAGAGCTCGAAGCCGATCAGGGTGGACGACGGCGCGTGGATCGGCGGGGACGTCACGGTGCTCGGTGGTGTGACGATCGGCGCCGGTTCGGTGGTGGCGTCCGGTTCCTTGGTCAACCGGGACGTGCAGCCGAACACGGTGGTCGCCGGTGTGCCGGCGCGGCTCGTTCGGACGATCGGCGCCGAATCGATCCCGAACCGTCCGGAAGCCGATCAGGGCGTTCCGGACGGCCGCCGCCGACGCTGGCTCTCGCCGCGTCGGTGAACCAATAGGCTTGTCTGTCGTGGAGAACGACTACGCGGAGGACGTCCACGGCGTCCGGGTCGTCCGATGGAACCCCGGTGCCGATGGCGGCGGCCGGGTCGACAACTTCGGAGACCTTCTCGGGCCCCTTCTCACCCGTCGTCTCGTGAGCAGCCCGGCCGAGCAGGACGCGCGCCAGCCGTCCTTGCTCACCATCGGTTCGATCATGCAGTTCGCTGAGCCTGGCGATGTCGTCTGGGGTTCCGGCGTGAACGCGAAACTGCGTCCCCGTCGCCTGGACCCACGGCGGGTGTTCGACGTCCGAGCCGTCCGAGGACCACTGACCGCGGTCGCCCTCGAGTCGGAGGGCAGCAGCGTTCCGCCCTGCTTCGGCGACCCTGGTGTTCTCCTGCCCGCACTGTTCCCGGAGACCGCGGTGTTGGCATCGCCCGAGCGCAAACGACATGCCGTCGTCGTCGTCCCGAACGTGAACGACGTCGGACTCGATGCTGCTGGCGAGCACGTGGTGAGTCCGACCGGAGCGCCTTGGCAGGTGATCGAGGAGTTGCTTGCTGGCGACCTCGTCGTGGGGACGTCCTTGCACGCGATCATCACGGCTGAGGCGTACGGAGTCCCAGCCCGAGCTGTCCGGTCCTCGACGGAGAGCCCGGTGAAGTACGTCGACTACTACGAGGGCACCGGGCGCACCGACGTCGTCATCGCGGAGAGCGTCGAGGAAGCGATCGCGCTCGGCGGGGCCGAGGCGCCGGACGTACGGCACCGGACCGCGCTGCTCGAAGCCTTCCCGAGCGAGCTCTGGACAGGCGATCCTCCTCCGGCGTCCATCCCGGTTCGGTCTCTCGCGACGGTGGTGTCCGAGACGACCGAACGTGCGCTGACTGCTCGGCCCGGGGCCACTCTCGATGCCTGGAAGGAGATCGCGCGGAGGATCGCTGTCCCGGTGCTGCGAGACCGAGCCATGGTGCTGGACGACGCCGAACTCGAGCGCGTCGTCAGCGACGTCCGTCGACTCGACGCCGCCGGCATGCTCCAGGGTGTCGACGAGCGTTGGAACCGGACTCGCGATCTGGCGAGGTACCGGCTCGGCGATGCGCTCCGTCGAAGTGCGATCCTGAACGTGCGGGGAGCGGACTCGGTACTCGACAACGTCCAGCGAGCGGGGGACGACGGGCGCCTCGTGGTCGGCGGGAGCCTTCAGCTGCCCGACGGCGGGCTCGACGACTTCACGGTGTCGCTGTTGATCGCGGACGACCGACTCCTCGACCGGCACCCGGTCGAGGACGTCATCTGGGACGAGGTCGAGCCCACCATCGGAACCGTCCGGTGGTCAGCAGGGGTCCCGCTCGCGGAGACGCCGAACGGCGACTGGGTCCTCCTCGTACACATCGACGGTCCTGGTGGATCGCGTGATGTCGTGGTCAGGTCGGCGCCCACGATGACGTTCCCACGCTGGTGGCACGACGGTTCGCCCTACCGGGTCGACCGGACAGGACGAGGGTTCGCCGTCATCCACAAGGAGATCGAAGCATCGTGAGTACGCCGCTCCCGGCACAGGACGACCATCTGCGTCGCGACACGGAACCGCTCCTCTCCGTCGTGATCCCGACCCACGACGTCGAACCGTGGATCGACGAGCTCCTCGGAAGCGTTCTCGAGTGCACCCTCACTTCGATGGAGGTCGTCGTCGTCGATGATCACTCCTCCGACGGAACGTTCGAGCGTCTGACCGACTTCGCGTCGGCGGACCCTCGCGTCCGGGTCGTCCGTGCACACAAGCGAGGCGGCGCAGGCGCTCGCAATGTGGGATTGGCGGTCTCTCGCGGCAAGTACATCGCTTTCGCGGACGGTGACGACATCGTGCCCCCGGGAGCGTACGAGCGCCTGGTCGCATCGCTTGAGGAGTCGGGCTCGGACATAGCGTTCGGCGACTGGCTGAAGTTCTCCTCCGTTCGGACCTGGCAGCCGTCGAAGAACTGGCGTGTGTTCGACGAGTCGCGAGCCGAGGCCACGATCACCGACGTGCCAGCGCTGATCCGGGGCCGAGCAGTGTGGAACAAGGTCTTCCGTCGAGCCTTCCTGACCGCGATCGGGCTCGAGTTCCCGGAGGTGCCACGGTCGAACGACATCGTGCCGATGACACGTACGTACCTCTCCGCGCGGACCATCGACGTCTTGCCGGACTGTGTCTACCTCTACCGTGACCGGCCCGGTACCGGATCCATGACCTCGCGCGCGGGAGCCGACGCGGCGGCAGTGAGCTACTTCACCCAAGAAGCAGCGTGCGCCGAGCTCGTCTCGGCGCACGGGGACACCGGGCTCGCGAAGACGTACTCATCGCTCGTGTTCGATGCCGATGCTTGGCTCCACCTCAGCCGGTTCCTCCGTTCGGTCTCGTCCGATCGTGTCCGGGCAAGCGGAGCGCTCGCGGCGCTGGAGCACCTGGTGGAAGCCACGCCGCACTGGTCACTACCGGTTGCGACGCCGCACAAGCAGGTGTTGTGGTGCCTGGTCATGGCCGGTGAACTCGACGTGGCGATCCGCTTCAACCGCCTCGAGGAAGATGCCCGACAACGGGACACCTACGACGTGGAGACGCTGGACGCCTGGGTCGACGCCCTTGAGGTGATCGCTCGCCGGACCGATGTCCTGCCCAAGGTGAGTCGCGAACGAATCCTGACGGACGGCTTGGCGACCGTCCTGCTGCACCACGCACGCGATGTCGGACGCGACGCCGTCGACGCGTTGACCGAGCGGGTGGCCGGTGCTGGCCTGGCGGACTCGGTCGACCTCGCCGCGGTGAAGCGCGGCCCCGTGCGTCAGATCGTCCGCGCTCTGCAGCTCCGCGAGCCAGGGGCGGTCTGGCTGATCTCTACCAGCATCCGCACGCGACTCGTCGTCGACGACGTTCGCCTCGACCGAACCGGTGCAGTTCTCAGCGGACCAGTCGAGCTGCTGGGTGACGACGTCCGCCTGACGGTCATCGCACGCGCGCAGGGTACGGCGGGGACGTTCCGGATACGACCCGAGGCAGGTGCCGCGCGGTGGTCCGTGACCGTACCGTCGCACCGGGTTGCTCTGGGCCGCTGGGACCTTGTGGGCGAGTACGCGATCGGGGCTGCGACGGTCGAGGTCCCGGTCGTCACGGCACGGATGCAGCTCCCGCTTCCCGAACGATTCGACACGCTCCGCGTCCTCGGGGACCGGTCTCGCAACTGGCGGGTGGTCCTGGAACGTCGTCGCGCTGCGGCTTCGCGTGCGGCGCTGAAGGTCGTTCGGCAGGTCGTGCCTCGGCGCTGAAGCCCCTCTTGAACGGGCGGCCGCACGAGGGCGCGTTTCCGGTCAGGATCCCGGCGTCGCATCCGATTGGTCAGCGCGTGCCGTGAGCGCAGCTTCGAGTGCGTCTGCGAAGCGGACCGACACGTTCCACGGTGACAGTCGCCGTGAGAAGGCATCGTGCGTCGTGACCGGCGCGTAGGTGTCCGGCGACGCCAGAGCCGCTGCGATCCCTGACTCTGGTTCTTCGGGATCGTAGAACGCGATCCAGTCCTCGCCTTCGAACTCATCGCGAAGGTGGGGCTCGCCCGGCAGGAGCGCTCGGACCCCGAACGTCGCGGCGAGGTGGAGGCTCCCCGAGTTCAAGATCGCCCGGTAGGGGTACACGGCGACGTCGGCGGCTCGGAACCACCGGTCGACGTCCTCATCACGGATGAACGAGTGGTCCCGGACGACCCGCACCCGGCTGGGGAGCGAGTCCTCGACCACGGCGAGGTCTTCTGGACGCGTCCTGCCCGCAAGGAGCAGGACCGTCCTGTGGGCTTCGTCGTCAGGGAGTTCGTCGACGGCGGCGAAGAGTGCGTCGAGCCCCTTGTACGGTCGCATCTGCCCGAAGAAGAGCACTGCGCGGTCCGTCGGCCCGATGCCGAGCTCACGGCGAGCGGACCGTCGATCCGACGTGTTCGAGTAGACCCCTTGGTAGCTCGGGTGGGGGATCTGCACGACTCGCTCGGAGGGGAGCGCGTAGTGCTCGGCGGTCATGTCCACCGTCGCCGGCGACAGCGCGTGGATGACGTCGGCTCTGACTGCGAGTTGCCGACACAGCTCGATCTCGGAGTCGCGGAACTTCGCATCGTGGGGGAGGACGTTGTGGATCGTCCACACCAGCAACACCCCACGTCGCTGCGCTTCGTCGACGGCGGTGACGAACCGGGCAAGACGCGAGCGTGCGTCCTCCGCGTCCTCCGCGCGCTGCACGACCGGCGCAGTCCAGTGCAGGTGGAAGACGTCGCCGGCCCCGAGACGCTCGAGGAGCGCGACACCGCTCGCGAACGCGGTCGCGTGCAGCATGTCGAAGCCACGGGTGCGTGGGGCGAGGTACAGGTAGTTAAGGTACGGGTTGTCCTCCCACGCGGGGAAGACGCCGATCCGGCGGGTGCTCAGCATTGCGCTCCTCGGTGGACTTCAGTTGGCGAACAAGACGAGCGACAGCAGTCTGCCGACACTGGGCCCGGCAGCCGCCAACGGCTCTCGTCGGTCGACCAGGTGCCACCGCGCGTTCGCCAACAGTGGTTCGTAGGACGGCAGCAGCTCATCAGGGAGAACGCCGACCAGGTCTCGCATGAGCTCCACGAGGACTTCGCGGTTCTCGATCGAGGAGCCCAGGCCCCGTGCCGCAGCGATGCTGGCAGAGAGTTCGGTCGACGCCGTGGCGGGGCCACCGCTCCCCAACACACTGAGAGCGGGGACCTCCGAATCCTGCAACGGACCACCGAGTTCCGTGAGCGTGAGCGCGGCACGCCCTGCCGCAGCGGGATCCGTCGTCTGTGCGCCACGAGAGCGGAGCACCGTCTCGAGGACATCGAGTCCGTCGGCGCCGTCGAAGTGGGCGCTCGTCGTCGCCACCGCGGCGGAACTCAGCGTGTGCAACGGATGGACAGCGGGACGGCCCGAACGCGCCGCGGAGACGTACCGAGGGGCTCGGAAGGCGACGTAGTGCTGCTGCGACGACGACGGGGACGTCGGATCACCGCCGATCGATCGCAGCCCCTTCTTCACCTGTGCGACGTAGGCCTCCGCAGCTGCACCCTCCAGACCCGATTCGGCCTGCATGCCCTCAGCCGACTCCGCGCCCCAGATGCGTCGGGCGATGGCGTTCCCGGCGGAGTCCACCGTCACCGTCGTTGCTTCGTGCGCAGCCTGGGTCGAAGGTGCCACGACGTCGTACAGTCCCAAACCGGTGGCTGCCCAGCCCGACAACGCCGCAGCGTCCGAGATCTCCGGCACGGCCTCGATCGCCCGGCCGCCTGCCCTGCCGTGCAGTTGCTCGACCGCACCGGCGTCGGCTTGCAGCGTGACTGCTCCCTCGGTGCCCGCGAGGTCGAGTGCGCCTTGCAGCACGGCGTCGCCGTCCGGGGACAGGTGGACGGACGTCGGCAGGGTGCCAGGGACCTCGCGGAGCACCGATGCGAGGAACCCGGCAGACCGTCGGGCTGCATCGACGGGAGCGGAACTCGATTCGAGAAGCGTGCCGAGCGATGTCTCGTCCGTGTCGACGAGGAGCGGCCGACTGCACTGCACCGTCACGCCGCGTCCCGGGGCGACCATGGTGATCTCCCGCACGACCGTCTCGGTGGACAAGTTCTGGGCTGTTCGCCAGGACAGGCCGGTTCGGGCGAGCAGTGCCTCAGCATTCGGCGAGTTGACGAGCCCGAAGCGATCCCTCAGGTCCGTGAGCACCAACAGGGAGTCCGAGAACGCGACGAATCCGGGTCCGTGCGCCTGCAACACCGGAACGGTCCCGAAGAGGTCGTTGCCGAGGCGCAGCTCGTGACGGGTCCAGGAGGCCTGCACGAAGGCGCCGGACGGGGTCGCTCCGCCGCGTGGTCGCGCACGGTCCGATCGCTGCCAGCCGGCACTGCCGAACGCCACGAACGAGGCGGCCTCGGACATCGCGACACCCGTGAAGAAGGATCTGCCTCGAATGGCCGAGGCGACGTCCGGGCTCACGATCCGGACGGAGAAGGTCCCGTTCAAGCGTGTCGACCACTGTTCGGACGCGGGGGACTTCCTGAGTCTCAGCCAATCGTCGATCGAAGCTGTGGCTGAGTCGTCGTGCACGACGATGAGGTATCTCGACACCAGACGATCCTACGGGCCGTCGGAGAGCGGGAGTGGCGTCGCCGTGCCGCGATGCCATCAGGACTTGAGCAATGCGCTATTCTCACGCAGTGTCGCATCGTCGTTCTGTGAGGATCGAGATCCAGGCCCTCCGCGCTGCGGCAGTGCTCTCGGTCGTCCTCTACCACCTCTGGCCGAATCGACTGCCGGGGGGTTTCGTCGGCGTCGACGTGTTCTTCGCCATCTCGGGATTCCTGATCACCGGGCACCTGCTCGGCGAGGTCGCGCGGACCGGACGGATCGCCGTGGGCACGTTCTGGGCGCGTCGGGTCCGACGCCTCTTGCCGGCCTCGTTGCTCGTGCTCCTCGCGACGGCTGTGGCAGTGCTGCTCGTCGTGCCGAGGACATACTGGACACAGTTCTCCCACGCGATCCTGGGCAGCACGCTCTACGCCGAGAACTGGGTGCTCGCCTCTCAGGCTGTCGACTACCTCGCCGCGGACAACACCGTCACGCCCGTCCAGCACTTCTGGTCCCTCGGGGTTGAAGAGCAGTTCTACCTCGTGTGGCCGGTACTGCTGCTCCTGACGGTCCTCGTTGCACGCCGTCACGCGCACCGGGGCGTCGTGGTGGTGCTCTCGGTGCTCTTCGCGGGCTCGCTCGCCCTCTCGGTGTACACCACGGCGACCAACCCGAGCCTGGCGTACTTCGGGACGCACATCCGGGTGTGGGAGTTCGCAGCAGGTGGGCTCGTGGCAGCGGTGCAACCCGGGGTGCTGCGTGTCGACGTCCGCGTGCGCTCGGCGCTCTCCTGGTTGGGCTGGGCGGGGATCGCCGCAACCCTGTTGCTGTTCACCGGGGAGACCCCGTTCCCGAGCGCCACCGCGCTGCTCCCGGTTCTGGCGACCTTGGCAGTGATCGTTGCAGGTGCGCCCGCCGCCGGAGACGAACGGATCGACCGTTGGACTCCGACCGGGTTCATGGGCTTCGGGCCTGTGCAGGTGCTCGGGGACCTGTCGTACTCCTTGTACCTCTGGCACTGGCCGTTGATCGTCATCGTCCCGTTCGCGACGGGTCGCCCTCTCGGCTTCGTCGACAAGGTCGTGATCCTCGTCGCCGGGGTGCTGCTCGCGGCCCTCACGAAGCGATTCGTCGAGGACACGACCCGGAACGCGATGCCGAGCGCGCGCCGCCGCAACGTGCTCACGTTCGGAGCAGCGGGCCTCGCGATGGCGCTCGTCGCCGCGGTCCCGCTCGGGACCGTTCAGTACACGCAGACCATTCAGGCTCGGAGTGCGGCAGCAGCCGACAAGCTGGCCTCGAGCGGTTCAGATTGCTTCGGCGCACCCGCGATGCTGTCGACCAACACGTGCGCCGATCGCCCCACGGCCGCTGCGCTGCTGCCGGACCGGGCGAGCTTGTTCGACGACACCGGGGGCGCTTTCTCCTGCTACCGCCCAGCGGGCCAGGCAACCCTCCAACGCTGTTCCTTCGGAGCGGAGGCAACCGACGCGAAGAAGGTCGCGCTGGTCGGTGACTCCCACGCAGCGATGCTCATCCCCGGGCTCCGCGACCGCGCCGCCCGAGCCGGGTGGCACGTGGACACGTTCGTCGGGAACGGCGGTGTCTGGCGCCTACCCGACTCGGTTCCGGCGGGAAGTGACCGGGACTACCTCCAGGCGCTCCAAGACGCTCTGGTCGGGGGCGGGTACGACATGATCCTGACAACCGCCCATCGAGACCTGCAGACGACCGACTCGCGACAGCGCACGATCGTCCCGGCGATCGACGGCGCCTGGCGGGTTGCTCAGGAGGCCGGGAGCAAGGTCGTTCCGATCCTGGACAACCCGGAGATCACGACGGAAGCACTTTCCTGCGTCTCAGATGCCCCGGCCGATCAACGGTCCTTCGACTCGTGCTCGGTTCCCGAGCAGCAGGGACTCGGGGGTGCTGATTACAACGGCCTGGCGGCCGACGCGGCGGGGATCGCAGCTGTGGACCTCCACCAGTACTTCTGTCGTGACGACGCCTGCCCGGTCGTCATCGGCGGGGTCATCGTCTACCGTGACGCCCACCACATGACGGCCACCTACAGCAAGACGCTCGCGCCGTTCCTCGTGGAGGCCGCCGAGCGGGACGTCGATTAGTGCGCGTTCGTTTCGTCGTCGCCGGACTCGTTGTGCTCGTCCTGTCCGCTGCGGCGGTCATCGCGGTTCCCATCGTCCTGGCCGCCACGCCACAGCATTCGGACGGGCGGATCGCCGCTTCGACAACGGCCTCGTCGGTGCCGTCCGCTGGAGCTCCGACGAGCACGCCCACGCTCGCACCGACGGGCGCACCGATCCGGGTTGCGGTTGTCGGAGACTCGCTCAGCGCCGGGGCGTCGGGGTACCTCGGCAACGGCCTCGACTCCGGCAGCTGGATGACCTACGCGCAGGGCGGTCGGATCGAGTACGCGGGCGGCTGGGCTCACGCGGGAGCGACCCCCGAGGAGATGGCAGCTGCCGTCCGACCGCTGAGCGACGTGGACGTCCTGGTGATCATCGCGGGAACCAATGCAGTCCGGGTCGGAGTGTCGTTCGAGCAGGAGCGATCCGCGTACGACCAGATCGTCAGGACGATCAAGCCTCGGCAGGTGATCGTCTCCTCGATCCCTCCCTACGTCCCCAATCCACGCGGCGGAGTCCGGTACAACCGGGAGCTTCGCGCCTACGTGCAGACCAGGGGGTGGGACTGGTTCGACGCGTGGGACTTCGCGCGTGACGGCAACGGTTGGAAGACCGGATTCTCCATCGACGGCGTCCACCCCGGTTCGATCGATGGCTACCGCGCTCTCGGCAGGAACCTTCGCTGGCACATCCTCGACACCGCCGGCTGACCGACGGCGTCAGATACTCCGAACGGCGTGCTCGACCTCGTGCAGGACGCAGCAGAAGGACTCGCCGTCGACCACGAAGGCATCACGTCGGGGAATCGGGTCTCCGCATTCGGCGCAGTGCACCACGGAGCGGTGTGTGATGCGTCCGAGGTGATCGACGAGTGACATGCCGCGACGGTACGCTGCGACCCAGTGCTCACGCCTCGGACAGGCTGGCAGAACGGACAGGCACCACCGTGAGCTGGCCGCGAGGCCGGGTTCACGGTCTCAGCCAAGCGCCCGGACGACCCGCGCGGCTCCGGCATCCGCCGAAACCGCCTCGGCGAAGTCCCCGTCCGCCACGACCTGCCCCGCCGCGAGCCACACGACGTTCCGCGCGCCCGGCTGCGGCACGAACGGCGGGACTCCCGCTCCCGAACCGCCAGCGACCAGCACCGTGACGTCGTCCAGTCCGCTCGACCCCCGGTACCAGGACGTCGGCAGGTCGACCTGCACGGAGTGACCGGCGGCCTCGAGCGCAGACACGAGCGCGCTGACGTCCGCCACCCGGGTCCCGTCGTGCTTCACCGCGACCCGGAGACCGGCCGCGCCGGCAGCACAGGCAGCACCGGAAGCGCCGGCAGCACCGGAAGCGCCGGCAGCACCGGAAGCGCCGGCAGCACCGGCCCGGTCTCGCGCCAGGATCGGCCGCGACGACCGCACCATCACGGCGTGCCCCTTCGGCAGCCCCGGCTCGACCCCGAGCCACCGCAGTCCGGCGGCCTCGTAGTGCCCTGCTGCGTCCGCCGCCGGGTACCGCCCGCGCCAGCGCTCGTCGAACACGCGCCGGTTGTCCACGCGGGCGTCGTCGCGACCGGGGGTGCGGCTCTCGTGGTGCACGACGACCGAGGACGGCACGACCGCGAAGGCCGAGCCGTCCGGTGACGCGGCGAGGGCCCGGAGGCACAGGTCGACGTCCTCGAGCCCGTTCGCGAACACCGGGTCGAACCCGTGCCAGCGGATCAGGTCGGCGGCCCGGAACGCAGCGGCAGCAGCAGTGATCGCCGAGAAGCGGCGACCACCGGCAGCACCCAGCCGGGCGGTGTCGGTCCCGGAACCCGCCAACGCCCGCGAAGCGTCGTACCGCGGGTGGTCGCCGAGGAAGTGCCACGGCAGCACCTTGTCCCCGCCGAACACCGTGCCCGCTGCCTGCACGACCCCGTCCGGGTACACGAGCAGCGGTTGCGCGCCGAGCACCGTCGGGTCGTCCAGCGCGGCGACGAGCGGCCGCAGCCACCCGGTCGTGACCTCGGTGTCGTTGTTGAGCATGACGACGGTGCCGCCGGTGGACCGGGCCAGGCCGAGGTCGCTGCCCAGCCCGAAGTTCCGGTTCCGGTCCTCGCGCTGCAGCAGGACCCGCGGCTCGTCGCCGAACCAGGCTCCGAGCACGGCGGACACCGAGCGGGGGGACCCGTTGTCGATCAGCACGACCTCGACCCGGTCGCCTTCGTGGTCGGCGGCGTGCAGCACGGCGTCCACGGCGCGCCGGGTCATCGTCCAGTCGCGGAACACCGGCACGACGACGGAGACCAGCTCGGCGTCGCGCGTCGGTACGGCGTCGGCGAGGGCGTCCCAGTCGATGCGGTGGCGGGCGAGGGCGACCTCCTGCCACGACGCGGGCTGCGCGGAGGAGAGCCGTCGAGGGTCGCGGACGTTGTCGTAGTCGACGCCGATGACGGGCACGTACGCGGGCACGCCGGAGCGCTTCCCGATGCGCAGTAGCCACTCCCAGTCGATCCAGCGGCGCAGGGTCTCGTCGAACGGCCCGGCGGCGGCGGCGACGTCACGACGCACGACGAGCGCGTTCAAGTCGATGAAGTTGCCGGCGAGCAGGTCGTCGAGCGTGCCGTCCTCGCCGCGGTACGTCTCGGCGGGGGCGGTGGAGTCGTCGGCGTTGTTCGCGCCGATCATCCGGACGCCGGTGTGCACGCCGGGTCCGTCCGTCTCGAGCAGCCCGGCGAGTGCGGCGGACAGGTGCTCGGGCCGCCAGGTGTTGTCGGCGTCGAGGAACGCGACGAAGTCGCCGCGGGCGGCCGCGAGTCCGGTGTTGCGCGCGGCTCCGGCCCCGCCGTTCTCCCGCTCGACCAGACGGACGCGCGGCTCGTCGGCGGCCATGCGCCGCACGACGTCGGCGGTCTCGTCGCCGGATCCGTCGTCGACGACGAGGAGCTCCCAGTTCGCGTGCTGCTGCGCGCGCACCGATGCGATCGCCGCGCCGACCACGTCGGCACGCCGGTACACCGGCATCACGACCGACACGAGCGGTTGCTCCGCGTCACGCCGTGCGACACCACGCGGGTACCGGGCGAGTGCCTCGGCGACGTCGGGTCCGTCCCACGTGGCCCGGTAGCGGCGCCGGGTCCGGTGCTGCGCGTCGGCGAAGGCGCGGGCAGCGGAGACGGCTGCGTCGCGTGCGGCGCCCCAGGTGGGTGCGTGGCCACGGCGGCCGGGAGGCACGGGGAGCGCGGTCGCGTCGGTCGCGTTCCGCAGGAAGTCACGGAGCGCATCGAGCGTGGACGCCGGGCGGTCGGCCTCCGGCACCGAGGCGGCGTACACGCCGGCGTCGAAGAGCGGTCCGGTCTGGAAGAGCTCCGGTCCCTCCTGGTGCAGGGCGTCGTACCAGGACATCGCGGGGACGGGCTGGTGCTCGCGCATCCACTCGTGCTCGATGAGCGGGTGCAGCGAGAGCCCTCGCTGCCCGTCGTTGTGCACGTAGAAGGCGATGGCCTCGACGTCGCTGTCGAACGTCCGTCCGGTCTGTGCTTCGAGGTACGCGCGGTCGAGGACACCGAACTCGGCGATCCGCCGGGCCCAACGGTCGAGCCGGTCCGTGACGGTCAACGGCTTCTCGGGGCCACGGAACGGACGCGCCAGGCGTCGCGCGACGCGGCCGAGGCCCTTCGCCTCGGCCATCAGCGGCGACCCGGCAATCGTGCGGCGACCTTGGCGATCGCCTGGCCGGTGCGGAACGAGCGGCTCGCGCGCAGGTCGTCGAGCTCGCGGCGGAGTCGGGTGACCTCGTCGGAGGCGTTCCCCGCTGCGACCTCGGCGGCGGTGAGGTCGAGGGGGAGCAGTGCTGCCCAGCGGCCCTCGAGGGCCTCGGAGCGCGACGCGAGCGGCGCGGTCAGGCGACGGTCGAGCTGCTCGCGCGCCGCGACGAGTTCGCCGCGGGTCGTGGCGACGACGTGCGGGTCCAGCAGGGCGGCGACCTGGTCGGCTCCGGCCCGGTGCGCTCGTGACGACCACGGTGTCGCGGCCTGCTCGGTCCGGACGACGACGAGCTCGAGCGACCGCCGGTTGGCGGCGACGACCTCGGCGGGCGTGGGGTCCACGAGGACGGTGACGGTGACGAGGTCGTCCGGGTTCGGGGCGTCGGAGGTGACCGTCCACCCGCCGGGGGCCGACGTGCCGGGGGCGAGCCGGGCCTCCAGGTCGAAGCCGTCCGCGAAGGCCGCGTCGATCTCGACGACCAGGCCACCGGCGTCCGCGACGTGCCGCAGGTCGACGGCGAGGCGGGGCGGGGGACCCGCGGGCACCAGGGTGTCGGCGAAGCGCTCCGTCGCCGTCGAGCCGTGCCGCTGGTAGGCGGCGACGGCGTCCGGCAGGAACGGGTAGCGGCGCTCGAGTTCGCGCTGGTGGGCCGCCCGCAGGGCGTTGCGGTTGCCCGAGAAGCTCTTGCCGCCGGCGTGCAGGACCAGCGCGCGGTTGGCGATCCGCGACGTCCAGCCGTGCTCGGCGAGGCGCAGGCAGTAGTCGTTCTCCTCGCCGTACCCGGGGGCGAAGGCGTCGTCGAACAGCCCGTGCTCCGCGATCAGCTCACGGCGGGTGAGGAAGCAGAAGCCCATCGCGACCGGCAGCACCTGCGAGACCGGCAGGAGCGGGGCGACCGCGCCCCAGACGGCCCGCGTGCGCTCCTCGGTGCGTGCGGCGCCGCGGTTCGTCAGACGGTAGGGGATGCTCGCGATCGTGGCGTTGTCGCTGCGCGCCGTGACGACGCCGGTGCGGTCCTCGTCGAGCACGTCGAGCATGGCGTCCAGGAAGCCCGCGGTGGGGACGGCGTCGCTGTTGAGCAGCAGGACTGCCTCGCCGGCGTCGTCGGTGCCGCGGGTGTCGTCGGTGCCGCGGTCGAGTTCGAGGACGGCGCGGTTGCAGGTGCCCACGAACCCGAGGTTGCGGTCGTTGCGCTCGTACCGGAACCCGGGGCGGTCGTCGATCCGCTCGAGCAGGGCGCGCTCGATCGCATCGGCGTCGGGGCCGCAGTCGTTGACGAGCAGCACGCGGTGCACGGACGTGTCGAGGTGCTCGACGAGCCCGTCCACGCAGCGCAGCAGGGACTCGAGGTCCCCGTAGACGGGGACGACGACGAGGGTGGTGCGGGTCATCGGGTGGACTCCTCGTGGTGGTGCTGGCCGTCGTGCTCGATCGCGGTGGCGAGTGCGTCGACTGCTGCGTCGAGCGGACCGCCGAGCGCGTGCTCGGCGAGCGGGGCGAAGCCGGTGGGGCCCTCGGCCGCGGCGCGGCGGACGGCGTCGGCCACGGCCAGGCCGAGCGACCGGGCGTCGGCGGGGACCGCTGCCAGGTTGGGGTGCAGGTGCTCCCGGGTGCCGCGGAACTCGTTCGTGACCACGCGGGCACCGGAGATCGCGCCGTCGAACGGCGGGTGGCTCGGGTGCGGACTGTGCTGCAGCGAGAGCACGACGTTGGTCGAGGCGATGAAGCGGAAGTAGTCGTCCCACGGCATCGTGCCGTGGCTCACGAGCTTGACCTCGCCGCGCCCGCCGTCGAGCTCGACGTCGCCGTGCTGCTCGCCGGCCGAGTGGAACTCCACCCGGATGCCGTCGGCCGCGAGCTCCTGCACCGCGACGCGCAGGGCGGCGACGCCGAGCCGGAACAGGTTGCGGTGCTTGCTCGGGCGTCCGTAGAACAGCACCCGGACCACGTCCTCGTGCCGCCGGGCCGCCGCGACGCGCTCGAGCAGCTCGACGTCCAGGTGTGGTGCGAAGGTGCGCTCCGGCGGCACGTCCAGGTCCTCGACATCGGCCAGGTACTTCCGCAGGGGTTCCGAGTTGACGAGCATGCGGAAGCCGGCGCGGTAGGTCGAGGCGGCCACGGCGTACTCGGTCGACCACGGGCTGAAGCCGGGCTCGTAGTCCTGCACCAGGTACGCCACCCGGTCGTGGGGGACGACCCCGGCGGTGACCGCGACGTCGAGCGGGTGCGCGGTCTTCCAGTGCGTGGCGATCCAGACGTCGTCGCGGCCGAACTCGGTGTCCAGGACGTCCTCGCGACGGACCACGCGGACGCCCGGGCGGCCGTCGACCCGCGACTCCGGGAACCGGTCCGCCACGAGCGCCTCGGCCGCGGCGGCACTGTTGCCCGGCGTCGTCCAGCGGACCATGACCACCCGGACCGACCGGTCCAGTCGCGCACCGAGGGCGAGCGCGACGGCCAACGCCGTCTGGACACCCGCGAACGCCGCGCCCTCGCGGAGCTCGTCCACCACGAGCACCACCTCGGGCTCGCGGTCCACGGTCCGGATGCCCGCCAGGGCGAGGCTCGTCTCGACCAGCCCCTCGAACGGACGGGCGGCCAGTGGTGCTCGGTCGCGCTCGCGCCGTGCCACGCCGACGTCCACGCGGGACACCGTCCGCCCCAGCCGCTCGCGGACGTCGTTGCGGTAGTGGCCGTCCCGCGCGTACCGCTCGTTCACCCGGACGAGGTCGCTGACGAGGCGCCGTGCCTTCTCGAAGTTCATCGACCCTCACGTTACTGGGCGTGGGGGTGCACCTCGGTAGGCTTGTCCCCTGATGATGCAGCGAATCGACCTCCGTGGTGGCCTGCCCGCCCGTGCCGAACTCCTCCGACTCATGCCGCGCGCCGTGGGCGACGTCTCGCACGCGGTCGACGCCGCCCGCGAGCTCGTCGAGGACGTCCGACACCGCGGAGCGGACGCGCTGCACGACCAGGCCGAACGCTTCGACGGCGGCGCCCCGGCGAACGTCCGGGTGCCGGTCGCCGAGATCGCGGCAGCCGTCGCCGGGCTGACCCCCGAACTGCGGGACGCGCTCGACGAAGCCATCCGTCGTGTCCGTGCCGCGAGCGCCGCGCAGGTGCCCGCCGGCTCCGTCACCACGCTCGCCGACGGCGCCGAGGTGCACCAGCGCTGGCAGCCGATGCGCCGCGTCGGGCTCTACGTGCCCGGTGGCAAGGCCGTCTACCCGTCGAGCGTCGTCATGAACGTCGTCCCCGCCCAGGTCGCCGGTGTGCGTTCGATCGCGCTCGTGTCCCCGCCGCAGCGCGACCACGGCGGTGCGGTCCACCCGACCATCCTGGCCGCGGCCGGGCTGCTCGGCATCGACGAGGTCTACGCGATGGGCGGTGCCGGTGCCATCGGTGCGCTGGCGTACGGCGTCCCCGCGATCGACCTCGAGCCCGTCGACCTGGTCACGGGTCCGGGCAACAACTACGTGGCCGCGGCGAAGCGCCTGGTGCGCGGCGTCGTCGGCATCGACGCCGAGGCCGGCGCCACCGAGATCCTCGTGATCGCCGACGAGACCGCCGACCCCGGGTTCGTCGCCGCCGACCTCATCAGCCAGGCCGAGCACGACGAGCAGGCCGGCAGTGTGCTGGTGACGACGTCGGCGACGTTCGCCGATGCGGTGGAAGCCGCCATCCCGGAGCGCACGGCGGTGCTCGGGACGGCTGCGCGCCTCCAGACCGCCCTGGACGGACCGCAGTCCGCGATCGTGCTGGTGGACTCGCTCACCGACGCCGCGACCGTGAGCAACGCGTACGGACCGGAGCACCTGGAGATCCAGACCGCCGACGACGACGCGGTGCTCGCCGACATCGACGCCGCCGGAGCGGTGTTCGTCGGACCGAGCACGCCCGTCAGCCTGGGGGACTACCTGGCCGGCTCGAACCACGTGCTGCCGACCGGTGGTCAGGCGCGCTTCGGGTCCGGCCTGTCCGCGTCCACGTTCCTGCGGCCGCAGCAGGTCATCCGCTACTCGGCGTCGGCGCTCGACGGGGTCGCCGCGCACATCGTCGCCCTGTCGACCGAGGAGCAGCTCCCCGCGCACGGTGCCGCCGTGACGGAGCGCACGAACCGATAGCCTGGGCGACGACATGTTCTGCCCCTTCTGCCGCCACCCGGACTCCCGCGTCGTCGACTCACGGACGAGCGACGACGGAACCTCCATCCGCCGCCGTCGACAGTGCCCGAACTGCGGACGACGCTTCTCGACCACCGAGACCGCGTCGCTCAACGTCGTCAAGCGCAACGGCGTCACCGAACCCTTCAGTCGCGACAAGATCGTCTCCGGCGTCCGCAAGGCCTGCCAGGGGCGCCCGGTCACCGACGGCGACCTGGCCGTGCTCGCGCAGCGCGTCGAGGAGACCGTGCGGTCGTCCGGCTCGAGCCAGATCGACGCCAACGACATCGGACTCGCGATCCTCGCGCCGCTCCGGGAGCTCGACGAGGTCGCCTACCTGCGGTTCGCCAGCGTCTACCAGGCGTTCGACTCGCTCGAGGACTTCGAGGACGCCATCAGCCAGCTCCGCCGCGACCACCACGCTGCGGGCGCGTCGGCGGGTGCCGCCGATTCGGCTGCGGGGGCTGCCGGTCCGTCGGCCGGTGCCGGCGCGTCGGCGGGTGCCGCCGGCTCGTCGGCCGGTGCCGGCGCGTGAGCGGCATCGCGGAAGGCCTGGTCCGCTCCGGGTACGCCGTCGTCTTCCGGTCGGTCTTCGCCAAGATGGACCCCGAGCGGGCGCACCACCTGGCGTTCGCCGTCATCAAGGCCCTGCCGCACGTGCCGTTCGTGGGCGGTCTGGTCGAGCGCTACTCCCGCCCCTCGGCGGCCGACGGCATCACGACGATGGGCATCCACTTCCCGTCCCGCTTCGGCCTCGCCGCCGGGTTCGACAAGGACGCCCGCGGCATCGGCGGCCTCGGCCTGCTCGGCTTCGGGCACGTCGAGGTCGGCACGATCACCGCGAAGCCCCAGCCGGGCAACGAGCGTCCTCGCCTGTTCCGGCTCATCGAGGACCGCGCGCTCATCAACCGGATGGGCTTCAACAACCACGGCGCCGGTGCTGCGGCCCGACGCCTCGAGCGCGCCCGCCGCAACCCGGGGCGGCCCGTCATCGGCGTGAACATCGGCAAGAGCCGCGTCGTCGCCGTCGACGACGCCATCGACGACTACCTGGAGTCGACGCGTCGCCTCGCCCCGTTCGCCGACTACCTGGCCGTCAACGTCAGCTCCCCGAACACGCCCGGCCTGCGCGGCCTGCAGGAACTCGACCAGCTCCGCCCGCTGCTGTCCGCCGTCCGCGACGCCGCCGGTGACACGCCCGTGCTGGTGAAGATCGCGCCGGACCTGACCGACGAGCAGGTCGACGCCATCGCCGACCTCGCGGTGTCGCTCGGGCTGTCCGGCATCATCGCCAACAACACGACGATCTCCCGTGAGGGGCTCACCGCGGATCCGGCCGACGTCGAGGCGATGGGTGCCGGGGGACTCTCCGGCGCGCCCGTCGCAGCGCGTTCGCTCGAGGTGCTGCGTCGCGTCCGTGCCGCGGTGCCGGCCGAGTTCTGCGTCATCGCCGTGGGCGGTGTGACGACCGAGCAGGACGTGCAGGACCGCATCGACGCCGGGGCCACCCTGGTGCAGGGCTACACTGCGTTCCTCTACGAGGGGCCGAGCTGGGCCACCCGCATCAACCGCTTGCGCCGCAAGCGGCTGCGCCGCGCCGCGCGCTGAGCGCGGGGGCGCGGGCGTGCCCGCTCGCCCGACTCCGTCGTCCTCCCGACTCCGCCGTCCGTCCGACTCCGTCGTCCCTCCAGGTTCCGAAATCTCGGCATCTCGCGGCCTGCAGCGGCCGTTCGTGGAACCCTGGCGACACGCACGCGGCGAGTCGTGGAACCTCGCCGACCACCCCTGGGACGGGAGGCACGGTGCGACCCCGCCCCGTGCCTCCCGTCCGCCGGTGCGTCGCCACGCCCGGATGCGGCCAGCGAGGTTCCGAGATTTCGGAACCTCGCCGCGCAAGCGGGGCCGCTGTGGAACCTCGGAGTCACGCACGCGGCGAGTCGTGGAACCTTGGCGGCACGCACGCGGCGGGTCGTGGAGCCCCGAGCCCCGAGCCCCGAGCCCCAACCCGAGCGGGGGGCCACGGAGCCGCGCGCTCCGGAACGACGAAGCGCCGCCCGGCGAGGCCGGACGGCGCTTCGGACAGCGGCGCTGGGGTCAGAGGGCGGGGTACTGCCCGCGCTTGACCTGGGGCTTCGGCAGGCGCAGGAACCGCAGCTGCCACGCCCGCGTCAGGATGTAGAGGAACGTGCCGCGCTGCATTTCGCCGAACTTGGTCGTGAGCTTGCGGCGCATCGAGAGCCAGAGCACCACGCAGTCGAGCACGAACAGGGCCACGAACGCCCAGACGAGCAGGAGCGAGTACGACGCGATCGCGGTCTGCGAGGCGGCGAACCCGACGATCAGGAACAGCACGAGCACGGGCATCATGATCTCGCCGACGTTCCAGCGCGCGTCGATCCAGTTGCGGACGAAGCGACGCTGCTCACCGCGGTCCTTCGCCGGCAGGTAGCGCTCCTCGCCGTTGGCCATGCCGACCCGGGCACGCTCGCGCTCGGAGTTGAGACGCGCGCGGGCGGCCTTCTTGTCGACCGGCGTGTTGCCGACGAGGGGACGGCGGTTCGCGGCCTCGCGCTCACGGCGGGACGGCGTCGGGCGGCCCTTGCCCTGCTCGAGGAGTTCTTCCTCGGTCGGGTTGACGGTCGTGTTGGTCTTGGGGGCTGCCTTCGCCACGGTGCGTTCCTAACGGCGTTGTGCGTGCGGGATCGTCCTCTAGATTACCGGGCATGACCGACACCGCACAGCCCAGCTCCGCGACCGACCCCGCGCTCCTCGACGCCCTGCGCGAACAGGTGCAGGGTGCACTGCCCACGACGATCGCCGATCTGTCCGCCCTGGTGCGTCTGCCGTCGGTGTCGTGGTCGGCGTTCGACCCGGCGAACGTGCGGGCGAGCGCCGAGGCCGTGGCGGACCTGGCGCGGTCCACCGGTGTGTTCGGCGCCGACGACGTCCGGATCGTGCGGTCGGCCGTCGACGGGGACACGGCCGACGCCGAGACCTCCGGCGCTGAGCTCGGCCAGCCCGCGGTGCTCGCCGTCCGCCCGGCCCGGAACGGCAAGCCGACCGTGATGCTCTACGCACACCACGACGTGCAGCCGCAGGGCGACGACGCACTCTGGGAGACACCGCCGTTCGAGCCGACCCTCCGTGGCGACCGTCTGTACGGGCGCGGCGCCTCGGACGACAAGGCCGGCGTGATGACCCACATCGCGTCGCTGCGGGCGATCCACGCGCAGTTCGGTGACGACCTCGACCTCGGCGTCGTGCTGTTCGTCGAGGGCGAGGAGGAGTTCGGCTCCCGGTCCTTCCGCACCTTCCTGCGCGAGCAGAAGGAGCACCTGGCCGCCGACGTCATCGTGGTGGCCGACAGCGACAACTGGTCGGTGGACGTGCCGTCGATCACGGTCTCCCTCCGTGGCAACGTCACGTTCAAGCTCACCCTGACGACCCTCGAGCACGCGAGCCACAGCGGCATGTTCGGGGGAGCGGCCCCGGACGCGATGATCCCGATGGTGAAGCTGCTCGCGTCGCTGCACGACGACGCCGGTTCCGTCGCGGTGGAGGGGCTCACCTCGTACGAGGCCGACGTCCCGTCGCGCACCGACGACGAGCTCGCCGTCGACGCGGCCCTCGTTGCGGGCGTCCGGCCGATCGGCACCGGCGAGGTCCTGTCCCGCATGTGGTTCCAGCCGTCCATCACCGTGACCGGCATGGACGTGCCGAGCGTCGCGAACGCCTCGAACACGCTGCTGCCGTCCGTCTCGGCCCGCGTCTCGGTCCGGGTCGCGCCCGGCCAGGACGCGCGCGAGGCGTACGCAGCCGTCGAGCGGCACCTGCGGGCACACGTGCCCTTCGGTGCCCGCATGGAGATCACAGAACCGGACAGCGGCGACGGGTTCCTCGTCGACACGGCCGGTTGGGCCGTCCAGGAGGCACGCACGGCCATGCGGGAGGGCTGGGGTGCCGAGGCGGTCGAGCAGGGCATCGGCGGCTCGATCCCGTTCGTCTCGGACCTCGCCGCGGAGTTCCCGGAGGCCCAGATCCTGGTCACCGGGGTCGAGGACCCGGACACCCGCGCCCACAGCCCGAACGAGTCGCAGCACCTCGGCGTCCTGCACCGGGCCATCGCGTCCGAGGCGATCCTGCTCGCCAGGCTCGCGACGCGCAGCTGACGGTGCTTACAATCGACGCCAGGCGCGGTGAACCGCACCGCCCGGAGGGAGACGCGCGATGAGCGACACCATCACCACCGACGCACCGGCGACCGAGGCAGCCTCGCACGGCGTCCTCCTGAGCGACGCCGCGGCCGGCAAGGTGGCGAGTCTCCTCGAGCAGGAGGGCCGCGACGACCTCCGCCTGCGCCTCGCCGTCCAGCCCGGGGGCTGCTCGGGCCTGATCTACCAGCTGTACTTCGACGAGCGCCTGCTCGACGGTGACGTCACCGCCGAGTTCGACGGGGTCGAGGTCGTCGTCGACAAGATGAGCGTCCCGTACCTCGACGGCGCGACGATCGACTTCGAGGACACCATCCAGAAGCAGGGCTTCACGATCGACAACCCCAACGCGCAGGGCAGCTGCGCGTGCGGTGACAGCTTCCACTGATCACCAGCCGATCCGACACGCGAGCGGGGAGCGACCGACACGGTCGCTCCCCGCTCGCGTTCGTCGGTGCACCTGGTCGCAGCGTGACCGGGGAAAACGGCCGGTCAGGAGTGCGGATCGCGGCGATGAGCGTGTCGGGTGTGCACGAGCGGTGGCGAGCTGCGAGTAAGCTAGGAGTGTTCCAATCAAGCTGGGAGCCAGCCAAGTGTCGCCTTCGTGCGGCTCGGCGGGTTCGGCTCCGAGCTCACGTCTTTGCGAGAGGTAACAGTGCGTTCGAATCGCCGTATACGTTGGGCGGCCGTCCCGGTGGCCGTCGGTCTGGTCATCGCACTGGCTGGCTGCACGCAGCAGCAGATGAACGGATGGCTCCCCGGCACGGAGGAGACGAAGAACGTCACCAACCACACGAGCCGCATCGTCGGCCTGTGGACCACCAGCTGGGTGGTGCTCCTCGCCGTCGGTCTCATCGTCTGGGGCCTGATCATCTGGGCCGCGATCGTGTACCGCCGCCGGAAGGGCCAGACCGGCCTGCCCGTGCAGATGCGCTACAACATGCCGCTCGAGATCTTCTACACGATCGTGCCGCTCATCCTCGTGCTCGGCTTCTTCGCCTTCACCGCGAAGGACCAGGCCGCGATCGAGAAGCCGTTCGACGACCCCGACGCCACCGTGCACGTGTACGGCAAGCGCTGGGCGTGGGACTTCAACTACATCAACAAGGACAACCCCGAGGACAGCGTCTACTACCAGGGCATCCAGGCCCAGGAAGAAGAGAACGCCAAGGGCGCCATCGACGAGTCGCAGCTGCCGACCCTCTACCTGCCGCAGGGCAAGAAGGTCGCGATCGAGCTCTCCTCGCGCGACGTCGACCACTCCTTCTGGATCATCGACTTCCTGTACAAGAAGGACATGCTCCCCGGCAAGACGAACTGGGAGTACTTCATCCCGGAGAAGCTCGGGACGTACCAGGGCAAGTGCGCGGAGCTCTGCGGTGAGTACCACTCGCTCATGCTCTTCCAGGTGAAGGTCGTCACGCCGGCGCAGTACCAGGACTACCTCGACACCCTGAAGGACCAGGGCAAGGTCGGGCTCCTCGGCGACGAGTACAACACCAACACGAACGAACCGAACAACAAGGCGCCGGTCGAGGCGTCCAGCGAGAACAAGTAGGGGCTCGTCAGATGACAACGTCTTTCGTCGGCCAACCGACCCAGACTGCTTCGCCGGACTTCCAGGCGTCGAAGGTGGGCCGGAAGGGCAACATCATCGTCCGGTGGATCACCTCCACCGACCACAAGACCATCGGGTACATGTACCTGATCGCGTCGTTCGTCTTCTTCCTGCTCGCAGGTGTGATGGCCCTGGTCATCCGCGCCCAGCTGTTCGAGCCCGGCCTGCACGTGGTCGCGACGAAGGAGCAGTACAACCAGCTCTTCACGATGCACGGCACGATCATGCTGCTGATGTTCGCGACGCCGCTGTTCTCGGGCTTCGCGAACGCGATCATGCCGCTCCAGATCGGTGCTCCCGACGTCGCCTTCCCGCGACTCAACGGCTTCGCGTTCTGGCTCTACCTGTTCGGCTCGCTCATCGCGGTCGGTGGCTTCCTCACCCCGCAGGGTGCGGCCTCGTTCGGGTGGTTCGCCTACGCGCCACTGAGTGACACGACGTTCACACCAGGGCTCGGCGGCACACTCTGGGTCTTCGGACTCGGCATGACCGGCTTCTCGACGATCCTCGGCGCGGTGAACTTCATCACCACCATCATCACGATGCGTGCCCCGGGTCTGACCATGTTCCGCATGTCGATCTTCACGTGGAACACCCTCGTGACGGCCCTGCTCGTGCTGATGGCCTTCCCGGTGCTCGCCACCGCGCTGTTCGGCCTCGGTCTCGACCGCGTGTTCGATGCGCAGATCTTCAACCCGGCCAACGGCGGAGCCCTGCTCTGGCAGCACCTGTTCTGGTTCTTCGGGCACCCCGAGGTGTACATCATCGCGCTGCCGTTCTTCGGCATCGTGTCCGAGGTCTTCCCGGTCTTCAGCCGCAAGCCGATCTTCGGGTACAAGACCCTCGTCTACGCGACCATCGCGATCGCGGCCCTGTCGGTCACGGTCTGGGCGCACCACATGTACGTCACCGGTGGCGTCCTCTTGCCCTGGTTCTCGCTCATGACGATGCTCATCGCGGTCCCGACCGGCGTGAAGATCTTCAACTGGGTCGGCACGATGTGGCGCGGTTCGGTGACCTTCGAGACCCCGCTGCTGTGGGCCGTCGGCTTCCTGATCACGTTCACGTTCGGTGGTCTCACCGGTGTGATCCTGGCGTCGCCGCCGCTCGACTTCCACGTGTCCGACTCGTACTTCGTCGTCGCGCACTTCCACTACGTGGTCTTCGGGACCGTCGTCTTCGCGATGTTCTCCGGCTTCTACTTCTGGTGGCCGAAGTGGACGGGCAAGATGCTCAACGAGCGCCTCGGCAAGATCCACTTCTGGCTCCTGTTCATCGGGTTCCACACAACGTTCCTCATCCAGCACTGGCTGGGCGTCATCGGCATGCCGCGTCGTTACGCGACCTACCTGCCGAACGACGGTTTCACCTGGATGAACCAGCTGTCGACGATCGGCTCGATGATCCTCGCGATCTCGTTCCTGCCGTTCATCTTCAACGTCTACGTGACGGCCCGGAACGCACCGAAGGTCGCCGTGAACGACCCGTGGGGCTACGGCCGCTCGCTCGAGTGGGCCACCAGCTGCCCGCCGCCCCGCCACAACTTCACGTCGATCCCGCGGATCCGTTCCGAGTCCCCGGCCTTCGACCTGAACCACCCCGAGGCAGGTGTGCCGATCGGTGTCGGCCCCGCGAAGGACGCCCCGGATGCCCCGACCTACGACGCCGCGAAGGGCGAGGTGAAGTAAGCCGATGCGCGCGAACACCAACCTGTTCTGGATCCTCTTCGGGTTCTTCGTCCTCGCGGACGCCGCGTACACGATCTGGGCGCTGCTCTACTACGGGCGCCCGGAGTGGGTCGGCACCGTTGCGATCGGCCTGACCGGCATCATGTCGGCGTTCATCGCCTTCTACCTCGGCAAGGTCATGGCGTCCCAGGGCGGCGTGCTGCCAGAGGACCGCCCCGACGCCAACATCGAGGACGGCGACGCCGAGCTCGGGCACTTCAGCCCCTGGTCGTGGTGGCCGATCCTGCTGGCAGCAGCGGTCGCCGTCTGCTTCCTCGGCGTCGCAGCCGGTCTGTGGATCGTCCCGATCGGCCTCGCCCTGGTGGCGGTCACCCTGGTCGGCTGGGTCTACGAGTACTACCGCGGCAACTTCGGGCACTGACCTGACGCTGCAACGCACCTGACACTTCGGGCGGCACCACATCCGGTGCCGCCCGAAGTGCGTCCAGGCGCTGCACACCGCAGCACACGACCCGGCGCTGCACACCACGGCACACGACCCGGCGCTGCACACCACGGCACACGACCCGCGCTGCACGCCGCAGCGCCCCACGAACTCCGGTCCCCGATCCGGAACAAACGGGCCCGCCCGCGGCTTGACTGGAGCGGACCTCCCCACCACAGCGAAAGGAGTCACCTCAGGTGACCGACAAGCGCACCCTCATCATCTTCGGCGCGACGGGCGACCTCGCCTCCCGCCTGCTGCTGCCGGGCCTCGGCACGTTCCTGCAGAGCGGTCGAGCGGTTCCCGTCCAGCTCATCGGCACGGGCCGCAGCGCCCGCAGCGCGGAGCAGTGGAAGGACATCGTCACGAAGTCCTTCGCGTCGCAGGACGTCAAGGGACCCGAGGTCGACGCCACGCTCGCGTCGACCCAGTTCATCCAGGGCGACCCCACCGACCCGGAGCACCTCAAGGCCCTGCTGGACGCGGCCGAGGCCGAGCCGATCCTGTACTTCGCCCTGCCGCCGCAGATCGCCTCCGACATCTGCGAGGCGCTCGAGCACGTGGAGCTCCCGGCGGGCACCACGCTGGCCTTCGAGAAGCCGTTCGGCACCGACGTCGCGAGCGCCAGGGCCCTCAACGAGACGGTGCTGAAGCTCGTCCCCGAAGAGCGCGTGCACCGCACCGACCACTTCCTCGGACGCACCACGGTCCTCAACATCATCGGTCTGCGCTTCGCGAACCGCCTGTTCGAGCCGATCTGGAACGCCGACAACATCGAGAAGGTCGACGTCTTCTACGACGAGACCCTCGGGCTCGAGAACCGCGCCCAGTACTACGACGAGGCCGGCGCGATGGTGGACATGATCCAGTCGCACCTGCTGCAGATCCTCGGCATCGTGACGATGGACGCCCCGGCGGACATCGATTCGGTCGAGTTCCGCTCGTCCCTGGCCCGGGTGCTCCGTTCGACCGAGCTCAAGGGCGGCGACCCGAAGATCGCGTCGCGTCGCGCCGTCTACACGGCCGGCACGATCGACGGCAAGGAGCTGCCGTCCTACCAGGACGAGGACGGCGTCGACAAGTCGCGGAGCACCGAGACGCTCGCCGAGATCTCGGTCGAGGTCGACACCGCCCGCTGGAAGGGCGTCCCGTTCACGTTGCGGTCCGGCAAGGCACTCGGCAACAGCCGGAAAGAGGTGCTGATCACCTTCAAGCCGGTGACCCGACTGCCCTCCGGCCTGAGCGGTCGCCCGAAGGCGGACACGCTGCGCATCGTCCTGAACCCGGACGAGATCGAGCTGACCGTGTCGGCCAACGGCGGTGGCAACCCGTTCGAGATGGGCCAGGTCACCCTGTCGTCGTCGTTCAGCGACGGCGAGCTGACCCCCTACGGCGAGGTCCTGAACGGCATCTTCCACGACGACCCGCTGCTCTCGATCCGCGGCGACGTGGCCGAGCGCTGCTGGGAGATCGTCGAGCCGGTCGTCAAGGCCTGGAAGGCCGACGAGGTCCCGCTCGAGGAGTACCGCGCCGGTTCGCGCGGGCCGGCGGACTGGGAGTCGTCGTCCTGACGGACGTGACAGTCGCGCCCTGAACGGGCGGAACGGCGGACGGGAGGCACGGTGCCAGCTGGCACCGTGCCTCCCGTCCGTTTCGTGGTCAGGACCACCGCATCAGGCGGGCCCGCCGGCGCGCTCGCCTTCGCCGGTCCACGAGCGGGTGCCACCGTCGTGCACGGGCAGCCGCGTGCGGTGCCCGGTCGACGCGCCCCGCGCCCGGGCGATGGCGTCCGACGCGGACACGAGCGTCAGGTGCGACAGCACCTGCGGCGTGTTGCCGACGTGGTGGCCGGTGGTGACGTCGACCTCCTCGGACAGCATCCCGACGTCGTTCGCGTACCCGACGAGCACGTCCATGAGGCGTTCGGCGTCGTCGATCCGTCCCGAGGCCGCGTACTGCTCGACGAGCCAGAACGAGCACGCCAGGAACGGGTGCTCTGCGCCGGTGAGGCCGTCGAACCCGGACGACGTCCGGTACCGCAGCACGAGGCCGTCGGAGCCGGTCGACAGGTCCTGCTCGATGGCGGCGACGGTGCCCGCCATCCGGGCGTCGTGGGCGGAGACGTACCCGATCTGCGGCAGCACGAGCAGGCTCGCGTCGACCTCGTCGGTGTCGTAGTGCTGCCGGTAGCTGCCACGGGCGGCGTTCCAGCCGTGCTCCTCGATCTCGGCCCGCACCTGGTCGCGCAGGGTGCGCCAGCGGTCGACGGGCCCTTCGAGACCGAACTCCTCGACCGCCGCGACCCCACGGTCGAACGCGGCCCAGATCATCGCGCGCGAGTGCGTGAAGTGCCGGCGCGGGCCGCGCATCTCCCAGATGCCGTTGTCGGGCTCCTGCCAGTGCTCCTCGACGTAGCCGAGCAGGGCGCGCTGCAGGGCCCACGAGTCGGCGTTCTCCTCGACCCCGAGCTCGCGGGCGTCGTGCAGCGCTGCCAGGACCTCGCCGAACACGTCGCCCTGGTACTGCGTGTACGCGCCGTTGCCGACCCGGACGGGCGTCGAGCCGGCGTACCCGGGCAGGTGCGGGAGCTCGCGTTCCGGCAGCTCGCGCTCCCCGGCGATGCCGTACATGATCTGCACGTCGGCGGGGTCGCCGGCGATGGCGCGGAGCAGCCAGCCGCGCCAGTGTGCCGCCTCGTCGCGGTAGCCGTGCGCGATGAGGGAGGCGAGTGCGAGGGAGGCGTCGCGGAGCCACACGTAGCGGTAGTCCCAGTTGCGTTCGCCGCCCGGGTCCTCCGGCAGGCTGGTGGTCACGGCGGCCACCACGCCGCCGGTCTCGCCGTGGGTCATGGCGCGGAGCAGCAGGAGGGAGCGGCGGGCGGCGTCGGCGTAGCGACCCTCGGTGCGCGCCGTCGCCATCCAGTCCGTCCACCACCCCACGGTGCGGTGGAGTTCGGCGTCGACGTCGACGGGCGCCGGGGGCTCGCGGTGCGAGGGGTACCAGGTGAGGACGGTGTCCAGCACGTCACCGTCGTGGATCGTCGCGGTGGCCGTGTGCCGGTGGTCCGATGCCCGGAACCGCGGGCCGCGCACGATGACCGACCCGGGCCCGGCGGTGGCGAGCAGTGCCGGGTCCTCGTCGCCGCCGATCTGGCGCACCCACGGCAGTGCGAGGGCGTAGTCGAACCGGATCCGCAAGGTCTGCTGCACCTCGACCGTCCCGCTCAGCCCGCGGACACGGCGGACGATGGACGGGCGGTGCGCGCCGACGGGCATGAACTCGGTCACCTCGACGACGCCGTCGGCCGTGGTCCAGACGGTCGACAGGACGAGCGTGTCGCCGTGGTACTTCCGGTGCGCGGTCGCCGTGGGGTCGGTCGGGCGGAGCGTCCAGTGCCCGTGGTCCTCGGTGCCGAGCAGCGAGGCGAACGTCGCGGTGCTGTCGAAGCGCGGCAGGCACGCCCAGTCGATCGTGCCGTCGCGACCGACGAGCGCGGCGGTCGAGGTGTCGCCGATGACGGCGTGGTCCTCGATGCGGTTCAGGGGAGTCGAGGGAGTCGCTGGTGGACGCTCGGCGTCGGCGGTCCGGTCCGGGTCCGTGTCGGTGCTCATGACCCGATCGAACACCCGGTAACCGAGCGCGGGGGATGAGCGGCCGGGTCGCCGGCCGTCTCTCGGCCGCGTGCCGTCGGTGTGCCTGAAACCTCGCTCAGGCCGGGTCGGAGGCGTCCGCCTCGGCGAGGCCGACGCGCGCGAGCTCGGACCAGAGTCCGGCGCCGTCCGGTGCGTAGACCCACGGCGCCGAGGTGTCGCGGGAGCGCTCCTGCGCCCGGGAGCGTCCACCGGCGAGGACCGCCTCGCTCGTGGACAGCTGTCGGATCGCGACGCCCGCGACGTTCTCGGGGTGCTCGCGGGCGAACTCGCCGTACAGCGACTCGTCGTGCTGGCCGTCGTCGCCCACGAGCAGCCACTGGACGTCCGGGAAGTCCTTCGCCAGACGTCGGAGGTTCTGCTGCTTGTGCAGTTGCCCGCTCCGGAAGAAGCGGTCGTGCGTGGGCCCCCAGTCGGTGAGCAGGAGTGTGCCCGACGGGTACATGTTGCGGGTCAGGAAGCGCTGCAGCGTCGGGGCGACGTTCCAGGCACCGGTGGACAGGTACACCGTCGGGGAGCCGGGGTGCTGCGCCTGCACGCGTTCGTACAGCACGGACATGCCCGGCACCGGGCGGCGGGCGTGCTCGGTGAGGACGAACGAGTTCCAGGCGGCCAGCATCGGGCGGGGGAGCGAGGTGACCATCACCGTGTCGTCGATGTCGGACAGCAGGCCGAAGCGGGTGTCGGGATGCACGACGAACACGTCGGCCTCGACGTCGCGGCCGCCGCCGGCCGACAGGCGCACGGTGCGCCAGCCCGGTTCGAGGTCGATCGGCACGATGGTGTCGACGACCCCACCGCGGTCGGTCTCGACGACGTGCGAGACCCCGCCGGCGGTGACGGTGACCTCGGCGTGGTCGACCGCGACGCTCGTGAAGCTCTTCCACCCGCGGACGCCGGCGTACGAGACGTCGGAGGCGAGACCGCGGCGGGTCAGCAGCACACGGCACAGGATCCGGACCCATCCGGGGGCGCCGTAGCCCGTGTAGGGGACGACGGTCGGGACCAGGCCACGGCTTCGGGCACGGTGCTCGCGGAACTCCTGGACGGCGTCCTCGATGCGGGCCGCGCGGTGCAGGAGCGGCTCGGCCAACGACGGCTCGTGGGGCGTCGGGTCGGGCATCGCCCCATCATCCCATGCACGACCCGGAAGTCCACGTCCCAGGGTGCCTGTGGTGAGTCGCAGCCACGTTCCAGCCGGTCTCTGCGAAAATCGTCCTCATCACACCAACCAACCGCGCTGGAGCGCAAGAGGAGAACACGTGCTCGTCACCGAGGTAACGAACGCTCTGCCGGGGGGATCATCACTGCTCAGGAACGAGCCGGTCCAAGCCCGCAGTTCGGCGCGCCTCGCGGGTCTGCTCGACGCTGCTGCCGCGGTGATCGACGAGATCGGGTTCGAGCGACTCACGACCGCGATGGTCGCCGAACGGGCCGGGGCGTCCATCGGCACCGTCTACCGCTACTTCCCGGACCGCATCGCCGTGGTCGAGGCACTCGCCATCCGCTGCACGCAGCGCCTCGCGGCGCGCTTCGTCGCGGCGCTCGACGCGAGCGGCGCGGAGACCTGGCAGCAGGCCTGCGACGCGCTGATCGACGAGACGGCGGAGCTCTACCGCACCGAGCCGGGCTTCCGCGCGATCCGCTTCGGCGACACCGCGGACACCGGGACCGGTGACGCCGAAGACCGCATGGGGGCGCTCGGCGCCGCCGTCGGGCAGATCATGCGCGACCGGTTCGGCCTGCCCGAGAACGAGCGCATCGCGCGGGCCTGGGTGGTGCTGGCCGAGTCCGGACACGCCGTGCTCGCGCGGGCGCACCGCGACCGTGCGAACCCCGACACCGCGCTCATCGCCGAGTACCGCGCGATGAGCCGTGCCCACATGGAGTCGGTGGTCGCCGCCGGCTGAACCCGGCGCGGAACCCGCCCCCATCCGACCCGCCCGTGCTCTCCGAACAGGAGGCGCGGGCGTCGTCGTCCGCGCTGGTTCCGTCGTGCGCTCGGTCCTGTCCACAGCGGTGCGCACCTGTCCGGGACGCGCCGCGTGCCCGAACGGGTGAACCACTGTCGGACCTGGCGGGTACTCTCATCCGGAGTCGGGCTACCTCCGAACAGAAGGGCACCCATGATCGAGTTCCGCTCGGTTCGCAAGACCTACCCGGACGGCACCACCGCGGTCGACGACTTCGACCTCGTGATCCCGTCCCGGACCACCACCGTCTTCGTCGGTTCGAGCGGGTGCGGCAAGACGACGCTGCTGCGCATGATCAACCGGATGGTCGACCCGACCTCGGGTTCCGTGCAGATCGACGGCTCCGACGTCTCCGGCGTCGACCCGGTCAAGCTCCGTCGGAGCATCGGCTACGTCATGCAGAACTCCGGGTTGCTGCCGCACCGCAAGGTCGTCGACAACATCGCGACCGTGCCCCTGCTGACGGGTGTGTCGAAGGCCGACGCCCGCGCTCGTGCGCTCGAGCTCATGGACACCGTGGGACTCGACCGGGCGTTCGCCGACCGGTACCCGTCCCAGTTGTCCGGCGGGCAGCAGCAGCGTGTCGGTGTGGCCCGCGGGCTGGCCGTCGACCCGAACATCCTGCTCATGGACGAGCCCTTCGGCGCCGTCGACCCGCTGGTCCGCAACGACCTGCAGGACGAGCTCATCCGCCTGCAGCGCGAACTCGGCAAGACCGTCGTGTTCGTCACGCACGACATCGACGAGGCGTTCAAGCTCGGCGACCAGGTCGTCATCCTGAAGAAGGGCGGCGAGATCGCTCAGCAGGGCACGCCGTCCGAGATCCTGGCCGAGCCGGCCGACGACTTCGTCGCGAACTTCATCGGCGTGGGTCGTGGGCGTCGGTCGCTGCGCGTCGAGCACACCCCCACGGGCCCGATCGTCGTCGACGGTGACGGGCGCGCCGCCGGGGTCCTCACCGGACCGGTCAACGTCGTCGACGCCGCCGCCGCGGTGCAGGCCGACCCCACCTCGAACCAGGCCGGAGCGTCGCAGGACGCCCCGGGCGCTCCGGCGCAGGGTGGAGGCACCCGGTGAAGTGGGTGCTGGCGAACCTCGACACGATCCGTGACGCCACGGTCGCGCACCTGGCCATCGCCATCCCGCCGATCATCATCGCCTTCCTGCTGTCCATCCCCATCGGCTGGCTCGTCGTCCGGCTCCAGCGCCCCGGCGGATCGCGGTTCGCCTCCGGCGTCGGCAGCGGCATCGTGACGTTCGCCGGACTCCTCTACGCGATCCCGTCGCTGGCGCTGTTCGTGGCACTGCCGGGCATCATCGGCACCGGTCTGCAGAGCCCGGTCAACGTGGTGATCGGCCTGACGCTGTACGGCCTCGCCCTCATGGTCCGGTCGACGGTCGACGGGCTCACGTCGGTGGACTCCGGGACGACGTCGGCGTCGACCGCCATGGGGTACTCGTCGGCGCAGCGGTTCTTCCGCGTCGAACTGCCGCTCGCCGGGCCGGTGCTCCTCGCCGGGCTGCGGGTGGTGTCGGTCTCCACCATCTCGCTCACCACCGTCGGCGCAGTCCTCGGCATCCAGAGCCTCGGGTCGCTGTTCACGGACGGACTCGGCCGCGGCATCTACGAGGAGATCATCTCCGGCATCGTCATGGTCCTCGTGCTGGCGTTCGTGCTCGACGGTCTCCTCGTGCTGCTCGGCCGCATCGTGATGCCGTGGACCCGGACGGCCTCGGTGTCGCGCCGACAGGCCCGCCGCGTGCTGCAGACCGCGGAGGTCTCCTCGTGATCATCGGACAGGCCTTCGCCTGGGTCTTCGACCCCACCAACTACTCCGGCTACAACGCGATCCCCGGACGGCTCTGGGAGCACGTCTGGATCACCCTGCTCGCCGTCGTGATCGCCTCGGTGATCGCGGTGCCGATCGGGTACGCCATCGGCCACACACGCCGCGCACGGGGCTTCTCGATCGCCGTGTCCGGTGGGATCCGAGCACTGCCGACGCTCGGCGTGCTCTCCCTGTTCGGACTCCTGCTCGGCATCGGACTGCAGGCGCCGCTCCTGGCGCTCGTCGTGCTGGCGATCCCCTCGGTGCTGGCCGGTGCCTACTCGGGCATCGAGTCGGTCGAGCCCGTGACGGTCGACGCCGCGAAGGCGCAGGGCATGACGGGCTGGCAGATCCTGTGGAAGGTCGAGGTCCCGCTCGGTCTGCCCCTGCTGATCGGCGGATTCCGCGCGGCCGTGCTGCAGGTCGTCGCGACGGCGACGCTCGCCGCCTACGTCGGTGCCGGCGGCCTCGGCGGCTACTTCTTCCTCGGTCTGAAGACCCAGGACTACGCCGAGATGCTCGGCGCCTCCATCCTCGTGATCGCACTCGCGATCGCGTTCGAGATCGTGTTCGCCGTGCTGCAGCGGGCGTCGGTGCCCAAGGGCACCGCCGACCCGTCGGCCCGGCAGCGCCAGGGATCGCGCGAGCGAGCCCGCAATCCCATCCCGGAAGGAAATCCATCGTGATCACAGCAAAGATCCGTGCGGGCGTCGCAGCAGCGCTCGCACTGGGCGTCGCCGCCGCCCTGACCGGCTGCGCGTCGAGCGACCCGCTCGACAGCGGCTCCAGCGCGTCGTCCGACTCCAAGACGATCGTCGTCGGCTCGCAGCAGTACTACTCGAACGAGATCATCGCCGAGCTCTACGCACAGGTCCTCGAGAAGAACGGCTTCGAGGTCAAGCGCAACTTCAACATCGGGCAGCGTGAGGTCTACATCCCGCAGCTCGAGAAGGGAGCGATCGACGTCATGCCCGAGTACAGCGGCAACCTGCTGCAGTACTTCGACAAGGACTCCAAGGCGAAGACCGCCGACGAGATCGACGACGGCCTCGAGACGGCGCTGCCGAAGGGCCTCCGGGTCCTCGACGAGGCCGAGGCGACCGACCAGGACAGCTACACCGTCACGAAGCAGTTCTCCGAGGACAACGACGTGACGAGCCTCGCCGACCTGAAGGACGTCAAGTCCAAGCTCACGGTCGGCGCGAACTCCGAGTTCCAGACCCGTCCGTACGGTCCGAAGGGCCTGAAGTCGGTCTACGGCGTCGACGTCGACTTCAAGGCGGTCGAGGACTCCGGCGGAGCCCTGACGGTCAAGGCGCTGAAGGACGGCACCGTCCAACTCGCCGACATCTACAGCGCCGACCCGAGCATCAAGGCGAACGACTTCGTCACGCTCGAGGACCCGGAGAACCTCATCCTGCCGCAGAACGTCATCCCCGTCGTCTCCGACAAGGTGAACGACAAGGCCGCGGACGCGATCGACTCGGTCAACGAGAAGCTGACCCCCGAGGCCCTGATCGAGCTCAACACCAAGAGCACGGCGGACAAGGAGAAGGCGTCCACCATCGCCAAGGAGTTCCTGACGGACGAGGGCCTGCTGTAACAGCAGTCTCCGCGAGTTAGACGACAGGCGTCGGGCAAATGCCCGGCGCCTGTCGTCGTTCCCGGCGATGCCGATCGGCACATCCGTGCCGCACAGTTGTGCCGATCACTGCCGTTGCACGTTCGTGCACGGAACATTTCTACAAGTTGTCGAAGTGGGTGGTGGCGCGGTACCGTTGAAGAGTCCCAACGGCTGTGACATCTGATGTATCCGTTCCACAGGAAGACACTGACGTGCACCGACTGCGCGCGGCGACCCGACTGGGAAGTGCCGCATGACCGACCTCCTCGATCCGCTCATCCTGTCGCGGTGGCAGTTCGGTCTGACGACCATCTACCACTTCCTCTTCGTCCCGTTGACGATCGGCATGGCCGCCGTGGTGGCCGTGTTCCAGACCGCCTGGTACCGGACCGGTCGAGCGCACTACCTGCAGCTGACCCGGTTCTTCGGACGGATCTTCCTGATCAACTTCGCGATGGGCGTCGTGACGGGCATCGTGCAGGAGTTCCAGTTCGGCATGAACTGGTCGAACTACTCGCGCTTCGTCGGTGACGTCTTCGGGGCGCCCCTCGCGCTCGAGGGGATCCTGGCGTTCTTCTTCGAAGCGGCGTTCATCGGCGTGTGGATCTTCGGCTGGGACCGTCTGCCGAAGGGACTGCACCTGGCGAGCATCTGGTGCGTCAGCGCGGGCACGATCATGTCGGCGTACTTCATCATCGCCGCGAACGCGTTCATGCAGCACCCGGTCGGGTTCTCGATGAACGAGGCCAAGGGGCGTGCCGAGCTGACCGACATCTGGGCGGTCCTGGGCAACAAGGTCGCCCTCGCGGCGTTCCCGCACACGTTGTTCGCGTGCTTCATGGTCGCCGCAGCGGTCATCATCTCGGTCGCCGCGTACCACCTGGCGCGCAACCAGAACCTCGAGACGATGATGCCGGCGCTGAAGTTCGGCATGTGGACCATGGTCGCTGCGGGCGCCCTGACCGTGCTCACCGGCGACCAGCTCGGCCTGACGATGGTCGACACGCAGCCGATGAAGATGGCTGCGGCCGAGGCGCTGTACAACACGGCGACCGGCAAGGACGCCTCGTTCTCGATCTTCACCCTCGGCACCCCCGACGGCGTGCACGAACTGTTCTCGATCCGGGTGCCCTACCTACTGTCGTTCCTGTCCACGCACACCTTCAACGGCACGGTCGAGGGCATCAACGACCTGCAGGCGCAGTACACGCAGGTGTACGGGCCCGGCGACTACAAGCCGATCATCTGGGTGACCTACTGGTCGTTCCGCTGGATGATCGCGCTCGGCGTCGGTGCGGTCGTGGTGTCGCTCGCCGGCCTCTGGCTGACCCGCAAGGGCCGCTTCCCGACGAAGCGCTGGATCTGGCGCGTCGCCACCTGGACCGTCCCGCTCCCGATGGCCGCGATGATCGTCGGCTGGATCTTCACCGAGATGGGTCGCCAGCCGTGGCTCGTGTTCGGGTTGCTCAAGACCAGCGACGGCGTCTCGCCGAACGTGACCGGGCTCGAGGTCCTCATCTCGCTCATCGTGTTCACCGTGATCTACGGCTCGCTGGCGGTGGTCGAGTTCAAGCTCATCAAGAAGGTCGCGCAAGAGGGCCCTGCCGCACCGGCAGCGGTCGACGAGGAGACCGGCGAGGTCAAGCACGAAGTGACGGTGTACTGAGATGGACCTCCCTGTTCTCTGGTTCGCGATCGTCGGCGTGTTCTTCGTCGGCTACTTCGTCCTCGACGGCTTCGACTTCGGCGTCGGCATGTCCCTGCCCTTCCTCGGCAAGGACGACACCGACCGCCGGGTGCTCATCAACACGATCGGCCCGGTCTGGGACCTCAACGAGACCTGGGTCATCGTCGCCGGCGCCTGCCTGTTCGCGGCGTTCCCCGAGTGGTACGCGACGATGTTCTCCGGCTTCTACCTCGCGCTGCTGCTCATCCTGGCGGCACTGATCCTGCGCGGCGTCTCGTTCGAGTACCGGCACCAGAACAAGCACCTCGAGTGGAAGCGCCGCTTCGACCTGATGATCATCGTCGGGTCCGCCGTGCCGTCGTTCCTCTGGGGCGTCGCGTTCGGCAACGTGGTGCGCGGGATCCCGATGGACTCCGGGCACAACTACACGGGCACGCTGTTCGACCTGCTCAACCCGTTCGCACTGCTCACCGGCGTGGCCACGCTGCTGGTGTTCTTCACGCACGGCGTCGTGTTCGTCGCGCTGAAGACCGAGGGCGAGATCCGCGAGCGCGCCAAGCGCCTGGCGACCCGGGCCGGCATCCTGACGATCCTCGTCGGCGCCGCGTTCCTGGTCTGGATGGCGTTCGTGCGGGCGACCCCGGCCTCGCTCGTGCTCTCCGTGGTCGCGGCGCTCGCGCTGGTCCTGGCCGTGCTCTGCAACGCCTGGGGCAAGGAGGGCCGTGCGTTCACGCTGATGGCCGTCACCATCGCCGCGATCGTGCTCGCCATGTTCACGGCGATCTTCCCGGACGTCATGCCCGCCACCAACGACCCGGCGAACAGCCTGAACGTGTACAACGCCTCGAGCGGCTCGTACACGCTGACGGTGATGAGCTGGGTGGCGCTGATCTTCGTCCCCCTCGTGTTCGCCTACCAGGCCTGGACCTACTGGGTGTTCCGCAAGCGTGTCTCGCGGGCCCAGGTCACCCAGGCCGCGCACTAGGCAGGCGACGGTGAAGCCGCTCGACCCGCGACTCCTGCGCCTGTCGCGGACGGCGCGCGGCTTCATCGTCGCGGCCGCCGGCACCGGCGTCCTCCGCACGGTCGCGACCATCGCGATCGCGTGGGGGATCGCCGCCGCCGTGACGCTCGGCATCGACGCGGTCCACGTCGGCCGTGTCCCGGACACCCTCGGGCAGGCCCTCGCACTGCTCGGCGGAGCGTTCGTGCTCCGTGCCGTTGCGGCGTGGGCGACCGACGACCTGGCGGCACGCGCCGCGGCGAAGGTGAAGAGCGAGATGCGCACGACGGTGCTCGCCCGCGCGGCCGAGCGCGGTCCGTCCTGGCTGGCAGGCCGCTCGAGCGCGGGCTTCGCCACCACCCTCGGGCCGGGGCTCGACGCGCTCGACGCCTACTTCGGCCGCTACCTGCCGCAGCTCGCGCTGACCGCGAGCGCCACGCCGCTGCTGCTGGTCGCGATCGGTCTCGGTGACCTGACGAGCGGGCTGATCATCCTGTTCGCCCTGCCGGTCATCCCGGTGTTCATGATCCTGATCGGGCTCGCGACCCAGGCGTTGCAGCGGAAGCAGTCCGATGCCCTCGCGAAGCTCGGCGGCGCCTTCCTCGAGGCCGTCGAGGGCCTGTCCACGCTCAAGGTCTTCGGTCGTGCCCGCCGCCAGGTCGGCCGCATCGGTGCCGTCACGGACGAGTACCGTCGCGGCACGCTCGGGGTGCTCCGGCTGTCCTTCGTGAGCGGGTTCGCCCTCGAGCTCGCCGCGAGCCTGTCCGTCGCCCTCGTCGCGGTGTCGATCGGCATCCGGTTGGTCGACGGCTCGCTCGGGCTCGGGGCGGCGATGTTCGTCCTGGTCCTCGCTCCCGAGGCGTTCGCCCCCATCCGTCAGGTCGGCGCGGACTTCCACGCCGCCCAGGACGGCGTCGAGGCATCGGCAGCGGTGCTCGACGTCCTCGCCGACGACACGGACCCCGCGCCGCACGACCGTCCGGACACCGTCGGCAGGCAGGCCGAGGGCGCGGACACCGCGGCGGCCGCCCCGGCGGCGACGGCGTTGGCCGTGCACGGACTGACCGTCCGCCGGCCGGACGTGGTGATCGGCCCGCTCGACCTGCACGCCGGTCCCGGCACCGTCGTCGTCCTCGCCGGGCCGAGCGGCTCCGGCAAGTCGAGCGTGATCGCCGCGCTCCGCGGCGTCCTGCCGCACGACGGCACCGTCGTCGTGCCCGGTGCCGCCGGTACGACCGTCACCGAGCGCACCACCTGGGCCGACCAGCGCCCCCGCCTCGTGCGCGGGACCGTCGCCGAGAACGTCGCGCTCAGCGCGACCCCCGACGCCGCGGACGTGCGGACCGCGTTGCGCGACGCCGGGCTGGAGGTCGACCCGGGCCTCCCGATCGGCGCCGGGGGCAGCGGCCTGTCCGGCGGGCAGGCGCAGCGCGTCGCCGTCGCGCGGGCGTTGTACCGCGCCCGCCGGGTCGGCACGCCGTTGGTGCTGCTCGACGAGCCCACGTCGGCGCTCGACGCCGAGGCCGAGGCCCGTGTCGTCGCCGCGCTCCGCGGCCTCGCAGCCGACGGAGCCGTCGTCGTGGTCGCCAGCCACCGACCGGCGGTCGTCGCCGCGGCCGACGTCCGCGTCGACATCGGCACCGGGGGCTCGGTCACCGTCCGGACGGGGGCGCGCGCATGAGCCCGCAGCGGGGGTCGTCCCGGCAGCGGGCGCTGTCCCGGCAGCGGCCGCTGTCCCGGGAGGCCCGTGGGGGCTCCGTCCTGCGCCTCGCGTTGCCGCACGGGTCGGGATGGGCGAAGGCCGTCGCCGCCGGCGCGCTCAGCGCGGTCTGCGCCGTGGCACTCCTCGCCGCGAGCGGCTACCTCATCACCCGTGCCGCCGAGCACCCGCCGATCCTGTACCTGACCCTCGTGATGGTCGGCGTGCGGGCGTTCGCCCTCGGCCGGGCGGCGCTGCGCTACGTCGACCGGCTCGCCGGGCACGACGCGTCCTTCCGGCAGCTCGCGGTGGTGCGGACCGAGATGTACCGGCGGCTCGCCTCGGTCGCGCCGGCGGGGCTGGGGAGCACCGGCCGCGGCGACCTGATGACCCGACTGGTCACCGACACGGACCGGCTGCAGGACCTGCCCATCCGCGTCGTCGGACCGCTGGTGTCCGCCGGGGTCGTCGCCGTGCTGTCCGTCGTCGCCGTGGCGTTCGTGTCGGTGCCGGCAGCCGTCGTGCTCGTGCTGGCCCTGGCGGTCGCGGCGCTGCTCGGGTCGGTCGTGACGCGCTCGATCGCCGAGCGCTCCGATCGCGAGACCGCGGCGGACCGCGGCCGGGTCGCCGACCTCGTGCTCGACACCGTCCGCACGCTCGACGTCTTCGCCGCCTACGGCACCCTCGACGAGCGCCTGGCGCACATCGCCCGTCTCGACGCCGGCGTCACCCGAGCGGTGCGTCGTCGCAGCACGGTCGAGTCGCTCGTCGGCGCCCTGGTCGGGCTGCTCGGCGGCGCGGCGGTCATCGGGATCCTGGCCGTCGGTGCACCCGCCGTGGTGGCCGGGGCGCTCGACGGCCCGCTCTGGGCGCTGACGGTGTTCGTGCCGCTCGCCCTGTTCGAGGTCATCGGGGGCGTACCGCTCGCCGTCCTCACGCTCCGCCGGGTGCGTGCCGCCGCCGAGCGGGTCGAGCAGGTCGTCCCGGCAGAGGTACCCGCGGGCATCGTGCCGGAACCCGAGCAGGACGCCGACCCCGCCGAACTGGCGGTGTCCGGGCCGGTCACCGTGGCGCTGCGCGACCTGACCGTGCAGTGGCCAGGAGCCCCGGCGCCCGCGGTCGACGGGGTCTCGCTCGACCTGCGGCCCGGCGAGGTCGTCGTGCTCGAGGGGCCGAGCGGCGCGGGGAAGTCCACCCTCGTCGACGCGCTCGTCCGCTTCGTCGACCACCGGGGCTCGTACACGCTCGACGGGATCTCGGCGAAGGACATGCACCCCGACGCCGTCCGTGCCCGCATCGGTCTCATCGAGCAGGACCCGTTCGTCTTCGACCAGTCCGTGCGGCAGAACCTGCTGTTCGCCCGCGAGACCGCCACCGACGACGAGCTGCTCGCGGTGCTCGACCGGGTCGGCCTCGGCGAGTGGGTCGGACGTCGCGGTGGGCTCGACGCGTCGGTGGGGGAGCGCGGCGGTCTGGTGTCCGGCGGTCAGGCGCACCGCCTCGCCCTGGCCCGCGCTCTCCTGCACGCGTTCCCGGTGCTGGTGCTCGACGAACCCACGGCGGACATCGACCCGGACCTCGGCGACGCCGTCCTGCGCGACCTCGTGACGACGGCCCGCGCAGCGGGCCGCACGATCGTGATCGTTTCGCACGTGCCGGTCAGCACGGACCTGGTCGACCGCACCCTGCGGATGCGGGACGGGCGCCTGCTCGCCGGGTGAGCCGACGGGCGGACGCGGGACGGGCCTCCCGGCTTGTATCGTTGACGACCGTGACCACCGAGCAGCACGCCGAGGACCCGAACGCCTACGACTTCCGTCGTATCCAGGAGAAGTGGCAGCCCCGCTGGGAAGAGCTCGGGCTCTTCACCACCGACCTCGACGACACCCGTCCGCGCAAGTACATCCTCGAGATGTTCCCGTACCCGTCCGGCGACCTCCACATGGGGCACGCCGAGAACTGGGCGCTCGGTGACTTCGTCGCGCGCTACTGGCGCCAGCAGGGCTTCAACGTCCTGCACCCCATCGGCTGGGACTCGTTCGGCCTGCCCGCCGAGAACGCCGCGATCAAGCGCGGGGTGGACCCGAAGGACTGGACCTACGCGAACATCGCGCAGCAGAAGGCGTCCTTCAAGCGCTACGCGCCGTCGTTCGACTGGAGCACCGAGATCCACACCTCGGACCCCGAGTACTACAAGTGGAACCAGTGGTTGTTCCTCAAGATGTACGAGAAGGGGCTGGCGTACCGCAAGGACAGCTGGGTCAACTGGGACCCGGTGGACCAGACCGTGCTCGCGAACGAGCAGGTCCTGCCGGACGGCACCTCGGACCGCTCCGGCGCCGTCGTCGTCAAGAAGAAGCTCACGCAGTGGTACTTCAAGATCACGGAGTACGCCGACCGCCTGCTCGACGACCTCAACCAGCTCGAGGGCCGCTGGCCCGCCAAGGTCATCGCGCAGCAGCGGAACTGGATCGGTCGATCGGTCGGTGCCGACGTCGACTTCGTCATCGAGGGCCGGGACGAGCCCGTCACGGTCTTCACGACGCGACCCGACACGATCCACGGCGTGACGTTCCTGGTCGTGGCGCCGGACTCCGACCTGGCGGCTGAGCTCGTCTCGTCTGCTCCGGACGACGTCCGGGCTGCGTTCGATTCGTACCTGGTCGCCACCCAGAAGACCTCGGAGATCGACCGGCAGAACGCCGACCGGCCGAAGACCGGTGTGCCGCTCGGCCGCTTCGCGATCCACCCGCTCACGGGTGAGCGCCTGCCGATCTGGGCCGCCGACTACGTGCTCGCCGACTACGGGCACGGCGCGGTCATGGCCGTGCCGGCGCACGACCAGCGCGACCTCGACTTCGCGCGGGCCTTCGACCTGCCGGTGAAGGTCGTCGTCGACACCAACGCCGCCGTCACCGGTGCGATCCCGGTGATCACCGAGGACACCGAGCTGCCCGACCGCAACCCCGCCACGACGGGCGAGGCCCTGACAGGGCAGGGCCGGATGATCAACTCCGGGCCGCTCGACGGCATGTCGAAGCAGCACGCGATCACCGCCGCGATCTCGCTGCTCGAGGAGCGCGGGACCGGCCGCGCCGCCAAGACCTACCGCCTGCGCGACTGGCTCATCTCGCGCCAGCGTTTCTGGGGCACGCCGATCCCGATCATCCACGGTGCCGACGGCAGCGAGCACCCCGTCCCGCTCGACCAGCTGCCGGTGCGACTGCCCGACACCGAGGGGCTCGACCTCAAGCCGAAGGGCACCTCGCCGCTCGGCGGCGCGACCGACTGGGTCAACGTGCCGAACCCGGTCGACGGCACGCCGGCGCTCCGTGACACCGACACGATGGACACCTTCGTCGACTCGTCGTGGTACTTCCTGCGCTTCTTGGCGGCGAACGACGACACGCAGGCGTTCGACCCCGCGATCGCCCGCAAGTGGGCGCCGGTCGACCAGTACATCGGCGGGATCGAGCACGCGATCCTGCACCTGCTGTACGCACGCTTCGTCACCAAGGTGCTGTTCGACCTCGGCTACCTCGACTTCACCGAGCCGTTCTCGGCGCTGCTCAACCAGGGCATGGTGCTGTCCGGCGGCTCGAAGATGTCGAAGTCCAAGGGCGGCGTCTCGCTCGGGGACGAGCTCGACGCGAACGGCGTCGACGCGATCCGTCTGGTGATGGGCTTCGCCGGGCCGCCGGAGGACGACATCAACTGGGAGGACGTCTCCCCGTCCGCCTCGGCGCGCTTCCTGGCTCGCGCCTACCGCCTGGCGACCGACGTCACGTCGACTCCCGACGTCGTCTGGGCCGAGGGTGACCGCGCCCTGCGCCAGGTGACGCACCGGTTCCTGGCCGATGCGCCCGGCCTGATGGAGTCGTTCAAGTTCAACGTCGTGATCGCGCGGCTCATGGACCTGGTGAACGTGACCCGCAAGGCGATCGACAGCGGCCCCGGTGCCGCCGACCCTGCCGTGCGCGAAGCCGTCGAGACCGTCACGCTCGGCCTCGCCGTGTTCGCGCCGTACACCGGCGAGGAGATGTGGGAGCAGCTCGGGTACGAGGCCACCGTCGCGCTGCATGGCTGGCGGAAGGCCGACCCGACGCTGCTCGTGCAGGAGACCCTGACGGCCGTCGTGCAGGTCAACGGCAAGGTGCGCGACTCGTTCGAGGTGTCGAAGTCGATCGAGCCGTCGGAGCTCGAGGCGCTCGCGCGGGCCTCCGCGAACGTGCAGCGGTACATCGGTGACCGCGAGATCGTGAAGGTCATCGTGCGGGCGCCGAAGCTCGTGAACATCGCGATCAAGGGGTAGTCGGAGCGCGTCGCTGGCGGCCCACAGGGTGGGCGTGTTGCTGTCCACAGGGCGGACGGCCGGCATGCCTGTCCACAGACCAGCACTCCGGAGCCCGGCCGATCGGCCGGGCTCCGTAGCGTTCGGGGCATGTCGTCGCCCTCGTCGCCCTCGTCGCCCTCGTCGCCGGAGCCCCGGTCACCGCACGGCGCGCCGTCGTCGGGACGCATGCCGTGGTCCCGTCTGGCGCTGTCGCCGCGGGCCGCGGTGGTGCTGGCCGGGGTCGTCGTGACGGTCGCGCTCGTGGTGGTCCTGGTCGGGTCGCTGTCGGGGCGCGGTGGCGCCGGTGCGGGCGGGGTCGTGGTCAACGGGGCTCCGACCGTGTCGCCGACCGCCGCTCCGCCGGACGCCGGTGCGTCGGCCGCAGGGCCGGCAGCCGGTGGGGGGACGCTCACCACGGGGACGGCGCGTGTCGTGGTGCACGTGCTCGGGGCGGTCGAGCGCGACGGTGTGGTGCGCCTGGCGCCGTCGAGCCGGGTCACCGACGCGATCGAGCGAGCCGGCGGGGCGACGGCGGACGCCGACCTTGCCCGGTTGAACCTGGCCCGGGTGCTGACCGACGGGGAGCGGTTGTACGTGCCGCGGGTGGGCGAGGGCGAGGTCCCGTCGGCGCTCGATCCGGTGGACGGTGGCGCGGCCGCAGCGACCGGGGGCGGCGGGAGCGCGGACGACGGCGCGGGTGCGGGGGGAGCCGGCGGTGCCGCCGTCGTCGACCTGAACCGTGCCGACCAGGCGGCGCTCGAGACCCTGCCCGGCATCGGTCCGGGGTTGGCCGGCCGGATCCTGGCCTGGCGCGATGAACACGGTCGGTTCACCGCGGTCGAGGACCTGCTCGACGTCAGCGGCATCGGCGACGTCCGGTTCGCCGAGCTCCGCGATCGTGTGCGGGTGTGAGCGGTGCCGGTCACGAAGCCCGTACCCGTACAGCTGCGGCCGAGCGCGGCGGACCTGCGGGTGGCGGCGCCCGTCGCGACGGCCTGGATCGCCACGGCCGTGCTCGTCGGGGGACCGGGAGCGGCTCCCGTCGTCGCTGCCGTGGCCGCCGTGCTGGCCGGAGGGAGCGCGCTCGTGGCCGGCCGTCGTCGGCGGATGGCATCGGCCTGCGCCGGCCCCGTGCTCCTCGCAGCAGGGCTGACCGCGCTGCTGGCGGTCTCGGTCACCGTGGGGGAGACCCGCCGTGCACCGGAGCCGCTCCGGGCTCTCGCCTCCGGCTCGGGTGCCGTCCCGTTCGACGCGGTCCTGTCGCGCGACCTGGGCCCGGGTGACCGATCCGTGGTCGCGACGCTCGAGCGCGCCGACACCCTGGGCGCGCTCCGGGCACCGGTCCGGCTCGTGCCGGCGGGTGACGACCACGACAGGGTGCTGGCCGCTGGCACGCGGGTGACCGGTACCGGGACCCTCGAACCCGACGCCCCAGGAGCCGCGACCGCGTTCGTGCTCTTCGTCCGGGGTGCGCCGACCACTGAGCCTCTCGGCGGACTGCTCGGAGCGACCGACGCCGCTCGCCAGGCCTTCGTCCGCGCGACGGCCGGTCTGCCCGAGCCGGGGGCCGCGCTCCTGCGCGGCCTGGCGATCGGTGACCGCTCCGGACTCGACCCGGAGACCGAGGCGGCCATGGAGACGTCGGCGCTGACCCACCTGACCGCGGTGTCCGGGTCGAACTGCGCCGTGGTGGTCGGCCTGGTGGTGGTGGTCGGGCGGCTCTGCGGTGCTCCCCGTGGCATCCGGGCGGCGTCGGCCGTCGCCGTCCTGCTCGCCTTCGTGGTGCTCGTCCGGCCCGACCCGTCGATCGTCCGGGCCACGGTGATGGCGGTCGTCGTGCTGGTCGTGCACCTGTCCGGCCGCCCCGTGCGCGGTGTGCCGCTCGTCGCACTGGCCGCGATCGGCATGCTCGTGGTGGACCCCTGGTTCGCGCGATCGTTCGGGTTCGCGCTGTCCGTGCTCGCCACGTCCGGCATCGTGGTGCTCGGACCACCGCTCACAACGCTGTTCGCCCGACGGCTGTGGACCCCGATCGCCGTGTCACTGGCGGTGCCGGTGGCGGCGCAGGTCGCGTGCTGGCCCGTGACGATCCCGCTGTCGGCGACGCTGCCGACCTACGCGGTGCCGGCGAACCTGCTGGCCGAGCCCCTGGCGCCGATCGTCACCGTCGTCGGCCTCGGTGCGTGTCTGCTCGCACCGGTCTGGCCGTGGGGCGGGTCGGTGCTCGCAGCCGTCGCCTGGGTGCCCGCATCGGCGGTCGGTGGCATCGCCCACGGTGCCGCAGGACTGCCGTACGCGTCGGCTCCGTGGCCGGGCGGCACGGTCGGCGTGGGCGGCGCGGTGCTCGTCAGCGCGTGCCTCGCGGTCGCCGTGCTGAGCACACCGACGGTCAGGAACCGCCTGCTGCTCGTCGCGGGCGTGGTCGTCGTGGTCGGTGTCGCCGCCGTCGCGGTCCCGGTGCTGGTCGTGCGCGGCACCGTTCCGCGGGACTGGGCGGTCGCTGCGTGCGACGTCGGACAGGGGGACGCCGTGCTGGTCCGCGGCGGCGCCCGCACGGCGTTGATCGACACCGGGGACGACCCGGAGCGCCTGCGCGCCTGCCTCGAGCTGCTGCGGATCAGCCGGATCGACCTGCTCGTCCTCACGCACTTCGACCGCGACCACGTCGGTGCGGTGGACGAGGTCGCGGGCATGGTCGACACGGCACTGGTCGGACCCGTCGGTCGCGCATCGGACACCCGCGTCGTGCGGGACCTGCAGCGCGGTGGCGTCGACGTCCGGCGGGCCGACGACCGGGTGTCCGGTGTGCTCGGGCCGATCAGCTGGCGCGTCGTGTGGCCGCGTGCGGGCGACCCGGACGCCGGCAACGACGCCGGCATCGTGCTCGTGACCGAACCACCGCCGGGCGACGGCTGCTCCACGTGCCTGTCCGGGGTGTTCCTCGGCGACCTGGGCGAGACCGCGCAGCGTCGACTCCGTTCCGGTGGCGGGCTGCCCGCCGGCCCGCTCGACGTCGTGAAGGTCTCGCACCACGGTTCGGCGGACCAGGACCCACTGCTGTACCGACAGCTCGCGGCCCGTGTCGGACTCGTCGGCGTCGGCGCGGACAACACGTACGGCCACCCGACACGTTCGGCGCTGTCGATGCTCGCGTCGGCGGGGACCGCAGCGTACCGGACCGACGAACTCGGCACCGTCGCGGTCGGTCGGACGGGCGCGGACGACCTGCGGGTGTGGACGGAGCGCACGCCGTCGGCGGCCGCCCGTAGGATCGTCGGAGCACTCGTCGCACCGGCACCGTCCGGGGCGGCACCACCGGAAGGACCGCATGCCCGCCAAGAAGCCCGCGCGCGCCGCAGCGAAGATCGACCAGGTGCCCTGGTCGGGGATCCGACCGGCTCCCGTCGTGCTCGTGACCGGACCCGAGGCGTTCCTGGCGGACCGGGCCAGCAGCGTGCTCAAGGACCTGCTCGTGGGCGAGGACCCGGCGCTCGAGGTGCACGACCTCGAAGCCGACCAGTACGCCCCCGGCCTGCTCGCGACGCTCGCGAGCCCGTCGCTGTTCGGCGAGCCGCGACTGGTGCGGGTCACCAACGTCGAGAAGTGCACCGACGCCTTCATCACCGAGACCATCTCGTACCTGCAGGCTCCAGCCGACGACGTCACCCTGGTGCTCCGGCACGGTGGCGGTGTACGCGGCAAGAAGCTCCTCGACACGATCCGCAGCGGGGTCGGTGGTGGCGTCGAGGTCCTGTGCGACGAACTCAAGCGCGAGACCGACCGCATCGACTTCGTGAACGCCGAGTTCCGCGCCGCCCGACGCAAGATCGCGCCCTCGGCGGTCCGCACCCTCGTGGTGGCCTTCGCCGACGACCTGGCTGAACTCGCCGCCGCGTGCCGGCAGCTCCTGGCGGACGAGGCGCAGGAGATCACCGACAAGGTCGTCGACAAGTACTACGGCGGTCGCGTCGAGACGAACGCGTTCAAGGTGGCCGACATCGCCCTGGCCGGACGCTCCGCCCCGGCGATCGTCGAGCTGCGGCACGCACTGGCCACCGGCGAAGCGCCCGTGCCGATCGTCGCCGCGTTCGCGAGCAAGATCCGCACGATGGCGAAGGTCAGCGCGTTCCGCGGGCCGAGCGGTCAGGCGGCGTCGGCGCTCGGCATGGCGCCGTGGCAGGTGCAGCGCGCGCAGCGTGACGTCGCCGGGTGGTCCGAAGCCGGTCTCGCGAACGCGATCACGAGCATCGCCGAGGCGGACACCGCGGTGAAGGGCGGCTCGCGCGACGCGCACTACGCGCTCGAGGTCATGGTCCGCACCATCGCCCGACGCGGCGAGGCGCGCTGAGGCGACCCGCGCCTCCCGGTCGTCGCGCGTTCGCACCCGCGCACTTGGTGAGCAGCAATGGTCGAGTGCGGACTCGCCACCCGACCATTTCTGCTCACGATGTGGGCGGACCCGCCGCACACGACGCCCCGCCGCACACGACGCCCCGCCGCACACGACGCCCCGCCGCACACGACGCCCCCCGCACACGACGAAGGCCCCGCACCGAACGGTGCGGGGCCTTCGTGCAGCACTCAGGAGATCAGAGCGATGCAACCTTCTTCGCGATGGCCGACTTGCGGTTCGCGGCCTGGTTGCGGTGGATGACGCCCTTGCTCACGGCCTTGTCGAGCTTCTTCGACGCGGTGGCCAGGGCGGCAACGGCCTTGTCCTTGTCGCCAGCGGCAACGGCCTCGTTGGTGTGACGGATGAACGTCTTGAGCTCCGACTTGTAGGCCTTGTTGCGCTCGGTGGCCTTGAGGTTGGTCTTGATGCGCTTGATCTGCGACTTGATGTTCGCCATGTGTAGCTCCTGCTTCGTCTCGTACGGGTGGGCGCGACCGCGGGGTAGAGGGGCCCTCGGTCGCATCGCGTTCCACCCGTGGGCGGGGAACGCGCAAGCCAGCCACCAACATTACCAGGCGAACGGCCCGCCACCAAAGCACGAAACACCGCCGGATCGGCGTGATCTCGCGGCAACATGCACCGGATACGGTGACGGACATGCCATCCCTCGCACCTCGGATCGACACCGTGCCCGCCTCCGGCATCCGGAGGGTCTTCGAGCAGGCAGCGCTGCTGCAGTCCGCCGGGACCGCGGTCACGATGCTCGTGATCGGCGAACCGGACGTCCCGGTGGCACCGCACATCGGCGACGCCGCCCGTCGCGCCTGGACCGAGGACCGCACCGACTACACGCCGAACGGCGGCATCGCACCCCTGCGCGAGGCGGTCCGCGACAAGCTCCGCCGCGAGAACCGCATCGAGGCGGACCTCGAACAGATCTGGATGACGATCGGCGCGACCCAGGCGCTGTTCCAGGCGATGACGCTGACACTGAGCCCCGGCGACGAGGTCCTGGTGCCGGACCCGGGCTACACGACCTTCACGATGAACGCGCACATCCTCGGGGCCACGCCGGTGCCGTACCGGCTCGAGCCGCAGCACGGGTTCGAACCCGACCTCGAGGCGCTCGAGGCGAGCATCACCGAGCGGACCCGCGTGCTCGTGGTGAACTCCCCGTCGAACCCGCTCGGCGCGGTGTTCGGCGAGGACACCCTCCGTGCGCTCCTGGCCGTCGCGAAGCGCCACGACCTGTGGGTCATCAGCGACGAGGTCTACGAGTACTTCACCTACGGCACCCGCCATGTCAGCCTGGCCGCGCTCGACGAGGACGACCGGGTCTTCTCCGCGTTCTCGCTCAGCAAGACGTACGCCATGACGGGTGTCCGTGTCGGGTACCTCGTCACCCCGAAGGGCCTCGGGCCGACGATGCGCACGACACAGGAGGCGATGATCAGCTGCGTCGCCGAACCGGACCAGTACGCGGCACTGGCGGCGATCGTGGGGGACCACTCCGCGGTGCGCGACGCCCGGGAGCACTACCGCGCGAACCTCGAGGTCGCGAAGGAGGTGCTGGACGCCGCCGGCATCCGGTACCTCGACCCGCGTGGCGCGTTCTACCTGTGGATCGACGTGTCGCACGCCTCGGACGGCGACGTCGCGGCGTGGGCGCTCGGCCTCCTGCAGCGCGAGGCCGTCGCGGTCGCGCCGGGCAGCGCCTTCGGCCGCTCCGGCGAGGGCTGGATCCGCGTGTGCCTGGCCGCCACCCCCGACGACCTGCGGCGCGGCCTGGGCGCGCTGCCCGCACCGGCGCACGCCTCCGTCTGACGGCGGCGACCGTCCGGACCGGGGCGGGTGACGCCCGGGAGGCGCGCCCCGCGTTCCGCATCGCACGTCGCCCAGTCGCGCCGTGCCTCCAGAGCCGGTGAAGCATGGGAGACTGGGCCGACCGTCCGACCCACCTGAGGAACCGTGAGCCCACAAGCATCCGCTCCGCTCGAGCCCGCCGCGACCCCGGCCGGCGCGATCCGCAACTTCTGCATCATCGCGCACATCGACCACGGCAAGTCCACGCTGGCCGACCGCATGCTGCAGATGACCGGCGTCGTCGAGGAGCGCGCGATGCGCGCGCAGTACCTCGACCGCATGGACATCGAGCGCGAGCGCGGCATCACGATCAAGTCGCAGGCCGTGCGCATGCCGTGGGAACTCGACGGTGAGACCTTCGCGCTCAACATGATCGACACCCCCGGACACGTCGACTTCTCGTACGAGGTCTCCCGTTCCCTGGCGGCGTGCGAGGGCGCGATCCTGCTCGTCGACGCCGCCCAGGGCATCGAGGCGCAGACGCTGGCCAACCTGTACCTGGCGCTCGAGAACGACCTCGAGATCATCCCGGTGCTCAACAAGATCGACCTGCCGGCAGCGGAACCCGAGAAGTACGCGGCCGAGCTCGCGCAGCTCATCGGCGGCAAGCCGGAGGACGTCCTGCGCGTCTCCGGCAAGACCGGTGTCGGCGTGCCCGAACTCCTCGACCTGGTGGTCCGGCGTGTGCCGGCCCCCGTCGGCGACGTCGAGGCCGCGCCCCGCGCGATGATCTTCGACTCGGTCTACGACAGCTACCGCGGCGTCGTGACGTACATCCGGATGATCGACGGCTCCATCAAGCCGCGCGAGAAGGTCCAGATGATGTCGACGAAGTCGACGCACGAGATCCTCGAGATCGGGGTGTCGAGCCCCGAGCCGATCCCGACGAAGGGGCTCTCCGTCGGCGAGGTCGGGTACCTCATCACCGGCGTCAAGGACGTCCGCCAGTCCAAGGTCGGCGACACGGTCACGAGCGCGCAGAAGCCCGCGACCGACGCCCTGCCCGGGTACACGGACCCGAAGCCGATGGTGTTCTCGGGCCTGTACCCGATCGACGGGTCGGACTACCCGGACCTGCGTGACGCGCTCGACAAGCTCAAGCTGTCCGACGCGGCCCTGGTGTACGAACCCGAGACGTCGGTGGCGCTCGGCTTCGGCTTCCGCTGCGGGTTCCTCGGCCTGCTCCACCTCGAGATCATCACCGAGCGCCTGTCGCGCGAGTTCGGCCTCGACCTCATCACGACCGCGCCCAGCGTGATCTACGAGGTCACGAACGAGGACAACTCCGTGACCGAGGTCACGAACCCGTCCGAGTTCCCCGGCGGCCGCATCGTCGAGGTCCGCGAACCCATGGTCCGCGCAGCGATCCTCGCCCCGAAGGACTACGTCGGCGCGATCATGGAGCTGTGCCAGTCGCGCCGCGGCTCCCTGCTCGGCATGGAGTACCTCGGCGAGGACCGCGTCGAGATCCGCTACGAGATGCCCCTCGGTGAGATCGTGTTCGACTTCTTCGACCAGCTGAAGAGCAAGACGCAGGGCTACGCCTCGCTCGACTACGAGCCCATCGGCGACCAGGCGGCCGACCTCGTCAAGGTCGACATCCTGCTGCAGGGCGACCAGGTCGACGCGTTCAGCGCGATCGTGCACCGCGACAAGGCGTACGCCTACGGCACCCTGATGACCGAGCGGCTGCGCAAGCTCATCCCGCGCCAGCAGTTCGAGGTGCCGATCCAGGCCGCCATCGGTGCCCGCATCATCGCCCGCGAGAGCATCCGTGCGATGCGCAAGGACGTCCTGGCGAAGTGCTACGGCGGTGACATCACCCGCAAGCGCAAGCTCCTCGAGAAGCAGAAGGAGGGCAAGAAGCGCATGAAGACCATCGGCCGGGTCGAGGTCCCGCAGGAGGCCTTCATCGCTGCGCTGTCCGGCGACGTCGAGGAAAAGAAGAAGTAGCGCCGAGGAGAAGAAGGAGCGACGGGTCAGCGGGCCCGTGCGGCCCGCGCCCGCAGCACGGCCAGGCAGAGGGCCGGGAGGCTCGCAGCGGCCAGTCCCGCCAGTGCGGTCCGCAGGATGACCAGCCCGGCAGCCGCACCGAAGTCGGTCTGCTGGGTCGCGGCGGCGCCGGACACCACGGCCCCGAGGGCCAGGACGACCGTCACGGCGCCGAGCCACTGCGGCACCCGCGTGGCCCGGTGCCGCCGTACCGCGGACACGAGGGTGGCCCCGAACAGCAGGACCCCCGCTCCGGCGCAGCACGCACCGACCGCCGCGATCGCGTTCGCGGTGTCGAAGGCGTCCCACTGTGCCTGTGGCACCGCGACGTAGCGTGCGGACGAGCCGATGCCGGCGGTCGTCGCGTCGACCAGGACACGCGCGAGCGCGGCGGCGCCGAAGGCGACGAGCGTGAACGCGGCGAGGGTCGCGGTCCGACGGTCGACGGACCGCCAGGGCGCGGGGGTGGAGCGGGGCACGCTGCAACGATAGGGGCGTGGCGGCCGCGGGTCGGGCCTCCAGTTCGGGGTGCACGTGAACCGGACGACCACTCGGTTCGATCCGACGGGGCAGGCCCAAGTAGGCTGGCGGCATGAGCATCCGCGGGAGCTACCGGACCGCCCTGACCTACGGCGCGGTGGGGGCGACCCAGGCGTCGGACCTCATGACGTACCCGCCCGAGGGGTTCACCCCCAGTGAGTCGCGTGCGCGGATCGGGCACGGCGACCAGCGGTTCGAGACCGCGGTGACGCAGGCCCTGACGTGGCAGATCCAGGAGCGCAGCGGGATCCGCGTGCGTGTCGAGGAACAGCCCGACGACGACGAGGTGCGGTACAACCCGGTGACCTTCGACGACGACGGCGTCCCGATCGCGCCGGCCTCGATCGGCACGCCCCGGGTCGAGAAGTTCGCGCCCGACGGCACTCCGCTGGTGACCGCGGGCACCTCGGCGACCCTCACGATGCACGCCTTCGGCCGGACCGTGCAGGCGCCCGTCCGGGTCGTGTCGATCATCGACGAGCACGACCGCAAGGGCTTCGCGTACGGCACGCTCGAGGGGCACCCGCTGTCCGGCGAGGAATCGTTCGTCGTCGAACGCACGCCCGACGGCTCCGTGTGGCTGCAGATCCGGCAGTTCTCGCAGCCGTCGAGCCGGAAGTGGCAGTTCGTCGCGCCGCTGCTGCGTCGGCAGCAGAAGGTGATGGCGGAGCAGTACCTGGCGGCGCTGCGGGGCGACTAGCGGCGCGTTCGCGGGCGCGGGCGCGGGCGCGGGCGTGCGTGTGCGCGCCTGGGCGTGTGCGTGCACGTTCGTACGCGAGCCCGTTAGCGCGCGTGTGCGCGTGGTCAGCGCAACGGCGGCAGCGCCGCGATGGCGTCCTCGATCAGGCCGGCGTCGACCCGGCAGTCCCGCGCGACCGTGACCGCGTTCGTCGCTCGTAGCGCCTCGACGTCGAACACCCCGGTGGCGACCGCCAAGAAGGGGATGCCGGCGGCGTCCGCGGCCTCGCCGTCACGCGGGGTGTCGCCGACGATCACGGCCCGGGTGCCGGCGAGTTCCGCCGCCGCACGGGTGGTGACGTCGGCTCGCTCGACCTCGGTGTCGCCGAAGTAGGAGTGGTCCCAGTCGAACAGGCCCTCGTCGAAGCCGGCACCGGCCAGCTTGACGCGGGCTCGGTACTCCGAGTTGCCGGTGAGCAGGCCGTTCCGCCACCCGAGCTCCGCGAACCGGGTGAGCAGCGCGGTGGCGCCGGGGACGGGTGAGCGGTGGTCGCCCGAGGCGTGCCGCTCGGCGGTGAGGTCGCGCAGGTGGCCGCTCACCGTCGGGATGATGGTGTCGTCGAACGCGTGGGCACGGACGTGCTCGGCGATGAGCCCGGCGTCCGTCCGACCGTGCTGGTGTCCGACGCGCAGGGCGAGGTCGCGGCCGACCGCCCGCTCGAGCGCGAGGTGGTAGAGGTTGCCCGGGGACGACGCGTTCATCACGAGGGTGCCGTCGATGTCCCACAGGACCGTGGTGGGGACGGGATGGTGCTCCATGACTCCCATCATGACGGAGAATGGAGCCCATGCCGAGTGCTCTCCCGATCGCCGATCCAGCCCCCGCGGACGGCCTGATCACGCCGTGGGCGGCGGCGGGGTCCGACGGTGCTCCCGCTGCCGGCGACGTCCCCTTCGGCGTGTACGTGCACGTGCCGTTCTGCCGCGTGCGCTGCGGCTACTGCGACTTCAACACCTACACGGCGTCCGAGCTCCGCGGCGTCCGTCGCGACGACTACGCCGGGCACGCCGTGCGGGAGATCGAGTGGGCCGCGACCGTGCTCGACCGCTCCGGCGTGCCGCGTCGGCCGGTGTCGACGGTCTTCTTCGGCGGCGGGACCCCGACCATGTTGCCGGCGTCCGACCTGGCGATGATCCTGCGGGCCATCGACGACACGTGGGGGATCCTGCCCGGCGCCGAGGTCACGACCGAGGCGAACCCGGACTCGGTCGACGCGTCGTCGTTGCAGACCCTGCGCGAGGGCGGCTTCAACCGGATCAGCTACGGCATGCAGTCCGCGGTGCCGCACGTGCTCGCGACGCTCGACCGCACCCACGACCCACTGCGCGTGCCCGTCGTCGTCGACCTCGCGAAGCAGCAGGGCCTCGACGTCTCGCTCGACCTCATCTACTCGACGCCGGGGGAGTCCCTCGCCGACTGGCGGACCTCGCTCGACGCCGCGATCGCCTGCGAGCCCGACCACGTGTCGGCGTACTCGCTCATCGTCGAGGACGGCACCGCGATGGGCCGCATGGTCGCCCGCGGCGAGCTCCCCGCCCCCGACGACGACCTGGCCGCCGACATGTACGAGCTCGCCGACCAGGTGCTCGGCGACGCCGGGTACTCCTGGTACGAGGTGTCGAACTGGGCACGCGGCGACACGCACGCGAGTCGCCACAACCTGTCGTACTGGAGGGGCCATGACTGGTGGGGTGTCGGCCCCGGCGCCCACTCCGCCGTCGCCGGCACCCGGTGGTGGAACGTGAAGCACCCGGCCGCGTACGCGAACCGGGTGCTGGCCGGCGAGTCGCCGGCCGCCGGGCGCGAGGTCATCGACGACGAGACCCGGTACGTCGAGCGGCTGCTCCTCGCCGCCCGCGTCCGCGGGGAGCTCGCGACGAGCGAGATCCGCCAGGAGGCCCGTGGCCGGGTCGCGGGACTCATCGCACGGGGTCTCGTGGACGGGTCGGCCGCGGTGCGGGGACGGATCGACCTGACCCTGCAGGGTCGCCTGCTCGCCGACGCGGTGGTGCGGGAGCTGCTCGACTGACCGGCGGCCGCCGGTCGCCTGCTGGCCCTACTGCTTGATGAACTCGATCGACAGCGGGTAGCGGTAGAACTGGCCCTGGTTCGCGGCGACGGCCGCCATGATGCCGAAGACGATCGTCAGCACGGCCACGATCGGGAACAGCACCAGGCCGATGACCACGACGCTCAGGACGCCGCACGCGACGTACGCGATCGCGACGGTGATGTGGAAGTTCAGGGCGACCCGGGTGTGCTCGCGGATGAAGCCGCCGCGGTCGCGGAGCACCAGGTACGCCACGAGCGGGGCGACGAAGTTGAAGAAGATCCCGCCGATGTGCGTGAGCGTTGCCCAGAGGCGCTGGTCCTCCGGGCTCATCGGCTGCGGCGGGGTGTACCCGCTCGGGTACTGGGGCCCGTTCGGGTTCTGCGGGCCACCGGGCTGCTGTCCGTAGGTCATGCCGGAAGCGTATCGGGGGTGCAGTCACGCGGGCGTAGGATCAGCAGTCGACACGTCCGAGTGCCAGATCGACCAGGAAGGAGCGCTCGTGGTCAGTGAACGCAGCCTCGAGGTCCTGAAGGCGATCGTGCGCGACTACGTGGCGTCCCGCGAACCGGTCGGCTCGAAGACGATCGTCGAGCGGCACGCCTTCGGTGTCAGTGCCGCCACGATCCGCAACGACATGGCCCTGCTCGAGGACGAGCAGCTCATCGTCGCCCCGCACACCTCGTCCGGTCGCGTGCCGACCGACAAGGGCTACCGCCTCTTCGTCGACCACCTGGCCGCGGCCCGGCCGCTGACGAGCGCCCAGCGGCACGCCATCGAGACCTTCCTCGGCGCACCGAACGACCTCGACGAGGTCCTCGGCCGCACCGTGCGCCTGCTCAGCCAGCTCACGAACCAGGTCGCCCTGGTGCAGTACCCGTCGATGGTGCGCGCCCGGGTGCAGCACGTCGAACTCGTGCGACTCGGCGACGCCCGGCTGATGGTGGTGCTCATCACCGACACCGCCCGGGTCGAGCAGCGCGTCGTCGAGACCGACGTCGCGCTCGACGAGCCGCTGCTGACCGAACTCCGCACCGTGCTGAACGGTGCGGCCGTGGGGCTCCTGCTGCAGGACGTGCCCACCGCGCTCCGTGCGGTGCCGCAACAGCTCCGCCCCGAGGCCCAGACGCTCGGCGGGGTCGTCGTGGCGACCCTCATCGAGCAGGTCGCGGCGAACCGACAGGACCGCCTGCTGATGGCCGGCGCCGCGAACCTGGCGAAGAGCGAGCAGGACTTCTCCGGCGGCCTCTTCCCGGTGCTCGAAGCGATCGAGGAACAAGTCACCCTGCTCCGCTTGTTCGGGGAGATGCAGGTGGACGACATCGCGGTGGCGGCCAGCATCGGCGTCGAGAACGCCGAGTACGGGCTCGACGCCACGAGCATCGTCGCCGGCGGGTACCTCGCCGGTGGCGGCGAGGTGGCACGCCTGGGCGTCCTCGGACCGACCCGGATGGACTACGGCACGAACATGGCGGCCGTCCGGGCCGTCGCACGGTACCTGTCCAAGCTCCTGGGCGAACACTGATCGACTGCAACACCGACCGACCGACCGAACACAACCGACTGAGGGATACGTGGCAGACCACTACGACGTCCTCGGCGTCCAGCGAGACGCCTCCGATGCCGACATCAAGAAGGCCTACCGCCGCCTGGCGCGTGAGCTCCACCCGGACGTGAACCCGGCCCCCGAGGCCGCCGAGCGGTTCAAGGACGTCACGCACGCGTACGACGTCCTGAGCGACCCCGAGCAGCGGCGCCGGTACGACGCCGGGCCACAGGCCGACAGCCCCTTCGGTGGCGGCGCCGGCGGGTTCAGCGACATCTTCGACGCCTTCTTCGGCGGCGGCGGTGGTGGCGGTGGCCGGGGCAGCGGTCCGCGCAGCCGTGCCGAGCGGGGGCAGGACGCCCTGCTCCGCATCGACGTCGACCTCGACGAGGTCGTCTTCGGGACCCACAAGGACGTCGAGGTCGACACCGCCGTCCTGTGCGAGACCTGTCACGGGTCGTGCTGCGCACCCGGCACGAGCCCGCGCACCTGCGACATCTGCGGCGGCTCCGGCAGCATCCAGCGCCAGGTCCGCTCGCTCCTGGGCAACGTCGTGACGAGCGCCCCGTGCGGCACCTGCCGCGGGTACGGCACCGTCATCCCGAGCCCCTGCCCGACGTGCCAGGGTCAGGGCCGCGTCCGTGCCCGCCGCACGGTTCCGGTCGACGTCCCGGCCGGCGTCGACTCGGGCCTGCGCCTGCAGATGCCCGGCCAGGGCGAGGTCGGCCCCGCCGGCGGCCCCTCCGGCGACCTGTACCTGGAGATCCGGGTGCGGCACGACGACGTCTTCAGCCGCGACGGCGACGACCTGCTCGCCACGCTCGAGGTCGCGATGACCGACGCCGTGCTCGGCACGACCACGACGATCGACGGACTCGACGGGCCCGTCGAGCTCGAGATCCGTCCCGGGGTGCAGAGCGCCGACGTCCTGGTCATCAAGGACCGCGGCATCACGAAGCTGCGCGGGAGCGGCCGCGGCGACCTCCGGGTCGGCGTGCAGGTCGTCACCCCGACGAAGCTGTCGCACAAGGAGCGGCAGCTGGTCGAGCAGCTCGCGAAGTCGCACAAGGCCTCGGCGCCGCAGCTCGCCCGGTTCCAGCAGGGCATGTTCGGCAAGCTCCGCGACCGCTTCTTCAACTTCTGATGGCATCGCTCTACGTCGTGGAGTCGCTCGACGGGGTCGCCGTCGGTGGCTCCGTGACGCTCGACGGGGCAGAGGGGCGGCACGCCGTGACCGTCTCGCGCGTGCGGGTCGGCGAGACGCTGCGGCTCTCGGACGGACGGGGGACCGTCGTGACCGGTGCGGTGGACGCCGTCGACCGCGATTCGCTGGTGTTGTCCGTCGCGTCGCTGTCCGTCGATCCGCTGCCGGTCCCGTCGCTGACGCTCGTGCAGGCCCTGGCCAAGGGCGGCCGCGACGAGATGGCGGTGCAGGCGTCGACGGAGATCGGCGTGGACCGGATCGTGCCGTGGTCGGCCGCGCGCAGTGTCTCCCGGTGGGAGGGCCCGAAGGTCGAGAAGGGCCGATCGCGCTGGACGTCCATCGCGCACGAGGCCGCGAAGCAGGCGATCCGGTCGCGGGTGCCCGAGGTCGGGCCGCTCGTCACGACGGCGCAGCTCGTCCCCGCGCTCGGTGCCGGTGCCGCGGTGCTCGTGCTCGACCCCACCGCGACCGTGCGGCTCGCGACCTGGGAACCGCCGGCGGACCTCCACGAGATCGCACTCGTGGTGGGGCCGGAGGGCGGCATCGACGGCTCCGAGCTCGACCGGCTCGAGGCCGCGGGAGCGATCAGGGTCCGGCTCGGCGACAGCGTGCTGCGGACCTCGACCGCCGGTCCCGCGGCACTCGCGATCCTGCAGGCCGGACTCGGTCGCTGGTGAGGGAAGGCCCGAGGTCGGTCCCGCGTTCTACGATGGAGTCATGAGCACCAGCACGCCCAGCGTCTTCAGCAAGATCATCGCGCGCGAGATCCCGGCGACCGTCGTCGCCGAGGACGACCGTGTGATCGCGATCGAGGACATCGCCCCGAAGGCACCCGTCCACGTGCTGGTCATCCCCAAGACCGAGCAGTACGCGAACGTCGCCCAGCTCGCGGCCGGTGACCCCGACCTCCTCGCCCACCTGGTCGCCACCGCGCAGCGCATCGCCGACGAGCGCGCCGGTGGCCAGTTCCGTCTCGTCTTCAACACCGGCGAAGCCGCCGGTCAGACCGTGTTCCACGTGCACGCGCACGTACTCGCAGGTGAACTGCAGGAAGGCACCCTTGCCGGCTAACGAACCAGCACAGCCCACCACCGACGACGACCAGGTCGTCTCCGTCGCCCTCCAGGTCGACGGCATCGCCATGGTCCAGCTGCTCGGTCCCCAGGACCGGCTCCTGAAGACCGTCGAACGGCAGTACCCGGGCGTCAAGGTCGTCGTCCGCGGCAACGAGGTCACGCTCACCGGACCTGAACGCGAGGTCGCGCGGGCGAAGGCGCTCGTCGACGAGCTCGTCGGCATGGTCAAGCGCGGGCAGGACATCGGCCCCTCGGACATCCCGATGTCGGCGCGCATCCTCGACGACGACCGCAAGCCGTCCGACACCTTCGGCACGCCGATCGTGTCGAGCCGCGGCAAGTCCGTCCGGCCGAAGACCGACGGGCAGCGCGCGTACGTCGACGCCATCGACGAACACACCATCACGTTCGGGATCGGTCCCGCCGGCACCGGCAAGACCTACCTGGCGATGGCGAAGGCCGTGCAGGCCCTGCAGCGGCGCGAGGTCACCCGGATCATCCTGACCCGTCCAGCGGTCGAGGCCGGCGAGCGGCTCGGGTTCCTGCCGGGCACGCTCACCGACAAGATCGACCCGTACCTGCGGCCGCTCTACGACGCCCTGAACGAGATGATGGACCCCGAGCTGGTCCCGAAGCTGCTCGCTGCGGGCACGGTCGAGGTCGCGCCGCTCGCGTACATGCGCGGCCGGACGCTCAACGACTCGTTCGTCGTCCTCGACGAGGCGCAGAACACGACCCCCGAGCAGATGAAGATGTTCCTGACCCGTCTCGGGTTCGGCTCGAAGATGGTCGTCACGGGTGACATCACCCAGGTCGACCTGCCGGGCAACGTGTCCGGGCTCCGGCTCGTGACGCGCATCCTCGAGACGGTCGAGGACATCCACTTCGCCCGACTCGGCAGCGAGGACGTCGTGCGGCACACGCTCGTCGGCCGCATCGTCGACGCCTACACCGTCTACGACGAGGAACGCCTCGCCGAGCAGGCCGGTCACCGTCCCGGTGGCCGTGGCACCGCGCCGGTCGGCAACCCCGACAGCGCCAACCGCGCCGAGCGCCGGGGGCGGCCGCCGCAGGACCGTCAGCGACCCCCGTACCCCCAGAACGACGCCCGAGGAGGCAACCGGTGAGCATCGAGCTCAACAACGAGTCAGGGGTCGAGGTGGACGAGGCAGCGATCCAGCGCCTCGCCGCGTTCGCCCTCGATGCGATGCACGTGCACGCGGACGCCGAACTCGCCATCGTCCTGGTCGACGAGGGCGCGATGGAGCAGCTGCACGTGCGGTGGATGGACGAGCCCGGCCCGACCGACGTCCTGAGCTTCCCGATGGACGAACTCCGACCGGGTACCGAGGACGACCCCACGCCCGCCGGACTGCTCGGCGACATCGTGCTCTGCCCGCAGGTGGCCGAGGAACAGGCGAAGACCGCCGGGCACTCGAGCACCGACGAGATGCTGCTGCTCACCTGCCACGGCATCCTGCACCTGCTCGGGTTCGACCACGCCGAGCCGGACGAGAAGGCCGAGATGTTCGGGCTGCAGGGCGAGATCCTGACGGCCTTCGCGGCCCAGCGCCGGGGTCGGTAGCCGATGCTCGTCGTCGTCGGGCTGCTCGCGGTGGCGCTGGGGCTCGTCGTGCTCGGCGGACTCCTCGCCGCGAGCGACGCCGCACTCTCCGTGGTGTCCCGTGCCGACCTCGACGAGATCGCCCGCGGCAACAAGCGGCGTCGCGCGCTCGAGGCGATCGCGGACGACGTCGGTGCGCACGTCAACGCGCTCAACTTCTTCCGGGTCCTCGCCGAGACCGCCGCGGCCGTGCTCGTCACGATCGCCCTGGTGCGGGCGTTCGACAGCTGGTGGGTGGCGCTCATCGTCTCCGCCGCGATCATGACGGCCGTGTCGTTCGTGCTCGTCGGGTCGAGTCCGCGCAGCGTCGGACGGGCGCACGCCGAGCGACTGCTGGCGTCCACCGGCGGCCTGGTCCGTGCCGTCCGGATCGTGCTCGGTCCGCTCGCCGGTCTGCTCGTCCGCATCGGTGACCGCGTCACCCCGGGCCGCGGCCGGAGTGCCTCGACGGTGTCGAGCGAAGAACAACTGCTGTCCCTCGTCGACGAGGCCACCGAGAGCAACGTGCTCGAGGACGAGGACCGCGAGCTCATCCACTCGGTCTTCGAGTTCAGCGACACCCTCGTGCGCGAGGTGATGGTGCCGCGCACCGACATGCTCACCGTCGACGGCTCGGACACGCTCGCCGCCGGCATGGAGCAGTTCCTGGCCGCCGGGGTGTCCCGCATGCCCGTCACCGGCAAGGACAGCGACGACGTGCTCGGCGTGCTGTACCTGCGCGACGTGTCGCGGGCGCTGTACGAGCGTCCGGGGTCCGGCAGCGAGCGGGTCACGCGCCTGCTGCGTCCGGCCGAGTTCGTGCCGGAGTCGAAGGCCGCCGACGACACCCTGCGGCACATGCAGGTCGCGAAGAACCACCTGGTCCTGGTCGTCGACGAGTACGGCGGCGTCGCTGGTCTCGTCACGATGGAGGACCTCATCGAGGAACTCGTCGGGGACATCTCCGACGAGTACGACCGCGCCGTGGTCGACCGGGTCGAGGTCGAACCCGGCGTCTGGCGGATCTCCGCCCGACTGCCCGTCGACGAGCTCGGCGACCTGTTCGGGATCGAGCTCGACGACGACGACGTCGACACCGCCGGCGGCCTGCTCACCAAGGAGCTCGGCCACCTGGCGATCTCCGGCGACACCGTCACGGTGTCCGGCGTCGTCCTGACGGCCGACCGGGTCGAGGGCAAGCGCCGCCACCTCATCACCGTGCTCGCCGAGCGCACCGATGCCCTCGCGGGTGTCGAGGACGCCTTCGACGACGCCACCACCACGACGGGAACCACGCACGCATGACCGACTCCGACTCCACCCCCACCGCCTCGGGCACGCCGTACCGTGCGGGCTTCGTCTCGTTCGTCGGGCGCCCGAACGTCGGCAAGTCGACGCTGACGAACGCGCTGGTGGGCCAGAAGGTCGCGATCACCTCGTCGAAGCCGCAGACCACCCGCCGTGCGATCCGCGGCATCGTGCACCGTCCCGACGGCCAGGTCATCATCGTCGACACCCCGGGCGTGCACCGTCCGCGCACCCTGCTCGGCGAGCGGCTCAACGACCTCGTGCAGTCCACGCTCGGCGACGTCGACGTCATCGGGTTCTGCGTCCCCGCCAACGAGCCGATCGGGCCGGGCGACCGCTTCATCAACGACACCCTCGACCAGTACCCGCGGGCCAAGAAGGTCGCGATCGTCACGAAGATCGACCGCACCTCGAAGGACAAGGTCGGGGAGCAGCTGCTGGCCGTCTCGAGGCTCCGTGACTGGGACTCGATCATCCCGACGTCGGGCACGAAGGGGCTGCAGCTCGAGGACCTCCTCGGCGAGATCACCTCGCTGCTGCCGGAGTCGCCCCAGCTCTACGACTCGTCCGCCGTGACCGAGGAGACGGACGAGGAACGCATCAGCGAACTCATCCGCGAAGCCGCGCTCGAGGGCGTCCGCGACGAACTGCCGCACTCGCTCGCCGTCGTGATCGAGGACATCGTCGAGCCCGACGAGGACGACGACGCCGACGGCCCCCTGCGCATCTTCGCGAACCTGTTCGTCGAGCGCGACAGCCAGAAGGCGATCGTCATCGGCCACAAGGGCGAGCGCCTGAAGGACGTCGGCTCCCGTGCCCGCGTCGAGATCGAGTCGTTGCTCGGCGGTCGGCACGTGTACCTCAACATCCGCGTGAAGGTCGCCAAGGAGTGGCAGCGTGACCCGAAGCAGCTCGGACGCCTCGGGTTCTGAGCTCCCGGCGCCGGGTGTCATCCAGGCGAGGGACGCGACGGTGACCCGAGCGCCGTACCGTGGACACGTGTTCCGTCCCATGTTGCGCGCGCAGGTCATCACCGACGTCGTCATCGCCGTGGTGCTCGGCTCGCTCGTGCTGATCACCTCGGCCCGGGGGATGGACACCCCGCTCGCGATCGTCACCGTCGTCGGGATGACCGCCGCGCTGGCGCTCCGACGGCTGTCACCGGGACTCGCCCTGGCGGTCGCGTGGGTGTTCGCGGTCTTCGAGATGCTGACGGGCCAGATGCCCGACCTGTCGAACGTGTTCATCGCGGCGGTGCTCTACACGACGAGTGCCTACGGCAGCCGACGGGTCCGGCTGGCGGGACTCGTCTCGGCCATCGTCGGGTCCGTCACCGCGGCGCTCTACATCGGCGTCGACGACTACCGGAACCGCCTGACGATCGAGACCGCCTCGACCCCGTTCCAGGAGTCGCTGCAGGTCACGGTCTCGTACTTCGCCGTCGTCCTGCTCCTCCTGCTGCTGCCGTGGTTGGCGGGCCTCGTCCTGCGCACCCGTCGGTCGGCGAGCATGAGCCGCGAGGCGCAGCTGCTCGCCGAGCGCGACGCCGCCCGCGCCGACCGCGCCGTCGCCGTCGAACAGGAACGTGTGCGGATCGCCCGCGACATGCACGACATCGTCGCGCACTCGCTCGCGGTCGTCATCGCCCAGGCGGACGGCGCTCGCTACGCGCTGAAGGCCGACCCCGCCGTCGCCGACCAGGCGCTCGGCACCATCTCGACGACCGCCCGCCGTGCGCTCGGCGACGTGCGCGAGCTCCTGGGCGCGCTGCGGCACGAACAGGGGACCGTCCCGACACCCGAGATCGACGACATCGACCGGCTCATCGGTGAGATGCGGCAGGTCGGCCTCGACGTCCGGGTCGAGCGCGAGGGCGACCCTGCCGGTCTCCCCACCACGACGCAGCTCGCGGTGTACCGGATCGTCCAGGAGAGCCTGACGAACGCGTACAAGCACGGTGAACCGGGGACCCCGGTGCACGCATCGCTGACCTACCGCCCGGACACCGTCGAGATCGCGGTCGTGAACCGCCGCGCGGACGACGGCACGCGGGGTCCCGGCACCGGCCACGGCCTCGTCGGGATGCGCGAGCGTGCGACCATGACCGGCGGCACGATGACCGCAGGGGTTCGCGGACCGGACTTCGAGGTCTCGGTCCGGATGCCCGCGGTCCCCGCCAGCGGACAGATGCCCCGCGGCCGTGTCACCCCGACCGCCGGCCCGACCGCCAGCCCGACCGAGCAGGAGCGCACCGCCCGATGACCACCACCCCGCCGGCCGACGGCCGGATCCGCGTCGCCCTCGTCGACGACCAGGCACTCTTCCGCACGGGCATCCGGATGCTCATCGACTCCCAACCCGACCTGCAGTTCGTGGGCGAGGCGGGCGACGGCGCCGAGGGTGTCGAGCTCGTCCGTCGCACCCGTCCGGACGTCGTCCTGATGGACGTCCGCATGCCCGTGATGGACGGCATCACGGCGACCTCGCACATCGTCGACCAGGCCGGGACCGACGGCGCCAAGGTGCTCGTCCTGACCACGTTCGACTTCGACGAGGCCGCGGCGAAGGCCATCCGGGCCGGGGCGAGCGGCTTCGTGCTGAAGGACGCCGACCCCGAGTTCCTGCTCGCCGCCGTGCGGACCGTCCACGCCGGCACCGCGGTCTTCGCGGCCTCGGCGACGCGGGAACTCCTGCGGCGCTACGACGACTCCGTCGAGCAGACCGCGACCGTGCCGGCGACGTTCGACGACCTCACCCCGCGCGAGCGGGAGATCTTCGACCTGGCTGCCCGCGGCTTCAGCAACAGTGAGATCGCGCAGCACGAGTACGTCAGCGAAGCGACCGTGAAGACCCACATCTCGCGGGTCCTGACGAAGCTCGGACTCCGCGACCGCGTGCGCCTCGTCGTGTTCGCGCACGAGCACGGGCTGGTGAGCAAGGCCGACTGACGGAGGTCATCCGATCGGATGACCCGTCCACAGGAAGTCGAGCCGAGCGGCTCATCCACAGGAGCCGCCCGACGGACGCGGGGCGGGCCTCCCGGCCGTCATCGTTGGTGCATGACCACCAGCCACGCTCCGATCATCCGACTCGACCACGTGTCCAAGCACTACGGCGATGCCGCGCGCCGGGTGACGGCACTCGACGACGTCAGCGTCGACATCGGCGCGGGGGAGTTCACCGCCGTGATGGGGCCGTCCGGGTCCGGCAAGTCCACCCTCATGCACGTCGCCGCGGGCCTCGACGCGGTGTCCGCGGGCCGCATCGAGATCGACGGGGTCGACATCACCGGGCTCGGCGACAAGGACCTGACCGAGCTCCGTCGCCGCCGGCTCGGGTTCGTGTTCCAGTCGTTCAACCTGGTGCCGACGCTCGACGTCAGCGAGAACATCCGGCTGCCGTTCCTGCTCGGCGGCCACAAGCCGTCGAAGGACGAGAGCGCATGGATCGACCGCCTGGTCGACCAGCTCGGACTCGGCAACCGGCTCGCGCACCGGCCGCACCAGCTGTCGGGTGGGCAGCAGCAGCGCGTCGCCATCGCCCGGGCGCTCGCCTCGCGGCCGGCTGTCGTCGTCGCCGACGAGCCGACCGGTGCCCTCGACTCGCGCACCGGCCGTGACGTGCTCGCGATCCTGCGCGGCGCCGTGCAGGAGTGGGGTCAGAGCGTCGTCATGGTGACGCACGACCCCGTCGCGGCCGCCAACGCCGACCGGATCCTGTTCCTCGCCGACGGCCGCGTCGTCGCCGACCGTCCGGCGATGGACGCCGGCGCGATCTCCACCACGATGCTGGGGATGGAGGCAGCAGCGTGAACGGCGTCCGCTCCTTCGCCCCGACCGTGCTGGTCGCGGCGCTCGGCACGACGTTCGGCTCGGCACTCGTCATCGCCCCCGGCATCGTGACCGAGGCGCTCGGCGCGGCCGGGCTCGCCGACCTCGGGCCGGTCAAGGCGATCCTGTCCGTCGTCGGGTGGCTGTTCCTCGGCATCGCGCTGTACGTCGGTGCGATCGTGACCGCCAACACCTGCGCGACCCTCATCGCCGGCCAGACCCGCATCATCGCGCTGCAACGTCTCGTCGGTGCCACCGGCGCCACGCTCCGGGCCCGGATCACCCGCACCGGACTGGTCGTCGGGGTGCTCGGCGGACTGATCGGCGCCGTCGTGGGCACCGGACTGTCCGCGGTGTTCGTCGTCGTCCTGCGCGGCAACGGCTTCCTGCCCGACGCGGACTACACGCTCCTGCCGTGGGAGCTCGTGCTGCCGGTCGTCGCCGTTGTCCTGGCGACATGGGGAGCCTTCGCCGCGGGCTCCCGCCGGGTGCTGACCGTCACCCCGCTCGAGGCGCTGTCGTCGAGCGTCGAACCGAGCCACGACGACGTCCGCTCCGGCACCGGCCGCAAGGTCTGGGCCATCGTGCTCATGGGCGGCGGCGCGGCGCTGATGCTCATCGGGCTCGCAGTCAGCGCGAGCTCGCCCATCGCGGTGCTGCCGGCTGCCCTCGGCGGGTTCGTGTCGTTCGCCGGCGTCGCGGTCGGGGCGACCATCGTGATGCCGCCCGTCCTGCAGCTCATCGGCCGGATCGGCTCGCACGACCCCGTCGTCCTGCTCGCCGGCCGCAACGCCATGCGTGCGCCGGGTCGGTCCTCGCGGGCGACGATCGGGCTCGTGATCGGCGTCACCCTGCTCGTCACCTTCGCGGTCGCGCTCGGCATCATGCAGCACGTGCTCGAGGCCCAGCTCGAGGACCTGGGGCAGGGCCAGATGACGACCGAGATGGTGCAGGCGCAGCGCGACTTCTTCGTGCAGCTGAACGCCGTCGTCAGTGTCATCGTCGGGTTCTCCGCCGTGATCGCCGCCGTCGGGGTCGTGAACGCGCTCGCACTCGGGGTCCTGCAGCGTCGCCGTGAGCTCGGGCTGCTGCGGGTGCTCGGACTCACCGGGGCGCAGGTCCGCCGGATGATCGTGACCGAGGCCGTGCAGATGGTCGTCGCGGCCGTCGTGTCCGGGCTCGTGCTCGGCACCTTCTACGGCTGGGTCGGCGGGCAGACGCTGCTCGGGTCGCTGGGCGCCCCGGTCACGCCCGTGCTGCCGCCGCTCACCATCGGGATCGTCGTCGTCGGGGCGCTCGTGCTCGCGGTCGTCGCGACGATCGCGCCGGTGCGGCGCGCGATGCGCGTGCCCCCGACCGAAGCGCTCGCGGTCGACTGACGAGCGGCCGTGGTCCGCCCACGCGACGGACGGGAGGCACGGTGCCAGCTGGCACCGTGCCTCCCGTCCGTCGTCCCGTGCCTCCACCGCCCCGGCCGCTCCCGCCCCGCCGCGCCCGCCACGCCGCTCGCGTTCGCCGAGGTTCCACGATCTTGGACTCCGGACGGACGCCGGCGACGGTTCGTGGAACCTCGGCGTCCGGCCGACGGCATGTCGTGACCACTCGAACGCCCCTCGCTGTCACACGAGTCGCGGCCGGTGCTACCGTGGACCCGATGTACTCGGCACTCCTCCTCCTTCGCTGCCGCGACGAGGCCTGACACACCGGCCCACCTCGTCGCGGAGTCCGTCGTGGCCGCCTCAACCCAGAGCCCACGAACACCGGCTCACGAACACGCGACGAAAGCGACGAACGATGCAGAACACGCAGCAGCCCTCCGGGATGCCGATCCACAAGTACGTCCCCTTCCACGAACAGATCGCGGTCGACCTGCCCGACCGCACCTGGCCGACGAAGCGCATCGACAAGGCGCCGCGCTGGTGCGCCGTCGACCTGCGTGACGGCAACCAGGCCCTCATCGACCCGATGGACGCCGAGCGCAAGCGCGCGATGTTCGACCTGCTCGTCGGCATGGGCTACAAGGAGATCGAGGTCGGGTTCCCGAGTGCCTCGCAGACCGACTTCGACTTCGTCCGGTCGCTGATCGACGAGGGCGCGATCCCCGACGACGTCACGATCCAGGTGCTGACCCAGGCGCGCGAGCACCTCATCCAGCGCACGTACGAGGCGATCGACGGCGCGAAGCAGGCCATCGTCCACCTGTACAACTCGACGAGCATCGTGCAGCGCGAGGTCGTCTTCCGCACCGACGTGCAGGGTGTCGTCGACATCGCGGTCGCCGGCGCGAAGCTGTGCAAGGCGGCCGAGGCGACGCTGCAGCACGACACGACGGTCTACTACGAGTACTCGCCGGAGTCCTACACGGGCACCGAGCTCGAGGTCGCACTGGAGATCTGCAACGCCGTGCTCGAGGTCTTCGAGCCGACCCCCGACCGCAAGGTCATCATCAACCTGCCGGCGACCGTCGAGATGGCGACGCCGAACGTCTACGCCGACTCGATCGAGTGGATGTCGCGCAACCTGGCCCACCGTCAGGACGTCATCCTGTCGCTGCACCCGCACAACGACCGTGGTACCGCCGTCGCGGCCGCGGAGCTCGGCTACATGGCCGGCGCGGACCGCATCGAGGGCTGCCTGTTCGGCAACGGGGAGCGCACCGGCAACGTCGACCTCGTCGCGCTGGGCATGAACCTGTTCACGCAGGGCATCGACCCGGAGATCTCGTTCGCGGACATCGACCAGGTGAAGCGCACCGTCGAGTACTGCAACCAGCTGCCGGTGCCGGAGCGTCAGCCGTGGGCGGGCGACCTCGTCTACACGGCGTTCAGTGGCTCGCACCAGGACGCCATCAACAAGGGCTTCGAGGCGATGAAGGCCAAGGCGGCCGCGGCGGGCAAGGACATCGACGAGATCGAGTGGGCGGTGCCGTACCTGCCCGTCGACCCGAAGGACATCGGCCGGTCGTACGAGGCCGTCATCCGCGTCAACTCGCAGTCCGGCAAGGGCGGCGTCGCCTACCTGCTCAAGACGGACCACGCCCTCGACCTGCCCCGCAAGCTGCAGATCGAGTTCTCCGGCGTCGTGCAGCGGCACACCGACACCGAGGGCGGCGAGTTCTCCTCGCAGCGCATCTGGGACGTGTTCCAGGACGAGTACCTGCCCGCACCGACCGACGACGACAAGTGGGGCCGCTACGAGCTCACGAAGACGGCGACGTCGAGCGACTTCGACGGCACGACCTCGCTGTCGGTCGCGCTCCGCGTCGACGAGGGATCAGTCACCGCTGACGCCGTGGGTACCGGTCCGATCGACGCCTTCCTCAAGGTCCTCGCCGAGCAGGGCGTCCAGGTCACGCTGTACGACTACTCGGAGCACACGATGAGCGCCTCCGGTGACGCCAAGGCGGCGTCCTACGTCGAGCTCGACGTCGACGGCGTGCGGCTGTGGGGCGTCGGCATCGACGCCGACATCTCGACGGCGTCGCTCAAGGCGATCGTCTCCGCGGTGAACCGTGCGGTCCGCGCGGGAGCCGCGACCGGCGCCGACTCGCCGGAGCTCGTCTCCGCCTGACACGCGCGGTACTTCCCCCGTCACGCGCGATGGCACGTCGGATCGGGCGTACCTGGTCGTTTCTTTCGACCAGGTACGCTCGGTTCCGCCGAGTACGCGCCGCGCACGCCCAGCCCCCGCCCCCGCGCGGCGCGGTGTCGGCGGGGCGGGGGATACTGGTGGCATGCCGCTGTACCGGGACGAGTGCGTCGTGTTGCGCACCCACAAGCTCGGTGAAGCCGACCGGATCGTCACCATGCTCAGCCGGCAGCACGGCAAGATCCGCGCGGTGGCCAAGGGCGTGCGGCGGACCGCGTCGAAGTTCGGCAGCCGCCTCGAGCCGTTCATGGTCGTCGACGCCCAGTTCTACGAGGGGCGCTCGCTCGACATCGTCACGCAGGCCGAGTCGCTCGGCGCCTACGGTGCGCAGATCGTCGCCGACTACGGCGCGTACACGGCTGCCAGCGCGATGGTCGAGACCGCCGACCGCCTGAGCGAGGCCGACGCCGGCCTGCAGCAGTACCTGTTGCTCGTCGGCGCGCTGCGGTCGTTGTCCCGCGGTGAGCACCACTCCAGCGCCACGCTCGACTCCTACCTGCTCCGCGCGATGAGCATCGCGGGGTGGGCGCCCTCGTTCGGCGACTGTGCGGTCACCGGGGAGCCCGGGCCGCACTCGGCCTTCGTCGTGCAGCTCGGCGGCGTGGTCGCCGATCGCGCTGCGCCTCCCGGCACGCCGCGGCTCGACCCGGCGACCCTCGGGGTGCTCGGCTCGCTGCTCGCCGGCGACTGGGCGAGCGTCGACGCCACCGACGAGCGGACGCGGTCACGGGCCTCCGGCGTGGTCGCGGCCTACGCCCAGTGGCACCTGGAACGATCGCTCCGGTCCCTGCCGCACGTCGACCGGTCGGAGCACCCGCTGCCGGTGCCGCTGACACACGACGGGCCCGAGGCGACGGCCCGTGCGGTCGCCTCCACCCCGGCGCCCTCCGTCCCGGACCCCGCCGACTCCGACCTCGATCCCGCCGCCGAAGGAACCCCCACCGCATGAGCCCCCGCCGCCCCGACGACGCCGAGCCGTTCCGCCCGATCGACTGGACGGGCCAGACGCCCCCGGCGATCCCGGCCCGGTTCGTGCCGGACCACGTGGCCATCGTGATGGACGGCAACGGCCGGTGGGCGAACGGCCGAGGGCTCACCCGGATCGAGGGGCACAAGGCGGGTGAGGCCTCGCTGCTGGACGTCGTCGCCGGCGGCATCCAGATCGGCGTCAAGCACATCTCGGCGTACGCGTTCTCGACCGAGAACTGGAAGCGGTCCCCGGAAGAGGTCCGGTTCCTGATGGGCTTCAACCGCGACGTCATCCGCCGACGGCGCGACCAGCTCAACGAGTGGGGCGTCAAGGTGCGGTGGGCCGGTCGGCGTCCGCGGCTGTGGCGGAGCGTCATCGACGAACTGGACCGCGCCGAGCAGATGACCGCGGGCAACGACGTGTTGACCCTGACGATGTGCGTCAACTACGGCGGCCGGAACGAGATCGTCGACGCCCTGCGGGGGATGGCGGAAGAGGTCGCCGCCGGACGCCTCAAGCCGAGCCAGGTCACCGAGAAGGCCCTGGCGAAGCGGCTGTACGTGCCCGAGATGCCCGACGTCGACCTGTTCCTCCGCAGTTCAGGGGAGCAGCGCACGAGCAACTTCCTGCTCTGGCAGTCGGCGTACGCCGAGATGGTGTTCCTCGATCGCCTGTGGCCGGACTTCCGCCGCACCGACCTGTGGGGCGCGATCGAGGAGTACGCACGTCGCGACCGTCGCTACGGCGGTGCGGTCGACGCCCCGACTGCGTAGCGGAACCGTCAGCCGGGTCCGTCGAGCAGGTGCGCCGCCGACCGCACGGCGTCCAGGGCGGCCAGCACGCTGGGGACGCGCTCGGCCCCGCGCGCCACGACGACCTCGACGCGTCGAGCCAGGTCGTCGTCGACGGGATCGACCCGGACCTCGGCGGGGATCACCGTCGTCGCGAGTGCCAGCCGGGGGAGCAGCGCCACCCCGAGTCCGGCGGCGACGAGCCCCACGACCGCCGCCGCGTTGTCGGTCTCGAGCACGATGTCGGGCGTGAACCCGGCGGTAGCGCACGAGGCGAGCAGGTGCCCCCGGCACCGCGGGCAGCCGCCGATCCAGCGGGCATCGCGGTGTGCCGCCAGGTCCACGGGAGCTGGGCCCGCGGGGCGGACGGACCCCGGGCCTCCCGGTCGGCCTGCCCCGGACGGCGTCACCAGCGCGAGCGGGTCGCGCCCCAGCGCCCGGGTGACGAGCCCGGGGTCCGGGGTGGCTCCGACCTCGTCGCCGACGTAGGTGAAGGTGAGGGCGACGTCGACCTCGCCGCTCAGCAGCAGGTCGTGTGCTTCGGGCGGTTCGACCTCCACGTAGGAGGTCGTCACGCCCGGAGCCGTCGCCGCCAGCCGAGCGAGCACGGCGGGCACGAGGGCGGAGGAAGCGCTCGGGAACCCGGCGAGGCGCACCCGGCCGCGGGTCAGGCCCCCGACGGCATCGAGGTCCTCGCGCGCGGCGGTCAGCGCGGCCTGCACGTGCAGGGCGTGGTCGGCGAGCACCTGCCCGGCGTGCGTGAGTGTGGCACCGCGTCCGCCACGGAGGACCAGTGCGTGCCCGAGCCGCTGTTCGGCGCGTGCGAGCAGCTGGCTGACCGCCGGCTGGCTTGACCCGAGCGCTGCGGCGGCACGGGTGATCGACCCGCCGTCGGCCACGGCGCGCAGCACCCGGAGCAACTGGGGATCGATCTCGTCCATCACGTCATGTTATCGGTGGCACAACGAACCGGGCCTGGTGTGATGGGGAGCGAGCCGAGACGCTGTCCGCATGGACTCCTTCCCCGCCGGCCGCGGCTACCTCGCGGCGTGCACCGCCGGTCTGCCGACCCACGGCACCCTCGCGGCCCAGCGCGCCGACCTCGACGCATGGTCCCGCGCCGAGACGTCGCCGGCCCACTACGGGGCGCTGGTCGAACAGGGACGCTCGCTCTTCGCGGAGCTCGTCGGGGTCCCGGCGTCCCGCGTCGCGACCGGCTCGCAGACCTCGGTGATGGCCGCGGTCGTCGCCGACGCGCTGCCGGACGGTGCCGAGGTGGTCGTCCCCGACGGCGACTTCAGCTCGGTCGTGTTCCCGTTCCTCGCCCAGGCACACCGCGGCGTCCGGGTCCGGAGCGTCCCGCTCGACCGGCTCGCCGCGTCCGTCGGGCCCGACACGGCCCTCGTCGCGTGGTCCGCGGTGCAGTCCGCCACGGGCGCGGTCACCGACCCCGACCCGGTCGTGGCTGCGGCCCGCCGCGTCGGCGCCCTGACCCTGTGCGACCTCACGCAGGCCGCCGGGGTCCTGCCCGTCGACGCGGCACCGTTCGATGTGACGCTCACGCACGCCTACAAGTGGCTCTGCGCGCCGCGCGGCGTCGCCTTCATGACACTCTCCGACACCGCCCTCGGCCGGCTCCGCCCCGTGCAGGCCGGCTGGTACGCGGGGGAGGACGTGTGGTCGTCCTGCTACGGACCCGCGATGCACCTGGCCGACGACGCCCGTCGCTTCGACGTCTCGCCGGCCTGGCAGGCGTGGCCCGGTGCCGTGGCCGCGCTCGAGCACGCGGTCGCGCTCGACCAGCAGGCGGTCTGGAGGCACGCCACCGGTCTCGCAGATCGGCTGTGCGACGCCCTCGGGTCGCCTCGGCAGGGCGACGGGCAGGCGATCGTGACGTTCGCGGACGCCGACGGGTCGGCCCTCCGGGCCCTCACCGCCGCGGGGCTCACCGCCTCCGGACGTGCCGGGCGGCTGCGGATCGCGTTCCACCTGTGGAACGACGAGGCGGACGTGACCGACGTCGTGGCCGCGCTGGGCGGGGTGGGGCCGGGCGCGTCGGGAAGGTGAGCGCGGACGGCGGACGCGGGGCGGGCCTCCCGGCCGACGAACGCCGGTAGTCTTGCCCGGACCGTTTCCGCACCGAGCACCCAGCTCGGCGACCTCTGGAGCACCCTTTGGCACAGCCCTCCCGTCTCGACAGCGTCATCGCCCTGGCCAAGCGCCGCGGCTTCGTCTTCCAGTCGGGTGAGATCTACGGAGGCTCCCGCTCCGCGTGGGACTACGGGCCCCTCGGTGTGGAGCTCAAGGAGAACATCAAGCGCCAGTGGTGGCAGCGGTTCGTCCGCGGCCGCGGGGACATGGTCGGCCTCGACTCGGCCGTCATCCTGCCCCGCAAGGTGTGGGAGGCCTCCGGCCACGTCGCGACCTTCACCGACCCGCTCGTCGAGTGCCTGCACTGCCACCACCGGTTCCGTGCGGACCACCTGACCGAGGCGTTCGTGGCGAAGAAGGGCCGCGACCCCGAGGGCGGCATGGCGGAGATCGCCTGCCCGAACTGCGGTACCCGCGGCGAGTGGACCGAGCCCCGCGAGTTCTCCGGCATGCTCAAGACCTACCTCGGCCCGGTCGAGTCGGAGGAAGGCCTGAACTTCCTGCGCCCCGAGACCGCGCAGGGCATCTTCGTCGACTTCGCGCAGGTCGTCACGACCAGCCGCATGAAGCCCCCGTTCGGCATCGGCCAGGTCGGCAAGGCGTTCCGCAACGAGATCACGCCCGGCAACTTCATCTTCCGCACCCGCGAGTTCGAGCAGATGGAGATCGAGTACTTCGTGCCGCCGGCCGAGGCGGGCGAGCACTACGAGCAGTGGATCGCCGACTCCGTCGCGTTCTACACCGACCTCGGCATCGACCCGGAGAACCTCCGGCGCTTCGACGTGCCGGACGGCGAGCGGGCGCACTACTCGGACGCCACCGCCGACATCGAGTACCGCTTCGGCTTCACCGGTTCGGAGTGGGGCGAGCTCATGGGCGTCGCGAACCGCACCGACTTCGACCTCAACAACCACATCGAGTCGTCCGGCCAGGACCTGCGCTTCTTCGACCAGGCCGCCAACGAGAAGTACGTGCCGTACGTCATCGAGCCGTCGTTCGGCCTGACCCGTGCGCTCATGGCGTTCCTGCTCGACTCGTACCACGAGGACGAAGCCCCGAACGCGAAGGGCGGCGTCGACAAGCGCACCGTGCTGCGCCTCGACCCGCGCCTGGCGCCCGTCAAGGCCGCGGTGCTGCCGCTGTCACGCAACGAGCAGCTCTCGCCCGTCGCCCGTGGCCTGGCAGATGACCTGCGCAAGAACTGGAACGTGGACTTCGACGACGCCGGCGCGATCGGTCGCCGATACCGTCGCCACGACGAGATCGGCACGCCGTTCTGCATCACGGTCGACTTCGACACGCTCGAGGACAAGGCCGTGACCGTGCGCGAGCGCGACACGATGGCGCAGGAGCGGGTGGCGTTGGACCAGCTGCAGGGCTACCTGGCGCAGCGGCTGCTCGGCGCGTAGGGGTTTCGGCGGGCGTCGGAACCAGGTTCCGGACACAGCACCACGAAGATCCACGGTGCGGTGTCCGGAACCAGGTTCTGCGGGAATGCGCGCGCACGCCGCGCGTTGGCATCAGCATGAACGACTCCGTGAAGGTCGATGTCTGGTCGGACATCGCCTGCCCCTGGTGCTACATCGGCAAGCGCAAGTTCGAAGCCGGCGTGGCCGCGTTCGGCGCCTCGTCGGACTCCCTGCCGGTCGAGGTCGAGTACCACTCCTTCGAGCTCAGCCCGGACACCCCCGTCGACTTCGAGGGCACCGAGGCCGAGTTCCTGTCGAACCACAAGGGCATGCCCGTCGAGCAGGCGCAGCAGATGCTCGACCAGGTCACCGGCATCGCCGCGAGCGTCGGACTTGACTACGACTTCGAGGCCATGCACCACACCAACACGGTGAAGGCGCACCAGGTCATCCACCTCGCCAAGCAGCACGGCAAGCAGCTCGACATGGTCGAGCGCCTGTTCACCGCCTACTTCGAACGCGGCGAACACGTCGGCGACGAGGCGACGCTGGCCGACCTGGCCGCCGAGATCGGGCTCGACCGCGACGAGGTCCTCGCGACGCTCCGCGACGACGCACAGCTCGCCGCCGTCCGCGCCGACCAGGCCCAGGCGCAGGCCTTCGGCATCAACGGCGTCCCGTTCTTCGTCATCGACGGCAAGTACGGCGTCTCCGGCGCGCAGGATCCGGCCGCGTTCGAGCAGGTCCTGACGCAGGTCGTCGCGCTGCGCGGGACGACGCCCGACGAGGTCGCCTCGGCGACCGAACGCGCCGCGGACGACGCGAGCGCCGACGTGGCGGCGACCCGATGACGGACATGACCATCAGCGACCAGGGCGCGGTGCGCCTCCAGGCCGTGACGTCCGTGTCGTCCGTGCCGGACGCGCTCACCGGCCTGGAGGCGCGCCCCACCCTGCTGACGCTCGTCACGCCCGGCGGGGCGCCGGTCTGCGAAGGCGATGCGTGCCTGATCGACGCCGGCTCGTTCGCCGGCGCCGAGGGTGACTGGTCCGAGGTGCCGGACTGACGACTCCGTCGGTCGCGCGTCGCGCTGCTGCCGACGCGATCAGTCGCGCTGCGGTTCCTCGTCGGTGATGTCGGCGACCGTCGCGCCGTACGCGGCGATGAGGTCGTCGGCGTCGACGAGGGCGCTCGCGCCGTGGCGACCGGCGCCGAGGGCGACCCGTCGACCGACGATCCGTTCGTCGGCGTAGACGGGCAGGTCACCGGTCGCTCCGATGGGGGTGATGGTGCCGCGCTCGTAGCCGGACGCCTGGAGCGCGGTCGCCGCGTCGGGCATCGAGAGCTTGTTCACGCCGACCACGGTGCGGAGCTTCTTCCACGCGATGCTCCGACCGCCCGGCACGAGTGCGAGCAGGAAACCGCCGTCGTGCCGCTTGACGACGAGCGTCTTGACGATGTCGCCGGGGTCGATGCCGAGCAGCTCGGCGGCCTGCTGCAGGGAGTCCGCAGCGGGGCGTTCGACGACCTCGACCGTGAGGCCGCGGGCCGCTGCGTCGGTGTCGAACCGGGTGCTGGCGTCGATCGTCATGTGGAGAACGCTACCGCCGCGCACCGACGTGGGAGGATGGAACAGGTATGACGATCACACAAGCCCCAGCACGGCCTCTGCGCATCGGCCCGATCGAGGTCGACGTGCCGGTCGTGCTCGCGCCGATGGCGGGCATCACGAACATGGCGTACCGCCGGCTCTGCCGCGAGTACGGCGCCGGTCTGTACGTCTGCGAGATGATCACCTCGCGCGCGCTGGTCGAACGCACCCCCGTGTCGATGCAGCTCATCCAGCACCACGAGTCCGAGACCCCGCGGTCGATCCAGCTGTACGGCGTCGAGCCGAACACCGTGGCCGAGGCGGCATCGATCCTGGTGGGCGAGGACCGCGCCGACCACATCGACCTGAACTTCGGCTGCCCGGTGCCCAAGGTCACCCGCAAGGGCGGCGGGGCGGCACTGCCCTGGAAGCTCGAGCTGTTCCGCGAACTCGTCACGAAGACCGTCCGCGCGGCGGGCGACGTTCCCGTCACCGTGAAGATGCGCAAGGGCATCGACGAGGACCACCTCACCTACCTGGACGCCGCACGCATCGCGCGGGACGCCGGCGTCGCCGCGGTCTCGCTGCACGCGCGCACTGCGAACGAGCACTACTCCGGTCACGCCGACTGGTCCGCGATCGCGACGCTGAAGGAAGCCGTCACGGACATCCCGATCCTCGGCAACGGGGACATCTGGTCCGCGGCCGACGCCCTGCGCATGGTCGACGAGACCGGCGCCGACGGTGTCGTCGTCGGGCGCGGGTGCCTCGGGCGTCCGTGGCTGTTCGGCGACCTGGCAGCGGCGTTCCGCGGCGAGGGCCTGCGGTACATGCCGTCGCTCGGCGAGGTCGCGGACGGCTTCCGCAGGCACGCCGAACTGCTCGTCGAGTTCTTCGGGTCCGAAGAGCACGGCTGCCGCGACATCCGCAAGCACGTGGCCTGGTACTTCAAGGGGTACCCGATCGGCAGCGACGTGCGGTCCGGACTCGCGATGGCGTCGAGCCTGCAGGAGATCGACGACCTGCTCGGGCAGCTCGACCACGACGCGCCGTACCCCGGGGCCGACGCCGAGGGGCCCCGCGGCCGCTCCGGCAACCCGAAGCGCACCGCCCTGCCCGACCGCTGGCTCGAGTCCCGCGACGTCGACAGCGAGTTCCGCAAGGTCCTCGCCGCCGCCGAGCTGCACCACAGCGGCGGATGAGCGCCACCGCCTCGTACGGTCCGGCCGACGCCGAGCGCTGGCTGCCGGAAGAGCACGGCAACCGCAGGTCGGACTTCGCCCGCGACCGTGCACGGCTGCTGCACTCGAGTGCGCTCCGACGCCTCGCCGCCAAGACCCAGGTGCTCAGCCCGACGACTGGACTCGACTTCGCCCGGAACCGCCTGACGCACTCGCTCGAGGTGGCGCAGGTCGGTCGTGAACTCGCGGACTCGCTCGGCCTCGACCCCGACGTGGTGGACACCGCGTGCCTGGCGCACGACATCGGCCACCCGCCGTTCGGTCACAACGGTGAGACCGCCGTCAACGCCTGGGCAGCCGGCATCGGTGGCTTCGAGGGCAACGCGCAGACGCTGCGGCTGCTCACCCGGCTCGAACCGAAGGTCTACGGGCTGCGGCCGGGCGCCGACGTCGGCGCTGCCGGGAGCGGGGACCGTCCGTTCGGGCTGAACCTGACCCGGGCCTCGCTCGACGCCAGCTGCAAGTACCCGTGGCCGGCGGCGCAGGGCGTCTCCGAGTCGTCATCGGGCCGGACCAAGTTCGGCTTCTACGACGACGACCACGACGCCTTCGAGTGGCTCCGCGCCGGGGCGCCCCGGCGCCAGCGGTGCATCGAGGCGCAGGTCATGGACCTGTCGGACGACATCGCCTACTCGGTGCACGACTTCGAGGACGCCGTCGTCGCCGGCTTCATCGACGTCGCGGCCCTCGGTGACCGCGTCGGCGAGAACGACATCGTCACCGCGATGCACGCGTGGGTGGGCGACGACCTGAGCCGCGAGGAACTGCTCGAGGCGTTCGACCGCCTCCGGGCACTGCCGCTCTGGATGACCTCGTACGACGGGTCCCGCCGCGACGCGGCGCACCTGAAGAACCTGACCTCGCAGCTGATCGGACGCTTCGCGCGGACGGCGACGGCTGCGACACGCGAGTCCTACGCCTCCGGGTCCCTCGTCCGGTTCGCGGCCTCGGTCGTCACACCGCCCGAGATCATCGGGGAGATCGCGGTGCTCAAGGGCATCGTCGCGGCGTTCGTGATGACCCAGGGCGACCGGCAGCCCGTGTACGAGGACCAGCGGCGGATCCTGACGGAGCTGCTCGATGCCCTGGCGGCGTCCGGGCCGTCGGACCTCGAACCCGGCTTCGCGGCCGACTGGCGTGCGGCGACCGACGACGACGGACGACTCCGGGCAGTGGTCGACCAGGTCGCCAGCCTGACGGACCAGGGCGCGATCGCCTGGCATCGGCGGTTGGTGGTCGGCGAGCGGGAAGCGGTCCACATCCCGGTGTGAGCGGGGGCGTCGGTGGCTCGTCCACATCTCGGTGTGAGCGGGGGCCTCGGTGGCTCGTCCACATCTCGGGGCCGCGGTCGGCCGAGGTCGGCGCCACGAACTAGGATCAGAGGGTGGCTGGCAGGATCGCGCGGAACGACATCGACGAGGTCCGCTCGCGTGTCAACATCGCCGACGTCGTCGGCGACTACGTCACGCTGAAGAACGCGGGCGTCGGCTCGATGAAGGGGCTCTGCCCCTTCCACGACGAACGCTCCCCGTCGTTCCACGTCCGGCCCCAGGTGGGCCGGTACCACTGCTTCGGCTGCGGTGAGGACGGCGACGTCTTCAGCTTCATCATGGCGCAGGACCACACCACCTTCGCCGAGGCCGTCGAGCGCATGGCCGCCAAGATCGGCTTCACCCTGCACTACGAAGAGGGCGACGGGCCGCGCACCGACTACAACACCCGCGCCCGGTTGATCGCCGCCAACGAAGCCGCGCTCGAGTACTACACGGCGCAGCTCACCACCGCCGCGGCCGACCCCGCACGGCGGTTCCTGGGGGAGCGCGGGTTCGATCCCTCGGCGGCGCAGCACTTCGGTGTCGGCTTCGCGCCGAAGTCGTACGACATGCTCAAGGACCACCTGCGCGGTCGGGGCTTCACCCTCGAGGAACTCACCTCGGCCGGGCTCGTCAGCCAGGGCGACCGGTCGCCGTACGACCGGTTCCGCGGGCGCCTGATGTGGCCCATCCGCGACGTCACCGGGGCGACGATCGGGTTCGGTGCCCGGCGCCTGCTCGACGACGACAAGGGCCCGAAGTACCTCAACACGCCCGAGACCCCGATCTACCACAAGAGCCAGGTGCTCTACGGGCTCGACCTGGCCCGTCGCGACATCTCGAAGCAGAAGCAGGTCGTGATCGTCGAGGGCTACACCGACGTCATGGCCTGCCACGTCGCCGGCATCACCACCGCCGTCGCCACGTGCGGCACCTCGTTCGGCGTCGACCACATCAAGGTGCTGCGCCCGATGCTCGGCGACCTGGCCGGTGCCGACCCGAACGCCAACGGCGAGGTCGTCTTCACGTTCGACCCGGACGAGGCCGGGCAGCGAGCCGCCTCTCGCGCCTTCGCCGAGGAGCAGCGGTTCGCCGCGCAGACCTTCGTCGCCGTGGCACCCGGCGGCCTCGACCCGTGCGACCTCCGGCTCGCCCGCGGCGACGACGCCATCCGCCGGCTCATCACCAACAAGCGTCCGATGTTCGAGTTCATGATCCGCCGTACGTTGGAGGGCCACGACCTCGAAACGGTCGAGGGTCGCGTCGGTGCACTCCGCGCAGCCGCCCCCGTGCTCGCCGGCATCCGCGACCGATCGCTCACCCAGGGCTACGTCCGTGAGCTCGCCGGGTGGCTCGGCATGGACATGCCCGAGGTCCGCCGAGCGGTCGAGACCGCGCGTCGGCGCGCGGGGTCGACGGACGATCGGTCAGGAGGCCCGGGGCGCGACGGTCGCGCCGGTCACGCCACCGACGGGGCCGGTGTGGTCGAGGAGCCCGTCGCCGGGATCCGCTCGCTGCCGAACGACCCGATCAGCCGCATGGAGCGCGACGCCGTGATGGCGATGGTGCAGCAGCCGACCTCCGTCGGGGCGCCGTTGCTCGGGCTCGCCGCGTCCGCCACGTTCTCGGCACCGATGCTCGCGGTCGTGCGGGACGCCGTGGTCGCCAACGTCGACGTCATCGGGGCGCAGGACTGGCTCGACCGGTTGCTCGCCGACGTGCCGACGCCGTTGCGCACCCTCACGCACGAACTGGCCCTCGCGCCGATCCCTGCGCGGAACGCCGAGGACCTCGCCGCGTACTGCCGGAGCATCGTCGTGGCCCTGGTCGAGCGGGACCTGCTCGCCCGCAAGGCCTCGCTGCTCGGGCAGCTGCAGCGCGCGGATCCGCACGAGCAGGCCGAGCGTCGCGCCGAGATCCAACGGCAGCTCGTGGACATCGACGCACAGCGGATGCGGTTGCGCGCCGACGCCGAGGCGTCCTAGCCCCCGAGCCGCCCGGCGGCTGTGTGCGGTTCGTCCAGGTTCCGAAATCTGCACATCTGGCCGCACTCGAGCGGCCCTTCGTGGAACCTCGGCGAGCACGAGTGCCGAGGTGACGCGACCGCACGACGTGACTGAGGCCGTGCGGCGCGACCACGTCGGCGAGGTGACGGTCACGGAGGAGGTGTGACGGGCCTCCCGGTCGGCGTGCCGAGGTTCCACAACACGCCGCGTGCGCTCCGCCGAGGTTCCGGTGCCGGGCCGAACGAGCGCCGAGATGCCGAGATTTCGGAACCTCGGCTGGCCGGAGGTTGGCCGGAGGTGGGCCGGACGCGGGGCCCGGGCGCGCTCGGGCGATGCGTTGCACGGCGCAACTTTCGTGTGCGGCGCGCCGGGTCGATGCGCACGAATGATGCATCACGCGACGGGTGCGTGCATTACAGCGGTGTAAACAAATCGCTCCCGGTTCGATCTGTTCCGTGACAGGGTGATACCAATGAGCGTTCCTGGCCGGGCACACAGACGTTCCACCCGCCGGTCAGGACACTTGCACCCATCTTCAAGAGAGGCATCGAACATGGCATCCGTGTTCAAGAAGCACACAGCCACGTGGGGCAGGCGCGGCATCGCGCTCGGCGCCGGAGCAGCAGCGACGGCGCTGGTGCTGACCGGCTGCGCGAGCAGCAGCGTGAGCGACACCGAGCTGAACGGCCTGAGCATCGGGACGACGGACAAGGTCACGTCCCTCGACCCGGCCGGTTCCTACGACAACGGCTCCTTCGCCGTGCAGAACCAGGTCTTCCCGTTCCTGATGAACACGCCCGTGGGCAGCCCGGACGTCGAGCCGGACATCGCCACGAAGGCGGAGTTCACGAGCCCCACCACGTACGAGGTCACCCTCAAGGACGGCCTCGAGTTCGCGAACGGCAACAAGCTCACCTCGAGCGACGTGAAGTTCTCGTTCGACCGTGAACTCAAGATCAACAACGAGAACGGTCCGCAGTCGCTGCTGGCCAACCTCAAGAGCATCGACACCCCGGACGACACGACCGTGGTGTTCAACCTCGACCACGCCGACCAGACCTGGCCGCAGGTGCTCTCGAGCCCCGCCGGCCCGATCGTCGACGAGGACGTCTTCAGCGCGACGAAGCTCACCAGCGCCGACGACATCGTCAAGGGCAAGGCGTTCGCCGGGCAGTACCAGATCAGCTCCTACAAGGAGAACCAGCTGATCCAGTACAAGACGAACCCGAAGTACGACGGCCTGCTCGGCAAGGCGAAGACGTCGGAGGTGACGGCCAACTACTTCACGAAGGAGACCGACCTCAAGCTCGCCGTGCAGAAGGGCGACGTCGACGTGGCGTACCGCTCGCTGACGCCGACCGACATCTCGGACCTGCGCAAGGACGACGACCTCAAGGTCACCGACGGCCCCGGCGGCGAGATCCGCTACGTGGTCTTCAACTTCAAGACGCAGCCGTTCGGCACCGGTCAGGACGACGCCGACGAGGCGAAGGCCCTCGCCGTGCGCCAGGCCGCCGCTGACGTGGTCGACCGCGCCGCCCTGGCGAAGGAGGTCTACAACGACACCTTCACGCCGCTGTACTCGATGGTGCCGGACGGCCTCACCGGTGCGGTCCAGCCGTTCAAGGACATGTACGGCGACGGCGACGGCGGCCCCGACGTCGCCAAGGCGAAGAAGACCCTCGCCGACGCCGGTGTCTCCGGCAAGGTGCAGCTCGACATCCAGTACGCGCCCGACCACTACGGTTCGGCCTCGGACGACGAGTACGCGCTGCTGAAGACGCAGCTCGAGGACTCGGGCCTGTTCACCGTGAACATCCAGTCGACGGTCTACACGACCTACGCGCAGGAGCGCACGAAGGACGCGTACCCGGAGTACCAGCTCGGTTGGTTCCCGGACTTCTCCGACGCCGACAACTACCTGTCGCCGTTCTTCACCAAGGAGAACTTCGTCCAGAACCACTACGACGACTCGGTCATCCAGGACCTCATCGCGAAGGAGCAGGCGGAGTCCGACCCGGACAAGCGTGCCGACCTGATCGAGCAGGCCCAGGAGCGCGAGGCTTCGCAGATCTCGACGCTGCCCCTGCTGCAGGGCAAGTCCGTCGCCGTCGCCGGCAAGGACGTCAAGGGCCTGACCCTCGACGCCTCGTTCAAGTTCCGGTACGCCACCCTCAGCAAGTAGCACCACGCCCCTCGCGCAGGCCGCGGGCGTTCCCACGAGGAACGCCCGCGGCCTGCGCACCGGCATGAAAGGCACCCCTCCCCGTGACCCTGAGCACCCCAGAGGCGACCCAGGACGTGAACGGCACCGATCCGACCAAGCCACAGGCACAACGCAGTGCCAAGAGCAGTGGCGGCGGACTCGGCCGGTACATCCTCGTCAGGTTCCTCCTCATCATCCCGACCGTCTTCATCCTGGTGACGCTCGTCTTCTTCCTGATGCGCGTCATCGGGAACCCGATCACCGCGTCGGTCGGCGGCCGGCTCACGCCGACGCAGCTGCAGGAACGCCTGCACGCCGCCGGGTACGACCGTCCCGTGCTCGTGCAGTACTTCGAGTACCTCGGCAACATCCTGCGTGGTGACTTCGGCAACGCGTCGACGGACAACCGGCCGATCACCGAGATCATCCTGCAGTACGGCGGTGCGACCGCCGAGCTGGTGTTCTACGCCCTCGTCGTCGCGCTCGTGCTCGGCATCCCGCTGGGCATGCTGGCCGCGTACACGCGCGACAAGTGGCCCGACGTGCTGCTCCGCGCCCTCGCGATCCTGACCTACGCGACCCCGGTGTTCTTCGGCGGCCTGCTGCTGAAGCTCGTCTTCTCGGTGTGGCTCGGTTGGCTCCCGCTCGGCGACCGCGCCTCGACCAGGGTGGAGCTCATCCTGGACGGCATCCCCGGTGCGAGCGGCATCTACATCATCGACGCGCTGCGGACCGGCAACGCCGCGATCATCGGCGACGTGCTGCAGCACGCGGTCCTGCCGGCGCTGACGCTCGGGCTGCTGACCGCCGGCATCTTCCTGCGCCTGGTGCGCGCGAACATGATCGGGTCGCTCGGCTCCGAGTACGTCGACGCGGCGCGCTCCCGCGGTGTCCGCGAGTCCCGGCTTGTCCGGACCCATGCATTCCGCCCCGCGCTCGTGCCGATCATCACCGTGATGGGCCTGCAGATCGCGATGCTGCTGGGCGGCTCCGTCCTGACCGAGACCACCTTCGGGTGGCGCGGCCTGGGCTTCGAGCTGAACCAGTACCTGTCGGCCCGGGACTTCGTCGCCGTGCAGGGCATCGTCGCGATGCTGGCGGTGATCGTCGCGGTGACCAACTTCATCGTCGACGTCGTCGCCGCCCTGATCGACCCGAGAGTGAGGTTCTGACGATGGCCGACATCACCCTCGTCGACCGCCACGAGCCGCTCTGGAAGCGGCTGCCCGTGGTGGTCCAGCTCCGCAAGAGCACCGGCTGGCAGCGCGCCATGCTCATCGTCGGCGTGGTCATCTGCGCCCTGTACCTGCTCGTCGCGGTGTTCGCGCCGCTCCTGGCCCCGTACGGCTTCGGCCAGCTGCAGGGCGCGGACGGCGAGAGCTTCCCGCGCACCGGCGCTCCGAGCGCCGAGCACATCTGGGGTACCACCGTCGGCGGGTTCGACGTGTTCAGTCGGGTCGTCTACGGCGCCCGCACCGCGGTCCTCGTCGTGATCGTCGCGGTCGTCGTGTCGATCATCGTCGGCGTCCTGCTCGGCCTGGTCTCCGGTTACCTGGGCGGCTGGCTCGACCGGGTCCTGGTCGTGGTCGCCGACGCGATCTACGCCTTCCCCTCACTGCTGCTCGCGATCGTCGTGTCGATCGTGATCTCCGGCGGCAACTCGAGCTACTCGGGCGGCATCATCGCGGCGGCGATCTCGATCACCGTCGTCTACGTGCCGCAGTACTTCCGGGTGGTCCGTGCCGAGGCCGTGCGCCTGAAGAACGACGCGTTCGTCGAGTCGGCGCGCGTGATGGGCACGAACCCGTGGCGCATCATGATCCGGCACGTGCTGCGGAACTCGACGCGGTCCCTGCCGCTGATCCTGACGCTGAACGCCAGCGACGCGATCCTGACCCTGGCCGGCCTCGGCTTCCTCGGGTTCGGCATCGGTCCGACGTCCGGCGCCGAGTGGGGCTACGACCTCAGCCGCGCGCTGTCCGACGTCGCGAGCGGCGTCTGGTGGACCGGCGTCTACCCGGGTGTCGCGATCGTGGTGCTCGTCCTCGGTGTGACGTTCATCGGCGAGAGCCTCAACGACATCTCCGACCCCCGTCTGCGTGCGCGCCGACGGCTGAAGCAGCTGGTGTCCACGCGCGACGCGCGCAACACGGCCACCGCGGATGGAGCGGGCGCATGACGACCGACACCGAGAACGCACCCGTCGTCGTCGTCGACGACCTGACCGTCACCTTCGCCACCGACGGCGGCGCCGTCGACGCGGTCAAGGGCGTCAGCCTCGACGTCCGTCCCGGCGAGGTCCTCGCCCTGGTCGGCGAGTCCGGCTCCGGCAAGTCCGTCACCGCTCGCGCGATGCTCCGGTTGATGCCGGAGACGGCGACGCTCGGCGGCGCGGTGCTGCTCGACGGCACCGACGTGGTGAGCGTGGGCGCGCAGAAGCTCCGCAGCCTGCGGGGGACCGCCGGGGCGATGGTCTTCCAGGAGCCGTCGACCGCCCTCAACCCGGTGTTCACCGTCGGGTGGCAGATCGCCGAGGGGCTCCGCGCCCACGGCGGGATGTCGAAGAAGGAGGCACGGGCGAAGGCGATCGACTACCTCGGTCGCGTCGGCATCCCCGACCCCGAGACCCGCGTCGACCACTACCCGCACCAGTTCTCCGGTGGGCAGAAGCAGCGTGTGGTCATCGCGAGTGCGCTCGCGCTCGAGCCGTCGGTGATCATCGCCGACGAGCCGACCACGGCGCTCGACGTGACGGTGCAGGCCGAGATCCTCGACCTGCTCCGCCGGTGCCGCGACGAGTTCGGCACCGCGATCGTGATCATCACCCACAACATGGGCGTGGTGGCCGACCTCGCCGACCGCGTCGCCGTGATGTACCAGGGTGAGATCGTGGAGGAGGCGTCGGCGACGGACCTCTTCGCGCGGCCGCAGGCCGACTACACGAAGCGGCTGCTCGCCGCGGTGCCCCGGCTCGAGGCGTCGACGGGGACCGCCCGCCGTGCCGCGATCACCGAGGACGTCACACCGCTGGTCGAGGCGAAGGGGCTCGAGATCGAGTACCCGGGCCGCCTCGGTTCGCCCGCGTTCAAGGCCGTGAAGGGCGTCGACCTGGCGATCCGTCCCGGCGAGGTCCTCGGACTGGTGGGCGAGTCCGGTTCCGGCAAGACCACGATCGGGCGCGCGATGGCCGGCCTGACGAAGGTCACCGGCGGGTCCCTGAAGGTCCTCGGTGCGGAGATGCTCGGCTACCGCGAGCGGGAGTTCAAGCACCTGCGGAAGGACATCGGGTTCGTGTTCCAGGACCCGGCGACCTCGTTCAACCCGCTGCTCACGATCGCCGAGTGCGTCGCCGAGCCGCTGGTCGTCCACAAGGAGGTGTCGAGCCCCCGTGCGGCCCGCCAGCGCGTCGACGAACTCCTCGAGGCTGTCCAGCTGCCGAAGGCGTACGGCGACCGCTACCCGCACGAGCTCTCCGGCGGCCAGCGTCAGCGCGCTTCGCTCGCCCGGTCGCTCGCGCTCCGGCCGAAGCTGCTCATCGCCGACGAGCCGACGAGCGCGCTCGACGTGTCGGTGCAGGCGCGCGTGCTGGAGCTCTTCCTCGAGCTCCAGCAGGACCTGGGCTTCGCGTCGCTGTTCATCAGCCACGACCTGGCGGTCGTGGGCGCGCTGTCCGACCGGATCGCCGTGCTCTACCGCGGAGACCTGGTCGAGGTGGGCACGACGGCGCAGGTCCTCGGTGCCCCGCAGCACCCGTACACGCAGCGCCTGCTGGCGTCGCTCCCGGTGCCGGACCCTGCGGAGCAGGCCGAGCGACGGCGTACGCTGGAGCGACTGGAGAACGCCGGGTCCTGACCCGACGTGACCCGCCCAGGAGGCCCGACCTGCGTCGTCGACGCACGCCGGGCCTCCTGGGCGGTCGCCTCCACAGCTGTACGCACGACGGTCCTGCCAGCGCGGTCCGTCGCGAACCGCCGCCAGGGGGCGGCGTGGAAGGGGACCCATGATCGCGGTCAACGGACCGGCGGTCGTCGCGGACGACGTGTCGATCGAGTACCGGGGCGGACGGGGGTCCGAGTCGATCCGAGCGGTCGACGGGGTCAGCCTGACCGTGCGGCAGGGCGAGATCCTCGCGCTGCTCGGGGAGTCGGGGTCCGGCAAGTCGACCTTCGCCGCCGCGATCGCGGGCCAGCTCGGGTCGCACGGCGAGGGCGACGGTGCGCTCCGTCGCCACATCGTCGGGGGCGAACTCACCGTCCTCGGCCAGAAGACCCGCGGTCTGCGCGGTTCGTCACGGAAGCTCGAACGGTTGAGCGGACGCATCGGCTACCTGCCGCAGGACGGTGCCGACCGGCTCAGCCCGGACCTGACGGTCGGCGAGGCCATCGCCGAACCGATCTACCAGCGCGACCGCCGCTTCGACCGGAAGGAGGCCGGCTTGATCGTCGCCCGACTGGTCGACGCCGTGCACCTGCCGCTCGGCGTGATGCGCCTGAACACCTGGGAACTGTCCAGCGGGCAGCGGCAGCGCGTCGCCCTGGCGCGGGCCCTCGTGCTGGAACCGCAGCTCCTGGTCGCCGACGAGCCCGCCCGCGGTGTCGACGTGCTCGTGCGCCAGTCGGTGCTCGAGGCACTGGCGACCCTGCAGCGCAACCGGCAGTTCTCCGCCGTCGTGGTGTCCAGCGACCTGCGCGAAGCGGGTGCCCTGGCGGACCGCGTCGCCGTGATGGCCGACGCCCGGCTCGTCGGCCTCGGCACCTTCGACGAGGTCCTCGACAACCCCGTCGACCCCTACGTGAAGACCCTGGCTGCGACCGCGGCCCGCGGCGTCAAGCGACGCCCGGCAGCCACCGCCCCGCGCCGCTCGACGGCGCCGCGCCGACCGGTCGCCGCCGGCACCGGCCCCCGCACGGACCGACAGGAGAACCCGTGAGCACCGCCACCCGAGGCCACCGCGCCGTCGTCCCGACCTCCGGTGCCCCGTTGCCGATCGACGCGCCGCAGTCCGGTCCCGTCGCCGTGCTGCCGGAACCGACCGACCTGCACGTCACCGCGGTGACCGAGGCCGGCGGGACCGTCGCGCCGCTCGACGCCCAGACCCGCGGGCTCGTCTGGCTGGACCCCCGCGACCCGTCCGGGCTCGCCGACGCGCTCGACGCCGCTCCGGGTGTCGGCTGGGTGCAGTTGCCGTTCGCCGGTGTCGACGCCTTCGCGCACCTCATCCAGGAGCACGGGGACCGCGTCCTCTTCACCTCGGCGAAGGGCGCGTACGCCGAACCCGTCGCCGAGCACGCCCTGGCGCTGACCCTCGGGACGCTGCGGGTGCTGCAGAAGCGTGCCCGTGCGCACTCGTGGGCCACCGAGCCCGAGGGTGTGTCGCTGTACGGCCGCAACGTCGTCGTCATCGGTGCGGGCGGGATCGCGCTCGAGTACATCCGCCTGCTCGCCCCGTTCGACGTCGACGTCACCGTGGTGCGCCGCTCGGCCGACCCGGTGGACGGCGCCTCCCGCACCGTCACGACCGACCAGCTCGACGCGGTCCTGCCCGACGCCGACGTCGTGATGATCGCCGCCGCCATGACCTCGGGCACCGCGAAGCTGTTCGGCGCGCGGCAGTTCGCGATCATGAAGCCGTCCGCCCGGCTCGTGAACATCGCCCGCGGGGGACTCGTGGACACCAACGCCCTGGTCGACGCCCTGCGAACGGGTGCGATCGCCGGCGCGGGGCTCGACGTCACCGACCCCGAGCCGCTGCCCGACGGCCACCCGCTGTGGTCCGAGCCCGGCGCGGTCATCACGCCGCACCAGGCGGACACCCCGGAGATGGTCGCGCCGCTGCTCGCCGAGCGGGTGCGGCTCAACACCACGGCGTTCCTCGACGGCAGCGGCGAGGGGTTCGTCGGCGTCGTCGACCCGGTCGCCGGGTACTGAGGAACAGCGCTGCACCGGGGTGCGCGTCGCGGCGCGCCCGGGCGGCGTGTCCGATGCGGTGAGTGGCCCCGCGGTGCTGCTATGCTGTTACCCGTTGTTCGCACGACATTCGCCAGCGGACAGTGATCCTCGATAGCTCAATTGGCAGAGCAGCCGGCTGTTAACCGGCAGGTTGTTGGTTCGAGTCCAACTCGGGGAGCGTCTGGCCCGGATCCTCACGGATCCGGGCCGTTTGCGTTTCCGGGCCGTTTGTGTTTCAGGGGCGGTGCCCGCGGCCGCGCGTCGCGCGGGCGCGCCGATCAGGACGCGGGGGTGTCCGGCTCGATGCGGAGCGTGCCGTCACGGTTGTTGTCGTCGATCGTGCCGGTCTTGGTCACGTAGACGTCGAGGTAGTCGAGCCGGAAGTGGTCGAGCTGGTCGGCGTACTCGGACAGGAACTCCGCGACCTGGTGCGGCATGGCGCGGCGGTCGTCGTGCCCGACGACGATCGCGTCGAAGGGTCCGTACTGCGGCTTCTGCGTGCCACGCTCGGGCAGGTAGATCCGCCAGGTGTTCGCGCTGAACCGGGCGAACAGCACGCCCTCGGAGTCCTTGCCGCGCACCTGGAGCGCATCGGAGAGCAGGGCGATGCCGCTCGGACGGGACTGCGCCACCGCGACGCCGAGCCGTACCGCCGGCACGAGCAACGACGCCACGAGCACCGTGGCCACGATGCGACCGACGGGCGGGCGCACCGCGGTCAGCCGGGCGTACCCGATCGCCGCGAGCGCGATGACGAGCGGCATCCACGCGTCGTAGTAGTAGGGGAGCGAGACGTTCGCGACGATGACGTAGAAGACGAGGAAGACGCCGAGCGCGATGCCGAGGAACGCGACGAGCCGGTCCGGCCGGATCGCGAAGGCGCAGACGACGCCGACGAGGAGCACCGAGAGCAGCAACCAGCCGGTGCCGGCCGCCAGGAACGCGAAGTTCGCCCACCACGGGGCTGCGGGGTAGATCGTGCCGAGGATCGTCGTCGGGTGTCCGTGCGCGTTCTGCTGCGCCTGGAACTTCAGCATGTGCCCGATGGCGGTGAACAGCCCCACCGGCAGGTACAGGAGCACGAAGACGACCACGAACGCGAGGCCGCCGAACAGTGCACCGACGCCCAGGTCGCGCCAGCGCCGGAACAGCAGCGGCAACGCGCCGATCGCGAGCACGAGCACCGCGGTCGAGACCTTCGACGTCACCGACATCGCGAGCAGCGCACCCGCGGCCGCGATCCACCAGCGGTTGCCGGTGCGCATCCAGGTCCAGGCGGCTGCGAGCGAGGCGACCGCGAAGAACACCATCAGGGGCTCCAGCATCGCGAAGCGGTCGATCCGCGCGCCGATGACCGAGCCGGCCTCGGCCCAGCCGGCGCCGGACCCGCGCGGCGTCAGCCACCACGCGCCCGCGGCGAGGAGTCCTGTCCAGAAGCCGACCTCGCGCCGCAACCAGACGAGCAGGACCACGCCGGTGCCGAGCATCGCGGCCGCGGCGACCAGGCGGGGCCCGAGCGGTCCCTGCCCGACGACGAGCTGCGCGATGCCGTACAGGTACTTCGCCGTCGGCGGGTGCTCGAGGTTGAGCGAGAAGTTGCCGTGCACGTAGGCCCAGCTCGCCCGCAGGTACACGAACTCGTCGTTGACGATGGTCGGGCGGCCGAGGTGCCAGACGGCGACGAACAGGGCAGCCACGGCGACGACCACGAGGGCGGCGACGCGGACGGGGCGGGAGTGCAGGCGGGGGATGAGGACCTCCAGGGCGGGGCGTGCCCGACCATCATCGCAGGAGCGGCCGTGCGGCTCCTGCCGGGCAGTTGCTGTTAGCGTTCACAGGTGCACCGATCCCGTCCGACCCGCGACGCGCTCCTCGGCGTGCTGCTCGCGGTCGTGGTCGCGCCGGTGCTGGTCGGGTGCAGCGGTGCCGGACCGGACACCGATTCGTCCGAGGAGCCCACGAGTTCGGAGACCGGGCTCGGGTCGGGTGCCTCGCCGGTCGTGTTCGCGTTCGTGTGCGACGACGGCGACCCCGAGACCTACACGACGTACTCCGCGGTGTGGGAGGACGAACGGACCTCGTGCACCGCGAAGCGGCTCACGGGCTCGGTGCCGTCGGCGCAGCAGCAGGCCGCGGTCGACGCGGCCCGCGGTGACGCGACGCTCGTCGAGCTCGCGAGCACCTGCGCCGTGACCGGCACGGACCCGTGGACGTCGGCCGTGGCCGACGACGGCGCCGCGCACGTCGCGGCCGGGCTCCTGCAGTACTGCCCGGGGCACCCGGAGACCGACCACCTGCGCGACGCACTGTCGACGTACCGGAGCTGAGCCGGGCCTCCTGGCCGTCAGCCCTCGGGGTGGTCGCGACCCGGCAGCCACGACTGGCCGGGGCCGCCCCAGCTGTTCTTGCGGATCGCCTTCGCGACCTGCTTGCCGTAGGGGTGCACCAGGCGGTCGGCGTAGAGCCAGCCGTCCAGGTGGTCGTACTCGTGCTGGAAGACGCGCGCGAGCCAACCGTCGGCCCGGACCTCGAAGGGTTCGCCGTGCTCGTCGAACGCGCGGAGCAGTGCGCTGCCGGAACGTCGGAGCGGGAAGCGCTCGCCCGGCACGGACAGGCAGCCCTCGGACTCGTCGTCCTCGTCGAGCTCGTCGACGGACTCGGGGACCGGCGGGCTGATCCACAGGACGGGGTTCACGGCGGCACCACGGTGCAGGACCTCGTCGTCGTCGGTGTACGAGTACACGAACAGGCGCTTGCCGACGCCGACCTGGGGTCCGGCCAGCCCGACGCCCGGGGCGAGGTCCATGGTCTCGAACATGTCGGCGACGAGCGAACGGAGGTCGTCATCGAACTCGGTGACCTCGGCTGCACGCTCGTGCAGGACGGGTTCGCCGGTGATGCGGATCGGGAGAACGGCCATTCACCCAGGTTATCCGGCGCGGAACGGTAGCCTCGACGCGTGACGACGGACCTCCAGCTGCCGGACGCAGTGAGCAACCTCACGCCGTTCCAGGCGCTCATGATCCCGGTCGCGCTCATCGGTGCGGTGTTCCTGTCCCTCGGTGCGCAGTTCCAGAGTCGCGGCGTGCAGCGGGTCGAGGCACGGCTCGGGCGGCAGTCGAAGGGGCTGAGCGTCCGGCACGTGGTCGGCCTGCTCTCGAGCGGCTCCTGGGTGCTCGGCACGCTGATGCTCGGCATCGCGGTCGTCCTGCAGCTGGTCAGCATCACCTTCGCGCCCCTGATCGTGGTGCAGCCCCTCGGCGCCGTCGCGCTCGTGATCACGACGTGGTTCTCGTCCCGGTCGTCGGGCGTGCCGCTGGGGCGTCGAGCGCGGCGTGCGGTGTGGACGTGCATCATCGGTGTCGCGATCTTCGTCGGCATCGCGGCCTTCGTCGGGCACGAGAGCGCCATCACCCGGCAGCAGCTCGTCACCGTCCTGGTGATCCTGGCCGTGGTCCTGGTGCTGGTGCTCGTGTCGTTCCGGCTCGTGGCCAAGCACAAGAGCGCGCTCTACTACATCGTCGGCGCCGGCGTCCTGTACGGCTTCGTGGCGACCTTGGCCAAGGTCGTGCTGAACCGGTTCGTGAACGGCACGTTCGACTGGTTGACGGTGCTCGCGATCGTCGGGGTGGTCGTGGCGGCATCGCTCGGCGGGTACTTCGTGCAGAACGCGTACTCGAGCGGCTCGGCCGACCTGGTGATCGCGGGGTTGACGGTGATCGACCCGATCGTCGCGGTCGGGATCGGCGTCATCGTCCTCGACGAGGCGTCCGGGGCGCCGTGGGGTGCGGTCGCCGGGTTCGTGGTCGCGGCCGGCATCGCCATCACCGGGGTGTTCCTGCTCGCCAAGCACCACCCCCAGACCCGCGCCTGACGGCTGGGGCTGCGTCACCCCGGGGGACCACGGGGTCCTCCGCGCGGCTGACGCGGCAGCGGAACCAGGTGCGGTACCGTCGCAGTCCGACCAGCAATCGCCCACGAGAGGACGACGCCCGCCGTGTCAGGAGACGTCACCACCGCCACCGCCGAACCGACGGGTGCGACGGGCGGGCACCGACCGTTGCGCGTCCTGATCGCCGCGGACACCTTCCCGCCGGACGTCAACGGCGCCGCCACCTTCGCCGAGCAGCTCGCCGTCGGCCTGGCCGAGCGCGGGCACGAGGTCCACGTCGTCGCCCCGGCGTCGAGCCGCCAGTACGGCACCTTCGACGAAGAGCACCAGGGCGTGACCCTCGTCGTGCACCGCCTGAAGTCGTACAAGTGGCCCCTGCACGCCTGGCTCCGCTTCGTGTGGCCGTGGAGCGTCAGGAAGTGGACCGGCCCGATCCTCGACGCCGTCAAGCCGGACGTCCTGCACATCCAGTCGCACGTCGTCATCGGCCGCGGCATCGTCCCCGAGGCGAACGCGCGCGGCATCCGGGTCGTCGCGACGAACCACTTCATGCCGGAGAACCTGCTCGAGTACACGCCGTTCGGCAAGTGGACGCTGCCGATCGCGCTGAAGATCGCGTGGAGCGACGCCGCGAAGACCTACCGGCTCGCGGACACCATCACGACGCCGACCAACCTGGCCGCCGACTACCTGCGGAAGGCCATCGCCGGGCAGCGCGTGCTCGCCATCTCCTGCGGCATCGACGCGTCCCGCTACGTCGCACGCGAGGGTCGACCGGCGAACAACGACATCGTGTTCGTCGGCCGGGTCGCGCCGGAGAAGAACCTCGACGTCCTGGTCCGCGCCGTGGCCCTGCTGCCCGGTTCGCTGGCGGCGACCCTGACGATCGTCGGCGACGGCGAGATGATCCCGAAGCTCACCGCCCTGGCGAAGGAGCTCGGGCTCGAGGACCGCGTCCGCTTCCTCGGGTTCGTCTCGGACGAGGCCAAGCGCACCGCCCTGACGAACGGCACGGTGTTCGCGATGCCCTCGACCGCCGAGCTGCAGAGCATCTCCTCGCTCGAGGCGATGGCGTCCGGACTGCCGGTCGTCGCCGCGGACTCGATGGCCCTGCCCCACCTGATCGACGGCAACGGGTACCTGTTCGTCCCGGGCGACGAGCACGACCTCGCCGCCAAGCTCGAGGCCGTGCTCACGGCCCCCGAAGCGCAGTACACGGCCATGCGGCAGCGCAGTACGGCCATGATCGAGGCACACGACATCAACCGCACGCTCTCGACGTTCGAGGCGCTGTATCGTGGGGAACCGGTGGCCTGAGGGTCGTCGAGGGGCGGTAGCCAAGCTGGTCAAGGCAGTCGGCTCATAACCGAACGATTCGCGGGTTCAAGTCCCGCCCGCCCTACGTGCACCTGCCGAGAAAGCGCGACACACCGCAGCAAGAGGACCACAGCCCGACGCCCAACGTGACGTTCGAGGTGACCCGTGGTGGCACCGGCGTGCGCGTCAACGCCTTCCGCATCGGGTTCATGGGTGCCATCGGTGTGCTCGTCGCGCTGCTCGCCGGCACCATCATCGGCGAGCTCAGCACCGTCCTCGTCTACATCGGGGTCGCCTTGTTCCTCGCGCTGGGCATCGACCCGCTGGTGTCGTTCCTCGAGCGGATCATCCCGCGGTGGGCGGCGATCACGATCGTGGTGGTGGGCGTCCTCGGGGTGTTCGCCGCCGTCGTGTTCGCGGTCGTCCCGATCCTGGTCGAGCAGGCGACGAACCTGATCCAGAACTTCCCCGAGGTCGTCGACGACATCTCGAAGCAGCAGTGGGTGCAGGACCTGTCGAAGCAGTTCGCCGGGTCGTTCGACATCGACCACGCCCTCGAGTCCGTGCAGTCGTTCGTCGAGAACCCGGGCAACCTGCTCAGCGTCGGCGGCGGGATCCTGGCGGTCGGCAGCGGCATCCTGTCCGGGCTCACCGGCGTCCTCATCGTCCTCATCCTGATGCTCTACTTCCTCGCGTCGATGCGGGGGATGAAGCGTGCGGCGTACCGGTTCGTGCCGGCGTCGCGCCGCGAGAACTTCATCGACGTCAGCGAGCAGATCACCCAGGCGGTCGGTCGGTACGTGGTCGGGCAGGTGTCGCAGGCGCTCATCAACGGCATCCTGAGCCTGGTGTTCCTGCTCATCATCGGTGCGCCGCTGCCGGTGCTGCTGGCGTCGTTCGCGTTCCTCGGGTCGCTCATCCCGCTCGTCGGCACCCTCGGAGCCGCGGTCGTGATCTCGCTGCTCTGCCTGTTCGCGTCGCCCGCGACCGCCCTTGCCGCGGCGATCTACTACCTCGTCTACATGCAGGTCGAGGCCTACCTCATCTCGCCGCGCATCATGTCGCGTGCCGTGCAGGTGCCCGGTGCTCTCGTGGTCATCGCCGCGGTGGCCGGTGGCACGATCGGCGGCGTGCTCGGTGCCCTGGTCGCCCTGCCCGTCGCCGCGTCGGTCATCATCATCGTGCAGAAGGTCATCTACCCGCGCCAGGAGCTGGCGTGACCGACGCCGCCTTCGCCGCGCACGTCGGCGAACGCGATCGCTGGGCGCGCGGCCCCCGGGGTCCGCTCGCGCTCGTGAACGCCCAGCGCGTCGACCACCCGCAGCCGGTGTGGCCGGTGCCGGGCACCTGGGCGCCGACGGCAGGCGGCCTCACCGTGACGGCTGCCGCGGCCGACGGCGTCGTCGTGGACGACGCGCCGGTGGACGGCACCGTCCTCGTTGCCGGTGACACCGCCGTGGTGCCGTCCGTCGTCGTGTTCCCCGACGGCTTCGCGGGCACCGTGTCCGGTTCGACGCTGCGCGTCTGGGACCCGGCGGCGGAGCCGATCCAGCGGTTCGCGCGGATCGCCCGGTTCGACCGGTCCGACGACTGGGTGCGGTCCGGCACGTACGTCCCGCTGGGGGATGGTCCCGGTGACGACCGGGAGGCCCGTGGCAGCGTCCTCGACGCCGCCGGCGACGCCCTTCCGGTCGCCGGGCACATCGAGACGGCCGTCGGCAGCACCACGGTCCGGTTCGTCGCGGTCCGGTCGGCAGCGTTCCGGGGTGCACCCCGGCTGCAGCTCATCGTGCAGGACGCCACGAGCGCCCTGCCCGAGGACGACCCCGGGAGCACGTACTCCATGGGTCGGTTCCTGTACCTCGACGACCCGGGCGCCGCAGGCCCGGTCGAGCTCGACTGGAACCTGCTGGTGCTGCCGCCATGCGCGTTCTCGTACCAGTTCGCCTGCCCGATCCCACCCGAGGACAACCGCGTCACCGTGCCGATCACGGCGGGGGAGCGGCACCCCGTCGACGCCGCGGGCACCGTCCTGCACTGAACCGGATCGCACCCGGCGAGGTCCTTGCCGTTCCCAGCCGGAACGCTGCATAATGGGCGTGTCCTGTACGGACATCACAATCGCATACCGAATGGTTCCGTGGCTCGCAGCCGCTCGGATCCTCCGCACCAGGTCGATGGGGAAGTCGCACCTGACGTATCGGAGGAACCGTGAACGGAACGACGACAGGAGTGCTCTACGTGCACTCCTCACCCCGCGCGCTCTGCCCGCACGTCGAATGGGCAGCAGGTCGCGCGATGAACCGCGCCGTGAACTTCTCGTGGCTCGACCAGCCGGCACAGGACGGTGCACGTCGGACCGAGTTCACGTGGACCGGTGCGGTGGGTGCCGGTGCCGCGATCGCCTCCGCGCTGCGCGGCTGGGAGCACCTGCGCTACGAGGTCACCGAGGAACCGACGACCGAGTCCGACGGCGGCCGCTGGATGCACACCCCCGACCTCGGGGTGTTCTACGCGCAGACCGACGTCACGGGCAACATGGTCATCCCCGAGGACCGCGTCCGCTACGCCATGGAGGTCGCGGGCAGCAACGCGCTCGAACTCCACCGCGAGCTCCGACTCGCCCTGGGCCAGGCATGGGACGACGAGCTCGAGCCCTTCCGCCACGCGGCCGAGGGCAACCCCGTCGTCTGGCTGCACCGCGTCGGCTGACGGACACACGCCCCCGCGGGCCGGACCCTGGACAGCGCCACCGGACGACGGAAGCCCGCCCCGACGACGCGGGACGGGCCTCCTGGCAGGGTGCGACGGATCAGACGCTGCGGAACGCGACCACGGCGTTGTGGCCGCCGAAGCCGAACGAGTTGCTCACCGCGAGCAGGTCACCGTCGGGCAGCGCACGCGGCTCGCGCGCGACGTCCATGACGATCTCCGGGTCCTGGTCGTGCAGGTTGATCGTGGGCGGTGCGACGCGGTTGTGCAGGGCGAGGACCGTGAACGCGGCCTCGATCGCACCGGCACCGCCGAGCAGGTGACCCGTCGACGCCTTGGTCGCCGACACGACGATGTCGTCGAGGTGGTCGCCGAAGACGCGACGCATCGCGTGGTACTCGGCGACGTCGCCGACCGGCGTCGAGGTGGCGTGCGCGTTGACGTGCACCACGTCCTCGCGGCTGGCGCCGGCGTGGTCGAGCGCCTGCAGGACCGCACGGGCGGCAGCGCTGCCCTCGGGGTCCGGTGCCGTGATGTGGAACGCGTCCGAGGTGATGCCGGCTCCGGCGACCTCGGCGTAGATCGTCGCCCCGCGGGCCTCGGCGTGCTCCTTCGACTCGAGGATGAGCGCCGCTGCGCCGTCACCGAGCACGAAGCCGTCACGCGTGACGTCGTACGGACGCGACGCGGTCTCGGGGGAGTCGTTGCGGCGGGACAGGGCCTGCATCGCCGCGAACGCCGCCAGGGGCAGCGGGTGCAGGGCGGCCTCGGCGCCACCGGTGATCACGATGTCGGCGTCCCCGTCGGCGACGTGGCGGTAGGCCTCGGCCAGCGACTCGGTCGACGAGGCGCAGGCCGACAGGTAGGTGCGGGCGCCGCCACGGGCGCCGAACTCCATCTCGATGGCCGCGGCCGGGCCGTTCGCCATGAGCATCGGGACCGTCATCGGCAGGACCCGACGCGGTCCCTTCTCGCGCAGGGTGTCCCACGCGTCGAGCAGGGTGTTCACACCGCCGATGCCGGTCGCCCAGTCGACGATGAGGCGCTCGGGGACGACGGACTCGGCGTCGATGCCGGCGTCGGCCCACGCCTCACGCGCCGCGACGAGCGACAGCTGCGAGGACGGGTCCAGGCGCTTCGACTCGGGGCGGGTGAGCTGATCGGTGAGGAACCGGCGCGCCTGGCCGGCGAACTCCACGGGGAGCTCGAGCTCGGCGTAGCGCGGGTCCTCGATGCGGGTGATGCCGGACTTGCCGGCGAGCAGCGCGTCCCACGTTTCCGGGGCAGTCGCGGCGAGGGGTGAGATCGCACCGATCCCGGTGACGACGACGGTCTTCTTGGTCATGGAACGACGGTTCTTTCGTTGGGGAACAAGATGAGCGCCGCGGCCGACGGTGACCGCTGGCCGCGGCGCTCAGGAAGCTCGTGTCAGGCCTGGGCCTTGACGATGTAGTCGACCGCGTTGCCCACGGTCTTGAGGTTCTTGACCTCTTCGTCCGGGATCTTCACGTCGAACTTCTCCTCGGCGTTGACCACGATGGTCATCATCGAGATGGAGTCGATGTCGAGGTCGTCCGTGAAGGACTTGTCGGCGGCGACGGTGTCGGTGGCGATACCGGTCTCGTCGTTGATCAGCTCGGCCAGGCCGGCGAGGACTTCTTCGTTGGACAGGGCCATGAGTTTCTCCTTGAGGGGGTGTCGTTTGACCGTGGACCAGCCTAGGGCACGCAGCGTGCTCGCGCCCGGAGGCTGGTCGGGGTGGTCGCGCGGGTGCGCGGCCGGGTGGGTTCAGGGGAGCACGACGACCTGCGCGCCGAACACGAGTCCGGCACCGAAGCCGATCTGCAGCGCGAGCCCGCCGGACAGCTCGGGGTGTTCCTCGAGCAGGCGGTGCGTGGCGAGCGGGATGCTCGCGGCCGAGGTGTTGCCGGTGGTGGTGATGTCGCGGGCGATCGTGACCGACTCGGGCAGGCCGAGCTGCTTCGCGAACTCGTCGATGATGCGGATGTTCGCCTGGTGCGGCACGAACGCGGCGAGGTCCTCCGGCCGGACGCCGGCGGTCTCGAGGGCTTCGCGGGCCACCTTGACCATCTCCCACACGGCCCAGCGGAAGACCGTCTGGCCCGCCTGGCGCATGGTCGGGCGGGGTGCGCCGGCCTCCCACTCGTTGTAGGTCGCCGTCATGCCGATGGCGTCCCACTTGGAGCCGTCGGAACCCCAGATGGTGGGGGCGATGCCGGGGAAGTCGCTCGGGCCGACGACGGCCGCGCCGGCGCCGTCACCGAGCAGGAACGAGATCGAACGGTCGGTCGGGTCGACCACGTCGCTGAGCTTCTCGGCCCCGACGACCAGCACGTGGTCGGCGAGTCCGGACTTGATGAACGAGTCGGCCTGGGCGATGCCGTAGGCGTACCCGGCGCAGGCGGCGCTGATGTCGTACGCGGCCGCGGGGGTGGCGCCGATCCGCTCGGCGAGCAGCGACGCCATCGACGGCGTCGCGACGGTGTGCGTCACGGTGCTGACCAGGACGACGCCGATCTGCGACGGCTCGATGCCGGCCTTCTCGATCGCCTCGCGCGCGGCGGTCTCGGCGAGGTCGACGGCCTCGACGTCCTTGCCGGCGCGCTTGCGGGTGATGATCCCGGTGCGCTGGCGGATCCACTCGTCGGACGAGTCGATCGGGCCGACGAGGTCGTCGTTCGGCACGACGTTCTCGCCGCGGGCGGCGCCGAACGCCAGGATGCGGGTGAACTCGTGGCCGCGGCGCTGGGACAGTGCGGGGCGTTCGGTCATGCGGATGCGTCTGCTTCCTGGCCCGCGCGCTGCAGCAGGTCGATCGCTGCGGGCAGGTCCTCGGGGGTCTTGATGGCGACGGACGGCGTGCCGCGCAGGCCGCGCTTCGCCAGGCCGACGAGGGCACCGGCCGGTGCGAGCTCGATGATGCCGGTCACGCCGGCGGCGGAGAAGGACTCCATGACCGCGTCCCAGTGCACGGGGTTCGCGATCTGCTGGACCATCAGGTCGACGAACCGGCGACCGTCGTCGACCCGGGAGCCGTCGGCGTTCGTCCAGATCGGCAGGGTCGGGTCCTGCACCGTGGCGGCGGCGGCGACCGGGGCGACCCGCTCGACGGCGGGGGCCATGTACCGGGTGTGGAACGCACCGGCGACCGCGAGCGGGATCACGCGGGCCTTGGCGGGCGGGTCGGCGACGAGCGCGGCGATGGCGTCGGCGGCGCCGGCGACGACGGTCTGGCCGCCACCGTTGTGGTTCGCGGGGACGAGTCCGTGCTGCTGCAGTGCGGCCGCGACCCCGTCGGCGTCGCCACCGAGGACGGCGGCCATCGAGGTCGGCTCGAGCGCAGCGGCGTCCGCCATGGCCCGGCCGCGCTCGGCGACCAGCGAGACGGCGTCGGTCGGTTCGAGGATCCCGGCGACCGCGGCGGCCGTGAACTCGCCGACCGAGTGTCCGGCGACCCCGCCGACCAGCGCACGGCGGCCGTCGGCGAGCAGGGCGTCGGCGGTCACGAGACCGGCGGCGACGATGAGCGGCTGTGCGAGCGCGGTGTCCTTGATGGTGTCGGCGTCCGACGTGGTGCCGTGCGCGGCGAGGTCCACCCCGATCGACTCGGACCACTGCCCGACGCGTTCACGAACGGCGGCGTCCTCGAGCCAGGGGGCGAGGAAGCCGGGGGTCTGGGAGCCCTGTCCGGGCGCGACGACGACGATCACCGGACAATCCTGTCGCTCATGCACCGCGGGGCCCGTGTGGGCTTCCCACACGAAACCCCGCGTGACATTGTCGGATCCCTACCGGCGCGGGGTGATCCGGCGACGACCCGTGGCCGATTCCGACATGGCGCCGAGGATCAGGGCGGACTGCACGATCAGGGCATCCCGCGCGTGCGTGGCGTCCCACCCGATGATGTCCGCGACGCGGCGCAGGCGGTAGCGGACGGTGTTCGGGTGCACGAAGAGCTCGCGCGCCGTGGCCTCGAGTGACCGCCCGGTGTCCAGGTAGCACCACAGGGTCTGCAGGAGTTCGGTGGACTGGTCCTTCAACGGCACGTAGATGCGCTGCACCAGGGCGGACCGGGCGAGCGGATCGCCGGCCAGGGCACGCTCGGGCAGCAGGTCGTCGGCCAGTGCCGGACGCGGCACGCCCCGCCAGGCGCGTGCGACGGCGAACCCGGCGAGGGCCGCCTTCGCGCTGGTGGAGGCGTCGACGACCCCGGGGACCTCGTTGCCGAGGACCAGGTGGCCCTCGCCGAACAGCGGTTCGAGCGCCTGCGCGATGGCGGTGAACGAGACCGGGTCCTCGCCCTCGGGCACGTCGTCCCGCGGGGTGGAGCGGCCGATCACCACGACGAGCCGCGAGCCCTGCACCCCGACGAGCACGTCGGCGTCCATGTGGCGGGCGGTGCGGCGCACCTGGTCGACCTCGAGCTGCTTCGGCGCCGTGCCGACGAGCACCGCCACTTCGCCGTGTCCGTGCCAGCCGAGGGCCGCGATCCGGGACGGGAGTTCGTCGTCGTACTCGCCCGACAGGATCGAGTCCACCACGAGCGCCTCGAGTCGGGCGTCCCACAGCCCGCGGGCCTCGGCGGCGCGCGCGTAGACGTCCGCCGCCGCGAAGGCGATGTCCCGCGAGTACTTGAGGATCGCCTCCTGCAGCATCTCGTCGTCGGCGGCGCGTTCCTCGACCACGGTGACGACCACGCGGATGAGCTGCAGGGTCTGCTGCAGGCTCACCGAGCGCAGGAGTTCACGCGGAGCCGAACCGAAGACGTCGGCCGCGGCGATCCACGGCGTCGACGCGGTGCCCTCGAGCCAGCTGATGAACGAGGTGATGCCCGCCTGGGCGACGAGCCCGACGGCCGAACGGCGCCCCGGTGGCATCTCGCTGTACCAGGGGAGGGTGTCCTCGAGCCGCTTGATGGTGGCGGTGGAGAGTTCCCCGGACACCTGACGGAGCCAGGAGAGCGCCCGCTCGCGCGCGCTCTCCTGGCTCTGGGCCTTGGACAGCCCCTCGGTGTCCGGTCGGACTGGCGTCACCGGCTGATCAGCTCTCGCCGCCCGCGCTGCCCGTGGTGCCGGCGGTCACGTCGTGCAGGCGGTACTTGTCGATCGCCTGCTGGACGAGTGCGCCGTCGACCTTGCCCTGGCGGGCGAGCTGCTGCAGCGTCCGCACGACGACCGAGGGGCCGTCGATGTGGAAGAAGCGGCGCGCGGCCGGACGGGTGTCCGAGAAGCCGAAGCCGTCCGCGCCGAGCGTGGCGTAGTCGGTCGGCACGAACGGACGGATCTGCTCCTGCACCTGGTGCATGAAGTCGCTGACCGCGACGACCGGCCCCTCGGTGGCGAGCAGGCGCTCGGTGACGTAGGGCGTGCGCGGCGACTCGTTCGGGTTGAGGAACGCGTGCTGCTCCGCGTCGAGACCGTCGCGGTACAGCTCACCCCAGCTCGTGACGCTCCAGACGTCGGCGGAGACACCCCAGTCCTCTGCGAGGAGCTGCTGCGCCTCGAGGATCCACGGCACGGCCACACCGGACGCGAGCAGCTGGGCCTTCGGGCCGTCGTGCTCGCTCGACTTGAGCAGGTACATGCCCTTGACGATCCCGTCGACGTCGACGTCGACGCCCTCGGGCTCCGCCGGCTGGACGATCGGCTCGTTGTACACCGTCAGGTAGTACATGACGTTCGGGTCGCTGTGCTTGGGCGAGCCGTCCTCGTTCGTGCCGTACATCCGGTCGAGGCCGGCCTGCACGATGTGCCCGATCTCGTACCCGTACGCGGGGTCGTAGGACACCACGGCCGGGTTCGTCGTCGCGAGGAGCAGCGAGTGGCCGTCGGCGTGCTGCAGGCCCTCACCCGTCAGGGTCGTGCGACCGGCGGTGGCGCCGATCATGAAGCCGCGGGCCATCTGGTCGCCCGCCGCCCAGATCGCGTCGCCGGTGCGCTGGAACCCGAACATCGAGTAGAAGACGTAGACCGGGATGAGCGGCTCGCCCTGCGTCGAGTACGAGGTGCCGACCGCGGTGAACGCCGCCAGGGCGCCCGCCTCGTTGATGCCGACGTGGATGATCTGGCCCTGCGGGCTCTCCTTGTAGGCCAGCAGGAGCTCCCGGTCGACCGACGTGTAGTGCTGGCCGTTCGGGTTGTAGATCTTCGCCGACGGGAAGTACGCGTCCATGCCGAACGTGCGCGCTTCGTCCGGGATGATCGGGACGACGCGGTCGCCGAAGTCCGGGGAGCGGAGCAGGTCCTTCAGCAGTCGGGCGAACGCCATGGTGGTGGCGATCTCCTGCTTGCCGGAGCCCTTCTTCACGACCTGGTACTTCGAGTCCTCGGGCAGGGTGATCGAGGTGTACTTCGTGCGACGCTCCGGCACGTAGCCGCCGAGCGCCTGACGACGCTCGTGCATGTACTGGATCGCCTCGTCGTCGTTGCCCGGGTGGTAGTACGGCGGCGTGTAGGGGTTCTCCTCGAGCTGCGCGTCGGTGACCGGGATGCGCATCTCGTCGCGGAACTGCTTGAGGTTGTCGAGCGTGAGCTTCTTCATCTGGTGGGTCGCGTTGCGCCCCTCGAAGCTCGGGCCGAGGCCGTAGCCCTTGACCGTCTTCGCCAGGATGACCGTCGGCTGGCCCTTGTGCTCGGTCGCGGCCTTGAACGCGGCGTAGACCTTGCGGTAGTCGTGGCCACCGCGCTTGAGGTTCCAGACCTGGTCGTCGCTGTAGCCCTCGATGAGCTCGAGCGCCTTCGGGTCGCGCCCGAAGAAGTTCTCGCGGACGTACGCGCCGTTCTCGGCCTTGTACGTCTGGTAGTCGCCGTCCGGCGTCTGGTTCATCAGGTTGAGCAGCGCGCCCTCGGTGTCGCGGGCGAGCAGGTCGTCCCACTCACGCCCCCAGACGACCTTGATGACGTTCCAGCCCGCGCCGCGGAAGAACGCCTCGAGCTCCTGGATGATCTTGCCGTTGCCGCGCACCGGACCGTCGAGCCGCTGCAGGTTGCAGTTGATGACGAAGTTCAGGTTGTCGAGACCGTCGTTCGCGGCGACCTGGAGCTGTCCGCGCGACTCGACCTCGTCCATCTCGCCGTCGCCGAGGAAGGCCCAGACCTGCTGGTCGGAGGCGTCCTTGATGCCGCGGTTGGTCAGGTACTTGGCCTGCTGCGCCTGGTAGATCGCGTTGATCGGGCCGATGCCCATCGACACCGTCGGGAACTGCCAGAAGTGCGGCATGAGGCGCGGGTGCGGGTACGACGACAGGCCGCCGCCGGCGTGGGACTTCTCCTGACGGAACCCGTCGAGCTGGTCCTCGCCGAGACGCCCTTCCATGTAGGCGCGGGCGTACATGCCGGGGGAGGCGTGGCCCTGGAAGAAGACCTGGTCGCCGCCGGACGCGTGGTCCTGCGCACGGAAGAAGTGGTTGTAGCCCACCTCGTACAGCGCGGCACTCGACGCGTACGTCGAGATGTGGCCGCCGACGCTGATGCCCGGACGCTGCGCGCGGTGCACCGTGATGGCCGCGTTCCAGCGGATCCACCGGCGGTACCGGCGCTCCAGCTCCTCGTCGCCGGGGAACTCGGGTTCGTTCTCCGGCGCGATGGTGTTCACGTAGTCCGTCGTCGGGACCATCGGCACACCGAGGTGCAGTTCCTTGGACCGCTTGAGCAGGCTCAGCATGATCTCGCGACCGCGCTGGTGTCCGTGGGTCTGGACCAATCCGTCGAGGGACTCACGCCATTCGGCGGTCTCCTGCGGGTCCTGGTCGTTCGCCCCGGTGCTGTACGGGTCCTGGTCGTTCACCGTCACCCTTGACCTCGTTCGTTCTCGTGGTGGTGGACATGGTGGCTCCGGTGGTCGGGTCGCGACCGGATGGGGCCCCGTCCACTCTAGGCCCCAGCACCGACTCGGATGCTGATGGTGCCGTGCAGGTGGACGGGTGCTTGCTTTCGCGTGTCGTCGGCGTAGCATGGCCGATCGTGCACACGCGACCCGCGTGCGCACGGACCCGACGGGCACACCCCACACCCGAGGAAGAAGCACACCTACCGATGGCTCTCGAGATCGGCTCTCTCGCGCCGGACTTCGAGCTCCCGAACCAGTTCGGTGAGCACGTCCGACTCAGCGACTTCCGCGGCAACCGCCCGGTCGCACTCGTCTTCTTCCCGCTGGCGTTCTCGTCGAACTGCACGAACGAGCTCTGCGCCCTGCAGGACAACGTCGCGATGTTCCAGGACCAGCGCGTCGAGCTCATCGGCATCTCGGTCGACTCCAAGGCGACGCTCCGGTCGTTCGCCGAGCTCAACGGCTACGACTTCGAGCTCCTCGCCGACTTCTGGCCGCACGGCGCGGTGTCGAAGGAGTACGGCGTCTTCCTCGAGCACAAGGGCTTCGCCACCCGCGCGACCTTCGTGATCGACGTGCAGGGCCGCATCAAGGCATCGATCATCACCGAGCCCGGCCTGCAGCGCGACGTCGCGGAGTACAAGGCGGCCCTCGACCGGCTCGCCGCCTGCGCCGCACCCGTCCCGGTCGGCTAGCGTTCCGAACCCCTCCTGCGACGCATCCGCGTCGACAGCTGACAGGAGGCACGGTGCACGCCATCGACACGGACGCACGTGACCGTGTGGTCACCACCGAGGCCTACGCCCCGTACCCGGTGTCGCCCTCGCCCGCCACGTGGCACCTCCGGCGCACCGAGGTCCCGACGCCCGCCGGACCCGTCGTGGTGCACCACCGGCCCGGCCCCGACCCGCTCCTGCTGCTGCACGGCGTCGCGGGGTCCTGGTCGACCTGGACCCCGCTGCTGACCGCTGCCGACGGCGTCGGCGACCGGGGACTCGTGCTCGTCGACCTGCCGGGATGGGGATCGTCGCCGGCACCGGCACACCCGTTCGACCTGGACGACGTCGCCGGGTCGCTGACCACGGTGCTGGACGCGCTCGGGATCGCGACGGTGGACGTCCTCGGGCACTCGATGGGCGCCTTCGTCGGGATGCACCTGGCGGTCGTGGTGCCCCTGCGCGTGCGGTCGGTGGCCCTGGTGTCCGGCACGACGGTCGCGACGGCGGACGCCGCACGGCACCCCGTCCGGGCGGTCCGGACGCTGCCGGCGTTCACCCTGCTGCGTGCGGGGCTGTCGATCACCGGTGAGGCTGCGCGGCCGGTGCTCCGGGTGCTGTCCCGTGTCGGGCTGCTGCCGCTGCTCGCCGCGCCGGTGTTCACGCACGTGCGACGCCTCGACCGCAGCGTGCTCGACGCCTTCGTCCAGGAGCTCCGGCCGACCCGGTTCACGGACGCGGCACGCACCGCGGCGGGCTACGACCTCGGTCGCTGGCGCGACATCGCCTGCCCGGTCACCGCGATCGCCGGGCGCGACGACGTGTTCGCGCGCGTCTCGGACCTCGAGGCCGTGCGGGAGCTCGTGCCGCAGCTCCGCACGGTGCTGCTCGAGGACTGCGGGCACTTCGCCCACGTCGAGCACCCGGACGCCGTCGCGCGCGAGCTCGGACTCACCTGACCCCTGCGGACGATCAGGCGGGGACGGGGAACGTCGCCGCGACCCGGGAACGCACCTCGGCGCGGACGGCTCGGCGCATCACGGGGGAGAACAGCGAGTGGTCGCCGTCCTCGACGCGCACGATGGACACGGAGCCGCGCCGGCCGACCCCGCCGTAGCGGCGCAGGGCCTTCTGGCCACCGAGCCGGTCGAACAGGGCGGCGTCGTCCGGAGCGGCGATCACGACGACGTCGGTGCCGTGCTCCACGAGCGGTCGGACGTGCTCGACGACGCCGCCGACTCGGTCCCGCCGGGCGATCCACTCGCGCAGGGCCTTCGGCACGACGGCGTTGTACCGCTGGCGGACCCACAGTCGACCGGGCGAGGGGGCGTCGATCGCCCGCACGGCGTCCTCGTAGCTGCCGGGGGCTGCCGGCTGCCGGCGGTAGTCGTTCGGGCTGATCTCGACGACCAGGCGGGGTGCCTCGTCGACGGACCGACCGGCGAGCCAGGCGCCGGCGCACATGCCGACGAGCACCAGGCGGTCCGACGGGGTGCCGAGGTCGGCGACGACGGCGGACTGGTCCTCGACCCACTCCTGGGCGAAGAGGAAGCTGCGTTCGTCGTCGCGCACGGTGGAGCTCTCGCCGGTGGCCCGGCGGTCGACCCGGACGACGCGGGCACCGTCACGGGCGAGCGCCCGGGCGAGGTCGACCTGGTAGTCCGTGGCACCGACCCGGTGCTCGGCGGCACCGTTGTGCAGGACCACCAGGGGCGCGTCGTGGTGCTGCGCGGACGAGACGGTCTCGACGGCGAACAGTTCGTCCGGACCGAGGCGGACGATGCGCTCGGACACCCGCCCGTCGACGTCCAGGACCTCGTCGAGCACGGGCGGCACGACCGGTCCCGACGCCGCAGGGGCCCAGGCGTCGAGCCAGGCGACGGCGGTCTCCACGGCGGCTCCCGGGATCCGTGCGTGGATGCTCGTGCCGTCGAGCAGCTCGGCACTGCCGGGCACCTCGACGGTCTCGACGGGCCCGAGGGTCTTCGGGGCTCGGGTCTCCGGTCGCACGAGCGCCACGGTCGGACCGGTGCGCGGCGCGAACGCCAGGGCGGAGAGCGCTGCCGCTTCGTCCGGTTCGACCTCGATGCCGATCAGGCTCTCGACGCCGTCCACGAACCGCTCGCTGCCGATGGTGATGGTCGCCAGCGCGCGCTGCCGGCGGAGCCAGCCGCGGCCCGAGGCCGGAGCGTCCCAGACGAGCAGGGCGTCGGTCTCCTCGGCGGCGGTCGCGGCGACGAGCGCGGCCGAGGCGAGCCCGACGAGCGCGACGTGCCGGACCCCGGACGTGCGGAGCACGGCGGCGGCGTGGCGCGCGGACCGGACCTGCGCGTCGGGGTCGGTGTCGGGTGCGCCGTCACCACGTCCGGACGGGTCGTAGCGCACCGAGGCGATGCCACGGGCCTCCAGGCGGTCTGCGAGCAGGCGGAGCGTGCGGTAGGCGATGACGCCCTCCTGCCCGAGCGGCGGGCAGATGACGACCCCGGCCCGCGCAGCGGGCGGCAGCTGCACGGCGGCGCGGACGGCCGGCGAACCGGACCACCCGTGCAGCGTCGTCACAGCGCGAGCGCCGCGCGGACCGGCGCCGGCCAGGCGTCGACGTCCGTGCCGTGTGCGGCGAACAGGGCGATGGTGATGCGCTCCAGTCCGAAGGCGATGCAGGCGCTGTGGGCGACCTCGCCGTCGGCGGTGCGGAGACCGAACGAGGTGCCGAAGTGGTCCTCGTGCAGGTTCGCCGAGCTGATCGCCGTGGTCGGGTGGTCGTCGCCGTAGACGGGCGTGACGAACTCGAACTTCAGCGCCTGCTCGACCTGGTTGCGGGCGAGCATCTGCCCGACGCGACCGAAGAAGGGGTCGTTGGCGGGGACCACGTCGATCTCGAGCCCGAACGACTCGAGCAGCTCGCGCATCACCGGGATCCGGCCGTCGCGGTGCTGCTGGGCGGACGCCGGCGTGCCGATGTGCACGAACTCGTGCATGTGGAAGGCCTGCAGGCGCATCGGGTCGAGCGACGGCTCGCGGCGGAACGAGTCGCCGACGATGTCGAAGAACCGGCCCTCCTGCGGGATCGTGTCGCCGACCAGGCCGTACACCGGGTGGCAGACCGCGGGGGTGAGCATGAGGTCGGCGGGCTCGAGGAAACCCTCCCACCGCTCACCGCGCTCGCGGGCGGCGAGCAGTGCCCGGTGCGTGCGGTCGTCGCCGGTGAAGCCGGAGATCGACGCGGCGAGGTCCGGGAACGACGCGATGTAGTCGGTGCGCTCGAACGCGGCGAGCGGCTCGACCGGCGGGAACCGCAGCACCTCGGCGTCGAGGTCCTGCTGGCTGCGGACGGCCGCGGCGTCGACGGCCGTGTACACGCGCTCGAACACGCCGGTCCGGCCGTACAGCCCGGGGGAGCCGAGGTCGATGAGCACGCGATCGGCGAGCAGGCGGGCGCGGAGGGCGGCCCGCGCGGCGTCGAGGTCCGGCGCGGTGGTGCTGGTCGCGGTGGTCGTGCTGGTGGTGGGGTCCGTGAGGGTCACAGGATCACTCCCGTCATGAGGGCCAAGTCGGCGTCGTTCTTGAGGAGACGGTCGTTGCTCACCATGACGGCGGCACCGTGGGCGTCTCGGAGGTGTCGGGCGATGCTCATCGGGCCGGAGGCCGCGTACCCCGCGATCCCGACGATGCGGAGCGCCTTCGTGACGATGTCGGTGACGCGCTCGGACGCACCGATCTTGAGGGCGTTCGCGGCGAGGGCGTAGGCGCTCGAGGCGAGCACCTCGGGGTCGTCGGCCGCGGCGTCGAACCGCTCCGCGGCGTGCCGGACCGAGTCGGCGAGGGCCTGCAGGTCGACCAGGAGCTCGGCGAGCCGGAGCGCTCCGGGCGGGGTCGTCCCGATCGCGGCACGCGCCTGCTTGCGGACCGCGGTCCGGGCGCGCTCGCTCGCCGAGGCGGCGATGCCGAGCCAGACCGAGGCCCAGAGCACGTGCGAGACCGGCAGGACCGTCTGCGCCGAGATCGCCGCGTAGTCGTCGCGGAACACCCGGTCGACGGTGGTCTCGGTGTCGAGGATCCAGCCGTTGCTGCAGGTCCCGCGCAGCCCCATCGTGTCCCAGGTCGAGGTCTGCGAGAGCACCATCGAGTCGGTCCGGCAGATGAGCAGGCGCTGGTCGGAGGCCGGGGCGTCCGGGTCGCGGCGGGCGGTGACGAACACCGCGTCGGCCTCGGTCGCGTACGAGATCACCGGCGCGTCCTTGCGCAGGCGGATGCGGCCGTCGTCGGTGGCCTCGATCGAGCAGGTCGAACGGCGGGCGTCGCCGCCGACCCCGCGCTCCGTCGTGGCCGAGGCGACGAGCGCGCCGTCCCGGACCGCGGCGATCGTGTCGAGCACACCGGCACCGTCGCCGCCGTGCCGCCAGAGCGCCATGACCTGGCCCTGGTGCATCGCGAACACCATGCCGGTGGCGGCGCAGGCCCTGCCGAGCTCGGTGGCGATCGCCGAGAGCTCGGACACGGATGCGCCCTCGCCACCGTGCTCCGTGGGGACCGCGGCGGCGAGCAGACCGTACTCGCGCATGGCCGCGATGGCCTCGCGCGGCGGGCGGGCGTCGCGGTCGACCTCGTCCGCGAACTGGGCGGCGACCGCGGCCACGGCGGCGGCGCGCTCGGCGAAGCGGTCGACGACCGGTGTCGTCGGCAGGGTCAGGGTCACGAGGCGAGCTCCGCAGCGGCGACGATCGACTCGACGGTGGCGAAGGTGGAGCGGTTCAGGACCGAGTCGGGGAACTCGACGTCGAGCTCGGACTCGACCGCGAGCATGACGTTCACGGTGGCGTGCGACGACAGCCCGAGCGCGTACAGGTCGGCGATCGAGGCGACGTCCTGTGCGTCCACGGTCAGGCGCCCGTGGTCGGCGAGTGCGCGGCGCACGGCCTGTTCGATCGTGGGGTCGAGCAGCGTCGCGGTCGTGCTCGAGTGCTGTGGTTCCTGGTCCATGCTGGCAACCATAAGGAGAACCGGGCCTCGGGAAACCGCCGTGCGGGTGCGGGAAACCGCACGCGATCCGCACCGCCTGTGCCGCGGCACAGGCGGGGACGTCAGCGGTCGGAGAGCGCCACCGCCGTCGCGACGGCCAGACCCCGCTCGTGCGCGAGGGACACCGCGATCGCGCCGCACCCGATCGCATCGGCCAGGGCGGCCGCGGTCCCGGTCAGCTCCACCGTCGGCGCGCCGTGGTCGTCGAGGACGATCGCCACCTCGCGCAGCGGGATCGCCTGGTCCGGTGCGGGACGGAGGAGCTTCACCACGGCTTCCTTGCCCGCGAACCGGGCGGCCAGGCGCTCCGGGTCGTCGCCCGCGTCGGTGCGCTCCCGGACGGTGAAGAGCCGCTCCAGGTAGCGCTCGCCGTGCGCCGAGATGCCCGCCACCACGTCCTCGACCGCGGCGAGGTCGGTCCCGGTCCGGATCGTGCTCATGGCTGCAGGCTACGCAGGTCGCGGCGGAACCGCATGCCCGCAGCGGCATGGGCGTCGGGGGCGGTTCGTATGATCGGTGCGAGAGACCACCGAGGGGGAACCGATGGCATCACCGTGGACCGGCATCATCGAGGACGCGCGACACTACCCGTCGCCGCACAACTCGCAACCGATCGTCGTGCGCGTCGAGGACGACCGCACCGCGACCGTCTTCTACGACCTGCGGCGGGGGTTGCCGGCGGAGTCGTTCGGCATCCCGTTCGGGCACGTCTGCGCCGGGGTGTTCCTGGCCGGGCTCGAGGTCGTGGCCCGAGCGCACGGCTTCGCCGTGCAGGAGCGGCTCGACCACGCCGAGATGGACTTCGGTCGGCGCGACGCCGGCGACTCCGGTACCGCCGACGACCACCTGCACCGGTTGGGCACGGTGCGCCTGCGTCCGCGGGCGGTCACCGCGGACGACCGGGAGGCCCTGGCCGTCTTCCTGGCACGGCGCACCTCGCGCAGGCCCTACGACGCGACCCTGGTGGACGACGCCGCCGTGGACGCCGCGTCCGCCATCGCGTCGGCCGCCGGCCAGCGGTTCCGCACCACGTCCGACCGAGCGACCGTCGACGAGATCGTCCGGGTCAACCAGGAGACCCTGTTCGACGACCTGCAGCACGACGCCGTGCACGACGAGATCCTGCACTGGCTGCGGTTCTCGAAGCGGCAGGCGGTGACCACCGGCGACGGGCTCTCGGCGGAGACGATGCTCATGCCCGGACCGGTCCTGCGGTTCGCGATGGAGCACCGTGGGCTGTGGGAGGCACCCGGTGTCGGCGCGGTCTTCAAGCGGGTGTACCTGTCGACGATGCGCGGGGTCCGGCAGCTCGGCTGGCTCGAAGGACCGTTCCGCACGCCCGCCGAGTACGTCGAGGCCGGCCGGGTGTTCATGCGGATCTGGCTCGAGTTCAGCGCGCGGGGGATCGCCCTGCACCCGTTCGGCACCGTGATCACGAACCCACGGTCGCACGCCGCCTTCGTCGCACGCGCCGGCGTCGACGAGTCCGACGGCCGGATGGCCTGGATGCTGTTCCGCTTCGGGCACAGTGCGCCACCGCCCCTGGCGCACCGCAGACCCGCGGCCGCCATGATGCTCGGGGGTGCACGGTGAAGCGCGCGGCGGTCTTCACGGTCGTGTGGGTCGTCGAGACCTTCGTGGCGCTGTTCATGCCCCGCGTCGGCACCCACAAGCTCCTGCTCACGCCGGGCATCGAGCCGCTCCGCTGGACCCTCGGACGCTGGCGTGCCTGGCGGACCGTGGAGCGGGCTGCGAAGCGGGTACCCGCCTACGGGGCGTTCCTGGCGGAGGCGGGACGGGCCTCCCGGCTCGACACGCGTGGCGGGATCGCCGCGGCGTTCTCGGACCTGCCCGAGATGGACAAGGACTCCTACGTCAGACGGTGGAGCATCCCCGAACGCTGCGTCGACGGACGGCTGCCACGGCGCGGCGTGGTCGTCGACGAGTCGAGCGGGTCGAGCGGCACGCCGACCAGCTGGGTCCGCGGTCCCGACGAACGGCAGGCCACCCGGCAACTGCTGCAGCTCGGGTTCTCGCGCACCGCGAAGGACCTGCCGAAGCAGCCGTTCGTGCTCAACGCCTTCTCACTCGGGGCGTGGGCCACGGGCATGAACGTGACGGCATCGCTCACCGAGTCGTCGATGATCAAGTCGATCGGGCCGGACCGCGACAAGATCGTGCAGACGATGCGCGAGTTCGGCACCGACTTCACCTACATCATCTGCAGCTACCCGCCCTTCCTGAAGGCGCTGTTCGAGGACGACCGGCTCGACTGGAGCGAGTACACGATCGTCGCGGCGTTCGGTGGCGAGGGCATCAGCGAGAACATGCGCGCCCACATCGAGCAGTACGCGCAGGCCGTCCTCGGTTCCTACGGGGCGAGCGACCTCGAGATCAACCTCGGCATCGAGACGCCGTTCAGCGTGCAGCTGCGCCGGGCGATCGCGGCGTCACCCGAGCTGTCCGCCACGCTGACGAAGCAGGCCGAGTACGGCGTGCTGCCGATGGTGTTCCAGTTCAACCCGTTCGGGTACCTGATCGAGACGAACGACCTCGGCGAACTCGTCGTCACCATCACCCGGTCCGAGAACATCAGTCCACGGATCCGGTACAACATCCACGACCGCGGGCACGTCGTGCGGATGCGGTCGCTGCGCCGGACGCTGCGCACGCACGGCTTCGACGAGCTCGCCGACGCCGCCGAGCTCGACCTGCCCCTGCTGTTCCACTACGGCCGCTCCGACCTGTCCGTCGACTACAACGGTGCGGTCGTCGCGCCCGACGTCGTGCGCGACGTGGTCTACGACGACCCCGAGCTGCTCGAGGCCGTCGAGAACCACCGGCTGATCAGCTACGAGGACGACCGGGGCGACCGACAGCTGCACATCGCGTTCCAGCTCGCGTCCGGGGCGGCGGGCTTCGACTCGGACGCGGCCCGTCCCGCGGTCATCACCGAGCTGCGGCGGTTGAACAAGGACTTCTCGAACGCGATCCGGACGGCGCCGCCCGGCACCCTGCCGACGGTGGCGTTCTACCCGTACCGGACAGGGCCGTTCCGCGAGGACGGCAAGAAGCTCAAGAACGAGTACGTCTGGCAGCTGCCGGCCGGTGCGGTGGACCAGTGGGAGCTCGACCTGGCGTGGGTCGCGCCGCAGGAGGCCTGAGCGGGCACGCCGCGCGGGGCGGGCCGGTGCTCGCTAGCCGTACTGCGGTGGCCAGTCGAAGGGGGCGGGCAGGTGCGGGACCTCGCCGATCGTCGTCACGATGAGGACGACCTCGCGCCGGTTCGTCAGCTCGATCGAACGCGGGTTGCCGATCCGGCGGTGGCCGTCCACCCACACGGTGAGCTCGCCACGCAGGCCGCCGACGTGCTCCGGACCGAGCGAGACACCCCACTCGTCGAAGAACTGGCCGAGCGTGAAGGTCTGCTCGGTGGGGGACTCGACGTGCACGATGCCCGAGGTGTCGTGCGTGTGGATCTCGGCGGCGAACTTCCCCCGGTCCGAGTGCCCGATGTTCGCCGGGACCGTCACCGGGTCGTCCCCGTCCAGGATCGTCAGGTGGGTGTGGACGTGCTCGGCGAGCCGCTCACCCCACACGTTCCGGAGGCCCGCCACGTCGGCACGGGCGGACAGGTCGGTCGGCCGCGGCCAGGGCGGAGCGTCGCGCGACGTCCCCGCCCCCGGCGCGGCACAGCCCGACAGCAGCAGGAGTGCGGCCACCGCGACCGCGACGACGCGGGTCCTCACCAGCGGTCGTGGACCGTGGCGCGGAACCACGTGTCGTACAGGTCGCGCACCGTGGCGTCGAGGCCCTCGATCCGCGGCAGGTCACCGGCCGCCGCGTTCGACCGGGCCTGCTCCGGGTTGCGGGCGCCGGGGATCGCCGCGGTGACACCGTCCTGCGCGATGACCCACGCCAGCGCCGCCTGCGGCACGGAGACGGCGTCGGGCAGGGATGCTGCGAAGGTCTGCGCCGCGCGCACGCCGTCGTCGTAGTCCACACCGCTGAACGTCTCGCCCTGGTCGAAGGCCTCGCCGTGCCGGTTGTAGTTGCGGTGGTCGCCCTCGGCGAACGACGTCTCCGTCGTGTACTTGCCGGACAGCAACCCCGAGGCCAACGGGACGCGCGCGAGGATGCCGACCCCTGCCTCCAGGGCCGCCGGCAGCACGCGGTCCAGCGGCTTGAGCCGGAACGCGTTGAGGATGATCTGGACGCTCGCGACGCCGGGCCGGGCGATCGCGGCCAACGCCTGGTCGGCCGTCTCGACACTGACGCCGTAGGCGGCGACCGAGCCGTCCGCGACCAGCGCGTCGAGGGCGTCGTACACGGCGTCGTCCCCGATGACCTCGGACGGCGGGCAGTGCAGCTGCACCAGGTCGAGCGTGTCCTGCCGCAGGTTCGTGCGCGAGCGGTCCACCCACTCGCGGAAGTTCGCCGCCACGTAGTTCGACGGGACCTGCTCGGCGCGGCGGCCCATCTTCGTCGTGACCGTCAGCGGCACGTCGGGGTTGGACGCACGCCACGCACCGATGAGCTGCTCGCTGCGACCGTCGCCGTACACGTCGGCGGTGTCGAAGAGCGTGACACCGGACTCGACCGAGGCGTCCATCACGGCGTTCGCGTCCGCGTCGCTCACCGGACCCCAGTCACCGCCGAACTGCCACGTGCCGAGACCGATGGGGGAGACTTCGCGGCCGGTACGGCCGAGGGTGCGACTCTGCATGGCGCCGATCGTAGTCAGCGGGTTCGCGCGGTCGTTCAGCCGATGGTGGAGACCCCGCGGCGGAGCAGCGCACGGGCCGCCCGAGCGCGGGGGATGACCCAGACGGCCGCCCACAGGACCATGCCGGCCCAGAGCAGGATCAACATCGTCGTGATGAGGGCGTCGTGCTGGTCGCGCATCGACCACGTCATCGCGATCCACAGCGTGCCGAGGACGACCTTGCCCCAGCCGGCTCCTTCGCGGTCGGCCTGCGCCTGGACCAGCGGGATCCACAGCTCCGCCGGGACGCCGTACGGCACCTGACCGTCGGCGATCCACTCGCGCACCGCGATCGAGCGCTCGTACCCGCCCTCGGCACGCCAGGCGCGCAACTGCAGGAACACGGCGATCGCAGCGCCCGCCGCCGCGGTCGGGATGCCGACGGACACCAGGACGGTGGTGGTCGCCTCGGTCCACGACGACAACACGAGCATGACGAGCACGACCGCGAACGCGGCACCCGTCACCCCGGAGCCGAGGAGCCGCAGCCGCCCGGATTCGTCGAGGACACCGGCACCGTTCACGAGGGAGAGAGTACGCGCCGTTGCTGCCCGCCCGCCCGTCGTCCGTCCGTCGGTCCGTGGTTCCGCGGTGTGCGCCGAGGTTCCAAAATCTCGGCATCTCGGGCCGCTGTTCGCCCGGGATCGGCACCTCGGTGATCATCGCGCGGCATGTCCTGGAACCTCACCGCGTCCGTCGGGTTCGGACTGGAGGCCCGTCCCGCGTCGTTCTCCACAGATGCGTCCCATCGGGGTCGGGCCCGACACCTCGTGCGCGATGCTCTCGTCATGGGGAATCGAGCACGCGTCGACCACTCGCCGAGGCCGTTCCCGGTGCGAGAGGCGCTGGCGGCCGGAGCGAGCCCGTCGCAGCTGACCCGACGCGACCTCAGGGCTCCGGTCCACGGTGTCCGAGTCCGAGCAGACGTGCCCGTGACGGTCGTGGAAGCGATCGCCGTCGTCCTCCGGAGTGACCAGTTCGTCAGCCACACCACGGCCGCTCGGCTCTGGGGAGCGCCGCTCCCGTCACGGCTCGACGACGAACTCGTGCACGTGACGTCGATCGGGACCGCGCCGATCATGCGCCGCCCCCAGGTCGTCCCGCACCGCACGCGTATCGAGGGCTTCCGGCCGGATCTCGTCCGGGGCATCCCGGTCAGCCCGCCAGCGCGCGCGTGGTTCGAATCGGCGTCACTGCTCACCGTCGTCGAACTCGTCGTCCTGGGTGACCACCTCGTCGGTCCGAGCGGGCTCGCCACCATCGACGGACTGGCGGCCGCGATCGTCCCCGGAAGTCGCTCGGCACGACGAGCACGAGCCGCACTCGACAGGGTGCGGACCGGAGTCGAGTCGCCCATGGAGACCCGTCTCCGACTCGGAGTGGTCGATGCGGGGTTCCCGGAGCCCGAGGTGAACATCGACGTCGTGGACGACCACGGTTCCTTCCTCGGCCGAGCAGACCTCGCGTGGCCGACGCTCCGGATCGCCCTCGAGTACGACGGTGACCACCACCGTGACCGCCGGACCTTCCAGCACGATCAGCGCCGGTCGAACGGCTTCGCGGTGAACGGCTGGATCGTCATCCACGCAACATCCGCCGACACCGGGCGTCCGGCAGTGTTGTTCGAGCGACTCCGACAGGCCTTCGTCCAACGCCAGGTCGAGGGTCGGACCCGCCGCGCGGCCTGACGCGTCTTCGAAGCGGCGCGGTGCGGGTGGACTCGCTGCGCCGAGGTTCCGCAACTCGCCGTGCGTTCGTCGCCGAGGTTCCACACTGACGTGCTCAGGGCCGCGAGATACCGAGATTTCGGAACCTCGGGGACGGGGAACGGGACGCACGGGCGGACGCGGCCGACGGGCTCCGCGCGGGTCAGCTGTGCGCCAAGAGCCAGCACATGCCGGCGGCGGCGAAGGCCATCGCCCAGCTCACCAGGCTGCCGATCAGGAAGTACTCCGCCTGGTAGCCGGTCGTCTCGCGCCGGATCTCGGGGAACCGGACGATGCCCTTGGCCGCGATCAGCGCAGCGACCACCGGGAAGGCTCCCGCCACCGCGAACCCGGCCAGTAGCAGTCGTTCGATCGGGCCGATCAGGCGACCGCCCTTGAGGCGCACCGTGCTGTCCCCGGACTGTTCGGCGTCGGCGTCGGGGTCGGAGCGTCGACGTCGCCCGAACCGGCGGCGGAGGTCATCGGCCTCGGCGCCCGTGACGGCTCCGCGCTGGAGTCCCGGCGGGAGTGCCTGGGCGACGACCACGTTCGCGGAGTCGACGAGGAACAGCGCCGAGCCGACACCGCCCACGACGGCGGCGAGCGGAACGGCGTCGACGAACGCCAGGCCCGAGCCGTCGTGCCAGTCGACCACGAAGCCCGTGCCGTCGGGCAGCGGCCCCCAGAGCAACAGCACCGCCACGGCGACGGCGAGCAGGACCGCGGGCCAGGACCCCGACCGTCGCAGCAGCCCCCGGGCCGTCGGTTCGCCACGGTCGCCGTCCGCGGTCCCGCCACCGGCTCGGACCGGCTCGGTCGTGGCGATCCACGCCGCCGCGAGCACCACCGTGACGAGGACGCTCCACACGGGGACACCGAGACCGAGCCAGGCCACAGCAGACACCCCGGCCCACAGCACCACGACCGCGATGGTGGTCAGCATGCGCTGTCGGCGCGCGTCGGTACCGGTGCGTGCCCGGACGACGTCGCCCAACCCGATGAGTGCGAGGAGGATCCCGGCGAGCATCAGCGTTCCTGTCCCGCGAGGACCCGGAGACCCTCGACGATCGCGGCCACGCCCGACTTCTGCACCGACTGGGAGACCGCTGACGGGGTGATCCCCTCGGTCGCGGCGATCTGCGCCTGGGTCCGGCCCTGGACGAGTCCGAGCGCAATGCGTCGAGCCCGTGGTGTCAGGCGGGCCACGACGTGGTCGCGGCTGAGGAAGTAGGCGTTCACGAGTCGCTCCTCGGTGCCGTGGCGGTCGTCGGACGCGTGGAACCACGACCGGAGGAAGGACGTCCGGCCGTCTTCACGGCGGTGCGTCTCGTTGATGGCGTCGCGGGCGGACCACCACGCCGGGCCGTCCTGGAGCGGACCGCTCGTGCCGGACCCCACGGTGCGCACCGTCCCGCGACCCATCCCGAGTCGGACCTGCACCGTCGGTGGCAGCGCGAGCATTGCCGCGGTGCTGGCGACGAGCGCGTCGGTGAGCGTTGCGTAGATCACCTGGAACTCGTCGCCGACGGTCGCGTGCACCGGGTCCACCGGGGTGACGTCGGTCGTCTCGCGGAACGCCCGCTCGACGTCGCGCTGCGCGGCGGGGCGGTCCTCGAGCGTGCGGGAGTCGACGAGATCGAGGATCACGGCGTAGATGGGCTCGTCCGACATGGGTTAAGTGTACGTCTTACTATCGGCGAAATGAAGCCGAGCGCTGAACTGGCTTGCGGACGGGCTGTCCAGCGCAACGATACGGGGGATCGACCTCTAGGATCGAGTCGCGGGCTCTTAGCTCAGTTGGTAGAGCACTTCGTTTACACCGAAGTGGTCGGCGGTTCGAGCCCGCCAGAGCCCACCGCAGACGCGATCACGGGGGTCCGATGAACAGCCGACGACACGAACCGGTCCGACAGCACTCTGTCGACTTCCTGCCGGGAACGAGTGGGAACCCGGTCGCGCCGTTCCAGCGCGACCAGCAGCCCGGACAGGGTCCCATCCGTCACGACTGGGTGTACCTCGTCCCGATCGGCGCGGTCCTGATCGGCGGGGTCATCGCGTTCTTCGTGTGGGGGAACTGACCGCACCGCCTGACCGACCGCACCGCCTGACCGATCGCACCGGTCCGCGCGGCCGACGCGGGGCGGGTGGCGTGCGCCGACGGCGGACGGGAGGCACGCTGCGGGCCTGCACCGCGCCTCCCGTCCGTCCCTGACGTCGCTCCCAGGGCGCGACGTCAGCGCTCGACGTGTTCCAGGTCTGCCAGCAGCGATTCGTGGACCGGCTCCCAAGCGAGCGTGCGACGCGTGTGCTCGCTCGACGCCGGCTGGTCCATCACGAAGATCGGGGCGAACGCCCCGAACGTCTCGTCCGCGACCCGCTCGACCGGCAGTCCGAGCCGTCGGCCGATCACCTCGGCGAGGTCGCGCACCCGGTCGCCCTCGTCGGCCACGGCGTGCCAGACCGTGCCGGCCGGTGCGACCTCCAGTGCCAGCCGGAAGAGCACGGCGGCGTCCCGAGCGTGCACGGCGGGCCAGCGCTGTTCGCCGTCTCCGGGGTACCCGGCCACACCGCTGCCTCGGGCTGTCTCGGTGAGGATGCCCGCGAAGCCGCCCGCGCCGTCGGCGTGCACGGTGCGCGGCAACCGGATCGCGGACACCCGCACGCCACGCTCGGCCAGGTCGAGCGCGGCGAGCACCGATCGGGCGCGGCCGGCGACCGGTCCCTCGAGGGGCAGGGGGTCGGCCTCGGTCGACGCCCTGCCCGGGACCCACGGTGTGCCGGACACGACGACGAGCGGGCGGTCGGAGCCGACGAGTTCCTCGCCGAGTACGGCCATCGCATCCGCTTCCTCGGCGATGCCCCGGGTCAGGGCTTCCGGCGAGCTGAAGTCGTTCGAGAACGCGAGGCTGACGACGCCGTCGGCGGCGCGCGCACCGGCACGGAGGACGTCGAGGTCGCTGAGACCGCCCCGGACCGGTTCGGCGCCTGCCGCGGTGAGGGCTGCAGCCGAGCGTTCCGAGCGGGCGAGCGCAGTGACGCTGTGGCCTGCGGCGATGAGTTCGGCGACGACGGCCGTTCCGATGGTGCCGGTGCCGCCGGTGATGAAGACGCGCATGGGATCCTCCAGTGATGGGACAAGTGTCTCGTCACCGTACACCCGTGATGAGACAACTGTCCCGTCCCGTAGGATGCTCCCATGGCGCGATGGGAACCGGGAGCTCGGGAGCGGCTGGTCCTGGCCGCCGTCGACCTGTTCTCCGAACAGGGGTACGACGAGACGACCGTGACGCAGATCGCCGAGCGAGCGGGGGTCACGAAGAGCACCTTCTTCCGACACTTCCCGGACAAGCGCGAACTGCTCGTCGCCGGGCAGGAGACGCTGAGCCGCTTGTTGTCCGAGGGGATCACCGACGCAGCGCCCGAACGTTCACCGCTCGACGCCGTCGCCGCTGGGCTCGAACGTGCATCGGGCGAGATGGGTCCGATGAACCGCGAGCTGGGACCGCGACTCAAGGCCGCGGTCGCCGCGAGCGCCGAACTGCAGGAGCGCGATGCCCTGAAGAGCGTCGGGATGGCCGCCGCGATGACCGATGCGCTCATCGAGCGCGGGGTAGCGGAACCGACGGCCCGCCTCGCGAGCGAGATGGGCGTGCTCGCCTTCAAGCAGGGGTTCGACCGGTGGGCCGGAGCGGCACGCGCTGATGATGACGGACTCGCGCGGCACGCGCTCGCAGCGTTCGCCGAGCTGCGGGAGGCTGCTGCGGCGCTCCGGTGAGCACCGCCGACGCGGTGCGACGAGGTCGTTGTCGCACGACGTCGACCTCGTCGTTCCGCATCGGATGAGCGCCGACCGGCGCCCCCAGCGCCCGCGTCAGCCGGCCACCACGTGCGGGTACTCGTCCGACCGCCCCTGGAACGCGAGGATCGCCGGGTTGCGCACGTGGCCGTCCTCGATCTCGACGGCGCGTCGGATCGTGTCCGAGTCGGCCCACGACGACGGGCCCTCCATCACCGGTCGGAGGAACGGCATGAGCGCCTCGCTGATCTCCCACGTCGTCGAGTTCCAGAGCAGCGACGGGCTGTGGTCGACGGCGTAGTAGTTCGTGCTCTCGCCGACGGTGATCAACGGTTCCGCGAAGGTCGTCGCCTGTGCCCACTCGAACCCCATCCCCACGTCGATCGAGACGTCGACGATGAGGCTGCCCGGACGGAACACGCCCAGGTCCTCGGTGCGCAGGTACGTGAGCGGGGCGTTCGGGTCCTGGAGCGTGCAGTTCACGACGATGTCGTTCTCGGCCAGGTACGGCGCCAGTGGCACCGGACCGTCCTCGGTCTTCACCGTGTTGCCGCTGGGGTCGTGGTCGTCCTGGCTGATCTGCAGCATGTCGACGGAGGGGATCGGCGACCCCACGGCCGCGATGTCGCGGTTGGTCAGGACGCGGACGTCGTGGATCCCGTGGGCGTTCAGCGCGGTGACGGCACCGCGGGCGGTGGCCCCGAAGCCGATCACGACCGCGGTGAGGCGGCGGCCGTAGTCCCCGGTGGAGCCGCAGAGCTGCAGGGCGTGGATGACGGAGCAGTAGCCCGCGAGTTCGTTGTTCTTGTGGAACACGTGCAGGCTGAACCCGCCGTCCGACCGCCAGTGGTTCATCGACTCCCACGCGATGAGGGTCAGGCGCTTGTCGATCGCGACCTGGGTGAGGGCGGGGTCCTGCACGCAGTGCGGCCAGCCCCACAGGACCTGCCCGTCCCGCAGGTCCTCGAGGTCGGACACCTGGGGTTTGGGCAGCAGCACGACGTCCGACGCGGCGATGACTTCGTCACGGTCCGCCATGGCGCCGACGAGGGGTTCGAGTTGGTCGTCCGTGACGCCGAAGCGGCGACCGTACCCGCGTTCCAGGATGATGTTCGCGCGCAGGTCGGGGTCGATGCGCTCGAAGTGGGCGGGATGGATCGGGAGGCGGCGCTCGTCGGGTTTCCGCGACTCGGCCAGCACCCCGAGGTGCAGCAGCGGCGATGCTGCCGGTGTTTGGGTCATGGTGCACTCTACGGCCGCTGGCCGCCGCCGAGCGGCCGAGCGGCCAAGTCACCCGCGGCGGTCGGCGAGCGCCATGAGCACCAGGGTCTCCATGTCGGGGCCGTCCGTGGCCTCGTGGTCGATCAACAGTCCGTGCATCCCGGCGGCCCGGGCCGCCTCCGCGTCGTGCGCGACACTGTCGCCGACGAACAAGCAGCCGCCCGGCTCGACGCCGAGTTCGGCCGACAGTGTCTCGAATGCTCGGCGGTCCGGCTTCTGCACCCCGATCCGCTCCGAGGTGCACACGGCGTCGACCGCGTCGAGCAAGCCGGTCCGGCGCAGCTTGTCGACCTGCTGTGTCTCGGTGCCGTTCGTCAGTACGCCGATGCGGTACCCCTGCACACGCAGCGTCCGCAGCAGCGGCAGGCTCCCCGGGTACGCGCGCCACGATGCCTCGTACTGGTGCCGGTACGCGTCGAAGAGCTCGTCGAGCTTCTGCTGGTCAGTGGGCGCCGGCACGCCGAGCGCGGGCAGGACGGCCCGGAGCCGTTCGCGCCGCTGCTCGGGGAAGCTGATCTGCCCGGCTCGCCACCGCTCGAACTGCTCGGTCTCGGCGGCGAACCAGCGGTCGATGGCGGACACCGAGACCGGGATGCCGAGTGACTCGAGGAACCGGGCGGCACCGGTGGTCGCTGCGCCACGGTGGTCGAACAGCGTCCCGTCGAGGTCGAACCCGACCGCTCGGAGCCCCGACGGCGATCGGTTCGTCATGAGCCCAGGATGGCGCAAGACTGGAGCAGTGTCTCCCACCGCAGCAGCACAGACGATCCACTTCCACCAGAAGCACCACGACGCCGTTCAGCGCGGCGAGAAGGTCACGACGGTGCGCTGGCAGGAGGACGTCCGCACCGGACCCGCGGTGTTCGTCTTCGACGAGCACCCCTCGGCGACGCCGTTGGCCGGCCAGGTCACCGAGGTGACCGACCACCGCCTGGCGGAGCTCACCCCTCGGGCCGCGCACCAGCCGGCCGACACCGACATGGCCGACTTCGCTCGGCAGCTGCGCACCAACTACTACCCGGACATGCCGGACGACGCGGTGGTCCAGGTCGCGGTCATCGCGCTCGACGCGACACCGCCTGCGTGACGCCCGCCACGGCGGTGGACGCCACGACCTGAAGGACGGGAGGCGCGGTGCGGGCCCGCACCGCGCCTCCCGTCCGCCCGTCGGTCGCTCCCAGGGCGCGTGGTGGCGATCAGCCGTCCGTCTCGCCGTCGACGCAGTTCTCGACCTGCTGCGCGAGCTGCGAGTCGTCGCTGAACGAGCTCGGCGCCGCGGTCGCGGCGGTGTCCGACACCGCGTCCTGCGCGGTGTCGTTGACGGCGTAGAGCGGGCCGTCGAAGTCGTCTGCGGTCGGGTCGGCGGTGCTCGCCCAGACCGACACGGCGTCCTCTTCGTCGTCCTCGTTCGTGTCGTCGTCGCCCTTCGGCATGATTGTCGCGCCGAGGTACCAGCCGCCGTCGCCCTTCTGGATGTTGGCGGCGGTGACGGTGTCGTCCGGCCCGACGGCGTCCGCGATCAGGTCGACCGCGGCACTCGAGGCGAGGTCGCACTCGGCGGCCTGTGACTTCTCCTCGGAACCGGGCAGCTGACCGACGGGGTTCGGGTTCTGGGCGCCGCCGGGGTCGCAGGCGGTGAGCAGCAGTGCGATGGTGGCGGCACCGAACAGCGCCGTGGCGGTCTTCGTTCGCGTGGACATGGACGTGACGGTAGGCGAGCACGGGTGCGCGGCGACCCAGGTGTCCGCGACGGTCGGTGGTGTGCCGACCCGACCGTCACCGGTGCAGCGTGGCCTTCGGGTACTCCCCGTAGCGGCTCGTGTACTCCGCCGAGAACCGGCCGAGGTGCGCGAACCCCCAGCGGCGGGCGACCTCGCTCACCGAGGTGGACGTCGAGTCGAGCCGCAGCAGGTCGCCTCGGACGCGCTGGAGACGCACGGACCGGACGTAGGCCGAGGGCGGCATCCCGAACAGCCGCTGGAACGACTCCTGCACGGCACGGACGCTCAAGCCCGACACGGCGGCGAGGTCCGACACGGCGATCGGTTCCGCCGCGTGCTCGTGCACGTGGTCGACGGCTCGCCGGATCCGGGCGTTCCGCGGAGCCCACAGGGCGCTCGACAGCCCGGCGGCCTTCGGCGGGTACAGCGTGAGGAACGTCACGGCGACGGCCCGGGTGGCGTCCGACCAGGCGCTGGAGGCCACGCCGTGTTCCGCGAGGACTCGACGAGCGGACTCGAGGACCTGCCGCCAGTGGGTGACGGCGTCGGCGGAGGGGACCGCGCGTTCGTCGAGGTGCAGACCGCCGGACGGCAGGCCGTGGCGCTCCTCGGCGACGGTCCGGACGAAGGAACGGTCGAGGTGCACCACAACGGCATCGTGGTTGCGCGCCTCGACCACGGCGTGTCGTTCGGTCGGCATCAGTGCCGGTACGCCGTTGTCGACCGGCCCGGCCCCGCGGAGCAGGTCGAGCGTGACGACGCCGCCGAGCACCAGGACGACGACGTACGCGTCGTCCGGAGCCACGGTGCCGCGGACGTACCCGCGCATCTGCGACCGGCGGAGCGTCACGTTGCCGTCACCGACGGCCAGGTACCGGAACGAGTACGCGCCGGTCGTCGGCCGGGTCTGCCAGGCGGTGCCCGTCACGAGGCCAGGCAACTGCTCGAGGGCCTGTTCGGGCGAGGACGCCGACGCTTCCAGGCGGACCGGTGCGACCGCGGTCACGGTGGTCTGCTCGGTGGTGTTCGCGGATGACGTCTCGTCCACGGATTGCTGCGGCACGGTGAATATCCCTGATCGTTTCGAGGAACACAGGAGTTCCAGCGACCGGGGTCCGGGGCAGCTGCCGCAAAGCTACGTCGGTCCTGCTCCGGGCACAAGAGCGGCGATCATGCTCCTGTCCCGAGTTGCGCGCGCTCTCCTACGTTCCGTGACGAATCACTGCGCTGCGTTACGTCGTCGCTCGTGCGCGTCGCTCGCTCGTGTTTGCATCGCTGCACTGAAGAGGGAGTGTTGCATGACGCACGTCGAACGCACCGCCCGCGCGGCCACGATGCCGCTGCGGATCGCGGTGTTCTCGCACGGTACCGAGGCACCGCCGGCGACCCGGGCGTACCGCGAGGAGCTCGAGCTGTTCAGCGCGGCGGAACGCCTCGGGTACGACGGGGCCTGGGTCCGCCAGTTCCACTTCCGGCACGACGACGCACCGGCTCGCGGCGGTCTGCCGTCCCCGTTCGTCTTCTTCGCCGCCCTCGCCGAACGGACCTCCACCCTGCGGCTCGGGCTCGGCGCGGTCACGCTGCCGCACGAGGACCCGGTCCGTGTCGCCGAGGACGCGGCGGTCCTCGACGCGATCAGCGACGGACGGGTGGAACTCGGCGTCGCGAACGGCGGCGGCCCGGAGACCCTCGACGTCTTCGCGCCCGGTCTGGTCGGGGCCGACCACGACACCCGTCGTGCCGCGTTCGACGAGCAGCTCGCACGGCTGCTCGACGCACTGCGCGGTGCGTCACTCGGCACGGGGACCGCACGCCTCAACCCGGACGGCAGCGGGCTGCTCGACCGGATCTGGGACGCCACGCTCAGCGCCGAGAGCGCCGCCATCGCCGCCCGTCGGGGGCACGGGGTGCTGATCGGCACCACGCAGACCGTGCCGGCCGAGGTCACCGCGGACGCCTACTACGCCGCACTGCCGGACGGTGCGGTTCCCCGGGTCGCACTCTCGACGGCGATCTACCCGGCCCCGGACCGCGAGACCGCGTTGCGTGAGGCGCGTGCGGGCATCGAGGCGAAGTACGCCTGGGGCGAGTCGTTCCTGCCGCCGGCGACGACCCTGGCCGAGAAGGCCGCGTCGCTCAACCTGCACTACGGCACGGCCGACGACATCGCGGAGTCGATCGCGTCGAAGCCGTACGCCCGGTACGCGACGCAGCTCAACGTGCAGGTCGACGACGGCTACGCAGACGTCGGCGCGCGGACGGACGCCCTCGCGCTGTTCGCCGAACAGGTGGCCCCGCAGCTCGGCGCCGTCCTGGCCCACGAGGCGGTGACGGCATGACCCGCGACGGCGGCCTGGTGTTGGGCGGGATGGTGTTCTACCCCGGCGGCGAGCACGTCACGAGCTGGCGCCTGCCGGGCAGCGAACCGGATGCCTACCTGGACGTCGAGTACTACGTCCGTTTCGCGCAGACGCTCGAGCGCGGCGGGTTCTCGACGTTGTTCATCGCCGACGAGCTGTACGTCTGGGACCGCTTCGCGTCGGGCATCGACCACGCCGTGAACATCCGCACCGAGCCCTTCACCCTGCTCGGCGCCCTGTCGCAGCGGACCGAGCACATCGGGCTCGCGGCGACGGTCTCGACCACGTACAACGAGCCGTACCACGTGGCCCGGAAGCTGGCTTCGATCGACCACCTGAGCGAGGGCCGCGCCGCCTGGAACCTGGTCACGAGCGCCTCGGACGAAGAGGCCTGGAACTTCGGTCGCGACGCGAACCTCGACCACGCCGTCCGCTACCGCCGCGGTGCCGAGTTCGTCGACGTCGTGCAGGGCCTCTGGGACAGTTGGGACGACGACGCGTTCCTGTACGACCAGGAGTCCGGCTACTTCGCGAAGCGCGACGGACTGCACGTGCTCGACCACGAGGGCGAGTTCTTCCGCGTGCGCGGGCCGCTCAACATCGCCCGGCCGCCACAGGCCCACCCGGTGCTGTTCCAAGCCGGGGCGTCCGAGGCCGGCCGTGCGCTGGCCGGTGCGAAGGCCGAGGGCGTCTTCACCCTCTGGCAGGACGACCTCGCCGACGCGCAGGCCCTGTACGCCGACTACAAGCGCCGCGCCGTCGAGCACGGACGTGATGCGTCGTCGATGCTGATCCTGCCGGCGGTGTCGCCGGTGATCGGCGACACCGAGGCCGACGCGCTGCGGCAGCTCGACGAGATCGAGGAGCTGACACCGGACCGCGTCTCGCTCGACCTGCTGTCGCACTACCTGCAGACCGACCTGTCCGACCGGCCGCTCGACGCACCGTTCGAGCACGTCTTCGACGAGACGGCGATCAACCAGTCGAAGTCCGTCTACGAGTCGATCCGCCGCATCGCCGCCGAGGCCACCACGCTCCGCGAGGTCTACCGGACGATCCTGCGCCGTCGGTTCCTGCCGGGCACGCCCGAACAGATCGCCGACTGGCTGACCGAGCGCTACGAGCAGGACGCCGCCGACGGCTACATGCTCGCGTTCTCGTCGATCCCGGTGAGCGTCGACCGGTTCGTCGACCAGGTCGTGCCGGAGCTCGAACGCCGTGGCGTGTACGACCGCACGTACCGCGGCGACACCCTGCGGGAGCACCTCGGGCTGGCGCGACCGGCGAGCCGGTACGACGGTTCCGCGCCCGCGGCGGTCGACCAGGAGGCGTCCGCATGAGCGACCGCATCCTGCTGGGCGCCTTCGCCTTCCACCCGGGCGGCGCGCACGTCACCGGGTGGCGGCACCCGTCCTCGAGCCCCGCCGAGCACCTGAGCATCCGGCACCACCGGCACATCGCGCAGACCGCCGAGCGCGGGGTGTTCGACACGCTCTTCCTCGCCGACGGCCTGTACTTCTGGGACCGGTACCCGTCGGGCGTCGACCACTACGGGGCACTGCGGCCCGAACCGTTCACGCTGCTCGCCGCGCTGTCCCAGGTGACGTCGCGGATCGGCCTCGCCGCGACCGTGTCGACGACGTACAACGAGCCGTACCACGTGGCCAGGACCCTCGCCTCGCTCGACCACCTCAGCGGTGGGCGGGCCGCGTGGAACCTCGTCACGAGCCGGTACGACGAAGAGGCCCGCAACTTCGGTGGTGACGCCCACATCGACCACTCCCGGCGGTACGAGCGCGGTCGCGAGTTCGTCGACGTCGTGAACGGACTGCTGGACAGCTGGGACGACGACGCGATCGTGGCCGACCCGGCGTCCGGGGTCTTCGCGCACCGCGACGGCCTGCACCGTCTCGACCACGAGGGCGAGTTCTTCCGGGTGCGCGGGCCGCTCAACATCGCCCGGCCGCCGCAGGGTCACCCGCTGCTGTTCCAGGCCGGCGGGTCCGAGTCCGGGCTGGAGCTCGCCGCGGACACGGCCGACGCGGTGTTCACCCGTGGCGGTTCCACCGCGGACGTCCGACGCTTCGTCGACGACCTGCGCGCCCGCGCCGTCCGGCACGGCCGCTCCGCCGACGCGGTGAAGATCATGCCGTCGGTGATGCCGGTCGTGGGGGAGACCGCCGCCAACGCCCGAGCCGAGGCGGACGCGATCCTCGCCCTGACGCCGGACGCTCTCATCCTCGAGGACGTGTCGCACCAGATCGGGCAGGACCTGTCCGGCCGCGACGTCGACGTGCCATTCGACTACGCCGAGGAGTTCGACACCTCGAACGAGACCCGCTCGCCGAAGCCCGCGGTCGATCGGCTGCTCGCCGACGGCCCCGCGACGCCCCGCGACGTCTACGCGTGGTCGTACCGCCGCAGCCTGCTGACGGGCACCGGACCGGAGATCGCCGACCGGTTCGAGGAGCTCGCCGACGACGGTGGCGCCGACGGCTTCATCGTGCAGTTCCCGTACCTGCCCGGCGGGATCGACCGGTTCGTCGACCACGTCGTGCCAGAACTGCAGCGCCGCGGCCGGACCGCCACGGCGTACGACGACCTCACCCTGCGCGAGCGCTTCGGCCACCCCCGGGTGCCGGACCGCGCGCACCGCTGACCGCCCCACCCCTCCCAGCACCGCACCCCTGCAACCCGAACCCCCTAGGAGTCATCCGTGACCGTCGACCTCACGTCGCGGCGGCGTCGCCTCAAGCGCCTCGCCCTCGCGGCCACCGCGTCCGCCCTCGCCCTCACGCTCGCCGCGTGCTCGTCCGGCGGCGACGCCTCGCCCGGATCGTCCTCGGACACCGGCACCTACACGCTCGGACTCCAGGAGCCCGACAGCACGATCAACCCCCTCACCACCTCGGATTACAACGCGATGTTCATCGTGGGGTTGGCGTCCGAGGGCCTGCTCAGTCAGGACGCGAAGGGCAAGCTCGAGGGCCGTCTGGCCGACTCGTGGAAGGCGTCGTCCGACGGACGCACCTGGACGGTGCAGCTCCGCGACGACCTGCAGTTCTCCGACGGCGCAGCGCTCACGAGCAAGGACGTCGTCGCGACGTTCGACTCGATCATCGGCAAGGACAGCCAGTCGCCCGGCAAGTCGAGCTTCGACGGCATCCTGCAGTCGGTCGCCGCGGACGGTGCCTCGACCGTCGACTTCACGCTCGCCAAGCCGTACGCCGACTTCCCCTACCTGCTCACGGGCTCGAACACGACCATCCAGCCGGCGGGCTTCGACGCGTCGACGAACTGGGCCAAGCAGCCCGTCGGCGCCGGACAGTTCGTGCTGACGAAGTACTCGGCCGGCCAGGGCGCCACGTTCACGAAGAACCCGGACTACTGGGACGCGAAGGACGTGGACCTGCAGCAGGTCGACGTGAAGTTCTACGCCGACGACCAAGCCCAGCTGCTCGCGTTCCAGAGCGGGGAGATCGACCAGATCGCCGCCAGCCCGACCGCGACGTCGACCCTGCAGGCCTCGGACTACACCGAGACCGAGCCGTACTTCAACAAGTTCGACGGCATCTTCCTCGACGTCACCAAGGCGCCCTTCGACGACCCGAAGGTCCGTGAGGCCTTCGCCCTCGCGCTCGACCGTGAGGAGATCGTCAAGACGGTCTACGGCGGCGCAGCCGAGGTCGGCAACGACACCACGTTCTTCCCGAGTTCGGCGATCCAGCCGAAGGGGCTCGAACAGCGCGAGCAGGACAAGGCGAAGGTCGCGGACCTGCTCGGCGGCACGACCGTGTCCTTCGAGATCACGACGCTCGACGCCGAGAAGGCCCTCGCCCAGGTGGTGCAGCAGCAGCTCGAGGCGGTCGGCGGGTTCGACGTCACCCTCAAGGTGTTGACGAGCGCGCAGTACTACGCCGACGGCGACGACACCCCGTGGCTGAACGCCCCGGTGACGATCACGAACTGGGCGCAGCGCCTGCCCGCGCAGTACGTCGACCTGATCTACCGCGACGGCGCCGTCTGGAACGCGTCGAAGTACTCGAGCCCGGAGCTCGAGCAGCTGACCGACCGGTACGAGTCGACGACCGACGACTCGGAGCGGCAGGACCTGGCGAACCAGATCGCCGAGATCGAGTGGACCGACCTACCCGTGATCGTCCCCGCGTTCGCGTCGAGCAGCATCCTGCTGCAGAAGCGCGTCACGGGCACCTTCCGGTCGGGGCAGGACTTCCCGGGCGGGTTCGACTTCCGGGGCATCGGGGTCACCGCGTCATGAGCACCGCGCGCCGCCGTCGTCTGCTGACCCTGGTCGGGCAACGGGTCGTCCAGATCCCGCTCGTCCTGGTCGTGGTCTCCGTCCTGACGTTCTGGCTCGTCCAGGTCGTGCCGGGTGACCCGGGCCGGAACGCCCTCGGGCAGTACGCGACGGCGGCGCAGGTGCGCGCGTGGAACGTCGACCACGGGCTCGACGGGTCCCTCGTCAGCCGGTACCTGCACTGGATCGGCGGGTTCGTCACGGGGGACTGGGGCACGAGCTTCGTCTACTCTGAGCCGGTCCGCGACCTGGTGCTCGGCCGTCTCGGCAACTCCCTGCTGCTCGGCGTGTACGCGTTCGTCATCATGGTGCCGGTCGCGATCACCCTCGGCGCCGTGCAGGCGTACCGGCAGGGTCGCCGCTCCGACCGGGCCGTCACGGTCGGGCTGCTGACGATCTCGGCGGTGCCGGAGTTCGTCGTCGGGATCGTGCTGCTGCTCGTCTTCGCGGTCTGGTTGCGGGTGGTTCCCGTGCAGGCGTCCGGTGCGCTCGACGCCGGGTTCGGCGAGCGGCTCCGGGTGCTCACGCTGCCCGCCGTGGTGCTCGCCCTGGCGTACCTCGCCGTCCTGACCCGGATGGTGCGTGCGGGGACGATCGAGACGATCCGGTCGCAGTTCCACCGCACCGCCGTGCTGAAGGGGCTGACCACCGGCCAGGTCGTCCGCCGCCACGTCGTCCGCAACGCGCTCATCCCGACGTTCTCGGTGCTCGGCATCTACCTCGGCACCCTGCTCGGCGGCAGCGTCATCGTCGAGACCCTGTTCTCCTACCCGGGCCTCGGCGCGCTGCTCGTGTCGGCCGCCGAGCGCAAGGACGCCCTGCTGCTCGAGAGCGGGGTGATGCTCGCCGGGGCGCTCTCGCTCGGCGCGCTCCTGCTCACCGACCTGCTGTTCGTGGTGGTCGATCCCCGGATCCGCTTCGAACGGGCGGCCACCGCATGACCGCCGTCGTCCCCGGTGCGGTCGAGACGGACGCCCTCGCCGGACGTCCGTCGGCGTCGACCAGCACGGGCACGGCGCGGGTCACGCGCCGCGGATGGCGCGGACTCCTCCGGCGTCCCACATTCCTGGTCTCCGTGGCGATCCTGCTCTGGTGGGTCGTCCTGGCCGTGGGCTGGCACCTGCTCGGCCTGCAGCCCTTCGCCCGCACCGGCGAGCTCCTGCAGGCACCGAGCGCCGCGCACTGGTTCGGCACCGACTCGCTCGGCCGCGACGTCTTCGCCCGCGTCGCCGCCGGAGCCCGGCCGGCGCTCGTCATCGGCCCGTTCGGCGCGGCGCTGGCGACCGTCGTCGGCGGCACCCTCGGTCTGCTCGCCGGCTACCACCGCGGCTGGGTCGACACCGCCCTGATGCGGTTCTTCGACGTGCTGCTCGCGTTGCCCAGCCTGATCTTCCTGGTCGTGCTCGTCGGTGCGTTCGGGGTGTCGACGCCCGCGCTCGTCCTCATCGTCGGCGTGCTCTTCGCCCCGGGCATCGCGCGGATCGTCCGGGCCGCGGTGCTCGTCGAGATGGGCAAGTCCTACGTCCAGGCCGCGCGGCTGCAGGGCGAGAGCGCCGTCCGGGCGATGGTCAGCGAGCTGCTGCCGAACGTGATCGGGGTCTTCGTGATCCAGGCGGTCCTGAGCCTCGGTGCCGCGATCTTCATCACCGCGTCGCTGTCGTTCCTCGGGCTCGGTTCGCAGCCACCGGCCGCCGACTGGGGGCTCGACATCAACGCGAACCGCGCCTACCTGCAGGCCGCGTGGTGGACGGTCGTGTTCCCGGGTGTCGCCGTGGCGTCGATCGTCGTGTCCGCGAACCTGATCGCCGACAACCTCAAGGAGGTCTCCGAGTGAGCGAGCAGCCCCGGGCCACCGGCACGACCGACGCACTGGTCCGCGTCGACGGGCTCACCGTGTCGTACCGCGGCACCCGGGTGGTCGACGACGTCGCGTTCGTGATCGAGCCCGGTGGCTCGTACGGGCTCGTGGGCGAGTCCGGTTCCGGCAAGAGCACCGTGGCCGGCACGCTGACCGCGTCGCTCGGCCCGGACGCCGCCGTCGGGTCGTCGGCGCTGGTCGTCGACGGCGTCGACGTCGCGTCCCTGCGCGGAGAGCGCCTCCGGCGGTTCCGGCGCGACGTCGTGGCGGTCGTCCACCAGGAACCCGGTCTCGCCCTCAACCCGACGATGACGGTCGGACGCCAGGTCGCCGAGGTCCTGCGCGCCACGGGCTCCGGCCGCGCGGCGGCGGACACCGCGACGATCGAGGCGTTCACGCGGGTCGGGCTGCCCTCGCCGACGACGATCGGCGTGCGGTACCCGCACGAGCTGTCCGGCGGTCAGCAGCAGCGCGTCGCGATCGCCATGGCACTGGTGGCGCGCCCGCGCCTGCTCGTGCTCGACGAACCCACCACCGGCCTGGACAGCACGGTCGAGGCGGGCATCATGGCGCTCATCGACGAGCTCCGGACCGAGATCGGCTTCGCGACCCTGCTCATCAGCCACAACCTGCCCCTGGTCGCGGCGCACTGCGGCCGGGTCGGGGTGCTCCGCCACGGGGTGCTCGTCGAGGAGGGCACCGCGACCCAGGTGCTGCTCCACCCCACGGAGCCGTACACCAAGCAGCTCGTCGACGCCCTGCCCGACATCACGACGGGCAAGGCGGGAACGACGGGCGAGGCTGGCCCGTCGGCCGAGACTGCGCGGCACGACGTGCTCGCGACGATCAGGGGCCTCCGCAAGGAGTACGACGGCGCCGTCGCCCTCGACGGCATCGACCTCGAGCTGCGCCGCGGTGAGGTGTTGGGCGTCGTGGGGGAGTCCGGCTCCGGCAAGACGACCTTCGGCCGAGCCCTCGCCGGGCTGGTCCGACACGACGGCACGATCACGCTGGACGCCGGCGACCAGACGCCGACCGGCACCCCGCCCGTGCAGGTCGTGTTCCAGAACGCGGATGCCTCGCTCAACCCGCGGCGCACGGTCCGACAGGTGCTCGGACGGGCGATCCGGCTGCTGCACGGGGACGGCACCGCCGAACAGCTCGCGGCGCGTGTCGGCCTGCCCGCCGATGTCTTGGACCGCCGGCCCGCCCAGCTCTCCGGCGGGCAGAAGCAGCGCGTGGCCATCGCCCGGGCGTTCGCCGGACCGGTGCCGCTCGTGGTGTGCGACGAACCCACGTCCGCCCTCGACGTCTCGGTGCAGGCACGGATCCTCGACCTGGTGCTCGACCTGCAGCGCACCACCGGCACGACCTGCGTGTTCATCTCGCACGACCTCGCCGTCGTGCGCCGGGTCGCCGACCGCATCGCGGTCTTCGACGGCGGTCGCGTCGTCGACGTCGGCCCCGCGGAGCGGCTGTTCGACGCGGGCGCGCACCCGCGCACCCGCGAGCTCGTCACGGCCGCGCTCGAACTGCGTCGGCGCGCCGGTCTGGTGGCTCCCGCGGCCTGAGTGGAGCCCGGGACCTGCGCACGGGGCGGACGGGAGGCCCGTGGCGGGTCCGCCACGGGCCTCCCGTCCGCCCTGTCGGTCGCGCCCACTGCTGCGGACGCGGAGCGTTCCGCGCTACTTCGCGAGGAACGCCAGCACCACGCGGTTCCACTCGTCCGGGTGGCTGACGTTGACGCCGTGCGGGCCGCCGGCCACGACGTGCAGCTCCGAACCGGCGATCGCGGCGTGCGTGCGGGCCCCCGAGCCCTCGTACGGCACGGTCGCGTCGCCGTCACCGTGGATGACGAGCGTCGGCACGGTGACCTTCGGCAGATCGTCACGGAAGTCGGTGTTCGCGAAGGACGCCATCGCCTCGAGCGCGGCCGTCTTCGACGCCTGCTTCGCGAGCGTGAGCGCCTGCTGCCGGTCCTCCTCGGAGACGACCAGGGTGCCGTCCACCGAGAAGAAGTCGGTCGTGAACTGGTCGTAGAACGCGTCCTCGTCCTTGGTCAGGCCCGCGGTCATCTCGGCCGCCTGCTCCTTCGGCAGCGGGCCGTCCGGGTTGTCCGAGGTCTGCAGCAGGTACGGCGGCACGGCCGAGGCGAAGACGACGCTGTGCAGCCGCTCGGTGCCGTACTTCGAGAAGTAGCGGGCGACCTCGCCGCCGCCCATCGAGAAGCCGACGAGGGTGACGTCCTGCAGGTCGAGCTCGGTGAGGATCGTGTGCAGGTCCTCGGTGAGGTGGTCGTAGTCGTAGCCGGTCTTCGGCTTGTCGCTGCGACCGAAGCCGCGTCGGTCGTACGTGACGACGCGGTAGCCGGCGTCGACGAACGCCGGGACCTGCTTGCTCCAGGACTCGCCGGACAGCGGCCAGCCGTGGATCAGGACGACGGTGCGGCCGGAACCGCCGGTGTCGTCGACGTGCAGGTTCGTGTCCTTGAAGAGCCCGTGGTGGGCGGTGATCTCGGTCAAGAGTCGCTTCCTTCCCGTGCCGCACGGGTGGCGGCACGCACCTCGTTGCTACCAGCGGGATCCCGAGCGACAGCGCGGAGTGGACAGACCCCTCGGCGCCGTCGCCGTCGGCGCTGTCTGTGACGCGCGCGGCGACCACGGCCTACTGTCCAGCAGGATCAGGTAACCGTCACCGCGGCGGGTGCCCCTCGTCACGAGGGAGCACCGATGAAGTACGTCAACTACGCGGGGTCCGTCCGGGTCCTGACCGGTGACGCGGTGGCAGACGCGGTGATCCGGTACGCGGCCGCCCTGCACCAGAGCCGGCTCAGCGACGTCGTGTCGGTCCCGACGACCGACGAGTTCGGCGCCGCCAGCACGGTGGAGCTGCTCCTCGCGCCGGCGGTGGCGGTCGCCCTGGAGCCGGCGCCGGACGACGACCTGGAACCCGAGGGCGGGGCGTTCCTGGCGGAGATGCGCCGACGGACCGAGGCGGTCCTGGCCGTCGACGCCAGCAGGTTCCCGACCGACCTCGGCCGGTGAGCGTCGCGACGACCGTGCTGCGGTCAGGCGACCGGCGTTTCGCCCGTCAGGTCGGAGCGGGTGTCCGCGTGGATCGTCTCCGGGTGCTCGAACGTGCCCGCTGCCGCACGCAGACGGGCGACGAACTCGCCGTTCTCGACCTCGAGCTCGTCCTCGTCCGCGTCGGCGACGACGATCTCGCTCGACGGGCCGATGAGCATCTTCGTCGTGGTCATGGTGCCGTCGTCCGCCACCGCCGGGATCGCGATGGCGTCGGCCCGGTTGCCGCCAGCGAGCGCCGCGGCGTACTCGATCACGGCATCGGCGACGTCGTCGCTGGTCAGGATCGTCGAGCGGTCGTACTGGATGTACTTCATGGCCCATCAGTCAAACGCGCGGATGCTGGCTGTCTTCCGAGGAACCCGGCGCGTCGTGCGTTGCGCGGATGCCGACATGTCGCGAGGATCGTCCTGTGCCCGAGATGATGCACCGCACGCAGCGGCAGGTCAGGACCGACGAGCCGTCGGTCGCCGCCGAGGCACTCTCGGTGACCCACGTGACCCACGGCCTCACCGTCGAGGGCACCGGCGAGGGGTTCGTCTTCGAGGAACGCGTGCGGGGGACCGCCCTGCTGTCGCTCGAGTCGACGCGGTGCACGGGCATCCTGAGCGGCGCGGTCGAGCCCGGTCGGGCGATGATGATCGTCTGGGTGAAGTCCGGCTCCGCGGTCGTCGACGACAACCCCGTCAAGGTCGGCCGCCCGGTGCTCTACCGGCAGGACCCCCAGCGGTTCCGGTGGGTGGACGTCCAGCACGACGTGCTGCGCATCGACCGGACGATCGTCGAGCAGGTCGCCGCCGAGCGTGGCGACTGGGCACCGGGTCCGCTGGAGTTCCGTCCGCGACACGTACCCGAGGGTGCGCCGCTGGCCGCGTGGTGGCTGATGGTCCGGTCGGTCGCGCAGGAGGTGCTGCAGGGACCGGCCGACGTGCCGGTGGAACGTGAGCGCGAGCTCGCCCGGTTCGCCGCCGGTGGGCTCCTGACCGCGATCCCGCACTGGCCGGTGGGGCAGCACGAACCGGTGATGGCCTCCACCGCCCGCTTCGCCCGCGCCGAGACGTTCCTGCTCGACCATGCGACCGAGCAGATCACGGTCAACGACGTCGCCGAGGCCGCGGGCCTGAGCGTGCGCGGTGTCCAGGCCGCGTTCCAGCGGCACCACGGCATCACGCCGACGATGTACCTGCGCCGGATCCGCCTCCTGCTCGCCCGGGAGCAGCTCGAGGCCGGCGACGGCCGCAGCGTCGCCGAGATCGCCCGGGCGACGGGGTTCGCGCACCTGGGCCGGTTCGCCGGCAGCTACCGGCAGGAGTTCGGGGAGCTGCCGCGGCAGACGGCGCTGGCGGCGCGGGAGTAGCGGGCCGGGGCGTTACCGCAAGGATCACGCAACCGCCTCGGTGTCCGTTGTCGGGTCGCCCGGCAGCGCCTACGTTTCGGCTGTGCGACATCGCACGAACCGTCGAACCCAGGAGGCCGCATGACCGCGCCAGCCGTCCCCGTCCCCTCCACGTTCGTCCGACGCCTGCGCGAGGACGCCGCGCACGCCCGGGAGCACGTCCTCCTCACCGCCCTGCTCGGCTCGCCGTTCCTGCCGCGGGTGGTGCGACGGCTGCTGCTGAACGCCGCAGGCGCCCGTGCCGAGTCGGCTCCCGGTCCCGGGTTCTCACTGACCGGCGACCCGCGCAACCTGTCGGTCGCGCGCGGGGTCTACTTCAACCGCGGCACGACCATCGAGGCCATCGCACCCGTCACCATCGGCGCGAACGCCGCGATCGGCATGCAGGTCCTCATCATGACGAGCCACCACGCGATCGACGCCGACGGCCGGTGGAGCGACACGGCGACCGGCCGTCCGGTCGTCATCGAGGACCGCGTGTGGATCGGCGGCCGTGCGACGGTCCTGCCCGGCGCGCACATCGAGCACGACGTGGTCGTCGCGGCCGGCGCGGTCGTCACCGGGCGCCTGCTGGCGCACGGCGTCTACGCCGGCGTGCCGGCGAAGCGCATCCGCGACCTGGCCGGTGCGGACGCGGCCACGGACCGCACCGCGACCACCTGACGGCCTGGAGGCGCGGGGCGGCTCCGCCACGGGCCTCCCGTCCGCCTTCCGCGAGCGTTCCAGTGCCCCGCGTCCTTCCGTGCACACCCGCCGTCTGCGACGATGGGCGCGCAGCGGGCGACGACGCCCGCCCGTCGTGAGGAGTCCACCATGTCCGTGCGTCTCAACCCGTACCTCGGCTTCCGCTCGGGGGCCCGCGAGGCCCTCGACTTCTACCACTCGGTGTTCCACGGCCAGCTCACGATCGGCACCTTCGGCGAGGCCGGCATGAGCCAGGACCCGGCCGACGTCGACAAGGTCATGCACGGGCAGCTCGAGGGCGAGAACGGCCTGCTGCTGATGGCGTCGGACGCGCCGACCGGCATGGAGACGCCGTCGGAGAGCACCATCTCGCTGTCGCTCAGCGGCGACGACGACGAGGCGCTGACCCGCTACTGGAACGGGCTCGCCGACGGGGCGACGATCATCGAACCGCTGACGAAGGCGCCGTGGGGCGACACGTTCGGGATGCTCACCGACCGGTTCCGGGTCACGTGGCTCGTCAACATCAGCGGCTCGACGAGCTGACGGCGACGGGCACGCCGCGCACGCTCGCGGCGATCGGCCACCGCGGCACCCAGCACCGGACCCGCGCGGCGTAGCGGCGGAAGTCGTCGCCGAAGCGGACCTCGAGGTCGGCCTCCTCGAGCGGTCGGACGACGCAGTTCCACACGATCGAGCCGGCGAGCGCGTAGACGACGACCATCCACGACCCGAGCAGCAGCCCGACGGCGACGCCCTGCGTGATGCCGGCGAGTGCCATCGGGTTGCGCACCGACCGGTACGGGCCGGCGACGACCAGCCGGTTCGCGCTGGCGGACGGCAGCGGCGTCCCCGCGCCCTTCGTCGACATCGCCGCCGCCGACGCGATGCCGAGGGCGCTGGCGAGCGCGAGGACGACGAGCCCGGCCACCAGCAGCGCGGTCACGACCGGTCCGGGCAGTGCGGGGTGCAGCCGCCAGCGGTGCTCGGCGACGGCGATGGCGACAGGGAACACCCCGAGGAACAGTCCCCAGAAGACGACGATCTGCAGCGTCGTCGCGACCACGTGCCGTGACGTCGCGGCACCCGGGTCGGCGGTGCGGAACCGCAGCGGACCGGACGTCAACCACTCGGTCGGCACCCGGCCGAGCAGGACGAGCGCGAGGGCCAGCCCGGAGCCGATGGTGGCCGCGGCCATGACCAGGACTCCCCAGCCGGCCTCACCGGTGACGGTGGCCCAGACGGCGAGAGCCGCGAGGACGACCGCCGTCCAGCCGGTGGCGACGATCGCTGCGGCCCGGCCGAGGGCACTGGCCGACGACGCCGCGATCGCCGACGCGACGACGAACAGCGGGACGTCGACGGCCGCGACGGCGACCGGGTCGAGCGAGCCGAGGGTGAGCGTCCGGATGCCCGGGAGGGTCGCGACGGTGATCCACCAGACAGCGCCACCGAGGGCCTGCAGTGCGAAGTAGAGCCGGCCCCGGGACACGTCTGCACGCTAGCAGGGCGATGCGGTGCGCCGGGCGGCGCCTCAGTCCTGGCGGTTGATCTGCCCGAGCCACCGGCCGAACGCCGGAGTGCGGGCGTCGTGCAGCTTGGTCAGGACGGGCTTCGGCGTGCAGGTGCGCTCGTCGACGATCGCTGCGCCCTTGTGGGGTTCGAGGCTCATGGTGTGCTCCTTCGTGGTCTTCGTGATCGGTGCAGAGTCCGACAGCGGGCGGGTCCGATCCATTCCCACCCGCTGCCGTGTCGTCGGCGAGCGGTGCCGGTCAGGGCGTGACCATGCCCCCGTTCACGTTGAGCGTCTCGCCGACCACGTAGCTCGACTCGTCCGACGCCAGGAACACGTAGGCCGGGGCGAGTTCGGCCGGCTGCCCGGCGCGACCCATCGGCGACTCGCTGCTGCCGAACTCCGGCAACGTCGACGGGTCGACGCCGCCGCTCGGCTGCAGGACCGTCCACGTCGGCCCGGGAGCGACGATGTTCACGCGGATGCCGCGCTCGACGAGCAGCTGGGACAGCCCCTTCGACAGGTTGTTGATCGCGCCCTTCGACGCTGCGTAGTCGAGCCGGTCGGGCGCCGGCTTGTACGCCTCCATCGAGGCCGTCGTGGTGATCGTCGCACCGGGCTGCAGGTGCGGCAGTGCCGCCTTCACGAGGCGGAACAGCCCGAAGACGTTCACGTCGAAGGTCGCCTCGAACTGGTCCTCCGTGATGTCGAGCACGTCGGGCTGCCACCGCTGCTTGCCGGCGACGCTCACGAGGGCGTCGAGCCCGCCGAGTCCGGCGACCGCCTGGTCGACGAGCTCCTGCGCGTACGCCTTGTCGCGCAGGTCGCCGGGGATCGCCACGGCGGTGCGTCCGGCGGCACGGATCTGCTCGAGCACGTGGTCGGCGTCGGACTGCTCCTCCGGCAGGTACGCGATCGCGACGTCGGCGCCCTCGCGGGCGAACGCGATCGCGACGGCGCCGCCGATGCCGGAGTCACCGCCGGTGATCAGGGCCTTCCGGCCGGCGAGCCGACCGGTGCCCCGGTAGCTCGTCTCGCCCAGGTCGGGGACCGGGTCCATCGCGGACTGGAGGCCCGGCTCGTCCTGGGTCTGCGGCTCCGGCTGGACATCGGGGTAGCGGGTGCGCGGGTCACCGTGTTCGTACTGGTCGGTGGGCATGGGGTTCCTTCCTGCTGGCTCGGGACCACCGAACCCGTCGGCGCTGGGGGAAGCCGGAGCGCCGTCCGTCCTGCGCACTCGTCCAGGGCCGGGGCGTTGCCTCGGGGCATGAGCGACGACGACGACCAGCAGACCGAGCGCGACTTCGCCGACGCGGTGAACATGACCCCGTCGGAGCTCCGCGAGTGGCTCGACACCGACGAGTCGAAGCACGTCGGGCAGAAGCCCCCGGGCGGCGGCGAGTCGACCGGGCACGAGAGCGGGCGGCACGTCATCCGGATCCTCGAGAAGCACAAGGCGGACCGGACCGACGACGACCACGCCCACATGCGGAAGGTGATCGGCTACGTCGCCCGGCACTCGGAGCAGCGGCCGGACGGCGACGTGCACGACACCCCGTGGCGGTGGTCCCTGATGAACTGGGGTCACGACCCCGAGAAGCGCTGAGCCGCCGCCGGCTCGGAACGACGCCGGGCCGGCGCGCGTACCGTGACGCACCATGCCGAACCAACTCAAGAAGCCGGACATGTACGAGGAGCTCCGCAAGGAGGGCAACTCGAAGGAGAAGTCCGCGCGGATCAGCAACGCCGCAGCGGCCCGCGGCGAGGAGGCAGTCGGGAAGAAGGGCGGCGAGTCCGGTTCCTACGACGACTGGACCGTCGCCGACCTCCGGAAGCGGGCGAAGGAGCTCGGCCTGACCGGGTACTCGTCGAAGCGCAAGGCCGAGCTCGTCGAGGCGCTCCGGGATCACTGACCGAGGTCGGCGACCGCGTCGATGCCCTCGGCGATCTCCGCTGCGTGGGTGTGGTGCAGGTAGTGCCCGCCGTCGAGCAGGACGACCTGGCCGTCGGTCACCGATGCCGCCTGCTCACGGTGCAGACGCTCCCACCCCGGCACCTCCGGGTCGTCGCCCACGACGAACAGGCGGACCGGCAGGTCGGCGGGGAACGTGAGGCTGCGGGCGTGCCGGAAGTTCGCGCCGAGGTGCTCGTACTCGTCCAGGTACGTCGCGCGCATGCTCGTGCGGTGTGACAGCAGGGTCATCTGCTCCTTCTGCGCGTCGGTGTAGGGCAACCCGGCGTACGCGTCGCCGGACACGGCAGTGAGCACGCGGGCGAGCCCGGTGGCCTTCACGAAGCGGAACAGGCCGGACCCGACGGCGTCGTCGATGCCGGGCTGCGTCGGCACACTGCTGTCGATGCCGACGAACGCCTGCACCTCGTCCGGGTACGCGTTCGTGTACTCGAGTGCGTAGATCCCGGCGACCGAGTGCCCGGCGAGCACGTACCGGTCGATGCCGAGGGTCGACAGCGCCTGGTGCACCTCGTCGACGATGTTCGCGCTGGTCCGGGGTCGGTCGGTGCCGTCGCTGAGGCCGTACCCGAGCGGTTCGACCACGACCACCCGGTGGGTGTCCTGCAGCCGGTCGACGAGCGGAGAGAAGTCGATGACGGGGGATGCCGTGCCGAAGCCGGGCAGCAGGACGACGGTCGACGACCCGGACCCGGTGACGGCGACGTTCACCCGGCCGCCGGTGACGGGGACGAGTTCGCCGTAGGGGCGGATGTCGTCCCGCTCGGCTGCGGTCGCGATCGCGTCGTAGGTGGCCGTGCCGCCGAGCGTCAGGGCGCCGAGGCCGACGAGCCCGACGAGGGAGAACCCGATCACGCGCAGCGGGCTGCGGCGTCGGCGTGCAGGTCGGGCCGGGGTGCTGGTGGGGGTGGCCGTGGGGTGGTGCGTGTCCATGCCTGCACGGTAGGTCCGGCTCGGACCGCCGCACATCGGAGCACGGTACCGGCGTGCGACGTCCGTGTCGTACCGCGGACCGACGTCGGTCGACCGCGGGACACGCTCGGCATGGGGGAGAATGGCCGGGTGAACGAGACGGGCATGCCGCGCTTCCGACGGATCTGGTCGACCGTGCAGGTCGGCGTGCTCGCGATCGCCGTGGCGTTCTGCGTCGTGATGCTCGTGATCGGGCAGGGCAAGCTCGACCGCGTCTACGCCGTCGCCGCGATCTTCTTCGGCCTGGCGCTCGTCGGGCACAGCACGTACCTCTGGCTCCTCGCCCGGAACGCCCGCGCCGGTCGCTGAGCCGGACGGCGACGCCGCCTCGACTCCGGCTCGACCCTGATCCGGCTAGACGCCGAACCGCAGTGCGAGCGGCACCAACAGTCCGGCCACCCAGACGAGCACCATCACGAGCGCGCCGATCGCGATGAAGCGGCGGCGGCGACGGAGCTTCGGGCTCCGCTCCTCGCCCCACATCTGTGCACGGACGAGCACGCGGTTCGCCTGCTCCACGACCCGGCGGACCTCGGGGTCGTCGAGCTCGAGGGCACCGGACCGGGCGTGTTCGGCGATGACCGTGGCTTCGTCGACGGTCAGGTCGTCCTTGCGCATGCTCCATCCTCGCACCGGGCGCAGGGGTACGGCGCGTCTGTGCGGGAACGGACCAGCGGCGCGTACCAATGACGCATGGGACATCGGTACCGCGGGAAGATCGTCGTCGTCACCGGAGCATCGAGCGGCATCGGGAGGGCCGCGGCGCACGAGTTCGCCCGGCAGGGCGCGACGCTCGTGCTCGCCGCACGCGGCCACGACTCCCTGGAGGCCGCCGCCGCGGAGTGCCGGGCCCTCGGCGCCGACGCGGTGGCGATCCCCACGGACGTCGCCGACGAGCACCAGGTCAAGGACCTCATCGGCACGGTGACGAGCCGGCACGGCCGCATCGACGTCTTCGTCGGCAACGCCGCCCTGTTCGTCTACGGCCTGTTCGAACAGACCCCCACCGAGGCGTTCAAGCGCGTCGTCGACACCAACCTGTACGGGCACCTCAACGCCGTGACCCACCTGCTGCCGCACTGGAAGCAGCGCGGGAAGGGCACGTACGTGCTCGTCGGCTCGATCCAGTCGCTGCTCTCCGCGCCGTACCAGTCGGCCTACGTGACGAGCAAGCACGCCGCGCTCGGCCTGATCGACGTCCTCGGTGACGAGTTCGCCGGCACCGGCATCCACTTCACCGCGCTGCTGCCGTCGACGATCGACACCCCGATCTACCAGAACGGCGCCAACTACACCGGCAAGAACTCGCACCCGCTGCCGCCGACGGTGTCGGTCGAACGCGCGGGTCGTGCCGTCGTCACCGCCGCCACGCACCCGAAGCGGTACCGCTTCGTCGGCCGGATCCAGGCGTCGCTCGTGCCACTGCAGTACGTGTTCCCGGGCCTGTTCCACAAGATCACGAAGCCGATGGTCGAGACCTTCGCCCTGCGCGGGAAGGCCGCGCCGACCGACGGCAACCTCTACGCCCCGGCGGACGCCGACAACGCCACGAACGGCGGTTGGGTCGCCAAGCGGCGACGCGTCACACGCCCGCTCGTGTGGCTCGGCGCGGCCGCGGCGGTCGGCGCGGTCGTGCTCGCCCGCGCGCGTCGGTAACCGGGCGTACCTGCCGTGACCGGGCGTACCTGCCGTGTTCTTCTCGGCACGTACGCCCGATCTCGCTCGGTACTGCAGCCGTTCTGGGAAGGAACGGGCGGCTAGAAGAGCTTCCCGCTCGCCCGGCGCGCACCCTCGCCGAGGGACTCGAGCTTGGCCGCGGCGATCTGCGGGTGGATGCGGCCGCCGAGCCCGCAGTCGGTGCCGGCGATGACGCGCTCGCGCCCGACGACCGAGGCGAACCGTTCGATGCGCTGCGCGACGAGGTCGGGGTGCTCGACGACGTTCGTGGCATGGCCGACGACACCCGGCACGATGACCTTGCCGTCGGGCAGCGTGACGTCCTGCCAGACGGTCCACTCGTGCTCGTGGCGGGCGTTCGCGGCCTCGAACGAGTAGGCGCCGGCGTCGATGTCGAGCATCAGGTCGACGATGTGGCGGAGTTCGATGTCGGTGGTGTGCGGGCCGTGCCAGGAGCCCCAGCACAGGTGGAAGCGGACGCGGCTGGTGTCGAGGCCCCTGAGCGCGTGGTTGAGCGCCTCGACGCGGATGCGGGTGAAGGCGCGGTAGTCCTCCACGCTCGGCTCGGGGTTGATCTGGTCCCAGTTCTCGGCGATCGACGGGTCGTCGATCTGCAGCACGAGACCGGCGTCGAGGATGATCCGGTACTCCTCGCGCAGGGCGTCGGCCCAGGCCCAGATGTGCTCCTCGTCGGTCGCGTAGTAGTCGTTCGCGACCCGGGCTGCCGAGCCGGGCGAGAGGGCCGTGATGAACCCGTTGTCGGCACCGGCGGCCGCGAGCGCGTGCGTGAGGTTGGCGGCGTCGGTGCGCGCGGCGTCGTGCCCGGTGTAGGTGATCGGGCCGGTCGTGGTGGGGAACGCGGTGGCGTTCTTGCCGGTGCCGATGCCCGACTCCGGGTCGGTGTAGGCGTCGCGGAAGATCGTCCAGTCGCGGCGGTCCGGGAAGCTCGTGAGCTGCACGTTGCCCGGGCTCGAGCGGACCGGCTCCTGCGTGAAGACGTTCTCCTCGGTGAGCGAGAGGCCGCTGACCCGCTGGAACGAGTAGCCCCACCACGCGCCGTAGTCGACGCCGTTCGACATCGCCTTGCCGAACTCGCCGTCGCCCGGCTGCGTGATGCCGAGGGCGGTCTGGCGTGCGACGACGTCGTCGACCGCCGCGCTCGTCAGCTGACGGACCTCGTCGGTGGTCTCGAGCGTGAAGCCGTCCGCGCCCACGGGGCGGGCGGCGTTCGCGGCGATGAGCTCCGGCGTGCGGGGGAGCGAGCCGGCCGTGGTGGCCTGGACGTGGTCGGTGTTCTCGAAGGGCATGGGCCCAATGTGCCACGGGGGCGTCACGGTGGCCGGGGCGTTACGCGACGCGACGCGGTCCGGGGAGAATGGGACCCCTATGCCCAGCGCGCGCCCGACCTCCCGCATCCCGCTCAACACCCTCGCCGCACCGTTCGGCCTCGCCGGCTTCGCGGAGACCTGGTCCTACGCAGCACCCGTGCTCGGACTCCCGGCCGTCGTCCCGCAGGTGTTCTGGGCGGTCGCGGCGGTGGCGTGGGTGTGGCTGCTCGGCGCGCACGTCCTGCGGGGCGTCCGCGTCGAGGAACGCCTGGTCGACCAGCTCCGCCACCCCGCGCAGGGGCCGATCGCTGCGCTGGTCCCCGCGACCGCGATGCTCCTCGGTGTCGACCTCGCTCGCTTCTGGGAGCTCGGCGGGCAGGTCCTCGTGCTGCTCGCGGTGGCGGTCGCCGCCGGGTTCGCGGCGTGGTTGCTGAGCACGTGGTTCGAGGGGCGCCTCAGCCTCGAGGCCGTGCACGGCGGCTACCTGCTGCCGACCGTCGCCGCCGCCCTCGTGGCCGCCGTCGCCACCCACGAGGTCGGGGCCGGCTGGTCGTCGTGGGCCTGCTTCGGCGTCGGCGTGTTCTTCTGGGGCGTGATGACCGGGCTGCTGCTCATCCGGCTGTCCTTCCGTCCGGCACTGCCCGACCCCCTCGTCCCCACCATGGCGATCCTCGTGGCCCCGCCCGCGGTGGCGACCGTTTCCCTGTTCGCGCTCACCCACGACGCCCTCACCCTGCCCGTGCAGGCGATCGCCGGCCTCGGCGTCCTCATGCTCCTCGTGCAGCTCGCCCTGCTGCCCCGGTACGTCCGGCTGGGGTTCTCGCTCGGGTTCTGGTCGTTCGTGTTCCCGGCGGCGGCGGTCGCGACGGCGGCGATCGAGTGGTTCCGGGTGCTCGACCTGCCGGCGGCCTGGGTGCCCACGACCGTGCTGCTCGTGCTGCTGACCCTGCTCGTCGCCGTGGTCGGGGTGCGGTCACTGAACCTGGCCGCGCGCCACCTGCTCGGGCAGGCGGAGTCGGTGCTGCACGCCGCCGACGACGAGGACGCGGCACCGGCGACGAGCTGACGCGCGAAGCCCCGAGACGCGGAACGACATCCTCGACGTCGTGCGACGTCGAGGATGTCGTCCGGGGTCGATCCGCGCGGGTCAGGCGCTGACGGTCTCGTCCGCCGTCAGGACCGGGGCGATCGTGCCCGTCCGGGCGCCCTCGTACGCCGCCAGGATCATGCCGAGCACCGCGATGCCCTCCCGCTCGGAGTGGATCGGCCGCGTGCCGTCACGCAGGCACGCCCCGAACGCGCCGATCTCGGCCGCGAAGGTGTCGACCTCGTCGAAGGTCACCGACTCGCTCGTGCCGTCCCGCAGGTCCCACCGCAGCGTGGTGCCGTCGCTCGTCAGGGAGCCGTGCTCGCCGACGACGCTGAACCGCTCGGTGCCGGCGGCCGGGTCGTACGCCCAGCTCGTCACGAGCTGCCCCACGGCGCCGTTGTCGAAGCGGAACAGGGCCTGTGCCGAGTCCTCGCCCTCCATGAAGGCGAGTCGGTGCGTGGACAGCATCGCGGTGGCCTGCACCGGGACGCCGCCGGCCAGGTGCATGAGCAGGTAGCTCGGGTGGTACCCGGTGTCGATGAGCTCGCCGCCGCCGCTCGTCGAAGCGTGGGCGCGCCACCCCATGTTCGACGGGTCGAACTCGTTGCGGAACGAGTCGGTGGTGCGGACCTCGTACACCGTGCCGAGTGCGCCGCCGTCGATGAGCTCCTTGGCCTTCGCGACCGCTGGCATGAACAGCTGGTTGTGCGCGCACATCAGGGTGATGCCGGACTCCGACACCGCACGCTGCACGTCGGCGGCCTCGTCGGGGCTCAGGCAGAGCGGCTTCTCGCACAGCACGTGCTTGCCGGCCTTCGCGGCGGCGACGATCGCGTCGTGGTGCAGGTGGTGCGGCAGGCAGATGTCCACGGCGTCGATGTCCGCCTGCTCGAGCATCTCGAGGTAGTCGGTGAAGCAGGGGACGCCGAGCTCGGCGCCGCGCTCCTCGGCCGTGGCCGCGAACGCGTCGGCGACCGCGGCGACCCGGATCAGCTCCGGGTGCTGGGCGTACCCGCTGATGTGGAAGGTGGCGATGCCCCCGCCGCCGATCAGGCCGACGCGGATGATGTCGCTGGACATGGTGACTCCTGTGGTGGGTTCGTGGTGTTGCACTGCTGGGTCGTCAGACGGGTGCGCCGACGGGGGTGGCGTGCCCCGCGGCGTGGCCCGCGGGATAACCCGCGGCGTCGTTCGCCGCGACCACCAGGCGGGTGAGCTCGACGGCGCGGGCGAGGTTGTCGTCGGCACGCGTGCCGGCGGCGACGTGGTCCACCCACTGTCCGAACGCGTCCTGGGTGTCGGCGGGGACGTCGAGGGTGACCGTCTCGTCGCCGTAGGCCGGTCCGCCGGCGGTGAGCCGGGCCTCCAGGTCGGAGTAGGCGAGCCACCCCCGCGTACCGGCCACGTCGATCGTGAACGGGGTGCCGGCGACGAAGCCGGCCTCGATCACACCGATCGCCTGCGAGGGGTAGCCGACGGTGACCACGGCGTGGTCCTCGACCGCCCGGCCGGTGACCGAGCGGTAGACGGCCGCGACGCTGTCCGGCCGTGCACCGAGGAACAGCTGGGTCAGGTACACGGGGTGGCAGCCGAGGTCGGTGAGTGCGCCGCCGATCGCCGTCGCCGGGTCGAAGAAGCGTTCCGGCAGCCACGGTGCGACGGCACCGTCGTGCGAGAGCCGGACGCGGGAGGACGTGACGTCGCCGAGGCGACCCGCGTCGAGTTCGCGCAGGATCGCGGCGGTGTACCCGTGGTACAGCCGCGGGAGTGAGACGACGAGCGCGACGCGGGCCGTGTCGCAGGCGGCGATGACCGCCTCGCACTCCTCGACGGTGGGGGCGAGGAGCTTCTCGGTGAAGACGTGCTTGCCGGCCGCGGCGGCGCGCACGATGACGTCGCGGTGGACGTCGGTCGAGGTCGTGATCGTGACGGCGTCGACGTCCGGCCGGGCGAGCAGGGCGTCGAGGTCGTCGGTGAACTCGACACCGAACCGTTCGGCGCCGGCCCGGCCGCGCTCGGCGTCGTCGTCCCACACGGCGACGAGCTCGGTGCCGGGGTGGTCGACGGTCTGCTGCGCGTAGTCGCCGGCGTGGACGTGCCAGAAGCCGAGGACGGCGACGCGCAAGGGGGTGGAGGGCATGTGTCGGTGGTTCCTCTCGTGGTGACGGGCGGTGCGTTCCTGCTCAGATCCGGACCGTGTCGTAGTCCTTCGGCAGGGTGAAGGGCGAGTAGGTCTGCATCATCGGGTCGACGCGGTTCTGCGCACGCTCCACGGCCTCCTTCGGACTCGCGGTGCCGAGCAGGACGCTCGACCGCGCGTCGGCGAGGGAGTCCCACCACGCGCCGCCGACGGGCAACGGCGGGCGGCAGGTGGACGCGCCGATCGACTCGGTGAAGAAGCGGATCGACTTCGCCGAGCCCTTCGGGTCCTCGAGCGCTGCGATGTTCGACGGCACGCTCGTGGCCGGCACCATGTAGGTCTCCTGACCCTGCTTGCTCGTGAAGTACTTCATGAGCTCCCACACGGCCCTGTTCTTCTTCGAGCCCTTCGGCACGCACAGCGCGAAGCCGCCGGACCAGGTGTACTTGTCGCCGCCGTCCTGCTGGGTCGGCAGGTACGCGGTGCCCCAGTCGAGGTCCTTCGGGCCGTAGTTGTCGAAGGTCTGGATCGTCGACGGGACGCTGACCATGAACGCCATCCGGTCCGCCATGAACGCGGTCTGTCCCGGCGGGTGCCCGGTCGGCTCGTAGGTCGCGATGAAGGTGTCGGCGTCCTTGTAGCCGTAGCGCTTCGCCCAGTCCTCGTAGAACTCGAAGATGCTCCGGACGCTCGCCGAGTCCATCGTCATCTTCGAGTCCTGCTGGTCGAAGTACGAGGCGCCCAAGCCGAGCCCCCACGTGAACGGCCAGCCTTCGCCGTACCAGGGGAGCAGTCCGACGTGCGTGTAGTTCCCGCCGGACTTCTTCGTGAGGCGTTCGCTGACGTCCCACATCCGGTCCATGCTCACCGGACCGTTGTGCTCCCAGTCGAACTCGTCCGGGTCGATCCCGGCGCCGGTGAGCATCTTCCGGTTCACGAACATGCCGCGGGCGTCGGTGTCGTGGGGGAGGCCGTAGGTCTTGCCCTGGTAGCTGACCTCGCCGATCGTGAACCCGAGCCACTGCGCCAGGAACTCGTCCTTCGGCTGGTCCTCGAACTCCTCGATCATGTCGTCGATCGGTTCGATGAGCCCGATGGCCGCGTACTGCGCCGCACTGAACCGGTCGAGGAGCCACAGGTCGGGGGCGGTGCCGCCGCGCACGGCCGTGATGATGCTCGTGGCGTCGCCGGTGCCCTGCGACGGCACGACGTTCACCTTGACGTCGACCTCGGGGTGGACCTTGTTGAAGTCCTTGATCACCTTCGTCTGGAACGGCACGAAGGTGCCCGTGACGCCCCAGATGGTGACCTGGTTCGGGTTGCTGCGCGCCCCGGAGCCACTCGCGCACGAGGCGGCGAGCAGTGCGAGCGCGCCGGCCCCGCCGGTGGCCGCGGCACCGCGGAGGAACGTTCGTCGGTCGAATGCGCTGCTCACTTGAAGCTCCCGATCTGGACGCCCTTGATGAACGTCCGCTGGAACACGAAGAACAGGACCACGAGCGGCAGGATGATGAGCACCGATGCCGCCATCAGCTGGTTGAACTGGAAGTCCTGCGAGTTGTTGAGGCGGAAGATCTGCAGCCCGATGGAGAGCGTCTGCACGTTCTCGTCCTGCAGGTAGATGAGCGGCCCGAGGAAGTCGTTCCAGGCGCCCACCGCCGCGAAGATCCCCACGGTGACGAGCGCCGCCCGGGCCTGCGGGAAGACGATCCGCCAGAGGATGCCCCACTCGGAGGCGCCGTCCATCCGCGCTGCGTTGAGCAGGTCCTTCGGGATCTGCAGCAGGAACTGCCGGAGCAGGAACACGTAGAACGCGGACCCGAACAGGCTCGGCACGATGAGCGGCAGGAAGGTGTTGATCCAGCCGAGTCGGGCGTACAGGTCGAACATCGGGATGAGCGTGACGGGGAACGGGATGAACAGCGTGGCGAGCACGACGTAGAACACCTTGTCGCGGCCGCGCCACTCGAGGCACGCGAAGCCGTACGCGATCACGAGGTTCGACACCATCGAGAACAGCGTCACGCAGACCGTGATGATGAGCGTGTTCCGGAAGAAGGTGAAGAACGGCATCGCGTCGATCGCCTTGCCGAAGTTCGACCAGTCGAGCCACTGCGGGAACCAGGTGGGCGGGAAGGCACCGAGTTCGGAGTTGCCCTTCAGCGCCGAGATGACCATCCAGTAGATGGGGACGAGGAACAGCAGGCTCATCGCGATGAGGAGCACGCGGGCGAGGACGGACGACCACGGCGAGCGGATCGAGCCGTCGGCGTTGCGGGAGCGGTCGTCGGCGCCCGTGCGGCCGCGGGGCCGGACGGCCTCGATCGACGAGGTGACGGTGTCGCGGTCCGGGTGTCGTTCAGTGCGCAGTGTCATCGGTCACTCCCCGGTCACGTCGTAGTTGACGAAGCGCTTGGACAGCCAGTACACGAGCCCGGACAGGATCATGCCGGCCAGGAACAGCAGCACGGCCATGGCGCTGGCGAACCCGAGCTGCGCGTAGCTGAACGCGTTCTTGTAGAGGTAGAGCATGTAGAACAAGGTCCCGTTGTCCGGGCTGCCGAGGCCGCCGGTGCCGGACGAGATCACGTACGCCTCGGTGAAGACCTGCAGGCCGTTGCTGATGCCGGTGATCAGGTTGAACAGGATCACGGGCGACAGCAGCGGCAGGGTCAGCGCGAAGAACTGCCGGACCGGTCCGGCGCCGTCCACGCGAGCGGCTTCGTACAGGGTCTTCGGGATCCCGCGCAGCCCGGCGAGGAAGATCAGCGCCGCGTTGCCGGCGCCCATCTGGGCGAGCGCGACGATGACGAGCTTCGCCGTCGTCGGGTCGCCGAGCAGGTTCGTCGCCGGGATCCCGACGAGCTTCATGACCTGGTTGACCAGGCCGGTCTGCGGGTTGACGAGCACCACGAAGATGAACGCCAGCGCGAAGGTGGGGATGAGCGAGGGGATGTACAGCGCGGTCCGGTACCAGCCGATCTCGCGGACGTCCTGGTTCATCGCGATGGCGATGACGATGGCGATCACGATGCCGACGGGCACCGCGATCACGGCGTAGAACAGGGTGTTGCCGACCGCGGTGTGCACGAGCGGGTCGATGAACGCGGCGACGTAGTTGGCGAACCCGACCCAGGTGATGTCGGCCATGCCCGAGTACCGGGTCAGGCTGATCGCGAACGAGTAGATCAGGGGGTAGGCGATGAACACGAGCACGCCGAGGATCCACGGTGAGATGAACGCGATGCCGACGCGCAGCCGGCGTTTCTCGGCCGGGGTCCACGGATGCTTCTCGCGTGGTCGTCGACGGGCCGGAGCGTCACCGCCCGTGCGCGTCCGTGGTGGTGCAGTGGTCCCGGATCGTGTCGTCGTCGTCACGAGCGTCCCTTCCGACCCCGTGCCACGCCGGTGTGGCACAGGCGAATCCGTCGTCGGACGGGCGAACCGGTCGCACCGTCGCGGTTTCAATCCAATTGATTGACAAATTCGTATGACCAGAGATGCTAAGGATCATGTCCGAGCCCCGTCAACCCCTTCCTGACACCGTGGTGCAGGGCAGAACGGGCGGCACGAACCTCGTGCGCGTCGGGGTCCAGAACCGTGCGCTCGTGCTCGACCTCGTCCGCCGCCGGGGGCCGTTCGCCCGGGCCGATCTGGTGCGTGCGACCGGGCTCAGCGCGCAGACGGTGTCGAACATCGCCGCCGGACTCGTGGCGGCGGGGCTCGTGCGCGAGGTGCCGGGCGGTGGACGACGGCTCGAGGTCGTCGCGGGGTCGCGGTCGGCCATCGGGGTGCACCTCGACCCGGCGCACCTGGTCGTGGTGCGCACCGACCTGACCGGTGCCGTGCTGGCCGTCGAGCACGTCGACCTGGACGCGACCGACGACCCGGCGCGGACGCTCGACACGATGGCCGCGGCCGTGCGGCGCGTCCGCGGCGGCCGGTCCGCCCCTGCCGGCATCGGCCTGGCCGTCCCCGGATCGATCGACCCGGACGGCGTCCGGATGGGCACCCCCGCGCAGTTGCCCGCCTGGCGGTCGCTGCCCGTCACCGACGAGCTCGCCGCCCGGACCGGTCTGCCCGTGCTCCTCGAGAAGGACGGCGTCGCGAGCGCCCTCGGCGAGGTCTGGGCCGAGCCCGCTGCCGACGACCTGGTGTCCGTCTTCCTCGGGCACGGGATCAGCGCGGCGACGGTCGCGGCCGGCGAGGTGGTCCGCGGCGCCACCGGCAACGCCGGCGAGTTCGGGGGCATGCCGGTCGAGGCGCACGGCCGCTGGACCGAGGTCTGGGAGGCCTGTCAGCCCCTGCAGCAGGTCCGGCGCGCGGTCACCGCCGGGCTGCTCCCCGCGGGGATCCCGCTCGACCGGGCCACCGACGTCCGACACGCGTTCGCGCGGCTCTGCGCGACGCCGGCCGCGGCACCGCTGGTCGCCGAGGCCGGGGCCGCACTCGGATCCGCGCTCGCCCACGTCGTCGAGCTGCTCGACGTGCCGCGGGTCACGATCGGTGGCAGCGCGGCCCTCGCCGGCGGCGACGTCTTCATCGCGGCCGTCCGGGAGCGGCTGGCCGTCCGCCTGCCGCAGGGGCCGTTCCCGACCGTCGCGGCGACCACCTTCGGCGAGGCTTCGGTCGCCCGCGGTGTGGCCTGCGCGGTGCTGCAGGCCGACCTCGCCGTGCCCGCCCCCGCCGTCCGCGGGGCCGGTCCGGGGCGTCGACCGGGAGGCCCGGTGCACCTCCGCAGCATCGCCCACCCCTGGTGAGCGGGCGCGTCCAGGGCACGGGGCCGGCAGCGCGCGTGACGCCGTGCGACGACGTCGGCGCGGCCGCCGTCGCGACGCCGTAGCGTCGGAGCATGAGCACGACGACGCCGACCGCATCCGACTTCGCCACCGAGTGGGCCGCCTGGCACGACGAGCACGAGCGGGCACGGGCGAGCGAGCACGGCTTCCTGGCCATCACCAGCATCCGGTGGCTCACCGCGACACCCGAGCGCTTCGACGACGCACCCGGCACGTGGTCGACCGGCGATGGCGGCCCCGTCGTCGAACTCGCCGAGGGCGAGACGGTCGAGGTCGACGGGCAGCCGGTCACCGGCACCCACCGCTTCGGGCCGTTGCCCGAACGGTCGAGCACCGCCGTGGTGTGGCAGGACGGCGACGAGTCCGTCGTGATCGAGGTCGCCCGACGCGGCGGCAGCGACGTCATCCGCCCACGGCACCCCGGCAACCCGACCCGGACCGAGTACCCCGGGACCCCGACGTACGAGCCGTCGGAACGCTTCGTGGTCGACGCGCACTTCGAACCGTTCGACGAACCGCGCGAGGTCACCGTCGGCTCGGTCGTCGACGGCCTGCAGCACGTCTACTCGGCGCCGGGCGTGCTGACCTTCGACGTCGACGGGCCGCGGTCGCTGCTCGCGTTCAACGGGCACGGGGACGGCCTGCACGTCCTGTTCACCGACCGCACCAGCGGTGTCACGACGTACGCCGCCAACCGGAGCCTCGACATCGCCGCCCCGGATGCCGCCGGCGCGACCCGGATCGACTTCAACCGCGCCACGAACCTGCCGTGCGCGTACACCGCGCACGCGACGTGCCCGCTGCCCCCGGCCGAGAACCGGCTCGACGTGGCGGTCGAGGCGGGGGAGCGGCTGCCCGCCTGAGCGGTGTCGCCTGGGGCCGCGCACTCCCGACGCGGAACGACGTCCTCGATGTCGTACGACGTCGAGGACGTCGTTCGTTGCGCGCGCGGGTCGTTGCAGCCGCGCGGGAGCGACGAGGTCGATGTCGTACGACGGCCACGGTGTCGTTCGGCGTCGGCGGTCGGCGCGCGAGTCAGGCGAGGGGCACGCGCTCCCAGGTGCTCGCCGCCCGCCACGCCCGCGCATCGAACGCGAACACGCTGCCCATGCCGGGCTGGTCGAGCGCACGTGACACCGGCGCTCCCGTCAGGTCGGCGAGCAGGAGCGCCCCGACCGCACCGTGCGACACGATGGTCGCGTCGCCCGCCGCAGTGAGCCGCCGGACCGCTCCGACGATGCGGGCCTGGGCGTCGACGGCGCGCTCCCATCCGCGGACCGACCGGGCCGGCTCGGCGAAGAACCGGTCGACGACCCCCTCGAACTCGGCCGGTGGCAGGTAGCCCGTCGCGCTGCGGTCGATCTCGCCGAGCAGCTCGTCCTGCGTCGGGACGTGCCCGACCGCGGCCCCGAGCAGCTCGGCGGTCTCGACGGCCTTGCGTTCCGTGCTCGACACGATGCGATCGACACCCGAGTCCCACGCCAGCGCGTCCGCCCGCCCGGCACGGGTGCGCCCGACGACGGACAGTCCCCACGACTCGATCGGTTCGGCGGGTTCCACGACGACCTCGGCGTGGCTCAGGAAGTACGAGACCATCCGGCGATCCTGGCACGGACCGGGGTGGTGTGCGCGTCGGGTGCCCGTCGTAGGGTGATCGCGTGGAGTTCCCGGGGGAGGCGGCCGGCGCGCGTGACGCGTCGACCTCTCCGGGGTCACCCCGGGGCACGCAGGACCAGCAGGACGACACGCCCCGAGCAGGCGAGCGCGCTCCGCGCGCGACGCTGCACGGAGGCACCGACAGGTCCTCCGGGAACCCCACGCCCCTCGCAGCCGTCACCGCGGCGCTGGCTGACGCGTTCCTGACTGCCGAGCGGTGGGAGGCGGACGAGCTGACGGCCGTCGGGTACGTGGTCGTCGGCGTCGAGCGCGCGTACGTCGGGCTCGCGGTCGTCGCCGCGCTCGAGGCGTACCCGCGGCCGCCGGTGGACGCTCCGCGCCGGCTCGCGGCCGTGCTCGCCGCTGCGCCGCGCCTCGTCGCGCTGCACCGGTCGCGCGAGGACCGCCGGCCGGTCCGCGTGCTCGTGCGCCGGGCCACCGCGGTGCGTGCCCGTCCGGAGACGGCGAGCCGGTTGCTCGTCGACACCCTGCCCGAGCTCGCCCGGGCACTCGACCTCACCGTCGGCCGGCTGCTCTGGCTCGCCGACACCCGAGCGTGGAACCGCCGCTCCGGGCCCTCGAGCCCGCTCCACCACCACCGGCACGAGTGGATCACCCGGCCCGGTCGCGCGCCTCGCCTGCTCGAGAAGCCGATGGACATGCTCCGCCGCACCCAACGGACGATCCTCGACGAGCTCCTGACGATGTTGCCGGTGCACGACGCCGCGCACGGCTTCGTGCCCGGCCGGAGCGTCGTCACGGGAGCAGCGGTGCACACCGGTCAGCAGGTCGTGGTCACCGCGGACCTCACCACGTTCTTCGCGAGCGTCTCCGCGCCGACCGTCTACGGCGTCTTCCGGGCTGCCGGGTTCGCGGAGCCGCTCGCGCACGTGCTCACCGGGCTCTGTACCCACCGGGTACCGGTCCACGTGCTCAGCGCGATGCCGGCCGGCGGCTCGCCCGAGGAGCGCCACGCGCTCCGCCAGGCGTTGGCGACGGCGCACCTGCCCCAGGGCGCACCGACGTCGCCCGCGCTGGCGAACACCTCGCTGCGGCACCTGGACGCCCGGCTGGCCGGGTGGGCCGGGGCCGTCGACGCGGTGTACACCCGCTACGCCGACGACCTGACGTTCAGCGGCGGCGACCGGCTCGCCGCGCGCCCGGACGCGTTCCTGCGGGGCGTCGACCGGATCGTGACCGAGCAGGGGCACCGCCTCAACCCGTCGAAGACCCGGGTGCGGCGCCGCGGGGTCCGGCAGTCGGTCACGGGTGTCGTGGTCAACGAGCGGCCGTCGCCCGGGCGCCGCGAGGTCGACCGGCTGCACGCCGTCCTGCACAACGCCGCGGTGCACGGGCCAGCCTCGCAGAACCGTTCGGGTCACCCGGAGTTCCGGACGCACCTGCTCGGGCGCATCGGGTGGGTCGAGCAGGTCAACCCGGGCCGCGCCCGACGGCTCCGCGAGGAGTTCGCCCGCATCGTGTGGTGAGGCCGTCGGTGGACCGTGTGACGTCCGGTTGCGCTCCGTTGCCCCGCGTTGCGGCGGCCGGCCGCGCCGTGATCGCACCTGGGTAGCGTGCCGCCATGTGTCCGAGTGAGATCCCGGCCGATGACCGCTACGACGAGCTGATCGCACCGCTCCGGCCCGTCATCGAGCGGATCGGCATCGACGCCCGCCAGCGGGAACGCGAGGAGCGTCTCGCCACGGAACAGCTCGGCTGGCTCGTCGATGCCGGCTTCGCACGGTGGCGGACGCCGGTCGCGTGGGGCGGGGTCGGTGCCCGTCTGTCCGACGTGTTCCGGGCGATCGCCGAGATCGCCGAGGTCGACCCGAACCTGGCGCACGTGTGGCGGAACCACTTCTCGTTCGTCGAGGACCGCGTGCACGCCGAGGGCACCGGGTTCGACCGTGCGATCGTCACGCGGCTCGGGGACGGCGAGTTCGTCGGGGGCGGGTGGAGCGAGTCGCCGAACCCGGCCGGGGGCGACCTGACCACGCGGATCGTCCGCGATGCGGGAGGCACCTGGCGGCTGACCGGCCGGAAGTTCTACTCGACGGGCAGCGTCTACGCCCGGTGGATCACGGTCCTGGCGCTCGACGACTCCGGTGCACGGTTCGTCGCGCTCGTCGACGCCCAGGACCCCGGCGTCGTGGTGGGTGACGACTGGGACGGCTTCGGCCAGCGCATCACCGGCAGCGGGAGCGTGACGTACACCGACGTGCCGGTGCCCGACGAGCGGGTGCTGCCGTACGCGACCCGGTACCCGTACCAGGAGCAGTACTACCAGACGGTGATGCACGCGATCCTCGTCGGCATCGGTCGCGCCGCGCTGCGCGAGGGCGTCGAGGTACTCCGATCCCGGGCACGTGGACACCACAACGGCACCGCTGCCGACCCGACCCGCGATCCGGAGCTGCTGAGCGTGATCGGCACCGTCGACGCCCGGGTGCACGCCGCCGACGCCGCGTTCGCCGCGAGCCTCGGCCCGGCGGACGCGGCCGTCGACCGGCACACCGCCCTGCGTGCGGCCGGTGCGGAACCGTCGACCGACCCGGTGCTCCGGGCGGCGCTCGAACGCAGCTGGGTCGCCGTGGCGCGCGCCCAGACGGTCGTCACCGACGCGGTGCTCGACGCGACGACGCTGGTGTTCGACGCCCTCGGGTCCTCGGGGACGTTCCGCTCGCTCGGCCTCGACCGGCACTGGCGGAACGCCCGCACCCTGTCGTCGCACAACCCGAGGGTGCACAAGCGCCGCATCGTCGCCGACCTGCTCGTCAACGGTGCGAGTCCGCTGGACCGCTGACCGCTGACCGCTGACCGATGACCGCTCGGCCGTAACGGACCGTCACGGGGCGCAACCCGCCGACACCTGTGTGCGCCGCGCCGAGGCGAGCCCCTACGGTCGGTGCACCGGCTCGCCACGGACGCTGGGGAGGCGACCGTGGCGGGCCGTTCTGCGCACCCGAACGGGAGGACCACCGTGACCACCGCCCCCGCACCACCCGTCGTCGCCGTGCCGGACGCGGACCTCGCAGCAGCGGCAGCCACACCCGGCGGCATCGCCCGACTCGCGGACCGCCTCGCCGGTTCCGGTGCCGTCGTCGTCGCCGTCGGCACCGACCGCTTCGATCTGGCGACGAGCACCGGCCACCGACTGGACCCCACCACCGCGACGCTCGCCCTCGGCCGCGCGCTGCCGGACCACGGGTTCCTCGTCGCCGTGGCCCCGACCCGCGAGCACCCGTACAACGCCGCCCGCCGGGTCCTCTCGCTCGACCACGTCCTGGACGGTCGGGTGGGCGCCGTCGTCGGTGCCCGCGACCACGGCGCAGCGAGCACCGCTGAGCAGCACGACCCTGCCGAGTTCGCCCGGGTGCTCCGCGGGCTGTGGCGCACCTGGCCGCTCGACAGCATCGTCGGGGACCGCACGTCGGGGCTCTTCGCGCACACCGACCGGATCCGACCGCTCGACCACGACGGCGGACCGGACGGCTACCGCGTCCGGGGACCGCTCACGACGCCGTCGAGCCGGCAGGGCGAACCCGTCCTCGCGGTCTGGCACGACGTCGACCTGCCCGGAGCGGACCTCGTCCTGGGCGTGACCGCGCACCCGCTCGCACCGCTGCCGGCGGCGAGGTCCGAGGCAGAGCCGCACCGGGCCTCCCGGTCGACCGCGACGCGACCACCACGACCACCGCGAGCAGCGCGACCGACGCTCCGCACCCTGCTGGGACTCCCGGACCCGACGGCGGTGACCGCGTGACGGGCGCAGGCGGCGACGCCGGCTTGATCCTCGGCGTGAACCTGCAGGGCTTCGGGCAGCGCCCCGCGGCCTGGCGGACGCAGGACGTCGAGCCCACCGACCTGCTCTCGGCCGGGTTCTGGGGCGACCTCGGGCGCATCGCCGAACGCGGCCTGCTCGACATGGTCTTCTTCGCCGACCACCCGGCGTTCGGCGACCCGAACGTCCGCGCGTACGGGTTGCTCGAGCCGTTCGTCGCGCTCGGGGCGATCGCCGACGCGACGAGTCACCTCGGGTTGGTCGGCACCGCGTCGACGACGTACAACGACCCGTTCGACGTCGCCGAGCGGCTGCTCTCGCTCGACACGGTGTCCGGCGGGCGCGTCGCCTGGAACGCCGTCACCACCTACGACCGCTCGGTGTCCGCGAACTTCGGCGTCGCGACGAACCCCGACCGGCCCGAGCGCTACGCCCGTGCGGGGGAGTTCGTGGACCTGGTGACGGCGCTCTGGCGCTCCGCCGCCACCGGGGTCCCCGTCGTGCACCACGGCGAGTTCCTGGACCTCGAGGGCGTGCTCCGGGTCCCGCCGTCGGCGCAGGGCCACCCGGTCGTGTTCCAGGCCGGGGGATCGCCCCACGGCCGCGACCTGGCTGCGCGGGTCGCCGAGGGGGTCTTCGCCGTCGAGTTGACGCCGGAACCGGCGCGGGAGCACCGCCGCGCCGTCAAGGCCGCCGCCGAGACGCACGGGCGGAGCGCGGCGGACGTCGCGATCGTGCCGGGGCTGTCGCTCGTGCTCGGCAGCACCGAGGCCGAGGCGCAGCGCCGGTTCGACGAACTCGAGGCCCTCGCGCCGGACGGCTACTCGCTCCGGGCGCTCGGGACCCACCTCGACGCCGACCTGTCGGGGCTCGACCCGGACGCGCCGATCCCGTCGGCGATCCTCGACCGCGAGGTCGACCCGGTCACCTACGGGCCCTCGCTCGGGTACCACGAGACCGTCGTGCGGTGGGTGCGCGCCAACAACACCTCGCTGCGGCACGTGCTGCGGGGCTTCGGTGGGTACGGCGCCCGGATCGTGGTCGGGACCCCGGAACAGGCCGCCGACACCATCGAGGACTGGTACCGCACCGGTGCCGCCGACGGCTTCAACCTGATGATCGACGAGTTCCCGCGGGGCCTCGAGACCGTCGTGGACGAGCTCGTGCCGATCCTGCAGCGCCGCGGGGTGTTCCACCGGTCGTACGAGGACGTGACGTTGCGCGGGCGGTTCGCGGCGCGCGCCCGGGGGCTCTGACGTCGCACGGTGCGAGGACCGCGGAGCGGCCGCGCCTGCCGCACGGTGCGAGTGCGTTGATCCGGTGCGAGGTTGGGCGCACCGTGCGGGCTTGCAGCCGCTCACGGAGCGGGCAACCTCGCACCGACCGACGGAGGCCGCACCGTGCGGACCGCGCGCACCGCGCCCCGCGTGACGCTGTGTGACGGCCAACCGGCGGCACCGCGTCACACGGCGACACCGCCGGTCACGGTCCGCAACACCCGTCGCCTCGGGGCCCCGACCGCCCTAGCGTCGCCGACATGACCGACTACCTCGACCGCGAGCAGGACAAGACCTTCACGAAGGTCTACAAGCAGCAGACCCCGGACATCTTCAAGGCCTTCGTCCAGTTCGACGAGTCGGTGTTCCAGGCCGAGGGCCGCGCGATCCCGCTGAAGTACCGGGAGCTCATCGCCCTCGCCGTCGGCATCACCACGCAGTGCGTGTACTGCATCGACGGCCACAGCCAGCGCGCGGTGACGGCCGGTGCGACCGAGGCCGAGCTCGCCGAGGCCGCCTGGGTCGCCACCGCGATCCGCGCCGGCGGCGGCTTCGCGCACGGCCGACTCGGCTTCAAGTTCGGCGCCGACGCGACCCCCGCCGACGCGTCCCCGGCCCACGCAACCCCTGCCGACTCGGCACCGGCCGCCGCCGACCACGCCGCGCACACCCACTAGGAGGACTGCCATGCCCGACCGCATCACCCTCGTCACCGCGCTGCAGGGCGCCGGCTGGCACCCCGCCGCCTGGCGCGTCGCCGGCCCGGTCGCGCAGCGCCTGTCCAGCCTCCGGCACTGGCGCGACGTCGTCGTGGAGCAGGACCGCCTCGGCGTCGACGCCGTCACGATCGAGGACTCCTTCACCGCCGGCCCGGTGGACGCGGCGGACGACCTCGACACCACGACCGTCGTCGGCCGCCTCGACGCCCTCCTCGTCGCGAACGCGGTCGCCCCCGCGACCCGCGCCGTCGGTCTGGTGCCGACCGTCTCGGTGACGCACACCGAGCCGTTCCACGTCGCCACGGGCCTCCAGACCCTCGACCACGTCTCGCTGGGGCGAGCCGGCTGGCGGATCCAGGTGAGTCCGACGACCCGCGAGGCGGCCCTGTTCGGCCGTCGACCCGGCGGCGACGACGCGGCCACGCTGTTCGACGAGGCCCGCGAGGCGGCGGAGGTCGTCTCGCGCCTCTGGGACAGCTGGGACGACGACGCGATCATCCGCGACGTCACCACCGGCCGCTTCATCGACCGCGACCGGATCCACAACGCCGAGTACGCGGGCCGCCACCTGTCCGTCCACGGCGCGTCGATCGTGCCGCGGTCGCCGCAGGGGCGGCCGCCGGTCTTCGCCCTGGCCCACCGCGCCGACGCTGCGGCGTTCGCCGTGGACGCTGCGGACGTCGTGCTGGTCACGCCCGGGTACGACGGACGGGAGGCGCGGGACCTGTTGGACGAGGTCCGTCACCTCGAGCAGGTGGCCGGGTCTGCCGTCCGTCGTCCGGTCCTCGCCGACCTCGCGGTGCTGATCGGGTCCTCGTCCGCTGCCGCGGCCGACGAGCTCGCCGCGCTCGACGGCGCTGCCGGGAGCGCGTACGCGGCGGCGTCGGACACGTCCGTGCTCGCGACGACGGTGCCCGAACTGGTGTCGCTCATCGGGGACCTGCGGGGCCTCGGCTTCGCCGGCGTCCGGCTGCGCCCCCTGCGCATCCCGCTCGACAGCACCGCCATCGCGCGGCAGCTCGTCCCCGCGCTCGTCACCGCCGGGCTCCGCGCCGACGTGGCGTCCCGTCCCACCGCCGACCTGCGCACGCGGCTCGGCGTCGCCCCGGCGGTCAGCCGGTACGCGTCCGCACCCGCCGGTTCCGTCTCCTCGGAGGTCTCAGCATGAGCACCAAGCGTCAGGTCCACCTCGCCGCCCACTTCCCGGGCGTCAACAACACCACGATCTGGAGCGACGACCGCGCCGAGAGCCAGATCGCGTTCTCGTCGTTCGAGCACTTCGCCCGGAACGCGGAGCGCGGGTTCTTCGACTTCCTGTTCCTCGCCGAGGGCCTGCGGCTCCGCGAGCAGAAGGGCCGCGTCCACGACCTCGACGTCGTCGGGCGTCCGAACACCCTCGCGGTCCTGGCGGCCCTGGCCGGGGTCACCGACCACATCGGTCTGGTCGGCACCCTGCAGACGACGTTCAACGAGCCCGTGGAGCTCGCGAAGCAGCTCGCCACGCTCGACCACCTGACCGACGGTCGTGCCGGGTGGAACGTCGTGACGAGCTCGGACGCGTTCCACGGTGCGAACTTCCGCCGCGGCGGGTTCCTCGACCACGCCGACCGGTACACGCGCGCTGCCGAGTTCATCGCGGTGTCCCGCGAGCTCTGGGACTCGTGGCAGGCCGACGCCGTCGTCGCGGACACCGCCGCGGGCGGCGCACTGGCGGACGGCGTGTTCGCCGACCGGTCCCGCATCCACGACGTCGACCACCACGGCCCGCAGTTCGACGTCACCGGCACGTTCCCGGTGCCCCGCAGTCCGCAGCGGCACCCGGTGATCGTGCAGGCCGGTGACTCCGACGAGGGGCGCGACCTCGCCGCCGCGAACGCCGAGGTGATCTTCTCGCTGCACACCGAGTTCGACGACGCGCAGGCGTTCTACCGCGACGTCACCGACCGGCTCGAGCGGTTCGGACGGTCGAAGGACGAGTTGCAGATCCTGCCCGGTGCGACGTTCGTGATCGGCTCGTCGGCGGAGGACGCCGAGGAGCGGTCGAACGCCATCCGGCGCGCCCAGGTCAGCCCGGCCACGGCGATCGCGTTCCTCGAGCAGGTCTGGAACCGCGACCTGTCGTCGTACGACGTCGACGGACCGCTGCCGACGATCGAGCCCGACTACGAGGGCACCGCGATCACCCGCGGGCGCGCACGGCACACCCGCGACGTCCCCGCCCTGGTGCGGTCGTGGCGGGACCTGGCCGAGGCCGAGCACCTGTCGATCCGCGACCTCGTCATCCGCGCCTCGACCCGCGGCGGGTTCGTCGGGACGGCGTCGCACATCGCCGCCGAGATCGACCGGTACGTGCAGGAGCGCGCCACCGACGGGTTCGTCGTCGTGCCGCACACCAACCCGTACGGCCTCGACGAGTTCGTCGACACGGTCGTCCCGCTGCTGCAGGAGCGCGGCGTCTACCGGCAGTCCTACGACGAGGGTGCGACCCTCCGGCAGACGCTCGACCTGCCCGGCACGGTCCGCGACCGATCGGCCGCCGCACGCACGGCCGCTGCGGCGGGTCCGGCGCGTGCGGCAGCATCCGCCGGGGTGCTCGCGTGACGATCTCCAGCCTCGCGATCCTCGTCCCCGGCAACTTCGAGGACGACGCCCCCGTCGACGGTCTCGAGGCCACCCTCGACCTCTTCGCCACGGCCGAGCGGCTCGGCGTCGACGGCGCCTGGGTCCGGCACCGGCACCTCGAGCACGGCATCGGCTCGGCCGCGGTCTTCCTGGCGGCGGCGTCGCAGCGCACCACGTCCATCGAGCTCGGCGTTGCCGTCGTGCCGATCGGGTGGGAGAGTCCCTTCCGCCTGGCCGAGGACTTCTCGCTCGCCGACGTCCTGGCGCACGGGCGGCTGCAGGTCGGGCTGTCCACCGGGTCGCCGCACGCCGAGATCCTCGGCGACCTGGTGTTCGACGGCGACTGGCGCGCGTTCGACCGCGGGTACGGGCGGGTTTCCCGGTTCGTGGAGAACCTGCGCGGCGCGTTCCTCGGCGCGGACGACACCGTCATCCAGAGCCCCGGGAACGTCCAGCGCCCCCGGTTGCAGCCGTACGCGCCGGGTCTGGTCGACCGGGTCTGGTACGGCGGCGGGTCGCTCCGGTCGGCTTCCTTCGCCGGCAGTTCCGGCCTCAACCTGCTGCTCGGCAACCTCACCTCGGGCGAGGGTACCGACGACCACGGCACCGCCCAGCGGAACCAGCTCGCGGCGTACCGCGCCGCGCTGCCGACCGGCCGCACGCCCCGCGTGGCCTGGGGCCGGTGCGTCGTCCCGACCGACTCGGCCGACCGGGTCTCGCGCGAGCGGTACCGCACCTGGTACGAGTCCCGTCTCGCACGGCAGACCGCGCCCCAGGGACCGCGGCGGACCCTGTTCTCCGCCGACCTGGTGGGTCCCGCCGAGCAGATCGTCGAGCAGCTCGTGCACGACGCCACGCTGGCCGAGGTCGACGAGTTCCGGATCGAGCTGCCCTACGAGTTCGCCGGTGACGAGTACGAGCAGATCGTCTCGGACGTCGTGGCGAAGGTCGCACCGGCGCTCGGGTGGACGGCGCGGACGGCGGTGGCGGCATGACCCGCTACCTGCTCTCCCGCATCGGCCAGGCCGTGCTCGTGCTCTGGGCGGCGTGGACGATCTCGTTCTTCGTCCTCTACGTGCTGCCGAGCGACCCGGCCCGGATCATGGTCGGTCCCGACGCCACCGACGTGACGGCGGCACAGCTCGACGCGCTCCGGCACCAGTACGGCCTCGACCAGCCGGTGCTCGTGCAGTACGTCCAGCACCTCGGCGCCCTGCTCACCGGCGACCTCGGCCGCTCGATCGGCGTCGGTCGACCGGTCGCCGACGTCATCGGCGAAGCGATCGCGCCGACCGCCCAGATCGCGGTCGCCGGCCTCGTGCTCGCGATCGTGTTCGGCGGCGGGATCGCGGTCCTGGCGACGTGGACCCGGAACCGGGCCCTCGGCCAGTTCCTGCTCCAGCTGCCCCCGATCGGCGTCGCGATCCCCGGGTTCTGGTTCGCGCTGCTGCTGGTGCAGTGGTTCTCGTTCGGGCTGCACGTCTTCCCGGCGTTCGGTGGCGAGGGCCCGGCATCGGTCGTGCTGCCGGCGATCACCCTGGCGCTGCCGACCGGTGCCACGATCGCCCAGCTGCTGTCGAAGTCCCTCGTCCAGACCCTCCGTGAGCCGTACGTGGACACCGCGTACGCCAAGGGTGCCGGGCGGTGGCGGGTGCAGCTCCGGCACGCGCTCAAGAACGCCGCGCTGCCCGCACTCACCGTGACGGGACTCATCGTCGGACAGCTGTTCTCCGGAACCGTCGTGACCGAGACGGTGTTCTCCCGCCCGGGCCTCGGCCGGGTCACCGCGACCGCCGTGCAGCAGCAGGACATCCCCGTCGTGCAGGGCATCGTCCTCCTCGCCGCCGCGATCTTCGTCGTCGTGAACCTGGTCGTCGACCTCGTGTACCCGCTGCTCGACCCGCGCGTCGTGGTCGCCGGCAGCCGTCGGAAGCTCCGCGACCAGGACGGCGCGACACCGGGCGCGACGCCCGGCACCACCCCGTCCGGCACCACCTCGTCCGGCACCACCTCGTCCAGCGCCACCGAACCGAAGGCGGTCCACGCATGACCGAGACCACGCAGCTCGCCATCGTGCGCCCCGCGTCGCTCGCCACCGACCGCCTCCCCGGCGGCACCACGACAGCGCTCCGTGCGCTCGTCGCCCGTCCGACGCTCACCGTCGCCCTCGTCTGGCTCGCCCTCGTCGTCCTCGCCGCGCTCCTGCCCGGGGCGCTCACCCACCACGACCCGCTCGCCGCCGACCCGGCCGCCAAGCTCACCGCTCCCGACGCCGCGCACTGGTTCGGCACCGACCAGCTCGGCCGTGACCTGTACGCCCGCGTCGTGCACGGCACCGCGCTCACACTGCAGGCCGCGGTCCTCGCGATCGTCATCGGGCTGGTCGGCGGCTCGCTCGTCGGGCTCGTCGCCGGTTTCGTCGGCGGGGTCGTCGACGCCGTGCTCATGCGTGCCGCCGACGTCCTGCTCGCGATCCCGAGCCTGCTGCTCTCGCTGACGATCGTCACCGTGCTCGGCTTCGGCACCGTGAACGTCGCGGTGGCGGTCGGCGTCGCGAGCATCGCCACGATCGCCCGCATCATGCGCTCCGAGGTCGTCCGGGTCCGCACCGCGCCGTACGTCGAGGCGGCGAGCGCGAACGGCAACCGCTGGTGGCGCGTGCTGGCCGTGCACGTACTGCCGAACGCGGCCGGCCCCGTCCTGGTGCTCGCCGCCCTCGAGTTCGGCACCGCGATCCTCGCCGTCTCCAGCCTGAGCTTCCTCGGTTACGGGGCGCAGCCACCGCAGCCCGAGTGGGGTTCCCTCGTCGCCACCGGGCGCGACTACATCGCGTCCTCGTGGTGGCTCACGACCATCCCCGGCCTCGTGATCGCCCTCACGGTGCTCGCCGGCAACCGCGTCGCCCGCGCGCTCGACACCGAGCGGAGGGCCGTCCGATGAGCCTGCTCAGCATCCGAGACCTGACCGTCACCTACGGCCGCGGCAGCAGTGCGCGCACCGCGCTCCACGGCGTCTCGCTCGAGGTCGGCCGCGGCGAGCGCGTCGCCATCGTCGGTGAGTCCGGTTCGGGCAAGTCGACGACGGCGCACGCGGTCCTCCGGCTCCTGCCCGCAGCGGCGGACCTGACGGGAGGCACGGTGCGGCTCTCCGGGGTGGCCGACGAATCCGGGGACCTCGACCTGGTCACCGCGACCGACCGCCAGGTGCGGTCCGTGCGCGGCGTCCGGATCGGCTTCGTGCCGCAGGACCCGACGGTGTCGCTCAACCCCGTGACGCGGATCGGCACCCAGGTCGCCGAGGTGCTCCGGATCCACGGGCTCGCCACCGGTGCCGAGGCTCGGGAACGCGCCGTCGAGGAGCTCCGCCGTGCCGGCATCGACCGACCCGAACTCCGCGCGCGGCAGTACCCGCACGAGCTGTCCGGCGGCATGCGGCAGCGGGTGCTCATCGCGATCGCCCTGATCGGCGACCCGGAGCTGCTCGTCGCGGACGAACCGACGAGCGCGCTCGACGTCACGGTCCAGCGGACGATCCTCGACCACCTGGACCGGCTCGTCGCCGAACGGGGCACGAGCGTGCTGTTCATCACGCACGACCTCGGGGTCGCCGCCGACCGGGCCGACCGCATCGTCGTGATGTCCGAGGGGCGGATCGTCGAGCAGGGCACCCCGGCCGAGGTGCTCGGCGCACCCCGTGAGGCGTACACGCGCGCACTGATCGCAGCGGCGCCCAGTCTCGACGACGTGACCGTGTCCGTGGGAGGTGCCACGGGCCTCCCGTCCGAACGCCCCGACCCACTCGTCGTCGCGACCGGACTGCGGAAGTCCTTCGACCGCGTGACCGCCGTCGACGGCGTGGACGTGACCGTCCCGCGGGGCCGCACCCTCGCGCTGGTGGGGGAGTCCGGTTCGGGCAAGTCGACCACCGCACGCCTCGTGCTCGGACTCGAACGCCCGGACGCCGGCCGCGTGCGGTTCGACGGCGCCGACGTGGGCGGAGCCCGCGGTGCGGCGCTGCGGGCGTACCGGCGGCAGGCGCAGATCGTGCAGCAGAACCCGTACGCGGCGCTGCACCCACGGCTGTCGGTGGGGGCGGTGATCGCGGACCCGCTCGCGGCCTTCGGCATCGGCACCCGGCGGTCCCGCGCGGCACGGGCGGCGGAGCTGCTCGACCTCGTCGCGCTGCCGTCGTCCGTGCTCGGTCGTCGACCGGCGGAACTGTCCGGCGGACAGCGGCAGCGTGTGGCGATCGCCCGCGCGCTCGCACTCGATCCGTCGTTCATCGTCCTCGACGAACCGGTCTCCGCACTCGACGTGTCCGTCCAGGCGCAGATCCTCGACCTGCTCGCGGAGCTGCAGTCGACGCTCGGCGTCTCCTACCTGTTCATCTCGCACGACCTCGCCGTCGTCCGTCGCATCGCGCACGAGGTGTCCGTCCTGCGCGGCGGCCGTGTCGTGGAGCACGGCGACGTGGCGCAGGTGCTGCACGACCCGCAGCACGAGTACACGCGCGCACTGCTCGACGCGATCCCGGGACGATCCCGGCGCGTCCCCACCACCGAAGGAGTCTCATGACCACCCACCGCACCCCGTTCCGTCTGGTGGCCGCGATCGCGGCCGGCACCGCGGCGGCCCTGGTCATGGCGGCCTGCTCATCGGGCGGTACCGCGTCGACGTCCTCGTCGTCGAAGCCCGTCGACGGCGGCTCGCTCACCTACGCCATCGCGAACGACCCGATCACGCTCAACCCGACGGGCACCGGCGCGGGCAACGACACGCTCGCGATCACGCGGCAGCTCGTCGACTCGCTGCTCTGGCAGGACCCGTCCGACGGCTCGCTCAAGCCGTGGTTGGCGACGAAGTACTCGGCGAACGCCGACGCCACCGCGTTCACGTTCGACCTGCGCTCCGGTGTCACGTTCTCGGACGGCACCGCGTTCGACGCGACGGCCGTCAAGGACACCTTCGACGACATCGCCTCGGCCGGCGCATCGAGCACGGCCGCCGCGTACTTCTCCGGTTACACGGGGACGAAGGTCGTCGACGACGACACGGTCGAGGTCGAATTCTCGACGCCGAACGCCGCGTTCCCGAACGCCACGGCGTCGGTCGCCCTCGGCATCGTCGCCCCGAAGACCACCGAGACCCCGTTCGACGACCGTGCCGACGGGAAGGCCGTGATCGGCACCGGGCCGTTCACGCTGCAGTCGTACACGAAGAACACCTCCACCGTCCTCACGAAGCGGAAGGACTACGACTGGGGTCCCGCCGCGCGGTCGAACGCCGGGGCGGCGCACCTGTCCGAGGTGACGTTCCAGGTCGTCCCCGAAGCCAGCGTCCGCACCGGCAGCCTGCAGTCCGGCCAGCTCGACGCGATCAGCAGCGTGCAGCCGAGCGACGTCGACACCCTGCAGGCGCAGTACGACCTCGTCACCCGCGCCAACCCGGGTCAGGTGTTCGGCTTGACGTTCAACCAGAAGCGGCCGATCGTGTCCGACCTGGTCGTCCGGAAGGCGATCGCACAGGCCGTCGACCCGAAGGCGGTCCGCGACACCTCGCTCAACGGCCTCTTCAAGGTCGCGGACTCGGTCCTCGGCTCGACCACTCCGGGCTACACCGACACCTCGTCGACGATCTCGTACGACCCCGCCGCGGCGAAGAAGGCGCTCGACGCCGCCGGGTGGGAGAGGGGCTCGGACGGCGTCCGCGCGAAGGACGGCCAGAAGCTGCAGCTCAAGCTCGTCTGGATCACGAACTTCGGGCCGAACCAGACCTCGCTCGAACTCATCCAGCAGGAGCTGAAGAAGATCGGCGTCGGCGTCACCCTCGAGAGCGGGACCGTGCCGCAGTACCTCGCCAACCTGACGAGCGGCGACTGGGACCTGTCGTGGGACAACAGCTCGCGCGCCGACGGCGACGTCCTGCGGTCGAAGTTCTCCAGCTCGGGCGCCCAGTCGATCGGCGCGTCGGACACGACGCTCGACGCGCTGTTCACGAAGGAGCTGTCGCAGTCGTCGGCGTCCGACCGGTCGGCCACCTTCGGGGAGATCCAGCAGCGCATCGCGTCCCAGGTCGACTTCGTCCCGGTGCACGAACTCACCAGCATCATCGCGCCGGCGCCGACCGTGCACGGCATCGTGTTCGGGGCCGACACCCGGCTCGACCAGCTGACCGGCGCGTGGAAGGACGCCTCGTGAGCGCCGCTGGACGGGTGCCGCTCTCAGTGCTCGACCTGGTGCCGGTCACCGCCGGGTCGTCCGCCGCCACGGCGCTGCACCGCACCGTCGACCTGGCCGTCGCCGCGGAACGCGCCGGGTACGCCCGCTACTGGCTCGCCGAGCACCACCTCAACCCCGGGGTGGCCGGCAGCGCGCCGACCATCGTGATCGGTGCGGTCGCCGCCGCCACGTCCACGATCCGGGTCGGCAGTGCGGCGACGCTCGTCGGCAACGTCCGCGGGCTGCAGATCGCCGAGACCTTCGGCACCCTCGCTGCGCTGTACGGGCCGCGGATCGACCTCGGGCTCGGCCGCTCCGGGGCGCCGGCTCCCGGTACCCCGAAGCCGCCGTCGCTCGCGCCCCGGTCGGACGAGGTCGTCGACGGACTGCTCGTCCCCGCACCCTTCGACTTCCGCATCGCACCGGGCAGCCGGTTCGCCCTGCAGGGGGAGCTGCTCGGGCGGGTGCCCGGCGACGTCGACCGGTTCGAGGGCGAGCTGGACCTCGTCCGTGCGCTGTTCGCCGGCACCTGGTCGCGGGACGGCGCCGTCGTCGAGGCGCCGCCCGCCACCGGAGCCGCCGTCGAGCTCTGGATCCACGGGTCGACCGGAGGCGAGAGCGCCCGGATCGCCGGAGCACTCGGACTGCCGTACGGCGCGAACTACCACACGTCGCCCGGCACGGTCCTGGCGTCGGTGCAGGCCTACCGCGACGCGTTCCGCCCCGGCGTGCTCGAGGCACCGCACGTCATCGTGTCGGCGGACGTCGTCGTCGGGCGCACGGAGGCCGAGGCTGCGGAGCTGTCGCTCGGGTACGCGGAGTGGGTGCACTCGATCCGCTCCGGCGTCGGGGCGATCGAGTACCCGACGCCGTCCTCGGCACGGGCTGCGCCGCTCGCTGCGGCGGAGGCGGCGTCGGTCGCCGATCGGCTCGCCACCCGGTTCGTCGGCGACGCCACGGCCGTCGCCGACCGCCTCGAGGTGCTGCAGCGGGCAACCGGCGCGGACGAGCTCCTCGTGACGACGATCACCCACGACCACGACGCCCGGGTGCGCTCGTACGAGCTGCTCGCCGCGGAGTGGGCCGCGCGGGGTGCGGGTGCCGGTGCTGGCGCGGGTACTGCCCGTGCGGGGGCTGGCGTGGGTGCCGGGGTGCGCTGACCGCACTGGTGCGCTGACCGGACTGACCTGTGTCGACCCGGAACGACGAGCTCGATGTCGTACGACGTCGGGCTCGTCGTTCGTGCGCGCGTACAACCAGTGGCGCGTGCAACGAGCGACACCGTGGTCGTCGTGCGACGTCGACGAAGTCGTTCGGGGTCGGTGCGCGTGCATGTTCCGACGTTCCACTCGTCGATCGTCAGGTGGATCGTCGTCCTGTGCACATGCATTGAGTGCACGTGCATGTTCCGACGATGCACGCGTCGATCACCTCGTGCAGTGTCGGACGATGCGCCCGCAACGAGCGTCGGCGCCGACCGCCGCGCGGGCACAGAACGACTCCCTCGTCGTCGTGCGACATCGAGGGAGTCGTTCCGAGTCGGACGGGCCCGAGCCCGAACCCGGCGTCAGCTCGCGTCGAGCGGCAGCCCCTCGGGGTTCACCTCGGAGTGCTCCACGGCCTCGTTCGACAGGTTGTAGGCCTTGAGCCACTTCGCGTAGGTGCCGTCGTCGATCAGCTCGTCGATGGCGTCCGCGATGGGCTCGGCGAGCCCGCTGTCCTGCTTCGTCGTCGCCGCGATGAGCCCCTGCAGGTCCCCGCCCGCGCCGGAGAACGTGCCCGCGGTCTTCGTCGGGTTCGCACCGTCCGCGCTCAACGTGTTCTGGTACGCGACCGTCGGGTTCGGCCCGAAGTACGCGTCGATCTTGCCGGAGTCGAGCGCCAGCTTCACGGCGTTGCCGTCCGGGTAGTACTTGATCGTGATGGTCTTGCCCTGCTTCGCGAGGTCGGCCTTCCAGCCGAGCAGGATGAGCTCCTGGTTGGTGCCGGAACTGACGGCGACGGTCTTGCCGGCGAGCACGGACGGGTCGCCGTCGAACGTCAACGAGGAGTCCTCCGGCACCTGCAGTGCGAGGTTGTCCTGGCGGTACGAGGCGAAGTCGTACTTCTCCTTGCGCTGCTCGGTCACCGTGATGTTCGAGAACCCGGCGTCGTACTTGCCGCCGTCGATCCCGACGAACAGGTTGTCCCACGTGGCGTTCTCGACCTGGGCCTCGAGGCCGAGCTTCGCGGCGACGAGCCGGCCGAGGTCGGGCTCGGAGCCGGTCAGCGTCTTCTGGTCGTCGCCGGTGAACGCGAGCGGCGGGAACCCGGCCGGCAGCGCACCGATGCCGACGACGAGCTTGCCGGACTTCTTGACCGATGCGGGGAGTTCGTCGTGCAGCTTCTCGTCCGCGTCGACGGTGACCTTCGTCTCGGTGGCGGCACCGTTCGACGCGGCGCCGATCGTGACCGTGCCGTCGGACGCGCCAGAGCCGGAGCCGGAGCCGGCCGTCGCCGACGTGGCGCACCCGGCGAGGGCGACGACGACTCCGGTGGCGAGGACGAGGGCTCCGGCGCGGTTCCGCCAGCGGGAAGGGGTGGTGGGGGACATGGTTCTCCTGGGATCGGGTGGAAGGGGAAGAAGGAACGTCGAGGGGACGGCGTCAGCGCACGCGGGACAGGAAGTCCCGCGTGCGGGCGTGCTGCGGATCGTCGAGCACCTGGGCGGGGGAGCCCTGCTCAACGACCCGGCCGTGGTCGAGGAACACGACGTGGTCGGCGACCTCGCGGGCGAAGGCGATCTCGTGGGTGACGATGACGAGCGTGGTGCCCGTGTCCGCCAACCCCCGGATGACCCCGAGCACCTCGCCGACGAGCTCCGGGTCGAGCGCCGAGGTCGGTTCGTCGAGCAGGACGACCGACGGCTCGAGCGCCAGCGCCCGCGCGATGGCCACGCGCTGCTGCTGCCCGCCGGAGAGTTGCCGCGGCCGGGTGTCGCCACGGTCGCCGAGTCCGACCCGCTCGAGCAGCGCCGCCGCACGGTCGCGCGCCACGGCACGGGGGACCCCGGCGGCGATCGGCCCCTCTGCCACGTTCTCGAGCGCGGTCAGGTGCGGGAACAGGTTGAAGTGCTGGAACACGAACCCGATCCGCGACCGCTGCCGCAGGATCAGGCGCTCGGGCAGCTCCTTGTAGCGCGGGACCCCGTCGCGCCCGGTCCGGAGCCGGACGCCGATGGTCTCGCCGCCGACGGTGACGACCCCGCGGTCGAGCGGTTCGAGGTGGTTGATCGCGCGCAGCAGCGTGGACTTGCCGGACCCCGAGGGACCGAGGACCACGGTGACGCTCCCGGACGGCAACGACAGGTCGACGCCGTCGACGACGACCGTGTCGCCGAACGCCTTGACGGCTCCGTGGATGCTGATCGCCGCGCTCATCAGATGGTCCTGTCGTCGATGGTGGAACCGGGGCCGGACGCGACCACGGCCGCGGCGGAGGCGGCCTGCCGGGCGCGATCCGGGCCTCCAGGCCGACCCGGCCCGCGTCCGGAACCGCGACGCACCGCGGCCCGCACCCGCTGGAACGGCGTGGGCGGCAACGCCCGTACCGACCCGCGAGCGGTCCACCGCTCGACGTAGTACTGCACGACCGACACCGCGCTGGTGAGCGCGAGGTACCAGAGCGTCGCGACGACGAGCAGCGGGATGATGTCGGTCGGGTAGGTGCTGGACAGGTTCTGGACGACGCCGAACAGGTCCAGCAGCGACACGTAGAACAGCAGCGACGACGCCTTGAGCAGCCCGACGACCTGGTTCACGAACGCCGGCACGATCGACCGGAGTGCCTGCGGCAGGATCACCCGCACGAACTGGCGACGGCGGGGGAGCCCCAGCGCCTGCGCGGCCTCGTGCTGGCCGTGGTCGACGGCCAGTACCCCGGCACGGACGATCTCGGACGCGTACGCGATCTCGCTCAGGCTCAACCCGATGACCCCGATCGCCAGGTCGCCGAGGACGTTCGCCGTGGTGACCTCGACCTGCGGCCCGAAGGGGATCCCGATGCCGATGGTCGGGTACAGCGACCCGAGGTTGTACAGGAAGACGAGCACCAGGATGAGCGGCACGGAACGGAACAGCCAGACGTACCCCCACGCCAGCCCGGACAGCACCGGGTTGCGTGAGAGCCGGGCGATCGCGACGACGATGCCGCCGGTGAAGCTGATGACCGCGCTGAGTGCCGTCGCCACGAGCGTGAGCTGCAAACCGGTCAGGATCGCCGGGCTGAACAGCCACTTCCCGACGGCCGGCCAGCCCCACGACTCGTTCGTGAACAGGGTCTCGACGAAGTTCAGGAGCACCACCAGCACGACGGCTGCGGCGATCCAACGCAGCGGGTGCCGCAACGGGACGACGGGTCGGTCGAGCGCGGCGCGTCCGGCCGCGTCGACGGTCGCGTCCGTCGTCCGGGAGGCCCGTGGTGCGCCCCGCGATCCGGCCGCGTCGTCGACGCTGGTCGCGTCGACCGCATCGGTCCCGGCGACGGCGCTGGTCGCGTCCCGGGGCGGTCCCGTTCTGGTGTCGGTCATGTCGCGACCGTAGAAGGGTCGCGGTGCCTGGACAACGCACGGTGCAACACACCGCTACGGGGCGGAACGCGGCGTCACAGTCGCCCCGCGCATGACGTTCCGTGACGCCGTGTGCGCAGTACGGTTCTGCCATGACAGCGCACCGCGTGACCGCTCCCGTGCCCCCGGCGGACGGCAGCAAGCCGAAGGGCCCGGCGTCGTACTTCCCGAGCATCGAGACGACGTACGGCCGCCCCGTCCAGGAGTGGCTCGACCTGGTCGCCGATCAGCTGGACGACCACCCGCACATGCAGGTCGTCGCCTGGCTGAAGACCGAGCACGGGCTCGGGCACGGCCACGCGAACGCGCTCGTGGCGTACGCGAAGCAGGCCCTCGCACGCTGAGCGCCCGTCGCCGTCCCGCGGTGTCGACGGCAGTGTCGGTGGCGGTGCCTAGCGTGTGGACGTGGCCGAACCCGTCGACGCGTGGTGGCGCCGCCGACAGTGGTCGCGCGGCGAGGCGGTGCCGTACGCCGTCGGGCAGTTCCGCGCCGACTGGGCGCCCTACCCGGTGCTCATCCGCCAGTACCACCCCGACTGGAACCACGGTGTCGTCCTGACCCAGGTCCCGCCGGCGGCCGAGGTCCTGCTGACCTGGGAGTGCGACGTCGGTCACGTCTTCGTCGCCACCCCCGCCGAGCAGCGGTCCCGACCCGGTCGTGAACGCCGGCGCTCGGTGTGGTGCCCGGAGTGCGCGGTGCAGGCGCAGCCGCAGCGCTGGCCGGTCCTGCCGTCCGACTGGCCGTCGCAGGTGCCGGTCCCGCAGCGGGTGGTCCGTGCCACCGGCCGCCAGACCCTGCCGGCGGCGCCCTCCCGCGGCACCCCGGCGGGTGCCGTGGCCTCGAGCCGCACCCGTGCGCGTCGACCGGTGGCGGGGGGACCGCGACGCGCGAACCAGCCCGTGCCCCGCACGATCTGCCCGAAGACCCCGCGGCTGCCGTCGGGTGAGTCGTTCGCGAGCGTCTGCGCACCGGCGACGGCGTCCGCGGTCGAAGCCGAGCTGCGTGCCGCGCTGTCCGACCGGTTCGCGTTCACCTACGACCACTCGGCGATCCGCCTCGACCGGCCGTTCTTCGACCACGTCGAGGTCTGGCCGGACATCATCCTGCCGGAGCTCCGCGTGGCGATCGAGTACGACTCGACCGGTCGGCACGGCCTCGAACACGTCGGGCCGCGACAGGAGACCGACCGCAAGAAGGACCGCGCGGTCCGCGCCGTGGGCTGGGAGGTCGTGCGCATCCGCACCGGGCGACTGCCGGCGATCGGCCCGTACGACCTGCAGGTGTCCGGCATCTCCGGCCGGACGGTCGATCGGCTCGCCGACACCCTGCGGCACATCCGTGGCGACCTCTTCGTCGACGCGTACGCACGATGACCGATCGGGGGACAGGATCGGCCGTCGGGGTACACGCCGCCTGGGTCCGCCGCGGAGCGACCGGTAGGCAAGACGGGTGACCCCTGCGTTCTGCCTCCACGCGTTGGGGGCGAGCTCCGAGGAGTTCGCCCTGCTCCGCCGCGCCCTGATCCGTGACGACCTCGAACTCATCGGCATCGACCTGCCCGGCTTCGGCCGCAGCCCTGCGTCGTCCGGCACCACCGTCGAGGAGATGGCCGTGCTCGTGGAGCGCACGATCGGTGCGAGCGGCGCGAGCGAGTGGGTGCTCATCGGGCACTCCATGGGCGGCAAGGTGGCCACGGTCGTCGCCGACCGCACCATGTCGGGTGCCAACGGCCTGTTCGGCCTGCGCGCCGTCGTGCTGCTGGCGGCCTCCCCGCTGGCGCCGGAACCGATGGACGACGAGCGCCGCGCCGCGATGCTGTCCTGGGCGGCGGGCGGCCCGATCGGCGCGACCCACGCCGCCGAGTTCGTCGATGCGAACACCGCGTCCACCCTGGCGCCCGAGCGGCACACGACCGCCGTGCAGGACGTCCAGCGCACCGATCCCGGCGCGTGGACGGCGTGGCTCACGCGCGGCAGCCGCGAGGACTGGTCGGACGCGGCGCCGAACCCCGTGCCGGCGCTCGTGCTCGCCGGTGCCGAGGACGGCGACCTCGACGCCGAGGCGCAGCGTCGCCTCACGCTCCCGCACTGGCCGGACTCGGAGCTCCACGTCGTCGAGGGCGCTGCGCACCTGCTGCCGTGGGAACAGCCCGAGGCGGTGGCCGACCGCATCCGCGACTTCTGGACCCGCCGCTTCACCGGGGCTCCCGTCGTGCCCGTCGAGCAGGCACGGGTCATCGCCTCGCCGCGGGTCAGCGCCCGCATGCGCTCCCTGTTGGCGGCACGCGCGCTGCCCGACGACCCGACCGCCGCGCCGCGCGCGCTCACGGCGCTCCAGCTGCAGACCCTCCGTGCCATCGCCCGGATCGTCGTCCCACAGCCCGGCGACGGTCAGGTCGACCTCGCCCTGCGCGTCGACGACCAGCTCGCCGCGGGGCTCGGTGACGGATGGCGCGTCGACGGCATGCCGGACGACGTCGAGGCGTACCGGGCGGCGCTCGACGTGCTCGCCGGGCCGGCGCAGGACGGCGTGCTCGACCGCACGCTGCAGGACGTCTCCGCCGGTCGGTACCGTGCCGACGGCGTGCTCGACGCCGAGCAGCTGCGCGCCTGGTTCGAGGACGCCAGCGTCGACCTCGTGAAGCACTGGCTGGCCCACCCCGCGACGATGGCGGCGATCGACTTCGACGGCTTCGCGAACGGCGGCGACGGCGTGCGCAAGCAGGGGTTCCAGCTGCTCGCCGCCGACCAGCGCGAGGCCTGGGAGCCACCGGCACCCCACCGCCGCGACGACACCCACGACGACACCACGACGACGGAAGCAGCACGATGAGACTCGACGGACAGCGCACCTACGGCACGGACGACGTCGTCGACGTGGTGGTCGTCGGGACCGGCGCCGGCGGAGCCCCCCTGCTGGCCTCCCTGGCCCGTCGCGGCCTGCGGGTCGTCGCCCTCGAGGCCGGTCGCAACACCGAGCCGGGCGACCACGTGCCCGACGAGGTCGCCGCACCCGGCGACATCAACTGGATGGACGAGCGGCTGAGCGGCGGCGGAGCACCGACCGCGTTCGGCCCGAACAACAGCGGGACCGGCGTGGGCGGCTCGACGCTGCACTGGGGTGCGTTCACACCGCGCCCGAGCGAGCACGACCTGCGCCTGCGCTCCGAGAGCGGCCAGGGCCAGGACTGGCCCATCAGCCACGCCGAGCTCACCGGCTGGATCGAGCAGGTCGAGCACGACGTCGGGGTGGCCGGTCCCGAGCACTACCCGTGGGACCCGTCGCGCCGATACCGGATGCGTCCGCCGGCGCGCAACGCCTCGTCGGACATGATGATGCGCGGAGCAGCGGCCGCCGGCATCACCGCGACCGACGCCCCCGTCGGCCTGACCACCGAGGACCGCCACCAGGAGCACCACGGTCTGCGCCATGCCTGCGTGTCCTGCGGCTCGTGCCACCAGGGCTGCCGCAACGGCGCCAAGGTCTCGATGGACACGACGTACCTGCCGGCCGCCGTGGCCTTCGGCGCCGAGATCCGGCCGGACTCGTTCGTGCACGGCATCGAGCTCGACGCCGCGGGCGAGGTCAGCGCCGTGCTGTACACCCACGACGGCCGCGAGCACCGGCAGCGCTGCCGGTCGCTCGTGCTCGCCGCCGGCGGCGTCGAGACCCCGCGACTGCTGCTGCACACCGGGATCGCGAACGGCAGCGACCAGGTCGGCCGGAACTTCACCGCGCACGGCGCCACCCAGGTCTGGGCCCGCTTCGACCAGTCGATGCGCTCCTACCGCGGCTACCCCTCGTCGATCATCACCGAGGACTTCGTCCGACCCGCCGACGCCGACTTCGCCGGCGGGTACCTGATCCAGAGCCTCGGGGTGCAGCCGCAGACCTTCGCCAACACGCTCGTCCGGGGCGGCGGCCTGCGCGGCGCCGAACTGGTGCGGGCACTGCAGGACTACCCGTACTCGGCGGGCGTCGGCATCAACGCCGAGTGCCTGCCGTACGACGACAACCGTCTGGTGCTCGCGGACGAGGTCGACGAGCACGGTGTCCCGCGCGCACGGGTGTCGTTCACGCCCGGGTCCAACGAGGACGCGATCCGCCGTCACGCCGTCCGCACCATGACCACCATCGTCGAGGCCGCCGGCGGCAAGGACGTCCGGGTCCTCGAGCGCACCGCGCACACCATCGGCACGGCCCGCATGGGCGCGGACCGCGAGACCTCGGTCGTCGACCCCGACGGCCGCTCGTGGGACGTCCCGAACCTCTGGATCGCCGACAACTCGGTGTTCCCGAGCGCCGTCATCGCGAACCCGGCGCTGACGATCATGGCGCTGTCGCTCCGCACCGCCGACCGGATGCTCCGGGCCGCCTGACCTGCCCGAGCGGGCCGACGGCGCGATCGTGCCACGGCCCGCTCCGGTCAGCCGCGCAGCGCGAGTGCCTCGCTCGTCCACCGGGCGTGCAGGTCCCACGGGTCCTCCACGCCGGCGGCGACGGCGTCGACGTGCGCGAGCAGCTCCGGCGTCGCCCGGAACCACTCGGTGCCGGGGTACCGCGTGGCGGCGAACTGCGTGTGCCGGTGGCGTTCGAGCGACCGGTCGCCCCGCTCGAACGCCAGCAGGTCCTGGTGCGGGATCGCGGCCAGCCGCTGGCGCGGGTTCGTCGTCGTGCCGATCTTCACCCGGTCGCCGAAGTCGTCGCGCATCCGCAGGTAGTACACGACGTCGACCCGCGGGGGAGCGAGGTCGCCGTCGGGCACGTCGCCCCACCGCCACTCGCACCGCGCGCAGACGAAGCCGGACGGGAACCGCACGCCGATGCGCGACCCGCAGACTGCGCAGGGCCCCGGAAGCGCGTCTTCGACGCCGACGTGCTCGGCCGCGAACTCGGTCACCAGCGTGACGTGCGTGGCGCACAGGGGCACGCCCGCGAGCGCGTCCGCAGCGGTGCCTGCGCAACCCGGCACGCAGCACGACGAGGTGACCATGTCCGGAACGCTAGCCGGACCCACCGACGTGCCCCGCGCCTCCCGGCTGCTCTGCGCTCCCATCGCACCCGCTCTGGGAAGGACCGCGCAGGCAGCCGGCCGTCAGTCGGTGAAGATCACGCCGACCGGCTCGCGCTTCTCCTCCTGGAACTGGTCCTCGCCGCGCCCGAGCGCCCAGTAGGCGGACAGCGACATCTCGCGCTTCTCGAGCCCCCAGTCGTCCTGCAGCAGCCGACGGATCGCCTTCATCGCGGTCCGCTCGCCGTGCGCGAAGACCTGGACCGGCCGGGAGACGCGGGGCAGCGCCCGGGCTGCGTCCAGCAGGAGCGTGCCCGGCTGGGCGCCGGTGGCGTCGCGGTGCAGCCACCGCAGGTCGACCCCGGCCGGGTGCGCGATCTGCTGCTCGTCGGCCGGGCCGGCGACCTCGACCAGGGCGATGCCCGTGGCCGTGTCGGCCATGGACTCCAGCGCGGCGCCGATGGCCGGCAGGGCGCTGTCGTCGCCGAGCAGGACGTGCGTCACGTCCGGGTCGTCCACGGGCGCGTAGCCACCGCCGGGACCGGACAGGGCGAGCTGGTCGCCGGGCTGCGCCGCTGCGGCCCAGGGCCCGGCGAGCCCGTCGTCGCCGTGCACGACGAAGTCGACCGCGATCGTCCTCGCGGTGTGGTCGACGGCCCGCACCGTGTAGGTGCGGCGGGCCGGCCGGTCCTGCTTCGGCAGGGTGTCGCGCAGCGCCTCGAGGTCGTACGGCGGCTCGAGGCCGAGCGACGGCTTGGCGAGCAGGAGCTTGACGTACTTGTCGGTGGCGGCCAGCTTGTCCGGATCGGCCGTGCCCACGAAGTCGTCGAAGGCCGGTCCGCCGAGGTGGACGCGCACCATGTGCGGCGTCAGCCGCTCGGTGCGGTCGACCACGAAGACGTGCTGGGGGCGTTTGGGCTTGGAGCTCATCGGTACGAGCGTCCTCTCTCCTGCTTGACGTTTGTCGAACTAAGGTTAGCCTTACCTCATGGACACGACCGTCATCCCGTTCTCCGAGCTGCTGCGCGGGCGCACTCGGCGCTCGCACGGATCCTCGGCCGGGAACGGCTTCATGCACGACCTGCTCGGCGGGAGGTGCGACGTCGCCGACTACGCGGCGTTGCTCGGACAGTACTCGTTCGTCTACGACGCCCTCGAGCGTGCCGCCCACCGGATGGCGGACCACCCCGTGGCGGCGCCGTTCGTCACCTCGCAGCTCACGCGGATGCCGGCGATCCGCGCCGACCTCGAGTACCTGATCGGTCCGGACTGGTCCGAGTTGGTGTGCCCGCTCCCCGCCACGACGGCGTACGTGCGGCGGCTCAACGAGGTCGCGGCGGAGTGGCCCGGCGGCTTCGTCGCCCACCACTACACGCGGTACCTCGGTGACCTGTCCGGTGGGCAGATGATCGGGCGGATGCTGTCCGACCAGTTCGGCTTCGACACGAACGGGGTCCTGTTCTACATCTTCGACCAGGTCGCGGACCCCAGCGCCTTCACGGACACCTACCGTGCGCAGCTCGACGCGGCACCGTGGTCGGCGGACGAGCAGGAACGGGTCATCGCCGAGGTCGAACTGGCGTACTCGCTCAACAGCGGTCTGCTCGAGGGCCTCGACGCCCGTCGGCGGCCGGTGACGGACGGTGTCGGCGACGCGGCGGTGACCGCGTGACCGAGCCGTTCGACGACGAGGCGCGCCGCGCGATCCTCCGGCACATGAACGCCGACCACGCCGGCGACAACCTGGCGATCGTCCGCGCGAACGGTGCCGCGACCGCCGTGGCGGCGACGATGACCGAGATCGACGCCGTCGCCGGGGTCTGGCTCGCCCGGCTCGACGACGGCGACGAGGAACAGGTCATCGTGCCGTGGAGGTCGCCGCTGACCGACCGCCGTTCGGGTCGGGTGCAGATCGTCGAGGTCCACTCCGCCGCGCAGGCCCAGCTCGCCGAACCGAGCTGAGCCGAGCCGACCACAGACCCGCCGGGATCGCGGACCGCGTCGCAACTGCAGGGGTGCTCCCGCCTCGCGTCGCGATCCCGGCGTCCTCCGTGCGTGCCCGCGCCCGGCACGAACGGCCGGCTGGTCCGTCCGGACGGTCGACGTCACGGGCGCCCGTTGGCCGATACGCTGCTCGGAGCCGGGACGGTGTTCCCGGACGACCCCGAAAGGACCCCATGACGGCGATCGACGGATCGGCGCGCCATGAGCGCGCTCGGGACGACGTCAGCGGCGCGGTCGACAGTGACCTGCGCGCCGACGTGCGCTACCTCGGCAACCTGCTCGGCCGGGTGCTGCGCGAGAACGGCGGCGACGAGCTGCTGCGTGACGTGGAGTCGCTGCGCGCAGCCGTGATCGACGCCTACGAGGGCGACCACGCCGAGGGCGCCGCCCGCGCGCAGACCCTCGTGTCCGCGATGTCGGCCGAGCGCGCCGAAGCGGTCGCACAGGCCTTCACGACGTACTTCCACCTCACGAACCTGGCGGAGGAGCACCACCGCGTGCGGGTGCTCCGGCAGCGCGGTGACGACGGCGGGCTCGCCGGCGACTCGTTCCCGGCGACCTACGCGGAACTCGTGGCCGAGGTCGGCGAGGCCGAGGCGGCCGAGCGACTCCGGACGCTGCGGTTCCACCCGGTGCTGACCGCGCACCCGACCGAGGCCCGCCGTCGTGCGGTGACCACGGGCGTGCGGCGCATCACGGACCTCATCGACGAGCGCGACCGCGCGAAGAACGCCACGGCACGTGCCGAGAACGAGCGACGGCTGCTCGAGGAGATCACGACCCTCCTCCGCACCTCGCCGCTCCGCACCACCCGCCCGACCCCGCTCGACGAGGTCCGCACCGCGATGAGCGTGTTCGACCAGACCCTGTTCGAGATCGTCCCGCAGGTGTACCGCCTGCTCGACGACCGGCTGCAGGGCGACGACGCCGGTCGCGCACCGGTGACCGCTCCCGCGTTCGTGCGGTTCGGCACCTGGATCGGCGGCGACCGCGACGGCAACCCGCACGTGACCGCCGACATCACGCGCCAGGCCGCCGAGATCGCGGCCGAGCACATCCTGATCGGCCTCACCCGTGCCACGACCCGCATCGGCAGCGCCCTGACGCTCGACGCGAGCGACACCCCGGCCGACGCCGGGCTCACCGCGCTCGTGGCGGCGCAGGAGTCCCTCGACCCGACCATCGCGGAGCGGATCGGCGTCCGTGCCCCGAACGAGACCCACCGTCGTGCCCTGCTGTTCGTCGCGGCGCGCATCGACGCCACCCGCCAGGGCGCCACGCCGCTCGGGTACAGCGGCCCCGACGCGCTGCTCACCGACCTCCGGACGATCCAGGCGTCGCTCGTCGCCGCCGGCGCGATCCGACCGGCGAACGGCGAGCTGCAGAACCTCATCTGGCAGGTCGAGACCTTCGGGTTCCACCTGGCGGAGCTCGAGGTCCGCCAGCACTCCCAGGTGCACCGCACGGCCCTCGCCGAGATCCGTGCCGGCGGCGCCCTGAGCGAGACCACCGAGGAGGTCCTCGCGGTCTTCCGGACCATCGCCGGCCTGCAGGAGCGGTACGGCGTCCGTGCCGCCAGCCGGTACATCGTGTCCTTCACGCAGTCGGCGGCGGACCTCGCCAACGTGCACGAGCTCGCCGTCGCCGCACTCGGGTCGCCCGAGGCCGCGCCGGTGCTCGACGTGATCCCGCTGTTCGAGACCTTCGCCGACCTGCACGCCAGCGTCGACATCCTCGACGAGGCCGTCCGCACCGAGATGTTCCAGCGTCGCCTGGCCGCGACCGGCCGTCGACTCGAGGTCATGCTCGGCTACTCGGACTCGTCGAAGGACGTCGGCCCCGTCTCCGCGAACCTGGCGCTCTACGACGCCCAGGCCCGCATCGCCGACTGGGCGCGGGACAACGAGGTCGAACTGACCCTGTTCCACGGCCGCGGTGGGTCGCTCGGCCGCGGCGGCGGACCGGCCAACGAAGCCGTCCTCGCGCAGCCGCCGGGATCGATCGACGGTCGCCTGAAGCTCACCGAACAGGGCGAGGTCATCTTCGCCCAGTACGGCGACCAGGACATCGCGGCCCGCCACCTCGAGCAGATGGCCTCGGCCACCCTGTTCGCGTCGTCGCCGTCGAACGAGGCGCGCACGGCCACGGCGGCGACCCGGTTCGCCGACCTCGCGCAGCAGCTGGACGACGTGTCGCGCGCGGCGTTCTACGAGCTGGTCAAGGCGGACGGCTTCGCCCCGTGGTTCGCACGGGTCACCCCGATGGAGGAGATCGGTCTGCTCCCGCTCGGGTCCCGCCCGGCGCGTCGCGGGCTGTCGGTGGAGTCGCTCGAGGACCTCCGCGCGATCCCGTGGGTGTTCTCGTGGACCCAGGCGCGGATCAACCTGGCCGGTTGGTACGGGCTCGGCTCCGCGCTCGAGGCCGTCGGCGACGTCGACGTCCTGCGCGCCGCGTCCGCCGAGTGGCCGCTGTTCGGCGCGATGATCAAGAACGTCGAGATGTCGCTCGCCAAGACCGACGAGCACATCGCCCGTCGGTACCTCGAGCTCGCCGACCGCGACGACCTCGCCGCGAAGGTGCTCGACGAGATGGCACGCACCCGCGACTGGGTGCTCCGGATCTCGGGGGGCAGCGACGTGCTCGAGGACCGTCCGGTCCTGGCCAGGGCCGTCCGCCTGCGCAGCCCGTACGTCGACGCCCTGTCGCACCTGCAGCTCCGCGCGCTCCGGTCCATCCGGACGACGGGCAGCACCGACCCGACCGATGCCGACCACCGCCTGCTGCTGCTCACCGTGAACGGGATCGCCGCCGGTCTGCAGAACACCGGCTGATCCGCGGCCGGCAGGGTGCGTCGAATCGATTCGGCTGCGCGTAGCGTGTCGACCGTGACGACGGAGCGCATGCGGAAGCCGACGACGACCACCCTGCCGCCGGTCGTGCCACTGGCCCTGATCGTCGGGGTGTCACCGTTCGCCACGGACATGTACATCCCGGCGTTGCCGCAGATCGCGCGCGACCTCGGGACGACACCCGGTGCCGTCCAGCTGTCGCTCACGGCGTTCCTGGTCGCCTTCGCGGTCGGGCAGCTGCTCGTCGGGCCGGTCAGTGACGGGGTCGGCCGGCGGCCGATGCTCGTCGTCGGCACGGCGGTGTTCGCGCTCGCCTCGGTGGGGTGCGCCCTCGCGCCGGACGTCGGCACGCTCGTCGTCGCCCGCATCGCGCAGGGGCTCGGCGGCGCGGCGGGTGCGGTCGCCGGCCGGGCGATGGTGTCGGACGTGGCGAGCGGGACCCGGATGGCGAAGGTCTTCGGCACGCTCGCGGCGATCAACGCGATCGGCCCCGTCGTGGCGCCGCTCGCCGGGGGAGCCGTGCTGACGGTCGGCACGTGGCGGGTCATGTTCGTCGTGCTCGCGGTGCTCGGCGCGCTGTTCTTCGCGATGGTGCTGCTCTGGTTCCGCGAGACCCTGCCACCGGAGCGACGCGGCGGTGTGGGCTTCGCGGCGAACGGGCGACGCATCCGCGAGTTGCTCGCGATCCCGCGGTTCCGCGCCTACGTGCTGAGCGGGGTGCTCTCGACGGTGGGCTTCTTCGCCTACATCGCGACGAGCTCGTTCGTGTTCCAGACCCAGTTCGGCTTCTCCGAGGGCATGTACACGCTCGTCTTCGCCACGAACGCCTCGATGATGATCGTCACGACGCTGGTGTTCGGTCGCGTCGTCGGGCGGTTCTCCGAGGACTCCCTGCTCACCGCCGGACTGCTCGTCGGCACCACGGGCGCGGCCGCCGTCCTCGTCTCCGCGCTGCTCGACCTCGGCCCGGTGCCGGTCTGGTGCGCGCTCGCGGTCGTCACGGGCGCGTGGGGCTTCGTGCTGCCCGCGGCGATGACCCGCACACAGCACGTCGGCGCGGCGCACCCGGGCACCGCAGCAGCCCTGCAGGGTGGTCTCACCTTCGGGATCGGCGGCCTCGGCACACCGCTCGCCGGCGCCCTCGGCGGGACCGCGCTGGCGATGGGCGGTGTCATGGCGGCGCTCATGGCGGCGGCCGTCGTCGTGCAGATCACCGCGACGCGGCGGGACCGCACCGGGACCTGACACGACGGAGCCGGTAGGTTGCTGGTTGCAAGGCGCACCGACCTGAGGAGGCCACCCGGCATGGACATCGTCGTACACGAAGCGCAGCCCGACACCGCGGTACTGGAGTGCAGTGGACGCCTCAACATGGTGTCCGCCCCGGCGTTCCGCGAGACGGTCGCGCAGGTCGTCGGCAACGGACGTTCCCGCGTCGTGGTCGAGCTCTCGGCTGTCGAGTTCATGGACTCGTCCGGACTCGGCGCACTGGTCGGCAGCCTGAAGACCGCACGGCAGGCGGGTGGCGACCTCCGCATCGCCGCGCCGTCCGAGCAGGTGCAGATGGTCCTGCAGCTCTCCAACATCGACAAGATCCTCCGCACGTACCCCGATGGGGACGCTGCGGTCACCGACTGGTGATGACCGCCTCCGCCGCCGAGCACACGCTCGCCCTGTCCTGCCCGCCGGACGACGTGTCCGCCGTGCACGAGTTCCTGGCCGGTGTGTGGCAGGACGAGCCGTCGGTGTCCGTCGAGGACCGGATGGCCCTCGAGCTCGCGATCGTCGAACTGACGTCGAACGTGATCGAGCACGGGACACGCCCGGACGGTGTGACCTGCCGCCTGCGCCTGGAGATCGGAGCGGACCGGTTCTCCGCACTGCTGTCCGACGACGGCGTCGCCGCGACCGTGGACACCGAGGCGGCCCAGCTGCCGGACGGACTCGCCGAGAGCGGCCGCGGACTCGCCCTGGTCCGGATGGTCGTCGACGACCTGCGGTACGAGCGGATCGCCGACGAGAACCGCTGGACCGTCCTGCGCGCCCGGCACTGACCCCGGCCCACCGCCGTTCGTCCGTCTCGCGCACTCCACGGGCCACAATCCGCAGGGTGTCCCGGTGGATTCCCGGGCGACCTGGCCGCCGTGTCACGATTCGCGCGATGACAGCCGAACCGGATCCCAGGATCAGCTTCGAGACGTCGGGGGTCGATCTCGACGCTGCCGTGCACATGTACGAGGACGCCTACGCCAGTGTGGGCTTCACCGCGACCCGCACGGAGCGGCCGTTCGCGTACCGTTTCCGCGTCGTGGGTGACGACGTGATGTCCTTCCGCTCGACCCGGTTCGACGCCCGGATGCAGGGCGAGCTGGACGTCCGCGACGAGTACGTGGTCATGTGGACCACCGACGGGGGCGGACGCGTCGACGTCGGCCGGCAGGAGGTCGCGTTCACGCCCGCCGCCCCGATGATGTTCCCGACCGGGCGGCCGTTCGCCTTCGACCTGCAGGACGTCCGGCAGAGCCTGGTGCAGTTCGACCGGACCGCTCTGGAGCGCGTCGCCGCCGAGGTCCACGGTGCCCAGCCGGGCCCGCTCGTCTTCGACCACACGGCGACACCCCGGACGGCGGAACTGCGGGGCTGGAACGCGCAGGTCCAACGTGCCGCGGCGATCGTGCTCGGTCGGGCGTCGGTCAGTCCACTCGCCCTGGCCGAGATCGCCCAGGACACCGCCCGGTCACTGCTCCGCACGTTCCCACACAAGCTGCTGGCTCCGGACGTGCCCCTGCCGCAGGGTGCGACGGGCCGGGTGCGCGAGGCGGTCGAGTACATGCACGCCTTCGCGCACACCTCGATCTCGACCACCGACGTCGCCGAGCACGTGGGGTTGAGCGTCCGCGGTCTGCAGCAGGCGTTCCAACGCCAGGTCGGTACCGCTCCGAACGCGATGCTGCGCGGGATCCGCCTCGACCGTGTGCGCGAAGAACTCCGCCGCGCGTCGGCGGGCGACCTCACCGTGGCCAGCGTGGCCATGCGGTGGGGCTTCGCGCACCTCGGCCGGTTCTCGGCGGCCTACGCAGCGCGGTTCTCCGAGTACCCGCGCGACACACTGCAGCGCTAGCACCGGCCGGGTTCGCTACGCTGCCCGGGTGAGCAGACCTCGACCGTGGGTGATCGTCCCCGGGATCTGGAACTCCGACGCGGAGCACTGGCAGTCCGTCTGGCAACGCGAGCGCGACGACGACGCGGTCCGCATCGCGCCGGCGTCCTGGGGGGAGCCGGACCCAGGGGACTGGCGGGACGCGATCTCCCAGGCCGTCGCGTCGTGCGCGGAGCCGCCGGTGCTCGTGGCGCACAGCCTGGGCGTGCTCGCGGTCGCCGACTGGCTCGCCGCCGACCGAGCGGACCGCGCTGGCCCGGGCGGGACCGCCGTCGCCGGTGCCTTCCTCGTGGCACCACCGGACCCCTCGGCACCGGGCTTCCCCGCCGCTGCCTCCGGGTTCACGGCGCCCCGCCCCGTCCCGCTCGGCACCGCGGCGGGCCGCGTTCCGATCCGGATGGTCGTGAGCGACGACGACCCGTACTGCACCGTCGACCGTGCGGTCGCCTTCGCGGAGACGATGGGCGCCACGGTCCTCCGTGTCGGCGCCCTCGGCCACGTCAACGTCGCCAGCGGCGTCGGCGGGTGGCCCGCTGGTCGGGAGCTCCTCGACGCCTTCGAGCAGACCCTCTGAGCCGTGCTCTGGCGTGACGGACGACACGCCGTTCACGTTCCGGGCGATATGGCAGGGATTGCTGCGACACACCGCGGATGTCCGCAGTTCCGACGCGCGCGATATTTATCCTTCGGACATGGAAACCCAGTCCGGTGCACGCACCCCCCTCGTCGACCCCTTCGGTCGCGAGGTCGAGGAGTGGCTTCGTGACGCCCCGGCGACGCGCACGCCGTACGTGGCGGACCTCGTGGTCCCGCCCGTCACCGGCCCCGTGCAGCGCCCCCGCGTCGCGGCCGAGGTCACCGCCGTCGAGCTGCCGGAAGCCGGCAGCGAGACGGCCGCACCCGGCACCGCGACGCCCGTCGTCGACCAGTCGCCGGCAGCCCCCGCGTTCCGCCGTGACCGTGCTCGGCACGCCGCCGTCTGCGCACCGTCGTTCCCGGAACCCCCGGAGCGCCTGGCCCTGCGCATCGAGGACCTCGCGATCGAGGTCTCCTCGTCCACCGGCCGCAGCACCATCGAGCGCATCGTCCTGCTCGAGACCGAGGTCCGGCGTCGTGACGAGGACCTCGCGCGCCTCGCCGCCTGGGAGGCCACGGTCTCCGGCGCCGACGACCCGGAGCTCACCGCCGCTCGCGCCTTCGCCCGGACGGTCTTCGCCGACCTCCTCGAGGACGCCGCCGCCGAGTCGGACCGTCAGGACCGCGCGGCCGCCCGCCGTGCCGCGACCGCCCCGGTCGCCGTCGTGACCGGCCCCGCTCCGGCTCCGGCTCCGGCGTCGGTCGTCCGTCCCGCACCTGCGGCAGTCACCGCGCCCGCAGCCGACGTCGTCACGGCGACCCCGGCCGTGGCGCTGGTCACCCCGGAACGCGACGAGCCCGTGCGACCGGTGCTGGGCCTCCCGGCCGTGTCGCCGGTGTCCGCGAACACGCGACCCACGCCGCTCGTCCAGCCCGCCACCGGACCCACGGTCATCGACCGTGCCGCGTTCGCGGCGGCCCTCACGGCCCACCAGGGGACCACCGCGAGCACGCCCGTCGTCCTGCCGGACGCGGTCGCCGTGCCCGTCGAGACGGCCGCTGCCACGCACGTCGACACCGACACCGACACCGACGGCCCGGCCCGGCCCGGCTGGTGGTCGCGGCTCGTCGCCGGCCTGCTGCGTGCGCTCGGTCGCCGCTGACCGGGAGGCCCGGATCACCCCGCGCGGACCGGCTGCCGGTGCCGACGCGGTCGCCTCGGTAGACTGACCGGATGCCGACGCTCCGCGAACTCCAGGCCGTGATCGAAGACCTGTGGCCCGCCGCAGGAGCCGAGTCGTGGGACGCCGTCGGACTGGTCGCCGGAGACCCCGACGCCACCGTCGAGCACGTCCACCTGGCCGTCGACGCCGTCCCCGCCACCGCACGCGAAACGGTCGAGCTCGGCGCCGGGCTCCTCCTCACGCACCACCCGCTGCTGCTGCGCGGCGTCACGACGATCGCCGAGTCGACGTACAAGGGCAGCGTCCTCGCGACCCTCGTGCGCGGTGACAGCGCCCTGGTTGCCGCCCACACCAACGCGGACGTCGTCACCACCGGCACCTCGGCGGTGCTCGCCGACCGCATCGGGCTGACCGACCAGCGCCCCCTCGACCCCGGGTCCGGCCCGGGCTCCGACCCTGCGACGGGCATCGGCCGTGTGGGCGTCCTCGCCGAGGGCACCACGCTCGGGGCACTGGCGCGGAAGCTCGTCGACCTGCTGCCGCCCACCGCGACCGGCGTCCGGGTCTCCGGCGACTTCGACCAGCCCGTCCGCACCGTGGCGCTCTGCGCCGGCGCGGGGGACTCGCTGCTCGGGCACCCCGCCGTCCTCGCGGCCGACGTGTACATCACGAGCGACCTCCGCCACCACCCGGCGTCCGAGTTCCGCGAACAGGCCCTGCTCGGCGGCGGCCCCGCCCTCATCGACACCTCGCACTGGGCCACCGAGTGGCTCTGGCTCGACGTCGCGGCCGCGCAACTGCGCGACGCCGCCGGCGTCCGGGTCACCGTGAGCGACCTCCGCACCGACCCGTGGGACTTCGCGGTCCTGCCGGCGGCCGAACCCACCACCCCCACTGAAGGAGTCTGACCATGAAGGCAGCACCCGAGGACCAGGTCATCCTCCTCGACGTCCAACGACTCGACAACGACGTCACCCGCATCGCGCACCGGATCACGTCGCTGCAGAAGGGCGACCAGCTCACCGAACTCGGCACCAAGGCGGCCGGGCTGCGCAGCGAACTCGTCGCCGCGACCGGCCTCGTCGAGGACGCCGAACGCGAACTCGCCCGTCTCGAGTCCGACACCGCAACTGCGCAGGCCCGCGTCGAACGCGACACCACGATGCTGCAGAACGTGTCGAACTCGAAGGACGCGGCCGGGCTCCAGAACGAGCTCGAGTCGCTCCAGCGCCGCATCGGTGGCCTCGAGACTGCCGAGCTCGAGGTCATGGAGAACCTCGACGGGCTCCGCGCCCGGGTCGGCGACGTCGAGGCCCAGCTCGCCGACGTCGAGGCAGCGCGCTCCGGCCTGGTCGCCGAGCGCGACGCCGAGATCGCACGGCTGTCGTCGGACCGCGCGTCCGCCGAGCAGGCCCGCGCCGACGTCGCCGCGAAGGTGCCGGCCGAGCTGCTCGCGCTCTACGACCGGCAGCGCGCCCGCTACGGATTCGGTGCGTCGTTGCTGCAGGGCGGGGTGTCGACGGCGTCGGGCGTCGCGCTGAACAACTCGGACCTGCAGGACATCCGTCGGGCCGCTCCGGACGACGTGGTGCTCTGCCCGGACAGTGACGCGATCCTGGTGCGCACGGCCGAGTCGGGGCTGTAGGCGCTCGAACGTAGTCGACGGGAGGCGCGGTGCCGGGCTGGCACCGCGCCTCCCGTCTGGGGTGTGGGGTGCGGTGGTCGTCGCCTGGTGCGAGGTCTGTCACCTGGTGCGAGCTTGCACGCTCGGTGCGAGGTTGTTGCGCCGCACGGAGCGGTCAACCTCGCACGGGCTGGCGAGCGCGGCACCGTGCGGGTCTGTCGGCGCAGGTGTGGTGCGTGCCGGTGCACGGTGCGGGGTCCGTCGCCTGGTGCGAGCTTGCACGCTCGGTGCGCCGTTGTGGCGCTGCACCGAGCGTGCAACCTCGCACGCGATCGCGAGCGCCGCACCGTGCGTTGAGCACGGGGCTCGTGCAAGTGGGGCGAATGGGCCGGCCGTACGCCGGGTTCTGTCCCGCCGCTTGCACGGCGGTGACGGCCATCTCTCTCGGACCGACGTTGCCGTCGGCCTCCAGCGGTCTACCCGAGGACTCGGCGAGCAGCCTCAGCGTCCTCTGTCTGACCTTGCTCCGGGCGAGGTTTACCGAGCGGATCCGGTCACCCGGATCCCTGGTGGTCTCTTACACCACCGTTTCACCCTTACCGACGTTGCCGCCGGCGGTCTGCTTTCTGTGGCACTGTCTCGCGGATTGCTCCGGGTGGGTGTTACCCACCGCCCTGCTCTGTGGAGCCCGGACGTTCCTCGGCACTCCCGGGGGAGTGACGCGACCGTCTCACCGACCCATTCGCAGGCCCGAGTCTACCGGCCCCGCGCCCTCGCCCGTGCCCCGCCCCGTGCCCCGCGCCCCGAGGTTCCAAAATCTCGGCATGTCGGCGTGCACGAGGGGTCTCCGTGGAACCTCGGCGCACCGCAGACGGCGAGTCGTGGAACCTGGGTGCGACCGGCCGGGTGCGTCGAACCGCGCCGAACAACTCCCACACCGCACGGTGCGGGCCGGTGTGCGGTCTGGGCGGATCGCCGGGTCAGGCGCTGCGCGCGGCCAGGGTCGCAGCGCCGATGATGCCGGCGTTGTTGCGCAGGGTCGCGGGGATGATCTCCGCCTGCAGGTCGAGCAGCGGCAGGAACTCCTCGTACTGCTTCGACACACCACCGCCGACGACGAACAGCTCGGGGGAGAGCAGCGCCTCGAGCGTCGAGTAGTACGTCTGCAGGCGCTTCGCCCAGTGCTTCCAGGACAGGTCGTCGCGCTCCTTGGCGGCGAACGAGGCCCGCGACTCGGCGTCGTGCCCGTCGATCTCCAGGTGCCCGAGCTCCGAGTTGACGATGAGCACACCGTCGTTGATGAGCGCGCTGCCGATCCCGGTGCCGAGGGTGGTCACGATGACCAGGCCGTCCTTGCCCTTCGCCGCACCGAACTGCTGCTCGGCGAACCCGGCGGCGTCGGCGTCGTTCACGAAGTGGATGGCGCGGCCGAGCTCCTTCTCGAACAGCGCCTCGGCCTCGAAGCCGATCCACTTCTTCGAGACGTTCGCGGCGGACATGGTCTTGCCGTCCCGCACGATCGCGGGGAAGCACACGCCCACGGGGACGTCGGCCGCGGGGGCGAGCTCCTCGAGGATCGAGGCGACGACGGCGGTGATGTCGTTGGGCTTCCCGCCTTCGGGGGTGGCCTTCTTGATGCGGTCCGTGGTGAGTTCACCGGACGCGACGTCGACGATCGCGCCCTTGATGCCCGTACCACCGATGTCGACGCCGACTGCGAGGGAGGTCATGAGGTTGTCGTGCCTTTCGGTTGCCTGCCGGAGTGCCCGGTCAGGAGACGGTGAGGAGCTCCGCGCCGCGTTCGGTGACGACGAGGGTGTGCTCGAACTGCGCGGTCCACGACTTGTCGCGCGTCGAGACCGTCCAGTCGTCGGACCAGATGTCGGCCTCGATCCCGCCGAGCGTGAGCATGGGCTCGATGGTGAACACCATGCCCGGTTCGATCACCGTGTCGTACTGCGGTGCGTCGTAGTGCGGGATGATCAGCCCGGAGTGGAAGGCCCGACCGACGCCGTGTCCGGTGTAGTCCCGGACGACCCCGTAGCCGAAGCGCTTCGCGTAGGCCTCGATGGCGCGGCCGATGACGTTCACCTGTCGGCCGGGGGCGACGGCCTTGACGCCGCGCTCGAGGGCGAGTCGCGTGCGGGTCACGAGGTCCTCGACCTCCTGCGACGCCTGCCCGACGATGAACGTGCGGTTCGTGTCGCCGTGCATCCCGTCCTTGTAGGCGGTGATGTCGATGTTGACGAGGTCGCCCTCCTGCAGGACCGTGTCGTCCGGGATGCCGTGGCAGATGACCTCGTTGAGGCTCGAGCACAGCGACTTCGGGTACCCGCGGTACCCGAGCGTGGAGGGGTAGGCGCCGTGCGCCACGACGAACTCGTGGCCGATGCGGTCGAGTTCGTCCGTGGTCACGCCCGGGCGGATCGCGGCGCCGACGGCGTCGATGGCCTGCGAGGCGATGCGGCCGGCGGTGCGGATGCGCTCGACCTCGTCCGGCGAGTACGTGTCGCCCAGGCCGTGCTCGTGCGGTTCGACCTTGCCGACGTACTCGGGACGCTCGATGTCCTTCGGGACTGCCCGGTGCGGGGAGATGCGGCCAGCGGTCAGGTGTCCGTGTTCATCCCGGGGCATGCCGACCACTCTAGCCGCGGCGCGACGCGCCGAGCGCAACCGCCCCACGGTGCGGCCCGACGCGCCGAGCGCAACCGCCCCACGGTGCGGCCCGACGGGGTGGACGTGACCGCCTGGAGGCCCGGTGCCGGTCCGCCGGACCGGCACCGGGCCTCCAGGCCGTCACCTGGGTACGGTGGGCGACATGAGCGACGAGCGCATCGAGTCCCAGTGGTGGTTCAACGACAAGACCGGTCAGGTCGAGCAGGGGCCGCAGTCCCCGCAGCGCGACCGCATCGGCCCGTTCGACACGCGTGAGGAAGCACAGCACGCTCTCGACCGGATCGCCGCGAACAACGAGAAGTGGGACGCCGAGGACCAGTGAGTCGGTCACGTGCCGCGGCGGCGCGTCGCACGCCCCCGCGCACACCGCCGGACCACTAGCCTGGGAAGAGGCCCGCCCGCGGCCACCCGATACACGGAAAGGTCGTGCATGGACAAGCAGACGGACTTCGTGCTCCGCACCATCGAGGAGCGCGGCATCAAGTTCATCCGACTCTGGTTCACGGACGTCATCGGGACCCTCAAGTCGGTGGCGATCGCCCCGGCTGAGGTCGAGGGCGCGTTCGCCGAGGGCATCGGGTTCGACGGCTCCGCGATCGAGGGCCTGTCCCGTTCGTACGAGGCCGACGTGCTCGCGCACCCGGACCCCTCGACGTTCCAGATCCTGCCGTGGCGCGGCGAGATCGACCCGACCGCGCGGATGTTCTGCGACATCACGACGCCGGACGGGCAGCCCGCCGTCGCCGACCCGCGCAACGTGTTGAAGCGCACGCTGGCCCGGGCGAGCGAGCGCGGCTTCACCTTCTACACGCACCCCGAGATCGAGTTCTACCTGCTCAAGAGCCGCGAGTGGAAGGACGGCGGCCCGCAGCCCGTCGACCAGGCCGGCTACTTCGACAACGTCCCCGGCGGCAGCGCGCACGACTTCCGACGCCGCTCCGTCCGGATGCTCGAGGACCTGGGCATCTCGGTGGAGTTCAGCCACCACGAGGCCGGTCCGGGCCAGAACGAGATCGACCTCCGGTACGCCGACGCGCTGACGATGGCGGACAACATCATGACCTTCCGCACGGTGGTGAAGGAGGTCGCCATCGAGCAGGGCGTCTACGCGACGTTCATGCCGAAGCCGATCTCCGGGCAGCCGGGTTCGGGCATGCACACGCACGTCTCGCTGTTCGAGGGCGACCAGAACGCGTTCTACGAGGCCGGCGGCGAGTACCAGCTGTCCCGGACCGCGAAGCACTTCATCGCCGGTGTGCTCAAGCACGCACCGGAGATCACCGCGGTCACGAACCAGTTCGTCAACTCGTACAAGCGCCTCTGGGGTGGCGACGAGGCCCCGTCCTTCGTGACCTGGGGTCACAACAACCGTTCCGCGCTCGTGCGCGTGCCGCTGTACAAGCCGAACAAGGGCCAGTCCTCGCGCATCGAGTACCGCGGTATCGACTCGGCGGCGAACCCCTACCTGGCGTACTCGCTGCTGCTCGCGGCCGGCCTCAAGGGCATCGAGGAAGAGTACGAACTGCCGGCCGAGGCCGAGCACGACGTCTGGAGCCTGACCGACGCCGAGCGCCGTGCCCTCGGGTACAGCCAGCTGCCGTCGAGCCTCGACCACGCCCTCAGCCTGATGGAGGACTCCGAGCTGGTCGCGGAGACGCTCGGCGAGCACGTGTTCAACTTCGTGCTCCTCAACAAGCGGCAGGAGTGGAAGCGGTACCGCGACCAGGTCACGCCGTTCGAGCTCGACACCAACCTCGGCGCCCTCTGAGCGAGCGCACCACATGACCGGTCGGACGACGTCGTCGCGCTCCGAGTTGGCCCGCCTGGGGTTCGCCGAGCTGTCGGAGAGCCTCGAGCGGATCGCCGACCTGGAGGCGCGGTTCGGCTCCGTCGTCCCGCTGCCGGTCAGCGGCACCCCTGCGCTCTGGGGCATCACCGCGGATCCCGACGGTGCGCTGCGGTTGCTGGAACGGCTGCTGGAACGTGCTCCTGACGAGCTGCGCCCCGTCCTGGCGGACGAGGCAGCGACCGAGCGGCTCATCCGGCTGCTCGGTGCATCGGTCGGCCTCGGGGAGTTCCTGCACCGCCGACCGGCCGAGCTCGCGCTGCTGCTCGAGCCCGTCGTCGCACCCTGGTCGCAGGAGCGGTACACGGCGTCCCTGATCGACGCGATCGACGGCGCCACCGGCGAGGAGGCGCGGATGTGCCTGCGGGTGCGGTACCGCCGGCACCTCGCCCAGATCGCCCTGTACGACGTGCTGCACACGTCGCCGACCGAGGCCTTCCCGGCGGTCGCCGCCGGACTGGCGGACCTTGCCGGGGCAGCGCTCGACGCCGCGGTCGACGTGGCCCGGCGCGAGGTCCCGTTCCCGGCGGCCGACGTCGCCGCGACCCCGCTCGCCGTGATCGCGATGGGCAAGGCCGGCGCCCGTGAGCTGAACTACGTCAGTGACGTCGACGTCATCTTCGTCACCGAGTCCACCGACGAGATCAGCACCGACCGCGCCGTCCTCATCTCGACGCGGATCGCGATCGCCGCGACCCACGCGATCACCGACCTGGCCGCCGAGCCCGGTCTGTGGGAGGTCGACGCGAACCTGCGACCGGAGGGCAAGGACGGTGCCCTCGTCCGCACGCTCGACTCGCACGTCGCCTACTACGAGCGCTGGGCGAAGTCGTGGGAGTTCCAGGCGCTGCTGAAGGCGCGGCCGATCGCCGGGTCGGCCGACCTCGGTGCCCGCTACGCCGACGCCGTTGCCCCGTTCGTCTGGAGCTCGTCGGCGCGGCCCGGGTTCGTCGAGTCGGTCCAGCGCATGCGCGAACGCGTCACCGAGCACATCCCCGACGGCGAGGTCGACCGGCAGCTGAAGCTCGGTCCCGGTGGGCTGCGCGACGTCGAGTTCACCGTGCAGCTCCTGCAGCTCGTGCACGGCCGCGACGACGAGTCGGTCCGGGTCCGGTCCACCCTCGAGGCGATGGACGCCCTGACGGCTGCCGGCTACGTCGGGCGGGCCGAGGCCGCACGGTTCGGCCCGGACTACGCGCTGCTCCGCGTCCTCGAGCACCGCATTCAGCTCCGCCGGTTGCAGCGGACACACCTGATGCCGACGGACGAGGAAGAGCTGCGTGTCCTCGCCCGGTCGAGCGGCGTCGCCACCTCGGCCTCCGCGCTCGAGACCCGCTGGCGTGCCGTCAAGCTCGAGGTCCGCGGCCTGCACGAGCGGCTGTTCTACCGGCCCCTGCTCTCCGCCGTCGCCGCGACCGAGGACGAGATCGTCCTGACCGACGACCAGGTCGTCGATCGTCTCGGTGCGATCGGGTTCGTCGACCCGCCCGGTGCGCTGCGGCACATCCGGGCACTCACGCAGGGGACGAGTCGACGGGCGGCGATCCAGCGGAACCTGCTGCCGGTGCTCCTGCGGTGGATGGCCGAGGGGCCGGCACCCGACCGGGCACTGCTGGCGTTCCGACGGCTCAGCGACACGCTGGGGGAGTCGAGCTGGTTCCTCCGGATGCTCCGCGACTCGTCCGGGGCGGCGCACTCGCTCACCACGGTGCTGTCCGAGTCGGCGTTCCTGTCCGGACTCCTCGAGCGCTTCCCCGAGGCCGTCGCCTGGCTCGACGAACCCGAAGCGCTCCTCCGCGCCCGCCCGATGGACTCGCTGCTCGCCGAGATGACCGCGACGACCGCGCGGCACGGCAACGACGTCGACGGGGCGGCCGGCCTGCTGCGCTCGGCTCGTCGCCGCGAGACCCTGCGCCTCGGCATGGCCGCGGTGCTCGGGCACCTCGACGTGGACGCCCTCGGTGCGGCGCTCAGCGACGTGACCGAGGCGACGCTCGCCGGGGCACTCGCGCTCGCTCGACGGGACGCCCCGGCGGACTTCGAGTTCGGGATCATCGCGATGGGCCGGTACGGCGGACGTGAGCTCGGGTTCGGCTCCGACGCCGACGTGCTCTACGTCTACCGCGCTCCGGACCTGCCGTCCGAGGTGGCCTCCCGGACGGCGCAGACCATCGTGCGCGAGCTGAACCGGCTCACCGAGGACACCGTCCACCCGCTCGACCTCGACATCGACCTGCGCCCCGAGGGGAAGAACGGCCCCGTGGCCCGCACCCTCGAGTCCTACGGTGCCTACTACGCCCGGTGGTCGCTGACGTGGGAGGCGCAGGCCCTGCTCCGTGCCCGCGGCGCCGTGGGGGATGCGCAGCTGCTCCGCGACTTCGAGCACCTGGCGGACCGCACCCGCTACCCGGAGCGGATCGACGAGCACGAGGTGCGCGAGGTCCGGCGGATCAAGGCGCGCGTCGAGTCCGAGCGGCTGCCGCGCGGTGCCGACCCGGCCCGCCACCTCAAGCTCGGTCGGGGCTCGCTGAGCGACGTCGAGTGGTTCGTCCAGCTCCTGCAGCTCCAGCACGCACTCGAGGTCCCGGCGCTCCGCACCACGTCGACGCTCGAGGCGCTCGACGGTGCGGTGTCGGCGGGGTTCGTCAGCGCCGAGGACGGGGAGCGGCTGGGTGCGGCCTGGCGTTTCGCCTCGCGGACGCGCAGCGCCCTGGTGCTCTGGTCGGGGAAGACGACGGACGTGCTGCCCGTCGACCGCGTGCAGCTCGAGGGCGTCGCGCGGCTGATGGAGTACCCGCCCGGCTCGGCGAGCCAGCTGGAAGAGGACTACCTCGGCGTCACCAGGCGTGCACGGCAGGTCTTCGAGCGCGAGTTCTACGGCGCCTGACGCGTCGCCGACGCGACCGCGACACGCCCGGGCATGCTCCCCGGAGCCGAAGGTGACGGGACGTCGGAGGTTAATTCCCCGTGTCGCGCACCGTCCCCCGTTCGTTTCGGACTGTACCCCGAGCGCCGTCAGTGGGCCGGTCGTTACCGCGTCGTGACCACCCCGCAACGGGCTGCCGGCCGACGTGCCGGAGGCACGCGCCGACTCGCCCGGTGACCACGCTCTGAACAGGGGTTTCCCGGAGCGGCGATCCGCGCCTCCCGGCATCACCCGTCGCGCACCAGGGTGACCGATCGGGTGGACCCCGTCCGCAAGAGTGCTGTCAGCACGAGGGGGGACCACCGGACCCGGCGGAGAGGAGGACAAGTGTGTACCCCGTAACGCGCGCGAAACGCCCCCGGACGGGGGTCGCGTTGCGCGGGGGTTCAGGTTTCTGCGTCAATGGCATCACCCGAACCGACCCTGATTCCCCAACGTCGCGGAATCTCCACCTCGAACGTTGAAGCAGGGATCAGTGTTCACCTTCATTCTGCAGATCAGGCAGATGGTCGAAGGCCACCCCGAGTTCTACCTGTTCGCCGTGTACTCCGCGGTGATCTGGTTGCTCTGGTTGGTCAAGGTCGTCATCTCCGCCCGCTACCGCCCGTTCACCGGCACCTTCGTCGGTACCACCAGCGTCGTCGTCCCCGTCGTGGACGAACCGCTCGACCTGTTCCGCGACGTCATCGGTCGCATGGTCGAGCAGCGACCCGGCGAGATCATCGTCGTCATCAACGGCGCCCGCAACGAGGCGCTCGAAGCCGTCTGCGACGAGTTCGCCCCGCTCGTCCGATGGACCCACACGCCCATCCCGGGCAAGCGCAACGCCGTCAAGGTCGGCACCGAGATGTCCAACGGCGACATCACGGTGCTCGTCGACTCGGACACCGTCTGGACCCCCGGCGCGCTCGAGGAACTCCTCAAGCCCTTCGCCGACGAGTCCGTCGGCGGCGTCACGACCCGGCAGCGCATCCTCGAGCCCGAGCGCAGCTGGATCACGCGCTGGGCCGACTGGCTCGAGAACTCCCGAGCGCTGTACTCGATGCCCGCGCAGAGCGTCCTCGGGCAGATCGGCTGCCTGCCCGGCCGCACGATCGCGTTCCGCCGGAACATCCTCGTCCGGGTCATGGACAAGTTCATGCACGAGAAGTTCATGGGCGTCTTCCTCGAGGTCTCCGACGACCGCACGCTGACGAACCTCACGCTCAAGGAGGGGTACCGGACCGTCTACCAGTACACCTCGCTGGTCTACACGGACGCCCCGCTGCAGGTGAAGAAGCTGTTCAAGCAGCAGCTCCGCTGGGCCCGCGGCTCGCAGTACAACACGCTGCGCATGCTGCCGTGGATGCTCGGCCACGCCCCGGTGCTGGCGGCGTTCTTCATCACCGACATCATCCTGCCGTTCATGCTCTTCGGCGTCATCGCCGGCTGGGTCTACCGGGCCTTCACCGGGCAGGGCGAGAACCTGTACCAGGGCATCCTGTCGCAGTACGGCTTCTCGACCGGCTTCGTCTACGTCGCCGCGCTGATGGTCGTGTCGTCGGTGCTCAGCATGGCCATCCGGCAGATGCGCCACCTGGCCGAGAAGCCGAGCGACTTCTTCCGCCTGCCGATGTTCATCATCGTGTCGACGTTCTTCCTGATGCCGATCCGGCTCATCGGCTTCTTCCGCCTGGCGCACGCGTCCGGCTGGGGGACCCGGGCCGGCGCCTACGCCGGCGGTCCGATGCAGGAGGACCCGGCCGACAGCGTCCAGCCGACCACTCCGGGCACGCAGATCCCGTTCAGCCCGATCGACGCGGCGGACCGCGCCCAGGCGCTCGACGGGTTCGTCCAGCTGCAGGGCACACCGTCCGGCGCCGCGCACGAGCAGGTGGCCGTGGACCGCGCGTTCGACGAGCTCTTCGGCGCCGACGCCACGACCAACTCCACCGCGACCGTGCTCGCGACCCGGCGCGAGGCAGCAGCGGCGTTCGCCGACCAGCAGCCCGCGGCCCCACGGACCGCCCCCGTGAAGGCCCGCCGGTACAACCCGTACGCCGCGATCCCGTACTGCATCGGCTTCGCGATCTTCGCCCTGGAGGCGTTCCTCATTGTCTGACATCATCCGCTCCTCGAGTACCTGGTGGGCGCAGTCGAGCAAGCACGCCCGCTGGACGGCCGTCGGCACGACCGCCATCGTCCTCGCGCTCGCCCTCATCACCTGGTCGGTCTGGGTCTCCCCGGCCGGCCCCGTCTCCACCGCCGTCCACCAGGCGCTCGGGGTCACCGCCCCGAAGGCCAAGAAGGTGTCCGCCGCCGAGCTGCAGACGCAGCTCGACGCCGCCCAGGACCGCATCTGGGCGCTCGAGGGCAAGCTCGACTCCCGCACGGCCCAGGCCGGGTCGCGCGGCGACCAGATCACGCAGCTCAAGGCGCAGATCGCGTCGCTCCAGTCCCAGCTCGGTTCCGCGAAGGGCTCGGGAGGCTCGTCCTCCGTCAACGCGTCGGGTTCCGGTGCGAACGGGGCCGGCACCTCGGGCTCCGGCTCGGGTTCCGGTTCGGGTTCCGGGTCCGGCGGGGCCGGCGGGTCCGGTGGGTCCGGTGTTTCCGACAACGGGTCCGGCTCGGGGAGCGGCTCGGGCGGCGGCTCCGGCGGGTCTGGCGGGTCTGGCGGGTCCGACGGTTCCGGCGGCGGCTCCGGTGGGGTCACCAACCCCAACCCCGGCCCGTCGACCGACCCGGGCACGACACCCGTGGCCGTCCCGACGAAGGCGGACATCCTCGGGCAGCAGTCCCGCTGGTACGGCCTGTACACGGCGCAGTCCCCGTTCAACTGGTCCGAGTACGACCAGGTCTCGCAAGAGGTCGGGAAGGCGACGAACATGGTCGGCTTCTTCCAGGGCTTCGACCAGGACTTCAACCAGAACGCCGTCCAGCGGTCGTGGGCGAACGGGCGTCTGCCGATGATGACGTGGGAGTCGGTGCCCGCCAAGACGGGCAACGACCAGCCGTACGTCGAGGGCTACACCAACGAGGACGTCATCTCCGGCAAGTTCGACGCCTACCTGACGCAGTACGCCAAGGCGCTGGCGGCCAACGGCCAGCCGCTCGTCATCCGGTTCGACCACGAGATGAACGGTCAGTGGTACAACTGGTCCGAATCGGCGAAGCAGCAGAACGCCGCCGGCTCGTACACCGCGATGTGGCAGCACGTCTGGAACGTCTTCCAGGCCAACGGGGCGAACCAGTACGCCATCTGGGACTGGTCGCCGTCGCGCATCGACAAGCTCGGCAACGCGAAGTACCAGACGCTCGAGTACATGCAGAACTACTACCCGGGCGCCGAGTACGTCGACTGGGTCGGCATGAGCGGCTACTACCGTGACGCCACCGAGCAGCCGACCTTCGAGAACACGTTCGGCGCGACGCTCGCCCAGATCCGGCAGGTCGCGCCGGGCAAGGGCATCGTGCTCAACGAGATCGGGGCCACCGAGACCGGGGGCAGCGTCACGAACCCGCAAAAGACCCAGTGGATCGACTCGCTCTTCGACGCCCTGGCCGACCCCGCCAACTCGGACATCATCGGCTTCGCGTACTTCAGCGAGACCGCGACCACGATCGTCGACGGCACACGCACCACGAACGACTGGCGGCTCAACTCACGAGCCGACTCCCTGGCGGCCTTCGCCGAGGGCATCAAGCGCAACGACATCGACTACGACCTGCAGGAGGTCACGCCATGACCGCGTCCAAGAAGTCGCCCGACCAGGCCGACACCCGTCCCGCACCCGTCATCAGCGTCATCGGCACCGGCTACCTCGGTGCCACCCACGCGGCCGCCATGGCCGAGATGGGCTTCGAGACCATCGGCGTGGACGTCGACCCGGCGAAGCTCGCCGCACTGTCCGCTGGCGAGGTCCCGTTCTTCGAACCCGGGCTGCCCGAGCTCATCACGAAGCACGTCGCGAGCGGCAAGCTCCGGTTCACCGCCGACATCGCGTCGGCCGTCGCCGCCGCGGACGTCCACTTCGTCTGCGTCGGCACCCCGCAGAAGGCGGGCTCGCACGCCGCCAACCTGGCGTACGTCGAGAGCGCCACCCGCGGTGTCGCCGAGAACCTGACCCACCCGGGCCTCATCGTCGGCAAGTCGACGGTCCCGGTCGGCACCGCAGCGCGGCTGCGCGGCATCGTCCGCGAGTTCACCCCTTCGGGGATCGACGCCGAGCTCATCTGGAACCCGGAGTTCCTCCGCGAGGGCAAGGCCGTCGAGGACACCCTGCACCCGGACCGCCTGGTCTGGGGCGGTGCGTCCGAGGCCGCCGACGCCGTCATCCGCGAGGTCTACGCCGCGCCCATCAGCGAGGGCACCCCGGTCATCACCACCGACCTGGCGACTGCCGAGCTCGTCAAGGTGAGCGCGAACGCGTTCCTCGCGACGAAGATCTCGTTCATCAACGCGATCTCGGAGATGTGCGCGATCACCGGCGCCGACGTGTCGACGCTCGCCGACGCCCTCGGGCACGACGCCCGCATCGGCCGGAAGTTCCTGAACGCCGGCCTCGGCTTCGGCGGCGGCTGCCTGCCGAAGGACATCCGTGCCCTCATGCACCGCGCGAACGAGATCGGCGCGGGCCAGGTCGTCGGGCTCATGCAGCAGGTCGACGAGATCAACATGGGCCAGCGTCAGCGGGTCATCGACATGGCGATCGACTCGGCCGGGGGATCGGTGCTGAACCGTCGCGTGGCGGTGATCGGCGCCGCGTTCAAGCCCCTCACCGACGACGTGCGGGACTCCCCGGCGCTCAACGTCGCCGCCGCACTGCACCTGCGTGGTGCGCAGGTCACCCTCTGGGACCCCGAGGCGATGGAACCCGCGAAGCGCTCGTTCCCGACGCTGAGCTACGCCGCGTCGATGACGGACGCGATCGAGGGCGCCGACGTCGTCCTGGTGCTCACCGAGTGGGACGAGATCATCACCGCCGACCCGGTCGCCCTCGGTGACCTCGTCGGCCGCCGCGTCGTCATCGACGCGCGCAACTGCCTCCCGGTCCACGACTGGGTCAAAGCGGGGTGGACCGTCCGTTCCCTGGGACGGCCCACGCCGGTCACGGGTGCACCCGTGAGCGTCGCAGCGGGGTCGAACGACTCGTTGGCCACGGCTCGGTAGTCACCGTTCGCGAAGCGGGGTCCGTGCCGGGCGGCACGGGCCCCGTTCCCGTGTGCGCTGGCGTGCGGTGCGTCCGCACCCCGCGCTCCAGCCGGCCGAATCGTCTCGCGAAAGCGACAGAATCCCGTGGATGGTTCGCGGCACACTGTCGCTGTCGCGACACACAGACGAAGGCCCCGCACCTGACGGTGCGGGGCCTTCGTGTGTCAGTGACGATCAGACGCCGAAGTACAGCTCGTACTCGAACGGGTGCGGGCGCTGGGCCAGCGGGAGGATCTCGTTCTCGCGCTTGTAGTCGATCCAGGTCTGGATGAGGTCCTCGGTGAAGACGTTGCCCTTCGTGAGGAACTCGTGGTCCGCCTCGAGGAAGTCGAGCGCCTCGTCGAGCGAGCCGGGGACCTGGGGGATGCCCTTGGCTTCCTCGGGCGGGAGCTCGTAGAGGTCCTTGTCGACCGGCTCGTGCGGCTCGATGCGGTTCTGGATACCGTCGAGGCCGGCCATCAGCTGCGCGGCGAAGGCGAGGTACGGGTTGCCCGAGGCGTCCGGTGCGCGGAACTCGATGCGCTTGGCCTTCGGGTTGGTGCCCGTGATCGGGATGCGGATCGCAGCCGAACGGTTACCGGCCGAGTAGACCAGGTTGACCGGCGCTTCGAAGCCCTTGACCAGGCGGTGGTACGAGTTGATCGACGGGTTCGTGAAGGCGAGCAGCGCCGGAGCGTGCTTCAGCAGACCGCCGATGTACCAACGAGCGAGGTCCGACAGGCCGCCGTAGCCGTTCTCGTCGTAGAACAGCGGCTTGCCCTCCGACCAGAGCGACTGGTGGGTGTGCATGCCCGAGCCGTTGTCGCCGAAGAGCGGCTTCGGCATGAACGTCGCGACCTTGCCCCACTGGTCAGCGGTGTTCTTCACGATGTACTTGAACTTCAGGATGTCGTCCGCGGCGTGGACCATCGTGTCGAACTTGTAGTTGATCTCCTGCTGGCCGCCCGTGCCCACCTCGTGGTGCGAGCGCTCGAGCTCGAAGCCGGCGTCGATCAGCTTGAGGGTGATGTCGTCGCGCAGGTCGGCGGTCTTGTCGACCGGCGACACGGGGAAGTAGCCGCCCTTGTACGGGGTCTTGTTGGCGAGGTTGCCGCCCTCTTCGTCACGACCGGTGTTCCAGGCACCCTCTTCGGAGTCGACCGCGTAGAACGACTCGTTCTGGGTGACGGAGTAGCGGACGTCGTCGAAGATGTAGAACTCGGCCTCGGGGGCGAAGAACGCGGTGTCCGCGATGCCCGTCGACGCGAGGTACTTCTCGGCCTTCTTCGCCACCTGGCGCGGGTCGCGGCCGTAGATCTCGCCGTTCCGTGGGTTGTAGATGTCGAAGATCATGATGAGCGTGCGCTCGGCTCGGAACTGGTCCACGTACGCGGTGGTCACATCGGGGATCAGCTGCATGTCGGACTCGTGGATCGACGCGAACCCACGGATCGAGGAGCCGTCGAAGAGCTGGCCGACCGAGAAGAAGTCCTCGTCGACGGTCGAGGCGGGGATGTTGAAGTGCTGCTGCACACCCGGCAGGTCCGTGAATCGGATGTCGAGGAACTTGACGTCGGTGTCCTTGATGAAGGCCAGGACCTCGGAGGAATCGCTGAACATGGGGCCGATCTCCAATGGGTTGGGTGATGTCGGAGGCACCGATCAAGGCACCTCCGACGAGGCTATTGACACGGGGTTTCCCGGACGTGACTGGATTGTTTCAGGCGTGTTACGGGCGGCCGGTCGCCTACGCTTGTCGCATGGCCAGCAGCTCCTCCAGACCGTCCGCGCCCTCCGAGCACCCGGACGGCTGGCCTGGCAAGGACCTGGGGCTGCCCGAGGACGGTCCCCGCAGCGTCGGGCGGATCGGACGGCGGATCGTCGCCCTGCTGATCGACGGGGCACTCGCCGACCTCATCGCCTACGTGACCGGGGTCTGGTCGCCGGTGAACGGTTCCGGGGACATCGCGCACTCGTGGGTGCAGCTGGCGATCTTCGCCGCGCTCCAGGTGCTCTTCATCTGCCTGCTGTCCGGCTCGTTCGGGCACATCTGCGTCGGTCTTCGCGTCGTGCCGATGCGCGGGGGCTACGTCGGGGTGTGGCGTCCGGTCGTCCGGACCGTCCTGCTCTGCCTGGTGGTGCCGGCGCTCATCATCGACCGGGACAGCCGCGGCGCGCATGACCGCATCGCCGGGACGGTGCTGGTCCGGCGCTGACCCGGGGCCACCGGCGGCACCGCACGGTGCGAGGTTCGTCGCCGGGTGCGCCTGCGTGCTGCGGCGCACGGTGCGAGGTTCGTCGCCGGGTGCGCCTGCGTGCTGCGGCGCACGGTGCGAGGTTCGTCGCCGGGTGCGCCTGCGTGCTGCGGCGCACGGTGCGAGGTTCGTCGGCACGTGGGACGTTGCCCGCTCGGTGCAGCGCGACAGGCTCGCACCGAGCGGCCAACCCCGCACCAGGTAACCGAAGCCGCACGGTGCGCTCGGCCAGTGCCACCCGCTGCACGCACACAGAACGCCCCCGACCTGGCACGGTCGGGGGCGTTCTGCAGTGCGGCGTCGGGGACGGATCAGCGCGGACGGCCGGCGCGGGCCCGCATCGGGTCCATGCCCTTCGGGATCGCGGCCGCGGGGCTCTGCGTCAGGGAGTCGAGGCGGTTCGCGACCGCCAGGACCTCGTTGCGGTTGAGCGACTTCTTGAACTTGTTCATCGCACGGGGGAGCTTGTGCAGGGTGATGGTGTCGTCGCCGTCACCGACGCTGACCACGTGGACCGCGACGTTCGGGACGATGCGCTGCACCTTGCGGCGCTCTTCGTCGAGCTGCCGCTTCAGGTTGCCGCGCTGGCCCTCGGTGATGAGGACGACGCCGGGGCGACCCACCGCGCGGTAGACCGCGGACTGCGAGCGGCCGTGCACGGCGACGGGCATCTCGCTCGAGCGCCACTGCCGACGCAGCGAGTTGGAGAGCACCGCACCGACGGCGCCGGGCTGTCCCTCGATCTGGGAGTACGCGGCGCGTTCGGCCAACCGGCCGAGGACGATCAGGAAGAGGAGCACGCCCATCAGGACACCGGCGACGATCCACAGGATCATCGCGAGCCAGTTCTGTCCGGGGAGCACCAACGCCAGCACGATGCCGAGGACGACCGGGCCGACGAATGCGAGGGCGAACCACCAGACCGACGACGGATCGGCCCGCCGGGTCATCTGGAAGACCTGGAACATCTGCTTGAGACGCCCCGGCTCCTTCGCCTTCGTGTCTGTGGAAGTGCTGCGTGCCATGCTGACAGGATACGGCCTCCGCGGTCCGGGGGAGACCGCAGCCGGTCCGGCTGTGCGCGAACATGCGTTGTCCACAGGTCGGGCCGGACGGCCAGGAGGCCCGACCCGCGTCCGACACGCTCGTCACCATGGACACGAGCACCGACCAGGGCACCCACGGCGCCCGCACCGACCGTTGGGTCGCGCAGGCCGACGACGCTGCAGCTGCCTCGTGGGTGGCGGACCGGTGCGCCACCGGGCACCGCCACCTGGTGCCCGTCTCGGCGGTCGGCCGGACCGTTGACGGCGCACTCGTGGTGCTGCTCGACCGCCCGTGCGGGACGCCGCTCCCGGCTGCGCTCGAACGGCTCGGCGCCCCGACGACCGGGGTCGCGGTGACCCTCTGCGTCCCGTTGCTCGAGCTGCTCGTCGCGGCGGTGGACGGTGCGCTGCGGCTCGGCGTCGCCGGGATCGACGACGTCCTGGTGGACGACGCCGGCGCCGTCGTGCTGTGCGACCACCCGGCTGGGGCAGTCCGCGACGGCACGGACCCGGGCAGCACCGACGCCGCACGCGTCCTCGTGCTCGCCGCGCGGGTGGTCTGGGACCGGGTGGACCCGCGCGATCCGTCGCGCGACCAGGTGGACGCCGCACTCGTCGCGGCACTGGACGGTGACCGCACCGCGGCGAGCACGGCCCTCGACACGGTGCGGGGCGCTGCGCCGCCACGGCCGTTCCGGTGGACGCCACCCCTGGCCGACCTGGTGTTCGCGGAGGCCGACCCGCCGCTCGATCCCGGTGGTGTGGCGGCTCGGCTGCGTGCGGTCGTCGAACTCGGCATCCCCGTCGGCGTGGAGCGACGCGTGCCGCTCCGGCGCGCCCTGGTCGGCGTCGTCGTCGCGATCGGCACGGTCGTCGCGGCCGTCTCCGCGCTCGGTGCCGGTGCGCCGGGCGGTGGTGGCTGACGCTTCGGCCACCGACGAACGAGGACCGCTCCGGCTCCCCACGAACGGGAACGGCCCCGGCTCCCCACGAAGGGGAACCGGGGCCGTCGGCCGTGCTGCGGGGTGTCAGTACCCGAGGTTGGGGGCGAAGTTGCCCTCTTCCAGGCGGTTCTTCACCGCGACCAGGTACCGCGACGCGTCCGCACCGTCGATGATCCGGTGGTCGTACGACAGCGCGAGGTAGACGAACGAACGGATCGCGATGGCTTCCTGGCCGTCGACCTTCACGACCGCGGGACGCTTCGTGACGATGCCGGTGCCGAGGATCGCCGACTGCGGCAGGAACACGACGGGGGTGTCGAACAGCGCACCACGCGAACCGGTGTTCGTCAGCGTGAACGTGCCGCCGGCGAGCTCGTCGGGCTTGAGCTGGTTGTTCCGGGTGCGCTCCGCCAGGTCCGCGATGGACTTGGAGAACTGCGCCAGGTCGAGCGACGCCGCGTCCTTGATGACCGGGGTCAGCAGGCCGCGCTCGGTGTCCACCGCGATGGAGACGTTCTCGGACTCCGGGTAGACGATCTCGTCACCCTCGACGGTCGAGTTGATCTTCGGGTGGGCCTTGAGTGCCTCGGAGGCAGCCAGGGCGAAGAACGGCATGAAGGAGAGCTTCGAACCGGTCTTCTCGAGGAACTCCGCCTTGTGGGCGTCGCGGAACTGCGCCACCTTCGTGACGTCCACCTCGACGACGCTCGTGAGCTGTGCGGTCGAGGTCATCGACTGCACAGCACGCTCGGCCACGACCTTGCGCAGGCGGGTCATCTTCTCGCGGGTGCCGCGCAGCGGCGAGACCTCGGCGACGAACGGACCGGACGCTGCGGCGGGTGCAGCTGCACCACCGGCGGCCGGGGCCTTCGCGACGGCCGCGAGCACGTCCTCCTTGCGGATCCGCCCGCCGACACCGGAGCCGGTGACGGTGGACAGGTCGACGCCCTGCTCGTTGGCGAGCTTGCGGACGAGCGGCGTGACGTAGCCGGAGGCTGCGCCGTCCTGCGACGGGTTCGGCACCGCGGCGGCGGTCGTCGCGCTGGGCGCTGCGGCCGGTGCTGCGGGGGCGGGGACCGCGGCCGGGGGAGCCGGGGCGGCGGCGGGCGGCGGGACCGGGGCTGCCTGCGGAACCGGGGCGGCGGCGGGCGGCGCGGACGGTGCCTGCGGGGCTGCGGGCTGCGTCTGTCCGGCCGGAGCCGGCTCGGGCTCGGTGGGCTCCGGGGCGGGGGTCTCGGACTCCTGCTCGGTGCTCGGCTCGGCCTCGGGGGCCTCTGCCTCGGCGGCGGCCTCGTTCGAGGACTCGTCGGACGAACCGGCGTCGGAGGAACCGGAGTCGGACGAGCCATCGCCGATCTTCACCAGCGCGGTGCCGACCTCGACGGTCTCGTCCTCCTGGACGAGGATCTCCTCGATGACGCCGGCGACGGGCGACGGGATCTCGGTGTCGACCTTGTCGGTCGAGACCTCGAGCAGCGGCTCGTCGACCTCGACCCGGTCACCGACGTTCTTCAGCCATCGGGTCACCGTGCCCTCGGTGACGCTCTCGCCGAGCGCCGGGAGGCTGACGGATTCGCTCATCGGGTGGACTCCTCTTCGCGGGGGGTTGCAGTTGTTGTTGATGTCATTGTCACAGGGCGCGGACTCGTGCGGGTCACAGCGCGTGCAGCGGCTTGCCCGCGAGGTGCATGAACGCCTCGCCCAGGGCCTCGTTCTGCGTCGGGTGGGCGTGCACGAGCGGAGCGATGTCCTCCGGGTACGCCTCCCAGTTCACGGCGAGCTGCGCTTCGCCGATGAGCTCGCCGACGCGGGCGCCGATCATGCTGACGCCGACGACGGGGCCGTCGACGACGCGGACGACCTTGACCGAACCGGACGTGCCGATGATGTGGCTCTTGCCGTTGCCGGCCAGGTTGTACTCGTACGAGTCCACCTTGTCGGCGCCGTACTCGGCCTCGGCCTTCGCCTGCGACAGGCCGACGGAGGCGACCTCGGGGTCGGAGTACGTGATCTTCGGGATGTTCTTGTCCTCGATGACCACCGGGTTGAGCCCGGCGATCTCCTCGGCGACGAAGATGCCCTGCTGGAAGCCGCGGTGCGCGAGCTGCAGGCCGGGGACGATGTCGCCGACCGCGTAGACGTTCGGCAGGTTGGTGGCGAGGCGCTCGTTCGTGGTGACGAAGCCGCGGTCCATGGCGACGCCGACCTCGTCGAAGCCGACGTTCTGCGTGACCGGGCCACGACCGACGGCGACCAGCAGGACGTCGCCGTCGAAGGTCTTGCCGTCCTCGAGCGTGACGACGACGCCGTTCTCGTGCTGCTCGACGCCCTGGAACCGGACACCCAGCGAGAATTCGATTCCGCGCTTGCGGAAGGCGCGCTCGAGCTGCTTCGACATGGACTCGTCCTCGGCGGGGACGAGGTGGGGGAGCGCCTCGACGATCGTGACCTCGGCACCGAAGGACTTCCAGACGCTGGCGAACTCGACGCCGATGACGCCGCCACCGAGGATGACGACCTTGTTCGGCACGTAGTCCATGCGCAGCGCGGTCTCGGACGTGATGACACGCCCGCCGATCTCGAGCCCCGGCAGGGACTTCGAGTAGGAGCCCGTCGCGAGCACGACGTTCTTGCCGACGATGTTCTGGTCGCCGACCTGCACGGTGTTCTGCGAGGTGAGTCGACCCCAGCCCTCGACGACGGTGATGCCGCGGGCCTTGATGAGGCCCTGCAGGCCCTTGTACTTCGAGGTGATGACGCCCTGCTGGTACTCGATGACCTTCGGGACCTCGACACCGGCGAACTCCGCGATCACGCCGTACTTCTCGGCGTCGCGGGTCGCGTCGGCGACCTCGGCCGCGTGCAGCAGCGCCTTGGTGGGGATGCAGCCACGGTGCAGGCACGTCCCTCCGAGCTTGTCGCCCTCGATGAGCGCGACGCTCATGCCGAGTTCGGCGGCCCGGAGCGCAGCGGCGTAGCCACCGCTCCCGCCACCGAGGACCACGACGTCGTAAGTCTGTTCCGTCACCTGGTGCAACTCCCTCGTGCGTGTCGGGCCGATCGGGCCCTACGTGGACACCGCGGGGGCGGCGTCCGACGGTCGGACCGCGTGGTTCCGGTCCCGTCCCGTGCAGTACCGGTGGGAGGCGCGTCGATGCCCCGTCCCACCGGTACCAAACCTACTACTCGGACTGGAGGTCTTCTGCGAGTGCGATGAGCGTGCGGACCATCACACCCGTCGCGCCCTTCCCGAGCCACCCGTAGCCGCCGCCCTTGTGCTCGGACGGGCCGGCGATGTCGAGGTGCGCCCACGGGATGCCCTCGCCGACGAAGCGCTCCAGGAACTTGCCGGCGAGCAGCATGCCGCCGGCCGGGTTGCCGACCGTGGCGTTGACCATGTCGGCGACGTCGCTGGCGAGCCGCGCGTCGAGTTCCTCGGGCAGGGGCATCGGCCAGATCGGCTCCGACACGCCCTCGGCCACGGCGCGGACCTTCGCGACGAGGTCGTCGCTGCCCATCAGGCCCGTCGTGCGGTCGCCGAGTGCGACGACCTGCGCGCCGGTCAGGGTGGCCACGTCGACGATCGCGTCGGGCGTCTCGAGCGAGGCGGCGGCCATGCCGTCACCGAGCACCAGGCGGCCCTCCGCATCGGTGTTCGTGACCTCGACCGTCTTGCCGTTCTTCAGCGTGAGGACGTCTCCCGGGCGGGTCGCCGTGTCCGACGGCATGTTCTCGGCGAGCGCGAGCCAGGCGGTGACGCGCACGTCGAGGCCGAGGCGCGCGGCGGCGACGGTCGCGGCGAGCACGGTGGCGGCGCCGGTCATGTCGGTCTTCATGCCGAGCATCGACGCCGCCGGCTTGAGCGAGAGCCCGCCCGAGTCGAACGTGATGCCCTTGCCGACGAGGGCGAGGTGCTTCGTGGCGGACTCCGGCGCGTAGCGGACGACGACCAGGCGCGGGGGACGGGCCGAACCGCGGCCGACACCGAGGATGCCGCCGAAGCCCTGCTCCTCGAGCGCCTGCTCGTCGAGGACCTCGACCGTCAGGGGCAGCCCCTCGGCCTGCGCGCGGGCGACGTCGGCGACGTCCTGCGGCCCGAGGTCGCCGGCGGCGGTGTTGACCAGGTCGCGGACGAGCGACGCGGCGTCGGCGACGATCGCGGGCCGGACTGCCGCGTCGGCGGCGACGTCGGCGGGCGCGACGACCTCGATGTGCTGGTCACCCCGCGTCGGCGCGGTCGTGCCGGCGCCCTTGTGGCGGGTGAAGGCGTAGGCGCCGAGTGCGGCGCCCTCGAGTGCGGCGTCGACGAGCTCGGCCGAGTCGGTCGGCAGGGCCAGGGTGATCGAGGCGACCTGCGGGAGCTGGCGGACGGCGCTGCCGGCGGCGGCACGGATCGCCGCGACACCGGTGGCCGACCCGAGACCGATGAGTGCGATCGAGGACGCGGCCACGCCGGTGCCGGGCAGCCGGACGAGCTGGTCCTTGGCGCCCGTGACGCCGATCGCGGCGAGGTCGAGCCCGGCGAGAGCCTCGACGACACCGGCGGCGCTCGGCGCGAGGGACGCGCCGGCAGCGGTGTCGCCGGACGGTGCGGCGTCGGTGGACGACCCGGGGCGGACCCCGACGACGAGCACGTCGGCGGTGGTGGTCTCGGGGGCGGAACTGGTGGTGGAGAGCGTCGGTCGGACCATGGGCCAAGCCTATCCGCGCGCTGTTCGCTGTCGGCGTGGCCGTCCCGCGCGGGGGCGTCGGTGGCCCCGCCTAGCATGGGGACGGTGAACCACCCCGAGGAGCTCTACACGTTCGACGAGGCCGCCCCGACCGTCCCGGCCGGACTGCACCTGGTCGCCGGGCTCACCGGTTTCGCCGATGCCGGCTCGGCCGTGGCCCAGGTGACGACGTCCGTGCTCGAGGACCTCGACACCCAGCTCGTCGCCGAGTTCGACCCCGACGTCCTGCTCGACTGGCGAGCCCGACGGCCGGTCATCACCTTCGAGCACGACCACATCGCCGCCGTCGAGCCGCCCCGGCTGGCGCTGCACCTGGTGCGCGACGAGATCGGCCAGCCGTTCCTCTTCCTGTCCGGGTACGAGCCGGACTTCCAGTGGAACCGGTTCGTGGACGCCGTCACCGGCCTCGCCGCCCGGCTCCAGGTCGCGGACACCACCTGGGTGCAGTCGATCCCGATGCCCGTCCCGCACACCCGGCCGATCAGCCTCACCGTCTCCGGCACCCGTGCCGACCTCGTCGAGCAGATGAGCGTCTGGAAGCCCGAGACGCAGGCGCCGGCGAACGTCCTGCACCTGGTCGAGCACCGGCTCGCGTCCACCGGCGCGCAGGTCACCGGCCTGGTGCTCCTCGTGCCGCACTACCTGTCGGACACCGAGTTCCCCGACGCGGCCGTCGCCGCACTGTCCGGCATCGCCGCGGCCACCGGCCTCATCTTCCCGACGGACGCCCTGCGCGAGGCGGGTCGCGAGTTCCTCACCCGGGTCGAGGAGCAGGTCGCCGGCAACGCCGAGCTGCAGCGGCTCGTCGGTGTGCTCGAGGAGCGGCACGACACGTACATGGAGGGCAACCCGGTCGCGTCGCCGCTCACCGACGTCGACGGCGAGGTGCCGACCGCGGACGCGATCGCGGCCGAGCTCGAGCGCTTCCTGGCGGATCGTCGCACCCAGGGTGACGGCGGCGAGTAGCCGGGTCGGGCCCTGGACGGTCCGGAACGGCGGCCAGGAGGCCCGTGGCGGGCCCGCACCGCGCCTCCCGTCCGTCGTCCGGTCGTGACCAGAGCGTCGCAAGCCTCGACGACAGCCGTCGCGTATCCGGCTCCGCCGGATCGGTAACCTGTCGGGGTGAACTCCCGTCGCGCCTTCCTCGTCTGGGGCATCGCGGTGCTCGCCTACGTCCTCGCGGTCGTCCAGCGGTCCTCGCTCGGGGTGTCCGGCGTCGACGCGCAGGACCGGTTCGCCGTGTCGGCGGCGGTGCTCTCCACGCTCGCGGTCGTGCAGATCGCCGTGTACGCCGGACTCCAGATCCCGGTGGGCGTCGCGCTCGACCGGGTGGGGCCGCGCAAGCTCGTCCTGCTCGGCGCCGCGCTGCTCGTGGTCGGGCAGGCCGTGGTGGCCTTCTCGCCGACGATCGGCCCGGCGATCGCGGGACGCGTGCTCGTGGGTGCCGGCGACGCGATGACCTTCATCTCGGTGATCCGTCTGGTGCCGATGTGGTTCAGCGGCCGGATCCTGCCGCAGATCTCGCAGTGGACGGGCAACCTCGGGCAGATCGGCCAGATCCTGTCGGCGTTCCCGTTCGCGGTGCTCCTGCACGCCGCAGGGTGGACTCCCGCGTTCGGGGTCGCCGCTGCGGTGAGCGCCGTCGGGCTCGTCCTGGCCTTCGTCTTCGTCCGGAACGGCCCGGTCGTCGTCCGGACCGGCACCATCCCGCTGCCGCACTCGTGGGGCGCCGCCTTCCGGACCTTCGGGCACGCGCTGCGGCGTCCCGGCACGCAGCTCGGCTTCTGGTCGCACTACGTGACGCAGTCCTCCGGCACGGTGTTCTCGCTGCTGTGGGGGGTCCCGATGCTCCGTGGGCTCGGTTACAGCCCTGCCGAGGCCGCCGGCTTCCTGACGATCATCGTCGCCGTGGGCTTCGCCGCCGGACCGGTGCTGGGCCTGTTGTGCGCGCGGTTCCCGATGCGCCGCTCGAACCTCGTGCTCGGGGTCGTCGTGCTGCTCGCCGTGGTGTGGACCGCCATCCTGCTCTGGCCCGGCCACCCGCCCACCTGGCTGCTCGTGCTGCTCGTCGTCGCGATGGGGATCGGCGGCCCCGGTTCACTGATCGGGTTCGACTTCGCCCGGACGTTCAACCCGGTCGGTTCCCTGGGGTCCGCGAACGGCGTCGTCAACGTCGGCGGCTTCCTGGCGGCGTTCGTGATGATGTACCTGATCGGGCTGCTGCTCGACGTGGTGTCCCGCGTCACCGGCGAGACCGTCTTCGCCTGGGACAACTTCCGGGTGGCCCTCACGGTGCAGTACCTGGTGGTCGGGTTCGGCGTCGCCATGCTCCTGCACGCTCGGCGCCGGACACGGCGAGTGCTCCACGCGGAGGAGGGAATACGCGTCGGCCCGCTCTGGGTTGCACTCGTTGCGCGCCTGCGGAAGCGGCACGTGCAATAATGATCACGGACCCACTCAGGACCCCCTTCCTGTCGGAGCACTTCGGAGCGCCGATCGACACGGGGGACTTGACATGGGTCTTAGTGCTGCCCGGAACGGTAGGACTCGACGACGCGGGGGACTGCGGCTCGGGCCCTGGGCGGCGAGGGAGGCCACGACCCCACGAACGTGGCACGACGAGAGAGGTGATCGCATGGCTGCCCGGAGCACGACGATCGATCCCACGAAGGACACGCAGCCCGAAGGTGCTGTGGCAGACGACGCCACGGACACCGAGGGAACCGACGCGCCGAAGAAGCGCGCCACCAAGGCCCCCGCCAAGAAGGCCCCGGCCAAGAAGGCCGCCCCGAAGGCGAAGAAGGTCGACCCCGTCGACGAGGCGAACGAAGCCACCGACGAGCCGACCGAGGACGTCGAGGACACCGACGACAAGGCGATCAAGCCCGACGCCGCCGCTGCGGTCGCCGCCGGCGCGCTCGTCATCTCGCAGACCGACGACGACGAGGCGCCGGTCTACTCCACGACCATCACGGGCGCGACCGCCGACCCGGTGAAGGACTACCTCAAGCAGATCGGCAAGGTCGCCCTGCTCAACGCCGAGCAGGAGGTCGAGCTCGCGATGCGCATCGAGGCCGGCCTGTTCGCCGAGGACAAGCTGCAGCACTCGACCGGCCTCACCAAGCCGGCCGAGCGCGAACTGCGCTGGGTCGCCCGCGACGGTCAACGTGCGAAGTCGCACCTGCTGGGCGCGAACCTCCGCCTCGTGGTCTCGCTCGCCAAGCGCTACACCGGCCGCGGCATGCAGTTCCTGGACCTCATCCAGGAGGGCAACCTCGGCCTCATCCGTGCGGTCGAGAAGTTCGACTACACCAAGGGCTTCAAGTTCTCGACCTACGCGACGTGGTGGATCCGCCAGGCGATCACCCGCGCCATGGCGGACCAGGCCCGGACCATCCGCATCCCGGTGCACATGGTCGAGGTCATCAACAAGCTCGCCCGCGTCCAGCGTCAGATGCTGCAGGACCTCGGTCGCGAACCCACTCCGGAAGAGCTCGCCCGCGAGCTCGACATGACCCCGGAGAAGGTCGTCGAGGTGCAGAAGTACGGCCGCGAGCCGATCTCCCTGCACACGCCCCTGGGTGAGGACGGCGATTCCGAGTTCGGTGACCTCATCGAGGACACCGAGGCGGTCGTGCCGGCCGACGCCGTGGGCTTCACGATGCTGCAGAAGCAGCTCGAGAGCCTGCTCGACTCCCTGTCCGAGCGCGAGGCGGGCGTCATCCGCATGCGCTTCGGCCTCGGGGACGGCCAGCCGAAGACCCTCGACCAGATCGGTGACACGTTCGGTGTGACGCGTGAGCGCATCCGCCAGATCGAGTCCAAGACGATGGCGAAGCTCCGCCACCCGTCGCGGTCGCAGTCGCTGCGCGACTACCTCGAGTAGGCCGATGCGGTTCTTCATCCCGATCCTGATCGGGCGGATCCTCCGTGCCCTCGCCCGAGCGCGGGGCGGGGGATCCGCGTACCCCGGCTTCATCGTGCTCAAGCTCGTGCCCGACTTCCTGCAGCACGTGACGAAGCAGTTCCCCAACGGTGTCGTCTTCGTGCTCGGGTCGAACGGCAAGTCGACGACGACGCACATGATCTCGGACATCGTCCGGGCGCACGGGCTCCGTGTCTTCACGAACCCCTCGGGCGCGAACCTGCCGCAGGGCATCGCGTCGGCGCTGTTGTCCGAGGTCTCGCTGACCGGTCGCCTGAAGGCGGACATCGGCATCCTCGAGGTCGACGAGGCCTTCGCGGTCGAACTCGCCGGCATCCTGTCGCCGTCCACGGTGACGATGCTCAACGTGCAGGTCGACCAGCTGTACCGGTTCTTCGAGACCGAACGCGTCGCCGACATGATGCTCGACACCGCGGCACTGTCGACGGCGAACGTCATCACGAACCGCGACGACCAGTTCCTCGACGCCTACGTGGCGCGGACCGGCCAGCGCGTGTTGCGCTTCGGTGCGAGCGCCGAGGTCGTCGCCGCGGCGCCGAACGGCCTGCAGAACGCCGACGACTTCGACCGGCAGGACGCCCAGCCGAACGCCGCCGAGGCCGAGGTCGTCGTGAACACCGGTGACGGTGCGACGATCCGTTTCGACGGCACCGAGATCCCGGTCCGGTTGCCGGCCCGCGGCCTGCACTACGCGGTCGACGCCGCCGCAGCCACCGCCACGGCCAGCGCGGCACTCGGCACGCAGTTCCGCGCCGACGCCGTCACGAAGGCCTTCGGCACGATGAAGCCGGCCTACGGGCGCGGCGAGCGACTCCCGATCGCAGGCGAGTCCGCCGAGTTCACGATGTTCAAGAACGCCGCGAGCCTCCAGCTCAACCTCGACGCGCTGCCGGACCGCCCCGAGCAGGTCCTCATGGCGATCGACGAGGGCACGCCGGACATCTCCTGGATCTACGACATCGACTTCTCGAAGCTCGACCACGTCGACGTCGTCTCCGGTGACAAGGCCTGGCAGATCGCGATCGCCCTCGAGCACGCCGGTGTCCGCATCGGTCGGGTCGAACCCGACGTCGAGGCCGCGATCAAGCACATGGAGCAGCTCGGTTCGACGACCAGCGGGACGAAGAACTTCATCGTCAACTACGAGATCATGATGATCGCCCGCAAGGCCCTCGGCCACCCGGACATGGAGAAGACCGCATGACGGCCGACCGGCTGACCATCCTGCACGTCTACCCCCGGCAGATGGGCGTCTCGGGCGATCGTGGCAACGTCGCGGCCCTCGTGCGCCGTGCCGCTGCAGCCGGCCTCGACACCGAGGTGCTCGAGTACGCGCCCGGCGACGAGCTCCCCGCGGCGGCCGACGTCGTCGTGATCGGCAACGGGCCGCTCAGCGCGATGCGGTCACTCGGCGCCGACGTCGCGCGCATCGGTGCCCCGCTCCGTGCCTTCGCCAGCGACGGGGTGCCGGTGATCGCGGTCGGCGGCGGGTTCGACCTGTCGACGAACGAGGTCGTCCCCACCGAGGGTGCACCGGTCGCCGGATTCGGCGTGTTCGACGCCCGCGCCGTCCGCGGTGCCGAGCGGCGCGTGAACTACTTCGTGCTCGAGACCCGGTACCCGCTGCTCCCCGGAGCGCCGAAGCGTCTCGCCGGCTTCGAGGACCACGCCACCAGCATCGAGCTCGCGGCCGGGGTCACTCCCTTCGCCGATGTCGTGTCCGGCGGCGGCAACCAGGCGGGCGCCCCGGTCGAGGGTGCGATCGTCGGCACGTCCTTCGGTACGCACACCCAGGGCCCGATCCTGCCGCTCAACCCGCAGCTGACCGACGGTGTCCTCGCCGCAGCCGCCGCACGGCTGGGCCGCGAGTACACGCCGGACCCGGAGCAGACGGCGACCATCGACCGCTACGCACGCGAGGCGCGCGCCACCGTCGACCGCTACGTCGACAAGGCGTTCAAGCGCATCGCGTGAGACACGACGAAGGCCGGGCCCGCAGGGGCCCGGCCTTCGTCGTTCCCGGGGGCGGTGGCAACTGTTGCCAGTTCCGGAACGTCGCGTTGTGCATGTGACATGTTGGGGGCGGACAAAGGAGGTCCCATGCAACGCAACACGCGCACACTCGCCCTGGTCGGTGCACTCGTCGTGACCCTGGTCGGTGCCGGTGCCGTCGGACAGACGACGACGGCCGAGGCGGCGATGACCCGGATCAGTCCGGCGTGTGCTTCGGTCCCGACGACCACGACGGAATCCGACGGCGTCCCCGGACCCGTGTTCTACAAGCGGCTGCAGTGTCTCGGCAGCATGGCCACATACACCGGCCCGATCGACGGCGTGATGGGGCCGATTTCGTGGATCGGCGCGTCCAACCAGCTCGCGAAGGGCGGGTACTACCAGGCCCCGGTCGCGTGGGGGTACGAGAGCAAAGACGTCGTGGCAGCACTGCAGCGATGGGCGGCCGCCCACGGCCGCTACAGCGGCCCCATCGACGGTGTCTGGGGGCCGAACAGCTACCGCGGCGCCGCCTGGGCGCTGAACCGCGCGTTCTGAGACGGGCAACAGACAGACGGGAGGCCCGGTGCCAGCTGGCACCGGGCCTCCCGTCTTGCTGTGCTCGCGCCTTCGCGCGCTACTTCGACTCGTAGAGTCGGCTGCTCTCGTCGTGCCACTCGATGGCAGTCGCCGCGAGCTTGTCCTTGAACTCGGCGCCGTGATGGGCGCAGAAGAACAGCTCGCCGCTCGACATGGTGGCTCGGATGTAGGCCTGCGCCCCGCAGCTGTCGCAACGGTCGGCGGCGGTCAGCTGGTGGTTGCTGACTTCGTCGATGGAGGGGTCCTGCACGGTCTGGGTCATTGCTGTGCTCCTCACGGATCGCAGGTGGTGCCGGGTGGTTGCACCATTTCAACACGTGATGCCTGAGAACGATGCATTGTGCAGCGCTGTTTCGCTGAGCGCGGACCGGTTGTCCCCAGTGCGAGTGTCCACGACGAGGGTGTCGGTGCCGCTCGGTAGCATCGGACGGTGAGCTCCGACTACTCCGCACGCCATCTCTCCGTCCTCGAAGGGCTCGAGGCGGTCCGGAAGCGTCCGGGGATGTACATCGGGTCGACCGACTCCCGAGGGCTCATGCACTGCCTGTGGGAGATCATCGACAACTCCGTCGACGAAGCCCTGGCGGGGCACGGCGACGAGATCGGCGTCGTGCTGCACGCCGACGGCTCGGTCGAGGTCCGCGACACCGCTCGTGGCATCCCGGTGGACGTCGAACCGAAGACCGGCCTGACCGGGGTCGAGGTCGTCTTCACGAAGCTGCACGCCGGTGGCAAGTTCGGTTCCGGGTCGTACGCGGCGTCCGGCGGTCTGCACGGCGTCGGTGCCTCGGTGGTCAACGCGCTGTCGGAGCGCCTCGACGTCGAGGTCGACCGCGGCGGCAAGACCTACGCCATGTCCTTCCACCGCGGCGAGCCCGGCACGTTCGACGACACGAAGGGGATCGGTCCGGACGCCCCGTTCAGCCCCTTCACCTCGGGCAGCGAGCTGCGGGTGGTCGGCAAGGTGAAGAAGGGCGTCACCGGTTCCCGCATCCGCTACTGGGCGGACCGGCAGATCTTCACGGCCGACGCGCGGTTCAGCACCGACGACCTGGTCACCCGCGCACGGCAGACGGCGTTCCTCGTTCCAGGACTCGGCATCACGATCACCGACGAGCGCGTGTCCTCGATCGAGGCCGCCGCCGCGCGTGCCGAGGCGACGGGCACCGCCGTCGAGGCCGGTCCGGTCGTCGAGCGCTTCCGCTACGAGGGCGGCATCGGCGAGTTCGTCGAGCACCTCGCCTCCGACACCGGCGTCACGGACGTCTGGCGCGTGCAGGGCACCGGGACCTTCACCGAAACCGTCCCGATGCTCGACGACAAGGGCCACATGGTCTCCACCGCGGTCGAGCGCTCCTGCGAAGTGGACCTCGCCCTCCGGTGGGGCGACGGGTACGAGACGGTGTTCCGCAGCTTCGTCAACATCATCGCCACGCCGAAGGGCGGCACGCACCAGGCCGGCTTCGAGTCCGGGTTGGTCAAGGCCGTCCGCGCACAGGTCGAGGCGAACGCCCGCAAGCTCAAGGTCGGGCAGGACAAGCTCGACAAGGACGACGTGCTCGCCGGCATGACCGCCGTCCTGACCGTCCGACTGCCCGAGCCGCAGTTCGAGGGGCAGACGAAGGAGATCCTCGGCACACCGGCGGTCCGGAAGATCGTCGACCAGGTCGTGTCGAAGCGCATCACCGAGATCCTGACGTCGACGCAGCGTACCGAGAAGGCCCAGGCCGCGACCCTGCTCGAGAAGGTCGTCGCGGAGATGAAGACCCGCATCTCGGCCCGCGCCCACAAGGAGACGCAGCGCCGGAAGAACGCGCTCGAGAACTCGTCGTTGCCGACGAAGCTCGCGGACTGCCGGTCGCAGGAGACCGAGGGCACCGAGCTCTTCATCGTCGAGGGCGACTCGGCCCTCGGGACCGCGAAGCTCGCACGCAACAGCGAGTACCAGGCGCTGCTGCCGATCCGCGGCAAGATCCTCAACGTGCAGAAGGCGTCCGTCTCGGACATGCTGTCGAACGTCGAGTGCGCGTCCATCATCCAGGTCATCGGCGCCGGCTCCGGTCGCACGTTCGAGATCGACCAGGCGCGGTACGGCAAGGTCATCATCATGTCGGACGCCGACGTCGACGGCGCCCACATCCGGACGCTGCTGCTGACGCTGTTCTTCCGGTACATGCGACCGATGATCGAGGAAGGCCGGGTCTTCGCTGCCGTTCCGCCGCTGCACCGGGTCGTCGTGGTGAACCGCGGCAAGCCCAACGAAACGCTCTACACGTACTCCGAGCAGGAACTGCAGACCGTGCTGAAGAAGCTCGAGAAGACCGGCAAGAAGTACCAGGAGCCGATCCAGCGGTACAAGGGCCTGGGGGAGATGGACGCCGACCAGCTCGCCGAGACCACGATGGACCGAGCGCACCGCACCCTGCGGCGGGTGAACATCACGCATGCCGAGAGCGCGGCGAAGGTGTTCGAGCTGCTCATGGGCAACGACGTGGCCCCGCGCAAGGAGTTCATCTTGGCCGGCGAGGGCCTCGACCGCGACCGCATCGACGCGTAGCGCGCCGGACCGCGGCGCCGCTGCTGGCCCGAGTCTCAGTGCCGCCAGAGCGACACCGTGACGCCACCCTGCGCCGTCCGTGCCGCTAACACGACAGTGTCCCGCGAACTGTTCGCGGGACACTGTCGCTTTCGCGGAGGGTGGGCGCAGCGCGGCGGAGGGTGGGCGCAGCGCAGCGCAGCGCGGCGGAGGGTGGGCGCAGCGCGGCGGAGGTGGGCGTAGCGCAGCGCCCCGCCCGCCTACGCGTCGCCGGCGGTACCGTCGAGCGCAGCGGCACTGCCACCGATCGAGCCGATGACGGCCTCGAGCGGCGCACCGGACCCGTCACGCTTCGACAGCCAGTCCGGCAGTGTCCGCGCCGCGCCGTCCGTGCCGACCGCGTGCGGGGGAGCGATGCCCGCCCAGCCCACGGTGAGCCCGTCCTCGCCCTTCAGGAACGCGTGCGCCCGGACGCCCTGGGTCGCACGGCCCTTGGCGGGGAACTCGGACAGTGCGGAGACCTTGGCGCGACCGGAGTCCGTGCCGGGCAGCGCCGTCGACGTCGTGGACACGGTGGCGACCACGGCGTCGTCGGAGCGGGCGACGGACCCGAACCAGATCACCGAGGCGCCGGAGGCCAGCGCCATGCCCGCGACACCGCCGGCGGGGAGCCCCTGGGCGCGGACGCCGGCCGCGGGGAACCGCAGGAGCTGAGCGTTCGAGCTGATGAACACCAGGTCGTCGGACTCGGGTGCCTGAGCGGCGCCGATCACCGTGTCGCCGGGCTTCAGGCCGATGGCGACGAACTCCGGCTTGTCCGGCCAGTTGCCGGGCACGACGCGCTTGACCACGCCCTGAGCGGTACCGATGGCGAGTGCGTCCGACGACGCGCCAGACAGGTCGACGAGTGCGACGACCGTCTCGCCCTTGGTGAGCGCCAGGAAGTCGGTGACCCGCACGCCGGCGTCGAGCCGGACGGCTGCGGGCGGCACCGCCGGGACGTCGACGGGGGAGAGCCGCAGCACCCGACCGGTGGAGGTCAGCGCGCCGACCTGGCCCCGGACGGTGCTCACCACGGCGGACCGGACGGCGTCGTGCTTGGAGCGCTTCGGCACGCGGACGATGCTGAGCTCCGACGTCGGGATGTCGACGCGGATGAGCCGTCCGGTGGTCGAGAGCAGCACACGGCACGGCGAGTCGGCGACCTGGAGCGACTCAGGGTCGACGGCTGCCTTGCGACCGCCCTTGACGGGTGCGTCGGCCTCGGTGAGCAGTGTGCGGCGCGGGGTGGCGAACCTGTCGGACACCTCGGTGAGCTCGAGCGCCACCTGGGCTCGCAGCCGTTCGTCGGACGCCAGCAGTTCCTCGAGCGCGGCGATGTCGGCGAGCAGCTGGTCGCGCTCGGCCTCGAGCTCCATGCGCGAGAACTTCGTCAGGCGCCGGAGCCGCAGCTCGAGGATGTACTCCGCCTGCACCTCGGACAGGTCGAAGACGTCGCGGAGTCGGCTGCGTGCCGCCTCGGAGTCGTCCGAGGTGCGGATGACCTGGATGACCTCGTCGATGTCGAGGATCGCGATGAGCAGTCCCTCGACCAGGTGCAACCGCTCGCGACGACGCGCGAGCCGGTACTCGGACCGCCGGGTGACGACCGACAGCCGGTGCTGCACGTAGACGTCGAGCAGCTCGCGCAGCCCGAGCGTGCGGGGCGACCCGCCGACGAGCGCGACGTTGTTGATGCCGAAGCCGTCCTCGAGCGGGGTGTGCTTGTACAGCTGCTCGAGCACCGCGGTGGGGTTGAAGCCGCTCTTGATGCCGATGACGAGCCGGAGCCCGTGGTTGCGGTCGGTCAGGTCGTTGACGTCCGAGATGCCGACGAGCTTCTTGGACTGGACGCCGTCCTTGATCTTCTCGATGACGCGCTCGGGGCCCACCAGGTAGGGCAGCTCGGTGACGACCAGTCCGACCTTGCGCGGCGTGAGGTTCTCGACGCTCACCTTCGAACGTGTGCGGAACGTGCCGCGGCCGGTGGCGTAGGCGTCGCGGACCCCGGAGAGGCCGACGATCGTGCCACCCGAGGGCAGGTCCGGGCCGGGCACGAACTCCATGAGCTCTTCGAGGGTGGCCTGGGGGTTCATGAGCAGGTGCTTCGCGGCCTCGACCACCTCGCCCAGGTTGTGCGGCGCCATGTTCGTCGCCATGCCGACCGCGATGCCCGAGGCGCCGTTGACGAGCAGGTTCGGGAACGCCGCCGGCAGCACGCCGGGCTGCATGATCTGGTTGTCGTAGTTCGGGACGAAGTCGACGACGTCCTCGCCCAGGCCCTCGGTCATCGCCATCGACGGTTCGGCCAGACGTGCCTCGGTGTACCGGGCGGCAGCGGGACCGTCGTCGAGCGAGCCGAAGTTGCCGTGGCCGTCGATCAGCGGCACCCGCATGGTGAACGGCTGCGCCATCCGCACCAGCGCGTCGTAGATCGCGCCGTCGCCGTGCGGGTGCAGCTTGCCCATCACCTCGCCGGTGACGCGGGCGCTCTTGACGTGCCCGCGGTCGGGCCGCAGACCCATCTCGGCCATCTGGTACAGGATGCGCCGCTGGACGGGCTTCAGGCCGTCACGCGCATCGGGCAGCGCCCGCGAGTAGATGACGGAGTACGCGTACTCGAGGAAGGAGCCCTGCATCTCCTCGGAGACGTCGACGTCCTCGATGCGCTCACCGTCGGGCAGGCCGACTGCGTCCGTGCGTGCCATGGCACCTTTCTGGGAGACCGGAGTCGTCTGGGAGACCGGGGTCGTCTGGAAGACTCTGTGGAATGGGAACAAGCGTACCGACGGCCCCCGACGCCGCCGCGAACCTCGCCGACGTCTTCCCGAGTTGCCTCGTGGCGCTCGGGGCTGCGGACGACGCGTGGTCGCGTGACAACGGCCTGGAGGCCCGGATCGCCCTCCGTCCCGCCCGTTCCGCGATCGTCGTCCTGGTCGACGGCCTCGGTTCGGTCGCGCTGTCGGCTCGCGCCGGCCACGCCCGCTGGCTGACCGCGGCGAAGGGCACCGGCACCACGAAGAAGCTCCGCAGCGGGTTCCCGACCACGACGGCCGCGGCACTGAGCACCCTGACGACCGGACGGTCGCCCGGCACGCACGGTGTCGTCGGCTACAGCGGCTGGAACCCGGACACCGGCGCGGTGATGAACCTGCTCGGCGGGTGGGACACCGAGGTGCCGGCGGACTGGTTCCTCGTCGAGACGCTGTTCACCCGGGCCGCGGAGCTCGGCGTCGACCCCGTCGTCGTCGGTCCGGAGCGCTACCGGGCGTCGGGCATGACCGCGAACGTCCTCGGTGGCGCGCGGTACGTGGCAGCGGACACGATCCCGGAGCGCATCGACGGCGCCCTGGCCGAGACCGCCACCGGCCGGTCGCTCGTCTACCTGTACGTGCCGGAGCTCGACTCGATCGGTCACAAGTCCGGATGGCAGTCCGACCGGTGGACGGCGACGCTCGAGCTGCTCGACGGCGAACTCGCCCGCCTCGACGCCCGTGGTGCGCGCGACGTCGGCATCCTGGTCACCGCGGACCACGGTGTGCTCGACGTGCCGGACCACGCGAACATCGCCGTCGACCCGCTGCTGCTGACGGACGTCGTCGGGGTGGCGGGCGACCCCCGGTGCCGCCAGTTCACGGTGGCGCCGGGCACCGACGTGCGCGGGCTCGTCGGGGCCTTCCGCGCACGCTACGGCAAGAAGGCGTACGTCGCGAGCCGTGACGAGGCGATCGCCGCCGGCTGGTTCGGTGCGGTCTCGCCGGAGGTGGTCCCGCGCATCGGCGACGTGATCGTCGTGGCACGCGGCTCGTGGGCGTTCAACGACGACCGGGCGCTGCGCGACGGCGAGGTCCCGAAGCGCATGATCGGACAGCACGGTGCGATGACCGACGAGGAGACCCTCGTGCCGCTCCGGCTCGCCGGGGCGTTCGCGCAGTAGCCGGTCGCCGGTCGCCGGCCGCCGCGGATCAGTCCGAACGGATCAGGCCGGGTCCTCCGGGCGGGTGCCGAAGACGATCTCGTCCCAGCTCGGCATCGACCGGCGGTTGCGCTTCTTGCGCTCGGCACGTCCCTCGGCCTCGGGCGCCGATGCCGGGCGGGCGTCGGTCGACGACGGGGCGGTGTCGCTCTCGGGCTGGTCCTCGAACCCCTGCAGCGGGATGTCGACGACGCTGATCGAGGTGCCGCGGGCGGGCTCGTCGCGCTGCTCGCCGAACGAGGCGGCTTCGCGCTCGCCCCGGCGTCGGCGGAGGGCCTCGAGCAGGTCGGCGGTCTCGTTGCCGGGTGCGCGCTCCTCGACGGCCGCCTGTCCGATGCGGGGCAGCGGTGCACGGAGCGGCGCGCGGTCGGGGACGTCGGGGTTCGTGACGGCCTCGTCCTCTTCCTCGACACGGAAGGCGCCGGAGTCGAAGCGGGTGCCGTCGTCGTCCTGCTGCTCGTACTCCACGGCGCGCAGGCGGGGCGCGATGCCCTCGTCGTCGGTGTGCGAGAGCCGGTGCGCGTCGCCGTTGTCTGGCACGAGCGTCGAGGTCTTCGGGTCGAAGCGCCACTGGGCGTCGTGCTCGACCTCGGCCGCGGTGTAGCGGACCCGGACCTGCCAGCCGCTCTCCGGGTGCTTCCAGGAGCCCCAGCTGATCGCGGTGGCCTCGCCGGCCTCGAGCTTCGCGGTGATCGCCGCGCCGAAGGTGTCGGGGGCCTCGTCGTCCACCGGGGTCACCGGGACGCGGTGCGAGGCGTCGAGCACGAACGCGCGCTCGGCCAGCACCGGACCCTCGAAGCGTCGGACGTACTCGACGTCGACGTCGAGCGCGGCGGCGACGTCGGCGGCGTCGGCACCACCGCGGATGCGTGCCTGGACGTCCTTCGGCGAAACCCGCTTCTGCGGCCCGGCGTCGGGGTTGGCCTGCCGGACCTGCCCCGGCAGCGAGGACGTGACGGGCAACCGGAACTCGGTACCGCCGTCGGTCGCCAGGAGGAGTGCGCCTGCCTCGACTCCGATGACTCTCACGTCTTGCATGGTCCAGCCTTCCCAGCGTCGCGTACGGTCGTGCGTCGTACCCCGTGAGTATGCAGTGGTCGTGGACGGTTTCCACGGAGGCGCACGGGCGTGCCGCGGAGTCTGCGGCGAGCGTCGACGGGTGTCGGGAATGTCTGAAACGGGGTACGGGTTGCAGGGCCGTGACGACGCGCCGCAGATCTCGGTTTGCACTCTGGCGGGACGTCGTGCAAACTGTCGCCGCCGATCACCCGGCGACGACCTCTCGATACGAGAAATGGATGGGCATGGCCACCGATTACGACGCCCCCCGGAAGACCGATGACAACTCCGATTCGGAGTCGATCGAGGCCCTCAAGGAGCGCGTTCCCGACAAGATGTCGGGGGTCGTCGACGATGATTCGGACAACCCCGGCAGCTTCGAACTCGCCGGGCAGGACCTGAGCGACGTCGACCTCGACGTCGTGGTGCTGCCCCCGCAGGTCGATGAGTTCACCTGCGTCGAGTGCTTCCTCGTGAAGCACCGCTCCCAGCTCGACCACGAGTCGAAGCTCGGGCCGGTCTGCGCGGAATGCGCGGCGCTCTAGGCGCAACGATCACCGAAGGCCCCGCATCCTCCAGGATGCGGGGCCTTCGTCGTGCGGTGCGGGGCGGACGCGCGCCGGGCCTCCCGTCCGCCCGTCGCGGTCCGTCAGGACCGGAGCGCCTCGACCACCTTGGTGGGCTGCCGGACGCTGACCAGCCAGTAGGGCGTCGGGTCGGCGTCGTCGCGGACCTCGACCTTGACGACCCCGCGCACGTACCCGCGGAAGAGCGTCCACGCTCGAGCGTCGAGCTTCGGGCCGCGCTGCGTGGTCGCCTCGGCGCCCTCGAACGCCTCGACGCTGCCGACGAGTGCGCGGGGGAGGTGCGCCTTGCCGGCGCGGAACTCGCTGTCCGTGACCTCGATGGTGGGTGCGAGTGCCCACAGGAGCACGAGGACGCCGAGCTCCATGCCGATCGCCACGAGCACACCGGCAAGGACGCTGATGGGCAGGAACACGAGCAGGGTGGCGGGGATGACGAGCGCCGTCGCCAGGTACAGGGCGGGCGGGGCCCAGAGTCGTTCGCGGTACAGGGTCACGAGTCCATTCGACCACGACTCGGGCCAGGTCACGGTCGGGTCACGTCTCTGCACTACCCTCGACACGTGACCGAACCAGTCGACGTCCTCTGGACCGGGGAGAACCGCCCCGGACACGCCCACCCCGGCGACGCGGGTGCCGACCTCGTCTCGGCCGAGTCCTTCGTGCTGCAGCCGGGTGAGCGACACCTCGCAGCGACGGGGCTGCGGATCGCGCTCCCCGAGGGGTACGCCGCGTTCGTGGTCCCGCGCAGCGGCCTCGCCGCGAAGCACGGCATCAGCATCGTCAACAGCCCGGGCACGGTCGACTCCGGGTACCGCGGCGAGATCAAGGTCGCACTGCTCAACACCGACCGGTCCGAGCCGTACGAGGTGCACGTCGGTGACCGCATCGCGCAGCTGATCGTGATGCCCGTCCCGCGGGTGACGTACACGCACGTCGAGGACCTGCCCGACAGCGTCCGGGGCCAGGGTGGCTTCGGCTCGTCGGGCTACGGTGACCGGAGCGGCGCCGTGACCGGTGCCGCCCACGATGTTCAGGAAGGAACGCGCGCATGAAGTTCGGTCGACGCAAGCGTGACGAGGGCGAGGTGGCCGAGGTCGAGGTGGCCGAGGCCGTCGCCGACGAGGTCGAGATCGCGGACACGTCTCCCGAGGTCGACATCGCGACGGACGCCGACGCGGACCTCGACGAGGTCGACGCGGTGGCCCCCACGGACAAGTCCGCGCCCGAGGACCGCGCCGAGAACGGTCCGCACGACGAGACCGAGGCGAACCTGGTCCGCCCGTACGTCGACCTGGGTGGCGTGAAGGTCCTGCCGCGCGAGGGGCTGCACCTGCGCCTCGAGGTGGAGGAGGGCTCGCAGCGTGTCGTCGCGGTCGGGCTCGACTACGACGACTCGACGCTCCAGGTCCAGCCGTTCGCCGCACCCCGCTCGACGGGCCTGTGGCACGAGATCCGCGCGCAGATCGCCGAGCAGATCGAGCGCCAGGGCGGTGTCGTGACCGAGGTCGACGGCCCGTTCGGCCCCGAGCTCCGTGCATCCGTGCCCGTCGCGGTCGACGGCGACGGCGGCGCGGCCGGCGTCCGCCCGGCCCGCTTCGTCGGCGTCGACGGTCCCCGCTGGTTCCTGCGCGGCGTGATCGCCGGCAAGGCCGCCGAGCAGCCCGACGACGCGAGCGAGATCGAGGAGCTGTTCCGCAGCGTCGTCGTCGTGCGCGGCACGACGCCGATGCCGCCGCGCGACCTCATCCCGCTGCACATGCCGAAGTCGACGCAGACCGCGATCTGACGCTGCGGCCGGCTGACGACCTGACGACGAACCCGCCTGGAGGCACGGTGCCGGAACACGACGACACCCCACGACCCGAGACGGCCGGGTCCGAGCCCGTCGCGCCGTCGTTCTCCTCCCAGTTCCGCGACGCGGTGCAGAACGCCGGCATCGCCCGGGTCGCTCCCGGCGAGGCACCGTCCGGCCGTGCGCTGCTCGGTGCGGTCGGCGGGATCCGTGGGCTGGCCGAGTCGGTGCTGCCCGGGTTCGCGTTCCTGGTCGTCTACGCGATCACGAAGGAGCTCGTGCCGAGCGTCGTGATCCCCGTGGTGGTCGGTCTGGTGTTCGTCGCACTGCGCCTGGCGCAGCGGCAGTCGCTGACGATGTCCTTCGCCGGCATCCTCGGCGTCGCGGTGTCGGCCGGGCTCGCGCTCATCACGGGGCGTGCCGAGAGCAACTTCATCCCGGGGATCGTCATCAACTCGGTGTGGCTGGTCGGGCTCCTGGGCTCGCTGGCCGTGCGGTGGCCGCTCATCGGTCTGGTCGTCGGGTTCCTGCTGCCGGCGAACGAGGACGGCTCGCACGTCGACTGGCGGGCCGACCCGGTCAAGCGCCGCGTGCTGACGGTCGCCACCTGGGTCTGGGTCGGGCTGTTCGCGCTCCGCCTGGCCGTCGAGGTGCCGCTGTACCTCACCGCCCAGGTCGAGCTGCTGGCGGGCCTCAAGCTCATCCTCGGCGTGCCGCTCTACGCCGCCGTGCTCTGGGTCACGTGGTTGCTGGTCCGGACCGTGTTCGTGCGAGGGGACGACGCCGCCACGGTGTAGCGTTGTCTCGACATCGAGATAGTTCTCGGAGAGCGCGCTCGCGTTCTCGGGATTAGGTTTGCCTTGCTGGTGGGACGGTCCACGGCCCGCGAGGATGAGGGCAAACCGATCAGTAGGGAGGCGGCACGGTGGCTGCAGTCAATAGCTTCGGCTCGAAGGACACACTGTCGGTTGGGGGTGTCGACTACGCGATCCACCGGATCGACACGGTGCCCGGGCACGAGAAGCTCCCGTACAGCCTCAAGGTGCTGCTCGAGAACCTCCTCCGCACCGAGGACGGCAAGAACGTCACCGAGGCGCAGATCCGCGCGCTCGGCTCCTGGCGCCCCGACGCCGACCCGGACACCGAGATCCAGTTCTCGCCGGCGCGCGTGGTGATGCAGGACTTCACGGGTGTTCCGTGCATCGTCGACCTCGCCACCATGCGCGAGGCCATGGCGGACATCGGCGGCGACCCGAACAAGATCAACCCGCTGTCGCCGGCCGAGATGGTCATCGACCACTCGGTCATCGCCGACCTCTTCGGCAGCACGGACGCGCTCCAGCGCAACACCGACCTCGAGTACGAGCGGAACGGTGAGCGCTACCAGTTCCTCCGCTGGGGCCAGACCGCGTTCGAGGACTTCAAGGTCGTCCCGCCGGGCACCGGCATCGTGCACCAGGTGAACATCGAGTACCTGGCGAAGGTCACCTACACGCGGGACTTCGACGGTGAGACGTACGCCTACCCGGACACCCTCGTCGGCACCGACTCGCACACCACGATGGTGAACGGGCTCGGCGTGCTCGGCTGGGGCGTCGGCGGCATCGAGGCCGAGGCCGCGATGCTCGGCCAGCCCGTCTCGATGCTCATCCCGAAGGTGGTCGGCTTCAAGCTCTCCGGCGAGATCCCGGCCGGCGTGACCGCGACCGACGTGGTGCTCACCATCACGCAGGAGCTCCGCAAGCACGGCGTCGTCGGCAAGTTCGTCGAGTTCTACGGCGAGGGCGTCAGTGCCGTCCCGCTCGCGAACCGCGCCACCATCGGCAACATGTCGCCCGAGTTCGGTTCGACGGCGGCGATCTTCCCGGTCGACGACGTCACGCTCGACTACCTGCGCCTGACCGGTCGCGACGAGGCGCAGATCGCCCTGGTCGAGGCGTACTCCAAGGCCCAGGGCCTCTGGCACGACGCCTCGGTGGAGCCGAACTACTCCGAGTACATGGAGCTCGACCTCTCCACGGTCGTGCCGTCGATCTCCGGTCCGAAGCGCCCCCAGGACCGCATCGAGCTGACGAACGCGAAGAGCCAGTTCGAGGTCGACCTGAACAACTACACGACCCCGAGCGAGCAGACCGACCTCGACGACGCGGTGGAGGAGACCTTCCCCGCCTCCGACCCGATCGCCGCGGGCTCCACCAACGAGGACACCGACCTGCACGAGCACGTCTACGTGTCGAGCGCCCCGTCGACGGCCTCGGCCCCGACGAAGGTCGCGATGGACGGGGCCGACCCGTTCACGATCGACCACGGCGCCGTCGCGATCGCCGCGATCACGTCGTGCACGAACACGTCGAACCCGTCCGTCATGATGGCGGCCGGCATCCTGGCGCGGAACGCCGCCGCCAAGGGCCTCACCTCGAAGCCCTGGGTCAAGACGACGCTCGCGCCCGGTTCCAAGGTCGTCACCGACTACTACGAGAAGGCCGGACTCACGACCTACCTCGAGCAGCTCGGCTTCTACACGGTGGGCTACGGCTGCACCACCTGCATCGGCAACTCGGGCCCGCTGCCGGACGAGATCTCGCAGGCCGTGCAGGACAACGACCTCGCCGTCACCGCGGTGCTCTCCGGCAACCGCAACTTCGAGGGTCGGATCAACCCCGACGTCAAGATGAACTACCTGGCGTCCCCGCCGCTGGTCATCGCCTACGCCCTCGCCGGGTCGATGCACTTCGACTTCGACAAGGACGCCCTCGGGCAGGACCAGGACGGCAACGACGTCTACCTGCAGGACATCTGGCCCGACGCGGCCGAGGTGCAGCAGGTCATCGACGAGTCGATCGACACCGAGATGTTCACCCACGAGTACGGCTCCGTGTTCGAGGGCGACGACCGCTGGAAGAACCTGCCGACCCCCACGGGCGACACCTTCGAGTGGGACCAGGAGTCGACCTACGTGCGGAAGCCCCCGTACTTCGAGGGCATGACCATGCAGCCCGACGCGGTGTCGGACATCTCCGGCGCCCGCGTGCTGGCGAAGCTCGGTGACTCGGTCACGACCGACCACATCTCGCCCGCCGGTTCGATCAAGGCGGACAGCCCGGCCGGCAAGTACCTGGCGGAGCACGGCGTGGACCGCAAGGACTTCAACTCCTACGGTTCCCGTCGTGGCAACCACGAGGTGATGATCCGCGGCACGTTCGCGAACATCCGCCTGCGCAACCAGCTGCTGGACGGTGTCGAGGGCGGCTACACCCGCGACTTCACCACCGCCGACGGCGAGCAGTCGTTCATCTACGACGCCTCGCAGCACTACCAGGAGCAGGGCATCCCGCTCGTCATCTTCGGTGGCAAGGAGTACGGCTCGGGCTCGTCGCGCGACTGGGCGGCCAAGGGCACGAACCTGCTCGGCGTCCGCGCCGTCATCACCGAGAGCTTCGAGCGGATCCACCGCTCGAACCTGATCGGCATGGGTGTGGTCCCGCTGCAGTTCCCGGCGGGCGAGACCGTCGAGTCCCTCGGACTCGACGGCACCGAGGTCGTCTCGATCTCCGGCCTGACCGAGCTGAACGAGGGCCGCACCCCGAAGACCGTGCACGTCACCGCGACGCCGAGCGAGCACTCGCCCGCCGGCAAGCAGCCGGTCGAGTTCGACGCGGTCGTCCGCATCGACACCCCGGGTGAGGCCGACTACTACCGCAACGGCGGCATCCTGCAGTACGTGCTCCGCTCGCTCGTCTGAACGACGTGAGCACGGGTCGCTGACGCGACCGACGACCGGCCTGGAGGCGCGGTGCCAGCTGGCACCGCGCCTCCCGTCCGTTGTCGGGTCCCGAGAATAGAGTGGGCCGACAGCCCCACGAAAGGAGCGCCCGTGAGCCTGCTCAGCAGCATCACGTCGCCGCGCGACCTGAAGCGTCTCTCCGACGCGCAGATGACCGACCTCGCCGCCGAGATCCGCCGGTTCCTGGTGGCCGAGGTCGCGAAGACCGGCGGGCACCTCGGACCGAACCTCGGCGTCGTCGAGCTGACGCTCGCGATGCACCGGGTCTTCGACTCGCCGAACGACCCGTTCGTGTTCGACACCGGACACCAGTCGTACGTGCACAAGCTCGTCACGGGGCGCCAGGACTTCTCGAAGCTGCGCGAGCGGGGCGGCATCGCCGGCTACCCGCAGCGGAGCGAGTCCGAGCACGACATCGTCGAGTCCTCGCACGCGTCGTCGTCGCTGTCGTGGGCCGACGGAATCTCCCGCGCGTTCGGGCAGACCGGGCAGACCGACCGCACCGTCGTCGCGGTCGTCGGGGACGGTGCGCTCACCGGCGGGATGACGTGGGAGGCGCTCAACAACATCTCGGACGACAACGACCGCCGGCTGGTCATCGTGGTCAACGACAACGGCCGGTCCTACGCCCCGACGATCGGTGGCATGGCGCGGTTCCTCAGCTCGATGCGGACGCGGCGCGAGTACCGGGCGCTGTACGAGACCTCGCGGGCGGTGGCGGACCGGTTCGGTGCCCCCGGACGTGCGGTCTACCGGGGGATGCGTGGGGGCCTGCACGGGTTCCTGTCGCGGTTCACGAACAACGAGGCGCTGTACTCGAACCTCGACATCAAGTACATCGGCCCGGTCAACGGCCACGATCAACGGGCGATGGAAGCGGCGCTCCGCCAGGCGAAGGCCTACGGTGCCCCGACGATCGTGCACGCGATCACCGAGAAGGGGCACGGGTTCGAACCCGCCCTGCGCGATCAGGCCGACCAGTTCCACGCCGTCGGACACATCGACCCGGAGACGGGGGAGTCGCTCGACGCCGCGTCTGGGCCGTCGTGGACCTCCGTGTTCGCGTCGGCGCTGGCGTCGGCCGGCGACTCCGACCCCCGGATCGTCGCGATCACGGCGGCGATGCTCCGGCCGACCGGGCTGCACCTGTTCCAGGAGCAGCACCCCGACCGCGTGTACGACGTCGGCATCGCCGAGCAGCACGCCGTCACCACGGCAGCTGGTCTGGCTTACGGCGGCCTGCACCCGGTCGTGGCGCTCTACGCGACGTTCCTGAACCGTGCGTTCGACCAGGTGCTGATGGACGTCGCCCTGCACAAGGCCGGCGTGACCTTCGTGCTCGACCGCGCCGGGATCACCGGGCCGGACGGCCCCTCGCACCACGGCATGTGGGACCTTGCACTGCTGCAGGTGGTGCCGGGGATCCGGATCGCGGCTCCGCGCGACGCCGCGACCCTGCGTGAGGAGTTCCGCGAGGCGATCGCCGTCGACGACGCCCCCACCGTGCTGCGCTGGTCGAAGGGGCAGGTCGGGCCGGACATCCCCGCGCTGCGCCGGATGGACGACGGGGTGGACGTGTTGCACGCCGCCGCGGACGGCGTCGAGGACGTGCTCTTCGTGGCCGTCGGCTCGATGGTGCCGACCGCACTCGAGGCCGCCGGGCTGCTCGAGGCGCAGGGCATCGGCGTCACCGTGGTCGACCCGCGCTGGGTGGTGCCGATCCCGTCGTCGCTCATCGAGCTGTCGCGGACGCACCGCCTGGTCATCACGATCGAGGACGGCGTGCGGGTCGGCGGCGTCGGCACACGACTGCGGCAGGACCTGCGGGCCGCCGGGGTCGACACCGGCGTGAACGAGTTGGGCCTGCCGGACGAGTTCATCGACCACGCGACCCGGTCACAGATCCTCGCCGACGTCGGGTTGACGGCGCAGGCGATCGCCCGCGACGTCATCGACCAGGTCGTCGGAACGAAGTTGCCGCAGGCGAAGCCCGCGCGATCGCGGGAGTCCGCTGATCGATAAGGTCGACGGCATGCGCATCGCCCTCGTCAGCTGGACTGCCGCGACGCAGTGGACGGTCGATTGCAAGTAGGCGCCTTCAACCGACTGGGATTTCGGAGCAGCCTCTTCTCTTTCTTGTGGTTGTCCATGTCCGCCATTCTCGGCAGCCTTCTGATCGTGTGGGTCTGGGCTGTGATCACGGTAGGCGTGCCGGACTCACCCAGAGTTTGGACCGTCGCAATCGAAGGTGCCTCGGAAGTCGGCCGTGGCATCGGACACTCGATCGATGCGGTGGCGGGGATCGTCGTGACGGTGCTCCTCGGCTTCTACATAGCGATCATCGGCGGCCAGTTCACACCGGGGATCGACATCGTGTCGCTCCGCCGCAAGCTCAGCTCGGCCGCGTTGATCCTCGCTGTCCTCTTCGTTTGTCTGTCGGCGCTGACGATCACGTGGGAGACCCGCGACGGGAGCTCTTTCGGAGAGATAGTCGTCGTCGTCATCGAAGTGGTGATCACAACAGGACTTGCGATCGAGTTGACGTCGTGGGTGCTGCTCTCGCGGGCTCTTCAAGTTGAACAGAACCTGATCGCGTTGGAAAGGTCTCGAGCAAGACTGCGATCGTTGGGTGCCGGGATGCGGGGGTCTGCGCGTCGTGGGTGGTCGTTGACCGTGTTGATCCCGGTTCTTGTTCCTGCGGTCCCATCAGTGGTCTTGAGTCTTCTCGGAAACGATCGCTCCATGTCGCTCGTGCTCGCGCTCGTACTGGCCACCGTGATGTCCCAGGGGAGCTTCGGTCTGGTGTTCTGGTCTCGTCTGACAGGACTGCCCGGGATCGTTCGTTGGACCACGCCCGCAGTGGTGGCATTCGTGGGTTTCTGGGCGCTCATCACCACGCTGTATCTGGCAGTGACCGATCACGGGCTCCAGGCTGTAGCGACGCTCCTCGCCTTCGTCGTCCCGTTGATGCTGAACCTGGCCAGCGACATCGGGCGATCAGCGATCCCGCTCACGCTCACGCTCAAGCCGCTCATCGCGCGGATTGAGTACGTCGACGCAGTCCTCGCGAGACGCGCTAGCCTGCAACGCCTCGAGAGGCTGACCGCTCCTGATCACGACCGCAACGATGACGAAGATCAGCAACTCCTCGACTGGTTGCAGAGGACGTCGCACGCCCGTTGACGGCCTGTGGCTCGTTCGCCGAAGTCGGCTGCTTCCGCACAACCAAAGTCACCCCGAACCACGGCGATCCGCGGTTCGGGGTGACTTCGGTTGTGCGGGACGGACTCGGGCCGGCTAGCGGGAAGCCGGGCCGACGATCAGCGGGTCGTGGAAGCTCCCGCCGAAGACGCGCTCGGACGCACCGCTGCGGTCGAGGTACGGGCTGATCCCACCGGCCTGGAACGGGTAGCCCGCACCGAGGATCAGGCCGAGGTCGATCTCCTCGACGTGCTGGACGACCTCGTCCTCGAGCATGCGGTGCAGCTCGTCGGCCAGGGCGTCCTCGAAGCGCTGCTGCATCGCTGCGGCGTCGACGGGCTCCGCGTCCTTCTTGGACGGCGCGACGAGCTTGACGGCGGCAGGGTCGTACCCGGTCGCGTTGCCCTTCTTGTCGCGGGTGAGGATCTTCCCGTACTCGGCGATCTTCTTCAGCCCGTCACCGGGGTAGAAACGCTCCGGCCACGCGGCGTGGTGCGAGTCGAGCACGTGCGCCCCGACCGGCAGTCCGACGAGCTCGAGCAGCTCGAACGGCGACATCGGCAGTCCCAGCGGCGCGGCACCGGCCGCCACGACGTCGAACGAGGTGCCCTGCTCGACGCCACGCATCGCCTCACCGAGCACCCGAGCGAGCACGCGGTTCACGACGAAGCCCGGCTGGTCGGCCGTGATGATCGCCGTCTTCTTGAGCGTCTTCGCGACGGCGAGGGCAGTGACGAGTGTCTCGTCGGAGGTGTCGGCGATGCGGACGACCTCGAGCAGGGGCATCACGGCGACCGGGTTGAAGAAGTGGAACCCGACCAGGCGCGACGGGTCGGACAGCACCGAACCCATCTCGGAGACCGACAACGACGACGTGTTCGTCGCGAGGATGGCGTCCGGGGCGATGACCTGCTCGATCTTCCGGAAGACCTCCTGCTTGACGGTCATCTCCTCGAAGACGGCCTCGATCACCCAGTCGGCGTCGGCGAAGGCGTCGTAGGACACCGAGCCGCTGACGAGGGCCGTGATGCGGTTGGCGTCGTCGGGGGAGATCCGGCCCTTGTCGAGCAGCTTCGCGACCTCGCCACGGATGCGCTCCACGCCGGCGTCGACGCGGGACTGGTCGACGTCGGTGATCACCACGGGGACGCCGAGGCGACGGGCGAAGAGCAGCGCGAACTGCGACGCCATCAGCCCGGCGCCGAGGACACCGACCTTCGTGATCTTCTTCGGCTCGACGCCCTGCGGAGCGCCGACGGGCTTCTTCGCACGCTTCTGCACCAGGTCGAACGCGTACATCGACGCGGCGAACTGGTCGCCGGAGAGCAGGTCCGCGAGGGCGTCGTCCTCGTCGGCGAACCGCTCGTCCAACGAGCCGCCGCGAGCGGCGGCCACGAGGTCGAGCGCTCGGAACGGCGACTTCGGTACGGTGCCGATCTTCGACGCCACCTGCCCGCGCGCGACCTTGACGACGGTGCCCCAGGCAGCCTTCTCGAGCATGCCCGGCTCGTTCTTGCGCACCACCTTGGTCGCGCCGGTGATGACGCCGTCGGCCCAGGCCACCGCTGCGGGCAGGAACGTCACCGACGGGATGAGCACGTCGCCGATGCCGATCTCGACCGCAGCCGGGCCGTCCATCAGGCGGTTGTTCTTGAGCGGGTTCTCGACGATGACGCGGAGCGCTCGTTCGGGGCCGATCAGGCGGGGGAGGAGCGTCGCGCCACCCCAGCCGGGGATGATGCCGAGGAAGACCTCGGGCAGGCCGATGCCCTGCGCGGCGGACGAGAACGCCCGGTACGTGCAGTGCAGGGCGATCTCGAGCCCACCGCCGAGGGCCAGGGTGTTCACGAAGGTGAACGACGGCACCCCGAGGTCGGAGAACTTGCGGAGGGTGGCGTGCCCGAGGGCGGCCAGGTCGTGGGCGGCCTCGCGCGAGGGCACCGCGGCGGCCTGGGACAGGTCGGCCCCGGCGGCGAAGCAGTACTCCTTGCCGGTGATCGCGACGCCCTGGATCATCCCGGCCGCCGCCTCGGTCTTCAGGGTGTCGAGCACCCCGGAGAGTTCGTGCAGCGTGCGCGGCCCGAGGGTGTTCGGACGCTTGTAGTCCTTGCCGTTGTCGAGCGTGATGAGTGCCAGTGTGCCGCCGGAGGGCATCGTGACGTGCTTGACGAACGAGTGCGTGACGACCTCGTCCTCGCTGAGTTCGGACAGGCGGTCGGTGTCGACGGTGGTCATGCTCATGCCCCCTTCCGAGCCGAACGTGCTGCGGACTTGCTGAAACCGGGGTTCTCCCAGATGACGGTGCCGCCCTGCCCGAGCCCGATGCACATCGTGGTGATGCCGTACTGGACGTCCGGACGCTCGGCGAACTGCGCCGCGAGCTGCGTCATCAAACGGACACCGCTCGATGCCAGCGGGTGGCCGACGGCGATCGCGCCGCCCCACGCGTTGACGTTCGTGGAGTCCTGGGCGATGCCGTAGTTGTCGAGGAACGCGAGCACCTGCACGGCGAACGCCTCGTTGATCTCGAACAAGCCGATGTCGTCGATGGACAGGCCGGCCTTCGACAGCGCCTTGTCGGTGGCGGGGACCGGGCCGACGCCCATGACCTCGGGCTCGACGCCGGCGAAGGCGAAGGAGACCATCCGCATCTTCGTGGGCAGGCCGTGCTCCTTCGCGCCCTCGGCCGAGGCGAGCAGGCTCATCGTCGCGCCGTCGTTGAGGCCGGCGGCGTTGCCGGCGGTGACGCGTCCGTGCGGACGGAACGGGGTCTTCAGCGCGGCCAGGGCCTCGAGCGTGGTGCCCGGACGCGGCGGCTCGTCGGTGCTGACGACGTCCCAGCCGTCGCCCTTGTTCACCTCGACCGGGATCACGTCCGGCTGCAGCTTGCCGGCTGCCCAGGCGGCGGCGTAGCGCTGCTGCGACTGGACGGCGTAGGCGTCCGTGCGGTCCTTCGTGATCGCCGGGAAGCGGTCGTGCAGGCGCTCGGCGGTGGAACCCATGACCAGTGCGTCGCTGGACACCATGCGCTCGGCGATGAACCGCGGGTTCGGGTCGGAGTTGAAGCCCATCGGGTGGCGTCCCATGTGCTCGACGCCGCCGGCGATCGCGATGTCCGCGGCACCGAAGGCGATGGCGCCCGCGAGCGTCGTGACGCTCGTCATGGCACCGGCGCACATGCGGTCGATCGCGTACCCCGGGACCGACTTCGGCAGGCCGGCCAGCATGCCGACGGTGCGGCCGAGGGTCAGCCCCTGGTCACCCTGTTGCGTGGTCGCCGCGACGGCGACGTCGTCCACCGCTGCGGTGTCGAGCGAGGCGTTCCGGTCGAGCAGTCCGCGCATCGCGTGCACCGCGAGGTCGTCGGACCGGGTCTTCCAGAACACCCCCTTCTCGCCGGCTCGTCCGAACGGCGTCCGTACTCCGTCCACGAACACGACGTCTGATGCCTTTGGCAATCCGGGCCTCCCAGATCCTCTTCGATCGGGCCGGAACGCTGGTCGCTCCGGCCGGCCGGGCCTCGCCCGGCGACGCTCCTGACGCTATGCCCCCAGGCTGGGCGGCCGCATGCCGGTTGGGCGGTTCCTACGACTCGACGTCATCCGTCGCCGCGGGCTGCTGTGCAGCAGCGACAAAGGCCGAGGCGATGACCGAAGCCAGTTCCTCCACCTGCCACGGACGGGCCTCGTGCGCGGCGAGGGCAGCCCCGACCAGCTCGGTCGACGGTGGCGACGGCGGTGCCCACGACACCAACCGGAGGGTCTCCGGGGTCAGCAGGTTCTCGAGCGGGATGTCGAGCTCCTCGGACCGCTTCGTCACCGCAGCTCGGGCCGCCTTGTACCGGCGGTCCGCCGCGGGATTGCGGTCGGCCCAGGCGCGGGGCGGCGGGAGCGTGGCCTCGCCGGATCCGCGGAGCTTCGGCAGGTCCTCGGTCGTCCGGCCCTCGTCCACCGCGGCCCACCAGCGGTCGAGCTCGGACCGACTGGCCCGCCCCGTGAACGCCTTGAGGCCGCCGAGCTCGGCGCGCGACGCGGGTGCGGCCGCCGCCGCTGCGACGATCGCGGCGTCGGGGATGGTGCGCCCGGGAGCGATGTCGGCCGCGCGGGCGTACTCGTCACGGGCGAGCCAGAGCGACCGCGCGATCGCGAGTGCACGGGCACCACGGAGGGCGTGCATGCCGGACAGTCGGCGCCACGGCTCGGCGCGGACGGGCTTCGGGGCGCGGTGCAGCACCGCGTCGAACTCCTCTTCCGCGATGCGGGACTTCCCGGCCTCGTCGAGCTTCGCGGCGAGGGCGTCGCGCAGGTCCGGCAGGAGTTCGACGTCGAGCGATGCGTACACGAGCCACGACTGCGGCAGCGGTCGGGTCGACCAGTCGGCCGCCGAGTGCGCCTTGGCGAGCGTGATCCCGAGCAGCTGCTCGACGACGGCACCGAGCCCGACCCGGGGGAACCCGGCGATGCGTGCGCCGAGTTCGGTGTCGAAGATGCGGGTCGGGACCAGGCCGACCTCCTGCAGGCACGGCAGGTCCTGCGACGCGGCGTGGAAGAGCCACTCCTCGTCGACGATGGCCGCCTGCAGTTCGGAGAAGTCACCGATCGGGATCGGGTCGAACAGGAACGCGCCGGCACCGCGGCGGAACACCTGGATCAGGTAGGCGCGCTGCGAGTAGCGGTAGCCGCTGGCGCGCTCGGCGTCGACGGCGACGGGGCCGTGACCTGCAGCGATCGCCGCGACGGCGGCCAGGTAGTCGTCGCGCGACTCGATGACCTTGACGGCCTCGTGCGAGTCCTCGAACGCGGGGTCCGGTGCACCGGGGGTCGAACTGACGGGGTCGGTCACTTGGCGAGCCTCCTCGGGGCCAACAGGGTCACGCCGTCCGAGGCAGGAGGCAGACCGGCGAGCATGGCGACGATGTCCTGCCATGCCCGGACGTGCGCGGTGAGGTCGTCACCGCGCGGCGTCCACGATGCGCGGAGTTCCAGCTGGGCGCCGTCGCCCTGTGCGGCGAGGTCGCCGTACCCGCGCGAGATGATCTTGGTGGCCGTGCCCGAGGCGTGGTCGTACTCGGCGCCGTGCGTCTCGAGCGCGTCGACGAGCCAGCTCCACGTGACGTCGGCGACGAACTCGTCGACGCCGATCTCCGGTTCGAGCGGCGCCTGGGCGAACGAGACGACGCGGAAGGCACCGCCCCAGCCCTCGGGTTCTTCGGGGTCGTACAGGGCGATGAAGCGCCCGGTGCCGAGGTCCGACTCGACGCCGTGCGCGGTGCCGGACACGTCCGCCGCCAGGGCGATCGAGAACGGTGCGATCCGCGTGGGCGAAGGGATCTCGGTGACGGTGGTCTCGGAGCGGCTGCTGCCGGAGGACACAAACGCGCGGAGCCGCGCGAAGGCGTCGGGCTCTCGGGTTTCGGACACACATGCAGACTAGGCTCCGGGCCATGTCCCGATCCGCGCGACCCGCCGAGGACGCCGTCCAGGAGACCGCACGATCGGCCGGGTTCATCGCACTCGGCGCCGGTCTGGCCGCCGCCGCGGTGGGAACGGCCGTCATCGGCGGCTTCGTCGCCGCCGTCGCCCGTGCCGTCGTCACCCCGGACCGCAAGCGCACCGAACGCGTCCCGATCCACGCCGTCGACCCGGTCCGGATGACCGTGACCATCGAGCGGACCGCCGACACCGAGCTGCAGGGCCGCTACTCCCTGTGGTTCGGCGCCGGCACCGGGCACATGCGCGTCGGTGAGGTCCTCGGCACCACCGACACCACCGTCACGCGCCGCATCATCGCGATCGACGCCGGCGACCCGACCGCTGCACGCCGCGGTCGCTGGGGCGGCTGGTTCTACCTGACCCCCGGCGAGCTCGACGTGCCCGTCGAGGACATCGACATCCCCACACCGAACGGCCCCGCACCCGCCTGGGTCGTCCGCGCCGACGACCCGGACGCCCCGTGGGCCGTCCTCGTGCACGGCCGCGGCGTCACCCGCGCCGAGACCATCCGCGCCGTCCCGGTCTTCCGCGCTGCCGGCTACTCGGTCGTCCTCGCGTCGTGGCGGAACGACGGCGTCGCCCCGCCGAGCGTCGACGGGCGCTACGGCCTCGGCAGCACCGAGTGGGAGGACATCGACTCCGTCCTCCGCTGGCTCAGCGCCCAGAACGCGCAGAGCGTCGTGCTCATGGGCTGGTCGATGGGCGGCGCCGTCGTGCTGCAGACCCTGCTGCGCTCACGGTTCGCCGGGCTCGTCGACGGCGTGGTGCTCGAGTCGCCCGTGGTCGACTGGCACGCGGTGCTCAAGTCGCAGAGCCAGCTCATGGGGTTGCCGCGGCCGGTCCGCAAGGTCGCCCAGCGCCTGCTCCGCACGCCGCTGCTCCACCGGTTGGCGGGGCTGCAGCGGCCCGTCGACCTGCGCGAGCTCGACATGGTCACCCGGTCCGCCGAGCTGACGGTGCCGATCCTCCTGCTGCACAGTGACGACGACGGGTTCGTGCCGTCCTCGGCATCGCACGACCTGGCACGCGCCCGACCCGACCTGGTGCGGCTCGAGGTGCAGACCACGGCCCGGCACACCAAGCTCTGGAACCACGACGCCGACTGGTTCGACGCCCGCATCCTCGCGTGGCTCACCGAGGTGGTCCAGCGGCGCGGGGCGGCCAGCGCGCGGTAGAGCGACCGAAGGGCGGACGGGAGGCGCGGTGTCGACCCCGCCACGGGCCTCCCATCCGACGTTGCGTCCGTTCGGTCGCTTCGTGAGCAGGAATGGTCGGGTCACCGTCGCGCACTCGACCCTTCCTGCTCACGAAGCTTCGTGAGCATCACCGCGGAGAGACCCGGTGCAGGGCCAAGCTGCTCCCGTCTGCGAATCCGCTCGTGCGTGTGTTGCCCCCAACGGATCGCTAGCCTGCGACGTGTGGACCAATGGGGTTCTTGAACGACGTTCGTCGTCATTTGCTACTTTCCACCCGCGCTCTTTCAGCTCCAGGCTGGCATCTGTTAAATCTCAGAGAGGCCTTTCACTCTGAGGCCCTGCGGCGCGAGTAGTCATTGCTGATATAGGTTCGCCCGGCCCGAACTCTCGCAAGAATCCATCCTGAATTTGGACCCGATCCGCATCGAGGATGATGGTCCAGTACGAACCGTCGCTCATATCGAGCCGAATGACTGCTTTGTCGATGTCTCCGACGTCCGATTGATCGAAACCGACGAACTCGCCATCGATGAACTGATGTGTTGCTCCGACGAGACGCTTGAAATCAGCATCTTCAAGCACCGGATTCGGCAAGTCGGGTGCGCTAGAAACCCGTTCCAGTTCATCAACGTTCAATCCGGGGTCCTTCGACACGTTGATGAAGATGTCTTCAGCTGTCCAGGAGAGCTGCGGTAGATGAAGGGACGACACCACATCGGCGAGGTCGAATCGTCTCTCGTCTCCCTGCTTGCATTCACGAGTAAAAATTCGCAGCATTGTATCCATTCTTCCAGAAGAGGGGCCGAGTAATATCCTTGCTGCCTCTCTCGCTCAAGCGCCAACCAAGTTCTGTGCGCGGGTAGCCCCGACTCCGGCAATCAAACCTGCTTGAGCGAGCTTGGAAGCGGTCGCTGTGGTTCCAACTCCTGTCAGGCTTCTTGGAAACGGAACATCGTCCCGGAGATTCGCCACCGATGTCAGCAAGTGGCCATTCGACATCGCCCCCTCCCGAGGCCGCCGACGTCGCCGCGCCCTCGTCAGCGTTCCGGAGCAGACCACCGGGATCACCAGCCGGCCAATCACCTTCTGCCACGTTCTCGAGTAGGTGCTTCCCGATCATGGCATTGGCGCCATCCCCGATGGCACCGAAGGCCCCACTGCCGGCGACCCGGCTCGAGTTCACCTCGCCGGTGGTGGCCTTCTCGAAGACGGTGTCGGCGTCGACGCTGATGAGCATCCAATCGAAGCTGGTACGACAGTATGCTCCTACTCCACAAGGGGTTGTGCGCTGCCACGGCTCCGGCCTCCGCCCGCCTCGCTTGGTTTGTACTCGTGGAAATGTGGATTCGGATGTAGATGCGGTGTGTTGTGATCGGTGAAGTCGATGTCTCGAAGAAGAAGGCCGTCGGTTCCGAACTCGCGGGCCTGAGGATGCGAAGGGGCGTTCTTCTTGAACCGCCACCCGAGTTGAGTGTGCGGATATTCCGACTCAGGCAAGCGTACGCCGTGACGACTACTCGGGAGTGGGCGCTTCGGAAACCACTGTCCGTCCGGAGGCGTTGGTACGTCGTCGCCGAGCTTGTTCACCGCGGTCGGAAGATGGACCTTCGACAGTGTGCCACCGGACGCCGCTGACGTCACCGCACCCTCGGCCGCACTCCCGAGCAGACCGGCAGGGGTGACTGGCTGCCCACTGACCGCGTAGTTCGCAGCGTTCTCGATCGCACCCTCGGCTGCGTTCCCGAGTACGTGCTTGCCGAGCAAGGCACCGGCACCACCGCCGACGGCACCGAAGGCCCCACTGACGGCGACCTGTCCCCAATTGACCTCGCCGGTGGTGGCCTTCTGGATGATGGTGTCGGCACCGGCGCTGACGAGCACCATGCCGAGCGGTCCACCGACGCCGGTGGCGAGCAGAACACCGCCTGCGATGACCATCGCCCCGCCGGCCACGTACTCCCAGTTGTTCGCGAACCAGTCCCCGGTGGCGGCCGCGGCACGGGTGAGGGGACCCTGTTCGGCCGCCGCGTAGGCCTCCAGTTCCGCGTCGGTGACGGGCGCGAGACCGAGCGGGTCGATGGCGTGCAGCGGATCGTTGCCGGCGAACGAGTAGGGGTTGCCCGCCCAGGCTGCTCCGGCGGGCGCGGCGACCGGGTCGACGGACAGGAAGCCGCGCGACGACGAGTCGTAGGCGCGGGCACCCATCCACTCGAGGCCGGCGACCTGCAGCGAACCGTCGGCGCCGAGGGCGATCCCGCCGGGCAGGCCAGAGCCGCCGAGTTCGACGAGCGTCTGCCACGGGTCGGCGTCGTCTGCTGCTCTCGTGGTGCGCCGACCGCTGGTTGCCCACCCGTCGCCCATCCCGGTGAGACCACCGGCAGCGCGGACGACCGGGGTGTCGCCGACAGCGAGGAGCGTCGGCGCGAACGCGGCGGTGTCCCAGTCGATCGGGACGCCGTCGACATCGGCGAGTTCACCGAGGGGGTCGACGTGCAGGTCGGTCGTGGTGGTGCCTGCCGCGGTGGCCTCCGCCACCGCGGTGAGGTGACCCTGCGGGGTCCAGCCGTACGTGGTCGTCACCCCGTCGGCTCGGAGCGCCTCCACCCGACGACCAGCGCCGTCGTACGCGTACTCCACCTCGGGCGCCCCGTCCGTGGCGTCGACCCTGGTCAGCTGTCCGGCGGCGTCGTACGTGAACCGTCGGGCCCCGGAGTCCGTTCGTTCCTCGACCAGGCGACCCGCTGCGTCGTATACCCAGCCCGTGCGATTGCCGTCCTGGACGGACGCCACCAGCTGCGCGGCATCGTCGTGCTCGTAGGTGGTGCTCCCGCCGGGTCCGTCGACCCGGGTGATGCGCCCGTCGGCGTCGCGCCCGATGGTGCTGAGGTGCGTGCCGTCCGAGTCGATGCGCGCGTGCCGGACGACGTGTCCGTTCGCGTACTCCCAGGTCTGCAACTGGTCGCCGGCCCGGGCCTGCAGCATCCGACCGGCTTCGTCGTGTTCGTACCGGGCCTCGCCGAATGCGGAGTGCTCGACCCGGACGACCCGTCCGGTGGCGTCGTGCTCGTACCGTGTCGTGGACCCGTCGGGGGACTGCACCGAGGTGCGGAGCCCGTCGGCGTCGTGGGTCCACCGCGTTTCGCGCGCGCCGGTCGAGCGTCGGACGAGCTGCCCCAGCCGGCTGAACTCGAGGACGTGGGCGGTGGGGGAGTGCGGACGGGTCTCGTCGGTGATCGTCACTGTGCGAGCACGCGCATCGCGGTCGATGCGGCCGATCAGACGGTCGTCGGCGTACTGCGCGGATTCCCGACCGGCTGCGTCGTACTCCCACCGCAGCACGGTGCCGTCCGGATCGGTCTGGGTGAGCTGTCGTCCGGCAGCGTCGTAGGTCGCCGTCGTCGTGCGCCCGAGCTGATCCGTGGACGAGGCCACCTTGTCGAGCTGCGTGTACGTCCGGATGGTCACGCCACCCAGCGGATCGACGGTGCGGACGAGTCGTCCACGCTGGTCGTACTCGTAGCGGGTGGTGCCGCCGAGCCCGTTCACCGCGGCGACGAGCTGTCCGGCGGCGTCGTACCGGAAGGTCCGCTGGCCGAAGCGGGTGTCCCGCGCCGAGACCACGCGACCGACCCGGTCGTACCGGTACCGGACGGTGCCGACTCCGGGGACGTCGGCGTGGACGACCCGACCTTGGCGGTCGTACTCGGTCCGGGCGACCTCGCCGGTCGGCAGGGTGCGCGCGACGACCCGTGAATCGGCGTCGTAGGTCAGCGTGGTGCGTGCGCCGGCGGGGTCGATCGCGCTGACCGGGCGACCGCACGCGTCGTACTCGTACCGGGTGGTTCGGCCCGCCGGGGTGGTGACGGCGACGACGCGTCCGGCGAGGTCACGTTCGATCCGGGTGAGGCCCCCGTCCGCGTCGACGAGCTTGACCGCGCGGCCGCAGGCGTCGTACGTCGTGAGTTCGGCGGACGTGTCCGCGTGCTCGAGCCGGGTCGGACGCCCGAACTCGTCGGTCGTCACGGAAACGGCGTCGAAGGCGTCGCGAACCGTGGAGACGCCGTCCGCGCGCGAGCGACGCACCTCGGTGCGGACACCGGTCGGGTCGACCGTGGCACCGAGGGCTCCGACCGCGTCGTACTCCCGCTTCCAGGTGCCGCCGGCCGGGTCGACCACGGCTTCGAGCCGCGAGAGCGCGTCGTGGACGAACGCCCACTCGGCACCGTCGGGCAGGGTCATCGTCGACACGTTGCCGAAGGCGTCGAAGTCCTTCGTCACGACGCGACCGAGCGGGTCCGTGGTGGACACGATCTCGCCGTGCTGGCCGTAGGTGACCCCGGTGCGGGCACCGGTCGCATCGATCGTCGCCGTGACCCGACCGCCGTCGCCGTGCTCGAACCGCCACAGCCCGCCGTCCGGGTCCTCACGCGCGGTGAGCAGTCCGGCGGCGTCGTAGCGGTACCGGGTCCGGTTGCCGAGCGGTGTGACCGCCTCGATGATCCGGCCTCCGGGGTCGCGGACCAACTGCGCGGTGTCGCCGACGGCGTTCTCGACCCCGATGAGCTCACCGGACGCATCGTGGTGGAAGGAGACGACGACGCCCATCGGATCGGTCGTCCCCACGAGCAGGCCGTCCCGCCACTCGAGCAGCGTGCGACCGCCGACAGGGTCGATGACGACGGAGGGGTTCCGGTCGTCGCCCGCGTACTCGTACTCGACGACCCCGCCGTTCGCGGTGACCACCGTGGTCATGCGGTCCTGCTCGTCGTACCCGAAGATCAGGTCGGCGCCCTCCGGTGTCACGGTCCGGACGCGCCGTCCCCGCTCGTCGTACCCGTGGACGGTCACCTGACCATCGCGCTCGGTCACCGAGACGAGGTTGCCGTGCGGGTCGTACGACATCGACTGGCGCTGCCCGTCAGTGTCGATGATCCCGACGACGCGGCCCTTCCGGTCGGCGATCCAGGTGTTCGCGTGCTCCCCGTCGATGTCGGAGACCGAGGTGACCCGACCCGGCAGGTACGAGAACCGGACCCGTCGACCGAACGGTGTGCGCTGCTCGACGACCCGGCCGCGGTCGTCGTAGGTGTTCTCGCACTCGACGACCGCCGTCGCAGCGGTCACCCGGTCGATCAGGCCGTCCGCGTTCCAGCGGTACCCACGACTGCCGACGGCATCGGTCGCCCGGACCAGTCGGCGGGCGTCGTCGTAGTGGTAGTCGACGCGTCGCCCGTCCGACGCCCTCACCGACGCCACCCGGTCGCCGCGGTACTCGATGTCGACGAACCGCCCGAACACGTGCGCGAGCCGGGTGATCCGGTCATGCTCGTCGCGGCGCACGGTCACGGCGGTGCCCGCTCCACGCGCACTGCTCAGCCACAGTCCGGACGGCGTGAACGCCCACCGGCCGCCGGCGTTGTCCCGCACGACGAGCGAGTCCTGCTCGGCCCGGAGCCACAGGTCCTCGCCGACGCCGCGGCTCCACCCGTCCCCCTGCCGCGGGAAGTCGACCTGCCGGCCGTCGTCCAGCACGACCGAGGCGGCTTCGTCACTGATCTCGAGCCGGATGTCGAGGATGGAGGACCATCCGAGTCCGAACACCCCGACGCGGCCGTCGAGTGAGTTGTACATGCGGGTGAGTCGGAGCGACGCAGCCTGTCCCGCGAAGGACAGGTCGGTCTCGGGCTCGAGGAAGTTGCCGGTAGCGGTGTTGACCGGGTCGTCGGCGAACCCGTTCGTCGGGGGTGTTCCCATGGCCGAGAACGGCCCGATGGTGAAGTCGTCACGTCCGGCGTCGATCCCCGCGGAGGACAGGGCTGCCGCGATCGCCGCGTCCGACAGCGTCGCGGGCCCGGCACCACCACCGGCGGCCTCGAACTGCGCTGCGACGGTGCCCGCCCAGTCGGCGTCGTGCCCGTTGGCGGTGAGCCAGTCGTTGGCGGCGGTCAGGAGTGACTGGGCATCCAGCATGCCCCAGCACGGGTTGCACTCCGCCTCGTAGTCGCCCAGGGCGTTCCGGAAGGTCGTGACGGCACCGGAGAGATCTGCGTCCAAGCTGCGGCTCCCGGCCTGGAAGGAACGGAGATCTGCGGGAACGGCCGATGACGTGCTGCCGCCCGGCCCACCGCCCGCAGGGAACTCGCGCCCCTTGACGTTCACCGGCTCGGCGCGGAGCTGCGGTTCCGGTTCTGGCTCCGGCGGTTTGGGATCATCCTGCCGACCGAGCCACTTGGAGATCTCGTACCCGGCGCCGACGAGGAAGTTCTCCTCACGCTCCCGTTTGTCGGCTTCCCACGCCTTGGCATCGACGCGACGATCGTCTTCGTCTCTTGCTGCGTCGCGGAGCTCCTGCACGAACATCGAAAGGCTTTGCAGCGACTCAACGAGTTTCATGGCGCTGCGTGCACCGATGTCCGCGTTGTCCGCGAAGACCTCGGCGAAGTAGCCCCGGAACTGCGTGCTCGCGGTCGTCACCAGGGAAGCTCGGGGCCCGGTCTGGTCGCCGAGCGACGATGCGAGTGCGGTCGCTGCGGACTTCAGCGCATCAGCTGCGCTGTACGAGTAGCCAGTCGGATCGTTGCCGTGGATCTTCGCCATCGCCGATTCCCCCCAAGGTGTCGACGACCACTGTTGCATGTGATGTACTGAAGTACCAAACGGGAAATGTGCCGGTGATCAACATCCGGGAGGCGCGGTGCCAGCTGGCACCGCGCCTCCCGTCCACCTTCCGGTTGCGTCTACGACACCGCAGCCTGCACCTGACGCTGCACGCGACCGAGCATGCCCACCATGCCGCGGATCCGCAGCGGGCTGACCGCCTCGGACAGGCCGATGGTCAACGGGTAGTCCGCGGGCACGGCGAGCACCTGCGCTGCCGTCAGTCCGCTCAGGCCCTGCGCCAGGATGGAGGCGAAGCCGCGCGTGGTCGGCGCCTCGCGCGGAGCGGTGGCGTGCATGCGGACGACGTCGGGTGCGTCGCCGTCCTCGCCCACGGTGACCGTGATGAACACGGGGGACTGGCACTCCTCGACCCGTTCGAGTTCGTCCTCGTGCCCCTGCAGCCGTTCGGGCAAGGCCGGCAGCTCGTTCGAGAACTCGAGCAGGAGCTGCAGGCGGTCCTTCTGGCCCAGGGCGAGGAAGTCGTCGCGGATCTCGGCAAGGGTGGCGGGGAGGGTGGCGTCGTTCATCGGTTCGGGACTGTACCCGGCTCCGCACCCTGCACGATCGGGACGCGCACGGCGCTGCCCCACTCGGTCCACGAACCGTCGTAGTTGCGGACGCTGTCGTAGCCGAGCAGGTGCTGCAGGACGAACCAGGTGTGGCTCGACCGCTCGCCGATGCGGCAGTAGGCGATGACCTCGTCCGCGTCGCCGATGCCGGCGCCCTCGCGGTAGATCGCGTCGAGTTCCGCGCGCGGCTTGAAGGTGCCGTCCGGTGCGGCGGCCGTGGCCCACGGGATGTTCACCGCCGTGGGGACGTGGCCGCCGCGCAGGGCGCCCTCTTCCGGGTAGTCGGGCGCGGTGGTGCGCGAACCGTCGTACTCGCCTGGGCTGCGCACGTCGATGAGGGGCTTGCCGAGGTGGGCGAGCACGTCGTCCTTGTAGGCACGGATCTCGGTGTCGATCCGGTCGACGACCGGGTACTCGGCCGGGGTGACGACGGTCTCGTCGGTGGTGAGGGCACGGTCCTCGGCGATCCACTTCGCACGGCCGCCGTCGAGCAGGCGGACGTCCTCGTGGCCGAACAGCGAGAACACCCAGAGGGCGTAGGCGGCCCACCAATTGTTCTTGTCGCCGTAGACCACGACGGTGGTCTCGCGGCCGATGCCCTTGCTGCCGAGCAGCTCGGCGAACGCCTCGCCGTCGATGTAGTCGCGCTGGACCGGGTCGTTGAGGTCGGTGTGCCAGTCGATCTTGACGGCACCGGGGATGTGGCCCGTCTCGTAGAGCAGGACGTCCTCGTCGGACTCGACGACGACCAGGTCGGGGGTGCGGGCGTCCAGTTGCTCCTGCAGCCACTCCGTGGAGACGAGACGCTCCGGGTGGGCGTAGGCGGTGAACTTCTCGGACGGGTCGACCGGTGCGGTCATGGTGGGCTACCTCCAGGTGGTCATCCGGCACCGGACTAGGATCGGTCGTCGGTGCCTGTGGGCAACGGTACGCGGACGTACCGTGCCCCAGCCGCAACGTGACACCGCACGACTTGCTTCCCGGAAGGCCCACTCGATTGCCAGCGCACCTCGTCGACCGTGACCCCCAGGTGACCCCGCAGCAGATGGCCGCGGCCCTCGTGCCACCGCCCCAGTTCGCGGACGCCTCGTTCGACTCGTACCGGCCGGACCCGGACTACGCCTCGCAGGCCGACGTGCGCGACGCCGTTGCCGCGTTCGTCGCGGCGGGTCCGACCGAGGCACCCCGTCGCGGGCTGTTCGGCCGCCGGAAGCAGTCGGTCGAGCCCGCCGCGAAGTCCGGTGTCTACCTGGACGGCGGGTTCGGTGTCGGCAAGACCCACCTGCTCGCCGCGGCGTACCACGCGGCGTCGGGGCGGAAGACGTTCGGCACGTTCATCGAGTACACCGCCCTGGTCGGCGCGCTCGGGTTCCAGGGCACGGTGGACCTGCTGCGGGGGACCGCGCTGGTCTGCATCGACGAGTTCGAGCTCGACGACCCGGGCGACACGATGGTCATGACGCGCCTGATCAAGGAGCTCACCGAGACCGGCACCCGGTTCGCCGCCACCTCGAACACGCCTCCGGGCGCGCTCGGCGAGGGACGGTTCGCGGCCCAGGACTTCCTGCGCGAGATCCAGGCGATGTCCGACCGGTTCGACACCATGCGGATCGACGGGCTCGACTACCGCCGCCGCGCGGTCGACGAGTCCGCGGGCGTGGTGTCCGACGTGGCCGCGGCCCTGCCGTCCGGGGATGCCACCCTCGACGACTTCTCAGCCGTGGTCGCGCACCTCGGATCGGTCCACCCCTCGAAGTACGTCGCGCTGGTCGAGGGTCTCGACGCCGTCGGGCTCACCGACGTCCGGGCGTTCACCGACCAGACCGACGCGCTGCGCTGGGTCGCCCTGGTCGACCGGCTGTACGACGCCCAGGTCCGGATCGTCGCCTCGGGCACCCCGCTCGACCAGGTGTACCCCGACGCGATGCTCGACGGCGGGTACCGGAAGAAGTACCTGCGTGCCGCCAGCCGTGTCGTGGCGCTGACGCGCGCCCAGGACTGACGCTCGCCCTCGCCGTCCGCTGACCGGTCGGTGCACCCCCTTTCCAGGGGGCTTCGGGCCGTGCGAAACACGACGTTTACAAACCGCGCCGTCGCGTTACATCCGCGAAACACATCGTGCTCCCTCGCGAAACCTCGCATCGCCAGACTCGGTGACACCCGAGGCGGTCCAAGAGCCGTTCGTGCAATCGAGAGGTGAACAGATGCTTGATCAGGGCAACACGACGTTCGTGTTGGTCATGGCGGCGCTGGTGTTGTTCATGACACCCGGCCTGGCCTTCTTCTACGGCGGCTTGGTGAAGGCCAAGTCCGTCATCAGCATGATGATGATGTCGTTCGGTGCGATCGCACTCGTGAGCGTCCTGTGGGTGCTCTACGGCTACGCGATCGCCTTCGCCAACCACGGTGACGGCACGGCGGTCTCCGGTGTGGTCGGGTTCTTCAGCATCGACTGGAACCAGATCGGTCTCGGCCAGGCCTTCGAGGAGGCGCAGTCCTCGAACATCCAGGCGGCGTACCCGTCGATGGCGTTCGTCGGCTTCCAGGCCACGTTCGCGATCATCACGGTCGCCCTCATCTCCGGTGCGATCGCCGACCGCGCCAAGTTCGGCGCGTGGATGGTCTTCGCCGGCATCTGGGTCACCGTCGTCTACTTCCCGGTCGCCTCGTGGGTCTTCAACCTGACCTCGGGCTGGGCCGCCACGTGGGGCGTCATCGACTTCGCCGGTGGCACCGCGGTGCACATCAACGCCGGTGCAGCAGGTCTCGCCCTGGCGCTCGTCCTCGGCAAGCGCGTCGGCTTCGCCAAGGGTGCGCACAAGCCGCACAACCCGCCCTTCGTCCTGCTCGGTGCCGCCATCCTGTGGTTCGGCTGGTTCGGCTTCAACGCCGGCTCCGAGGGCGCTGCTGACGGCATCGCCGCGATCGCCTGGGTCAACACCCTCGCCGCTCCGGCCGCAGCGATCCTCGGCTGGCTGCTCGTCGAGAAGCTCAAGGACGGCAAGGCCACCTCGGTCGGCGCCGCCTCGGGTGCCGTCACCGGTCTCGTCGCGATCACCCCGGCATGTGCCAACCTGACCCCGGGCTGGGGCATCCTGCTCGGCTTCGTCGCCGGCATCATCTGCTGCTTCGCGATCGACTGGAAGTACCGTCTCGGCTTCGACGACTCGCTCGACGTCGTCGGTGTCCACCTGGTCGGCGGCATCGTCGGCACGCTGTACCTGGGCTTCTTCGCCAACGACACCGGCCTGATCTACTCCGGTTCGTTCGAGCAGCTCGGCAAGCAGGCCACCGCGGCCCTGGCCGTCGGCATCTACTCCTTCGTCCTGGCGTTCGTCATCGGCTTCCTCATCGAGAAGACGATCGGCTTCCGCGTCAAGACCGAGGACGAGGTCGCCGGTATCGACACCGCGGTCCACGGCGAAGAGGGCTACGTCCTCTACGAGCAGACCGACGACTCGCCGGTCTCGGTCCGCTAACCGGCAGACACCAGCACCACCCGCACGACGACGGGCCCCGCGCACACAGCAAGCGCGGGGCCCGTCGTCGTGCGGTCCGGCATCCGGCATCCGGCGTCCGGCATCCGGCGTTCGTCTTCTGACAGGGTGGTCGCATGACGACGACGTCGACCCTCACCAACCTGCGCGAGGTCGGGGGACCGGGCCTGTAGGACGCCCGAGCCCGCACCGTGTACCGCGCGAACACCGAGCGCGTCGGTGCCGACGCGTACCCGACGGGCCTCAGCGCCGTGGTCGACCTCCGCCGCGACGACGAGGCCGCCCGCGTCCCGCACCCGCTCGCGACCACCGACGGCTACCGGCTCGTCCCGCTGTTCGACCCGTCGACCGTCGAGTCCGGCGCCCGGGCCGTGCAGCTCGACGAGCAGTACGTCGACTGGCTCGAACGGCACCGCACCGGGATCGCCGCGGCGTTCCGCGCCATCGCCCGGGCCGACGGCGACGTGCTCGTCTGCTGCTCGGCCGGCAAGGACCGCACCGGCGTCGTCAGCGGGTTGCTCGCCCGACTCTGGGGCGCGTCGCTCGAGACCGTCGGCGTCGACTACGCCGCCAGCGCTGTCGGACTCGCCGACCGGTTCGCCGCGGAACGTGCGGTCAGCACCGACCCCGAGGCCACCGCGGTCGCCCAGCGGTGCGTGCCGGAGACGATGACGACCGTCGTCCGGCACCTCGAGTCGCGCTGGGGGAGCGTCGGCGCGTACCTGCGCTGGACCGGACTGACGGACGCGGAGATCGCGTCACTCTGACGGGCGTGCGTGGCCCCTGCGGCTCGCCACGTGCAGTGGCCGCAACGGCGGACGGGAGGCACGGTGCGCCTCCGACGCGCACCGTGGTTCCGGCCCGTTCCGTCAGCTCACCAGGCGTAGTCCTCCGGCGAGGTCTCGTGACCCGGGAAGATCTCGTCGAGCCGGTCCAGCGCACGCTGGTCCAGGCGGATGTCGACGGCGCGGACCGCGGACTCCCACTGCTCCATCGTGCGGGGGCCGGTGATCGGCGCCGTCACGCCGGGCTGGTGGAGGAGCCACGCGAGGGCGAGCTCACCCGGGGTGTGGCCGAGCTCCTTCGCGAACGACTCGTAGGCCGTAAGCTGGTCACGGTGCCCCTCGACGTACTCGGCGCTGCGACCCGACAGACGGCGGGAACCGTTCTCGGCCTTCTCGATGACGCCACCGAGCAGGCCGCCCTGCAGGGGCGACCACGGGATGACGCCGAGGCCGTACTCGCGGGCGGCGGGCAGGACCTCGCGCTCGATGTCGCGGACGACGAGGTTGTAGATCGACTGCTCGCTCACCAGGCCGAAGGTGTGGCGGCGCTTCGCGGCTTCCTGCGCCTGGGTGATGTGCCAGCCGGCGAAGTTCGACGACCCGACGTACAGGACCTTGCCCTGCTGCACGGCGACGTCGATCGCCTGCCAGATCTCGTCCCACGGCGTCGCACGGTCGACGTGGTGGAACTGGTACAGGTCGATGTGGTCCGTCTGCAGCCGCTGCAGGCTGGCGTCGAGCGACTGGCGGATGTTGAACGCGCTAAGCTTGCCGCCGTTCGGCCAGTCGATCATCTCGCCGTAGACCTTGGTCGCCAGGACCGTCTTCTCGCGGCGGCCGCCGCCCTTCGCGAACCAGCGGCCGATGATCTCCTCGGTGGCGCCCTTGCCCACCGAGCCGCCGTAGCCGTTGGCGGTGTCGAAGAAGTTGACGCCGAGCTCGTGGGCCCGGTCCATGATGGCGTGCGAGTCGTCCTCTGTGGTCTCCGGGCCGAAGTTCATCGTGCCGAGCACTGCTCGTGAAACCGACAGCCCTGTCCGTCCGAGGTGTGTGTAGTCCATGTCTCCGGTCTACGCGCTCCGAGGGGCACCGTGCCAGGCCCTGGGAGTACCGGTTCTGCACGGTGCGGAGTCGTGGTCGTGGTCGTGCGTCGTGCGGCGTCGTGGTCGTGGTCGTGGTCGTGCGTCGTGTGGTCCTGCATGCCGCCGGGGGCATGTCGGTGCTCCGGGGAGGAGTACCGTGACGTCGGTGAACACCCCAGCACTCCGTGGCAGCCGGATCCTCGGGTTCGGTCACCACCAGCCCGAACGCATCCTGACCAACGACGAGCTCTCGACCATGGTCGACACCAACGACGAGTGGATCCGCACCCGGACCGGCATCCAGACCCGGCACATCGCCGGACCGGACGACAGCGTCACGTCGATGGCGATCGAAGCGGGCCGCAACGCCCTCGCCGACGCCGGGGTCTCGCCCTCGGCCGTCGGACTCGTCATCGTCGCGTCCACCACGCACCAGGACCGCGCGCCGTACACCGCAGGCCGGGTCGCCGCGGCGCTCGGGATGACGAACGGTCCCGCGCCCATCGACATCAACACCGCCTGCAGCGGGTTCGAGTACGCGCTCGCCCTCGCCGACCAGTCGATCCGCGTCGGTTCCACTGACGTCGCGCTCGTCATCGGGTCCGAGACCCTGTCCGCCATCGCCGACTGGACCGACCGCTCGACGTGCGTGCTCGTCGGCGACGGAGCCGGGGCCGCCGTGCTCGGCGCCACCGACACCCCCGAGATCGGACCCGTGTCGTGGGGCAGCGTGCCGCACCTGCTCGACGCGGTGCGGGTCGAGGGGTCGCCCGGGCGCTTCAACCAGGAGGGCCGCTCCATCTACCGCTGGGCCATCACCGAGGCCGAGGGACACGCCCGCAAGGTCGTCGAGGCCGCCGGGCTCACGATGGACGACATCGAGGTCTTCGCGTTCCACCAGGCGAACCTGCGGATCATCGAGCCGCTCGTCACCGCACTCGGCGGCGAGTCGAAGTTCGTCATCCGCGACGTCGTCGAGTCCGGGAACACCTCGGCCGCCAGTGTGCCGCTTGGGTTGTCGAAGGCCTGGGCGCGCGGCGACCTGCCCGAGGGCGTCCCCGCGCTGCTGTTCGGGTTCGGCGGCGGGTTCGCGCACGCCGGGCAGGTGGTCAGGACGCCGGTTCGGTCGTTCTGACCGGGCCGTGCCGGTTCCCGAGCCGAGCGGTTCAGCGCTCGGGGGTCTCCGACCAGAGGTCCTCGTCCTTCGCGGATCCTCGGCGCCAGCCCAGGCCCTTCGGCTTGGGCTGGTTCTCCGTCTTCAGGTTCTTGTCGGCCCTGGACTGCTTGTCGGCCTTCGGCTGCTTTCCCGACTTCGGCTGCTTGTCCGACTTCGGCTGCTTGCCCGACTTCGGCTCGAGCACGATCGGGAAGTGCGCGGCCGGCGGCCCGAACCCGGTCCGCGAGGCCTGGATGACCTTCCGCCCGAGCGCGTGGTTGCCGAGCCCGCCAACGGCGGCGCCGATCCCGAACGGCAGTGCACGGCCGAGCACCGAGGTCCCCTGACGGACCGCGAACCGCTTGATGAACTGGTCGCGGACCTGTCCGCCGAGGCCGTTCACGACCTGCTTCGGCAACGACGAGGTCACCATCTCGCCCCAGAACGCCGTGCGTGCCTGGCCGCCGGCGATCTGCCCGCCGAGCTGCTTGATCAGCTGCGTGCCCGGCGCGCCGAGGATCATCGCCATCACCAGGGTCCGTGCCCGTTCGGGGTCGTCCAGGGCGATGCCGTGGACCTCGGTCACCGACTGAGCGAACAGCGCGGTCGTCTCGAGGAACCCGATCGTCTCCGCACCACTCAGCCCGAGGGCTGCCACCATCCCGACGCCGGGGATCACCGCACTCGCACCAACCGCTGCGCCACCGGTGGTGACCGCGGTGAGGTACTGCCGCTCGAGGATCTGGATGACCTCGGCGGGGGTGGCGTCCGGCTTGCGTCGGCGGATCGCGTTGACGTGCGCGACGACCACCGGGCGCTGGACGCTGATGGCACGGTCGAGCAACTTGACCCACCCGGCGGGTTGTTGCACCTGTGGGATCCGGGAGTCGTCGGGCATGGGGGAGACCTGGGCGTTCGGCAGCGGCACGATCGCCTGGTCCTTCGGGGAGCGGGCCATGCGCTCACCGTACGCCGGGCATGTGGGAGGCTCGCTGGATGGACATCGACGGCGCGCCGGATCCGGCGGACGACGCTCGGCGGGCCGCCGGGTTCCTGACGGTCGCCGAGGTGCTCGGTCTGCTGCCCGAGGTCCGTGTGCTCGATCCCGGCTCGGTGCTCATCGGTACGGACGTGGTCCTGGCAGCCGGGGCGGTGCTCTACCCGGGAACCGTGCTCGAGACCCGTGCCGGGGGCTCGATCACCGTCGCATCCGGCGCGCGGCTCGGTCCGGGCCAGGTCACCCTCGTCGCCACCGCTGCCCGGGTGACCATCGGGTCCGGTGCAGAACTGGGGCCCGGTCCCGTCACGATCACGGCGACGGGGTCGGACGTGCGCGTCGGCGACAGCGCTCGACTGTCCGGCGGATGCCTCGTCGAAGGGCCCGCCGTCCTCGGTGCCGGGGCGCAGGTGCTGGGTGCGGTCGCCGTTCGGGACGCCGTGCTCGCAGCGGGCGGCGACCACCGCGAGGCCGACCCGGACCGACGTGCCGGGGTGGTCAAGGGGATCGGACGGGTGCACGGAGCGCGGGTCGGCGTCGGCGAGGTGGTCGTCGGCGGCAGCGCGCCGAGTGCGCCGCTCGTCGTCGAACGGCAGCGTGCACACCACCCGGAGGCGCCGAGCCGCTGACGCCGGCGGACGACCGGGTGTCGGTCGTCGCCTCGTCACCGGCACGGGACCCCTGCCCGGCGGAGCGCGGCGCGCACGCGGTCGGGCTGCATCAGGTCGGCCCACGACAGCCGGACCACGAACCGCACCTCGGGGAACGACCGGACGAAGTCCTCGCGACGCTTCTCCCGCCAGTGCGCCTCGGCGGTGCTCCGCCCCTCGAGCATCGTCGGGTCCTCGTACTTCGCGCGGCCGTCGACCTCGACCACGACGCCCTGCTCCGGGAACCAGAAGTCGACGACGGCCGCCCCGCCACCGGTCCGTCGGAACTCGCGCTGCTGCACCGGCTCCGGCGCCCCGACCTGCCGGAAGCGCACCCGGCACACCGACTCCGCCGGCGACCCCGACAGCGCCGATCCCATCCCGATCGCCGTCCCTGCCTTCTCGGACCCCTTCCGCTCGTGGGCCGAGAGTTCGTCGCGGAGCATCTCCGTCAGGACCCGTCGCTCGCGCAGCGCCTGGTCGATCATCGGTACGGCCTGGTCCAGCGGTGCAGTGGCAGAGACATCGACGAGCGTCCGGACCAACGACGTCACCGGCGAGCCGTCGATCTCGATCGGCATGGTCGGAGGAGTCCCGGTCCATCGTCCGCCGGAGTCGTCGATCGCGTGCCCCGGCCTGACCCGGGCGAGCGCCGTGGTCTCCGGCCGGGTCAACCGAGGGTCGACGACCTCGACCCGGTCGGGCGCCGCTGCCGTGAAGGGCAGTCCGTGCACGGTTGCCGCGGACGAGTGCGAGAACGCGCGCGGCAGTCTGACCGACGGGACCGTCGCCCGGACGAGCAGGAGCAGACGGTCTTCGCTCCGCAGCCCGTGTACGAGCGACGGATCGACCAGCACGCCGGGCCGGATCGCGGCAAGCGAGCCGCGGTGCACGCGACGCTGGAGCGCACGCCGTTCGGCGCTCGGATGGTCGCCGGTGCGGATGAGGGGGATGGCCAGGACTCGGTCGTTCATGTCTCAACGATCGGCGGTGGGAGCCGACCACGTCGGTTCGGAGCGACGATCTGTGGAGAACGAGCCGGGCCTCCAGTCTGTGGAGGGGTGAGGCGAACGCACGGTGCGACAACAGCGATGTCACTCGACGTCGATGTTGTCGCCGGGCCGCGCGTACAACTGTTGCGCGCGCGCAGGTGCGACGAACTCGAAGTCGTACGACATCGAGGACGTCGTTCGGGGTCGACCGGTGACAGGGTCCTGCGGGGATCGGTGCCCTGGGCCGAGGGCGTACGCGTGTTCGAAGCTGGACCGACGCCCGTGCAAGGTGCGACAACAGCGATGTCGCACGACGTCGATGTTGTCGCCGGGCCGCGCGTGCAATTGTTGCGTGCGCGCAAGTGCGACGAACTCGATGTCGTACGACATCGAGGACGTCGTTCCGAGTCGACCGAGCTGCCGAGCCGACCCGGCCGACCCGCCCCCCTACGCCCGCGCGAGCTCCGCCCGCAGCGGCAGGTCCTGGTCCTCCAGGATGAGCTGGGCGCCCACGGCGGTCCGGGCGTTCACGACGATGGGTGCGAGCAGGTTGACGGTCGTGCCGGACGCGCCGGGGTTCGCCACCACGAGCAGCATGGCGTCGGCGGGGTCGGTGAGCTCGAGCCCGGCGGCCTGCTCGTCGGTGAGCTCGGGGGAGTACGACGGCAGGTGCACCGCGGCGTCGAGCACGAACATGCGCGAGGAACCCCCGACGAGGGTGAACAGGCCCTCGGCGCCGTCCACCGGGGTCAGCGTGAACACGGGCGCGGGGGACAGGCCGAACGGCGGGACGGCGAAGGTCAGGGAGATGCTCATCGGAGGTAGTCCATCAGGGTCGGCTGCAGGACCTTCGCGGTGACGGCGAGGGCTGCCTGGTAGTTGGTCTGCTGCACCTGCAGGTCGAGGACGGCCTTGGCGAGGTCGACGTCCTCGATGCCGGCGCGGCGGTTCTCGAGCGCGACGGACGCGGTCTTCAGCGAGTCCTGGGCGGCGAGGGCGGTGGCGTGCCGGACACCGACGTCGGCCTGGGCGCCGCGGACGGCCCCGAGGGCACCGTCCACGTCGTTGATCCGCGCGTTCACGTTCACCCCGTTCTGCAGGTCGCTGACGATGGAGTCGAGCACGCCGAACACCGACGACGCCCCGGTGCCGAACACGTCGGCCCCTGCGGTGTCGACGCGCACGGTCGTACCGTCACCGATCCGGCGGGTGACGTCCGTGCCGGACGCTGCCCACCCGGTCGCCGGGTCGTACGCGGCGGCAGCGGTCGAGGCACCGGCGAAGACCGACCGGGTGCCGTAGGTCGTGTTGGCCCGTGCCTCGAGGTCGGACTGCAGCGACCGGAACTGCGTGATGAAGGCGTCGCGGTCGGTGTCGCTCATGGTGCCGGAGTTCGCCGCCTGCACGGTCAGGTCGCGCACGCTGTTGAGCACGGAGTAGACGCTCGACAGGGCGCTGTCGGTGGTCGCCAGCCAGGCCACGGCGTCGTTCGCGTTGCGCGTGTACTGCGCCGCGGCGGCCTGCTCCTTGCGCACCTGCATCGACGACGCGGTGCCGACCGGGTCGTCGGACGGCTTCTGGATCGCCTGCAGCGTGGTGGCCTGCTCGGTGAGCTGCGCCACGCGCGCCGCACCGGTCTGCAGGCGGGCCGAGGCCGCGGCCATCGACATCTGGGTGGTCACCCGGGTGATCACGATCAGCCCCTCCCGACGAGTCCGACTCGGTTGATGATGGTGTCGAGCATCTCGTCGACGGCGGTCAGGACGCGTGCCGCGCCCTGGTACGCGTGCTGGTAGCTCAGCAGGTTCACGTTCTCCTCGTCGAGGTCGACGCCCGCACTCGACTGCTGCTGGGTGCGCGCGTTGGTCAGGGCGAGTCCGGTGAGCGTCGACTCTGTGGCGGCCGACCGGGAGGCGGTGCCCACCCCCGCCACGAACGTCGCCCAGGTCGTGTCGGCAGCACCGGGGCCCGTGCCGAGTCGCGAGAGCGCGTCGGCGAACGAGTCGTCGAGCTGCCCCGCCGCGTTCCGCGTCGCGAGACCGCTGCCGTCCGTCGGGACGACCGACAGGCCCTGTGCTGCGGGGACACCCGCCGCGAGGGCGAAGAAGGCGGTACCGGTGGTGCCGGCCGGGGTCGTGCCGGTGGCGTGCACGGCGTTGACCGTGGTCGCGAGCTGGGTCGCGACGGCGTCGTACGACGCGGCGGCCTGCGCGAGCGCACCGCCCGTACCGTTCCCGTCCGCCGGGGCGAGGACGGCGAGGGCGCCGCCGATCGACCCACCGCTGAGGGACACCGCGCCGGCGCTGCCGGAGGTCCAGGTGAGGGTGACCGCCGCGCCGTCGGCGAGGCGTTCGCCACCGCCGAGGGCGACGGCGCGGGCGTCGGTGCCCTGGACGAGCGGGTTCCCGCCGAGCAGCACGTCGACCGTGCCGTCCGCGTTGGTGCGGGTCGTCCCGCCGGCGAGCGTCGCGATCTGCTCGGTGAGCTGGTCGCGCTGGTCGAGGAGTTCGTTGGCGGTGCCGCCGGAGGCCAGCGCGGTGCGGATCCGCCCGTTGAGGTCGGCCACCTGCTTCGCGGCGTCGTTCAGCTGCGTCACCTGGCCGGCCACGGTGCCCCGGACCGAGGACCACTGCGCGTCGACCGCCTTGGAGCCGGAGGCCAGGGCCGCGGCGACGGTGCCGGCGGCTCCGAGGACGGCACTGGCGGCACCCGGGTCGTCCGGGTGGCTGGCGAGTTCGCTCCACGACGACCAGAAGGCGTCGAGCTTGGCGCTCAGGCCGTCCTTGCCGGGCTCGTGCAGGCCGGTCTCGAGGGCGGACAGGGCCGTCGCGCGGGCGTCGGCGTAGGCGGAGGAACCAGCGGCGACCCGGACGCCGACGTCGAGCGTCAGCGATGCCAGCCGGGCGATGCCGTCGACCGAGACGCCCTGCCCGGCGAGGGCGGCGGTGCCCCGCATGAAACCGGTCTGGGTCGCCGGGATCGAGTTCTGCGTGACGCGCTGCCGCGTGTACCCGGCGGTGCCGGCGTTCGCGATGTTCTGGCCGGTGACGTCGATGCCGGCGCGGGCCGCGGCGAGTCCGGAGTACGCGGTGGCGAGGGAGCCGAAGGTGCTGACCACGGGGTTACAGGGTCCCCTCGAACAGGCGGGCGCCGTCGGAGCCGGCGCCGGAGGTGCCCGAGGCGTCGTAGGTCGCGGCGTTCGTCACGGTGCCGGCGAGGGTCTCCTCGGTGGCCTGGGCGGCGGTGCGCAGGAAGCGGTCGTTCTCGTCGCGCAGGGCGCCGATCTGGGTGGTCAGTTCGACCATCGCGGTCAGGTGCGCGGCGAGGATCTCACCCCACGGTCCGTTCGGTGCGGCGGCGACGACCTCGCGCAGGGGTGCGTCGGCGGGGACGCCCCACTCCTCGGCGACCTCGGCACTCGACGCGGCGCGTTCGAGGCCGGTGCTGCGGAGTCGTTCGAGGACCTGCTCGACCTCGCGGCTGGCGTGCGACACCCATCGGGAGCGGCCCGCGGTGAGCAGCAGCTGCTCCTCCTCGAGCTTGAAGGTGAGCAGCTCGAGCAGTTCGCGTTCGCGCCAGAGCACGGCGGACAGGTCGTTCACGCTCATCAGCTCCTCCCGTGTGGGTCGTCGTCGGGTGTTCGGGTCTTCCGGTCCACCTTCCGGCGGACACCGAGACCTATCGACGCTGTGGCACCGCCCGTAAGGCCCGAGGCCGAGTGCGTGGAACGGACAGCGTCCCGCCGTGGACCAGTGACCCCCGATGGGGGACGAGAACGACCGTTCCCGACCCGGTGTCCCCACAAATGCCGACCCCGAAACACCGGGAACACCCCCGCACTGGGGACTGATCGACCCCCGTACAGCGCATTGCCAGCCGATACATTCGGAACGCACCACGAGGGCGACCTCGAACCGCGCGAACGAGGCGCGGGGTGCGCCGCTCGGAGGGAACCGGGCGGGTCTTCGGCGTACGCACCGGCCATCCGAGGCCGGCGTTCGCCGTGCCCACGGACGGGTGAGTCAGGACAGTCACCTCAGGTCGATCAGGGGATCAGCATGGACCGCACCGCACGCAACGCGATGATCGTGGAGCACCTCCCGCTCGTGGGCTACATCGTCGCCGACGTCCGCTCCCGTGCCACGCACCTGGACCGCGACGACCTCGCCGCCGTCGGCTCGCTCGCACTCGTCGCCGCTGCCGACGCGTTCGACCCCACCCTCGGCGTCCCCTTCGGCGCCTACGCCCGGACCCGGATCGCCGGTGCCCTCGCCGACGACATGCGCTCCGCCGACTGGGCGTCGCGCGGCACCCGGAAGCGCATCCGTGAGACCCTCGCCACGCAGGAGGCCCTGTCCGCCCGACTCGGCCGGAGCGTCGGCGTGCAGGAGATCGCGGACGCGATGGGCGTGGACCGGCAGACCGCCTCGGACGCCATGAGCGACGCGGCCCGCATCGTCGCGCCCCTCGACGAGACCGTGCACGACCTCGTCGCCGCCGACCTGCCGTTGCCGGGCGACGACCTGCTCGAGGCCGAGAAGCGCCGCTACCTGCGTGCAGCCGTCGAGGCGCTGCCCGAGCGGATGCGCTTCGTCGTCGAGGCGGTCTACTTCGGGGACCGCTCGGTGACCGACGTCGCCGCGGAGCTCGGCATCACGCACTCCGCCGTGTCGCAGCAGCGCTCGGAGGCGATGCGCCTGCTCCGCGACGGCCTGGCCGCGCACTACGGGGACGGCGGCGCGGTCGCCGAACCCGCCTCGCGCACCACGGCGGCCCGCCGGAGCGCCTACCTCGCACGTGTCGCGTCGAACGCCACCGCCGGCGTCGCGCGTGCCGTCCACGACGCGACCGCGCCGGTCGTCGTGGCGGCGAGCTGAACCGTCGACGGTCATTTCCGTCGATTCCCTAACGACTCCCGGCACCCGGTCGAGAGTCATCCACGTCAGCCCACGGACGGGCTGTAGTACGACCCAGAATTCACGGAGGAAACCACCATGGGTATGTCCATCAACACCAACCTCTCGGCACTCAACACGTACCGGAACCTCAACGCGACGCAGAACGACCTGTCGAAGTCCCTCGAGAAGCTCTCGTCGGGTCTCCGCATCAACCGTGCTGCCGACGACGCTGCCGGTCTGTCGATCTCCGAGGGGCTGAAGTCCCAGGTCGGTGGCCTCACGGTCGCCGCCCGCAACGCGCAGGACGGCATCTCCGTCGTGCAGACCGCTGAAGGTGGCCTCACCGAGACCCACTCGATCCTCCAGCGCATGCGCGACCTGGCCGTCCAGGCCGGTAACGACTCGAACAACGAGGACTCGCGCAAGGCGATCACGACCGAGGTCGGCGAGCTCACCAAGGAGCTCACCCGCATCTCGGAGTCGACCAACTTCAACGGCATCAACCTGCTCGACGGCTCCGCCGGCACCGCAGGCGTCCTGAAGTTCCAGGTCGGCGCCAACGGCGACGCAGCGAGCCAGATCGACGTCGACCTGTCGAAGGCGAACGTGGAGTCCGTGTCGACCGCGGTCGGCGCCCTCACCTTCGACAGCGCGACGAACGCTCAGGCCGCGATCACCGCGATCGACGAGCAGATCAAGTACGTGTCCTCGGCACGTTCGAGCATCGGTGCTGTCCAGAACCGCTTCGACCACGCCATCAACGTGACGAACGTGGCCAAGGAGAACCTCACCGCTGCCGGCTCGCGCATCACCGACGTCGACATGGCCGAGGAGATGGTCAAGTACACGCGCGACAACATCCTCAGCCAGGCCGGCACGTCGATGCTCGCGCAGGCGAACCAGAGCACGCAGGGCGTGCTCTCGCTCCTGCGCTAGCACCCACGACGCCGCCTTCCGGGATCGTTCAGGCTTCCCGGGAGGCGGCGTCGCCCTCCTGACCATCCCCACGACGCCAGGGAGTGTCGACGATGTCATCGTCCGTGTCCTCGAGCACCAGCCTCGCGATCGACGGGCTCGTCAGCGGGCTCAAGACGACCGACCTCATCAACTCGTTGATGAGCGTCGAGGGCGTGCCGCAGACCCTGCTCAAGAACAAGCTCACGAGCACCAACTCGTTCATCTCGTCACTGCAGACGATCAACGGGTTGGTGCAGGCCCTCGCGACGAAGGCGAAGGACGCCGCGAAGGCGACCTCGCTCGACCTGTTCACCGCCACGAGCTCGTCGTCGGGCGTCACCGCCGTGACCGGCACGAACGCGAGCGCCGGGTCGCTGACGTTCACCGTCGGTGCGACCGCTTCCGCGCAGGTCGGGGTGACCGCCGCGATGTCGACGTGGTCGGCCGCCGCCGAGCCGATCACCCTGGTGGGCGCGGACGGCACGAAGACCACCGTCACGCCGTCGTCGGGCTCCCTCGACGACACCGTCTCGGCGATCAACAAGTCCGGGGCAGGCGTCACCGCCACGAAGGTCGCCGCGGGCGCCGCTGCCGACGGCACCAAGCTCTACCGGCTGCAGCTCACGTCCACCAAGACCGGCGCCGCTGGCGGCTTCGAGGTGTACCGGGGGACCGCCGACCAGGTCGCCGCCGGCACCGCGACGAACGTGCTGACCGAGGTCGGCGCCGCGGTCGTCGCCCAGGCGAAGGACGCCAGCGTCACGCTGTGGGCCGGCACCGCCGCCGAGCAGACGATCACGAGCGCGACGAACACCTTCACCGACCTGGTGCCCGGGCTCAGCGTCACCGTGTCGAAGGCGTCGACGGACCCGGTCACGGTCGGCGTCGCGCAGGACACCACGAAGGCCCAGGCCGTGGCCTCCGGACTCGTCGACGCGATGAACGCGATCACGTCCTACTACAAGACGAACACGGCGGTCACGAGCACCACGAGCGCGACCAGCGGCGCCACGATCACCACCGCCGGCGTCCTGATGGGCGACGGGACCTCACGCGACGCCGTGCAGCGCCTGGGCAGCACCATGTCGGCGCCCGTCGGCGGCAAGTCGCCGTCGTCGATCGGCATCACGATCACCAAGGACGGCAGCTTCACCTTCGACGCCGACGTCTTCCAGAAGGCCCTCGCCACCGACCCGGAGGGCACGCAGGCGATGCTCTCCGGCGTCGCCACGAACGTCGGTGCCGCCGCGACGGCGGCGTCCGACAAGTACGACGGGTCCCTCACCACGGCGATCACCGGCCAGCAGGCGGTCGCCAAGGACCTCAACACCCAGATCGACAGCTGGACTGACCGACTCACGATGCGCCGCGCATCGCTCCAGACGCTGTACTCGTCGCTCGAGACCAGCCTCAGCAAGCTCCAGTCCCAGTCGAGCTGGCTCGCCAGCCAGCTCGCGTCGACGACGAGCTGACGGGATCACCATGACCTTCGACTTCCAGGCCGCCGCCTTCCGGCAGGCTGCGCAGCCCCGCACCGTGACCGACCAGCGTCGCGCCCAGTACACGAACGAAGCCGTCCTGTCGGCCACCCCGGCGCAGCTCGTCACGATGCTCTACGACCGGCTGCTGCTCGACCTGCACCGTGCCGAGGCCGCACAGACCGGCGCCGACTGGGACGCCGCCCGCGAACAGCTCCTGCACGCCCAGGCGATCGTCGGCGAGCTGTCGTCGACGCTCCGGATCGACGTCTGGGACGGGGGTGAGGGCCTGCTCGCCGTCTACAACTACGCGTCGACGTCCCTCATCACCGCGAACGTGCACCGAGACGTCCAGGCCACGCGGGACTGCATCCGGATCCTCGAACCGCTGCGGCAGTCATGGCACGACGCCGCGGCGTCGCTCCCGGCGACGCCGGCACGCCAGCAGGCGACGGGCGGAGCCCTCGGTGTCGCCTGAGCCGACACCGTCGCCTGAGCCGGTCGACCACCGCCCCGCCTGGGAGGCCCTGCTCGACTCCCTGGAGCACGACGCCGCCCGGCAGGCGGCCGACCCCACGGCCGTGGTGGGGTGGTCGGAGCCGGCCGGGCTGGGTCCGGTGCCGCGCGACCTGGTGGGGCGTGCCTCCCGGCTGCTCGCCGCGCAGCGGGACCGCATCGCGGAACTGGAGTCGGACCGACGGGCCACGCTCGAGCACCTCGGTGCCCTGCGGGCCGTCGACGCGACGCGCGAGCCGCGTCGCGCGGTGTACCTCGACGCCTCCGCCTGACCCGTCGCGCGCTCGACCCGGAACGACATGCTCGACGTCGTTCGACATCGATGGTGTCGCCCGCCCGCGCGTGCAACACCGGGCGGGCGCAAGGTGCGACGAGGTGGTCGTCGTACGACAACGAGGATGTCGTTCTGCATCGGACGGACGCGCACCGGCCACCCCCGTTCGGGGCGAGGGCTAACGCGGCGCGCGACGGGCACCGATAGCGCCACACGAGCACGGATCGCTCACCAGTTCGGCCACGGATCGGCCACCACCGCACGGCGACGTCCACCGACGACGCCTGACGAGGGGACCACCGTGTTCGATTCCGTGACGAGCGTCGCGCTGCAGAGCGCTCTCGACGGCCTGTCGATGCGCCAGAAGGTGATCGCGAACAACATCGCGAACATCAACACGCCGAACTACCACGCCGAGAAGGTCCAGTTCGAGGACGCCCTGGCGAAGTCGATCACCGACGGCAGCGGCGACACCGCGCCGACGGTCGCCCGCAGCCTCGAGCCGACGAACACGAACGGCAACAACGTCAACCTCGACGAGGAGACGCTCTCCAACGTCGACACCGTGCTCCGGTACCAGTTCGCCACCCAGGCGATGAACTCCGAGCTCACCAGCGTCCGTGCGGCGATGCGGACGAACTCGTGACGACCTTCGACGCGATCGGCATCGCGAGCACCGGCATGACCGTGCACCGGAAGTGGCTCGACGCCGTCGCGGACAACATGGCGAACGCGAACACCGTGAAGTCGATGGACGACACCGCGTTCCAGGCACGCTACGTCGAGGTGCAGGAGGGCAACGGCGTGTCCGGCGCCTACGTCAAGGGCGCCGCGTTCGGCAGCGCGGCCGGCCGCGTGACCTACGACCCGGACAACCCGCTCGCGAACGACGAGGGCTACGTCCGCATGCCGGACATCGACCTCGGCACGCAGATGGCGGACCTCATCATGGCCCAGCGCGGCTACCAGGCGAACGCCGCCGTGGTCGACCGTGCCAAGACCGCCTACGAGGCGGCACTGCAGATCGGGAAGAACTGATGCCCATCGACGCCGTCAACGGTGTGACCACCAACGCGATGACGAACGCGCTGACGAGCGTGTCCGGCACGTCCAGCGACGTCGCCGGAACCGCCGGCGCGACCAGCACCGACGGCAGCGGGTTCGCCGCCAGCCTCGGGAACGCCGTCGACGGGCTGCAGGCGCTGCAGAGCGACTCGAAGACCCTCGCGCTCAAGGCCGTCACCGGCAACCTCGACGACATCCACGACGCGACCATCGCCGCCACCCGCGCGCAGGTCACGCTCGAGCTCGTCTCCGCCGTCCGCAACAAGGGCGTCGACGCCTTCAACGAGATCATGAGGATGCAGGCCTGATGCCCGTCGCCGTCAAGAACGTCTTCGCGCGCCTGTCCGCGTACGTCAAGGGCTTCTCCGCCGCCCAGCGCACGATCGCGATCCTGGTGATCGCCGCGCTCGTGCTCGGTGGGATCGCCCTGGCGTCGTGGCTCGGCAAGGCCTCCTACGCGCCGCTCTTCACCGGGCTGGCCGCCGCCGACGCGAGCTCCATCACCGACCAGCTGCAGACCGACGGTGTGCCGTACCAGCTCACCGACGGCGGCGCGACGATCCTCGTGCCGCAGGCGCAGGTCTACTCGGAGCGCCTCAAGGCCGCGTCGAACGGGCTGCCGTCGTCGAACGAGGGCGGGTACTCGCTGCTCGACCAGATGGGCGTGACGAGCTCGGAGTTCCAGCAGGACGTCACCTACAAGCGGGCGATGGAGGGCGAACTCGCCAAGACCATCGGCGCGATGGACGGCGTGCAGACCGCGACCGTGCAGCTCGCGATCCCGGAGAAGTCCGTGTTCGTGTCCGAGGAGAAGGACCCGACGGCGTCGGTGTTCATCGCCACCGACAACGGCACGCAGCTCAGCACCGACCAGGTGCAGGCGATCGTGCACCTGACCAGCGCGTCGGTCGAGGGCATGCAGCCCACCGACGTCTCGGTCGTCGACGCAAAGGGCCAGACGCTGTCCGCCGTCGGCACCGGCGCCACCGGCAGCGGCGCCGACCAGGCCGCCGACTACGACGCCGCGACGAGCAAGAAGATCCAGGACCTGCTCGACACCACCCTCGGTGTCGGCAACGCGACCGTCGTGGTCTCCGGCACGATGAACCAGGAGTCCGGCACCCGCACGTCGGAGAGCTACACGACCCCGACCTCCGGACCGGTCGCGCTCAACGAGTCGAGCACCACCGAGCAGTACGGCGCCGGATCCGGTGCGTCGAAGGGTGCGACCGGGGTCCTCGGCCCGGACAACATCGCCGTGCCCAACGGGACGGCGACGAGCGGCACGGGCGACGACGGGTACACCAACGAGTCGGCGACGAAGAACAACGCCGTCGACCACACCACCGAGACCACGCAGATCCCCTCGGGGTCCCTCGACCGGCAGACCATCTCGGTCGCGCTGAACTCGAAGGCCGACGCCGTGCAGAACGCGAACCTGCAGAGCATCAACGACCTGGTCTCCGCCGCCGCCGGCGTCGACCAGGCCCGCGGCGACCAGGTCAAGGTGGCGATGATGGACTTCGACACCAGCGGCGCCGACCAGGCCGCCAAGGCCCTCGAAGCGCAGCAGAAGGCCGATCAGCAGGAGGCCCTGTGGTCGTCGATCCGCACCGCCGGCATCGTCATCGGCATCCTGCTCGCCCTCATCGCGGTCATGTTCGTCATCGCCCGCCGCAGTCGGAAGCAGGAGCGCGAGGCGGTCGACCTCGGCGAGCTCGACGCCTTCGCCGGCGAGACGTTCCAGCTGCCCCTCGCGATGGACGGCGCCGCCGACCGTGCGACCCTCGGTGCCGGTGACGCCCCGACCGCCGTGTTGTCGACGATGCCCGCAGGTGACCCGCCGACCGAGGTGCTGACGACCGACGAGATCACGGCCGAGCGTCGCCGCCAGGACATCTCCGCGCTGGCCGAACGCGACCCGAAGCGCACGGCCGAGCTGCTGCGCGGGCTCCTCGACGACCGGGCGCCGGTGTGAGCGCCCTGATGCCGAGCGCCGGCGGCCCGGGCAACGGCACCGGCAAGAACTCGAGCGACCGCACGCTGAGCGGCGCGCAGAAGGTCGCGCTCATCCTCATGCAGATGGAGACCGAGCGCGCCGCCGAGGTGATGAAGCAGTTCACCGAGATGGAGGCCGAGGAGATCTCGGCCGAGATCGTCCGGATGCGCCGCGTCGAGGACACCGTCGTCGACCAGACCATGTCGGAGTTCCACCGGATCACGATGAGCGGTCGGCTGCAGAAGCGCGGCGGCAAGGAGACCGCGCTCGGGCTGCTCGAGGCGTCCTTCGGCGCCGAGCGGGCTGCCGGCGTGATGGACCGCCTGGCCTCGAACCTGGCGGGCCAGTCCTTCGACTTCCTCGACGACGCCGAGCCCGGTCAGGTGATCACCCTGCTCGAGGGCGAGCTACCGCAGACCATCGCCCTCGTCCTCGCGCACCTCAAGCCGGGGCAGGCGAGCGCCGTCCTCGCGGGTGTCGACGAGCGCGTCCGCACCGACGTCGCGCAGGCGTTCGCGACGATGGGCAGCGCGACCCCGGAAGCCGTCGGCATCGTCGCGGGTGTCCTGCGGCAGCGCGCCGGCGCCGTCGTGTCGCCGCGCGAGAGCGTCGAGGTCGTCGGGGGCATCGCGCCCCTGGTCGACATCATCAACCGCTCCGACGTCGCCACCGAGAAGGCCGTCCTCGACGGGTTGGAGGCCCGCGACCCGGAGCTCGCCGAGGACATCCGCTCGCGCATGCTCACCTTCGAGGACATCGTCAAGCTCGAGTCCCGCGACATCCAGCAGGTGCTCCGCGGCATCGACTCGAAGCTGCTGGCGACCGCCATGAAGGGTGCGGCCGGACCCGTCGTCGAGACGATCCGCGCGAACGTGTCCGAGCGCAACCGCTCGCTGCTCGACGACGAACTGCAGGCCATGGGCCCGGTCCGTGTCTCGCAGGTGGAGGAGGCGCGCGCCGAGGTCGTCCGTTCCGTGCGCGAGCTCGAGGCGCAGGGCGTCATCACCGTGCACCGCGCCGAGGAGGACGAGCTCGTTGACTGACACCACGACCGCCGGCACCGTGCAGCGCATCGCGTTCCCCGTCATCGGCGACGCCGCCGGGCGCGAGCGTGCGTCCGGTGCGGACGTCCGCGGCCACGCGGCCGGCTACACCGCAGGGCTCCGCGCCGCGCAGGCCGAGACGGACGCCCTGCGCGCCCGCCTGCAAGCCGAGCACGCCGCGCTGACCGCGTCGCTGCGCGCGGACACGGTCCGCCGCATCGCGGTCCTCGACGCGGCGACGAACGCGATGCTGTCCACGGTCGCACCCGTCCTGAGCGACGCGGAGGCGTCGGTCGCCAGCGCGGCCACGGACCTGGCCGAGGCGATCGTCGGGTACGAGATCCGCGCCTCCCGTCCGGCGGTCGGTCCCGATGACGACCGGGAAGCACGGATCACGTCCGGCGCCGAGACCACCGTCCGGCGGGCGCTCGCGTCCATCGACCGCAGCGTCCCGGTGGCCGTCCGGCTCAGCCCGGCGGATGCGGCCCGCGTCGCCGACGTCGACCTGCCCGTCCCGGTGGTCGCGGACCCCGCGCTGCGGGACGGCGACGCCGTCGTCGACCTGCCCGACGGCATCCTCGACGCCCGGATCGCGACCGCGCTCGACCGCGCCCGTACGGCGCTCGGCGTCGAGCTGCAGGGGGCGTCGGCATGAGCGCCACGCTGCTCCGGCCCCGGGGGCTCGACGACGCCCTGCGGCAGGCCGCGCCCCAGCGGGTCGGCGTCGTCACGAGCGCCGTCGGCCTCGGTCTGACGATCGCCGGGCTCGACGCCCACGTCGGCGAGGTCGTCACGGTCGGGGCAGAGGACGGCGTGCAGACCGCGGTCGAGGTCGTCGCCACCGATGCCTCCGGCGTGCGCTGCATGCCGCTCGGCCGCCTGACCGGTGTCACCGCCGGCACCCCGGCACGCCCCACCGGCCGTCCGGTGCTCGTGCCGACGGGGGCCGGGCTGTTCGGCCGTGTGCTCGACGGGCTCGGCCGGCCGATCGACGACCGCGGCCCGCTCGTCGGCGCCGGTGGCGAGCCGGTCGACCTGGTGCCGCTCGACCACGCGACGCCGAACGCGATGGCGCGCACCCGCATCGACACCCCGATGCAGCTCGGCGTGCGCGTGCTCGACACCCTCACCACCGTCGGCCGCGGCCAGCGCATGGGGCTCTTCGCGGGCTCCGGTGTCGGCAAGTCGTCGCTGCTGTCGATGATCGCGCGGGGGAGCGACGCCGCCGTCAACGTCATCGCGCTGGTCGGGGAGCGTGGCCGTGAGGTGCGCGAGTTCCTCGAGGACGACCTGGGGCCCGAGGGTCTCGCCCGCTCGATCGTCGTCGTGTCGACCTCCGACGAGCCCGCGCTCATGCGCCTGCGTGCGGCGTTCGTCGCCACCCGCATCGCCGAGTCGTTCCGCGACGCCGGCCAGGACGTCGTGCTCATGATGGACTCGCTCACCCGCGTCGCGATGGCGCAGCGCGAGATCGGGCTGTCCGTGGGCGAGCCGCCGGCGACCCGGGGCTACCCGCCGTCGACGTTCTCGGTGCTCGCCGGGCTGCTCGAGCGCGCCGGCACCGACCGGGTCGGCAGCATCACCGGCATGTACACCGTGCTGGTCGACGGCGACGACCACAACGAACCGATCGCCGACGCCGCCCGCAGCATCCTGGACGGGCACGTCGTGCTCGACCGCAAGCTCGCGATCACCGGGCACTTCCCGTCGGTGGACGCCCTCGGCTCGGTGTCGCGCGTGGCCTCGAAGGTCACCCGACCCGAGCAACGCGCCGCCGCCACCGTGCTGCGGAAGGTGATGGCCGCGCGTGCCGGCGCCCAGGACCTGCTCGACGTCGGCGCGTACCAGCGCGGTTCGAACCCGCTCGTCGACGCCGCCGTCGACCACCAGGGCGCCATCGACGCGTTCCTGCGCCAGGGGATGGACGAGCGGGCGACCGCCGACGCCTCCTGGCAGCGCCTCGGCGGACTCGTGCAGCAGCTGGGGGTGTCGTGATGGCCCGCCGGTTCCCGCTCGCCGGACTCCTGCGCCTGCGCCACACCGAACAGGACCGCGCCGCCGCCTCGCTCGCCACCGCGAACGAACGGGTCCGTGACGCTGCCGACGCCCGGATCGCCGCGCGCCGGAGCCTCGCCGACACCGAGGGCGCGCAGCCGATCGAGGACGCCGCCACCCTGAGCGCCGTCGCCGCCGCGCGCGCTGCGACCCGCGGCATGCTCGAGGAGCTCGACGCCGTCGTGCGGACCCGCCGCGCGGACGCCGACCGTGCGCAGGACGAGTACACCGCCGCACGGCGTGCCGCGGTCGGCCTGGAGAAGCTCGAGGGCAAGCACGCCGCCGAGCAGGCCGCCGAGGAACTCCGCACCGAACAGAACGCCCTCGACGAGATCGCGGCACGACGCCGCACGGAAGGTGGTGCCCGATGAGCGTCGAAGCGGTGCTCTCCCGGATCTCCGAGATCCGGTCCCAGATCGACACCCTGCGCGGGGGCGCGGCCCCGGCGGCCAGCTCGTCGTCGTCCGCCGCCGCGACCAGTGCGTCGTCGAGCGCGTTCGCTGATGCACTGGCGACCGCCACGGGCTCCACCGGCACCGGCACCGCGACCGCTGCTGCCGCCGCTGCGGCGACCACCAGCAGCGCGCCCGCAACATCGGTCGACGCGGGCGCGGGCACGCTCGCCACGGGCAGCGGCGCCACCGGGTCCGACGTCGTCGCGGACGCGAAGAAGTACCTCGGCGTGCCCTACGTGTTCGGCGGCACCACGACCGCCGGCATGGACTGCTCGGGCCTGGTGCAGACCGTGTTCAAGGACCTCGGTGTGACCATGCCACGGGTCGTGCCGGACCAGGCGAAGATGGGCGTCGAGGTCGGGTCCCTGAAGGACGCACAGCCCGGCGACCTCATCGTCCCGAAGGGCGAGGGCCACGTCGTCATCTACGTCGGCGACGGCAAGGTGCTGCACGCGCCGCGCCCCGGCAAGGACGTCCGCATCGTCGACAACTGGTACTCCGACGCCGACATCGCGACCATCCGCCGCATCGTGCCGGCCCAGGCGTCCGCCACCCCGGCGCCGACCGCGACCACGGCCGCGAGCAGTGCCACCGACCTGCAGACCGCCGCGCTGCTGTCCATGATGCAGACCGGGAGCGCCTCATGAGCCTGACCATCGCCACCCAGCCCGCGCCCGCTCCGACGAGAGCCGCTGCCCCTGTCCGTGCGACCGACCCTGCCGGGCCCGGCTCGTTCGACGCCGCCCTGACCGCCGCGGCCGCGACCGGTCCTCGCGCCGGCAACCGGTCAGCGGCGCGCGACGACGGTGCCGGCACCGCGGCCGACGACGGCACCAGGCCCTCGACGCCGCCCACGCCGGACACGACGCCGCCCACGCCGGACACGACGCCGCCCACGCCGGACACGGCCACGGCCGACACGACTCCGGCCGCCGATTCGCAGGCGCTGCTGCTCGCCGGACTGGTGCCCACACCCACCGCCGCCCCGGTTCCGGCGACCGCCGCCACCGCTGCTCCGGAGTCCGCCACGCTCGAAGCGGGGTCCGCCGCGGATGCCGCGACGACGGCTCCGGCGGTCCTGCGGTCGCCCGTGACCGAGACCCCGGTGGCCGGTGCAGTCGCGGTTCCGGCCCCGGCCGAGCTGTCCGCGACTCCCGTGGTCCCCGCGCAGTCGGCACGCTCCGACGCAGCCGCCGGTGCGGACGCGGGTGAAGCGGCGGGCGAGTCCACCCCGGCGCCGGCACCCGCCACGGCACGCTCGACCGCTGCGCCGACCGCGTCAGCGCAGCTCCTGGCCGCCACCGCCCAGCAGGGGAGCGTCCCGCCCACCCCGACCGACGTCGGCCCGGCTGCAGCCGCCGTCCGTACGTCCGCCATCCGTACGTCCGCTGCACCCACGTCCGCTGCACCCACGGCCGCCGCACCCACGGCCGCCGCAGCGACCGCAGCCGCCACACCGCTCGCGTCGGCGGTCCCCGCGCAGGCCGCGCCCACGAACCCGACTCCCGCGGACGGCACCGCGACCGCGACCCCTGTCGTCGTGACGGTCGCCGCGGCGACCGGCGCACGCGGTGCCCAGACCGGCCACGGGACGGACCAGCAGGGGGCGGCGGCGGGTGATCCGGGCCTCCCGGCAGTCACCACCGCCCGCGGTGGCGAGACGCCCTTCGTCCTGCCCACGACGCCGACCGCCGCGCCCACCCCGGCCACCGCGGCTCCGTCTGCGTCGGCCACGCCGGCACCGCTCGGGCAGCAGCTCGCGCGCCCGGTGTTCTCGCTCGCGCTGGCCGGCCCCGGTGAGCACGTCGTCACCGTGCAGGTCGTGCCGGACAGCCTCGGACCGGTCTTGGTCCGCGCGCACGTCACGGCGCACGGCATGCACGTGGAGCTGTTTGCGGCGTCCGAGGCGGGCCGCGACGCTGTCCGCCAGGTGCTGCCCGACCTGCGGCGCGACGCCGCCGGCACCGGGCTGAGCACGACGCTCGACCTGTCCTCCCAGAACCACCCGGACACGGCGCCGGGTCGCGACCAGCGACCGGCCGACGGCCGCCTGCGTGCCGACACCGGCCTGGAGGCACGGCGCACGTCCGCCACGCAGCCCGCGTCCGCCGCCACCACCTCCTCCTCCACCATCCGCACCGCGGGACTCGACGTCCTCGCCTGACCGGCTCACGAACAGGAACCAGACCATGCCCATCGACGGCATCACCGGCAGCGTGGACCAGGCTGCCCAGGCCGCGGCCCTCGCCGCGAACTCGACCGCGAAGAAGTCTCAGACGATGGACTCCGAGGTGTTCATGAAGCTGCTCGTCACGCAGCTGCAGAACCAGGACCCGTCGTCGCCGATGGACACCAACCAGATGATCAGCCAGCAGACGCAGCTCGCGATGATGGAGCAGATCACCAACCAGACCACGACGGGGAACGAGAACTTCTCGCTGCAGATGCGCATCGCCGCAGCCAACCTCGTCGGCAAGCAGGTCAGCTACACCGACGCCGATTCGGGGAAGTCCGTCACCGGGACCGCCTCAGCCGTGTCCTACGCGAACAGCGTTCCCACGGTCACCGTGAACGGCAAGGAGGTCGCTCTCGACGTGATCTCCGGCATCACCACCACCGCACCGGCTTCCTGACCGTTCTTCTCCCCCTCTTCCTCCCTGCTCTTCCTGCCTCTCCGAAAGGACGCACCATGCTCCGCTCGCTCTACTCCGGGATCTCCGGCCTCCGCTCGCACCAGCAGATGCTCGACGTCACCGGCAACAACATCGCCAACGTCAACACCGTCGGCTTCAAGTCGTCGACCACCGTCTTCCAGGACACCCTGTCGCAGATGACCCAGGGTGCCGGCGGACCGCAGTCCGGTATCGGCGGGACGAACCCCGCGCAGATCGGCCTCGGCGTCCAGGTCGCCGGTGTGTCCACCAACTTCGCACAGGGCTCGGCCCAGGCCACCGGCAAGGCCACCGACCTGATGATCTCCGGCGACGGCTTCTTCGTCACGCGCCTCGGCAACGACACCGTGTACAGCCGTGCAGGGGCCTTCGACTTCGATGCGAACGGCCGTCTGGTCACCGCCGACGGCAAGATCGTGCAGGGGTACTCGGCCACGAACGGCGTCGTCAACGACGGCGGCCAGCTGACCGACATCCGTCTGCCCCTCGACGCCGCCGCACCCGCCACGTCGACCACCTCGGCCACCGTCAGCGGCAACCTGCCGTCGGACACCGCCGTGGGCGAGACGCTCAACCGTGACGCCACCGTGTACGACCAGTACGGCACGAAGCACACCATGTCGCTCGCGTACACCCGCACGACCACCGGGTGGAACGTCTCGGCGTCGAACGGTCAGGGGACCTCCGCCACCGGCACGATCACCTTCAAGACCGACGGCTCGATCGCCTCCGGTTCCACCCTGGCAGTCGGTGGGATCACCGTCGACATGACCCAGCTGTCCGGCTTCGCGTCGCTCAACACCGCGTCGATCTCGTCGCAGAACGGCCACGAGGCCGGCTCCCTGCAGGGCTACTCGATCTCGAAGGACGGCACCGTCACCGGGTCGTTCTCGAACGGCGCCTCGCTGGCCCTCGGACGGATCGCCCTGGCGACCTTTGCGAACCCCGCCGGCCTCGAGAAGACCGGCGCCTCGGGCTACCGGGCGACCGCGAACTCGGGCCAGGCCTCCGTCGGCACCCCCGGATCGGCGGGCGTCGGCTCGCTCGCCTCCGGAACGCTCGAGATGTCGAACGTCGACCTGTCGCAGGAGTTCACGAACCTGATCGTGGCGCAGCGCGGGTTCCAGGCGAACGCCCGCATCATCACGACCTCGGACGAGGTGCTGCAGGAGCTGACGAACCTGAAGCGGTAGGCGCGCGGCGCTTCGTGGCGCGCTTCGTGAGCAGGAATGGTCGGGTGCCTCCGGGCAACCCGACCATTCCTGCTCACGATCGTCCGTCGCGGCGTACCGTCGCGCGCATGAGCTCGCACACCACCAGCACCGCTTCGGTCACCGCCAAGACGCTGCTCCGCATCGCCCTCGGAGCCGTCCTCGTCTCGCACGGCTCCCAGAAGCTCTTCGGCGCCTTCGGCGGCGGAGGCATCGAGGGCACCGCGCAGGGCATGCACGCGATGGGCTTCCGGCCCGCCAAACGGAACGCCGTCCTGGCCGGGATCGGCGAGGCCGGCTCCGGCGCCGCACTGGCACTCGGACTCGCCACCCCGATCGCCGGCGCGGGAGCTGCGACGACGATGGGCGTCGCGTCGAGCGTGCACACCCCGAACGGCTTCTTCAACGCCGACGGCGGGTTCGAGTTCCCGGCGTTCCTCGGCTTCTCGGCGGCGATGTTCGCGCTCGGCGGCCCCGGTCCGGTGTCGCTGGACCACGCCACGCGGCACGTGTTCGACCGCCCGTGGTTGCGGGCGGTCGCCCTCGCCGCGATCCCGGTCGCGATCGCGGTCCAGGTCGCGCAGCGTCGGAAGGCGCTCGCGTCCGACGCTGCGGCCTCCGACGACGCGGACGGTGGCGTCACGCCGGCGTGATGCCGCCCAACCGTGCCTCTTCCGCGTCGTAGCCGGCGCGGACCTGCCGGAGCACCAGGTCGTCGATCTCGTCCGAGTCGCGGAGCCGCAGCAGGGTCGCGGCCTTGTGCTGCACGAGGGCGAGTTCGAGCGCGACGGCGGAGTCGTGCCGCTGCAGTGCCGGGTGCTCGTCGTCGTCCTCTTCGCGTGCCTGGATGACGTCGAGGTGCGCCTCGTAGTCCTTGCGGACGCGTTCGACGGTCGCCCGGTCGGCGCCCGTGGACCGTGCGAGCCGGGGGAGTGCGTCGAGCGCCTCCTCGATCGCGGTCCGCTCCGCGAAGCGGCGCTCCTCGCCGACCGACTCGTCCTCGGGCAGCGCTGCCCGCCGCAGGACCGCCGGCAGCACGAGGGCCTGCCCGACGATCGTGACGACGACGACGCCCGCCGTCACGAAGACGATGAGGTCGCGGTCCGGGAAGTCCGCGCCGGACTCGAGCATGCGCGGCACGGCGACGGCCATCGCGAGCGACACCGCACCGCGGAAGCCCGCGAAGCCGCTGACGAGCCGGTCGCGGTGCCCCTCGCGCGGTGCGCCGCCGGTGCGTCGCGTGACGAGCCAGACGGTGCCGCCCGCGGCGTTGAGGAAGGCGAACCGCACGACGACGAGCACCACCGCGACGGCGAGCACGATCCCGGCGGCGCGGAGCAGCTCGGGTGGCGTGAGGGCCCGTGCCGCGACCATCGCCTCGATGCCGACCAGGACGAACAACGCGCCGTTGAGCAGGAACGTCAGGAACGACCAGAACGCCCGGACCTGCTGGCGGGTCTCGGCCCGGTCGAGTTTCGGACCGACCTGGCTGACGACGATGCCGGCCGCCACGACGGCGAGCACGCCGGAGGCACCGATGGCCTCGGCCGCGAGGAACGCGCCGAACGGGACGAGCAACGTAACGAGGTTCTCGAGCACCACGGTGTCGACCCGGCGCAGCACGAGCGTCCCGACCCACGCGGCGGCGAGGCCCGCGGCGACCCCGCCCACGTAGGACAGGACGAGCATCCCCGAGACGCCCCAGAAGGTGAGCTCCTGCGTGCCCACCGTGACGGCGACCGCGATGCCGTAGACGACGAGGGTCGTGCCGTCGTTCACCAGGCTCTCGGCGCGCAGGACGGTGACGTTGCGGCGGGGCAGCATCTTCGTGAGCACGCCGACCGCGGTCGCGTCGGTCGGGGCGACCGCCGCGCCGAGCACCCATGCTGGCCCCCAGGGCAGGCCGAGCAGGTGGAGCAGCACCGCGACCGCTCCGGCCGTGACCACCACGAGCAGCGTGCCCATGAGGACGATGCCGCGCAGGTTCTTCCGGATCTCGCGCAGCGACGTGGTCAGGCTCTCCCAGTACAGGAGTGCCGGCAGGAACAGCAGCAGGACGGCGTCGGCGGGCAGCTCGACGTCGGCGAACTGCGGCACGAACGCCAACGCGGCGCCGAACACGAGCAGCAGTACCGGCGGGGCCACCCGGATCCGGTCCGCGATCCCCGCCGTCAGCGCGATGGCCAGGCCGAGGACGACCACCAGTTCAGGACCCAGCACGTGCACTCCGATCGTCGTCCGACCCGCAAGTCAACGCCGATCGCCGGTGGATCCTTCCAGGCGCGTGATCAGACGGGGTGCGGGCGCCGCGACAGCCGACGCCACCAGGCTCGCCACGGCAGGGAGCTCGCGAGCGCCGAGCCGATCACCACGCTGCCGAACCACCCGACGACGACACCCGGGATCGGCACGAGCAGGCTCGCCCAGAGCAGCACCGCGAGCACGCCGAGCACGTACGCCGCCCCGGCCTTCAGGTAGCGCAACCGCTTCAGCCCGGCGGCCTCGTCCAACCGTGAGGTCAACCGCGCCAGGAACACCGCGCCGACGCCGATCGCCGCCACCGCGACCGCGGCCTGTTCGAGCGCACCGAGCCCGTCGGCGCCGAGCGTGCCCGAGCCCGACAGGCTGTACACCCCGTCCAGGATCTCGAACAGCATGAACACGACGAGCCCCCGCTCGAACACGACCGTCGACGCGTAGGCGTGGATCCGCCAGGCGCCCCGCCCGACCCCGATCGACGCGGTGTCCGACCCGACCCCGTCGAGCGCCCAGGCGGCGACGCGCTTCGACCCGAGGTACGCCGCGATGCCCGCCGCGCCGCCGAGCACGACCGGCAGCAGGGCTCCCGGCGACCACGCACGGTCGACGCCGACGAGGACGGCCGTCACGGCGACCCCCGTCGCAGCGGTGACCAGCGACCAGACGCGAGGTCGCGCGACGGCGGCGAGCCGTGCCTCCAGGCGGCCCAGCCAGGACCTGCGCGACGCACGGTCCGTGTTGAACAGGTACTCGGCGAACACGAGCCAGATGAAGGCGGCGCCGAAGGCGGCGAGGCCGGGGCGGACCTCGGCGAGGTGCGCCGAGAACGAACCGGGGGCGAAGACGGCCTCCTGCACGGAGCTCGCCGGGTCGGTCGCGTCCCCGACGGCGACCGCCGCCGGAGGCAGGAGCAGGCGCATCGCGAGGACGCCCGCGACGATGCCGAGCGACAGGAACAGTCGGCGGGCGGGGGAGTGCAGTCGTCCGGCGATGCCGGCCATCGGCACCGACGAGTCGGCGGCCATCGCGATCTCGAGGAGCGCGAGCGCGACGAACGCGAGGGCGGCGGCGGGGCCGAGGACGAACCAGGCCGCGGCGGCGGCCGCGACCGTGGTGAGCAGGGGGACGGTCAAGAGCGATCTCGTGGCCATCACCCCATCCAGCACCGGTCGCCTGGGTGGGTGGTGGAGCGCTCCTGCGCATCAGCCTGGAGGCACGGGTCGATCCGCGCAGAACGGGTGACGGCCCGTCCCCACTTGCGGGGACGGGCCGTCAGGTCACGCGGGCAGGCGGTCGCCTCAGTCGTGGAACGTCTCGATGGACGCGCCGAGCGAGTTCAGGCGCTCCTGCAGCTGCTCGTAGCCGCGGGCGATGATGCCCACGTTGCGCAGGACGCTCTCGCCCTTCGCCGCGAGCATCGCCAGCAGGATGACCACCGCGGGGCGGAGGGCCGGTGGGCAGCTGATCTCGGCGCCGGAGAAGTGCGTCGGACCGGTGACGTCGAGGCGGTGCGGATCGCGGAGGGTGACGCTCGCGCCGAGGCGGGTCAGGTCGAGCAGGTGGATCGCCCGGCCCTCGTACACCCAGTCGTGCACGAGCGTGGTGCCTTCGGCCATCGCGGAGATGACCACGAAGAACGGCAGGTTGTCGATGTTCAGCCCGGGGAACGGCATCGCGTGGATCTTGTCGATCGGTGCGTGCAGTTCGGACGGGTGCACGGTGATGTCGACCAGTCGGGTGCGGCCGTTCGCGGCCGGGTACTCGTCGGTCACGTCGAAGCGCAGGCCCATCTCGGCCAGGGTCGCGAGTTCGATCTCGAGGAACTCGATCGGCGCACGCGTGACGGTCAGCGTCGAGTCGGTGACGATGCCCGCGGTCAGCAGGCTCATCGCCTCGACCGGGTCCTCGCTCGGCCAGTAGTCCACGACCTCGTCGATGCGGCTCTTGCCGGTGATGCGGAGCGTCGTCGTGCCGATGCCCTCGATCTGCACCCCGAGCAGCTCGAGGAAGAAGCAGAGGTCCTGCACCATGTAGTTGGGGCTGGCGTTGCGGATGACGGTCTCGCCGTCGCGGGCTGCCGCGGCGAGGATCGCGTTCTCGGTCACCGTGTCGCCGCGCTCGGTGAGGACGACCGACTTGGTGGGGACGTCCTGGTTCGCGACGCCGACCTCGTACCAGCCGGAGGTCGCCTCGACGTCGACGCCGAACGGACGCAGGGCGATGAGGTGCGGCTCGACCGTGCGGGTGCCGAGGTCGCAGCCGCCGGCGTACGGCAGCCGGAAGGACTCGTACCGGCCACTGAGCGGGCCGAGGAACATGAGTACGCTGCGGGTGCGGCGGGCGGCGTCGGCGTCGATCGCGTCGAGGCGCAGGTCGGACGGGGCGACGATCTCGAGGGTCTCGCCGTCTTCCGACCAGGTGACGCTCGCGCCGAGGCTGCGGAGCACGTCGATGATGCGGTCGACCTCGACGATCCGCGCGACCTTGTGCAGGCGGGTGACTCCGCGGTTGAGCAGCGAGGCGCAGAGCAGCGCGACGGCCGCGTTCTTGCTCGAGTTCACGGCGATGGAGCCGCTGAGCTTCCGGCCGCCCTGCACGCGCAGGTGGGCACGCTGCGGGGCGCCGCCGATCGAGACGATCTGCTGGTCGAGGGCGTCGCTGATGCGCGTGAGCATCTCGAGGGACAGGTTCTGCCCACCCTGTTCGATGCGGTTGATCGCGCTCTGGCTGGTGCCGACGCGTTCGGCGAGCTGCGCCTGGGTCATGCTGCGGCCCTTGCGGGCGCCCCGGATGAGGGCGCCGACCTCGCGGAGTGGTGCTGCGGTCGCCGGAGATGCCGGCGAGACGACGGTGGTGGTGTCGGTCATGAGCGCCACGGTAACACGCTCATGAGATAAAACGGGTGGACATCGACACCTGTCGCGTGTCTTCAGGTCTCGAATACGTCACAGCTGAGAATTCGGGGGACGAGATGATCAGCTGAGACGTCGCCAGACCCCTGCGTTGCCGGGTCGCGACCACGCTTCCCGTTCGCCGGTACCCGGACGGTGCTCGGTGAGGTAGTAGGCCGAGTCGGGTGTCCAGCCCGCCACGACGCTGGCACTGTCGTCGTCGACCGTCACCGCGTCTCCCGAGGTGCGCAACCACCCTGCGACGGTGAGGTGGACGACGTCGTACTCCGCGGCCACCCCGGACCAGTCGGGCAGCACCCAGGTGCCCTGGCGTCCCGTCGCCAGCTGCCAGTCGTTCCGTCGGGTGGTCGTGGTCACGTCGAGCGGCCAACGCCGGCACAGCGCGGCCCAGTCTCCGGGACCGTCGACCGTGAACACGCGGGCAGCGGGGTCGATCGGTGCGGGCAGGGCACGAGCGCGCTCCTGGCCCGAGGAGTCCTCCACCGCCCACAGTGCCAGGGGACCGGCGGACGGGAAGGGTGCCCGGGTCGTCTGCACCAGCGGCCACGGCGGCGTGGTCCACCAGACACCGCTCGCGACGCCGGGGCTGCCCGCGGCGACCTCGGCGCGCAGCTCCCGCGCCCAGTCGCGGAGCGCCTGTCCGGTGCTCGGGTGGTGCGACTGCTCGTCCTCGTCGAACACGACGGTCCACGCTCCGCCCTGCGGCTCGGCGAGCTGTCGGACGACCGGACTGTCCACCGCCCAGCGCGCGATCCGGGTCAGCGCCGGCCGCAACTCGGCACGGCTGAGGAGCGCATCGGTCGCATCCGCCGGCTGCCACCAGAGCGCGCTCTCGGCAGTGGACTCGAGTGCCACCACGACGTCGTCCTCGCCGGGGACCGGCAGGGGCACGGCGGCGAGCGCGCTCGCCACGGAGGTGATCTCCGGCGCTGGCTCCTCGAGGACGTCGCCGCCGACGCCGAACAGCACGTGGCCGTCGCCGCGCTCCGCGCCCAGGTGGTGGACCGCCCAGAACAGCAGGCCGCCGAGGTGGTCCGCGGCCGCGGAGTCGGGCTGCTGGACCCCGCGGACGAGTTCGAGGCAGAACCGGCGGCCCCGCGGGTGGTCGAGCAGGTCCGCCGCGGTGATCACCGTCCCAGGCTAGCGACGCCTGCTAACGGCAGGACCCCACCCGCCGATAGACCTCCGTGCAGGCCCACGGACGGGCAGCATCCCGCCCCACGGACGGCGGCGGGACGATCGAGAACCAGGACGGGCCATGATCGTCGTCACACGACTCAACGGCAGCGCATTCGCTGTCAACCCCGACCTCGTGGAGCGCATCCACGAGACGCCGGACACGACGCTCATCATGGTCGACGGAGCGAAGTACATCGTCCGCGAGTCCATGGCCGACGTCATCGACCTGATCGCCGCGTACCGCGCCCGCATCGTCGGGATGGCCTACGGCACCGACCTGCCGACCAGGAACGCCACCGGCCCGCAGCCGACGCTCACCGCGGTCGCACCCCTCCGCACGCAGGACGGGGGTCGCTGACGTGGACATCGCGACGATCATCGGGATCCTGCTCGCCTTCGGCGCCCTGTTCGGCATGGTCGAGATGGAGCACGTCGAGCTCGCCGGACTGTTCCTCCCCGCGCCGATGCTGCTCGTGTTCGGTGCGACCATCGGGTGCGGCATCGCGAGCACGACGCTGAAGGACGCCATCGCGAGCTTCAAGGCCGTGCCCAAGGCGTTCACGGGCAAGGTCACCCCGCCGCAGTCGGTCATCGACGACGTGGTGGGCCTGGCCGAGACGGCGCGGTCGAACGGTCTGCTCGCGCTCGAGCAGGAGGCCGACAAGCACGACGACCCGTTCATGAAGAAGGCGCTGCAGAACATCGCGGACGGCACCGACGGCGACGAGCTGCGGATCCTGCTCGAGGACGAGATCGAGTCGAACGCGGCGCCGACCCGGAGCGCGAGTGCGTTCTTCATGGGCCTCGGCGGGTTCGCCCCGACGGTCGGCATCATCGGCACCGTCGTGTCCCTGACCCACGTGCTCGCGAACCTCGGCAAGCCCGACGAGCTCGGCCCGCTCATCGCGAGTGCGTTCGTCGCGACGCTGTGGGGCCTGCTGACGGCGAACTTCATGTGGCTGCCGATCGGCGGCAAGCTCCGGAAGCTCGCGCAGCTCGAGTCGGACCGGCAGACGCTCCTGATGGAGGGCCTGCTCGCGGTCCAGGCCGGCAGCCAGCCCCGGTTGCTCGGTGAACGCCTGAAGGCCATGGTGCCACCGGCCGCACGCGCCGACACCGCCGGCAAGAACAAGGGCAAGAACGGCAAGGGCGCCGCCACCGCCGACGCCGACGACCAGCAGCTGGCGGCCTGACGATGAGCGCCAACCCCCGCGGCCGCGGCCGCGGTCGTGCGAAGAAGGGCCACGACGAGGCCGAGCACCCCGACGAGCGCTGGATGGCGTCCTACATGGACATGATCACGGTGCTGATGTGCATGTTCCTGGTGCTCTTCGCGATGTCGACGGTCGACCAGGAGAAGTACATCGCCCTGAAGAACTCCCTGGCGACCGGTTTCGGCGAGGTGAAGTCGCAGAAGGTGGACACCGCCAGCGGGACGGTGGTGACGAAGGACCAGGTCGAGGACGGATCCGGGTACTCCAGCGACAAGTCGCAGGCCGACCACTCGACGGCGTCGTCCGGCGCGGAGGACACCAACGTCGACCCCGCGTCGACCGTCGTGCCGGTGACCGCGACGAAGCAGGACGTCGCCGCCGCGAAGCGGGAACTGGACGACCTCACCGCGATCGAGACGGCGATCAAGCGGAACCTCGCGAAGGCCGGGCAGACCGCCAACGTGCAGTTCACCGTCGACGCCCGTGGCCTGATCGTCCGGCTCATCGGTAGCGAGACGTACTTCGGCACGAACAGCGCGGACCTGTCCGACCAGGCGAAGTCGATCATGGACGCGATCGCCCCGGTGCTGAAGGGCAGCCACCACGACGTCAGCGTCGAGGGGCACGCCGACCAGCGGAACTCGACGGCGCCGTACGCCACGAACTGGGAACTCAGTGCGGCCCGGGCGACGGGGGTCCTCCGCGACCTGGTCGAGCGCGGCGGGATGCCGGGCGACCACGTGCAGAGCGTCGGCTTCGGGTCGAGCCGACCGCTCGCGAAGGGCGGCACGGACCAGGACCTCGCCCTGAACCGACGGGTCGACATCGTGGTGCTGTCGAACGCCGACCAGGACGTCAGCGCCCTGATGCCGGCGCTCGCGAAGGCGCAGGACGGAGCACGCCAGGGCTGAGCCGCCCGAGCACACGACACGACGAACACCACCGGGCCGCACCCGGCCTCCCCAGTACGGGGTACAGCACTGACGGGTGCCACACAGGCGACCGATAGACGCACCCGTGACCGAGACCCTGCCCGCGCCCGAGGTGTACGACTTCGCGCGCCCGTCGACGCTCGCCCGCGAGCACGCCAGGGTCCTCGAGCTCGCGTTCGAGACGTTCGCGCGTCAGTGGGGCACGCAGCTCACCGCGAAGGTCCGCGCCGTCAGCCAGGTCACCTGCGAGCAGGTGCAGATGGTGACGTACGACGAGTACGCCGCCTCGCTGCCCGCGCTCACCGGCATGGTGCTGCTGCCGATCGCCGACGTCGTCCCGAAGGGCGTCCTGCAGGTCCCGCTCGACGCGGCCCTGACCTGGGTCTCGCACGCCCTCGGCGCCTCGAAGCCCCTGCCGACCCCGGAGCGCACCTTCACGCCCATCGAGCAGGCCCTCGTGCGCAAGATCGTCGAGGACGCCCTCGACGACCTCCGGTACTCGTTCGGCGGGTTGCTCGCGCACGACGTCACGGCCGGCGGCTTCCAGTTCAACTCGCAGTTCGCCCAGGCCGCCCAGAAGGGCGACCTGATGATCGTCGCGGCGTTCTCGATCCGCGTCGGCGACCGCGTCGCCCCCGGCACCCTCGCCCTGCCGGCCGAGGCCGTGCTGCCGCAGCTCGGCGAGGCCGCCGCCAACGTGTCGCCCGCCGACGCCCAGGCCCTGCTCGACGCGCAGCTCGCGGGCGTGCCCGTCGGGGTCAGCCTGCGGTTCGCCCCGGCGACGGTCCTGCCGACGCAGGTGCTCCGGCTCGCCGTCGGCGACGTCCTGCCGTTGCCGCACCCGCAGCACCGTCCCCTCACCATCGCGGTCGACGGGGAACCCGTCGGCACCGCCGCGGTCGGCGCGAACGGCTCGCGCCTCGCCGGCATCGTCGTCACCACCACCTCGGCCGCCGCCGGCACGTCGTCCGCAACCAGCACGGAGCTCGCATGAACGCCACGACCACCCTCCAGACCACCGCGGCCGAGTCGCTCGCGGCGCAGCTCCCGACGGCCGTCCCGCTGGGTGCGCAGCTGCTGCCGGGAGGCGCGACCCCCGTCGTGCTCGAAGCGGCGACCGACGCCGTGGTCGCCTCGTTCGTCGGCGGCCTGTCGGCCGATCTGGCCCTCGTGCTCACCGACCTCGAGGCCGTGATCGCGGCCGGCGGCACCGACCACGGGATCGTCGCCGTCACCGACGTGCTGCGACCGTCACTCGAGGCCGCCGCGTCCGTGCTCGGCGTCGGGGTCCTCGGCGAGGCGAGCCGCGAGTCGGCCGCCGCGCTGCTGGCCGACCCCGACACGGTGGTGTTCGAACTGGCCGCCGGTGGTGTGCCGAGCGGCTGGTTCGGGATCCGCGTGCGCGAGCACGGCACGGTCTCGGCCGCGGCGCCGGTCGGTGTGCCCGCCGGCAACCTCGGCCGCATCAACAACGTCGAGATGACCCTGACCGTCGAGATCGGGCGCACCCGCATGTCGGTCCGCGACGTGCTCGGCATGGAACCCGGAGCTGTCGTGGAACTCGACCGCAGCGCCGGCGCCCCCGCCGACGTCCTGCTGAACGGCCGCCTGATCGCGCACGGCGAGGTCGTCGTGGTCGACCAGGACTACGCCGTCCGGATCACCCGCATCCTCGACGTCGCCGAATCCCTCTGAGCCTGCGCGTGGACACCCTCCTCGTCACCCTCCGCGTCGCGCTGTCGCTCGGCGTCGTGCTCGCCCTCATGTGGGTGCTGCACCGCGCCAGCAAGAAGCGCTTCGCGGGCAGGACCTCCGGGCGCCGTGCGGCGACCGTCGAGGTCGTCGGCCGCCAGGGCCTGGGCGGCAAGGCGAGCGTCGTCGTGGTCGACGTCGAGGGGGAGCGCCTCGTGCTCGGGGTCTCCGAGCAGGGCGTCAGCCTGTTGACGAGCGGGCAGGCGCCCGCTCCCGAACTCACCATCGTGACCGGACCCGTGCAGCTGCCCGTGCGTCCCGCCCCGTCGGCCGACGCGTTCGGTCAGGAACTGGCGCTGCAGGCGGACGCCCCCACGGGCCTCCCGGAGGCCCTGCCGATGCGCCCGCGCAACCGGCGTCCGCAGCGCACCACGCTGCCGACCGCGCAGCAGCTGCAGGGGTCGATCCTGTCGGTCGACACGTGGCGGCAGGCGGCCGCGGCGCTCCGGAACCGGCGGGTCGGGTGACCGCCGCAGGGTCGCACCGGCTGGCGCTGTCCGGACGCGTCGTCGCCCTCGTCCTGCTCGGGCTGGCCGTCGTCGCCGGCTTCCTCATGCTCACCGCGACCGGTGCCCACGCCGCCGGGGTCGTGGAGCCGACCGCCCCAGCCACCCCGACTGCTCCCGCGGACGGCGACTTCAGCGTCAGCGTGAACGGTCCGGACGGCACCCCGTCGTCGGCGGTCGTGACGCTCATCGGCATCACGCTGCTCAGCGTCGCCCCGGCGCTCATGCTCATGATGACGTCGTTCACGAAGATCTTCGTCGTCCTGGCGATGACCCGGAACGCGCTCGGACTGCAGTCGATCCCGCCGAACCAGGTGATCGCGGGCCTGGCGCTGTTCCTGTCGCTGTTCGTGATGGCGCCGGTGCTCGGCCACATCAACGACGACGCGCTGCAGCCCTACCTCGCCGGCCACCTGGACTTCGACCAGGCCGTCGAGATCGGCACCAAGCCCCTGCGGACGTTCATGCTGCACCAGACCCGCGACGAGGATGTCGCCCTGATCACCCGCGCCGCCGGCCTGGACAACCCGAAGTCGATGGCGGACGTGCCGATGACGACGGTCATCCCGGCGTTCATCATCTCGGAGCTCCGCAGCGCCTTCATCATCGGGTTCGTCATCTTCATCCCGTTCCTGGTGATCGACCTCGTCGTCTCGGCGGCGCTCATGTCGATGGGCATGATGATGCTCCCGCCGGTCATGATCTCGCTGCCCTTCAAGATCCTGCTCTTCGTCCTGGTCGACGGCTGGGGCCTCATCATCACGTCGCTCATCGAGAGCTACCACGTTGTCTAGGGGTCGCGCATGAACCAGCAGGCGGTCATCGACCTGGTCCTCCAGGCACTCCTCGTGTCGGCGAAGCTCGCGGCGCCGGTGCTCATCACGTCGCTCGTCGTCGGCTTCGCGATCTCGCTGTTCCAGTCCGTGACCCAGATCCAGGAGGTCACGCTCTCGTTCGTGCCGAAGGCCGTCGCGGTCGCGATCGCCCTGGTGATCTGCGGCAACTGGATGATCTCGGAGATGGTGGCGTTCACCCACGTCGCCTTCGACATGATCCCGAAGCTGCTCGGGAGCGGTTGATGGAGCTCAGCGTCGACGCCGACCGTCTGGAGGCGACCATGCTCGCGGGCGTCCGGCTCGTCGCGTTCTTCGTCATCGCGCCGCCGTTCTCGTACCGGGCGTTCCCCGGCACCGTGAAGGTGATCCTCGGGCTCGGCCTGGCGATCGGGGTCGCCCCGCGCGTCGCCGTCGGGTACGAATCACTCGCCACCGGGCCGTTCCTGCTCGCGCTGCTCACCCAGCTCGTCGTCGGGTTGTCGCTCGGCTTCCTCGTGTTCCTGGTGTTCGCCGCGGTGCAGTCCGCCGGTGCGCTCATCGACCTGTTCGGCGGGTTCACGCTGGCACAGGCGTTCGACCCGCAGTCGCAGGTCAACGGGGCCCAGTTCACCCGGCTGTTCCAGATGGCGGCGCTCGCGCTCCTGTTCACCTCGGGCGGGTACCAGCTCATCGTCGGTGGGCTCGTGCGGTCCTTCGACGCCGTGCCGCTGACCGGAGCGTTCGCCGTCGACGGTCTGGCGCACGCCCTCGTGGCGGCGATGTCGCAGATGTTCCTCGCGACGTTGCAGATCGCCGGGCCCCTGGTGGTCGTGCTGTTCCTGGCGGACGTCGGCCTCGGTCTGCTCACCCGCGTCGCGCCGGCCCTCAACGCGTTCCAAATGGGCTTCCCGATCAAGATCGGGCTGACCGTCCTGTTCGCCGGCGCGCTCTTCATGGCCCTGCCCTCGGTGGTGTCGTCGTTGACCGGTGACGCCGTCCAGGCGATCACGGGACGGGGGTGAGGCGCCGTGTCCGACAGTGGTGAGAAGTCAGAGAAGGCCACCCAGAAGCGCATGCAGGAGGTCCACCGGAAGGGCCAGCTCGGCCGGTCCCAGGACCTCGGCGCGTGGATCGGCATCGCCGTCGTCGCGCTCATGGTGCCGTCGATGATCGGCAACGCTGCAGCCGCAGGCACCGCGCAGCTCGTCGCCGTGCAGTCCGTCATCGCGAACCCGACCATCGGCACCATGAACCACGTGTTCGGCGAGGCGATGGCGAGCGTCGGGGCGACCCTCGGACCGATGCTCGCGGTGGTCCTCGTCGCGGTCACCGCGGCCGCCGTCGCGCAGGGCGGGGTGCACATCCGCAAGCTCGCACCGGAGGCGTCGCACTTCGACCCCATCGCGGGCCTGAAGCGCGTGTTCGGCGTCCAGGCGCTCTGGAACGGGGCGAAGGCCCTGCTGAAGACCGCCGTCGTCGGGCTCGTGCTCTGGTTCGCCGTGCAGGGCCTGATGCCCGTGCTCATGACGAGCGGCTCGCTGCCGTTGTCCGCCGTGCTCGAGGCGGCAGCGGACGGCGCCGGCACCCTGCTCCGCGCCGCGATCGCCGCCGGGCTCGTCCTCGCGGCGATCGACGTGCTCGTCGTCATCCGCCGCAACCGCAAGCGCACCATGATGACCAAGCGCGAGGTCAAGGACGAGCACAAGAAGAGCGACGGTGACCCGCTCGTCAAGGGCCAGCGCCGCTCCCGTCAGCTCGCGATGAGCCGCAACCGGATGATCGCGTCCGTGGGCACCGCGGACGTCGTCATGACGAACCCGACCCACTACGCCGTCGCGCTCAAGTACGAGCCGGGCAAGGCGGCACCGCGGGTGGTCGCGAAGGGCGCCGGCCCGGTCGCCGACGTCATCCGTGCCCGTGCCGAGGAGGAACGCGTGCCGATCGTCCGCGACGTCCCGCTCACCCGTGCGCTGCACGCCGCGTGCGAGCTCGGGCACGAGATCCCCGTCGACCTGTACACGCCGGTGGCCCGGGTGCTGTCGTTCGTGATGGCGCTCAAGGCCCGCGGTGCAGCGGCCGGCACCCACGCACCACCGCGGCCGACCACGCCCGACGAGGTCGCGAGCGTCATCGACCCGGCGACGCTCACCGGCGACCTCCGCCCCCGCAGGCTCCGCACACCGCGCACCGCAGCGAACCAGACCGAAGGACTCCCCGCATGAACCGCAAGGACCTGCCGAAGCTCGTCGTCCCGGTGTTCATCGTCGGCATCATCCTGCTGCTGATCCTGCCGGTGCCGTCGTTCCTGCTCGACTTCCTGATCATCTGCAACATCCTGCTGGCGCTGGTGATCCTGCTCACGACGCTGTTCGTGAAGAAGCCGCTCGACTTCTCGGTGTTCCCGTCGCTGCTGCTCGTCGCGACGCTGTTCCGCCTCGGCCTGAACGTCGCGTCCACCCGCCTCGTGCTCGGCGAGGGCTTCGCCGGCGACGTCATCCAGGCGTTCGGCCACGTCGCCGTGTCCGGGTCGATCATCATCGGCGCGGTGATCTTCCTGATCCTCATCGTCATCCAGTTCGTCGTCGTCACGAAGGGCGCCGAGCGCGTCGCCGAGGTCGGCGCACGGTTCACCCTCGACGCCATGCCCGGCAAGCAGATGGCGATCGACGCCGACCTGAACGCCGGGCTCATCACCGACCAACAGGCGAAGGACCGCCGGGCCGCGGTCTCCGCCGAGGCCGACTTCTACGGCGCGATGGACGGCGCCTCGAAGTTCGTCAAGGGCGACGCGATCGCCGGCATCCTCATCATCATCATCAACCTGGTCGGCGGCATCGCGATCGGCATGCTGCAGAACGGGCTCTCCGCCACCGACGCCCTGTCGAAGTACGGCATCCTGACCATCGGCGACGGCCTCGTCACGCAGATCCCGGCGCTGCTCATGGCGGTGTCCACCGGCATGATCGTCACCCGCTCCGGCGCGGAGTCCGAGATGGGCGCCTCGGCCGCGACGCAGCTGTCGCAGTCACGCAACGCGCTGATGATCGCCGGTGTCGCCGCCATCGCGATGGGGTTCATCCCCGGCATGCCGATCCTGCCGTTCCTGCTCGTCGGCGCGACGCTGCTCTTCACGGCCTGGCGGATCGGCCGGAACGCCGCGAACGCCGAGTCGGCCGCCGCCGAGCAGCAGGCCCTCGAGGCCGCAGCGCCCACCGGCGACACCCCCGAGGACCTCATCGAGCAGATGCGCGTGCACGCCCTCGAGATCCTCCTCGCGCCCGACCTGGTCGACATGGTGTCCGGCGCCTCCGACGACCTGCTCGGCCGCGTCCGTGCGCTCCGCCGGAAGATCGCCGTCGACATGGGCATCGTCGTGCCACCGGTCCGCACCCGCGACAGCATCGACCTGCCACCGTCCACCTACGCCATCCGGATCGCCGGCGTCGAGGCCGGCCGCGGCACCGCCCCGGCCCGCAGCGTGCTCGCGCTCGGCGACCACCTGGACGGACTGCCGGGCGCCTCGACGGTCGAGCCGGTGTTCGGTCTGACCGGCAAGTGGGTACCCGCCGAACTCCGGCACGCCGCCGAGATGACCGGCGCCACCGTGATCGACCGCGTGTCCGTCCTCGTGACGCACCTGCAGGCCGTCATCGGCGACAACGCCGCCCGCCTGCTCACCCGCGAGGACGTCAAGGTCCTGACCGAGGGCGTCAAGCAGGTCAACCCCGCCGCGGTCGAAGAACTCGTGCCGGGCATGCTCTCGATGGCCGAACTCCAGCGCGTGCTGCAGGGCCTGCTCGCCGAGCGGGTGCCGATCAACGACCTCGGCCGGATCTGCGAGGCCCTCACCCTGCGGGCCAAGGCGTCCACCGACCCCGAGGGGCTCGTCGAGGCCGCACGCGCCGCGCTCGGTCCCGCCCTCGCCGCCCGCTACACCGACCAGGGCACGCTCCGCGTCATCATGATCGACCCGCTGCTCGAGCAGTCGATGCTCGAGGGCCTGCGCCCGTCCGAGCAGGGCAGCCAGATCGTCCTCGACGCCCACCGCATCGAGCAGGTCCTCGGGTCCGTCCGCGACGCCGTGCGCAGCGTCGAGGACCAGGGCCTGTCCGCCGTCCTGGTCTGCGCCCCGCAGCTCCGACCGGCCGTGCACCGCATGGTCGCCGCGCAGTCGAACGGGCTCCCGGTGCTGTCGTACCAGGAGGCCACCGCCGCGGGTTCCACCATCGAGACCGTGGGAGTGGTCCGTGCCGCCGACCCGATTGCAGCGTAGCGGCGCCACGCTCGACGAGGTCCGCGACGCCGTCCGGACCGAGTTCGGCGCGGGCGCACGGATCGTCGCCGCCGAGCGGGTCACCACGCCGGGCATCGGCGGGCTGTTCCGCAAGGCGCACGTCGAGGCCACCGTCGAGGTGCCGGAACCGGGGGAGACCCCGACCGCACGCGTGGTCATCGCCGACTCGCCCGTCCAGCGGATCGGGATCGCGGCCCTGCTCGCCGACGCCGAGGAGGCCGAGGCCCGCATCGCGGGTGGTGACGGCACCGCGACCACGCGCGCCGACTCGTTCGCGTCGGTGCTCGACGGATTCGTGGCGGACGGCATCACGGGGAGCGCCCCGCGCCCGACGCGCGTCCTGCCGGAGCCGGACGGGCCTGCGGACGTCGACCCGCGCCTCCAGGCCGTCACCGACACCCTGCCAGGAGGCCCGGCCACCGTCCCCGACGCCGCGCCCGCCGTGCGCGTGGCCCGGCCCACGGCCCCTGCCGCGCGATCTGCTGTCCCTGCCGCGCGATCTGCTGTCCCGGCAGTGCGGTCCGCTGTTCCGGCAGTGCGGTCCGCCGACGGCGACCTGGTGCTGTTGGTCGGACGACCGAACGACGTCGACGCCGCCGCCGGCCTGTTCGCCGTCCGGCACGCACTGCGCCCGACCGACGCCGCCGACCGGCGGTCCGCGATCCTCGCCCGTGCCGACGGCGTGCGCGACGGCCACGCCGTGCTCGCCGTGGCGGCCTGGGACGACCGCGCCACGGGCGACCGGATCGAGGCGGACCAGGTCTGGGTCGTGGTCGACGTCGGCCGGAAGCCGGAGGACTCGGCGGCCATGGTCTCCGCGGTGGCCGCACGGTTGCCGGTGGCCGGCGTCGTCGCGATCGGTGCCGGGGAGACCGCCACGCCGGAGTCCGTCGACCTGCTGGGCGTCCCCGTCCTGTCGCTAGGCTGAGCGGGTGCTGGTACTCACGCGGAAGGTCGGCGAGCGGATCCTCGTCGGTGACGACATCGTCATCACGGTCCTCGACGCCCGGGGGGACGGCGTGCGGATCGGCATCGACGCACCACGCGGGGTGAAGATCCAGCGCGAAGAGGTCGTGCGCGCGGTCGCCGAGGCGAACGCCGAGGCCGCTGCGGCTGCCGGGGCGTCCGGTGCCTCCGGAGACGACGCCGAGGCGCGGCTGCGCGCGGCCCTCGGTGGGTCCGTCCGGCCGACGGACCCGACCGACTAGTCGCTAGCGCCGGGGCTTCTTCTCCTGTTCGGGGAGCCGTCCGGCCGCCGCCTCGGCGGTGAACCACGCACGGGCCTCGTCCTGGCGCGCCTGCTCCTCGCCGAGCGCGATCGGCGCCCGCACGTGGCCGGGCTCGTAGCCGAAGGTCTCGAGGAGCTGCGGCACCACCGGACGGAGCCGAGCGACGAGCCGGTCGATCGACGCCGAGACCGCACGGGCTCGCTGTGCGCTCAGGCGGCCGTGCACCAGGTGCCAGTCGAGGTGCTGCTCGAGCAGTCCGAGCGCGAAGAGGTCGCGCAGCCACACGAGCACCCGGCGGGTGTCGCCCTCGGGGACCGCGTCGAGCGCCTCGGTGAAGGCGTCCCACTGCATGAGCTCGGCGTGGGCGCGCGCGGCCTCGATGAGCTCGTGCTGCGACCGGTTCAGGAGCACGGCCTGACGGGCGCGGTCCTTGCCGGCGGTGTTCAGCCGGAGCCCGATCTCGGTGACCATGGTGTCCACGCGGCCGGCGAGCAGCGCCCGCTGGGTGGCGGGGTCGTGCAGGTCGGTGACGCTCGCCGCGAGTGACCCGCGGTCGGCGACCGTCTGCCCGAGGCGGCGGATCCCCGAGGCGTCCGCGAGCTTCACGCCGACCTGGGCGGCGACGAACTTCGCGGTCGATGCGGCATCGCGCGGCGCCCGCTTCCGGAAGTCGGTGAGCAGCCGCTTGCCGACGAGCTGCAGCAGGACGGTGTTGTCGCCCTCGAACGTGACGTAGACGTCCAGGTCGGCACGCAGGCTCGTCAGGCGGTTCTCGGCGAGGAAGCCCGCGCCGCCGCAGGCCTCGCGGCACTCCTGCAGGGTGTCGAGGGCGGACCACGTCGACAGCGACTTGAACGCGGCGGCCTGGGTCTCCAGGTCTTCGCGGCGCTCCGGGGTGTCGGCACGCCCGCTGAACACGTCGTCGAAGGTGCGGAGCAGCTGTTCGTGCGCGAAGGACTGCGCGAACACCGTCGCCAGGCGGGGGATGAGCCGGCGCTGGTGCCGCCCGTAGTCGAGCAGGACGCCCTCGACACCGCCGGCCGTCGGGAACTGCCGACGCTGCATGCCGTAGGTGAGCGCGATCTGCAGCCCGATCTTCTGCGCGACGACCGCGGCGCCGTCGAGCGACACGCGGCCCTGCACCAGGGTGCCGAGCATCGTGAAGAAGCGGCGGCCGGGGGAGTCGATCGGCGAGCTGTAGGTGCCGTCCTCGGCGACGTCGCCGTACCGGTTCAGCAGGTTCGTGCGGGGGATCCGGACGTGGTCGAAGTGCAGCCGGCCGTTGTCGATGCCGTTCAGACCGCCCTTGACGCCGTCGTCCTCGCCGCCGACGCCGGGCAGGAACGCGCCGTCGTCGTCGCGGAGCGGCACGTAGAACGCGTGGACGCCGTGGTCGACGCCCTGGGTGACGAGCTTCGCGAAGACGACGGCCGCCTTGCCGTGCAGGGCCGCGTTGCCGATGTAGTCCTTCCACGCCCCACGGAACGGGGTGTGGACGACGAACTCCTGCGTCGCCGGGTCGTAGGTGGCCGACGTGGCGATGTTCTGCACGTCCGAACCGTGGCCGGTCTCGGTCATCGCGAAGCAGCCGGGCACGTCGAAGCCGATGATGCCGGGCAGGAACTCCTCGTGGTTCCGCGCGGTGCCGAGGTGGTGCACCGCGGAGCCGAACAGGCCCCACTGCACGCCGGCCTTGATCTGCAGCGACGGGTCGGCGGTGGTGATCTCCTCGAACGCCGCCAGGTTGCCGCCGTGGTTGTCCTGGCCGCCGAGCTCGCGCGGGTACGGGCGCTGGATCGCACCGGCGTCCACCAGGATCTGCAGCTGCTCGAACGCGCGGGCGCGGTGCTCGATGGTGCCGAGGCCCTCGGTCTTGTGCAGCGCGGGGTCGAGCACGAGGCGGCGCGAGATGCGGCGGTCCTCGGCCCAGCGGCCGAGCAGGAGGGTCTCGACCATGTCGACGTCGATGCGGACGTCGGTGGCGGTGTTCGCGCTCGTGCCCGGGCTGGTGTTCGTGCTCGTGCGCGCGCCGGCGTCCTGCTTCGCCTTCTGGGTGCCGGTGTGCTGCGCGGATGCGGTGTCGACCATGGTCGGAGTCCTCCTGAACTGCGGTGTCCGGTGTTGCACGACCCACGCTAGACACCGCGCCCGACAGCCGGCGGAACGCGGTGCGGGGCGTACAACCCTGGTCCGCGCGGACCAGTCGCGTTGGTGGGAACCCTCCAAGCGCCCCGACCGCCGGATTTGTTGAGCGCCCATCGACGATTGGGCGTGCCACCGGCCCGCGGGGCAGACTGGCCGGCATGTCAGGCTCCACCACGGGACACGATCCCAAGCCCCAACGCACCTTCTTCGGACAGCCGTTCGAGCTGTCGACCCCGTTCGCGGTGGAGCTCTGGGAGCGGTTCTCGTTCTACGGGATGCAGGGCATCGTCCTCATCTACATGTACTACACCGTCACGCAGGGCGGCCTCGGGATCGACAAGGGTGTCGCGAGCGGGATCATGGGCGCCTACGGCGGCGCCGTCTACCTGTTCACCATCATCGGCGCGTGGATCGCGGACCGGCTGCTCGGTGCCGACCGCACGCTGTTCGGCAGCGCGGTCGTCGTCATGCTCGGGCACATCGCCCTGGCGCTCATCCCCGGGGTCGCGGGCGTCGGCGTCGGGCTCGTGCTCATCGCGCTCGGGTCCGGCGGGCTCAAGGCGACCGCCACGACGATCGTCGGTGGGCTCTACAGCCGCGACGACCCCCGTCGTGACGCCGGCTTCTCGCTGTACTACCTGGGCGTCAACCTCGGAGCGTTCTTCGGGCCGCTCCTGACCGGCCTGCTGCAGAGCTCGCTCGGGTTCCACTACGGCTTCGGGCTCGCCGCCGTCGGCATGGCCGCGGGGCTGGTGCAGTACGCGATCCGGCGGAAGAACCTGCCCGACACCGTCCGCCACGTCACGAACCCGGTCGACCGCCGTCGCCTGCCGCTGATCGGTGTCGGCGTCGTCGTCGCCCTCGGTGTGGTCGTGGTCGCCGTGCTCACCGGGCTGCTGAACGTCGGCAACCTGCCCACCGTGGTCGTCGCGATCGTGATCCTCGCCACGATCGGCTACTTCGTCGTCATCCTGACGAGCGGCATCACCGCGCAGGAGCGCTCGCGGGTGTTCGCGTTCATCCCGCTCTTCATCGGCAGCGCGGTGTTCTGGTCGCTCTACCAGCAGCAGTTCACCGTCGTCACCGTCTACTCCGACGAGCGACTGGACCGCTCGCTGTTCGGGTGGGAGATGCCGGTGTCGTGGGTGCAGTCGATCAACCCGGTCTTCATCATCGTGTTGTCCGGGGTCTTCGCGGCGCTCTGGACCAAGCTCGGCGACCGCCAGCCGTCCACGCCGACGAAGTTCGCCCTCGGCACCGGGATCATGGGTGTCGCGTTCCTGCTGTTCCTGCCCTTCGTGAACTCGGGCCAGAACGGCACACCCCTGCTCGCCCTGGTCGCGATCCTGCTGGTCTTCACGCTGGCCGAGCTGCTGCTGTCACCCGTCGGGCAGTCCGTCGCCACGAAGCTCGCGCCGCCGAAGTTCCAGACGCAGATGGTCGCGCTCTTCTTCCTGTCGGTGTCGCTCGGCACCGCCGTCACCGGGGTGCTGTCGCGCTACTACGACCCGGCGGACGAGGCCCCGTACTTCACGATCCTCGGTCTCGTCGCCGTCGCGGTCGGTGTGGTCCTGCTCGTCCTGGCGAAGCCGGTGCTGCGGCTCATGCGCGGCATCCGGTAACCTGAGCGGAGCCACACGCCGAAGCAACCAAGGAGTCACCACCCATGCTCGAACTCATCGCAGGGATCATCATCGGCGTCGGCGTCCTCGGTGGCGTCGGGAGCTGCATGGCCGTCGCAGCCATGATGAAGAGCGGCTCCGAGGAGTACTGAGCCCGCTGGGCTACTCGCCGCTGCCGGTCGTGATCGGCACCAACTGACGACTCAGGACGGTCGCGCGCTCGAAGGGGCCGCGGCCGTCCTTCGTGTACACGGGCTCCTCGAACGCGACCGTCCACGACAGCGGCTCGCCGACGCCGGGGTAACCGACGATCTGGTTGCCGCCGGGAGCGACGATGACGCCGATCGGCTCGTCGGCCCACCGCTCACCGCCCTGCACGGAGTCGATGACCTGCACGAGCGCGCCGATGCCGAGGCCGGGGGCGTCGTCGGGGCGGGGCTTGGGGGAGCGTCGTCCGAACACGCCATCACCGTAGCGTGCTCGCCACTCAGTGAGCCCGGTTCGGTGCGCTCGGTTCTGTGCGCCCCGTTCTGTGCGCCGAGTTCTGCGCGCCCCGTTCTGCGCGCCCCGTTCTGCGCGCCGAGGTTCCACAACATGCCGCGTGCGGTCCGCCGAGGTTCCACGGATGCCCGCACTGGCACCCGAGATGCCAAGATTTCGGAACCTGGCGAGTCGGACTGGGCGGGGACGGCAGCGACCGCGGGGAGGCGCCGAGGTGCCACGACATGCCGCGTGCCGTTCGCCGAGGTTCCACGGACGCCGGTGCGGGCGCCCGAGATGCCAAGATTTCGGAACCTCGGGGACGGCACCTCCCGCCGCGCCGCGCCCGCGCCGCCCGGGTCAGGCGTCGGCGGGGACCCGCGCGATCTCGGTGATGGACGAGTGGCCCGTCTCGGGGTGCTTGCGCATCGAGAGCAGCCGCTCCATCGAGGGTTCGAGCGCCGTGACCTTGTCGAGCGGCGCACTCACGACCAGCTGGAACCCGAGCCGGAGCCACGCGGTGACCGCACGCCCGGCGAACTCCGAGTCCGCCTTGATGAACGCCTCGTCGAGGAACACCGGGGCGAACCGGGGCCGGGGACGGGTCTCGTCCCCGAGCTGGTAGCGGAGCGCCGCACCGACGATGAACGCCACGAGCTCCTGCGTCTCACCACCGGACTTGTCGCCGAGCGACGAGTACACCCCGAGGTCGACGCCCGACGTGTCGTAGCGCACGGCCGTGATCTCCATGTGCCGTCGGACGTCGAGCACGGCGTCGCGCTGCGTGGTGCGACCACGAGCGGCGTCGGGGTCGGGGCGGATGACGGCCATGAAGCGCCGGAGCCGGCGGAACCGGGTCTCGAGCACGTCGTCGGTCAGCTCGGAGTCGACCGAGGCGGACAGGGCGCGGAGCTCGCGGCGGAACGCGGTGACGTCCTCGCGCGTCACCCGGCGGATCTGGATCTTCAGGCGGTCGCGGTTCGCGCCGAACGGCAGGTCCCGCAGGATCTCGTTGACCGGCTCGAGACGCTCCTCGATCTCGACGACGGCACGGTCGAAGGCGCCCGCGAGCGGGACGAGGTCCTCACCGCTCCACTGCGACAGCCGCCGACGCCACTCGGTGCGGCGTGCGTGCAGTCCGGTCGCGACGATCTGGTCGAGGATGGCGTGGTAGTCCGGGTAGGACGCGACGCCGGTGCCGAGGTTCGGGTCCGGCCAGGCGTCTTGGTACCGCTGGAACGTGAGCGTCAGCGACGTCGAGGCCGCTGCGGCACCGTCGAGCGCCTGCGACAGCCGTTCCTCCAGCCGGCGTCGGAGCCGTCGTGTGGCGTCGTCGAAGCCGTCCACGCCGTCCGGGGCGCCGACCTCAGCGAACGTCTCGGCGAGCAGTCGCGACTGCTCGTCGTCGGGCAACGATTCGGGGGTGTCGTCGAAACGCGACAGGATCTCGGCTGCGGCGTCCTGACCGTCGACGAGCACGGCGTGCCGCTCCTCGAGCCGCTGCACGGAGAGCCGTGCTGCGGAGCGTCGGTCAGCGGTCTCGTCGAGCGACTTCCGTAGGCGGGCGACCGAGGCGCGCAGCGTCCGCAGGCCATCGTCGGCGGCGAGCAGCGCCTGGCGTTCCTCGTCGAGTCGAGCCAACGAGGTCTCGACCCCCTCGACGTCGATGGCGTCCCAGGTCACGTCGACGACGTGCTGGTGGGCGGCGCGCAGGACGTCGAGCGCGGTGAGGTCCTGTGCGACGTCGGTGCGACGGGCCTCGAGCGTGGCGAGGTCCTGCGCGATCGACGCGAGCTCCTGCTCGACGGCGGCGACGCGGGCCTCGTTCGTGAAGCCGATGACGTTGGCCTGGCGACGGTCGCCGTGCGCACCACGACGGCCGTCGCGGAGCTGGCCGGACTCGGTGACGCGCCGGCCACCGCCGCCGAGCTCGGAGGCGTCGGTCACGCAGCGGGCGTCGGTGCGCTCGGACTCGATCCGCTCGCGCACCCAGGTGCTGAACGGCGAGTGCTTGATCGCGAGCTTGCCGGACACCATCGCGGGGTCGCCGTCGAGGTCCAGGTGCGGACCGGTCGGCACGCCCTCGAACTGCACGCGGACGGGCAGGCGGAGCGCGTCGATCGCCTCGCTGAACGCGCCCAGCCGGTCCTGGTCGACCAGCAGGGTGCGGGCGACGGGAGCCAGCACGGACTCGATCGCCGTGCGCCAGCGCTCCTCGCCGGGCTGCACGTCGAGCAGTTCCGCGACGAAGGGCAGGTCTGCGGGGTCGATGCCGGCCGCCCGGGCCATCGCGAGCCGGGCCTCGTGCATCGGCAGCGGCATCGCGCCCTGGCGGTGCTCGAGCGACTGCCGCTCCTGCCGCAGTGAGCGCTCCCGGTCGAGGAGCGGGTACTCCTCGCGCGTCAGGGCGTCGCGGCGGTCGTCCAGGTCCGAGCGCGAAGCAGCGTACCCACCGAGGAACTCGTGCGCGGCGCGCTGGATCCCGGTGAAGTCCTGCTCGGAGGACACCGAGACCCCGAGGACGGCGGTCCGCTCGTCGAACGTCGCCCGGGTGCGGACGACGGCGTCGCGTTCGCGCGTGCGGCGGTCGATGCGGTCCTCGAGCTGGGCGAGCGCGTTGCCGCCCTGGTCGCGCAGCCGCGCCTCGGCGTCGCGCAGCTCGATCTCCACGGCGGCGTGCCGGGCCTCGGCAGCGGCGACCTCGGCGCGCGATGCCGTGCGCTCCCGTGCGTTCCGCGAGACCTCGGCGTCGAGCAGATCGCGCTTCCGCGAGGCCGTCCAGTGCGCGAACGGGGAGACCTCGGCACCGGTGGCGATGCCGTCCAGCGCCGCGGCCGCGGCCTTCGAGCGTTCGATCTCGTCGTGCAGGTCGGTGATGGGGGAGAGGATGCGGACCTTGCGTTCCTCGGTGTCCATCGCCTCGTACGCCTCGTCGAGCGCGGAGAAGTGCGCGAGGGCACGGTCGGCCGCCTCGTAGGTACCGGGGGTCTCGAGCACGAGCGACTTGTACAGCGCGTCGACCGTCGGCAGGTGCTGCCCGGCCTGGATGCGCGCGAGCAGGCGCATCGCCCGGTTGCCGCCACCGGAGTCGCCGATGCCGAGGCGCGTCTGCAGCGTGTACGCGAGCTCCTGGTAGGTGTCGCGGATGACGAGGCCGGGAACACGACCGGTCAGTTCGAGGTGGTGGAACCGCGTCGGCACGAACTCCTCGAGGCGACGCAGGTCGAAGGTGTCGTCGACCGTCGCCATGGTCATCTGGATGTCGCCGACGCCCCGCGCGCGCTTCGGCACGATGTACGCCCGCAACACCGTGAAGCGGCGCTCGTCGTCGTTCCGGAACGTGACCGCGGCCGCACCCCAGGTGGTCTGGTCGTCGCCGCGCAGGTTCACGTCGCGCAGGGCGCCGGACTCGGGGTCGCGGCGGGTGTCGACCTTGCCGCGCAGGTACGTGAGCAGGTTGCGCTGGTCGGCGCTGCGGGCACGCCCGGTCGTGGCGTCGTTCGAGGCGCCGTTGAACGGCACGTCGGACGGCATCATCACGGCCAGGTACGCGTCCATGAGCGTGGACTTGCCGGTGCCGGACGCGCCGGAGATGAGCGTCGCGGTGCCGGACAGCTCGACCTGGCGGTGACCGTGGAACCCGCCCCAGTTGACGACCTGCATCGACTCGGCGCGCCACTGCGCGACCGTGTCGAAGAGCGCCGGGATCTCGAACGTGTCGGTCACGCTTCCGTCTCGCCTTCGTCGTCGGTGTCGGTGTCGTCAGTCGGGAGGCCCGGGTCGGCTCCGTCGGTCGGCTCGCCGCCCGGGGCGGTCGCCACTTCCTGCGCGGTGGTGGTCCGCAACCAGGTGTCCAGTTCCAGCAGGCGCTCCAGGGGGAGCAGCACCTCGACGACGCTCGCCACCCGGAAGCGGTCCGGGTCGGACGTGCGGATGAGGATGCGCGCCGTGACGAGGCGCTCGACGGCCTTCGCCACACGGCCCTCGTCACGGGTGCGGTCGGTCGCGGTGGCCGGTCGGAACCCGGCGACGTGCCCGAGGATCTCAGAGCGGTCGACGACGACCTGGTCCGGACCCGGCCGGGCATCGGCGCGCAGGCGCATCCGCAGGTACACGAGGACGATCGTCTCCTCGCGGGTGTACGGCAGGTCGCGGAGCAGGGTCGGGAACGAGCGGCGCTGGCTCTCCGAGCGGGCCTGGCGCTTCCAGGCGACCTCGCGGTCGCGGTCGACGTGCAGCTCGAGGAACAGGTCGTTCAGGCGCGACCGCAGTTGGTACTCGCCGTCGAGCACCGCACGCCACTCGTCGGGGTGCGTGCGGGAACTGACGTACGAGTGGCGGAGCAGCGCCACCAGGGCGCGGCGCTGGTGCTCGTCGAGCCGACCCTCGTCGCCCTCGAAGAGGGCGAAGCTGGACTCGTCGCGTTCGTCGTCCTGCAGGACCGTCGCGGGGTCGTCGTAGGGGACCGTCTCGTCGACCGGTGCCGGCGTCGTGTCGCTCACCGTGCCTCCTGTGCGTTCTGTGTGTCGTCGTGGGGTTCGCCGGCCGGCGTGCGCTCCGCAGCGAGCGCCGCGGTGGGCATGTGGAAGGTGACCGGGCTGCCGTCCGGGCGCACCGTGCGGTGTTCGGCGAGGTGCGCGGCGGACTCGAAGTCGTCGCGCCCCGTCAGCAGGTGGGCGAGGCCGAACAACTCGACCGGTCGGCGCTGCTCGGGCGGCAGCCCGTGGAAGGCGTCGACGCTCGAATCGGCCTCGGCGAACCGGAGTGCGGCGCGCAGCTCGGTCAGGAGCGGACCGCCGTGCTTGCGGAGCATCTCGACGTCGAGGTCCTCGAAGACGGCGTCGTCGGGTTCCTCGATGGGCGGCGGCACCGACTCGGCGTCCGGGTCGTAGAAGCGTTCGCGCAGGGTGCCGACCTCGGCCGATGCCGGCAGCAGCGGGAGCGGGATGCGGTCGCGCGCGCCGCCCTGGTCCATCAGCGTCGCCAGGCCGCGGTTGATCGAACGGATGACGGCGTCGAGCTCGCGGTCGCGGACCACGTCGTGGGCGACGATCTGGTCGCGGAGCGTGGCGGTGAGCTGGCGGCGCTGGGCGAGGACGTCCTCGATGCCCTGGCGGAGGATCGTCACCGTGTTGCGGAATGCGCGACGCTCACCGGCGCCGAGGCCCTCGGCGAAGGGATGGGACAGGATCGTCGCGATGTCGTCCCGTAGGCGGAGCAGCAGCGCGTCGTCGCGCAGGAGCTCGAAGGCGCCCTCGAACGCGCGGCCCTCCGGTGTGGCCTGCATCAGGTTGTCGGTGCGTGCGAGGTAGTCGTCGAGGATCTCGCCGATCGGACGGACCTCTTGCCGGAAGTCCTCGACGATCGAGCGGTGCATCGTCGCGACGGCCTCTTCCACGCGCTTGAAGTCGCTCGGGAGCTGCCGGATGAGGTCCGAGATGTTCGTGTAGCCGTCGCGCATCCGGTCGTCCTCGACGGTGACGACGTCGTCGCCGTGCTCGAGGCGTTCGCGCTCGGCCTGCAGCTCGGCGATCTGGGCGTCGATGCGGCGGATCTGCACGTCGGGGTCCGGCTCGGCGCGGGCGGCCCAGCGGTGCACGGCGTCCACGATCATCGCCAGGCGGCTCTCGCTGATCAGGGCACGGTCGGCGGACAGGGCGTCGACGAGGCTCAGGGCCTCGAGCGCGTGGCTCGTCAGGGAGTACTGCTCGTCGCCGTCCGGGGAGTTGGAGCGCACGAGCCACTGGGCCGCCACCCACTCACGGCAGAGGGCGCGGCCGTTCGGTCGGGGGTCCTGCTCGGCCTGCTCGTGCTGGTCGCTCGCGGGCACGCGCGCGCCCGAGGCCTGCAGGCGGGCGACGTGCTCCTCGACCTGCAGGTGCATGCGGTCGGCGGGGACGTACTGGACGTCGCGGTCGAAGACCGTGCGGAACACGGCGAGGACCGTCGCGCTCGTCGGGCGGGACATGAGCCGCAGGGTCGGACGGTCGAGGACCGCTCGGACCCGGGCGAACTCGAGGTCGACGTCGGTCATGCGCCCCTTCGTCCGATCGTGCTGATGGTGCGTCCCGCGTGCTGCGGGCCGGTGAGATGACAAGAGCCCGACGCTGCTGCGTCGGGCTCTGTCTCAAGGGTGGGCGATACCAGACTCGAACTGATGACCTCTTCGGTGTGAACGAAGCGCGCTACCAACTGCGCCAATCGCCCCCTGCACTGTTCGTGCGAGTCGATAGTAGCGGATGTCTCGCGGTGCTCCGAACACGACGCGCTGCCCGGGTGTGGCGCGCTGCGCGTGTGCAGCGGCGGACCGTGCGGCGTTGGGGCGCGCTCGCACCGTGCGGCGGTGGGGCGCGTTCGCACGGTGCGGCCTTGGCGCCTCGGTGCGAGCTTGACCGCATGGTGCGGGGCTGAGAGCAGGCACGGAGCACACAACCGCGCACCACATGGCAAAGACTGCGCCGTGCGAGGGTGCTCGAACCGGCCGGATCCGCATGAACTCGGGGGACACGCCCGGTGAACGGGAAGGATTTTGGTGGAAGCGCCCGGGTTCGTATAGAGTTTACGTCGTCGCCGCGACAGCGGAAAGACAAGTGCGGATGTGGCGCAGTGGTAGCGCATCACCTTGCCAAGGTGAGGGTCGCGAGTTCGAATCTCGTCATCCGCTCGAGTGTGGGGCTTCTCGAAGCCCTTCGACTCACCAGAGGGTATCCCACCGTTCGGGTACTCACGGAGACGTGAACCTCGATGGTGGGGTGGCCGAGAGGCTAGGCAGCGGCCTGCAAAGCCGTCCACGCGGGTTCGAATCCCGTCCCCACCTCCAGCAACACCCTCCAGATCCTGTGCGAACCCCGGTTCAGACAGGGAATCTGGGCGATTGGCGCAGCGGTAGCGCGCTTCCCTGACACGGAAGAGGTCACTGGTTCGATCCCAGTATCGCCCACCACGACGAAGCCCCCGGCAGACCACCAGGTCCGGCCGGGGGCTTTCTGTATTCCGGGCGATCGCCGCGTCCCGCTGGCACGATGGCGAGGTGGATTCGATGCGTGGGTGGCCGCTGTGGGCCGTGATGATCGTCCTCGCGGTCGCGTTCGGCGGGTTCTGGTACCTGTCGACGTTCGTCACCATGCCCGCCGACGTCCCCGTCGGGATCCGAGTCGCCGCGAGTGTGGTCACGGGCGCCGCGTTCGGCGTGGTCTTCGGGCTCTGGTTCGGTCGGCAGCGCCGGAGCGTCGGCCCGGCAGCGCGTGATCGTGCACTCGGTCGAGCGGTGCGGCGCGGCGAACTGCCCGCTGATGCGGACCCGGCGCAGTGGCGCCAGGCGCTCACGCACTACCAGCAGCAGTACCGCCGGCAGCGGTGGTTCGGGCCCGTCGTGTTCGTGGTGCTGATGGCGCTCGAGGTGTCCCTCGCCGTCACCGGGCGTCCGGTCTTCTGGTTCGCGGCGGCGATGTTCCTCGTGTTCCTCGTCGTCACCCTCGTGCAGACACCGAAGGTGCTGCGGAACACCGTCGCGATGCTCGTCGAGCTCGACCGTCGTGAGGCAACCGAACCGCACCGAGCGACCTGACGCGGTGGACCGCCGGGCGGTACCTCGTCGAAGCCGACGCCCGCGTCGACGCCGAGGCGGCCGACGCCGGCGACGACTCAAGCGGAGACGGAGGCAGCCCGTCGCCGTCGGTCGATCGCGCAGATGGCGAGCGCCATCGCCGCCCCCAGCACCGCTCCGACGCTGTTCATGAACCAGTCGTTCGTGTCGCAGCGCCGGCCGAGCACCGGGGCGAGCGCCTGGACGACCTCGATGACAGCGGAGAGGGCGACCGCGCCGGCGAGGACGGAGAGCGGTCGGTTCGTCGCCGTGCCGAGGAAGAGTGCGAGCGGTAGCAGCATCGCGACGTTGGCGAGCGTGTCGAGGCCCTGGAACGGCACGGAGAACTGCACGGTGCACGCGACGCCGTCGGGCCGAGCGCCGTCGGGCAGCAGCGTGAGCACGACCACCGCGATGAACGACAACCCGGACAGGCCGAGCATCACACCACGGAGCCGCAGGCGGTGGAGCGCCCAGGCCAGGCCCGCGGCGACGGTGACGCCGACCCAGAAGGCGACGCGGACCAGGGGCGCGTGCTCGACGAGGAAGGTGGAGATCATCGGGATCCTCCGTGGCCGCGATCGTTCCGCGGATCGAGTCGGTCGAGCCACACTCGCATGAGTGCGGCTTCCTCGGGCAGCAGCGCGCTCGAGCCGCCGGCGTCGAGCTGCGCGCGGAGCTGCGCGCGGAGCTGCCGGAGGGGTGCTGCGTCGAGGTCGTCGTGACCCGGGCCGGGCGGCACCACCAGGACCGCGCTCAGGACTGCGTCGCGGAGCGCGTCGGCGGCGATGCCGGATTCGTGCCGCGCGGGTGTGCTCATCCGGTCGAGGGCGAGTCCGACGTTGGCAGCGAGCAACATCGTCGCCGCGACGGGTACGTCGACGCGGAGCAGGCCGGCGGCGGCACAGCGCGTCAGTGTCCTCTCGAGCAGGACGGTCAGTCCGTCGCGGGCAGCGCTGTTCGCCCACGGACGTGGAGCGAACATCAGCCGGTAGAGGGCGGCGTGCTCCCGAGCGAACGCGAGGTGGTCGTCCCACCCACGGCGCAGGTCCGCCGCCGGGTCGTCGGACACCTCGAGTTCGGCCTTCCGCTGCGTGTACCGCTGCAGACCCGTCTCGGCGAGGGCGTCCAGGAGACCGCGCTTGTCGCCGAAGATCCGGTAGAGCACGGGTTGGGTCACGCCGGCCGCTTCGCAGACCGCTCGGGTGGCGACGTCCCCGTCGGGGGCCGTGACCAGCTGGTCCTCCGCTGCGCGGAGCAGGGCGCTGCGGAGCGCTTCGTCAGATCGGGCCATGCACCGATCGTAGCGCAGGTCATACCGCTGCTCGTAACTGTGCTACGTTCTGCCGTAGCGCCGAAATGCTCAGCGCGTATCACTGAAAGGAAACCCTATGAGCACCACTCCTCGCCGCGTCGCCCTGGTCACCGGCGGCTCTCGCGGCATCGGCCGCGCCGTCTCGAGCCGGCTCGCCAAGGACGGCTTCACGGTCGTCGTCAACCACGCCAGCGGGACGGCCGCCGCCGACTACACCGTCGCGGAGATCGAGCGGACAGGCGGCCGTGCCGTCGCCGTGCAGGCCGACGTCGCCGACGAGCACGCTGTCGCCGCGATGTTCGACCGGGTCGAGGCCGAACACGGCGGCGTCGACGTCGTCGTGCACTCCGCCGGGCGCCTCGCACTGTCGACGATCGCCGACCAGGACCTGGAGGTCCTCGACGCGCTGCACCGGACGAACATCCGCGGCACCTTCGTCGTCGCGCAGCAGGCGGCTCGTCGCCTCCGCTCCGGTGGCGCGTTCGTCGGCATGTCGACCTCGGTGGTCGGGACGCAGTTCCCGACCTACGGTGCCTACGTCGCGAGCAAGAGCGCGGTCGAGGGCATGACGCTGATCCTCGCGAAGGAACTCCGCGGCCGGGACGTCACCGCGAACGTGGTGGCCCCGGGGCCGACGGCGACCGAGCTGTTCCTGGACGGCAAGACGCAGGAGCAGATCGACACCCTGGCGAAGGTCCCGCCCCTCGAACGGCTCGGCACGCCGGAGGACATCGCCGGTGTCGTCGCGTTCCTCGCCGGGCCCGACGGGCACTGGGTCAACGGCCAGACCATCCGCGCCAACGGCGGGATGGTCTGATGCCGACGCCGCGGGTCGTCCTCGTCACGGGCGCGTCGAGCGGCTTCGGCCGGCTGACGGCGGAGTCGCTCGCGCGGGCGGGGCACATCGTCGTCGCGGGGATGCGAGCGGTCGACGGCCGGAACGCGACCGCTCGCCGGGCGCTCGAGGACCTCGCTGACCGTGAGGCGCTGCAGCTCGGCGCCGTCGAGCTCGACGTCCAGTCGCTGCAGTCCGTCGAGGACGCGGTCGATACCGTCGTCCGTGCACACGGGCGCATCGACGTCCTCGTGCAGAACGCCGGACACATGGCCTACGGCCCGGCCGAGGCGTTCACGCCAGAGCAGTTCGCGGCGCTGTACGACGTCAACGTCGTCGGTGCCCAGCGCGTCGCCCGTGCCGTCCTGCCCCACATGCGTGACCGCCGGTCCGGACTGGTCGTCTGGGTGGGCAGTTCGTCGACCCGCGGCGGGCACCCGCCGTTCCTCGCGCCGTACTTCGCGGCGAAGGCCGGGTTGGACGCCCTGGCCGAGAGCTATGCCGCAGAACTCGTCCGCTTCGGCATCGACACCACCATCGTGGTCCCGGGCGCCTTCACCTCGGGCACGAACCACTTCACCAACGCCGCGGTGCCGGCGGACGCCGACCGCGTCGCTGCACACGACGAGGAGTACGGAGCGCTCCGGCGGGACCTGACCGGCCGCCTCGCCGAGACCGTGCCGACGGGCGCCGACGTGCAGGACGTTGCCGACGAGATCGTACGGGTCGTGGACCTGCCCGGCGGTGGTCGTCCGTACCGCGTCCACATCGATCCCTCGCACGACGGCAGCGAGGTCGTCTCGGCCGTCGCGGACCGCATCCGAGCCGAGTTCTACCGCCGCGTCGGCATCGAGGACCTCCTGTCCCCGAACGCCGCACCCTGACCCCCGGAACGTCCGGACCCCCACTGAGAGGAACACCATGCCCTTCGCCAACATCAAGGTCCCTGCTGACACCCTGACCCCCGAGTCCAAGAAGAAGCTGCAGGACGCCGTCACCGATGCCATCGTCGACGTCTACGGCGAGCGAGCCCGACCCACGACGCTCGTCATCCTCGACGAGGTCGCCGACGGTGGCTGGATGCTCGGCGGCACCATCCTCAACGAAGCGATGCTCGGCCGCGTCTGACCGTCCGCGCGCGGCGGGGGGCCGGCAACACGGTTCCCCGCCGCCTTCTCGGCGACGACGACTCCGACACCGCGCTCGTCACGACGTCCGGACTGAATCCCGGCGACTCGCTGACCGCGGCCGCCACGCGTCGATCAGGGGCCGGACTGGCTCGTCGAGACGTCGGAGGGCCGGCCGAGCTGCTGCTCGATCTGTGGGAGGAGCATCCGCACCGCCGCGACGACGACCTCGTCCACACGCTCCGGCGGGATCCGCCCGGCCGCCGCCAGTGCGCTGATGCCCTCGGTGGTCGCTGCGAGCAGGAACGGGACCGGACCCATCGATGCCGGGTCGCGCTCGCCGAGCAGTTCCGCACCCAGGGCGAAGAACCGTTCCGCCGAGGACCACGACCCGTGGTCGCGCTCGGGTTCCGGGCCGTCGTCGGTCGACGTGAACATCAGTTGGACGAGCGGGCCGTTCTCCTGGGCGAAGCGGACGTGCGCTCGGACGTACTCGGTGAGACGGGGCCCGAGGTCCCCGGGGCCGCGCGCGGCCTCCAGGTGGCCACGGAGTTCGTCGAAGCCGTCCGCGGCGATCGCGTCGAGGACGGCCTCCCGGTCGCGGAAGTGTCGTAGGGGTGCGCCGTGACTGACGCCGACGCGGCGCGCGAGCTCCCGCACGGTCACCGCCTGCTGCCCCTCCTCGACCAGGAGCGCACGGCCCTCCCGCACGAGCTCCTGCCGCAGTGAGCCGTGGTGGTACGGACGAGCTTGCGCACTCATGACGCCAGTGTAGACGTTGACAACAAAGTAGTCACTGTCTACATTGACGGCATGGACGACATCAGGACCGGTCGAGCTCCGACCGACGAGACCGTGATCATCACCGGCGGCACGAGCGGCATCGGCCGTGCGACGGCCGTCGCACTGGCGGGATCGGGAGCGCGGATCATCCTCGCGGTCCGCAACGAGGAGAAGGGCCGGGCGGTCGTCTCCGCCCTCCCCGGCATTCCGGGGACCCACCGTGTGCGCCGTCTCGACCTCGCCCGGCTCGACACGGTCGAGGCGTTCGCCGACGGCATCGACGAGCCGATCGCGATCCTGGTGAACAACGCCGGCGTCGAGTCGAAGGACCTGGAGCGGACGGCGGAGGGGCACGAACTCCAGTTCGGGACGAACCACCTCGGACACTTCCTGCTGGCGACGCTGCTCCTGCCGCACATCACCGACCGCGTCGTCACCGTCGCCTCCCAGGCGGAACGCATGGCCCGACTCGACCTCACCGACCTCGACTGGTACCGGCGCACCTACAACGCCGGCCGTGCGTACGCCGACTCCAAGCTCGCCAACCTGCTGTTCACGTCCGAACTCGACCGGCGCCTGCTGGCGTCGGGGTCCCGGGTGCGCGCGCTGGCAGCCCACCCGGGCCTGGTGAAGACGGCGATCTACGAGCGACCGGCCGGGCAGCGCCCCAACCTGTGGGACCGTCTCGTCCCGGTCCTCGGGCAGGAGCCAGAGGACGGTGCGCTGCCGTCCCTCATGGCCGCGAGCGCCGACCTGCCCGGTGGGACCTTCGTCGGACCGCGGCGCATGATGCACATGCGCGGTGGAGCCGAAGTCATCGGCCGGTCGAAGCAGGCACAGGACCCGGAGATCGCTGCTCGGCTGTGGTCGATCTCCGAGGAGCTGACTGCGGTGGACGCCCGCTCGTGAGCGTCGTCCTCGACGCGACCCGTGCCCTCCTGCTCAGTACCCGGGGATGGCACCGGCCGCTCGTGGCGTTCGCTGCGCTGATGGGCGTCTGGGCGGTGGTGTGCGTCGTCGGGTTGTTGGTCGATCCGCGCACGCTCGCAGCCGACCCGATCTGGGCGAAGCCGCTCAAGTTCTCCGTGTCGCTCGCGCTCTACGCCGTGACGCTGGCGTGGATGCTCTCCCTGGTGCAGCGGCCCGTCCTGCGACGGATCGGCTGGTGGGCCGGGACCGTCGGCGCGGCCGCATCGCTGCTCGAGATCGTCGTGATCTCGATCCAGGTCGTGCGCGGCGTGGGGAGCCACTTCAACGTGTCGACCCCGACGAACCAGTTGTTCTACCAGCTCATGGCCGGTGGGGTCACCCTGATGTACTGCGCCACGCTGCTCGTCGGCGCCGCAGTCGCGGTCTTCTCGAACCTGGACGACCGGGCGTCGGCCTGGGCGCTCCGGATCGGGCTCGTCGTCGCCCTGGCCGGCCTCTCCGTGGGGTTCCTCATGGTCATCCCCACTGCGGCGCAGCTGGCCGATCCGGGCTCGGGGACGTACGGCTCGCACTCCGTCGGGGGCGACGACCCTTCCGGCGGGATCCCCCTGCTCGGCTGGAACAGCCTCCACGGTGACCTCCGCGTGTCCCACTTCATCGGGATGCACGCCCTGCAGGTGCTGCCCCTCCTCGCGCTCGCCCTGCCGGCGACGATGCGGGAGCGGTCGCGCGTGCGCGTCGTGGTCGTCGCAGGGGCGGCGTACGCCGCGGCCACCTCGATCGCGCTGTGGCAGGCCCTGCGGGGCCAGTCGGTCCTCCGCCCGGACCTGCTGACGATCGGAGCGGTGGGAATCGTCGCCGTGCTCGTCGTGACCAGCGTCGTGGTCGTTTCCCCACCGGGGCGAGCCGTCCGAGCGTTCGTGGTTCGCAGAGGGAATCGAGGAGGCGGCGGATGAACGCGTCGGGCCGTGACCGGGACATCGGACCTCGGCGATCTCCACGGGCCCACGGTGACGGGCTCCTGCGCCGGCCCTCGAGGTGCACAGCAGTCGGCGTCGCGGGAGACAGGGCGGCGGTGGTCGTGACCACCGCCGTGGGCGCGGCGCGGGGCGGACGCACGCCGCGCCTCCCGGCCGGGTGCGTGTACGCAGGGCGGTACCTCGTCGACGCGGTGCACGGCGTCGGCCCCCTCAGGAAGGCGCCCACACCATGACCTCACCCTTCGACCTGACCGGCAGGACCGCCCTCGTCACCGGGGGCAACCAGGGACTCGGACGGGCGTTCGCGTTCGGCCTCGCCGAGGCCGGTGCCCGCGTCGCGATCGTCGGGCGGTCGGCCGAACGCAACGCCCGGGTCGCCGCCGAGGCCGCGGACGCCGGCCACGACTTCGTCACCATCACGGCGGACATCACCGACGGCGCGCAGGTGACGCGCATGACCGAGGAGGCGATGACGGCCCTCGGTCGGATCGACGTGCTCGTGAACAACGCCGGCACGTGCCACCACCGGGACGCGTTCGACGTCCCCGACAGTGAGTGGGACGACGTGTTCGACCTGAACGTCCGTGCGCTCTGGAAGACGTCGACCGCCGTCGGCGCGCACATGCGCGACGCCGGGTCGGGCTCGATCGTGAACATCGGCAGCATGTCGGGCCTCATCGTGAACCGGCCCCAGTGGCAGCCGGCGTACAACGCGTCGAAGGCCGCCGTGCACCACCTGACGAAGTCGCTCGCGGTCGAGTGGGCGCAGTACGGGATCCGCGTGAACGCCGTCGCCCCGGGGTACGTGAAGACCGAGATGGCCCCGGTGGACTCCCCGGAGTTCCGGCGGTACTGGATCGAGGACGCACCGCAGCAGCGATTCGCCCTGCCCGAGGAGATCGCGCCGAGCGTCGTGTTCCTGGCGAGCGACGCCGCGTCGTTCATCACCGGGTCGGTCCTCGTCGCGGACGGCGGCTACAGCGCCGTCTGAGCCGGTTCGGCCACCGGCGTGCCCGCGCGGGTCGTCGCGCGTGCCATGCCGAAGCCGACCAGCAGGGCGGCGACGACCGTCAGGACGGCGCCCGCGACGGTGATGCCGCCCTCGAAGGCGGCCAGCCGGGCCGGCGTCCACGACGTCGACGCGATGCTGCCGGGCACGAGCAGCGCCAGGACCGTGCCGGTCGCCGTGATGCCCACCGCGGTCGCGAGCTCGCTCGAGGTGTCGACGAGCGCCGCCCCGACCGACGTCCGGTTCGACGGCAGGCCCTGGAGCACGTTGTTGCCCGCGACGACCCCGACGACCCGCATCCCCGCGGCGACCAGGACGAGTGCCGCGGCGACCCAGCCGTACCCGGCGCGCCCGCCGACGGTGAAGAGCGCGAGTCCGGCCGCCACGGCACCGGCGCTCAGCCAGGCCGCGCGGCCGAGGCCCACCCGCTGCACGAAGGGGCCGACGAACCGTCCGGAGGCCAGGAGCACCACCACCTGCGGCAGCGTCGCCGCCGCGGCCAGTGCCGGCGACCAGCCCCAGGCGAACTGCAGCTGCAGCGTCACCAGGTACGACAGCCCGGATACCGCGAGTCCGGAGGCCGCCTTGTACGCCAGACCGCTCGCGACGAGCGGACGGGCGAGCAGGCGCAGGTCGAGCAGCGGCTGTGCCGCGGTGCGCTCCCGCTGCACGAAGGCCGCCACCGCAGCGACCGTCACGACGACCCCGGTCCACCCCGGCCAGGAGGCGCTGCCCGCCTCCGCGAAGAGGGTGGGCGTCCCGAGTGCACCGACCAGGGCCGTGGTGCCGAACAGCGCGCCGGTCACGTCGATCCGGTCGGGGTGCAGGTCCTCCGGTCGGTCAGCGGGGACGCCGGTCCGGATGCCGATGAACGCGAGCGCCGCGATCGGGACGTTCACGAGGAGCAGGGCCTGCCACGGCGCCACCGCGAGGGCGAAGCCGCCCGCCGTCGGTCCGACGGCGAGCCCGACGAGGCCCGCGGTGGAGATGACCGTCAAGGCGCGGACGCGCAACGCATCGGTGTCGAAGAGCCGGAAGGCCAGGGCCATCGACCCGGGCGTCGTCATGGCCGCGGCGAGCCCCATGAGCGCGCGGACCGCGACGAGTTCGCCGGTCGTGGTGACCAGGGTGGTCGCCAGGGCGGAGAGCGCGAGCAGCACCAGACCGACGAGCATGACCCGACGTCGGCCGAACCGGTCGGCGACCGCGCCGAACAGGAGCATGAGGGCGCCGAAGACGACCGAGTAGGCACCGGTGACCCACTGCAGGCCGGTCGTCGCCGCGTGGAGTTCGCGGCCGATGGTGGGCAGCGCGACGTTCAGCACCGAGTTGTCGAGCATCTCGAACAGGAAGACGGCGGACAGGCCGGTGAGGGCGATCCCGGCGTCGCGGAGCCGGGCGGGGGAACGGGTGGACACGGGCACTCCTTCGATGAAGAAGTGGCGACTCGTCCGAGACCGCGTGTGGGTGCCAGGCCGCCGGGGCGACGAGGCGTTTTGCCCTCTGCGAAGACCATACGTCCCGCCGGACGTCCGGTGCAAGCGCGCCGGAGGCTAGCCGGTGACGTCGTAGCGCTCCTGGTGCGCGGCCACCTCGTCGCGGTGGGCTTCCGACCAGCGCTTGAGCTGCCGCACGGTCCCGTGCAGCGAGAGCCCCAGATCCGTGAGTTCGTACGTCACCGTCACGGGCACCGTCGCCGTCGCCGTGCGGACGACGAGGCCGTCGCGTTCGAGCGACTTCAGCGTCTGCGACAGCATCTTCGGACTCACGCCCGCCAGGACGCGACCGAGTTCGGAGTACCGCATCGGCCTCGAGTCGCCGTCGCAGTCCGGGCCGCTCCCGAGTGCCGACAGCACGAGCGTCACCCACTTGCCGGAGACCCGTGCGAGCAGCTGCTGGCTCGGGCAGGCTGCCAGGTAGGCGTTGTACTGCGCCTTGGCGTCAGCTCGTTGCTCGGCGGCGGTCGTGGTCGGCACAGGGCTCCTCGGGTAGCAACGCACTTCTGGGTAACTCCTTCCGAACGGGAAGCAGTTCGTCAAGAGTGGAACACGAGCAACCGCTCCACAAGTCCTCGAAGGAGATCCGATGACCACCACCACCCCTCGCCTGCCGGGCGGCACCTGGACCCTCGGCGACCGGCCGGTGGCACGCTTCGGCTACGGCGCGATGCAGCTCAGCGGTCCGTGGGTCGTCGGGCCGCCGAAGGACCACGACGAGGCCGTCGCCGTGCTCCGGGACGCCGTCGCCGGCGGCATCACGCACATCGACACCGCCGAGACGTACGGCCCCCGTGTCGTCAACGAGCTGCTGCACGAGGCGCTGCACCCGTACGCCGACGGCCTCGTCATCGCGACCAAGGTCGGCGCGCGGCGGGACGCCCGAGGCGGTTGGCCGACTGCTCGGGAACCCGACCAACTGCGTGCGCAGGTCGACGACAACCTCGAGACGCTCGGCGTCGACGTGCTGGACCTCGTCAACCTGCGGCTGGGCGACGCGAACGGTCCGGTCGCGGGGCCGATCTCCTCGGCCTTCGAGACGCTGGTCGACCTGCAGCAGCAGGGCATCATCCGGCACTTCGGCGTGAGCAACGCCACGACGGACCAAGTGGCGGAAGCGCAGGGGATCGCACCGATCGTGTCGGTGCAGAACATGTACAACCTGGCCAACCGGCAGGACGATCCACTCATCGACCGTCTCGCCGACGAGGGAGTCGCCTACGTGCCGTTCTTCCCGCTCGGTGGCTTCTCTCCGCTGCAGTCCGAGGTGCTCTCGACTGTGGCGGCACGGCTCGGGTCGACGCCGATGTCCGTCGCTCTGGCATGGCTGCTGCGCCGGTCCCCGAACATCCTGCTGATCCCGGGCACGTCGTCGCGGGCGCACCTGCGCGAGAACATCGAGGGTGCCGCCGTCGTGCTGAGCGACGACGACCTGCTCGACCTCGAGGGCATCGGCGGCTGAGCCCGACCCGGACCCCGCCGCGTCCGCTACGGTGCTCGTGAGCGGCACCGGCGCCGCCCGGGAGGCAGGACCGATGACGGACCACGCGGCCACAGCGACCCAGGAGTTCCTCCGCACGCACGACGAACGGCTCCGCGCCCTGGTCGACCGGGTGGTGCCGGCGGACGAGTTCCCGTCGGCCTCCGAGGCCGGCGCGCTCGCCTTCCTGGCCGGGATCCTGGTCGACCGGCCGGACTGGCTGGACCGCCTCCGGGTCGTCCTCGAGCACGCGGACGACCACGACGGCGCCGACGAGCAGGATCCGGACTGGACCTGGTTCGCCGAGCTCGTCGCCGCGGGCTACTACGCCGACGCAGGCAACGGCGGCAACGCGGGGGAGCGGTCCTGGGAGATGGTGGGGTGGCAGCCGGGTCCGCCGGACGGCTGGAGCGTGCCGGTACCGGTGTCGACCGCCGTCCCCTCGGTCGTGCACCCGTCGCAGCTGGCCGAGAGGTACGACGCGGTCGTCGTCGGGTCGGGCGCCGGCGGGGGCGTCGCCGCGTGCGGGCTCGCCGAGTCCGGGCGGCGCGTGCTCGTGGTCGAGGCCGGTGGGTGGCCCGGCACCGCGGACCTCAGCCGAGACCACATCCGGAACCCGCGGTCGAGCTGGGGCGTGGCACCGCTGTCCGGGCCGCCGGACGTCGGGAACCCGCGCACGGTGGCGGACGGGCGGGAGCTGCTGGTGCTCCGGCCGTCGTCGCCGGGGTGGCACAACAACGCGGCCACGGCCGGGGGTGGCACCCGGGTCTACGGCGCACAGGCATGGCGGTTCGGACCGCGGGACTTCACGATGGCGTCGTCGTACGGGGTGCCGGGCGGCAGCAGCCTGGCGGACTGGCCGTTCGGCTACGACGAACTCGAGCCCTGGTACGAGCGCGCCGAGTGGGAGGTCGGGGTCAGCGGGGGCGACGTCGACGGTCCGTGGTCCGGGGAGCGCTCGCGCGCGCGACCGATGCCACCGCTGCCGTCCGGCGCCGCTCGGGCCCGGCTCGCCGGCGCCGCGAACGCGCTCGGCATCTCGACGGTGCACGTCCCGCTCCTCGTCAACTCGACGCCGTACCTGGGTCGCCGGGCCTGCGAGCAGTGCGGCATGTGCGTGGGGTTCGCGTGCCCCGTCGACGCCAAGAACGGCAGCCAGAACACGATGCTGAGCCGCGCGTTCACCACCGGGAACGCGTCGATCGTGCTCGAGGCCCGGGTCGCCCGGCTGCGGACGGACGGCGCGGGTCGTGTGGTCGGCGTCACGATCGTCGGCACGGTCGACGGCCACGACTGGCGGACCGACGTGGACGCGGCCGAGGTCGTGGTCGCGGCCGGGGCGGTGGAGTCGGCACGACTCCTGCTGAACAGCCGGAGCGACCACGAACCCGACGGCATCGGCAACGGCACGGACCAGGTCGGTCGGCATCTGCAGGGTCACGTCTACGGCGGCGCGATGGGGGTCTTCGACGACGTGGTGGACGACGGCCTCGGACCGGGACCGTCGATCGCCACCACCGACTACCGGCACGGCGTGCCCGGGCAGATCGGTGGCGGGATCCTGGCGAACGAGTTCATCGCGACGCCGTCGAACACCTACCAGTACCTCGTCGGTACGGGGCTCGTCCCACGCACCGGGCTCGACGGCAAGCACGCGATGCGGGACCTGGCGCGGCGCAGCATGCGGATCATGGGGCCGATCCAGGAGGTCACCACGGCCGACGCCCGCGTCCGGGTGGACCCGGCCGTGACGGACCGGTACGGCATCCCGGTGGCGTCGTTCAGCGGTGGTGTCCACCCCGAGGACGTCCGCGCACGCGACCACACCAGCGCCCGCAGCGGCGACTGGCTGCGAGCCGCCGGCGCCACCCGCGTCGCCGAGCTGCACGGCCCGGTCCACGGCACGAGCGGCGGACAGCACCAGGCCGGCACGCTCCGGATGGGGGCGGACCCGGCGACGTCGGTGGTCGATCCGTCCGGCCGGGTGTGGGGGCACGACAACCTGCGCGTCGCCGACGGCTCGGTGCACGTCACGAACGGCGGCGTCAACCCGGTCCTGACCATCCTGGCGACCGCGATGCGGACGGTCGACGCGATGGTCGCGGACCGTCCGTGACCACACGACCGTGCCCCCACCGATACGGTGGCGTCCGTGACCGACGACCCTGAAGCCGCCATCGCCCAGCACGTCCACGATGCCTGGGACGGTTCCCTGCGGCTCGTGCACATCACGATCTCCGACGAGGACGGCGACGCCTACCCCGGGCAGGACGTCGACCGGTGGGTGATCGACGTCCGGGTGCCGATCACCGACGACGAGGCCGAGGCGGTGTCGGTCGCCGAGGTCACCGCCTACACGAGCCGGTCGCCGGAGTCGGTCGAGGCGCTGGTGCTCGGCTACCAGGTGTCCGACGTCGACGGGGACTTCGCCGCCGCGATCGTCGTGCCCGACGCCACCGGCGAGACCTTCCTGTCGCTGCAGACGCACGCAGCCGAGATGCTCGGGAAGCCGGACCTGCTCGCGCTGGACCGGGTCACCGTGCGTCCGGCCTACCGCGCGCTGCCCGGGCTCGTCCCCGCCCTGGTCGACGCCGTGCGGCGTGGTCCCGCCGGTCGCTCGGCATCGTGGGTGCTCGCGGACCCCTCGGTCTGGAACGTGCCGTTCGGTGACCAGGACCGTGCGGCCGGCGAGTTCGTCCAGTGGGCGGACACGACCGTGCTCGCATCGATGAACGCGGACCACGAGGACCTGGAGCGATTGGCCGCCGTGCCCCCGGCCGGCGCCGTCGTCATGGGTTCCCGATCGGACGAGGTGCACCTCGGCGACGCGCTGGACGAGGCGTTGGCGCGCCCGGCGATCGCGGTGGCGTTCGACCTGCCGCCGAAGCTGCCGGCGAGCATCTGGGCAGCCGCCCCCGAGGACGTGCACGGCGTGCACCCCGACGAGACCACGGGCTCCATCACCGTCGAGACCCACGACGAGCAGCTCGAGGTCGTCGGCTCGCCGGGCACGGCGCCGCAGCTGGTCGGGACCTCCGCCTCGGCCGACGCCGCGACGCAGGACTGGCTCCGCGCCGTGCACCAGCGGTGGTGGCAGTACGAGCCCGGACTGCACGACCGCATCCACGAGGTCGTCGACGAGTACCTGACGTCCGGCGAGATCGAGTCCGTCACCGACGAACGCGCCCCACACCTGCACGCACCGGACCTGCCGGTGTTCCGCACCGAGTGGCCCGGCATCGGTGAGGTGCGCCTGGAGCCCCTCGGCGAGGACACCGAGCCCGTCGTGTACGACGCCGTGCTCGAGGTCGGCGACAGCCACGACCACATCGGCGCCGTCATCGTGCACGAGTCCGGACACGTCCGTGCGTCCCTGCACGACGAGTGGAACCCCGGCCTGACGGACGTGGGTGGCGCGCTCACCCACCTGATCAGCCTCGGGGCGGGGGAGTTCTTCGCGGACGCGCTGCACGACGAACTGTCGGCCGGCGCCGAGCACGCGATCCTGACGGGTGACGTGCGCGGACACTGACGTCAGCGGGTCTCGACGCCGCGCAGGTGATCCGCTCGTCGCCGCGCGTCGCTCAGACGGGCCGGTAGATCGCGATCGGCGGAGCCTGGTCGTCCCCGTCGTCGTGCGCGCCCCCGGTGGCGAGCCAGGTCCGCCCCTCGTGCTCGATCGTGGTCGGCAGGTCGCCGTGCACCAGGATGCGGATGGCGGGGGCGTCGCCGTCGATCAGGTCGACGCCGTGGGCTTCGGTCCCGCCCGGGTTGTCGTGCACGTAGCTCATGCACCGATCGAACTCCTCCCCGCCTGATGGCCGCCCTCGCCACCCAGCACGGCGCCTCGTGACGACCGGACACGCCCGGATCTGGCGAAGAACACGTCCCGGTGGCCGGGATCGGGTACAGTCGACTCCGCACGGCCGACACGGCGTGCGAATGCGGATGTGGCGCAGTGGTAGCGCATCACCTTGCCAAGGTGAGGGTCGCGAGTTCGAATCTCGTCATCCGCTCGGACAGGACACGACCCCCGGGGTTGCTCAACGGAGCAGCACCGGGGGTTTCGTCGTCGCCGGGTACCGCACGAGGTGCTTCCGGGGGCGCAGGCTTCGGGTACCCGCGCCCACCGGACGCAGAGGCCGCACTGCCCCGAGTGGAGACGCCGGGTGGGTGGCCCAGCGATGTCCCGAAGAGTGATCCGGAGCATCGCCGTCCACGGATTGGCCCCAGTTCGAGTCGTGCGGAAAGCCGCAAGAACTCCGCAGGACAGGCCGCTCCGGGTTGCCCTAGCCGAGTCGCTCGGGTAGAGAAGCCGCCGCGGCCCGGGTGCCCGGCAGCCCGACCCACCGGGTCGCCCCGGCATCGATGACCGTCACGAGCACGGTGTCGCAGTCGCGACAGCGGGCGACGGAGCCCATCGCCGTGCGGTGGACCGCGGTGCGCGCGACCGAGCCGAGCGAGCCGCAGCCCGCGCAGCAGAGCACCGTCACGGTCGGCTCCGGACCGAGCACCTCGGACAGGACACCCGCGAGCGCGTTGCCGTCGACGACCGTCATCAGCTCCCCCCGAAGCGTTCGGCACGGACGTCGGTGGTGTCGTGCCCGAGATCGGCGAGCCAGCGGAGCACCTGCTCGACGAAGGGCGTCGACCCGCACACGTAGACGAGGGCCCCGACGTCCGGCGGGAAGACCGCGGCGGCGAGGGCGTCGCGGGTCAGCCGCCCCGCGGGCACGTCGGACCCGGGGGGAGCGGTCCGGCTGTACACGGTGGTGACCTCGAGCGGGGCGTCGGAGCCGACGGCCCGGTCGAGTTCCGCACGGAAGAAGACGTCGTCGGGAGTCCGGACGGCGACGAGCAAGCGGAACGGGGCGGGGTCCCCGGCCTCGGCGTGCGCGGTGACCATGGCGACGAGCGGCACGATGCCCGATCCGCCGGCGATCAGCTGCACCGGTCGGGTGGACCCGCCGGGACGCCACACGAACCACCCGCCGAGGGGACCGTGCACCTCGAGCGCGTCGCCCACCTCGACCGCGTCGACCAGGAACGGGGACACCTCGCCGCCCTCGACGCGGTCGACGGCGAGGACGACGTCGGTGCCGTCGCCAGCCGAGGCGATCGAGTAGGACCGGGAGGCCTGGTAGCCGTCCTCCGCCGTGAGTCTGAGATCCAGGTGCTGGCCGGGGTCGTTCCCCGGCCACGTCGGCACGTCGAGGACGACCCGACGTGCGTTCGGGGTCTCACGCTCGACCGACGCGACCGTCGCGGGGTGCCAGGCCGGCCGCCTGCGCACCGCAGGGCGGACGGCGGGGCCGGGCCGGGCCTCCAGGTCGGTGTCGGGAACCGTCACCAGTACCGCTCTTCCTTCCACGGGTCGCCGTGCAGGTTGTACCCCGCGTTCTCCCAGAAGCCCGGCTCGTCGTCCGCCTGCATGACGATCCCGCTCACCCACTTCGCGCTCTTCCAGAAGTACAGGTGCGGCACGAGCAGGCGCGCCGGTCCGCCGTGTTCGGGTTCGAGCGGTTCGCCGTCGGCCCCGAACGCGATCCACGCCTTGCCGTCCAGCAGCTCGTCGAGCGGGACGTTGGTCGTGTACCCGCCGGTGCTGTGCACCATGCAGAAGTCCAGCGAGGTCTCGACGCCCTCGAACAGGCGGTCGAGGGGGACGCCGCGCCAGGGCATGTCGAGCTTGGTCCAGTGGGTGACGCAGTGGATGTCGACGGTGACGTCCTCGACACCGAGCGCGTGCACCTCGTCCCACGTCCAGGTGTGCAGCCCGTTCTCGGTGCGGATCGAGAAGGTCCACGACTCGGGCTCGATCTCGGGTGTGGCTCCGGCCGACAGCACCGGCCAGTCGCGCACCAGGGTCTGGCCGGGCGGGATGCGGGTGTCGTCGCGGTCGGCCCGGCGGCCACCGAACCCCCTGGTGAACGTCGCCATGATCCTCCTCGGACTGGATGCTCCGATCATGCACCGCACCGAGGGCGTCCGTGTAACGACTTCGTAAACACTCGGGCCGACGAGGGCCAGGACTTGGGGGATCGCCGGTCTCCCTCTATCGTTCACCGGAACGATTACAGGAGGGGTCACCCCGAATGCAGCCCATCGTCCCCGAACCCCGGAACGCCCGCGGCCCGAGCCGTCGAGCGCTCCTCACCGGTGCCGCCGGTCTCGCCGGCCTCGGCCTGCTCACGCTCACCGGGTGCAGCTCCGGAGCGAACACCGGCACCCCCACGATCCCCGAAGCGGCGGCCACCGGTGCGGCCCGACGCGGCGGTCGTCTGCGCATCGCGCGCCCGGCCGCCTCGGCCGCCGAGACCCTCGACTCCGCCAGCTCGCTGTCGGCCTACGAGTACCTCGGCGCGCTGTACAACCGGCTCGTCAAGCTCGACGAACAAGGCACCACGGTGCCCGACCTCGCCGAGGAGTGGTCCGCGAACGCCGACGGCACCGAGTGGACGTTCTCGCTCCGTCGCGGCGTGACCTTCCACGACGGCTCGCGCTTCACCGCGGACGACGCGATCGCGAGCATCCGGCACATCCTCGACGAGAAGACCGGCAGCCCGCAGGCCGGTGTCCTCGGCGAGGTGATGGACGCCGACTCGATGCGCGCGACCGACCCGCACACGCTGCGGTTCTCGCTGACCAAGCCGAACGCCGAGTTCCCGTCGCTGCTGACCGCCTACCAGTGCTACATCGTGCCGGCCGCCGCGATCACCGACATCGGCCGGACCGGGATCGGCACCGGGCCCTTCAGGCTCTCGTCGTTCACGCCCGCCGGTGCCGGCAGCGTCGAAGCGTTCGACGACCACTTCGCGGGCCGCCCCGCGCTGGACGGCATCGACTTCTACTCGATCCAGGACACCACGGCCCGGGTGAACGCGCTGCTCGCCGGGCAGATCGACCTGATCTCGCAGACGAACCTGGACTTCGCGACCGCGCGGGTGGTCTCGGCCTCCGACCGCGCCACCGTCGCCCGGTCGAAGAACGCCCAGTGGTACACGATCCCGATGCTCGCCACGAGCGACGAGTTCAGCGACCCGCGGGTGCGTCAGGCGATGAAACTCGCCTACGACCCGCAGCAGATCGTCGACACCGCCCTGCAGGGCACCGGCTCGCCCGGGTGGGACAACCCGGTGCCGCCGCAGCTCGCCGCCTTCGTCGACGACCACCGCGAGTACGACCCGGACAAGGCGAAGGCGCTGCTCAAGCAGGCCGGCCACGAGGGGTTCCGGACGTCGATCTACACATCCAGCTACGAGTCGGTGTTCACGCCGATGGCGGTCGCCTACCGCGACGCCGTCGCCGACGCGGGCATCCACCTGACGGTCCGCAACGCGAGCTCGGACTCGTACTACACGCAGATCTGGATGCAGAAGCCGCTCATGGTGAGCTACTGGTTCACCGGCCGGCCGATCGACCAGCTGCTCAACCAGATCTTCCGCACCGGGTCGTCCTACAACGAGAGCGCGTGGTCGAACGAGACCTTCGACGGGCTGCTCGACGACGCCCGCGCCGAGATGGACGACGCCAAGCGCCTCAGCCTCTACCAGGACGCCCAACGGCTCGTCGTCGAGGACGGGGCCGACATGACGACGATGTTCGGCGACCGGCTCGTGGGGCTCTCCCGCGACGTCGTGAACTACTCGGAGTACGGCTTCGAGTTCGACTACCTCCGGATCGGACTGCGCCGATGACGACCACGAACACGCCGTCGGACGTCCTCGTCCCCGTCCTCCGCCGGGTCGGCATCGCCGTGCTGACGGTGGTGCTCGCCTCGCTCTTCGTGTTCCTGGCAGTGCAGGCCCTGCCCGGCGACGTCGCGCAGCAGCTGCTCGGGCAGAACGCCACGCCGGACGCCGTCAAGCAGCTGCGCGAGACCCTCGGCCTCGACCAGAACGTGTGGCTCCGCTACCTGCAGTGGCTCGGTGGTGCGGCGCACGGTGACTTCGGCACCTCGCTCGTCAGCGGCGAGGCCGTCGCGCCGACGCTGTTCACGGCCTTCCGCAACAGCATGCTCATCGCCGTGCCCGCCATGCTCGTCGGCGTCACCGTGTCCCTCACGCTCGGCGTCATCGCCGGGGTCCGTCGCGGTCGCCCGTCCGACAAGGTCATCTCGATCGTCAGCCTCGTCGTGATGAGCGTTCCCGAGTTCATGGTCGCGACCGTGCTCGTGCTCCTCTTCGCGATCGGCCTGCCGGTCTTCCCCGCCGTCGTGCTGCGGGGGAGCGACGCCACCGTCGGCGAGCTGCTGCCGACGATCTGGTTGCCGATCATCGTGCTCACCCTCGCGATGGCCGCCTACATCGTCCGCACAGCGCGGTCCTCGACCATCGACGTGATGGCATCCGAGTTCGTCACCACGGCCGAGCTCAAGGGCCTGACGATGCGCCGCGTGGTCTGGAAGCACGCGGTGCCGAGCGCGCTGCTGCCGACGCTGAACGTCGTCGCGCTCAACGTCGCCTGGTTGCTCGGCGGGGTCGTCGTCGTCGAGAACGTCTTCAACTACCCGGGCATGGGCAAGCTCATGCTCGAGTCGGTCTTCAACCGCGACCTGCCGACGATCGAGGCGATCGCGCTCCTCAGCGCCGTCATCTACGTCGTCTGCAACCTCGCCGCCGACCTCGTCGCGCTCGCGCTCGACCCGAAGCTGCGGACCCGCCAGCGGCGACCCCGCACGCGCACCCGTCCGACGCGCAGCACCAGGAAGGCCGCCGCATGACCACCATCGCCCCTCGCCGCCCCGGACGCGCCGTCCTCGCCGGCGCGCTCGCGCCCCTGCGCGGCTCGACCGCGCTGAGCATCGGTCTCGGCCTCATCGCCCTGCACGTCGTGCTCGCACTCCTCGCCCCGGTCATCGCCGGGCACGACCCGGTGGCCACGAACGCCGGCGACGTCCTCGCCGGACCGACCTGGACGCACTGGCTCGGCACCGACCAGTACGGCCGTGACGTCCTGTCGCGGACGCTCAACGGCGGCCGGTACGCCCTGCTCGTCACGTTCCTGGCCACGACGATCGCCGTCGCCGTCGGCACCGTGCTCGGCTGCATCACGGCGTACGCGGACAACTGGTTCGACGAGGCCGTCATGCGCGTCGTCGACGCCCTGCTCAGCGTGCCGTCGATCCTCGCCCTGCTCGTCGTCGTCACCGTCTTCGACGCCGGGCTCTGGGTCATCGTCCTCGCCGTCACCGTCGTCTACGCGCCCGCCGTGACCCGCGTCGTCCGCGGTGCCGCCCGCACCGTCATCACGCAGGACTACGTGACGGCCGCCCGGGCCCGTGGTGAACGCGCGCTGTCGATCGTGTTCCGCGAGATCCTGCCGAACGTCCTCGACGTGGTGCTCGTCGAGTACGCCATGCGGGCCTCGTGGATCGTCCTGCTCGTCGCGTCGCTGTCCTTCCTCGGCTTCGGCGCGAACCCGCCGACCCCGGACTGGGGCCTGATGGTGCAGGAGAACCGCACCGCCCTGACCGTCGTCCCGCTCGGGACGCTCGCGCCGATCGTCGCCCTGGCGACCCTCGTGATCGGGCTCAACCTCGCCGCCGACGGCCTGAGCAAGTCGCTCGGCGTCGACCGCGCCAAGCAGGGAGTGAGCGCATGACCGTCACCGACACCAGCGCCGCGTCGGCCACGACGGCGACCGCACCGGACCCGATCGTCCGCGTCGACGACCTCGCGATCTCCTACGCGGCCGGCAAGCGCCTGGTCCCCGTGGTCCGGGGCGTGTCCTTCGCGATCGCCGCCGGCCGCACCCTGGGCCTGGTCGGGGAGTCCGGCAGCGGCAAGTCCACCGTCGCCCGGACGCTGCTGGCACACCTCCGTGCCGGCTCCACGATCGTCAGCGGCTCGGTCCGCGTCGGCGGTGACGACGTCTTCGCGCTGTCCCCGTCCGGCCGGCGCGAGCTCCGCGGCGGCGTCGCGTCCGTGGTGGCGCAGAACGCGGGCCAGGCCCTCACCCCGTCGATGCGCGTCGGCGAGCAGATCCGCGAGGCCCTCCGCGCGCACGGTGAGCCCGACGGCCCGGAACGGGTCCTCGAACTCGTCCGGTTGGTCCGGCTGCCCGACCCGGAGACGATCGTCCGCCGCTACCCGCACCAGCTCTCCGGCGGCCAGCAGCAGCGCATCGCGATCGCGATGGCCGTCGCCGCCCGCCCCCGGGTGCTCGTCCTCGACGAACCCACGACGGCGCTCGACGTCGTCACCCAGGCAGCCGTCCTCGACCTGATCGCGGACCTCGGCCGGCAGCTCGGCATGGCGGTCCTGCTCGTCAGCCACGACCTCGGGGTCGTGTCCGCGATGGCCGACGAGATCGCCGTCATGCGCGACGGCGAGATCGTCGAGCACGCCGCCACGGCGGCGCTCTTCGCCGCCCCGCAGCACGAGTACACGCGCGCCCTGCTGGCCGCGGTGCCGGACGGGCGGCGACCGGGAGGGACGGGGCGCGTGCCCGAGACGGCGACCGTCTCGTCGACGGTCGGCTCCACGGCCACCGGCACCGTGCCTCCCGACCGCTCCGCCCGTCTCGTGGTGACCGCGGACGACCTGGTGATCCGCTACGGCCGCGGCCTGCCGGCCGCCGTCGACGGTGTCTCGTTCACGATCGCCGAGCGCGAGACGCTCGCCGTCGTCGGCGAGTCCGGCAGCGGCAAGTCGACGCTCGCGACGGCGCTGGCCGGGCTGGTGCCCGCCGAGTCCGGCACCTTCACCTACGACGACGGCACCACGAGCGGCGACCTGCGCGAGCCGATCGCCGGACGGACGGCGGCACTGCGGCGCGCGGTGCAGCTCGTGTTCCAGAACGCCGACACCTCGCTCAACCCGCGGCGCACCGTGGGGGCGGCCATCGGGCGTCCGCTCAAGCTGTTCACGGGCGCCTCCTCACGACAGCGCGTCGGCGAGCTGCTCACCCAGGTCGGCCTCGGACCGGAGTTCGCCGACCGGCTGCCAGCGCAGCTGTCCGGTGGGCAGCGGCAGCGCGTCGGGATCGCGCGCGCCCTCGCCGCCGGGCCCTCGCTCGTGATCGCCGACGAGATCACCACCGCGCTCGACGTGCAGGTGCAGGCCGGGATCCTCGCGCTCCTCGCCGACCTGCAGCGCGAACGCGGGCTGAGCTGCCTGTTCATCAGCCACGACCTGGCCGTCGTCCGGGGCGTCGCCGACCGGGTCGCGGTGATGACCGGCGGCCGGATCGTCGAGATCGGACCGACCGAGCGGGTCTTCACCGGCCCGAACCACCCGTACACGTCGACGCTGCTCGCCGCGACGCTCGAACCGGGCAGCACCGTGCTGCCCGACGTCGGCGACGGTGTGCCGCGCTGGAAGCACGCCGAGGGCTGGACCGACCACGGCGACGGACACCGCACCCGCAACTGGGAGGACGCATGACCGACGGGGCCGCTCCCGCCACCTTCACCGCCATCGGCGACGCGGGTTCACTGCCCGAGGGCGTGACCGTCCGCGACGAGTGGATCCCGATGCCCGACGGCGTCCGGCTGCACACCCGGATCTGGTCGCCGGCGTCGCCCGACGGCCCGGTGCCCGTCCTGCTCGAGTACCTGCCGTACCGGCTCGACGACTGGACCGCGCCCCGCGACTCCGAGCGGCACCCCTGGTACGCCCAGCACGGGTACGCGTCGGTCCGGGTCGACATCCGGGGCAGCGGTTCGTCGGACGGGTTCTTCGACGACGAGTACAGCGAGCAGGAGCTCCGTGACGGCGAGGCCGTGATCGCCTGGCTCGCCGCGCAGGAGTGGTCGACGGGCGCCGTCGGCATGTTCGGCATCTCGTGGGGCGGGTTCAACGCCCTGCAGTTGGCAGCGCGGGCACCGGCATCCCTCAAGGCGATCGTCACGGTGTGCTCGACCGACGACCGGTACGACAACGACGTGCACTACGTCGGCGGTGCGGTGCTCGGCATCGACATGGCCGCGTGGGGCGCGACGATGTTCGCGTTCAACTCGCGACCACCGCGGCCCGAGGTCGTCGGCAGTGGCTGGGTCGACCGGTGGCGCGAGCGCCTCGAGGCGAACCGGCCGATGACGCCGGTGTGGTTGTCCCACCAGGAGCGCGACGACTACTGGCGGCACGGGAGCGCCGCCGAGGAGTACGGGAACATCGGCGCAGCCGTCCTGGCCGTCGGCGGCTGGGCGGACCCGTACCGCGACGCCGTGCTCCGACTGGTGTCGAACGTGCAGTCCCCGGTCAAGGGCATCGTGGGGCCGTGGTCGCACCAGTACCCGGACCGCGGTCTCGCACCCGGCCCGTCGATCGGGTTCCTGCAGGAGACGCTGCGCTGGTGGGACCGCTGGCTGCGGGACGAGGACACCGGGGTCGAGCAGGACCCCGCACTGCGGGCCTGGATCAACGACGGCGAAGCACCGGCGACGTACTACGAGTCCCGACGGGGTCGGTGGGTCGGCGCCGAGGCGTGGCCCTCCGCAGCGACCCACCGGCGCGTGCTGCCCCTCGCGACGCTGCGCGGCGGTGGCGACGGCCCGGTCGTCGTCCGCTCACCGCAGCACACCGGTGCCGACGCCGGCCGGTTCTTCCCGTTCGGCAACGCGACCGACCTGCCACCCGACCAGCGTGCCGAGGACGGCCGATCCGTCTGCTTCGACCTGCCCGTCGGCAAGGCGTTCGACCTGCTGGGCAACGTCGTCGTCACGCTGTCGGTCACGAGCGACGAGCCCCGCGCCACCCTGACCGTGCGGTTGTGCGACGTCGCGCCGGACGGCTCCTCGACGCTCGTCACCCGCGGGGTGCTCAACGCGGCGAAGCGGGACGGGATGGACCGCAACGATCCGCTCGTCCCGGGAGCGACCGCGTCGCTGCCGGTGCAGCTGGTCGCGACCGGTCACCGGTTCGCCGCCGGGCACCGCCTGCGGATCGCGGTCTCGTCGTCGTACTGGCCCTGGGTCTGGCCGCACGGCACCGAGGCCACCCTCACGGTCGACCCGGCGACGTCCGAGGTGTGCCTGCCGGTCTGGACGCGCGACACCGACGACGAGGTGCGGTTCGACGAGCCAGAGCGGTCGACGCCGCTGGCGATCGACCGCGTGGCACCGACCGAGCGGCTGCCGCAACGCACGGTCACGCACGACGTCGAGTCGGGGGAGTGGACCCTCGACGTCGACCCCGGCTACGGCGGCGGACGGGTGTACCCGGACGGACTCGTGTTCAGCGAGGACGCCCGCGAGACCTACCGCATCCGGTCGGACGACCCGAACTCGGCCGTGGCTGCGTCGCGTTGGTCGATCGGCCTGGCGAAGCCGGAGTGGACGGCACGGCTCGAGACGTCGTCCGAGGTCACCGCCGACGCCGACGCCTTCCACGTCGTGAACACCGTCCGTGCCTGGGCTCGCGACGGCGGCCCCGACGTGGACGAGGTCCTGGTCACCGAGCAGACGTTCGTCGACGACGTCCCGCGGACCTCGGCATGACCGGCGCGGCCGCGGAGGCGGCGGGCGCGGAGGCGGCCGGCGCGGCACCGCGGGTCCGGCAGCGTCCCGCTGTCCGGCGCGCCATGATCGTCGAGGCCGCCCGCGCCGTCATCGTCCGCAACGGCGTCGGGGCGACGGGCCTGCGGGACATCGCCGCCGAGGCCGGGGTATCCGTCGGTACCGTGACCTACCACTTCGGCAGCGTGGCGGAGATCCTCAACGAGGTCGTCGTGCTCGAGACCGAGCGCTTCTACAGTGCGATCGTCATCGCCGTGGACGCCGAACCCGACCCCGTCGAGGCGCTGCGGATGCTCGTCGCCCCGTTGTTCGGCGACACCGAGCAGGTCCGGCAGCACTGGCGGATCTGGTCCGACTACTGGACAGCGGTCGTCCGCCGGCCCGAGGTGGCCGCCGAGTACGCCGAACGGATCCGCGTCTGGGAGGCCTGCCTGGTCCGGGTGATCGGCCGCGGCGCCGATGCCGGGGTGTTCCGGGGTGGCGCCGAGCCCATCGACCCGGACACCGTCGCCCTGAAGCTCGCGGCGTACAGCGACGGCGTCGCGACCCAGATCGCCCAGGGCGTCCCGGGGCTCACGAACACCGTCGCGCTGTCGTGGATGTGGACGTTCCTGGCGCACGAACTCGGTGTGCCGGCTGTGGACATCGCCGGAACCGGCCAGCAGCCCTTGTGATGAGGTAAGGCTTGCCTTACCGTTGCAGCATGGCACGGACCCGGCGACAGCCCACCGAACGCATCCTCATCGCCGGCGGCGTCGAGGACCTGTCGGAGATCCGCCGCCAGCTCGAGGACCTGCCGGAGAACGCGTACGGCCAGGTCTTCGTCGAGGTTGCCCTCGACGAGCAGGTCCGCATCCTTCCCGCTCCGCCCCGCGTGACCGTGACGTGGCTGGTCCGCAGCGCCCGCACCTCCGCCGTGTCGCCGCTCGTGTTCGCCGACCACGGTGAGGCACTCGCGCACGCCTTGACGGGGTGGGCCGCCGAGTGGTGCGTCGCCGACTGCGAACCGCGCACGAGTGTCTGGATCGGGTGCACCGACAGCCCCTGGGTCGAGCGCGCGCGGTCCGTCGTGCAGATCGAGCTCAGCGACGCCGGTTTCGACACCCTCGTCGGCTGACCGCCGCCGGTAAGGGCAGCCTCTACTTCCTTGCGGCATACAAGGGAAGGGGGCATGGTTGTGACCATCGGCAGCACCGAACTGGTCAGGACAGGCCCAGCGATCCGGTGTGACCACGACGCAGGAGGTTCAGACATGACCACGACCACCACCAGCACCACGACCACCACGTCCCCGTTCTCGACGACGCCGGAGCTCGCCGCCGGAGTGGCACAGTTCCTCGCCCCCGTCGTGATCGACCTCGAGGCACTCGTCGTCAACGGCAAGCAGGCACACTGGCACGTCCGCGGCCGCAACTTCGTCGGCGTGCACGAGCTCCTCGACGACATCGTCGAGCACGCCCAGGCCTACGCCGACACCGCCGCGGAGCGCATCGTCGCCCTCGGCCTGCCGGTCGACTCGCGCATCGCGACCGTCGCCGCGAACACGACGCTGCCGCCGCTGTCGCAGGGCTTCCAGAACTCCGACGTCACGATCACCGAGGTCATCGCCCAGATCGACGCGGCCCTGCTCCAGGTCCGCCGCGCGGTCGAGGGCCTCGACGAGGTCGACCTCAACAGCCAGGACGTCGTCATCGAGATCGAGCGCGGTCTGACGAAGGACCGTTGGTTCCTGCAGGCGCACCTCGCCGCCTGAGTCGCGACCACCCACGGACGGGAGGCCCGGTGCCAGCTGGCACCGGGCCTCCCGTCCGTCTGCGGCCCCGTCTGCCCACCGCGACCCGCGTCGACCCGGTGCGACACCGACGAGCGCGCGACACGCCGCTGGCGCGACGCCGAGGTTCCACGGACCGACGTTTCGGCGCGCGAGATGTGCAGATTTCGGAACCTCGGGGGACGTGAGCGGCGAGGGGGACGGGGGCGGGGCCGGGGGACGTGAGCGGCGCGTCAGGCGGAGGGGCGGACCAGGCCGGCCTCGTACGCCAGCACCACGGCGTGCACCCGGTCGCGCAACTGCAACTTCGCCAGCACCCGCCCCACGTGGGTCTTGACGGTCTGCTCCGCGATGAACAGGTCGCCCGCGATCTCGCCGTTCGACCGCCCGCGCGCCATGAGCAGGAACACGTCGCGCTCCCGGTCGGTCAGGACGTCGAGCACCTCGGTGCGCGGAGCGGCGGTGACCGGTCCGGCGACGAACGCCTCGACCAGGTGCCGGGTCACGCGCGGAGCGAGCAGCGCCTCGCCCGCGGCCACCGTGCGCACCGCCGCGACGAGCTCGTCGGCGCTCGCGTCCTTGAGCAGGAAGCCGCTCGCCCCGGCCCGCAGGGCGTCGAACACGTAGTCGTCGATGTCGAACGTCGTCAGCATGACCACGCGGACCGGTCGGTCCGTCGGCGCCGCCGTGATCCGTCGCGTCGCCTCGATCCCGTCGAGTTCGGGCATCCGGACGTCCATCAGGATCACGTCCGGCTGCAGCCGGATCGCCGCGGCCACCGCTTCGGCACCGTTCGCAGCCTCGCCCACGACCTCGACGTCGTCCTGGGCCTGGAGGATCGCCCGCAGTCCCATGCGGAACATCTGCTGGTCGTCCACCACCATCACCCGCGTCATCGGCTTCCCCCGTCGGCTGCCGGCACACGGACGGGCAGGGTCACCACGACCGTGAAGCCGCCGTCCGCCACGGGGCCGTGGTCGAGCGTGCCGTCGAGCGCGGTCACCCGCTCGCGCATCCCGGCGAGGCCGAAGCCACCGTCGTCGGGTGGTGCGGCCGGCACGGTGCCAGCTGGTGGAGCGGTGTTGGCGACCTCGACCCGGAGACGCGTGTCGAGCCTCCTGACCGTCACGACGGTCGACGCGCCGGGCGCGTGCCGGGCGACGTTGCCGAGCGCCTCCTGCACGACCCGGTAGACCGTGAGCTGTGCGAGCCGGTCGACGTCGTCGGCGACGTCGATGTCGAGCTCCACCGGGATGCCCGCGGCGCGCGTGGCCTGCACGAGCGCGGGCAGGTCGGTGAGGTCCGGCTGCGGCGCGCGCTCGGCGGCGGTGTCCCCGCGCAGGGTGCCGAGCAGCTGGCGCATCTCGCGCAGTGCCGTGCGCGAGGTCTCGGCGATCGCGGCGAACTCGGCGCGGGCCTCCTGCGGCAGGTCGGCCACCCGGTACGGGGCCGACTCCGCCTGCATGTGCACGACGGACATGCTGTGCGCGACGACGTCGTGCAGCTCGCGGGCGATCCGGGAGCGCTCCTCGACCGTGCGGCGCCGGGCCTGCTCGAGCTCGGCGTCGCGGCGGGCGGCGACGAGCTCCTGGCGGATGCTGCGGCGCTGCCCGATGACGACGGCGGCTGCGGCGACCAGGAGCGTGTCGCCGGCCGACACGACGAAGCTCGTCGCCCAGACGGCCGGCTGATCCCAGCGGCCCGGCGTCACGGCGACGAGCAGCAGGGGGAGCACGGCGGCGACGGCCCACACGATCGCGGTCAGCCGCCAGGTCGAGCGGACCCCGAGCACGACGAGCAGGACGCTCAGGCCGATGATGCCGGTGACCGGGATCGGCCACGGGCTCGTCTCGACCGGGGCAGTGAGCAGGCCGAGCGCGACGAGTCCGACCAGGTGGACCGCGGCGGCGGTGCGGGGCACGAACGGGGCGATGCCGATGCTGACCGCGAGCACCGCCGACACGAGCAGGGAGAGCGGGACGGCGACGGCGTAGGAGACCGAGGTCACCGGGGCGGCGACGCTGAACAGGGACACCACCGAGACCACGAGTGCGATCCGGGTCGCCAGCGGCAGCCAGGTCGGTCGCGGGCGGAGCAGGGCGGTGGTCACGGTCGGACGATCTCTCCGGTGGGGACGATGCGGGGTGTGGCGGACGGGGCGTGCGCGACGGGTGCGGTGCTCGTGGTGGACACGTCGGACGCGGGCACCCCGGTCGTGGGCACGCCGGTCGTGGGGACGATCGCGGCGGACGATCGGGCGGCACGGGCGTCGCGCCTGCGGCTGATGCTACCGATGACCCGGTCGACCGCGATGCCGAGGCCGCCCGCGACCACCATCGACACCAGGGCAGCGACGAGCGGTTCGTGCAGCACCTGCGACGCGGCCAGGGCGATCCCGACCGAGGTCGCAGACCACGCCGTCCCGGCGATCGCACTGATGGCGAGGAAGCGACGGTAGGGCAGCCGGGTCGCCCCGGCGGTCGTGTTCACCGCGACCCGGCCGACGGGGATGTAGCGGCCGACCAGGATCAGGCTCGCGGACCGGCGCTGCATCTGCCGCTCGGCGAACGCGAACGCCGCAGCGATCCTCGGCCGCCGGGACTGCGCCAGGCGGTCGAGTCCGATCCGGCGGCCGATCCAGTACGCCACCGAGTCACCCGCGATCGCCCCCACCGCGGCGGCCACCAGGACCCCGGCCAGGACGGGCTGGCCGGACGTGGCGGCGATGGCGGCGACGGCGACCAGGGCCGACTCGCTCGGGACCGGCGGGAAGAAGCCGTCGACGAAGCACAGGGCGACGAGCACGACGTAGACGAGCGGACTCGCGGCCAACTCGACGACGAACGGGGTGATCTGGTCGAACACGGCGATGCTCCCTCCGCCGACGGACCTCGTCGACGGGTTCGACGCTACGGAGCGCCGCGGGCGTAGCCATCCCGCCGTGGTCTCGACGACCCCCTACTGCGGTATGACCTTTCCGTCGGTGGTCCCCTCGGGGTCGGTCGCGGCTGAGGGCGCGGGCGCGGTCGCGGTGGTCGCGGCGGCCGGCACCGCGGACCCGGCCGACGCCGCCGCGGCTTCGCGGATGCGTCGGACCACGGCCGTCGTGGAGTGCTCGGGGACGTAGTCGACCATGACGACCTCGCCGCCGTACCCGCGGACGACCGACGTCTCGCGGAGCATCTCCGGCGAGTAGTCCCCGCCCTTGACGTAGACCTCGGGTCGCAGCCGTTCGATGAGCGGGATCGGGGTGTCCGTCGCGAAGACCGTGACCAGGTCGACGCAGGCGAGGGCGGCGAGCACCCCGGCACGGTCCTCGGCCGGGTTGATCGGTCGCTCCGGGCCCTTCAGCCGGCGCACCGAGTCGTCGTCGTTCAGCGCCACGACGAGCAGGTCGCCGAGGTCACGGGCCTGGCGCAGGTACGTCGTGTGTCCACGGTGCACGACGTCGAAGCAGCCGTTCGTGAACACCACCCGGCGCCCGTCCTGGCGCGCTCGTTCGACCGCGACCGCGAGCTCGTCGTGGTCGACGACGGTGGCTGCCGGGGCCGTCACCGAGGCGAGCAGGGCGGCGGCGCTGCACACCGACGTGCCGGCTTCACGGACGACGACGTCGGCTGCGGCCTGCGCCACCGACACCGCGTCGCGGACGGACGCGTCGACGGCGAGTGCCACCGACGCGGCGGCGCAGAACGTGTCGCCGGCTCCGGAGGCCTGCTGTTCCGAGGCCGGGACCGCACGGGTGCGGTAGCCCTCGTCCGAGTCGCGTTCGAGCAGCACGGTACCGTCGCGGTCGAGCGTGACGACGGCTGCGCGGGCACCGGTGCGGGCGAGGACGTCGGCCCGGGCGTCCACGACCGCGGCCACCCGGTCGGCACCGGTCCCGAGGTCACGGCCGAGCAGCGCTGCGGCCTCACCGGCGTTGGGCGTGACGAGGTCGGGTCGCAACGACGCCCAGCGGGGGAGGTCGTGCGCGTCGACGACGATCGCGCCGGGGCGGTCGCGGTCCAGCACCGGCACGACGTCCTCGGCGCGGACGCCGAGCCCGTAGTCGCAGACGACCGCGGCGTCGGCGCACCGGATCGCGCGGGCGACGGCGCGCGCCAACCGTTCGTTGTGCTCTGCGGTCGGGGTGCCGGCCAGGTCGTCGACCCGGACCACGACCCGGTCGCCACCGACCACGCGGGACTTCGTGGTGGTGCGCGCCCCGGTGATCTCGACCAGGAACGAGGTGTCGACACCGGCGGTCTCGAGCCGTTCGCGCAGGACGTCGCCGGCCTCGTCGTCGCCGATGAGTCCGACCATCCGGACACGGGCACCGAGGGCGCGGGCGTTCACCGCGGTGTTCGCGGCGCCACCGGGCACCGCGATGGTCTCGGTGACCCGGACGACGGGTGCCGGTGCCTCGCGCGAGACCCGCTCGGCCTCGCCGACGGTCCACCGGTCGAGGATGCAGTCGCCGATCACGACGACGAGCGGTTCGCGGTCGTCGATCGTGGCGACCAGGTCGCGGACGAGCCGGACGTCGACGCTCACTTCGTGCCGCCGGTGGTGCGTGCGGGTGCCGGTTCGAGATGGACGACCGTGGTGGTGGTCAGCTCGTCGAGCAGGTGCGGGCCGTACCCGAAGCCCGCTCCGGACGCGCCGCGCGGCTGGGCGCTGCCGCCCGGTGCGCCGCCGAACACCGCGTTGACCTTCACGGTGCCGACCGGCAGCTCGGCTGCGGCGCGGAGGGCGTGGCCGGTGTCGTTCGTCAGGACGGTCGCGGCGAGGCCGTAGCGGTCGGCGGCGGCGAGCCGGAGTCCCTCGTCGAAGTCGTCGACGACGCGGACCGGCGCGATCGGGCCGAAGGTCTCCTCGGTCATCACGAGCATGTCGTCGGTGCACCCGGTGAGCACGGTCGCCGGGTAGAACGTCCCGACACCGTCCGGGGTGACCCCGCCGGTCCGAGCCGTCGCGCCGCGCTGCACGGCGTCGTCGACGTGGGACTGCACGGTGCTGCGGAGCCGCTCGTCGACGAGCGGACCGTAGGTGTCCGCGGGTGCGGCCGTGCGACGCTCCGCCTCGGCCACCAGCGCGGCGACGAAGGGCTCGGCGACGTCGCGGTGCACGTACACGCGCTCGACGCTGGTGCAGATCTGGCCGGTGTTCGCGAACGTGCCGAGCGCCACCTGGGCGGCGGCCCACTCCGGGTCGACGTCGGCGTCGACGACGACCGCGTCGTTCCCGCCGTTCTCGCGGACCACGTGGGCACGGGTCGCGACGGCGACCTCGGACAGTCGGTCCCCGGTCGCGGTGGACCCGACGTGCGCGTAGACGTCGATGCCGTCCTGGGCGAGCAGCAGTTCGCCCGTGGACCCGTCCCCGTCGACACCGACGAGCACGCCGTCGGGCAGGACCTCGGCGAGCAGGGCGTTCAGGCGGGCGATGGTCGCGGGGGAGCGCTCGCTGCCCTTGTGCACCACGGTGTTGCCCGTGACGATCGCTGCGCCCAGGATGCCGCAGGCCACGGCGACGGGGTCGTTCCACGGCGTCAGGGCGAGCACCACGCCTCGGGGGTGCGGGACTGCCCAGTCGGCGGCACCGAACTGGCCGCGCAGGGCCTCGCCGCGGTGCACCGGTCCGAGTTCGGCGTACTGCACCAGGGTGCCGACGCCCGCCTCGACCCCGCCGAGTGCGTCACCCGGCACCTTGCCGGTCTCGCGGGTGTTCAGGTCGGCGAGCTCCTGCGCGTGCGCACGCACGTGCTCGGCCGCCGCGCGCAGGAGCGCGCCGCGCTCGGCCGGTGCGGTGCGCGCCCACGGGCCGGCCGCGGCCCGGGCACGGGCGACGGCGTCGCGGACCTCCGGTTCGGAGGCACGGGGCACGGTCGACGCGACCGTCCCGTCGACGGGGTCGGTCACCACCAGATCCGTGGTGGCGTCGGCAGCAGCGGGTGCGATCGTCATGGTGTCCTTCCGGAGGGCGGGCGGGAGTCAGACGCTGCTCGGACTCCTCTGTGTGCGGTCTCGGCATCGCGCTTCGTGTCCATCGACGGCCCTCCGCAGCCCGGTGCTGGACGTGCCACCGGCGTCCGACCGGTAGACGGGAGTCGTGCAGCAGATCGGTGTGGGCGGAGAACGGTTCGACGGCGTGACGGAGATCGCGGTGCTCCGTGGTGGGGGTCTCGGTGACCTGATGTTCGCCGTGCCCGCACTCGAGGCACTCGCGGCGGCCTACCCGGACGCGCGCGTCACCCTGCTCGGCACACCCGCCGCTGAAACGGTCCTCCGTGGGCGGACCGACGCCGTCCACGCCTACGAGGAACTCCCGATCGCGCCGGGCGTCCGCGACTCCGGCGACAGGGCGCCCGACGCCGAGGACTTCGTCGCGCGCCTGCACGGCCGGTTCGACCTCGCGGTGCAGCTGCACGGTGGCGGCCGCAACTCGAACCCGTTCCTGCTCCGACTCGGGGCCCGGCACACCGTCGGCACCGCGACCGAGGACGCCGAGGTCCTCGAGCGCTGGGTCCGCTACGTCTACTACCAGCACGAGGTGCTCCGTGCCCTCGAGGTCGTGTCCCTCGCCGGGGCGGTCCCCGTGACGCTCGACCCCCGGGTGCGCGTCGCCGACGACGAGCGGGCAGCGGTCCGCGAGCGGTTGGGCGTCACCGGGGACGGCGCGCGACTCGTCGCGATCCACCCCGGGGCGACCGATCCACGTCGACGCTGGAGCCCGGATCGGTTCGCCGCCGTCGCCCGCGCCCGTCTCGAGGCCGGCGACGACGTCGTGCTCGTCGGCGACGCGTCCGACGTGCCGGCGGCGACGGCCATCGTCGACGCGCTGCCCGCTCACCTCACCGACCGGGTGCACGACCTGACCGGTACCGTGCCGCTCGGCGGGCTGCCGGCCGTGCTCGCCGCCGCCGACGTCATGGTCGGCGACGACTCGGGGCCGCGGCACCTGGCGGTCGCCGTCGGGACGCCCACCGTCGGCGTGTTCTGGTTCGGGAACGTCGTCAACGCCGGACCCTTCGACCGCGGGCGCCACCGCGTGCACCTGTCGTACGTCACCCGCTGCCCGGTCTGCGGGGTCGACGTCACGCAGGTGGGCTGGACCGCCGAGCGCTGCGCGCACGATCCGTCCTACGTCGACGAAGTCGACCCGCAGCTGGTCCTCGACGACGTGGCCGACCTGCTCCGCACCGTCTGATCGCACCGTGCGCACGTCGCCACCCGGTGCGCGGTTGGCCGCACCGTGCGGCGCTGCAGGCGCGCACCACGCCGTCGAGCCGGCACCAGACGGCGCAAGCCGCACCGTGCAGGCGACGTGACGGAACGGACGGCCGGGAGGCACAGCGTGGGACCGGCACCGCGCCTCCCGACCGCACCGTGCGGCGCCGCAAACGCGCACCACGCCGTCAACCCGGCACCAGACGGCGCAAGCCGCACCGTGCAAGCGACGTGACACAACGGACGGACGGGAGGCGCGGCGCACGACCGGCACCGCGCCTCCCGTCCGCGAAAGCGACAGATCCCTGCGAACGTTCCGCAGGGATCTGTCGCTTTCACGAGGTGGACGGGGCCGCCGGCCCTACGGCCAGCTGGGCTCCGTCGCGGGCATGATCGACAGCTCGCGGATCTCGCAGCCGGCCGGCTGCGACAACGCGAAGATGATCGAGTTCGCGACGTACTCCGGCTCGATCAGCTGCGCGTCCGGCCCCGGCTTGTACTGCTCGGTGCGGTCGGCGAAGAAGTTCGTCCGCATGCCGGCCGGGATCACGTTCGTGACGCCGATGCGGCCGGCGGTCTCGGCTGCCAGGGCCTGCGAGAACCCGCGGACGCCGAACTTCGACGCCGAGTACGCGGTGCCGTCGCCGACGCCGCGCAGGGCCAGCGACGACGAGATCGTCACGACCCGACCGTGGGTCGCCTCGAGCGCGGGGAGCGCTGCCCGGACCACCGAGGCGGTGCCGATCAGGTTGACGGCGACGATCTTCTCCCAGTTGCCCGACGAGATCGCGTCGATCGGTGCGGGCGTGTCGATCCCCGCGGCGGTGACGACGGCGTCGAGTCCGTCGTGGCGCTCGGCCGCCTGACGGACCGCCTGCTCGACCGCGTCGGTGTCCGACACGTCGACGGCCACGGCGTCGATGCCCTCGGGCACCGCGTCGACGCGCAGGTCGAGGACGATCGGGGTGCCGCCGGCCTCGGTGACCGCGGCGACGACCGCCGCTCCGAGACCGGAGGCACCGCCGGTGACGAGGACGCGGCCGATGGGGGTGGTGGGGACGGGCATGGACTTCCTTCCGTAGGGGCGTGGACCGTGTCGGCCTCAGCCGACGTGTTCGAGGGCCGCGGCGAGCCGGGTCGTCGAGCGGCCGGGGTGGAACGGGACGGTGACGACGCGTCCGCCCCACTCGGCGAGCGTCTCGGCCTCGGGCAGTTCGCTCGCGGTGTAGTCGCCGCCCTTCGCCCAGACGTCCGGCCGGAAGCGGCGCAGGGCTTCGTCGGGGGTGTGCTCGTCGAACACGACGACGGCGTCGACGCAGTCCAGAGCGAGCAGCAGTTCGACCCGGTCGTCCTGCGTCATGATCGGCCGGTCCGGACCCTTGAGCGCCCGGACGGAACTGTCCGAGTTGAGGCACACGACCAGGCAGTCGCCGAGCGCCCGAGCCGCGGACAACGTGCGGGCGTGGCCGGCGTGCAGCAGGTCGAAGCAGCCACCCGTCGCGACGACGGTGCCACCGGCACTGCGCACGTCGTGCACGGTGCGCAGGGCGTCGCGGTCGGCGCCGGGCACCGGGAGCGGAGCCGCGCCGACGTCGGCGAAGAGCGCCGCGACGCCGCCGGCCGCGAGGTACTCGGACGCGGCGACCACACCGGCGGAGACGGCATCGGGCACGTCCGCGCCACCGGCCAGCGCGACGGCGACCCCGGCGGCGAGTCGGTCGCCGGCACCGCAGGGGTCGCCGGCGCTGACGGAGGGCGCCGGGACGAATCGGCTGTCGCCCCCGGCATCGGCGAGGAGTGCCCCGCGGTCGCCCATCGTCACCGCGACCGCGCCGACCTGCCACTGCTCGACGAGCCGGGCTGCAGCGACCGTGGCGAAGGGCACGCCGTGCCCCTCGACGTCGGTGAAGCGTCGTGCCTCGGCGGCGTTCGGGGTGGCCACGGTGATCCCGGGGACCGGTGCGGCGCCCTTCGGGTGCGGGTCCCACACCACGGGAATGCGCTCGGCGACCCGTGCCAGGGCGTCCCGGAGGGCCGGGACGGCGGCGACCCCGCGGCCGTAGTCGGCGACGACGACCGCGTCGACGTCGTCGAGGGCGGCGGTCATGGCGTCGGTCGCCTCGGGGACGGGCGGGGTCGCGCAGCCCTCGTCGATCCGGACCAGGGCGTGGTCGACGACGCGCACCCGGGTCTTCACCGGTGTCGGTGCGCCGGACGGGCCGGCGACGACGGTGACGTCGGGAAGCAGGTCGCGGATCTCCTGCGCGCGGGCGTCGTCGCTCAGGACGGTGACCAGGGTGACGTCGTGCCCGTCGCGCGCGAGCATCGTGGCGACGAGCCCGGCACCACCCGCTCGGCGGTCGTCGGTGGTGACGTCGACGACGGGTACGGGCGCGTCCGGGCTGAGCCGTTCGCTCGTACCGGCCACGTCGACGTCGAGCAGCGTGTCGCCCACGACGGCGATCCGCAGGCGACGACCGGCGGTGCGGTGGGGTGCCGACGACTGCGGCTGCGGCTGTGTCGTCATCGTCGTCCTCCACGGTGCAGCGCGGGCTCCATCGCCCGGCAGAGGGCGTGCACGAGGACGAGCTGCGCCTCCTGCACGTTGGCGGACGGGCCCTCGATGCAGATCGCGTCGTCCACCGCGTCGGCCAGCGGGTTCGGTCGCGGTCCGGTCAGTGCGATCGCACGTGCACCGACGGCGCGGGCGGCCTCGGCGGCGCGGAGCAGGTTCGGGCTCTTGCCGCTGGTCGACAGCAGCACGACGACGTCGCCGACCCGTGCGTGCGCCGACACCTGGCGGGCGAACACCTGGTCGAATCCGTAGTCGTTGCCGATGGCCGTGACCGCCGAGGTCTCCGCGTGCAGCGAGATCGCCGAGTAGGCGGGGCGGTCGCCGTCGAACCGACCGGTGAGCTCCGAGGTCAGGTGCTGCGCCTCGGCGGCGGATCCGCCGTTGCCGGCGGCGAGCAGCCGTCGGCCCGCGACGAGCCGGCCGGCGATGTCGTCGGCCCAGGCGGCGATGTGGTCGTGGTGGTCGACGAGCGACGCGATCACGGGGACCGAGGCGGCGACGTGGTCGAGCACGATGCGTGCACTCGCGGTCGTGTGCTCGTCGATCCCGGGCTGCTGGTCGATGGTCATCGGGCGGTCCTCTCGGTCGGCTGTGCGGCACGGGTGACCCGTCCGGCGTGTGTGGCGGCGCGCTGCGGTGCGCCCGCGGGTGCGGCCGGTGCGGCCACGGCGACCGCACCGGCCAGGAGCCGCTCGTAGACACGCTCGCTGTCCGCGGCGACCTTCTGCCACGTGTACCGGGACTCGGCGCGTGCGCGGCCGGCCCGGCCGAGTGCCTCGCGGCGGTCGGGGTCGTCGAGCAGGGCGCCGACGGCGGCAGCGACCTCGGCCTCGTCGCGCGGCGGGACGTGCAGCCCCGTGCCGTCCTCGACGACGGTGTCGATGAGCCCGCCGACGCTCGACGCGACGACGGGTCGTCCGCAGGCCATCGCCTCGAGTGGCACGATGCCGAAGGGCTCGTACCAGGGTGCGCAGACCACGACGTCGGCACTCCGGTAGACGGCGGGCATCTCGTGCTGCCCCAGCTGTCCGCGGAAGGTCACGTGGTCACGGACCCCGAGCGTCCGGGCCAGGGCGTCGAGCCGCTGGTACTCGGGGTCGTCCACCAGGTCGGCCCCGGCGACGCCGGCACCGCCGACGACGACGAGTTCGACGTCGCGGCCCTGGGTGACCAGGGCGGCGAGCGCAGCGATCGTCGTGCCGACGCCCTTGCGCCGCACCAGGCGCGACGCGGTGAGGACCCGCTGTGCACGGCCGCGCTCCTCGACGGGTCCGTGCGGGCGGAACAGCGACACGTCGACGCCGCACGGCACGACGGAGATGCGCTGCAGGGGGACTCCGAGCGCCTTGAGTTCGAAGGCCTCGTCGGAGCACGTCGCGACCACCTGGTCGGCACTCCGCCCGACGGCCGGTTCGAGCCACTCGCGCTCCGCGGGACTCGTGTCGGCCGACCCCTGGTGTCGACGCTTCACGACGCCGAGCGCGTGGAACGTCTGCGCGACGGGGATGCGGGTGCCACCGGTGCGCGCCTGCACCTGCGCGACGGCGTCGAGCGCCGCGTGCCCGGACATCCAGAAGTGGGCGTGCACGACGTCGGGCCGGTCGACGAACCACTCCGCGGCGAGCACCGACGCGAACGTCCCCATGAACGGGAACAGCTCGTCCTTCGACACGTGCCGCGCGGGCCCGGCGTCGACGTGCACGACCTCGACACCGGGGCGCAGCGGGACCCGGACGGGCTGCGCCGCGTCGTCCCGCCGCGTGTAGACGGTCACCTGGTGCCCGCGGTCGGCGAGCGCTCCGGACAGTTCGGCCACGTGGACGTTCTGTCCACCGGCGTCGACACCGCCGAGCACGGCGAGTGGACTCGCGTGCTCGGACACCATCGCGATCTTCATCGGGGGCTCCCCTCGAGGGCGGCCGCGGCCACCCGGTTGCGTCCGGTACCACGGGTCACGGCGTCGTCGAGCAGCTCGTCCCAGTCGGCGGTGAAGCGGCCGAGCGCGTGTCGTGCGAGTACGGCCTCGCGGGCCACGGCGCCCCGTCGGCGTGCCTCGTCGGGGTCTTCGATGAGGATCCGGGAGGCGCGCACCAGCTCCTCGACGTCCGTCGCGATCGCACCGGCCTCGCCCGGCACCGTGCGGGGCGCGTCGGTCGAGGCCAGCACCAGGACGGGCATGGCCAGGTGCATCGCCTCGAGGAGCGAGAGCCCGAGCGAGGTCCACCGGTTCGGGTGGACGTAGGCCCGTCGTTCGGCGAGTGCGGCGTGCATCGGGTCGGCCTGGACGTCGCCCTGCGCGACCACGCGGTCGCCGAAGCCGAGTTCCGGCAGTCGTTCGGTGCCCATGCCCCAGACGTCGACGGGCGCCACGGCCGCGAACCGGGGGAGCAGGTCGGTGCCGACGACGCGGTTCCGGCGGACGGGCTCGTTGATGACGACGCCGAGGCGTTCGAGTGAGCCGGTGTACAGGGGCCCGGGGTCGACGACCCCGTGCTCGACGACGGTGGTGCGCGTGGTCCCGCAGTCCCACATCAGCGCGTTCCAGTGCGTGACGTGCGCGATGGTCAGGTCGTCGCAGTCGCGGAACGGGTGCAGGCTGTTCGGCACGTCCACCCGGGGGGCGTTGTGCTCGACGAAGACGATCGGCACGTCGCGACCGCCGAGCAGGCGCTTGGCCGCGTCGAGTTCCTCGGTGCGCTGCAGGACGACGACGTCCACGTCGGCGTCGGCGACGTCGGCGGGGTCGATCTCGATCGCGGACGCCGGCCAGGCCCGGCCACCGCGGCCGAGGCCCCAGGCGTCGCGCGCCGGCGTGGTCGGGATCAGGTACTCGTGCGGGCCGCGGACGAACGCGTCCATCCAGCCACCGTGCACGTGCCACACGAGGATGCGCATGCGGAGCCTTTCGGGTGGGTCGGGCAGGAGGAGAAGGAGAAGCAGTGGCGGACGCTACGCAGCGCCTTCTGGGGCGCTCCGCAGACTTCTCGGTTCCATCCGCGAAGCGCGGTCGAGCAGCCGTCCGTGGGCTGCGAGGACGTCCTCGGTGCGCACCGTGGACAGGCACGGGTGCCCGGCGACGGGGCACTCCCGCGCCCGGCTGAGACGGCACGGTGCGGCCTGGTCCCCGAGGAGTTCGACCAGCGGTGCGTACGGCGCCCACTTGACCGCGGGGACGACCGGCGAGAACAGGCTGACGATCGGAGCCCCGACCGCAGCGGCGAGGTGCGCCGGGCCGGTGTTGCCGACGACGACGACCTCGGCGCCGGCCAGGACGGCGGCGAGCTCGGCCGGCGTGGTCCGGCCGCCGAGGTCGACGGCGGTGTCGCCGGCGACGGCGGCGGTGAGGTCGCGTTCGCCGGGGGAGCCGGTCACGACGACGGGCACGCCGCGCTCGGCGTAGGCGGCGACGAGCTCCCGGTGGTGCGACTCCGGCCACGACCGGGCCGGCACGCTCGCACCGGGGTGGACGACCACGTACCGCTCCAGCCCGGCCACGGACGGTGGTGCGACGGCGTCGTGGCGGACCACGAGCCTCCCGTCGTCCTCCGGCGGCAGCCGGAACCCGGCCGCCGCGGCGATCCGCAGCGCACGCTCCGGCTCGGGGAGGTCCTCGGGCAGGTCCTCGCCGGGCCGGAGCCGCACGTCGAGCAGTGCGCCGGGGTGGTCGACCGACGCTCCGGACACCCGGGGGACGCCGGCGAGACGCAGGAGCAGCGCCAGCGGCAACGGCGACTGGTGGAACGAGGTGAGGACGACCGCTTCGTCGGGGCGTTCCTCGGCGACGAGCGCACGGAACTCGTCGAGCACGGTGTCGTCGATCGGCCGCGCGGTCTCGGTGACCCACGGCGCGGCCCACACCCGGACCCGGTCGACGCCGGGCAGCAGGTCGGCCGCCGGCGCGCCCTGCGGCCCGCACAACATCGTGACGTGCGACGCCCCGGCGGCGACGGCGCGGACGGCGGGGCCGGCGACCAGGACGTCGCCGAAGGAGTCGAGGCGCGCCACCAGGACGCGGGGGCGGCTCACGCCCGGTCCGTCTCGACGAGTGACGGCTCGGCCGCCGCGATCACGAGGTCGACGGCCTCGGCGAGGGTCCGCGCGACCGTGTCGGCGGCGTCGACCTCCTCGGGTCGCGTGCGCGGCGTCGGCACGAGCACGCCCTGCGCCCCGGCGGCCCGGGCGGCCAGGACGTCGGCGCCGATGTCGCCGACCACCACGAGCGCCTCCGGGGGGACGCCGAGTCGCTCGGCCGCGTCGAGCACCATGCCCGGGCGCGGCTTCCGGCAGGCGCAGTCGTCTGCGGCGTCGTGCGGGCAGACGCACCAGACGTCGAACGGTCCGACGAGCTCGTCGACCCGGTCGTTCGTCGCGTCCACCTGCGCACGCGTCGCGAGGCCCTTCGCGATCGCGGACTGGTTCGTGACCACGCCGAGCAGCAGCCCCGCCGCACGGGCCCGCTCCACGGCACGACGAGCGCCGGGGACGGGGACCACCAGGTGCGGGTCGGCGTTGTAGGGGACGTCCACGACGAGGGTGTCGTCGCGGTCGAAGAGCAGGCCGCGGATCACGCGGTCCGGTGCGAGGGACATGCACCCGGAGTACCGGGGAGCCGCCGGGCGCCGCCCCAGGAACAGCCGGGGAACGCGTTCGCTGCCGACGCGACCAGCGCACAGCGCCTACCGTCGCGGTCGTGACCGCCCTCGAGACACTCCCCGACGCCGACGGACGCCCCGAACTCGTCGTCCTCCGCGCCATCAAGCTCGGCGACCTCCTCGTCGCCGTCCCCGCGCTCCGTGCCCTGCGACGGGCCTTCCCCGACCACCGGATCACCCTCGCCACGACCGCGTGGCTGGCTCCGGTCGTCGAGCTCGTCCCGGCGGTGGACGTCCACCTGGCGCAGCACGGCCTCGACCACCCGATCGCCGTCCCCGCCGGCACGGTCGACATCGCGGTGAACCTGCACGGCGCCGGTCCGGAGTCGTCCGACCTGATCGCCGCCCTCCAGCCCCGCCGGGTCATCGGGCACGCGGACCCCACCCACGGCTACGAGGGCCCGGAGTGGCGGTCCGACGTGCACGAGCGCGACCGCTGGGCGGACCTGCTCACCTGGCACGGCGTGCCCGCCGACGCCGACGACGTGTCCCTCGCCCGTCCGGCGGCCCCACCCGTCGTCGCCGACGCCGCCGTCGTGCACGTGGGCGCCTTCCACGGGGCGCGGCACTGGCCGACGGACCGCTTCGCCGACGTGGTGCGTGGGCTGCGGGACCGCGGTGCCGACGCGGTCCTGACGGGAGGCACGGACGACGTCGTCCGGGCCCGTGCCGTCGCGGACGCGGCCGGCCTGGCGCCGGGGGCGGTGCTGGCCGGCTCGCTGGAGCTGCAGGACTTCGCGGGGGTGGTCGCCGCGGCACGCGTCGTCGTGACCGTCGACACCGGCGCCGCGCACCTCGCGACCGCCTACGGCGTGCCGTCCGTGGTGCTCTTCGGTCCGGCGCCGCCGGAGGCATGGGGACCCCCGGCATCGGGCCCGCACATCGTCCTCACGGACGCCTCGGTCCGGCGTGGCGACGTCTTCGCCGAGGACCCCGACCCAGCCATCCTCGCGGTCGGGGCGGACGACGTGCTCGCCGCGGTGGACCGACTCGGCGTCCTCGCGGTGACCGCACAGGCGACCGACCGGTAGCGTCGACCGAGAGCCACCCGGACCCACCGGGCACTCGGAAGGAGACCTTCGTGTTCGAAGCCGCCAACATCCGTGACTGGATCGGCCTGCCGGTCGTCGACGAGGCCGAGGACAAGGTCGGGACGCTCGAGAGCATCTACTACGACACCGCCACGTCCGAACCGACGTTCGGTGCGCTCACGACCGGGCTCGTCGGCTTCCACAAGCTCGTGTTCGTCCCGCTCGTCGGGGCGACCGTCGCGCCGAAGCACCTGCGCGTCGCCTTCCCGAAGAAGCTCGTGAAGGACGCACCCTCCATCGCGACCGACGGCGAGCTCGACGCCGCGACCGAGCCCGAGCTCTACCAGCACTACGGCATCGAGTACCGCACGGGCAGCGGCGGCGAGCGCCGCCTCGGACGCCGCTGAGGCCGCACCTGCTCCGCATCGTCCGCCGACCACTGCGCGCCGCCCTGGCGGTGGTCGGCGCCGCCTGTCTCGTGGCGGCGGGCCTCGGCGGGTCCGTCGGTGTGCCGTCGGCGTCGGCGGCGCCGATGTGGCCGGTGCCGGCGCCGTACCCCGTCACCGGCGACCCCGCCGAGTCGCTCGACGCGATCCCACCGGGCAGCGAGTACGTCGCGCTCGGCGACTCCTACTCGGCCGGGTACGGCCTGCGGGACCGCACCGGACTGCCCACAAGCGCCTGCGTGCAGTCGGCGCGCGACTACCCGCACCGGCTCGCGGCGCAGTTCGGGCTCGCCCTGACCGACGTCACCTGCGCCGGCGCCACGAGCGACGACGTCACCACGGGCCACCAGTTCAACGGGGTCCCACCCCAGATCGAGGCGCTGTCCGACCGCACCCGGCTGGTGACCCTGACGATCGGCGGCAACGACGCGGACCTGTTCGGCACGGCCGCGTCCTGCCTGGCGATCTCCGCGGACGGCCCGGTGTTCTCGGGCCGCGACGCCCCCTCGTGCGAGAGCACCCTGGTGCGGGACGGCGTCGACCAGCTCGCCGTGAAGATCCAGTCGCGGGTGGCGCTCGGCATCGCGGACACCCTGGGCGCGGTGCAGCGGGCCGCCCCGAACGCCGTCGTCGTGTTCCTCGGGTACCCGGCGATCTTCCCCGACGCGGAGGACACCCCCGCGAAGGGCTGCTTCCGATCCGCGCTCGACCTCGGCACCCTGGCGGGCTCGTTCCCCTCGGACACCTACCCGTTCACGGACACCGACGTCGAGTACCTGCACGGCGTCCAGGACGAGCTCAACGAGGTCTCCCGGTCGGCTGCCGACGCCGCCGGGGTGCGGTTCGTCGACGTCTTCGCGAGCACCCAGGACCACTCACCGTGCGCGCCCTCGAAGCGCTACGTCGCCGGGGTCACCCTGACCGGCTCCGGTGACCTGCGGAAGATCGACCTGAAGGCGGGCGCCCTGCACCCGAACGAGCGCGGCGTCACCTACCTGACCGCGCGGATGGCCGCCGCGATCCGTGCCCTCGCCGACTGAGCGCACCATCGGCCGCGTCCACCGACGCGGCCTGCGCGTCGGGGTGCGCCGCCGGTGGCACGACACAGACGGGGGCGGCCGTCTCGCGCACCACGTCGTGGAGCAACGAGCCCGACAGCGCACGCACGTGGCCGCGGCCCAGCACCACCAGCGACGCCCGGCGGGTGTGCGAGGCGATCGCGTGGCCCGGGTGCCCCTCGACCAGCAACGGGCGGAGGCGGAGTGACGGGTACCGCGCCGTCAGGACGGACGTCACCTGCTGCAACAGCTCGGCGTTGCGCGTCCGCCACCGGAGCGGGTCCTCGGCGAAGTCGGTGAGCCCCGTCCGGGTGAGCACGGGCATCTCCCACGCACGCAGCAGCGTCAGCCGGCGGTTCCGCCGGACGGCCTCGTCGACGGCGATGGACACCGCCCGCTCGTCGATCGGGTCCTCGACCGCCAGCACGACGTCGCCGTCGATCGGGTGCGGACCCTCCGGCACGACCACGGTGGGGACCGCCGCACGCTCGGCGACCCGCGCCGGGTCCCCGCCGGCCGTCGACCCGCGCCGGTGGCGGAAGCTCCCGATCACGAGCAGGTCGCCGCCGTCCGACTCCTCGACGAGCGCGGCCGCGAACGGGCCGGCGTGCCGGTGCACCTCGACCGCCACGCCGGGCAGCGCGGTCCGCGCCGCCTCGGCGAGCTGGTCGGCGACCGGGGTCCGGCCCTCCAGCGCGTGGTCGGCGCCGATGATCCTGAGCCGCTCGATGCCCGTGCCGACCCGTGCGGCGATCCACCGCAGGGCCTCGTCGTGGGGCATCGCCGCGTCGGCGGCCAACGTCACCGTCGTCCATCGCTCGTCCATCCCGATCGGCCTCCTTCGTCGCAGGTCCTCCGGGGGCGTCACCTGGCGCTCCGTGCGCCACACGGTACTCCGGTCGGGGGCCGTGGAACCGGCCGTGCGCGCTGGTGACCGGCGTGACGGACGCGGGCCGGGCCTCCCGTCCGACGCCGCGTAGTGTCGCAGGCGTGGTGGTGAGCGCCGGACTGTTGCTGCACCGGACCGGTCCGACCGGGCCGGAGGTGTTCGTCACGCACATGGGCGGGCCGTTCTGGCGGAACCGACCGCGAGCCTGGTCGATCCCGAAGGGGCTCGTCGAGCCAGGGGAGGACCCGCTCGCGACGGCGCTGCGCGAGTTCGGCGAGGAGATCGGCGTCCCCGCGCCGGTGACCGCCGACGCGGTCGCGGACCTGGGCGAGTTCCGGCAGGCGTCCGGCAAGCGCGTGCGGGTGTTCTCGGCCTCGGCGCCGGGGTTCGACGTCGCCGCGGTGCGGAGCAACACCGTCCGGCTCGAGCTGCCGCGCGGCTCGGGGCGGTTCGTCGACGTGCCGGAGGTGGACGACGGGCGGTGGGTGCCGGTCGACGAGGCACGGGAACTGCTCGTCGCGGGCCAGGTCGCCGCACTGGACGCGCTGCTCGTGCTGCTCGACCGACGAGCCTGAATCACGATGTGGTGTCGGTGTGGGCCGGGTCCTCGCCGTCTGGATAGCCTGCACGGACGTCGGGGCACGCCGACGTCATCACCAGGGGAGTACACATGCGGCGCTGGCGCGCGGTCACGGCGGGGCTCACCGCCCTCGCACTCGGAGCAGGACTCGCGATCGGCGGTGCGACGAGCGCCTCAGCGGAACCGGCGGGCAACTGGGGCACGTTCACGCTGAGCGGCGCGTCGAGGGCGTACACCGGCACGATGACGTTGCCCGGGTTCCCCGCCACGACGTTCACCTCGAACTCGCGGCAGTCGACCGTCATCAGCGGCGCGTCCACGTGGCAGTCGGCAGGGACGCCGTCGGGCGCGGTCTACGGCACGAGTCGGGCGCAGACGTACATGAACCAGCGGCCGTTCGCCGACTCGCCCACCACGTCCGGCGCGTCGACCACCACCTACACCTTCGACGGCGCGACGCCCGGCGCGCAGAGCTGGTCGTTCGTCCTGGGCGACATCGACGCCGACCAGGCCACGATCTCGGCCACGGTGGCCGGTGGTGGCGCGGCGACCGCGGAGCAGCTCGGCTACGAGGGGTCCTACAACTCGTGCTCGGCGGCACCGGCGCCGGGCGGCTGGTCCTGCACGCCCGACCCCGACGGCACGACCGGTCAGGACGAGCCGACCTGGGACGAAGCGACCCGCACCCTCACCGGCAACGCCGCCGCGTCGGACACCGCGGGTGCCTCCGCCTGGTTCACCCCGACCGTCTCGCTGACCAGCCTGACGATCACGTACCAGCAGCGCAGCGGGTTCCCCGTCTACCAGACCTGGTTCGCCAACCGCACGGCGGCGATCAGCGGCACCGCGACGCTCGACGGCGCGGCGATCCCCGGCGCCACCGTCACCGTGACCGCACCGCGCGGCACCGTCTACACGACGACCACCGATGCTGACGGCAACTACGTGTTCCCACAGTTGCCGGTGATCGCGAACTACCGGGTCGAGGTCACCCCGCCGGCGGGTGCGGATGGTCCCGAGCAGCCGCAGCGGGTGTCGCTCGCCGTCGCCGGCACCCCGGGCGGTGTGGACGGTACCGCCGACTTCGCGTTCACGTCGCCGCCGGAGACCGTCGCGGTCATCGGGACGGTGACCGACGAGGACGACCACCCCGCGGCCAACGTGCCCGTCGTCATCGACGTCCCCGGGGGCGACCCGATCGAGACCACGACGAACAGCGACGGTGTGTACACCGTGTCCGACCTGCCCGCGGACACCGCTGTGGAGGTCTCGGTGGCCGGCGAACCACCCGTGTCGATCACCACCGGTGACGCCGGTGCCGCACCGGCCGAGCCCGAGCCCGAGCCGATCGTCGCCCCGCCCGCCGTGATCGCCACCGTGACCGGCGTCGTGTCGCTCGACGGGACGCCCGTCCCGGCCGGCGTCGTCGTGGAACTCCTCGACGAGGACGGTGCCGTGGTCGGCTCGGACACCACCGACGCCGACGGCCGCTACGTCTTCGCCACGGTGACCGGCACCTACACGGTCCGCACGGTGGTCCCCGCCGCGGGTGCGACCGGCGACACCGCGAACACCGGCATCGAGGCGCTGGCCGGCACCAGCGTGACGTCGGACCTGCCGTTCACGTCGGCCGCCGAGCCCGAGGTCGTCACGACCGACCAGCCCGGCACCGTGGTCGACACGAACGGTGATCCGATCGCCGACGTCGAGGTCGTCGCCACCCCGACCGAGGACGACGCCGGCGACCCCGTCACCGTCTCGACCGACGAGGACGGCGCCTTCGACCTGATCGGCCTGCAGCCGACGACCGAGTACGTGATCACCGTCGACGTCGACGGCGCCACCCCGGCGACCGTCGTCACGCCCGAGGACGGTGCTGCGACGCCGCTCGCCTTCGTGGTCGAGGCCGCGGTCACCCCGGTGCCGTCGCCGTCGCCCAGTGCTCCGAGCACTTCGCCGACGGCGGTCCCGACCGTGCCCGCTGCCGGGGGCTCGGGCAACGCGCCGGCCGCTGGTTCGGGTGACGTCGGCGACGGTGGGCCCCTCGCCTACACGGGCGCCGACCTGAAGCCGGGGCTCATCGCGGCCGGCGTGCTCGTGCTGCTCGGTGCGGCGCTGTTGACCTACCGCGCGGTGCGCAACCGTCGCCGGAGCCACCTGCAGGACTGATCTGCGAAGGACGAAGGGCGGGTCCGGCGCGATGCCGGGCCCGCCCTTCATCGTCGGTGCGCGCCCCGAGGTTCCGAAATCTGCCCATCTCGGCGTCCCGAACGGCCGTTCGTGGAACCTCAACGCAACGCGAACGGCAGTTCGTGGAACCTCATCGCCGCGCGCACGGCATGTCGCCGCGGCCCCTCGCCACACGCCGCCGCCCTCCGCCGCGACGACGACACGCCCGGGCCTGGCCGCCGAGGTTCCACGACATGCCGCCGCCCCACCGCCGAGGTTCCACGGATCGCCGCCAAGGACCGTCGAGATGCCGAGATTTCGGAACCTCGGCGCCGCACGGGCACGGGCACGCTCCCGACGACGCCCCCGCGCCCGGGCTACTGCGTGCGGTGCGTGCGGTGCGACCCCGTGACCGTCGCCACCGAACCCGTCAGGGTCTGGATCGCCCGGCCGACGACGGGCACCGACGTGGTGACCACCGCGAGCGAGGACGTGATCGCCTCGATCGACGACGTCGACAGGTGCTCCTGCCCGACCGAGTGCACCGGGAAGCCCCGACGCGCCAGGACGACGACCCCGAGCGACCCGAGCAGCACGGCACCCCCGGCGAACGGCAGGTACTGCAGCCCGACGATCCCGAGCGCCTGCCCGCCGATGGCCGCGCCGCCGGCGATGCCGATGTTCGACGCACCGTTGATGAGCGCGCCGGCGATGTCGGGGGAGACGCCCCCGGAGCGGATCGCCGCCGCCATGAAGAGCGTGCCGGTCGTGCCGTTGGCGGCCATCCACACGCCGGCGACGACCATCGTGCCGATCAGGGAGCCGTGCACGAACGGCATCGCGGCGAACGCGGCGGCCATCACGGCGACGGCGGCGATGAGGGTCTGCCGGGGAGCCCGGTCGACGAACATGCCCGCGAGCCAGAGGCCGATCACCCCGGTGCCGCCGAGGACGAGCAGCGCACCACTCACCATCGAGGCGTCGAGTCCGGCGTCGATCGCGTACGGCCCGACGTAGGTGTAGACGACGTAGTGCCCGGCGAACAGGAGCAGGTCGGCGATCACGACGGACAGCAGGCCGGTGCGCGCCCAGGCCTTCGGGGACCCGATGTGCGGCGACGACGCACCGCTGACGGCGGGCAGGAACAGCAGTGCCACGGCGGCGAGCACGGCGGCGGCGACACCGATCGAGAACACGGCGGGACGCCAGCCGATGTGCTGCGCGACCCAGGTGGCGACGGGCACGCCGAGCACGAAGCCGAGCGAGCTGCCCGAGTACACGAACGCGATCGCCCGACCGGCCAGGCGCGGCGGCACGATCCGGGTGGCGTACGCCGAGGCGACCGAGAAGAACAACGCGTGCGCGACGCCGCCGACCACGCGGCCCGCGCAGACGACGGCGAACGACGGTGCGAACGCGATCATCAGGTTCGAGACCGTGTAGCCGACGAGCGTCGACACGAGCACGGCCTTGCGGGGGAGCTTCGCGGTGAAGGCGGTGAGCGGTAGCGCCAGGAGCGCCACGGCCCCCGCGTACACGGTGACGACGATGCCCATGGTGGCCTCGGAGACGCCGAGGTCGGCGCTCATCGTGCCGAGCAACCCGACGGGCATGAGCTCGGTGGTGATGGCGAAGAACGTCGCCAGCCCGAGCACGGCGATGCCGACGATCGACTGGGTGGTGACGGTGATCGGCCGCGTGTTCGTCGACACGGCCGAGGTGGTGGTGTTGGTGGACACGCTGCTGACCTCCTCCGGGGCACGGGCGAGCGCGCGACGGTGCCGTTCGGGGGAACGACGGTGACCGGGGGGTCTGCGGGGCGCGCTCGCTGTGGATGTGGGTGATGTGGGTACGACTCCACGGCGAGTGCGCTCATCCAGTGTTGCACGATGGACCGCAGCCCGCGAGGGGGTCGGACGAGATTCTCGGAGCGCTCCAACACTCGGACCGACGAGAAGCGGCGCCCGCTCAGTTCTCGTTCGTCACCCGCCCCTGCACCCCGCCGCCGCGCAGCGCGATCGTCAGCGTCCCGCTCATCGACTGCGCCGACATCGACACCGAGCCGTGCAGCGCCGCCTCGCGTGGGAAGCACGCCGTCGACGACTCGATCCGGTTCGCCGTCGCGACGAGGCAGATCGTCGACCGGTCGGTGCCGATCCCGGCCCACACGGCCCACGGCGTGTCGAACGAGCTGCCGTCGAGCGCCCGGTTCGTGAACACGAGCCGCGTGGAGTGCAGGCTCACCGGCGCCTCCACCGGCCCCGGCAGCTGGTCGGCGTAGGTCTGCGGCACGTCGAGCAGCTGCTCGAGCGTGACCGTGCCCGCCGTGGGCGTGACGCTCGGTGCCGCCGCCACGTCGCCACGCACGGGCCCGACGACGGTGCCGGCAGCGAACGCGACCCCGACCGCCGCCGCCGCGCCGAGCGCGATCCAGACGCGCGGTCGTTCCGTCCAGAGCAGCGTGCGCCACCCGGACCGTCGGGTCGGTTCGACCGGGAGGCCCGACTCGCCCCCGCCGTCACCTCTCGCGTCGTCGACACGCTCGGGTTCCCGGGCTTCGGTCGCCGCCCACGGTCCGGCCGACGTCCGCAGGGACGACTCCGGCTCGGCAGCAGCCGTCGGGCGCTCCGGAGCCGACCGCTCCGGCGAGGGCACGGGCGGTGCAGCCGACCGTTCGGGGGACGCGACCTGCGCGCTGGCGGGGGCCGTGCCTCCCGACCGCTCGCCCGACCCCGAGGCGGCGGCGACACCCGTGACCGCCCGCCGACCACCGGACCGCCGCCCGCTCGCCAGGTCCTGCAGCGCGATCCGGGCGCGCGCCGCGTCGGCGGGGCTCGCTCCCGCTCCCCAGGCGACGGCCTCGAGCCGTACCCGTTCCGCTGCCACGTCGTCGTGGGCCATGCGCACTCCCGATCTGCCGGTCGCGTGGACTCCCTTCATCGTGGCACTGCGCGGACGGCGGCGCGCACCCAGAACGAGGGGAGTAGGCGTGACCCATGAGCACCGAACCCGAACCGCGGCACGACGCCGACCCGGAGACCCTCGAGCCGCTGAGCCACGACACCCAGTCGGGCGAGGCCGACTACGTCGCGACGAGCCCCGGCGGGACCGGCACGGAGCGCCACGTACCGACCGCCGACGAGGAGCAGGGCCGCGGTACCGAGTACGACCCGGTCGACCAGGGACCGCAGCAGGAGGGCCAGGGCGGCTGACCGGATCCCGACCGCGCTACCGGATCACCCGGCGCAACACCGCGCGCTCGCCTGCCGTCCACGCGGCGCTCGTCACGACGTACAGCGCGGCGGCGAGCGGCGCGATCGCGGCGAACACGACCGTGATGAACGGTGCGAACCGCCCGATCGCCGCGGTGGCGGTGGCACCGGGCACCTGCGCGCCGGGCTCCGGCGTGGGCAGCGGGTTCCAGCGCAGGTTCGCCCGACGGCTGAGCTCCACCACGAGGGCGAGCACGGCGAGCAACAGCACCACGACCCAGGCGTGCACCCAGAGCGGCGACGTCAGCGTGACGACGAGCGAGTGCCCGAGCGGGATGCCGACCAGGGTGGCCTCGAGCAGGGCGTTGGCCGTGCCGCCGATCGACGCGTGCGTGAACAGGGCGTAGACGAGGGACAGCACCGGAGCCTGCGCGAGGACGGGCAGGCAGCCGGCGAGGGGTGAGACCTTCTCGTTCGTGTAGAGCTGCTGGACGGCGCGCTGCAGCTGCTCGGCGTTCTTCCCGTGGCGCTTCCGCAGCGCGGCGAGCTGCGGCGCGAGCCGACGCCGGTCGCGCTCCGCTCGCACCTGCAGGACGGACAACGGGACGAGCACGGCTCGGACGGCGAGGGTGAGCAGGACGACGGCGATCGCCGCGGCGAACGAGCCGGCGACGGGGGAGAGCGCCGCGGTCAGGGCGGCGACGAGGTCCGCGCCGCCGTGCAGCAGCGGGCCGACGAGGGGCAGGGTGGACAGGTCCATGACGGTTCCGATCGGTGGTGGTGCAGAGCAGGGGTCGCGACGGGCCCGGCCACCGATGGGTGGTCAGGCCGGGGCGACGACTCCCGGAGCACGCGATCGGACGTGCCCGTCGGCATCGGGGTGGCTCCACGCGATGCGCGTCACCAGGTCGGGGACCGCGTCGCGCTCGACGACCGTCGTGCCGAGTCCGAGCACCGCGGCGAGCACCGTGGCGAGCACCTGTGCGACGAGCACCGCCACGGCGACGGCCGTCAGACCGAGCGCGGCGACCGCCAGGAGCGGCAGGACACCGCCCGCGGGGTCGCCGACTGCCGGCGCACCGAGCACGAGCGCGGCGGCGGCGCGGAGGATCAGCAGGGCGACGGTCATGGTCGGTTCAGCGTAACGCCCGCGTGCCGCCACGGACAGGACGGGAGCACGGGAGAGGATCGGCGCATGACCGCAGGTTCGCCGAGCACCCCAGCGACCGTCGCGCTCGACCGAGCCGGGGTGTCGTACACGCCGCACGTGTACGACCACCACGAGAGCGCCACGAACTTCGGCGAGGAGGCCGCCGCCGCCCTGGGACTCCGCGAGGAGCAGGTCTTCAAGACCCTGGTGGTGTCGGTCGACGGCGCACTGGCGGTGGCGATCGTGCCGGTGGCGAACCGGCTCGACCTCAAGGCCATCGCCGCGGCCGTCGGCGGGAAGAAGGCGACGCTGGCCGACCCGGCCCTCGCCGAGAAGCGCACCGGGTACGTCGTCGGCGGGATCAGCCCGGTCGGTCAGAAGTCCCGGATCCGGACCGTCCTCGACGAGTCGGCGCTGGCGTACGACAGCATCTTCGTCTCCGGCGGTCGTCGCGGGTTCGACATCGAGGTCGCACCGGCCGACCTCGCGCGGGTCACCGACGCGGTCTCCGCTGCGATCGCGCGGACCTGAGTCGGGTCGCCGCAAGTTTCTCCCCTGACCGGGAATGACCCTGGTCCTCCTGCGTTGCATTGAGTCGAAGGCACTCAAGTTCCCAGGAGGTCCCTTTGCCAGAGACGTTCGGCCCGACCAGCGGCAGTGACTCGTTCGACGAGTTCCTCGCCCGACTCCTCGCGGCGCAGAACACCGGCGACCCGCAGCGCGTCCGTGCGTTCGGCCGACCGGTGGACATCACGCGGCTCCTCAGCCGCCGTACCCACGAGCTGCTCCAGCACACCGCCGAGTACGCGGTGTCGCAGGGACAGCGCGAGGTCGACGCACTGCACCTGCTGCACGTGCTCGTCCGCACCGAACCGTTCGACGCCGTCGTCCGTTCCGCCGGGGTCGACCCCGAGCGCCTCGCCGCCGAGATCGAGCAGCGCCTGCCGATGGCGCGCGAACCGCAGGCCGAGCAGACCGGCCGCCCGGCCCTCACCGGCACGGCGCAGCGCATCCTCGTCGAGGCCACCCAGGCCGCGCGGGGCTTCGGCAGTACCTACACCGATCCCGAGCACGTCTTCTTCGCGCTCGTGACCGACCAGGAGACCGTCACCGGGCAGCTGCTCGCCAGCGCCGGTGTCACCCCGCAGGCCATGCAGGACTACGCCCAGCAGGCCGCGGCAGCAGCACGAGAGGGGCGCCCCATGCCCGGAACCGACACAGCACCCGGCACGACCGGGACCGACAGCGACACCCCGACCCTCGACCAGTTCGGCACCGACCTCACCGCGCGGGCCCGTGACGGCCGCATCGACCCGGTGATCGGTCGTGCCGACGAGATCGAACAGGCGGTCGAGATCCTGCTCCGCCGCACCAAGAACAACCCCGTCCTGATCGGCGAGCCCGGCGTCGGCAAGACCGCCATCGTCGAGGGACTCGCGCAGCGCATCGTCGACGGCGACGTCCCGTCCCTGCTGCAGGGCAAGCGGGTCGTCGCACTCGACCTGCCCGGCATGCTCGCCGGCACCCGGTACCGCGGCGACTTCGAGGAGCGCCTGACGAAGGCCATGGACGAGATCGCGGCGCACGCCGACGAGCTCATCGTCTTCGTCGACGAGCTCCACACCGTCGTCGGCGCCGGCGGAGGCGGTGAGGGCGGCTCGATGGACGCCGGCAACATCCTCAAGCCCCGGCTCGCCCGCGGCGACCTGCACCTGGTCGGCGCGACCACCCTGAACGAGTACCGCCGGATCGAGAAGGACGCCGCACTCGAGCGTCGCTTCCAGCCGGTCACGGTCGGGGAGCCGAGTGTCGAGGACGCCGTCGCGATCCTGACCGGCCTCGCGCCCCGGTACGAGGAGCACCACGGCGTCGTCTACACGCCGGAGTCACTCCGCGCCGCCGTCGAGCTCTCACACCGCTACGTCACGGACCGGCACCTGCCGGACAAGGCCATCGACCTCATCGACCAGGCCGGCGCACGTCGCCGGCTCGCCCGCTCGGGTGACGTCGACGTCGAGGCCCTGCGCGACCAGGTCGCCGAGCTGCTCGCCGAGAAGGACCGCGCGGTCGCCGAGGAACGGTACGAAGAGGCGTCGCGCCTGCGCGACGAGACGGTCGGACTGGAGGCCCGGATCGCCGCCGCCACGTCGGCGGACGCTGGGCGAGCCTCCCGTCCGGAATCCGTGGGCACCTCGATCACGGAACGCGACATCGCGGGCGTGGTGTCGCGTGCCACCGGCATCCCGGCGACGCGTCTGACCCAGGGCGACCGTTCACGGCTCGCCGTGCTCGAGCAGGAGCTGCACGAGCGCGTCGTCGGCCAGGACGACGCCGTCGCGGCGATCGCGAAGGCCGTCCGGCGCAGCCGCACCGGCATGGGCGACCAGCGCCGACCGGTCGGCAGCTTCCTGTTCCTCGGCCCGACCGGCGTCGGCAAGACCGAGCTGGCGAAGGCCCTCGCATCGTCGCTGTTCGGTGACGAGTCCGCCATGCTCCGCTTCGACATGAGCGAATTCGGCGAACGCCACACGGTCTCGCGCCTGGTCGGTGCGCCTCCCGGGTACGTCGGGTACGACGAGGCCGGGCAGCTCACCGAGCGTGTGCGCCGCAACCCGTACTCGGTCATCCTGCTCGACGAGGTCGAGAAGGCCCACCCCGACGTGTTCAACCTGCTGCTGCAGGTGCTGGACGACGGTCGACTGACCGACGGCCAGGGACGCACGGTGGACTTCCGCAACACCGTCGTCATCATGACGTCGAACATCGGCTCGGAGTTCCTGGCCTCGCGGTCGGGCGCCCTCGGGTTCGCGCCGGTCGGCACGACCGACGGCTACGCCGAGGACGACCTCCGTGCCCGCGTGATGGGCAAGCTGCGCGAGGCGATGCGGCCGGAGTTCATCAACCGCATCGACGAGATCGTGCTCTTCCGCAAGCTCGACCGGTCGCAGATCGCGTCGATCGTGTCGCTGCTGCTGCAGGACACGGCGCTGCGGCTCGTCGCGCAGGACATGGTGCTCTCCGTGTCGGACGCCGCGGTCGACTGGCTCGCCGAGCACGGGTACGAACCCGAGTACGGCGCCCGTCCGCTCCGCCGGCTCATCCAGCGCGAGGTCGACGACCGCATCGCGACGCTCGTGGTCGACGGTGGCGCGACCGCAGGGGACACCGTGCGGATCGACGTCGTGGACGACGTGCTGACGGCGGCCGTGGTGGAACCCGCGACGCTGTAGCAGCCGTCCGACCACGAGGGCCCGGTACCGGTTCGGTACCGGGCCTTCGTCGCGCCCGGATGCGGCGCGGGTGCGGCGCGGGTGCGGCGCGGGTGCGGCGCCCTGCGCACGGTGCGTGCTCCACCACCCGGTGCGAGGTCGACCGCACCGGGCGCGCTTGCTGCCCCGCACCGAGCACGCAGACTGCCACCGGTCCGCCGACGTCGCACGGTGCAGCCTGGAGGCCCGGCGCCGGTGCACGACGGGAACTCCGCACGCAGCCGTCGAGTCGACACGAGACCACGAACCTCGCACCGTGCCGAACCTGTTCGGGAATGCAATTCCGGAGAAATCGAGAAAAGGGGTTGCGCTGCGAATTGCGGTGCCGATAGTGTTCACTCGTCGCGAACCGCTGCACGGCAGTGGCGGACGACTCCGACAGCTCGAGACCGAAAGGGGGCCGACCATGATGATCACCGCAACCACTCCGTTCCGCGGAATCCGTGGACGCGTCGGCACCCCGTTCCGCGTCCGCTGACCCGGAGCGTTCCGCCTTCCTCCGACATCTGTGTCCTTCGAAGGGCTCGTCACGTGACGAGCACTTCGCCTGACACCTCCCGCTGAGCCGATCAGGCTCGCGGCGAACCGGCTCCGATGATCGCCGATCGGTCCCGATCCGCGTGTTCCGTGCACGCGGTCGGACCGTCCCGATCGTCGCCGGAGAACGTCGGCGGTCGGTGTGACGCTCCCGGAATCGGAAGGCATTCCGCAACTCGTCGTCGGACATTCCTCCGGCGACTGCGGAATGCATTCTCGCGCATTCATTCCTCCTGTCCGTGTGCCGGGCAGTCCACTCCTGCCCGCGTGCCGGGCAATTCCGTCATGCCCTGAAAGGGATCACCGTGTCATCGAAGACCGCCACCCGTCCTCCCGATACCCGCGCGCCGCGCCGCGGGGTCTCCTTCACCGACCGCGTCGCGCTGCGCATCGGCATGTCGCTCATCATCTGGAGCCGCCGCACCCGCCGGGTCCGTCCGGTGATCGACCACGGAACGCTGCTGCGGCTCGAACGCGAGCGGCAGCAGCGCGAGAACGACCTGCTCCTGCAGGCCGCACTCATGCGTGCCTGGCGCTGAGCCGGCCGCCCGCTGCACGAACCGTGCGGGGTTCCGTACTCGGTGACCGCCCCTCCGGCAGACACCGAGTACGGAACCTCGCACCACCCCGGACATCCCTCGCACCGTGCGGGGCGTCCGGACGCACCCCGGGCCTCCCGTACCGTTGGTGGGTGACCGAAACCGCAGCTGCACTCGTCGAACGCCTGACCGCCGTCGTCCCGGACTTCCCGAAGCCGGGGGTGCTGTTCCGTGACGTGACGCCGGTGTTCTCGGATTCCGTGGCGTTCGGCCGCGTGTGCGAGGCACTCGCCGCGCCGTTCGCGGTCGGCGCCGGGTTCGACGCCGTCGCCGGCATCGAGGCCCGTGGCTTCGCCCTGGCCGGTGGCATCGCCGCCCAGCACCAGGTGGGCGTGCTCACCGTGCGCAAGGCCGGCAAGCTGCCGGGCGAGGTCCTCAGCGAGCAGTACGCGCTCGAGTACGGCGAGGCCGAGCTCGAGCTGCGCCCGGGCCAGCTGCCCGCGGGCACCCGGGTCCTCGTCGTCGACGACGTCCTGGCCACCGGCGGGACCGGAGCAGCGACCATCACGCTGCTCGAGCGTGCCGGGTACGAGGCCATCGGGTTCGCCGCGCTGCTCGAGCTCGACGGGCTGAACGGACGCGAGCGGCTCGAGCCCCGACTGCCCGTCACCACGCTCGGCGCCGTGCCCGCCTGACCGCCGCGCGCGCACTAGTCTTGACGCACCATTTCGATCGAGGAGTCCCATCATCGTGACCGAGTCAGTCGCACCCGCGCCCGCAGAGCTTCCCCAGGCACCCGAGCCCCGGACCGCGACGACCACCACGACGGGCACCGAGCTCTTCGACGGTGAGCGCGGCGTCGTCGCGATCCGTGTCGACGGTGTCCTGAAGGACCTCGCTGCCGACGTCCAGGCCGGCGAGACCGCCGAGGCCGTCACCCTGCAGGAGCAGGACGGACTCGACATCCTCCGTCACTCGGCCGCGCACGTGCTGGCGCAGGCCGTCCAGCAGATCAACCCCGACGCCAAGCTCGGCATCGGTCCGCCCGTCACCGACGGCTTCTACTACGACTTCGACGTCGCCGAGCCCTTCACCCCCGAGGACCTCAAGGCCATCGAGAAGGGCATGGACCGCATCGTCAAGCAGGCCCAGCGCTTCCGCCGCGTGGTCGTCACCGACGAGCAGGCGCGCGAACTGATGGCGGGGGAGCCGTACAAGCAGGAGCTCATCGTGCTCAAGGGCGCGGCGACGGACGGCGACTCCGGCGAGAGCGTCGAGGTCGGTGCCGGCGAGCTCACCGTGTACGAGAACGTCGACCCGAAGTCGGGCGAGGTCGTCTGGCAGGACCTCTGCCGCGGTCCGCACGTGCCGCACACCCGGTGGATCGGCAACGCCGCGAAGCTCATGCGCGTTGCCGCCGCGTACTGGCGCGGCTCGGAGAAGAACCCGCAGCTGCAGCGCATCTACGGCACCGCGTGGCCCGACAAGGACCAGCTCAAGGCGTACCTCGTCCGCCTCGAGGAAGCCGCGAAGCGCGACCACCGCAAGCTCGGTGCCGAGCTCGACCTGTTCTCGTTCCCCGACGAGATCGGTTCCGGCCTGGCGATCTTCCACCCCAAGGGCGGCATCATCCGCCGCGAGATGGAGGACTACTCGCGTCGCCGGCACGAGGAAAACGGCTACTCGTTCGTCTACACGCCGCACATCACCAAGGGCGACCTGTTCGAGACCTCCGGGCACCTCGGCTGGTACAAGGACGGCATGTTCCCGGCCATGCACATGGACGAGGCCAAGGACGAGGACGGCAACGTCACGCGGCAGGGTGCCGACTACTACCTCAAGCCGATGAACTGCCCGATGCACATCCTGGCGTACCGGTCGCAGCCGCGCTCCTACCGCGACCTGCCGCTGCGCATGTTCGAGTTCGGCACGGTCTACCGCAACGAGAAGTCCGGCGTCATCCACGGCCTCACCCGCGTGCGCGGCATGACCCAGGACGACGCCCACATCTTCACCACGCAGGAGAAGATGAAGGAGGAGCTGACCACGACCCTCGAGTTCGTGCTCTCGCTGCTGCGCGACTACGGCCTCGACGACTTCTACCTCGAGCTCTCGACGAAGGACCCGGAGAAGTACGTCGGCGACGACGAGGTCTGGGACGTCGCCACGAACACCCTGCGCGAGGTCGCCGAGGAATCCGGCCTGGAACTCGTGCCCGACCCCGCCGGCGCCGCGTTCTACGGCCCGAAGATCTCGGTGCAGGCGCGTGACGCCATCGGCCGCACGTGGCAGATGTCGACCGTGCAGCTGGACTTCAACCTGCCCGAGCGCTTCGGCATCGACTACACGGCGGCCGACGGCTCCCGTCAGCGCCCGGTGATGATCCACCGAGCGCTGTTCGGCTCGATCGAGCGGTTCTTCGGCGTGCTGACCGAGCACTACGCGGGCGCGTTCCCGGCCTGGCTGTCCCCGGTGCAGGTCGTCGGCATCCCCGTCGCGGCCGAGTACGGCGACTACCTCGACGAGGTCGTGGCGAAGCTCCGGTCGCACGGCGTCCGTGCCGAGGTCGACCACTCGGACGACCGCATGCAGAAGAAGATCCGCACGCACACCAAGGCGAAGGTGCCGTTCCAGCTCATCGCGGGCGGCGACGACCGCGACGCCGGCGCGGTGTCGTTCCGCTTCCGCGACGGACGGCAGGACAACGCCGTGCCCGTGGACGAGGCGGTCGACCGCATCCTGACGGCGATCCGCGAGCGCGCGCAGGTCTGATGACGGACGAGCAGGACCCGCTGGTCATCCGGGACGCCGCCACCGGAGCGGCCGTCGCGGATGCCTTCCAGCGCCTGTGGAACCCGCACCGGATGGCGTACATCGATGCCGGGCGCGAGGGCACGGGTCGCGGGCACGCCGACGACTGCCCGTTCTGCGAGGCACCGCGGAAGTCGGACGAGGACGCCCTCATCGTCGCGCGGGGCGAGCACGCCTACGTGCTGCTCAACCTGTTCCCCTACAACAACGGACACCTGCTCGTCTGCCCGTACCGCCACGTGCCGCTCTACGACGAGGCGACACCGGACGAGCTCCGCGAGATGGGCGAACTCACCCAGACCGCGATGCGGGTCCTGCGTGCCGTGTCGCACTGCGACGGCTTCAACATCGGCATGAACCAGGGCGAGGTCGCGGGGGCCGGCATCGCCGCGCACCTGCACCAGCACATCGTGCCGCGGTGGCAGTCCGACGCGAACTTCTTCCCGATCATCGCGCGGACGAAGTCGATGTCCCAGATGCTCGGGGACACCCGCCGGCTGGTCGCCGAGGGCTGGCCGGCAGCGGACTAGACTGATCGGCATCATGAGCGACAGCACCAGCACCTCCGGCACCCCTGGCACCTCGATCACCGGCTCCGACCGCGTCAAGCGCGGCCTCGCCGAGATGCTCAAGGGCGGCGTCATCATGGACGTCGTCGACGCCGAGCAGGCCCGCATCGCGGAAGAAGCCGGCGCGACCGCGGTCATGGCCCTCGAGCGCGTCCCCGCCGACATCCGCGCACAGGGCGGCGTCGCCCGCATGTCCGACCCGTCGATGATCGAGGAGATCATCGCCGCCGTGTCGATCCCCGTCATGGCGAAGGCCCGCATCGGCCACTTCGTCGAGGCGCAGGTGCTGCAGGAGCTCGGCGTCGACTACATCGACGAGTCCGAGGTGCTCTCGCCCGCCGACTACGTCAACCACATCGACAAGTGGAACTTCACCACGCCGTTCGTCTGCGGCGCCACCGAGCTGGGCGAGGCGCTCCGTCGCATCACCGAGGGCGCTGCGATGATCCGTTCCAAGGGCGAGGCCGGCACGGGTGACGTGTCCGAGGCCACGAAGCACATCCGCACGATCAACAAGGAGATCGCGGCACTGCGCCACCTGAAGGAGGACGAGCTCTACGTCGCCGCCAAGGAACTGCAGGCGCCGTTCGAGATCGTGCGCGAGGTCGCCCGCACCGGCAAGCTCCCCGTGGTGCTCTTCACCGCCGGTGGCGTCGCCACCCCGGCCGACGCCGCGATGATGATGCAGCTCGGCGCGGACGGCGTGTTCGTCGGCTCCGGCATCTTCAAGTCCGGCGACCCGGCGAAGCGTGCCGCGGCGATCGTCAAGGCCGTGACGTTCCACGACGACCCCAAGGTCATCGCCGAGGTCTCGCGTGGCCTGGGCGAGGCGATGGTCGGCATCAACGTCGCCGACGTCCCCGCACCGCACCGCCTCGCCGAGCGTGGCTGGTAGCACGACGGGCGGCGCTCGGCCCCGCATCGGGGTCCTGGCACTGCAGGGTGACTTCCGCGAACACATCGCCTCGTTGACGGAGCTCGGCGCCGACGTCGTGCCGCTCCGTCGACCGGAGGAGATCGCGGCCCTCGACGGCGTCGTGATCCCCGGCGGCGAATCGAGCGTGATGGACAAGCTGTCCCGGGCGTTCGGCGTCGCCGAGCCCCTCGCCGAGGCGATCCGAGGGGGCCTGCCGACGTACGGGACCTGCGCCGGCATGATCATGCTGTCGTCGCGGATCACCGACGGCATCAGCGGGCAGCAGACCCTCGACGTGCTCGACACCACGGTGCGACGGAACGCGTTCGGCAGCCAGAACGACTCGTTCGAGGTCGACGTCCCGATGCCCGAGCTCGGCGACGCCCCGGTGCACGCGGTCTTCATCCGTGCCCCCGTCGTCGAGCAGCACGGACCCGGCGTCCAGGTCCTCGGCGCGTTGGCGGACGGGCAGGTCGTCGCGGTGCAGCAGGGCAACGTGCTCGCGAGTGCGTTCCACCCCGAGGTCGCCGGCGAGGACCGCTTCCACCGCCGCTTCCTCGCCATGGTGCGCAGCGCCTGACGCGAGCCGCGCGCCCTGGACCCGGCCGCCTGCGCGCCCGCACCGGCGGGGCGGGGCGGCGCCGGGCCTCCCGGCTGGGTAAACTGACCCCGACTTTCCGCAAGACGCAAGGAGAACCGTGTCCGGGCATTCCAAGTGGGCGACGACCAAGCACAAGAAGGCCGTCATCGACGGCCGCCGTGCCAAGTCGTTCGCCAAGCTCATCAAGAACATCGAGGTCGCCGCGAAGATGGGTGGGGCCGACCTGTCGGGCAACCCGACGCTGGTCGACGCGATCCAGAAGGCCAAGAAGACCTCGGTCCCGAACGACAACATCGACCGTGCCGTCAAGCGCGGTGCCGGCCTGACCGGTGAGTCGATCGAGTACACGACGATCATGTACGAGGGCTACGCCCCGAACGGCGTCGCGATGCTGATCGAGTGCCTCACCGACAACAAGAACCGCGCAGCGGCCGAGGTCCGGACGGCGATGTCCCGCAACGGTGGCACCATGGCCGACCCGGGCAGCGTCGCCTACAACTTCTCGCGCAAGGGCGTCATCTCGGTCACGAAGGTCGACGGCCTCGACGAGGACACCGTCATGACCGCCGTGCTCGACGCCGGTGTCGAGGACGTCATCGACCAGGGTGGCGGCTTCGAGATCATCACCGAGGCGAGCGACCTCGTCGCGGCCCGCACCGCGCTGCAGGACGCCGGCATCGACTACGACTCGGCCGACGCCGAGTTCGTGCCCGGCCTCAAGGTGCCGGTCGACGCCGAGACCGCCCGCAAGGTCTTCCGCCTGATCGACGCGCTCGAGGACAGCGACGACGTGCAGAACGTCTACGCGAACTTCGAGGTGCCGGCGGACGTCCAGGCCGAGCTCGACGAGGACGAGGGCGAGTAACCGTGCTCCGTGTGCTCGGGGTGGACCCCGGGCTCACCCGGTGCGGCGTCGGCGTCGTCGAGGTCGCACCGAACCGGCGCGCACGGCTCGTCCACGTGACGGTCGTGCGCACCCCGGCGGACATGCCGCTCGAACAGCGGCTGCTCCGCATCGCCGACGGCATCGCCGCCGAGATCGACGAGCACCACCCGGATGCGGTCGCCGTGGAGCGCGTGTTCGCCCAGGCGAACGTCCGCACCGTGATGGGGACCGCCCAGGCGGCCGGTCTGGCCCTGCACGCCGCCGCGGCGCGCGGGCTGCCGGTCGGCCTGCACACGCCGTCCGAGGTCAAGGCGGCCGTCACCGGCTACGGCAACGCCGACAAGCGCCAGGTGCAGACCATGATCGCGCGCGTGCTCGGTCTGGACGAGGCCCCGAAGCCGGCCGACGCCGCCGACGCGCTCGCCCTTGCCGTGTGCCATGCCTGGAGGCTCGGATCACCTGACGTCGCCGGCGAGCGTGCCACGAACCTCACCCCGGCACAGCGCGCCTGGCGCGATGCACAGGGCGGCACCGTCGACTCCCCGCTCGCCCGTGCGGCCGCTGCCGCGGCACGACCGCGTGGCTCGTCGGCCGCGTCGGTGGGCAGCCGTAGGCTCGGGGCATGATCGCGAGTCTCCGGGGTACCTGCATCGACATCGCCGGTTCCGCCGTGGTGATCGAGGCCGGGGGAGTCGGGTACGCCGTCACCGTGACACCGGCCCACGCGCTGACGATGCGCCACGGGGCCGAGGTGTTCGTCCGCACGGCGATGATCGTGCGCGAGGACGAGCACCTGCTCTTCGGCTTCGAGTCGACCGACGCCCTCCAGGTCTTCGACCTGCTGCGCAGCGTCACGGGCGTCGGGCCGAAGTCCGCGATGGGCGTCCTCGCCCACATGGACCCGTCGCAGGTCGCCAACGCCGTCGCGAAGGATGACGACGGCGCCTTCCGCAAGGTCTCAGGCATCGGACCGAAGACCGCGAAGCTCATCATCCTCGCGCTCACCGGCAAGCTCGCCGCGTTCGAGCAGGCCGCCGTCGTCACCGCTGGTCGGGGCACCGCCGCGCACCCGGCAGCCACCGACGTCGTCTCCGCACTGATCGGCCTCGGCTGGCGCGAGGACGCCGCCCAGACCGCCGTCGACGAGACCGTCGCGAACGAGCCCGGGGCCGCGGCCATGGGCACGCAGGCACTGCTCCGCGCCGCGCTCGGTGCGCTCCGGCCCGCCGGTGCCGGTCGATGAGCGGCATCACGTCAGCCGGAGCCGAGTCGCAGGAGGAACTCGCCTTCGAGGGTGCCCTCCGTCCGCGGTCGCTCGACGAGTTCGTCGGGCAGCGCAAGGTGCGCGGGCAGCTCGACCTGCTGCTCAAGGCCGCCGGCATGCAGGACCGCACCCCGGACCACATCCTGATGGCGGGTCCTCCCGGCCTCGGCAAGACCACACTCGCGATGATCGTCGCGCACGAGACCGGTCGTCCCCTGCGGATGTCGAGCGGGCCCGCGATCCAGCACGCCGGCGACCTCGCGGCCGTGCTGTCCTCGCTCGTGCCGGGCGAGGTCCTGTTCATCGACGAGATCCACCGGATGGCGCGCTCGGCAGAGGAGATGCTCTACCTGGCGATGGAGGACTTCCGGATCGACGTCATGGTCGGCAAGGGCGCCGGCGCGACGAGCATCCCGCTCGACCTCGCACCGTTCACCCTGGTCGGAGCCACCACCCGCGCCGGCCTGCTGCCGAACCCGCTCCGTGACCGCTTCGGCTTCACGGCACACCTCGAGTTCTACGAGAAGGACGAGCTCGAGCAGGTCCTGATCCGCGCCGCCCACCTGCTCGAACTCGACATCGACCGGTCCGCGCTGCGCGAGATCGCCGGGCGCTCCCGCGGCACCCCGCGCATCGCGAACCGGCTGCTCCGCCGGGTCCGTGACTACGCCCTCGTGCACCGCACCACGGACGGCATGGCCGCCGTCCAGGGCGCGCTCGACCTCTACGACGTCGACGAGCTCGGACTCGACCGCCTCGACCGCGCCGTGGTCGAGATCATGCTGACCCGCTTCGACGGCGGACCGGTGGGACTGAACACCCTCGCGGTGTCGGTCGGCGAAGAGTCCGAGACCATCGAGTCGGTCGTCGAACCCTTCCTCGTCCGGGTCGGTCTGGTCACGCGCACCCCGCGCGGCCGCATCGCGACACCGGTCGCGTGGCGGCACCTCGGCCTCACCCCAGGGCAGGGCGTCGGACCGCTCCCGGGCCTGTTCGACGACACAGAGACCACCGACTAGCGGCCGATCGGTCGGGTGACATGCCACGCACAGTGGCGTGCCCTAGACTGCTACGGCCCGAAACCGAGCAACCAGAGAAGGCAACTGCATCATGGGTCAAGAAGTCATCCTCATCGTCATCGTCGTGGCGTTCGCGGCCTTCATGTTCTACAACAGCCGCAAGCGCAAGAAGCAGCAGGGCGAACTCGCCACCAAGATGGTGCCGGGTGCTCGCGTGATGCTGTCCTTCGGCCTGTACGGCACGCTCCTCTCGGTCGACGACGAGAAGGTCACCGCCGACGTCGAGATCGCACCGGGCACGGTCGTCACGGTGCACCGTCAGACCCTGTCGCGCGTCGTCGACGACAGCGCCTCGGACATCGAGACCACCGCGACGCCGGAGGACGAGGCCAAGCCCGTCGTCGAACTCAACGGGGAGCCGGTCTACGGCGAGCGGGTCGACAACGACCGCCTCGACGAGACCGACGCCACGAAGCGCAAGTCCGACGACTGACGCCCTCGGCCGCCGGGTCGTCTGACCCGGCGGCTTCCCTCTGCCGTCGCGCCTGAGTGCCGATGGTCCTGAACAGAAAGACGAGACGACCGGTGGCACGATCGACACCCGTCAAGAAGGCGCTGCGCTCGCTCACCTGGTTGGTGATCCTGATGGCGATCCTCGCCGGCCTGAACACCGCCGCGTCGATCCTCGCCGGCAGCTCGAAGGACGACACGGACAAGTGGTACCAGGGCGCGAGCTGGGTCCCCGAGCTCGCACTGGACCTGCAGGGCGGCACGCAGCTGACCCTGGCGGCGCAGAACACCGAGGGCGACTCGGTCACCTCGCAGCAGCTGCAGCAGGCGGTGGAGATCATCCGCCAGCGCATCAACGCCACCGGCGTCTCCGAGACCGAGATCAACACGCAGGGTGCGAACAACATCGTCGTGTCGATCCCCGGTCGGCCCGACAAGGCCACGATCGACCGCATCGAGGCAGCGGCGAAGCTGACGTTCCGCCCGGTGCTCTTCACCGAGGCCGCGACGAACTCCGCCGTCGGTGACGACGGGAAGTCCACCGCCTCGCCGACGCCGTACTCGCCGCCCGCCTCGCTCGCGGCGACGCCGAGCGCGAAGCCGACGAACGGCAGCGACGTCAACTGGGTGACCCCGGCGCTGCAGGACCTGTACACCAACTACAACTGCGCCGCCCCGGACGACGTCACCTCCGCTCCGGACGACGAACCCCTCGTCACCTGTGACGCCGACGGTGCCGCGAAGTACATCCTCGGACCGGTCGAGGTCTCCGGTGCGAACATCAGCAACGCCACCTCGGGTCTGGCCACCGACTCGCAGGGCACCTCGACGGGCCAGTGGGCCGTCAACCTGACCTTTGACGGACAGGGCACGAAGGACTTCCGCACCGTCACGAACCGTCTCGTCTCGCTGCAGGCACCGCAGAACCAGTTCGCGATCGTGCTGGACGGCTCGGTCATCACCGCCCCGTCCACGAACTCCGCCATCACCAACGGCAAGGCGCAGATCACCGGTTCGTTCACGGCCGAGTCGTCGAAGACCCTCGCCGACCAGCTCAAGTACGGTGCGCTACCGATCAACTTCCAGGTGCAGTCGAACGAGAACATCTCGGCGACGCTCGGCACCGCGCAGCTCATCGGTGGTCTCGTCGCGGGCCTGATCGGGCTCGTCCTGGTGATCATCTACTCCGTCATCCAGTACCGGGCGCTCGCGTTCGTCACGGTGCTGTCGCTCGGGGTCGCCGCGGTGCTGACCTACCTGGTCATCGCGATCATGTCCTGGCGCGTCGACTACCGCCTGTCGTTGGCGGGTGTGGCGGGTCTGATCGTCGCGATCGGCATCACCGCGGACTCGTTCATCGTGTACTTCGAGCGCATCCGTGACGAACTCCGCGACGGCCGTGCCCTCGAGAGCGCGGTCGAGTCCGGCTGGAAGCGCGCACTCCGCACGATCCTGGCGTCCGACGCGGTGAACTTCCTCGCAGCCGTCACCCTGTACGTGCTCGCCGTCGCCGACGTGAAGGGCTTCGCGTTCACGCTGCTCCTCACGACGCTGATCGACATCGTGGTGGTCGCGCTCTTCACCCACCCGATGATGCAGCTCATCTCCCGCAGCCGGTTCTTCGGCGAGGGGCACAGGTTCAGCGGGCTCGACCCGGCGGCGCTCGGTGCGGTCTACAAGGGGCGCGCGCAGTTCCGCGCTCCCGTGGTGGACGGCAAGCGCCAGCGCAGCGCCGGTGAGGCGCAGCGCCGACAGACGATCGCGGAACGGAAGGCCCAGCAGGCCTCCGGCGACAACGGCTCGACGCCGGACGGGAAGGACGACTGATGGCCAGCTTCAGCCAGTTCGGCAGCGACCTCTACACGGGCAAGCGGTCGTACGACATCATCGGACGACGCAAGACCTGGTACCTCATCGCGCTCATCATGATCGTGATCTCGCTCGCCACCCCGTGGCTGCGCGGCGGGTACCAGCTCGGCATCGAGTTCACCGGCGGCTCCGAGTTCACCCTGTCGGACGTCAAGAACACCGACCAGAGCATCGCGACCGACACCGTCGAGCGGGTCGTCTCGGACGAGATCCCGCGCGTCTCCCAGCTCGGGACGCACGGCATCCGCGTGCAGACCGGCCAGCTCACCGACCGCCAGACGACCGAGGTGCAGGACGCCCTGGCCGAGGCGTACGACGTGCCGGAGAGCCAGGTCGCCGCGACCTTCATCGGTGCCACGTGGGGTGCCGACGTGCTGGCCCAGGCCATCCGCGGTCTGGTGATCTTCCTCGCCCTGGCTGCCGTGTTCATGACGCTGTACTTCCGTACCTGGAAGATGTCGCTGTCCGCGATGGCGGCCCTGCTGCACGACCTGCTGATCACGGCGGGCGTCTACGGCATCGTCGGGCTCGAGGTCACACCCGCGGCCGTGATCGGATTCCTGACGATCCTCGGCTACTCGCTCTACGACACCGTGGTGGTGTTCGACAAGGTGCGCGAGAACACCGCGCAGGAGTCGATCCGGACCTTCAAGCAGTCGGTGAACCTCGCGGTGAACCAGACGCTCGTCCGCTCGATCAACACCTCGGTCGTGGCACTGCTGCCCGTCGCGGCGATCCTGTTCATCGGGTCGTACGTGCTCGGCGCGGGGACCCTCCGCGACATATCGCTCGCACTGTTCATCGGCATCATCGTCGGGACCTACTCGACGATCTTCATCGCGTCGCCGATGTACGCCCACCTGCGCGAGAACGAGCCGAAGATCAAGCAGGCCGACGCGAAGAAGACCGAAGCGGCGGCCAAGCGCCAGCGCGAGGTCGACGCCGCGGCCACGGCGGACGTCTGATGCCGATCGAGATCACCGAGGTCGACGTCGCCGAGGCGCGACGTCGACTGGAGTCCGGCGCACGACTGTTCGACGTCCGCGAGCAGGGGGAGTGGGACGAGGTCCACGCGCCGGAGGCCACGCTCGTGCCGATGTCCGAGCTGGTGAACCGGTGGCAGGAGATCGACGGCGGCGACGAGCCGGCGATCATCGTCTGCCACTCGGGCGCCCGTTCGTCACGCGTGGTCGCAGCCCTCGAGCAGTCCGGCGTCTCCGCGGTCAACCTGACCGGCGGCATGGTCGCCTGGGAGCAGTCCGGCGCCCCGGTGGTCCGCGACGCCCAGGGCGAACCGGGTCACGAGCACTGACCGGACGCGCGTAGTGTTGTCGGATCGAGCTCGGATCGAGCTCTCGGACCGAGTCCTGGGAGGCGCATCATGACGGACACCCGCGAAGAGCCGTCTGCGCCGAGTCGCCCCGGCTCCGCACAGCGCCCGACCAGCCCCCTCGGCCCGAACACGACGGGCAACCTCGGTTCCCTCCGCTCGCTGCTCCCGCGCCTGTTCTCGCGCGCCCAGCCGGCAGGTGCCGTGGACACCCTGATCCGCACCGTGCGGTCGCACCACCCGAAGGCCGACGTCACCCTCATCGAGCGCGCCTACTCGGTCGCCGAGCGCGCGCACGACGGTCAGAAGCGCAAGTCCGGCGAGCCGTACATCACGCACCCGGTCGCCGTCGCCCAGATCCTCGCCGACCTCGGCATCGGGCCGATCACGATCGCTGCGGCGCTGCTGCACGACACCGTCGAGGACACCGACTACCAGCTCGACCAGCTGCAGGTCGACTTCGGCGACGAGATCGCCATGCTCGTCGACGGCGTCACGAAGCTCGACAAGGTCAAGTACGGCGACAGCGCCCAGGCCGAGACCGTCCGCAAGATGGTCATCGCGATGTCGAAGGACATCCGCGTGCTCGTCATCAAGCTCGCCGACCGACTGCACAACGCCCGCACCTGGGGCTTCGTCGAGTCCACCTCCGCCACCCGCAAGGCGAAGGAGACGCTCGAGATCTACGCGCCCCTCGCGCACCGGCTCGGCATCCAGATGATCAAGCTCGAGCTCGAGGACCTGTCGTTCGCGGTCCTGCACCCGAAGCTCTACGTCGAGATCGACAGCCTGGTCAAGGAACGGCAGCCGAAGCGCGAGCAGTTCGTCCAGAACGTCATCGGCACCCTCAAGAAGGACCTGAAGGCCGCGAAGGTCCGCGGCGAGGTCATGGGGCGGCCGAAGCAGTACTACTCGATCTACCAGAAGATGATCGTGCGGGGTCGCGAGTTCGACGAGATCTACGACCTCGTCGGCATCCGGGTGCTCGTGCCGACGGTGCGCGACTGCTACGCGATGCTCGGGTCGGTCCACGCCCGGTGGACGCCACTGCCCGGCCGGTTCAAGGACTACATCGCGACGCCGAAGTTCAACCTGTATCAGTCGCTGCACACCAGCGTGCTCGGGCCGCAGGGGCGCCCCGTCGAGATCCAGATCCGCACGCACGAGATGCACCAGCGTGCCGAGTTCGGTGTCGCCGCGCACTGGAAGTACAAGCAGCGCGCTGCCGGTCGCGACGTCGGCACCTCGTCGACCACCGACGACCAGGACATGGCGTGGCTCGCCCACATCACCGACTGGCAGGCGGAGACGAGCGACCCGGGGGAGTTCCTCGACTCCCTCCGCTACGAGATCGGCGCGAAGGAGACCTACGTCTTCACGCCGCAGGGCAAGGTCATCGGACTCCCCGCCGGCGCCACCCCGGTCGACTTCGCGTACGCGGTCCACACCGAGGTCGGGCACCGCACCATGGGCGCCAAGGTCAACGGTCGACTGGTGCCGCTCGAGAGTTCGCTGTCGAGCGGTGACGTCGTCGAGATCTTCACGTCGAAGAACCCCGACTCCGGCCCGTCGCAGGACTGGCTGAAGTTCGTCAAGAGCCCGCGGGCCCGCAACAAGATCAAGCAGTGGTTCACGAAGGAGCGTCGCGAAGAGGCGGTCGAGCAGGGGCGCGACGCCATCGCCCGCGCCGTGCGCAAGCAGAACCTGCCGCTCCAGCGGATCATGAGCCAGGACACCATCGCCGAGGTCGCCTCGTCGATGCGGTACGACGACGTCTCGGCCCTGTACGCCGCGGTCGGCGAAGGGCACGTGTCGACCCAGTCCGTCATCGAGAAGGTCCTGGGCAGCGTCCAGAGCGACACCGAGACCGACGAGCCGGAGCTCACGTTCCCCCGCCAGGGCACGAGCCGCCAGCTCCGCACGAGTGACAGCGGTGTGCTGGTGCGCGGTGCGCCGGACATCCTGGTGAAGCTCGCGAAGTGCTGCACCCCGGTGCCGGGCGACCAGATCGTCGGGTTCATCACCCGCGGCCAGGGAGTCTCGGTCCACCAGTCGTCGTGCACGAACGTCAAGTCCCTGATGAACGAGCCGGACCGGATGATCGAGGTCGAGTGGGCGCCGTCGTCGAAGTCGGTGTTCCTCGTCCAGATCCAGATCGAGGCCCTCGATCGGTCGGGGCTGTTGAGTGACGTCACCCGGGTGCTGACCGACCACCACGTCAACATCCTGTCCGCGACGGTCTCGACCTCGTCCGACCGGCTCGCGCTCAGTCGCTTCGTGTTCGAGATGGGCGACACCATCCACCTCGACCGGGTGTTGAACGCCGTCCGGCGGATCGACGCGGTCTACGACGTCTACCGCGTCAGCGCCGGCTGACCGGACGGGCAGGCCCGTCAGCGCTGGCTGAGCGGACGGGCAGACCCGTCACCGCGGGCTGACCGGGCGGGCAAACCCGTCACCGCCGGCTGAGCCGACAGTCCGACCGGTCACCGCTCGCTGAGCAGCGTGCGCAGACGACGTTCGGCCTGGCGCACCATCGGGATGGTCCCGAGGGCGCTCAGGCGCTCCCGCAACTCGTCGCCTGTCACCGCTCCGATCGCGAGCAACCCGGCGACGGCGTCGATGCGCGACGGGTTCGTCGGTCCGGGCGTGCGCAACAGGTCGACCGCGGCCCGCGCCGGTGTCGTCACCGTGGTCCGCGCCGATCCCAGCCGGACCACGTCGACGGGCTCGAGCGCCACCTCGCGCAGGTGCAGGGCCGGCCCGGCGGCGATGCGCAGCTGCGGCGGGACGCACGCCTCGAACGGGTCCGGCGGACGGGACGTCGCGCCCCAGATCCACGCGGCGGTGCGGCCGGCGGCGACCAGCCGGGCATCGCCGAGGACCCAGGCGGCTGCGGTCGCTCGGAGCGCCGGGTCCTGCGGGGTCGCGGGTGAGGCCCAGCACGGTCCGACGGGGACCAGCTCGCCGGCCAGCACCGCTGCGCGCAGTTCCGCCTCGGGCCAGTCGTCCGTGGTCAGGAGACGGGAACCGGGCACCTCGTCATCCTGCCGGACACCGGCGCCCCGCCGACACCCCCTGTGGACAGCCCGGACAGCCCGGACGCCCCGCACGCCCAGCGCCCGGACGACCCGCACGCCCAGCGCCCAGCGCCCGGACGCCCGGACGCCCCAGACGCCTCAGACGCCCCAGACGCCCCAGACGCCCCGGCGTCAGCGTCAGCGCAGGACGTCGGCGCGGTGCACCAGCGCGGCGGCCCCGATGAGCGGGCCGTCCTGCGACAGCGCCGTCGGCACGATGCGCACCTTCGTCACGAACCCGAACTCGACGCGCTCCGCCACCGCTTCGCGTGCGTACTCGAACAGGTCCGGCGTGACGTGCGAGAACCCGCCGCCGATCGCCACGACCTCGAGGTCCACGAGGCTCGTCGCCGCGGCGATCGCCTGGCCGAGGGCCCGGCCGCTGCGCTTGACCGCCGCGACCGCGATCTCGTCGCCGGCTGCGTACGCCGCCGACAGCTCTTCGCCCGTGGACCCGGCGAACCCCTGCCGCTGCGCCCAGGCGACGGTCTTCGGGCCGCTGGCGATCGCTTCGAGGCAGCCGGTCCCCCCGCAGGCGCACGGGTCGTCGTAGCCGCCGCACTCCACGTGGCCGATGTGCCCGGCGTTGCCGGTCGGGCCGCTGACGGTGCGGCCGTGCAGGATGAGGCCGCCGCCGACGCCCGTCGAGACGATCATGCCCATGACGTGGTCGTACCCCTGGGCCGCCCCGACCCAGTGCTCGGCCAGCGTGATCGCCAGGCCGTCCATGCGCAACGTGACCGGCACGCCCTCGGGCACGAGTGCCGCGATGCGGTCCCGCAGCGGGTGGCCGCGCCACACCGGCATGTTGAGGGGGGAGACCAGGCCGTGCTCCTCGTCGACGGGGCCGGCCGAGCCGACGCCGACGCCGACCAGGGTCGCGTCCGCGGGGACCGTGCCGAGCGCGCTCGTCACGACCTCGTCGACGGCCGCCTGCAGCTCGTCGGACGTGCGCTGCGGCCCGGTGGGGCTGCGGAACCGCGTGCCCGGCAGGACGACGCCCTGGTCGGTGACGAGAGCGGCTTCGACCTTGGTGCCGCCGAGGTCGACGGCGAGGGCGAGGGCGGGGGACTGGGGTGCGGTGCTGGACATGCGCGCTCCGATGCGGCGGTCTGGAGGCCCGGCGCGGCTCCCGAACGCGTCGTCGCGTCCGGTGGGCCCCGGCCTGGCAGGTTGGTGGGTCGGTCGGGTCAGGTCGTCGTGCGGTGGATCAGGTCGTGTCGCAGTGGATCAGTAGGAGCTGGTGTCGTCGCCCTGCGACGACGCGACGCCGGTCTCGACGCGGTGCGCGACCTCGTCGAGGATGCGCGCGGAGGCGCTCGTGCCGATGCGGTTCGCTCCCGCGTCCACCATCTCGAGCAGGGTGTCGAGCCCACGGACGCCGCCCGAGGCCTTGACCCCGGTGTCGGCACCGACGGTGCGGCGCATCAGGGCGATGTGCTCGGCCGTCGCTCCGCCGCCGGCGAACCCGGTGGAGGTCTTCACGAACGCGGCACCCGCCGACTGCGCGGCACGCGACGCCGCGACGATCTCGTCGTCGGTCAGGAACGCGGTCTCGAGGATCACCTTGACGACGGTGGACCCGGCGGCGTCGACCACCGCGCGGACGTCCTGCTCGACCCGCTCCCAGTCGCCGGACTTCGCGGCACCGATGTTCTGCACCATGTCGAGCTCGAAGGCGCCGTCGGCCAACGCCTGCAGCGACTCGGCGACCTTGGCCGCGGTGGACGTGGTGCCGTGCGGGAAGCCGATGACCGTGCCGACGCCGACGCCGGTGCCCTGCAGGCGCTCGACGGCGTACGCCACGTCGCTCGGTCGGACGCACACGCTGAAGACCCGGTACGCGGCGGCCTCGTCGAGCTGGGCGTCGACGTCCGAGCGGGTGAGCTCGGGCTTCAGGATCGCGTGGTCGATGAGGCCGCGGACGGCATCGGCGGTGACGGGGAAGGCTGCGTTGTCCACCCGGCAAGCCTACCCGTCAGGCGTGCCGCGTAGCGTTCGGGGCATGCAGGTCCTCGTCACCGGCGCCACCGGGTACATCGGCGGTCGTCTCGTCCCCCGTCTCCTCGAAGCCGGACACTCCGTGCGCGTGTTCGTGCGCAACCCCCGCAAGCTCCAGGACGTCCCGTGGAGCAGCGACGTCGACATCGCCGAAGGGGACCTGCAGGACGCCGACGCGGTCCGTGCCGCGGTCGACGGCGTCGAGGCCGTGTACTACCTCGCCCACGCGATGGGCGCCGACGGCGACTTCGAGTCCGCCGAACGCCAGGCCGCCGAGACGATGGCGCACGAGGCGAAGCGCGCCGGTGTCAGCCGGTTCGTCTACCTGGGCGGGCTGCACCCCGACGGCGACTTGTCGAAGCACCTGCGCAGCCGCAAGGAGGTGGGGGAGATCCTGCTCGGATCGGGCGTGCCGACCGTCGCCTACCAGGCGGGTGTCGTCATCGGCTCCGGCAGCACCTCGTTCGAGATGATCCGGCACCTGACCGACGTCCTGCCCTGGATGCCGGCACCGCGGTGGGTGCGCAACCGCATCCAGCCGATCGCCGTGCGCGACGTCCTCTACTACCTGGTCGCGGCGCTCGACGTCCCCGCGGACGTCAACCGCACCTTCGACATCGGCGGTCCGGACGTGCTCCGCTACGGCCAGATGCTCAACGGCTACGCGGTCGAGGCGAAGCTCCGGCAGCGCCCCATCACGGTCCTGCCGGTGCTCACCCCGCGACTCGCGGCGCACTGGTTCAACGCCGTCACCCCGATCCCGCGCAAGCTCGCGACCCCGATCATCGAGTCGCTGCAGTTCGAGTGCGTCCAGCGCGAGCACGACATCGACGACGTCGTGCCGCAGCCCGAGGGCGGGCTCACCTCGTACCGCCGAGCCGTCCGCCTCGCCCTGAACAAGATGCGCTCGGGCCAGGTCGAGACGAGCTGGCGGAGCGCCACGCTGTCGAGTGCCTCGGCCGACCCGATGCCGAACGACCCGGACTGGGCCGGGCACACCGTCTACGTCGACGACCGGAAGCGGCACTCGAGCGCCTCGGCCGAGGACGTCTGGCGCGTCGTCGAGTCGATCGGCGGCGAGAACGGCTGGTACTCGTTCCCGCTGGCCTGGGTCGCGCGCGGCTGGATGGACAAGGTCGCCGGCGGTGTCGGGCTCAGCCGTGGGCGCCGTGACCAGGACCGGCTCGAGCAGGGCGACGCGCTCGACTGGTGGCGCGTCGAACGACTCGAACGCGGCCGGTACCTGCGGCTCCGCGCAGAGTTCAAGTCCCCGGGACGCGCCTGGCTCGAGATGACCGTCACCCCGAACCCCGAGGGCGGCAGCGACTACCACCAGCGGGCGATCTACTTCCCGCAGGGCCTCCCCGGACGCCTGTACTGGTACGGGATCCTGCCCTTCCACGGGATCATCTTCCCCGGCATGGTCGAACGCATCACCGCGGCCGCCGAGCGCGAGTCGGACAACACCGAGTCGACGCAGCGCAACCGGACCCAGCACAATGGGAGTCCGGAACCGGCGAACGAGGAGGCAGCATGACCGAGGAACGCAGTCCCGTCCTGTTCCTGGGCGACAGCATCACGGCCCAGGGGTCGTGGGACACCTGGCTCCCCGACGAGCACACGCTGAACCAGGGCGTCAGCGGCGACACGACCGACGGCGTGCTCGCGCGCCTCGAGGCCGTCGTCGCCGAACAGCCCGAGGTGATCGTGTTGCTCATCGGCACGAACGACTTCGGCAACCACCGGGCGAGCGCCGAACACGTCGTCCGCAACGTCGAGACCATCCTCGTCACCCTCCGGCGCGAGCTGCCGGGCGTGCGCCTGCTGCTCGTCTCCGTCCTGCCGCGCCAGGCCGAGTACACGACGAAGATCGAGGAGGCGAACCGGCACCTGCGCCAGTTCGTCGCGACCTGCCACGCGCAGTACCTCGACGCCTGGCCCGCGCTGGCCGACGGCGACCACCTCGACGACCGCTTCACCGACGACGGACTGCACCTCACCGACGAGGGCTACCGGGCGTACCTCGGCGAGCTGGTCCCCGCGCTCGAGCGTGTGCGGGGTCTCCCGCCCATGTCACGGTCCTTCACGGCCATCGACCTCGACGAGGCCCCCGCCTGATGGCTGCCCGCAAGGGGCGACCCCCGGTGGGGTCGTCGCAGCACGGCGTGCCCGCGGCCCCGGTCCGTCCGGCCGCGGGCGCGACGAGCACCCGTGCGACCCCCGGGTTCACCCGGCCGGCGCTCGCACCGTCGCTCATCGCCGCGATCGTCCTGCTCGCGTGCGTGGCGATCATCGACTCGTCCGGATTCGTCTTCGCCCGGTGGGGCGTCACGGTCCTGGCGCTCATCGTGCTGGTCTTCGCCGTCCGCGGCAAGACGTGGTGGGCTGCGCTGCTCATGGCCGCCGTGGCCGTCTGCTGGAACCCCCTGGTCACGGTGCCGATCCCCGGTCAGGTGTGGGCGGCCCTGCAGATCCTGGTCGCCGCGCTGTTCATCGTCGTGGGCATCGCCGTCAAGGTGCCGCGCGAGGCGGACGCTCCCCGGGCCTCCTGAACGGCTCGGGTGGCCGCCTGCGGAACCGAGCGGGCGGGCGGACGGTAGGATCGCAGGGTCGGGTACAGGACCCGGCAGCGCGATCCGAAGGGCATGGATGAACGACGAGACCGAGCCGGTGACCGAGAGTCCTCTGCTGAACCCTCGACCGTCCTCCGGCGGTCTCGACCGGCCCGACGTCGTCGTCCGCAAGGGGCGCCTGACGCTGCTCAACGGCCACCTGACGCCGCAGCAGTCGATGATCGAGGACCTGCTGTTCCTCGACGACGCGCTCACCGAGGCCGACGTCGACCACCTGCTCATCCGCGGCAACGACGAGCGTCCGGTCATCGCGATCGACGAGCGCGACCGGCAACGTGCGGAGAGCGCCGTGATGGCCGCCGCCGTCAACGAGCCCTTCTACGCGAAGCCGCCGGGTCAGCCTGCCGTCCTCGTGCAGGACGACGGGCTCGGACCCGTCGACGAACCGGTGCTGCGTGTGTTCCGTCCGCGCCTCGAGCCGCTCGGCCGTCTGCGCTACGGCGCCGAGACGAGCGTCCAACTCGAGTTCTGGCGACTCACCGACACCGAGGTGCTCGCACCCGTCGAGAACGCCCTGATGCGCCGCAGCCTGCCGGTCGAGGAGTTCGTGCTCGTCGACATCGAGCGCTACGGCCGCACCTGGCGCACCGTCGAGCACATGTTCGACGACCACGTCTCCGACATCCGGTTCCCGATCGACATCGTCTTCTCGTGGGTCGACGGCAACGCCATCGAGTACCAGCGCGCCCGCCAGGCAGCGCAGGCCACGGCCGTCCTGGGCGAGGGCGATGACGCCCCCGCCCGGTTCCGGCAGATCGACGAGCTGAAGTACGCGCTGCGTTCCGTGCACACGTTCGCACCGTGGATCCGTCAGATCTACATCGCCACCGACTCGCCCGCGCCGCACTGGCTCGCCGACCACCCCAAGGTCCGCATCGTGCGCAGCGAGGAGTTCTTCGCCGACCCGTCCGTGCTGCCGACGCACAACTCCCAGGCGGTCGAGTCGCAGCTGCACCACATCCCGGGCATCAGCGAGCACTTCATCTACTCGAACGACGACATGTTCTTCGGCCGCACCGTCGACCCGTCGGTGTTCTTCAGCCCGGGGTCGGTGACGAAGTTCATCCTCGCCACCACCCGCATTGGGCTCGGCGTGAACAACGCCGCGCGCAGCGGGTTCGAGAACTCGGCGCGCGTGAACCGCCGGTTGCTGCAGCAGCGGTTCGGTGCGGTCACCACGCGGCACCTCGAGCACGCGCCCACCCCGCTCCGAGCATCGATCATGACGGAGATGGAGCACGAGTTCGCCGACGAGTTCCGCGCCACGGCGGCGTCACGCTTCCGCGCTGCCGAGAACATCTCGGTGACGAACTCGCTGTACCACTACTACTCGTTGCTCACCGGCCGGGCGATCGTCCAGGAGAACGCGGACGTCCGCTACATCGACACCACGATGCAGTCCGGGCTGCGGTCCCTCGACGAGCTGCTGAAGAAGCGGAACGCGGACTTCTTCTGCCTGAACGACGGCAGCTTCCCCGAGGTCAGCGACGAGGAGCGCACGCAGCGCGTCACGGACTTCCTCGAGCGCTACTTCCCCTTCCCCGCGCCGTGGGAGCGCCCCGGCGATTAGGACGCGCCAGCGTCCTGCCGGGGCGCTCCGGGCGAGCCTGCGAGCCCGGCGCCGAGACTCGGCCACGCGCTCCGGGCGAGCCTGCGAGCCCGGCGCCGAGACCCGGCCACGCGCTCCGGGCGAGCACGCCGCCGCCCCTCGCCACGTGCCGTGGTCGCGACCACAGCCGGACGGGAGGCCCGGGTCGGCCCCGCCACGCGCCTCCCGTCCGCCTCGGGCGCACGCCTCTCGCACATGGTGAGCAGGAATGGTCGGGTACCCAGACGGGTACCCGACCATTCCTGTTCACGAAGTGTGGCGGCCTACCGGTGGACGGGGGAGACCGGCACCGAGTCGAGCGTGAAGACGGGGATGCTCGAGGTGACCGGAGCCGGTTCGACCGCGGGCGGGATCGTGACGCCGTGCGCTGCGAGGCGGGCCTCGGTCTCGACCGCCGACACGGGTTCACCGACCGTGGAGTAGTGCCCGATCGGGACGACCGAGTGCACGACGTTGCGACCGTAGACGTGCACCAGGTTGAACGACTGTGCGCCGTCGCGGCCGCGGGTGCCGCCCTGGAACTCGGTGAGGTCCTGCGTGTAGCAGGTGGCGCTGGCGACCGACACGGGGATGCCGGCGAAGACCGCACTCGTCGAGTAGTGCAGGTGCCCGGCGATGATGGCCAGGACGTCACTGCCCTCGACGACCTCGGCCAGGGCCTGCTGGTCGCGGAGCTCGACGAGGACGGTCAGGTCCTGCACGCTCGGGACGGGCGGGTGGTGCATCGCCAGGATGGTGCCGTGCGGCGCCGCCTCGGAGAGGACCTCGGCGAGCCAGTCGAGCTGCTCGGGGGAGACCTCGCCGTGGTGGCGGCCCGGGACACTCGTGTCGAGGGTGATGACCCGGAGACCGTTGACGTCGTAGACGAAGTCGACCGGGCGGTCGGTGGGCTGGAGGCCGAAGAGTTCCTGGCGGAAGGCGCCGCGCTCGTCGTGGTTGCCCATCGCCCAGATGACCTGCGCGCCGATCCGGCGGGCGGCCGGCTCGACGATCTCGCGGACGCGGGCGTAGGCGCCCGGTTCGCCCTTGTCGGCCACGTCGCCCGTGACGACGATCGCCTCGGGCCGGGTTCCGGATGCTTCGATGTCCGCGACGATCTCGGTGAGCCGTGCGGCGGAGTCGACTCCGCCGTACAGATCACCGTCGCCGGAGACGAGGTGGGTGTCGCTGAGGTGGAGGAGGAAGTGGTTCGGCCTGGGGTGTTCGGCCGTCCGGCTGTCCATCGGGGTCTCATTCCGTTGGCGGATGCGTGGTGCAACACGTTGCCACACCGTCCTGGACGAGTCCAGCACGTGTCGGTGAACCAGCCGTGAACTGGGGGCGGCGTGTTGCCCCACACACGAGGAAACCCCCGCCACATCGTGACGGGGGTTTCCTCGTGTGCCTCGGATCAGTGATCCCCGGGGCCGACCTGCGGAGCCTGGTGGCCTCCCGCGAGGTCCGGGCCGTGGTGGGCGGCGTGCGCTGCCTCGAGCTCGGCCTTCGACACCGGCTCGATGCGGTCCTCGAAGAAGAAGCGGGAGATGCTCGCACGGGCCTTCTGGACCACGGTGATCTGCCCCTTGGCGTTCGGGCGGATCATGAGCGGCTTGTACTCGTTGAACTGCAGGAGCTTCCAGCGCTCGTACTCGTCGAGCTGCTCGTGCACCTCGATGTACTCACCGTGGGGGAGTCGGACGATGCGACCGGACTCGTAGCCGTGCAGGACGATCTCGCGGTCCTTCTTCTGGAGGGCGAGGCACACGCGCTTCGTGATCCAGAAGGCGACGAACGGGCCGAGGACCGTCGTGGCCTGGATCACGTGGATCACGTGTTCGATCGACACCAGGAAGTGGGTCGCGATGATGTCCGACGACGCCGCAGCCCAGAGGCTGGCGTAGAGCGTGATGCCGGCGGCACCGATCGCCGTGCGGGTCGGGGCGTTGCGCGGGCGGTCCAGGATGTGGTGCTCGCGCTTGTCGCCGGTGATCCACGACTCGAGGAACGGGTACAGCAGGATCGCGAGGATGAGCAGCACCAGGACCGCGATCGGCGCCAGGATGTTGAACGACACCGTGTAGCCGAACCACACGACCTCCCAGTGCGGCGGCACCAGACGCAGTGCGCCGTCGGCGAAGCCGATGTACCAGTCGGGCTGGGTACCGGCGGAGACCGGCGAGGGGTCGTACGGACCGTAGTTCCAGATCGGGTTGATCGTGAACATCGAGGCGATGAGGGCGATGATGCCCGCGACGATGAAGAAGAACCCACCGGCCTTGGCTGCGAACGCCGGGAGGATCGGGACACCGACGACGTTGTCGTTGGTCTTGCCCGGGCCGGCGAACTGGGTGTGCTTGTTGATGACGACGAGCACGAGGTGGACACCGAGCACCGCGACGAGGATCGCCGGCAGCAGCAGGATGTGCAGCGTGTAGAGGCGGCCGACGATGTCGGTCCCCGGGAACTCGCCACCGAAGAGCAGGTAGGCGATCCAGACGCCGATCACCGGGACACCCTCGATCATGCCGACGATGATCCGCAGACCGTTGCCGGAGAGCAGGTCGTCGGGGAGCGAGTAGCCGGTGAAGCCCTCACCCATGGCGAGGACCCACAGCAGGAAGCCGAAGACCCAGTTGAGCTCACGCGGCTTGCGGAAGGCACCGGTGAAGAACACGCGGGCCATGTGCAGCATGATCGACGCCACGAACAGCAGGGCTGCCCAGTGGTGGACCTGGCGGACGAACAGCCCGCCGCGGATGTCGAACGAGATGTCCAGCGTGGACTGCAGGGCCGTCGACATCTCGACGCCCTTGAGCGGGACGTACGAGCCGTTGTAGACGACCTCGGCCATGGAGGCCTGGAAGAAGAACGTCAGGAACGTGCCGGAGAGCAGGACGACGACGAAGCTGTACAGCGCCACCTCGCCGAGCATGAAGCTCCAGTGGTCCGGGAAGATCTTCCGGCCGACTTCCTTGACGAGCCCCGAGATGCTGGTGCGCTCGTCGATGTAGTTGGCGACCCCGCCGATGATGCGGGATCCGCGCTCCGGAGCCGGCTTGTTCGCCGTGCTGCTCGGTGCCGTGGTGGTGGGGGTGCTGGTCATCAGCGTTCACGCTCCCAGAAGGACGGTCCGACCGGCTCGTGGAAGTCGCTCTGGGCAACCAGGTAGCCGTCGTCGTCGATCGCGATCGGAAGTTGGGGGAGGGGGCGTGCGGCCGGACCGAAGATGACCTCGCAGTTGTTCGAGACATCGAAGGTGGACTGGTGGCACGGGCACAGCAGGTGGTGCGTCTGCTGCTCGTAGAGCGCGACCGGGCATCCGACGTGGGTGCAGATCTTGGAGTACGCGACGATGCCGTCGTAGCCCCAGTTCTCGTGGCCCTTGGCGGGGTTGAGGTCCTTCGGGTCGAGACGCATGAGGAGGACGGAGGCCTTGGCCTTCTCTTCCAGCATGTGCTCGGAGTCGAGCATGCCGTCCGGGATGACGTGGAACACCGAACCGATGGTCACGTCGGAGGCCTTGATCGGCAGACCCGTCGGGTCCTTCGTCAGGCGCAGGCCCTGCTTCCAGAAGGTGTGGCGCAGGAGCTCGTTCGGGTCCTCGGCCGGAGCGAGGTCGCGGACCAGCACGATGCCCGGCAGCGGGAACGCGGCCAGCGCGCCGATCATCGAGTTGCGGATCAGCTTGCGTCGGCTGAAGCCGGACTCCTTGTCGGCCAGCTGGAAGGCCTCGACGGCCTTTGCGCGGGTCGCGTCGGTGCCGCGGGTGCCGTGGCGGAGCTCGGTGATCTCGCGGTCGACGACGAGCGACTTCGACCAGTAGACCGCACCGAGGCCCAGCGCGATGAGTGCGAGGGCGATCGACAGGCCGAGGAAGAGGTTCGCGGTGCGGACCGTCCCGAAGTCGTTCGAGTCGATCGGGAAGGCGACGTAGGCCGCGATCGAGAGGACGCTGCCGACGATCGAGAGGTAGAAGAAGGTCGCGACCTGGCGCTCGGCCAGACGCTGCTTCTTCGGGTCGACGTCGGTGCGGCGCGCGCGGTGCGGCGGCTCACCCGGGTTCTCGAACGGGTCGGTGGGCAGCACCGCGATCCCGGGGGAGGTGGTCGTGCCGTGCTTCTCGACAGCCGAGGACGAGTTCAGCGTCTCGTCGTCGTGCTCTGCCATGGTGTTCCCTTCAGTGTCGTTCGACACGGACGATCAGTTGGACTTCGCGGTCAGCCAGACGGTCATCGCAACGACCGCGCCGAGTCCGAAGATCCAGATGAACAGACCCTCGGCCACCGGGCCCAGGGAGCCGAGTGCGAACCCGCCGGGCGACTTGTTGTCCTGCACGTACTTGAGGTACGTGATGATGTCGGCCTTCTGCTCCGGCGTGAGGTTCAGGTCGTTGAAGACCGGCATGTTCTGCGGGCCGGTCTGCATGGCCTCGTAGATGTGCTTGCCGGAGACCGTCGACAGGTTCGGGGCGTACTTGCCCTCGGTCAGAGCACCACCGGCGCCGGCCACGTTGTGGCACATGGCGCAGTTGATGCGGAAGAGCTCTGCACCTTCGGCCGCGTCGCCGTCCTCACCGTTGGTGAGCTCGTTCGACGGGACGGCCGGGCCGGGGCCCAGCGAGGCGACGTACTCGGCGAGGGCGTCGACCTGCTCGTCCGTGAACTGCGCGGGCTTCTCTTCGGCCTGCGGGCCCTGTGCGGCCATCGGCATGCGGCCGGTGCCGACCTGGAAGTCGACCGAGGCGGCGCCGACACCGATGAGGGACGGACCCTCGCTCGTGCCCTGGGCGGAGAGGCCGTGGCAGGTCGCGCAGTTCGAGGCGAAGAGCTTCTGGCCCTCGTTCACCTTCGACTGGCTGGTCGCTGCGACGGTGGTCGTGCTGTCGTCCGCGTTCGCCGTGGAGCTGAACAGTGCGTACGCACCGCCGGTGGTCATGAGACCCACGACGATGAGCGAGACGGTCGCCATCGGAGAGCGGCGGCCCTTCTTGGACTTGGTTCTGTTGAACATGTGCTGGGGGGTGTCCAGTTCCTACTTGAGAAGGTAGATGACGGCGAAGAGGAAGATCCACACGACGTCGACGAAGTGCCAGTAGTACGACACGACGATGGCGGTGGTCGCTTCCTTGTGACCGAAGTTCTTCGCGGCGAAGCCGCGGCCGAGCGTCAGCAGGAAGGCGATGAGGCCACCCGTGACGTGGAGGCCGTGGAACCCGGTCGTCATGTAGAAGGCCGAGCCGTAGGCGCTCGAGGAGAGCGTGACGCCCTCGTGCCAGAGGTTGGCGTACTCGAAGATCTGGCCGCAGACGAAGATCGCGCCCATCGCGTAGGTGACGAAGAACCACTCCGTCATGCCCCAGTGGCGCGGGTTCCAGCTCGTGCGGTGCACCTGGAAGCGCTCCGCTGCGAACACCGCGAACTGGCACGCGAAGCTGGACAGCACCAGGATGATCGTGTTCACCGAGGCGAACGGCACCTCGAGCTTGGAGGTTTCGGCCGCCCAGAGCTCGGGGGACGTGCTGCGCAGCGTGAAGTAGATCGCGAACAGGCCGGCGAAGAACATGACCTCGCTGCCCAGCCACACGATCGTCCCCACGGCAACGGCGTTCGGCCTGTTCAGGGCCGGACCGCTGGCGGATCGGGAGAGAGAGGTGCTAGTCACGTCCTCCATTATGGCCGAAACCCCCGACAGTGTTTTCGCAGGAGACTGGCGGGTCTCTCGAATTCACTACGATCGAGCCATGCCTGACGCACTCTCTTGGCCCGCAGTGATCAGCGCGCTCATGGCGCGCGAGGACCTGACGATCAGGCAATCCACATGGGCCATGGAGGAGATCGTGCACGGGCGCGCCACCCAGGCGCAGATCGCTGCGTTCGCCGTGACCCTCCGAGCGAAGGGCGAGACCGTCGACGAGGTCGTCGGGTTCCGCGACGCGATCCTCGACGCCGCGGTTCCGCTGGACGTCGACCCGATGGCCCTCGACATCGTCGGCACCGGCGGTGACGTCGTCGGAACCGTGAACGTCTCGACGATGGCCGCGATCGTCATCGCCGCCGCCGGGGTGCCGGTCGTCAAGCACGGCAACAAGGCCAGCTCCTCGAAGTCCGGGTCGAGCGACGTGCTCGCCGCACTCGGCCTCGATCTCACGATGGACGCCGCGCGTGTCGCGGACACCTTCCGGCGTGTCGGACTGACCTTCGCGTTCGCCAACGCGTTCCACCCCGGCTTCGCCCACGCCGGGCCGGTCCGGCGCGAGATCGGCGTGCCGACGGTCTTCAACTTCCTCGGGCCGCTCGTCAACCCCGCACGGTGCGAGGCCAACGCCGTCGGAGTGGCCCAGCTCGAGCTCGTGCCGATCATCACGGGCGTGTTCCAGACCCGCGGCGCGACCGCCCTGGTGTTCCGCGGTGACGACGGTCTCGACGAGCTCACGACCACCGGGCACAGCCACATCTGGGAGGTCACCGGCGGGCGCATCACCGAGCACGACCTCGACCCGCGTGACCTCGGCATCGCCCGTGCCCGCACGGAAGACCTGCTCGGTGGCGACCCGGAGCACAACGCCGGCGTCGTGCACCGCGTCCTGGCGGGGGAGACCGGCCCGGTCCGCGACATCGTGCTCCTGAACGCCGCCGCCGGCCTGGTGTCCTTCCGGCTCGCGCAGGACCCGGCACAGTCCGACCGCCCGATCCTGCAGCGGTTCCGGGAGCAGCTCGCGGTGGCCGCCGAGGCGATCGACTCCGGCGCCGGCGCCCGCAAGCTGGCTGATTGGGTCGGCGAAGCTCCCGCCGCGTAGTCCACGCCGCCCCGGGCACCGTGCGCGGTGCGTCACCCGGTGCGAGCCCGGCGGCTCGGTGCAGCGCCACGAGCGCGCACCCAGCGGTCACCGCCGCACCCGGCGAACAAACCCGCACCGTGCCGTGCCAGCAACCCCGTGCCGGACGGGAGGCCCGCGGCGGGCCCGACCAGCGCCTCCAGTCCGCACCGTGCGCGGTCTGCGATCCCGTGCCGCTTCCGCGCGAGCCGCACCGTGCGCGATGCGTCACCCGGTGCGAGCTCGGCGGCTCGGTGCTGCGCCACGAGCGCGCACCCGGCGGTCACCGCCGCACCCGGCGAACAAACCCGCACCGTGCCGTGCCAGCAACCCCGTACCGGACTGGAGGCCCGCGGCGGGCCCGCCCCGCGCCTCCAGTCCGCACCGTGCGCGGTCCGCGATCCCGTGCCGCTTCCGCGCGAGCCGCACCGTGCGCGGTGCGTCACCCGGTGCGAGCCTGGCGGCTCGGTGCAGCGCCACGAACGCGCACCCGGCGGTCACCGCTGCACCCGGCGAACAAACCCGCACCGTGCCGTGCCGGCCACAACCGCACCACCCCAGCACCGCGACGGACGCGCAGGAGACACAACGCGACGGGAGGCCCGGTGCCGGTTCGAGGAACCGGCACCGGGCCTCCCGTCGGTGCGTTCAGTGCACGCGGTCAGCGTGCGCCCGCGTCGTTACTGGACGTCCTCGTCGACCCAGTCGAAGGTCTTCGTGACGGCCTTCTTCCAGAGGCGGAGCGTGCGCTCGCGCTCCGCGGCGTCGAGCTGCGGCTCCCAGCGCTTGTCCTCCTGCCAGTTGGCACGGAGCTCGTCGAGGTTGGCCCAGAAGCCGACCGCGAGACCGGCCGCGTAGGCCGCGCCGAGCGCCGTCGTCTCGGCGACGACCGGACGTACCACCGGCACGTTGAGGATGTCGGCCTGGAACTGCATGAGCTCGTTGTTGGCGGTCATGCCGCCGTCCACCTTGAGCTCCGTCAGGTCCACGCCCGAGTCGGCGTTGACGGCGTCGAGGACCTCGCGGGTCTGCAGCGCCGTCGCCTCGAGGGCCGCACGTGCGATGTGCCCCTTGTTGACGAACCGGGTGAGCCCGACGATGGCACCGCGGGCATCCGGACGCCAGTACGGCGCGAACAGCCCGGAGAAGGCCGGCACGAAGTACACGCCGCCGTTGTCCTCGACGGTCTTGGCCAGCGCCTCGACCTCCGGGGCACTGCCGATGAGACCGAGGTTGTCACGGAGCCACTGGATGAGGGAGCCGGTGACCGCGATCGAGCCCTCGAGTGCGTAGTGCGTCTCCTGGTCGCCGAGCTTGTAGCCGACGGTGGTGAGCAGGCCGTTCTCGGAACGGACGATCTCGGTACCGGTGTTGAAGATGAGGAAGTTGCCGGTGCCGTAGGTGTTCTTCGACTCGCCCTGGTCGAACGCCGCCTGGCCGAAGGTCGCGGCCTGCTGGTCGCCGAGGATGCCCGCGATCGGGACCTCGCGGAGCAGGTTCGACGACTCGACGTGGCCGTAGACCTCGGAGGAGCTGACGATCTCCGGGAGCATCGACTTCGGGACACCGAAGTCGGCGAGGATGTCGTCGCGCCACTGGAGCGTCTCGAGGTCCATGAACAGCGTGCGGGACGCGTTCGTGACGTCGGTCTTGTGGACGCCGCCGTCGACGCCACCGGTCAGGTTCCAGAGGACCCAGGTGTCGGTGGTGCCGAAGAGCAGGTCCCCGGCCTCGGCCTTCTCGCGCGCACCCTCGACGTTCTCGAGGATCCACATGATCTTGGTGCCGGCGAAGTACGTCGCGAGCGGGAGGCCGACGATCGCCTTGTAGCGGTCGGTGTCCCCGTCGGCGAGCTTGTCGACGATCGACTGCGTGCGGGTGTCCTGCCAGACGATCGCGTTGTAGATCGGCTTGCCGGTGGTCTTGTCCCAGACGACGGCGGTCTCGCGCTGGTTCGTGATGCCCACGGCGGCGACGTCGTGACGCGTGATGTCGGCACGCGACAGTGCCTGACCGATCACCTCGCGGGTGTTGTCCCAGATCTCGGCGGGGTCGTGCTCGACCCATCCGGCGCGCGGGAAGATCTGCTCGTGTTCCTTCTGCCCGGTCGAGATGATCGAGCCGGAGTGATCGAAGACGATCGCTCGGGTGGAGGTCGTGCCCTGGTCGATGGCGACGATGTAGTCGGCCATTGGTGCTCCTTACGGGTGTTCGGTGCGGTGAGCGGCCCGTGCGGACGGGCCGCTCACCCCGGGGTTGGGTTGGTTCAGCTGACGACGGGCAGCAGCGCGTAGGACAGGCCGGCGGCGATGGCGCCACCGAGCAGCGGTCCGACGACGGGCACCCAGGCGTAGGCCCAGTCGCTCGAGCCCTTGCCCTTGATGGGAAGGAGGGCGTGCGCGATGCGCGGGCCGAGGTCACGGGCGGGGTTGATGGCGTAGCCGGTCGGGCCACCGAGGCTGACACCGATCGCGATCACGAGGAAGGCGACGGGGATCGCGCCGAGCTGCGACGGGGTCTGGCCGTTGGTGAAGGCGATGACGACGAACACCAGCACGAAGGTGCCGATGATCTCGGTCACGAGGTTCCAGCCGTACGACCGGATCGCGGGGCCGGTGGAGAAGACGCCGAGCTTGGCGGCCGCGTCGGGCTCCTCGTCGAAGTGCTGCTTGTAGGCGAGCCAGACGATCACGGCACCGATGACCGCACCGATGAGCTGGGCGAGCCAGAACAGCAGCATCGCGCCGACGGTGATGTTGCCGAGGATGGCCTGGGCGAGGCTGACGGCCGGGTTGAGCTGTCCGCCCGACTTGTAGGACACGGTGACGCCCGCGAAGACCGCGAAGCCCCAGCCGATCGTGACCATGAGGAAGCCGGCCCCGAAGCCCTTCGACTTCGTGAGGGAGACGGCGGCGACGACACCGCCACCCAGGATGATGAGCATCGCCGTGCCGACGAGCTCGGACAGGAACTTGACGCCGATGTCGTCCATCGGTGACCTCCAGTGCGTGAGGTGGGGGTCCGGTGGTGCTGCGCCGCACTCCCCGTTGAGTGATTGAGGCCGAGCATAGTGACGCGGAGAACGACGGAGCGATGAATTCTCGAGGGAAGTCCGCGATCGTGCACGAACGTGCAAGCGCCGTGCGCTGCGGGGGATCGCGAGCCGGTGACGCGTCCCCGTCGCACTGCACGAACGTGCAGACCGGACGAACGAGCGCCCGGGCGTCGGATGTAGATTGGGCGCACTCCGGTCGACGACGGCGGTGTGCAGTTCGCCTCGGTTCGGCCCCGTACCCGTGGAGGCACGCGCATGAAGAAGCTCATCAACGACCCGCAGGCCGTGGTCGACGAGACCGTCCGGGGCTTCGCCCGGGCACACGCCGGGCACGTGGTCCTGGTCGAGGACCCGATCCACCTGCACCGCGCCGACGCTCCCGTCGCCGGCAAGGTCGGCATCGTCAGCGGCGGCGGCAGCGGACACGAGCCGCTGCACGCCGGCTTCGTCGGGTACGGCATGCTCGACGCCGCCGTCCCGGGCCCGGTGTTCACGAGTCCGACCCCGGACCCGATCGTCGCGGCCACCAAGGCCGTCGACGGCGGCGCGGGCGTCCTGCACATCGTGAAGAACTACACCGGCGACGTCCTGAACTTCGAGACCGCCGCCGAGCTCGCCGAGATGGACGACATCCGCGTCGAGGCGGTCGTGGTCGACGACGACGTCGCCGTGCAGGACTCGCTCTACACCGCCGGTCGCCGCGGCGTCGCCGGCACCGTCGTCGTGGAGAAGTGCGCCGGTGCCGCGGCCGAGCGCGGTGACGACCTCGACGCCGTCGCCGCGGTCGCCCGCCACGTCAACGACGTCACGCGGTCGATGGGCCTGGCCCTGGCGTCCGGCACCGTGCCGCACGCGGGGGAGCCGTCCTTCACGCTCGCCGACGACGAGGTCGAGCTCGGCATCGGCATCCACGGCGAGCCAGGTCGCGAGCGCATCCCGATGGCGCCGGCCGATCAGCTCGTCGACCGCGTGCTCGAACCGATCCTCACCGACCTCGACGCCCCGGCCGGCTCGAAGCTGCTCCTGCTCGTGAACGGCATGGGCGGCACCCCGCTCTCCGAGCTGTACATCGCCTACCGACGCGCCGCCGAGGTGCTGACGGACCGCGGGTACGACGTCACGCGTAGTTTGGTGGGCGACTACGTCACATCCCTCGAGATGCAGGGGTTCTCGCTCACCGTCACGGTGCTCGACGACGAACTCACCGCGCTCTGGGACGCACCGGTGGAGAGCCCGGCACTGCGCTGGGGACGCTGAGCGGCCGGATCCGACCGCTCGACCACCGACCACGACACCGAGCCCACCGGGCCGGACACACGAAGGGAACCGCATTGGCGCTCGACACCGCATGGGCCATCGACTGGGTCCGTCGCACCGCCGCGACGATCGACGAACACCGGGCCGAGCTCGTCACGCTCGACCGGGAGATCGGTGACGGCGACCACGGCGAGAACCTCGACCGCGGCTTCCGCGCCGTGCTCGAGGCCGTCGACGGCGGCTCGTTCGACACGCCCGGCGCCGTGCTGAAGACGGTCGCGACCAAGCTCATCTCGACCGTCGGCGGCGCCGCCGGTCCGCTGTTCGGCACCGCGTACCTGAAGGCAGCCCAGGCGGCCGGCGACGCGTCCGAGCTCGACGCCGACACGCTCGTCGTCGTGCTCGCCGCGGCCCGTGACGGCGTGGTCTCACGCGGCAAGGCCGCGGTCGGCGACAAGACGATGGTGGACGCATGGGGCCCGGCGGTCGACGCCGCCACCGCCGCAGCGGCAGCCGGTGCCGACCCGGCAGCCGTGCTCGCCGCCGCGGCCGACGCCGCCGCCTCGGGCGCCGAGGCCACCGAACCGCTCGTCGCCCACAAGGGTCGTGCGAGCTACCTCGGCGAACGCGCCGTCGGGCACCGTGATCCGGGTGCGCAGTCGACGGCGTACATCCTGCGTGCCGCGGTGGAGGCGACGACGGGCGCCGCCGCGTGACCGTCGGCATCCTGATCGTGTCGCACAGCGCCGCGATCGCCACCGGCACGGTCGAGCTCGCCCGCCAGATGGCGGCGGACGTACCGCTCGTCGCTGCCGGCGGGACCGACGACGGCGGCATCGGGACCTCGTTCGAGGCGATCACCGCCGGCATCGAGGAGCTCTCCGACGCCGACGCCGTCGTGGTCCTGTGCGACCTCGGTTCTGCCTACCTGACCACCGACACGGCGCTCGACTTCCTCGACGACGACGTCCGCGCACGCGTGCACGTCTCCCAGGCTCCCCTCGTCGAGGGCGCGGTCGCCGCGGCCGTCGCGGCCCAGACGGGTGGTGACGCCGAGGCGGTGCTCGCTGCTGCGGCATCCGCCGCAGGGTCCGCGGACGACGCGAGCAGCGCCTCCCGTCCGTCCGGTGACCAGCCGGGAGGCACGGGGCCGGGTGACGGGGCCGGCAGCGTCGACGACGTGGCCGCGTCCGAGAGCGTCGAACTGGTCAACGAGACCGGCCTGCACGCCCGCCCCGCGGCGGAGTTCGTCAAGACGGCGGCCAGGTACGACGCAGCGGTGCGCGTGAACGGCGTGGACGCGAAGAGCCTGCTGGCGATCATGGCGCTCGCGCTGCCGAAGGGTGCGACCGTGTCGATCGAGGCGACCGGTGCTGACGCGCAGGCCGCGGTGGACGCGCTCGCGGAACTGGTGCGGAGCGGCTTCGGCGAGTAGGCGTCGCCGCTCGTCTTCCCGCGTTCAGCGGATGGACACCGTCCCTGCGAGGTCGAGGTCCGAGGGCCCGCCGGTGACGCCCGCGTCGGCGAGGAGCGTGGCGCCGAAGACCGCGCTCCAGAACGTCCGGGCATCGCGGCCGACGCCGCTCGGACTCGTCCAGCCGTGCTCGGCGACGACGCGCTCGAGGTAGCGCTCCGACTGACGGAACAGGACCGCGAGCAGGAGACGCACGCGCTCGCGCTGGGCGTCGTCGTCTCCAGCGGCGGCCAGCGCGCGCACGACGAGCGGCGTCGACGGCATCGCGAGCGCCGTGCGCGCGAGCACCTGGCGGAACGCGTCGGCGGACCCGGCGCGCCGACCGGCGGCCTGCAGGCGTGTGGTGTCGCGGAGGAAGAGTGCGAAGGCGGCGTCGAGGACGAGGCGGTCCTTCGAGCCGTAGTGGTGCGTGATCTGGTTCGGGTAGACCCCGGCCGCACGGGCGATCTCGCTGACGGTGACGGCGTGGCGTGCGGTGCTCCCTCCGCCCGCGTCACCGGCTGCCCCTGCACTGAGGAGTCCGGCGGTCGCTGCGAGGATCCTCGCCCGGGTCGCTGCGCCGCGGGTCGTCCCGGCGCCGTCGGTGGTTGCCATCTCTGGATTGTACGTGGTACAACTCAACTTGTTCAACATACAAGAAGGAGCACTCGTGGACATCTCCATCACCGGCTACGGCGCGGTCACCCCGTTCGGCCACGGCGTCGCGCCGCTGTGGGACGCCCTGGTCGCCGGGCGCTCCGGTGTGCACGAGCTGCACCGCGACGGACAGTTCTGGGATCGGGTGCCGATCATGGTCGGTGCCGACGCGGCGCTCGACGCCGAGGCCGTACTCGGTCGCGTCCGGGCGAACCGACTCGACCGCAGTCAGCAGCTCGCCCTCGTCGCCGCCGCCGAGGCCTGGGCCGACGCCGGCGCTCCCGCCGTCGCGGGCGACCGCCTGGCCGTCGTCGTCGGGACCGGCATCGGGGGAGTGGAGACGCTGCTCGACGCGCACGACGTGCTCGGTGCCTCGGGTGCCCGCCGGGTGTCGCCCCGGACCGTCCCGATGCTCATGGCCAACGGGGCCGCGGCGCAGATCAGCATCGAGTACGGCGCCCGTGCCGGCGCCTACACGACCGTCTCGGCGTGCGCGTCCGGCGCCGAGGCGATCGCGATCGCAGCGCGCCTCGTCGTCACGGGGGAGGCCGACGTCGTCATCGCCGGCGGCACCGAAGCTGCGGTCACCCCGGTGACCTTGGCCTCGTTCGCGCAGTCCCAGGCCCTCGCGAAGCCCGACGGCGGCGACCCCGCCACGCTGTCACGACCGTTCGACGCCGACCGCCGCGGGTTCGTGCTCGGCGAGGGCGCCGGGTTCGTCGTCCTCGAGCGGGCCTCGCACGCCGCCGCCCGCGCACAGCGGTCGCACGGCACGCTCGCCGGGTGGGGAATCACGTCGGACGCCTTCCACATCACCGCCCCGCTCGGGGACGGCAGCGAGCAGGAGCGCGCGATGACGGCGGCGATCCGGATGGCCGGGCTCACCGGGACGGACATCGACCACGTCAACGCGCACGCCACCGGGACCCCGGTCGGCGACGTCGGTGAGGCTGCGGCCATCGCTCGTGCAGTGGGCAGCGGCGCGATCGTGACGGCGCCGAAGAGCGCGATCGGGCACATGTTCGGTGCGGCAGGAGCGGTCGAGGCGATCCTGACGATCCGGGCGCTCGAGACCGGGATCGTGCCGCCGACGCTGAACCTGGAACACCAGGACCCGGCGATCGACCTGGACGTGGTGGCGGGGGCAGCCCGGACGGCGACCGTGCGGGCCGCGCTGAACAACTCGTTCGGGTTCGGTGGACAGAACGCGTCGTTGGTGTTCACCGCGGTCTGAGGGGGCACGGGGACCGACGTATCCTGACTGCCATGAGCATGGAAGGCGTGGCCTGGAGCTCGCTGTACAAGATCTCCACCGCCAAGGACGGCAAGCACGGCATCTCACGCGAGTCCGTGCGGCGGATCATGACGTTCGCCGTGCCCTACCGGGCCAAGCTGGTGGTCTTCATCGCGCTCTCCGTCGTGGGCGCGGTCCTCGCGGTCGCGACACCGGTCCTCGCCGGCCGGGTGGTCGACGTCATCGTCGCTCGGGGCGCGCTCAGCACGATCGTCTGGCTCGCGGTCGTCATCGCCCTGGTCGCCGTGGGCGACGCGGCCGTGTCACTCGCGACGCGCTGGTTCTCGGCACGGATCGGCGAGGGCGTCATCCTCGACCTCCGCACCGCCGTCTTCAACCACGTGCAGAAGATGCCGATCGCCTTCTTCACGCGCACGCGGACCGGCGCACTCGTCAGCCGCCTCAACAACGACGTGATCGGCGCGCAGCAGGCCTTCAGCGGCACGCTGTCCGGCGTGGTCACGAACCTCGTGGCGCTGATCCTCACCCTGACCGTCATGCTCAGCACGTCCTGGCTCGTGACGGTCCTGGCGATCGTGATGCTCCCGGTCTTCCTCGTCCCCGCGCGCCGCATGGGCAGCCGCCTCGCCGCGCTGCGTCGCGAAGCCGCCGACCACAACGCTGCGATGAGCACGCAGATGACCGAGCGCTTCTCCGCGCCCGGCGCCACACTCGTGAAGCTGTTCGGCCGCCCCGAGGAGGAGGCCGAGGAGTTCCGGGTGCGCGCCGCCCGCGTCCGCGACATCGGGGTGCGGAGTGCCCTGCTGCAGTTCGTCTTCGTCACCGCCCTCACCCTGGTCTCCGCCCTCGCCCTCGCGCTCGTCTACGGGGTCGGCGGTGCCCTCGCACTCGGTGGCCAGCTGAACACCGGCGACGTGGTGACGCTGGCCCTCCTGCTCACCCGCCTGTACGCGCCGCTGACCAGCCTCGCGAACGCCCGGGTGGAGATCATGAGCGCCGTGGTCAGCTTCGAGCGCGTCTTCGAGGTCCTCGACCTCGAGCCGCTCATCCAGGAGAAGCCCGACGCCGCCACCGTCCCCGACGGCCCGGTGGCGGTCGAGTTCGACGACGTCCGCTTCGCCTACCCGTCCGCCGACAAGGTGTCCCTGGCTTCGCTCGAGGAGGTCTCCACACTGGACACCCGCGGTGGTGACGAGGTGCTGCACGGTGTCTCCTTCCGGATCGAGCCAGGGCAGACCGTCGCGCTCGTCGGGACCTCCGGTGCCGGCAAGTCCACGATCGCGCAGCTCCTCTCCCGTCTGTACGACGTCGACAGCGGCGCCGTCCGCCTGGCCGGGGCGGACGTCCGAGACGTCACGTTCGCGTCGATGCGGCACACCATGGGCATGGTCACCCAGGACGGCCACCTGTTCCACGAGACCATCCGGTCCAACCTGCGGCTCGCGCGGCCCGAAGCGACCGAGGACGAGGTCTGGGACGCCGTCCGCCGTGCGCGGCTCGAACCGCTCATCCGGTCCCTGCCGGACCAGCTGGACACCATGGTCGGGGAGCGTGGCTACCGGCTGTCCGGGGGCGAGCGTCAGCGGATGACCATCGCGAGACTGCTGCTCGCCCAGCCGCGCGTCGTCATCCTCGACGAGGCCACCGCGGCGCTGGACTCGACGTCCGAAGCCGCCGTGCAGGCAGCGCTCAGCGAGGCGCTCGAGGGGCGGACGGCGATGGTGATCGCGCACCGGCTCTCCACCATCCGGAGCGCGGACCTCATCCTCGTGGTCGAGGACGGCTCGATCGTGGAGCGCGGCACGCACGAGGAGCTGCTGGCCGTGGGCGGGCGGTACGAGGAGCTGCACCGGACCCAGTTCGCCGTGCAGAAGGACGTCGCGGCGGACGAGGAAGCGCTGAGCGGGAGCTAGTCCGCCGTCTGCGGTGCCGCCACCCGCAGCACGGGGCTCACGGGGCCCCTGGCCGATCGGCACGTTCCGTCATCCGAGGCCGAGGCAGAACGACATGACGGCCTGCTGCACCGGGAGGAGCGCGGCCTTGAAGTCGTGTCCGACGAACGCGGGGTGTTCCACCGCGTCGACGCTCACCTCACGGCCGCGCACGAACGGCGGACACGGGGCGAAGCGAGCTCCCGCGGGGGCGAGGTCGAGCAGCGCCGCCGTGATCCGGTACGGCTCGAGGGCCCCGGCGTGCGGACCGGGTCCGTCCGTGAGGATCACGTCCGCCGACCGTACAGCGGCCTCGAGGTCGTCGGTCCACCCGGCTCCCGGGGTCGCGAGTTCGGGCGGGCAGCACTGGACCAGGTCGAGCTGCAGGACGCGAGCGGCTTCCTGCCATGCCCTGGCGATGTTGCCGTCAGCCCCCACGAAGAGGAAGCGGAGCGACGTGATGTCCCCCCGCTGCTGCTGCAGGGCGTACAGGTCGGACAGCACCTCGCACGGGTGGTTGTCGTCCGTCATCGCGTTCACGACGGGTACCGCACGAGCCGCCGCCAGCGCCGCGACCACGGCGAGGTCCTGATGGCGCACCACCACGATGTCGACCCAGTTGTCGAGGTACCGGGCGACGTCTGCCAGCGCTTCCGGCTTGTCGAGCGTCGTGTCCGGGAACACGATCGGTTCGAGCCCCATCGACGAAGCGCCCCGCTCGAAGGTCACCCTGGTGCGCAGACTCGTCGGCGGGAAGAACATCGCCGCGGCCCCCTCCGTGGTGGGACCTCGACCCGCGACGAACGCGTCAGCCAGGTCGAAGACCGCACGGACGTCGGACGGGGACCAGTCATCGAGTTGCACGAGCGAACGCATCCCACCACCGTAGGGACTGTGCGGACCAGGGTCCGTCACCGGACGGTGGAGTAGGTCGGACCTCACACCTCCCAGTCCGATGTGAAGGTCCGGCCGCGGAGCAGACCGGCCAGCTCCGCGTGGACGTCGATGGTCTTGCCCAGTCGGGCGGCGCGATCGGCGTTGAGCGCCGTGCCCTGCCAGTCCCGCTCGGAGACGTAGGCCGTGTACGGGTTGACGACGCACTTGAAGTCGAGCATGAGCGACTGCGCCAGGGCGCCCGTCGCCATGTAGCTGTGGGGGAGGCCCGCAGCGCACACGAAGGTGACGACCTTGTCGAACCACGCTGCGCGACGGCCCTCACCGGTCGCACCGGTGGCTTCGACGAGCGACTTGACGGCGGACGACGGAGCCCAGTTGTAGACCGGGAACGCCAGCACCACGCCGTCCGACTCCTGGATCTCGCGGTGCAGCACCTCGAACGCTCCGCTGCTGAACACCTGGTCGTTGTCGAACGGCGGCAGTGCCACGTGGGCGAGGTCGATGACCGTCGATGCGTGCCCGCCGTCGGTGAGGAGCTGCGCTGACTGCTCGGCGAGGCGGCGGCTCGCACTGGTCGGATCGAGACTGCACGAGATGACCGGGAGGTTCAGCGGGACCATCCGAGAACCGTACCGATCGGCACCTGGGGCGACGAGGCGACCGGAGTCCGTTCCGTGCTCACGGTGCCGGCGTGAACTGCTGGAGGCCGGTGACGCGCAGCAGGTCGAGCTTGGCGGCGTCCTCGGTGCCGGGGACCGCGGTGTAGACGACGATCCGCAGGTCGCCGCCCGGCACGGTCAGCACGTCGCAGTCGATCTCGATCGGCCCGACGGGCGTGTGCACCTGCTTGCGGCTCGCCCGGTGCTCGGCGATGCGACCGGTGTCCCAGCGAAGTTCGAACTCGGGTGACTCCCGGCGGAGCCGCGCGACGAGCTCAGCCAGGTCGCGGTCGGCGGGGTAGCGGCCGGACGCCTGCCGGAGGTCCGCTGCGAGGTCGCTCGAGAACTCCTCCTGGTGCTCGTCGTCCCACTCGACGCCGTCGTGTGCGTGCATGAAGTGCCGCCACACCAGGTTCCGTTCCATCCCGACGTACCGCGAGGGGTCACCGTTCAACGCCGCCCACAGGTCGTTCCACAACACGATGTCATGCGTCGCCGTGAAGACCGCGATCGGGACGTCGCCGAGCCGGTCGACGAGCCGCTGCACTCCGGGTGTGATGTGCCGGGGGACGACCTGCCGCGACGGGGGAGCGACGCCGGCGACCCGGCACAGGTGGTCGCGCTCGGCCGCGGTGAGCCGGAGCGCCGTGGCGAGGGCGCCGAGCAGCTGGGGTGAGGGGTTCAGCGCGCGGCCCTGCTCGAGGCGGACGACGTAGTCGACGCTCACCCCCGCGAGCGCCGCGAGCTCCTCGCGTCGGAGACCCGGGGTCCGCCGGCCGGGCCCGGCTGGCAGGCCGACCTCTTCGGGACGGACCCGGTCGCGCCAGGAACGCAACACACTCGCGAACTCGCTCATGTCCACCATCCTCGCCCCGCGCCTCCTGTCCTTCCTGGTACTGGTGGTCCCACCGTCGCACGGTGCCTGGGGGAGTCAGCCGCAGGGGCGGAGAGTGGGGGCATGACAACGACACTCATCACCGGCGCCAACCGCAGCCTCGGGCTCGAGACCGTCCGCCGCCTGGTCGACGCGGGCCACACCGTGTACGCCGGCATGCGCGACCCCGCCTCGGGCGACGAAGCGCGGTCGCTCGGCGCCCACGTCGTCCAGTTCGACGTGACCGACCAGGACAGCATCGACGCCGCGATCGCCACCATCCCCGCCCTCGACGTGCTCGTGAACAACGCCGGCATCCTCGGGACGTCGTTCGGCGTCGACGACCTCGACGCCGCGGCCATGTCGGCGGTGCTCGACACCAACGTCACCGGCATCGTCCGGGTCACGCAGGCGGCGCTCCCGCTGCTGCGGGCATCTGACAACCCGGTGATCGTGAACGTCGCCTCGGGCGTCGGGTTCGCCCGGTGGCTGTCGACCCCCGGCCACGACGAGTACCCGGTGCCAGCTGTGCCCTACGCCGCGTCGAAGGCCGCGGTGATCGCGTTGACCGTGCAGTACGCGAAGAACCTGCCGGAGTTCCGGATCAACGTCAGCGACCCCGGGTACACCGCCACCGAGTTCAACGGCTTCGGCGGGCACCAGACGATCACCGAGGGCACCGACGCGACCGTCGCGCTCGCCACGGTCGGGCCGGACGGGCCCACGGGGGAGTTCCACAACCGGGACGGCCGCATCGAGTACTGACGCTCGCTGGGCGCGGACGGTCGCGGTGTCCGCTTCAGTCGTGCACATCGGCACCGAACCCCGGCCCGGGGCGCATCATCCAGCCCTCCGGGTCGGGGAGCGGACGGAACCCGAACCGTTCGTACAGGCCGTGGGCGTCGGCGGTGAAGAGCGCGAACCGCTTGAGGCCGAGCGGCTCGATCGCCTCGGTCACGCCCTGCACGAGGGCGACGCCGACACCGCGGCCACGAGCGTCGGGATCGACGAACACGTCGGCCAGCCAGCCGAACGTCACCCCGTCGGTGATCACCCGGGCGTACCCGAGCTGCGCACCCGTGGCGGTGTCGTACACGCCGAAGTTGCGGGACCCGGCGATGATCGCGTCCTGGGTGGCTCGACTGCGACCCCGTGCCCAGTAGGACTCCTCGCTGAGCCAGCGGTGCACGCGGTCGACGTCGAGGTCGGCGGGGTCGGCGGAGAAGTGCAGTGCGGTCGGTTCGTCCATCGCACCAGTGAACCGGCGGTCGCCCGCGGCGGGCAACGGCCAATCCGTCGTCTGTGGACAACACGACAGCACCGTCTGGGACGATGGCGGGATGCGCGCAGTCCAGTACGACCACTTCGGATCCGCCCCGTCGATCGTCGACCTGCCCGATCCCGTGGCGCCGGACCACGGGGTCGTCGTCCGGGTCGCCGCCACCGGGGTGTGCCGCAGTGACTGGCACGCCTGGAAGGGGCACGACGACTCCGTCTCGCTGCCGCACGTCCCCGGGCACGAGTTCGCCGGTGTCGTCACGGCCGTCGGGTCGTCGGTGACCCGCGTCTCGGTCGGTGACCGTGTGACCGCACCCTTCGTGTTCGCCTGCGGGACGTGCCCAGAGTGCGCCGACGGCGCCACCCAGGTGTGCACGCGTCAGCAGCAACCGGGGTTCACCCTGCCCGGGTCCTACGCCGAGTCGGTCGTCATCCCGCACGCGGACGTCAACGTGGTCGCACTGCCCGACGCCGTGGGGTTCGCGGAGGCCGCGGCACTCGGTTGCCGGTTCGGCACGGCGTACCACGCCCTGCACGCCCGAGGTCGGGTCACGGCAGGGGAGTGGGTGGTCGTGTTCGGCTGCGGAGGCGTCGGCCTGTCGACGATCATCGTCGCGGTCGCTGCGGGCGCCCGGGTGATCGCGGTGGACGTCTCACCGGCGGCGCTCGAACGTGCCGCGGCACTCGGCGCAGTCCCGCTGCCGATGGACGCGGAGGCCGTCGCAGCGATCCGCGCCCGGACCGACGGCGGAGCACACGTCTCGGTGGACGCGTTCGGCAGCCGCGCGACGTCCGTCGCAGCGGTGGCGTCCCTGCGCCCGCGGGGCCGTCACGTGCAGGTCGGCCTGCTGCTCGACGACGAAGCCGAACCGGCCATCCCGATGGGGCGTGTGATCGCCGACGAGCTCGAACTGCTCGGCAGCCACGGGATCTCGGTCGGGGAGTACGCCGCCATGCTCGCCGAGGTCGTCACGGGCACGCTGCGTCCGGACGAATCGATCGGCCGGACCATCGGCTTCGACGACCTGCCGGACGCCATCGTGGCGATGGACCGTCCAGCCACGTCGGCAGGGATGACGGTGGCGGTCTTCTGATCGACGTCGCACTCGTTCGACGTCACACCCGACGTGCGGAGAGCGTATGGAGGTCACTTCGCGACACCTGAGTTGACATAATATGCATTATCGGCGCGTACCGAACAAGCGGAGCGAGGACTCGTGAGCAGAAAAGGTCGGGTCCCCGTTCGGGATCCGACCTCTTCTGCTCACGGAACGACATCGTCCGGAGACGACCTCAGTCCGCCGACTCGTGCGGGACGTCGTCCTTGTCGATCTCGAGCGCGGCCGACTCGTCGCCCTGTTCGTGCAGGTCGGCCTGGTCGGTGTCCGGCTGCTCCGGCGTCTCGCTCTGGGTGGTCTCTTCGGCTGGGTCGGGCTGGCTGTAGCTCATGCGCCGGACGGTACGCCGACCGCGCTGAGGGCGCACGCGGAGACACGCGGATCACCCGTGGACAGACGGGAGGCGCGTGGCGATGCCGCCACGCGCCTCCCGTCCGCAGTCGACTGTGCTCAGTTCGTCACTGCCGGCACGACGATGGCCAGCGCGATGATGATGAAGACGATCGAGAGCACGAGGCCGATCACGCTCAGGATGATCGCGGCGAGCACCATGCCGCGGGTACCGACACCGCGACGACGCGCGACGATGCCGAGGATGAGGCCGATGATGCTGGCGATGAGGCCGATCCACACGAAGAGGAACGAGAAGACGACCCCGACGATGCCGAGGACGAGCGCGCCGATGGCGAGGCCGTTGCCACCGCTCGTGGCGGGCGCCGAACCGTTCTGAGCGGGCGGGTATCCGTTCGTGGACATTGGGGCTCCTTCTGGTCAGGACGCCGATCCAGGCCGGGCAGCCGATCGTGAGCGTCGATCAGACGCTATCCGAACGGCACCGGCAACGTTCAGGTTCCGTCGGCGAACCTGTCCCCTGCCTCAGGCACCGACGTAGGCGGCGAGGTGCTGTCCGGTCAGGGTCGAGCGGGCTGCGACGAGCTCGGCGGGTGTCCCCTCGAACACGATCCGACCGCCGTCGTGCCCCGCGCCGGGTCCGAGGTCGATGATCCAGTCCGCATGGGCCATCACCGCCTGGTGGTGCTCGATCACCACGACGGTCTTGCCCGAGTCGACGAGGCGGTCGAGCAGACCGAGGAGCTGGGCGACATCCGCCAGGTGCAGTCCGGTCGTCGGTTCGTCGAGGACCACGATGCCGCCCGGTTCACCGAGGTGCGTCGCGAGCTTGAGCCGCTGACGCTCCCCGCCGGACAGCGTCGTCAGCGGCTGCCCGATCGTCAGGTACCCGAGACCGACGTCGGCCAGACGCGACAGGATCGTGTGCGCCGCTGGGAGCTTCGCGGGGCCGTCGGAGAAGAACGCCACGGCATCGGTGACGGACATGCCCAGCACCTGGCTGATGTCCTTGCCGCCGAGGTGGTAGCCGAGCACCGACTGGTCGAACCGCTTGCCGTCGCACTCCATGCACGGGGTGGCGATGCCCGCCATCATCCCCAGGTCGGTGTAGACGACGCCGGCGCCGTTGCACGCGGGGCACGCGCCCTCGGAGTTCGCACTGAACAGCGCGGGCTTGACGCCGTTGGCCTTCGCGAACGCCTTGCGGATGGGCTCGAGCAGCCCGGTGTACGTGGCCGGGTTGCTGCGCCGGGATCCGCGGATGCCGCTCTGGTCGATGGCGACGACACCGTCGCGCTGCGCGAGCGACCCGTGGATGAGCGTGCTCTTGCCGGACCCGGCGACGCCCGTCACGACGGTGAGCACCCCGGTGGGGACGTCCACGTCGACGTCGTCCAGGTTGTGGGCCGAGGCACCGCGGATCGCGATCGCCCCGTCGGACCGGCGGACGTCGGCCTTCACCGAGACGCGGTCGTCGAGGTGCCGACCGGTGATGGTCCCGCTCCCCCGCAACCCGTCGACGGGTCCCTGGTAGCAGAGCGTCCCCCCGCCGGAGCCAGCGCCCGGGCCGAGGTCGACGACGTGGTCGGCGATCGCGATCACCTCGGGCTTGTGCTCGACCACCAGCACGGTGTTGCCCTTGTCGCGCAGCCGCAGCAGCAGGCCGTTCATCCGCTCGATGTCGTGCGGGTGCAGGCCGGTGCTCGGTTCGTCGAAGACGTAGGTCACGTCGCTGAGCGACGACCCGAGGTGCTTCACCATCTTGACCCGCTGCCCCTCTCCCCCGGACAGCGTGCCGGTGGGACGGTCGAGCGAGAGGTAGCCGAGACCGATCTCGACGAACGACTCGAGCAGGTCGCGGAGGCCGTCGAGCAGCGGCGCGACACCCGGATCGTCGATCGCCCGCAGCCACGGGACGACGTCGGTGATCTGCATCGAGCAGACGTCGGCGATGCTCTTGCCACCGATCTTCGAGGAGCGAGCGACGTCGTTCAGCCGGGTGCCTCCGCACGCCGGGCACGTCGTGAACGTCACCGCGCGGTCCACGAAGGCGCGGATGTGCGGCTGCATCGCCTCGCGGTCCTTCTGCAGGAACGAGCGCCGCACCCGGGGCACGAGCCCCTCGTACGTCATGTTGATGCCGGCGATCTTCTGCTTGGTGGGCTCGCGGTACAGGAAGTCGGCGCGCTCCTGCTCGGTGAAGTCGCGGATCGGGGTGTCCTTGTCGAAGTACCCGGACTCGGCGTACATGCGGACGTTCCACCCGTCGGTGCCGTAGCCGGGGATCGTGATCGCCCCGTCGCCGAGCGCCTTCGCGTCGTCGAACAGCTGCGTCAGGTCGATGTCGTCCACGAGCCCGCGGCCCTCGCAGTCGGCGCACATGCCGCCGAGTCGGGTGAACGAGACCTTCTCGGCCTTGGCGTCCTTGCCCTTCTGCACCGTGATCGCTCCCCCGGCGGTGACCGTCGCCAGGTTGAACGAGAACGCGTTCGGACCGCCGACGTGCGGGTCGCCCAGACGGCTGAACAGGACCCGCAACATCGCGTTCGCGTCGGTGGCGGTACCGACGGTCGACCGCGGATCGGCGCCGATGCGTTCCTGGTCGACGACGATCGCGGTGGTCAGGCCGTCGAGCAGGTCGACGTCCGGGCGCGCGAGCGACGGCATGAAGCCCTGCACGAAGGCGCTGTACGTCTCGTTGATCATCCGCTGCGACTCGGCGGCGACGGTGCCGAACACGAGCGAGCTCTTGCCGGAGCCGGACACCCCGGTGAACACCGTCAGCCGACGCTTGGGCAGGTCGACGTCGATGCCCCGCAGGTTGTTCGCCCGGGCGCCGCGCACGCGGATGCGGTCGTGGCCGTCGGCGGCGTGCACGCTCAGGCTGGGGACGGCGCCGTCACCGGAACTGATGTGCATGTCGATCAGCGTACCGACGGGTACCGACACCGACAAGGCGCCCCGGCACCCACCAGCAGACCCAGCACCGTGCGCACTTCCTCACCCCGTGCGCGGTTGCGCGCACCGTGCAGCGCCACAAGCGCGCACCGCGCCACCATCCCTGCACCGACCGACGGACGCGGCACCGTGCGGTGGACGCGGCCCACCACCGGACGGGAGGCACGGGTCGGGGCCACACCGCGCCTCCCGTCAGCACCGTGCGCACTTTCTCACCCCGTGCGCACTTTCTCACCCCGTGCACGGTTGCGCGCACCGTGCGGCGCCACAAGCGCGCACCACGCCACCAACCCTGCACCGACCGGCGGACGCGGCACCGTGCACCGCACGCGACCGGACACGGCAGCGGTGAACGGGTCAGGCGGAGGCGAAGCGGCGGACCAGGTCCGGCAGCTCGGCCGGTTCGAAGACCTCGTCGGTGGCGTCGAGCTCGTCGGCCGTCCACCACCGTGACGCCAGGATGTCGACCCGTTCGTCGTCCGTCCACTCGGCGTCCGACAGCTCGAAGCCCGGCGTACGCACGACGTAGAACTCGCTGTGGCCACGGTCGTGGTCGGCGAGGTCCCACTCGACGGTGAAGTCCCACGACCACACCGGCTCACCCGGGTCGTCGATGACGATGCCGGTCTCCTCGCGCAGCTCGCGGATCGCGGCGTCGCGGTGGTCCTCGCCGGGGTCGACCCCGCCACCCGGTGTGATCCACCGGTGCGCGCCGTCCGAGGACGGCGAGTTCGTGTCCATCAGGAACACGCGACCCTCGGGGTCGAGCAGGATGATGCGGGAGGTTCGGCGCAGGCCGGGCTTGGCGGTCACCCGCCCGACGCTAGCCGACGAAGCCGCTGACGTCGCCGACGAGCTTGGTGTGGTCCGCGGGGATCGGCTCGATCGCGGCGAGGGCGATCTCGGCGGCGAACTCCGACACGCTGTAGAGCTTGCCGACCTCTTGCCGGCGGCCCTCGATCGCGCCCGGGTTCAGGCGGTTCAGCAGGGTCGCGGTGATCGTGCCCTCGATCATGTCGCCCGAGACGACGACGAACTCGATGCCGGCGGCCTCGAGCTGCGGGATGAGCTCACGGAGGGCGAGTTCGCCGGCGCGCTTGCTCTTCGCGACGGGGACGTACTCGTCCATCGTCTCGGCGGTCTCGACGAAGTGGGCCTGATGGCTCGTGACGAACACGACGCGGGAGCCGGCGGGCATGTGCGGCACGGCGGTCTGGAGCATGTCGACCTGGGCGTCGCGGTTCAGGCGGAGCGCGTAGTCCTCGCCGAGGCCGGACTCCATGCCGCCCGAGGCGTTCAGGACCAGCAGGTCGATGCCGCCCCACTCCTGCACGACGGTGTCGACGAGTGCCTGCACGGACTCGTGGTCGGTCAGGTCCGCGCCGACGGCCAGGGCGGAGCCGCCGGCCGCGACGACCTTCTCGGCGATCTGCTCGGCGCGCTTGGCCTTGTTGCGGTAGTTCACGACGACCTTGGCGCCGGCCTCGGCCAGGTACCCGACGGTGTCGGCGCCGATGCCGCGCGACGAGCCGGTCACGACGGCGCGCGTGTCGGTGAGGGATCCGGGGGCGAGGGGGTTGCTCACAGTCGTGTGTTCTCCAGGTCGGGTTCCGGCCGGTCGGCCGCACCGAGCCTACCAATCGCCTGCACGGCCGTCAGACCCTCCTGATATGTTGAACGGAGTTGTACCGGCCGTCGCGACGCTGCGAGCCACGGCGCGCGACCGAGGGAGGGAGATCGCGTGAACGGAATCGATTGGATCCAGACCATCGTCTGGATCGGACTGGTGTTGCTGCTGGGAGTGGTCGAGATCTTCACCCTCGACTTCATCTTCATCATGCTCGCGGCCGGAGCCGCCGGCGGGTTGATCGCCGCACTGCTCGGCGCCCCGTGGTGGCTGTCGGCCATCATCTCGGCCGTGCTCGCGCTCGTGCTGCTCTCGCTCGTCCGACCGCGTCTGCTGCTGATGCTCGGCCGCGGCGCCGACCCGCACCGCACGAACATCGAGGGGCTCATCGGGCTCCCCGGCACCGTCGCCGTCGCGTTCACATCTTCTGCTCCCGGCCAGGTCCGCCTGGCCAACGGCGAGACCTGGAGCGCACGGTTCGCCGTGGGCGCCATCGACCGCACACCGCCACTCGGCACCCCCGTGGTCGTCGAGTCGATCGAGGGGTCGACCGCGGTCGTGCGCCTCGCAGAAAGGGCCACCTCGTGACCATCACACCCGGGACGATCGCACTGCTCGTCCTGATCCTCGTCGTCGTCATCTTCGTGATCGTCGTCCTGGCGAAGGCGATCCGCATCGTCCCGCAGGCCACCGCCGGCATCGTCGAACGCCTCGGCAAGTACCACAAGACGCTCTCGCCGGGCCTGAACCTGCTCGTGCCGTTCATCGACCGTCTGCGTCCCCTGCTCGACATGCGCGAGCAGGTCGTGTCCTTCCCGCCGCAGCCGGTGATCACCGAGGACAACCTCGTGGTCTCCATCGACACCGTGGTCTACTTCCAGGTCACCGACGCCCGTGCGGCGACCTACGAGATCGCGAACTACCTGGGCGCGGTCGAACAGCTCACCACCACCACGCTCCGCAACGTCGTCGGTGGCCTCAACCTCGAAGAGGCCCTGACCAGCCGCGACAACATCAACGGTCAGCTCCGTGTCGTCCTCGACGAGGCGACCGGCAAGTGGGGCATCCGCGTCGGCCGTGTCGAGCTCAAGGCGATCGAGCCGCCCGTGTCCATCCAGGACGCCATGGAGCAGCAGCTCCGTGCCGAGCGGAGCCGTCGTGCCGCGATCCTCCAGGCCGAGGGCACCAAGCAGTCCCAGATCCTCGAGGCCGAGGGGCAGCGGCAGGCCGCCATCCTCGCCGCAGAGGGTGACGCGAAGGCCCAGGTCCTCCGCGCCGAGGGTGAGGCGTCCGCGATCGCCACGGTGTTCGAGGCCATCCACACCGGCGACCCGGACGACAAGCTGCTGTCGTACCAGTACCTGCAGATGCTGCCCAAGATCGCCGAGGGCACCGCGAACAAGCTCTGGATGATCCCGAGCGAGTTCACCGAGGCACTGTCCGGCATCGCGAAGGGCTTCTCGGGCGGACGGAACGGCAGCGCTCCGGTCGCCGGCGCCGGCACGGGTGGGGACTTCCTCTCCCGCATCTCCAAGCTCGCGAACGAGAGCCTGGCGAACACCGCCGCCGCCGACTCGGCCGGCGCATCGATGCCGCGCGCTGACGCCACCGCGGCGGACATCGTCCCCGAGTCCGACCTCGACGCCCGGCTGGCCGAGTCGAACCGGAGCGTCGACGCGCACCTCGCAGCCGCCGACGACGCGACCGCACAGCAGGTCGACGATGCACCGGCGCCGGTCGTCGACACCGCGCAGCACCCGAATGACGAAGCGTCGGGGCACCGCACCAGCGACGGCTCCGGACGGCGCTGACCGGCGCCACGACGAACGACGATGCCCGCCCCGGGGAACCGGGGCGGGCATCGTCGTTCGTCAGGTGGTGGGGTCAGGCACCGCGTCGTGCACGGAGGACCTGCAGGCGCTCCTCGAGGAGCTCCTCGAGTTCCTCGCGCGAGCGACGCTCGAGCAGCATGTCCCAGTGGGTTCGGGGCGCCTTGACGTCCTCTGCTGCGACCTCGACGGGGATGCCGTCGTCACCGAGCAGCCGTCCTTCGCGGCCGGAGCGTGGCTCCGACCAGGTCTGGGGCACGTCTGCGTCAGCGGAGAAGACGATGTCGAAGGTCTCCCCCGAATCGGTCTGGTAGACCGCGCGCTTGCGGTCCGAGAGCTCGACGCCCTCTTCGCTCTGGAGGCTCTGACTCCCGAGCCGCATGCCGCGGAGACTCCGATCAGCCATGTGTGTGCTCCTCTCGCTCGTCTGCCCTCCACAACACTGTCCCACGCGCCGTCGTTCCCGACTGGGCGCATTCACAGTCCGTTCCCAGTGCGTGCCCCTGCTGCACCGGATCACGGCGTCGGGAACACCGGGACCCGGCCGCGGTTCAGGAGCGGTTCCGGCGTCCCCACGGCGCGCAGGCCAGCAGCACGAGGAGCCCACCGAGCGAGAGCACGAGGACGATCGATCCCGACGCCAGCGACGCCGGCGTGGTCGAGGTGCCGAGCGGCACGTCGGTCACCATCGAGGTCGCGGTGTACTCCGGGACCCGGTCGATCGTGCGGCCGGACGGGTCGATGACCTGGGAAGCGCCGACGGTCGAGATGTTGACGAGGGACCGGCCCGTCTCGATCGCCCGCATCCGTGCGATCTCGAGCTGCTGCAGGTTCTCGTCGGTGCCGGAGAAGTCCGCGTTGTTCGTCTGCGCGAGGATCACCTGCGCTCCCCCACGGACCATGTCGCGGGTCAGCCCGTCGTCGACGATGTCGAAGCAGATCGCGATGCCCGCCCGGATCCCCGCCACCGGCAGGACGTTCGGCTTCGTCCCCGGCGTGTAGTCGCGCTGCAGCAGGCCGATCAGCGACGGCGCGAGCTTCGAGAAGAACCAGCGGTCCGGCACGTACTCGCCGAAGGGCACCGGTCGCTTCTTGTCGTAGGACGACTGCCAGCCATCGGCCGTCCACACGAACGAGGTGTTGTGCAGCACCCCGGACGGGGTCTGCGTGATGGCTCCGGCGACCAGCGGCGCACCGACCGAGTCGACGACGGCGTCGAGGGACGAAGCGATCACGGGCTGCTGGCGCGGGTCGAACTCCGCCGAGGCCTCGGGCCAGACGACGAGGTCGACGTCCTTCGCGTCGACGTCCGTCGCCGCGACCTGTGCCGCCAGGACCTCACCCGGCGCAGCACGGTCGAAGTACCCGGCCGGCCCGTTGCCCTGCACGGACTCGACCCGGATGTTGCCGGAGGTCGCGGTCGGCCAGGCCGGCACCGCGAGCACCGCGGCGACGAGCAGACCGGCGGTCGCGACCCGGACCGGCAGCCGCAGGGTCGCGCCCGGTGCCCGCGGGGACACGAGGGCGAGCGACACGACGACCGCCACGCAGTAGACGACCACGAACGTCACGCCGAGCACACCCACGTACGCGGCGAGGTGCGTGAACGGCCCCTGCGACTGCGACAGGCCGACGCGCCCCCAGGCGAAGCCACCGTACGGCCAGCTCCCCGAGAACCACTCGCGTCCGGTCCACAGTGCGGCGACCACGGCCGGGAGGCCCCACACGCGTCCGGCAGTCGAGGGCACCACGCGCGCCACCCACCGGTACGCGAGGGCGATCGCGACGCTGCCGAGGGCGAAGAACGCCGCCTCCAACAACGCCAGTGCGAACCACGGGACGGGGCCCAGGTAGCGCCCGGCCCACGAGATGGCGGGGATCCAGAACGCGGCACCGGCCACGTACCCCACCCACGCGGCCCTGCGGGCGCGCTGGCCCATCACCGCGAGGAGCATGCACGCCAGCGCCGGGAACGCCAGGAACCACCACCCGGGCGACGGGAACGCGAGCGCGAACAGCACCCCGCCGACGACGGCAAGGGGCAGCGCGGTGCCCAGCGGGAGCGCCGCGAACGGGCCGTCCGCGACCGCACCGCGGCCCACGCGCGCGGGCACCCCACGCACACCGGTCTCCGGAACCCGCACCGTGCCTCCCGTCAGACCGCTGCGTAGGCGACGATGCCGCGGCGGACCGCGTCCGTCGCACGTCGGGCGGTCTGGGCGAGGTCGTCGTCGCCAGCGTTCCGGATCTGGTCGAGCAGGTCGATGACCTGCTTCGACCAGCGGACGAAGTCACCGGCGGGCAGGTCGAGCGTGCGGAGGACGTCGTCGAGTGCCGAGCCGGACGCCCAACGGAACATGCCGACCGCCATCGCCGGGGTGGGCGGCAGCGAACCGGCCAGGCGGGCGTCGCGCTCGATGTCGTCGAGGCGCGACCAGATCGTCAGGGTCTCGTCGAGGGCCGGGCGGAACGCACCGCGGGGCAGTGCGTGCTCGGTCCCGGGGGCGTCGTCGCGACGGGGCTGGTAGATGATCGTGGCGGCCATCGCAGCGAGCTGCGCCGGGGTGAGGTCCTTCCAGACCCCCGCCTCGAGACACTCGGCGACGAGCAGGTCGCGGTCGCCGTAGATGCGCTGCAGGCGACGACCCCCGGCGGCCACGGTGGCCTCGCCGTTGCCGGCATCGACCAGGTACCCGAGCTGCAGGAGCACGTCGGTGACCCGGTCGAACGTGGTCGCCACGGCACCGGTGCGGGACCGGATCTGCTGGACCAGCTTGTCGTTGACGCGCTTGAGCTTCCACCAGCGCTCCGCCCAGCGAGCGTGCGCCTCGCGATCGGGGCAGGCGTGGCAGGGGTGACGCTGCATCTGGCGACGGACCGCCGTGATCGCGGCCTGCCGTTCCTGCCGTGCGCCGTGCGAAGCCTCGCGTCCACCGGGCACGTTCGTGCGCTCCAGGTCGGAGAGCTCCCGGCGGAGCGCCGCGTACTCGGTGAAGTCGCCGAGGTGGCACTGCATCGCCTCGCGGTACCCCTCGAGCGATTCCTGCTGCGAGCGGACCTTGCGGGCCAGGTCGACCACGGACCGGTCGGCCTGGAACTGCGCGAACGACGTCTCGAGGACCTCGCGCGTGCGCTGCCGGCCGAACTGGTCGATCAGGTTGACGGCCATGTTGTACGTCGGCTTGAACGACGAGTTCAGCGGGTACGTGCGACGGCTGGCGAGTGAGGCGACGGCCTGCGGGTCGAGCCCGTCGGTCCACTGGATGACCGAGTGTCCCTCGACGTCGATGCCACGGCGCCCGGCTCGACCGGTGAGCTGGGTGTACTCCCCCGGGGTGATCGGGACACGGGCCTCGCCGTTGAACTTCTCGAGCTTCTCGAGCACCACCGTGCGGGCCGGCATGTTCACGCCGAGCGCCAGGGTCTCGGTGGCGAACACGACCTTGAGCAGCTTGCGCTGGAAGAGGTTCTCCACCACTTCCTTGAACGCGGGCAGCATGCCCGCGTGGTGCGCGGCGACCCCGCGCTCGAGCCCCTCGAGGAACTCCCAGTAGCCGAGGACGGCGAGGTCCTCGTCCGGCAGGGTGCGGCAGTGGTACTCCGCGGTCTCGCGGATCTCGTTGCGCTCCGGCACCGTGGTGAGCGACAGTCCGGAGCGCAGGACGTTCCGGACGCCCTGGTCGCACCCGGCGCGGCTGAACACGAAGAAGATCGCGGGCAGCAGCATCCGCTCGTCGAGCATGTGCGCGATGCGCTCGCGGTGCAGCTTCTCGGTGCGCGGCCCACGGCGGTCGTGGTACCCGCCGCGTCCGCGTCCGCCGCGGTGTCCGCCGCCGTGCCGTTCGCTGCGCGATGCACCGCCGACCATGCGGAGCAGCTCCGGGTTGACGCGGTTCGTCGCCGCCGCACCGCTGGAGTCGAACAGGTCGACCATCTTCGACCCGACCAGGACGTGCTGCTCGAGCGGGACCGGGCGGTCCTCGGACACGATGACGTCCGTGTCGCCGCGGACGGTCTGCAGCCAGTCGCCGAACTCCTCGGCGTTGGACACCGTGGCGCTCAGCGAGACGAGCCGGACCTCGGTCGGGAGGTGCAGGATCACTTCTTCCCACACGGCCCCGCGGAAGCGGTCGGCCAGGTAGTGGACCTCGTCGAGGACCACCCAGGCCAGGTCGTCGAGCAGGTCGGAGTCCGCGTAGATCATGTTCCGCAGGACCTCGGTCGTCATCACGACGACGCGGGCCCGCGGGTTCACGTTCGTGTCACCGGTGAGCAGGCCCACCTCGGACTCGCCGTAGACCTCGACCAGCTCGGCGTACTTCTGGTTGCTCAGCGCCTTCATCGGCGTCGTGTAGAACACCTTCGCCGTCGGCTGTCGCATCGCCAGCCAGATCGCGAACTCGGCGACGATCGTCTTGCCGGCACCGGTCGGCGCGGCGACGAGGACGCTGCGGCCCTGGTCGAGCGCGTCACAGGCGGCGAACTGGAACGGGTCGAGGTCGAAGCGCAGGTCGGAGCGGAACAGCTCCAGGTTGCGGGAGCGGTTCCGGACCTTGGCGGCGGCGAAGCGCTCGGCCGCGCTGAGGTCCGCGGTCACAGGCCGTACTCTTCGTCGAGCTTGGCCTGCTTCTTCGCCACCCTGCGGTCGTGCAGCCACGCGACGAAGCACGCTGCGATGTAGAGCACGACCATCGGGACCGCCAGCAGGAACATCGAGATGACGTCGGCGCTCGGGGTGACGATCGCGCAGAAGACCAGGATGCACAGGATCGCGATGCGCCACGACTTGATGATCGCCGACGCCGACAGGACCCCCACGAAGTTCAGCAGGACGATGAACACCGGCAGCACGAAGGCGATGCCGACCGCGACGATGAGCTTGATGACGAAGTCGTAGTAGGCCTTCGCGTCGACGATCGAGGTGTCCTGGCTCGACACGAAGCTGCCGAGGATGCCGACCACGTGGGGCAGGATGTACCACCCGAAGTAGCAGCCGGCGAAGAACAGCGGGATCGCGGTGCCGAGGAAGCCCCACACGTACTGCTTCTCGCGCCGCACCAGGGCGGGCACGATGAACGCCCAGATCTGGTAGAGCCAGACCGGGCTCGAGATGACGATGCCGATCGTGATCGCGATCTGCAGCTTGAGGTCGAACGCCCCCGTGATCATCGGGAAGTTCAGCTCGGCCGTGTGCCCGCCGACCTTGGCGAGCTCGGCCACCGGTTGCCGGAGCGAGTCGAGCACGAACGGGGTGAGGAACCATCCACCGACCGCGGCGATGACCACGGCGAGCACTGCGCGGAACAGGCGGTTGCGCAGCTCGATGAGGTGCTGCCCGAGCGACATGCGGCCTTCGGCGTCGTTGTCCTGGCGCCCTTGCCGCCTCGCTCGCCCGCGCGCGGTCGTCGAAGCCATGGGTCGATCCTACGGGGTGGGAACCGACAGTTCGGCGCGCTCCGTGCGAACGCACATGCAGGAGCGGTCAGACCGGACGGAGAGCCGCCCGGTCCGAGCCAGCGGCGGCGTCAGCCCGCGGCGAGGGCGGCGGCCTCAGCCCGCGGCGAGGGCGGCGGCTGCGAAGTCGCGCACCGCGTCCCGCGCCGCTGGCGGGTCGAGCACCACGGCACGGCCGGGCAGCCCGGCGACGAGCCGGACCACGCCGTCGAAACCGTTCGACGCCGCGAGCCGGATGCGCACGCGCGCCTCGGCGTCGGGGGCGTCGGCGGTGTCGGCGAGGAAGTCGGCCACGAGCGGCAGCGACGACGAGTCGAGCTCCACGGTGACGATGACGTCCTCTGCGGACTGCTGGAACAGCGTGTCCGGGATCACCACCTGGTCGGCCGACTTCTCCACCGCACGGTCGTCGACGCGTGCGCCGGACATCCGGTCGAGGCGGAAGGTCCGGAGCGCCTGCCGGTCGAGGTCCCAGGCGCGCAGGTACCAGTCCGTGTCGATCGACTCGACGCGCAGCGGGTCGACCCGGCGGGTGCCACCCTGGGTGCGCGGGCCGGCGTACTCGAACGACAGCCCACGACCGTCGGCCATCGCGCGACGGATCGTGGCGAGGGCGACGTCGTGCAGGTCCTGTCCGACGGCGACCGTCGAGGCGGCACCGCCGGCACCGCGCGACAGCTTCGCCATGAGCGCGCGGATGGCGTCGCGGTCGGCAGCCTCGGGCAGCGCGGAGAGGTACTGCAACCCCGCGATGAGCGCCGAGGCCTCACGCGCGGACAGCCGGGGCGAGTCGTCGATGGCGACGAGGTTCGTCAGGACGATCATCTCGTTCTGATCGAAGTCGTCCCAGGCGATGTCGAACAGGTCGCCGTGCTGGTACTGCATCGTCTCGCCGGGGACCCCCGACACCGCGATGAGTTCCACGGCGCGACGGATGCGGGCCTCGGGGACGCCGAAGTGGCGTGCGGCCTCGGCCACCGAGACGCGCTCGCGGTCGATCAGGTACGGCACCAGGGCGAGCAGGAACGCGAGTTTGTCCTGCGCCTGCAGGGGCTGGGCGTCAGCCACGGGCGGGCTCCTCTCCGTCGCTGTGGTCCCGCACGAGCGCCCGGAGCCGCTCGACGACCCGCAGCCGCAGGTCCTCCGGCTCGAGCACCCGGACCTCGGGTCCGAACGCGGCGAGCTCCTCGGCCAGGATCTGCGGGTCGACGTGGTGCAGCACGAGTGCGCCGTCGGCGTCGGTCTCGGTGTCTCGGCGCCGGGTGAGCCGTCGCTCGGCGTCCGAACCCGGGGTCACCGCGATGCGCGCCGTGCGGGCGGACCAGATCCGCTCGAGCTCGGCGAGCGTGCGCTCCCCCGCGCCCACCGGTGCGGTGTGCTGCCCGACCTCGTACTGCGTGACGGTCCCGACGATGCGGGACAGCAGGTAGTTCTTGTCCGAGTCCGTGGCGAACTCGTGGGCCGCGAGCATCCAGCGGCCGCCGTGCTGCACGAGGGCGAGCGGGGCGACCTCGCGACGACGGGCCTCGTGCTGCCCGGGGGTGATGTAGTCGAACCGGACGGCGGCACCGCGGTCGAGGGCGGAGCGGAGCGGCTCGAACGCCGCGTCACGTGCCCGGAGCCGCGGGGCGTACGCGTCGACGCCGAGCTGGAGTGCGCCGTCGTCGTCTTCCGAGCCCGCGGACCGGACCTTGAGCAGCCCTCGGCGCGAGTCGGCCGACAGGGCTCCTTCGCGCCAGGCCATGGCGGCCAGCGACAGCAGCGCCGATTCGTCCGGGGTGAAGCGGACGTCGACGGGGAGGTCGTACTCGCCCTTCGGGATCCGGTAGCGCAGCGTCTGGTTGTTGCCGGCGGCGCCAGGTGTCTCGATGGTCTCGAGCGGGATGCCGAGCTCGCGGACGTCGTCCTTGTCACGCTCGAACTGCCGCTCGAGCGAGGCGTTGTCCCCGCCCGGCGTGAACCGCTGACGGTAGCCCTGCACGTTGGTCAGGATCTCCGCCTTGGTCAGTCCGGACTCCGTCGAGAGCAGCGCGAGCACGAGGCTGAACAGCCGCTCCTCTGCGGGCACACGGGGCACACGGGTCGCTGGCACGAGCCGATCCTACGGCAGCGCGGGTGCACCGGAGTGCACCCGCGCCGCGGTCGGTGGACGGTGTGTGCGCGTCAGCTCGACATCGCTCCGAGCACGTCGATGACGTACGCGTATGCGGTGCCCTGCTGGTTCACGACGGCCAGGACCTGGTCGCCGACACGGTGCCCGACGATGGCGGTGCGGACGCCCTCGTCGACCTGGCCCTTGGCGAGCGGCACGGTCTGCGCACCCGAGCCGTCGGTCCAGCTGGAACCGGCCACGGACGGGTCCGCGCCCCACGTCACGGCGGTGTACTTGATGACCGCGGTGTCCTTCGCGGTGAGCACGCGACCGGACCCCTTGCGCAGCAGGTGCGTCTGGTTCGACTTCGGCGCGTTCCACGACGGGATCGTGATGCCGGGGGCGCCGGACGGTGCGAGCACGACGGCGGGCATCTTGTCGCCGGCGAGCTGCGGCGTGCCGGTCGCACGGGCGTCGAAGGCGCGCTTGACGTCGACGACGGCGATGACGGCGTCCTCGGTCTTCGTCGACGAGCCGCTGTCGGTGGTGGCGCTGGCGTCGGAGCTGCTGAGGGCGCTCTTCGGCAGCGCGACGGCCAGGCGGTCGCCGACCTGCGCGCACTCGAGCGATTCGCCGAGGGCACCGTAGTTGCTCGCGCCGGCGGTGATCGGGGCCGTCTGCCCGGAGTAGCCGCTCGTCTGCGCGACCTCGCCGGTGGCGCCGTCGACGAGCGTGTACTCGATCAGGACGGGGGTGCCGTCCTCGATGGTGCGGCCGTCGCCCTGCTTCAGGACGGAGACCTGCGTGCCCTTCGTCGTGAGCCCGCTCGGGATCGACACCTTCGGCTCCTTGCCGAACGCGCCGGTCGCGGTCACCGCCTCGGACGCCTTGCCGGGTGCGGCACAGCTCGAGGGGGTGGTGCCGGCGCCGTTCGAGGCGCACGCCGTGAGCGACGCCACGAGACCGATGGTGACCAGGAGTGCGGGGATGGTGCGCACGGACCCTCTTTCCGTTCGATGCAGGACGGGCACGACCGTCAGCCTACCGGTCGCCGTCGGCCGGCTCGGACGCGTCGCCGACGGGGTCGGACGGTGCCCCGGACCCCTCGGCGACGGCGGCTGCGGACCCGGCCTCGGCAGCGGCGACCTTGCGGGCCTGCGCCGCCGACTGCCGTGCGACCTTGCGCAGCTTCTTGTCGCTCGTCGCCCGTTCGCCGACGGCGCCCGGGGTCCAGGCCTCGATGTCCTCGTCGGAGAACTCGACCTTGCCCGCTCGGCGCTTCAGGTTCGGCAGGACCGTGCCGTCGGCCAGTCGACGGGCCGTGACGAGGAACCCGGTGTGCCCGACCATGCGGTGGTCCGGGCGGACGGCGAGGCCCTCGACGTGCCAGGTGCGCACCAGCGTCTCGCTCGGCATCGGGTCGGTGAAGCGGCCGGTGTCGCGCAGGGCCTCGGCCGTGCGGGACAGCTGGGTGACGGTGGCGACGTAGCAGACGATGAGCCCGCCGGGGACGAGGGCGTCGGCTGCGGCGTCGACGCACTCCCAGGGTGCGAGCATGTCGAGGACGACGCGATCGACGCTCTGCTCCTGGACGGCGCCGGGCAGCTCCTCGACCAGGTCTCCGACGGTCACGGACCAGTTGTCCGGGACGGCGCCGAGGAACGTGCCGACGTTGCCCTGCGCGATCGCGGCGAACTCCTCGCGACGTTCGAAGGACTGCAGCTGCCCGGTCGGGCCGATCGCCCGCAGCAGGAACAGCGAGAGGGCGCCGGAACCGACGCCGGCCTCGACCACCCGGGCGCCCGGGAAGACGTCCGCGAACGCCACGATCTGGGCGGCGTCCTTCGGGTAGACGATCGCGGCACCGCGCGGCATCGACATCACGTAGTCGTTGAGCAGCGGACGGAGCGCCAGGTACTCGTCACCCGTGCTGGCGCGGATCACCGAGCCGTCCGGCTGACCGATGACGTCGTCGTGCCGGAGTACCCCGCGGTGCGTGTGGTACTCGCCGGCGGTCTCGAGGGACAGCGTCGTGAGCTTGCCCTTCGGACCGGTCAGCTGCACGCGGTCGCCGGCCCGGAACGGGCCGCGCGGCGGCGTGTGCGGTGCGCCACCGGCGGTGTGCGGGAGCGCTGCGGTCGGGTCGTCGGTGTGGTTCATCGGGTGACCCCCTCGGTGTCCGCCGCGTGTGCCGGGTCCGGCACCGCGCCTCCCGTGTCGAGCGCGCGCGCAGCCAGTGCCGGCGTCGTCAACTCGACCAGGCGGTCGACGTCGACACCCGACAGGGTGGTCAGGTGCACGTCGCCGCCGGCGATCTCGGACAGCGGGACGATGTGCTCGACGGCGATCGTGACGGCGCCGGAGGCGACGGCCGACGCGACGCCGGTGGCGGAGTCCTCGATCGCGACGCACGCGGTGGGCTCGACGCCGAGCTGGGCGGCGGCGGACAGGTACGCGTCCGGGAACGGCTTCGGACGGTCGACGTCGTCACCGGCCACGACGACGCGGAACCCGCGCTCACCCAGTGCCTCGGCGGCGACGAGCGCCATCTTGCGGCGGGACATCGTGACCAGGGCGGTGGGGATGCCGCGGACGTGGAGCTCCTCGATGAGTTCGCGCGCACCCGGACGCCACGGCAGCTCGCCGGCGCGCAGGTGCTCCATCACGTAGTCGGTCATCCACTGGATGATCTCCTCGACCTCCATGTCGACGCCCTTGGCGCGCAGGAGCTCGCCGGAGCGCTCGAGACCGGAGCCGACCAGGGACAGGCCGTCCTCGTGGGTCCACTCGGCGCCGTAGCGGTTCGTCAGGTCGACCTGGGAGCGCTGCCAGATCGGCTCGGTGTCGATGATCGTGCCGTCCATGTCCCACAGCACGGCTGCGGGCGGGACGAGGGCAGGAGGATGCGCGGTCACGGGCGACGAGTCTACCGGGGGCGTTCCGCTGGGCGCGGACGCGCACGTGCGGGAGCGCTGCCGGGGCCTACAGTGGATGCCTGAATCGTGTCCGGCCGGGCGCCTCGTCGCACCCGCCCCGCTCCGCTCCACCACCAGGAGGTCCGCTCCGTGCCACAGCACTCCCCCTTCAGCGACGGCCGGTTGCTCGTCGTCGCCTTCGAGGGCTGGAACGACGCCGGCGAAGCCGCGAGCGGACTCGCCCGACGCATCGTCGAGTCGCTCGGGCTCGACGAGCTGCGTGAGCTCGACGGGGAGCGGTACGTCGACTACCAGTTCAACCGTCCGACCATGGGGTCCGACGAGACCGGCGCCCGCGGGGTGCAGTGGCCCCGCATCGTGCTGCACGGCCCCGGCGCCGAGGGCCGGCCCGTCATCGGCGCCACCGGCTCCCCGACCGACCGCGACGTGTTCGTGCTCGTCGGGCCGGAGCCCTCGCGCACCTGGCGCGGCTTCTGCGCGGAGATCATCGACCTCGCCGACGTGTACTCGATCGACGCCGTCGTCTTCGTGGGTGCGATGCTCGCCGACGTCCCGCACACCCGACCGATCTCGGTCTTCGTGTCGAGCGAGAACGCCGGCGTCCGCACCGCGTTCGACGTCGACAAGTCGTCGTACGAGGGTCCGACGGGCATCCTCGGCGTCCTGGCCGACGCGATGGACAAGGCCGGGCTGACCACGCTGTCGCTCTGGGCTTCGGTCCCGCACTACGTGCACAACTCGCCGTCGCCCAAGGCCACGCTCTCGCTGCTCGACAAGATCGAGGAGCTCACCGACGTCACCGTGCCCCGCGGCACGCTGCTCGACGACGCGACCGAGTGGGAGGACGGCATCGACGCCCTCGCCGCCGACGACGAGGACATGGCGTCCTACATCGGGCAGCTCGAGCAGGCCCGCGACACCGTCGACTCCCCCGAGGCCTCGGGCGACGCGATCGCGCAGGAGTTCGAGCAGTACCTGCGACGCCGCGAGCACAAGGACGGCAAGGACGGCGGCACGGCCGGTGGCGAGGGGCCCTGGCGTCCCCCGCAGCCGCCCCAGCAGTAGGGCGCGGGCGGGGCGGGCGGGGCGGGCGGGGCGGGCAGCCCCGGCGCGCCCGGACCCGTTCGCCGAGGTTCCGAAATCTCGGCATGTCGCCGCCGCACGCTGCCGTCTGTGGAACCTGCGCGCAACGCCCATGGCGTGTCGCGCGGCTCGCGCGCGTCGAGCGGTCGTCATCTGCCGGCCGCAGGCACCGACCCCGTCACGACCGGTCGGCGGACGGGAGGCACGGTGCCCGCCCGCCACGGGCCTCCCGTCCCCCGACGGTCGCGTCCAACGCGCCCGGCCGCGATCGCCGAGGTTCCGAGATCTCGGCATTTCGCGGCCGCACACGGCCGTTCGTGGAACCTCGGCGGCACGCGCGCGGCATGTCGTGGAACCTTGGCGAACCGAACCGAACCGAACCGAACCGAACCGAACCGGCCCGGGCGCGGCGACCGGGCGACCGGGGCCTGCGTCAGCCCAGGCGGATGCCGAGCAGGGCGTCGATCAGGTCGGCGAGCTCCGGCGTGCACGCCGTGCCGCCCGCGATGGCCGTGTCGACCGCGGCGACCGCACCCGGCGTGTCGAGGTCGTCGGACACCCGCGCCCGGATCCGCGACGCGACGTCAGCCGCGTCGTCGGCGTGCCCTGCAGATGCACCCGACGCCCATGCGTCCCAGGTCGCGAGCCGCGTCGTGGCACTCGTGAGCTCGGCGTCGAACCACTCCCAGTCGTCGGAGTACTTGTGCGACAGCAGTGCGAGCCGGATCGCACGGGGGTCTGCGCCGTCGTCGAGCAGCCCACGCACCGTGACGAGGTTGCCGAGCGACTTCGAGATCTTCGTGCCCTGGTAGGCGATCATCCCGGTGTGCACGAACGCGTGTGCCAGGGGCTGGTGCGCCAGCGCGGCTGCGTGTCCCGCGCTCATCTCGTGGTGCGGGAAGACGAGGTCACTGCCGCCGCCCTGCACGCTGATCGGCAGGCCGAGGCGGTCGCCGGCGATGACGCTGCACTCGATGTGCCAGCCGGGTCGGCCGGGGCCGATCTCGGAGTCCCAGCTCGGCTCACCGTCGCGGGCGGCACGCCAGAGCAGCGGGTCGAGGGGGTCGCGCTTGCCGGGGCGCTCCGGGTCGCCGCCACGCTCGGCGGCGAGCGTGAGCATGGTCTCGCGGTCCAGGCCGCTCTCGTCGCCGAGCGACCACGCGTCGGTGGGGTGGTTCACGTCGAAGTAGAGGTCGTCGCCCTCGGCGTCCGGGGTGGGGACCTCGTAGGCGGAGCCGGTCTCCTGCAGGAACGCGACGGCCTCGGCAACGCGGTCGACCTCGTCCGTGACGGCCACGAAGTCGTCGGGCGGAAGGATCCGGAGCGACTCCATGTCGCGGCGGAACAGGTCGATCTGCGAGGCGGCGAGCTCGCGCCAGTCGACGCCGTCGCGGGTGGCGCGCTCGAGCAGGGGGTCGTCGACGTCGGTGACGTTCTGCGCGTACTCGACGTCGAGGCCGGCGTCGCGCCAGGCGCGGCCCAGCGTGTCGAACGCCAGGTACGTCGCCGCGTGGCCGAGGTGCGTGGCGTCGTACGGGGTGATCCCGCACACGTACAGCGCGGCGCGCTCGTCGCCGTGCGTCGGGTCGACCGGCTTCCCGGTGGCGGTGTCGTGCACGACGGGCCGCGGCGCTGCGCCGGGGACGTCGGGGACGGGCGGGGCCTGCCAGGCCCTCACGGCTGGATCACTCCGAGCGACAACAACACGATGAGAACGATACCGAGTGCGATGCGGTAGACGACGAACGGCATGAAACTGCGCTTGCTGATGTAGTTCATGAACGCCGCGATCACCACGAACCCGACGATGAACGCCACCACCGTCGCGATGAGCGTGTCGGCGAGTCCGAACGGCGCCCCGTGGTCGCCGAGGCTCGTCGCGGCCTCGTACAGACCGGAGAGGAACACGGCCGGCACCGCCAGCAGGAACGCGAACCGCGCGGCAGCCGGTCGCGTGTAGCCGAGCGCGAGCCCCATCGACACGGTCGCGCCGGAGCGGGACACCCCGGGGACGAGCGCGAGCACCTGGGCGAGCCCGATCAGGATGCCGCCGCCGAAGGTCATGTGCTCGATCCGACGCTCCTTGCGGCCGACGACGTCGAGCACGCCGAGCACGATGCCGAAGACGATGAGCACGATCGCGACGATCCACAGCGAGCGGAACGTGGTCTCGATGGAGTCCTTCAACAGGAGCCCCGCGATGCCGATCGGGATCGTCCCGAGGATCACGAGCCACCCGAGCCGCACGTCGGGGTCGCCCTTCGGGACGTCGCGCCGGAACACCGAACGGAACCACCGTCCGATGATCCGGGTGATGTCCTTCCAGAAGTAGATGAGCACCGCGGTCTCGGTGCCGAGCTGCGTCACCGCGGTGAAGGCCGCGCCCGGGTCCTTCGCGTCGGGCAGGAACAGCCCGACGATGCGCAGGTGCGCGCTGGAGGACACCGGCAGGAACTCGGTGAGCCCCTGGACGAAGCCGAGGAAGATCGCCTCGAGGATGTGCACGCACGGGCCTTTCGGGGGAGGTCGGTCAGGACACCGCCACGGAGGCGACCATGAACAATATCAGTACGTGGCCAGGAGGTCCCCGAGGACGCGCCGACCGAAGGCCAGTGAGTCGAGCGGCACCCGCTCGTCCACGCCGTGGAACATCGCCGGGAAGTCCACCCCTGCGGGCAGCTGGAGCGGCACGAAGCCGTACCCCGCGATCCCGAGCGTCGACAGCGCCTTGTTGTCGGTGCCGCCGGACAGCAGGTAGGGCAGCACCGGGGCGCCCGGGTCGTGGCGACCGAGGACGTCGCGGACGGCGTCGACGAGCGGTCCGCCGAAGTCCTGCTCGAGACCGATGTCGCGGAAGGACATCACGACCTCGACCTCGTCGCCGGCGAGCTCCCGCACGCGAGCGAGGACCGACTCCTCGTCACCGGGCAGGCAACGGATGTCGACGAGCGCCTCGGCCGTGTCCGGGATCACGTTGTGCTTGTAGCCCGCGGTCAGGACCGTCGGGTTCGTCGTGGTGTGCAGGGCGGCGTGGATGAACCGCGAGGCCGACCCCGTCGCCAGCGCGACCTCGTCCGGGCCGGTCACCGTCGGGTCGACGCCGAGGAACCGAGCGACTTCGGCGACCATCGCGTCCGTCGTGGCCGACAGGCGCACCGGCCACTCCTCGCTGCCGATCCGGGCGACCGCCGCGGCGAGCTTCGTCACGGCGTTGTCGCGGATGACGTGGGAACCGTGTGCCGCCGTACCGCGCGCGACGAGCTTGATCCACATCAGCGCCTTCTCACCCGTCTGCAGCAGGTAGGCGCGGCGGTCGCCGAGGGTGATCGAGTACCCGCCCACCTCGCTGATGGCGGCGCTGGCCCCGGCGAAGACCTCGGGGTGGTGCTCGACGACGTGGTGCGAACCGAGGACTCCCCCGGCTTCCTCGTCGGCGAAGTACGCGATCACGAGATCGCGCTCGGGAGCCCCGTGCTGCTCGATGACGTCAGCCAGCGACGTGAGCATCATCGCGTCCATGTTCTTCATGTCGACGGCGCCCCGTCCCCACAGCGAACCGTCCTTGACCACGCCGCCGAACGGGTCGACCGACCAGTTCGCCGGGTCGGCCGGCACGACGTCCAGGTGTCCGTGCACCACCAGCGCCGGCTTGTCCCGGTTCCGACCAGGGACGCGTGCCACGACGCTCACGCGGTCCGGCTCGGACTCGAACAGCTGCGGCTCGAGGCCCAACCCGCGCAGCTTGTCCTCGACGTAGTGCGCCGCTTCGGTCTCACCGCGCGACTTCCCCTCGCCCCAGTTCGTCGTGTCGATGCGGATGAGGTCACGCGCGATCGCCGCGGTGGCCTCGAGCTCGGTCGCGGTCGACTCCGGGTTCGTCATGCCACCACGGTATCGGTCCGTACCGACGCGGCTCGGCCCGGAGACACCGCAGGCTGGACGCGCCCGGGATGCGCGGCCGTGTTCATCGGGCGTTCAGACCCGTGCTAGTGTTTTCTCTCGGCAGGGACGCCGGGGAAACCCGGGGAAATCGCCACACATCCAGTCCGGATGGCGGAATTGGTAGACGCGCTAGCTTGAGGTGCTAGTGCCCGTATTAGGGCGTGGGGGTTCAAGTCCCCCTTCGGACACAGAACATGCAATGCCCCCTGACCTTTCGGTCCGGGGGCATTTTCTGTTGTGCCTCCCGGCGAGTGCCGCCATCGCTGCGCTCAGGGCGTCACCGCCTCGGGGATGGCCAGTTCGCTGTGCTCACGGCCGCCGCGCGGCCAGGGCCAGTTCGCTGCGCTCGCGGCCGCCGCACGACGTCGATGGTGTCGTTCCGGGTCGGGCCGGAGCGCGGGTTGCAGCGCGCGCACAGACGGACGGGAGGCGCGGTGCCAGCTGGCACCGCGCCTCCCGTCCGTCAGGTGGTTGCGTCGAGGACTTCGACGCCTCGACGAAATTGCGGTCTGATGCCGCGTTCCGTCTCCTAGCTCTTCGACGCCTCGACGAAGTTGCGACGCGGGTCCGTCTCCTTGATGAGCGAGGTCGCGTCGCGGCCCGAGACGGCGCCGGTGACCCAGCCGATGACGATGCGCGCCTTGCGGTTCAGCGTCGGCATCGCGTACACGTGGTACGCACGGTGGGCGAGCCAGGCCAGCAGGTTCGTCATCTTGATGCCCTTGATGTTCGCGGCACCCTTGGCGACACCGTACGAGGCGACCGTGCCGATCGAGGGGTGGCGGTACTCCTCGAGGGGCTTGCCGGTGATCGTCGCGACGACGTTGTCCGCCGCCACGACGGCCTGGCGCACGGCGTTCTGCGCGTTCGGCGGGTAGAACGCCGGCTGCTTGTCGGCCGTCAGGTCGGGCACCTGTGCGACGTCGCCGAGGCCCCAGACGCCGGGGACGACCTCGTGCGTGTCCTCTGCCTCGACCTGGAGCTTCGCGTTGGCGGCGAGGTGCCCCTTCGGTCCGCGGGGCAGGTCGGAGGCGTCGAGCAGCGGGTTCGGCTTGACGCCGGCGGTCCACACGAGCAGCCCGGTCGGGATCTCGTCGCCGTCGGAGAGCTTGACGATGCCGTCCTCGGCGCTCGGCATGGTGGTCTTCAGACGCACGTCGATGCCACGGGCGCGGAGCGACTCGAGCGTCCACTTGGACAGCTCCGGGCCGACCTCGGGCGCGACACGGTCGAGTGCGTCGATGAGGATCCAGCGGGGCTGCTCCCCCGCGAGCGACGGGTACGTCTTGATGGCGGCCTGCGAGACGTCGAAGAGCTCGCCGATCGCCTCGACACCGGTGTAGCCACCGCCGACGAAGACGCTGGTGAGCAGGCGACGACGTTCGTCCTCGTCACGCGTGGCAGCGGCCTTCGCGATGTTGTCGAGGAGCTTGGCGCGCACGTAGGCGGCCTCTTCCACGCTCTTGAAGCCGACGCCGTACTCCTCGAGCCCGGGGGTCGGGAAGGTGCGGGTGACCGAGCCGAGCGCGACGACGAGCTGGTCGTAGCCGAGCGTGCGGTCGTCGCCACCGGCGGTCGCGATCGAGACGGTCTTGTCCGCCGACGAGATCCCGGTGACCTTGCCCTGGATGACGCGGGTCTTGCGCAGCGCACGGCGCAGTTCGACGGTGACGTCCTTCGGGGCGATGTGGCCGCCGGCGACCTCGGGCAGGAACGGCAGGTACGTGTAGTAGGTGTTCTGGTCCACGAGCGTGATGCGCATGGGCACGGTCGCTGCGTGCTTCTGCAGCTGCTTGACGGTGCTGTAGCCAGCGGAGCCGCCGCCGAGGACGAGGACGTGAGGGATCGAGTCTGCCATTCCTCCGGTCTACCGGACTTTGGCTTGGCGCGTCATGAGCTGCGCGGCCTGTCGCGCAGCCGCCACCAGGCCGTCTCTGCCAGGTCGACACCCGTGTAGACGCCGTGCGGGGTCCGTCGGGACTCGGTCAGCGAGAACCGTCGCAGCCGGTAGCCGCCCCCGAACCGGTCGATGATCGCCTCGGGAGAGGACTCTGCGTCGCGTTTGACGTACCAGGTGCGGTCGTCGACGGACTCGATCACGGGCGGACCGCCCGGACCGCACCCGTCACCGGCGCCCGCCGATGCGGGAGCGCAGGACGTCGATGCGCTTCTGGATCTGCTCGATGCTCGCCTGGGCCACCGCCGGACCACCGCTGATCCGCCGGAGTTCGGCGTGGATGGCGCCGTGCGGCTCGTTCGAGTGCCGCGACCAGATCGACACGAGCCGGGCGAGCTCGGTGCGCTGCTCCTTGATCGTCATGTACATCGGACGGTTCTCGGGCTCGGCGGCCTTCGGCAGGCCGTCCTTCACGGTGCGGCCCTTGGAGCGCTTCGCCTGGGTCGCCTGGCGCGCCCGGAGCAGGTCGCGCACCTGGTCGGGTTCGAGCAGCCCGGGGATGCCGATGAAGTCGAGTTCCTCGAGCGACCCGACCTCGCCGCCGGTGCCGAACTCGCCGCCGTCGTACAGGACGCGGTCGAACGACGCCTGCGAGTCGAGCGCCTCGAACGGCTGAACCTCGAGCAGGCTCTCGGACGCCCGGTCTTCCTTGTTGGCCTCGGCGACCATCGCGTCTTCGGGGTTGTACATGCCGTCGTCGGCGTCCTTGGGACGGTCGAGGGCGTGGTCGCGTTCGAGCTCGAGGGTCGCGGCCAGCGCCATCAGGCCGGGCACGCTGGGCAGGAACACCGATGCGGTCTCCCCGCGGCGGCGGGCACGCACGAAGCGGCCGATCACCTGGGCGAAGAACAGCGGGGTGCTGGCGCTCGTGGCGTAGACCCCGACGCAGAGCCGCGGGACGTCGACCCCCTCGGACACCATGCGGACGGCGACCATCCACCGCGAGGTGTCGTCGGCGAACGCACTGATCCGGCTGGACCCGGCGGCCTCGTCGGACAGGACGACGGTCGGCCGCTCCCCGGTGATCTGCTGCAGGATCCGGGCGTACGCGCGGGCCGTGGTGGTGTCCGTCGCGATCACCAGACCGCCGGCGTCGGGCACACCACGGCGCACCTCGGTGAGGCGCTTGTCGGCTGCGGACAGCACGGCCGGCATCCACTCGCCCTCGGGAGACAACGCGGTGCGCCACGCCTGCGCGGTGATGTCCTTCGTGACCTGTTCGCCGAGGGAGGCCGACATCTCGTCGCCCATCCGGGTCTTCCAGCGCATCTGGCCGGCGTAGGCCATGAACAGCACGGGTCGGACGACGCCGTCCTTCAGCGCACGGCCGTAGCCGTAGTTGTAGTCGGAGATCGAGGTGCGGATGCCCTGCTCGTCGGGTGCGTACTGGACGAACGGGATCGGCGCGGTGTCGGAGCGGAACGGCGTGCCGGACAACGAGAGTCGTCGGGTGGCGCCGGAGAACGCTTCTCTGATGCCGTCGCCCCAGGTGAGTGCGTCGCCGCCGTGGTGGACCTCGTCGAGGACGACCAGGGTGCGCCCGCCCTCGGTGATCTTCTTGTGCACCTCGGGGTTCATGCCGACCTGGGCGTACGTGATCGCGACGCCCTGGTAGTGCCGGCCGAACATGCCGTCGCCGTTCTTGAACATCGGGTCGATCCGGATGCCCACGCGATCGGCGGAGTCAGCCCACTGCCGCTTGAGGTGCTCGGTGGGGGCGACGACCACGATGCGGTCGACGGTGCCGCGCGCGAGCAGCTCGGTGGCCAGACGCAGCGCGAACGTCGTCTTGCCGGCGCCGGGCGTCGCTGCCGTGAGGAAGTCGCGCGGCTCGGATTCGAAGTACTTCGTGAGGGCTTCGACCTGCCAGGCGCGGAGCTTCGACGCGGTCCCCCACGCAGCGCGGTCCGGGAACGCCGGCGACAGGTGTTGGACGGCCGAGTTGCCGGCTGCCTCGGCCAGGGCGGCCGCGTCGGCTTCGTCGCGCGCCACCGCGTCGGCGTGCGCGGAGGACGATGCGCCCGACGACGTGTCGGTCGACCCCGCGGCGCCGTCTCCGGCCCGGTCGTCCCCCGACTCGGCCCACAGCGTGGCGGGCTGCTGCTGTTCGTACTCCGCTGCGCTCACTGGACCTGATTCTACCGCCACCGTCAGTCCTGCCTGGCGTGCGGGACGTGGCCGTCGGGGGTCCGGCGGACCAGGGATGCCGGTCGCAGCACGCCTGCGCCGAACCGCGCGGCGACCGCGTCCACCGTCGTCTCGGTCTCGCGCCACGGCGCGTCGTCGTCCCAGAGCGCGTTGCTCGCCGCGGCCGGCACGAGGTTCTCGCCGCGGACCCCGATGAGCCGGATCCGGTTGCCCGGCCGGTGCAGCACGTCGTACAGCTCGACGGCTTCACGGTGCAGCCGCTTGGCGACGTCGGTGGGCTCGGCGAGGGTCCGCGAGCGGGTCAGGGTGGTGAAGTCGGTGTAGCGGACCTTGAGTGCGACGGTGCGGGCCTGCACGTCCGCGTGGCGCAGGCGGACGGCGACCTTGTCGGCGAGGCGCAGGAGTTCACGCGCGACGTCGTCCCGTTCGGTCAGGTCGTGGCCGAACGTGACCTCGTGCCCGATGGACTTCTCGCCGACGCCGGTGTCGACGACGCGGGGATCGCGCCCCCACGACAGGTCGTGCAGGCGCTGGCCACCAGCGGGCCCGAGGGCGGACACGAGCGACCCGAGCGGCGTGTTCGCCAGGTCGCCGACGGTCCGGATGCCACGGCGCTCGAGGGTCTCCTGCGTCTTGCCGCCGACGCCCCAGAGCGCCGAGACCGGCTGCGGGTGCAGGAACGCGATGGTGTCGGCTCCGGGGACGACGAGCAGCCCGTCCGGCTTGGACCGGCTCGACGCGAGCTTCGCCACGAACTTGGTCGATGCGGCGCCGACCGAACAGTGCAGGCCCGTCTCGGCCTGGACCGTGCGTCGGATGGCCCGACCGATCTCCCACGGCGTGCCGTACAGCCGGAGCGCACCGGCGACGTCGAGGAACGCCTCGTCGATGCCGAGCCGCTCGACCCGCGGGGTGAACCGGTCGAAGATCGCCATCACCGCGGCGGACTTGTCGCGGTACTTCTCGAAGTGCGGCTCGACGATGATCGCGTTCGGGCAGCGGCGCTTCGCGATCGCCATCGGCATCGCGGAGTTCACCCCGTACTTGCGGGCCTCGTACGTCGCCGCGGTGACCACGGACCGGTCGGAGTCGTGGCCGACGATGACCGGCAGCCCCACCAGATCGGGCCGGTCGAGCAGTTCGACGGACGCGAAGAAGGCGTCCATGTCGACGTGCAGCACCGTCGCCGAGACGTCGTCCACCGGGGCGTCGGAGACGAGCCGGTTGCTACCGTCCTGCTTGCTCACACCGAGATGATGCCAGGCACCACCGACATCGCCGCCCGGCTCGGCGTGCGGAGGTCGCTATGTGCCGAGAGCACCGTGCGACCTTCGTCGATCCGTGCCGGGTTGATCGCTCGGTGCGGCGCTACAAGGCCGCACGGAGCGGGCAACCTCGCACCAGCCCACAAGTCCCGCACCGTGCTCGCGCGCCCGACGCCCGGCGCCCGGCGGGTGCCGCGTCAGGCGGGCGGGCCGAGCAACGACGTCGCGAGGGTGCGCGCCGCCGAGTCCCGCGACGACGGGTGGTACTGGCCGGCCCGCACGTCGCGCGCCAGGCGGGCGAGCTCGCTCGACGACCGGAACGCCGAGCCCCCGACGACCCGCATCGCCTCGTCCACCACGTGCTGTGCCGTGTCCACCGCCCGCGCCTTCGTGCCGACGAGCAGCGGGAACCACCGGGCGCCGAGCTCGTCGCGTTCGTCCACCGAGCGGGCGAGGGCGTCGACCTGCAGGGTGATCGCGTCGACGGCACCGCGCAGGTCCGCGAGGGCACGACGGACGTCGGGGTCGTGCGACCGGGGCGAGCCGTCGACCGCCACGCGTCGCCCGACGGCGTCGACCGCCAGCGCGATGGCCCGCTCGGCGACGCCGGCGTACACCGACGCGATGAGCAGCTCGAACGCCGCGAAGACCCCGAACACGAGCGGGTCCTGGTTCGGTCCGACGGGCAGCGACCGGACGATGCGGTCGGCGGGCACGTGCACGCCGTGCAGCTTCGTCGTGCGGCTCTGCGTCGCCCGCATGCCGAGGGTGTCCCAGTCGTCCAGGTGCTCGACGTCGCCGTCGGACCGGAGCACGAAGCCGTGCACGAGCCGCGGTTCCGGCCCCGTCTCGTCCTTGCCGAACACGCTCAGCACGTCCCACGCCGGCGCGAGGGACGTGAACACCTTGGTGCCGGTGAAGCGGTACCCGCCGTCGCCGTCCGGCTCCGCCGTCGTCGACGAGTCGAACAGGACGGCGTCGTTGCCGGGTTCGCTCACCCCGAACGCGAGGAGCTGGTCGTCCGCGGCGTGGTCGGTGACGGCCTGGAGGAACGACTCGCCTCGCGCACGCACGGCGCGCGCCGCCTGCACCCACACCTGGTGCATGCCGAGGCCGAGTGCCGTCGCCGGCGCGGCCTGGGCGAGGGTCCGCTGGACGGCGGCCGTGGCGCGGAGGCCGAGTCCGGAACCGCCCTGGGCAACCGGGACCCCGATGCGCAGGTAGCCGGCGGAGCGGAGCTCGTCGAGGTCCTCGGCGCAGAAGGCGTTCGCGGCGTCGTACCCGGGGGCACGGTCGGCGATGCGGGCGAGCAGGTCGTCCGGCACGGTCCAGGGTGCCGCGTCCGTGCCTGCGTCCGTGCCTGCGTCCGTGTTGGCCTTCGTCATGGCACGAGACTAGGGTCCGGAGCGTGTCAGATCGTCATCCTTGGTCCAGGTACGTCGCGATCGGTGACTCGTTCACCGAGGGGATCGGCGACCCCGACCCCACGGTCCCCGGGGGCAACCGCGGGTGGGCGGACCGTGTCGCCGAGGTGCTCGCGCACGGGTCCGACGACTTCGCGTACGCCAACCTGGCGGTCCGCGGGCGGCTGCTGCAGCAGATCATCGACGAGCAGGTCGAACCGGCGCTCGCGCTCCGCCCGGACCTGGTCACGGTGTCCGCCGGTGGCAACGACATCATCCGGCCGGGCTCCGATCCCGACGAACTCGCCGAACGGGTGGACGCCATGGTGTCGCGACTGCGGAGCGACGGCGCCACAGTGGTGCTCTTCACCGGCCCTGACGTCGGCATGACGCCGGTGCTCGGCATGGTGCGCGGCAAGACGGCGATCTACAACGAGAACCTGCACGCCATCGCCCTGAAGCACGGCGCGCTGGTGGCGAACATGTGGGCGCTCCGGGTGCTCCGCGACCCGCGCATGTGGGCGCCGGACCGGCTGCACCACTCCCCGATGGGCCACTCGACGATCGCCGCGGCGGTGCTCGACGCCCTCGGGGTGCCGCACGGGCTGGAGCCGTTCAACCCGGATCCGCTCGAGGCGCGGCCCTGGCGCGAAGCCCGTGCCGAGGACCTCGGCTGGGCGAAGGAGTACCTGGTGCCGTGGGTCGTCCGGCGCATCAAGCACACGTCGTCGGGCGACGGCGTCTCGGCCAAGCGCCCCGAGCTGCAGGACGTCGTCGAGCACCGGTCCGACACCCCGTAGCGGTCAGTCCGCCGGGCGCCGCAGCGTGAGCGGGCCGTCGTGCAGCGGCTCGGTCTCCCACGCGGTGGTGGCGGTGCCGGTCTGCCGGTCGATCCGGACGTGCGCCAGGTGCGGGGTCTCGACGAACCGCACGTCGACGAGCACGGTCCGGCCGTCGGCGGCGACGGCGCCGCTCGCCGCGAGCGGTCCCTCGACGAGCCACTCCCCCTCGCCGACCGGCACGGACAGCGTCCCCCCGTCGACGTCGAGCGTGAGCCGCCACCCCGCGTCGTCGTGGGCCAACGGGCCGACGTCGACGAGGCCCTGGAGCGAGCCGCCGCGCACCGCGGGCAGCGCCAGGGAGGCGAGTCGGGCCTCCAGGGCGGTGTCCGCGGCGGCGTCGGACGGACGGTCGACGGCGGGCAGCAGGTGCTGCCAGGCCGCATCGAGGACCGCCTGCATGTCGAGGCTCTGTCCCGTGATCGCGAGGACGACGTCCCGCTCGGGCAGGACGACGCAGAACTGGCCGTAGGCGCCGTCGCCGCGGAAGCCGTGGCGGGCCATCCAGAACTGGAAGCCGTAGCCCTGGGACCAGTCCGGGTTCTCCTCGCCCGGGTTCTCGACCTGGGTCGTCGTGGCAGCGGCGACCCAGTCCTCGTCGAGGATCCGCTCGCCGTCCCACACCCCGCGCTGCAGGTAGAGCTGGCCGAGCGCGGCGATCGCCGAGGTCGGGGCGTAGCACCCGCTGAACCCGAGTTCGGCGCCCGTCTCGTCGCGTCGCCAGGCGAGGTCGTCGATGCCGAGCGGGTCGAGCAGCCGCGGCCGCAGGTACTCGACGAGCGATCCGCCGCTGACCCGTCGCACGATGCTCGCGAGCGTGTACGTGCAGGGCTGGTTGTAGGCGAAGACGGAGCCGGGCTCCTCGTCCGGCGGGGTGAGCAGGAAACCCCGGACGGTGTTCGTCGGGTCGGCGGCGCGAGCGCGGTCGAGGGTCTCCTCGCGGTGGCCGCTCGCCATCGCGAGCAGGTGCCGGACCCGGATGCGGCGGCTGCGTTCGTCCGTGATCTCGGCGTCGAGCTCCGGGAAGTACGACAGGGCGGTGGCGTCGAGGTCGATGAGGCCCTCACGGACCGCGATGCCGACGGCCGCCGCGGTGAAGCTCTTGCTCAGCGAGTAGAGCAGGTGCACCCGGTCGGCCGCGTACGGCTGCCACCACCCCTGGGCGACGACCTGGCCGTGGCGGAGCAGCATCAGGCTGTGCGGCTCGACACCGGGGGTCGATTCGAGGGCGTCGACGAACGCGAGCACCCCGCGGGCGTCGATGTCGCGGGCGGAGGGGGTGGTCCGGGAGAACGTCGTCGTCGTCACCCGACCGACACTACGGACTCCGGACGGCGGGCGTCAGGGGACGGGGCCCGTCAGCCCTGGAACGGGTTCGTCCAGCGCCACCAGACGCCGGGGTCGTCGATCGTCCGCTCGAGCACGAGCGGCACCGTCACCGGGTCGTGGTCCGTGACCGTGAAGCGGACCGTCCCGACCCGCTCGCCCTTCGTCCCGAGGGTGACCTCGTCGAGGTGCGCCTTCGCCCGCACCTTCGTCTTCCCCCAGACCAGGACCTCGGCCGCCTTCGCGGTGACCGCGTCGGCCTCGTCCTGCCAGGGGGTGGAGAACGTGCCGAAGGTCTGCCCGGCGTGGGTGAGGGGCACGACCTGGAAGTTGTCGGCGACCGACCGGAGCAGCCGTTGCACGTCGACGTCGAGCGAGTCGTGGTCGACCCCGCCGAGCATCACGCCGATGACGGTGACGTCGCGTCCGCCGCGCTCGTAGGTCGCCGCGAACAGCAGGCAGGCGCCCGCTTCGTCGAGGGTGCCGGTCTTGATGCCCTCGATGCCGTCCAGACCGAGGAGCTTGTTCGAGTTCTCGATCTCACCGACCGTCGGGATCGTGACGTCCTTCGTGCCGACGATCTCCTTGACGACCGGATCCGCGAGCGCGAGCTGGCCGAGGTCGACCAGGTCGGTGGCGGTCGAGGTGTTCTGCGGGTCGAGACCGGTCGGCTCGTGGATCGTGGTGTCGTCGAGGTCGTACTCCTCGAGCCACTTCGTCGCCGCCTGCTCGTACTCGGCGATCGAGCCGAACGCCCAGATGGCGAGGGCGCCGGCGTAGTTGTTCGCAGACTTCATGAGCATCACCTGGAACGCCTGGTGCTCGGTGAGCTTCAGGCCCGCCGGCATCGGCGCGACCTCGCCGTTCATCGCCGCGTACTTGGCGTACAGCGACTCCATCTTCGGTGTGAAGGTGATCGCGGGACCGGACTCCCCCGCAGCCATCGGCTTCTCGTCGAGCACCACGAGCGCCGTGACGATCTTGGTGATGCTCGCGATCGAGCGGGGCTTCGCGTCGCCGCTGGTGCGCAGGCTCTCCGGGAAGTCGGTGGCCTCGACCGCGGTGGCGCCGTAGCCGGGGAAGCTCAGGGCCGGCACGCTCGACGTCGGGGCGGAGTACGTCGTGGTCGAGGCGCTCGCCGGGCCGAACGGCACGACGGCCGCGGCCACGAGGTACCCGGCGACGAGCACGAGGACCGCGATGGCGGAGATCGTCACGGGCCTCCGGACGGCGGAGCGGGGGCGGCGGACGACTCGTGACACGGGAACCGAGCGTACCGGTCGGTCCCTAGACCCGGGCTGCGACCGGCTGCTCGGCGGCGGGCGTGTCCGTCGTCGCCCCGGTCGTGGCGGGCCGCGCGAACGTCAGCCGTCGGGACAGGTACGCGAACACCGGGCCGAGCGCGTTCATCACGACGACCGAGACCCATGCCGCCCAGGCGTTGCCCGGATCGAAGCCGAAGCCGCCGAAGCACGTCGCGAAGAACGAGGCGAACCCGAGGAACATGCCGGGGACGAGCCCGAACAGCCGCGTCCGACCCGTGTACATCAGGGCGCAGTTGACGACCAGGATGAGCAGCGCGAGCACCGTGTTCCGCGCGGCCTGCCCCTCGCCGAGCACCGTGCCGAAGCGCTGGTCGAGCAGCACGATCACGAGGCCGAAGGCGGACCCGATCGGCATCGCCGCCCAGAGCCGGGTGGCGTTCCGGAGCGTCGGCTTCGCCCCGAGCAGGAACATCCCCGCCCAGCTGATGAAGATCGCCCAGGTGGGCAGGTGCAGCGCGTTGCCGCCGATGAACGCCGTGGTGCCGGCGAGGACCGAGGCGACGATCTCGTGCGGGATCCGTTCACGCATGGGTGAGCTCCTTCGATCGAGTGGTGGACCCGGTGGTGAGTCGGGTGGTCCTGGTGGTCTCCGCGACGACGCGGCCGCGCTTGAACACGAGGTTCCGGTCGGGGCGGTCGAGCAGGACCCCCTCCGGGTCGGTCGTTGACAGGACGACCAGGTCGGCGGCGGCTCCCGGCCGGATGCCGTGGGTGTCGGCGACGCCCACGACGCGGGCTGCGGACGACGTGGCCATCTCGAGCACGCGCCCGAGGTCGTCGGGGCCGGACAGGTGCCCCACCTGCGCGAGCAGCAACCCGATGTCGAGCAGGTCCGCGTTGCCGAACGGCGTGAACGCGTTGCGGACGTTGTTCGACGAGTAGGCGCTCGTGACGCCGGCGTCCCAGAGTTCGCGCACCGGGACGACCCCGCGGCGGACGTCCCGGTCGTCCGAGCGACCGCCGAGGTGCAGGTCCGTGGCGGGCAACGGCACCACCGCGACACCGGCCGCGGCGAGCTTCGCGAGCACGGCGCTGCGCGGGGCCGGCGGCAGGCTGGCGAGCGAGGTCACGTGTCCGAGGGCGACCCGGTCCTGCAGCCCGCGAGCGGCGACGCGGTCGGCGATGTGCCCGGCGAGGGCGAACCGCGGGTCGGACGTGTCGTCGGCGAAGTCGGCGTGCAGGTCGGCCGGCACGTCGAACTCCTCGGCGAGGTCGAGGACGGTCTCGACGTGCTCGTGGCACGCGGCCAGGGTCGCCTCGTTGTAGGTGCAGCCGCCGATCACGTCGGCGCCGGCGGCGAGCGCCCGGCGGAGCAGGGCGAGCGTGCCCGGCGCCTTCGCGATGCCCTCCTGCGGGAACGCGACGATCTGCAGGTCCAGGGCGTCGCGGTACTCGTCGCGCAGGGCGAGGAGCACCTCGACGCCGGTCAGTCCGACGACGGGGTCGACGTCGGGGTGTGCCCGGACGAGTGTCGTGCCGTTGCTGATCGCCTGGTCGAGCAGGGTCCGGGCGCGGTCACGGACGGTGTCGTGGGTGAAGCCGCGCTTGAGCTCCCCCGTCACCGCGATCGCGCCGGCGAGGGTGCCGTCGGGGTTCGGTCGTTCGCGGTCGAGCAGTGCCTTGTCGACGTGCAGGTGGGCCTCGATGAGCCCGGGGATCACGACGCGACCGGCACAGTCCACGACGTGCGCCGCGCCGGTCGACTCGTCCTCCGTGCCCGCCTCGGCGACCCGGACGATGGTGCCGTCGGCGACGTGGACGTCGACCAGGCGGCCGTCGGTCAGGCGGGCGGTGCGCAGGATCAGGTCCATGGTGGTTCTTCCTCGCATCGGGATGGATCGGACGTGACCCACCCTTCGCCCGCCGTGTTTCCGGCTCCGACCCGACGTGTGACGAGCGTGTAAACGTTGGTCGTACCAATGAACCAATCGGACCAACGGACCGTAGGCTCCTGCCCATGCAGAGAGGCCGCACACTGAGCGCCGCGACCGCCGCGCACCTGGCCCGCCTGGTGCTCGAGGACCTGGCACCCGGCGACAAGCTCCCGCCGGAGCGGACCCTGGCCGAGGACCTCGCCGTGTCACGCACCACGGTGCGTGAGGCCATGCAGGAGCTCGAGCGCCGTCGGCTCGTCTCCCGGACACCCGGCCGTGGCACCGTCGTGCTGCCGCGCTCCGAGGAGGCGACCGCCCTGCTCGAGCAGCAGACGGGCGCGGCCCACGGTGACGACCTGGCGCGACGAGCCGAGCACGTCGCCGAGTTCCGCACGGTGGTCGAGCCGAAGGTCGCCGGCCTCGCCGCGGTCCGTGCCGGCGAAGCGGACCTGCTCGCCCTCGAACGCGTCCTCGCCGCCACGCACGCGGGGCTCACCCCCGAGGAGTCACTGGCCCAGGACGTCGCCTTCCACGTGCAGGTCGCACGTGCCTCCGGCAACCCGCTGCTGGTGTCCCTGTGCGAGCTCAGCAGCGGGTGGGTGCAGGACGTCCGTGCCCGGTCGCACAGCACCAGCGAGGGTCGCCGCTCGTCGTTCGTCTGGCACGAACGGATCCTCGACTGCATCCGACGTCACGACGAGGACGGCGCCCGTGACGCGATGACCGACCACCTCGCCGACGTCGCCCACCTCGTCGAACGGAAGGCCGACCGATGACCACGATGACGACTCCCGCGATCCCGACCCTGCAGCCCGGTGCGGGCCCCGTCCGCTCGGCGCGCTACCTGCCCGTCGACCCCGACACGGTCCTCTGGGGTCGACTGCCGAACGGCGACGACCGGCCCGCGATCACGATCGCGCCCGGCGACGACGTGACGATCGACACCGTCAGCCACGAGGGCATCCTGCCCGACCAGGGCAGCGACCCGCGCACGTACTTCGGGTCGCACGGGGTCGCCCCCGAGCACGTGCTGGACGACGCCGTCGCGATCGCCAGGAGCGGCCACCGGGACCCAGCCACCGACGGCCCGCACGTGGTCTCCGGCCCGATCGCCGTCGAGGGTGCCGAACCGGGCGACGTCCTGACCATGACGGTGCTCGAGACGCTGCCGCGCGTGCACTACGGCGTCGTCTCGAACCGGCACGGCCGTGGTGCCCTGCACGGCGAGTACCCGGTCGACTGCACCACGGTCAGCGTCTTCGCCGACGTGGTCGACACGGCCGAGGGCCGGCGGGGCCGCATCCCCCTGACCGGGGCCCGCGACCGCTTCGCGCACTTCCCGCTGGCCCCCTTCCTCGGCATCATGGGCGTCGCGACGCCCGGCGAGCGGTTGCACTCGGTGCCACCGGGCCGGCACGGCGGCAACGTCGACGTGAACCTGCTGCAGGTCGGCGCGCAGCTGCACCTGCCGGTCCTGGTGCCCGGGGCGCTCGCCTACGTCGGCGACCCGCACTTCGCGCAGGGCGACGGTGAGGTCGCCCTGACCGCGATGGAGGCATCGCTCCGTGCGACCGTCCGGTTCGACGTCACGCCCGCCGCCGAGGCCGCGCAGCAGTTCGGTGACCTGGTCTGGCCGCTCGTCGAGACCCACGAGTTCCTCGTGCCGACCGGCATGGACCCGGACCTCGACGAGGCCGTCCGCGCCTGCGTCCGGCACGCCGTCGCGATCCTCGGTGCCCGCTGGGGCATGGAGCCGCACCTGGCGTACGCGTACCTGTCGGCGGCGACGGACTTCAACATCTCGCAGGTGGTCGACCTGGTCACCGGCGTACACGCCCGCATCCGCAAGGCCGACTTCGAGGAGCCCGCCCGATGACCACAGGAGCGCCGGAGGGCCTGCTCGACGCCCTCGACGCGTACGAGGCCGCCCTCGCCGCGAACGACCTCGACGCCCTCGACGCCGCGTTCGTCGACGCGCCCGGCACGATGCGCGGGGACGACCGCGGCCTGCTCGTCGGGCACGACGCGATCAGCGCGTTCCGCGGGGCACGGGGTGGGGTCCAGACCCGCTCGCTGACGCGCGTCGAGGTCCGCTCCCTGGCCGACGGACTCGCCCTGGTCGTGTCGGTGTCCGAGTTCGCGGCGGGTGGGCACGGCCTCCAGACCCAGCTGTGGCGCCGCGACGGCGACACGGGCACCCACACGGGGTCCGGCACCGGCACCCCACCGCGCTGGCGCATCGAGGCCGCGCACGTCACCGGCCGCCCCAAGGCGTTCGACACCACGCTCTGGCGGGCCGTCGGGGACCCACTCGTCGCCCCGACCGCGTCCGGACCGCTCGACGGACGCACCGTCGCGGTGAAGGACCTCTACGCCGTCCCCGGCCAGCCCGTCGGCGCCGGCAACCCCACGTACCTGCGCGAGTCCCCCGTCCAGGCCGCGCCGGCCGCCGCCGTCGCCGCGCTCCTCGACGCCGGCGCGTCGATCCGCGGCATCGCGCGCACCGACGAGTTCGCGTACAACCTGACGGGTCGCAACGAACACCACGGCACCCCGCCCAACGGGGCGGTCCCGACCCGACTGCCGGGAGGCTCGTCCAGCGGATCCGCATCGGCCGTCCGTCTCGGGATGGCCGAGATCGGGATCGGCACGGACACCGCGGGATCGGTGCGGGTCCCCGCCTCGTACCAGGGGCTGTGGGGCCTCCGGACGACCCACGGCGCGGTCTCCCGACAGGGCCTGCTCCCGCTGGCGCCGTCCTTCGACACGGTGGGGTGGCTCACCCGGAGCGCCGACGTCCTGCTCGCGGCGCTCGACGCCAGCATGCCGTCAGTGTCGGCGACCGCGTCGGACGAGCCGACCGAGCTGCTCGTGCCCGCTGAGCTGGTGGACCTCGTCGAGCCCGCCGTCGCTCAGGCCTTCGCCGCGTTCGTCGCCGGACAGGACGCACCGATCGGTCCTGTGCGGCTCGCCGACCTCGGGGTCCCGCCGCTCGAGGACCTGCGCGAACTCCTGCGCCTCGTGCAGGCCGCCGAGGCCGTCGCCGCCCACGGTGCCTGGATCGACGCCCACCCCGGCGCCCTGAGCGCCGTCGTCGGCGACCGGTTCGCCGCCGCTCGGGCGAACGACCGCGCCGCCACCGCCGACGCCGTCGCGCGACTCGACGACGTCCGGGCCACGATCCGCACGGCGCTCGCCGACCGGACCCTGCTCTTCCCGACCGTCCCGGGGCCCGCACCGCTCATCGCCGCCGACACCACGGCGCTCGAACGCACCCGGACCGCGACGACGGCGATGACGAGCCTCGCGAGCGTCGGCGGCCTGCCTGCGGTCAGCGCTCCCGCCCTCACCGTGGACGGCGCTCCTGTCGGCGTCTGCCTGGTCGGCGGACCGGGCACCGACCGTGCCCTGGTGATCCGCGCCGGACGGATGCTGCAGCACTGACGCGAGCCGCGCCTCCCGGTCCGCTCGTCGCGGCGCTAGGAGGCGAGCCGCTGGGCCTGGGTGACCGCCCACAGTCCGACGGCGCTCGCCGCGGCGATGTTGAGCGAGTCGACGCCGTGCGCCATCGGGATCCGCACCGTCGTGTCGGCCGACGCGATCGCCGCGGGCGTCAGCCCCTGCCCCTCGGTGCCCATGACGAGCGCCACCTTGCCGGGGACGTCACGGGCGAACTCGGCCAGGTCGACGGACTCGTCGGTGAGCGCCATCGCGGCGAGGTGGAAGCCCTGCGCGCGCAGTTCCTCGCCCGCCGCCGGCCACTCGCCGATCCGGGTCCACGGGATCTGCAGGACCGTGCCCATGCTCACCCGGACGCTCCGGCGGTACAGCGGGTCGGCGCAGCGCGGGCTGACCAGGACCGCGTCGGCGCCCAGACCGGCGACGCTGCGGAACACGGCTCCGACGTTCGTGTGGTCGACGATGTCCTCGAGCACGACGACGAGCTTCGCGTCCCGCACCACCTCGGCGACCGTCGGCAGCTCGGGGCGCTGCACCGCGGCGATCGCGCCACGGTGCATGCGGAAGCCGGTGAGTTCCTCGAGCAGGGCGTCGGGACCGACGAAGACCGGACCGTCGTGGTCGGCGACCAGCGGCAGGACGCTGTCGAGCCACTTCTCCTGCACCAGGATGCTCCGGGGGACGTGCCCGGCACGGACCGCGCGCTCGATGACCGTGTTCGACTCGGCGATGTACAGGCCGCCCTCCGGTTCGCTCACCCGGCGGAGCGCCACGTCGGTCAGACGGGCGAAGTCGTCGAGGCGGGTGTCGTCGAGGGAGTCGATGCGGACGGGGTGCACGGGGCTCGTTTCGGTGTGGTGCAGGTGGTGGGCCGGCCGGTGACGCGCTGGTGTGGCGGCTGGCGTCGCGGCCGGTGTGGCGGCTGGTGTCGCGGTTGCCGTCGCGGCTGGCGTGCCGGTCGGGAAGCGACCGGGACGGTCGGCTGTTGAGGGTACCGTGAACAGGGTGCTGGATGATGCTGCGTCGACGACCGGACCGCCCACCGGGGCGCCGACCGGTCCGCCGACCGCGGACGACCTCGACCGCGTGGTCGAGGTGCTCGCGGGCAAACGTTTCGCCGTGCTCTCCGGCGCCGGCCTGAGCACCGACTCCGGCATCCCCGACTACCGCGGCGCCGGACGCGTCGTGCGCAAGCCGATGACGTTCCAGGAGTTCCGATCGGACGCCGCCAAGCGGCAGCGGTACTGGGCCGGCTCGCACCTCGGCTGGCGGAGCTTCGCCGCAGCCCGGCCGAACGAGGGACACCGGGCACTCGCCGCGCTCGAGCAGGCGGGTGTCGTCACCGGGGTCATCACCCAGAACGTCGACGGTCTGCACCTCCGTGCCGGATCGCGCCGCGTCGTCGAGATCCACGGGTCGATGGACCGCGCCCTCTGCCTGACGTGCGGGCAGGTGTTCTCGCGCGCCGACCTCGCCACGACGATCGACCGCGCCAACCCGTGGATCGACGAGCCCGGCTCGGTGCAGCTGCAGCCCGACGGCGATGTCGAGATCACCGACGTCGAACGCTTCGTGGTGCCCGACTGCTCCGTGTGCGGCGGGATGCTCAAACCGGACGTCGTGTTCTTCGGCGAGTTCGTGCCGACCGAGAAGTTCCACGAGGCCGTGTCGATCGTCGCCGACGCCGAAGCGCTGCTCGTGGTGGGGTCATCGCTGACCGTGAACTCCGGCGTGCGGCTCGTCGACCACGCTGCCCGCCGCAAGAACCCCGTGGTCATCGTGAACCGCGGTGCCACCCGCAGCGACCGCCGCGCAGCCGTGAAGCTCGACGGTGGGACGACCGAGACGCTGGTGCACCTGGCCGAGCGGCTGGGGGCGGCGGGGTCCGCGCCCGCGGGGTCCGCTCAGCCGTCTGGGATGATCGACGGGTGACGACGCTCCTGTACCTGGTCCGGCACGGTGAGACCGACTGGAACGCGCAGCGCCGCATCCAGGGTTCCACCGACATCCCGCTCAACGACACCGGACGGCGACAGGCCGCCGACGCCGCCGAGCTCCTCGCCCGACGGCGGTTCGACGCCGTCGTCGCCTCACCGCTCTCCCGCGCCGCCGAGACCGGGGCGATCATCGCCGACCGCCTCGGACTGGCAGCGCCCACCACGTACCCCGGGTTGGCGGAACGCTCCTACGGCGAGGCCGAGGGACTCACCGACACCGAGGTCACGGCCCGGTACCCCCACGACGACATCCCCGGGCGCGAGTCCCGGTCGGCGCTGCTCGCCCGCATCACCGAGACGCTCGGCGAGATCGCGGTGCGCTTGGACGGCGGGGTCGTGGTCGTCGCCACCCACGGCGCGGTGATCCGGAGCGTGGTGAACGAGGCGGCGCCCGGCACCGCCGATCGGCACGCCACCCCGATCCGCAACGGCTCGATCCACTCGTTCCGCTGGGACCCCGAGCGCTTCCACGCGGAGCTCGTCCGGTTCGACGACCCGATCGACGACGTCTCGGACGGGCCCGGGCGGTACGCGTTCGACTACCAGAACCCGCTGGAACGCCGGGGCTGAGCGGACGGCAGGGCCGTCCTGCGACTAGGCTCCGACGCACCCGAACCAGGGGGCGACATGGTGACCGACGGAACCGACACGGGTGGCTGGCAAGCCGCCGACCGGCAGGACGACGACCTCGACCGTGCCTTCGGTCCCGAGACCGCCAGCGTGCAGACCCGCACGATGGGACAACGGGCCCGCACCTGGCTCGTCATCGGCGGCAGCACCGTCCTCGTCGCCGGGGTGATCGCCCTCGTGCTCGGCACCATCATCGGCAGCGTGCAGAACGGCATCGGCGGCGTGTTCCCCCGACCGGACATGGCCCTCGACCGGCTCGACGACCGGCTCGCCGACGTGCCGGGCGTCACCGAGGTCCGTCACCACCGGGCCGAGAAGACCGGCTTCGCGAGCTACGACGCCACCGCGACGATCACGGCCGACCCGTCGCTGGACGCCGCCGCCCGGACCGACCTCGTCGACGCGCTGAGCCGTGCGACCGACTCGGCTGGCGGCAACGGCGTCCGGGTCGTCGCGATCGCCGACCTCGGCACCCTCGAGGTGGGTGTCTCCGACTCCCGTGCGGTCACGGCGAAGCGCCTGGTGCTGGCGGACACGCTCGACCACATCGGCGGGGTCACGGCCGTCCGCTGCTCGTGGGAACGCGGTGGCACCCCGTCGGACCGCGCCGCCGACCAGGCGATCACCGTCGAGACCCCGGGACGAGGGGCTGCCGTCCCGCCGATCGTGGCGCGGGTGACCGAGGAGACGCACAAGGTGTTCCCCGGGGCGAGCGTCGAGGTGGTCGCGGCGAAGTAGCGGTCATCGTTCGTGTGGCCGACGCGGAACGACGGAACCGATGTCGTACGACGTCGACCATGTCGCATCGCGTCGCGCGTCCCCGCCCCGCCCCCGCCTACCGCGCGCGCCGGTCGGCCACGGCCCGCTCGACCGCCCGCACCACCTGCTCCGCCGAGTCCTGCCACCGGAACCGCGCCGCCCGCTCGACCGACTGCGCCGAGGCCTCGTCCCACCGTTCCTCGACCCGCCGCACCGCAGCAGCGACTGCCGACGGCGAGGCCGGGTCGAAGTACTCGGCCGCACCGCCGCCGATCTCGCGGAAGATCGGGATGTCGCTCACCACGACCGGGGTACCGACGCCCATCGCCTCGACGAGCGGGATGCCGAAGCCCTCGTCGAACGACGCGGTCGCCAGGGCGGTCGCCGACCGGAGCACGGACAGGTACTCCTCGTCGGTCGCACCGTCGTGGAACACGATCGCCCCGGCCGGCGCGAGCGCCTCGAGCCGTGCGCGGTCGGCGTCCGAGACCCGTGACATGCAGTGCAGGGTCCAGTCCGCCCCGAGCAGCGGCAGCGCGGCCGCCAGTGTCTCGACGTTCTTGTAGGGCATGAACGAACCCATGTAGACGAGCGAGCGGTCGCGCGGCGCGCCGCCCACTCGCGGTGTCGCCGGGTCGGCGGCGTTGTACGCCACCGTCACGGGACGCTTCGTCAGCCGGTGCTCGGCGATGAGCCCGGCGGTCGTCTCCGACACGGTGACGACCCCGTCGGCGCCGTTCAGCAGGAACCGCTGCGGCGCCCACGACAGGTGGAACGCGCGCCACCCGAGCCGGAGCGGCCACGAGAACTCCCGCGGCGGCGTGCGGTTCCGGTAGTAGATCAGGTCGTGCAGCGTCAGCACGAGCGTGTAGTCGCGCCCCCGCGAGCCCATCGTCTGCATCGGCGAGAACACCGCGTCGAGGCCGAGCCGGTTCACCCGTCGCGCGACGAGCGGCTCCCCCGCGTCGGTCGGTGCTGGCAGCAGCTCCCACGGCAGGTCGCGCGGCAGGGATTCGAGCTGGCGCTCGTCGTGGACGAGCAGCACGAAGTCGTGCCGGTCGGGCAGGTTCCAGGCGACCCCGGCGGTGAACCGGCTGATGCCGTCGTGGCGGCCGATGCGGACGTAGCGGCAGTCGATGCCGATGCGCAGGCGCGTCACGCGTCGGTCTCCTCGGTCGCGCTGGCCGTCGTCGCGGTCGCCCTGGAGGCCCGTCCCGCGCCCGCCGGTCGGCCCGCCTTGGCGGCGCGGCCGCGTCCAGGGCGCGCGGGTGTGTCCGCCATCCGGCGCAGCACGGCGGCGGCGGCCGGTGCCGGTGTCTCGTAGTGGACCAGGTGGCCGACCCCGGGGATGACCACGAGCTCGGCATCGTGCAGGCGTGCGGCCAGGGCGCGCTGCTCCGGCACCGCCGTGATGTCGTCGTGCTCGGCGGCGATCATCAGGACCGGCACGTCGATGCGGTCCGCGTACTCGGACACGTCGTGGGTGACCGAGGTGCGGAACGCCTCGAGCACGCTCGTGCGGTTCGCGAAGGCCGAGAAGTAGCGGTCGTGCTGGTCGTGCACCCAGCGGCGCATCCCGCGGTCGTGGGACTTGAGCATCGCGATGCTCATCACCCGCACGATGGCGGCGTTCCGCAGGATGCCGAGCCCGATCGGCTTCGGCAGCACCGCGCCGGCCCGGTAGTAGCCGATCGCGATCCCGGTGCCGACCGCCCGGGGTCCCTGCAGCGCGGGGGCGGCGATCGGGTTCACGAGGACGAGCAGCCGGGTGTCGAGCCCCGCTGCGACGGTGGCGGACACCACGATCGAGCCGAACGAGTGCCCGAGCACGACGGCGTCGCGCCCGAGTCCGAGCGCGGCGTGGAACGCGGTCAACCAGGCGACGTACGACTCGATGTCGGACACCGGCAGCGGGTCGGACACGCCGAAGCCGGGCAGGTCGGGCACGATCACGCGCACGCCCGCCAGGTGCGCGGCGATGGTCTCGAGGCCGTGGTGGTCGCCACGGAAGCCGTGCACCGCCAGGACGGTCTGCGTCGCGTCGGACGGCCCGTACTCCCAGTAGTGCGTGGTGCGGCCGTCGACCTGCACGGACCGGTGGACCACCGGCGTGGCGGCCATGAGCGACTGGTACGGGGAGAGCACGGGCGGTTGCATCGGCGCCAGTCTACGAAGACATCCGCACGAAACCCCGGACACCCGCAGCATCGCGCGCCTATCGTGTCCGGGGCGGGCTCTCGACGAGGCCCGTGGACCTTCGACGAGGAGCACGGTGACCTTCACAGCCCCGATCCAGCTGCCCGGCCTGACGCTCGACCCGCAGTGGTACAAGCGCTCGGTCTTCTACGAGTGCATGATCCGCTCGTTCGTCGATTCGAACGGCGACGGCATCGGTGACCTGCAGGGCGTGATCGGCAAGCTCGACTACCTGCAGTGGCTCGGCGTCGACGCGCTCTGGCTGCCGCCGTTCTTCCAGTCCCCGATGCGCGACGGCGGCTACGACATCGCCGACTACAAGGCGATCCTGCCGGAGTTCGGCACCCTCGACGACTTCCGCGAGCTCGTCACGAAGTCGCACGAGCGCAACATGCGCATCGTGATCGACATGGTGATCAACCACACGAGCGACCAGCACGAGTGGTTCCAGCAGTCGCGCGAAGACCCCGACGGCCCGTTCGGCGACTTCTACGTCTGGCGGGACACCGACGAGGAGTACCCGAACATCCGGATCATCTTCGTCGACACCGAGGAGTCGAACTGGACGTTCGACCCGGTCCGCCGTCAGTTCTTCTTCCACCGGTTCTTCTCGCACCAGCCCGACCTGAACTTCGAGAACCCCGCGGTCGTGGAGGCCGTGTACGACGTCGTCCGGCATTGGCTCGACCTGGGCGTCGACGGGCTGCGGCTCGACGCGATCCCGTACCTGTTCGAGTCCGAGGACGGCAACGGCGAGGGCGAGCCGGAGACCCACGAGTTCATCAAGAAGATGCGCGCGATGGTGGACGACGAGTACCCCGGCCGCGTCCTGCTCGCCGAGGCGAACCAGTGGCCGCGCGAGACCGCCGCCTTCTTCGGCACCGACGAGGAGCCCGAGTGCCACATGGCGTTCGACTTCCCGGTCATGCCACGCATCTTCTACTCGCTCCGGGCGCAGCACGCGAAGGAGCTCGCCGCGATCCTGTCCGAGACCCTCGACGTGCCCTCCGCGGCCGCCTGGGGCGTGTTCCTGCGCAACCACGACGAGCTCACGCTCGAGATGGTCAGCGAGGAGTACCGGCAGGCGATGTACGGGTGGTACGGCTACGACCCCCGGATGCGGTCCAACATCGGCATCCGGCGCCGCCTCGCTCCCCTGCTCGACAACTCGCGCGCCGAGCTCGAGCTCATCCACGCGCTGCTGTTCTCGCTGCCGGGGTCGCCCTTCCTGTACTACGGCGACGAGATCGGCATGGGCGACAACATCTGGCTGCCCGACCGCGACTCGTCCCGCACGCCGATGCAGTGGACCCCCGACCGCAACGCCGGGTTCTCGACCGCGGACCCGGGCAAGCTCTACCTGCCCGTCGTGCAGTCCCTCGTCTACAACTACGCGCAGGTCAACGTCGAGGCGCAGCTCGCGCAGTCGCGTTCCCTCCTGCACTGGGTCCGCAACGTCATCCACGTGCGGAAGGCCCATCCGGTGTTCGGACTGGGCACACTGCACGTGCAGGAGACCTCGAACGAATCGGTGCTCGCGTTCGTGCGCTCGTGGGAGGGCTCCGGGCAGCAGTTCGGACCGTCGGCGGAGGACGTCCTGTGCGTGTTCTCGTTCGCCACGAACCCGACGTCCGTCACGGTGTCGGCCCCGGAGTTCGCCGGTCGCCCGCTCTACGACCTGTTCGGCGGTGGCTCGTTCCCCGCGTTCGACGAGGACGGCACCGTCACCCTGACCCTCGGGACGCAGTCGTTCTACTGGCTGCACGTCGGCGCGCCGGTCGGGTAGCGCGGGTGGTGTCGGTGCGTCCCGTTAGCCTGACCGCGTGACGTTCCCCACAGCACAGCTCGAAACGCCCGCCCCGGCGCAGGACCTCTCCGGACGCCCCTGGTGGCACGCCCTCGGCGTCTTCGACCTCGAGACCACCGGTGTCGACGTCGAGACGGCGCGGATCGTCACGGCGCACGTCGGCCTCATCGACATGACCGGAGCCTCCATCGCCGAGGGCGCGTGGATCGCCGACCCGGGCATCGCGATCCCCGAGGGCGCCGCGGCCGTGCACGGCTACACGACGGAGCGCGCCCAGGCCGAGGGGCGTCCCGCCGCCGAGGTCGTCGCCGAGATCATCGCTGCGATCGAGGCCGTGTTCGCCCGCGGGATCCCGCTGGTGATCTACAACGCGCCGTACGACCTGACGGTCCTCGACCGCGAGGCAAAGCGGCACGGCTTCGCCTCCCCCGTCATCGGCAACGTCGTCGACCCGCTCGTCATCGACAAGGCCCTCGACACGTTCCGCAAGGGCAAGCGCACGCTCGAGGCGGCGTCCGAGCTGTACGGCGTCACCCTCGACGACGCGCACGACGCGGGTGCGGACGCGATCGCGGCGGGTCGGGTCGCCCAGGCCATCGCCGGCAAGTACCAGGACGAACTCGGAATCTCGGCCGAAGAGCTCCACCGCAAGCAGGTCGGGTGGTGCGCCGAGCAGGCCACCTCGTTCCAGGAGTACATGCGCAAGAAGCGCGATCCGTCCTTCACCGCCGACGGCCGGTGGCCGCACCGCAACGGCTGACGCAACGCGGAACGGGCGGCCCTCCCGAAGGAGGACCGCCCGTTCCGACGTGCTGTAGAGCTGCTTACTTGGAGAAGCCCTTGAAGCGCTGGTTGAACTTCTCGACGCGACCGGCCGAGTCGAGGATGCGCTGCTTGCCCGTGTAGAACGGGTGCGAAGCGGACGAGATCTCGACGTCGATCACCGGGTAGGTGGCACCGTCGAGCTCGATCGTCTTGTCGCTGTTCGCGGTCGAACGCGTCAGGAAGGTCTCACCGGAGGCCAGGTCACGGAAGACGATGGCGCGGTACTCGGGGTGGGTGTCGGTCTTCATGGAGTTTCCTCGATAGCGGTAGCGGTGGTGGGATTGCGCGAGATGCGCGGGAAGTCATCGGCTTGCGCCAGCCGTCAACGTTACCAGACGGACGGCACGATCGCAGCGCTACGACGCGCGCGCCGTGTAGCGGCCGGCGTCCTTCGTGACGGACAGCGCGATGCCGAACGCCTCGGTCAGGGTCGCGTCCGTCAACACCTCGTCGATCGGTCCGGCGGCCTGCACGTGGCCGTCGGCGAGCACCAGGGCGTGGGTGAACCCGGCGGGGATCTCCTCGACGTGGTGGGTGACGATCACGATGGCCGGTGAGTCGGCGCTCTGGGCGTAGCCGCCGAGGGTGCGGACGAGGCTCTCGCGGGCGCCGAGGTCGAGCGAGGCGGCCGGCTCGTCCAGGAACAGGATCTCGGGGTCGGTCATGACGGCGCGGGCGATCTGGACACGCTTCTGCTCGCCGTCGCTCAGCTCGCCGAAGGTGCGGTCGGTGAAGGAGCCCAGGCCCCACTCCTCGAGCACGCGCTGGGCACGACGGACGTCGAGTTCCTCGTACTCCTCGTTCCAGCGACCCGTGACCGAGTACGCGGCCGTCAGCACGACGTCGATGACCTTCTCGGTCACCGGGATGCGACGGGCCAGCGCGGTCGACGCGAAGCCGATGCGCGGGCGGAGCTCGAACAGGTCGGCGCCGCCCAGCTCGGTGCCGAGCACCTCGACGTCACCGGAGGTCGGGAACGTCTGCGCGCCGGCGACCTGCAGCAGCGTGGTCTTGCCGGCACCGTTCGCGCCGAGCACGACCCAGCGTTCGTCGTCCTGCACCTCCCACGAGATCGAGTCGAGGATGGTGGCCCCGTTGCGGACCACGGAGACGTCTGACAAGCGCACGACCGAGGGCATGCGACCAGCCTACGGGTTCCGGCCGAGCACCTCGTCGTAGACCTGCCGTGTCCTGGTGGCGATCGCGTCCCAGGTGAACTCCGACTCGACGCGCAGGCGTCCGGCGCGGCCCATGAGCTTCGCGAGCCCCTCGTCGGCCAGCACCTCGTTGAGGGTCGCCGCCAGGTCCGCCACGTACTTGTCGGGGTCGGTCGGGGTGCCCGTGCCGTCCTGCGCCTGGTCGATCGGGACGATGCGGCCGGTGAACCCGTCCGCGACGACCTCGGGGATGCCCCCGGTGCCGGTGCCCACGACGGGGATCCCGCAGGCCATGGCCTCGAGGTTCACGATGCCGAGCGGCTCGTAGATCGACGGGCACACGAACACGGTGCCCGAGGACAGCACGTTGACGATCTCCTCGTGCGCGAGCATCCGGTCGATCCAGACGACGCCCTCGCGCTGCTCACGGAGGCCCTCGACCAGCCCGGTGACCTCGGCGAGGATCTCGGGGGTGTCCGGCGCGCCGGCGCAGAGCACGATCTGGACGCCCTCGGGGAGCGCGGCCACGGCGCGGAGCAGGTAGGGCAGCCCCTTCTGACGGGTGATCCGGCCGACGAACACCACGCTGGGACGCGACGGGTCGATCCCGAGGGCGCGGACGGCGTCCTCGTCGACCTGCGGCTTCCAGGCGTCGATGTCGATGCCGTTGTAGACGACGTGCACCTTCGACGGGTCGATCGACGGGTACGAGCGCAGGATGTCGGCGCGCATGGCCTTCGACACCGCGATGACACCGTCGGCGTTCTCGAACGCCTCGCGTTCCATCCAGCTCGACAGGCGGTAGCCACCACCGAGCTGCTCGGCCTTCCACGGACGGAGCGGCTCGAGGCTGTGCGCGGTGACGACGTGGGGGATGCCGTACGTCAACTGCGCGATCCGGCCCGCCGAGTTCGCGTACCAGGTGTGCGAGTGCACGAGGTCGGCACCCTCGACGTCGGCAGCGATGGCCACGTCGGTGCCGAGCGCCTGCAGCGCGCCGTTCGCCTGCTCGAGCCCGGCCGGCGTCCGGTACCCCCAGACGTCGGCTTCGTCGCGGAAGGCCCCGAACGCCCGGACACGGACGTCGGTGTCCGTCCCCGACCGCAGCGCAGCGGTGAGTTCGGACACGTGGACACCCGCACCGCCGTAGACCTCCGGCGGATACTCCCTGGTCAGCAGATCGACTCGCACTGGATCAACGTAACCGGTTCCCAGTGCTGACGCCTACTGTGAGCGGCATGGCTCCAAAGAAGGTCTTCGGCATCGTGCTCGCTGGCGGCGAGGGGAAACGGCTCATGCCGCTCACGGCCGACCGGGCGAAGCCCGCAGTCCCGTTCGGCGGGAACTTCCGTCTCATCGACTTCGCGCTCTCGAACCTGGTGAACTCCGGTCTGCAGAAGATCGTCGTCCTGACCCAGTACAAGTCGCACAGTCTCGACCGGCACGTCGCCGAGACCTGGCGCATGGAGGGCCTGCTCGGGTCCTACGTGGCATCGGTCCCCGCGCAGCAGCGGCTCGGCAAGCGCTGGTTCGCCGGGTCGGCCGATGCGATCCTGCAGTCGCTCAACCTGCTCCGCGACGAGCGCCCCGACATCGTCGTGGTGGTCGGCGCCGACCACGTGTACCGGATGGACTTCCACCAGATGGTCGAGGCGCACATCGCCTCGGGCCGCAGCGCCACCGTCGCGGCGATCCGGCAGCCCATCGAATTGGCCGACCAGTTCGGCGTCATCCAGGTGGATCCCGACGACCCGACGAAGATCGACGCCTTCCTCGAGAAGCCGAAGGACCCGGTCGGACTCGCCGACTCCCTCGGCGAGGTCCTCGCGTCGATGGGCAACTACGTGTTCAACGCGGACGCCCTCGTCGACGCGGTCCTGCGCGACGGCCAGCTCGAGACCTCGGCGCACGACATGGGCGGCGACATCGTCCCCGACTTCGTGAACCGCGGCGACGCCGGCGTCTACGACCTGCAGCGGAACGAGGTCCCCGGTTCCACCGACCGTGACAAGTACTACTGGCGCGACGTGGGGACGATCGACTCGTTCTTCGACGCCCACATGGACCTCATCGCCCCGGTGCCGGTCTTCAACCTGTACAACCAGGACTGGCCGATCTTCAACCAGCAGACGAACCTGCCGCCGGCGAAGTTCGTGCGGGACGCGAACGGCAACACCGGCTCCACGGTCGACTCGCTCGTGTCGCTCGGCTGCCTCGTGTCGGGCGCGCAGGTCGAGCGCAGCATGATCGGCCCGTGGTGCGGGATCGACTCCGGTGCGAAGGTCCTCGACTCGATCGTGTTCGAGCGGGCGACGATCGGTGCGGGGTCGGTCGTGAACCGGGCGATCCTGGACAAGGACGTCGTCATCGCACCGGGCGCGCAGGTCGGCGTCGACCGTGAGGCCGACGAGGCCCGCGGCTTCACGGTGACCGAGTCGGGTATCACGGTGGTCGGCAAGGGCGTCCGCGTCGACGCGTAGCGTCGGCCGGTCACGTCCACACCGACGAACGGACGGTCAGGAGGCACGGCTCGCGTCACGGACGCGGGCCGTGCCTCCTCCTGTCGGTACCGTTGGTGCGTGCCCCGCTTCCTCGTCGTCCTCGATGCCGATTCCACCCTCCTCGAGGACGAGGTGATCGAACTCCTGGCGGACACCGCCGGGACCCGGCCACAGGTCGCGGCGATCACGGAGCGCGCCATGCGCGGGGAGATCGACTTCGCCGAGAGCCTCCGGGAGCGTGTCGCGACCCTGACGGGCCTCCCGGTCGACGTCTTCCGACGCGCACAGCAGGCGGTCCGCGTGACGCGGGGAGCCGACCAGCTCGTCCGCGGCGTGCACGCCGCCGGCGGGACCGTCGGTGTCGTGTCGGGCGGGTTCCACGAGGTCCTGGACCCGTTCGCCGAGCAGCTCGGTCTCGACCACTGCCGGGCGAACCGGCTCGAGGTGACCGACGGCGTGCTGACCGGACGCGTCCTCGGCGACGTCGTGGACGCGCACGCGAAGGCCGTCGCCCTGCGCGAGTGGGCGACCGCGGACGGCGTCGACGCGTCCCGCACCGTCGCGGTCGGCGACGGGGCGAACGACCTCGAGATGATGCGCGTCGCCGCCCTGGCGGTGGCGTTCGACGCGAAGCCGCGCGTGCGGGAGCAGGCGGACGTCGCGGTCGTCGACCGCGACCTGTCCGCCGTGCTCGCGACGCTCGGCCTGCGCGGCTGACCCGTCCGGGCGGCTAGTGGCCCATCCCGAGGCCGCCGTCGACCGGGATGATCGCACCGGAGACGTACCCGGCCCCGTCGCTCGCCAGGAACAGCGTGGCGTCGGCGACGTCGTCGACCGTGCCGTAGCGGGCGGCCGGGATCGCCTTCTTGAACTCGGCCTGCAGCTCGTCCGACAGCGCGGCCGTCATGTCGGTCTGGATGAACCCGGGTGCGACGACGTTGGCGGTGATGCCGCGCGAGCCGAGCTCGCGGGTGATCGAGCGGGCCATGCCGACCAGGGCGGCCTTCGACGACGCGTAGTTGACCTGGCCGATCTGGCCGTAGGCGCCGACGACGCTCGACATGAGCACGATGCGGCCGAACTTCGCCTTCATCATGCCCTTGGTGGCGCGCTTGACGACGCGGAACGTGCCGGTCAGGTTGGTGTCGACGACGCTCGTGAAGTCGTCCTCGGACATGCGGAGCAGCAGCTGGTCGTTCGTGATGCCGGCATTCGCGACGAGCACCTCGATCGGGCCGAGCTCGGCCTCGACCTGCGTGAAGGCGGCGTCCACCGACGCCGTGTCGGTGATGTCGGCCTGCACGGTGAGGGCACCCTCGGGTCCGCCCTGTCCGCTCCGCGACGTGACCGCGACGCGGTGCCCTGCGGCGACGAAGCGCTCGGCGAGGGCGTGGCCGATGCCGCGGTTGCCGCCGGTGATCAGGACGGTACGGGGGGTGCTCATGGTCGCTCCGTTCGGTGGTGGTGTGCGGTCGTGTCGTGCCGACGGGTCGGCGGACACGCCCGGACGAGCGTACCGGAGCCACCACGACAGCCCGTTCGCGCGCGGCGCACCCACGATCGGTCCCGGAGGCTTAGGCTTGACCACGGGTAGACGGAGACCATCTGTATGAAGAGCACGCACACCAGCATCACCACGCTCCCGGACTCGCCGGAGCTGGACCGGGCGCACCGCCTGTCCCGCTACGTGTGGCAGATGGCGATCCGCGTCGTCCTGTTCGTCGTGGCCGTGCTCGTCTACTCCATCTGGCACTCCTGGATCGCCGTCGTGCCGATCGTCCTCGCCGCCGTGATCCCCTGGGTCGCCGTCATCGTCGCGAACGCGGGCAGCCGCACCGAGAGCGACATGATCTCCCCCGCCGGTGCGATGCAGCTCTACGACGCGGTCGACCCCGGCCTCCGGGAGCAGCAGGAAGAGGACCGCGCCCAGGCCTACCGCGACGAGCAGGACCGCCTCCGGCAGCAGGCGCAGCACGCGCAGGACGAGTGGCAGCGCAACGGCGACCGCTCGAAGATGTGGGGGCACCGCTGATGGGGGCCACCTTCGACCTGCACACCGAGCCGGGCTCGACCCCCGTGTGCTCGCGCGCCGGCTGCTCGAACACCGCTGCGTGGCGGGTCAACTGGCGCAATCCCCGGATCCACTCCGCCGACCGCGTGAAGATCTGGGCGGCGTGCGAGGAGCACCGCGACTTCCTCGCCGACTACCTGCGGTCCCGTACCTTCCCGGTGCGCGTCACCGGCATGCACGAGGACGTCGACCGGCTCGACGACGAACGCGACCCGGCATCGTCGCCGAAGAACGACGTCGGGGTGCGCTCCACCGGCACCGGTCGATGACCGACGACTTCGACCCGCACTCCCGGTACGGCCGGAAGCACGCAGCCAAGCTGCAGCGCGCCGCCGACCACGCCCGTCGGTCCGTGCCGGCCGACGACCGTCCCGCCCAGGACCCGGACGAGCCCTTCGTCGGCTGGCACTTCGTCCGCAGTCGCCGCTGGCTCGGGTACTTCGCGATCGCCGTGGCGTTCGCGATCGTCTGCACGCTGTTCGGCATGTGGCAGTGGGACCGCCGGAACGAGGCCGTCCGCCAGAACGAGCAGGTCGCCCAGAACTACGACCACACCCCTGTGCCCCTCGACCAGGCGCTGCCGACGGCCTCGAGCTGGCAGGACGAGCAGGAGTGGCTCCGGGTCGCCGTGACCGGCCGGTACGACGTCGACGCGCAGCTGCTCGTCCGCAACCGCGTGCACAACGGCCAACCCGGCTTCGAGGTCCTCACCCCGCTGGTCACCGACGACGGCCGGGCGTTCATCGTGGACCGCGGCTGGGTCCCCACCGGCAACGCGCAGGACGCCCCCGACCACGTGCCCGCTCCCCCGTCGGGTGAGGTGACGGCGATCGTCCGCCTGCAGCAGAGCGAGCCCCGGATCCCCGGCCGCACCGACCCCGCGAACACCGACCAGGTGCAGTCGGTCACCCTGGCGGACGTCGCGAAGAAGGTCGACACCCCGATCTGGACCGGCGCGTACGGCGAACTCGCGTCCGAGTCCCCCGCCCCGACCGAGGCCCGCCCGCTCGGCTGGGAACGCCCCACCGCCGACACCGGCCTGCACCTGAGCTACTTCATCCAGTGGTTCCTGTTCGCGGCCGGCGGCTTCGGGTTCCTGGCGTACGTGATGGTGCAGGAGTACCGGAACCTCAACCAGGACGACCCCGAGGAACGCGAGCGCGCCCAGGAGCGGCAGCGCCGCAAGGACGCCAAGCCGAAGACCGACGCTGAGATCGAGGACGACCTGATCGCCTCCCGTCGCTGACGGCCGGCGCGCGTGTGCGTGTGCGTGTGCGTGCGCTGCCGCACCGTGCGCACCTCGCGACCCCGTGCGGGCTTCCGCGCACCGTGCCCCGCTACGTGCGCGCACCCAGCACGCAACGCCGCACCGGACTGCGGACCCGGCGCCGTGCGGACGGGAGGCGCGGTGCACGACCGGCACCGCGCCTCCAGGCCGCACCGTGCGCACCTCGCAACCCCGTGCGGGCTTCCGCGCACCGTGCCCCGCTACGAGCGCGCACCCAGCACGCAACGCCGCACCGGACCGCGAACCCGGCACGGTGCGGACGGGCTCCGCCCGCCCGGCTGGCCGGCGTCAGGCGAGCTCGATGAGCTCCGCGTAGTCCTTGTTCCAGTGGTCCTCGGTGCCGTCCGGCAGCAGCAGGACGCGCTCCGGGTTGAGCGCCTCGACCGCGCCGGCGTCGTGGGACACCAGGACGACCGCGCCCTCGAAGCCGGCCAACGCGTTCAGGATCTCCTCGCGCGAGGCCGGGTCCAGGTTGTTCGTCGGTTCGTCGAGCAGCAGGACGTTGGCCCCGGAGACGACGATCATCGCGAGCGACAGACGCGTCTTCTCACCGCCGGACAGGACCCCGGCCTTCTTGTAGCCGTCGTCGCCGGTGAACAGGAACGACCCGAGCACCCGACGGGCCTCGGTCTCGTTGAGGTCGGTCGACGCCGACACCATGTTCTCGATCACCGTGCGGTTGATGTCGATGTTCTCGTGCTCCTGCGCGTAGTAGCCGATGCGCAGACCGTGGCCGGGCTGGATCTCGCCCGTGTCGGGCAGGTCGGCACCCGCGAGGATCCGGAGCAGCGTCGTCTTGCCGGCACCGTTGAACCCGAGGATCACGACGCGCGAACCGCGGTCGATCGCGAGGTCGACGCCCGCGAAGATCTCCAGCGAGCCGTAGGACTTCGACAGCCCCTCCGCCATGAGCGGGGTGCGGCCGCACGGAGCCGGCGTGGGGAAGCGGATCTTGGCGACCCGGTCGGCGACGCGCTCGTCCTCGAGTCCGGCGAGCAGCTTGTCCGCCCGCGCGACCATCTGGTGCGCAGCCGCGGCCTTCGAGGCCTTCGCACCGAAGCGAGCGGCCTGGTCCTTGAGCGTCGCGGCCTTCTTCTCGGCGCCCGCGCGCTCCTTGCGGCGACGCTCCTCGTCGGCGACGCGCTGGCGCTGGTACAGCTTCCAGCCCATGTTGTAGATGTCGATGGTCTGGCGGTTCGCGTCGAGGTAGAACACGCGGTTGACGACCTCGTCGACGAGCTCCACGTCGTGGGAGATGATGATGACGCCGCCGGGGTAGGTCTTCAGGTGCTCGCGCAGCCACACGACGGAGTCGGCGTCGAGGTGGTTCGTGGGCTCGTCGAGGATCATCGTCTCGGCGTCCGAGAACAGGATCCGGGCGAGCTCGATGCGACGCCGCTGTCCACCGGACAGGGTCTTCAGCTGCTGGTCGAGGATGCGGTCCGGCAGCTTGAGGTTCGACGCGATCGAAGCGGCCTCGGCCTCGGCCGCGTAGCCGCCGAGCGCGTTGAACTGGTCGTCGAGCCGGCTGTACCGGCGCATCGCCTTCTCGGCGACGGCCTGGTCGTCACTCGCCATGTCGAGCGTGGCGAGGCGGATGCCCTCCACCAGCTCGCCGAGCCCGCGGGCGTCGAGGATGCGCTTCCGCGCTGTCTCCTCCGGGTCGCCCGAGCGTGGGTCCTGCGGCAGGTAGCCGATCTCCCCACCGCGGTCGATCTTGCCGCCGGTGGGCTGCGTCTCGCCCGCGAGGGCCTTGGTCATCGTCGTCTTCCCCGCGCCGTTGCGGCCGACGAGTCCGATCTTGTCACCCTTCTCGACACGGAAGGACACGTCCTCCATGAGGAGACGAGCTCCGACGCGGATCTCGAGTTCGTGCACGGCAAGCACAGTGGACGTCCAATCAGTTGGTGGGTTTGCACAACGACGTGTGCGTGAGGTGCACCGCTACGCTGACGGGACCGATGGTTCCGAACGGGACCAGCAGTCCATTCTAGGAGAATCCATGACGAACGCCACCGGGTTCGCTCCCCGCGCAGTCCTCGCCGACCGTCTGCGGACGCACGGGCTGGCCACGAACGCCGCCCTCGTCGCCGGCGGAGCCCTGTTCACCGCTGCGATGGCACAGCTCGAGGTCCCGATGTGGCCGGTCCCGATCACGGGTCAGACGCTCGCCGTCGTGCTCGTCGGCGCGACCTTGGGTGCCCGCCGCGGCATGCTCGCGCTGCTCGCCTACGCCGTCGCCGGCCTGGCGGGCGCACCGTTCTTCGCCGACATGACCGGTGGTCTGCAGGCCCTCGCCGTGCCGAGCTTCGGGTACGTCATCGGGTTCATCCCCGCCGCGGGTGTCGTCGGCTGGCTCGCGCGCCGCAACTGGGACCGTCACGTCGGACGCGCCGCGGTGGCGATGCTGCTCGCGAGCGCCATCCCGTTCGTGACCGGCCTGCCCTACCTGGCGATCGTGCTCGGTCAGCTCGGCGCCCCGAACGACCTGCAGTCGGTGCTCGCCGCCGGCCTGTACCCGTTCATCGTCGGCGGGATCGCGAAGGCGCTCATCGCCGCGGGCATCCTGCCGCTCGCGTGGAAGGTCGTCGGCCGCCGCTGACGCGCACCCTTCGGCTGCGGTCGACACGCCCGGCTCCTGCGGCCGGGGTTCCGAGATCTCGGAACCCCGGCCGCTTCTGCGTCCGTTCGTGGAACCTCGGCGAACGTGAGCGGCGTGTCGCGCCCCGCGCGCGGCGCGACCACAGACGGACGGGAGGCCCGGTGCCAGCTGGCACCGGGCCTCCCGTCCGTCAGGGGGTCGCGACTAGATCGCGAACCCGAGCGCGCGCATCATCTCGCGTCCGTCGTCGGTGATCCGTTCCGGACCCCACGGCGGCATCCAGACCCAGTTGATGCGGAAGGCGTCCACGATGCCGTCGAGGGCGTTCGCGGTGTCGCCCTCGATGACGTCGGTGAGCGGGCAGCCGGCGCTGGTCAGCGTCATGCTGATCACGAGCGCCGAGGCCTCGTCGTCCCAGGCGAGGTCGTAGATCAGGCCGAGGTCGACGATGTTGACGCCGAGCTCCGGGTCCTGGACCTCCTTCAGGCCCTCGACGACCTCGTCGAACTTGTCCGGGGCGAGTGCCGCGATCATCAGGCCTGCGCCTCGGCAGCAGACGCCGCGGCGGCCTGCACGTAGCGGTCGTAGCCCTCGTTCTCGAGGCGGTCGGCGAGCTCCGGGCCGCCCTGCTCGGCGACCTTGCCGGCGACGAACACGTGCACGAAGTCCGGCTTGATGTAGCGGAGGATGCGCGTGTAGTGCGTGATGAGGAGCACACCGAGACCGGTCGCGGCCTTGGCGCGGTTCACGCCCTCGGACACGATCTTCAGCGCGTCGACGTCGAGGCCGGAGTCGGTCTCGTCGAGGACTGCGAAGCGGGGCTTGAGGAGCTCGAGCTGCATGATCTCGTGGCGCTTCTTCTCGCCACCGGAGAAGCCCTCGTTGACGTTGCGCTCGGCGAACGACGAGTCCATCTTGAGGTCGGCCATCGACTGGCGGAGCTCCTTGATCCAGCCGCGCAGGGCCGGGGCCTCGCCGTCGATCGCCGTCTTGGCGGTGCGGAGGAAGTTCGACACCGTCACGCCGGGGATCTCGACCGGGTACTGCATCGCCAGGAACATGCCGGCACGGGCGCGCTCGTCGACGCTCATCGCGAGGACGTCCTCGCCGTCGAGGGTGATGGACCCGCCGACGACGTTGTACCGGGGGTGCCCGGCGATCGTGTACGCCAGCGTGGACTTGCCGGAGCCGTTCGGCCCCATGATCGCGTGGATCTCGCCCTCGTTGATCGTGAGGTCGACACCCTTGAGGATCTCCTTGGTGCCCTGATCGGTGTCGATCGAGACCTGGAGGTCGCGGATTTCCAGAGTGGACATTGCGTGGGTTCCTTCGGTTTTCTGTCGTGTCGCGGACGGGCCGCGGAAAGTGTGGGGGCCGGGAGGCGGTGTCAGTCGACCGGGACGGGATCGTGCACGTCGACGTAGACGTCGCCCTCGCGCACCTCGACCCGGAACACCGGGACGGGCTCGTACGCCGGGAAGTTCTGCGGCTTCCCCGTGGCGAGTGAGAAGCGGGAGCCGTGCGCCCAGCACTCGAGCGTGTCGCCCTCGATGAACCCCTCGGCCAGCGAGATGTCCCCGTGGGTGCAGGTGTCGCCGATGGCGTGCACGGTGCCGGACGAGTCCTTCACGATGGCCACCGCGGTGCCGTCGACGACGGCACGCATCGGGCTGTCGACCGCGATCTCGGACTCCGCGCAGACCTTCGTGGGCATCAGGCGTCGGCCTCCGCCGGGGCGACGATCGCCGAGCGACCCTCGGCGAGCTCCTGCTCGACCGCGGCGATGAGTCGTTCCTCGAGCTCGGGCGCACCGATCTTCTGGATGACCTCGACCAGGAAGCCGAGCACGACGAGACGACGCGCTTCCTCTTCGGGGATGCCGCGGGCCTGCAGGTAGAACAGCTGCTCGTCGTCGAAGCGACCGGTCGCACTCGCGTGGCCGGCACCCTCGATGTTGCCCGTCTCGATCTCGAGGTTCGGGATGCTGTCCGCGCGGGTGCCGTCGGTCAGCACGAGGTTGCGGTTCTGCTCGTACGAGTCGGTGCCGTCACCCGCGCGGCCGATGAGCACGTCACCGATCCACACGGTGTGCGCACCCTTGCCCTGCAGCGCACCCTTGTAGTTGACCCGACCGCGCGTGTTCGGCGCGTCGTGGTTCACGTAGACCTGCTGCTCGATGTACTGGCCGGCGTCGGCGAAGTACACGCCGTACATCTCGGTGTCGGCGCCCTGCGCACCGAGGTGCGTCGAGGGGTTGACCCGGATGACGTCGCCGCCGAGCGAGACCACGACGTGCTTCAGGAAGGCGTCGCGGCCGACCTCGGCGAAGTGCGTCGAGACGTGCACCGCGTCGTCGTCCCAGTCCTGCAGGCTGACGACCGTCAAGCGTGCGCCGTCCTGCACGACGATCTCGATGTTCTCGCTGAGCAGTGCGCTGCCACGGTTGTCGAGCACGACGATGCCTTGGGCGTGCGGCTCAGCGGTGATGACCGTGTGCGCCGCGCGGGGCTGCGTCCCGAAGTCGGAGCGCGTGATGGTGATGAACTCGTGCGCCTCGGTCGCCTTCACGGTGACGGCGAGGACCGCGTCACGCGCGGTCCAGGCCGCGGCTGCCGCGCGGTCCTCCGGCAGACCGGCGGTGCCGACGCGGGGGTCGTCGCTGCGACCCCACTCGACGTCGGCGCCGTCGGACTGCCGGGCGAGGAACCGGTAGGCGGATCCGTCGAGATCGCCGTCGAGCAGCGGCTGGAGCTTCGCCAGGGGCGCGAACTTCCAGTTCACCTCGCGCCCGGTGACGGTCGGGAACGCCCCGAGGTCGCCGGATTGGAACCGCTCGGAGCGGGTCTGGACCGGGATCTTCTTGTCGGGGGCGTCCCAGCCGCCGTCGGAGTGGGCTCCGGCGCCGTGCTGGTCGGCACCCTGGGCGGCTGCCGCGGGCTCGATCGGCTGGTCGATGTGGGGAGGGGTGGTGCTGGACATCTAGCCGACGGATCCTTCCATGCTCATCTCGATGAGCTTGTTGAGTTCGAGCGCGTACTCCATCGGGAGCTCGCGGGCGATCGGCTCGATGAAGCCACGGACGATCATCGCCATCGCTTCGTCCTCGGCCATGCCGCGGGACATCAGGTAGAAGAGCTGCTCCTCGCTCACGCGCGAGACCGTGGCCTCGTGCCCGAGCTGGACGTCGTCGACGCGGATGTCGATCGCCGGGTACGTGTCACTCCGGCTGATCGTGTCGACGAGCAACGCGTCGCAGCGGACGGTGTTGGCCGCGTGGTGCGCGGCCGGGTCGACCCGGACCTCGCCGCGGTAGCCCGCACGACCGCCACCGCGGGCGATCGACTTCGAGACGATCGACGACGTCGTGTACGGCGCCATGTGGATCATCTTCGCGCCGGCGTCCTGGTGCTGGCCGGGGCCCGCGAAGGCGACGGACAGCGTCTCGCCCTTGGCGTGCTCACCGGCGAGGTAGATCGACGGGTACTTCATCGTCACCTTGGAGCCGATGTTGCCGTCGATCCACTCCATCGTGGCGCCCTCGTGCGCGATCGCACGCTTGGTGACGAGGTTGTAGACGTTGTTCGACCAGTTCTGGATCGTCGTGTAGCGCACGCGGGCGTTCTTCTTCACGATGATCTCGACGACGGCCGAATGCAGCGAGTCCGACTTGTAGATCGGGGCGGTGCAGCCCTCGATGTAGTGGACGTAGGAGTCCTCGTCCGCGATGATCAGCGTCCGCTCGAACTGGCCCATGTTCTCGGTGTTGATCCGGAAGTAGGCCTGCAGCGGGATCTCGACGTGGACGCCCTTGGGGACGTAGACGAAGGAGCCGCCGGACCAGACGGCCGTGTTCAACGCGGCGAACTTGTTGTCGCCGGCCGGGATCACGGTGCCGAAGTACTCCTGGAAGAGCTCGGGGTGCTCGCGGAGCGCCGTGTCGGTGTCCATGAAGATGACGCCCTGCTGCTCCAGGTCCTCGCGGATCTGGTGGTACACGACCTCGGACTCGTACTGCGCGGCGACACCGGCGACGAGGCGCTGGCGCTCTGCCTCGGGGATGCCGAGCTTCTCGTAGGTCGCGCGGATGTCCTCGGGGAGGTCCTCCCACGACTGCGCCTGCTTCTCGGTGGAGCGCACGAAGTACTTGATGTTGTCGAAGTCGATGCCCGTCAGGTCGGCACCCCACGTCGGCATCGGCTTGCGGCCGAAGAGCTGCAGGCCCTTGAGCCGGTTCTTGAGCATCCACTCGGGCTCGTGCTTGAGGTTCGAGATGTCGGTGACGACCTCGTCCGAGACCCCACGGCGGGCCGAGGCCCCGGCCGAGTCGGAGTCGGACCAGCCGAACTCGTATTGCCCGAGCCCTTCGAGCTCGGGACGGTCGATGAGCACGTCGGACATGGTCTCCTCGTTTCCTTCTCGCGGGACAGCGTCTTCAGGTGTGAACCCGTGGCGTCTGGACGCCATTCCACCGCAGACCGCTGACAAGCGGTCACGGTGCTGCTCCCTCGCAACGACAATGGTTCCACGCAGTCCGTGGAGTGATCGGCGATCTCGGCCCATTCGGAGCCGGCGCCTGCCTAGACTTGACTGCTGCTGAACCCTCGAATCCTACAGGTTCGCTGCACGGAACAACAGGAAGGCACCACCCTCGTGACTCGCGTCGGACCCCCCGTCGACCAGGATCTCCGGACCGCACGGTGGTGGTCGCTCCCCCGGGTCGTCGACCGTCGGGTCATCGCGCTGGCGTGGGCCTCGTTCCTGGTCGAGGTCGTGTTGATCGGCACCGGCGGCCTCGTCCGGCTGACCGCGTCGGGCCTCGGATGCCCCACCTGGCCCAAGTGCACGGCGGATTCGCTCGTGTCGACGCCCGAGATGGGCGTGCACGGGATCATCGAGTTCGGCAACCGACTGCTCACCTTCGTGCTCGTCATCGTGGCGATCGCGATGTTCCTGGCGGTCGTCCGGATGCTCCGCACGCGCCCAGAACTGTTCTGGCTCGCGTTCGCTCAGGGCGTCGCGATCCCGGTGCAGGCCGTCATCGGCGGGCTCAGCGTGCTCACGAACCTCAACCCCTTCGTCGTCGGGCTGCACTTCGTCGTGTCCGCCGCCCTGACCTCGGTCACCGCGGCCCTGGTCTACCGGACGATGCACGGCCCCCGCACCAGCCGTCGCCTCGTGCCCGGCTGGTACACCGGTGTCGTCCGCGGCACGGTCGCCGCGGTCGTGGTCACCGTCCTGGTCGGCATCCTCACCACCGGCAGCGGCCCGCACGCCGGCGCCGACGAGGCCGTGGACGGCGGCATGCTGCACCGAACGGGCTTCGACCCCGCGGTCATGGAACACCTGCACGCCTGGCCCGCCTACACGCTGTTCGCGCTGACGCTCGTCCTCGTGGTCGGCGCCGTCCGCCTCCGGATCTCGAGCAGGTGGGCGCTCCTGCTGCTCGTCGTCGAGTTCCTGCAGATCGCCGTCGGCCTGACGCAGGCGCGCACCGGGTTGCCGGTCGGGCTGGTCGGCACGCACATGGTGCTCGCCGGGCTGCTCGTCGGTGCCACGACGGCGGTCGTGCTCTCGACCCGGGCCAGCGCCGGTCGCGCGGCCGTGCGCGAACCACTCGACGCCTGACGCCCGGGCGCGTCGCGCGCTCGGCGCCGGTCCGACACCCGGCCTGCGACACCCCACGAGTCGATCGACTCGTGGGGTGTCGTCCGTTGCACACGCGTCGGATGCGGGCGCATGGTCCGACAGTCCACGCGACGATCGACCGGTGGATCGTCGCAGAATGGCGTGCGCCCCGCGCCCACGGACGCACAGGGCGGCCGGGAGGCCCGTGGCGGCGCCGCCACGGGCCTCCCGGCCGCCTGGTGGGCACGTCCACAGCCGCGCCCGGTCGCGCGCCGACCCGGAACGACGTCCTCGACGTCGTGCGACGTCGTGAACGTCGCATCCCCGCGCGCGCAACCGTCGCGCACGCCCACCGACGACGAAGGCGACGTCGTACGACGTCGAGTTCGTCGTACGACGCCGCCCAGTGGCGGCGCGCAGCGCCTAGAAGGTGAAGACCTGCGGCAGCAGCGGGTCGATGCCCACGGCGATGAAGAGCAGCGTCAGGTACGTGATCGAGCTGTGGAAGACGCGCATCGGCTGCACGTGCTCGACGTGCTGGATCGCCCGCGAGTACAGCCGGTGCGACTCGACGACGAACCAGATTCCACCGGCCAGTGCGACCACGGTGTAGAGCGGCCCCATGTGCGCAACGGGGATGAGGAGGAGCGAGCAGACCAGGGTGGCCCACGCGTACAGCACGACCTGCAGGCCGACGACGGTGCGACCGCGGACCACGGCGAGCATCGGGACGTCGGCGGCGTCGTAGTCGTCGCGGTACTTCATCGACAGCGGCCAGTAGTGCGGCGGTGTCCAGAGGAAGATGACCATGAACAGGATGACCGGCGCCCAGGTGAGCGACCCGGTGACGCCCGCCCAGCCGATGAGCACGGGCATGCAGCCGGCCGAGCCGCCCCACACGATGTTCTGCGGGGTGCGGCGCTTGAGCCAGAGCGTGTAGACGAACACGTAGATGAGGATGGCGATGACGCTCAGGGCGGCCGCGAGCCAGTTCACCAGGAACCCGAGGACCGCCGTCGACAGGACGCCCAGGATCCACGAGAACACCAGGGCCTCGCGGTCGGAGAGTTCGCCGGTCACCAGCGGGCGCGTGCTCGTCCGCTTCATCAGGCGGTCGATGTCGCGGTCGATGTAGCAGTTGAACGCCGATGCCGAACCGGCGGACATCGCGCCGCCCAGCATCGTCCAGAAGACGAGCCACAGGTCCGGCACGCCGCGCTCGGCCAGGAACATGGTCGGCGCCGTGGTCACGAGCAGCAGCTCCATGACCCGCGGCTTGGTCAACGAGACGTACGCACGGACCTTGCGGGACAGCGGCGATCGGGGTCGATCGGTGTCGGGCCTGGTCACGGTGGCAGTCGGCAAGGGAACCTCAGTCTGTTCGCATCAGCTCGCACACTCGGTGGACGACTGCGGCGGCGTCCGGGCATGCGCTGACCCGGAATGTCCACGGGTCGCGATCAGTTTACGGGATGGAAGCGCCGCGACGACGCCCCGCTCGCCCATCCCGCGCGGAACGACGGGCCACGGAGCACGACACGCCCGGTAGACGGGGCCTCGACGACTCGAGTCATGAACATCGGGCGTCACCTGAACCCCTTCTGAGTGGCTGGTCACTATGCTGGAACTGCCCTCCCGCAGTGCGCGCCCCGATGACGTCGGCCGCGATGAGCCGGTCGGCCGCCGCTAGACGGCGACACGACTCGGCCCCGGGATGGCCACATGTCCGTGCGATGGCACGAGCCCTCGCACATGTCGCATCAAGAAGGGTCAACATCCAAGTGGCTGAATTCACCTGGGACGCCATCGACCGGAAGGCCGTCGACACGGCCCGCGTTCTCGCCGCCGACTCGGTCGAGGCCGCCGGCAACGGTCACCCCGGCACCGCGATGAGCCTCGCGCCGCTCGCACACCTGCTCTTCCAGAAGGTGATGCGTCGCGACCCGAGCGACTCCACCTGGATCGGCCGCGACCGCTTCATCCTGTCCGCCGGTCACGCCTCGATCCTGCAGTACGTGCAGTTCTACCTGCACGGCTACGGCCTCGAGCTCGAAGACCTCCAGCACCTGCGCAAGTGGGGCTCGAAGACCCCGGGTCACCCGGAGTACGGCCACACCGACGGTGTCGAGATCACCACCGGCCCGCTCGGCCAGGGCCTCGCGTCCTCGGTCGGCTTCGCCTACGCCCAGCGCTTCGAGCGCGGCCTGTTCGACCCGGAGACCCCGGCCGGCCAGTCGCCCTTCGACCACTTCACCTACGTGATCGCCGGTGACGGCGACATGCAGGAGGGCGTGACGAACGAGGCGGGCTCGCTCGCCGGTCGTCAGCAGCTCGGCAACTTGATCGCGTTCTACGACTCGAACCAGATCTCGATCGAGGACAACACCGACATCGCCTTCTCGGAGAGCGTCCCCGAGCGCTACGAGGCACTCGGCTGGCACGTCCAGATCGTCGACTGGAAGAAGACCGGCGAGTACTCCGAGGACGCCGTGGAGCTCCACGCCGCGATCGAGGCCGCCCAGCAGGTCACCGACAAGCCGTCGCTCATCGTCCTCAAGACGATCATCGGCTGGCCGTCGCCGACCAAGCAGAACTCCGGCAAGATCCACGGTTCGGCGCTCGGCGCCGACGAGATCAAGGGCCTCAAGGAGGTCCTCGGCTTCGACACCGCGAAGACCTTCGAGGTCGCCCCCGAGGTCCTCGAGTACACCCGCGGCGCCGTCGCCAAGGGCCAGGCGCAGCACGCCGAGTGGCAGAAGACCTTCGACGCGTGGGCCGCCGCCAACGCCGACAAGAAGGCGCTGTTCGACCGCGTCAACGCCAAGGAGCTCCCCGAGGGCCTCGAGGCAGCACTGCCGGTCTTCCCGACCGACAAGGCCGTCTCGACCCGTGCCGCCTCCGGCAAGGTCATCAACGCCATCGCGCCGCTGATGCCCGAGTTCTGGGGTGGTTCGGCCGACCTCGCCGAGTCGAACCTCACCACGATCGAGGGCGCCAAGTCCTTCGGTCCGGCCGAGGCCTCGACGTCGACGTGGAGCACCGACCCGTACGGCCGCGTGCTGCACTTCGGCATCCGCGAGCACGCGATGGGCTCGATCCTCAACGGCATCGTCCTGCACGGGAACACCCGCCCCTTCGGTGGCACGTTCCTGATCTTCAGCGACTACATGCGTCCGGCGGTCCGTCTCGCCGCGCTCATGGGCGCACCGGCGATCTACGTCTGGACCCACGACTCCATCGCCCTCGGCGAGGACGGCCCGACGCACCAGCCGATCGAGCAGGTCTCGTCGCTCCGTGCGATCCCGGGTCTCGACGTGGTCCGCCCCGCCGACGCCAACGAGGTCGCGTACGCGTGGCTCGAGATGCTCAAGCACACCGACCGTCCGGCCGGCATCGCACTGAGCCGTCAGAACCTGCCGGTCTTCGAGCGTGGCGAGGGCGACGCCTCGGGTGAGGTCTTCGCCTCGGCGAAGAACGTCGCCAAGGGCGCGTACATCCTGGCCGAGGCGCCGAACGGCACCCCGGACGTGATCCTCATCGCGACCGGTTCCGAGGTCCAGATCGCCGTCGAGGCCCGCGAGCAGCTCAAGGGCGAGGGCATCAACGCCCGCGTCGTGAGCGCCCCGTCCATCGAGTGGTTCCGCGCCCAGTCCGAGAACTACCAGGACCAGGTGCTCCCGAAGGACGTCACCGCTCGCGTGTCGGTCGAGGCCGGCATCGCCATGAGCTGGCGCGACATCGTCGGCGACAAGGGCCGCAGCGTCTCGATCGAGCACTTCGGTGCCTCGGCCGACTACCAGACGCTCTTCAAGGAGTTCGGCTTCACGACGGAGCACGTCGTGGCCGCCGCGAAGGAATCGATCGCGGCTTCCTGACCCGCAGGGGCCGGGTCCGGTTCGCCGGATCCGGCCCTTCTGCCGGGAGGCGCGGTTCGGCCCCGCCACGCGCCCCCGGTCCCCCAGACCCCGGCCACCAGGCCGATGAAGGAAAGAAGAGAAACACATGGCTGAGAACACCCCCACTGCCGCCCTCTCCGCGGTCGGCGTGAGCATCTGGCTCGACGACCTGTCCCGCGAGCTCCTCGAGACGGGCAAGCTCACCGAGCTCATCGAGCAGAAGAACGTCGTCGGCGTGACCACGAACCCGACCATCTTCGCCTCGGCCCTCGCCAAGGGCGAGCGCTACGACGCCCAGGTCAAGGAGCTGGCCGCTGCCGGCACCGAGCTCACCGACGCGATCTTCGAGATCACCACGCAGGACGTCGCCAACGCGTCCGACCTGTTCAAGCCGATCTACGACTCGACCAAGGGCTTCGACGGTCGCGTGTCGATCGAGGTCGAGCCGGGCCTGGCGCACGAGACCGCCAAGACCATCGAGCAGGCCAAGTTCCTGTTCGAGAAGGTCGGTCGCGAGAACGTCCTCATCAAGATCCCGGCGACGGTCGAGGGCCTCGAGGCCATCACCGAGGTCATCGGCGCCGGCATCTCGGTGAACGTCACCCTGATCTTCTCGCTCGAGCGCTACCGCGCCGTCATCGACGCCTACCTCGGTGGGCTCGAGAAGGCCAAGGCCGCCGGGCACGACCTGTCGAAGATCCACTCGGTCGCCTCGTTCTTCGTGTCGCGCGTCGACTCCGAGATCGACAAGCGCCTGGACGCCGTCGGCACCGACGAGGCCAAGGCCCTGAAGTCGAAGGCCGGCATCGCCAACGCGCAGCTCGCCTACCAGGTCTGGACCGAGGCGTTCGCCTCCGAGCGCGCCCTCGGCCTGCTCGAGGCCGGCGCGAACACGCAGCGTCCGCTCTGGGCCTCGACCGGCGTCAAGGACCCGTCGCTGCCGGACACGCTCTACGTGACCGAGCTCGCCGCCCCGAACACCGTCAACACGATGCCGGGCAAGACGCTCGACGCCACGTTCGACCACGGTGAGATAAACGGCGACGCGATCGCCGGCACCTTCGACGCCGCGCAGCAGGTCCTCGACCAGCTCGCAGCGCAGGGCATCGACTACGACGACGTCGTGGCGCTGCTCGAGAAGGAGGGCGTGGACAAGTTCAACGTCTCGTGGGGCGAGCTCGTCGACACCGTGAAGACCGCGCTCGAGGGCGCCAAGTAGTGACGGTTTCCATCGCTGCCAGCGGCGATGCCGCGCGGGCCATCGACTCGGTGGTCCCGCGGCTCGTCGCTGACCTGGTGGCCTCGGGCATCACCGCCCAGGACCCCGAGCTGTGGGGACCGGACGCCGAGGCCGAGGCGTCGAAGCGCCTCGGCTGGGTGGAGGCCGTCTCGGTCTCCCGCCCGCTCGTCGCCGAGATCACCGCGCTGCGCGAGTCGCTCCGTGCCGAAGGGGTCGACCACGTCGTCCTCGCCGGCATGGGCGGCTCGTCGCTCGCGCCGGAGGTCATCACGCGCACCGCCGGTGTGCCGCTGACGGTCCTCGACTCGACCGACCCCGCGCAGGTCCGCGCCGCCGTGTCGACCGACCTCGAGCGCACCGTGCTCGTCGTCTCGTCGAAGTCCGGTTCCACGCTCGAGACCGACTCACAGCGTCGGGTCTACGAGCAGGCGTTCCGCGACGCCGGCATCGACCCCGCCCGCCGCATCGTCGTGGTCACCGACCCGGGCTCCGCGCTCGAGGCCGCCGCGACCGACGCCGGCTACCGTGTCTTCACCGCCGACCCGACCGTCGGCGGCCGCTACTCGGCCCTCACCGCGTTCGGGCTCGTCCCCTCCGGTCTCGCCGGGGCGGACATCGCCGAACTGCTGGACGAGGCCGACGCCATCTCCGCGCTGCTGTCGGTCGACCTCGACGAGAACCCCGGGCTCGTGCTCGGCGCGGTGCTCGCGGGGACCGACCCGTTGCGCGACAAGATCGCGATCGTCCCGGACGGCACCCACATCGTCGGGTTCGGCGACTGGGTGGAGCAGCTGATCGCGGAGTCGACCGGCAAGAGCGGACGTGGCCTGCTGCCCGTCGTGCTGCACGCCGACTCCCCCGAGGTCTCCGCCGCGCTGCCCGACGTCCAGGTCATCCGCCTGGTCGGTTCGCGCGAGGACGAGCGCCACGTCGCCGAGGGCGAGGTCGAGATCACCGGGACGCTCGGTGGCCAGATCCTCGTCTGGGAGTACGCCGTCGCGGTCGCCGGGCGCCTGCTCGGCATCGACCCGTTCGACCAGCCCGACGTCGAGGCCGCCAAGGTCGCGACCCGTGCGCTGCTCGACGACCGTCCCACGGCTGCCGAGCCCGCGTTCACCGAGGACGGCATCGCCGTCTCCGCGACGCCGGGACTGCCGGTCGGGACGACGCTCGCAGAAGCCGTGACGGGCCTCCTGTCCGAACTGGGCGCCACCGGCTACGTGGCGGTGCAGGCGTACGTCGACCGCACCACGAACCGTGACCTCGAGACGCTCCGCGACGCCCTTGCGGCGCGCACGCGCCGTCCGGTCACCTTCGGGTACGGCCCGCGGTTCCTGCACTCGACCGGGCAGTACCACAAGGGCGGCCCCGCCACCGGAGTGTTCCTCCAGATCGTGGCCGACGAACCGGACGACCTGGCGATCCCGGGCCGGCCGTTCACGTTCGGGCAGCTCCTCCGGGCCCAGGCAGCCGGTGACGCGAGTGTCCTCGCGCAGCACGGCCGCCCGGTCCTCACCCTCACGACGTCGGACGTGCGCGCCGCCACAGCGGCCATCGCCTCCGCCGTCTCCCACTGACTCGTAAGGAGTTCACCGACTCATGTCACCGGTGGCAATCACCCCGGAGCACAACCCGCTCCGGCTGCCGACGGATCGTCGACTGAACCGGATCGCGGGACCGAGCACGCTCATCATCTTCGGTGTGACGGGCGACCTGTCACGCAAGAAGCTGATGCCGGCGGTCTACGACCTGGCCAACCGGGGGCTGCTGCCCCCGGGGTTCGCGCTCGTCGGCTTCGCCCGGCGCGACTGGGAGGACCAAGACTTCTCCCAGCTCGTGCACGACGCCGTCAAGGAACACTCCCGCACCCCGTTCGACGAGGACGTCTGGCGTCAGCTCGAACAGGGCATCCGCTTCGTCCAGGGCTCGTTCGACGACCCCGAGGCGTTCCTGCAGCTCAAGCAGACCGTCGACGAGCTGGACGCCGAGCGCGGGACGCTCGGCAACCACGCGTTCTACCTGTCCATCCCGCCGAAGATGTTCCCGGTGGTGACCGAGCAGCTCAAGCTGTCCGGGCTCACCGAGAAGCGCGAGGGCTCGTGGAGCCGCGTGGTCGTCGAGAAGCCGTTCGGTTCCGACCTCCGCACGGCACGCGAGCTGAACGCGATCGTCGAGAGCGTCTTCGCGCCCGACGACGTGTTCCGCATCGACCACTACCTCGGCAAGGAGACCGTCCAGAACCTGCTGACGCTCCGGTTCGCGAACCAGATGTACGAACCCATCTGGAACTCGAACTACGTCGACCACGTGCAGATCACGATGGCCGAGGACATCGGCGTCGCCGGACGTGCCGCGTACTACGACGGCATCGGCGCGGCGCGCGACGTCATCCAGAACCACCTGCTGCAGCTCCTCGCGCTCACCGCGATGGAGGAACCCGTCTCGTTCAAGGCCGCCGACCTGCGTGCCGAGAAGGAGAAGGTGCTCTCCGCCGTGCGCCTGCCCGAGGACCTGTCGACCGCCACCGCGCGCGGACAGTACGCCGGCGGCTGGCAGGGCGGCGAGAAGGTGCTCGGGTTCCTCGACGAGGCCGGGATGAACCCCGAGTCCGGCACCGAGACGTACGCGGCGATCAAGCTCGACATCGCGACCCGTCGCTGGCAGGGCGTCCCGTTCTACCTGCGTGCCGGCAAGCGGCTCGGCCGTCGCGTCACCGAGATCGCGATCGTCTTCAAGCGTGTCCCCGAGGACGTCTACGGCAACTCGCAGTCGCCCCTCGGCCAGAACGCGCTCGTCATCCGTGTGCAGCCGGACGAGGGCGTCACGCTCCGGTTCGGCTCGAAGGTCCCCGGCGTCGGCACCCAGGTGCGCGACGTGACGATGGACTTCGGCTACGGCCACGCCTTCACCGAGGCGTCCCCCGAGGCGTACGAGCGACTCATCCTCGACGTGCTCCTCGGTGACCCGCCGCTGTTCCCGCGGCACCAGGAGGTCGAGCTGTCCTGGAAGATCCTCGACCCGATCGAGGAGTTCTGGGCCACGCAGGGCCAGCCCGAGCAGTACCGTCCCGGCACGTGGGGTCCGGCGTCCGCCGATGCCCTGCTCGCCCGCGACGGCCGGACCTGGAGGCGTCCATGAAGATCGACATGCCGAACACCACGGTCTCGAAGATCCAGAAGAAGCTCGTCCACATCCGAGAAGAGGGCGGCGCCGTCGCCCTCGGACGCGTCCTGACGCTGATCATCTCGACGGCCCTCGGCCACGAGGAAGAAGCGATCGAGGCGGCGAACGAGGCGTCCCGCGAGCACCCGATGCGCGTGATCATCGTGTCGAAGAACGACGGTGACACGAAGTCGCCGGGTCGTCTCGACGCGCAGATCCGCGTGGGCAGCGACGCGGGCGCCAGCGAGGTCATCGTGCTCCGCGCCTACGGCGAGACCGCGACCGACGAGGAGAGCCTGGTCACGGGCCTCCTCCTGCCGGACGCCCCCGTCGTGGCCTGGTGGCCGCAGACCGCGCCGTCGCAGCCGTCGGCCTCGGCACTGGGCCGCATCGCCCAGCGCCGGATCACCGACGCCGCCGCGCAGAAGGACCCGAACGGCGCGATCGAGGCCCTCGGTGCCTCGTACGTTCCGGGTGACACCGACTTCGCGTGGACGCGCCTGACCCTGTGGCGGAACCAGCTCGCCGCGGCACTCGACCAGCCGCCGTACGAGCCCATCACCAGCGTCGAGGTGACGGGCGCGTCGGACAGCCCGTCGACGATCCTGCTCGCCGCCTGGCTGCAGCTCCAGCTCGAGGTGCCGGTCACGGTCACCACGTCGCCGCGTGCGACCGGGTCGAGCGGCATCCACGGCGTCAAGCTCGTGCGCGAGTCGGGCACCATCGACCTCGAGCGTTCCCTGGTGGACGTCGCGACCCTCTCGATGCCCGGTCAGCCCACGCACGACCTGTCGCTGCCACGCCGCAACCTGCGTGACTGCCTGGCCGAGGAACTCCGTAGACTCGACCCGGACGTCCTCTTCGGAGACGTCGTCAAGCACGGGGTACCCCAGCTGCGCGAGACCATCGCCCGCTGAGCACCCCACAACGGTCGGGCCGCCTGTCTGGTGCAGGCGGCCCGACCGGACCGAAGGCGGTCGTACGACCGGTCGGCCGCCACGAACACGGGAGTCACGTGACCAACGAACGGCGGGTGCTCGTGCACCCGGACAAGCAGGCCCTCGGCGCTTCGGTCGCCGCACGCTTCATCACGAAGATCATCGACGTGCTCGACGAGCAGGAGCGTGCCGACATCGCGATCAGCGGTGGCTCGGTGTCGTCCCTCGTCCTCGCCGCGATCGGCCAGTCCCCGGCGCGCGAGAGCGTCGACTGGTCGAAGGTCCACGTCTGGTGGGTCGACGAGCGTTGGGTGCCGGCCGGTGACGCCGACCGCAACACCACGGGGACGCAGACCGACTTCTTCGACCACGTCGACATCCCGGAGTCGAACATCCACCCGATGCCCGCATCCGACGCCGGCATCGACATCGAGGAAGCCGCGCTGCAGTACGAGCGCGAGCTGCAGGACGCCGCGTACGAAGGCGCCGTCGCTCCCCGCTTCGACATCACGCTGCTCGGTGTCGGCCCCGACGGGCACACTGCTTCGCTCTTCCCGGAGTTCCCGCAGCTCACGGTCACCGACCGCGCCGTCGTGTCGGTCGACGACTCCCCCAAGCCGCCGCCGCAGCGTCTGACGGTCACCTACCCGGTGATCAACGCCTCGCAGCGCGTGTGGGTCATCCTGTCGGGTGCGGAGAAGGCGTCGGTCCTCGGGCTCGCCCTGGCCGGCGCCTCCGTCGAGGACGTCCCGGTCGGTGGCGTGCAGGGCCGCAAGCGCACCGTGTTCTTCGTGGACCAGGACGCCGCGCGCGACGTCCCCGAGAACCTCATCGCGTCGACGTACTAGACGCGCGTCCTGACGGGAGGCCCGGTGCCGGTTGGTACCGGGCCTCCCGTCTGTCCTCCCCCTCGCCCACCGCCCCGCCCCGCCCCGCCCCGCCCCAGGTTCCGAGATCTCGGCATCTGGGCGCGCGCGTCGGCCGACCGTGGAACCTCGGCGAACCGCACGCGGCGTGTCGTGTAACCTCGGCGAACCGCACGTGGCGTGTCGAGGAACCTCGGCGGGACGCACGTCCTCCGCGACACACGAAGGCCCCCACACCATCTCGGTGCGGGGGCCTTCGTCAGCGTGCGTGCGTCACGCCTTCTTGGCGGCGGTTCCGCGACGCTCGCGAAGCTGCTGGAGCGCGTCCTCGAGGAGCTGCGCTGCCTCTTCCTCGGTGCGACGTTCCTTCACGTACGCGAGGTGCGTCTTGTAGGGCTCCGTCTTGGAGACCACGGGCGGGTTCTCCTTGTCGCGCCCGGCGGGGAGACCGCTCGACGGCGAATCGACCGTCTCGGGGATCTCTTCGTCCGGGAGGTTCGCGGCGAAGTACCGCACGACCTCGTTGCCGAGGGCGTCCCAGTAGGAGATCGCCACACGCTCGGCCTGGACCCCACGGTCCTGTTCGCCCATCGGTCCCGCGCCGACGCGAGACCCTCGGATTGCACTGCCTCCGCTAGCCATGGATCAGACCCCCGCCGTGAACTTGTTGATGAGACCGAGCACGATGATGGAGACGATCCAGACCAGACCGAGGATCACCGTGATGCGGTTGAGGTTGCGCTCGGCGACGCCGGACGCCCCGAGGTTGCTCGTCACGCCGCCACCGAACATGTCGGAGAGGCCGCCACCGCGGCCCTTGTGCAGGAGGATGAGGAGCGTGAGCAGGAGGCTCGTGATTGCGAGCAGGACCTGCAGCACGACGGAGAGTATCGCCACGACGTACCTTTCGTGTCAGTCAGCCGTACCAGTGTACCGGCCGCGCGGAGCACGGCCGGTACCTGGACGGGAGTGGTGCGGACGAGAGCCCGCGTCGACGGCAGTCTGTGACGACTACAGCCCGACGTGCTGGCGGAACCGGGCGATCGCCGCGAACTCCTGCACGTCGAGGGATGCGCCGCCCACGAGGGCGCCGTCGATGTCGGGCTCGCGGAGGAACCCGGCGATGTTGCCGGACTTGACCGAGCCGCCGTACAGGACACGGGTGTCGGCAGCGGCCTGGTCGCCCCAGGCTGCGGCGATGCCACGTCGGATGGCCGCGCACTCGTCCTGTGCCTGCTCGGCGGTGGCTGCCTGGCCGGAGCCGATGGCCCAGACGGGCTCGTACGCCACGACGATGTCGGCGGGCTTGACCGCGTCGAGCACGACGCGGAGCTGCTCGACCGGCACGACGCCGGCACCGCGCTCCTCGCGCTGCTCCCCGGTCTCGCCGACGCAGACCACGGGAACGAGACCGTGCTTGACGGCCGCTGCGGTCTTCGCGGCGACGACCTCGTCGGTCTCACCGTGCAGCGTGCGCCGCTCGGAGTGGCCGACGATGACGTACTGCGCGTCGAGCGCGGACAAGAACGCGCCGGAGACGTCGCCGGTGTAGGCACCGGAGTCGTACTGCGACAGGTCCTGCGCGCCGAAGTGGATCGGCAGCTTGTCGGCCGAGATGAGCGTCTGCACGCTCCGCAGGTCGGTGAAGGGCGGGAACACCGCGACCTCGACGTCGTCGAAGTCGTGGCGGGCGTCCTTCAGGGTCCACGCGAGCTTCTGCACGGTGGCGATGGCCTGGAGATGATCGAGATTCATCTTCCAGTTGCCGGCGATCAACGGCGTGCGGGTCATGCGGACCACCCCAGTGCTTCGAGACCGGGGAGCGACTTGCCCTCGAGGAACTCGAGGCTCGCACCACCGCCGGTCGAGATGTGCCCGAACTGGTCGTCCGAGAACCCGAGCGACCGGACCGCAGCGGCGGAGTCGCCACCGCCGACCACACCGAGGCCGTCGACCTCGGTCAGGGCCTTCGCAACGGTCTTCGTGCCGGCGGCGAACGCCGGGAACTCGAACACGCCCATCGGACCGTTCCAGAACACCGTCTTCGAGCCGGACACCGCCGACGCGAACCGCGCAGCCGTCTCCGGGCCGATGTCGAGGCCGATGCCGTCCGTGCCGAACGACGACGACTCGATCGCGTCGGCCGCGACCGTCTCGTGCGCAGCGTCGGCGGAGAACCCGGAGGCCACCACGACGTCGGTCGGCAGGTCGATCGTCACGCCGAGCTCCTTCGCCCGCGAGAGGTACTCGCGGACGACGTCGAGCTGGTCGGCTTCGAGCAGGGACTTCGCGACCCCGTGGCCCTGGGCCGCGAGGAACGTGAAGAGCATGCCGCCACCGATGCAGAGGGTGTCGACCTTCGGCAGGATGTGGTCGATGACGCCGAGCTTGTCGCTGACCTTGGAACCACCGAGCACGACCGTGTACGGCCGTTCCGGTGAGGTGGTCAGACGCTCGAGCACACGCAGCTCGGTCTCGATCAGCGAACCGGCTGCACTGGGCAGCGCGGACGCGAGTTCGTAGACCGAGGCCTGCTTGCGGTGCACGACACCGAAGCCGTCGGAGACGAAGGCGTCGCCGAGTGCCGCGATGCGGTCCGCGAACGCGCTGCGCGAGGCGGCGTCCTTCGAGGTCTCCTCCGGGTTGAACCGGAGGTTCTCGAGCAGCAGGACGTCGCCGTCCTCGAGGGCCTCAGCGGCTGCGGTCGCCTCGTCGCCGACGGTCTCGCCGACGAACGTGACCTCCTTGCCGAGCAGCTCGGAGAGCCGCTGGCCGACCGGCGCGAGCGAGAACTCCGGCTTGGGTTCCCCGTCGGGGCGGCCCAGGTGGGAGATCACGATGACGCGCGCGCCGGCGGTGATGAGGGTGTTCAGGGTCGTCAGCGACGCCCGCACGCGGCCGTCGTCCGTGATCGTGCCGTCCTTGAGCGGGACGTTCAGGTCACAACGGACGATGACGCGCTTGCCGGCGAGGTCGCCGAGGTCCTCGAGGGTGCGGAGAGCCATGTGCTACAGACGCTCGCCGACGTACTCGGTCAGGTCGACCAGACGGTTCGAGTAGCCCCACTCGTTGTCGTACCACGAGGTGATCTTCACGAGACCGCCGATGACCTTGGTCAGGCCGGAGTCGTAGATCGAGGAGTGCGGGTCCGTCGTGATGTCGGTCGACACCAGCGGGTCCTCGCTGTAGAGCAGGATGCCCTTGAGCGGGCCCTCTGCGGCCTCCTTGTACGCGGCGTTGATCTCGTCGACGGTGACCTCGGACTTGGTCTCGAGGGTGAGGTCGGTGATCGAGCCGGTCGGGACCGGGACGCGGAGCGCGAAGCCGTCGAGCTTGCCGGCGAGCTCCGGCATGACCTGGCCGATGGCCTTGGCTGCACCGGTCGAGGTCGGGACGATGTTCAGCGCGGCCGCGCGGGCACGACGGGGGTCCTTGTGCGGGCCGTCCTGCAGGTTCTGGTCGGCGGTGTAGGCGTGGACCGTTGTCATGAGGCCACGCTCGATGCCGAACTTGTCGTGGAAGACCTTGGCGAGCGGCGCGAGGCTGTTCGTGGTGCACGACGCGTTCGAGATGATGTTGTGGTTCGCCGGGTCGTACTGGTCCTCGTTCACGCCGAGCACGATGGTGACGTCGTCGCCGGTGGCCGGGGCGGAGATGATGACCTTCTTGGCGCCCGCGTCGATGTGCTTCTGCGCGTCGGCGGCCTTGGTGAAGAACCCGGTCGACTCGATGACGATGTCGACGCCCAGCTCGCCCCAGGGGAGGTTGGCGGGGTCGCGCTCCGCCAGGACCTTGATCGCCTTGCCGTCGACGACGATGTTGTCACCGTCGAGCTCGACGGAGACGCCGAGGCGACCCGTGATGGAGTCGAACTTCAGCAGGTTCGCCAGTGCGGCGTTGTCGGTGAGGTCGTTCACCGCCACGATCTCGAGGTCCGAGCCCTTCGCGAGGGCGGCCCGGAAGAAGTTGCGGCCGATACGGCCGAAGCCGTTGATACCGATCTTGACGGTCAATGGATCTCCTGGTGAGTGTGGAGCGCCCAGGGGGCGCTGCTTTCGGGAGTCGCGCACCCTGGCGGGCCCGCGTGTGGTGGACGATACGCCCCGTAACGTCGCCGTAACGACCCTAGCAGTCGGACACTGCCAGACCGCGCGGGATGACGGTCCGTCCGGACGGTCACCGACCAGGCCGGGGACGGGTCCGAGAACGGGTCCGGAAACGGACGGGAGGCGCAGTGCCAGCTGGCACCGCGCCTCCCGTCAGGCAGGTCGGACGACCCGTCTCAGACGCCCTCGAGCTCCTCGGGGACACTCGCTTCCGTCCCGGGGATCCCGAGGTCCGACGCCCGCTTGTCGGCCATCGCGAGCAGCCGGCGGATGCGACCGGCGATGGCGTCCTTCGTCATGGGCGGGTCCGCGTGCTGGCCGAGCTCGTCGAGGGACGCGTCGCGGTGCTGCAGGCGCAGCGCGCCGGCGTACTGCAGGTGGTCGGGGACCTCGTCACCGAGGATCTCGAGCGCGCGCTCGACGCGGGCGCAGGCGGCGACGGCGGCCTGCGCCGAACGGCGGAGGTTGGCGTCGTCGAAGTTGACGAGGCGGTTCGCGGTCGCACGGACCTCGCGACGCTGCCGCATCTCCTCCCAGTCGGCGGTGGTGCGGGCGGCACCCATCACCGTGAGCATCTGGCCGATGGCCTCGCCGTCGCGGATGACGACGCGGTGCACGCCACGGACCTCGCGGCCCTTCGCGGCGACACCGAGGCGGGACGCGGCACCGACGAGCGCCATGGCGGCCTCGTTGCCGGGGCAGGTGACCTCGAGCGCGGCGGCCCGGCCCGGGTCGGTCAGGGTGCCGGAGGCGAGGAACGCACCGCGCCAGATCGCGGCGAGGTCCTCGCGGTTGCCCGTGGTGAGCCGGTTCGGCAGGCCGCGGACGGGGCGACGACGGGCGTCCATCAGACCGGTCTGGCGTGCGAGGGTCTCCCCCGCCTCGAGCACGCGGACCAGGTACCGGGTGCCACGACGGGACGACGCGGACGACCCCACCGACGCCTCGCTGCGGACGCCGTACAGCTCGGCGAGGTCCTTGCGGACCCGGTGCACGATGATCCGGGTGTCGAGCTCCACCTCGACCGCGATGCGGCCCGAGATGACGTGCAGGCCACCAGCGAACCGGAGGATCGTGGCCAGTTCGGCGGCGCGGACCGTGTTGCGGTTCACGGCGACCCTGGCCAGTTCGTCCTTGACCTCGGCAGTCAACGGCACAGCATCATTCCTAACGTTCATCTGGTGGTCCCGCGATTCCGGCGGCACGTGCGTGGGGAGCGGCCGGAGGGACGGTCACTCCCGGCCGAGATCTCGGTTCTTCACACGCACGGCGACGCCAGGCATCCCGCGGAGGAGGTTCGCCAACTCGGCGACGATGGCGACCGAGCGGTGCTTCCCGCCGGTACAGCCGATGGCGATCGTAGCGTGTCTTTTGTTCTCGCGCTGGTACCCCTCGAGCACCGGCTCCAGCACGGAGACGTACCGGTCGACGAACGGACGGGCTCCGGCCTGGGCCAGGACGTAGTCCGAGACGGGCTGGTCGAGGCCCGTGTGGGCCCGGAGTTCCGGGACCCAGTAGGGGTTCGGGAGGAACCGGACGTCGGCGACCATGTCGGCGTCGGCGGGCAGTCCGTACTTGAACCCGAAGCTCATGAGCGTCACCTGAACACCCACGAAGTGATCGTCGGCGAACTGTTCGGTGACGGTGTTGGCGAGCTGGTGGATGTTGAGGTCCGAGGTGTCGATGACCATGTCGGACGCCTCGCGCAGTCCGGCCAGCCGCGTCCGCTCGCGCGCGATGCCGTCGAGCAGGGTGTCCTCGCCCTGCAGCGGGTGGGGTCGGCGGACCTGCTCGAAGCGCCGGACCAGGACGGCGTCGGTGGCCTCGAGGAACAGCACCCGGACCCGCGCGGACGTGGTCGACCGCACCTGTTCGACCGCGTGCTCCGGGTCGGTGAAGAACCGTCCGCCGCGGACGTCGACGACCGTGGCGATCTTCGGGATCTTCTCGCCGGCGCGGTCGGCCAGCTCGGTGAGCGGGGCCAGCATCTGCGTCGGCAGGTTGTCGACGACGTACCAGCCGAGGTCCTCGAGGGCCTTGCCGACCGTCGAGCGCCCGGCCCCGGACATGCCGGTGACGATGAGGATGTCGTGCTGCGACCCGTGCGGGGTCGCCGTGGCGCTGTCGGTCATCTGGGAGTGGGCTCCGTCGTGGCGGCCCGGGCGCGTCGCCCGGGGAGGTCTCGGCTGCGGGTCCAGGGTATCGCCCGACACGTGTCGGGAGGCACGGGATGCGTCACGACGGCAGCTGCGGACCGTCGTGGGTCACTTCCGGGACCCGCACCGGGCCGCCTGGGACCGGCTCGGCGTCCGCAGCGTCCGTCTCGGCGTCCGGCGCGCTGGACGGGGTCTGCTGGAGCTTCGTGACGACCGCCGCAGCGGTCGCCGGCCCGACGCCGTTGACCTCGCTGATCTCCTCGGCGGTGGCCTCACGCAGACGCGCGACGGAACCGAAGTGCTTCAGCAGCGCGTTCACACGGCTCGGCCCGAGCCCGGGGATCTCGGACAGCCGGGACCGCACGTCGCGCTTGCGCCGCGTGCGCTGGTGCGTGATCGCGAAGCGGTGTGCCTCGTCGCGGATCCGCTGGATCAGGAAGAGCGCCTCGGAGTTGCGCGGCATGATCACCGGGAAGTCGTCGTCGGGCAGCCAGAGCTCCTCGAGCCGCTTCGCGATGCCGACCAACGCGATGTCCCGCACGCCGGCTTCGTCCAACGCGCGCTTCGCCGCCTGCACCTGCGGCTGTCCACCGTCGACGATGAGCAGCTGCGGGCGGTACGCGAACCGCTTCGAGGGTTTCGAGCCCTCGACCACCTCGTCGCTCGTGACGTCGGGGACGTCCGGCAGGTCGGCGTCCTCGTCGAGACGCGCCAGACGCCGGGTGAGGACCTGGTACATGCTGTCGGTGTCGTCCGTGGTCTCGGCGATCGTGTAGCGGCGGTACTGGTCCTTGCGGGGCAGACCGTCCTCGAACACCACCATCGACGCCACGACGTTCGTGCCCTGCAGGTGCGAGATGTCGTAGCACTCCATGCGGAGCGGGGCCTCGGTCATGCCGAGGGCGTCCTGGATGTCGGCGAGGGCTGCCGAGCGCGTCGTGTAGTCGGCGGAGCGCTTCGTCTTGTAGAGCATCAGCGCCTGGGCCGCGTTCTGCGCCGCCGTCCGGGCCAGACCGGCCCGGTCGCCGCGCTGCGCGGTGCTGAGCTTCGTGCCGCGGCCACCCCGCCGCTCGCTGAGCCACTGCTGCAGCGCCTCGGCGTCCTCGGGCAGGGTCGGCACGACGACCTCGCGCGGGGGCTCCTCGGCGACGGCGGCCGGGGTGAGCTCGTTGTCGGCGTACACGCCCTGCACGATCTGCTCGACCAGGTCACCCGTCGAGATGTCGAGCTCCTTGTCGACCACCCACCCGCGGACACCGCGGATGCGTCCGCCACGCACCGAGAACAGCTGCACGGCGGCGGCGAGCTCGTCCTCGGCGATGCCGAACAGGTCGAGGTCCACCGAGTCGCGGAGCACCACGGCGGACTTCTCGAGCACGGCCTCGAGCGCCTCGACCTGGTCGCGGAACTTCGCGGCCTGCTCGTACTGCATGGCGTCGGCCGAGGCCCCCATGCGCTGGCGCAGCTCGGTGATCACCCGGCGGTCGTAGCTGTTCATGAACCGCACGAACTCCTCGACGAGCGCCCGGTGCTCCTCGATGGTGACGCGCTGCGAGCACGGCCCGCCGCACTTCCCGATCTGCCCGGGGAAGCAGGGCTTGCCCGTCTGCATCGCGCGTTTGTACGACGAGTCCGAACAGGTGCGGATCGGGAACACCTTGATCATCAGGTCGATGGTGTCGTGCACGGCCCAGATCTTCGGGTACGGCCCGAAGTACTTCGCGCCCTTGATCTTCCGGTTCCGCGTGACCATCACCCGAGGCGCTTCGTCGGCCATGGTGATCGCCATGTACGGGTACGACTTGTCGTCGCGGAACTTGACGTTGAACGGCGGGTCGAACTCCTTGATCCAGGTGTACTCGAGCTGCAGTGCCTCGATCTCGGAGCCGACCGTCGTCCACTCGACGCTGCGGGCCGTCAGCACCATCCGTCGGGTGCGTTCGTGCAGCGTCGGCAGCGGCGCGAAGTAGTTGCTCAGCCGGGCGCGGAGGTTCTTCGCCTTGCCGACGTAGAGCACCCGCCCGGATTCGTCACGCCATCGGTAGACGCCCGGGTCGGTCGGGATCTCCCCCGCCTTCGGACGCCACGGAACGGTGTCCGCCACCTACCGTGCACCCGCCTTCTGCTTGGTCGACTTCTTCGGCTGGCTCGCCGTGCGGGCCTCCACCGCCTGCTGCTTGCCGACGCGGGCGTCCTGGGCGTCGAAGATCTCGCGCAGGAAGACACCGGTGTGGCTCTCCGGGACGTCGGCGACGTGCTCCGGGGTGCCGGTGGCGAGGACCGTCCCGCCGCCGGCGCCGCCCTCTGGCCCCATGTCGATGACCCAGTCGGCCGACTTGATCACGTCGAGGTTGTGCTCGATCGTGATGACGGTGTTGCCCTTGTCGACCAGGCTCTGCAGCACCAGGAGCAGCTTGCGGACGTCCTCGAAGTGCAGACCCGTCGTCGGCTCGTCGAGCACGTACACGGTCCGGCCGTTCGAGCGTCGCTGCAGCTCGGTCGCGAGCTTGACGCGCTGCGCTTCGCCGCCGGAGAGCGTGGTCGCGCTCTGGCCGAGACGGACGTAGCCGAGGCCCACGTCGACGAGCGTCGCCATGTAGCGGTGGATCGCGGAGATCGGCTCGAAGAACTCGGCCGCCTCGCTGATCGGCATGTCCAGGACCTCGGAGATGCTCTTGCCCTTGTAGTGGACCTGCAGGGTCTCGCGGTTGTATCGCGCACCGCCGCAGACCTCGCACGCGACGTAGACGTCGGGCAGGAAGTTCATCTCGATCTTGATCGTGCCGTCGCCGGAGCAGTTCTCGCACCGACCGCCCTTGACGTTGAAGCTGAACCGACCGGGCTGGTAGCCGCGGGTCTTCGCCTCGGGCGTCTCGGCGAACAGCTGACGGATCCGGTCGAACACGCCCGTGTAGGTCGCCGGGTTGGACCGCGGCGTGCGGCCGATCGGCGCCTGGTCGACGTGCACGACCTTGTCCAGCTGGTCGAGGCCCTTGACGCGCGTGTGCTTGCCGGCGATGTGCCGGGCACCGTTGAGCTGGTTGGCGAGCACCTTGTACAGGATGTCGTTGACCAGGGTCGACTTGCCCGACCCGCTCACGCCCGTGACCGCGGTGAACACCCCGAGCGGGAAGTCGGCGTCGATCGTCTTGAGGTTGTTCGCCCGAGCGCCCTGCACGGTGATGGCGCGCTTCAGGTTCACCTTGCGTCGCTCGGCGGGGACCTCGATCGCACGACGGCCGGCGAGGTAGTCCCCCGTCACCGACTCGCGGTTCGCGATGATGCCCTCGTACGAACCCGAGTGCACGACGTTGCCGCCGTTCACGCCGGCTCCGGGGCCGATGTCGACGACCCAGTCGGCGGTGCGGATGGTGTCCTCGTCGTGCTCCACGACGATCAGCGTGTTGCCGAGGTCCTTGAGCTTGACCAGGGTGTCGATGAGGCGGCGGTTGTCCCGCTGGTGCAGACCGATGCTCGGCTCGTCCAGCACGTACAGCACGCCGGTCAGGCCGGAGCCGATCTGGGTCGCCAGACGGATGCGCTGTGCCTCGCCGCCGGAGAGCCCGCCGGCACCGCGCGCGAGCGTGAGGTAGTTCAGGCCGACCTCGAGCAGGAACTCGAGGCGCGCCCGGATCTCACGCAGGACCGCTGCGGCGATGTGCGCTTCGCGGTCGGTGAGCGTCAGGGTGTCCATGAACGAGTACGCGTTGTCGAGCGACATGTCGGTGACGTCGGCGATGCTGCGGCCGTCGACGGTGACCGCCAGGACCTCGGGCTTGAGGCGCGTGCCCTCGCACACCGGGCACGGGACCTCGCGCAGGTAGCCCTGGAACCGCTGGCGCTGCGAGTCCGACTCGGCCTCGGCGAACTTCCGCTCGATGTACGGCATGACGCCCTCGAACCCGCTGGTGTAGCGCATCTCGCGGCCGAACCGGTTGCGCCAGGACACCGACACCTGGAAGTCCTTGCCCGTCAGGATCGCGGCCTGCACCGAGGCGTCGAGCTGGCTCCACGGGGTGTCGAGCGTGAACCCCAGGTCCTTGCCGAGTCCGGCGAGGAGCTTCTCGAAGTACGAGTACAGTCCGCTCGCTCCGGTCCAGGGCAGCAGGACGCCGTCGCGCAGCGAGGCATCGGGGTCGCCGAGCACGAGGTCCGGGTCGACCGACATGCGCGTGCCGAGCCCGGAGCACTCCGGGCAGGCGCCGAACGGTGCGTTGAACGAGAACGTGCGGGGCTCGATCTCGGTCAGCGCCAGCGGGTGGTTGTTCGGGCACGACAGGTTCTCGGAGTAGGTGCGGACGGCGCCGGGGCCGTCGTGGTCGACCAGGTCGATGCCGACGGTGCCACCGGTCAGGCGCAGCGCCGTCTCGAGCGAGTCGGTGAGTCGACCGAGGATGTCGTCGTTCGACACCAGACGGTCGACGATCACCGAGATGTCGTGCTTGACCTGCTTCTTGAGCTTCGGCGGGTCGCTGAGCTGGATCCGCTCCCCGTCGACGATCGCGCGGGCGTAGCCGGACGCCGCGAGTTCCTGGAAGAGGTCGACGAACTCGCCCTTCTTCTTGGAGATGACGGGGGCGAGCACCTGGAAGCGCGTGCCGGACTCGAACTCCATGAGCTGGTCGGCGATCTGCTGCACGGTCTGCTTGCTGATGACCTCGCCGCACGTCGGGCAGTGCGGCACCCCGATGCGCGCCCAGAGCAGACGCATGTAGTCGTAGACCTCGGTGATCGTGCCCACCGTCGACCGCGGGTTGCGGTTGGTCGACTTCTGGTCGATCGACACCGCGGGCGACAGCCCCTCGATGAAGTCGACGTCGGGGCGGTCGACCTGGCCGAGGAACTGTCGCGCGTACGCGGAGAGGGACTCGACGTAGCGTCGTTGCCCCTCGGCGAAGATCGTGTCGAAGGCCAGCGACGACTTGCCGGATCCGGACAGGCCGGTGAACACCACGAGGGAGTCACGGGGGATCTCGAGGTCGACGTTCCGGAGGTTGTGCACCCTGGCCCCGCGGACGCTGAGCGTCGAGGAGCCGGTCGGGACGGTCACGCCGGGGAGGTTGGGGTCGGTCGGCTCGCCGAAGGCGTTCCGGCCCGAGGTCGCGGTGCCGCGGTCAGAGGTGATTGTCATCGCCGTCGATTGTACGAAAGGGGTCCGACATCCGCCCGCGAGTCGGTGGTCAGACGAGTGCGTCGAGAGCGAACGCGACCCCGGAACGACGCTCGCTGGCCGTCCAGAGCCGCGCTGCAGCGGTCCGGTCGTGCGCGCGCGGCTCGGCACGGACCACGGCTGCGGATCCGCGCAGCTGCATCCACCCGGCCGGGCCCCAGTACTCCCCCGAGCGCACGCCCGCGGCGACCGCGGCGTGCACGAGGGGCTCGGCGCCGGAGTCCTTCCCCTGCGCGTACAGCCGCTGTGCCGGCCGGGTCCACGCGGGTTCCGGACGGGACGGCGCGATGTCCGGTCGCTCCGGTGAGAGCGCGTCGAGCGACAGCCCGGGGTGTGCCACGACGCTGGCGACGGACGAGCCGGCGTCCGCCAGCCGCTGGGCGAGTTCGAAGCCGAACAGCATCACGGCGAGCTTGCTGCGGCCGTACTGCCGGTAGCTGGAGTACCAGCCGACGCGGAACGGGTCGGCCGGGTCGAGCCGGGCCCACCGGTGCGCGATGGACCCGAGGTGCACGACGCGGCCGGCACGCCGTTCGAGCAGCGGCATCGTCAGCGCCGTCCAGGCGAAGTGCCCGAGGTGGTTCGTGCCGATCTGCAGCTCGGTGCCCTGTGCGGTCGTGCTCGCGGTCGAGGCACCCACGACCCCGGCGTTGTTCACGACCGCGTCGACGCCGTCCGGTTCGAGGGCCGCGAGCTCGGCGGCGGCGACACGGACGGAGTCGAGGTCGGCGAGGTCGAGGTGCACGTGCGCCAACGACGCACCGTCCACGTGGCGGCGGATGCTCTGCTCCGCCGCTGCCGCCCGAGCACGGTCGCGGGTGGCGAGCACGACCCGGTGCCCGGACGCGGCGAGCTGCTCGGCCGCGTGGTACCCGAGGCCCGCGCTCGCGCCCGTGACGACGACCGTGCGGCGACCGTCAGCTGACATGCCCGGCCGACTCCATCTGCCGCAGCGCCTTCTTGAGGTCCTGCACCTCGTCACGGAGGCGCGCGGCGAGCTCGAACTTCAGCTCGGCCGCGGCCTGCAGCATCTGGTCGTTGAGGTCGCCGATCGTCGCCTCGAGCTGGGTCGCGCCCTCGCCCGCGATGCCGCCGCGCTTCAGGTTCGGCGTGGGCGAACGGCGACCGTCGGCACCGGGACGGCCCTGCAGCAGCGCCTTGGTGTCGTCGTTCTCGCGCTGCAGCACCTCGGTGATGTCGGCGATCTTCTTGCGGAGCGGCTGCGGGTCGATACCGCGCTCCAGGTTGTACGCGACCTGCTTCTCGCGACGACGATCGGTCTCCTCGATCGCGGTCTTCATCGAGTCGGTCATCTTGTCGGCGTACATGAGGACCTGGCCCGACACGTTGCGGGCCGCGCGGCCGATCGTCTGGATGAGCGACGTCGAGGACCGCAGGAAGCCCTCCTTGTCGGCGTCGAGGATGGCCACGAGGGACACCTCGGGCAGGTCGAGGCCCTCTCGCAGCAGGTTGATGCCGACGAGCACGTCGTAGACGCCCTGTCGCAGTTCGGTCAGCAGCTCGACGCGCTTCAGGGTGTCGACGTCGGAGTGCAGGTAGCGCACCCGTACGCCGGCGTTGCCGAGGAAGTCGGTCAGCTCTTCCGCCATGCGCTTCGTCAGGGTGGTGACGAGCACACGCTCGTCCTTGTCGACGCGCTGCTTGATCTCCTCGAGCAGGTCGTCGATCTGGCCGTCACTCGGCTTCACCACGATCTCGGGGTCGACCAGGCCGGTCGGCCGGATGATCTGCTCGACGACGCTGTCCGTGATGCCGAGCTCGTACCGACCGGGCGTCGCCGACAGGAAGACCTTCTGCCCGACGCGGTCGAGGAACTCCTCCCACCGCAACGGACGGTTGTCGAGCGCGCTCGGCAGCCGGAACCCGTGGTCGACCAGGGTGCGCTTGCGCGAGGCGTCGCCTTCGTACATCGCGCCGATCTGCGGCACGGTGACGTGCGACTCGTCGATGACGATCAGGAAGTCGTCGGGGAAGTAGTCGATGAGGCAGTGCGGGGCCTCGCCCGCGACGCGGCCGTCCATGTGGCGCGAGTAGTTCTCGATGCCCGAGCAGAAGCCGATCTGCTCCATCATCTCGATGTCGAACGTGGTGCGCATGCGGAGCCGCTGGGCCTCGAGCAGCTTGCCCTGTCCCTCGAGCTCGGCCAGGCGCTCGGCGAGTTCGACCTTGATGTCGGCGATCGCGCGGTGCATGACGTCGGTGTCCGCGACGTAGTGCGACGCCGGGAAGATCGACACGGCCGGCAGGTCGTCGATCACGTTGCCGGTCAGGGGGTGCAGCGAGGAGAGCGCTTCGATCTCGTCGCCGAACATCTCGATCCGGATGGCGTGCTCTTCGTACATCGGGATGATCTCGATGGTGTCGCCGCGCACGCGGAAGGTACCGCGGGCGAAGTCGACGTCGTTGCGCTGGTACTGCATCGAGACGAACTTGCGCACGAGCTGGTCGCGCGAGATCGTCTGCCCCACGTGCAGCGCCACCGAGGCGTTCATGTACTGCTCGGGCGTGCCGAGGCCGTAGATGCAGGACACGGTCGACACCACGACGACGTCGCGCCGGCTGAGCAGCGAGTTGGTCGTCGAGTGCCGGAGCCGCTCCACCTCGGCGTTGACCGAGGAGTCCTTCTCGATGAAGGTGTCCGTCTGCGGGACGTACGCCTCGGGCTGGTAGTAGTCGTAGTACGACACGAAGTACTCGACCGCGTTGTTCGGCATCAGACTGCGGAACTCGTTCGCCAACTGCGCGGCGAGGGTCTTGTTGTGCGCGAGCACGAGCGTCGGCCGCTGCACCTGCTCGATGAGCCACGCGGTCGTCGCCGACTTGCCCGTACCGGTCGCACCGAGCAGCACGACGTCGGTCTCACCGGCGTTGATCCGCCCGGCGAGTTCCGCGATGGCCGCGGGCTGGTCGCCACTCGGCGTGTACTCGCTGATGACCTCGAACGGACGTACCGCTCGGGTCGGTTCGATCGCAACACCCATGTCGTCAACGGTAGTCGGCACCCCTGACACCGGCGCCCCTGCTCGCCCTCGGCGTATCGTCCTCGCCAAGCAGCCTCCAAGTCCGCTGATAACCAGCGGGCATAGCGTCCGGTCCGTTCAGCAACCCGATCGCTCCGCACGTCCCCGACGAGCCAGCACGAGCCACACCCGAAGAGGCCCCATGACGACGGCGACCCCCGCCGCACCGACGAAGGGCACCCCGTTCCGCGGTCGCATCCGCGGACGAGTGCTCATCCTGCTCTGCTGCATGTACGCGATCTCGTACATCGACCGCACGAACATCTCGACCGCGCTGCCGCACATCACCGAGGAGTTCGGCTTCAACGAGGCCACCGCCGGCCTGATCGTGTCCGCGTTCTCGCTGCCCTACGCCCTGTTGCAGGTCTTCGGCGGCACGATCAGCGAGAAGTTCGGGCCGCGCAAGGCCCTCTTCGTCATCACCGTGGTCTGGGGCGTCGCGACGCTGTGGACCGGCTTCGCCGTCGGCTTCTGGACGCTGTTCGCCGCCCGTGCGCTCCTCGGGCTCAGCGAGGCCGCGGCGTTCCCGACCGCGACGCAGGCCATGACCCGCTGGATCCCCCGCGACCGCAACGGCTTCGCACAGGGCGTCGTGCACTCCGCGGCCCGGCTCGGCAACGCACTGGCTCCGTTGCTCGTCGCCTGGGTCATCGGCTCGACGGGCAGCTGGCGGTGGGCGTTCTTCGCCACGGCGGTCCTGTCCTTCGCCTGGGGCATCGTCTGGTTCTTCTGGTTCCGCGACCGGCCCGAGTCGACGAAGGGCATCACGCAGGTCGAGATCGACGAGCTCCCGCCCGTCGAGACCCGTGCCACCCGCCCGCCGGTGCCGTGGCGCCAGATGGCGCGGCAGATCCTGCCGGTGACGTTCGTCGACTTCGGCTACGGCTGGACCCTCTGGGTGTTCCTCACCTGGCTGCCGACCTTCCTCAGCTCGACGTACGGGCTCGAGATCGGCGACTTCGCACTGTTCACCACCCTCATCCTGCTCGCCGGCGTGGTCGGGGACACGGTCGGCGGCATGCTGAGCGACCGGATCATCCACCGTGGCGGCAACACCCGGAACGCCCGCCGGACCGTCCTGGTGATCGGACTCGGCGGCTCGCTGGTCTGCCTCATCCCCCTCGTGATCGGGCAGGGCCTGCTCGTCGCGACGATCTCGCTGGCGCTGTCGTTCTTCTTCCTGGAGCTCTGCAACGCGAACCTCTGGGCGATCCCGATGGACGTCGCCCCCCAGTGGTCCGGCACCGCGTCCGGCTTCATGAACACCGGCTTCGGCATCGCCGGCGTGGTCTCCCCGATCGTCTTCGGCCTGCTCATCGACGCGTCGGGGTGGCAGCTGCCCTTCGCCCTGTCCTGCGTGCTGCTCGGCGCCGCGGCGGTCGTCGCGTGGTGCATGAAGCCGCAGCGGCTCACCTCCACGAACGGCGTCCTCGAGGTCGGCACCCCCGCCGCGGAGCAGCGCGCCGCCTGACGCACGCGGTCCGGACCCACCGGACGCGCGCGGTCCGGACCCCCGACGCGCGCGGGGCCCCGGTGGTCCCCACCCACCGGACGGGAGGCCCGGGTCCAGCCCGCCCCGCGCCTCCCGTCCGCCGCGCCACGCGTCCACCGCAGCGCACCGCAAGCAGGAACGGGCGTACCTGGTCGGAAGCAGCGACCAGGTACGCCCGGAACGCACGGGTCAGCGCTGCGGGCTGCGCGCCTGACGTCTCGCGCGCGACGCGAGCGACGGCCGGCCCGTGAGCGGCACGCTCAGCGGGGTCCACCGGAAGGCCTCGGTCACCGCCACGGACAGCACCACCACGAGCAGGTACGTCACGAGCGTCAGCCACGGCCGCGGCACCACGGCCTCGAGCCAGCTGTCGCCGTACAGCAGGATCCAGATCAGGAGCGGGTGGCTCAGGAAGATCCCGAACGACCGGTCCGAGGCGTAGTCGACGAACCGTGCGACCGGGCTGCCGGGTCGCCGTCGGTCGGCCCAGCGCGCACCGACCGCCAGGAAGCCGACGAACACCGCGGTGCTCCACACGGCCTCGATCGGCTGCAGCGGCGTCCCCGCGGCGTAGAGCGACTGGCCGAGGGCGACCTGCAGCGCCCAGACGCCGAGCGTGAGCCCGCCGACACCGGCGAAGGCCCAGAGCACGGCGCGGCGGTGCACGCGGATGAACCGGAGGAACGCGTCGGCGTGGTCGGCGGCGATCGCCCCGGAGACGATGAAGAACACGTACGAGAAGAAGAACTGCTTCTGGTAGCCGTGCAACCAGGCGTCGCTCGCCGGGAAGTACTTGTACCCGGCGAACACCACGAGCTGCACCACCAGCGCCACGACGAGCGTCGTCACGTGGTGCCCACGGGTCTTCCGGACGAGCCACACGATGACGGGCAGCAGCAGGTACACCTGCATGGTCACGAGCAGGAAGTACAGGTGGTACCAGGACGTGCCGGTGACGATGCCCTCCGCGAGGGTGCGCACCAGGTCGGGCACGTCACCCCGACGGGTACTGCTGAGGAGCCAGCTGGACCCGACGTACACGAACGACCACGCCAGGTACGGCACCCCGACGAGCAGGAACCGCTTGGGCCAGAACTGCGCCATCGGCCGCGGACGCACCGTGTAGCTGTAGACGAGCACGAAGGCGGTCAACGAGAAGAAGACGAGCCGGGTGAAGTGCAGCAGGGCGAGGAGCGCGTTCAGGCCGACGTCGTCGGACGCGGCCGTGTGGCTCGTGGTGTGCACGCCGATGACGCAGGCGAAGGTCAGGATGCGGAGGACGTCGACCTCGTACAGGTGGCGCGGCTTGCCAGCAGCCGTGCGGGTCGGGGTCTGGGCCTGCGGCTGCGGCTGCGTGGGTGCCTGCGGCTGCGGCAGCGCGGGTGCCTGCGCCTGCGCCTGCGCGGGTGCGGGTGCGGGTGTCTGTGGGTCCGTCACGACGGCTGCGCCATCGTCCGGACCTTCGCCCGCTGCACCTTGCCGGTGGGAGCCCGCGGCAGGTCGGGGACGACGATGATCTCGACGGGTCGGCGGAAGCGGGTCAGGTGGGCCTCGGCGCGCGCGGCGAGGTCAGCGACGAGCGCGGCGGCGTCGACCGGCGCTGCTGCGTCCTGCTGCAGGATCACGTACGCCACCGGGACGGCCCCGAGCACGTCGTCCGGCCGCCCCACGACCACGGCTTCGAGCACCCGGGGGTCACCGAGCAGGACGTCCTCGACCTCGGCGGGGTAGACCTTCTCGCCGCCCCGGTTGATGACGTCGTCGGAGCGTCCGGCGAGCGAGACCCACCCGTCCGCCGCGACGGACCCCACGTCGCCGGTGCTGAGCCACCCGTCGGCGTCGAAGCGGTCCGCCGCACGCCCGAACAGGTAGCGCCCGACGATCCCCGGCCCGCGCACCCACAGCGCACCGATCTCGTCGGCGGGCAACGGGGTGCCGTCCTCGTCGCGCACCTGCACCTCGGACCCGACCGGCACGCCGACCGTCCCGGGGCGGGCAGGCGCGTCCAACGGCGTCGCGGTGATCTGGGACGCCCCCTCGGTCATCCCCCAGCTCACGACGAGTGGGACGTCCCCGAGCGCCGCGCGTACCGGGTCCGGCAGCGGCGCCGAGGCGCTCCGGACGAACCGGAGGCCCTCCGGGAAGTCCGGTGGGCCGGTCTTCGCGAGCACGGCCAGGATCGCCGGCACGGCGTTCAGCCAGGTGATGCGCCGTTCGGCGAGCAGATCCCAGAACCCGGTCCGCCGGAAGCGCGGGTCGAGCACGAGCGTCGCCCCGGCGACGAGCGTCGCCAGCAGGCCGACGACCTCGGCGTTGACGTGGAACAGCGGCAGTGAGTTGAAGCCGCGGTCGCGGTCGGTCAACCCGTTGTGCCGTGCGACGGCACGCGCGACGAACAGCAGCTGCGACTCCGGCAGTTCGACGCCCTTCGGCGCGCCGGTCGACCCGGACGTGAACAGCACCACGGATCCCTCGCCCGGTGCGTCCGGGCTCTGCGTGGGCACGTCACCGTCGCGGACGGCGGCCGGGAGGAACGTGGCCGCGTCGATCCCGCTCGCGGGCGCCCTGGGGACGGCCCGGTCCACTGCACGGTCCGACACCACGATCGACGCCCCGCCGATCAGGTCCGCGAGCCGGGCCGGCTCGGTCGCCGGCTGACCGGTGTCCACCGGGACCGCCCGCCGCCCGGTCGCCACGGCGGTCAGGTGCACCACGGCGAAGCAGAGGGGGTCGCCCACGTCGACGAGGACGGCTCCGGAAGCCGGGACGCCGATCGCGTCGAACGTTGCGGACCAGGCGGTCACCGCGTCCTCGAGGGCGCGGTAGCTCAGGACGCGCGCGGAGCGGGCGTCCTCCAGGTACGGGCGCTCGGGGCTCTCCGCCGCACGATCGCGGATGAGTGAGCGCAGGTCGGGTTCTCCGTCGACGGGCTGCACCAGCAGAGGCTATTGCGGGAGCCTATGAGCCGTCAGAGGGGAACCGGTGCAGCATCCACTGCCAGAGCGCGGTCATCCGGGGTTCCCCGTCCGGTCCGAGCGGCGTGGAGTCCTTGATGATGAACGAGTGCGCCTTCCCCCGGCCCCGGACGTCGGTCAGGATCGCGTGCGGGTCCGCGCCGGCGAGCGGCGGATCGGTGTCCGTCCGGGAGGGGCCGTCGACACCGTCGAGCCCGAGCACCCGCCACGACCCGGTGATCCGCGGCCCGAAGGCGTCGCGGACGTCGTCGACGGCGTACATCCGGGCGACGGGGGTCTTGCCGGGGCGGTCCATCCACGCCGCGTGCGACGGCCCCCGCGACTCGACCGGCGACGAGAACATCAGCGCCCCTCGGACGGACCGGATGTGCGCGATGTACGCCGCTTCGCCGCCGCCCTGGGAGTGTCCGGCCACGACGATGTCCTGCCAGGCGATGTCGTCGTCGCCCTGCACGAAGCGGCCCCATCCGCCGTCGGGGTCGTGGTCGTCGAGGTACGCGACGGCGTCGCGGAAGCGCGACACGATCGACCCGGCGGGCGTCACGGAGCTGAACTCGGACGGACGGGTGCCGTCGAACCGGTTGCGCTGCACCATGCCGTAGCAGCGGGCGTCGGCCTCGCAGGTACCGGACAGTGTGCGACCGAGGTTCCAGTAGTCGAGCCCGAGCACGTGGTAGCCGTCCGCGAGAGCTTGTCCGAGGAACCGCTGGTACTCGGCCGGGCGGGACCGCGTCGCGGGCAGGAACAGCAGCAGGGGGCCGTCGACCGAGGTGCGGGCGGCGAAGTCGTCGCGGTTGGGGGTGAGCCGCTCGCCGTTCACGGTGCCGAGTCGGAACCGGTGGAACTCCCCCTCGGGGCCGCGTTGGTCGCCCGACGGGGCCTCGTCGGCGTGCGGACGGTCGATCGTCGGTGCCCGCCCCTCGTCCTCGATGCGCTGCGCACCGAGCAGGTTGGCCGCGACCAGTGCGACGCCGCTGATCGCGACGAGAGCGATCGCGGCGAGGACGAGCAGCAGACGGTGCTTCACGAGGTGATCCGCGACCACACCTCGTCGGCCGATCGAACGGTCTGGTCGAGCGAACCCGTCGCGTCGACGACGTGGTCGGCGAGGGCCAGCCGGTCGGCGTCGCTCGCCTGTGCGGCCACGCGGCGCTCGGCTTCGTCCCGGGGCATGTTCCGGTGGGCCACGAGCCGCTCGATGCGCTGTGCGGCCGGGGCGTCGACCACCACGACGGCGTCGAACCGGAGCGGGCGGGATCCGCGGGCCTCGGCGAGGAGCGGCACGTCGTACACGACGACAGCGTCCGGATCGGCGGCCTCGGCCGCGTCGAAGGCACGCTGGGCGAGCCGCCAGACCTCGGGGTGGGTGATCGCCTCGAGGTCCTTCCGCGCCACCGGGTCCGAGAACACGATCGCCCCGAGCGCCGGACGGTCGAGCGAACCGTCCGCTGCGATCACCGTCGGGCCGAACCGCTCGGCGACCTGCGCGAGACCGGGACTGCCCGGCGCGACGGCGTCCCGCGCGAGCCGGTCGGCGTCGACGACGATCCCGCCGTGTTCCGCCCAACGCCTGGAGACCGTCGACTTGCCCGCGGCGATGCCGCCCGTGAGACCGATGATGCGCACGCGGACAGGCTAACGACCCGCGGCGTGGAAACGCCGGAAGCCCGGCACCCCCTGGGGGATGCCGGGCTTCCGGTCAGTGCGACTCGCTCGATCAGTTGGTCGAGCTGAGCTTCTCGCGGAGCGCCGCCAGCGAAGCGTCGTCGGCGAGGGGGCTCGCGCCACCGGTCTCGCTCGAGAACGACGACGAAGAGGAAGCGGACGACGACGATGCGCCGGCCGGGAGGTCGAAGCCGCCCTTTTCCTCGTCGGCGATGGTCTTCGCGACCTGCGCCTTGTGGGCTTCCCAACGACCCTGGGCGGCCGCGTACTGGCCCTCCCACTCGGTGCGCTGGGTGTCGTAGCCCTCGAGCCACTCGTTCGTCTCCGGGTCGAAGCCGTCCGGGTACTTGTAGTCACCCTTGTCGTCGTACTCGGTCGGCATGCCGTAGAGCGCCGGGTCGAACTCGGTGCCCTCGGGGTCCACGCCCTCGTTCGCCTGCTTGAGGCTGAGCGAGATGCGGCGACGGTCGAGGTCGATGTCGATGATCTTGACGAAGACCTCGTCGTTGACCGAGACGACCTGCTCGGCGAGCTCGACGTGCTTGTTCGAGAGCTCCGAGATGTGCACCAGGCCCTCGATGCCGTCGGCAACGCGGACGAAGGCACCGAACGGGACGAGCTTCGTGACCTTGCCCGGTGCGATCTGGCCGATCGCGTGGGTGCGGGCGAAGACCTGCCACGGGTCCTCCTGCGTCGCCTTGAGCGAGAGCGACACGCGCTCGCGGTCCAGGTCGACCTCGAGGATCTCGACGGTGACTTCCTGACCGACCTCGACGACCTCGCTGGCGTGCTCGATGTGCTTCCAGCTGAGTTCGGAGACGTGGACGAGACCGTCGACGCCACCGAGGTCCACGAACGCACCGAAGTTGACGATCGAGGAGACGATGCCCTTGCGGACCTGGCCCTTGTGCAGGTTGTTGAGGAACGTGGTCCGGGACTCGGACTGCGTCTGCTCGAGGAGCGCACGGCGCGACAGGACCACGTTGTTGCGGTTCTTGTCGAGCTCGAGGATCTTCGCCTCGATCTCCTGGCCGAGGTACGGCGTGAGGTCGCGGACGCGACGGAGCTCGATGAGCGACGCGGGGAGGAAGCCACGGAGACCGATGTCGACGATCAGGCCGCCCTTGACGACCTCGATGACCGTGCCGGTCACGACGCCGTCGGACTCCTTGATCTTCTCGACGTCGCCCCATGCGCGCTCGTACTGCGCACGCTTCTTCGACAGGATGAGGCGGCCTTCCTTGTCCTCCTTCTGGAGAACCAGGGCCTCGACCTCGTCGCCGACCTTGACGACCTCGTTGGGGTCGACGTCGTGCTTGATCGAGAGCTCGCGCGAGGGGATGACGCCCTCGGTCTTGTAACCGACGTCGAGGAGGACCTCGTCGCGGTCGATCTTCACGACGGTGCCGGAGATGAGATCACCGTCGTTGAAGAACTTCAGGGTCTTCTCGACCTCGGCCAGGAAGTCATCAGCCGAACCGATGTCGTTGATGGCGACCTGCTTAGGAGCCTTGGTCGTAGTGGTTGTCATGTAGAGATTGCTCCGAACGGACATGAGTCGGGCCGTGGCGTGCGGGGAGTCGAGACCCCCGTGGTGCTCCGCCGTGGCGATTGATTGAGTGGCGCGGATTGCGCCGCACAAGTCTAACCGCACCGGCCGAGCCCCCACAACCGGGCGTGTCGGCGGCGCGTCAGCGGAGCAGGGCGCTGCGCAGGGTGTCGAGACCGATGCTGCCGAGCGCGAGCGCACGACGGTGGAACGCCTTCAGGTCGAAGTCGGCGCCTTCGCGGGCGGCGACCTCGTCGCGGATCGACTCCCACACGCGCTGGCCCACCTTGTAGGACGGCGCCTGGCCGGGCCACCCGAAGTACCGCGCGACCTCGAACTGCACGAACGCGTCGTCCATGTTCACGTTCTCGCGCATGAAGTCGAGGGCGTACTCCCACGTCCAGCCGCCGCCGTCCGGGTTGGTCTTCTGCAGGTGCACACCGATGTCGAGCACCACGCGGGCGGCACGCATGCGCTGCCCGTCGAGCATGCCGAGCCGGTCGCCGTCGTCGTCGAGGAACCCGAGCTGCTCCATCAGGCGCTCGGCGTAGAGCGCCCAGCCCTCGACGTGGCCCGACGAGCCGGACAGCTGGCGGCGCCACGTGTTGAGCTCGCCGCGGTTGTAGACGCCCTGGCTGATCTGCAGGTGGTGACCGGGGACGCCCTCGTGGTACACCGTCGTCTTCTCACGCCAGGTGCCGAACTCGGTGACGCCCTCGGGCACCGACCACCACATCCGGCCGGCGCGCGAGAAGTCGTCCGACGGACCGCTGTAGTAGATCCCGCCCTCCTGCGTGGGGGCGATCCGGCACTCGAGGCGGCGGATCGGTTCCGGGATGTCGAAGTAGGTGCCGGCCATCGCCGCGATCGAAGCGTCGCTCGTCTCCTGCATCCACCGCTGCAGGGCGTCCGTGCCGTGCAGGATCCGGGAGGGATCGGTGTCCAGCACCTCGATCGCCCGGGCCACGCTCGCGCCCGACTCGATCCGGTCGGCAATGCGTTCCTGCTCGTCGCGCATGCGGGCGAGTTCCTCGAGGCCCCACTCGTACGTCTCGTCGAGGTCGACGACGGCGCCGAGGAACCGGCGGGAGTGCAGCTCGTACGCCTCGCGTCCGACGGCGTCGACCGGAGTGGCGAGCGGCAGCAGTTCGTGCTCGAGGAACTGCCCGAGGCTCCGGTACGCGGCCGACGCGACCTCGGCGCCGCGGGTCAGCTCGGCGCGGAGCGAGTCCGGCACGGCGGAGCCGTCGTCGAACGCCGCGCCCTCGGCCAGGCGGCGGAAGAAGCCGTCCTCCGCGCCGTTGCGGGCGGCCTGCTCCGCCACCAGGGCGACCTGCCGCTTCGCCGGGGTGACGTCCTCGCGCGTGCCCTCGAGCAGGGTCTCGCGGATGCCCTCGAGCGCGTCCGGCAGCGCGTGCAGCCGGCTGGCGACGTCCTGCCAGTCCGCCTCCGTCGCCGTCGGCATCAGGTCGATGATCTCGCGGACGGACTGCGCCGGGCTCGCGATCACGTTGAGGTCGCGCAGGTGGAGCTTCCGCTCGTACGACTCCTGCACGAGGTCGAGTTCGGCGCCGAGGTCGGCCTTCGTGACCTCGTCGACCGGGTCGACCGCCGCGGCGGCGTCGAGGGCACGCTTCGTCGCCCGCGCCGCGTCGGCCAGGGCGGCTGCTCCGGCGGGCGAGGTGTCGCCGTACTCCCCCGTCCGACCCGGCACACCGATGTACGTCGCCGTCGTCGGGTCGAGGTCGACGAGGGTGGCGACCCATCCCTCGGCCACGTGGTCGACGGCGGTCTGCTGACGGACGGGACGCGCTTCGCTCATGCTCCGACCCTATCCACCAGCGCCGTCCGGCACGCGGTCAGTGCGCCGCGCTCTCCCAGTTCGCGCCGACACCGACCGAGACGTCGAGCGGCACGGTGAGCTCGGCGGCGTTGCCCATCCGGGTGCGCAGGATCTGCTCGACGCGCTCCTGCTCGCCGGGCGCGACCTCGAGGATGAGCTCGTCGTGCACCTGCAGCAGCAGGTGCGACTCGAGGCCGCCGTCGCGCAGGTCCTCGTCGACGCCGAGCATCGCGATCTTCATGATGTCGGCAGCCGAGCCCTGGATCGGCGCGTTCAGCGCCGCGCGCTCGGCGTTCTCGCGCAGGACGCGGTTCGGGCTCTTCAGGTCCGGGAACGGGCGGCGACGGCCGAAGATCGTCTCGGTGTAGCCGTCCTCGCGCGCCTGCTCGACGACGTTGCGCAGGTAGTCGCGCACCGCGCCGAACCGGGCGAAGTACTCGGTCATGAGCGTCCGGGCCTCGGACTGCTCGATCCGCAGCTGCTTCGACAACCCGAACGCGCTCAGCCCGTAGGCCAGGCCGTACGACATCGCCTTGACCTTGGTGCGCATCTCGGCGGACACCTCGGCCGGCTCGACGCCGAACACCCGGGCGCCGACGAACCGGTGCAGGTCCTCACCCTCGTTGAACGCCTGGATGAGCCCGGGGTCGCCCGACAGGTGCGCCATGATGCGCATCTCGATCTGCGAGTAGTCGGCCGTGATGAGCGTCGTGTAGGGCTCGGCGACGGCGAACGCCGACCGGACCCGGCGCCCCACGGCGGTCTTCACCGGGATGTTCTGCAGGTTCGGGTCGGTCGACGAGATGCGGCCGGTGCTGCTGCCCGTCTGCTCGTACCGGGTGTGGATGCGCCCGTCGACGATCGCCGCGTCGAGCGTGTCGACGATCTGGCGGAGCTTGGTGGCGTCGCGGTGCTGCAGCAGCAACCCGAGGAACGGGTGCGGGTGCTGCTCCTGCAGGTCCGCCAGGCTGGCGGCGTCGGTCGAGAACCCGGTCTTCGTCTTGCGGGTCTTCGGCATCGCGAGCTCGGTGAACAGGACTTCCTGCAGCTGCTTCGGGGAACCGAGGTTCACCTCGTGTCCGATCTCGGCGAACGCCTGCTGCGCCAGTTCGGCAGCACGCTCCCCCAGTTCCTTCGACAGCCCCGTGAGCACCGGACGGTCGATCCCGACGCCGATGGTCTCCATGCTCGCGAGCACCGACACCAGCGGGAGCTCGATGTCGTCGAGGACCGTGAGCGACGACTCGTCGAGCCGGGCACGGAGCGCCGTGGTGACCCGCAGGACGAACCACGCGTGCACCCCGACGTTCACCGGGTCGGTCTCCGGCACGAGCTGGTTCGGGTCGGCGGTGGGGAGCTCTTCGCCGAGCTCCTGGTAGACGAGGTCGGCCAGCGGCTGCCCCTGCTTGCCGGGCTGGGCGAGCCACCCCGTGATGCGAGCGTCACCGGCGACGCCGTTCACCACGAAGCCGGCGGTCCCGAGCGCCTTGATCGCCGCCTTGGCGTCGTGGAAGTGCTTCGGGGCGTCGGAGGCGAACCACGCCGACAGCTGCTCGTAGTCCTTCGCGCCGCTGCCGCCCGGGACCTGGACGGCGTCGTCGTGGGTCGCGATGCCGATGGTGCTGAGCCGGCCGTCGATGACCTCGACGGCGACGCCGTAGCCGTTCGCCGCCTCGGACGCGTTGCGCCGCTCGAGCCAGTAGCCGAGTTCCTCGTCGATCAGGGTCTTGACCGACGGCGGGGTCGCGGCCCCGTCCGTCACCCCGCCCTCGGCCGGCTGCTCGGACGGCTCGCCCGAGCCGGCGACCTTGAAGACACGGTCGAGCAGCGTGCGGAACTGCAGCTTGGCGAACAGCTCACGCACGGCGGTCTCGTCGAGGGGCCGGAGCGCGACGTCGGCCGGGCCCACCGGCAGTTCGACGTCCGTGACCAGACGGTTCAGCCGGCGGTTCCGGACGGCCCGGTCCTGCTGCTCGCGCAGGTTGTTGCCGACGACGCCCTTGATCTCGTCGGCGTGCTCGAGGACGCCCTCGAGCGAGCCGTACTGGGTGACCCACTTGACCGCGGTCTTCTCGCCGACCTTGTCGATGCCGATCAGGTTGTCGCTGGTCTCGCCCACGAGGGCCGCGATGTCCGGGTACTGGTGCGGCTCGATGCCGTAGCGCTCGTACACCTTGTCGCGGTCGTACCGGGTCAGTTCGGACACGCCGCGGACCGACGGGTAGAGCAGCGTGACGTCGTCGTTGACGAGCTGGATCGCGTCGCGGTCGCCGGAGACCACGTAGACCTGGTACCCCTGCGCAGCACCCTGGGACGAGAGGGTCGCGAGGATGTCGTCGGCCTCGTAGTCCTCCTTCGTCACCGTGGTGATGCCCATCGCCTCGAGCGCCTGCTGCAGCAGCGGGATCTGGCCCTTGAACTCGGCCGGGGTCTCGGAACGGGTGCCCTTGTACGCCTCGTACTCACGGGTGCGGAACGAGAACCGGGAGATGTCGAACGCGACCGCCAGGTGGGTCGGCTTCTCGCGCTGCAGGAGCATGAGCAGCATCGAGATGAAGCCGTGGATGGCGTTCGTGTGCTGCCCGTCGCGGTTCACGAAACTGTCGACCGGCAGTGCGTAGAAGGCCCGGAAGGCGAGCGAGTGGCCGTCGATGACCATGAGGGTAGGCTTTGCGGAGTCCGACACCCGGACAGCCTACCGACGCCATCCGACACGGGAGTTCGAGCGCGTGACCGACGAAGCCACCATCACCGGGAACGTCGACGAGCGCCTCGCGGCCCGCGGGATGGGTGAGCTCGCCGACAAGATGGGCATGGTCATCACCGAGATGACGGCTGACCGTGCCGTCGGCAGCATCCCGGTCGAGGGCAACCGCCAGCCGGTCGGCCTGCTGCACGGGGGCGCCTACGTCGTCCTCGCCGAGAGCCTCGGTTCGATGGCCGCGAACGTGCACGCCGGCGAGGGCCGCTACGCCGTCGGCATCGAGCTGAACGCTTCGCACACCCGCAGCGCCACGTCCGGCACCGTCACCGGCGTCTGCACCGCGATCCACCTCGGCAGCACGCTCACCACGCACGAGATCGTCATCACGGACGACCAGGGGCGGCGCTGCTCCACCGTCCGCATCACCAACCTCATCCGCGAAGCACGCTGAACCGTCGTCAGTCCTCGGGCGGACGCTGCAGCAACAGGCGCGCATCGCCGAAGCCGAGCCGCCGGTAGAGCCGCTCGCCGTCGACGCTCGAGTGCACCGAGGTCCGCTCCACACCGAGGTCGTCGGCGATGTCGAGCAGTGCCGTGACGAGTCGTCCGGCGACGCCGAGCCCGCGCAGGTCGGGGTGCACGTAGACGGTCTGCACGTCGGCGGTCAGGCGTCGCCCCGGCCGGTCCGGGGTCGGCGGCCGGGCGACGAGTCCGAGCCACGCCATGCCGAGCACCGCGCCGTCGCGCTCCGCGACCACGCACCGGTGCGTGTCCGGGTGTTCCAGGGCGAAGGCCGCCATCGCCGCGCGGTAGTCGTCCGGCGTCGCGGCCGGCTCGGCGCCGCCTTCGCCGACACTCCACCGCCACCGCAGGTCGGCCACCGCCGGCATGTCGTCAGGCCGGGAGGCCCGGATCACCACGTCGTCCACAGCTCCAGCCTGCCAGGTGGTCGCCTCCACCGCCTCACGCTTCGTCCTCACGAGCGCATGCGTCCGCACACTCCGACAGAACACGCGTCGATCAACCGGAGGCTTGTCGGAACATGCACACGCAGACGATGCGTCCGCATACTCCGACAGAACACGCGTCGATCGACCGGTGTCGTGTCGGAACGTGCACACGCACCGCGTGCCGCACTCGCCGGGGAACGCAGCAGCGCCGCCGGACCGGGGTCCGGCGGCGCTGGTGTGAGCGACGGGTGGTGCTACTTCTTGGCGCTGAGCTGCTCGATGATCGCCTTGGCGACGTCGTGCATGGTCAGGCGGCGGTCCATCGAGGCCTTCTGTATCCAGCGGAACGCCTCGGGCTCGGTGAGGCCCATCTTCTCGTTGAGCAGGCCCTTGGCGCGGTCGACGAGCTTGCGCGTCTCGAAGCGCTCGACCAGGTCGGCGACCTCGGCCTCGAGCGTGATGATCTGCTGGTGCCGCGAGAGGGCGATCTCGATCGCGGGGAGCAGGTCGTTCGGCGTGAACGGCTTGACCACGTAGGCCAGCGCGCCGGCCTCGGTGGCACGCTCGACGAGGTCCTTCTGGCTGAACGCCGTGAGGAGGACCACCGGAGCGATGTGGTTCTTGGACAGCTTCTCGGCTGCGGAGATGCCGTCGAGCTGGGGCATCTTGACGTCCATCACGACGAGGTCGGGACGGAGGTCGGTGGCGAGCTGCACGGCGGTCTCGCCGTCGCCGGCCTCACCGACCACGTCGAACCCGTTGTCGCGGAGGATCTCGACGATGTCGAGGCGGATGAGCGACTCGTCCTCGGCGACGACGACGCGACGGGGTGCTGTTGCAGTTGCTTCTGTGTCACTCACAGCCGCAAGCCTACTAGACGCCGGATGTTGCGTTGTACGAGTGGCGGGACGCGGTACCGGAACAGCCCCGCACGCCGTGAGCCTGCGTTGTACGAGTGGCGGGACTTGAACCCGCACGCCGTGAGGCAGAGCATTTTGAGTGCCCCGTGTCTGCCGATTCCACCACACTCGCGAGGCCTCCAGGCTAGCAGGACCCCCGCCCCTCGACCGCCGCCGGCAGCCGCAGCTCGAACACCGCACCGCCGAGCAGGCCGACCTCGTGGCCTTCGCCGTCCTCGGCGTGCTGCAGGGACCCGCCGTGCGCCTCGGCGATGCCCCGTGCGATCGGCAGTCCCAGTCCAGCTCCGCCGGAACGGGCGTCGCGAGCGGCCTCGAGCCGGACGAGTCGGTCGAAGACCCGCACGCGGTCCTGCACCGGGATGCCCGGACCGTCGTCCTCCACCCGGACCACGGGGCCCGCTCCCCGGTCGTCGAGCGAGACGACGATCCTGCCCGCGGGTCCGGCAGCGCGGGCGGCGTTGTCGACGAGGTTGGCGACGACCTGGGCGAGCCGCTCGGCGTCGACGTCGGCGCACACGGGCCGCTCCGGCACCACGACCTCGAGCGCGACGGACGGCAGCCGCAACCGCAGCCGGTCGCCCTCCGCCACGAGGAAGGCGCCGAGGTCCACCGTTCGTCGGTCGAGTTCGATCCCCCGATCGAGCCGGGCCATCGTGAGCATGTCCTCGACGAGCCGCGCGGCGCGGTCTGCCTGGCGGACGACGTGCACGGCGAGCACCTCGCGCGTGGCGACGTCGCCGCCGCCGCGCACGAGCGTGTCGGCCGCCGCACGGACCCCGGCGACCGGCGTGCGCAGCTCGTGCGCGGCGTCGGAGAGGAACGAGCGGACCCGTGCCTCCGCGGCGACGGCCTCGCGCTCCGCGCCCTCGACGGCGTCGAGCATCTCGTCCATGGCGACGGCGACGCGACCGATCTCGGTGTCCTGCCGCGAGGGTCGGAGTCGCCGGCCGCGGTCGCCGCCCGCGATCGACCGCGCGGTCGTCGCCATCTCGTCGAGCGGCCGCAGGGACCGACGGACGACGAGCACCACACCGAGGACGGCGACCCCGAGGAACGCCGCGGAGGCACCGCCCATCACCCAGCCGAGCTGCACCAGGGTGTCCTGCACGTCGCGGGTGCCGACGGTCAGCGTGATGCGGGTGCCGTCGTCGAGCCGGCTCACGAGGGTGAGCACCCCGTCGCCCTCGCGCACGGTCGACGACGAGATCGTGGCGCCGTCCGCGGTGGTCGTCGGCGTGGCCGCGGCCGTGGGCGCGGTCCCACCGACGAGTCCGCTGCCGCGCGGTACGGTCGCCGGCAGGCCGCCTGGATCCGGCGGGGCCCGTCCGCAGCTGGTCCGGCGTCGGACCGGCCTCGACGGCCCCGCCGTCCGGCCCGACGATGCGCACCGACAGCCCCTGCGCGGAGAGCCGGTCGGCGAGGTCCTCGGCGTCGACGGTCCCGACGAGTGCGGCGGCGGCCGATGCCCGGTCGCGGAGCCGGTCCTCGGCCTGGGCGCGCAGCCGGATGCCGAGCAGCACCTCGACGGCGACCGCCAGTCCGGCCAGCAGGACCGCGAGCAGGACCACGATCGCGACGACCGTGCGCAGCCGCAACGAGGTCGTCCGGAGCGGGCCGCTCTCGCCCGTCACGCCGCCGTCCGCTCGTCGCTCAGCCGGTACCCGATGCCGCGGACGGTGTGCACGAGCCGCGGCCCGTGCGCCTCCATCTTCCGTCGGAGGGCGCTGAGGTGGACCTCGACGACGTTCGCCGCGACGTCGTCGTAGCCCCACACCTGCGTCGTGATCTGCCCCTTCGACACGGTGCGACCCCGGCTCTCGGCGAGGAACCGCAGCAGTCGGAACTCCGTCGCGGTGAGGTCGAGCAGGACCCCGGCACGCCGAGCGGTGGCGGCGTCCGGGTCGAGGACGAGGTCGCCGACCTCGACGACCGACGGGATCCGCCCGCGCCGCCGGAGCACCGCCGTCACCCGCGCCACCAGCTCGGCCATCGCGAACGGCTTCACCACGTAGTCGTCGGCGCCCTCGGCGAAGCCGCGCAACCGCTCGTCGAGCTCGTCCCGCGCGGTCATCATCACGACGGCGGCGTCCGAGGTGGAGCGCACCCGCCCGGCGAGCACGATGCCGCTCGGCCCGGGCAGCATCCAGTCCAGCAGGACGAGGTCGGGTGCGGCGCGGCGGAGGTCCTCGACGAGGTCGCGTCCGTCGGACGCCTCGGCGACGGTGAAGCCCTCGGCACGCAGGGTCGTCGCGACGGAGGTCCGGATGGAGTCGTCGTCGTCGACGACCAGGATTCGAGCGGGAACAGGCACGGCGGACACCGTAGGGCGCTCCGGCAGCCACCGAGCATGGAGGACGCTGGAGAACCCCTGTGCTTCAGGCATGCTTCAGATTCGGACTCGAGCGTCGTCTCCAGCGGCGGATCACCCGGATCTGCCCGGTCACGGAACGGAACCACCATGTTCGACGAACGAGACGACTCGACCACCACCACCCCGCGACGCCGCGCACTCCTGCGACGGGTCGGGATCGGCACGGCCGCGGCCGCGGTGCTGGTGCTCGGCGGGTTCGGCATCGCCACGGCGAACGCCGCGACGCCCGCCCCGGCGCCGAGCGCCCCGACTGGTGCGCCGACCAGCGCGACCACACCGGCCCCGGTTCCGTCGGACGGCGACACCGCGACGGTGCCCGCACCGCCCGCGGGCGGCCCCGCGACGGCGCCCGGCTGCACGGCACCGCCGACGGCCGGCGAGCACGCGACCGTGCCGGCGCCGCCGAAGGGCCACGCGGGGAAGGCCCCGACCCCGCCGGAGGACGGTGCGAAGGCCACGGCGCCCACCCCGCCGCAGGACGGTGCGAAGGGCACGGGCACGATGCCCACCCCACCGGCTCCCGACGCGACCAGCGCGCCGGCGCCGACCTCCGGTTCCTGATCACCAGGCCGGGAGGCGCGCGCCGTCGGCGATCTCGACCGCGCGGGGCGCGCCTCCAGGCCGGGTCGTCGCGACCGACTCAGGGACCCTCGAGCGCCTCGATCGCCGCCACGAGACCGGCCCGTCGCGGCGACCGCCGCGGCAGGACCGCGAGCAGCGCGCGGAGCACGCGGCCGTCCGCTGCGCCGTCGGGCGTCCGTGCCCACGCGAGCAGCGCCTCGACACTGCCGTCCGCGACGACCGACTCGCGGAACCGACCGCGCACCAGGTCGCGCACGGCGTCCACCCCCGGCGCAGCCGACCCCGGCAGGACCGGCCCGGTGTACCGGTCGACGGCCTGGAGGCGCGCCCCGCGGTCGAGCGCGGACAGCACGGTGTCGACGTCGGTCGCCATCCCGGTCACCCGGTACGGACGCGACGTCACGGTCACGCCCGACGCGTGCTCCGCGAGGACCCGACGGAGCCGCACCACCTCGGCGCGCAGTGTCACGACGGCACCGGCGTCGCCGTACACCGCGTGCGCGAGGTCGGCTGCCGCCAACCCGTCGGGGTGGGCGGCGAGGACGACGAGGAGCTCGGAGTGCCGCGCGGACAGCTGCACACGGCGGTCGCGGATGCGCAGGACGGCGGTGTCGGTGCCGAGGACCGTCAGCTCCGCGCCGGGCGCGGCCGGCGTCGACACGGCGGGTCCGGGGAACCGGCTCGCGGCGAGGGCGAGCCGTGCCTCGGCGGCGGCGACCGTGGCCGCGAGGAGCGAGAGGGTGTGCCGTTCGACCGCCCGGTCGTCGCCCGTCAGGTCGAGCACACCGACGGTGGACCCGTGGGCGTCGTGCACGGGGACGGCGGTGCACGACCACGGCTTCACGGCGTTGGCGTAGTGCTCGTCGGAGCGGATCTGCACCGGCCGGTCGAGACGCAGGGCGGTGCCGGGTGCGCTCGTGCCGACGCGGTCCTCGGCCCAGTCGGCCCCGGGGACGAAGCCCATGTCCTCTGCCGCTCGTCGGGCCGTCCGCGCTCCGTCGACCCACACGAGCCGGCCGGAGGCGTCACCGACCGCCAGGACGCACCCGGCGGAGCGGGTGTCGTCGAGCAGGAGGTGCCGGACGACGGGCAGCAGGGTGGCCAGCGGGCCGTCACGGCGGGCGGCGTCGAGCTCGTCGTCGCCGAGGGCGAGTGCGGGGACCGCGTCCGGGTCGACCGCCGCGGACCGCCGCCAGGACGCGGCGACGAGTGGGCGGAGCCGGTCGGGTGCGCGCATGCGTCCTCCGATCGACCCCACCCGCCGCACCGTCGCGACGAGTACGGCCAGCCTACGTCCGGCGTGCGACCGGGACCAGGCCGAGATCCGCCAGCTCGGCGTCGTCGAGCATCCGCGACCGGGTCAGGAACCGCTTGCCCTCGGGGCTCTCCACCGAGAACCCGCCGCCGCGCCCGTCGACGACGTCGATGGTGAGGTGCGTGTACTTCCAGTACTCGAACTGCGACACCGACATGTAGACCTCGACGGGGTCGATGTCGTCCACCTGGAGCGCCCCCAACAACACGTCGCCGGAACCGGTCCGGAACATGCCGACCGGGTAGCACATCGGGCTCGATCCGTCGCAGCAGCCGCCCGACTGGTGGAACATCAGGGGGCCGTGCCGGGCGGCGAGGGTGCGCAGCAGCTCCCCCGCCGCCGGCGTGACCGCCACGCGTGCGGTGTCGGGCATCAGAAGAAGCCCATCGGACCGTCCGCGTAGGACACGAGCAGGTTCTTCGTCTGCTGGTAGTGGTCGAGCATCATCTTGTGGTTCTCCCGCCCGATGCCGGACTGCTTGTACCCGCCGAACGCCGCACCCGCGGGGTACTGGTGGTACGTGTTCGACCACACCCGTCCGGCCTGGATGTCCCGACCGGCGCGGTACAGGGTCGTCGCCTCGCGGCTCCACACCCCGGCGCCGAGTCCGTACAGGGTGTCGTTGGCCGTGGCGATCGCGTCGTCGTAGCCGCTGAAGGAGGTCAGCGCGAGGACCGGACCGAAGATCTCCTCCTGGAAGATCCGCATCGAGTTGACCCCCTCGAACACCGTCGGCGTGACGTAGTACCCGCCGGACAGCTCGCCACCGAGGTCCGCGCGTTCCCCGCCGGTGAGCAGCTTCGCGCCCTCCTGCTTGCCGATGTCGATGTAGCTGAGGATCTTCTCGAGCTGGTCGTTCGACGCCTGCGCGCCGATCATCGTGGAGAGGTCGAGCGGGTGCCCCTGCTTGACGGCGCGCACCCGGTCGAGGCCGTCGGCGACGAACCCGTCGTAGATCTCCTTCGCGACGAGCGCCCGGGACGGGCAGGTGCAGACCTCGCCCTGGTTGAGGTTGAAGAAGGTGAAGCCCTCGAGCGCCTTGTCGTAGAACGAGTCCTTCTCGGCCGCGACGTCGGGGAAGAACACGTTCGGGCTCTTGCCGCCGAGCTCGAGCGTCACCGGGATGAGGCTCTGCGAGGCGTACTGCATGATCAACCGGCCGGTGGTGGTCTCGCCGGTGAACGCGATCTTCCGGATGTCCGGGTGCTGGGCGAGCGGCGCACCGACCTCGATGCCGAACCCGTTGACGACGTTGAGGACGCCGGCGGGCAGCAGATCGTGGATGAGCTCGACGAGGACGTGGATCGAGGCCGGAGTCTGCTCGGCGGGCTTCAGCACGACGCAGTTGCCCGCGGCCAGGGCGGGTGCGAGCTTCCACACGGCCATCAGGATCGGGAAGTTCCAGGGGATGATCTGCCCGACCACGCCGAGGGGTTCGTGGAAGTGGTACGCCACGGTGTCGTGGTCGATCTCGCCGGCCGAGCCCTCCTGCGCCCGGATCGCTCCAGCGAAGTAGCGGAAGTGGTCGATCGCGAGCGGGATGTCGGCACCGAGGGTCTCGCGGATCGGCTTGCCGTTCTCCCACGTCTCGGCGACGGCGAGCATCTCGAGGTGCTCCTCCATCCGGTCGGCGATCTTGTTGAGGACGACCGCGCGCTCGGCGGCGCTCGTCCTCCCCCAGCTCGGGAACGCCTTCCAGCCCGCTGCCACCGCACGGTCCACGTCGGTGGAGTCCCCGCGGGCGACCTCGGTGAAGACCTTGCCGGTGACGGGGGTCGGGTTCTCGAAGTACTGCCCACTCGCCGAGGGGACGTACTCGCCGCCGATGAAGTGGTCGTACCGCGACCGGTACTGGACGAGGGAGCCCGGTTCACCGGGTGCCGCGTAGGTGGTGGGCGATGGTGCGATGGTCATGGTGGTGGCCTTTCGACGACGCTGTCGGGGCACGTTCGGATCGCGTGCCTGCTCGCACGGTACGTCGGCGGGGGTTGCATCCGGTTGCACCGGCTCGCCGACGGCCGGGTAGCGTTCGGGACTCCAGCGGTCCGATCAGGAGGAGTGTCCGTGGATTCTCGTGCCGTCCGCACGTTCCGGGTGTTCGTCGTCGTCACCGCGGTCGTCGCGATCGCCCTGGGGATCGTCGCCATCGCGTGGCCGCGGCCGTCGCTCGTCGTCGTCGCACTGCTGTTCGGCGTCTACCTCGTCGTCGCCGGCGCCCTGCGGGTCGTGGCGTCGGTGCGGGGACACGGGACGCCGACGGTCTGGCGGTGGACGTCCGGCGTGGTGGGTGCGCTCGTCGCGGTCGCCGGTCTGGTGGCGCTGCTCGATCCGGCGATCCCCCTGGTCGTCTACGCCGTGCTCGCCGGGGTCGGCTTCGTCGTCGAGGGCATCGTCTCGATCGTCGGCGGCTTCGTCGGCCACCCGGGTTCGTCCCGCGTGCCGACCCTGGTGAGCGGAGTGCTCTCGATCCTCGGCGGCGTCGTCGTGCTCGTCGCGCCGGGCCTCGCGCTCACCGTGTTCATGGTCTTCGCGGGCATCGCGCTCATCGTCGTCGGCGCCGCGGCCCTGCTGCTGCTGCCACCACGCGCCGCCCTCCGCCGCTGACGGGCGCCGCCTCGACCGCCGAGGACTCCTCCGGCACGGATCGGCCACCGAACAACTGCGCGAGCTCCGCGCGCTGGTGGCTGTTCATGAACGGCCGCTCCACCGTCACCGCGAACAGGACGCAGACCGCGACAGCAGCTGGTGCGACGACGAGGAGCATCACCGCGAACTGCACCGGTGTCGGCAGGTCGAGCGGCAGGAGGAGCAGGTTCCCGAGTGCCAGGAGCGGACTGTGCACGAGGAACACGCTGTACGACATGAGTCCGAACTGCACGAGACGACGTGCGCCGAGGATCCTGCGGACCCGGTGCGTCCCTGCCTGCCCGGTGCGCTGACCGTCGGCGAGCACCATGAGCAGCAGTGTCGTCCCGACTCCGGCGACGACCCCGGTCACCTCGGCCGGCAGCTTCCCGGGCACGACGGCCACCGATCCGAATGCGGCCGCGAGCGCGACGAGTGCGAGCGCCAGGACGGACCGGTGGTGACGCATCGCCACGGCGACGAGCCGAGGCCGACGTCGAGCCAACTCGTCCGACGGCCCGACCACGAGGTACGCCCCGTACATCCCGATGCCGAAGACCGCCAGGAAGTGGGGCGCCGACCACGCTCCGACTCCGGTGGCGATCGACGCCACGGCCAGCGCGCACGAGAGCGCGATGACCACGACGGGGTGGGTGCGGCGCCACAGGAACAGGAGGACCGGCATGAGGAGCATCAGCTGCAGCTCGATCGGCAGGCTCCAGAGCGTGCCGTTGATCGTCGTGATCCAGTCGGGCGAGGCGTTGTGGACGAGGAACACGTGGGCGACGATGCTCTGCAGGGTGACCGGGATCTTGTCGTCCCACACCGTCCCCTGCGGCTCGTTCATCGCCGGGATGAACGCGATGAGTGCGAGCGCCAGGACCAGCGCTGCGAGGTACGGCGGAACGAGGCGGCGGACACGACGCTTCGCGTACTCGCCGTACCGGCTCCCGAGCCGGAGGTCACGGCGCTGGGAGACGGCGATCATCAGCGTGAACCCCGAGATCGCGACGAAGGCCGGCACGCGGAGGTCGCCGGCGTTGAGCAGCCGCCAGACGACCGGCATCGATGCCTGCAGCGCGCCGGTCTCGCCGGTGTAGCGCGACATGTGCGCCAGGACCACGAAGGCAGCGAGGATCCCGCGCATCCCGTCGATGTGGGCGAGGTCGAGACGGGGTGAGCGAGCAAGCGACATCACAACAGCATGTCACATTTCGGATATGAACACCAGGTCAGGCTGCACCCGTGCCGAACAGCAGTCCGAGCGCGTAGGTCACCACCGCGGCAGCGAACCCGATCGCGAGCTGCCGGAACGCCCGCTTGCCCGGCGACGCCCCGCTGAGGACGCCGACGACCGCTCCCGTGCCGAGCAGCGCGAGCCCGACGAGCGTGCCGGCCACCGCGATGGCCGCCCACCCCTGCATGCCGAACAGGAACGGCAGCACCGGGATGATCGCGCCCGAGGCGAAGAACAGGAAGCTCGACACCGCGGCGCTCAGGCCGTTCCCGACCGCCTCGTGGTGGTCGGCGACGGGCACCGGGCCGGTCGCCGGACGACGCTCGCCGATGCCGGACAGCACGTGGGCGGCGTGCTCGGTCGCCTCGGCCTCGGTCATGCCGCGGGCCCGGTACACCAGGGCCAGCTCGTTCGCGTCGACGTCGAGGTCCGCCACGGCACGTCCGGCCTCGGGGTGCGGTGCGGACGCCTCGAGCAGTTCACGCTGCGACCGGACCGAGACGTACTCCCCCGCGCCCATCGAGAGGGCGCCGGCGAGCAGGCCGGCGATGCCGCTCAGCAGGACGAAGTGCCGGTCCGCGCCCGAGGCGCTGATGCCGATGATGAGCGCCAGGTTCGACACGAGTCCGTCGTTGGCGCCGAAGACCGCCGCGCGGAACGTGCCGGACAGCCGCATGCGGCCGCGGTTCGCCAGCCCGCGGACGACCTCGCCGTGGATGCGCTCGTCGGCCGCCATGCTCGCGGTCGCGTCGTCGTCGTCGGCGTACGGCGAGCGGTCCTCGGCGCGCTGCATCAACGCGAGGACGAAGACCGATCCGAACCGCTTGGCCAGCGTCGCGAGGACGCGGGTGCGCAGGCTGCCGCGCTGCGGACGTCCGACGTCGTCGCCGAGCAGGTCGAGCCAGTGCTGCTCGTGCCGTCCCTCGGCCTCGGCCAGCGCCGCGAGGATCTCGCGTTCCTCGCCGGACCGCCGCGCGGCGAGGTTGCGGTAGACCGCCGCCTCCGCACGCTCGTCGGCCAGGTAGCGGCGCCAGCGGCGGACGTCGGCGCGCGGCGCCGTGGATGCGGACGGGAGGCTCACAGCAGCCATCCTGCCGCCTCCGGCCGACAGGCGGTCACCACCACGGCCCGGGGAACGCGGCAGGGCGCGGACCGGAGGCGACGCGTGTTCGTGCGCCGGGCCTCCCGTCCGCGCCCTGTCGGCGTCGGGATCCTTCGGATCAGTCCCGCACGTAGGCCGGAGCGGCCTCGGCGTGGGCGTCGCCCACCCGGTGCACGCGCAGGTCGTTCGTCGAGCCCTCGATCCCGGGAGGGGAACCGGCCGTCACGATGACGCGGTCGCCCGGGGCGGCCAGGCCGTTCTCGAGCAGGACGTCGTCCACCTGCGAGAAGAGCTCATCGGTGTGGGTCTTGCGCTCGACGAGGAACGACCGGACACCCCAGGTGAGCGCCATGCGGCGACGTGTGGCCTCGTTCGGGGTGAAGGCGATGATCGGCAGGCCGTGGCGCAGACGCGACATGCGTCGCGCGGAGTCGCCGGACTCGGTGAACACGCAGAGGTACGAGGCCTCGGTGAACTCCGCGATCTCGACCGCGGCGAGCGTGATCGCACCGCCGAGGGTGCGCGGCTTGGTGCCGAGCGGCGCGATGCGCTCGAGGCCGTGGTCCTCGGTCGACTCGACGATACGGGCCATCGTGCGGACCGTCTGCACCGGGTACTCACCGACGCTCGTCTCGCCCGAGAGCATGACGGCGTCCGCGCCGTCGAGCACGGCGTTCGCGACGTCGGAGGTCTCCGCACGCGTCGGGATCGGCGACGAGATCATCGACTCGAGCATCTGCGTCGCGACGATGACCGGCTTCGCCATGCGGCGGGACAGCTCCACGGCGCGCTTCTGCACGATCGGGACGGCCTCGAGCGGCAGCTCGACGCCGAGGTCACCGCGGGCGACCATGATGCTGTCGAAGGCGTCGATGATCTCCTCGAGCGCGTCGACGGCCTGCGGCTTCTCGACCTTGGCGATGACGGGCAGGCGCTTGCCCTCCTCGTCCATGATCTCGTGGGCACGGTCGACGTCGGCGGCGTTGCGCACGAACGACAGCGCGATGAGGTCGGCGCCCTGACGGATCGCCCACCGGAGGTCGGCCTCGTCCTTCTCGCTCAGTGCGGGGACGTTGACGGCGACGCCGGGCAGGTTGATGCCCTTGTTGTTCGACACCGTGCCGCCGACGACGACCTCGGTGCGGACGCGGACGCCGTCGGTGTCGAGCACGCGCAGGCGGACGCGACCGTCGTCGATGAGCAGCGGGTCGCCGGGCTTGACGTCCTGGGGCAGGCCCTTGAACGTCGTGCCGCAGATCTCCTTGGAGCCGGGGACGTCCTCCGTCGTGATGGTGAACACGTCGCCGACCGCGAGGTCGTGCGGGCCGTCGGCGAACTTGGCCAGACGGATCTTCGGACCCTGCAGGTCGACGAGGATCGCGACGGGCTTGCCGAGTTCCTCGGCCGCGCGACGGACGTTCACGTAGTTGGCCTCGTGGACGCTGTAGTCACCGTGGCTGAGGTTGAGTCGGGCGACGTCGACGCCCGCTTCGATGATCTCCTTGACGGTCTCGTAGTCCGACGTTGCCGGTCCGAGCGTCGAAACGATCTTTGCGCGTCTCAATGGATTCCTTCGTGGTGGTGGATGGTGCTTGGGTTTCCGCGCTGTGGGGCCGCGCGGAACGAAGCGAGGCCACCAGCACCTTATCGAGTGCGGGTGGCCCCTCGGTCACGAGATCGAGATCGCGCGGTCCGTCGCCTTCACCGGCGCGGGCAGGATCGTCGAGCCCTCGAGGTACTCGTCCACCTTCGCCGCCGCGGCTCGCCCCTCGGCGATCGCCCAGACGATCAGGGACTGCCCGCGGCCGGCGTCGCCGGCGACGAACACGCCCGCCTCGTTCGTCGTGTAGTCGGCGCGGCGGTCGAGCGCACCGGACACCGTGGTCGGCAGCCCGAGCTGCGGTTCGATCGTGTCCGCCTCGGGACCGGTGAAGCCCATCGCGACGAGGACGAGGTCTGCGGGGATCTCGCGCTCGGAGCCGGCCTTCGGCACGCGACGGCCGTCGAGGTACTCGGTCTCGGCGACACGGAGAGCACGGACCTCGCCGGCCTCGTTCGCCAGGAACTCGACCGTCGAGGCGAGGAAGTGCCGCTCGCCGCCCTCCTCGTGGGCGCTCGTGACCTCGAACACGGTCGGGAACATCGGCCACGGCTGCTCGGACGGACGCTCCAGCGGCGGCTGCTTGCCGATCGCCAGGTTCGTCACGCTCAGCGCGCCCTGCCGGTGTGCGGTGCCGATGCAGTCCGCCCCGGTGTCGCCGCCGCCGATGACGACGACGTGCTTGCCCTCGGCGGTCAGCTGGTTGTCGACCCGGGTGCCGGCGTTCGCCTTGTTCTGCTGGACGAGGTAGTCCATCGCGAAGTGCACGCCCTCGAGGTCGCGCCCCGGGATCGGCAGGTCACGCGGCACCGTGGCGCCGGTGGCGACCACCACCGCGTCGTAACGCGACTTCAGGTCGTCCCAGGTGATGTCGCGGCCGATCTCGACGCCCGCACGGAAGCGGGTGCCCTCGGCCTGCATCTGGGAGAGGCGCGCGTCGATCTGGCGCTTCTCCATCTTGAAGTCGGGGATCCCGTAGCGGAGCAGCCCGCCGATGCGGTCGTCGCGCTCGTAGACGGCGACGGTGTGCCCGGCGCGCGTGAGCTGCTGCGCGGCGGCGAGCCCGGCGGGGCCGGACCCCACGACGGCGACGGTCTTGCCCGTCAGACGCTCCGGCGGGTGGGGGGTGACCCAACCGTTCTGGAACGCGTCGTCGATGATCGAGACCTCGACTTGCTTGATCGTCACCGGCGGCTGGTTGATGCCGAGCACGCACGAGGACTCGCACGGGGCGGGGCACAGCCGGCCCGTGAACTCCGGGAAGTTGTTCGTCGCGTGCAGCCGCTCGATGGCCTGCCGGCCCTCACCGCGCCAGGTGAGGTCGTTCCACTCCGGGATCAGGTTGCCGAGGGGGCAGCCCTGGTGGCAGAACGGCACGCCGCAGTCCATGCAGCGGCCGGCCTGGCGCTTGAGGGCGCCGGACTCCTGCTGCTCGTAGACCTCTTTCCAGTCCATGAGCCGGACGGGCACGGGTCGCCGTGCCGGGAGCTCGCGTTCCTGGACCTTGAGGAATCCCTTGGGGTCAGCCACCGGTCACCTCCATGATTCTGTTCCACACGATGTCGCCGTCGGGGTCGAGCCCCTCGTCGACGGCGCGTTGGCGGGTCTCGAGCACCGCTGCGTAGTCCCGCGGCAGCACCTTGACGAAGTCGCTCAGGTCGCCGGACGCGAGCAGGTCGGATGCCAGCGTCGAACCGGTCTCCTCGGCGTGCCGGGTGAGCAGGTCGGTGACGATCTCGACGTCGGCGCTGTCCAGTGCCTCGAGTCGCAGCTCCCCGGTCGCGAGCGCGTCGGTGTTGACGTGCTCCTCGCGCAGACCGCGGACGTACGCGGTGCCGCCGGACATGCCGGCGCCGAGGTTGCGGCCGGTCTCGCCCAGGATGAGCGCGAGGCCACCGGTCATGTACTCGAGCGCGTGGTCGCCGACGCCCTCGACCACCGCGGTCGCACCCGAGTTGCGCACCAGGAACCGCTCGCCCACGATGCCGCGGATGAACATGCTCCCCTGGGTCGCGCCGTAGCCGATCACGTTGCCGGCGATGACGTTCTGCGCCGGGTCGAAGCCGGAGCCGGCGTCGGGGCGCACGATGATCTCGCCGCCGGACAGGCCCTTGCCGACGTAGTCGTTGCTGTCACCGATGAGTCGCAGCGTGATGCCGGCCGGCACGAACGCGCCGAGCGACTGTCCGGCCGAACCACGCAGCGTGACGTCGATCGAGCCGCTGGGCAGCCCGTGCTCGCCGTACCGCTTCGTGACCTCGTGGCCGAGCATCGTGCCGACCGCGCGTTCGGTGTTGCGGATGGGCAGGTCGAGGGCGATCGAGCCGCCGTGGTCGAGCACGTCGGCGGTCTGCTGGATCAGGCCCACGTCGAAGTGGTGCTCGAGCTCGTGGTCCTGCTCCCGCTGGTGGCGACGCGGCTCGGCGGCCTCGAAGTGCGGGCCCGCGAGCACCGGGGCGAGGTCCAGCCCTGACGCCTTCCAGTGCTCGAGGGCACGGTCGACGTCGAGCGCGTCGGACTGGCCGATCGCCTCGTCGAGCGTACGGAACCCGAGCTCGGCGAGGAGCTCCCGCACTTCCTGCGCGATGAACTCGAAGAAGTTCACGACGAACTCGGGCTTGCCGGAGAAACGCTTGCGGAGCTCGGGGTTCTGCGTCGCGACGCCCACCGGGCAGGTGTCGAGGTGGCACACCCGCATCAGGATGCAGCCCTCGACGACGAGCGGGGCCGTGGCGAAGCCGTACTCCTCGGCGCCGAGGAGCGCCGCCACGACGACGTCGCGCCCGGTCTTCATCTGACCGTCGACCTGCACGACGACGCGGTCGCGCATGCCGTTGAGCATGAGCGTCTGCTGCGTCTCGGCGAGACCGATCTCCCACGGGGTACCGGCGTGCTTGAGCGAGTTGAGCGGGGACGCGCCCGTGCCACCGTCGTGGCCGGACACGAGCACGACGTCGGCCAGCGCCTTCGTCACGCCGGCCGCGACCGCACCGATGCCGGACTGGCTTACGAGCTTGACGTGCACGCGAGCGTCCGGGTTGGCGCGCTTCACGTCGAAGATCAGCTGCTTGAGGTCCTCGATCGAGTAGATGTCGTGGTGCGGCGGCGGCGAGATGAGGCCGACGCCGGCCGTGGCGTGCCGGGTGCGGGCGACCCACGGGTACACCTTCTGCGGGGGCAGCTGGCCGCCCTCGCCCGGCTTCGCACCCTGCGCCATCTTCAGCTGGATGTCGGTGGCGTGGGTGAGGTACATGCTCGTCACGCCGAAGCGTCCGGAGGCGACCTGCTTGATCGCGCTGCGGCGCTCGGGGTCGAGCAGCCGGTCGACGTCCTCGCCGCCCTCGCCCGTGTTCGAGCGACCACCGAGACGGTTCATCGCGATGGCGAGGGTCTCGTGGGCTTCCTTCGAGATGGAACCGTACGACATCGCGCCGGTGTTGAAGCGCTTGACGATGGACTCGATCGACTCGACCTCGTCGAGCGCGACGGGCTTGCGGAGACCGTGCTTGAACCGGAACAGCCCACGGAGCGTCATGAGCTCCTCGGACTGGTCGTCCACGGCGCTCGAGTACTCGCGGAAGATGTCGTAGCGGCGCGCACGGGTGGCGTGCTGCAGCCGGAAGACGGTGTCCGGGTTGAACAGGTGCGGGGGTCCCTCGCGACGCCACTGGTACTCGCCACCGGTCTGCAGCCGCTCGTGCGAGAGCACCGCGCCGTCCTGCGGGTACGCCTGGGCGTGCCGCTCGGCGTTCTCCTTCGCGATGACGTCGATGTCGACGCCGCCGAGGATCGACGACGTGCCGGTGAAGTACTTGTCGACGAACTCCTGGCTGAGCCCGACTGCTTCGAACGCCTGCGCACCGGCGTAGCTCGAGACGGTCGAGATGCCCATCTTCGACATGATCTTGAGGACGCCCTTGCCGAGCGCCTTGATCACGTTCTTGACGGCCTGCTCCGGGGTGATCCCCGTGATCATGCCGGCCCGGACCAGGTTCTCGCAGGTCTCCATCGCGAGGTACGGGTTGATCGCCGAGGCGCCGTACCCGATGAGCGTGGCCACGTGGTGGACCTCGCGCACGTCGCCGGCCTCGACGATCAGACCGACCTTCATGCGCTGCTCGGTGCGGATCAGGTGGTGGTGGACGGCCGCGAGGAGCAACAGGCTCGGCACGGGTGCCTGCTCGGCGTTGCCGTCGCGGTCGGACAGCACGATGAACTGCTTGCCCGACTCGATCGCGGCGTCGACCTCGTCGCACACCGCGGCGATGCGCTTCTGCATCGCCTTCTTGCCGGCGTCGACGCGGTACAGGCCCTTGATCGTGACGGTCAGGTGCCGACCCGACTCGGTCTCGAAGTGCTGCACCTTCGCGAGCTGGTCGTTGTCGATCACCGGGAAGTCGAGCGTGATCTGCTTCGCGTGCTCTGGCCCGGCCGACAGGAGGTTTCGCTCCGGACCCAGGCCCATGCCCATCGAGGTGATGACCTGCTCGCGGATCGAGTCGAGCGGCGGGTTCGTCACCTGCGCGAACTGCTGCGTGAAGTAGTCGAACAGCAGCCGCGGCCGCTGGGAGAGCACGGCGATCGGGGTGTCGGAGCCCATCGCGCCGAGCGGTTCCGCGCCGACCTGCGCCATCGGGCGGAGCAGGATGCGGACCTCTTCTTCGGTGTACCCGAACGCACGCTGCCGACGGGTGACCGATGCCGGGGTGTGCACGATGTGCTCACGGTCGGGCAGGTCGTTCAGGTTGATGCGGCCCTGGTCGAGCCACTCGCCCCACGGTCCGGACGACGCCAGACCCTGCTTGACCTCGTCGTCCTCGATGATGCGGCCGGCCTCGGTGTCCACGAGGAACATCCGGCCGGGGCGCAGACGCCCCTTGCGGACGACCTTCGCAGCGGGCACGTCGATGACACCGGTCTCGGACCCCATGACGATGAGGCCGTCGTCGGTGACGAGGAAGCGTCCGGGGCGCAGCCCGTTGCGGTCGAGCGTCGCGCCGACGAGCGAACCGTCGGTGAACGTGATGGCGGCCGGACCGTCCCACGGCTCCATGAGCATCGAGTGGTACTCGTAGAACGCTCGGAGCTGCGGGTCCATCCCGACCTGGTTCTCCCAGGCCTCCGGCACCATCATCGACACCGCGTGCGGCAACGTCCGGCCGGTCAGGGTGAGGAGCTCGAGGACCTCGTCGAACGACGCCGAGTCGCTCGCACCGGGGCTCACGATCGGCAGCAGCGGAGCCATGTCGCCGAGCAGTTCGCTCTCGAGCTGGGACTGCCGTGCGCGCATCCAGTTGCGGTTCCCGCGCACCGTGTTGATCTCGCCGTTGTGCGCGATCGTCCGGAACGGCTGGGCGAGCGGCCACGACGGGAAGGTGTTGGTGGAGTAGCGCGAGTGCACGATCGCGAGCTTCGACGCGAAGCGCTCGTCACTGAGGTCCGGGTAGAACGGCTCGAGCTGCAGCGTCGTGACCATGCCCTTGTAGACCATGGTGCGGCTCGACAGCGACATGAAGTACAGGTCGTTCGCGTGCTCGGCGCGCTTGCGGAGACGGAAGGTCTGGCGGTCCAGGGCGATGCCGCTCCACGACGCGCCGTGCACGTCGTGCCGCACCGAGGCGACGAACAGCTGCTCGAACGCGGGCATTGCCGCACGGGCCAGGGTGCCGAGCACGTCGGGGCGCACCGGGACCTCGCGCCAGCCGAGGACCTTCAGGCCCTCTTCGCGGGCGAGCCGCTCGACGGCGCCCTTCGCCGCGTGCCGGTCGCCCTCGTCCTTCGGCAGGTAGGCGGTGCCGACCGCGTACTCCCCCGCCGCCGGCAGGTCGAACGGCACCACGGCGCGCAGGAACTCGTCCGGCACCTGGCACAGGATGCCCGCGCCGTCGCCGGTGCCCGCGTCCGAACCGACGGCCCCGCGGTGCTCGAGGTTGCGGAGGGCGCCGAGCGCGGCGTCGACGATGTCGTGGCCGGGCGTCCCGCGCAGTGTCGCGACCATCGCGAGACCGCAGGCGTCCTTCTCGTTCGCCGGGTCGTACATGCCGGTGGCGTCGGGGATCGCCGAGAACCGACGGTGCGCCGGCACGAGGTTCTTCGGTGCCGAGGGCTGGAGTGGCTGGAGCGCCATGGGGGAACCGTCCTCACGAGGAAGTGGAACAGGGACAGCGGTGGCCCGGTGGTGCGTTCCGCCCGGACGGGGCGGGACTGGTGCCCGTGCCCCGCTTGTGGCGGGGAGGGTGCTCCTAGGCGCGATCAGTGGGAGTCGTGACCGCTCCGGAGCCCTGGACCACGAGGTCGTCGTCGTCGCCCTCGTGCTCCGAGAAGGTGTCGTCGGAGTCTACATCGGACTTCGGACGCGGCTCGCGACCGGGCAGGTACGGGCTCGGCTCCTTGCCGGTGTGCCGACGGGTCTGCACGATGAAGATGACGATGCCGAGCAGGATGGCGGCGAACGACATCCAGACGTTCGTGCGGATGCCCGCGAACGTCTCGCTGGTGTCGACGCGGATCGACTCGAGGAACGACCGGCCGACCCCGTACCAGATCAGGTACAGGGCGAGGACCTTGCCCCACTGCAGCGTGAACTTGCGGTCGAGCAGCAGGATGACGACGACGCCCAGGACGTTCCAGATGATCTCGTACAGGAACGTCGGGTGGAACAGCGTGCCCTCGGGCAGGCCCTTCGGGAACGCGGCGTTCGTCGACTCGATCTGCAGGCCCCAGGGCAGGCTGGTCGGCATGCCGAAGAGCTCGTGGTTGAAGTAGTTGCCGAGCCGGCCGAACGCCTGCGCCAGCAGCACCCCGGGCACGACCGCGTCGATGAAGGACGTGAACCGCAGACCGACCTGTCGGCAGCCGATCCACGCACCGACGGAACCGAGGATCAGGGCACCGAAGATGGCGAGCCCGCCCTCCCAGATGTACAGGAAGGACAGCGGGTCGATGCCGGGGCCGAAGTAGTCGGACACGTGCGTGAACACGTGGAAGAGCCGTCCGCCGATGATCCCGGCGGGCACCGCCCAGATCGCGATGTCGATGATGATCCAGCGCTCCACCCCGCGTGCGTTGAGGCGGCGGTTGGCGAGCAGCACCGCGGCGACGATCCCGAGCAGGATGCAGATCGCGTAGGCGTGGATGCGGAAGTCGAGCGGCAGCGACCAACCGAACGCGTCGCGCAGCCAGGCGGTCAGGTCGAAGTACTGCCAGGCGGTGCTCGGGCTCGGGATGCTCAGGAGGGGCATGGAGGAACGGTCGCCTTTCGGAACTGACGGGGCGCGGTGTCGACGTGTCGTCGGCCCCGCTCACTGTAGCGCGGGTCGTGGGCCCGCCAGGAACTGGACTAGGAGCGGCGGGCGCCGGTGGTGAGGTCGGCGGCGCGGTCGGCGACCCCCTGCACGCCGAGGTCGGCCAGGGCCCGGACGAACGCCGAGCCGACGATCGCACCGTCCGCGTACTCGAGCACCTCGGCGACCTGCTCGGCGGTCGAGATGCCGAGCCCGACGCAGGTGCGTGCGACGCCGGCGTCGCGGAGCCGGGAGACCACGGTGCGCGCAGCGATGTCGACGCCGGCACGCGCTCCGGTGACGCCCATCGTCGACACGGCGTAGACGAAGCCGCGGCTCGCGGCCACCGCCTGCTGCATCCGCGCGTCGGAGGAGGACGGTGCCGCGAGGAACACACGGTCGAGTCCGGTCCGCTCCGACGACGACATCCACTCGGTGGCTTCGTCGGGGATCAGGTCGGGCGTGATGAGGCCGGCGGCACCCGCGGCGACGAGGTCGTCGGCGAACCGGTCCACGCCGTAGCGGAGCACCGGGTTCCAGTACGTCATCACGAGCACCGGCACGTCCGCGCGCTCGGTGATCTGGTGCACGGCGTCGAAGACCTGCGCGACCCGGAAGCCGTTCGCCAGGCTCTCCTCCGCCGCACGCTGGATGACGGGGCCATCCATGACGGGGTCGGAGTACGGCAGGCCGAGCTCGATGACGTCCACGCCGTTCTCGGCGAGGGCGACGGCGGCGTCGACACTGGTCTGCACGTCGGGGTAGCCGGCGGGCAGGTAGCCGACGACGGCACCGGCACGCTCGGCGTTGGCGGTGTCGATCGTCGTGGCGACGGTCTGGTTCGTGGTCACAGCTGCACCGCGTTCTCGTCGAGGATGCCGAAGTAGCGGCTGGCGGACGCGACGTCCTTGTCACCTCGGCCGGACAGGTTCACGAGCACGACGCCCTCGGGGCCGAGCTCCTTGCCGAGCTTGATCGCACCCGCCAGGGCGTGCGACGACTCGATCGCGGGGATGATGCCCTCGGTCTGGCTGAGCAGACGGAACGCCTCCATGGCCTCGGTGTCGGTGATCGGCGCGTACTTGGCACGACCGATCGACGCCAGGTAGGCGTGCTCCGGCCCGACGCTCGGGTAGTCGAGCCCGGCGGAGATGCTGTGGCTCTCGATGGTCTGGCCGTCCTCGTCCTGCATGAGGTACGACTTCGCACCCTGCAGGACGCCTTCGCGTCCGAGGGTGATGCTCGCGGCGTGCCGACCGGTCTCGACGCCGTCGCCGCCGGCCTCGAAGCCGTGCAGCGCGACGGACTCGTCGTCGAGGAACGCCTCGAAGATGCCCATCGCGTTCGAGCCGCCACCGACGCACGCGGCGACGGCGTCCGGCAGACGGCCGACGCGGTCGAGGACCTGCTGGCGCGCCTCTTCGCCGATCACCTTGTGGAACTCGCGCACCATCTCCGGGAACGGGTGCGGGCCGGCGACCGTGCCGAGCAGGTAGTGGGTCGAGTCGACGTTCGCCACCCAGTCGCGGAGTGCCTCGTTGATGGCGTCCTTCAGGGTGCGCGATCCGGTCTCGACCGGGATCACCTCGGCACCGAGCAACCGCATCCTGGCGACGTTGAGCGCCTGGCGCTCGGTGTCCACGGCGCCCATGTACACGACGCAGTCCATGCCGAACAGCGCCGCGGCGGTCGCGGTGGCCACGCCGTGCTGGCCGGCACCGGTCTCCGCGATGAGGCGGGTCTTGCCGAGCCGTCGGGCCACGAGCGCCTGGCCGAGCACGTTGTTGATCTTGTGCGAACCGGTGTGGTTGAGGTCCTCGCGCTTGAGGATCACCCGGGCACCGCCGGCGTGCTTCGCGAACCGCGGCACCTCGGTGATGATCGACGGACGCCCGGTGTAGTCGCGCTGGAGCTCGTCGAGTTCCGCACGGAACGCCGGGTCGGCCCAGGCCGTGCGGAAGGCTGCCTCGAGCTCGTCGAGCGCGAGGACGAGCGACTCGGGGACGAAGCGTCCCCCGAAGTCACCGAAGTAGGGGCCGTGCAGGTCGCGGAGTGAGGTCACGATGGGTCTTCCCGGGACGAGTCCGATGCACCGGGGTGGGCCGGCGGTCGGACGGGTGGAACGTTCAGCCGCGGTCGGCGGCCTCGATGAACGACGCGAGGGTGGTGGCGGGGTCGGCACCGGTGACGAGCGCTTCCCCGACCAGGACGACGTCGGCACCCGCGGCGCGGTAGTGGGCGACGTCGTCGGGACCCGCCACGGCGGACTCCGCGACGCGCACGACCCCGTCGGGGATGCGGTCGGCGAGGGACCCGAACAGGTCGCGGTCGAGCGAGAAGTCGGTGAGGTCGCGCGCGTTGACGCCGAGGATCCGCGCGCCGGCGTCGAGGCCACGGGAGACCTCGTCGGCGGAGTGCGCCTCGACGAGCACACGCATGCCGAGCTCTTCGGCCAGCGTGTGAAGCTCGACCAGCTGCTGCTGCTCGAGTGCTGCCACGATGAGCAGCACAACGTCGGCGCCGGCAGCCCGTGCCTCGACGACCTGGTACGGGTCGGCGATGAAGTCCTTGCGCAGGACGGGGACGCCGACACGGGCCTTGACGGCTTCGAGGTCGGCGAGGCTGCCGAGGAACTTGCGCCCCTCGGTCAGGACGCTGATGGTCGACGCGCCGCCGCGCTCGTAGTCGGCAGCGAGTGCGGCCGGGTCCTCGATGGGGGCCATCGAGCCGCGCGACGGACTGGCGCGTTTGACCTCCGCGAGGATCTTCACCCGGTCGCCCGGGGCGAGGAACGCGAGGGCGTCGAGCGGCGACGCCACCCGGTCGAGGTCGCGTTCGACGTCCGAGTAGGGACGGTCGACACGACGGGCGGCGGCGTCCTCGAGCGCGCCCGCGACGAGGGTCTCGAGCACGTTCGGCATGCGAGTCCTACTCGGCGTGGTGCTTGGCGACGTACTTCGGACCGTTGACGCCGTAGCCCGCCTTCGCCATGACCGCGCCGATGACCAGCCCGATGACGACGACCGCAGCAGAGGCCCAGACGCCCCACGCCTGGTCGAACCAGAAGAACAGCGTGCCTGCCGCGAATCCGATCAGCATGATCACGACGGCGGTCCAGGCGGCCGGCGAGTGGCCTTCGCCGAGTTCTGCGGGCTCAGTGTTGCTCACGGTGCTCCTCGTTCTGCTCCGGCGCCGTCGGTCGACCGACGCCCATCCGATCCTACCGTGCCGTCGGTCGGGTCGACCCCAGCACTGAGGTCGTCCCAGTCCACGACGGCGTCACGCTCGACCGGTGCCTTCGCGCGGGCGTCGGCCGCAGCGCCGGCCGTGGCCGCGCCGTACTTCCGGCTCGGGCCGGGCCAGGCACGCTGCACCACGATGACGACGATGCCGAGCAGCACGGCGAGCACGCCACCCACGATCCCGACGGCCGGCCAGAGCGACACGTCCACTCCGGACACGACACGGCGCACGGCGGCCAGGTCGCTGACCCCGGCCACCTCGCCGACCGCACCCTTCGCGGCGGCGATCGGGTCGCCGAGGGCGGTGACGCCGCTGACCACCACGCCGACGCCGAGCAGGATCTCGACGCACGCGAGCACGACGCGCAGGACCCGGCCCGCGATCGTCATCGCGAGGAACAGCGCCAGGCTCGCGATCGCCAGGGCGGTGTACTGCGGCACCACCGCGGCTCCGTCGGCGTCGACCGTCGAGGTGACCGCAGCACCTGCGTGCAGGTCCACCGTGAACCAGGTCTGCGTCCACGAGAGCATGATGACGCCGGCGACGAGCAGCCCGGCGACGACGACGATCGGGCGCGAGCGCTTCACGAGCGCACCTCGCGCATCCGGTTCGCCGTGGCCACGGCCCGCAGCGGTGCGGCCGCCTTGTTGATGGTCTCCTCGTGCTCGGTCGCGGGGTCGGAGTCGGCCACCAGGCCGGCGCCCGCCTGCACGCGGGCCACGCCGTCCTTGATGAGGGCGGTCCGGATCGCGATCGCGATGTCCGCGTCGCCGGCGAAGTCGAAGTACCCGACGACCCCGGCGTAGGCACCGCGCTTCGCCGGTTCGAGCTCGTCGATGATCTCCAGCGCGCGGGGCTTCGGCGCGCCCGACAGCGTGCCCGCCGGGAACGTCGCCCGGAACACGTCGATGGCGGACATCCCCGGGCGCACCGCACCCTCGACGCTCGACACCAGGTGCATGATGTGGCTGAACCGCTCGACCGTCATGAACTCGGTGACCGCGACGCTGCCGGGCTCGCAGACCTTCTGCAGGTCGTTGCGGGCCAGGTCGACGAGCATCAGGTGCTCGGCGCGCTCCTTCGGGTCGTCGAGCAGGTCGTCGCCGAACCGGACGTCCTCTTCCGGGGTCGCACCGCGCGGGCGCGACCCGGCGATCGGGTGCGTGATGGCGCGGCCGGACTGCACCTTCACCAGCGCCTCGGGCGAGGCGCCGACGATCCAGTAGCGCTCGTCGGCGGTGTCCGCCAGGGCGAGGAAGTACATGTAGGGACTCGGGTTCAGGGTCCGGAGCACGCGGTACACGTCGAGCGGGTCGGCCGTCACCTCGTGGTCGAACCGTTGCGAGACGACGACCTGGAACACGTCGCCGTCGCGGATGAACTCCTTGGAGCGCTCGACCGCGGCCATGTACTCGTCCGGCGTGGAGCGGTGCGTCGGCGTCGGCTCGGCGATCTCGAAGGCCTCTGCGACGGTCGCGACGCTCGGCTGCACCAGGTCGGCCTGCAGGCGGTCGAGGCGGCGCTGCGCATCGGCCCACAGGGTGTCGGCGTCGTCGGTGCCGTCGTTGAGCACGCTCGCGACGAGCAGGACGAGCCCCGTGCGGTGGTCGAGCGCGACGAGCTCTGAGACGAACGACAGCGCCTGTCCGGGCACGTCGAAGTCGGCCGGCGGCACGTTCGGCAGGTGCTCCAGCTGGCGGACGGCCTCCCAGCCGATGAACCCGACGGTCCCGCCGACGAGCGGCGGCGAGCCGGGCACCCGCGGAGTGGCCCAGCGCTCGTGCAGGCGCGCGAGGACCTCGAGCGGTTCGCCGTCGAGCGATCCGACGGCGCGCTCGGCGTCGATGCCGGTGTCGATCCAGGCGGCGCGGTCGCCGTCCTGCGTCAGGACACCGAAGCTCCGCACGCCGACGAACGACCAGCGCGACCAGAGGCCGCCCTGGCCGGCGGACTCGAGCAGGAACGACCCGGGACGGCCGTCGGCGAGCTTGCGGTAGACGCCGACCGGCGTCTCGCTGTCGGCGTACAGCGCGCGCACCACCGGGACGACACGGTGGTCGCCCAGCAGGGCCTCGAACTCCGGCCGGGAGGTCGTGTGCGGCGCGTCGGAGATCGTCGCGGTCGTCATCGGGTCGCCTCCACTGCCGTCTCGGCCGGGGCAGACGCGGTCACGTCCGTCGGCGCAGATGCGGTCACGGGCGTCAGCGGGTCGACGTCGAAGCACCGGTGCGCACCGGTGTGGCACGCCGCCCCGACCTGCTGCACCGTGACGAGGAGCGTGTCGTCGTCGCAGTCCAGCGCGGCACCGCGCACGAACTGGGCGTGCCCCGAGGTGTCGCCCTTCCGCCAGTACTCGTTCCGCGACCGCGACCAGAAGGTCACGCGCCCCTCGGTGAGGGTGCGGCGGAGCGCTTCCCGGTCCATGTACCCGAGCATGAGGACGTCCTTCGACGACTCCTCTTGCACGATGGCGGGGAGCAGCCCGTCCGCACCGAAACGTGCGCGGTCGAGGACCGCCTCGGTGTCGGTGCTGGTGCTGTCGGTCATGAGACTCCTAGCCTACGGCGGCGGATCGGCGGAAGGCGGCGGTTCGGCGCTTCAGCGGACGGCGTGGCCGGTCGCGCGCAGCGCGGCCTTGACGTCGCCCACCGTCATCTCGCCACGGTGGAAGACGGACGCGGCGAGGAGGGCATCCGCACCCGCGTCGACGGCGGGGGCGAAGTGCTCGACCCGACCCGCGCCTCCCGAGGCGATCACCGGCACGCGCGCGACCGAGCGCACCGCGGTCACGAGTTCGAGGTCGAACCCGTTCTTCGTGCCGTCCGCGTCGATGGAGTTGACGAGCAGCTCCCCCGCGCCGCGCTCGACGGCGTCACGCGCCCAGGCGATCGCGTCGATGTCCGTCTCGGTGCGGCCGCCGTGCGTGGTGACCACGAAGCCGGACGCGGTCCGGTCGGAGCGCTTGACGTCGAGCGACAGCACGACGGCCTGCGCGCCGAAGCGGTCGGCGATCTCGCCGACCAGGTCGGGCCGGGCGATCGCGGCACTGTTCACGCCGATCTTGTCCGCGCCGCACTGCTGCAGGCGGGAGACGTCGTCGACGGAGCGGACGCCGCCGCCCACCGTGAGCGGGATGAAGACCTGCTCGGCGGTGCGGGTGACCGTGTCGTACATCGTGGCGCGGTTCTCGACCGTGGCGCCCACGTCGAGGAAGGTCAGCTCGTCGGCACCCTGCTCGTAGTAGCGGGCGGCGAGCTCGACCGGGTCACCGGCGTCTTGCAGGTCGAGGAAGTTGACGCCCTTCACGACCCGGCCGCCCTTGACGTCGAGGCACGGGATGACCCGGACGGCCACGCCGCCGAGCGCCGTGGCTGCCGCGGTCACAGTCGGGCCGCGTGGATCGGGCTGACGAGGATCGCACGGGCGCCGAGGTCGTACAGGGCGTCCATGATCAGGTTCGCGTCGTCGCGCGGGATCATCACGCGCACCGCGGACCAGTCGCGGCCGTGCAGCGGCGACACCGTCGGCGACTCGATGCCGGAGGCGACCGCCGTCGCCTGCTCGAGCAGGGCGGTCGGGATGTCGTAGTCGAGCATGACGTAGCCGCGGGCGACGAGCACGCCCTGCAGCCGACGACGGAGCACGTCGATGCCCGGGATCGTCTCGTCGGTCGACACCAGCAGTGCCGTCGACTCGAGGATGACCGGGCCGAAGATCTCGAGGCCGGCCTGTCGCAGCGTGCTGCCCGTCGACACGACGTCGGCCACGGCGTCGGCGACCCCGAGGCGCACGGCGCTCTCGACCGCGCCGTCGAGCTTGACGAGCGTGGCGGTCACGCCGTGGCGGGTGAGGAAGTCCCCCACCAGGCCCGGGTAGCTCGTCGCGACGCGGACCCCGTCGAGGTCCTGCAGGGTGCTGAAGCGGCCCGGCGTGCCGGCGAACCGGAAGGTGGAGTCCGCGAAGCCGAGCGCGTCGACCTCGTGCGCCTCGGATCCGGAGTCGAGCAGCAGGTCGCGCCCGGTGATGCCGACGTCGAGCGCGCCGGAACCGACGTAGGTCGCGATGTCGCGCGGGCGGAGGAAGAAGAACTCGACACCGTTGCGCTCGTCGAGCAGGTGCAGTGCCTTCGGGTCACGCCGACCGGCGTACCCGGCTTCGCGCAGCATGTCGGACGCGGTCTCGGACAGGGAACCCTTGTTGGGCACGGCGATGCGGAGCATCAGGAGGTCTGCTTTCTGGGAGGGGTGTCGGCGGCTGATCAGCGGATCAGAGATGTCGCCAGACGTCCGCCGGGGTGAGCCCCTTGGCGACCATGAGCACCTGGAGGTGGTAGATCAGCTGGGAGATCTCCTCCGAGGTGCGCTCGTCGCCCTCGTACTCGGCCGCCATCCAGACCTCGGCGGCCTCTTCCACGATCTTCTTACCGATCTGGTGCACACCGGCATCCAGTTCGGCGACGGTGCCGGAGCCGTCCGGGCGCGTGCGCGCCTTCTCGGTCAGCTCCTGGAACAGGTCGTCGAACGTCTTCACGCGGTCCAGGCTACCGGTCTCCGCTGACGCTTCCGACGTACCGTCCGGACGGGGCGCGCTCATGCCCGCGCCCGGGCGGCCGCTTCGCGCAGGTCGGTGATGCGCTGGGCGGGTTCACCGCCGTAGACGGCTGACCCGGCGACGAGCGTGTCGGCGCCGCTGCGCACGGCCTCGGGCACGGTGTCCACCGAGATGCCGCCGTCGACCTCGAGCCACACGTCGAGCCCGGAGGCGTCGACGGCCGCGCGGGCATCGGCGAGCTTCGGCATGACGGACGGCATGAACGACTGGCCGCCGAACCCGGGCTCGACGGTCATGAGCAGGATCATGTCGTAGGCGTCGAGGTGGTGCAGCACCTGCGTGATCGGGGTGCCGGGCTTCACGGCGACGGCCGCGCGGGCGCCGTTCGACCGGATCGCGGCGGCGGTCGCCACCGGGTCGTCGGCTGCCTCGAAGTGGAACGTGACGCTCGACGCACCGGTCTCGGCGTACTTCGGCGCGTTGACGTCGGCGTCGGTCACCATGAGGTGCACGTCGAGCGGCACCGGGGACACCTGCTGCAGGCGCTCGACGATCGGCAGGCCGAGCGTGAGGTTCGGTACGAAGTGGTTGTCCATCACGTCGACGTGCACCAGGTCGGCGGTCTCGATGCGGTGGAGTTCACGCTCGAGGTTCGCGAAGTCGGCGGACAGGATGCTCGGCGAGATGCGGATCGTCACCCGACGATCCTACCGGCGCGTGGCCGACACCCGGCCCGACGCGACGCTCAGCCCACGCGGCGGAACAAGGCGATGAACATCGCGTCCGTCCCGACCCGGTGCGGCCAGAGCTGCGCCGTGTTCCCGTCCGCGATCTCCGGGTCGCGAGCGGCGACCCCGCGGACGATCGACGCGGTCTCGAGCTGCTCGAGCACGTCCCCGTGCCGTCCCATCAGCGCGTCGACCTGCCCGCGCGTCTCGGCCAGGTGCGGCGAGCACGTCACGTACGCGAGCGTCCCACCCGGTGCGAGCACTCGGACCGCGGCGTCGAGCAGCTCGGTCTGCAGCGCCGCGAGCTCCTGGACGTCCTCGGGGGTCTTCCGCCAGCGCGCCTCCGGCCGACGACGCAGGGCGCCGAGGCCCGTGCACGGCGCGTCGAGCAGGATGCGGTCGAACGTCATGCCGGTGCCGTCACGGCCGTAGCGCCTCGCGTCGCCCTCGACGACGCGGACGTGGTCGCCGAACACGCCGAGCGCGTTCCGCACGAGTCCGGCGCGCGCCGGCACGAGCTCGTTCGCGACGAGGGTCGCGCCGCCCTGCTGCGCCTCGGCGGCGAGCAGCGCGGCCTTGCCGCCGGGGCCGGCGCACATGTCGAGCCAGCGCTCGCCCGCGCGGACTTCGGACGACCGGCTCAGCGCGAGGGCGGCGAGCTGCGAACCCTCGTCCTGCACGCGCAGGCGACCGGCGGCGACGCCCGGCACGCGCGCGGGGTCACCGGAGATGCCCCGGATCCCGACGGGCGAGACCGGCAGGGCGTCGGCGTCCGGCACGGGGTCGGCGGTCCGGACGGGAGGCACGGTGCCGGTCGCGCCGTCGGCCTCCGGTTCGTCGTCGGCCGGCACCAGGGCCGCGGGGACGTCGTCCGTACCGGTCGCGTCGACGAACGCGGCATCGGCGTCATCGTCTGCGTCGGGCACCGTGCGCGCGGTCGCGGTGGCGATGTCCTCGTCGGTGGCGAGCCCGGGCAGCGCGGCGAGCTGCACCCGGGGCGCGGCGTTGTCGGCGGCGAGCAGGGCGGCGAGCTCGTCGCGGGAGCGTTCGGCGGCCAGGGCGTCGCGCAGTGCCGAGACGACCCAGACCGGGTGCGACCACCGGGTGGCGAGCAGCGCGTCGCCGCCACGGCCCGCGGTGATCTGCGCGTCCCACTCCGCGTCGGTGCGCGCCGCGATCTTGCGCATCACGGCGTTCACGAAGCCGGTTGCGCGGCGGGCACCGACCTCGCGCGCGAGCTCGACCGTGGCGTCGACCGCGGCGTGCGTCGGGGTGCGCATCGCGAGCAGCTGGTGGGCGCCGAGCCGCATGACGTCGAGGACGTCGGCCTCGATGTTCTCGGGCCGACGACCGGAGGCCAGCGCGATGATGACGTCGTAACGGCCGAGCATCCGGATCGAGCCGTAGGTGAGCTCGGTCGCGAACGCGGCGTCGCGGGCGGTGAGGCCGGCACGGCGGATGCGGGTCGGCAGCAGCAGGTTCGCGTAGGCGTCGTCGACCTGGACGGCACGGAGCACGTCGAACGCGACACGTCGGGCGTTCGCGGGGCGCGGGCCGCGGCGGGCGCCGCGGGTGTTCGTCGGCTGGCTCATGCGAGGACCTTCCCGTCCAGTTCACCCAGGCCGCGGGCCCAGGCTGCGGCGTCCATCGCCTTCTTGCCGGCCGGCTGCACCTCGAGCAGCGCCAGCGGGGTGTCGGCGGTCCCGACCAGCAGCCGGCCGCCGTGGAGTGCCAGCGCGCCGGGCGCGAGCTGCGGGGCGGGGTCCCCCGTGCCTCCCGTCAGCCGGTTGCTGCGGAGCAGCTTCACCCGGGTCTCGCCGAGGTGGGCGTACGCGCCGGGCTCGGGGGTGACCCCGCGCAGACGGGCGTGCACGACGGTCGCCGGAGCACCGAAGTCGATGCGCCCGTCGTCGATCGTGAGCTTCGGCGCGAGCGTCGGCGCACCGACCTGCTCGGTCGCGACGGCCGCGCCGGCGGCGATGTCGTCGACCACCCGGGCGACGGTCTCGGCGCCGGACTCGGCCATGGCGGCGAGGACCTCGCCGGAGGTCGCCTCCGGGTCGATGTCGAACGGGTCGGCGGCGTACACCGGACCGGCGTCGAGCGCCTCGACCAGCTGGAAGACGGACGCGGCGGTGCGGGTGTCCCCCGCCATCACGGCCCGCTGGACCGGCGCGGCGCCGCGGTACGCCGGCAGGTCGGAGAAGTGCAGGTTGACCCAGCCGAGGCGCGGGGCGTCGAGCGCGGGGCGTCGGAGCAACGCGCCGTACGCGACGATGACGCCGAGGTCGACGTCGAGGTCGGCGATGCGCGCGGTCACCGCGTCGTCGACGCGGCTGGCCTCGATGACGGGCAGTCCGAGCTCCGCGGCGACCTGCGCGACCGGTGTCGGCGTGAGCACGCGCTTCCGACCCTGCGGTGTCGGCGGACGCGTGAGGACCGCGGCGATCTCGTGGTCGGACGCCGCCAGGCGACGGAGGGTGGGGACGGCCGCAGCGGGGCTGCCGGCGACGACGAGACGCATGGGTTCGATCCTCCCACGAGCGCGCTCGCCGGACTGACCCGAACCGGGCCTCGGCCGGGTGGGTACGGTCTGCGGCACAGAACGAGAGGGGTTCCCATGTCCGACGTCACCACGTCCACCAACCGCTTCGCAGGGTCCAGCATCCAGAAGGTCGCGCTGCTCGTCGGCGTCGTGTTCCTGCTCGTCGGGATCGCCGGCTTCGTGCCGGGGCTGACCACGGGCGACCTCGGGGGTGCCGGCCACGGCTCGATGGCGATGCTGCTCGGGCTCTTCCAGGTGTCGGTGCTGCACAACATCGTGCACCTGCTGTTCGGGGTCGTCGGCGTGCTCGCCGCCGGGTACGCCACCGGTTCGAGGATGTACCTGGTGCTCGGCGGGGTCGTCTACTTCGTGCTCTGGGTCTACGGGCTCTTCACGGCCGGGCACTCCTCTGGCGCGAACTTCGTGCCGCTGAACTGGGCGGACAACTGGCTGCACCTCGTGCTCGCGGTCGGCATGGTCGCGCTCGGCGTGGTGTTCCCGCGCGAGCGTCGTCGCCCGGTCGGCGCCTGACCCGGGGTCGGGTCAGACCTCGCTGAACGGTTCGGCGTCGTCGAGCCGGACCCGCAGCGTCGGTGCCGCCCGACGCCGGTTGCCGCCCTTGAGCACCCGGCGGGTCGACGAGCGCCGGATCACCTCGGCCTTCAGGGTCGCCGCGACCTCTGCGCCGTGGGCGTACGGGAACCGCACGATCGCCCGGACCGTGCCGGGCAGGGCGTCGTCCTCCACCGGGACCGGACCGAGGACCGGACCGGCGGTCGCCCCCTCGAGGGCCTCGACCGCGGCGGTCACGGCCTCGTCGGTGCCGGTCATCGTCGCGACGCGGACCGCCGGCGGGAAGTGCAGCTCGCGGCGGTCGGTGAGTTCGTCGTGCGCCGGGCCGTCGAGCCGCCACAGGGCCATCGCGGTCGCGAGCTTGCCGCCGATGCCGACCAGGTAGGCCTCGGCCCCGGGAGCGCCCTTCGCGGCGGCGTTGGTCCAGAACCGGAGCACGTCCTCCTGTACGCGGAGCCCTTCGCGCGCGAGCATCTTCTCGCCGTCGAGCAGCAGTACGCACGCGTACCCACCGGGCACGCTCGGCTCGGCACCACGGGTCGCGACGACGACGGACGGTCTCGCGGGGACCTCGTCGAGCGGGCGTGAGCCGTCGGCCACCACGATCCGGGTACCGGGGAACGCCCGCCCGAGTTCGTCCGCGGTGCGTTGGGCGCCCTGCCCCACGGGCTTCACGGTGCCGTTGCCGCACGTCGGGCAGCGGAAGCCGACCGCGAGTGCACCGCAGAAGCGGCACTGCGGGGTGGCACCGCGGTGCGGACTGCCGAGCGGGCCGCCGCAGATCCGGCAGTGCGCCCGTTCGCCGCACTCGGCGCAGACGAGTCCGGTGCCGAACCCGGGGCTCGCGACCTGCACGAGCACCGGGCCGTGCAGGCTGGCCTCGCGCGCCGCACGCCACGCGGAGCTCGGGATGCGTGCCTGTGCGGCGTACCCCTCTGCCGAGGTCTGCTGCACGGTCGGGATGACCTTCGGGGTCTTCACCCGGAACGGCGTGACGTCCTGCAGCCAGTGGAGTTCGACGAGCCGCTGCACGTCGGTGCTGCGGGCGTGCGAGACGAACAGCAGGGCGGCACCGGACTGCGCAGCACGCACCAGCGCGACGTCGCGCGTGTGCACGTACGGCGCACGCTGCTCGATGAACGAGGCGTCGCCGTCGTCCCACATCGCGATGAGCCCGAGGTCGGTGGCCGGCGCGTACACCGCCGTGCGGTTGCCGATGGCGACGACGGGGTGCGTGCGCGCCTGCAGCAGCGCCTTCGCCCGTTGCCCGTTCGTCTGCTTGGCGTCGAAGCGCACGACGCGTTCCGGTGGCAGCACCGCGAGCAGGGCACGCTCGAGGTCGATGACGTCGCGGAAGTCCGGGACGGCGATGACGGCGGACTGCTCGGCCGCGAGGGTGTGGGCGGCCGCCTGGGCGAGCGTCGCGGCCCACCCGGGGACCCACACGGGCGCCGCGTCGGCGTCGTCCGGCGACCCGGCCAGCGCCACCGGGTGCGGCACGGCGGCCACCGCAGCGCGGTCGTGCTCCGCGATCACCCCTTCGAGCATGCCCTCGGCGTAGCCGGTCACCGGCGGGGCGATCACCGGCGGCGGCGACCACGACGGGTCGCGCGCGAGCCAGGCCTTCTCGGCCCGGACCTGCCGCGTCGGCACGGCCAGGCGGAGGACGTCGGACGCCACACCGGCGGCGCGGTCGGCCACGGCGCGGGCGAGCTTCCAGATCTCCGGCGCGAGGACCGGGACGGGTGACACCAGGGTCTCGATCGCGCTGAGCTCGCCCGGGTAGTCGCCCTCGTCGACGATCTCGACGACGTATCCGTCGGACATCCGGGCCCCGGTCCGGAGCGGGACCTTCACGCGGACCCCCGGCACGCAGTCGTCCTCGAGCTCGGCCGGCACCCGGTAGTCGAACAGACGGTCCAACTGCGGGAGCGGCGAGTCGAGGACGACGCGCGCGACGGTGGTCACGCGGTGCCTCAGACGGCGGCGGTCAGGAGCCCTGCGGCGGCGCGGAGCTCCTCGACGCGGTCGAGCTGCTCCCAGGTGAACCCGGGCAGTTCGCGGCCGAAGTGCCCGTAGGTCGCGGTCTGCGCGTAGATCGGACGGAGCAGGTCGAGGTCGCGGATGATCGCGGCCGGACGCAGGTCGAAGACCTGGCGGATCGCGGCTTCGATCGTGGCGTCGTCGACGTGCCCGGTGCCGAACGTCTCGACGTAGAGCCCGACGGGCTTGGCGCGGCCGATCGCGTAGGCGACCTGCACCTCGAGCCGGTCGGCGAGCCCCGCGGCGACCGCGTTCTTCGCGACCCAGCGGAGGGCGTACGCCGCAGAACGGTCGACCTTCGACGGGTCCTTGCCGCTGAACGCGCCGCCGCCGTGACGGGATGCCCCGCCGTAGGTGTCGACGATGACCTTGCGGCCGGTGAGTCCGGCATCGCCCTGCGGGCCGCCGATCTCGAAGCGACCGGTCGGGTTCACGATGACGTCGACGTGCGACGAGTCGAGGTCGACGAGGTCGAGCACCGGACGGATCACGTGCTCGGTGATCGCCGCTGTGAGCTCGTCGAGCGTGACGCTCGGCGAGTGCTGCGTGGAGAGCACGACGGTCTCGACGGTCTTCGGCACGACGCCGTCGTAGCCGACGGTGACCTGCGTCTTGCCGTCCGGGCGCAGGAACGACAGCTCGCCGGACTTGCGGACGGCGGCCAGCCGCTCGGCCAGGCGGTGTGCCAGCCAGATCGCGACCGGCATGTACTCGGGGGTCTCGTTCGTCGCGAAGCCGAACATGATGCCCTGGTCCCCGGCACCCTGACGGTCGAGCGGGTCGACGGCGCCGGTGCGGGAGTCGAGCGACTCGTCGACGCCCTGCGCGATGTCCGGCGACTGCGCGCCGATCGACACCTCGACGCCGCACGTGGCACCGTCGAAGGAGACGTCCGACGAGTTGTAGCCGATGCCCGTGATGACGTCACGGACGAGCTTGGGGATCTCGACGTAGCCTGAGGTCGTGACCTCGCCCGCGACGTGCACGAGGCCGGTCGTCACCATCGTCTCGACGGCGACCCGAGCGTTCGGGTCCACCGTGAGCAGCGCGTCGAGGATGCTGTCCGAGATCTGGTCGCAGATCTTGTCGGGGTGCCCCTCGGTCACCGACTCGGACGTGAAGAGGCGCAGAGCAGCTGCAGTCACCGGGATCAGTCGGAGGGCTGCTGCTGCTTGGTGACGGTGAGCTTGTCCTCGTTGATCTCGTGCAGAGCCACGGACAGCGGCTTGTCGTCGATCGTCGAGTCGACGAGCGGGCCGACGTTGTCGAAGAGCGAGCCCTCGTGCAGGTCGGCGTAGTAGTCGTTGATCTGGCGCGCGCGCTTGGAAGCGAAGATGACGAGCGCGTACTTCGACTCGACCTTGCTGAGCAGGTCGTCGATGGGCGGGTCGATGATGCCCTGGGGGTTGGCCATGGAGTCTCCTCGTCGTCGGTGCACCCGTCAGGGCGCAGAGAACAAGTCTACGACCTGTCGTGCCGCGGTGCCGACATCGGAGTTCACGATGCGGACGTCGAACTCGTCCTGGGCGGCCAGTTCGACCTTCGCGGTGTCGAGTCGACGCGCCTGTTCCTCGGGCGACTCGGTACCGCGGCCGATCAGCCGGCGCACCAGTTCTTCCCACGTCGGGGGCAGCAGGAACACGAGGACGGCCTCGGGCATGGCGTCACGGACCTGACGAGCACCCTGCAGGTCGATCTCGAGCATGACCCGCTCGCCGGCGTCGAGCGCGCGGTCGATCGGCGGCCGCGGGGTGCCGTACCGGTACGAGTTGTGCACCGTGGCCCACTCGAGCAGCTCGCGTTCGCGGATCATCCGGTCGAACTCGGCGTCGTCGACGAAGTAGTAGTGCACGCCGTCGACCTCGCCCGGACGGGGCTTGCGGGTCGTGGCGGAGACACTGAGGTTGACGTCGGGGTACTGCTCGCGGATGTACGCGCTCACCGTGCCCTTGCCGACGGCCGTCGGTCCGGCGAGCACCACGAGCTTCGACGCACCGCGCTTGCGACCGCGGGCGGCGAGCCAGTCGGCCAGGGCCGTGCGCTGCCTGCTGCCGAGTCCCCCGAGACGCTTCGAGGGCGCGATGCGCAGCGTGCCCATGATCGACTCGGCGCGTGCCGGGCCGATGCCGGGCAGGCTGACGAGCAGGTCGCGGACCCGGAGCGAGCGTTCCGCCGAGGTCGTCTCGACCAGGGCGTCGTCCCACGCCGAGCGTGCGACCTCGAGCGCCGACCGCTCCTCCGACGCGATCGCGGCCTTCACAGCGGCTCGGGCGCGTCGCGCGGCGACCGCGGCCTGGGCGGCCGCGACACGGTCGACCTCCGGTGGGGTGCGGTGGGCCGGCTGGTGGTCGCCACGGTCCGCGCCGTCAGCGGTCATGCCGCTGCTCCGAGTGCGGCGACGATGCGGTCGGCGCGGTCGGCGACGAGCGCTGCGACCCCGTCCGGACCGTCGGTCAGCAGCCCCCGCGACTCGCTCACGAGCACCTGCTCGGCTCGCGAGCCGTACAGCGCGCGGAGGTCCTCGATCCGGGCCCCCTGGGCACCGAATCCCGGGGCGAGCACCGGCGCGGTACCGATCGCGTCCGCGTCGATGCCGAAGTCGTCGAGGTGAAGGGTCGCGCCGAGCACGAGCCCGACGTCGCCCAGGGCCTGGTCGCCCACGGACCGGTTGTCGTCTGCCACGTCCAAGACGATACCGGCCGCGACCGTCCGGCCGGTACGCGGTCCCTCCGCCAGCACCGCGGTCTGCAGCACCCGGGCCTCGGGGTTGCTCGTCGCGGCGAGCACGAAGACCCCGGCACCGTTCCGGCGCGCGACGTCGATCGTGCCCCGGAGCGAGCCGTACCCCAGGTACGGCGAGACCGTCATGGCGTCGGCCGCGAACGGCCCGTCACGGTCCAGCCACGCCAGCGCGTAGTCGTCACCGGTGGTCCCGATGTCGCCCCGCTTCACGTCGGCGACGACCAGGAGGCCCGCATCGCGTGCCCGACGGATCGTCGCGTCGAGCGCACGGTAGCCCGCCACCCCGGCCGCCTCGAAGAAGGCGATCTGCGGCTTCACGATCGCCGCGCGGCCGGCGGCCGCGTCGACCAGGGCCGCGCCGAAGGCGGTCAGCCCCTGCTCGTCGCGGCCGAGCCCCCACGCCGCCAGGGTGGTGGCGTGGGGGTCGATGCCGACGCAGAGCGGTGAACGCTCGCCCATGGCGGACGCGAGCCGATCGCCGAAGGAGGCCGGGCCTCCCGACCGTCCGTCGCTCACCAGGTCGCGCGCTCCCGCGCGTAGTCCTGCAGACTGCGGACGTTGAGCGGCGTGCCGATCGTCTCGATCGCCGCCACCGCCGCACCGATCTGCGCGATCGTCGTGAACAGCGGCTTGTCCGCGGCGACCGTGGCCGCGCGGATCTCGTACCCGTCCGCACGACCGGCGGCACCCGACGGCGTGTTGATGACGATGTCGACCTCGTTGCGCGTCAGCAGGTCGACGACGCTCTCGCCGCCCTGGCTGTACTTGCCGACGATGCCGACCTCGATGCCGTTGCGACGGAGGATCTCCGCCGTGCCCTCGGTCGCGATGATCGTGAAGCCGAGCTGCTGCAGACGGTGCACCGGCAGCACGATGGCGCGCTTGTCGGTGTCCGCGACGCTCACGAAGACCGTGCCGCTGGTCGGCAGCCCGCCGTACGCGGCGTCCTGCGACTTGAGGAACGCCCGCGGGAAGTCACGGTCGATGCCCATGACCTCGCCGGTGGAGCGCATCTCGGGGCTGAGCACCGAGTCGACGACCTGCCCCTCGCGGGTGCGGAAGCGGCGGAAGGGCAGCACGGCCTCCTTCACAGCGACCGGGGCCTCCATCGGGACGAACGCCCCGTCGCGGGCCGGCAGCATGCCCTCGGCGACGAGCTCGTCGACGCTGGTGCCGGTCATGATGCGGGACGCGGCCTTCGCCAGCGGGATGCCGAGCGCCTTCGAGACGAACGGGACCGTGCGGCTGGCGCGCGGGTTCGCCTCGAGGACGTAGAGCACACCGGCACCGATGGCGAACTGGACGTTGAGCAGCCCCTGCACGCCGATGCCGCGGGCGATCTTCTCGGTCGCGTCGACGACGCCCTGGATCTCGGCGCGGCCGAGGCCGACCGGGGGCAGGGTGCACGCGGAGTCGCCGGAGTGGATGCCCGCTTCTTCCAGGTGCTCCATGATGCCGCCGATGTAGAGCCGCTCGCCGTCGAAGAGCGCGTCGACGTCGATCTCCACCGCGTCGTCCAGGAACCGGTCGACGAGGAGCGGGAGCTCCGGGCCGATGATCGCCTGGTCTGCCATGCGGTCGAAGTAGTCGGCGAGCGACGGGGAGTCGTACAGGATCTCCATGCCGCGGCCGCCGAGCACGAAGGACGGGCGGACGAGGACCGGGTAGCCGATCTCCTCGGCCACCGCGGTTGCGCTCGCCAGGTCGTGGGCGGTGCCGTTGCGCGGTGCGAGCAGCCCCGCGGCGTCGAGGATGGCGGAGAACTGCCCGCGCTCCTCGGCCGAGTCGATCGCCGTCGGGCTGGTCCCGAGGATCGGGATCCCCGCGGCCTCGAGCGGCTTCGCCAGGCCCAGGGCGGTCTGGCCGCCGAGCTGCACGACGACGCCGACCAGCTCACCCGATGCTGCCTCGGCCTCGATGACCTCGAGGACGTCCTCGGCCGTGAGCGGCTCGAAGTACAGGCGGTCCGAGGTGTCGTAGTCGGTGGAGACCGTCTCGGGGTTGCAGTTGATCATGATCGTCTCGAACCCGGCGTCGCTCAGTGCGAAGGACGCGTGCACGCACGAGTAGTCGAACTCGACGCCCTGGCCGATGCGGTTCGGGCCGGACCCCAGGATGACGACCTTCTTGCGGTTGCTCGCGGCCACCTCGGTCTCGGCGTCGTACGACGAGTAGTGGTACGGCGTCAGGGCCGGGAACTCGCCGGCACAGGTGTCGACGGTCTTGAAGACGGGGCGGATGCCGAGGGCGTGCCGCTCGTCGCGGACCTGCTGCTCGCTGACGGGGTGCTCGGGGGTGCTGCGGAGCGCCGCGATCTGGGTGTCGCTGAAACCGTGCTCCTTGGCCCAGCGGACGGTGTCCGCGTCGAGCTCCTCGGCGGCAGCGACCTCGGCCGCGACCTCGTTGATGAGCACGATCTGGTCGATGAACCACGGGTCGATCTTCGTGGCCTCGAAGACCTCGTCCGCGGTGGCGCCGGCGACCAGGGCCTGCTGCACCGTGACGATCCGGCCGTCGGTGGGGACGGAGGACTTCGCGAGCAGGGCGTCCTTGTCGAGTTCCGCCGCCGGGGTGTCCCAGTGGAAGCTCGACCCGCGCTTCTCGAGCGAGCGCAGCGACTTCTGCAGTGCCGTCGCGTAGTTGCGGCCGATGGCCATCGCCTCGCCGACGCTCTTCATCGTCGTGGTGAGCGTGGCGTCCGCCGCGGGGAACTTCTCGAACGCGAAGCGCGGGGTCTTCACGACGACGTAGTCGAGCGTCGGCTCGAAGCTGGCCGGCGTGACCTTCGTGATGTCGTTCTGGATCTCGTCCAGGCGATACCCGATGGCGAGCTTCGCGGCGATCTTCGCGATCGGGAAGCCCGTGGCCTTCGACGCCAGGGCCGACGAGCGGGAGACACGCGGGTTCATCTCGATGACGATCAGGCGGCCGTTCGACGGGTCGACGGCGAACTGGATGTTGCAGCCACCGGTGTCGACGCCGACGCGACGGATGATGTCGATGCCGATGTTGCGCATGTTCTGGTACTCGCGGTCGGTGAGCGTGAGCGCCGGGGCGACGGTGATCGAGTCGCCGGTGTGGACCCCGACCGGGTCGACGTTCTCGATCGAGCAGATGACGACGGTGTTGTCGTAGTTGTCGCGCATCAGCTCGAGCTCGTACTCCTTCCAGCCGAGGATCGACTCCTCGAGCAGGACCTCGGTCGTCGGGCTGGACTGCAGCCCGTCACCGACGAAGCGGACGAGTTCGGCCTCGTCGTACGCGAAGCCCGAACCGAGACCGCCCATGGTGAACGAGGGGCGGACGACCAGCGGGTAGCCGAGTTCCTTCGCGAACTCCTTCGCCTCTTCCAGCGTGTGGGCGATGTGGCTGCGGGCCACGTCGGCGCCGGACTCGAGCACGAGCTCCTTGAAGAGCTGGCGGTCCTCACCGCGCTGGATCGCCTCGACCTTGGCGCCGATGAGCTCGACGCCGTGCTTCGCGAGGATGCCGGCCTCGTCGAGCGCGATCGCCGCGTTCAGGGCGGTCTGCCCGCCCAGCGTCGGCAGGACGGCATCCGGCTTCTCGATGCGGATGATCTCCTCGAGGCACGCGTTCGTGATCGGCTCGATGTAGGTCGCGTCGGCGAAGTCGGGGTCGGTCATGATCGTCGCCGGGTTCGGGTTGACGAGGATGACCCGGACGCCCTCGGCACGGAGGACGCGGCACGCTTGGGTGCCGGAGTAGTCGAACTCGGCGGCCTGACCGATGACGATCGGGCCGGACCCGATGACGAGGACGGAGTTGATGTCTGCGCGCTTGGGCATCAGTTCGCTTCCTTGGTGATGTCTGCTGCGGGAGTGGTCGCGTCGGCGGTGGCCGCGTCGAGCGGCTCCCCGTCACGTCGCGCGCGCACCAGGTCCGCGAACCGGTCGAAGAGGTACATGCTGTCGTGCGGACCAGCGGCGGCCTCGGGGTGGTACTGCACGCTGAACGCGGGGACGTCGAGCGCACGCAGGCCCTCGACCACGTCGTCGTTCAGCGAGTAGTGCGAGACCTCGACGCGGCCGAACCCGGCCGGCGACTCGAGGACCTGCCCCAGGGGCGCGTCGACCGCGAAGCCGTGGTTCTGGCTCGTGATCTCGACCTTGCCCGTGGTGGTGTCGAGCACCGGCTGGTTGATGCCGCGGTGACCGAAGGGCAGCTTGTAGGTGCCGAAGCCGAGCGCGCGGCCGAGCAGCTGGTTGCCGAAGCAGATGCCGAAGAACGGGCGCCCGGTCCGCAGGCTCTCCTGCAGCAGTTCGACCTGGGCGTCCGACGCGGCCGGGTCCCCTGGGCCGTTCGAGTAGAAGAGCGCGTCCGGAGCCAGGGCTTCCAGGTCGGCGGCGCTGATGTCCTGCGGCACCACGTGCACCTCGAACCCGCGCTGGGCGAGGTAGCGGGTGGTCGACGCCTTCACGCCCAGGTCGAGCACGGCCAGCCGGCCGATCTGCTCACCCTCGGCCGGCACCACGTACGTCTCGGGGGTGGACACGATCGCCGAGAAGCTCGCACCCGCCATCGTGGCCTGCGACCGGACGGCGTCCACCTGCTCCGACTCCGGCAGCGCCGCGTCGGCACCGCTGAAGACGCCGCCCTTCATGGCCCCGGCGTCGCGGATCCGGCGCGTCAGGGCGCGGGTGTCGATCCCGGAGATGCCGACGATGCCGTCGCGCACCAGGTGGTCGTCGAGCGACGCGTTCGCGCGGTGGTTCGACACCACGCGGCTGGGGTCGCGCACCACGTACCCGGCGACCCAGATGCGACGGGACTCGGGGTCCTCGTCGTTCACACCGGTGTTGCCGATGTGCGGCGCGGTCTGCACCACGATCTGGCCGGCGTAGGAGGGGTCGGTCAGCGTCTCCTGGTACCCGGTCATGCCGGTCGCGAAGACCACCTCGCCGAGCGTGCGCCCACGGGCGCCGTATGCCCAGCCGTCGTACCGGGTGCCGTCTTCGAGGACCAGGACGGCCCGTTCGCGTGTCATGCTTTCTTCCCTTCGCCCGCGGTTCGCGGGGCATCGGCCGCAGTCGCCTGCGGCCCGGTCTCGGTCAGTCCCTGCAGGGCGAGCAGCGCGGCTGCGTCGCCCTCCGGGAACCGGAAGTACGTGTCGAGGTCCGTCGCACCTGCGGCGCCGGTCGCCGTCCATCGCAGACGGACCAGTCCCCCGGGCTCGACGACCCGGTCGATCGCCCACGTCGAGCGGTCGGCACCGCGGACCGCAGCACGTGCGATCCACCGGTCGTCCGCCCCGGCGAGGCGCAGGACCACACCGGTCTCGTGGACGGTCACGCCACCGCGGCCCCGGAACCCGAGTCCGCCGGCGGTGATGCGTTCCAGCGGCTGGTCGGCGCGGGTCGTCGCGACGGAGAAGCCGTCCCAGGACCCGGCCGCCGGTCCGACCGTGGTCGGGACGGGGACGGGAGGCACGGCTTCCGCCTGCTTCCTGGTCCGCGTCCGCCAGGTGCGCGCCATGGCGACGAACAGCGCGGCGACCGCGAGCAGGATCACCCCGCCGAGCAGCCAGCGCGCGGCGTCGCCGCTCATGCGCGCGCCCCCGTCCGGAGCGCCGCGGCGTGCGCGGCCACGGTGTCGGCGTCCACCAGGCGGCCGTCGAGCACCGTCGGCGCGCCCAGGTGGAACGTCGCGACGACCCGGCCGGGCAGGGTCATGCCGAGGTACGGCGAGTTCTGCGACTGTCCGGCGAGGTCGGCGACCGCGAACTCGCGGCTGGCCGACGGGTCGTAGAGCGTGACCTCGGCGGGTGCGCCCTCGGCGAGTCGCTGGCCGTGGCCCTCCACCTGGCCGATGCGGGCGGGCGCCTCGGACAGGACCCGTGCGACGTCGGCCCAGTCGAGCTGGCCCGACGCGACGACCGCGGACTGCACGACGCTGAGCGCCGACTCGAGGCCGACCATGCCGTTCGCCGCCGCCGGCCACTCGCAGCACTTCGCCTCGGCGGTGTGCGGTGCGTGGTCGGTCGCGACGATGTCGATGGTGCCGTCGGCCAGGGCCGCGCGCAGGGCGTCGACGTCCTCGCGTGCCCGGAGCGGCGGGTTCACCTTGTAGCGGGCGTCGTACCCGGGGGCGCCGTCGTGCCCGGCGATGAGGTCCTCGGTGAGCACGAGGTGGTGCGGCGTGACCTCGGCGGTGACGTCGATGCCGCGGGACTTGGCCCAGCGGATCACCTCGACGCTGCCGGCGGTCGACACGTGGCAGACGTGCAGTCGTGCGCCCACGTGGTCGGCGAGCAGGACGTCACGGGCGATGATCGCCTCCTCCGCCACGGCCGGCCAGCCCGCGAGCCCGAGCTCCGACGACAGCCGGCCCTCGTTCATCTGCGCGCCGATGGTCAGGCGGGGTTCCTGCGCGTGCTGCGCGAGCACACCGCCGAAGCCCTTGATGTACTCGAGCGCGCGACGCATGAGCAGCGGGTCGGCGACGCAGGAACCGTCGTCCGAGAACACCCGGACCTTCGCCCGCGAGGTCGCCATCGCACCGATCTCGGACAGGTGCGTGCCCTGCAGCCCCTGCGACACCGCGCCGATCGGGCGGACGGTGACGTAGCCGGCGTCGTCGCCGAGCGCCTGGACCTGCTCGACGACACCGGCGGTGTCGGCGACCGGGCTCGAGTTCGCCATCGCGTTCACGGCGGTGAAGCCACCGGCCGCGGCGGCGCGCGAACCCGTCAGGACCGTCTCGGACTCCTCGTGCCCGGGCTCGCGCAGGTGGGTGTGCAGGTCGACGAGGCCGGGCAGGGCGATGAGCCCGTCGGCGTCGACCACCGTCGCGCCGCCCGCGTCCACACCGGACCCGACCGCCGTGATGCGGCCGTCCTGCAGACGGATGTCGGCGCGCGAGCCGTCGACCAGCTGCGCGCCGCGGATCAGGTGAGCGGTCATGCGGCTGACTCCTTCGCTTCGGTGGTGGTCGCGTCACTGCCGGTCAGGGCCAGGTAGAGGACCGCCATGCGGACCGAGACGCCGTTCTCGACCTGCTCGACCACCGTCGAGCGCGGGTCGTCGGCCGCGATGCCCGCGATCTCCAGTCCGCGGTTCATCGGACCGGGGTGCATGATCAGCGTGCGCTCCGACAGTCGCGCGAACCGCGCAGCCGTCAGGCCCCAGTGCCGCGTGTACTCGCGCGGGTTCGGGAAGAACGCGTCGTTCATCCGCTCCTGCTGGATGCGGAGCGTCATCACGACGTCCGGGTCCTCGGCCAGTGCGGCGTCGAGGTCGTGGTGCACGGCCGCCCCGAACGGCGTCGTCGTCGCGGGCAGCAGCGTCGGCGGCGCAGCGAAGGTCACGCTCGCACCGAGGGTCCGCAGCAGCCACGCGTTCGACCGGGCGACGCGGCTGTGCAGCACGTCGCCGACGATCAGGACCCGGACGCCGTCGAGGCCCTGTCCGCGCGACCCCGCACCGTGCAGGCGGCGGCGCATGGTGAAGGCGTCGAGCAGCGCCTGCGTCGGGTGCTCGTGCGTCCCGTCGCCGGCGTTCACCACGGGGACGTCGATCCAGTCGGCGTCGGCGAGCACGCGCGGGGCACCGGACGAGCCGTGCCGCATCACGATCCCGTCGATGCCCATGGCGCCGAGGGTCTGCACGGTGTCCTTCAGGGACTCGCCCTTGGAGACGCTCGAGCCCTTGGCCGCGAAGTTGATCACGTCGGCCGACAGGCGCTTCGCCGCGGCCTCGAACGAGATGCGCGTGCGCGTCGAGTCCTCGAAGAACAGGTTCACGACGGTCTTGCCGCGCAGCGCCGGGAGCTTCCGGACCTCGCGCGTGTTGACCTCGGCCATCTCCTCGGCGACGTCGAGGATGTGCACGGCCTGGTCGCGCGACAGGTCGGCGGTGGAGAGCAGGTGCCGCATCACGCCACCCCCTGCTCGATGAACACGGTGTCGTCGCCGTCGGTCTCGGACAGGTGCAGGGTGACCCGCTCGTCGGACGCGGTCGGCAGGTTCTTGCCGACGTGGTCGGCGCGGATCGGCAGCTCGCGGTGGCCACGGTCGACGAGCACGGCGAGCCGGACGGCGCGCGGGCGGCCGATCCCCTGCAGGGCGTCGAGCGCTGCCCGGACCGTGCGGCCCGAGTACAGGACGTCGTCGACGAGCACGACGACCTTGCCGTCGATGCCGCCGGCGGGGATGACGGTGCGGTGCGGTGCGCGGCCGATGCCGTGGCCGAGGTCGTCGCGGTGCATCGTGACGTCGAGCGTGCCGACACGCTCGGTCCAGATGCCGCCGGCGGCCGAGGCCCACTCCGGCTCGATGTCGGCCAGGATCCGGCCGAGCCGTTCCGCCAGGACCGCGCCGCGGGTCGGGATCCCCAGGAGCACGAGGTCCGAGCCGCCGTGGTTGGCCTCGAGGATCTCGTGTGCGATGCGCGTCAGAGCGCGCGTGATGTCGGGTTGCTGCAGGACCGTTCTGGTACCCACGTCGACCCCCTTCCCCGCCTCACTGGACGGCATTAAAGGATGCTGACGGGGACAAGCCTAGCGGGACTCCTGGTCCCCTGCGACCGTCCGACCGGACGGTGCACGGCCCCCGGCGACTGCTCCGAGGACACCGTTCACGAAGCCCGCGGAGTCCTCGGTCGAGAGCGACTGGGCGAGCTCGACGGCCTCGGCGATCGCGACCGCGTCGGGCACCTCCGGGTTGAACCGGAGCTCCCAGACGGCCATCCGCAGGATGCAGCGGTCGAGGACCGGCATCCGGGCGATCGACCACCCCTGGGCGTGGTCGACGATGACGGAGTCGATCTCGTGACGGGCGTCGTCGACGCCCGTCACGATCTGCCGCGCGTAGTCCCAGCTCGAGGCGCGCTCGGGCTGGTCCAGGTGGCGGACCGTCTCGGTGGCCAGCACGTCCGCGATCGGGAGCTCACGCACCTCGGCCACGTACAGCATGTCGAGGGCGCGCTTGCGGGCCTTCGAACGAGCACTCATACGGACGTCGCCTAGGAGTTGACGCGGCCGAGGAAGCTGCCGTCGCGCGTGTCGATCTTCACCGTGGTACCGCTCTCGAGGTAGAGCGGAACCTGGATGCGGTGGCCGGTCGCGATGATGGTCGCGTCCTTGGTGCCACCGGAGGAACGGTCGCCCTGCAGGCCCGGCTCGGTCTCGACCTCGGTCACGATCGACGTCGGGAGCTCGACGTAGAGCGGGTTCCCCTCGTTCATCGCGATGGTGACCATCGCGGACTCGAGCAGGTAGTTCTTCGCGTCGCCGACGACCGTCGCCGAGACCGGGATCTGGTCGTAGGTGTCGGTGTCCATGAACACGTACGAGTCGCCGTCCTCGTAGAGGAACTGGTAGTCACGGCGGTCGACCACGGCAGTGTCGATCTTCGCGCCGGCGTTGAAGGTGCGGTCGACGACCTTGCCGGAGACGACGTTCTTCAGCTTGGTGCGGACGAACGCGCCACCCTTGCCGGGCTTGACGTGCTGGAACTCCACGACCGACCACAGCTGGCCGTCGATGATGAGAACGGCGCCGTTCTTGATGTCAGTGGTACTGGCCATGAGTCTTCGGTGTCCCGTTCGGTCGTGTTGTGAAAGGTCTTCGGGCCGCGCTCGGCCCCGGACGAGTGTAGCGGACGCCCGCCCGTCGCCATCAGCGTCGCCGTCGGGCGCGCCAGGCGTCGATCGCCGCCCAGCCGAGCAGCACCACGGCCGCTCCCCCGAGCAGGGCTCCGGCGACCCCGGTCGAGATCGCCGCGTCGGGTCGGGCGGGCAGCGCCAGGTACACGATCGCCAGGATGCCGGCACCGGCTCCGAGCAGCACGAGCAGGATGCGCCGGACCATGCCGGACACGAGCTCCCGGTCGCGGCGGTCCGCGAACAGCCGGATGTTCACGGTGAACTTGCCGGTCTCGATCGCCTCGCCGATCCGGTCGACCCGGCGCGGCAGCCGTCGTGCCGCGGAGACGACACCGATGAGTTCCTTGGCTGCCAGGCCGCGGAGCTTGCCGGGGCGCAACTGGTCGGTGATCTGCTCACGGGCGAGCCCGCGGGACTCCTCGAGCAGGTCGAACGACGGTGCGAGCGTCCGGAGGGTGCCCTCGAAGATCGCCAGTGCCCGCGCGGCGGCGACGAAGTCCGGCGGCGGCTTGAGCCGGTAGCGCCCGAAGACCTCGACCGCGTCGTCCACGGTCTCGACCCCGATGCGGGCGCCCGGTCCGAGCTCGTCGGCGACGAAGCGCGCGATGTCCCGACGGAAGTCGGGCTCGTCGTGCGCGTCGCGCACCGGTGCCATCCGCAGGACCGCATCGGCGATCCGCGACGTGTCGTCCTGCAGGTAGGCGACCAGCAGGTCCTGGACCGTGTCCCTGAGGGTCGGGTCGAGCCTCCCGACCGATCCGAAGTCGATCAACGCGGGCCGCCCGTCGGGCAGCACCAGGACGTTCCCCGGGTGCAGGTCGGCGTGGTACAGGCCGTCGAAGACGACCTGGCGCAGGAACGCGCGCAGGATCGCGCGCATCGGGCCGTCCAGGTCGCGGTCCGCGCGCTCGGCGCGGATCGCGCTGAGCGTGTCGCCCTCCAGGAACTCCATCACGAGCACGCGGCGTCCGGACAGCTCGGGGTACGGGTCCGGGAACCGGACCTCGTCGGGACGGGCGCTGCGTGCCTGCGCCGCACGCAGCGCGGTGAGGTTCCGCAGCTCGGAGACGAAGTCGACCTGGCGGACCAGGTCGTCGGCGTACTGCGCGGCCACGTCCTGCACGCCGACCTGCCGGGCCTCGGTCGACCACCGCGCCAGGAAGCGGACGACGCGGAGCGCGATGTCGACGTCACGGCGCACCGCGGCGTCGATCCCGGGCCGCTGCACCTTGACCGCGACCGCGGTGCCGTCGGGCAGGCGGGCGCGGTGGACCTGGGCGATCGAGGCCGCCGCGACGGGCACCGGGTCGAAGGAGGCGAACACCTGGTCGACCGGGGCGCCGAGCTCCCGTTCGAGCAGGGCGAGCACCTGGTCGGCGGGAGCGGCGGTGACGTTGCGCTGCAGGTGCGCGAGTCCCTCGGTCCACTCCTCGGGGAGCAGGTCGTCGCGCGTGGACAGCAGTTGGCCCATCTTCACGAACCCGCCGCCGGCCTCCTCGAGCGCACGCCGCAGGTGCTCGGCCTGGCTGCGGCGCAGGTCGGAGGTGGCGGGGTCGTGCGAGAAGTCGAGGCGGCGGAACGGCACGAGGCGGTGGCGCCGGGCGATCGACAGGAGTTCGGTGAACCGGCGGCCGCGGGACCGGAGGGTGCCGGTGTCGGCCTCCTGCGAGCCGGACAGGTCGCTCAGGCGGGGTGGGTTGGGCACGTCGTCAGTCTGCTCCCCGCTGCTGGGTCCGCCGGGTGGACGCGTCCTCCTGCACAGGCCGGGAGGCGCGGTCCGGCATCCACAGATCGGCTCGCGTGTCGCGTCGGGTCGCGCCCACTGCCGCAGGCTCTCCCCGTGGAGACAGCACTGGTCGCGGCGTGCATCGCCGCCGGCGCGGCGATCGTGGCGGCGGTCGTCAGCTGGTTCGGGGCGTTCCAGAGCCGACGGACGACCGATCGAGAGCATGCCTGGAAGCGGTTCACGTGGTCGATCGCCCAGCCACGAGGGGGCTGTGCATACGACATTTCGAGGACTGTGCTCCGGGAACTCGAAACCGTACGGTGGTGGTCGAAGGCGGACCGACGGCTCGCCGCTCGTGCACGCCGGAGGCGAACCGTCGCCGATCACGTCCCCCCTGAGGAAGAGGAGCCCACCCGATGCCGATCTTGCGACCCTTGCCGGATGCGCCCGACTTGGACGCCGACGACGACGTGCTCTTCGCGTGGGACAACGGTGCCACGATCGCGGAGTTCCGGGAATGGCAGCGGACCGGCGTCCTCACCGTGTCGATGCAGGTCAAGTGGTGGTGGCGACGGACGCGGCGGGTGTTGCGCTGACGCCGGGCGGTTGGGTGGTCACGACCAGCACGCGCCGCTGCCCGACGTGGGCGTGCGCGTCGCGGAGCCAGTCAGGGACGCCGATGCACATCCCGGCCGAGGTCGAGGACTTCACCCAGCAGATCGCGCCGGAGCTGCAGCGCCGTGGGCTGCACCGGACCGACCACACCGGGCAGCACCTGCTCGACCACCTGGGGGTGCGGAAGTGCTAGACGCCGACCTCTTGGTACGCGGTGAAGAGCAGGTGGTCCTCCGGCCCCTCGAGGACCACCGGCTTGCCGACCCCGTCGAGGATGATGAACCGCAGCATGCCGGCACGGGCCTTCTTGTCGCGGCGCATCGCGGCGAGGAGGCCCTGCCACCGGCCGATCCCGTACGACGTCGGCAGGTCCAGGGAGTCCAGGATCGCCCGGTGCCGGTCCACGGTCGCGTCGTCGAGGTGCCCCGTCAGACGTGCGAGCTCCGCGGCGAAGACCATGCCGACCGACACCGCAGCACCGTGGCGCCACTGGTACCGCTCCGCGTGCTCGATGGCGTGTCCGAGCGTGTGGCCGTAGTTCAGGATCTCGCGACGACCCTGCTCGGTGAAGTCGTCCGACACGACCTCGGCCTTCAGGGCGATGGCGAGTTCGACCACCCGGCGGAACTCCGGCGTCGTCGGGTCCGTGACGCGGTCGACGTCCGCCTCGACGATGTCGAGGATCTCCGGCACGGCGATGAACCCGGCCTTCACGATCTCGGCGAAACCGGTCAGGATCTCGTTGCGCGGCAGGGTCCGGACGAGGTCGAGGTCGGCCACGACCGCGCGGGGGGCGGAGAAGGCGCCGACCAGGTTCTTGCCCTCGTTCGTGTTGATGCCGGTCTTCCCGCCCACACTGGCGTCCACCATGCCGAGCACGCTCGTCGGCACCGCCACGTACGGCACGCCGCGCAGCCAGGTCGCGGCGACGAAGCCGGCCAGGTCGGTCACGGCGCCGCCGCCGAGGCCGATGACCGCGTCGGTGCGGGTGAAGTCGGACTGGCCCATGATCTGCCAGCAGAACGACGCGACCTCGATGCGCTTGGCGCCCTCGGCGTCGGGGACCTCGGCGATGAGGGCTTCGAGGCCGGCGTCGACGAGCAGGTCGCGCAGGTCGTTCGCCCGCGCACCGAGGGTCGGGGCGTGCACGATCAAGACCTTGGCGACGCGAGGGCCGAGGATCGCGGGGAGCGAGCCGAGCAGGCCCGAGCCGACCGCCACCACGTAGCCGTCGTCACCGCCGACGCGGATCTCGGTGGTCCCTGCAGGCAGGATCGGGTCGGTCACGGTGCTCCTTCGGTGGTGGTGCTGGTGTCGTCGCTGCTGTCGCTGCTGTGGCTGCGCAGCCAGGTGACGACCTCGTCGACGACCCGGGACATCGGACGACGCGAGGTGTCGACCACGACGTGCGCGAGTTCGGCGTAGGTCGCCGCGCGCTCGTCCATGATCGTCTGCCAGGCGTCGATCCCGCCGCTGGCGAGCAGCGGCCGGTCCGAGCCGGCGATCCGCTCGGCGACGGCCTCGGGCGAGACGGTGAGCAGGACGATGCGGGCACCGGACAGTGCCTCGCGGGTGGCGGCGTGCGTCACGGCGCCCCCGCCGACGGCGATGACGCCCCCGGTGCCGAGTGCGGTGCGGACCGCATCGGCCTCGAGGGCGCGGAAGGCGGGTTCACCGCGGTCCGCGAAGATGCCGGGGATGGGCCCGTGCTCGCGGACGATCACCCGGTCGGTGTCGGTGAACGGCACCCCCAGCGCCTTGGCGACGCGCTTGCCGACGCTGGACTTGCCGGCTCCCATCGGGCCGATCACGACGACGGGCGCAGCTGGACCCCGCGCCGCGCCGCCGGTTGCAGCGTCGCGGGGTGCTGGGCCGCCGGTCGCAGCACCGCCGCCGCGCGCGGTCACGACGCGTCGGCCGGTGCCGACGGCTCCGTCCGACGGGTGCGGAGCGTCTCCGGGATCGACGCGAGGTAGGCGTCGAGGTTGCGCTTGGTCTCGACGACGTTGTCGCCGCCGAACTTCTCGAGCACGGCATCGGCGAGCACGAGGGCCACCATCGCCTCGGCCACGACGCCGGCGGCCGGGACCGCGCAGACGTCGGAACGCTGGTGGTGCGCCGAGGCGTCTTCGCCCGACACGACGTCGACGGTGTGCAGCGCGTGCGGCACGGTCGCGATCGGCTTCATGCCGGCACGGACCCGCAGGACGGTCCCCGTGGACATGCCGCCCTCGGTGCCACCGGCCCGGTCACTCGTGCGGTAGATCTCGCCGTCTTCACGGTAGAGCTCGTCGTGGGCGGCGGAGCCGCGACGACCGGCGGTCGCGAAGCCGTCACCGACCTCGACGCCCTTGATCGCCTGGATGCCCATGATGGCGGCGGCCAGACGCGCGTCGAGCCGTCGGTCCCACTGCACGTGCGAGCCGAGCCCGGGCGGGACGCCGTAGAACAGCACCTCGACGACGCCACCCAGGGTGTCGCCGTCCTTCTTCGCGGCCTCGACCTCGGTCACCATGCGGGCCGAGGTGTCCGCGTCGAAGCACCGCAACTGGTCGTCGTCGAGACGGTCGACGTCGTCGGGCAGCGGCAGGTCGGTGCCGTCGGGCACGCGGACCGTGCCGACCTGCAGGGTGTGCGCCACCGACCGCATGCCGAGTTCGGCGAGGAAGGACTTGGCGACCGCCCCGAGTGCGACGCGGGCCGCGGTCTCACGGGCGCTCGCGCGCTCGAGGATCGGGCGGGCTTCGTCGAAGCCGTACTTCTGCATGCCGACCAGGTCCGCGTGGCCCGGGCGGGGGCGCGTCAGCGGGGCGCTGCGGCCGCGCGACATCTCGGTGGACTCGACCGGCTCGGGGTTCATGACCTCGACCCACTTCGGCCACTCGGTGTTGCCGATCCGGATCGCGATCGGGCTGCCGAGCGAGTACCCGTGCCGGACTCCGCCGGACACGTGCAGCTCGTCCTGTTCGAACTTCATGCGCGAGCCACGTCCGTAGCCGAGCTTGCGGCGCGCGAGATCGGTACGGATGGACTCGAACGACACCGGGACACCCGCGGGCAGGCCCTCGAGCATCGCGATCAGTTCGGGTCCGTGGGACTCACCAGCAGTCAACCAACGAAGCATGCTGCAATCCTCCCACAGCGCACCGGCGTGCGACGTCGCCGGTCTACTGGTAGTCGGGGTGCGCCCGGAGCCACGCCTGGAACTGGTCCACGGCGACGAGGTGCTGGTCGTAGGTGTCCGAGAACACCGTCTCACCGGTCTCCAGGTTCACCGTCACGAAGTAGAGCCACTTGCCCGGCGCCTCGTTCGTGACGGCCTTGATCGCGATGTCACCGGGGTTCGAGATCGGTGCCGGCGGCAGTCCCTCGTGCACGTAGGTGTTGTACGGGTTCGACTCGTCGGCGCGCTCGGCGTCCGTCGTCGTCACGGTGTGCGTGTTGCCCGTGCCGTAGGCGACCGTGGCGTCGGACTGCAGGCGCATGCCCTGGTCGAGCCGGTTCTGGAACACCCGTGCCACCTTCGGGTAGTCGGCGGCGAGGCCGGCTTCCTTCTGCACGAGCGACGCGAACACGATGACGCGCTCCTGGTCGGCCTCCTTGACGCCGGCGGCCGCCAGGTGCTCCTTCATGGTGTCGACCATCGACCCGAAGTACTGCTCCGCGCTCCAGCCCGGGTTGATCGGGTACGTCGCGGGGAACAGCCAGCCCTCGAGCGTCGTCACGCCGGACGGCAGGTCGTACGCGGACAGGTCCTTCGCGGCCTTCGCGACCTCGGTCTTCGTCAGGCCGGCCTTCGAGACCATGCCGGCCTCGATGTCCGCCAGCGCGGTGCCCTCGGGGATCACGATCGAGGCCTGCACGCGGTTGTCCTCGTCCTGCAGCGCCGCCAGCGCCGACTTCGAACTCATCTGCTTCTTCAGCGAGTACGAGCCCGGCTGGAACTGGACGTCGGGTGAGGCCAGCAGCAGCTTGTAGAAGACCTTCGAGTCCTTCACGACGCCGCTGCGCTGCAGCGTCGCGGCGACGTTCTCGCCGATGTCGCCCTGCTTGATCGTGATGGTGACCTTCGCCTTGCCGGTCCCGGTGTAGTCGTCCGGTTCGCTCGACCCGCTGACCGCGGCGACGATCTGCTGGATCTTCGGCGCGGCGAACGCGTACGCGCTCACCCCGCCGGCCACGACCACCGCGACGATCACGATGCCGGCGATGAGCGGCCCGCGTCGGCGCTTCGGGCGCGGTTCGCGCGGCGGCCTGGAGGCTCCACCGCGTCCGCCACGTCCGCCCCGGCCGCCGCCTCCCGCGGCTCCACCGCCGCCGGTGCGCCCGGCGTCGTCGGTACGGTCGGGCCCGTCGGACCCGGCTCCGCCGGCCGTGGCCGCTGACGGCACCTCGCCGGTCAGGAGCGCGGCGACCTCAGGATGGAGTCCGGGGGCCGCCTGCTGCGGTGACGCGGGCTCCGGTGACGCGGGCTCCGGCGCCGGCTGCTCGACCCCCGCGGCGACGGCGTCGCGACGAGCACGTTCCGCCTCGAGTGCACGGGCCTCGCGGCGGGACTTCGGACGGTCCGGCTGCGGGGCCACCCGCACGGAGTCGTCACGGTCATCGGTACCTGCTGCGCGGTCGGAAGTCGTCTTCCGCCGCTCGGCTTCGTTGCCGGGCGCGATGATCGCGTTCCAGTCCAGATCGTCTGCCAACGGTTCTCGGTCTCTCGGTCGGGAACTCCGCCTGGGCACCGTCGTCCTCGGGTGACGGAAGGGCAGCCGGGTCGCGGCGGGTCGCCCTGTCAGGGAAGCGTGGTGCCCGGAGGGGCACCGGCACTGCGTTCGTGGTCGAGCGCGTGTTGCAGAATGATAACAGCGGCCGCTTGGTCGATCACGGAGCGCGACTTCTTCGTGTTCTTGCCAGCCTGGTGCAGACCACGCTGGGCGGTCACGGTGGACAACCGTTCGTCGACCAGCCGGACCGGACGGTGCTCGGCGATCCGGGCCGCGAACGCCCGAGCGTCGTCCGTGGACGGGGTGTCGCCGCCGGACATCGACAAGGGCAGTCCGACGACGAGCTCGAGGGCGTCGTACTCGTCGGCGATCTCGAGGATCCGCCGCAGGTCGGACGAGTCGTCACGACGCACGGTCTCGACCGGCGTCGCCAGCAACCCGTCGCGGTCGCACACGGCGATCCCGATCCGGGCGCGGCCGACGTCCACGCCGAGCCGCCGCCCGGACCGGATCGCCACGCTCAGCCCGCGATCCGGGCGGTCACGGCACGGAGCGCGGCCGGGAGCGCGGCCGGGTCGGTCCCGCCACCCTGCGCCAGGTCCGGCTTGCCGCCGCCGCCACCACCGAGCACGCCGGCGGCCTCCTTGGCGAGCGGACCCGCCTGGACACCGGCGGAGCGCGCCGCGTCGTTGGTCGCCACGATGACGATCGGCTTCCCGCTCACCACGGCGCCGAGCACGACGACGGCAGCGCCGTCACCGAGCTGCGCGCGCACACCGGTCGCCAGGGAGCGCAGGTCGTCGCCGGACTGCAGGCCGTCGACGGTCTCGGCCACGACCGTGGTCGACCCGACGGTCGTCGCGGTGCGCGCGATCGACGGGACCCGCTGCTGCAGGTTCGCCGACTCGTACTCGGCGATCTTCTTCTGCGCGGTCCGGAGGTCCTCCATGAGCGACTGCACGCGCGTGGGCAGGTCGGCACGGGGCGCCTTCAACGCGCTGGAGAGCTGCGACACGATGGTCCGCTCGACCGCGAGGTCGCGGAAGCCCTCGAGCCCGACGAGCGCCTCGACACGGCGGTTGGTCGAGCCGACGCTCGACTCCCCCACCAGGTTGACGAGCCCGATCTGGGCGCTCGACGCGACGTGCGTGCCACCGCAGAGCTCGCGGGACCACGGTCCGCCGATGTCGACCATGCGGACCTCGGCGCCGTACTTCTCGCCGAAGAGCGCCTGTGCGCCGAGTGCCTTCGCCTCGTCGATCGGCATGATGCGGGTCGAGACCTCGAGGTCGGTGCGGATCGCGGTGTTGACGACCTCCTCGATCTCCGAACGGGTCGCGAGCGAGATCGGCTGCGACCACGAGAAGTCGAGGCGCATGTACCCGGACTTGTTGTACGACCCCGCCTGCAGAGCCTCGGGGCCGAGGATGTCGCGGAGCGCGGCGTTCACCAGGTGCGTCGCGGAGTGCGCCTGCGTGGCGCCACGGCGGTACTCGGCGTCGACGACGGTGCTCGCCGCGTCGCCCACGCCGACCTCACCGGAGCGCACCTGGACGGTGTGGCTCCAGAGGCCGGCGACGGGACGCTGGACGTCGAGGACCTCGAGGTCGAAGCCGTTGCCGACGATCGATCCCTGGTCGGCGTCCTGCCCGCCGGACTCGGCGTACAGCGACGTCTCGCCGAGGATGACCTCGGCGATGTCGCCCGCCACGGCACGGTCCACGCTGACGCCCCCGACGATGATCCCGAGCACGTTCGTCTCGGCCTCGAGCGCGTCGTAGCCGAGGAAGACCGTCTCGCCCTTCGCCCGGAACGCGCTGTACACGCTCAGGTCGGCGATCGCGGTCTTCTTGCTCTTCGCGTCGGCCTTCGCCCGGGCACGCTGCTCGGACATCAGGGTCTCGAACGCGGTCCGGTCGACGTGGACCCCGGCCTCCTCGGCCATCTCCATCGTCAGGTCGATCGGGAACCCGAAGGTGTCGTGCAGCAGGAACGCGGTGTCCCCGCCGATGGACGGTGCACCGTCCTGCTTCGCGCGCTCGACGGCGACGTCGAGGATCGTGGTGCCCTGCGCGAGCGTGCGGAGGAACGTCTCCTCTTCCGCGTAGGCGATCCGCGCGATGCGGTCGAAGTCGGAGGCGACCTCGGGGTAGGCGTCGCGCATCGCGTCGCGGGACGCCGGGAACAGCTCCGGGAAGGTCGCGGTCTCGACGCCGAGCAGGCGCATCGCACGGACCGTGCGGCGCAGCAGGCGACGCAGGATGTACCCGCGGCCCTCGTTCGACGGGCTCACGCCGTCGGCGATGAGCATGAGCGCGGACCGCACGTGGTCCGCGATGACACGCATGCGGACGTCGTCCTCGTGCACGGCGCCGTAGCGGCGGCCGGAGATCTCGGACGCGCGGTCGAGGACCGGGCGGACCTGGTCGATCTCGTACATGTTGTCGACGCCCTGCTTGATGAAGGCGACGCGCTCGAGCCCCATCCCGGTGTCGATGTTCTTGTTCGGCAGCTCGCCGGTGATCTCGAAGTCGTACTTCGAGCGGACGTCCGCGATCTGGTACTGCATGAACACGAGGTTCCAGATCTCGACGTACCGGTCGTCGTCGGTGGCCGGGCCGCCGTCGATGCCGTACTCGGGCCCGCGGTCGAAGAAGATCTCCGAGCAGGGTCCGGCGGGTCCGGGCTGGCCGGTGGACCAGTAGTTCGTGTCCTTGCCGAGGCGCTGGATGCGCTCTTCGGGCAGGGAGGAGTGCTGCTTCCAGAAGGCGATCGCCTCGTCGTCGTCCTCGTAGACCGTGACCCAGAGGTCGTCGGGCGAGAAGCCGAGTCCGCCGTCGGACTCGGGGTTCGTCAGGAACTCCCAGGCGAACTGGATCGCCTGCTCCTTGAAGTAGTCGCCGAACGAGAAGTTGCCGTTCATCTGGAAGAACGTGCCGTGGCGAGGCGTCTTGCCGACCTCTTCGATGTCGTTCGTGCGGATGCACTTCTGGACGCTCGTGGCACGGGGGTACGGCGCGGGGACGAGCCCGGTCAGGTACGGGATGAACGGCACCATACCGGCGACCGTGAAGAGGAGCGACGGGTCGTCGGAGACGAGGGACGCGGACGGGACGACGGTGTGGCCGCGGTCACCGAAGTACTGGAGCCAACGGCGGCGGATCTCTGCGGTCTGCATGGTGCTTCCTGGGTTCAGCTCGGAGGTGGGAGGTGGAGGCGGGACGACGGTGCGGCCGGACCGCGGTGGAGCTCGACGACTCAGACGTCGGTGCGGAGCTCGGCCCCGCGGGACCGGTACCCGTCGGCGACCGCGCCCGTGAAGGCCCTCGTGCTCGCGTCGACGACGGCGAAGAGCCGTGCGCCTCCGGGGGTCCTGGCGACCTGGTGCGCCACGGCGAACCCGATGACGACGCCGACCGCGACGAAGAACAGCTGCTTCACGGTGCCTCTCCCTCTGTGCACCCTGGCGGTGCATGCCCGGACAAGCTTAGTCGCCGGGCACTTCGGGGCCGGAACGCCGAACGGCGGGCCGTCCTCGAGAGGACGACCCGCCGTTCGGGTGTGATCAGTGGATCAGCGAGCTGCGTAGTACTCGACGACGAGCTGCACTTCACAGGTCACGGGGACCTCGGCGCGCTTCGGGCGACGCACGAGGCGGGCCTGGAGCTTGTCGATCTCGACCTCGAGGTAACCCGGGACCTTCGGCAGGACTTCCTGGTGGCCACCGGCAGCGGCGACCTGGAAGGGCTCCATCGACTCGGACTTCGGCTTGACGTGGATCAGCTGGCCCTCCTTGACGCGGAAGGAGGGGCGGTCCACGAGCTTGCCGTCGACCAGCAGGTGACGGTGCACGATCAGCTGACGGGCCTGCGCGGTGGTGCGGGCGAAGCCGGCACGGACCACGAGGGCGTCGAGGCGCTGCTCGAGGAGCTCGACCAGGTTCTCACCGGTCAGGCCCTTCGTCTTGCGGGCCTCTTCGAAGACGATGCGGAGCTGCTTCTCGCGGATGCCGTACTGGGCGCGCAGACGCTGCTTCTCTCGGAGGCGGACGGCGTAGTCGCTGTCCGCACGACGGCGCGTACGGCCGTGCTCACCGGGGCCGTAGGGGCGCTTCTCGAGGTAACGGGCCGCCTTCGGCGTCAGCGGGATGCCGAGTGCGCGCGAGAGGCGGGTCTTGCTGCGGGTACGTGACTTGGTAGACACAGGGTCCTTTTCTCTGTTCGAACTGAATACTCACCGGAGGCCGGGCACGCGAGTGCTGGTGGCCCCGACGACGGGATCCAGAGGGATGAGCCTGTGGGATCGGACGGCTACAGTCCGAACCTCTGCCCCCGTACCACCGGAGTGGCACTCTGTCCTCGACGCAGCCGTGCTCGAGGACCAGGACGTAGGCCTGGCAATGCTAGCAGGAACTCGACGTTGCTCCTACTGACCGCGTGTGATCTTCCGGAGTCGTTCGAGCCGCGGACCGACCTCGCGTTCGTACCCGTTCGTGGTCGGGGTGTAGTACTCGGTGCCCTCGAGCGCATCGGGCAGGTACTGCTGCTCGGCGACCCCGTGCTCGGCGTCGTGCGAGTAGACGTACCCCTTGCCGTGGCCGAGTCGCTTGGCCCCGGCGTAGTGCGCGTCGCGCAGGTGCATCGGCACGGTGCCCATCCGGCCGGCCTTGACGTCCGCCATCGCTGCGTTCACGCCGTTGTAGGCGGCGTTCGACTTCGGCGCGGTCGCCAGGTACACCACTGCCTCGGCCAGGGGGATGCGCCCCTCGGGCATGCCGATGAGCTGCACGGCCTGCGCCGCCGCGACGGCGATGGGGAGCGCCTGCGGGTCGGCCATGCCGATGTCCTCGGACGCCGAGATGATGATCCGGCGCGCGATGAACCGCGAGTCCTCGCCCGCCTCGATCATCCGCGCGAGGTAGTGCAGTGCGGCGTCGACGTCGCTCCCCCGCACCGACTTGATGAAGGCACTGATGACGTCGTAGTGCTCGTCGCCCTGTCGGTCGTACCGCAGCAGCGCACGGTCGACAGCCGCGGCGACGGTGTCCGCGTCGACGACCGGCACGGTGTCGTCCTCGTCGTCCTGGGCCGCGGTGGCCGACGCCGCAGCGGCCTCGAGCGCGGTCAGGGCGCGTCGGGCGTCACCGGAGGCCAACCGGACGATGGCCCCGCGTGCTTCGTCACCGAGGACGACCGCACCACCGAGACCGCGTGGGTCCTCCACCGCACGGTCGACGAGCATGCCGAGGTCGGCGTCGGTGAGCGGTTTGAGCGTCAGGAGCAGGGACCGGGACAGGAGCGGGGAGATGACCGAGAACGACGGGTTCTCGGTGGTGGCCGCGATGAGGATCACCCACCCGTTCTCGACACCGGGCAGCAGGGCGTCCTGCTGGGCCTTGCTGAACCGGTGGATCTCGTCGAGGAACAGCACCGTCGTGGAGCCGTAGAGGTCGCGGTGGGTGAGGGCCTTCTCCATGACCTCGCGCACGTCCTTGACGCCGGCGGTCACCGCGGAGAGCTCGACGAACTCGCGCCCCGACTGGCGGGCGATGGCCTGCGCCAACGTCGTCTTGCCGGTGCCGGGAGGACCCCAGAGGATGACCGAGACGCCACCCGGGTTGTCGCGGGTGCCGGTGGCGAGCTGCACGAGCGGTGAACCGCGACCGAGCAGGTGCTGCTGGCCCGCGACCTCGTCGAGACTGGTGGGGCGCATCCGGACCGCGAGCGGGACGGAACCCTGCGCGAGCCCGGCGCGACCGCCCGTCGTGGGCGCACGCATGCTCGAACGGTCCGCTGCCATGCAGCAATCGTAGGCCGACCCGCTGACAGCCCCGCGCCTCCCGGGCCGTTGACGGTGACGACTCGGATACGCTCGTCGCACACTGCGACGAGAGGGCAGAACAGCACCGTGGCACCGAAGAACCCAGCGCGCGACAACCGCGAGGCGCGCGAGCGCCTCCGCCTCTACCAGGCCCGCCGAGGACTCCACGACCGGCAGCGCCGCCGGCGGGTGCGCGACAACCTGGTCGGCGCCGGTGCGCTCGTGCTGGTCGCCGCGCTGGCCACCGGGTCGCAGCTCGCCTTCGCGGGCTCGCAGGGGAACGGGTCCGCTGACGCCAGTGCGAGCGCCACGGCCACACCGACGCCCTCGGCGAGTGCCACGGCGGCGAACACGGGCGACGTGCCGAGCAAGGCGATCGCGAAGGGCGCGACCTGGACGGGGTCGCTGACGCTGAACGGGTCGATCGACCTCGGCATCGAGCTCGACGGCGCGAAGGCCCCGCAGGCGGCGAGCGTCGAGATCTCGTTGATCAAGGAGCAGTTCTACAACGGCACCACCTGCCACCGGCTCGCCGACAGTGACGGACTGAAGTTCCTGCAGTGCGGTTCGGCGAACGGTGACGGCACGGGCGACGCCGGGTTCGAGTACGGCCCGCTCGAGAACGTGCCGGAGGACGGCGTCTACGACGAGGGGACCATCGCGATCGCGCGGTCGAGCTCGCCGTACTCACAGTCGACGCAGTTCTTCATCGTCTACGGCGACACCACGCTCGACGGCTCCACCGGCGGCTACACGGTCGTCGGGAAGGTCACGAGCGGCCTGTCCGAACTCGAGTCGAAGATCGCGGACAAGGGCATCGCGTCGCCCGGTGACGACGGCACCGGCGAGCCGAAGGTGGCGACGAAGATCACCGACGCGACCATCGCGCAGGAGAAGTAGTCCACAAGCCGACCCGCACAGCGGGCCGCGGAGCCCGTCCGTGCAATAGGCTGACGACCTGACCGTGCCGACGGTGACGTCGGCGATGCACGACCACGATCGAGGCGAGACCTGTGGGATCTGACGAAGCAACGACCTGGGGGCGGGTCGACGAGAACGGGACCGTGTACGTCCGGTACGAAGAGACCGAACGTGCTGTCGGTGAGTACCCGGACGCCACCCCCGAAGAAGCCCTCGCCTACTTCGCGCGGAAGTACGCCGACCTCGAGGGGCAGGTGAAGATCGCCGAGCAGCGCGTCCAGCGCGGTGCGTCGGCGAACGACGTCGCCCGGACGGTCGAGCACCTGACGACCCTGGTCGCCGAAGCCCGCGTGGTCGGCGACATCAAGTCGCTCGAGACCCGTGTCGGCGCGCTCACCGAGCAGCTCGGCTCGCTCACGAAGGAGCAGGCGGAGCAGGCGCAGCAGGCGTTGAACGACGCCCTGGCACACCGCGCCGCCCTGGTCGAAGAGGCCGAGGCGCTCGCGGCGGTCGACCCCGCCCGCGCGCAGTGGAAGCAGATCACGGCGCAGCTCGACGACGTGTTCGCCCGGTGGCAGCAGCACCAGCACGACGGCCCGCGCATCCCCAAGAACGAGGCGAACGAACTCTGGAAGCGGTTCCGCGCAGCGCGGTCCACCGTCGACCAGCACCGCCGCGCGTTCTACTCCGAGCTCGACGCGCAGCACCGCGACGCCCGCACCCGCAAGCAGGAACTCGTGTCGCAGGCCGAGGCACTCGCGTCACGCGGGTCCGACGCGATCCCGGACTACCGTCAGCTCCTCGACGACTGGAAGAACGCCGGGCGCGCCGGCAAGCGCCACGACGACGCCCTCTGGGCGCGGTTCAAGGCCGCCGGCGACGTGCTGTTCGAGCAGCGCCACGCCGAGAGCGCAGCCGAGGACGAAGAGTTCTCCGGCAACCTCGAGGCGAAGCAGGCCCTGCTCACCGAGGCCGAGCCGCTGCTCACGGCGACCGACCGCGTCGCCGCCCGCAAGACCCTGACCGGCATCCAGCGGCGCTGGGACGAGATCGGCAAGGTCCCCCGCGGGGACGTCCGCCGCATCGAGGACCGCCTGCGGGCGATCGAGGACCACGTGCGTGGGCTCGAGGACGCGCACTGGAAGGAGTCCAACCCGGAGCGCAAGGCCCGGCAGACCGGACTCGCGAGCCAGCTCGAGGACGCCATCGGCAAGCTCGAGTCCGAGCTCGCCGACGCGCAGGCCTCCGGTGACGCGCGCAAGATCAAGGACGCGCAGGAAGCACTCGACGCCCGCAAGATCTGGCTCGACGCCCTCGGCAGCTGATCGACGGACGACGACGCCCCCGTGACCGATCGGTCACGGGGGCGTCGTCGCGTGGCGGCGCGAGGTGTGGAGTCGCGGCGCGTGGCGTCGCAGGTCAGACCGGCGTGGGCAGGCCCAGCAGCAACCGGATGTCGAGGTCGTCCTGGCGCATCTGCGTGGCGAGCTCGTCCATCGAGTCGAACTTCACCATGCCGCGCACGTAGGACACGAACAGCACGGAGATGCGGTCCCCGTACAGGTCGAGGTCGACGTCGAGCAGGTGCGCCTCGATCTGCTTGGCCGGCACGCCCTCGAACGTCGGGTTGTTGCCGACCGAGACGGCCGCCGGGTACACCGTGCCGTCGTGCAGCACCCGGGCGGCGTAGACGCCGTCGGCCGGCGCGAAGCCCTCGAAGGCCGGGTCGAGGTTCGCCGTCGGGTACCCCATCGCCCGCCCCCGCTGGTTGCCGTGCACCACGGTGCTGCGGACCGCGTGCTCACGACCGAGCAGCCGAGCGGCCTCGGCCACCCGCCCGTCGCCGAGGAGCTCGCGGATCCACGTCGACGAGACGCGTCGCTCGCCGTCGGGTCGGACGTCGTCCACCAGGTCGACGTCGTCGATGAGCTCGACCGTGAAGCCGTGCTGCTCCCCCAGGGCGCGCAACAGGGTGACGTCGCCGGCGCCCTTGGCCCCGAAGCGGAAGTCGCTGCCGACGAAGACGAGCCGGGCGTGCAGGGTGTCGACGAGGATCTCGGACACGAACGCCTCGGGCGACTTCGACTGCAGTTGCTCGTCGAAGCGGAGCAGCAGGGTGGCGTCGACACCGGCGTCGTCGAGGAGCTCGCGCCGCTGCGCCGTGCTCGTGAGCGCCGGCGGGACGTGCTGCGGGTCGATGACGTTGAGCGGGTGCCGGTCGAACGTCACCACGGTGGCGACCAGGCCCTGCTCGTGGGCGGCGCGCTCGAGGTGCGCGATCACCGCGCGGTGCCCGACGTGCACACCGTCGAACTTGCCGATCGTGACGGCGCTCGGGCCGAAGCCCTCTGCCACGTCGGCGATGTCGTCGTAGAACTGCACGGCTGCTCCTACTCGCCCACGGGGGCGGTGGTCGATGCGCCCACCGGCTCGGCCGACGCGGTGCGGTGGTGCTTGCGGAGCCACCAGAGACCGGCGATCGGCAGTACCAGCGGCGCGAAGGCGTAGCCCATGCCGTAGTACGACCAGATCGTGTCGTCGGGGAAGAGCTGCCGGTCGAACAGCGAGAGCGTGCCGATGACGAGCACACCGGTCATCTCGAACACGATCGTGACGCACGCGACGCGGTACCAGAAGCGTCCGGGCACGATCAGGGCGATCATCGCCACGATGTACACGACGGCGGCGATGGCGCTCACCGTGTACGCGAACGGTGCGAACGAGAACTTCTCGATGATCTGGACGACGCTCCGGCCCGTCGCCGCCAGGGCGAGGATGCCGTACACGGCGATGAGGACGCGGCCGATGCCGGTCGCGAGTGAGGATCTGGTCGCCATTGCACCGATTCTACCGACGTGCGGGGACCACCATGACGCTCGGGGTCAGTTCAGGGCGAACCAGATCTGGTACATCCGGTAGACCATGACCGCGACGGTGAACGCACCGGCGCCGAGGACGACGGTGCTCCACTTCGTGCGGTCCACGAGCGCCCAGACGATGGCAGCCGGCGGCACCAGGAGCACCGACACCGCGTACACCCCGAACTCGAGGGCGTTGCCGTCCGGCGGGCTGCCCGTCGCGGGGAGCACGATCGAGATGACCCCCTGCGCCAGGAGCAGGACCTCGATGAGCGCGAGGGACCCGACGGTGTAGTCATTGGGCTTCCAGCCGATGAACCCGACCACGACGGCGAACAGCCCGGCCAGGACGGCGACGACGAGCTGGACCCACATGAACCACTCGATCACGCGTGCGCCCCGTTCTGCGGTGCCGGCGCGGGAGCGGCAGCCGGCGCCGGGAAGTTCGTGATGACCCGGAGCAGTCCGCGCCGGACCGAGACCAGTCCGACGAGGCGGTCGTCGGCGGCGGCCACCGCGGCCACCGGATCGTCCGAGTCCGGGTGGTCGGCCGCGACGCGCTTGCCGTCGGTCAGGTCCTTCGCCGCGGCCGCGTCGAGCGACACCGAGGAGAACAGGCGACGCGCCACGTCGGCCGGACGCGCGAGCGCAGCGCGGACGTCGACCGCGTCGTCCTCGAGGTCGATCGCGTCGGCCACGTCGAACGGACCGACCTGGGTGCGGCGGAGCGCCGTGAGGTGGGCACCGGTGCCGAGGGTCGCGCCGACGTCGCGCGCGAGGGCCCGGACGTACGTGCCGGACGAGCAGGTCACGACGACGTCGAGGTCGACGACCGGCACCTCGGCGCCGTCGACCGTGACGGTGCGGTCGTTCCGGCCGGTGACGTCGAACCGCGAGACGGTCACCGTGCGGGACTGCAGCTCGACGGTCTCCCCCTTCCGCGCGAGGTCGTACGCACGGCGCCCGTCGACCTTGATCGCGCTGACGGTGGAGGGGACCTGGTCGATCTGGCCGCGCTGCTGGGCGACGGCACGTTCGACGGCTTCGTCCGTGACGTCCGCGGTCGCGACGCCGGTCGCGGCGGTCGGGGTGCCGTCGGCATCGTCGGAGTCCGTGGACACGCCGAGCCGGATGGTGGCGGTGTAGGTCTTGCCGAGGCCGACCAGGTGCGTGAGCAGCCGCGTGGAGTGCCCGATGCCCAGGAGCAGCAGCCCGGTCGCCATCGGGTCGAGGGTCCCCGCGTGCCCGACCTTCTTCAGACCGAGGCGGCGACGGGCGATCGACACGACGCGGTGGCTGGAGATCCCCTGCGGTTTGTCGACGAGGAGGATGCCGTCCGGCACGGTTTCGAGCACCAGAGGAGATTACCAGCGCCGGTCAGCAGGCGTCGTTCCACTCGCGACGGGGGTGCTCGGGATCGGTGATGTCGAGGACGGCGGAGGCGGCGATCTTGACGTCCGCCCGGCGTTCCAGCCGACCCGCTTCCTGCTCGACCCACAGCGACCAGCGCCAGAGCCCGCGGACACCGGGAGCCAACAGGCCGTGCCCGTGCACGACCAGCACGCCGTCCCCGGCACCGGTGGTGCGGAACGGGGTGACCACTTCGGCGCGCAGCGTGTCGGGGTCGGTGGACGGCGCGGCGGCGGCCATCGCGGACACCCCGTGCTGCTGGAAACCGGCCACCAGCGCGGCGGCGACGTGTTCGAGATCGGTGCCGTCCTGACCGTCGACGCCGATCACGGTTCGGTTCGTGCCGACCTGCCCGATCGCCTCAGCAGCGATCGCGGCCATCGTGTCGGTCTCTTCGGGTGCCCAGCGTGCCATGCGTCCACCGTAGGCTGTCGTGGTGAACGCGAGTCGGGCTTCCAGACAGAATGTGGACAACCCGGCGACGCGAGACGGCCTGCGGGACCGACCCGACATCGCGACCCCGTTGATCAGCTGGTTCCGACAGGAGGCCCGCGACCTGCCGTGGCGTCGCCCTGGCTTCCCCGCCTGGGGCACCCTGGTCAGCGAGATCATGCTGCAGCAGACGCAGGTGGCGCGCGTCGTCCCCCGACTGGAGGCGTGGCTCACCCGGTGGCCGACGCCTGCGGACCTCGCGGCGTCACCCCCGGCGGATGCGGTGCGCGCCTGGGACCGGCTCGGCTACCCGAGACGCGCGCTCGCGCTGCACGCCGCCGCGACCGTGATCGCGAACGAGCACGACAACGTCGTGCCGCGGGACGTCGATGCGCTGCTCGCACTCCCCGGCATCGGCGACTACACGGCACGGGCCGTGGCGGTGTTCGCGTACGGCGACCGGCACCCGGTCGTGGACGTCAACGTGCGGCGGGTGCTCAAGCGCGCGCTCCTCGGCCAGGGCGAACCCGGGCCGGCGAAGGCGAAGGACGACCTGCCGCTGATGGAGTCCGTGCTGCCCGCCGACCGCGACGACGCCGCTGCGACGAACGCTGCGGTGATGGAACTCGGTGCGCTCGTGTGCGTCTCCCGCTCCCCCGCGTGTGACTCCTGCCCGATCGCCGACCGCTGCGCCTGGCGAGCCGCCGGCTACCCCGACCACGACGGGCCGCGTGCGCCGAAGCAGGCGAAGTTCGCCGGCAGCGACCGGCAGGTGCGCGGCCTCGTCATGGCCGAGCTGCGGGCGAGCGACGTGCCGGTCGCCCGGTCCGAGATCGAACTGGTCTGGCCGGACGCCGAGCAGCGGGACCGGGCGCTCGCGTCGCTGCTGCGCGACGGGCTGGCGGTCGGCGACGACACGACCGGGTACCGGCTGCCGGACGCCTGACGCACGACCGCCCGGGGCGCGACCGCCGGACGCACGAACGCCCCGCTGCACACGCTGCAGCGGGGCGTTCGGACACACACCGACTAGGCCCGCTCGGCGTCCTGCTCGTCGCCGGACTCGTCGTCGTCCTCGTCGCGCTTGTACGGGTCGGCGTCGCCGGCGTACGTCGCGCCGACCGAGGCGGCACGCACCTGCTCGTCACGCACCTGGGCCTGCACGAGCAGGTCCTCCATGTGCGCGGAGGTCTCCGGCAGCGCATCGGCGATGAACTCGAGCGACGGGGTGAGCCGCGCCGTGATGTTCTTGCCGACCTCGGAGCGGAGCATGCCGGTCGCCGCCTTGAGCGCGGCAGCGGAGTCGGCGCGTTCCTCGTCGGTGCCGTACACGGTGTAGAAGACCGATGCGTGCTGCAGGTCTCCGGTCACGCGGACGTCGGTGATCGTCACGAACCCGAGACGCGGGTCGCGCAGACCCTTGTCGAGACGGCGTGCGACGACTTCCTTGATGCGGTCCGCCATCTTGCGTGCGCGCTGCGGATCGGCCATGGGTGCCTCCTGAGGCAGTGGCGGGACGGTTCCCGCCGGTGGTTCTGCGTGGAAAGGGGTCGGGCCCCGACCTCCCGGAACGGGAGGCCGGGGCCCATCTGGACCCGCACCTCCCGCACGGGGAGGCCGGGGCCCAGGGTGGTCACACGATCAGTCGCGCGGCTTCTCGACGAGCTCGGTGGTCTCGATCTCGTCACCGATCTGGATGTCGTTGAACTTGCCCAGACCGATACCGGCCTCGAAGTCCGTGCGGACCTCGGTGACGTCGTCCTTGAAGCGACGGAGCGACTCGATCGCCAGTCCGTCGGCCAGGACCACACCGTCACGGATGACGCGCGCCTTGGCGTTGCGCGTGATCGTGCCGGAGCGGACGATGACACCCGCGATGTTGCCGAACTTCGAGGAGCGGAAGACCTCTCGGATCTCGGCGACACCGGACTGGACCTCTTCGTACTCGGGCTTGAGCATGCCCTTGAGGGACTGCTCGATGTCGTCGAGTGCGTTGTAGATGACCGAGTAGAAGCGCACGTCGATGCCTTCGCGCGCCGCACGCTCACGGGCCTTGACGTCCGGACGGACGTTGAAGCCGACCACGATGGCGTTGTCGATCGTGGCGAGGTCGATGTCCGACTCCGTGATCGCACCGACACCGCGGTGGAGGATGCGGAGCTGGACGCTGTCGTCGACCTCGATGTCCAGGAGCGACTGCTCGAGTGCCTCGACGGCACCGGAGACGTCACCCTTGATGATGAGGTTGAGCGAGTCGACCTTGCCCTCTTCGAGTGCACGGGTGAAGTCCTCGAGCGAGATGCGCTTGCGGGCCTTGGCCAGCTGGGCGTTGCGCTCGGCGGCCTCACGCTTCTCGGCGATCTGACGTGCCGTGCGGTCCTCTTCGGTGACCAGGAACGTGTCACCGGCGCGGGGCACCGAGGACAGACCCTGCACCTGGACCGGGCGGCTCGGCGTGGCGGCCTTGACCGCGACACCGTTCTCGTCGGTCATCGCACGGACGCGGCCGTACGCCGTGCCCGCCACGATGGCGTCGCCGACGTGCAGCGTTCCGGACTGGATGAGGACGGTCGCCACCGCACCGCGGCCCTTGTCGAGCCGTGCTTCGATCGCGACGCCGCGGGCGTCCTTGTCGGGGTTCGCACGCAGGTCGAGCCCGGCGTCAGCGGTGAGCAGCACGGCGTCCAGGAGCTCCTGGATGCCGATGTTCTGCCGAGCCGAGACGTCGACGAACATGACGTCTCCGCCGTACTCCTCGGCCACCAGGTTGTACTCGGTGAGCTGCTGGCGGACCTTGGCCGGGTTCGCGCCTTCCTTGTCGATCTTGTTCACCGCGACCACGATCGGCACGTTGGCCGACTGCGCGTGGTTCAGCGCCTCGATCGTCTGGGGCATGATGCCGTCGTCCGCCGCGACCACGAGGATCGCGATGTCGGTGACCTGCGCACCACGAGCACGCATGGCCGTGAAGGCCTCGTGACCCGGGGTGTCGATGAACGTGATCGGACGCTCGATGCCCTCGTGCTCGGTGACGATCTGGTACGCACCGATGTGCTGGGTGATGCCACCGGCTTCACCCTCGACGACCTTCGAGTTCCGGATCGCGTCGAGCAGTCGCGTCTTACCGTGGTCGACGTGACCCATGACGGTCACGACGGGGGGACGGACCTGCAGGACGGAGTCGTCCTCGTCGGCGTACTCGGCATCGATGTCGATGTCGAAGCCCTCGAGGAGCTCCTTGTCCTCGTCCTCGGGCGAGACGATCTGGATCTTGTAGCCCAGCTCGTCACCGAGGACCTCGAACGTGGCCTCGTCGAGCGACTCGGTCGCGGTCGCCATCTCACCGAGGTGGAACAGCACCGTGACCAGGTTGCCGGGCATGGCGTCGATCTTGTCCGCGAAGTCCGAGATGCTCGCACCGCGACGGAGTCGGACGACCGTGTTGCCGTCACCACGAGGGACCTGCACACCGCCGAGCGACGGGGCCTGACGCATCTCGTACTCGGCGCGCTTCGTCCGCTTCGACTTGCGGGCACGGCTCTTGCCGCCTCCGCGACCGAACGCACCAGCGGTACCGCCACCGGGGCCACGACCACGGCCACCGCCACCGGTGGGACGCGGGCCGCTGAAGGCCGGACGCGGGAAGCCGCCACCGGCACCGCCGCCGGCACCCGGACGGGCGCCACCGGGGCCGCCGCGACCGCCACCCTGGCCCGGGCGCTGCCCGAAGCCGTTGGGACGGTTCGCCTGACCGGGTCCACCCGGACGCGGTGCACCCGGACGCGGGACGCCGGGACGCGGGGGCTGCGGACGCGGGATGCCCGCTCCGCCGGCACCAGCGGCGGGGCGCTGGCCCATGCCCTGGTTCGAGGCGAACGGGTTGTTGCCGGGGCGCGGCGGGCGCGAGCCCATGCCCTGGTTCGACGCGTAGGGGTTGTTGCCCGGACGTGCTCCGGGCTTGGGGCCACCGGGCTTCGGACCGGCAGCGGCGGGCTTGGCACTCGAGCCGGGCTTCACCGCGTCGGTCTTCGGCTCGTCACCGGCGGACTCGGCCGGCTGCGTGGCGGCCTGCTGCTCGGCGGCGGCCTTCTCGGCACGGGCCTTCTGTGCGGCCTCGGCCTCTGCCTGTCGCTGGGCGACGGACTTCGGTGCTGCCGGGGTCGGGACGTCCTCGGCAGCAGGTGCTGCCTGGACCTCGGGCTCGGGAGCAGGTGCCGGACGGACCGGGCCGGGGCGCGGGCCACCGGGCTTCGGCGCGCCGGACTTGGGCGTGCTGCTCTTCGCCGGCGTGCTCGGCGCGGGGGCCGAGGCTGCGGGCTTGGACGCCGGGACGCCGTCCGCCTGCAGGGCGGCACGGAGCTTCCGGGCGACGGGGGGCTCGATGCTCGAGCTGGCACCCCTGACGAACTCTCCGAGCTCCTTGAGCTTCTCGAGTGCGGTCTTGCTGTCGACGCCGAGTTCGCTTGCGATCTCGTGTACGCGTGGTTTAGCCACTGTTCTCCTTCACGGGTCCCACCCCGTAAAGGGCAGGACTCAATGGATGACGGGTCTCATTTCGAGCCGCTCATCAGTTGTCCATAAGCCGTTCAGCCTGTTCTGTCATGTCCGGGCGCTCGGTCGACTCCTGTGGGAGACCGACGATGTGGTCGAGCACCGCGGACGTGTCGGGATCGCGATCCAACCGGAGCGCACGGCGGAAAGCCCTGCGCTTGACGGCCAGATCGTAGGCATCGACGGTCGGTGTGAGCCATGCTCCCCGGCCCGGCATGACTGCCTTCGGATCCGCCACGACGCGGCCATCGCTCAGGGCGACGACTCGGAGGAGTGAGGATCGGGAAGCGCGACGACGACTGCCGATGCACGTTCTGACGGGAACCACTCTACTCCTTGCCTCGGACGTGCGCGATCCGGCGCGCCCTTCTGGACACGCCGGCGGCGAAATCGCCCTAGTCGTCGCCGTCCAGGATGGAGTCCGGCTGGATGTCGATCCGGGCCCCGGTGAGCTTGGCGGCGAGGCGGGCGTTCTGCCCTTCCTTGCCGATCGCGAGCGACAGCTGGTAGTCGGGCACGAGCGCGCGGACGGCCTTGGTCGATGCATCGAGCACGAAGGCGCTCGTCACCTTGGCCGGCGACAGGGCACTCGCGACGAACGCCGACAGGTCCGGGGACCAGTCCACGATGTCGACCTTCTCGGCGCCGAGCTCGTTCGTGACGGCGCGGACGCGCGCGCCGAGCTCGCCGATGCAGGCGCCCTTCGCGTTCACGCCGGGTTCGTTCGCCTTGACCGCGATCTTCGTGCGGTGACCGGCTTCACGCGCGAGCGACGTGATCTCCACGACGCCCGAGGCGATCTCCGGGACCTCGAGGGCGAAGAGCTTCCGGACCAGGCCCGGGTGCGTGCGCGACACCGTGATCTGCGGACCCTTGTTGCCACGGGCGACGCTCGTCACGTACACGCGGATGCGGGAACCGTGTGCGTAGGACTCCCCGGGGACCTGTTCCTCCGGCGGCAGGATCGCCTCAACCGTGCCGAGGTCGACCATCACCATGCGCGGGTTCGGTCCCTGCTGGACCACACCGGCGACGATGTCGCCTTCCTTGCCGCGGAACTCGCCGAGGATCTTGTCGTCGCCGATGTCGCGCAGGCGCTGGTTGATGACCTGCTTCGCCGCGAACGCCGCGATGCGGCCGAAGTCGCTGGGCTGGTCGACGGCTTCACCGATGACGGTGCCCTCGTCGTCGAGCTCGGGGACGTAGACGCTGACCTCGCCGGACTTGCGGTCGAGCTCGACACGCGACTGCGCGTGGGCCGGCTCGCCGTTCTCCTCGGCGTGCTTCTGGTAGGCGGTCAGGATGGCAGATTCGATGATCTGGACCAGTTCGTCGAACGGGATCTCCCGCTCGCGCTCCATGAGTCGCAGGACTGCGAGATCGATCTTCACCGAGGTGCCTCCGTATTCAGATGAGTCGCTCCTGCGGATGGAACCGTCGCAGAAGTCGGCCACAAGCGTACCGCACTGCGGCTCGCGGACCCGAGCACGGATGCACGGGAGGCCCGTGGCGGCGTCGCCACGGGCCTCCCGTCCGTCAGGTGCGCACGTCCAGGACGCGACCCGCTAGATCGCGCGGACCGCGTCGAGCAGCTCGGCGACCGGCACGTCGCGGCGTTCGCCGCTGGCCCGGTTCCACAGCTCGACGACGCCGTCGGCGGCGCCGCGGCCGGCGACGACCACGATCGGCATGCCGAGCAGCTCCGCGTCGCGCAGCTTCACGCCCGGCGACACCTTCGGACGGTCGTCGTAGAGCACGTCGAACCGCTCGCCCTCGAGCTCGGCGACGATCGACGTCGCCAGGTCGTAGGCGACCTGGTCACGGCCGGTCGCGACGATGTGCACGTCGAACGGCGCGACGTTCTTCGGCCAGGCCAGGCCCTTCTCGTCGTTGTGGGCCTCGGCCAGGATCGCCAGGATGCGCGTCACGCCGATGCCGTACGAGCCCATCGTGACCGTCGCGAGCTTGCCGTTCTCGTCCTGCACCTTGAGCCCGAGGGCCTCGGCGTACTTGCGGCCGAGCTGGAAGACGTGCCCGATCTCCATGCCGCGGGCGGTCTCGAGCGGACCGGAGCCGTCGGGCGACGGGTCCCCTGCACGGACGTCGGAGACCTCGGCGACACCGTCGGCCACGAAGTCACGGCCGGCGACGAGGCCGGAGACGTGCACGCCGCGCTCGTTGGCGCCGGTGACCCAGGCGGTGCCGTCGACCACGCGCGGGTCGACGAAGTACCGGATGCCCGTGGCGCTGTCGGCACCGAGGACCTGCGGACCGATGTACCCCTTGACCAGGCCCTTGTGCTTCTTGAAGTCGTCGTCGCCTGCGGCCTCGACCTCGGCCGGGGCGAACGCGACCTCGGCACGCTTCAGGTCGACGTCGCGGTCACCGGGCAGCCCGACGACCACGACCTCGCGCGTGCCGTCCAGGTGGGTGAGCGCGAGGACGACGTTCTTGAGCGTGTCCGCCGCGGTCCACGGCGCGCCGTCACGCGGCGCGACCTCGTTCGCGTGGGCGACGAGCGTGTCGATCGTCGGGGTGTCGGACGCGGGCAGGAGCACCGCCTCGGGCTGGCCCTCGATCGGCAGCGACGCGGGCACGGGCGTGACGTAGGCCTCGACGTTCGCCGCGTAGCCGTTCGCGCTGCGGACGAAGGTGTCCTCGCCGACGGCGATCGGGTGCAGGAACTCCTCCGACTTGGAGCCGCCCATCGCGCCGGCGTCCGCCTTGACGATGACGTACTCGAGGCCGAGGCGCGCGAAGATCTTCTCGTACGCGTCGCGCATCACCTGGTAGCTGCGCTCGAGGCCCTCGTCGGTGAGGTCGAACGAGTACGCGTCCTTCATGGTGAACTCGCGACCGCGCAGCAGGCCGGCGCGGGGCCGGGCCTCGTCGCGGTACTTGTCCTGGATCTGGAACAGCGTGACGGGCAGGTCCTTGTACGACGAGTACAGGTCCTTCACCAGCAGCGCGAACATCTCTTCGTGCGTCGGGGCGAGCAGGTAGTCGGAACCCTTGCGGTCCTGCAGGCGGAACATGCCGTCGCCGTACTCGGTCCAGCGGTTCGTCGCCTCGTACGGCTCGCGCGGCAGCAGCGCCGGCAGCAGGACCTCCTGCGCACCGGCGGCGACCATCTCGTCGCGGATGATCCCCTCGATCTTGGCGCGCACCCGGAGACCGAGCGGCAGCCAGGCGAAGATCCCCGGGGACTGGCGACGGACGTACCCGGCGCGGACGAGCAGCTTGTGGCTCGTCACCTCGGCGTCGGAGGGGTCGTCGCGGAGCGTACGGAGGAACAGATGCGAAAGCCGTGTGACCACGGGGCCAGCCTAGCGGCGTGCGCGCGCCGTGCGGGGCGGGCGGACGCGCACCGTGCGAGGTTCGCCGCACGGCGCGAGGCACGGGCGGGCACGCACCGTGCGAGGTTCGCCGCACGGTGCGGCGCCTGCCGCATCGTGCGGGGTCACAAGCGCGCACCGGACTGCTGACCCGTCACGGGTTCGCGAAGTCCGCACGGTGCGGACGGGGCGCCCGGTGCCACGCCGCCACGGGCCTCCCGTCCGGGACGCCCGTCCGGGACGCCCGCAACGCTCGTCGCGGCCGGACGCGCACCGTGCGAGGTTCACCGACCAGTGCGGCCTCAGCCGCACCGTGCCGCCCTCTGACGCCGCACCGAGCCGTCAACCCGGCACACGGTGGCGGAATCCGCACCGTGCCGGAGCGCGCTACGGGGTGGTGATGACCTCAGGGCTGCCGAGCGCGGCCTCGGGGCCCATCTCGTCGGCGATGCGGTTCGCCTCGGCGATGAGCGTCTGCACGATCTCGTGCTCCGGCACCGTCTTGACGACCTTGCCCTTGACGAAGATCTGGCCCTTGCCGTTGCCCGACGCCACGCCGAGGTCGGCCTCGCGGGCTTCGCCCGGGCCGTTCACGACGCAGCCCATGACGGCGACGCGCAGGGGGACGGACATGCCCTCGAGCCCCTTGGTGACGTCGTTCGCCAGCTGGTAGACGTCGACCTGGGCCCGGCCGCAGCTCGGGCAGGAGACGATCTCGAGCTTGCGCTCGCGCAGGTTGAGGGACTGCAGGATCTGCAGCCCGACCTTGACCTCTTGCGCGGGCGGCGCGGACAGGGACACGCGGATGGTGTCGCCGATGCCCTCGGCCAGCAGGATGCCGAACGCGGTGGCGCTCTTGATGGTGCCCTGGAACTCCGGGCCGGCCTCGGTCACGCCGAGGTGCAGCGGCCAGTCACCGGCGGCGGCGAGCTGTCGGTAGGCCTTGACCATGACGATCGGGTCGTTGTGCTTGACCGAGATCTTGAAGTCGTGGAAGTCGTGCTCCTCGAACAGGCTGGCTTCCCACACGGCGGACTCGACGAGTGCCTCGGGCGTGGCCTTGCCGTACTTCTGCAGCAGGCTCGGCTCGAGCGACCCGGCGTTGACGCCGATGCGCAGGCTCACCCCGGCGGCCTTCGCTGCGGCGGCGATCGCGCCGACCTGGTCGTCGAACTTGCGGATGTTGCCCGGGTTCACGCGGACCGCGGCGCAGCCGGCGTCGATCGCCTGGAACACGTACTTCGGCTGGAAGTGGATGTCTGCGATGACGGGGATCTGCGACTTCTTCGCGATGATCGGCAGCGCGTCGGCGTCTTCCTGCGTCGGCACGGCGACCCGGACGATGTCGCAGCCGGAGGCCGTGAGCTCGGCGATCTGCTGCAGCGTCGCGTTGATGTTCGTCGTCGGGGTCGTGGTCATCGACTGGACGGACACCGGAGCGTCGCCGCCCACGAGCACCTTGCCGACCCGGATCTGGCGCGACTTGCGTCGGGGGGCGAGGGTTTCGGGCGACTTGGGCATACCGAGGTTCACAGCGGGCACGTGAGCACTCTACGCGCTCGCTCTGATCGACCCGGCCCGGTCACACCGGACGTTCAGAGCCGCGCGGCGCTGTCCACCACGGTGATGAGCGGCGCGTACAGCCGCATTGCGTCGAGGGCGCGCTCGTGGTCCGCGTCGCTCGCCCCGGCGCAGGCGTCCGCCACGACCGTCACGGTCGCTCCGGCGTCCGCCGCCGCCAGGGCTGTGGACAGGACGCAGCAGTCGGTCGACACGCCCGTGAGCACCAGGTGCGGGTGGTCGCCGACGACGGCCTGGAGGCCCGTCCCCCACTTGCCGAACGTCGGCTCGGTCACGACGGGGTCGTTCCGGTCCCCTGCCGCACTCGCGAAGGGCTCGGTCAGCGCGTACAGCGGATCGGCGTCCGGCACGAGGGCGAAGGGCCACTCGCGGTAGTACGGCACCCAGGCGCCCTGCGGGCGCTGGGGCGCGACGAACCGGGTGAACACCGTACGTCCGGTGAACCGGGGCAGCAGGCGTTCGATGCCTACCCCGGCGTGGTCGTACCGCGGCGCCGCCCACGGGGACTCCCCCGTGAAGACCTGCTGCATGTCGATGACGACGAGCCAGGCGTCGTCGGGGACGCTCGTGCTCCCCGACGTGCTCACCGCTCCGCTCACCGCTGTGCTTCCTGGCGCCGGACGGAGCCCCGGGCGAACAGCAGGGTGCCGAGGAACCCGACGACCAGGGCGACCAGCACACCGAGGTTCGCGTAGGCCCAGGCGCCCTTCCGTCCGCCGAGGCCGAGCGGCTCGAGCAGGTACCCCTGCCACGACAACCAGGCCGGCGACGCCAGCGTGACGAGGCCCCACCCGAGCGCCGTGCCGACCGCGACCAGGGCGATCGCACCCCACCGGACGTCGCCGTACCGGCCGCGTCGGTCGTCGAGCTCGCCCTCTGCGTACGCCGCGCGACGCAGCAGGACGTCGGCGACGAAGATGCCGGCCCACACTGCGATCGGCACGCCGAGGGTGATGAGGAACGCCTGGAACGGACCGACGAAGTCCTTCGCGAAGAACGCGATGTAGATCGCACCCGCCACCATGAACACACCGTCGACCCCGGCGGCCACCGGCCGCGGGATCTTCACGCCGACGCTCAGCAGCGCGAGGCCCGACGAGTAGATGTCGAGCACCGCGCCGCCGACGAGCCCGAGGATCGCGACGAGGGCGAAGGGGATCAGGAACCACACCGGCAGGATCGTGGTGAGCGCGCCGATCGGGTCGGCACCGATCGCCACGTTCAGGTCCGGCGAGGACCCGGCGAGCAGGACACCGAAGACCACGAGGATCGCCGGTGCGAGGGCACCGCCGAAGGTCGTCCACCCGACGACTCCCCCGGTGGACGACGACCGAGGCAGGTACCGCGAGTAGTCGGCCGCGGCGTTCACCCAGCCCAGCCCGAAGCCGGTCATCACGAGCACGAGCGCACCGATGAACTGCTGGCTGCTGCCCGTCGGCATCGCGGCGACCGCGGCGAAGTCGATGGACGGCACGGCGAGCACGACGTAGACGACGGTGAGCACCCCCGTGATGACCGTGATCCAGGTCTGCAGGCGCATGATCACGTCGAAGCCCGCGACGCCGGCCCCGACCACGAGCGCGGCGACCACGACGAGGGCGACGACCTTCGTCAGCACCCCGCCGTCCCAGCCGAGCTCGGTGAAGACCGTCGAGGTCGCGAGGACCGCCAGTGCGGCCAGCGAAGTCTCCCACCCGACGGTGAGGATCCAGCTGAGGAACGAGGGCACCCGGTTGCCGCGGACCCCGAAGGCCGCGCGGCTCAGCACCATCGTCGGCGCCGACCCCCGCTTGCCGGCGATCGCGACGATGCCGCACAGCAGGAACGAGAACACCACCCCGATGACCGAGACGACGGTGGCCTGCCAGAACGAGATGCCGAAGCTGACGACGAAGGACCCGTAGGCGATGCCGAGGACGGAGATGTTCGCCGCGAACCACGGCCAGAACAGTCCCCGCGGGGTGCCCTTGCGGTCGGACTCGGCGATGACGTCGAGACCCTGCCGTTCGACGGTGCGGACCTCGGGCGCGGCGGTGGTGGGCCCGGAGTTCGTGGGCGCTGTGCTCATCCGCTGAGCGTAGCGCCGCAGCGACTACCCGAACAGGTTCACGGGCCGCACGATGTCGGCGTAGATCAGCAGCGCGCTCATCCCCGCCAGCAGCACCACGACGACCATCGTGAGCGGCATCGTCTTCGCCAGGTCGATGGGGCCCGGGTCCGACTTGCCGACGAGCGCGAAGGACCGTCGCTTGATCGCCTCCCACAGGGCGCCGGCGATGTGCCCGCCGTCGAGCGGCAGCAGCGGCACCATGTTCAGCACGAACAGGCCGATGTTCAACGAGGCCAGCAGCCCGAGGATCGTGTACGCCTTGTCGACCACCGGCACGCCGCTCATCGATGAGACCTCGCCGATCGCGCGGCCGACACCGACGACCGACACGGGGCTGTCCTGCGACCGCTCCTGTGCGCCGAACGCCGCGTTCCAGACGGCCACCAGACGCTGTGGCAGGTCGATGATGAGGTGCGCCGACGCGGCGATCTGCGCACCCGTCGCGGGCAGGACCTCGGCCGGCGACTGCCGCACGAGCGACTGCCCGATGCTGACGCCGACGACACCGACCTGCTGGGTCTTCGTGGTGCCGTCGTCGTTCGTGACGACCTTGCCCTCGGCGTCGTAGACGTCACGGGTGGCGGTTGTCGGGGTGATCTCGAGCGTCTTTCGAGCACCGTCGCGCTCGACGACGACCGTGACCTGCTCGCCGGCCGACTCCTGGAAGACCTCGGAGACGCGCGCGATGGTCGGGTCCTGCTCACCGTTCACCGAGAGCACGACGTCGCCGGACGCGATGCCGGCCTGTTTCGCGGGCGACTCCGCGTCGCCCGAGGTGCACTCGGTCGCCTGGCTGGTCGGCAGGACGCAGTCGACGCTCGACGTGAAGGTCGTGGTCGGTGATCCGAAGCCGCACAGCAGCACGCCGAACAGCACGATGCCGATCACCAGGTTCATCGCGGGGCCCGCGACCATCACGATGATGCGCTTCCAGGGGGTCAGTCGGTAGAAGGCGCGGGAGTCGTCGCCGCCCGAGTCCGCGATCTGCTCGGCGCTTGCCTGGCGGGCGTCCTGCACGAACGCCCCGTACATGCCGGTGTTCGTGATCGCGCTCGGACGGCCGGAGGCACGCGGCTTGAGCATGCCGACCATCGAGATGTACCCGCCGAGCAGGATCGGGCGGATGCCGTACTCGGTCTCACCCCGCTTGAACGACCACATGGCCTTGCCGAACCCCAGCGAGTACTGCGTCACCTTGACGTTGAACAGCTTCGCGAAGGACAGGTGCCCCAGCTCGTGGAGTCCGATCGAGACCAGCAGGCCGATGATGAAGACGACCACGCCGAGGACGAAGAGCAGGACGGATTCGACGGTCACCGGGAAAGGGTACGGGACGGTTGCCATGACGGAGCCGAGCGCCGTCTGAGAGGTGGGACGGGCCTCTCCCCATCGGCACGGCCGTCCCGCCGCTGGCGCGTCGCGCCGGGACCGGCGGTGTGGGCCCAGTCCGTCACGTGGTGACCAGGCGACCGACGGGAGGCGCGGATCGCGTCAGCGGGTCAGCGCGCGGTCCGCCGCGGCGCGGGCCCAGTGCTCGGCAGCCAGCACGCCGTCGAGTGACGGCTCCCCCACCACGTGCTCGTCGACGACGCGCTCGACGGTGTCGACGATGTCGAGGAACCCGATGGCGCCCGCGTGGAACGCGGCCACTGCCTGCTCGTTCGCCGCGTTGAACACGGCGGGGAAGGTCCCGCCGAGTTCGCCGACGCGCTTCGCGAGGGCGACGGCACCGAACGCGTCGGTGTCGAGCGGCTCGAAGGTCCAGGTGCTCGCCGTGGTCCAGTCGAGCGGCACGCCGACGCCGGGCACCCGGTCCGGCCAGGCGAGACCGAGCGCGATGGGCAGGCGCATGTCCGGCGGCGAGGCCTGGGCGATGGTGGAACCGTCGACGAACTCGACCATCGAGTGCACGATCGACTGCGCGTGCACCGTGACGTCGATGCGGTCGTACGGCACACCGAAGAGCAGGTGCGCCTCGATGACCTCGAGCCCCTTGTTGACGAGCGTGGCGGAGTTCGTCGTGACGACGAGGCCCATGTCCCACGTCGGGTGCGCCAGCGCCTGCGCGGGCGTGACGTCGCGGAGGTCCGCACGCGTGCGACCACGGAACGGTCCGCCGCTCGCGGTCAGGACGAGGCGCTGCACCTCGGTGTCGGCACCGGAGCGGAGCGCTTGCGCGATCGCCGAGTGCTCGCTGTCCACGGGGACGATCTGGCCCGGCGCTGCAGCCTGCTGCACCAGGGAACCGCCCACGATGAGGCTCTCCTTGTTCGCGAGCGCCAGCGTCGCGCCGGTCTCGAGTGCCGCGAGCGTCGGCCCGAGGCCGACCGACCCCGTGATGCCGTTCAGGACGACGTCGGCCGCGACGCTGCGGACGAGCTGCTCGGAGTCGTGCGCCCCGAACGCCGTGTCGCGCACGCCGAACCGTCCGGCCTGCTCGGCGACCAGGTCGCGGTTGCTGCCGGCGGTCAGGCCGACGACCTCGAACCGCTCGGGGTTGCGGGCGACGACGTCGAGCGCCTGCGTGCCGATCGAGCCGGTGCTGCCGAGGACGACGATGCGGCGCCGCGCCACGGTCAGCCCTTCGCGAGGATGTCGACCACGAAGACCAGGGTGGCGTTCTTCGGGATGCCCGAGCCCTCCTGCGGGTTCGCACCGTAGGCGTCCTCCGGCGTGGCGACGATCAGCACCTGGGAACCGACCTTCTGGCCGACGAGCCCGGTGACGAAGCCCTTGATGAGCGCGCTCTCGGAGACCGTGAAGGTCGTCGGGGCACCCTTCGACCACGAGGAGTCGAACTCCTTGCCGGTGCTGTAGACGACGCCCTTGTACTGCACGAGGGCGGTGTCGCCGTCGGCGATGGACGCGCCGTCGCCCTGCTTGAGGACCTCGACGGTCGTCTTGGTCGGGGCCTTCACGCCGTCGGGGATCGTGATCTCCGGCTCGCCGGACGCCTTGTCCTTCACCGTCGGCAGGCCGGGATCCTGGTCCTGCGGGGTGCCGTTCGCCTTGGTGGGGGTCTGTGCGACGACGTCCGCGACCACGACGATCTCGCCGCCGGTGTTGAACCCGAGCGCCGACGACTGGCCGACCGCGGCGACGCGGTCGCCGACCTTCGAGCAGGCGAGCAGGGCTCCGAAGCCCGAGCCGCCGACGGACAGGACCTGCGGGTTGCCCTCGTCGAAGCCGACGGTGCCGAGCTTCTTGGCGTCGGACGCCTCGTAGACCGTGTACGACACCTGGGCGTAGTCGCCCTCGTCGAGCGACGCGCCCTTGCCCGTCACGAGCTTGGTGGCCTGCGGGGTCTTCGCCGACAGGCCGGCCTCGAACTTGACCGTCGGGGCCTTCGCGCCGCCGAACGAGCCGGTCGCACGGATCGCGTCGGACGACTTGCCCGGGTCCGGGCAGGACGTGATCGCCGAGGCGGTGGCACTGGCGGTCGGGGTCGGTGACGCCGTGGACCCGTCCGAACCGGAGCCGGAGCATGCGGCGAGTCCCAGCACGACGGCGGGGACGAGGGCGATCGGGAGCAGGCGCAGACGCTTCACGGGACCCTAGTCTGCCCCACGTGCCGAAGAGTCCCCTGCCAATGTCGCGGCACGGACGACCGTCTCGGCCTCGTGGTGCACCGGGAAGGCGACGGAACGCGCGATGAAGCAGAGCTGGTTGGCGGTGGCGTGCGCGGCTTCGGCATCGGCGACGCGGTCGGCCTCGAGGATCGTCACGACCGGGTGCAGGGTCGCCCCGGTGAGCTCGCCCGAGCCGTCGCGGTTCAGGTTCAGCGACGCCGTGGCCGTGTCACGGTAGTCGACGACGGTGAAGCCCTGGGTGACCGCGACGTGCAGGTAGCTGAGCATGTGGCACTGGGCCAACGCCGCGACGACGAGTTCCTCCGGGTTCCAGCGGTCGCGGTCACCGCGGAACGTGGGGTCGGCGGAGCCGGGCACGTCGGGCTTGCCGACTGCCGACACGACGTGGTCGCGGCCGTAGTCGCGGTAGCCGGAGGTACCGGTGCCCCGGTCCCCCGTCCAGCTGACGGAGACCTCGTAGGTGTGGTCCTGCACGCGGGTGCCCCTTCGTCGGCGTCGCTGGCGGTCGTCCGCCCTGGCTAGCATGGCGGCATGACGGTGAGCCACGAAGTCCGCACTGATCGCCATCCTCTCACCGCCGACGGGTCGGTCGAACTCGCGGTCCTCGACCGGTCCGGGTTCGACGAGAGCCGGCACATCGGCGCCGGGGTCGTGGTCGACTCCGCGGGAGCCGTGGTCGACTCGGTCGGCGACGCCACCGCCAGCATCTACCCGCGCTCGACGATGAAGCCGTTCCAGGCCCTCGCCGTCCGCCGCGCCGGTGCCCTGTTCTCCGACGAGGAACTCGTCCTCACCACCGCGAGCCATGCCGGCACCGCCGCGCACCAAGCCCTCGCCCTGCACATGCTCGAGTCGTTCGACCACGTCGAGGCTGACCTCGGGTGCCCGCCGGACATGCCCTTCGACCGCGCGACCGGCCGGACGATGGACGGTCCCCGACGCCTGGCGATGAACTGCTCGGGCAAGCACGCGGGCATGCTCGCCGCCTGCCGCGTCAACGGCTGGGACGAGGCGACGTACCTGGACATCGAGCACCCCGTGCAGCAGCGTGTCCGCTCGGTGGTCGAGGAGTACACGCACGAGACGGTGGACCTGGTGGGCACCGACGGCTGCGGCGCCCCCGTGTTCCCGCTCACGCTGACCGGACTCGCACGCGGCTTCGCCGGTGTCGTCGCCCGTGCCGACGACGACTCCGCGGCGCTGACCGACGCCGTCCTGGCGCACCCGTGGGCGATCGACGGCGTCGGGCGGGCGAACACCGTCACGATCGAGCGACTGCAGGTCCTGGCGAAGCTCGGTGCCGAGGGCGTCATGGTCATGGGGCTCCCCGGCGGTGCCGCGGTCGCGGTGAAGGTGCTGGACGGATCGCAGCGCGCGGGCACCCTCGCAGCACTGACCCTGCTGCAGCGGAACGGGTTGGTGGGTGCCGACGGCGTGGCCGAGGTGCTCGCGGCGACCGGAGAGCAGGTGCTCGGCGGTGGTGTGCCGGTCGGCGCGGTCCGGGTCGGCTCCGGCCTGCGCTGAGGCCGTCACCCGACGAGCTCCGGCAGTGGCGGGAGCACCGAGAGCACCGGGAGCACCGGGAGCACCGGTGTGAGCGTGACTCCGCGTCGGTCGGGTGGGCGACGGACGGTGCAGCCGTAGCGGGTGACCTCGACCGCGGCGTCCCAGAGCCGTGGCATCGTGCCGAGGCCCGGCACGAGCACGACCGTGCCGCTCGGACGTCCGGACCGGTCGAGCCGCGCGAGCACCGCCGTGCCGTCGGGTACCGCCGCGCCGGCGGGCAGCGCCGCGGTCTCGCCAGCGGGGGTTTCGAGTCGGCCGGCCGTGCGGAGGTCGTCGCACGGGTCGGCGGTGGCACGGAGCTGTTTGGCGATCGCCTGGAACACCGCGGCGGCCAGCGCGCCCGCACCGACGACCACGACGTGACCGGTCGTGTCGGTCTCCCACGGGACACCGTCCGGGCCGTGGCCGAGCAGGAGCCGTCCGGGTGCGCTCGGACAGAGGGGCTCGACCGTCGCTGCGGAGTCGTCGCCGGACAGCGACCCCGGTTCGTGGTGTCCGTCCGCACTGTACCGGTCCAGCAGGACGTCCAGCACCGCGCAGCACCCGGCGGCTGCGAACACCACCGGACGGGAGGCGCCGTCGAGCGGCGCGAACACCCCGGCGAGCACGAGCACGATGGCGGTCCCGACCAGGACGCACCGAGCAGCGAACGGGGTCATGCCTCCATCGCACCAGAAGCGCGACGGTGCCGGGGCGGCCTCGACCGATCTGTGGAGAAGGTCGGGACCGCTACTGCACGAGGAAGAACTGCTCGCCGATGTCCACGCGTGCACCGCGCTCCACGCGGTAGCGGCGCCCCGGCTCGCACCGGCGGATCGAGCCGTCGATGTGCCGGACGACGGTGCCGTTGCCGGAGAACCGATCGGACACCCACAGGTCGTCGCCGTCACGCCCGAGTTCGAGGTGGGTCTTGGAGACCGACTTGCCCGGGTCGTGGACGGTCAGCAGGTCGTCGTAGCGCTCCCCCGGCTGGGGACGCGGCAGCCGGCCGAGCAGTCCGGTGCCGTGCACGCCGAAGCGCTCGCCCGTGCTGAAGTGCAGCAGGAACGGCGCACGCGTCGGGGTCTTCGAGACGATGCGGGTCTCGTCGACGTCCTCGTCGAGTTCGTCGTCGTCAGCACGGGCCTCGGGACGCTCCGACGGCGGGAGCGGGACCTCGGGCGACATCGCCCCGGGGACCGGTGGCAGCGGCGCGGCGAGCGGGGTCTGCGCCGTCGGAGCCCAGGACCGTTCGGCGCCCTGCGACTCGCCGGACTCTGCCGCACCACCGGGCTCGGACGGCTCGGTGACCGGTGCCGCGTGTGCGCCGCGGGGACGCCCACCCGGCCGGGATGCCTCGCTGTCCGGCAGGGCCGACTCGTCGTCGGCAGCGCCGTCGTCGGAGGCGCCGTCGTCGGAGGCGCCGTCGTCGGTCGCGGCCTCGTCGAGCGTCATCTCGTCGGCAGCGGTCTCGCCGGCAGCGGTCTCGTCGACCGGGATCTCGTCGTCCGGCACGGCGGCCGACGACGATCCGCCCGCTCCGGCCGACTCCTCGCCGGAGTGCTCGGTCGCCCAGTCCGGACGCGCCATGGGCAGCGGCACGACCGGCCCGGTGAAGGCGGCGGTCACGGCAGGCCGGACGGCACCGCACTCGCCGCAGAAGATGTCGTCCGGCTCGAGGCGGTTGCCGCAGACGTGGCAGATGGTCGTGGCGTGCATGCCCGGCGTCACGAGGGGTGCGGGCCGCGGCGGTCGGCGGTCGATCAGCGGCTCGACCACGGCGGTGTCCCCCGGCTGTGGCGGGGACACGACGGGCACAGCGGCGGACTGTTCGCCGGCGCCGTCCGGTCCGGGCGCATCCGCGTCGGACCCCGCGGGGGCAGACGCGTCCTGCGTGGCCTCAGCCGAGGAGGTGTCGGTGTCGCGACCAGACGTGGTCGGGATCGGCGGCACGACGGGTACGTCGGGTTCCGACGGCGCCCCCGGTTCCGCTGCAGCGTCCGACTCGACTGCGGCGCCTCGGCCGACCCACCACGAGGGGCCGCTCGGAGCGACGGTCGGGGCGGGAGCGACGGGCGGCGCCCACACCGGGGCCGGGGCCTCGTCGGCGGGCGCCGGGGATGCGGGGCGCTCGTCGACGGGGGCCAAGCGCGTGCGCTCGGGGTCGTCGGCCAGGGCGTCGGCGGGCTCGGACCGGTAGGCGTCCGGGTCGAGCGGCTGTTCGTCCTGAGCAGGTGCGGCGCCGGGCTGCGCGGCCGCGTTCGACCAGTCGCCGAGGCCCGAACCCGAACCGTGCACGTGCGACGGGGCCTCGCGCGGAGCGAGGTCGTCAGGGCGCTGGACCGGCACGGCAGCAGGGGGCTCGGTGTCGCGGCGGTCGGCACCGGTCAGCCAGGCGCGGGTGGCGGGGTCGAGGGTCGACTCGGGCAACCACGCGTCGGCGGCCGGATCGGAGCGACGTCCGTGGGCGTCGGGCTGCTGCAGGGGCGGTGGCGGGGCCTGCTCGACGGGGGTCGGAGCGACCGGCCGGCGGCTCGCCCCGGCGGTCACCGCGCGTCCGCACTCACCGCAGAAGATCGCCCCGTCCGGGAGCATCGATCCACAGTGTTCGCATCTGATCACGGTCTGCCTCTGTCCTCACTCGGCCGTCCACGACGCTCGTCAGGCCTCCGGCCATCGTAGTCACCGCGTCTCGCCGAGCCCTGACCGGTCGTCCCGCGCGGTCGATCGGGTCCGCGCAGGGACCGGAGCGACACGGCAGTGCGGAACCGCTCACGCCGCGTCCGACCGGCACGCAGGGTCCCGACGGCATCGTCCGTCGCCGACCACATCCGGTCGGCAGCGACCTGGTCGACGTCGCTCGGTCCGAACACCGCCCGGTCCGCGAGCGCGGCCAGTCCGGTCCCGCCCTCACCCGGGGCGCCGGCGACGGTCTCGCGCCGGGTGGCCGATCCGGCGACGTCGTGCCCGCGGTCGAGGAGCGCGTCGCGGTACTCGTCCCACGCGCCGACGATGCGGCCGCGTGGCGTCGGTGCGCGACGACGCCGACGACGACGGATCCGCTTCAGCAGGACGATTACGCCGAACGGCAGGAGGACGAGCGCGATCAACCCGAGCGCACCGAGCACCCAGGGCAGTGCCGCGAGCAGGATCTGCAGCCACAGCGGCTGCACGGGCGGCGTGTTCCGGTCGCTCTGCGGCGGCGCCTGCTGGTCCTGGTCCTGCTGGTCGACCGGGGGTGGCGGCACGACGGTCTCGGGGCGGGTCACCGGCTGCGGCGTCTGCTGCTGCTCGTTCGGGATCTCGCGGACGCTCGGGTTCGGGTTGAGCATCACCCATCCCCACTGCGCGGTGTCGACCTCGATACGGGCGGTGACGTCCGAGCCGAGGAACGTGGTGGTGCCCCCACTCGCCGACGCCCCGGCGGACCCGGAGTCGCCGCCGGCGGTGAAGCCCATGACGACCCGGGCCGGGAACCCGAGCTCGTCGGCCATCAGCGCTGCGGCGGCCGCGTACTGCTCCTGGTCGCCGATCATCAGCGGCGACGTCAAGAGCTCCTGGATGCGGTCGGCACCGTGCCCGGAACGGCTCATCCGGTCGTCACCGACGCCGTGGCTGACGTAGCCGTTGCGCTTGAGGGCCTGGATCACCGCGACCAGCTTCGCGCCCGACGACGCGTCGGCGTCGGTCGTGGCCTCGACCGTCTCGCGGACGGCGTCCGGCACGTCGCGCACCGTCGGGACCGCTGTGCTCCCGGGGCGGGCCGCCGCGAGCTGCTCGTCGGTCGGCTGGTCCGGCACCACGGCGGTGAGGTCGTACGAAGTGCCGTCACGGACACCGCCGACCACGGCGCCGGTCTGCGTCGAGCCGTTGTAGAAGAAGGACCCGCGCTCGTCACCGGCGTCGGCTCCGGTGAACTCGACGCGCTCCAGGTCGCCCACCGTCGGCAGCCAGACCCCGCTGTAGCCGTCGACGGTCACCCCGACGCGCACCCTCGTGCCGTCCACGCCGCGGACGTCGACCGACGTCGGCACGCGCTCGAACGTGCCCGACGCCGAGGAGCCGTCCGACCCGCCGACGCGGTAGACCACGCCGTCGTAGGTGTCGAGCGTCGCGATGCGCACGAACCCGTTCTCCGGCAGTCCGGTGACCCGGAGCTGTGCCGTGTCCGCGGCGCTCCGCTCCTCGTACGCCCGGAACCCGCTCAGCGGGCTGACGTAGTCGCGCGGGTCGAAGGGCTTGACGACGTCGGTCCGGGCGACGGTGCGCTCGTTCCCGGGCGGCGCGACCAAACCGAGCCCGGTGGCGACGACGGCCGCCGCCACGATCGTGCCCGTGCCGACGAGCGCAGGGCGCACGACGGACCGTGCGATCGGCACCGCCGACCCGATCGTGGTCGCGACGGCGACCGCGCGACGCGCGTGCCGCACCGTCAGCGCCCAGACGAGCGCGACGGCGACGAGCACGACGGCCGTCACGATCGACGTGTCCAGCCGACTCGGCCCGACGACCACCCCGACCGCGAACAGCACCAGTGCCGGGATGCTCGCGAGTTCCTGCCTGGAGGCCCGGGTCGCCACGCTCACGGCCGTCACCGTGGAGACGAGGAGCGTCACGAAGTACGGCACGAGGAGCGCCTCGTACGACCCGACCGGCAGGCTGATGGTCACCAGCTGCTTCCACCCGAGCGCGACGCCGGCGAACAGCGCGAGCAAGCCCGGCCCCGTGGGCAGGACCCCGTTGGCCTGCCCGGGCACGGCCGCGGGCACACCGGCGAGCGTGAACGCGGCCACCGTCGCGATCGCCACGACGACGAATGGCAGACGCAGGACCGCGCCGACGAGGGCGACGAGCGTGCCGAAGACGATCGCGGTCACCGCCGCGACGATCATCGAGTCGTCGCGGTAGACCGGCCACCAGGACACGCTCGCGACCGCGAGCAGGAGCCACACGACGAGGGTCCCGCCGGCGAGACGGAACGGCGCGAGCCGTCGGGCATCGCGGCGATGGGAACGGCGGGTCGACCGGCGAGCACGCTCTGCCGGCGGCGTCGGAGTGGTCACCGGAGCGGCGCTCACGCGGCGGCCGATCGGTGGAGGGCGTGCCGGAGGTCGTCCAGGTACCCGATGGTCATCACGGTCAGCCCTGCGACGCGCAGGAACCGCGGCTGCGCTTCGGGCTCGCAGATCACCGCGACGACCTCGACCCCGACCGGGAAGCGCGTCGCCGCGAGCCGGAGTGCCGGCAACCCGATCGTCGAACCGACGACCAGGAACGCCACCGAGATGCCCTCGGTGTCGCTGCCGACGATCCGCGAGACCTCGGCGATGGGCAGGCAGGCATCGGCGAGTCCGACCGAGGCGAAGTCGTCGAGGAGGCGTGTGGGGGTGACGGTCGGCAGGGTCCGCACCGCGTAGACCGCGCGCTTCGCGAACTCCGGGGTGCGTTCGGACACGACGACCGAGACCTCCCGGCCGTCACGGATCGCACGAGCGCCGAGCGAGGCCGCCGCGCTCACCGCGAGCTCGAACTCCTCGTCGTCCCCGAACTCCGACCGGGCGATGCCGAGCGCCACGACCAGGTGCGAGCGGCGCGTGTCCTCGAACTGGCGTACCATCAGGGCGCCCGACTTCGCCGTCGACTTCCAGTGGATGGTCCGGGGGTCGTCACCGGGCATGTACTCGCGGATGGCGTGGAAGGCGATGTCGGCCGGCGACAGGTCGGTGGTCGCCTGCCCCTCGAGGTCGCGCACCAGCCCCGTGCTCGTCGACGGGATCGCGATCGTGCGCGGGTGCACGATGACCTGTTCGCGCGCGGTCCACACGACCTCGCGACGGACGAGACCGACCGGGTCGGCACGGACACCGGTGACCGGCCCCACGTCGAGCACGCCGCGGCGCACGGTCGGCACCGGCACCAGCTGCTCGAACGTGCCGTGCGCGCCGATCGCCGGGATCGCGACGTCGACCAGACCCGGACCGACCGGCACCTCGACCGTCGTCGGCACCGAGGGCAGGCGCGTCGGGTTCTCCGCCGTCACCACCACACCGGCCTCGTCGCCGACCGCCACCCGGTGCTGCGGCAGGCGCATCCGGATCACCAGACGAGTCCGGCCGATGAGCGCGATCGCCGCCACGACGACCAGCACCGCCCCCGCGAACCCGACGACGACGATCTCGCGCAGGCCGAACCGGTAGCCGGCGACGAACGCGACGAGCGTGAGCGCGGCGACCGTCCAACCGAGCCCGGTGACGACGGACGAGACCTCGCCCCAGGAACGCTTGACGAGCCTCCAGGCCGTCGCCCAGATCCGGACGATCCCGACGACCGCATCCGCGGCGACGCCTTCGCGGTCACCGACGATCCGCGAGCGGACGTTGGTCAGGCCGGCGACCGTCCCCGTGCGCTCGTACGCCGTCGTCCCGCGACGCGACCGCGTCGAGGACGGACGGCGCGAGCGCGTGGAGACGGGCCGGCGGTCCGTCACGTCGTGACTCGGTCGGCCGGCGGCGGCGTCTCCACCAGCAGCTGCGCGATGACGCTCGGCGCGCTGACACCGTCGAACTCCGCTTCGGCGTCGAGCACCAGGCGGTGCGCCAGCACCGGTACGGCGAGGGCCTTGACGTCGTCCGGGGTGACGTAGTGGCGGCCGCTCAGCGCAGCGAGCACACGTGCCGACCGGATGAGGCCCATGGCGCCACGGACGCTGACGCCGAGGCGGACCTCGCTGGCCGAACGCGTCGCGTCGACCAGCCGTGCGACGTAGTCGGCGATGACGGCGTCGACGTGCACCGTGCGCGCCAGCGCGGCCATCTCGGTGATCGTCGCCGCGGGCACGACGCTCGCGAGCGGCACCGACGCCGAGGGCGCCGACGAGGTCTCGAGGATCTTCACCGTGGCGGCGTGGTCCGGGTAGCCGATCGAGGTCTTCATGAGGAAGCGGTCGAGCTGCGCCTCAGGCAGGCGGTACGTGCCGGCCTGCTCGATCGGGTTCTGCGTCGCGATGACCATGAACGGGGCCGCCAGGCGGTGGTTCACGCCGTCGACGGTGATCGCCGACTCCTCCATCGCCTCGAGCAGGGCCGACTGCGTCTTCGGGCTCGCACGGTTGATCTCGTCGGCGAGGACGATGTTGGCGAAGACCGGGCCGCGGTGGAAGTCGAACTCCTGGGTGCGCTGGTCGTAGACGCTGATGCCGGTGATGTCGCCGGGCAGCAGGTCGGGGGTGAACTGGATGCGGTTCGTGGTCCCCTGCACGCTCTGCGCCATCGCACGCGCCAGGCTCGTCTTGCCCGTGCCGGGGACGTCCTCGAGCAGCAGGTGCCCCTCGCTGAGCATCGCCGTCACCGCGAGGCGGATCACGAACGTCTTCCCGAGGAGCACCTGCTCGACGTTGGTCACGATGCGGCCTGCGACGTCGGCGAACCAGGTGGCCTGCTCCGGGGTCATGCTCATGCGTGGTCGTTCCTCGTTCTCGGGGATGGCGGTGTGTGCAGCGTACGGTCAGCGAGCCGCGGAACCGGGTCAGCCGGGCGCGGGTTCCGGATCGGGCTCACCCGGAACGGGCTGCGACGGCTCCGGGTCGGGTGCCGGCGCCGCTGCGATCGGGAACGCATCGGTCGTGGCGTCGGACCTCTCCGAGCTCGAACCGTCGGTCGCGGTGACGGTCGCACGGACCTTGACGGAGCTCGCGCCGAGCGGCGGGGTCGGCGCGGTCTCCCCGGCGTCCCAGCTGTCGGTCCCGCGGAAGACGTTGCCGCTCTCGTCGAAGTACCAGTAGGCCGTGTAACGAACCGAGATTCCGGACCCGGTCGGCCCCGTCACCGCGATCGGCTGCCCCTGCTGTGCAGCGGTCACCGAGAGGTTCGAGTCGAGGGCCGTGGCGTTACCCGTCCACGACTGGCCGTCGGTCGTGCAGAACGTGCTGCCCGGTCCGCCGCAGGCACGCAGCAGCATCTGTGCGGACACGTTGCGCGCCCCGGACCCCGGGACACCCGTCCACGTCTGGCCAGGCTGCAGCGTGATCGGCTGCCCGCCGGTCTCGAGCTGGTAGTGGTGCGCGCTCCGCGAGGGAGCCGTGACGCTGACGTTCCAGAGGTTCGTCCCGACCTGCACGACGTCGACGGACGGTCGTGCGGTCCCCGTCGGACGTTCGTACGTCATCGCGTCCGTGTACTCGACGTTGCAGAAGTAGCCGTTCGACACCGTCACGGCGTACCGCGTCGAGCCGCCGCCGACACCGTCGTCGCGCGTCGGGCTCGACGAACCGATCGACCCGGACGGGTTCGCAGAGCAGTCGACGCTGCCCGAACGGAACACGCCGTACCGCAGGCCGGAGCCACCCGCGGCGTCGGGAGCGCCCCAGGTCACCGTCACGGTCGACCTGCCCGACGAGTCCGCCTGGTCACCGGCGACGGCGCGGACGTCCGTCGGCTTGCCGGGCGTGCCGACGGCCGTCCCCGTGGCCGACCCCGAGTTCCACTGCACGACGGTGCCGTTGCGGTCGGCGTCGTTCCGGGCCGAGATCGTCACCTTGTACTGCGCGGCGCTCTGGGCTCCGGTGAACGAGGTGCTCGTCGCCGTGCCGGTGTGCCGGGTGCCGGACAGACCCGGCCCCTCGATGGTCACGATGTAGTCGTCGACCGCGCTCCCCCGGTTCGGAGCAGCCACGGCGTTCCACTTGACGTCGAGCTGGTTCGGCGTCGACTTGCTCGGCGTGACGGTGATGCCCTTCGGCGGTGCCGGCACGAAGTCCGCGCTGATCGGGGCGGAGCGGCCCGACGGCTTCGAGTCGCCGATGGCGTTGGTGGCGATGACCTGGAACCGGTAGGACGCCTTCGGGTCGAGCCCGGTCAGGGTGCAGACCGTCGCGGTACCGCAGTTCTTCGACACGCCGTTGGTGCCGGTGACGCGGTACCCGGTGATCGGCGAGTTGTTGCCCTGCGGGGTGGACCAGGTCAGCGTGGCCTGCCCGCCGTCGTAGGTCCCGGTTCGGGTCGGTGTCCCAGGAGCGTCGGGTACGTCCTGCACCGAGATCGTCACGTCGCCCCACACGTAGCGGTCCGGGTCGTTCGTCGCGTCAGCGACCTGGTACTGCAGGTGGGCGTCGACGGGCTTGGCACCGTCGGACACGCGGACCTGCAGTCGGGTGCGGTCGGCGCTCGGCGTGACGGAGACGCCGCTCGGCAGCCCGCCGGACAGACCGCGGATGTTCACGACGCGCAGCCGCTGCCCGGGGAACGGGTTCGTCGGCTGGTCGTTGGTCAGGACGTCGATGGTGGTCGTCGCGCCGCGCTTGGTGATCGAGCGGTCGGCGCCGGGTTGCACGAGCGGCCGTGTCGAGGCCACCACCCCGACGGTGACGGTGCCGGCGCGACCGGCGTTCGCGTCGTCCTGCACGCCGATGCCGATCGACGCCGTGGTGTTCTTCTTCGCGGTGTCGGCGACCGTGATGGTCAGCTGCTGCTTGGAGATCGTCGCGGTGGTGCCGGCCGTGGGACGACCGACGACGGAGTAGCGCAGCTCCGGCAGGTCCTTCGGGTACGGGTAGTCGGTGAGCTTCGTCAGGTCGACGGTGCGGGTCTCGCCCGGCTGCATCTCGACCGCCGAGCCGGTGAACGCCGGCGGCTGGTTCGACCGTGGCGTCACGGTGACCGGCAGCACGAGGGTCGCCACGCGGCCCTTCCCGCCGTTGGCGGCGGACCCGTCCGTGACCTCGAACGAGATGGACGCGTTGCCGTAGTAGAGCTTCGACGACGTGAACTGCAGCGTCGACGAGTCCACGACCAGGCTCTGGCCGTTCGCGTGCGTCGCCTTCACCGTGCCGCGGTCCGTGATCGTCGCCGTCTCGCCGTTCGCGGTGACGACGTAGTCCTCGAGCGGGATCCGGACGGTGGCTTCGCTCTTCACGGTGACGGCGCCGGCCGAGCGGTTGATCTGCGGCAGGGCGTCGTCGAACCCGGGCACGTTGATGAAGCCGTAGGACACGATGTCGGGGTGGTCGACCCGTGCGACCGAGAACGGGATCACCTGGGACTCGTCGGTGAGCCGGACCGTGATCCGTCCGTCGTCCGTGAGCCGTGCGGTGTCGCCGTAGCCGTCGACGACCCCGACCTGCAGATCGGCGGCGGTGCCCTCGGCGAAGAAGACGTTGTCGAGCACGTCGACGGTCACGCTCTCACGCCGCAGGATGTCCTGCAGGTCCAGGGTGGTGTCGTCCACCTCGGGACGGAGGGGCTGCGCGTCCGGGTCGACGGTGACGGTGAGGAACGCGGTGCTCGACCCCCCGCTGGCGTTCGCGACCGTGTAAAGCACGGCGTAGTCGCCCGACCTCGCGGCCTTCGGGGGAGTCACCCGGATCTGCTGCTTCCGCAGGATCTTCGCCGACACGTCGTCGGCGGTGGGCTCGGCCGCCGACACGGTGAGCTGGCCGCCCTCGGGGTCGGAGTCGTTCTGCAGCACCCGCACGGTCACTGAGCCGCCGGGTCGGATCGTCACGTGGTCGGCCTCGGCGACGGGGTTCGACGCCTGCTCGGCCCGTGGCGCGATGCCCACGCGAACGGTGCCGGTGGCGCGTGCGCCGAGGGCGTCGACCACCGTGTAGGTGAACTCGTCGGTGCCGGCCGAGTAGTCGCCCGCCTCGTAGGTCAGCGCGTCGGAGGCCACGTCGGTGACCGAGCCCTTGTCGGGGTTGGATCCGACGCCGACGAGCTGCACGGAGTCGCCGTCCGGGTCGATCCCGTTCAGCGGCACCGTGATCCGCACCGACGAGCCGGCCACGACCCGGGCGGTGACCGTCTGCGGCACCGGCGGGTTGTTCGTCGCTGCGTCCCGCTCGCGCACCGAGATCGAGACGGCCGCGTCGGCGTACTGGCCGTCCGGACCCGCGACGCGGTAGACGGCCGTGTAGTTGCCGGGGGTCTTCGGCGCGAGGTAGCGCAGGTGGTCGCCCGAGGCGAACAGCAGACCGCCGTCGCCGGGCACGTTCTGCACGAGTTCGGGCTCGAGGGTCAGGGGTTCGCCCTCGGGCTGGGTGTCGTTGTCCAGCACGTCGATGTTCGCGACGTCACCGACCCGGACGGTGGCGCTGTCGGGCTGGGCCACGGGCGGCTGGATCCGGTCGGGCTTGGGGATCTCGACGACGGTGATCGTGCCGGTGGACGACGCCAGGCCGTTCGTCTCGGTGTAGCCGAACGACACCGGCCCGTCGAGCGGTGCGGTCAGCGTGACGCGCACGGTGTGCTGGTCGAGGATGCTCGCCTGCACGCCGCTCCCCCGGACGGGCCCGTCGAGGGCGGTGACGAGCAGCACGCCGCCCGCGGGGTCGATGTCGGTCGCGGTGACGTCGGTGTCCTTGGTCGACAGCGTGTTGACGAAGACCGTCTTCGGGGTCGTGATGGGGGCGGTCGAGGCGTCCGGGGGCGCGAGCACCGTGACGCGGACGATGCCGCTCGACGTCTTCACGCCGTCGGTCACGGTGTACTCGAGCTGGTGGTCGCCGGCACTCGCGCCCTGCACCCGGAAGGTGCCCGCGTCGTAGCTCGGGGTGACCGTCAGGCCCGACGACGACGACACGCTCGTCAGGGTCACGGTGCCGTTGCCGCCGCGGACGTGGTCGAGCGGTTCCACGGTGAAGGCCTTGCCGGCGTACCCCTGCACCGGGAACGGGTCGGCACGCAGCGGCACGCTGCCCTGCTTCGCGACGTGGACGGTCACCGAGCCGCGGCCGTCGGCACGTCCGTCGCTCACGACGAGCTGCACGGCGCGGTCGCCGGTCCGTCCGCTGTCCGCCCGGAAGTCCAGCAGGCCGTCCGGTGTGGTGGACACCCGGTCGCCGTCGGAGGCGGTCGCGGACTTCAGGTACACCGGGTCGCCGTCGGGGTCGACCCAGTCGCCGAGCACGCTGCTGACGACGTGTCCGTTCTGCACCACGTCCGCCGAGGTGTCGCGCACCTGCCGCGGGGCTTCGTTCTGCGACTCCGGCCGGACGCTCACCCGGACGGTCGCGGTGTCCGATCCGCCGTTGCCGTCGGTGATCGTGTACGGGAAGGTCACCGTGCCGCTCGCCCGCGACGACAGCGTGACCTGCAGCCGTTGGCCGTCCCCGACGATCGCCACGCGGCCCGCGGACTCCGGGAAGGACCCGACCTCGCTCACGATGATCGGGTCGCCGTTCGGGTCGTAGTCGTTCAGCAGGACCGGGAGGCTCGTGGTGCGTCCCGGACGAGCGCCCAGGTCGTCGTCGACCGCCACCGGCGGCTTCTGGTCCTTGTCGACCTCGGGGTCGTCGTCGGAGACCTGCTCCTGCTGCTGCTCGTCGTCCTGCTTGATGAGGTCGGCCCAGTTGTCGATGAGCTGGCCGCTGCGGTCGATCGCCCAGGACCGGCCGCTCGCGGGGTCGTTCGCGACGATCGTCTGCCCGTTGTGCAGGATCTGCAGCGTGCTGGTCCCGCCGGTGCTCGCGAGCCGCTGGAGCGCGTTGCCGTCGCAGGTGTCGATCGCCTGACCACCGGCCCACGCCGCGTAGGTGCAGCTCCCGTCGACGTACGGTCGCGCCGCGCGGCCGGACACCTGGAGGGCCGTGGCGTCGACGGAACCCGAGGCGCTCACGCGCACGAGCCCGGCGGTCCCGGCGACGGTGACGTCGGACGAGGTGTCGGACGATCGCTGGAGCGCGGGCGACGCCCCCACCCGGTCGCCGAGCTCGACCGTGCGGCCGTCGATCGACAGGGCACCGCTGGTGCGGTCGAGCACGGCCAGGTGCCCGTCGAAGGTCGCCACCTGGAAGTCGTGGGTGCGGTCCATGTCGACCTTCCACCGCTGGTCGACGGACAGCGTCGACCCGACGTCGACGAGCGACGCCGTGCCGGTCTTCGCCGAGTACACGGCGACGTGTCCGTCCGAGGCGTCGAACACGGTGTCCGCCCCGAGCGTCAGGTCGGCCTTGGTCGAGGCGTCGAACTCGGTCAGGTCCGCCGCGGGCGTCGCCCAGAGCTCGCCGGTGTCCTGGTTGCCGATCACCGCCGTGTCGCCCGCGAAGAAGACCTGGGGTGTCCCGGCGGGCAGCGTCACGGCATCGCCGACGGTGGCGTCGGCGACGTCGACCTTCGCGACGGTCCCCTTGGTCTGGTCGACGCTGTAGACCATGGACCCGCGCTGCAGCACGGACAGGTCGTCGCTCGCGGTCTCGACGGCGGTGTTCAGCTGGAGGACCCCGGTGTTGGCCCGGCCGACCGCTCCGTACTCCGCAGAGGGCACCCAGACGGTGCCGTCCCCGAGGTCGACGCGCTGCGTGTGGTACCCGGTCGAGACGATCGCCGTGGTCGCGACGACCGCGGCGACCAGGACGGAGACCCCGGTGGTGACGGCGGCGGAACGGTGCTTCGCGACGAGCGCGCGGATCACCCGGCGCTCCCGACGGTCGCGCACTTCTGCGCGCTCGCGGCGCCGGTCTTGCCGTCACGGTTCACCGCGACCGCGATGCACTCCTCGTCACCGCGTTGGCCGGAGACGACGAACGTGGTGCCGGTCTGCTGGCTGGACGACCCGTTCGACGAGATGACGTACGTGTCGCCGCTCCGCAGCCCGGGGTCCGCCCACGAGAAGGACACCGACTCCGGCGAGGTCTGCGCGCGGACGTCGGCGACCACGGGGATGGCCCCGGCGCCGAGCCGCCCGACGACGACCACGGTGGCGATGGCCAGGGCCGCGACCACGACGACGGTCAGGGACGTCGCCCAGACGAGCGTCGAACGGGTGCGGCGACGCGCACGCGTGACCGACCCGGTGCGGTGGACCGTCCCGACGCTCTGCGAGCCGCCGGCGACCACCCCGCCCTGGACCGCACGACGCGTTCGGCGCCGGGCACCGACCCGTGACGGCGGCTGGAGCTCGCGGATCATGGTCCGGTCGCCCTCCGGCGCCGGGGTCGCGATGGCCCAGGCCTCGACCGCGACGTCGGCGGCGGTCTGCGGGATCCCGAGCTCGGCCTCGACCTGCTGGAACCCGCGCACGAGTTCGAGCACGGTCGTCGGCCGCGACGGCACCTTGCGGGACAGTGCCGTGGCGAGCAGTCGTTCGAGCGACGGCGGCACGTCGGTGCGACCGGTCGGCTTGACACCGCCCTTGTCGATCCGGGCCATCAGGTCGCTCGCACCGTTCTTGCCGCCGCGGACCTCGAAGGGGCTGCGGCCGGCGAGCAGCGAGTACACGGTGGCGGCGAGGGAGTAGACCTCGGACTGGATCGTGCCGCGGGACTCGTCGATCAGCACCTCGGGCGCCGACCACGGGATCGACATGCCGACGGGCTCGTCCGGGTCGGTCCCGCCGATGGTGGCCGCGATCCCGAAGTCGGACAGGACGGGGTTGCCGTACGCCGTGAGCAGGATGTTCGACGGTTTGATGTCGCGGTGGAGCACGCCTTCGCGGTGCGCGGTCTCGAGGGCGGACCCGATCCGGACACCGATCGAGAGCACCTCGGACACCGGGATCGGCTCACGCCGGTAGCGCTCGCTGAGCGACGAGGAGCAGAGTTCCATCACCAGGTACGGACGACCGTCCGCCGCGACGCTCGCCTGGAACACGGTCAGGATCGACGGGTGGGTGCTGAGCCGGGCCATCAGGTTGGCCTCGGCCTGGAACATCTGCCGGACGCGGTCGTCGACGACCTCGTCGAGCAGGACCTTCACCGCGACCTGACGGCGAGGCATGTCCTGCTCGTACAGGAAGACGTCGGCGAAGCCACCGGAGCCGAGGACGTGCACGGGGCTGAACCCGCCGATCACCGGCGGGTTGGACGGCAGGCGTCGAGCCAACGTCGTCTCCTCCCCGGCCGAGCGGCCAACTCTCTCGTCGTGGCACAGTCATTGTACGAAGCGCCGGTGACCGTCGATCCGCCCACCGACCACCTGTGCACGGGTGCACTCCCCCAGTTCGGGGGGTCCTGACATCGGTCAGTGCCGCGGGAGCGTGTCCTCGAGGTCACCGTCGTCGGGCGCGGCATCGACCTGGAGCACGACGACGGTGACGTTGTCCCGACCGCCGGCGACGACCGCGTCACCGACCAGGCGTTCGGCGAGCTCCTGCGCGCCGGCTTCCCGCGCGGCGATGCGTGCGATGCCGGCGTCGCCGAGTTCCTTCGTCAGTCCGTCGGAGCAGACGATGTAGCGGTCACCCGCGCGGAGCGGCAGCGTCCACCAGTCCGGTGCCGGTGGCTCGCCGAACCCGACCGCGCGGGTGATGACGTTGCTGTCCGGGTGCTGCTCGGCGTCCTCGGCGCGCAGCAGGCCGGCGTCCACCATCTCCTGCACCACGGAGTGGTCCACGGTGACGCGTCGCAGGACACCGTCCTCGATGCGGTAGGTCCGGGAGTCGCCGACGTTGAAGACGAGTGCGGCCGGCTGGCCGAGCGACGCGACCAGTGCGATGCCGGTGACGGTCGTCCCGGCGCCGATCGCGTTGCCACCGGCTGCGCGTTCGATGTCGGCGGTCGCGAGCAGCAGCGCCCGCTGGATGCCCTGCCGCGAGGTGAACGACTCCTGCGTCACCTGCTCGAGCCGACGCACGACGGCGTCGCTCGCGCGGTCACCGGCGAGGTGACCGCCCATGCCGTCGGCGACGACGAAGAAGGGCGCCCCGACGATGTAGCTGTCCTCGTTGTGGTCACGCCGACGACCGACGTCGGTCGCGGCTCCCCACGAGAGCGTCAGGGTGGCACCGTCGGCACCGGGGACGTCGATGGCGTGCGCAGTCGCTGCTCGGCCGAGTTCGGTCACGTTTCAGGATCGCTCTCTGGGGGGTCGGGGCGTGCCGGGTGCTGTCTGGTCGGTGGGCCACGGGGGAACCGGTGTGGACCCGTCCGCCGTCGGTGCGACCCGGAGGTACGGCGACAGGACCTCGATGGCGTTGCCGTCACCGACCTCGACTACCGTACCCGTCAGTGCGACGATCGACGCACCCGATGCCATGCGGTACACCGGCGCGCCGGCCGGCCGGATGACGGTGCCGTTCGTGGACCGCAGGTCCTGCACGACCACGGCTTCGCCCTCGGCGTGGATGCGGACGTGCGACGACGACACCTGGCCGTTGACGGACCGCACCGTCACGAGTTCCGGTTCCGGGCCGCTGGTGATCCGCGGCAGCGACGGGCGCCGGCCGATGATCACCGGGTGGTCCAGTCGGAAGGTGCGGTCGCCGATGCGGACGGACGGCACACGCGCCGCGGGCGCGGCAGGGACGGACGGGAGGCCCGGCACGGCTCCGACGGGCTCGCTCGGTCCGGCGGTGCTCCGGACACGGGCGCGAACGATCGTGTCCTCCGGGTCGGCTCCGTCGACGGCCGGCTCGCCGTCGGGCGCCGACGGCTCCGTGCGCGGTCGGATGACGGTGTCGCCGAACAGGTCGTCGACACGGTCGCCGCCGCCCGTACCGTGGGGTCGACGGATGACGGTGTCCTCGATGTCGTCGTCGCGCAACCGGAGCCCTTCGGATGTGGTCCCACCAACCGTAGACGATCCGGTCGACCCGTCACACCGTGTCGTCCGTCGTGCGGGTGACCGGGGCCTGGGCCGGTCACGATCGGCGCCGGTCGCGATCGGCGCCGGTCACGGGGCGGTCACTCCACGTCGGGGAACTACCGGCCAGCACGGAGCGCAGGACCAGGCCGGCGAGCGGGTCGTCTGCGCGGGTCTCGAGGGCGTAACGCGCCCGGGTCTCCGCTCGGGCCGACGACCCGAGCGCCCACGCGCACCAGGCTCCGAGCGCGAGCGCACCGGCGGCCCCGACCGCGCTGTCCCCCAGCCGGTCCTCGGCGCGCCAGACCCGCCACGCCTCGGCACACCGGTCGCCAGCCGTCCGCACACGGTCGCGGTCGGGTTCGGGCCCGAGGCCCAGCAGCGCTGGCGGCACGGGGCCGTCGGACGGGTCGAACCCGCGGACCGACCGTGGATCCGGCAGATCGCGTGCCACCAGGAACGGCACGAGGGCCAGACGTGTCGCGAGGGCACCACACGCCGTGACGATCGCGATCGCCCCGGTCCTGGTGCAGGTGCCAGCGCCGGGCGCGACCAGTGATGCCGCGGCCGCGGGCAGTGTGACCGCCGCCGCGATCTCGCGAGGGAAACGGACTGCGGTCTGGTCGGGGGAACGTGCCGTCGAGGGGATCATGCACGCCATCGAAGCGTGATCCGGGCCTCCCGGCAGGCACGAGCCGACCACCTGTGGACAGCACCGCCCCGGCCCGACCTGTGGAGGACGGACCGGGGCGATGGTCAGACAGTGACGGGTTCGAGGCTCTCGGCGACCAGGTCCCACCCGGAGTCGCTGCGCTCGACGACGACACCGTTGGCCGCGGCCCAGTCGACCAGCTCGTCCATGGTCGCGACGACCGCTCCGGTACGCGCGAGCAGCGCGACCAACCGCCCCTTCGCGGTCTTGTTCCAGTGGTTCAACGCTCGCCGTCGACCGGAGCCGTCGACGCTCACGACGCGCGGGGCGACGGAGCCCGGGACGGGACCGAGCTGGCGGTAGCCCTCCGACCGGAGGTCGAGGACCAGGCCGTCTGCCCGCTCGTCCAGGACCCGGGACGAGACCGACGGCCAGTGTGACGCGAGCCGGAGGTTCCCGAGCCGGGAGTCGTGCGACAGCCGGTACGCCGGGATCGGGTCGCCCGCGCCGATCGGACCGAACATCGCCGACTGCACGACCACGTGGCCGAACCACCACGACCGCGTCGAGTCGTCGGCCGTCTGCGCACCGAGCGGGTCGTAGAGCACCCCCGTGTAGCGCTCGATCGCGGGCATCGTGCCCGACGTGTCGAGCTCGAGGTTCCGGAACCGTTCGGCGATCGACTTCGGTCCGAGCTTGAGAGCCGTCCTGGCCGAGGACTCCTCGGAACTGACAGAGCGGGCCGCGGTGATCACCGCGGCCCGCTCATCGGCCAGTTCCGGGAACGAGAGTGCACGCAGATCGAGCGTGCGGCTCGTGTCCCCACCCTCCCGCTTCGTCTCCGAAGGCGGGAGGAGGACGGTCAGTCCGGTCAGGACGCCAGCGCGGCCTGCCGCGCGACGATCGTCACCGTGTCGTGCTCCACCGACAGGAAGCCGTCTTCGGCGTCGACCGCGACGGTCGACCCGTCGGCCCGCGTGATGCGGACCTGACCCTGCGCAAGGATCGCGAGCATCGGCTCGTGCCCCGCGAGGATGCCGATCTGGCCCTCTGTCGTGCGTGCCACGACCATGGTGGTGTCGCCCGACCAGACCTCACGGTCGGCCGAGACGACGCTCACGCTGAGACCCGCCATGTCAGCGGTTCTCCTTCTGGATCTGTGCCCACTTCTCTTCCACGTCGTTGATGCCACCGACGTTGAAGAACGCCTGCGTCGCAACGTGGTCGAACTCGCCGTCGGCGATGGCGCGGAAGGACTCGATGGTGTCCTTGAGCGGCACCGTGGAGCCCTCGACGCCCGTGAACTTCTTCGCCATGTAGGTGTTCTGCGAGAGGAACTGCTGGATACGACGAGCGCGCTCGACCGTGATCTTGTCCTCTTCGGAGAGCTCGTCGACACCGAGGATGGCGATGATCTCCTGCAGTTCCTTGTTCTTCTGGAGGATCTGCTTGACGCGCGTGGCCGTCTCGTAGTGGTCGGCGCCCAGGTACCGCGGGTCCATGATCCGCGACGTCGAGGTCAGCGGGTCGATCGCGGGGTACAGACCCTGCGACGCGATCTCACGCGAGAGCTCGGTGGTCGCGTCGAGGTGCGCGAACGTGGTGGCCGGAGCCGGGTCGGTGTAGTCGTCAGCCGGCACGTAGATCGCCTGCAGCGAGGTGATCGAGTGACCACGCGTCGAGGTGATGCGCTCCTGGAGCACACCCATCTCGTCGGCGAGGTTGGGCTGGTAGCCCACGGCGGACGGCATGCGACCGAGCAGCGTCGAGACCTCGGAGCCGGCCTGCGTGAAGCGGAAGATGTTGTCGATGAAGAGGAGCACGTCCTGCTTCTGGACATCGCGGAAGTACTCCGCCATCGTCAGCGCCGACAGGGCCACGCGAAGACGCGTTCCCGGCGGCTCGTCCATCTGGCCGAACACGAGAGCCGTCTTGTCGAAGACCCCCGCCTCTTCCATCTCACCGATGAGGTCGTTGCCCTCACGGGTGCGCTCACCGACACCGGCGAACACCGACACACCGCCGTGGTCCTGCGCGACGCGCTGGATCATCTCCTGGATGAGGACGGTCTTGCCGACGCCCGCACCACCGAAGAGGCCGATCTTGCCACCCTGCACGTACGGGGTGAGGAGGTCGATGGACTTGATGCCGGTCTCGAACATCGAGGTCTTCGACTCGAGCTGGTCGAAGGCCGGGGCCTTGCGGTGGATCGGCCAGCGCTCGGTGATCTCGAGCTTCTCGTCCGTGTTGAGCACGTTCCCGAGGACGTCGAACACCTTGCCCTTGGTGACGTCGCCGACGGGGACCGAGATCGGAGCGCCCGAGTCACGGACCTCCTGGCCACGGACCAGGCCGTCGGTCGGCTTCAGGGAGATGGCACGGACCAGGTCGTCGCCCAGGTGCTGGGCGACCTCGAGGCCGATCTCCTGCGACGAGTCACCGATGGTGATGGTCGTGAACAGGAGGTTGTACATCTCCGGGATTGCGTCGTGGGGGAACTCGATGTCGACGACGGGACCCGTGACACGGGCGATCCGGCCGACACCGGGCGCCGACGACGTCTCGACCGCGGTGGTTGCGGTGTCGGTCATGGCTGGTGCCTTCCTGAGGGTGGGTATCTGTCCGCGAACGACGCGGACTACTTCTTCTTCGACGAGAGGGCGTCGGCGCCGCCGACGATCTCGGAGATCTGCTGGGTGATCTCCGCCTGACGCGCGTTGTTCGCGAGTCGGGTGAAGTCACGGATCAGCGAGTCCGCGTTGTCGCTGGCCGCCTTCATCGCCTTCTGACGGGCGGCGTGCTCGGAAGCAGCCGACTGCAGCATGGCGTTGAAGATGCGGCTCTCGATGTAGACCGGGAGCAGCGAGTCGAGCACCGCATCGGCGTCCGGCTCGAACTCGTAGAGCGGCAGGGGCTCGTTGCCCTCGGGCTCCTCGACCCCTTCGACGACCTCGAGGGGCAGCAGGCGAACGACCTGCGGCTCCTGCGTCGCCAGGCTGAGGAACCGGTTGAACACGATGTGGATCTCGTCCACGCCGCCCTCTGCGGTGTCCTGGAGGAACTTCGCCACGACGGCGTCGCCGATCTCCTTGGCCGTCGAGAACTCCGGCTGGTCGGTGTTGCCGACCCACTGCTGCTCCGACGCGCGCTCACGGAACGCGAAGTACCCGACGGACTTGCGACCGACCAGGTAGTAGACGACGTCCTTGCCCTCGCTGCGGAGCAGGGAGGCGAGCTCCTCGCCCTGCTTGAGGACGTTCGTGCTGAACGCACCGTTCAGGCCGCGGTCCGAGGTGAAGAGCACCACGGCCGCACGGGTCGAGGACTCCGGCTCGGTGGTCAGCACGTGGTCGACGTTCGAGAACGTCGCCACGGCCGACACCGCACGCGTCACGGCTCGCGAGTACGGGCCGGACGCAGCCATGCGGGCCTGCGCCTTCTGGATCCGCGACGCCGAGATCAGTTCCATCGCGCGAGTGACCTTCTTCGTGGTCTTCGCGGACTTGATTCGCTGTCGGTAGACCCGGACCTGCGCTGCCATCTAGCGACGACCCTTGACGATCTGCTCCTGGTCGACGTCCTCGGCGTCTGCCGCGTCGAACTGCTCGGAGCCGAGGGTCTTGCCGTCGCTCGTCTGGAAGCTCTTCGAGAACTCGTCGATCTGCTTCGACATCTCGGCGACGGTCTCGTCGCTGAGCTGGTTCGTCTCGCGCAGGGTCGTGAGGACCTCGGAGTTGCGACGCAGGTGGTCGAGCAGTTCGGACTCGAAGCGCAGCACGTCCGGCACCGGAACGGTGTCGAGCTTGCCGTTGGTGCCGGCCCAGATGGACACGACCTGCTCCTCGACCGGGTACGGCGAGTACTGCGGCTGCTTGAGGAGCTCGGTCAGGCGGGCACCACGATCCAGCTGACGACGCGACGCCTGGTCGAGGTCGGACGCGAACATCGCGAACGCCTCGAGGGAGCGGTACTGCGCCAGCTCGAGCTTCAGCGTGCCGGAGACCTTCTTGATCGACTTCACCTGGGCGTCACCTCCGACGCGGGACACCGAGATGCCCACGTCGACGGCCGGACGCTGGTTCGCGTTGAAGAGGTCCGACTGCAGGAAGATCTGGCCGTCGGTGATCGAGATGACGTTGGTCGGGATGTACGCCGAGACGTCGTTCGCCTTGGTCTCGATGATCGGGAGACCCGTCATCGAACCGGCGCCGAGCTCGTCGGACAGCTTCGCACAACGCTCCAGCAGACGGGAGTGCAGGTAGAAGACGTCACCCGGGTACGCCTCGCGCCCCGGCGGACGACGCAGGAGGAGCGACACGGCACGGTAGGCCTCGGCCTGCTTCGACAGGTCGTCGAAGATGATGAGGACGTGCTTGCCGGAGTACATCCAGTGCTGGCCGATGGCCGAACCGGTGTACGGAGCGAGGTACTTGAAGCCGGCCGGGTCGGACGCGGGAGCGGCGACGATGGTGGTGTACTCCATCGCACCGGCGTCCTCGAGCGCGCCCTTGACGGAGGCGATCGTGGAGCCCTTCTGACCGATGGCGACGTAGATGCAGCGGACCTGCTTGTCCTCGTCGCCGGACTCCCAGTTGGCCTTCTGGTTGATGATCGTGTCGATCGCGATGGCCGTCTTGCCGGTCTGGCGGTCGCCGATGATCAGCTGACGCTGACCACGGCCGACGGGGATCATCGCGTCGATGGCCTTGATGCCGGTCTGCAGCGGCTCGTGCACCGACTTGCGGGACATGACGCCGGGAGCCTGGAGCTCGAGGGCACGACGCCCTTCGGCTGCGATCTCGCCGAGGCCGTCGATCGGAGCGCCGAGGGGGTCGACGACGCGGCCGAGGAAGCCGTCACCGACGGGGGCCGAGAGGACCTCACCGGTACGCGTGACTTCCATGCCTTCTTCGATGCCGGCGAACTCGCCGAGCACGATCGCGCCGATCTCGTCTTCGTCGAGGTTCTGGGCCAGGCCGAGCGTGCCGTCCGCGAAGCGGATGAGCTCGTTGGCCATGACGCCGGGGAGGCCCTCGACGTGCGCGATGCCGTCACCGGCGTCGGTGACGTGCCCGACCTCGGCCGTGGAGGCCTTCGTCGGCTCGTAGTTCGAGACGAAGTCCTTCAGGGCATCACGGATCTCATCGGGGCTGATGGTGATGTCTGCCATGGGATTTTCCTTGTGGTTTTCCGGGGCCCTTCGGCTCCGAGAGGGTGACGCTGCCGGACTCGGCAGTTCCCGTTGTGGACTTGGGAGGAGCGGCTTCGACCGTACGCCTAGCCGGCGAGCTGGAGCCGGAGCTCCGAGAGCCGCGTGGACACGGTGCCGTCGATGACGTCGCCGCCGATCTGCACCCGGACCCCGCCGACGACCGTGGGGTCGACGACCTGGTTGATGCTGATGTCCTTGCCGTAGCGCTCGGCCAGACCGCGTGCAACGCGTGCCGACTGGGCGGTCGTGAGTGCCGTGGCGGTGACCACGGTCGCGACGAGCTTGCCGTCCTGCTCGGCCACGATGCGCGAGGCATCGCGGACGAGTTCACCGATGCGGCGGCCGCGAGGCTGCTGCACGAGCGCGGAGACGATGGTCACGGTCTGCTGCGACGCCTTCGGGCCGAGGAGCCGCTCGACGAGCGCGCCCTTCTGTGCCGGGCTACCGAGCTTCGTGCCGAGTGCCAGCTCGAGGCCGGCGTCCGAACGGACGGCGGTCTCGAAGGCGAACAACTCGGACTCGATCGGCGAGCCCGGACCCGCGGTGGCGGCGACGGCGCGGATGCCCGCGTCCTCGATGCCTGCGAGCAGGTCCTGCTGCGAGGACCAGCGCGAGCCGGCCACCGCGGTCAGGACCGCACGAGTCGCGTTCGACTGGCCGGCGAAGACGCGGTCGATGAGGACCTTCTTGCCGGCCGGGTCGGCCGTCGGGTCGGACAGCAGCCCGAGCAGCTGCGGCGCACCGGCGATCGCACGCCCGGAGGCGAGGATCTCGGCACCCGCGGCCAGGTCGGCGCTCGAACCGAGGTCCGAGAGCACCGCCCTGGTGGACGCGAGTGCTTCTCTGGTAGCGCTGCGCATGCTCAGTGCTCCCCCGTCTTCGTGGCCTGCGAGGCCTCGAGGTCGGCGAGGAAGCGGTCGACGACTGCCGACGACTTGGCGTCGTCCTTGAGCGATTCGCCGATCACGCCGGACGCGAGGTCGAGGGCAAGGGTGCCCACCTCGGACCGGAGGGACTGGACGGCGCTCTGGCGCTCGGCTTCGATCTGCGCCTGGGCGTTGGCCGTGATGCGTGCTGCATCGGCCGCTGCCTGCTCGCGGACCTCGTTGCCGATCGCCGTGGCGTCTGCGCGGGCCTGCTCGCGGATGCGGGACGCCTCGGAGCGGGCGTCGGCGAGCTGCTTGTTGTACTCGTCGAGCGCAGCAGCGGCCTGCTCCTGAGCAGCCTCTGCCTTCTTGATGCCACCCTCGATGGCCTCGGTGCGCTCATCGAGCATCTTCGTGATGCGCGGCGTGACGACACGCCACATCACCAAGAAGATGATGACGAAGGCAACCAACGACCACACGATGTCGTACACCGGCGGAATGAGGGGGTTGTGCGTCTCCTCCGCCGCGATGATGAGTGCGTTGTGCATCGAGGAACCTTAGTTGGTGAAGATGAAGTACGTGGCGATGCCGATGAAGGCCAGGGCCTCGGTGAAGGCGATACCGATGTACATGAGGGTCGTCAGGCGGCCCTGGAGCTCGGGCTGGCGGGCGACGGACTCGATCGTCTTGCCGACGACGATGCCGACACCGATGGCCGGGCCGATCGCAGCGAGGCCGTAGCCAACCGTCGCGATGTTGCCGTTGATCTCCGCGAGAACGGTCGTTGCGTCCACGTGTTTTCCTTTCGAGGTGCGGGTCCGACGGTTGCCGGTCCCGTAGGGGGTCAGTGAGGAATCAGTGCTCGTCAGCCAGCGCCAGCTGGATGTAGACGGCGGTGAGGAGCATGAAGACGTAGGCCTGCAGCAGCGCGACGAGGATCTCGAAGAAGCTGAACGCGATGCCGAACGCGAGCGTCCCGACGCCGAAGGCCTTGAAGCCGAGCGAAGCGTCGAAAAAGAAGAACTGCGTGGCCGAGAAGAACAGGACGAGCAGCAGGTGCCCGACGACCATGTTCATCAGGAGTCGCAGCGTCAGCGTGACCGGACGGAGCACGAACGTCGAGACGAGCTCGATCGGCGTCACGATGATGTAGAGGAACCACGGCACCCCGGGCGGGAAGAGCGAGTTCCGGAGGAACGTGCCCGGGTGCTTGCGGAGACCCGCGTAGATGAACGCGACGTAGGCGACGATCGCGAGGATCATCGGCATCGCGATGCGACTGGTGCCGGCGAGGTTCATGCCGGGGATCAGACCGGTCAGGTTCATGAACAGCACGCCGAAGAAGATCGTCGCCAGGAGCGGCAGGAATCGCTTGCCGTCCTTCTCTCCGAGGTTGTCGAAGGTGTTGCGACGAACGACGTCGAACGCGTACTCGATGAACGCCTGACCGCGGTTCGGGACGAGCTTCAGCGCGCGGGTTCCCACGAAGGCGAACACCAGGAGCACGGCGACGGCGAAGAAGCGGATGAGGACGACCCGATCGATCTCGAACGGCGTCCCGGCGAAGAAGATCGCATCCGGGAAGAACTCGTTGATCGACGGACCATGGAACTCGGCGGCCTTGCTGCTCCCCGCCGCAACGGTGTCAACCGCAGCAGAGAGGGACAGGGGAAGAGCGTGGGATAGCAGCGCTGTCTCCTGTGTCGGCGCGCGCACATCATGGCACGCGATGGTGGACGTTGTGGAGGCTTGCCCGCTCCGAGCGAAAGGCTCCGGTGGCGGACTCCGAGAAGCCTATCAGGTGCGAGAGGCTTCCCGGCTTCTCAGTTGCGGGGGGTCGGGTTCTCAGCGTCCGCGGAGCCATCGGCCCCGTCGCCGGGCAGCTGCACGCCGATCGGGATGCGGGCCTTCGCCACCGCGACGACGTCGATGACCAGGGACCCGACGACACCCGCGATGATCACGATCGCGAGCACCGGGAAGTCCACCCAGGTGCGGTCCTTCAGCGCCACGAGCAGCACGATGAAGACGATGAACTTGAGCAGCCAGGTGCCCATCACGATGCCGAAGAAGGCACCCGAGATCATCTGTCCCTTGGAGACGCGCAGCGCGACGAGGACACTGACGGCGGTCAGCCCGAGGAACACGACGCTGAGCACGGCACCGAGCAGGCCGCCGACGAGCCCGGGAGTGTCGGCGACGAGCAGTCCCACGACTCCCCCGACGATCGCCAGGGCGACGGCGAGGACCGCTCCCCAGGTGATGATGCGGCGGAACACCGGCCGGACGTGGTCGAGCGCGTTCGGTGCGGTCACGTGATGTCTCCTGGGATGGTGCGGTCGTTGGCGGCCCGGTCGAGCGGGTCGAGGCTGGCGTCCACCACGGCGGCGGAGCGGTTGGCGGTCTGGGCGGCGATCTCGGTCCGCTTCCGGCCGAGCGGCGCGAACGTGGCAACCGCGCACACGGTGAAGCCGACCGCGACGAAGGTGACCACCCAGTACCAGTCGACGAACAGGAACAGCAGGCACCCGACCGCGACGGTGGCGGTCCACGCGTAGAAGATCAGCACGGCGTGGAAGTGCGAGTGCCCCATGTCGAGCAGGCGGTGGTGCAGGTGCTTGCGGTCGGCCGAGAACGGGGACTTCCCGGCACTGAGCCGCCTGGTGACCGCCAGGCCGAAGTCGAGGATCGGCACGATCAGGATCGCGAAGGGCAGCAGGATCGGGATGAAGGCCGGCAGCAGTGCCTGGCGTGTCTGCACCGCTGCCGGATCGATGTTGCCCGTGACCGACACCGCGCTCGTGGCCATCAGGAAGCCGACGAGCAGGGCTCCGGCGTCACCCATGAAGAGCTTCGCGGGGTGCCAGTTGAGGATGAGGAACCCGAAGCAGGACCCGACGAGCACCGCCGTCAGCAGGGACGGCAGGTTGAAGAAGAACTCGGTCTGCACGACCACGCGGTTGATGAAGAACGTGTAGAGGAAGAACACCCCGCCGGCGATGATCGCGACCCCCGCGACCAAGCCGTCGAGTCCGTCGATGAAGTTCACCGCGTTCATCACGAGCACCACCGCCAGCACCGTGAAGATCAGGCTCATGTACGACGAGCCGACCCCCAGGGTGTTCCCGATCGGCAGCGACACGATGGCCACGCCCTGCCAGGCGAGGATGCCCGCGGCGATGATCTGCCCCGCGAGCTTCGTCATCCAGTCGAGGTCCCAGATGTCGTCCGCGACACCGAGGACCACGATGATCGTCGCTCCCCCGAGCACGGCCAACACGCGGCCCGGCTCGGAGAACACCAGCCGGAAGTAGTCGGTCCCCGCGATCGAGGGGAACAGGAACCACGCCGCCAGCAGCGACACGATGACGCCGATGTACATCGCGATCCCGCCGAGGCGCGGCGTGGGCGTGCGGTGCACGTCCCGCTCGCGGACCTGGGGGTACCACTTGTACTTCAGCCCGAGCTTCCAGACGAGCACGCTGACCAGGAAGCTCACGACCGCGGCGATCGCCCCCGCCAGCAGGTAGTACTTCATCCGACGAGGTCGGCTCCGACGACCCGGGTGATCTCGTCGTCGGAGATCACCCCGTGCCGGACGATGCGGAGCTTCCCGCCGTCCGACAGCCCCGTCGCGTCGACGATCGTCGACCCGGTCGAGGCCTCGAAGCCCTCGTGCGCGCCGATGGCGCCACCGTCCAGGTACACGGCGACGCTGTCCCCGAGCATCCGCTCGGCGGCATCGACGTCCATCGCGGCCGGGTCCCCGGTCGAGTTCGCTGACGAGACCGCGAGCGGACCCACCTCTTGCAGGAGCTCGAGCGCGATCCGCGAGTCCGGCATCCGCAGGGCGACCGTGCCCCGCGTCTCGCCGAGGTCCCAGTCGAGCGACGGCTGTGCCCGCAGGATCACGGTCAGCCCGCCGGGCCAGAACTCGGCGACGAGGTCGCGCACCTGCTGCGGCACGTCGCTCGCGAGCGCGTCGAGCGTCGGCGGGCCGGGGATGAGCACCGGCGGCGGCGACTGCCGCGTCCGGCCCTTCGCGTCGAGCAGCCGCTGGACGGCGGCCGCGTTGAAGGCGTCCGCGGCGAGGCCGTAGACGGTGTCGGTGGGGACGACGACGAGGTCTCCGCGCCCGAGGGCGGCACGTGCGAGCCGCATCCCGGTCAGGAGCCCGTCGGAGTCGGTGCAGTCGTATCGGGATGCCATGACTCGACGATGATAGTGCGACACAATGGAGGACATCGTGAACGAGACCCCTGCGCCCCACCTCCTGTTCCTCTTCGACATGGACGACGTCCTGGTCCGGTACGACTGGCAGGTGCGGATGGCCGCACTCTCCGAGTTCACCGGACACGAGTTCGCGGAGCTCCGCCGGCGCTGGTGGGACTGCGGCCACGAGATGCGTGCCGAGGCCGGTGGCTTCGCCGACGGTGACGAGTACCTCGCCGCGTTCGAGCGGGCCATGGAGTGCGACGTCCCCGAGTCCGAGTGGGCGCGGATCCGCGGTGCTGCCATGACCGAGCTGCCCGAGCGCATCGAGGCCGTCCGCATCGCGAGCGAGCACGGGCGTGTCGGCCTGCTCACGAACAACGGGCCGCTCGCCGGTCGGTGGATCCACCGGTGGGCACCCTCGCTGCCCGGGCTGTTCGGCGAGCACCTGGACACGTCGAGCAACTTCGGCGCCCGCAAGCCCGAGCCCGAGGTCTTCCTCCGCGCGGTCGAGCACCACGGCGTGCCCGCCGAGCGCACGTTCTTCGCCGACGACATGCCCGAGAACATCGCGGGCGCCCGGAGCGTCGGCATCCACGCCGTCCTGGTCGAGCGCGACACCGACCTGCGCGAGCACGTCCGCGCCTTCGTCGCGCAGCAGCGCGAGGCCTCCGCCGTCGCCTGACCGACACACCGACCGGGAGGCCCGTGGTGCGTCCGGCTACCGCGTCGCGGTGGTCGTGCGGTCGCGTCCCGTCAGGTCGACGTGCGTCTCCGGGGTCCGGAACCCCCGGCGCGCGAGCACGTCGCGGACGCCGGCGCCCTGCGGCTCGGCGTGCTCGATGACGAGCACCCCGCCGGGAACGAGCAGCCGCCACGCCGTCTCGGCCAGGGCACGCACGGCGTCGAGGCCGTCCGGTCCGCCGTACAGCGCCATCGCGGGGTCGTGGTCGCGCACCTCGGGATCGATCGGGACCGCGTCGTCCGGCACGTACGGCGGGTTCGACACCACGACGGACACCGTGCCGTCCAGTTCGGGCAGCGCGTCGGCCAGGTCACCCTCGACGAGTCGCACCGTGCCGCCGTGGGCGTCGACGTTCCGACGGGTCCAGGGCAGTGCCTCGGGCGAGGCCTCGACCGCGTAGACCACGGCGTTCGGCACCTCGGTGTCCATCGCGATGGCGATCGCACCACTGCCCGAACCGAGGTCGACTGCGATCGGCGCCGGCACCGCGACCGTCCGGAGCGCGTCGATGCCGAACTGCACGACGCCCTCGGTCTCGGGCCGCGGCACGAAGACCCCGGGCCCGACCGCCAGGGTCAGCGCGCGGAAGTACGCCTGCCCGGTGATGTGCTGCAGGGGTTCGCGGGTGCTCCGACGCGCGATCGCGTGCCGGAAGCGCTCGACGTGGTCCGCCGCGATGGCGCCACCGGTCATCGCCCGGGCCTGCACGGCGCCGCGCGACGTGTCGGTCGCCCACGCGAGCAGCAGCTCCGCGTCGACCTGGGGTGTCGGGACGCCGGACGCGACGAGCGCCGCGGCCGCCTGCTCGAGCAGGCGATCCGCGGCGTACGTGACGGGCGTGTCGGCGGTGATCGGTGCCTCCAGGGCTACGCGTCCTGGTCGCCGATGGCGGCCAGACGTGCCTCTTCGTCCGCCTGGATGGCGGACTGGACGACGGGCTCGAGCGCACCGTTCATGACGCGGTCGAGGTCGTACGCCTTGTAGCCGGTGCGGTGGTCCGCGATCCGGTTCTCCGGGAAGTTGTACGTCCGGATGCGCTCCGAACGGTCCATCCCGCGGATCTGCGACTTGCGCGCGTCCGAGGCGATCGCGTCGAGCTCCTCCTGCTGCCGCGCGAGGATGCGTGCACGGAGCACGCGCATGCCGGCCTCACGGTTCTGCAGCTGCGACTTCTCGTTCTGCATCGCCACCGTGATGCCCGTGGGCAGGTGGGTGATGCGGACCGCGGAGTCCGTCGTGTTGACGGACTGGCCGCCGGGACCGGACGACCGGTAGACGTCGATCTTGAGGTCGTTCTGGTTGATCGCGACCTCCTCCGGCTCGTCGACCTCGGGGAACACCAGCACGCCGGTCGTCGAGGTGTGGATGCGCCCCTGCGACTCGGTCTGCGGCACGCGCTGCACGCGGTGCACGCCGCCCTCGTACTTCAGGTGCGCCCAGACGCCCTGCGACGGGTCGGTGGTGTTCGACTTGATCGCGACCTGGACGTCCTTGTAGCCGCCCAGGTCGGACTCGGTGCGCTCGAGGAGCTCGACCTTCCAGCCCTTGGTCTCGGCGTAGTGCGAGTACATGCGCAGGAGGTCGGCCGCGAACAGCGCCGACTCCTCGCCGCCCTCGCCGCCCTTGATCTCCATGATCACGTCGCGTCCGTCGTCGGGGTCGCGCGGGATGAGCAGCCGGCGGAGACGCTCCTGACGCTCCGCCAACTGCTCCTCGAGCCCGGGGACCTCGTCCGCGAACGCCGAGTCCTCACGCGCGAGTTCCTGGGCGGCGGCGAGGTCGTCCCCCGCCGCCTGCCAGGACTCGTACGCGGACTTGATCTGGTTGAGCTCGGCGTAGCGCCGGTTCACCTTCTTCGCCCGGGCCGCATCGGCGTGGAGCGCGGGGTCCGACAGCTGCTGCGTCAGGTCCTCGTGTTCCGCCAGCAGCCCTGCCACCGACTCGAACACGCGTTACTCCTGGTGACCGTTGTGGTGGGCGCCGCCGGTCGTCGGGACCGACTTCTGCACCTGCACCAGGAACTCGACGTTCGACTGCGTCTCCTTGAGATTCCGCAGCACGATCTCGAGGGCCTGCTGCGGGTCGAGCCCGGCGAGGGCCCGACGCAGACGCCAGGTGATCTTGACCTCGTCGGCGGAGAGCAGCTGCTCCTCGCGACGGGTGCCGGAGGCGTTGACGTCGACGGCCGGGAAGATCCGCTTGTCCGCCAGGTGACGGTTGAGGCGGAGCTCCATGTTGCCGGTGCCCTTGAACTCCTCGAAGATGACCTCGTCCATCTTGGAACCGGTCTCGACGAGCGCGGTGGCGAGGATGGTCAGCGAGCCGCCGTCCTCGATGTTGCGCGCCGCACCGAAGAAGCGCTTCGGCGGGTAGAGCGCCGCCGAGTCGACGCCGCCGGAGAGCACGCGGCCCGACGCCGGGGTCGACAGGTTGTACGCACGGCCCAGACGGGTGATCGAGTCGAGCAGGAGCACGACGTCGTGGCCGAGCTCCACCAGGCGCTTCGCGCGCTCGATGGCGAGCTCGGCGACCGTGGTGTGGTCCTCGGCCGGACGGTCGAAGGTCGAGGCGATGACCTCGCCCTTCACCGTGCGCTGCATGTCGGTGACCTCTTCGGGCCGCTCGTCGACCAGGACGACCATGAGGTGCGCCTCGGGGTTGTTCTTCGCGACCGCGTTGGCGATGGCCTGCAGCACGACGGTCTTGCCGGCCTTGGGCGGCGAGACGATCAGGCCGCGCTGGCCCTTGCCGATCGGCGACACGAGGTCGATGATGCGGGTGCTCAGCTTGCCGGGCTCCGTCTCGAGGCGCAGGCGCTCGTTCGGGTACAGCGGGGTGAGGTCGGAGAAGTCGACGCGGGCCGCTGCCTCTTCGGCGGTCTGGCCGTTGACCGAGTCGACGGTCACGAGCGCGTTGTACTTCTGACGGCTCTGCTGCTCGTTGTCACGGGGCTGCTTGATCGAGCCGACGACGGCGTCGCCCTTGCGCAGGTGGTACTTCTTCACCTGGCCGAGCGAGACGTAGACGTCGTTCGGTCCGGGCAGGTAGCCCGTGGTGCGGACGAACGCGTAGTTGTCGAGGACGTCGAGGATGCCCGCGATCGGGATCAGGACGTCGTCCTCGGTGACCTCGGGCTCGAAGTCGTCGTTCTGGCCGCCACGGCCGCGCTTGCGGTCCCGCTGGCGACGGCTGCGGCCGCCCTCGGAGTCGTCGGCGTTCTGCTGGGCCTGCTGGCCCTGCTTCTGCTGACCGTTCTGCTTCTGCTGGTTGGCCGCCTGCTGCTTCTGCTCGGCGCGGTCGTCCTGCTTCTGGTCGCGCTGCTTGGCGTCGTTCTGCTTGGCGTCGGCCTGCTTGGCGTCGCCCTGCTTCTGCTGGTCGCCGCCGTTCTGCTTCTGCTGGCCGCCCTGCTGGTGCTGCTGGCCGTCCTGCTGCGGCTGGTCACCGTTCTGCTCGCCGTTCTCGGCGTTCTGCCCACGGCCACGACCACGACCACGGCTGCGACGGCCGCGACGCGAACCGCCCTCGCCCTGCTGGTCGTTCTGGTCGTTCTGCTCGCCGGAGTCGGCGGCACCGGACTGCTCCTGCGACGCACCCTCGGTGCTCTGCTGGTCGTTCCGGGCCTGCTGGTCGTCCTGCGCAGGTGCCGAGGTCGGCGTCTGCTGGTCGGCCGACTCGTTCGGCTGCTGGGCCTGCTGGTCGGAACCGCGCTGGCCGCGGCCGCGACGCTGTCCACCGGTCTGCGTCTGGGCGGCTTCCTGGGCGTCCTTCTCGGCACGCACCTGGTCGAGGCCCGCGAGCAGGTCCTCGGTGCCGGTGTGGCCGGCATTGGTGTGCTCGGCGGCCGAGGTCGGGCCGGCGTTCACGGTGCCACCGGACGACGCACGACGCGAACGGCGGGCACGCGACGGCGCGGCCGGCTCGGACTCGACGGCGGGGGCCTCGGGGTCGGCGACCGGAGCGGTCGGTGCCTCGGCTGCCGGCTCCGGCAGCGTCGGCTGCTCGGTCACCGGGGCCGTGACGGGGGTCGCGGCGGGCGCTGCCGCGGCGGGGGCGTCGTCCGTCACGGGGCGCTTGTCCTCGATCGAGGCGATGAGGTCGCCCTTGCGGAGCTTGGAGAGCCCGGTGATGCCGAGCGACGAGGCGATGCGCTGGAGTTCCGGCAGTCGGAGGGCGCGCAGGTCGCTGGGGATCTCCACCTGGGCGGAGTTGTTGTCGGTCAAGGTCGGTGTTTCCTTTCGAACCGCAGAACGCGGAGAGTTTCCACCGTCCCGGATGCACGGGTATGCATCGACCGCCGTTCAGACGACGGACCGGGATTCGGTGATCAGAAAGAGAGTGCCCCCGCGCACCGGACCCTGCGCTGCGTCGGAGCTGGCCACGGGATGGACCCCATGGCACGAGCAGTCCGAGCGACTACGCGGGTTCGGCTTCGAGCGCCGAGTGCGCCACCACTGTAGCACCACCGAGATCGACGGCCAGCATGAGCGCCCGCCAGTCGGATTCCCCGTGCCGGGCGACGAGATCCGCGGCGGTGAGCCGTTGCGCCGGGTCGCTGCCGAGCACGAGCAGGCTCGGTCCCGCCCCGGACACGACGGCCGCGAGCCCGTGCTGACGGAGCAGTCCGATCAGTGCGTCGGTCTCCGGCATCGCGCTGGCCCGGTAGGCCTGGTGCAGACGGTCCTCGGTCGCGGCGAGCAGGAGCTCGGGGCTCTGGATGAGCGCGGCGACGAGCAGTGCCGAGCGGGAGACGTTGAACGCGGCGTCGGCGTGCGGGACGTTCTCGGGCTGCAGGGAGCGGGCCAGTTTCGTCGACAGCGTGGACGTCGGCACGAACACGACCGGTGCGACACCGCGGTGCACCAGGAGCCGCTTGTAGGCGGGTCCTTCGGCCGTCATCCACGCGATGGTGAGCCCACCGAACAGTGCGGGGGCGACGTTGTCCGGGTGCCCCTCCATCTCCGTGGCCAGGCTGAGCAGCGTCGAGGCGTCCAGGTCGACGACGCCCTCGAGCAGCCCGCGGGCCGCCATCAGGCCGGCGACGATCGCGGCCGCCGAGGAACCGAGCCCACGGCCGTGCGGGATCGCGTTCGTGGCGTGCAGTTCGAGGCCGGGCTGGTCGACGCCGGCGTGCTCGAGGCCGCGGCGGACGGCGCGAACGACCAGGTTCGTGTCGTCGGTGGCGACCTCGCCTGCGCCGACGCCCTGCACCGTGACGGTGGCGCCGGGTTCCGGGCGGACCCGGACGACGACCTCGTCGTACAGCGAGAGCGCGAGGCCGAGCGAGTCGAACCCCGGGCCGAGGTTCGCGGACGTCGCCGGCACGCGGACGCGCACGGCCCGTCCGGCGGGCACAGCGTGGACCGCCCGTCCGGCCGGTACAGCACTGTGGGCGGTGACGCCCTCCCCCGGTCCGGACGAGCGGTCGAGGCTCACTGCGCCGAGACCAGTCCGAGCACGTCCGCGATCGACTTGGTGTCGACCGGCACGCTCGTCGGGGTGACCTCGCTGCCGTCCTCGGTGCGCAGGGCCCACTGCGGGTCCTTCAGGCCGTGGCCGGTGACGGTGATGACGACCTTCGCGCCCTTCGGCACGATGCCGGCGTCGGCGCGCTCGAGCAGTCCGGCGACGCCGATCGCCGACGCGGGCTCGACGAAGACGCCGACCTCGGCCGACAGGATGTGGTGCGCGGCGAGGATGGCTTCGTCCGAGATGGCCCCGAAGTAGCCGTCGGTCTCGTCGCGGGCCTCGAGGGCGAACTGCCACGAGGCCGGGTTGCCGATGCGGATCGCCGACGCGATGGTGTCCGGGTTCTTGACGACCTCGCCGCGGACGATCGGCGCGGAGCCGGCCGCCTGGAAGCCGAACATGCGCGGGAGCTTCGTCGTGCGGCCGGCGGCCACGTCCTCGCGGTAGCCGCGCGAGTACGCGGTGTAGTTGCCCGCGTTGCCGACCGGCAGGAAGTGGAAGTCCGGGGCGTCACCGAGCACGTCGACGACCTCGAACGCGGCGGTCTTCTGCCCCTCGATGCGGTCGTTGTTGACCGAGTTGACGAGGTGCACCGGGTAGTTCGCGGCCAGGTCGCGGGCGATGTCGAGGCAGTCGTCGAAGTTGCCCTGGACCTGCAGCAGCTGCGCGTCGTGCGCGACGGCCTGGCTGAGCTTGCCCATGGCGATCTTGCCCTCGGGCACGAGCACCGCAGCGGTGATGCCGGCGTGCGTGGCGTACGCGGCGGCCGAGGCGCTGGTGTTGCCGGTCGAGGCGCAGATGACGGCCTTCGCACCGTGCTCGACGGCCTTCGAGATCGCCATCGTCATGCCGCGGTCCTTGAAGGACCCGGTCGGGTTCATGCCCTCGAACTTGACGTAGACCTCGGCGCCGGTGCGCTCGGAGAGCCGACGAGCCGGGATGAGGGGCGTGCCGCCCTCACCGAGCGTGACGATCGGCGTCGCCTCGGTCACGTCGAGTCGGTCGGCGTACTCGCGCAGGACTCCCTGCCACTGGTGGGCCATCAGGCTTCTCTCTCTGTCCGGTGGGTCGGTCTGGTTTTCGGTTCGGGGTCGGCCTGGAGGCCCGTGGTGCGTCAGGCGCCGACGAAGCGCAGGACGCTGGTCACGTCCAGGACCACGTCCTCGCCGCGGAGCGTGCGGACGGTGTCCGCCAGGTCGGCTTCGCGCGCCAGGTGCGTGCCGATGACGAGCGCGGCCGTCCCCTCGGAGGCACCCGCGGTGGTCTGCTCGACGGTCTCGACGCTCACGCCGTGCTTCGCGAGCACGCCGGCGACCGTCGACAGCACGCCGGGGGCGTCCGTGACGTGCAAGGTGATCTGGTAGCGCGTGCGGACGGTGCCGATCGGGAAGACGGGCAGGTCCGACTGGGTCGACTCCGCGACGCCCGGGCCGCCGATGACGTGCCGACGTGCGGCGGACACCAGGTCGCCGAGGACGGCGGACGCGGTCTCGACGCCACCGGCGCCGGCACCGTAGAACATGAGGTCGCCGGCTGCTTCGGCCTCGACGAACACCGCGTTCTTCGCACCGTGCACGCTCGCCAGGGGGTGCGACTCCGGAACGAGGGCCGGGTAGACGCGGGCGCTGACGCCCTCGCGGCCGTCCTCGTCGGTCAGTCGCTCGGCGGTCGCCAGGATCTTCACGACGTAGCCGGCCTTGCGCGCGGCGCGGACCTGCTCAATGGTGACCGACGTGATGCCCTCGCGGTGCACGGCAGCCAGTGGCACCGAGGTGTGGAACGCCAGCGAGGCCAGGATCGCGGCCTTCTGCGCGGCGTCGTAGCCCTCGATGTCGGCGGTCGGGTCGGCCTCGGCGTACCCGAGCTCGGTCGCCGTGGCCAGGGCGTCCTCGAACGTGCTCCCCTGCCGGTCCATCAGGTCGAGGATGAAGTTCGTGGTGCCGTTGACGATGCCCATGATCCGCTCGATGCGGTCACCGGCGAGCGAGTCGTGCAGCGGTCGGATGATCGGGATCGCACCGGCGACGGCGGCCTCGTAGTACAGCTGCGCGCCGACCTGCTCGGCCACCGCGAAGAGCTCCGGACCGTGGGTGGCCAGGAGCGCCTTGTTGCCCGTGACGACGTCCGCGCCGGACTGCAACGCCTGCAGCACGAGCGTGCGCGCGGGCTCGATGCCGCCGATCAGCTCGACGACGATGTCGGCACCGAGGATGAGCGACTCCGCGTCGGTCGTGTAGAGGTCCTTCGGCAGGTCGACGTCGCGCGGGGCGTCGACGTCGCGCACGGCGATCCCGACGAGTTCGAGGCCGGCACCCGCGCGGGAGGCGAGTTCGTCGGCGTGCTCGAGCAGGAGCCGAGCGACCTGGGACCCGACCGAGCCGGCCCCGAGCAGCGCGACGCGGACGTTGCGGTATTCGATCATCTGGTGTGGTTCCTGTCGGTGGGGGTGAGCCCTGTTCATCGGGTCAGCGGCCGGTGCCGGCGTGGGGTACGGGCACGACCCCGGTGTCGCGGGCGAGGAGGTCGTCGATCGACTCGCCCCGCACGAGGATACGGGCTGCGCCGTCCGCCACGGCGACGACCGGCGGGCGGCCCACGTGGTTGTAGTTGCTCGACAGCGCCCAGCAGTACGCGCCGGTGGCCGCGACGGCGAGCAGGTCACCGCGCTGGACGTCTCCGGGCAGGTACTCGTCGTTCACCACGATGTCCCCGCTCTCGCAGTGCTTCCCGACGACGCGGGTGAGCACGGCCGGCGACTCGGACGTCCGGGCGAGCCGAGCGGTGTAGTCCGCGCCGTACAGGGCCGGGCGGGCGTTGTCGCTCATGCCGCCGTCGACGGACACGTACGTGCGCGTCGCGTGGCCCGCGTCGTCGCCGGTCTCGAGGGTGACGGGCTTGATCGTCCCGACGCGGTAGAGCGTGATGCCCGCCGGGCCGACGATGTAGCGACCGGGCTCGACCGCGACCTCGGGCACGGGGATGTCCCGCTCGGCGCAGGCCTCGGCGATGATCGCGGCGAGGGCGTCGGCGACGTCCTCGGGCGCGAAGGCGGAGTCGGCCTCGGTGTAGTCGATGCCCCAGCCGCCGCCGAGGTTCAGTTCGGGTACCGGACCGGTCTCGACGAGGGTCGCGTGCACGTCCATCAGGCGTCGAGCGGCCTCACGGAACCCGGACTCGTCGAAGATCTGCGAACCGATGTGCGAGTGCAGTCCGACGAACACCAGCGATGACTCGGCGCGCACCGCCTCGGCCGCGGCCACGGCCTCGGTGAGCGGGATGCCGAACTTCTGGTCCTCGCGCGCGGTGGCCAGGTACTCGTGGGTGGACGCGTGCACGCCGCTGTTGATCCGGATGCGCACGCGCTGCACGACCCCGGCGTCCGCGGCGGCACGGGCGACACGGTGGACCTCTTCGTGGCTGTCGAGCACGATCGTGCCCACGCCGACCTCGACCGCGCGGGCGATCTCGGCGTCGGACTTGTCGTTGCCGTGGAAGCCGAGCATCGCCGGGTCGATGCCGGCGGCCAGGGCGACCGCGAGCTCCCCGCCGGTGCAGACGTCGACGCGCAGGTCGGCCTCGGCCATCCACGCCACGACCTGGGTCGTCAGGAACGCCTTGCCGGCGTAGTAGACGTGGGCGCGGGTGCCGATGCCCTCGAACGCCTCGGTGAACGCGTTGCGCACCCGGACCGCACGGGACTGCACGTCGCGCTCGTCGACGACGTAGAGCGGGGTGCCGTACTGCCGGACCAGGTCCGTCGCGGTGACACCGCCGATGGCCAGGTCGCCGTCGTCGGTCCGCGTCGCGGACGCGGGCCAGATCCGGTCCACCAACTCGGAGGCGTCCGTCGGGAACCGCAGTCGCGGCGGTGCAAGGGGGTTCTCGCTCACGGGACCCGATCCTACCGACGCTGGACGGGCCTCCCGGCCGCGTTACGCAACCACGGGATCAGCCGCAGCTGCCGACCGTCTGCAGACCCTCCTCGTTGAGCGGCAGCGCGTCCGCGGTGACGCGGACCGTCGCGTCGGCCTTCGAGACGTCGAGCGAGCGCACGCGGAGCGATTCGGGCAGGAACTGCGCCGTGCAGACCTGCACCGGCACGTTCGTGACGCCGGGGATCGAGTCCACCTTGAGGCCGAGGTCCGAGTTGGTGATCCGCACGCTCTTCGGGGTGATCGTGATGCCGCGGCCGTCGTCCTGCGCGACCACGTCGCCCTTCGCCGCGTAGGTGATGTCGTAGCCGAGCACCGCGGTGGAGCCGGACAGCTCGACGCCGCCGTCCACCAGGGAGAGCCGGTCGAACAGCGGGCTGTACTTCGACAGGTCCTTCACGCTCGACGACGCGAGCGTGACGGTACCGTCGACGTCGCGCACGTCGCCCTTGCCGTCCACCGGGACGTCCCGCGCGGTGACGTCGGCGGCGAGCGGGATGCCGTCGACGGTGAGCTTCGACGAGGAGATCTCGACCCGGTCGAGCGTGCCGCCGATGAGCTGCGGGATGACGATCCCGTCGGCGTGCGCCTCGACCTGGCCCGTGGTGCCGTCGGGCAGCGACTGCTCGACCTGCTGCGCGATGATGCGGTCGACGACCCCGCGGAGCACGAACTCGGCGATCACGACGAGGGCGGCGAGCACGACGACGACCACGATCAGGATGACGGGCCAGCGGCGGCGCTTGCGGGGGCGTTCGGTGGCGGCGGACATGCCTCCCACCCTGCCAGGTGGTCCCGTCAGCCTGCTTGGAGGCGCGGTGCCGCGGGGTGCGGGGCGGGCCCGCTCGATCGCGCCCCGCCACGGTCATCGCGCCCCCGCACACCGGGGCGCGATGACCGTCAGGGGGCGCGTCACGACAACGGCTCGGCCGTCTGCTCGTGACGGGCGCTCCGCTACATGCGGGACGGAGCGCTCACACCGAGCAGGCCGAGGCCGTTGCGGACGACCTGGCCGGTGGCGTCGTTCAGCCACAGGCGCGTGCGGTGCAGGTCGGTGACGGGCTCGTCGCCGAGCGGGGTCACGCGGCAGGCGTCGTACCAGCGGTGGTACAGGCCCGCGAGCTGCTCGATGTACCGGGCGATGCGGTGCGGCTCACGGAGCTCCGCGGCGTGGCGCACCACGCGCGGGTACTCGGCCAGGGCACCGAGCAGGGCGCCCTCGGAGTCGTGCGTCAACAGCGAGGCGTCGAACGCGGACCGGTCGACTCCGGCCGCCTCGGCGTTGCGGGCCACCGACTGGGTGCGCGCGTGGGCGTACTGCACGTAGAAGACGGGGTTGTCGTTCGTCCGCTTCGTGAGCAGGTCGAGGTCGATGTCGATCGCGGTGTCGCTGGCGAACCGGACGAGCGAGTACCGGCCGGCGTCGACCCCCACGGCGTCGACGAGGTCCTCCATCGTGACGATGGTGCCGTTGCGCTTCGACATGCGCATCGGCTCGCCGTCCTTGAGCAGGTTGACCATCTGCCCGATCAGGATCTCGAGGTTCGTGCCGGGCTCGTCACCGAACGCGGCGCACATCGCCATCATCCGACCGACGTAGCCGTGGTGGTCCGCGCCGAGCATGATCAGGTTGCGCTCGAACCCGCGCTCGCGCTTGTCGAGGTAGTACGCCAGGTCGCCGGCGATGTACGCGGGTTCACCGTCGGACTTGATGACCACGCGGTCGCGGTCGTCGCCGAAGTCGGTCGTGCGGAGCCACTCGGCGCCCTCGGCCTCGTACATCACGCCGGCCGAACGCAGACGGGCGATGGCGCGCTCGACGGCCTTCGACTCGTGCAGGGCGTTCTCGTGGAAGTAGACGTCGAAGTCCACACCGAAGTCGTGCAGCGACGACTTGATGTCCGCGAACATGAAGTCCACGCCCTCACGCCGGAAGACCTCCTGCGCCTCGTCGCGCGGCAGGTCCTTGACGTCGGTCGACGGGTCGAGCGTCGCGATCACACGCGCCGCGATCTCGGAGATGTACGCGCCGCCGTAGCCGTCCTCCGGCGTGGGCTCACCGAGCGCCGACGCGACGAGCGAGCGGGCGAAGCGGTCGATCTGCGCACCGTGGTCGTTGAAGTAGTACTCACGGGTGACCAGGCCGCCCTGCGCCTGGAACACGCGGGCCAGGCTGTCGCCCACCGCCGCCCAGCGCACGCCGCCCATGTGGATCGGGCCGGTCGGGTTCGCCGACACGAACTCCAGGTTGATCCGGACGCCGTCGTACAGGTCGCCGCGCCCGAAGGACTCGCCGCCCTCGACGATCGTGCGGGCGATCTCACCGGCCGCCGCCGCCTCGAGCGTGATGTTGATGAACCCCGGGCCGGCGACGTCGACCGAGGCCACGCCGTCGAGCTCGGTCAGCTCACCGGCGATCTCCGTCGCGAGCTCACGCGGGTTCGTGCCGATGCGCTTCGCGAGCTGCATGGCGGCGTTCGAGGCCCAGTCGCCGTGCGCGCGGTTCTTCGGCCGCTCGAGCACCACGTGGGAGTCCCCGATCGTCACGGTCTCGGACGCGCCTCGTCGCTCGACGATCCCGGTCAGGATCGACAGGTACGCGGCGGAGAGTTCGGCAGGAGTCACGGCGGACGAGTCTACCGGGACACCCAGGTGCACGCCGGACGATGGGCCATCATGTCGGCATGACCACCCGAAGCCGTGCCCGGGCGTGCTCCGTCGCCGTCGTCACCGCCGCAGCAGCACTCGCCCTGTCGGCCTGCTCGAGCGGCGGCGACAGCGACCCGACGCCCAGTGCGACCCCGGTCGGCACGGCGGTGGCCCAGACGTGCGCCGAGCTCCTGCCGACCGAGGCCCTGTCGGTGTACGGCACGACCTTCGCACTCGACGACTCCTTCACCCCGGCGAAGGGCTCCCCCGCCGCCACCATCGCGAAGCAGCGGGGCCGCGTCTGCCAGTTCGTCGCCACCGACGACGACACCGAGACGATCACCCTCGCCGTCGCCGACCTGCCTGAGAAGTCGCTCACCAACCTGAAGGACGCCCTGTACGACCGGGGCGGCTCGGTCCCCACCTACCGCGTCGAGGGCTACTTCGCGCTGAACGACGACGTCGGCCGCGCGGACGCCTTCGCGGACCCGTACTGGATCACCACGCAGTCGACGCTGTTCACCGAGCCCGGCGGTGCACAGCCCGTCGTCGACGCGGTCCGCGCCGCGCTGCAGCCGACGGCGTCGGCGACGCCGGCGGGCTGACGCGGCCGCGGGCTGACGCGACCACGCACGGCGCCGGGTCCGCCATCCGGTGCGAAGTTGCACGCGTGGTGCGCGTCTACAGCGCCGCACGGAACACGGAACCTCGCACGGGCCCGCAACGCGCGCACCGTGCAGACGGGAGGCCCGAGGCGCGCCCGCACCGCGCCTCCCGTGCAGCGACGACCGCGCACGGTGCCGGGTCCGCCATCCGGTGCGAAGTTGCACGCACGGTGCGCGTCTACAGCGCCGCACGGAACACGGAACCTCGCACGGGCCCCGCGACGTGCGCACCGTGCGGACGGGAGGCCCGTGGCGGGCCCGCACCGCGCCTCCCGTCCGCCCTGCAGTCGCGTCCCCTGCGCGACACGCGCTGTCCGGGACCGCGCGCCGGACCTGCTACGGTTGTTCCACCCCTTGGCCCCCATAGCTCAGGGGATAGAGCACTGCCCTCCGGAGGCAGGGGCGGAGGTTCGAATCCTCCTGGGGGCACCAGAACAACACCGCAGGGCCGCGCGGGTCGGATCCGGGGCGCCACGCCGCGCGACGACTGTCGGGTCCGCCCGGTAGCGTGCCGGCATGACGATGACGTTCCCCGAGCCCGAGGTCCACGCACTCCGAGGCGGGCCGGCGCTCGGGTGGGGCGTGATCGGCCCCGGGGAGATCGCGAACGACTTCACCGCCACGATGCACGCGAACTCCGACCAGCGCGTCGTCGCCGTGGGGTCCCGCTCCCCCGAGCGTGCCGCCGCCTTCGCCGCCCGCCACGGCGTCCCCGGGGTGCACGGCTCGTACGAGGCCCTCGTCGCGGACCCCACCGTCGACGTCGTCTACGTCGCCTCCCCGCACCCGCAGCACCTCGGGCACGCGCTGCTCGCGATCGCCGCGGGCAAGCACGTCCTCGTCGAGAAGCCGATGACGACCTCGGCCGCGGACACCCGCACCCTCGCCGACGCCGCACGGGCCGAGGGCGTCCTGGCGATGGAGGCCATGTGGACCCGGTACCTGCCCGGCTCCACGGTGATCGCCCGTCTGCTCGCGGACGGCGCCCTCGGCGACGTCCGGCTCGCGACCGTGGACGTCGGGTGGCCGCACGACCCGGACCCGGCCGACCGCATGTTCGACCCCGCCGCCGGCGGCGGCGCACTCCTCGATGCCGGTGTCTACGGGCACTGGTTCGCACGGTTCGCCACCGGCGCCCCGGTGACCAGCAGCACGACGGGAGCGGTCTCGGATCGCGGGGTCGACCTCCAGTCCGTCACCGTGTCGACGGCGGACGGTGGCGCACAGGCCGTGGTGGCCACGTCGATGACGGCGTGGACGCCGGGGCTGGCGGCCATCGCGGGCAGCCGGGCCACCGTGCGGTACACCGACCACTTCGTGTTCCCGGCGTCGTTCGCGGTGCACCACCGGGGTGGGGAGGACCGCTGGTCGGAGCCGACCGGGCTGCGGGGTCGGCAGGGGCTCGTCTGGCAGGCGGCGGCGCTCGCCCGGTACGTGGCGGACGGCCGGACGGAGTCGCCGGTGCACTCGCTCGACGACTCGATCGGGATCGCGCGGGCGCTCGACGCGGCGCGTGCGGACCTCGGCACCGGGGCCGGGGCGTCTGTTTCCGAGCGCGACACCTCGACCCCCTAGGATCACGGGCCGGTCGTCCTGCACGCGGCCGGGAAGAGGGAACCGATGACCACCGGCACCGGGAACGCGCAGCTCGAACTCGCCCGCGGCGGGGACGCCCCCGCGCCACGGACGCTGTTCGACGTCCTCGCGGCGACCGCGGCCACCCACCCGACCGCCACCGCGCTCGAGGACCCCGCCGGCACCGTCGACTACGCCGCCCTGCTCGACCTGGTGCGCGCACAGGCCGACGACCTCGCCCGGCGCGGTGTCCGACGGGGCGACCGGGTCGGCGTGCGGATCCCCTCCGGCGGACGCGACCTGTACCTGTCGATCCTCGCCGTCCTCGCCGCCGGAGCCGCGTACGTGCCCGTCGACGCCGACGACCCCGAGGAACGCGCGACCCTGGTGTTCGGCGAGGCCGGCGTCGTGGGCGTCATCGGAGCCGGCGGCGTCCTGCGCGACCGCGTTGGCGGCGAACTGCCCGTGACGGACCCTGCGGCGAGCGCCGCACTCCCCCACGAGGACGACGATGCGTGGATCATCTTCACGTCCGGGTCCACGGGCGTGCCGAAGGGCGTGGCGGTCACCCACCGCAGTGCTGCGGCGTTCGTGGACGCCGAGGCGCGGATGTTCCTGCAGTCGGCGCCGATCGGTCCGGGCGACCGGGTACTGGCGGGGCTGAGTGTGGCGTTCGACGCGTCGTGCGAGGAGATGTGGTTGGCGTGGGGGCACGGTGCCGCGTTGGTGCCGGCGCCGCGGTCGTTGGTGCGGACGGGGGTGGACCTGGGGCCGTGGCTCATCGCGCACACGATCACGGTGGTGTCGACGGTGCCGACGCTCGCGGCGCTGTGGCCGGACGACGCGTTGGAGCAGGTGCGGCTGGTGGTCTTCGGTGGTGAGGCGTGCCCGCCGGAGCTGGCGGCGCGCATCGCGAGTCGTGACCGTGAGGTGTGGAACACGTACGGGCCGACCGAGGCGACGGTGGTGGCGTGCGGGTCCCTGCTCGACGGGAGCCAACCGATCCGGATCGGGCTGCCGCTGGACGGGTGGGACCTGGCGGTGGTGGACGCTGCCGGGCAGCGGGTGGAGCCGGGTGGGGTCGGGGAGCTCGTGATCGGTGGTGTCGGGTTGGGTCGGTACCTGGACCCGGCGAAGGACGCTGAGAAGTACGCGCCGTTCCCGGAGCTCGGGTGGGCGCGGGCGTACCGGAGCGGCGACCTGGTGCGGTACGACCCCGAGGGACTCGTGTTCCAGGGACGCGCGGACGATCAGGTGAAGCTCGGGGGCCGGCGGATCGAGCTCGGTGAGATCGACGCGGCCCTGCAGGCGCTCGACGACGTGGCGGGTGGTGCGGCGGTGGTGCAGCGGACCCCTGCGGGGAACCAGGTGCTGGTCGGGTACGTGGCTCCGGTCGCGGGTGCCACGGTCGACGTCGCGCTCGCGAACGCCCGGTTGCGGCAGGAGCTGCCCGCTGCCCTCGTGCCGCTCGTCGCGGTGGTGGACTCGTTGCCGACGCGGACGTCGGGCAAGGTCGACCGTGCCGCCCTGCCGTGGCCGTTGCCCGGAGCGACCGACGCCGCGATGCTGCCGGACACCGTCGCCTGGATCGCGGAGCGGTGGGCGGCGATCCTCGGGGTGCCGGTGTCGAGCGTCGACGACGACTTCTTCGCGCACGGCGGCGGTTCGTTGACGGCGGCGCAGCTCGTCTCGGCGATCCGCGAGCGGTTCCCGACGACGACGGTGGCGGACGTGTACGACCACCCGCGCATCGGTGCGCTGGCGGCCGCGCTGGACGAGTCCGGTCCGGTCGCGGCGGCGTCGCGCGACGTGGCCCCGGTCCCGCCGGCGACGGGGCTCGCGATGACGGTGCTCGGGCTGCCGGTGCAGGTGTTGCGGGGGCTGCGGGTCCTGACGTGGACGGCGTTGGTCGCGGCGGTGCTGCACGCGACCACGCTGCCGTTCCTGCCGGTGCTCCCCTGGCCGGCACTCGTGGTCGCGCTGCTGGTGTTCGTGACGCCGATCGGCAAGATGGCGGTGACGGTCGTGCTCGCCCGGCTGCTGCTCGTCGGGGTGCGGCCGGGCGACCACCCCCGTGGCGGTTCGGTGCACCTGCGGGTCTGGCTGGCGGAGCGGATCGCCGAGGCGGTCGACGGCCCCTCGACCGCCGGGGCGCCGTGGATCAGCTACTACGCCCGTGCGCTGGGGGCGCGGATCGGCACCGACGTCGACCTGCACACGCTCCCGCCGGTGACCGGGATGCTCACGATCGGCAAGCGTGCGTCGATCGAGCCGGAGGTCGACCTCGCGGGGCACTGGGTGGACGGCGACGTGTTCCGACTGGGTCGGGTCCGCGTCGAGGACGACGCGGTCGTGCACAGCCGCACCACGCTGCTGCCCGGTGCGCACGTGGGCGCGGGCGCCGAGGTCGAGGCCGGTTCGGCCGTCGCCGGCCGGGTGCCCGCCGGGGAACGCTGGGCGGGTTCGCCCGCCGAACGCGTCGGCTCGGCCAGGCACGGCCGGGAGGCCCGTCCCCCGTCGCGTCGACGCTGGCTGCTGGCGTACGGGGCCGGCTCCGTGGCCGTGGCCGGGTTGCCGGTGATCGGTGTCGCGGTCGGGCTGCTGGTCGCCGCCGCCCTGGTCGGGCGCGCGCCGACGCTCGGTGACGCCGTCCTGCGCGCCCTCGCGACGGTGCCGCTCGCGACCGTGGTCGCCGGGGCCGTGTACGCCCTGCTCGTGGTGGGGTCGGTGCGGCTGCTCGGCATCGGGTTGCACGAGGGACGCCACCCCGTGCGCTCGCGCATCGGCTGGCAGGCGTGGTCGACGGAGCGGGTGCTCGACGCGGCCCGGACGCTGCTGTTCCCGCTGTACGCCTCGCTCGTGACGCCGGTGTGGCTGCGGCTGCTCGGAGCGAAGGTCGGCCGGGACACGGAGATCTCCACGGTCCTGCTCATCCCCGCGCTGACGCAGATCGCGTCCGGGGCGTTCCTGGCCGACGACACCATGGTCGCGACGTACGAGCTCGGCGGGGGCCGGGTGCGGATCGGCCGGTCGAAGGTGGGCCGGCGGGCCTTCCTCGGCAACAGCGGGATGACGGGCGCCGGACGCTCGGTACCGCGCGAAGCCCTGGTGGCGGTCCTGTCCGCCGTGCCGAAGAAGGCCAAGCGCGGGTCGTCGTGGCTCGGCTCGCCCCCGGTGCGGCTCCGCCGTGCGGCGACGCAGTTCGACGAGGAGCGCACCTTCCGTCCGCCGGTGCGACTCAAGGTCGCCCGCGGCTGCTGGGAGCTGCTGCGGCTCGTGGCGCCGATGGTGTCCGCGGGCGTCGCCCTCGGCGTGGCCGGCACGCTGCTCGCCCTGTGGTCCGCGGTCGGTGTCGGGTGGACGGTGCTGCTCGCCGGGCCGGTGCTGATCGTCGCCGGCGCCGTCGCCGCGGTGGTGTCGACGATCGCGAAGTGGGTCTTCGTCGGCCGGATCACCGCCCGCGAGCACCCGCTGTGGTCGTCGTTCGTGTGGCGCAACGAGGTGCAGGACACCTTCGTCGAGACGGTCGCCCGGCCGTGGTTCGCCGAGCAGGCCACCGGCACCCCGGCCCTGGCGGCGTGGCTGCGGAGCCTCGGTGCGACGATCGGCCGCGGCACCTGGCTCGAGACCTACTGGCTCCCCGAGGCCGACCTCGTGACGATCGGCGCCGGCGCCTCGGTGGCGCGCGGGACCGTCGTGCAGACCCACCTGTTCCACGACCGCGTGATGCAGCTCGACACGGTCCGGCTCGACGCCGGGGCGACCCTCGGCCCGCACAGCGTCGTCCTGCCCGCCGCGGGCATCGGCACGGGCGCGACGGTGGGTCCGGCCTCGCTCGTGATGCGCGGCGAGCAGGTGCCGACCGGGTCGCGGTGGTCCGGCAACCCCATCGCTCCGTGGACAGCCGAGCCGGGCACCGTGGCGGACTGACCGGCGCCATGGGGTTGACTGAGACCGTGCCGAACACCTCCGCTGCCGACCCGTACACCCCGCACAGCGGCGACCGACGCTGGAGCGCCGAGCACTACGACCTCCGCCTCGACTACCGCGTCGCCACGAACCGCCTCGACGGCACCGCGACGATCACCGCGCGCGCCCTCGAGCCGCTCGACAGGATCGTGGTCGACCTGCACGGCCTGAGCGTCGAGCGCGCCGACGTCGACGGTGCCCGCGCGAAGAAGGTGTCGAACGCCGTGCACAAGGTCACCGTCACCCCGGCTTCCCCGATCGCGGCCGACACGACGTTCACCGTGCACCTGAAGTACCGCGGCAACCCGCGCCCGGTGCGCAGCGCCTGGGGTCAGGTCGGGTGGGAGGAGCTCACCGACGGCGTCATCGTCGCGGCCCAGCCGACCGGGGCACCCTCGTGGTTCCCGTGCAACGACCGACCGGACGACAAGGCGACCTACCGGTTCGAGATCGCCGCCGAGGCCGCGTACGACGTCCTGGCGAACGGCGACCTGCTCGGCAAGGAACGCGACCGGATCGGCACCCGCTGGACCTACGCCACCACCGAGCCGATGGCGACGTACCTGGCGACGGTGCAGATCGGCCGGTACCGCACGACGAGGCTCCGCGGCGCCGTCGTCCCCGTCACCCTGCACCACCCCGCCGACCTGGCGACCGCCGCGAAGACCGACTTCGGTCAGGTGCCGGAGATGCTCGCGCTGTTCTCCGACCGCTTCGGCCCGTACCCGTTCGCGGCGTACGGCGTCGTGGTCACCGACGACGAGCTCGAGATCCCGCTCGAAGCCCACGGGCTGGCGGTGTTCGGCCGCAACCACGTCGACGGCGAGCACGGCACCGACCGGCTCATCGCGCACGAGCTCGCACACCAGTGGTTCGGCAACTCGGTGACGGTCGCGCGCTGGCAGGACATCTGGCTGCACGAGGGGTTCGCCTGCTACGCCGAGTGGCTCTGGTCCGAGGAACGCGGTGGCGACACCGCCGACACGCTCGCGGCGGAGTACCGGCAAGGCCTGCTCGACCAGCCCGAGGACCTCGTCGTCGGGGACCCCGGCGCGAAGGACATGTTCGACGACCGCGTCTACAAGCGCGGCGCCCTCGCCCTGCACGCCGTCCGCCGCACGTTCGGCGACGACGCCTTCTTCGCCGGGCTCCGGAGCATCACCGAACGGCACCGGCACGGTTCGGTGACGGTGCCCGACGTGCTCGGCGCGTTCGCGGACGCCGCCGGCCGTCCCGTCGCGGACGTCCGTGCGGTCACCGGCCGGTGGATCGACCAGGCGTCGGTTCCGGCGCTGCCCGCGCCGCACGTCGACTAGCGGGCTCCGCCGACCGGTTGACCAGCGGGCTCCGCTGCCCGGTCGGCTAGCCCGCCAGTTCGCCGTCGGCCGGGTCGCAGCTGACCTCGGACCACACGGCGTCGAGCGACAGTCCGACCACGCCGGCGACGGATGCGATGGTCGAGAACGCCGGCGTCGCGATGCGCCCGGTCTCGATCTTGCGGAGCGTCTCGGGCGAGATCCCGGCAGTGACGGCGGTGTCGACGATCGACCGTGGACCACGGGCACGACGGAGCAGCGCACCGAGGCGGCGGCCGCGCGCGACCTCGTCGGGGCTGAGCGGGAGACGGACCATTCCCACATAGTAATACCGGTATGATCATCCGCGTGATCGAGATCCTGACGCCCACCGAGGTCGACAAGGCCCGCGCCACCGGTGCCCTCGTGGGCACCATCCTGCAGACCCTGCGCGAACGGACCCGCGTCGGCACGAACCTGCTCGAGATCGACCGGTGGGCGAAGCAGATGATCGAGGACGCCGGTGCCGACTCCTGCTACGTCGACTACGCACCCTCGTTCGGCCGCGGTCCGTTCGGCCACCACATCTGCACCGCCGTGAACGACGCCGTGCTGCACGGGCTGCCGCACGACCGGGCCCTCGCCGACGGCGACCTGCTGACCCTCGACCTCGCGGTGTCCCTGGACGGCATCGCCGCCGACGCCGCGGTGAGCTTCGTCGTCGGCACCCCGCGCGACGAGGACCTCGCCCTCATCGACGCCACCGAGCGCGCCCTCGCCGCCGGGATCGCCGCTGCCGGACCCGGTGCGCGCACCGGCGACCTGTCGCACGCCATCGGCACCGTGCTCGAGGCCGCGGGCTACCCCGTCAACGTCGAGTTCGGCGGCCACGGCATCGGTTCGACCATGCACCAGGACCCGCACGTGTCGAACACCGGCCGCGCGGGTCGCGGCTACACGCTCCGGCCGGGGCTCCTGCTCGCGCTCGAGCCGTGGGTGATGGCCGACACCGACGTGCTCGTCACCGACCCCGACGGCTGGACGCTCCGCAGCGCCACAGGAGCCCGGACGGCCCACACCGAGCACACCATCGCGATCACCGAGGACGGCGCAGCGGTGCTCACGCTCCCCCGCTGACCGTCCCCGCGACCACGACGGGCAGTCCGCCGGCCGCGACGACGAGCACCAGGTCGGCTGCCGGTCGGAGGACCGTGACGGCGTGGTCGACCCCCTCGAAGCGCGCGGACCCGGCCGCGACGTCGACGTCCACCGCCATCGGGTCGACGCGCAGGCCCCGGCCGTCGCGTTTCAGCACGGCCTCCTTCGCCGCCCAGCAGGCCGCGAGCAGGCCGACGTCACCCGCCGAACGACCGCGTTCACCGGACGTGAAGGCGTCGAGCGGCGCTGCGGCGACGCGGGACACGCGCTCGACGTCGACGCCGACCATGCCGGGAGCGACGGCGATGGCGAGTGCTCCGGTCGTGCGCGACAAGCTGACGCCGTAGCCGGTGCCGTTCACCGTGGCCCACGGACGACCGTGGTCGGTCCCGCGGCAGTGCGGGCAGACGCGCCCCGCGCGCACCTCGGCCGTCTCGGAACCGGACGCCGACGCGACGGCGGCGACTAGGGCCTCCCGGTCGGCAGCGCGGTCCGAGCCGGGCGCGCACAGCGTCACGACGACGGTCTGGAGGCCCGACTCACCCACGCACGCAGCCTACGGTGCGCGGATGGCCGGTCCAGAGCCGTGTCGCTACGCGTGCGTGAGCGCGATGAGTGCGACGTTCATGGTGCTGTAGAGACCCTCGGATCGGGTCGCCTGCCGGACGCGTCCGCGCAGCACCTCGTAGCGGCCGTCGTGCTCGCGCACGAAGCCGATCACGCCGGTCGCCGGCGTCGACACGCGGTGGTAGCCGTCCTCGAGCGGGACGACCTCGGTACTCGTGGTTCGCTCCATTGCTGTTCCCTTCCGTTCGTCGTCGAACAGTGCCGTCAGCATACCCCGGCTCGGGGGACAAGACTCCCATGGATCGGCTTGTCCACAGGGTTCACCGGGAGTCTGTCCGTGCGCTCCGGGGCGTCGATAGACTCCGGGCGACGGCGCACACAGGGCGCGGTTCGGTGCGGTGTCGACGGCGCCGACCGGTGACGGACGGAGGACGGATGCGAACGGTCCAGCACGGATCGGGCACAGGCGGGTCGAGCACGGAACGGGGGACAGCGCGGCTCTGGGGTCGCGTCACGGCAGCGGTCGTGGCGATGCTGATCGTCCTGGCTCCGGCAGCGACCGCGCAGGCCACGGCACCCGTCGACCTGGGTGGGGCGTACGTCCTAGACGAAGCCGACGCCCTCAGTTCGTCGCAGCAGGCGCAGGTCGAACAGGCGGTGCAGGACCTGTACGCCGAGACCCAGACGCAGCTGTACGTGGTGTTCGTGCCGACGTTCACCGATCCGACGGACCACACCGCATGGGGCTCCGCGGTCATGGACCGGAACCAGATCGACACGGACGGCATCCTGCTGTCCGTCGCGGTCGACGAGCGCAACTACGACGTCCAGCAGACCAACGAGACCGCCATCTCCGAGTCCGACGTGCAGAGCGCCGTGAACGACGCACTGCTCCCCGAGCTCAAGCAGGGCGACTGGTCCGGCGCGGCCGTGGCGTTCGCCAACGGCCTGACCGACACCCAGGCGCCGCCGGACCTGACCTGGCTCTGGGTCCTGCTGCTCATCATCGTCGTCGGCCTGGTGGTCGTCGTGCTCGTCATCCGCACCCGCAACAAACGCAGGACCGCAGCCGCCACCAAGGCGCAGCAGGAGTCCCTGGCCGACCTCGAACGCACCGCGGGCGGAGCGCTCGTCACCATCGACGACGAACTCCGCACCGCCGAGCAAGAGGTCGGGTTCGCCACGGCGCAGTTCGGTCCCGACGCCGCGAAGCCCTTCGCCGACGCCGTCGCCGCCGCGCAGCAGGCCGTGCGCAAGGCCTTCACGTTCCGGCAGCAGCTCGACGACGAGATCCCCGACTCCCCCCAGCAGCGTGCCGACTGGGCGAACCAGATCATCGCGATCTGCCAGCAGGCGCACGCCTCGATCGAGGAGCAGACCGAGGCCTTCGACCAACTCCGGTCGCTCGAGGACGGCGTCGACGACGCTGCGGTCGCACTGGCCCAGGCGGTGGCGGCCGCCCCGGCCTCGGTCGGCGCGGCAGCAGCAGCCCTCGACCGCGTCCGGTCGAGGTACACCGGGCGCACCCTCGCCACCGTGTCCGACAACGTCGACCAGGCCCACCAGGTCCTCGCCTACGCCACCGAGCGCTCGAACGCGGCCACCGCGGCGATCGCCGCGGGCGACAAGGGCGAGGCCGTGGTCGCCGTGCGTGACGCCCAGCACGCACTGGCGCAGGTGCAACAACTCACGAACAGCGCCATCGCCGCCGAGGGGTCGTTCGCCGAGGCCACGGCGCGCGCCGAGGCGATGCGCATCGACATCGAGGGCGACGTCGCGGCGGCCCGGACGCTCACCGTCGGCGGTCCCGACCTCGCCGCCGCCGTCACACGGGCGCAGACCGTTCTCCGACAGGGCCTCGACCCGAAGGACCCGGTCGCCGCGGTCGACGCCCTCACCAAGGCGAACACCGAGATCGACCAGGCCATCGCCGCAGCCCGCGGTGCCGAGGAGCAGCAGCGCCGGGCGTCCCGAGCGCTCGACGACGCCCTGCGCGACGCCCGGAACCGGATCAGCCAGGCGCGGGAGTACATCTCGCTGCACCGCGGCGGCATCGGACCGACCGCCCGCACCCGGTTGTCCGAGGCCGAGCGCGCCCTCGACGACGCCGTGCAGCTCGCCACGACCGATCCCGGACAGGCCCTGCAGGCCGCACGCGCCGCAGAGCAGTACGCGGCCGCCGCGATGGACGCCGCGAACGGCGACATGGGCGGCTGGGGCGGCGGCGGCGGCGGCTTCGGCGGTGGCGGCGGCAACGGGGCACAGCTCGGCGGCCTCGTCACCGGCATCGTGCTCGGCGGCCTGCTCGGCGGCCGCGGCGGCAGCTTCGGCGGCGGTTCCTTCGGGGGCGGCGGCGGGGGCTTCGGCGGGGGCGGCGGCTTCGGTGGTGGGGGCGGCGGAGGCGGCGGAGGCGGGTTCTCCGGCGGCGGCCGCTTCTGACCCCGCCCCAGCCGACGAGCAGACCACACACCCGACAGACCAGACACACCACGTCAGACCTTCCAGGAAAGGGAACAGCAATGGCAAAGCAGACGATCTTCGGCCGCATCTCCACCCTCGTGCGGGCGAACATCAACCAGCTCATCGACGACGCCGAGGACCCGCAGAAGATGCTGGACCAGCTCGTGCGCGACTACACGAACAACATCGCCGACGCGAAGACGGCGATCGCGCAGACCATCGGCAACGTGCGCCTGCTCGAGCAGGACCACGAAGAGGACAAGCGCGCCTCGACCGAGTGGGGCCAGAAGGCGGCCAACGCGTCCTCCGCCGCGGACAAGTACCGCGCCGAGGGCAAGACGGCCGAGGCGGACAAGTTCGACAACCTCGCCAAGATCGCGATCGGCAAGCAGATCGCCGCCGAGCAGGAGGTCAAGGACGCCGAGCCGAACCTCGCCTCGCAGAACGAAGCGGTGGAGAAGCTCAAGACCGGGCTCGCCGGCATGGAGCAGAAGCTCGAGGAACTCCGGGCGAAGCGCGACAACCTCGTCGCCCGCTCCAAGACGGCCGAAGCGCAGTCCAAGGTCAACGACGCGCTCGGCAACATCGACGTGCTCGACCCGACGAGCGACCTCGGTCGCTTCGAGGAGAAGGTCCGTCGTGAAGAAGCGAAGGTCCTCGGGCAGCAGGAGCTGCAGTCGTCGAGCCTCGACGCCCAGTTCGAGAGCCTCGAGGACGTGGGCAAGGACGCCGAGGTCGAAGCACGACTCGCCGCGCTGAAGTCCGGCGGCTCGTCGAGCCTCTGACCTTCCCGGACGACGCCGGACCCCACCTGACAGACTGAGACGATGCAGTTCCTCGTGGTCGGTCAGTGGCAGGGTTCGGCGTCGTCGCGCGCGATGCGCCTCGGGGACGGAGCGACCGCGATCGCGGCCGACCTCCCCCGAGCGTCCACCACCGTGGTCGACGTCCCCACCGGAGCCGGCGACCGCCTCGAGACGGCCGTCGCCCGCTACACCTCCGTGCTCGCTGTTGCCGACCGCGTGGCAGCGGAGACCGGCGTCGCCAGCGAACCGGTCCTCGTCGTCGGCGGGGACGGCGCGAGCGTCCTCGGCGCGACCGTGGGCCTCGGCCCCGACACCGCGTTCGTGCGGATCGCCGGGTCCAGCGGGTACCGCCCGCTCAACCGCGCGCAACCCGTCGCCGCCGAGACCGCAGCCCTGCGGATCCTCGTCGACCGCGTCGACGAGCTGTTCCCCGCACTGCCCGTGCTCCCCGCCTCGTCGGTCGTGGTCGCGGGGGTCCGGGGCCTCGACGACGCCGAGGAAGCGGCGCTGGACCGAGCCGGGATCACCCGGCTCGACGTCGACGCCGCCACCCCGGACGCTCTCGCCGCCGCCGTCGACGCCACCGGAGCCACGTCCGTGTTCGTGCACGTCGACCTCGACGTCCTCGACCCGTCCGAGGTCGACGGCCTGCTCGAGCCAGTGCCGTTCGGACTCGACGGCGCCGGTCTGGTCGAGCGGATCCAGGCCGCGACCCGCGGCCGCCGCCTGGCCGGCGCCGCGCTCACCGGATTCGCTCCCGTCGACCCGGACCGTGCAGTGGACGACCTCGGCGTGATCCTGCGCGTCGTCGGGGCGTTGACCAGCGCCTCCCGGGTGGCCTGAGAACCGACCCGGCGCGCCGGGCGCGCCCCATGCCGGTCCGCGTACGCTCGGCCCCATGACGGACTACGACCTCATCGTGATCGGCGCCGGCGCAGTCGGCGAGAACGTGGCGGACTACGCCCACAAGCGCGGCCTGGCGGTCGCGATCGTGGAGTCCGAACTGGTCGGCGGCGAGTGCTCCTACTGGGCGTGCATGCCGTCGAAGGCACTGTTGCGCAGCGGCCACGCCCTGGCCGCGGCGAAGCGCCTGGACGGTGCAAAGCAGGCCGTCACCGGCGAACTCGACGCGGCCCACGTGCTCGCGCGCCGCAACTCGTTCACCTCGGACTGGAAGGACGACGGCCAGGTGTCCTGGCTCGAGTCCGCCGACATCGCCCTGATCCGCGGCCACGCCCGCATCACCGGCGAGAAGACGATCGAGGTCGGCGGCGAGACGCACACGGCCCGCGCCGCCGTCGCGGTCGTGACCGGGTCGCTGCACGCGCTCCCGGACGTGCCGGGACTCGCCGACGCGAAGCCGTGGGGCACGCGCGAGGGCACCAGCGCCCAGCAGGTGCCGGAGAGCCTGCTCGTGATCGGCGGCGGCGTCGCCGGCTCGGAGCTCGCCACCGCGTGGGCATCGCTCGGTGCGAAGGTCACCCTCGTCGCCCGCCACGGGCTGCTCGGCGGAATGGAGCCGTTCGCCGGCGAGCTCGTCACCGAAGCGCTCCGCGAACTCGGCGTCGACGTCCGCACCGGTGTGAGCCCCGTGCGGGTCGACCGCGACGAGCACGGGCTCGTCACCACCACACTCGACGACGACACCACCGTCATCACGAGCGAGGTCCTGGCCGCCACCGGCCGCACCCCGCACACCGCCGACCTGGGGCTCGAGTCCGTCGGGCTCACCGCCGGTGACTGGCTCGAGGTCGACGACACCATGCTCGTGCACGGCACCGACTGGCTGTACGCCGTCGGCGACGCCAACCACCGAGCACTCCTCACCCACCAGGGCAAGTACCAGGCCCGGGCAGCCGGCGAGGCCATCGCGGCCCGGTACCAGGGTACGCCGCTGCACACCGAGCCGTGGGGCGCCCACGTCGCGACGGCAGACCACGCCGCGGTCCCCCAGGTCACCTTCACCGACCCCGAGGTCGCGAGCGTCGGCCTGACCGAGCAGGCCGCCCGCGAGCAGGGGCTGAACGTCCGTGCCGTGGAGTACGACCTCGGCGGGGTCGCGGGGTCCGCACTGCAGGCCGACGGGTACACCGGGCGGGCCAAGATGGTCGTCGACGAGGACCGAGGGGTCGTCGTCGGGGTCACCTTCGTCGGCCAGGACGTCGCCGAGATGCTGCACGCGGCGACGATCGCGGTCGTCGGCGAGGTCCCGATCGACCGCCTCTGGCACGCGGTGCCGGCCTACCCGACGATGAACGAGATCTGGCTCCGCCTGCTCGAGACCTACGGTCGCCCGGAGTAGGGGTGCGCAACCCGCTCCTGGACTCCCCGGTGTCCCACGCGGGCTGGCTGTTCGCGACCGCGGTCGGCCTCGCGGTGGGCCTGCCGCTGTCGACCGGGCCCGTCCGGGTCGTCGACGGGTTGATCGTCTGCACGGGGCTGCCGCGGTGGGTGTTCCGCCGCGGTGGCACCTGCGTGGGCTCGGTCTACCTGACCCGTGACAACGACGGGCTGAGGGTGCTCCGGCACGAGCGGGTGCACGTCGCGCAGTGGCGGCGGTACGGCATGCTCATGCCCGTGCTGTACGCCGCCGCCGGCCGTGATCCGCTCAGCAACCGCTTCGAGGTCGAGGCCGGCCTGGAGGACGGCGGCTACCGCTGAGCCCCTGCGTCGGCGAGGACGATGGCTCCCCCGCCGCCGAGGTTCCACGACATGCCGCGTGCGTCCCGCCGAGGTTCCACGGGCGGCCCGTGGGCGCGGTGAGATGCCGAGATTTCGGAACCTCGGGAACCGGCCCGGGCGCGGCGGGACCGGCCGCGGCGGGGCGGGGCGTCGTCAGGCTGCGGCGGGGCGACGCGGGACGATGAGGGGCGTGCCGCTCTCGGGGTCGGGGACGACCACGCACGGCAGACCGAAGACGTCCTCCACCAGGTCGGCGGTGAGCACGGACGACGGCGGCCCCGCGGCCACGATCGACCCCTGGCGCATCGCGATGACGTGGGTGGCGTAGCGCGCCGCCTGGTTCAGGTCGTGCAGCACCGCGACGACCGTCCGCCCCGCGGCGTGCAGCGCGGAGGCCAGTTCGAGCACGTCGTACTGGTGGGCGATGTCGAGGAACGTCGTGGGCTCGTCGAGCAGCACGATGTCGGTCTCCTGCGCCAGGACCATCGCGATCCACACTCGTTGCCGCTGCCCGCCGGAGAGCTCGTCGACGCTGCGGTCGGCCAGGTCGAGGGTCTCGGTCTGCTCGAGGGCGGCCTGCACGGCCCGCCGGTCGGACCCGGAGGACGGGTGCAGCAGGTCCTGGTGCGGGAAGCGCCCGCGGGACACCAGGTCGCGGACGGTGATGCCGTCGGGGGCGATCGGCGTCTGCGGGAGCATGCCGACCCGTCGGGCCACGGCCTTCGGACGGTACGAGTCGATCGGCGCCCCGTCGAGGTACACGGTGCCGGCGCGCGGTTTCAGCGTCCGCGCGAACGACTTCAGCAGCGTCGACTTGCCGCACGCGTTCGGGCCGACGATGACGGTCAGTTCGCCGTCGGGGACGTCCACGTCGAGCGCGTCCACCACGATGCGGTCGTCGTACGCGAGCGTCAGCCCACGCACGCCCAACGCGGTCGTGGGGAGCCCGGCTGCGGCGTTCAGTTCTCGGCCTTGCCGTGCCGCCAGTACCCCATGAACGCGACCTGCTTCCGGTCGATCCCGACGCCGCGCACCAGGTGGCGGCGGAGCTCCTTGACGCAGCCGGCCTCCCCCGCGATCCACGCGTACACCGGACGCTCGTCCACCGGCGCGGGGACTTCCCACAGGACCTGCTCGTCGACGTCGACGTCGGTGAGTTCCGCGGTCTCACCGCAGGCGGACCCGACGGCCACCGTCGACGCCCAGGCGTGCACCTGGTCGGTCATGCGGACGCCGTGGGTCGCACCGTTCCGGGCGATCCAGCGGACCTCGACCCCGGCGGGCGCGGTCACGGGCAGCCGGTCGGCGTCGGTCGGCACCTCGATGAAGACGTGGCCGACGGTCGAGACGTCGAGCGCCTCGAGGATGGCGCAGATCGCCGGGGCGGCGGTCTCGTCCCCGGCGAGCAGGATGCGGTTCGCGTGCCCGGGTGCGAACTCGGCGGCACCGGTCGGCAGGTCCTCGGGCGATTCCGGCACGCGGGGTCCGACGATCCGGAGTTCGTCGCCGACGCGGCAGGACGACACCCACCGCGATGCGGGTCCGGCGTCGCCGTGCGCGACGAAGTCGATGTCGAGCTCACGGGCGTCGGGCCGGAACGAGCGGACCGTGTACGTGCGCAGCGGGTTCCGTTCCGCGTCCGGCAGGGCACGCCAGGCGGCGTACCAGTCCTCGTCCTCGGGCAGTTCGGAGAAGCCCACGCCGTCCAGCGGCAGGACGACCTTGATCCGTTGGTCGAGCCCGACCGAGGAGAAGTCCGCCAGGGCATCGCCCGTCAGCGTCACCCGGACGAAGTGCGGGGTGAGGGACGTGACCGCTGCCACACGGACGGAGAAGACGCGGTACCGGGTTGCCACGGATCCGAGTATGGCATGCCTTACCTAACGTCTCCAGACCCCGCCGACGGTGCGAAGATCGCTTCCGTGCCCGATGCCCCCGACGACGAATTCGCAGACCTGGCCGCCCTCGCCCGCGCGAGCGGCGTGACGGAGCCGCTCCGCGCCTCCAGGCAGGTGGTCCGCACCCACGACGGACAGGAGACGTCCGCCATCCGGTGGGGAGACCGGGAGGCCCGGATCACCTACCTGCACGGCCTCGGCATCGACGCCCACAGCTTCGACCAGACCGCGCTCGCCGTCGGCGAGCCGGCGGTCGCCCTCGACCTGCCCGGACACGGCCGGTCGTCGTGGCGGGACGACGCGGACTACGGGGCGTCCGTGACGGCGCCGACCGTGCTCGCGGCGCTCGACGCCATGGACGTGCCGCCGGGGATCGTCGTCGGGCACTCCCTCGGTGCGATCCTGTCGGCACGGCTCGCGGCCACGGCACCGGAGCGGGTCACCGGGCTCGTGCTCGTCGACATGTCGCCGGACTTCGCGCAGCGGGCGGTCGACCGGATCGCCCGGGCACTCGAGGCCGAGGAGCCCTTCGCGACGCTGGACCAGGTCGTCGACCGGGCGATCGAGGCACGCGTCGGCGACGACCGGCACGTGCTGCTGCGCGAGGCGCGCCACACCACGCGGCTCGGCGACGACGGCGCGCTCGTCCGGCGGCACCACTTCCCGCACCTGCCCGCCGGTCGCACGTCGTCGGTGGGGCGCTTCGCCGACGCCTGGCCCGACCTCGAGGCCCTGCGGGTGCCGATCCTGCTCGTCCGCGGCGACCGCGGGTACGTCTCACCGAAGCTGCACGCCGCGTTCGCCGAGCGGCTGCCGGACGCCGAGATCGTGACGGTCACCGCACGGCACGCGGTGCAGAACCAGGCGCCCCTCGAACTCGCTGCGGCGATCCGGGCATGGGCGGGACGTCACGGTTTGTTGCACCGGATCGATGAACCGTCGCGGGACCGTACCGGCCCCCGGTAACCTCGTGCGAGCGCGAGCTGTGACCATCGCCTCGCGTCCGGAAGGAACCCACACCCCATGAGTCCGCTCCACCGCCGTACCGCCCGGGCTGCACGCACCACGCGCATCGGACGTGCCGCCCTCGCCGCCACCGCGGTCGCCGTCGTCTCCGCCCTCGCGCTGACCGGCTGCTCCGGCTCGTCGAACGAGAACGGCGGCGCCGACGCCACCGTGCGCGTCGGCCTGGTGCTCGAACCGACCAGCCTCGACATCCGCACGCAGTCCGGTGCAGCGCTCGACCAGGTGCTCATCGACAACGTGTACCAGGGGCTCGTCGGCCGGACCGCCGACGGCGACATCCGCGACGTGCTGGCCTCCGAGCACGAGGTCTCCGACGACGGGCTGACGTACACGTTCACGCTGCGCGACGGCATCACCTTCCAGGACGGCAAGGACGTCACCGCGGCCGACGTCGTCTGGTCGCTCGAGCAGGTCAAGTCGAACGAGACCTACGTCGACTCCGCCAAGCTCGCCGGCGTCACCTCGATCACGTCCCCGTCGACCGGTGTGGTCGAGCTCAAGCTGGCGAAGCCCGACTCGGACCTGCTCTGGAACCTGACCGGCCGCTCCGGCCTGGTGCTCGAGAAGGCCGCGACGAACGACCTGTCGGACACCGCGAACGGCACCGGACCGTACGAGGTCGCGAGCTGGAAGCAGGGCGACTCGCTCACCTTCGACCGCAACGACGACTACTGGGGCACGAAGGCGAAGGTCGCGAAGATCGTCTTCCGGTACATCACCGACCCGTCGACGGCCGTCAACGCGATGGCCAACGGGGACCTCGACGTCCTCAACCCGGTCGACGGCACGCTGAAGAGCCAGCTCCAGGGGAACGCCGACATCGCGCTGCACAGCGGCAAGACGACGGACAAGTACACGCTGGCGTTCAACGACCGCAAGGAACCGTTCACCGACAAGCGGGTGCGCCAGGCGATCCGGCAGGCGATCGACCCGAAGGCGCTCATCAAGGCCATCGGCGGCACGGGTGTCGAGCAGGGCGGTCCGATCCCGGAGCTCGACCCCGGGTACGAGGACCTGACCGACATCGACGCGTACGACCCCGACAACGCGAAGCGGCTCCTCGCCGCCGCCGGACAACGGGACCTGAAGCTCACGCTGACGTACGCGAACGTCTACCCGGCGACCATCGGCGACGTGCTGAAGTCACAGCTCGCCGACGTCGGGATCACCCTGACCGTCAAGCGCGTCGACTTCGCCACCTGGCTGTCCTCGGTGTTCCAGGCACCGAAGTCGGGCGAGCGTGACTTCGACCTGTCGATGGTCGACCACGTCGAGGCCCGCGACTTCGGCAACTGGGCGAACCCCGACTACTACTTCGGCTACGACAACGCCGAGGTGCAGTCGCTCTACGCCGAGTCGATCGCGGCGACCGACGAGGCCACCAAGACCGAGGCCCTGCGCAAGGCCGCGAAGATCGTGAGCGAGGACGCCGCCGGCGAGTGGCTCTACACGGCCACCGAGATCACCGCGGTGCGGACCGGCGTCACGGGCTTCCCCGTCGACGGCGGCAACTCGAGGCTCGACCTGTCGAAGCTCGCCGTCAAGTGAGCCGAACCGCTGCCGGAGCTCCGAGCACGTGACCCGGTTCCTGGTCGGCAGGCTGCTGCTGCTCGTCGTCGGGCTGCTCGTCGCGAGCGTCATCATCTTCGCGACCCTGCGGGTGCTGCCCGGCGACGTCGCACAGGTCGTCGCCGGCACCCAGTCGACCCCGGCGCAGGTCGAGCAGCTCCGGCAGCAGCTCGGCCTCGACCGGCCCGTCGTGGTGCAGTACCTCGACTGGATCGGCGGGGTGTTCCGCGGCGACCTCGGTCGGTCCCTCGTGACGAACGGGCAGGTCGCGCCGGAGATCGCGCAGAAACTGGCGATCACCCTGCCGCTCGCGGGCATGTCGCTCGCGACCGCGCTCGTGATCGGCGTCCCCCTCGGGGTCGTCGCCGCGGTGCTCCGCCGTCGGCCGGGCGGCGCCGTCATCGGGTTCGTCGCGCAGGCCGTCGCCGCCGTCCCGGTCGTCTGGGCCGGCATGCTGCTCGTCGCACTGTTCGCCGTCACGCTGCACTGGCTGCCGACGCAGGGCTTCCCGCTCGACGGCTGGTCCGAGCCGGGCCGGGCGTTCGCCTCGCTCGTGCTCCCCGCCCTGACCATCGGTGCGGTCGAGGGTGCCGTCATCCTGCGCTTCACCCGGTCGGCGACCCTGTCGGTGCTCGACGCGGACCACGTCCGCACCGCGGCCGCGATCGGCCTCACCCGCACGCAGGCACTGCTCCGGCACGGGCTGCCGTCGGTCGCCCTCACGGTGCTCGCCGTGCTCGGGGTGCAGATCGCCGGGCTGCTGGTCGGGGCCGTCGTCGTCGAGCAGCTGTTCTCGCTGCCCGGGGTCGGGCGCATGCTCGTGACCGACGTCGGCCGCCGCGACATCACCAAGGTGCAGTCCGAGCTCCTCGTGCTCACCGGACTGGTGCTGCTGGTCGGGTTCGCCGTCGACGTCGTGCACCGCACCCTCGACCCGCGCCAACGCGAGGTGTCCGGGTGATCCGCCGCCTGCTGTCCCGCCCCACCGGGGTCTTCGCCGTCGTCGTGCTCGGTCTGCTCGTGGTCCTCGCTGCGGTGTCGCTCGTGTGGACGCCGCAGGACCCGTTCCGCGCCGACCCGTTCCGCCAGTGGGAGGGTCCGAGCGCCGCGCACTGGTTCGGCACCGACGCCGCCGGCCGCGACATCGCGAGCTACCTGCTCGCCGGCACCCGCACCACCGTCCTCGTCGCCGTCGGGGCCGGGGTGATCGCCAGCGTCGTCGGCATCGTCCTGACCGCGATCGGCTCGCTCACCGCCCGCTGGGTGCGCGAGGGCACGGCCGTCCTGCTCGACATCCTGGTGGCGTTCCCGACCCTGCTGACCGCGATGCTCCTGACCGCGGTGTTCGGCGGCTCGCTCGGGGTCGTCATCGTGAGCGTCGGACTGTCCTTCGGGGTCACGATCGCCCGGGTCGCCCGCGGCGAGATCCGGCGCATCGCCCGCAGCGACTACGTCACCGCCGCCCGGGCCTCTGGCGTCGGTGGTGTCGGAGTGCTGTTCCGCCACCTGGTGCCGAACGCCGCGCCGCTGTTCACCGTGCAGCTCTCGCTCGCGATGGCCACCGCGGTCCTCGCCGAGGCCGGTCTGTCGTACCTGGGCTACGGCGCCGGTTCGGACACGGCGTCGTGGGGCAACCTGCTCTCCGACCTCCAGACCTACATCGGCGTGCACCCGTGGAGCGCCACCTGGCCCGGAGCCGCGATCGCGCTGGTCGTCGCCGCGCTCTCACTGCTCGGTGACGCGATCCGCGACGCCACCGATCCGCGTCTGACGACGAACGACCGCGCAGCGGGCGGCGACCGCCGCCCGGACGCGGCCACGACCACCCCCGGGGTGACCGCATGACCGACCGCAGCCACAGCCGCAGCGACACCGGCACCGGCGGGCTCGAGGTGGTGGGGCTCTCCGTCCGCATCACGGGGCGGACGATCCTGGACGACGTGACGTTCACCGTGCCTCCCGGCGAACGCGTGGGCGTGATCGGCGCGTCCGGATCCGGCAAGTCGATGACCTCGCTCGCCCTGATGGGGCTGGAGCCCACCGGGGCGACCGTCACCGGCAGCATCCGCCTGGACGGCACCGAACTCGTCGGCCTGCCCGACCGACAGCGCGCACGGCACCGCGGGTCCGGCATCGGCATGGTCTTCCAGGAGCCCGGCACCGCCCTCGACCCGCTGCGCCGCGTCGGCGCGCAGATCGCCGAGCCCCTGCGGCTGCACCGGGGACTCGACCGGCGGGCGGCGCGTGCCGCGGCGACCGCGCTGGCGGCGGACGTCGGGCTGCCGGACCCGGAGTCGCTGCTGCGCCAGTACCCGCACCAGCTGTCCGGCGGGCAGCGCCAGCGGATCTGCATCGCGATGGCGATGGCAGGGCAGCCCGCGTACCTGGTCGCCGACGAGCCGACGACGGCGCTCGACGTCACGACCGAGGCGCGGATCCTCGACCTCTTCGAAGGGCTGTCGGCCGGCATGGTCTTCGTCACGCACGACCTGGCGGTGCTCGCCCGGATCGCCGACACCGCCGTCGTGCTCGACGCCGGCCGGGTCGTCGAGCAGGGCTCGGTCGCGTCGCTGCTCGCCGCGCCGCAGCACCCCGCGACCGTCGCGCTCGTCGATGCCGCGCGCGCCACCGCCCGTCGTACCCGTCCGTCCGGAGGCTCCGCATGACCGCCGTCCTCGACGGAGTCGGGCTGCACCGCACCTACCGACTCCCCCGCCGCGGGCCCTTCGAGCCCGGTCCGGTGCGCACCGCCGTCGACGGCGTCGACCTGACGGTCGCCCCCGGCCAGCGGCTCGGGATCGTCGGCGAGTCGGGATCCGGCAAGTCGACCCTGGTGCGGCTGCTCGCCGGCCTGGAGGCACCTTCCGCGGGTGCCGTGACCGCCTCCGGTCGTCCGGTGGTGGCGTCCGGGTCCGCGGGTGCGATGCGCTGGTTCCGTCGCGAGACCGGGGTGGTGTTCCAGGACCCGTACGCGTCGCTCGACCCGCGGATGCGCGTCGGCGCGATCATCCGCGAACCGTTGCGGGCGCTCCGGGTGGAGGGTTCGCACGCCGCGCTCGTCCGGGACGTCCTCGAACGGGTCGACCTGCCGGCGGACGCCGTCGACCGCTACCCGCACGAGTTCTCCGGCGGCCAGCGGCAGCGCATCGCCATCGCCCGGGCGGTGGTGCACGGTCCGCGGATCCTGTTCGGGGACGAACCGATGAGCGCGCTCGACGTGGTCGTGCGGGCACGGGTGATCGACCTGTTCCGCTCGCTCGCCGACGACCTCGGGCTGACGCTGGTGCTGGTGTCGCACGACATCGGCGTGGTGCAGCGGCTGTGCGACACCGTCGCGGTGATGTCGGCGGGGCGCATCGTGGAGCACGGGCCGGTCGGGCTGCTCGACGCGCCGGTGCACCCGGTGACGCGGGCGCTGGTCGAGGCCGCGCCGACCCTGCCGTAGCGCGGGCGGGCTCTGACTCGGAACGACAACATCGACGTCGTACGACATCGGGAGTGTCGTTCCAGGTCGCCGCGCGAGTTGCACCCGCGTCAGGCGGTCCAGGCCGCCGGGTGCCGCCGCTGCCACCGCAGCCGACGCTCGAGCTGGGCCCCGATCGCGAGCAGGACCCGCTCGCCCCCCGGACGCCCGATCAACTGGACGCCCATCGGCAGGCCGCCACCGTCCGGGTGGTCGTCGGCGGTGACCCCGACGGGCAGGGTGATCGCCGGCAGCCCCGCCACGTTCGCCATCGAGGTCCACGGCGAGTAGGCGCACTGGCGGCGGAAGTCCTCGTCCGGGTCGTCGCCGTACCAGCCGAGCGGCCTCGGGGTCAGCGCGAGCGTCGGTGACAGCACGGCGTCGAACCGGTCGAACGCGCCGATCAGCGTCGCCGAGAACGTGTCGAGCGTGGTCATCGCGTCGAGCACCTGGGTGCCGGTGAGCCGCCGTCCCCGGTCCACGAGCCACGCCACCAGGGGCGTCAGCGCGGTCAGGTCGATGCCCGGGACCGTCGGCAGCCGCGCCGCGGAGCTCTCCCAGGCCACCCGGAACGCGTCGGCGTACGGCGCCCGGGGCATCTGCACGTCCTCCACGCCGTGCCCCACCTCGCCGAGCACCCGCACCGCGGTCTCGACGGCAGCGCGCGCCGCGGGGTCGACCACCACGTCGACGGTGTCGTCCCAGGGTGAGCCGTCGAGCAGTCCGACGACGAAGCGCCCCTCGCCGCGGACGGCCGCGGCGGTGAACGGGCCGTCACCCACGTCCGGAGTGACCAGGGCGTACGGTGCCGGCTCCCCCAGCCCGGTGGGCGCCACGAGCGCGTCGAGCAGCATCCCGGCGTCCGCGACCGATCGGGTCAGCGGCCCGGCGACGGACAGTCCGCCGACACCGGATCGACCGGGCATCGACGGCACCCGCCCACGGCTCGGCTTGAGGCCGACGAGTCCGGTCGCGGCGGCCGGGATCCGGACCGATCCCCCACCGTCGGACCCGACGGCCGCCGGCAGCAGTCCGGCCGCGACGGCGACCGCCGCGCCGCTCGACGACCCGCCGGGCGCACGGCTCGTCTCGTACGGGTTCCGCGTCACCCCGAAGCGCGTCTCCGACGACGAGGACATCCCGAACTCGGGCGACGTCGTCTTGCCGAGGCTCACCGTGCCGGCCGCGTCGAGCGCGGCGACCAGCGGGTGGTCGGCCCCGGCCGGGCGCTCCGGCAGGCTCGCGGTGCCGCTGCGCGTGGGGACCCCGGCGCGGTCGTACAGGTCCTTGTCGGCGGACGGGAGGCCCCACAACGGTCTGGACGTCGGCACCAGGTGGCCGAGACGGTCGGCTCTCGTGCGCGCTGCGTCCGCCGTGACCGTCACGAACGCGCCGAGGGCGGGGTCGAGGCGCTCGATGCGGGCGAGGTAGTGCTCGGTCACCTCGAGCGCGGTCGCCTCCCCCCGGCGGATCCAGTCCCAGAGTTCCTGCGCGGCGAGGTGGTGGAGTTCGAACACGGTTCCCGAGCCTAGGCGGCGCCGGTGTTGGTCGTCCGTCAGTGCTGGTCGTACCGGTAGAAGCCGCGCCCGGTCTTCACGCCCAGGTCGCCGGCCTCGACGTACTGACGGAGCAGCTGCCGCGGGCCCTCGGGCAGGTGCGGGTCCTCCGCCGCGTAGTGCTCCTCGATGTCCAGGACGACGTCGAGCCCCACCTGGTCCATCATCCGGAACGGACCGGCGGGCGACCCGGTGTTCACCGCGAACATGGCGTCGACGTCCTCGGGCGTGGAGACCCCGTCGGCGACGACGGCCAGCGACTCGCGTTTGACGGCCGCCCAGATGCGGTTGAAGATGAACCCGGTCGACTCCCTGCGTGCGACGAACGGGCGGACGCCGTAGGTCGGCAGGACCTCGAGCAGCAGGTCGACGACCGCGGGGTCGGTCTCGCCGTCGCTCATCAGGTCGACGGCGTTCTGCGCCGGCGGCATGTAGAAGTGCATGTTCAGCACACGCTCCGGGTGCTCGACCTCGTCGATCATCAGTCGGCTCGCGTACGACGACGAGTTGCTCGCCAGGATCGTGTCCGCCCCGACGGCGCGGTCGAGCTGGCCGAACACCGTGGTCTTGAGGTCGATGCGCTCCGGGATCGCCTCGACGACGAGCCACGCACCGGCGACGGCCTCGTCTAGGTCGTCGAACGCGCGGACGGTGCCGACCGCGCCGCCGTCCCGCGCAGCGGCGAGCGCCGGGAGCTCGCGTTCGACGTACTCGACGGCGGCCGTCCGGACCGGTTCGGCGAGGTCGTACACGTGGGACTCGCCGCCGGCACTGGCGAACATGAGCGCGATGCGCCGGCCGAGGGTCCCACCGCCGATCACGGTGACGGGTCGGTTGCGGATGTCGGTCGGCAGGGGGAAGCCCATGGTGTCCTTCGTTCTCGGGTGTACGTTCGATACACAACGTACTCAGTACGGATCGTATCGCAATCGACAAGGAGCTCCCATGCAGGCCTCGGACGTCCTCCGCCACGCCACCACGCCCCTCACCGCGCCGGTGTACCCGCTGCGACCGACGCGCTTCACCGACCGCGAGTACTTCAACGTCGTGTACCGGACCGACCCCGACGCCCTCCGCGCCGTCGTGCCGGAGCCGCTGCGGGTCGACGCCCCGCTGGTCCGGTTCGAGGTCATGAAGATGGGCGACGTCGACGGGTACGGCCCGTACGTCGAGTCCGGTCAGGCGATCCAGGTCACCCTCGACGGCGAGGTCGGCGAGTACCTGCACGCCATGTACCTCGACAACTCCGCCGCGACGCTCGCCGGTCGCGAACTGAGCGCCTACCCGAAGGTGCTCGGGACGCCGGGCTTGCGGGTCGACCAGGGCGCCCTCGTGGGCACGCTCGACCGCGGTGCCGAACGGGTGGCGACGGCGACCATGGCGTACCAGTGGGAGCCGATGGACCCGGTCGAGGCCGCGGCGCAGATCACGGTGCCGACCTGGATGGTGAAGCTCGTCCCCGACGTGACGACGCTGGGGCTGCGGGCCGCCGACCTCGTGCGGACCGAGATCACCGACATCGTCGTGAAGGGGGCCTGGACCGGGCCCGCCCGACTGCAGCTGTTCGAGCACGCCCTCGCGCCGATGGCGGACCTGCCGGTGCTCGAGGTCGTCAGCGCCTCACACGTCCTGACCGACCTGACGCTCGCGCCGGTACGGTCCGTGCACGACTACCTGGCGGACCCGCGCCGGTCGGACGACGCCTCCTAGGATGAACCGGTGTCCCCACGAGTGAGCGACGACCCCGCCGCACGCGCCCGACCCGTCCGGCGACGCAGCAGCACCCGTGCGGAGCTCGTCCGCGCCGCCGAGGCGCTGTTCGACGAGACCGGCTCGGCCTCGGCCAGCGTCGAGGCGATCGTCGCGCGTGCGGGCTTCACGCGCGGGGCCTTCTACTCGAACTTCGCGACGACCGACGAGCTCTTCTTCGCGGTGTACGAAGCGCAGGAGGCCGTGGTCGTCGAGCGGCTCGAGGACGGCTTCCGGGCCGCGCTCGGCACGACCGACCAGCAGTCCGTCGACGCGATCGTGTCCGGGGTCCTCGGCGGCCTGCCCCCCGAGGGCAAGTGGTACGCGATCCGCTCGGTCCTGCTCTCCCGGGCGCGACACGAACCCGAGCTCCGGGCACTGCTCCGAGCGCACACCGACGCCTTCCACGCGGCACTCGAACCGCTGCTCGTCGAGTCGGTCACGGCACAGGGCCGGCGCCTCACCGTCGCACCGGACGTCTTCACCCGTGCGGTCGTCGCCGCGCACGTCGGCGCGGTCAGCCAGACGGTGCTCTACGACGACGCGGCGACCATCCGCGTCGCCGCGGTGCGGGGCGCGCTCCTCGGGCTCAGCGAGACGGTGCAGTGAACCCGGGCACGAGTCCGACCGGCAGCCGACCCGCGCGACGCGGGGCGGGCCTCCCGGTCGGACACTGACGGCGGACGGTCAGACGCCCAGGTGAGCGGCGAGCACGTCGCGGACGCTCGTCCACCCGTGCGGACCGTAGCGGTCGTCGTCGACGTGGTGCAGTTCGGCCTCGCCGCTGAACATGCTCACGAAGTACTGCATGCCCTGCCATGCCGGGAACGGTTCGGCGTCGTCCTTCGACAGCCGCCGGCCGACCCGGGCCATCGCCGACAGCGTGCCGGTCGTACCCGCCCACTGCAGCCGGAACGGCGTGCCGGTCAGCCGTGACATCGTGTCGGCGATCGACCGTGCCGTGACGCGGTCCCCCGCGACCTCGACCACACGGGGTGCGTCCGCGTCGAGTGCGACGAGCGCCGTCACGCGCGCGACGTCGTCCTTCGTGGTGAAGTCGAGGACCTGGTCGGCCGACGACCAGTAGAGGACCCGCCGGCGGTCGAACAGGATCATCGGCGCCTGACCGGTGAGCATGTCCGTGAACGCCCCGTTCAGCACGGACGTCGCACGGATCGGCGCGGCGTCGAGGGCGGCGGCGAACTCGCGGCGGAGCTCGAAGTTGCGGTTCGAGCCGGGGGTTATCGACCGGTAGTCGGCTGCGTAGTCCGAGGGGATGAACCGCGGGACGCCGGCCTCGACCGCGGCGTCGAGCAGGGCGCGCTGCGCGTCGACGATCACGGCGCGGGTGCCGCTGACCGCGGAGACGACCACGTCGACCCCGGCGAGTGCGGCCACCAGGGCCGGTCGGTCCGTGTAGGCGGCGGTGACCACGTCGATGCGGTCGTCGTCGGCGAAACGGCGCTGTGCTGCGTCGCTGCTCGGGCGGGTCAGGACGCGGACGCGGGTGTCGTGCTGCAGGAGCTCGTGCACGATGCGTCCGCCGAGGTCCCCGGTGGCGCCGGCGACGAGGACGGTGGTGGTCATGGCGGCCACGCTACGGGTGCGCGGGTGGGGCGGGCACAAGTGCGCCGGCGGCGGGCGCGCTCGCCCTATCCTGCGGAGGTGGACACGACTCTCCCCTCCGGCACGACGAAGCGCCGGATCGAGCTCCGGCTCGCGCGCCCCCTGCTCACCTGGTTCGCCCGCCCCACCGTCACGATCGACGGGGTCGGGCACCCGGCGCAGTGGGGCACCGGCACGTGGGCGGTCGCGGACGACGGCCGCACCGTGATCGGCGTGTACCTGTTCAACCGGGCGTGGCGCTTCGGTGGAGCGACGCTGTCCGTCGGCGACGCGGCCGTACTCGAGTACCACGCCGGCCCGTTCCCGCTCGGCGCGGGCAGGCTGACGCCGGTGCCGAGCCGAGACCCGCGCTGAGCGACACTCCTCGCGGTCCGGGACCCGATTACTGTCGCTGAGCCCGAGACCCGGGCCTGGCCGTCGGTGCTACTCGTGCTCGATGTCGGAGAACAGGCCGGTGAACGTGGCGCCCGTCCCGCCGAGCCGCTCGAAGAACGCGCCGGCCTCGGCGGTCGCCACCGCGTCGGACGCGTCCCCGTACGAGGCGAAGTACAGGTCGAGGGTGCGGTGGGCCGGGGTCGGGGTGCCGTCCTCCTTCGGCCAGACCTTCGCCGCCTCGAGGCGCTGCAGGCCCGGCAGCTTCGCGGCGAGGGACTCGAGCTCCACGTAGGACTGCTCGAACGCGGACGGGTCGGCCGGGTTGTCGATGATCAGGGTGATCTTCGTGGTCATGGTGTGCTCCTGATGGTGAGTCGGTGGGACGGCGAGACGGTGCAGCGCCCACTCCACTCCGTTGCGCACCCCACTGCCCGGAGTCGCCTACTCGAACATCTCGGCGAGGAGCGCGTGCGGGTCGCCGTCGACGACGTGCGCCGATGGCGGCTCCGGCCAGTGCGTCGTGCCGTCGTCCGGCCAGCACGGCACGACGTGGAAGTGCAGGTGCCGTACGCTCTGCCCGGCGTCGCTACCGGAAGCCTGCAACACCACGGTCCCGGTGGCGTCGAGCGCACCCCGCATCGCCCGTGCGACCCGCTGCACGAGCGCGGTGGTCGCAGCCAGCGCGACCGGTGCGGCGCCGAGCAGGTCGTCGGCGTGCTCGACCGGCGCGACCAGGGTGTGCCCGGGTGCGAGCGCGGACCCGGGCAGCGGCGCGAACGCCACGGCGTGCTCCTCGCGCTCGACCCAGACGGCCGGTTCGTCGCCGGCGATGATCGCGCAGAAGACGCAGGGTTCCATCCGACCAGTGTGCTGCACCCGGAGCCCCGGGCACTCTGAGCACGGTGCCGTGCGGACGCCGCCACGTGGGACGATTGGCGCATGACCGCCACGCTCGTCGCCAAGGGCCTGTCCGGCGGGTACGCCGCACGCACGCTGTTCGACTCCCTCGACCTCACGGTGGCGCCGGGCGACGTGATCGGTGTCGTCGGCGTGAACGGCGCCGGCAAGTCCACACTGCTCCGGCTGCTGGCCGGCGTCGACGAGCCCCTGGCCGGCACGGTGTCGCTCGCACCCACCGACGCGTTCGTCGGCTGGCTCCCCCAGGAGCACGAGCGGATCGCCGGTGAGACCGTCGCCGGGTACATCGCCCGCCGGACCGGCTCGGCCGAGGCGACCGAGGCCATGGACGCCGCGGCGGCCGCGCTCGGCGACCCGGACGCCGGTGACGCCGCCGCGGACCGCTACTCGACGGCGCTCGACCGCTGGCTCGCCGCGGGCGCCGCGGACCTGGAGGACCGCATCCCCGCCGTCCTGGCCGACCTCGGGCTCGAGACCGGCGCCGACGACGACGGTGTCGGACCGGACTCGCTCATGACCGCGCTGTCCGGTGGGCAGGTCGCCCGGGTCGGACTGGCGGCGCTGCTGCTGTCGCGCTTCGACATCGTCCTGCTCGACGAGCCAACGAACGACCTCGACCTCGACGGGCTGGACCGGCTCGAGGGGTTCGTGCGGGGCCTGCGCGGCGGTGTCGTGCTCGTCAGCCACGACCGGGAGTTCCTGGCGCGCTCGGTGACGAGCGTGCTCGAACTCGACCTGGCGCAGTCGTCCAACCGGCTGTTCGGCGGCGGGTACGACTCGTTCCTCGAAGAGCGCGAGATCGCCCGGCAGCACAAGCGCGACGCCTACGAGGACTACGCCGCGACCAAGGCCGACCTGGTCTCCCGTGCCCGGACGCAGCGCGAGTGGTCGAGCCAGGGCGTGCGCAACGCGATGAAGAAGGCCCCGGACAACGACAAGATCCGCCGCAGGGCCGCCTCGGAGTCGAGCGAGAAGCAGGCGCAGAAGGTGCGGCAGATGGAGTCCCGCATCGCGCGGCTCGACGAGGTCGAGGAACCACGCAAGGAGTGGCAGCTCGAGTTCACGATCGGCAGCGCACCGCGGTCGTCCGCGGTCGTGGCAACGCTGTCCGACGCGACCTTCACGCAGGGCGACTTCACCCTCGGTCCGGTGTCGCTGCAGGTCGACGGCGGCGACCGCATCGGGATCACCGGACCGAACGGCGCCGGCAAGTCCACGCTGCTGCGTGCGCTGCTCGGCAAGCAGGTGCCGACGACCGGCACGGCCTCGCTCGGATCGAGCGTCGCCGTCGGCGAGGTCGACCAGGCCCGCGCGGCCTTCACCGGCGACCAGTCCCTCGCCGCCGCGTTCGAGGCGATCGTCCCCGAGTACACGACCGCCGACGTCCGGACGCTGCTGGCGAAGTTCGGGTTGAAGGCGGAGCACGTCGGGCGTCCCGCGTCGGCGCTCTCCCCCGGCGAACGGACCCGCGCCGGACTCGCGCTGCTCCAGGCCCGCGGGGTGAACGTGCTCGTGCTGGACGAGCCGACCAACCACCTCGACCTGGTGGCGATCGAGCAGCTCGAGCAGGCGCTGGAGTCCTACGACGGCACCCTGCTGCTCGTCACGCACGACCGGCGCATGCTGGAGACCGTCCGCCTCGACCGGCAGTGGCACGTCGACGCCGGCCGGGTCACCGAACGCTGACCGACACCAGGAGCACAGGGGGATGCCGATGCGACGCAGGAGCTGGATCGCCGTGGCCGCGGGCGCCGCTGCGGTCGCCGTCGCGGCCGTCGTCGTCGTCGGGGTGACCGCCGACCGGCCGGACGCCGACCCGAGCCGCGCCGCACGGTCCGCGCCGACCGCGACGCCGACGCCGACGCCCACCCCGACGCTCGCGGCCGTCCCCCGAGCGCCGTCGGCCGCCACCCTCGCCGCCCTGCCGTTGGCGTTCCACGACGGCGTCGTCCCCGAACTCCTCGACGGCGGGGACGTCCGCCCCGCGGACACCTGGCAGATCGCCACCCCGCGGCACGACCTCGTGGCCCTGTACGCCAGCCCGTCGAGCCGCGCGCGTCCGGTGGCGACGCTCTCGCACCGGGTCTCGACGATCGACCTGCCCGCCGCCACCGCCGTCTGGGGCCGGTCTCCGGGTGTCGACGGCGGCATGCTCCTCGTCTCGACCCCCGCCCGGAACCGCACCCCGGGCGACGGCGGCACCCCGGACGCGCCGAGTGCCACGTTCGCCTGGGCGCGGGCCGCCGACTTCACCATCGCCGACACCGACTGGATGATCCGCGTCGACGTCGCCCGGAGCACGGTCTCGGTCGTCACCCGGAGCGGCGACGTCACCGCGACCGAGGCGGCCCGGCTCGGCACCCCCGAGGACCCCACGCCGACCGACACCGCCACCTACGTCGAAGCGGCGTACGTCGACACCCGCGTGACCTACACGCAGGGCAACCCGATCATCCTGACCGGGGCGCACTCGTCACGGATCCCGTCGTACGGCGGCAACGCGGCCCTGACGGCGCTGCACTACTACCCCGACCCGACCGGCAGCTCGCACGGGTGCGTGCGGATCTCAGCGGAGATGACCCGCACCCTCGCCGCACTGCCGGTCGGCACCCCGATCCGGTTCAGCTAGCGGCCGCCGCCGAGCCCGAGCCGCTCGACGACCTCGGCGCTCTCCTCCTCCGGAGTGCGGTCGGCGGCGATCGTCAGGTGCGCCTCGTCGTCCTGCGGCGGCTCGAGCGTCGCGAGCTGGGACTGCAGCAGCGACGTCGGCATGAAGTGGCCGGACCGCTGCGACATGCGCTGTTCGATCAACGCGCCGTCACCGGCCACGTGCACGAACACCACGCCGGGCGCCCGCAGCACGTCGCGGTACGACCGCTTCAGCGCCGAGCACGTGACGACACCGTGCGTCCCGGCGTCGAGGTGCCCGCGGATCCAGCCGGCGACGACGTCGAGCCACGGCCAGCGGTCCTCGTCGGTGAGCGGTGTGCCGGCGTGCATCTTGTCGACGTTCGCCTGCGGGTGCATCGCATCGCCCTCGGCGAAGTCCCACCCGAGTTGCTCGGCGACCATCGCCGCGACCGTCGACTTGCCGGAACCGGAGACCCCCATGACGACCAGGACGCGCGCATCCAGAGCGGAGTCGCGGCTCATCGGATGAACACCCCGGCCAGCAGCACCCCGAGCAGACCGAGCACCGAGATGAGGCACTCGAGCACCGTCCACGTCTTGAAGGTCTGCCCCACGGTGGTGTTGAGGTAGCCCTTGACGAGCCAGAACCCGGCGTCGTTCACGTGCGACAGGAACACCGACCCGGCACCGATCGCCAGCACGAGCAGCGAGGTCATCGGCGAGGACAGGTCGGCCGCGATCGGCGCCATGATGCCCGCCGCGGTGACGGTGGCGACCGTGGCCGACCCGGTCGCGACGCGCACCAGGGCCGACACGACCCAGGCGACGAGGAGCACCGAGATGCCGGAGTCCTTCACGGCGTCCGCGATCACCCCGCCGATGCCCGTGTCGATGAGCACCTGCTTGAAGCCACCGCCGGCACCGACGATGAGCAGCACCCCGGCGACCGGTGGCAGCGCGCTCTCGAGCGACTTCGCCACGGCGGACCGGTCCATGCCGCCGCCGATCGCGAAGAAGACCATCGCGTAGATCGCGGCGATGCCGATCGCGATCATCGGCGACCCGAGGAAGTCGAGCAGGCTCACCCACGAGCCGGCGGCGTCGGGCATGGTGGCCTCGCGGATGGCCTGGGCGAGCATGAGGACGACGGGCAGCAGGATGCCGACGAGCGCGACGGTGAAGGACGGGCTGCGCGGCTCGCTGATGACGCGCGTGAAGTCGCTCTTGCCGTTGGGCAGGGACGCGGTGTCCTGCGTGGCGGGGCCGCGCCGAGCCTCCCGTCCGCCCGAAGCGGGGTCCTGCGGACCGGACGCCGTCCCGGAGTCCGAGCCACGCGACCCGAACAGGTCGGGGGCCGGGATGTCGACCCAGCGTGCCGCGAACTGCGCGAAGACCGGACCGGCGAGCACGATCACCGGGATCGCCAGCACGATGCCGAAGGCGAGCGTGGTGCCGAGGTTCGCGCCGACGGTCGAGATGGCGACGAGCGGGCCGGGGTGCGGCGGGACGAACGCGTGCATCGTCGACAGGCCGACCAGGGCGGGCACGGCGATCTTCATGATCGGCACGGAACTGCGCTTCGCGACCAGCACGATGATCGGGATGAGGAGCACGAGGCCGACCTCGAAGAACATCGGCAGGCCGATCAGCGCACCGATCAGGGCCATCGTCCACGGCAGCGCGGCCTTCGACGACCTGCGGACGAGGGTGTCGACGACGCGGTCGGCAGCACCGGAGTCGACGAGCATCTTGCCGAACATCGACCCGAGGCCGACCAGGATGCCGACGCTCGTCATCGTCGCGCCGAAGCCGTTGCCGAAGCTCGTGACCGCCTTGTCGGGCGCGAGCCCCGCGCCGATGCCGACGCCCAGGGCACCGATCACGAGCGCGATGAACGGGTGCACCTTGAGCCAGGTGATGAGCGCGATGATCACGACGATGCCGACGAGGGCCGCGATGATCAGCTGCGGGATCGGACCGGACGGGTCGACCGTCTCGGTGCCGCCACCCTCGGCGGCGAGGACCGCGCCGACGGGGTGCGCGAGCGCGTGGACTGGAGGGTGAGGCATCGGTGCCCCTTCCTGGAGCCGCTGCCGCGCGGCTCCGTCGCCTTCGTGTCGAGGGCGGCTGGCGCTGCACGAGCCGACCCTCAATAATCTGATTAATCAGACTATACGACGATCCGCCGCGCGCCATCCGCCCTCGGACGCAGTCTGCCGTTTCGATGGGACCGACGTCACGCCGACCGCGCGACACGTACTGCATGGAGGAACGATGCCCCCCGCACGCGGACTGCACGCCCACGTGCTCGACACCCTCGGGCAGCGCATCGTCGACGGCGCGCTCGAGCCCGGCACGGTGGTCCGCCCCGAACTCGTGGCGGACGAGTTCGGCGTGTCCCGGTCGGTCGTCCGCGAGGCGCTCCGCGTCCTGCAGTCGCTCGGCCTCGTCGAACCCCGGCAGCGCGTCGGCACGCAGGTGCTCGGCATCGGTTCGTGGGAACTGCTCGCTCCGACGGTCATCCGGTGGCGCGGCGCCTCGCCGGCCTACTTCGCGCAGCAGCGGGAACTGCTCGAGCTGCGGCTGGGCGTCGAACCCGTCGCGGCGTCGCTCACCGCCGGCGGCTCCGGGTCGTCCGCCGTCCTCGACGCCGCGCAGGACATGCTCGCCGCCTGCGCGCGCGAGGACAGCCGCGCGTACCTCGAGGCCGACGTCCGCTTCCACCGCGCCCTGCTCACCGGATCCGGCAACGCCGTCTTCGCGCACTTCGCCGGCACCGTCGAGGCACTGCTGCGCACCCGCACCTCGGAGTCGCGCGACACCATCACGCGCTGGACGCGCGAGGCCGCCCTCCGGCACGAGGCCGTCGGACACGCGCTCGTCGCGGGCGACGGTGCCGCTGCCGCAGCCGCGACGACGGCGCTCGTCGGTGTCACGCGCGACGAGTTCATCGCCGAGGCCCCGCGGCCCTGACGGGTGTGCGAGGTCGGGCGAGGGGCGGCACGAGGCGGCACGCCGTGCGCTGGTCGCCGAGGTTCCACAACACGCCGTGCGCTGGTCGTCGAGGTTCCACAACACACGCAATCGCACGCCGAGATGCGCAGATCTCGGAACCTCGGCGCGGCCCGAGACGCGACCGGACGACGGACGACGGACGACGACGGCCCGACTACTACCTGCGCGCGAAGAGGCGCGGGCCGCGCAACCGCAGGCGCATGGTCACCGTGCCGAGCCATCGGTCGTACTTGTAGCCGACCTTGCCCATCCGACCGACCTCCTCGAAGCCGAGCCGCTCGTGCAGGCGGATCGAGGCCTCGGCCTGCCGGTCGGCGATCACCGCGACGACCTCGCGGACCCCGGCGGACCGGCACTCGTCGAGCAGCGCCTCCATGAGTGCACGCCCGAGTCCCTTGCCGCCGGACGCCGCTCCGAGGTAGATCGAGTCCTCGACCACGCGGTTCGACCGGTCGCGCGGGTTCCAAGCGTCGACCAGCGCGTAGCCGAGGATCTGCCCGGCGGGGTTCTCCGCGACCAGGAACGGGAGCTTGCGCTTCCGGATGTCGTCGTAGCGCTGCTTCCAGCGGGCGAAGGTGAACGCCGACGGGTCGAAGGTCACCGACGAGTTGCGGACGTAGTGCGTGTGGATCTCACGCACGTCGGGCAGGTCGCTCACCTCGGCGGCACGGATCCGGTACTCGAACGCGGTCTCGCTCGCCGGACGGGCACGCAGGTGTCGCGGCAGGACCCGCCGTCGCTGGTATTCCTCCTCGAGCACGGACCCGAGCCTAGTGAGCGCGGCGCGCCGGCGCTCGGGGCGAGCGCGGCGCGTCAGCGTCCGGGGAGCGACCAGTCGACCGGCGTCGCGCCCTGCTCCTCGAGCAGCGCGTTGACCTGCGAGAACGGACGGCTGCCGAAGAAGCCCCGCGAGGCGCTCAACGGGCTCGGGTGGGCCGACGCGACCACCGGGGTGTCACCGAGCAGCGGCCGGACGGACGCGGCCTGCGCACCCCAGAGCACGGCGACGAGCGGGGTCCCCCGGCCGACCAGTGCGCGGACGGCCTGGTCGGTGACGGCCTCCCAGCCCTTGCCGCGGTGGCTGCCGGCATCGCCCGCGCGGACCGTGAGCACTCGGTTGAGCAACAGGACGCCCTGGTCCGACCACGCGCGCAGGTCACCGTGCGCGGGTGGGGTCACGCCGACGTCGGCGCTGAGCTCCTTGTAGATGTTCGCCAGACTGCGCGGCACCGGGCGGACCGCGGGGTCGACGGCGAACGACAGTCCGATCGGGTGGCCGGGCGTCGGGTAGGGGTCCTGCCCCACCACGAGCACCTTCACGGCGTCGAACGGCGTGGTGAAGGCTCGGAGCACGTCGGCGCCGGCCGGCAGGTAGGTACGACCAGCCGCTGTTTCGTCGCGGAGCCACGCACCCATGCGGTGCACGTCGTCCTCGACCGGAGCGAGCGCCGACGCCCAGCCGGGATCGACCAGGTCGGCGAGCGGTCGTGGTTCCACGACGGCTACGCGCCCATCGTGGCGACGGCCACGGACTCCTCGCCGGCCATGACGCGCCAGACGCTGCCGGTGCCCCGGACCTCGAGCGCGCCCTCGCCGACGACGAGTGCGGTGTCCTCGTCGATCGCCAGGCCGGCGGTGACGAACTCGGCTTCGGCGCTGGCGATGAGGCGGGCGAGCGTGCCGGCCTGCACCGCGTGGACGTCGATGGTCAGGTCGACCAGGCCGAGGCCCTCGCGGAGCTCGACCTCGTCGAGGCCCTCGGAGGCTTCCTCGGGGCAGATCTCGACGCCGCCGATGCGCCAGCCGCCGACGAGCGCGCGGTCGGCGGCGATCATCGCGCCGGCGGAGTAGCCCAGGTAGGGCAGACCGTCGGCGACGAGCAACCGGAGCTGGTCGACGAGCGGGGCGATCGCGCCGAGGTAATCGGGCGTGACGCCGCCACCGACGACGAGCGCGTCGACGTCGCTCAGCACGGTCGTGTCGAACACCTGGCCGGCCGCGACCTCGGTCACGACGACCTCGGCCACGCGGGCACCTCCGAGCACCTCGGCGATGTCGGCGGTCGACGACGGGCTGCCGCCGTCGGGGCCGGCGACGGAGAGCAGGGCGATGCGCGGGACCGTCCGGCCGACGGCAGCCGACCGTGCGGTGGCCTCGGCGAGGAAGGGCGCTGCTGCGTCCGAGGCGGCGAAGCGTCCGCCGCCGACGAGGTGGATGCTCACGACTCGGCCGTCACCGGTGCGAGGGCGCTCCACGGGAACGTGATCCAGCCGTCGACCCGGCGCCAGACGTGGTCGGGCTCGAGGACGGTGCCGGGCTTCGAGTACAGGCACGCGCTGCGGACGTCGGCACCGGCGTTCCGGATGATGTCGACCACCAGGCGCAGGGTCCGACCGGAGTCCGACACGTCGTCGACGACGAGCACGCGCTTGCCGGCCAGGCTCGGGGCGTCGAGCGCGGGTGCGAGCACGACGGGCTCGTCCAGGCGCTGCTCGACGTCGGTGTAGAACTCGACGTTGATCGAGCCGCACTCCTTGGTGCCGAGCGCGTACGCCACGGCACCGGCGATGATCAGCCCGCCACGGGCGACGGCGACGACGACCTCGGGCTCGAAGCCGGAGGACAGCACGTCCTTCGCGAGCAGGCGTGCGGCGTCACCGAACTCCAGCCATCCGAGCACCTCGGGCCCGCTCGTCACGGTCACGGTCGACTGAGCCGGCGCCGTGGGCTCGGGTTCGCTGCTGATCGGCATCCGACCACGGTACCGGCAGGGACCCCGCGCCCGCGACCCGTGGTCGCCGCCCGGGCGCTGCGCAGCGGATCAGCGTGGGCGCTGCGCAGGGGATCAGCGCGGCGGCTCAGCGCGGCGTGAGCGTTCCGCGCGCGAGCTTGTGCTGCGCCGACTGCGCGACCGGCCGGATCGTGACCAGGTCGAGGTTCACGTGCGCCGGCAGCTCCACCGCGTGCACGATCGCCTCGGCGACGTCGTCGGCCACGAGCGGGCCCGGCACGTCGTCGTAGACCGCTGCGGCCTTCTGCTCGTCGCCGCGGAACCGGGTGAGCGCGAACTCGTCGGTCTTCACCAGTCCGGGGGCGATCTCGACGACGCGGATCGGTTCGCCGTTCAGCTCGAGCCGGAGCGCGCCGACCAGGGCGTGCTCGGCGAACTTCGCGGCGTTGTAGCCGCCACCGTTCTCGTACGCCACGAACCCGGCCGTGCTCGTCACCGTGACGATGTCGGCTCCACCGGTCGCACGGGCACGGTCCCGCAGGTGCGGCAGCAGCGCGGCGACGACACGCTTCGTGCCGATCACGTTGACCTCGAACATGGCACGCCAGTCGTCGACGTCCGACTCCTCGACGCTGGCCGAGCCGAACGCGCCACCGGCGTTGTTCACCAGGACGTCGGCGCCGCCGAGCTCGGCGACGCGGGCGGCGAGCGCCTCGACGTCGGCAGCGCTCGTGATGTCCGCCACCAGGACCTCGGCACCGGTCTCCGCGGCGAGCGCCTCGAGCTTCGCCGCTCGGCGGGCGACGGCCAGCACGTCCCAGCCCCGCGACCGGAACAGCCGGACGGTGGCCGCCCCGATGCCCGAGCTCGCTCCGGTGACGACTGCGCGCCGTGCTGCCATGTGATCTGCCTCCTGGGTCGGTGACCGGGCGACTGATCGCCCCGGTTCCTGGACGACTGCTCGCCCAGGACCCCCACCGTACCGACCCTCCCAGGTCACGATCCGGTAACGTGACCGACGATGACGACGGATGCCGCCCCTCCCGCACCCTCGGCCCCGGCGACGCAGCTCGAACCCGGCCGGGCACCGCGCCGTATCCCCATGTGGGACACCGCGCGGTTCGTCGCCGTGACGCTCGTGGTGATCGGTCACGCGATCCAGCGCCAGACAACGGCGAGCGAGCACGCCCTGGCGCTCTACACGTTCATCTACGCGTTCCACATGCCCGCGTTCGGTGTGATCAGCGGGTACTTCTCGTCGGCGGACACCCCGACGGCGAAGCGCATGCGCCGCACGATCACCGACATCGTCGTGCCGTACATCATCATGCAGACGATCTGGACCGTGGTGCAGGGCATCGTCGAGGGCGGCAAGGACTTCAACCCGACCCAGCCGACCTGGACCCTCTGGTTCCTGCTGGCCCTCGGCATCTTCAAGCTGATCCTGCCGTACCTCGCACAGTTGCGGTGGCCGTTGTTCTGGGCCGTCGTGTTCAGCATCGGCGTCGGCTACTTCGACAACGTGGACTCGACGCTCTCGCTGTCCCGCGCCATCAGCCTGCTGCCGTTCTTCCTGCTCGGGTGGCAGGTCAAGCAGTGGGGGCTCTTCGACCGCTGGTACGAGGCCTCGCGTCGCGTGGTGGTCCGGGTCCGCGTCGCCGCCGCCGTGGTGTTCGCCGCCTGGGCGGTGTCGTGTGCGGTGTGGATCCCGCAGTTCAAGGAGTTCGACCTGCACCACTGGTTCTTCTACGACGACTCGTACTCGGGTCTCGGCGAGGACGCCTGGTGGGCCGGAGCCGTCCGTTTCGGCCTGATGCTGCTCGCGTCGCTGCTGACCGCGTCGTTCCTGGTGCTCATCCCCCGCCGGAACATCTGGCTCACGCAGTTCGGCGCGGCGACCATGTACGTCTACCTGCTGCACACCTTCGTGCTCTACCCGATCCGCGAGTCCGGTGTGCTCGCCGGCCCGCACTCCGCGTGGCCGTTCGTGCTGCTGATGGTCGCGATCGCCTGCGCGGTCAGTCTCTTCCTCGCCCAGCCCTTCGTGCGGCGCGGGATGCGCTGGCTGCTGGAACCGAACGTCGGCTGGCTGTTCCGCCGCGATCGGTGACGTCCCCGCTCGGTCGCCGTCGTCAGACGAGCGCGCAGGCTCGGACGGGAGGCCCGTGGCGCGCCGGGCGTGCGCGTTACGTCCCGAGGCGGGTGCGCTGGTACCAGCGCGACCACCTGCGTACCGTGAGTGCCGACGCGAAGCAGCGCCGCGCCTCCAGGCCGAGCGCAAGGCGACCCGACGACCAGCCGCACCGGACAGGAGCACCAAGATGACCGAGCACGACGCCGCGCAGTGGCGGTTCGAGACCACCCAGGTCCACGCCGGCGCACAGCCGGACCCGACCACGGGCGCCCGCGCCACCCCGATCTACAAGACGACCTCGTACGTCTTCGCGAACTCGGACGAGGCTCGCGACCTGTTCGCCCTCGCCAAGCCGGGCAACATCTACTCCCGGATCATGAACCCGACGAACGACGTCGTGGAGCAGCGCATCGCGGCACTCGAGGGCGGCAGCGGCGCACTCCTCGTGGCGTCCGGTCAGGCGGCGGAGACGTACGCCGTGCTGAACATCGCGGGGGCGGGCGACCACATCGTGTCGTCGTCGTCGATCTACGGCGGCACGTACAACCTGTTCAAGTACACGCTGGCGAAGCTCGGCATCGAGACCACGTTCGTCGAGGACCAGGACGACCTCGAGGAGTGGCGCCGCGCCGTCCGCCCGAACACGAAGCTGTTCTTCGCCGAGACCATCGGCAATCCGAAGATCAACGTCCTCGACATCACCGGCGTCAGCGACGTCGCACACGAGTCCGGCGTCCCGCTGATCGTCGACAACACGATCGCGACGCCGTACCTGATCCGTCCGTTCGAGCACGGGGCCGACATCGTCGTGCACTCGGCCACGAAGTTCCTCGGTGGCCACGGCACCGTCATCGGCGGCATCATCGTCGACGGCGGGAAGTTCGCCTGGTCGCAGCACCCGGACAAGTTCCCGGAGTTCAACACGCCCGACCCGTCGTACCACGGTGCGGTCTTCGCGGAGGCGGTCGGCAACGAGCTCGCCTACATCGTGAAGGCGCGCGTGCAGCTGCTGCGCGACCTCGGGGCGTCGAACTCGGCGGACACGGCGTTCGCGCTGCTGCAGGGCATCGAGACCCTGTCGCTCCGCATCGAGCGCCACGTGTCGAACGCGCAGGAGATCGCCGAGTGGCTCGACCGCCACCCGGACGTCGCCACCGTCGCCTACGCCGGCCTGCCGACGTCGCCCTGGTACGCCGCGGCGAACCGGTACGCGCCGAAGGGCGTCGGCGCCGTGCTGTCGTTCGAGCTCAAGGGCGGCGTGCCGGCGGGCAAGGCGTTCGTCGACAACCTGCAGCTGTTCTCGCACCTGGCGAACATCGGCGACGTGCGCTCGCTCGTGATCCACCCGGCGTCGACCACCCACTCGCAGCTCACGCCCGAGCAGCAGCTCACCACCGGGGTCACGCCGGGCCTGGTGCGGCTGTCCGTCGGCATCGAGAACATCGAGGACCTGAAGGCCGACCTCGAGGCCGGACTCGCCGCGGCCCGTGCGGTCTCGCAGGAGGGGCAGCGCGCGTAGCGTTCGCCGCCCCGGGGCACCGAGGCACGGCGCGCTCGATGCGTGTGCATGTTGCGACGTCCCACGAGTCGATCGACTCGTGGGACGTCGCTGGTTGTGCACGCATCCGGTGCGTGTGCATGGTGCGACGATCCACGAGTCGAACAACGCGCACGATGTCGGAACATGCGCACGCACGCGAACGGCGAGCGCGGCCGGAGACCCGGCCACGGGGCGGACGTGACGTAACACGGCGGCGGCGAGCCGCGCCTCCCGGCAGACTGGACCCACCATGGACTGGCAGACGACCCCCGAGGACTCCGTGCCGTCCACCCTGGTGCCCGGCGCCGAACTCGGCACCCTCGGCAAGCCGCCCGTCACGGGCGCATGGCGCCCCGGCGACCACCCGGGTGCGCGGCACTTCGTGTCCCTCGGCGAGCAGTGGGTGCGCGGCGGGCGCCTGCCGGCCGTGCGCGTCGCCTACGAGACGTGGGGCACGCTCAACGCGGCACGCGACAACGCCGTCCTGCTCTTCCACGCCCTGACCGGCGACTCCCACGTCGCCGGCGCTCCCGGTCCGGGACACCGCACCGCCGGCTGGTGGAGCGACGTCGTCGGTCCCGGCTTGGCGATCGACACCGACGAGTGGTTCGTGATCGCTCCGAACATGCTCGGTGGCTGCCAGGGCACGACCGGGCCGTCGTCGGTGTCCCCCACCGGGGTCGAGTGGGGCTCGCGGTTCCCGTTCGTCACCGTCCGCGACCAGGTCGAGGTGCAGCGCCAGCTCGCAGACCGGCTCGGCATCGACGTGTTCGCGGCCGTCGTCGGCGGGTCGATGGGCGGGATGCACGCCCTCGAGTTCGCGGTGTCGCACCCCGCGCGCGTCCAGCGGTTGGCGGTGCTGGCGTCGACGGCGCAGACCACGGCGGACCAGATCGCGGCGAACTCGCTACAGCGCTCGGCGATCCAGATGGACCCGGCGTTCGCCGGCGGCGACTACTACGAGGCCCACGCCGGCGAGGGACCGCACCGCGGGCTGGCGCTCGCGCGGCGGATGGCGCTGATGACCTACCGGGCGTCCGACGAGCTGAACGGCCGGTTCGCCCGGTCCTGGCAGAGCGACGTCTCACCGCTCGGCGACGACGGGCGGTTCTCGGTGGAGAGCTACCTCGACTTCCACGGCAACAAGTTCACCCGGCGTTTCGACGCATCGTCGTACATCACGCTCACGCACGCGATGGACTCGCACGACGTCGGCGCGGGGCGGGGCGGTGTCGCGGCGGCGCTCGAACTCGTGACGGCGCGCACGCTCGTCGTGGGGATCTCGAGCGACCGGCTGTTCCCGATCGAGGACCAGCACCGGATCGCCGCCGGGGTCCCGGACACGGTCGACGGGGACACGGCCGCCGTGATCGAGAGCGAGTTCGGGCACGACGGGTTCCTCATCGAGCACGAGCAGGTCGGCGCGCACCTGCGGCGATTGCTCGACGACTGAGCGCGGCGCGCGCGGTACGCACCACGGCATGCCCGGCACGCGCGGCACGCGCGGCACGGCGCGCCGAACACCCCCCAACGGGTGTCGCCCGTGGTTGGATGGCTGCGAGCCCGGACTGAACGAGGCTCGGTTTCCCCGCACGACCCGTCACACCAGCTCGTCACCAACCAGGACATCGATGGACTTCATCGCACAGGAACGCGACCGCTTGCTGCGGGCGACGACCCGTGTCGTGGGCATCGTCTGCGCGCTCGTCAGCGTCGTCGGCGTGGTCTCCGCCGCCGCGGTCCCCGCTCTGCCGCTCGTGGGCGCCCTGCTCTGCATCGCCGCGATGGTGACGTCGTTCGTGTTCTTCGGGCGCAGCGGCACCGTGTGGTGGACCGCCGCGATCCTCGTGACGGGGCTCGCGTCCCTCGCGATCCTGTTCTCCGGGGCGGACGAGTCGGTCCGCCCGCTCGTCGCCAGTGCCGTCATGACGCTCGCCGGCGGTTCGCTGTCCGCACCGTTGATGGCGCAGCGCGGGCAGCCGGTCGGCCTCGGGCTCACGATCGCCGCCGGTGGTGTCGTCGTGGTCGTGATGGTCTGGGCGACCGGCGGGTTCCTGTCGACGCCCGTCAGCGGCGCCCTGCTCGGCTGGGTGCTCATCGCGGTGGTGGCCGTCTGGATCTCGCGCAGCATCCCCCGCGTCGCGCGACGGATCTACAGCATCGGCACCGCGCACCGCGCCGAACGCCAGGCGAGCGAGACCGAGGCACAGCGGCGGCAGGGCGCTCGGCTGCTGCACGACACGGTCCTCGCGACGCTCACGCTCCTCGCCCACTCGGGCGTCGGGGTCTCCGAGCAGGCGATGCGCGAGCAGGCCGCCGAGGACGCCCGACTCCTGCGCCACCTGCGTCTCGGCGCGACCCCGCAGCCGTCGCAGTCGGGCGACTACTCACTCACCCGCGAAGAGGAGTCGCCGCTCGGCCAGACCCTCGAGTCGGTGAAGCAGCGCTTCGGCCGGATGGGCCTCGAGGTCAGTTGGCACGGCACCGGCCAGGTGCTGCTGCCGTCGCACGTGCTCGACGCCTTCCTGCTGGCCCTCGGCGAGTGCCTCGAGAACGTCCGCCGGCACGCCGGTGTCGGCGAGGCGCACGTCACGATCGTCCACGACAACGACATGGTGCGTGCCATGGTCACGGACTCCGGTGTCGGGTTCGACCTGACCACCGTCAGCGCCGAACGACTCGGCTTCAAGGAGAGCGTCGTGAGCCGTCTGCGCGAGGTCGGCGGCGACGCCAAGCTCTTCTCCGCGCCGGGTTCCGGCACCACCGTCGTCCTGGAGGCACCGCGATGACCCGGGTCCCCGAGGACACCATCAGCCGCGGCCTGCCCGGTGAGTCCAGCGGCCAGCAGCCGCCCCGCACCCGCCGCGAGGCGCGCGAGCGCTACCGCACCAGCGAACGCCGGCAGGCCCGCGGACTCCCCTCGACCTCGACGGGCGCACGGTCGCTCCGCCAAGCCGCCAAGCCCGGCGCCTCGCTCGGTGCCGGCTACCTCGGCCTCGGCGCCGCGGTGCTCACCGCGATCGAGGCCGTGTCCGGCATCGTGTACTTCCTGGTCCGCTGGTCCGACTTCTCCGACCCGTGGTTGCCCGCCGCGGCGTGGGCGCTCTACCTCGTCGCCGCGGTCGGTGTCGGCCTGAGCGTGCTGACCTACGGCGAGCGGTTGACCGGACTGGCGTTCGTGCTGATCTGCGTCGTGCTCGCGTGCGTGGTGACCCTCGACTTCATCGGGATCTGGCCCGAGCACGACATCGCGCACACGGCGTCGGCGTCGATCGCCGCGGGCTTCGCGCTGCTGCCGATCGCCACGCTCCGGCCCGCCCGTGAAGTCGCCGCCGCCATCGCGGTGCTCGGCCTGGCGTTCATCGGCATGAGCATCGCATCGACCCCGATCACGAACGACACGCTGCCCGGCATCGTGTCCCTGCTCGCCCTGGTCGTCGTGCCGCCGTCGATCGCCCTGTACGTCGTGCAGCGGTTCCGGCAGCTCGTGCAGCGAGAGCTCGACCGCGTGCTCGTGCAGAGCAACGTGCAGGCGCCGCAGTTCGCCGTCGGCATGCTCGCCTCGGACGAGCTCGCACGACTCGACCTGGCCGCCGAGAAGCTGCTCGACGCCGTCGCGAACGGCACCGATCCCCTGCCGCTGTCGGACGCCTCGAGTTCCGTCGCGGCCTCGCTCGCGACCGAGCTCCGCCTGCACCTCATCGAGGGCCGACGCGAGACCTGGCTCTACCACGCGATCACGGAGTCCGACCACCTCGGGCGTTCGGTGAGCGTCGCCGATCCGGGCGCCCTCGCCGGACACCTCACCCCCGCCCAGCGCGACGGACTGCTGCAGGCCCTGTGGCAGATGGTCGGCGACGGCCGCACCGCCACCCCCGGCCTGCCGGTCGTCTCGGTCACGCTCGGCCCGGTCGGGTCTGACGGCCACCCCGTCACCGACGAGCGGATGGACGTGCCGGTCGTGATCGAGTCCCGCGGCGTCCAGCGCCGCAGGCTCGGCCCGACCGCGTGGAGCGCCCTGCAGCGCATCGGCCCGTACACCGAGACGGTCCGCGACGGCGCACTCCACATCGTCGCGCACTGTGTCGTGGACCGACATCCGTCGATGTAGCTGCCGGACACCCGGACAGCCTGCCCGAGCCACGTGCCCCGCCCTCCTAGGATCGGGCACGACCTGCCCCCGAGAAAGGACGCCCGCATGGCGACTCCAGAGGAACCCATCCGACTCGCACTCGTCGACGACCACAGGATGCTCCTCGGCGCGCTCACGGAGTGGATCCGGAACGCCGCCGACGACATCACCCTGGTCGCCGCGGTCACGACCTGGCCCGAGCTCCTGACGAGCCCGGCGTTCCCGGTGGACGTGGTGCTGCTCGACCTGGACCTCAAGGACTCCATCCCGGTGTCGCTGAAGATCTCGACGCTCAAGACCGCCGGGGTGAAGACGGTCGTGATGAGCACGTACTCGGAGCCGAACGTCGTGCGCGAGGCCCTGGGGGCCGGAGCCCTCGGCTACCTGGTGAAGAGCGAGGACGCCGACATGATCGTCGAGGCGATCCGCTCCGCCCAGCGCGGCGAGCAGTACGTCTCCGCCGAGCTCGACCTGGCCATCAACAGCGGTGACGTCGGCGGCGTGCCGAAGCTCAGCGCCCAGGAGCGTCGCGTCATGGCGCTGTACGGCGGTGGCGAGCCCGTCAAGAGCGTCGCGTACCAGCTCGGCATCTCCGAGGAGACCGCGAAGAGCTACCTCAAGCGGATCCGCGAGAAGTACCGCGTCGCCGGGTTCGACGTCGGCACGAAGGTCGCGCTCCGGAAGCGCGCGATCACCGACGGCATCATCGTGCAGGACGGCGGCCCGCTGGGCCTGTAGCGCGCGGCGCACGTGCGGCGGTCTGCCGCACCCCACATCGGACGGGAGGCCCGTGGCGGCGTCGCCACGGGCCTCCCGTCCGATGGGCGGGCACGCCCACCGCGCGTGTCCGGCGGTCGGCGCCGACCTGCGGTCTGTCCCGCCACAGCGACACTGTGCCGCCGATGTCGGCGGTCCGTTCCGCGAAAGCGACAGTCTGCCGTGAACAGTTCGCGGCAGACTGTCGCTTTCGCGAACCGCCCTGGCGTCGCCCGCGTGCGGTCAGTGGATCGGAACGGGCGCCGTGATCGGACCGGTGCTCGGCGACGACGAACGGAGTGCAGCACGGCGCGTGGTGCGACGCTCGACCGAGTAGCTGACCATCGTGACGAGGACGCCGAGCAGCGCGAGGACGATGCCGAGCCAGCCCGGTGCGACGAACCCGAAGCCGGCCGCGATGACCGCGCCGCCGAGTGCCGCGCCGAGCGAGTTGCCGATGTTGAACGCCGAGTGGTTGAGCGCCGCGGCGATCGTCCGGGCGTCGCCAGCGACGTCCATCAACCGGGACTGCACCGCCGGCGGGATCGCCGACGAGGTCGCCCCGAGCAGGAAGGCGCCGAGGAGCATGCCCCAGAGCCACTGCGCGGTCAGCACCGTGAGCAGGAGGGCGCCGATGAGCGAGAACATGCCGAAGTAGATCGTGCGCTTCACGCTGTGGTCGGCGAGGTGTCCGCCCAGCACACCACCGACGACCATGCCGATGCCGACGACCACCAGGACGATCGGCACGAACGACTCCGGCATGCCGGTGACGTGCTGCACGAGCGGCGAGATGTACGAGTAGACGGCGAAGAACCCACCGAACCCGACGGCGCCGAGGCCCATCACGATCCAGACCTGCGGCACACGGAAGGCGCGGAGCTCCCGGCCGATCGTCGCGTGCTCGTCACGGGCGCTCTTCGGCACGAACGCCGCGACGGCGAGGAAGGTCAGCGCGAAGAGCGCGGCGACCACGCCGTACGCGATCCGCCAGCCGGCGAGCTGGCCGACCCAGGTCATCGCGGGGACACCGACGACGTTCGCGACCGACAGGCCGAGCAGCACCATCGCGATGCCCTTGCCGCGCTTGCCCGGGCCCATCATGTCGCCGGCGACGATCGATGCGATGCCGAAGTAGGCGCCGTGCGGCAGGCCGGCCACGAAGCGGGCGACGAGCACCAGGCCGAACGACGGCAGCAGTGCGCTCGCGATCGTCGCGAGGACGAACCCGACGAGCAGCACGAGGATCAGACCCTTGCGCGGGAACTTCGCGGACATCGCCGCGATGGTGGGAGCACCGACCACGACGCCGAGAGCGTAAGCGCTGACGAGCCAGCCCGCGTGCGCGATGCCGGCGTCCGGGTCGACGCCGTACTGCTGCGGCAGCAGCGCCTGCGCAATGTTCGGCAGCAGGCCCATCGCGACGAACTCGGTCGACCCGATGGCGAAGCCGCCGAGGGCGAGCGAGATGAGCGCGGCGGTGCGACGCGCAGGCGTGAGCTGTGACATGGGGCCTGTTCTCGGACGACGTCCTGCACGGGCGGCATCGGATCGGGGTGTCGGCTGGACGGGGTCGGCGGGGGCGATCCGCGATCGTCGCGGTCCACGTGCTGATCGACAGCGCGGCCACGCCCGAACGGGGTGCCGGTCCGGGTTCAGCAGCGAACGGGACGGTCCGGGTGGCGACGACCATCCGGTCCGAGCAGTGTAGACCGCTCCAAAGGCCGAACGGAAGTCGCCGTGCGCGGACCGCCGAGGTGGCTCAGGCCGCCTGACGCTCCGTGTGGGCGGGACGCGTCGACGCGGGAGCGAGTTCGGGCAGCTCGTCGCGGTGCGTCCAGCCGACGCCGCACTCGACGCACGTTGCCCAGGCGTTCTCGCCCTGTTCGTCCGTGTCGATGACGACCGTTTGCAGGTCGCAGTCAGGGCACCAGCCGTCGTGGGTCATCACGCGCTCCTCGTCGTCTCGGGGCCACCGGATGTGGCTCGACACGGGCAATGAGACACCCGACCACCGACATCCCCGGGAGGGCGACGGCGTGTCGCGCGGGCCCTCGTTGTTCAATGAGCACATGTCCCTCGCCGCCACCGTGCTCGCCTCGTGCCCCGCCGGCGCGCCCGTGAACTGCGAGGACGCCACCGATCCGATGGGCATGGTGATCGTGCTCATCGCCGTGCTCGCCGGGATCGCGCTGCTCACCGTGCTCGTGGTGCTCGGGCCGGACCCCCGCCGACGGACCCGGGCACGGCGGCGCGACAAGCGCTGAGCGCGAGCGCCGAGCAAGAGCGAGGGCGCTACTCGCCGAGCGCCGCTTCGAGCCGCTCGAGCTTGCCGTCGATCTCCCCGGTGTGCCCCGGTCGGATGTCGGCCTTGAGCACGAGCGACACCCGCGAGCCGTAGGCGCCCACGGCCTCGGTGGCGCGCTTGACGACGTCCATGACCTCGTCCCACTCCCCCTCGAGCTCCGTGAACATCGACGACGTCCGGTTCGGCAGGCCGCTCTCGCGGACCACTCGCACGGCCGCGGCGACGGCATCGTGCACGGAGCCGTCCGCCTGTTCGGAGGGACCACCGGACGGAGCAACGGAGAAGGCGACGATCATGCGTCCATCCTGCCCGCGCCCCGGCCCATCCGCACCAGCTCGACCACGGTCCACGCCAGGATCGCCACCTCGAGCACGTTCCGCAGCGTCAGGACCACGAGCATCCACGGCTGCAGCGTGAGCACCTGGTCGTAGTAGGCCGGGTAGATCAGCTGGGTCAGCACGGCGGTGGGCAGCGCGGCGATCGCGATCGGCACGAACCGGCGCACACTCGGCGTCCCGGCGGCCAGTCCCCACACGATCGGCACGGCGAGCCAGCCGATGTACTGCGGCGATCCAACTTTGTTGGTGGCGATGAGCGCGGCGACGAACAGCAGCGCGAGGACCGGCGCGAGCTCGGCCCGACGGGCTCCGCGGCGTGCGGCCCACAGCGCGAGGACGACACCGGCGACGACCACGAGGGCCATCAGCGGCGTCGAGACCGCGGCCGCCGCGTGCGTGCCGGCACCGGAGACCTCGAACGTCAGGATCTGCTGGTCGTAGAACACGGCCGCACCAGGAGCCCCGAACGCCGCCGCCCACATGAACGGCGTCGCGAGGGGCGACTCGATCTGCAGCGCACGCCCGGTCTGCTCACCGATGAACGACAGGAGGTACGGCGCGCCGCCCCAGAGCACGTCGACGAGCACGATGAGCGCGCTGAGCACGAGCGCCCCCGACAGCACGCCGCGGCGGTGTCCCCTCCGCAGGAGCAGCAGCACGCCGACGAGGGCGGCCGGCCAGACCTTCGTCCAGGCACCGGCGGCGAAGAGCGCCGAGGCGACCGCCGGCCGCGAGGCGACGAACGCCACCCCGACCAGTGCGAACACGGTCGCCACGGTGTCGATGCGCCCGAGGGCGATCGGACCGAGCGCGAGCAGGAAGACGAGCCACCACCACACGACGCGCACACCGCCCGCCGACGAGCCGCCCGCACGCACCGACGAACCGAGCGCGGCCCGCGCCCGGAACCGCCACAGGAACGCGCACGCCACGGCATCGAGCAGGACCATCAGCAGCAGCCACCCGGAGCCGATCGACGCGATGCCGCCGAGCGCCGCGGCGGCCATCGGCACGATCGCCAGGATCGGGTAGACCCACTCGCCGTCGATGCCGACCCAGAAGTCCGCGCTCCGCCCGGTCTCGATCCACCGGCTGTACGTGATGGTGACGTCGCCGAGCGGCAGGTTCGCCGAGACGGCCGTCAGCCACCACAGCGCCGCGTGCACGGCGGCGAACGCCAACACGAACCCGACGCGTTCGGTCCACGGGTTCCCGGTCCTCAGCACCGGACGAGCGTACCGGCAGCGGGCGTACCGGCAGCGAGCACACGGACAGCGAGCACACCGCAACCTGCTGAGAATCCCAGGCTCCCCCAACCATGACGTGTCACCGTCTTGCTCGTGACCACCGAACCCCCGCGCAAGCGCCGCAAGGCCGTCATCTGGATCTCCGTCATCGCCGCCGTCGTCGTGCTCGGCGTCATCGGGGCGATCGTCGCGACGAACGTCTACACGAGCAACGAGAACGCGAAGGCGTCCGCGGCACCGTCCGTGGCCGCCAGCCGCGAGGCCTCCACCCTCGACGACTCCGATCTGTCCGGCGACTGGACGGTCGGCGGCGACTCCGAGGCCGGCTACCGCCTGCACGAGGTCCTGAACGGCTCCGACGTCACCGTCACGGGCCGCACCGACAGCGTCTCCGGCAGCGCCACCGTCGACGGCACGAGCATCACGAAGGCGACGATCACCGTGCAGGTCGCCGACATCGCCACCGACTCCGACCAGCGCGACTCGTACTTCCGCGACTCCGCGATGGACACCTCCGCCTTCCCCGAGGCCACGTTCGAACTCACCGAGCCGATCGCCGACGCGGTTCCCAGCGGCTCGGACACGACGACGGTCACCGCGACCGGCAAGCTCACGCTGCACGGCGTCACGAAGGACGTCACCGCCGACCTGCAGGTCGGCCTGAACGGCGACGGCGTCGACATCTCCGGCTCGATCCCGGTCACGTTCTCGGACTACGACGTGCAGGCACCGAGCCTCGGCTTCGTGAAGGTCGACGACTCCGGCACGGTCGAGTTCCTGGTGCACGCGACACCCGCGAGCTGACGTCCGCGACGCGCGTCACGCCCGTGACGTGCGCGATGGGCGGACGGGAGGCCCGGTGCCAGCTGGCACCGGGCCTCCCGTCCGTCCCCGCTCGCGTCTCGGGCCGCGCCCCCTCGCGCATGCGTGCGCACGTTGCGACCTTCCACCCGTCGATCCGGTGGTGTTTCGTCGCAACATGCGCACGAACCCGTTGCGTGCGCATCTTTCGACGGAACACGCGTCGATCACCTCGTGCATCGTCGGAAGGTGCGCCCGCACCGACCGCTACCCGCGCGCGTCGCCGCCCCCGACCAGGTCCCGCACGACCCCCGGCAGCTCGGCGATGAGCGCCGTCATCGGGAACGGGCCGCCGCCGGACGCCCGCCGCGCCGCCAACCCGTGCACGACCGCAGCCGACGCGGCCAGGTGCGCGAGGTCCGACGGCGTCAGCGACGACCCCGCAGCCTCGACGGAACCCTGCCGCGCGGCGACGAGCGCCCCGAGCACCCCGCCGAGCACGTCCCCGGCACCGGCCGCCGCGAGCCACGGCGTCGCCGACGACGCCACGAGCCGCACCGACCCGTCCGGGGTGACCACGTGCGTGCGCTCGCCCTTGAGCAGCACGATGCTGCCGGTCTGCTCGGCGGCACGGAGGGCAGCGGCCGCCGGGCCCTGCTCGACCGAATCGCGAGAGACGCCGAGCAACGACGCGAGCTCCCCCGCGTGCGGGGTGAGGACGGCGAGCGGGCCGAGGTCGACGAGCGGGATCGCGCCCGCGTCGACGACGACCGGCACGCCGTCGTCGGAAGCGTGCCGGAAGCCTGAGGCGGTCCTGTCGTCCAGGTCACCGAGCGACGACGCCGAGATGCCCGAGCCGACGAGCCAGGCCTGCACGCGTCCCACGCCGGACACGGCCTCGGGGCGGCGGGTGAGCACGTGGTCGGTGGCGCGCGACGGTCCGACGTAGCGGACCATGCCGACGCCGGTGTGCACCGCGGCGTCGACGCCCAGCACCGCGGCGCCCGGGTACTGGTCGGACCCGGTCGCGATGCCGAGCACCCCGCGGCGGTACTTGGTGGACTCCCCCGTCGGCGCGGTGACCCACGCGGCGGCATCGGACGGCTGGACGGGCACGAAGTCGTTCACCGGCCCCACGTTACGGTGGAGCGCATGAGCCTGTTCCTGCCTGGTCGCGTGGTGGTCTTCGACTACGGCGAGGTGATCAGTCGGACGCCGCACGCGTCCCGTGACGCACTCGTCGAGCTGACGGGGGTGCCGGCCGACGAACTGTTCCCCGTCTACCAGGAGCTCCGCCACGACCTGGACCGTGGGGACCTCTCCGTCGTGGCGTACTGGCGGGCGATCGGCGAGCGCGTCGGACGCAGCTGGAGCATCACTGACATCCACCGGTTCTGGGCCGTCGACTTCACCGGGTGGTTCGAGGTCGAACCGGAGACCCTGGCGATCGTCGAGGAGCTGCACGACGCCGGCACCCGGGTGGCGCTGCTGTCGAACGCCGGCTTCGACTTCGGTGACCCGTACCGACGCTCCCCGATGGGCTCGCTGTTCGAGACCGTCGTCGTGAGCGCCGAGGAGCACGTCCTGAAGCCCGCCGCATCCATCTACCGCGACACCTGCGCGCGTCTGGGAATCGAGCCGCAGCAGATGGTGTTCGTGGACAACAGGGCCGAGAACGCCACCGGCGCGGAAGCGATCGGGGCGGTCGGCCACCACTACACGTCGTCGGCGTCACTGCGGTCGTTCCTGACGGAACTCGCGGCCGAGCCGGCGCCCGTCCCCTGAGGAGTCCCGCGTGACGCACGCCCTGTTCGAGCCGATCACCATCCGTGACCTGACGGTCCGCAACCGCATCTGGGTCTCCCCGATGTGCCAGTACTCGGCCGAGGAGCAGGACGGCATGCCGACCCCGTGGCACCTCGTCCACCTGGGCGGCTTCGCCAAGGGCGGGGCCGGCGCGGTCGTCGTCGAGGCCACCGGCGTGGTGCCGGAGGGGCGGATCAGCCCGCAGGACCTCGGGCTCTGGAACGACCAGCAGCGCGACGCCTTCAAGCCGATCGTCGACTTCCTGCACGCGCAGGGTGCCGCCGCCGGTGTCCAGCTCGCACACGCCGGCCGCAAGGCGTCGACGTTCCGCCCGTGGGAGTCCGAGCACGGCTCGGTCCCCGCAGACCAGGGCGGCTGGTCGACCGTCGGCCCGTCCGCCGTGGCCTTCGACGGGTACGCCGTGCCGCGCGAGCTGGAGACCGAGGACATCCGGGTCGTCGCCCTGGCGTTCGCGCAGTCCGCTCGCCGTGCCGTCGAGGCCGGGTTCGACCTGGTCGAGATCCACGCGGCCCACGGGTACCTGCTGCACCAGTTCCTCTCGCCGCTCAGCAACCACCGCACCGACCAGTACGGCGGATCGCTCGAGAACCGTGCCCGGGCGCTGCTCGAGGTCGTCGACGCCGTCCGTGCCGAGGTCGGCGAGGGCTTCCCGATCGTCGTCCGGTTCTCGGCGACCGACTGGGTGGACGGTGGGGTCACGCTCGACGAGACCACGCAGGTCGCCCGGTGGGCTGCGGAGCACGGCGCGGACCTGGCCGACGTCTCGACCGGCGGCAACGTCGCGAGCGCACCGATCCCGGTCGGCCCCGGCTACCAGGTGCCGCACGCCGCGGCGATCAAGCGCGACGCCGGCATCGGCACCATCGCGGTCGGCATGATCTCCGAGGGCTTCCAGGCCGAGCAGATCGTCGCGACCGGGCAGGCCGACGTCGTGATGGTCGGCCGCGAGTTCCTGCGCGACCCGGGCTTCCCGCTGCGTGTGGCCGTCGAACTCGGCGTGACCGTCGACTACGAGCCGCAGCAGTACCACCGCGCCCGCGTCACGGCGTAGGGACCGGCGGTTCTGTACGGATTCACGGCTCCGGGCCCCGGCAGGCAGTACGATTGGCAGCACTGTGGACGATCCCCCGAATAGTTCTTCGCCTCACTCATCCGCCGCTCACTCGGTGAGCTGCACGTCATCCCCGTGCGCGGACGGGGGTGAATCATGAGTCCGATCGACATCGTCATGCTCGTCGGCGGCATCCTGCTGACGCTCGGCACCGGCGTCTTCGTCGCGTCCGAGTTCGCGCTCGTCAACCTCGACCGCGCCGACGTCGAAGCGCGTCGCGACCGCGGTGAGCCGGGCCTGGCACCCGTCATCGGGGCGTTGAAGGTCACCTCGACGCACCTGTCCAGTGCGCAGCTCGGCATCACGCTGACCACGCTGCTCACCGGTTACCTGCTCGAGCCGTCGATCGCGAAGCTGCTCGAGGCGCCGTTCCTGGCGATGAACCTGCCGGAGGGCATCGTCGAGACGGTCGGCTCGATCATCGCGCTCGTCATCGCGACGCTGTTGTCGATGATCCTCGGTGAGCTCGTGCCGAAGAACTTCGCCCTCGCGCTGCCGCTGCAGACCGCGAAGCTCGTCGTGCCCCTGCAGATCGCCTTCACGACCGTGTTCAAGCCGGCGGTCGCGGTGCTCAACGGCACCGCGAACGCCGTGCTCCGGTCGATCGGCATCGAGCCCCAAGAGGAACTGTCCGGCGCTCGCAGCGCCGAGGAGCTCACCTCGCTGCTCCGCCGGTCGGCGTCCGAGGGGTCGCTCGAGCAGGACACCGCGACCCTGCTCGAACGGACGATCTCGTTCTCCGAGCTGAGCGCCAGCGACGTGATGACCCCGCGCCCGCGGCTCTCCACCATCCGCGTGTCCGAGTCCGCGCAGGACGTCATCGCCCTCGCCCGCAAGACCGGCTTCAGCCGCTTCCCCGTGATCGAGGAGGACGCGGACGACGTCGTCGGCATCGTGCACGTCAAGCAGGCCGTCGCCGTCCCGCGCGAGAAGCGCGCGGAGGTCCCCGTCGGGGCCCTCATGACCGACGCCGAACGCGTGCCCGAGACGATGCCCGGCGACACCCTGCTCGCCGAGGTCCGCGGCCGCGGCTACCAGATGGTCATCGTGGTCGACGAGTACGGCGGCACCGCCGGGGTCGTCACGCTCGAGGACCTGATCGAGGAGATCGTCGGCGAGGTCTCCGACGAGCACGACCGCGCGCGCATCGACGTGGTCCGCTCCCGCGACTGGTTGACCTTCCCCGGTCTCCTGCGCCCCGACGAACTCGAGGACCGCGCGGGCGTCAAGGTGCCGGAGGACGGCCCGTACGAGACCGTCGGCGGCTTCCTCATGTCGACGCTCGGCCGCCTGCCCGTCGTCGGTGACGAGGTCCCGCTCGACGGCGGTGTGTTCCGCGTCGAACGCCTCGACGGCCGCCGGATCGACCGCATCCGTTGGACCCCGACACCCCCGCCGACGGACACCGCGGCGACCGCCATCATCATCCCGGCCACGAAGACCGCCACGAAGGGCAGCACCCGATGAGCTCCGACTGGTGGGGGATCTTCTGGCTCTTCGTGCTGCTGCTCGGCAACGCGTACTTCGTCGCCGCCGAGTTCGCCGTCATCTCCGCCCGCCGCTCGCAGATCGAACCGCGTGCGGAGGAGGGCTCGAAGGCCGCGCAGATGACCCTGTGGGCGATGGAGCACGCCACCCGCATGCTCGCGACCACGCAGCTCGGCATCACGGTCTGCTCGCTGCTCATCCTGAACGTCTCCGAGCCGGCGATCCACCACCTGCTCGAGGTCCCGCTGCACCTGACCGGCTGGAGTGTCGAGGTCATCGGCACCGTGGCGTTCGTGATCACGCTGCTGCTCGTCTCGTTCCTGCACGTGGTGTTCGGCGAGATGGTCCCGAAGAACATCTCGTTCTCGATGCCGGACCGCGCCGCCCTGCTGCTCGTGCCGACGCTCTGGTACATCGGCCACGGCCTGCACTGGGTGATCGTCGGCCTGAACGAGGTCGCGAACGCCGTGCTGCGGCTGTTCCGCGTCGAGCCCAAGGACGAAGCGGTCAGCGCGTTCACGGTCGAAGAGGTGCAGACCATCGTGGAGCAGTCCCGCCGCGAGGGCACCCTGACCGACGACGGCAAGCTCGCGCTGGCGTTCGAGTTCACCGAGAAGAAGGTCCGCGACGTCGCCGTGCCGATGGCCGAGCTCGTCACCCTGCCCGAGGACGCCACCCCGGCGGACGTCGAGCGTGCGGTGGCGCAGCGCGGGTTCTCGCGGTACGTGCTCGTCGGCGAGGACGGATCCCCCACGGGCTACGTGCACGTGAAGGACGTCATCGACCTACGGCCGGACGAGTTCGACGACCCGGTGCCGCCGAAGCGCATCCGGCAGCTCATCTCGCTCTACACGGAGATGGACCTCGAGGACGCCCTGGCCACCATGCGAGCTGCTGGCCGCCACGTGGCTCGCGCGTTCGACGCCGACGGCCGGACCCTCGGCGTGCTCTTCCTCGAGGACATCCTCGAGGAGCTCGTCGGCGAGGTCGAGGACGCGACCCGACGCCGGTAGACGCGGGAACAGACGGACGGGAGGCACGGTGCCAGCTGGCACCGTGCCTCCCGTCGATCGTGTGGCCACGTTCACCGCCGCGAAAGCGACAGATCCCTGCGAACGTTCCACAGGGATCTGTCGCTTTCGTGGTGCTGGCGGCCAGCCGCTACCAGCTGACGGGGAGCGGCTTGCCCTCCTCGTACCCGGCGGCGGACTGGATGCCGACCAGGGCGCGCTCCGAGAACTCGGCGAGCGACGCGGCACCGGCGTAGGTGGCGGAGCTGCGGACGCCCGTCGTGATCATGTCGAGCAGGTCCTCGACGCTCGGGCGCTCCGGGTCGAGGTAGATCGTCGACGACGAGATCCCCTCGGCGAACAGCTCCTTGCGGGCTCGCTCGTACGGGTCGAGCCGCTCGAAGCGCTCGCGGACGGCCTTGGCGGATGCCATCCCCCAGCTCTCCTTGTAGGCCTTGCCGGCGGCGTCGCGGCGGAGCACGCCCGGCGCCTCGAGCGTGCCGGCGAACCACGAGCCGATCATCACGGCCGATGCACCGGCCGCGAGGGCGAGGGCGACGTCGCGCGGGTACCGCACCCCGCCGTCGGCCCAGACGTGGGCGCCGAGTGACCGGGCAGCCGCCGCGGTCTCGAGGACGGCGGAGAACTGCGGCCGACCGACGGCGGTCATCATGCGCGTGGTGCACATGGCGCCGGGTCCGACACCGACCTTGATGATGTCCGCGCCCGCGTCGACGAGGTGGGCAACGGCGTCGGCGGTGACGACGTTGCCGGCGACGAGCGGGATCCCGAGCCGCAGTGCGGCGACGGTGCGGAGCGCGCGGAGCATGCCCTCCTGGTGTCCGTGGGCCGTGTCGAGGACCAGCACGTCGACCCCGGCGGCGGCGAGGGCCTGCGCCTTGGATGCGACGTCGCCGTTGATGCCGATCGCGGCTGCGACGCGCAGGCGGCCGGAGGCGTCGACGGCGGGGGTGTAGATGTCGGAGCGGATGGCGCTCGTCCGGCTCGTGGTGCCGACCACCTTGCCGTGCCGCACGACGGGCGCGAAGTCGACCTCGGCGCCGCTCAGCACGTCGTACACGTGGCGGGGTGTGCCGGCGTCCTCGGCGTCGATCGCAGTCGACGCGCCGTGCAGCAGGTCGCCGAGCGTCGCGTCCGGGCCGGCGTCGCCGAGCCGGCTCGCGGGGACGCATCCGAGGTACTCCCCGGCTGTGTCACGGACCACCACGCCACGACCGGCGACGGGCAGCAGCTGCTCCAGGGCCTCGGCGACGGTGGTGGACGCGCCCATGTCGTAGGCGGTGTCGTAGTCGACCGGCTGGTCCTTCACCCAGCGGATCGCGGCGTCGAGGTCCTGCAGGTGCATGTCCTGCGGCAGGACGCCGAGGCCACCGCGCCGGGCCAGGGTCGCGGCGAGGCGCGGACCCGTGACCGAGTTCATGTTGGCGCTCACGATCGGGATCGTCGCACCGCTGCCGTCGTTGGACGCCAGGTCGACGTCGAAGCGGCTCGTCACACCGGAACGGCTCGGGACGAGGAAGACGTCGGAGTAGGTCAGGTCGTGCGTCGGCCGCGTCTCGTAGAACCTCATGGGCCCCACTGTACGGCTCCGCCGGAAGGCCGGACCGGGCCCGACTCGCGCCGAGGCTGACACGGAACGGACATGTGCGAGCGGCTAGGCTTGGCACCTGTGCGGGGCAGGGTTGCGCCGCACGACACACACGAGCATCTATCGACGGAGAGTGGGCGATCGGCTGTGTCGAGCCATCTGACCGGAACGGACGAGACCGCGGGCGAATTCGGGGCGAACGAGTGGCTCGTCGACGAGCTCTACGAGCAGTTCGTCGCGGACAAGGAGTCGGTCGACAAGTCCTGGTGGCCGGTCCTCGAGAGCTACCACCGCACGCAGGTCGGCGGCGCTCCGGCAGCTGACACCGCTCCCGCCGCTCCCGCCGCGGCCGAGACCACCACCACGGAGCCGGCCGCCGCGGCGCCCGCTCCGGCCGGTGGTCCGATCCAGGCGAAGACGACGTCGCGCCAGCCGGCCCCGCAGCCGATCCCGGCCGAGGCGAACGACGCCGCCGACGACCACGAGGAGACCCACGAGGACGTGGCGACCCCGCTCCGGGGAATGGCGAAGACCCTGGCGTCGAACATGGACGCCTCGCTCACCGTCCCCACCGCGACGAGCGTCCGGACGATCCCGGCGAAGCTGATGATCGACAACCGGATCGTCATCAACAACCACCTGCGCCGTGCCCGCGGCGGCAAGATCTCCTTCACGCACCTGATCGGGTGGGCGATGGTGCAGGCGCTCAAGGACTTCCCGAGCCAGAACGTGTTCTACGAGGAGCGCGACGGCAAGCCGTTCGTCGTCGCCCCGGCGCACGTGAACCTCGGCATCGCGATCGACGTCCCGAAGAAGGACGGAACCCGCTCGCTCCTCGTCCCGAGCATCAAGCGCGCGGAGACCCTGACCTTCGGCCAGTTCCTGTCGGCGTACGAGGACCTGGTGAAGCGGGCCCGCGACAACAAGCTGACGCCGGCCGACTTCCAGGGCACGACGATCTCGCTCACGAACCCGGGCGGCATCGGCACCGTGCACTCGGTCCCCCGCCTGACCAAGGGGCAGGGCGCCATCATCGGTGCCGGCGCCCTCGAGTACCCGGCCCAGTTCCAGGGATCGGCGTCGAAGACCCTGGTCGAGCTCGGCATCGGCAAGACCATCACCCTGACGAGCACCTACGACCACCGGGTCATCCAGGGCGCCGGGTCGGGCGAGTACCTCAAGCACGTGCACGAGCGCCTCATCGGCGAGCACGGCTTCTACGACGGCATCTTCGCGGCGCTCCGGATCCCGTACAAGCCGATCCAGTGGGCGAACGACATCAACGTCGACCTGGCGCACCGCGTCAACAAGACCGCTCGCGTGCAGGAGCTCATCAACAGCTACCGCGTCCGCGGGCACCTGATGGCCGACATCGACCCGCTCGAGTACCGCCAGCGCACACACCCCGACCTCGAGATCGAGAGCCACGGGCTGACCTTCTGGGACCTCGACCGCGAGTTCGTCACCGGCGGGCTGGCCGGAACGACGAGCGCTCCGCTGCGCGACGTGCTCGGGATCCTGCGCGACGCGTACTGCCGCACGGTCGGCATCGAGTACATGCACATCCAGGACCCGGAGCAGCGCCGCTGGGTGCAGGAACGGATCGAGGTCCCGTACTCCAAGCCGTCGAAGGACGAGCAGCTCCGTGTCCTCGGCAAGCTCAACGAGGCCGAGGCGTTCGAGACCTTCCTGCAGACGAAGTACGTCGGGCAGAAGCGCTTCTCGCTCGAGGGCGGCGAGTCCACCATCGCGTTCCTCGACACCCTCATCCAGCACGCCGCTGCCGTGGGCCTCGCCGAGGTCGCGATCGGCATGGCCCACCGCGGCCGCCTGAACGTGTTGACGAACATCGCCGGCAAGACGTACGGCCAGATCTTCCGTGAGTTCGAGGGGTCGTCCCTGCCGGGATCGGTGTCCGGTCAGGGCTCCGGCGACGTGAAGTACCACGTGGGTACCGAGGGGCTCTTCCGCACCTCGGACGGCTCGAGCATCCCCGTGACGATCGCGGCGAACCCGTCCCACCTCGAGGCCGTCGACGGCGTGCTCGAGGGCATCGTCCGCGCCAAGCAGGACAAGCAGGGCCCCGGTTCGACGAACGTCCTGCCGGTCCTCGTCCACGGCGACGCGGCGATGGCCGGTCAGGGTGTGGTGGTCGAGACGCTGCAGATGTCGCAGCTGCGCGGCTACCGCACCGGCGGCACCGTGCACCTGGTCATCAACAACCAGGTCGGGTTCACCACCCCGCCGGAGTCGGCACGCAGCTCGGTGTACTCCACCGACGTCGCCAAGACGATCCAGGCGCCGATCTTCCACGTCAACGGTGACGACCCCGAAGCCGTCGCACGCGTCGCCGACCTGGCGTTCGAGTACCGCGAGGCGTTCCACCGCGACGTCGTCATCGACCTCATCTGCTACCGCCGCCGCGGGCACAACGAGGGCGACGACCCCTCGATGACCCAGCCGCTCATGTACAACCTCATCGAGGCGAAGCGCTCCGTCCGCACCCTGTACACCGAGGCCCTCGTCGGCCGCGGTGACATCACGCAGGAGGAGTACGACGAGGCGCACCGCGACTTCCAGGACCGCCTGGAGCGTGCCTTCGCCGAGACGCACGAGGCGCAGACCGGCACCATCCCGGTGATCCAGGTCGACGACGACGGCGCCGTGCAGGGGCTCGAACGCCCGGCGGCGCAGCAGGACGACTCCGAGGTCGAGGTCCGCGACACCGCGGTCTCCGAAGAACTCGTCCGCTCCATCGGGGACGCCCACAGCAACCCGCCCGCTGGCTTCTCGATCCACCCGAAGCTGCAGCAGCTGCTGTCGAAGCGCACCGAGATGACCCGCAACGGCGGCGTCGACTGGGCGATGGCCGAGCTCATGGCGATCGGCTCGCTGCTGGTCGAGGGCAAGCCCGTCCGGTTCGCCGGCCAGGACGCCCGGCGCGGCACCTTCGTCCAGCGCCAGGCGGTGTTCCACGACCGGTCGAACGGCCAGGAGTGGTTGCCGCTGTCGAACCTCTCCGAGGGTCAGGCCCGCTTCACCATCTACGACTCGCTCCTCAGCGAGTACGCGGCGATGGCGTTCGAGTACGGGTACTCGGTGGAGCGCCCCGAGGCACTCGTGCTGTGGGAAGCGCAGTTCGGTGACTTCGCGAACGGCGCCCAGACCGTCATCGACGAGTTCATCTCGTCCGCCGAGCAGAAGTGGGGGCAGCGCTCCGGCCTGGTCCTGCTCCTGCCGCACGGGTACGAGGGTCAGGGACCGGACCACTCCTCCGCCCGAATCGAGCGCTACCTGCAGCTGTGCGCCGAGGACAACATGGTCGTCGCCCGTCCCTCCACCCCGGCGTCCTACTTCCACCTGCTGCGTCGTCAGGCGTGGGCGCGTCCGCAGAAGCCGCTGATCGTCTTCTCGCCGAAGGCCATGCTCCGGCTGCGTCAGGCGACGAGTGCGGTCGAGGCCTTCACCGGCGGTACCTTCGAAGAGGTCATCGACGACGACCGGGTGACCGACAAGGCCGCGGTGCGTCGCGTGGTGCTGCACTCCGGCAAGGTGCACCACGACCTGCGCGCCGAGGTCGACAAGCGCGGCGTCACCGACGTCGCCCTCGTCCGGCTGGAGCAGCTCGCGCCGCTCCCCCTCGAGCGCATCCTCGAGGTGCTCGCGGGCTACCCGGACGCCGACGTCGTGTGGGCGCAGGAGGAGCCGGAGAACCAGGGCGCCTGGCCCTTCGTCTGCATGAACCTGTCACCGCACCTCGACGGTCGACCGCTGTCGGTCGCCGCCCGTGCCGCGAGTGCCGCGCCGGCCACCGGTTCGTCGAAGCGCTCCGCGCAGGAGGCCACCGAGGTCCTCGAGAAGGCACTCGGCTAGACCCCACGCCGGGGTGCGCTACGCGATCTTCGTGTAGCGCACCCCGGCGTCGTGGTACCCGCGCTTCTGGTAGAACCGGTGCGCGCTGTCCGTCGCGGCCGCACTGACGGCGCTCAGCCGACGCGCGCCCTGCTCCACCGCCCATGCTTCGAAGGTGCCGATCAGCGCCGAACCGGTGCCGAGCCTCCTGGCCGCGTCGTCGACCACCAGCAGCAAGAGCTGTGCCGTCGGCTCGTCGCTCGCGTACGCCCAGGTGACCTGCGCGCCGGCGACCGCCACCGGGCGGCCGTCCTCGCCACGCACCACCCAGGTGCGGTGTCCGGCCTCGGGCGTGAGCCGTTCGAGGCGTGCGCGCATCGCTGCGTCGTCGACCTCGTGGCCGAGCAAACGGACGAGGGCGGCGACGTCGGAGACGTCCGTGCCGGACCAGGTGGTGATCGACTCGACGAGGAGGGTCATGCTGGCGACCCTACCCGGGCGCCGCGCTGTGTTGCGACGGGTTGTCATCGCAACTGATATTCATATATGCTGCTGTCATATCACCCGCCGGGTGGTTCCGAACGACAGGACAGCCATGCACATCACCTCACGCCACGGCCGCACCGCCGCCTGGATCGCCTTCCCCCTCGCCGTCGTCGCCAGCGGCGCGCTCATCGCCACGGCCTCGTACGCCGCGTTCTCCGACACGACCGACAACGCCGGCAACGCCTGGCGCACGGGCGCCGTGTCGCTCACCGACGACGACAAGGACACCGCACTCTTCGACACCGACACCCTCGTCCCCGGCGAGGGCGGTTCGAACTGCATCACCGTCACCGCGAACACCACCGATGCCTCGACCGTGAAGCTCTACACGGCCGACCAGTCCGACGAGGACACCCTCGCCCGCCACCTGAACACGAAGGTGGAGCGAGGCACCCTCGGGACGGCCGGCGACTGCAGCACCTTCACCGCTGCCTCGACCGTGCACGACGGCACGCTCGCAGGTCTGATGGCGCTCGACTCCTTCGGCACGGGCGTCGACGGCTGGCAGCCGGCGATCGGCACGGCGAGCACCACGTACCGGTTCACCTACGACCTCGACTCGGACACCCCGAACACCGCACAGCAGTCCGAAGCCGGCACCACGTTCGTCTGGGAAGCCCAGACCGACTGACCCTACCGCCCCGCCCAACGACCGCCACCGACCACGAGGAGCAGCCCATGTCGACCACCGTCACCCGACGACCCGTCCGGTGCGCCGGCGACCTCCCCCGGCTGCTCCTCGCGGTCTCGGCACGCACCGCACTCTGGTCGGCGCTCCTGCTCGCGGTCTGGGCGTCGCTGCCGGCGATGCTCGGGTGGTACGTCACGACCGTCGTCTCGGACTCGATGGCGCCGGGGATCCGCACCGGCGACGTCGTCGCTGCGATGCCCGTCGACGCCGAGTCCGTCACGCCCGGACGGGTCCTGCTGGTCGACGACCCCGACCACGACGACCGGCTCCGACTCCACCGCCTCGAGCGGATCGAGCAGGACGGCGACCTCCGGCTCCGCGGTGACGCCAACGCGGAGGCAGACCGGACCCCGGTTCCCCCGTCGGCCGTCCACGGTGTCGGCGTCCTCCGCTTCCCGGGCATCGGCCTGCCGACCGTGTGGGTCCGCTCCGGGTCCTGGACCCCGCTCGCGCTCGCTGCCGCCGTCGCCGCGGTCCTCGCGGTACTGGCTCGCGTCGACCGGGACATCGTGGCCGGTCAGCCGTGCCGACGGTGCGGGACGCCACGGCGGGACCTCCACGCGCCAGCACCGACCCCGTCCGGTGCGATGCGTCCGACGCAGACCTCGTTGCCGGTCGTCGCAGCGCTGGCTGCCGCGACGATCACCCTCAGCACGATGGCGGCAGCGGGGTTCAGCGGCACCACGGGCTCCGCCTCGTCGCTCCGCAGTCAGACGTTCGCGTGCTTCCACGATCCGGCGCCCGGGGCGGTGCTCGCATGGGACTTCGCCGACAAGGGCACCCGGCTCGTCACCGACTCGAGCGGGAACGGCGCCGACGGGCAGTTCGTGGGCGACGGCACCCGGACGGTCGGCAGCTGTGCGGACAACCCGCACGCGACCTTCGGGACGACCGGGAGCTCGGAGACCTGGGCCGTCACCGACGCCGCCGTGAGCGCCCCGAACGCGTTCACGATCGAGGTCTGGTTCCGGACCACGGACACGGACGGCGGTCGGCTCTTCGGCTTCGGCTCCGACCGGAACGCCGCGTCCACGCACCGTGACCGCCACCTCTACCTCGACTCGGGCGGCCAGCTACGGTTCGGCGTCGAGGGATCGGGCAGCCAGTTCAAGTTCGCCCTGGGATCGTCGGACGCCGGGGACGACGGCGAGTGGCACCACGCGGTCGCCACGTTCCAGCCGCGATCGATGGCCCTCTGGCTCGACGGGGTGCAGCAGGGCACCCGGAGCGACGCGGTGACGCTGCGACAGTACGACGGATACTGGCGAGCGGGCCGCCAGACGTTGGCCGGGTGGCCGGGCGCCAGCGGCTACGCGTTCACCGGCGACGTCGACACGGTCCGCGTGTACGCCGACGTGCTCGACGCCCCGACGATCGCTGCGCACCACGCCGCGGGACGCTGAAGCCGCAGCGCGCCCATGCGCCCGCTAATGCGTCGACTGCTCCAGCCGGATGCGCGCCAGGATCTCGCCGCGCAGTTCCTCCGGAGCGGTCTCCTTGCACGCGCGGCGCACGGTCTCAATCAGGACGACGCCGACGCGGTGTTCGGTCGTGCAGTCCTCGCAGTCGTCCATGTGCTCGCGGATGTCCGCCGCGTCCTCGCGGCAGAGCTCCCCGTGCAGGAACTCCTCGAGCTCGGCCTTCGCCTTGGAGCAGTCGCAGCCGCTCATCGTGCTTCCTTCCCATCGACGCGACCCTCGGTCGCGGCAGTCTTCCGGCCTCGTCCGCGCATCGTCGCCGTCGACGCTGCGTCCGGGACGATGCCGGTCTCACGGGCGTGGTCCGCCAGGAGCCCCCGGAGGAGCCGACGACCACGGTGCAGACGGCTCATGACCGTCCCCACGGGGGTCTTCATGATGTCGGCGATCTCCTGGTAGGAGAAGCCCTCGACATCGGCGAAGTACACGGCCATCCGGAAGTCCTCCGGGATGGCCTGCAGGGCGTCCTTCACAGCGGAGGACGGCAGGTGGTCGATCGCGTCGGCCTCGGCCGAACGTGCGGAGATCGACTGGGTGACGCTCTCCGCGCCGCCCAGCTGCCAGTCCTCGAGCTCGTCGATGGTGCCCTGGTACGGGTTCCGCTGGTTCTTGCGGTACGTGTTGATGAACGTGTTCGTCAGGATCCGATACAGCCAGGCCTTCAGGTTCGTGCCCTGCTTGAACTGACGGAACGCGGCGAACGCCTTGACGAACGTCTCCTGCACGAGGTCCGAGGCGTCGGCCGGGTTGCGGGTCATCCGCATCGCCGCGCCGTACAGCTGGTCCATGAAGGGCAGCGCCTGGGTCTCGAAGAGGGCGCGGAGCTCGTCGGCCGGCACCGTCTTGGCGTCGACGAACGACGCCTCGTCTTCCGCCTCGACCGCGTCGAGCTGCTCCTCGGTCTCCTCGACCAGGTCGTGCGGTGCTGCCTGCGGCTCGTCGGTCGTCATCGCGGGCCAGTCTAGAGCGAGCGACGTGGACACGCCGGGCAGGCGCGTCCGCGATGGTGCGAGTGCTGTCGCCAAGGGTCCTCCCGATCGTTTCAGTAGTCTTGTGAACCGATGGCAGACACGACGCATTCCCGGAGCGGTGCACAGCCCGCAGCGGACCCGGCCCCCTGGATCGCCCCGCTCGCGCGCGGCCCCCTGCGCGGCGACGTCGCGCTGCCCGGCTCGAAGTCGCTGACGAACCGCGAGCTCGTGCTCGCCGCCCTCGCGGACGACCCCTCCGTCATCCGCCTGCCGCTGCACTCCCGCGACTCGGCGCTCATGGTCGCGGGGCTCCGGCAGCTCGGCGTCGGGATCGACGAGGTCGAACCGGCACCGGGCGAGCAGCCGAACCCCTACGGCCCGGACCTCCGGATCACCCCGGCGCCGATGCACGGCGACGTGCGCGTCGACTGCGGGCTCGCCGGCACCGTGATGCGGTTCCTGCCGCCCCTCGCCGCCCTGGCCGTCGGCCCCGTGGTCATCGACGGCGACCCCTACGCCCGCAAGCGTCCGATGCACGCGATCATCCGGGCGCTCGTCGACCTCGGCGTCGACGTCACCGACGACGGCGACGGCTCGATGCCGTTCGCGTTCACCGGCACCGGCTCGGTCCGGGGTGGCGCCCTGTCGATCGATGCGTCGGCGTCGTCGCAGTTCGTCTCGGGCCTGCTGCTCTCCGCGCCGCGCTTCGACGAGGGCCTGCACCTCACCCACGTGGGCGAACGGCTGCCGAGCCTGCCGCACATCGAGATGACCGTCGCCGCGCTCCGTGCCCGCGGCGTGACCGTCGAGGAACCCGCGATCGGCGAGTGGGTCGTCCAACCCGGGCCGATCGCCGCGCGCGACGTCACGATCGAGCCGGACCTGTCGAACGCCGCACCGTTCGCGGTCGCCGCGCTCGTCGCGGGCGGCACCGTCCGCATCCGCACCTGGCCGCGCGCGACCACGCAGGTCGGCGCCGACCTCGAGACGCTCCTGCCCCTGTGGGGCGCGACCGTGGCCCGAGACGGTGACGACCTGGTCGTCGACGGCGGCGTCGGGATCCGGGGTGGGGCCTCCTTGCCGGGTCTCGACCTGGACCTCAGCCGCGGCGGCGAGCTCGCACCGGCGCTCGTCGCGCTGGCGGCGCTGGCCGGCGGGCCGACCGAGATCACCGGGATCGGCCACCTGCGTGGGCACGAGACGGATCGCCTCGCCGCGCTCGCGGCGGACGTGAACCGGTCGGGAGGCGCGGTGCACGAACTCGAGGACGGCCTGCGGATCGAGCCTGCCGCGCTCCACGGCGGCGACTGGGCCGCGTACGACGACCACCGGATGGCGACGGCCGGCGCCATCGTGGGTCTCGTCGTCGACGGCGTCGCCGTCGACGACATCGGGTCGACGGCGAAGACGCTGCCGCAGTTCCCCGAGCTGTGGGCGGCGATGGTCGCCTCCTCCGGCTCGCTCGACTCGGTTCCGGGAGTCTGAGCGCATGAGCTGGTGGGACGACGTCGACGGTGACGACTCCGACGCGGACGAGCCGTACGGACAGTACGACGAGTCGAGCGTGCGGGTGCGTCCGAACCCGAAGGGCAACCGACCCCGCACGAAGACGCGGCCGACCTACGACGACGCACCCATCGGCTGGGTGACGAACGTCGACCGCGGGCGGTTCGGCGTGCTGGTGGGGACGGGGGCCGATTCCGGCGACGAGCACGTCATCACGGCGACGAAGGCCCGCGAACTCGGCAAGAAGTCCGTCGTCACCGGCGACCACGTGTCGCTCGTCGGCGACGTCTCCGGCGACCCCGGGTCGCTGGCGCGCATCGTGAAGGTCGCTGAGCGCACGACCCTGCTCCGCCGCAGTGCCGACGACTCCGACGAGGTCGAGCGCGTCATCGTGGCGAACGCCGACCAGATGCTCATCGTCGTCGCGGCCGCCGACCCGGAGCCACGTACCCGGCTCATCGACCGGTACCTGGTCGCCGCGTTCGACGCCGGGCTCGACCCGATCCTGTGCATCACGAAGACCGACCTCGCGGACCCGGCCCCGTTCCTGGCGCACTTCGCGTGCCTGGACCTGCGGATCGTGACGAGCCGGTCCGACGACGTGCCGTTCGAGGCGCTGCACGACCTCCTCGACGACAAGGTCACCGTGACCGTCGGGCACTCCGGCGTCGGCAAATCCACGCTCGTGAACGCCCTGACCGGGTCGACGCGGGCGATCGGTGTCGTGAACTCGGTGACTGGTCGCGGGCGGCACACCTCGTCGTCGTCGATCGCGCTGCGTGTCCGGGACGGCGGCTGGATCATCGACACCCCCGGCGTGCGGTCGTTCGGCCTCGGGCACGTCGACCCGGCGAACGTCTTCCGCGCGTTCGCCTCGCACGCGATCCCGGTGCGGCCCGCGCGGGACGGCATCCCGTTGGCGCAGGCGCACGACTGGGAGATCGTCGACCGGGTGCAGGACGGCGAGCTCGGGCCCACGGGTGTCGAGCGGCTCGACTCGTTCCGCGCGCTGCTCACCGGCATGGGCGCTTCCGACCCCGGCATGGAGTAGCCCGGCGCGCCGTCGCGTCCGTCCCGTCGCGTCGTGCGCCGCCGCGCCTGTCCCGCCGCGTCGTGCCCCGTCGAGGTTCCGAAATCTGCACATCTCGGCGGCGGCACGGGCCGTTCGTGGAACCTCGGCGAACAGCGCGCGGCGTGTTGTGGTACCTCGGCGGAGTGAGCTCGGGCGTGTCGCCACGCATCACCGCGCCCCGCCCCACCACGCTCGGCCCCACCGTGCCCCGCACCGCTGCTCGTCCGACCCGGCGTCGACACGTGTGCAGCAGTGTTGTACAGTGGACCCTCGTGTCTGAAGTTGCAAAGTACAACTTTGCGCCGACCCCCGCCGTCGACGCCCCGTCCTCGAGCACGACAACGACGTCGCACGCGCACCACTCCCCCACGCACAAGTCCCCCAGGGCCGCGAAGCCGCAGCGCACCGACAGCGTCCTGCGCCCCGCCGGCCTCGGACGGGTGCTCCTGACCTTCGCCACGCACATCCTCGTGCCGCTCTTCCTGGCCGCCGGCATGGGACTCGCCTACCTCGGCGCCTTCCACGCACCTACGCCGAAGGAGCTGCCGGTCGGCATCGTCGGGCAGTCCGCCGCGACCCAGGTGTTCGCCCAGACCGTCACCGACGAGTCCGACGGGGCGCTCGTCGCCCACGTCGTCGCCTCGACCAAGGACGCCGAACGGCAGATCCGCGACCGCGACCTCGCCGCCGTGTACGCCCCGACCACCACGGGCGCGACGCTCTACGTCTCGACGGCTGCGTCGGAGACGACCGCGAGCGCCGCGCAGAAGGTCTTCCTGCCGATCGCGTACGAGCAGCACGTGCCGTTCCGGGTCGTCGACGTCGTCCCGACCGGCGAGCAGGACAGCACCGGACAGGGGCTGTTCTTCCTGCTCGTCGCGCTGAGCGTCGGCGGCTACGCATCTGCCATCGCCGTGGCGTCCGTCGCGACGAAGCTCCGCGCGGTGTGGACCGCGGTGGTCGGGCTCGCCACCGCCGGGGTCGTCGCTGGCATCGGAATCATCGTCGCCGGACCGATCTACGGCGTCATCACCACGCACCACTGGCAGGTGTTCCTGTTCGCCTGGCTCTACGACGCGATCATCGTCGCGATCGGGGTCGGCCTGCACCCGGTGCTCGGGCGGTGGACCACACCGGTGCTCACGATGCTGTTCGTGATGCTCAACTTCACGTCGTCCGGCGGGATCTTCCAGGCGTCGTTCGTGCCCGGGTTCTTCTCCGCGCTCCACTCCTTCTGGAGCGGCGCCGCATGGCTGCAGGCAGCGCAGGACCTGCAGTACTTCCCGGACGCCTCCCTCGGCCGGTCGTCCCTGGTCCTCGCACTCTGGCTCGCCGCGGCGGTCCTGCTGTGCGTGGTCGTGCACGGGCTCGTCGCCCGCCGCACGCGCATCGCCCGCGAGCGCGAGGTCACCCGACTCGAGGAGGAAGAGGTCGTCGCCGCGTAGCCCCGCTACGCTCGACCCGTGGACCTCAGCGCCGACCTGGACTTCGCCCGCTCGCTCGCCGACATCGCCGACACGATCAGCCTCGAGCGGTTCCGCGCCGCCGACCTGCACGTGTCGAAGAAGGCCGACAGCACGCACGTCACCGATGCCGACCAGGCCGTCGAGCACGCCCTGCGCGAGCGGATCGCGACGGAACGGCCCGACGACGCGTTCCTCGGCGAGGAGACGACGGCGGACACCGGTGCCGAGGCGACGAGCGAGGGCCACCGCCAGTGGGTCGTCGACCCGATCGACGGCACCGCGAACTACCTGCGCGGCGTGCCGGTGTGGGCGACGCTCATCGCCCTGGCGGTCGACGGTCGCCCCGTGCTCGGCGTGGTGAGCGCCCCCGCGCTCGGCAAGCGCTGGTGGGCGGCGGAGGGGCTCGGCGCACACTCGTTCGACGGCGCGCTCCGCGTGTCCGGCGTCGCGGACCTGTCCGACGCGAGCCTGAGCTACAACAGCATCCAGCAGTGGGACGACGACGACCGGCTCGACGCGCTCGTCGACCTGTCGCGCAGGGTCTGGCGCACGCGCGCCTACGGCGACATGTGGTCGTACATGCTGGTCGCCGAGGGCGTCATCGACATCGCGGGCGAACCCGACCTGAAGCCGTGGGACATCGCCGCCCTCGTCCCCATCGTGGAAGAGGCGGGCGGACGTTTCACCTCGCTCGACGGCGACCCCGGAGCCTGGCACGGCAGCGCGCTCGCGACGAACGGCCTGGTGCACGACGCCGTCGTCGAGGTCATCCGCCGCTAGCGCGACGCAGAACGACACCGTCGACGTCGGACGACGTCGGACGACGTCGGACGACGTCGACGGTGTCGTTCCGAGTCGATCAGGCCGCCGCGGCCTCGCGCCGAGCCGCACGCCGCCGCACCACAAGGTCCCCCACGGCCAGCACGAGTGCGAGCGCCATCAGCGACACCGTGAACGTCGTGCCGCTCCGGAACGCGTCGTGGTACGCGTCGAGCCGACTCCCCCCGGACCCGCCTGCCGCCTCACCCCGCACGATCCCGTAGAAGATGCTCGTCGCCACCGCGGTGCCGATCGCCGTGCCGACGCGCTGCCCGAGCTGCTGCATGGACCCGGCGACGCCGGACTGCTCGACGGGGATCTCGGCCAGGGTGAGCGTCTGGTTCGGCGACACCACGAACCCGCCGCCGAGCCCGCCGACCAGGAACGCGCCGGCCATCGCCCACGGCGTGACCTCCGGCGGGGTCAGGACCGCGGCGAGCATGAGCAGCACGAAGCCGACCACGACCATGAACAGCCCGAAGACCACCAGGGCCCGCCCGACCCGGTCGACGATCCGACCGCCGATGTACGACCCGACGGCACTCGTGGCCGCGAACGGGATGCTCACCATGCCGGCGAACAGCGGGGAGAGTCCGAGGCCTTCCTGCAGGAAGAGCGTCACCATCAGGAAGGACGCCGGGATCGCCGCGAAGTAGACGGCGACGATCGACAGCCCGTTGCGGTACGAGGACAGCCGGAACAGCTCGAAGTGGACCACCGGCGACTTGCCCTGCCGCTTGTACCGGACCTCCCAGAGGACGAACAGTCCGAGGAACACCACGAACCCGAGGAGCCACAGCCACCGCGCGCCGGAGTCCCCGGCACCCGTGGTGAGCACGAACGGCAGCATCAGCGTGATGATCGCGGCGCCGAGCAGCAGGATGCCGACGATGTCCAGCTCGCGGTCCTTCGCCTGTCCCTGCGCTCCCTTGGGCAGGAGCTTCACCGCGAAGAACAGGGCGACGATCCCGAGCGGCACGTTCATCCAGAACAGCAGGCGCCACCCGTTCTCCTCGCCGCCGATCGCGATGAGCCCACCGCCGATGGTCGGGCCGAGCGCGGTGGAGATGCCGATCATGGCGCCGAACAGTCCGAAGGCCCGTCCGCGTTCCGGCCCACGGAACAGCTGCTGCACGAGCCCGATCACCTGCGGCATCTGCGTTCCCGCGGCGAAGCCCTGCAGGATCCGCGTGACCATGAGCACCTCGATGGTCGGTGCCACGGCACAGAGCAGGCTCGACACGGTGAACGCGACGAGCCCGACGATGAACAGGGCGCGGCGGCTCTTCAGGTCGCCGAGCCGACCGGCAGGCACGAGGGCGAGACCGAACGCCAGGGCGTACCCCGCCACGATGAGCTGGAGCGACGAGCTGGTGGCGTGGAGGGACTGCTCGATCGACGGCAGTCCGACGTTGACCTTCGACAGGTCGAGGATGGTCAGGGCCGCCACGGCGACGCACACGGCGAAGGCCCTCCAACGCGTGCGGTCGTCGAGGCGGGCGTCGGTCGGGTCAGCGCTGGACATCACCATCGTTCGTACACCGACCACCCCCGGGCGGGTGACACCCCCTCGTCGTGGCCCCCCGTACTGGGGGCACCGTTGCCGGATACGGCGTGCGCGGAGCGGCTCGGATGGCCAGTACCTGAGTTATCGTGCTCATGCGGAAGGTCACGCGCTGACCCGGATTCCCTAGATCCGAGTACCTGAGCGCAGACCGACCGTGTTCGTCCGAAGACCCTAACCCGAGGGGTGATACAGACGATGACATCATCGTTCCCGAGCGGAACCGAGTGCACCCTCACTCGTCGACCGCATCCAATCCACGACAGCTCCGGCGCGCGCGCAGTCGCCGCCTCCCGTCCGCACTCCGACACGGCCACCCACCGTGCAGCAGTCCGGTCCGCCTCACGGCGCCCCGTCGCAGCGAACGCAGCGTTCGCCGACGACCTCTCCGCAGGATCCGCTTCCGGGCCCGGAGGCCGGTGAGTCATGGCACTCACCGGTCGACGTCTCGAGGTCGACCGGATCGCGACCCTCGCTGTACTCCCTCGGGAGTCCGCGATGGTCGTGGTCGGCGACCCTGGTTCCGGACGCAGCAGCGTCCTCGACGCGGTTTCGAACCGCGTTTCCCTCCCCGTCGTGCGGGTCGGTGTCAACGGGAGTGAATCCCGTTGGCCCCTGGCCGGCGTGACCTCACTGTTCACCGCGCTCGACGACCCCCGTGCGACGGCCCACATCGCCCATCTGCTGCAGACAGGCGAGACGGCGGTCCCCGTGACCGCCGGACTGGCGGCGGCGCACGACTTCCTCGACGCCGTGCACGCGCTCACCCTGCCGCCGACGCTCGTGCTGATCGACGACCTCGACCGCATGGACGTCGAGAGCCAGGAGCTCATCGCGTTCCTCGCCGGCCGACTCGCGGGCACCGCCCTGCGCGTCGTGGCGACGGTCCGTTCGGTGCCGTCGGACGGTCCGCTCGCGGCCCTGCCGGCGCTCCGCATCGAGCCGCTGCCGTCCGACGAGGCACTGATCCTCGCCCGGTCGATGGCACCGGAAGAGGCGAACGACGGCGTCCTCGCCGTCCTCGCCGCGGAGACCGGTGGCAACCCCGGCGCACTCCGCGAACAGCTCGCGGTGCTCAGCCGCGAGCAGCTCACCGGCGCGGAGCCGATCGTGCTCCCGCTCCGCCCCACTCCGACGACCGAGGCCCTCGCGGCGCTCGCACTCGGGTCCGCCGCGGGACGAGATCTGGACGTCCTCGCGAAGCTCGCCCTGGTGCCGGTCGCGAAGACCACGGCCTGGGACCGCGACGAGCTGGACGACCTGGTCGGAGCAGGCCTCGCCACCGTGCGGGGTCAGAGCGTGACGGTCCGCGACCCCCTGGTCCGGTCCGCGCTGTACTGGCGGATGCCCGCCCGTGACCGCCGCGCGGCGCACGCCGCGCTGGCCACGGCGAGCACCGAGTCCGACCCGCGGGCCGCCGCGTGGCACCGGAGCTTCGTCGACGACGTCCCCGACGTGGTCGCGCTGCTCAGGGCCGCACGGTCCTACGTGGTGGACGGCAACGTGCACGCCGCGATCGCCCTCACCGAGCGTGCCCTGCACGTCGGTGGCGGCACCGAGGACGAGCTCGTCGCGCTGCTCGGGGTCGCCGAGGCCCTGCTCGGCAACCGGATGCTCGGCTACGCCGCGCGCTACCTCGCCGCGCTCCGTCCGTTCCGGACGACGGCGCACGAGGTCCGCCGGCTGCGCCTGCAGTACTCGGCGCAGTACCTCAGTGGCGATGCCGTGCACGCGGACGAGCTCCTCGTGTCGGTGGACGCGACCGAGCCGGCCGACGTGGACGCGATCGCCGGGCTGATGGCCATGGTGGCGTGCTTCCGTGCCGAGGCCTGGGAGCTCGACCAGGCGAGGGACCTCCTGCACCGTGTGGAGCCCCTCGAAGCGTCAGCGTCTCCGCACACGCTGGAGATCACGACGACCGCGCGGGAGCTCATCGCCGCGATCGACGGCACCCTGCCGGCGGACACCGACCTGCACGACGGACTCGCGACGTCGGTGCTGCTGGCGATGTCCGACCCCGCCCTGCTGCTCCTCGCCCACGCGCTGAGCATCGCCGAGCGGTACCGGAGCGCGCGTCGGGTGTTCGCACTCGTGCTCGCCCGGGGTCCGGAGACGGCACCGGTGTGGACCGAGGCAGCTCGCTACCTGACCGCCGAGAACGAGGTGCGCTCCGGGAACTTCCGGCAGGCGCTCCGCGCGATCGACGTGTGGGAGGCCGGTTCCTCGGTGGTCGAGCGGCTCCGTGAGCCGTCGCGGGCCATCGCGATCGCCTGGCGGCACTTCGCCGAGGGGCGTTCCGCCGAAGCCCTGGCGGTCGTGGACCGGTGCCTCGAGCACCGTTCGACGAGTCGCCTGTGGGGTGCGACGGCGAAGCTGCACGCGCTCCGCGGTCGGATCCTGCTGCTCGACGGCCGGCTGGAGGAGGCAGCCGCCGCACTCGAAGCGGCGGACGCCATCGGCCGGTCCCTGCGGAACCCCGCGGTGCTCCGGCACCTCGGCGACCTGGTCGAGGCGTACGCACGCCTCGGACGGATCGACGACGCCCGCACCATCACGGCGCGACTCGCTGCGGACCACCACGCCCGACCGAGTCGTTGGGGTGCGCTCGTGTTGGCGAGGAGCCTCGCGCTCGTCGCCGACGACACCACCCGGGACACGGCCCGTCGCCGCGCGCTGGAGCTGTTCCAGCCGCACGACTCGCAGTTCGAGCGGGCGCGGACGTTCGCGGCCCTCGCGACGGTCGGCAACCCCGCCGAGCGTCCACGTCTCGGCGCTGCCGCGGCCGCGGCGTACGAGGCGGCCGGCATGCGCCGTCCCCTCGTCACTCCCGCACCGGCAGCGGCCATGCCGCCGTTCGGCACGGGGTCGTCGCTCCGGTCCGCACCGGTGCTGTCCGCGTCGGTGCCGGGGACGCCCCGGAGCGCTCCGGACGCGTCCGCGGTGCTCACCTCGCTCACGGCCGAGGAACGCGCCGTGGTGCAGAAGGTGACGGAGGGCTACCGCAACCGCGAGATCGCGTCGTCGCTGTTCATGTCGCAGCGCACGGTGGAGCTGCGGCTCACGCAGATCTACCGCAAGGTGGGCGCGCGGTCGCGCTCCCACCTGGTCGCGCTGCTCACGTAGTCGACGCGACCGCACGGCGGACGGGAGGCCCGGTACCAGCTGGTACCGGGCCTCCCGTCCGCCTTTTCCCGGTCCAGGACGCGGCGCGCGTTGCGGGAGTCCGCACGCGACCGCACCGCGGCGTCCCCCGCACGCGGGGAACCGCAAGAGCAGTCGACGACTGTTGCCGTGGCGGCGTCGCCGGGTGAGGCTTCTCATGCACCGACCGCCGTGCCCCTCCCCAGGGGCCAGACCGCGGTACCCCGTCCGGTACCCGAACCTCGTGGCCCACCCACTCCGTCGTCCGTCCTCGCCTGATCCGAGGACGGGCGCCGGTCAGGACCGCGAGGACCCGGACGCGCGGCAGACCCGACGGCGGTCGGTGCCGAACCCCGCTCCACTCCCCCACCCCGTTCCCCCGAAGGGACAGCCGATGTGCGGCATCATCGCGGCCCGCGTGTCTGACGACGCGACGCCCTACCTGCTCGACGGACTCGAGCGACTCGAGTACCGCGGCTACGACTCCGCCGGCATCGCCGTCCGGACCGCCACCGGGACCACCGAGACGATCCGTTCGGTGTCCCGCGTCGGCGACCTGCGCACGCTCGTCGCCGCCCGGTCCGGCGACGCGCTGACCGGTGTCGGCATCGGCCACACCCGCTGGGCGACGCACGGCGCCGTGCGCGAGGCGAACGCCCACCCGCACGCCGACTGCTCGCGCCGCATCAGCATCGTGCACAACGGCATCATCGAGAACGCCGACCGCCTGCGCGACATGCTCACGGCGCAGGGGCACCGGTTCCGTTCCGAGGTCGACTCCGAGGTCATCGCGCACCTCGTCGAGCGCGCCCTGGCCGTCGACCCGGACCTGATGCTCGCCGTGCAGATCGCGACCGCGCAGCTCGAGGGATCGTGGGCGATCGTCGTCCTCGACGCCCGCGACGGCCGGATGGTCGTGGCGGCGGACCGCTCCCCGCTCGTCGTCGCCCGGTCCGCCCGCGGCGACTTCGTGGCGAGCGACATCGGTGCGATCGCCGAGTGGTGCGAGACCTTCGTGGCACTCCGCGACGGTGACGTCGTCGAGCTCGGCGAGGCCTGGACCTGGTCGTCGAACGGGATCACGGTGCCCGTGCCGTTCCCCACCCCGTCGCCGTTCGCCGCGACCGCGCTGGACCTCGGCGACCACCCGGACCACATGGCGAAGGAGATCGGCGAGCAGGCCGACGTCGTCAGCACGATCCTGGACCGCATCGCCCGGCGCACCGCCGACGGCAGCATGTGGGTCGGCCTCGGGCTGCCCGCCTTCGAACGCCTGGCGATCGTCGCGTGCGGTACCTCGCTCAACGCCGGCCAGGTGATCGCCACCGCCCTGCGCGGCATCGGCGGCGTCCCGACCGACATCGTCGTCGCCAGCGAGGCCGACCAGGCGGTCCTCGGCCCGGACACCCTGGTCGTCGCGATCAGCCAGTCCGGCGAGACCGCCGACGTCCTCCGTGCGCTCGACCGGTTCGAGGACCGCCACCCGGTGCTCGCGTTGACGAACAACATGCACTCCTCGCTGGCCCGTCGCGCCGACGCCGTGCTCGACTGCCACGCCGGCCCGGAGATCGGCGTCGCCGCGACGAAGACGTTCACGGCGCAGGTCGTCGTCGGCGTCGCCGCGGTGATCTCCGCGCTCGTCGCGTCCGGCCGCATCGAGGTCGCACGCGCCCACGCGCTCGTCGACGAGCTCCTCGACCTGCCGGCACGCATCGAGCACGCCACCCAGGTGTCCGCCGACCGGATGCCGCTCCTGGTGTCGAGCGTGAAGGAGGCCACCGGCTTCCTGTTCCTCGGCCGCGGTGCCGGCCTGCCGTACGCCGCCGAGGGCGCGCTCAAGCTCAAGGAGCTCAGCTACCGCTGGGCCGAGGCGTACCCCGCCGGGGAACTGAAGCACGGGCCGCTCGCACTCGTCGACGACGGCACGCCCGTCGTCGTGGTCGACCACGGCGAGCCGAAGATCCAGTCCGCGATCGCCGAGGTCCGTGCCCGCGGCGGCTTCGTCATCACCATCGGCGGCGAGGGGTCGGACATCCCGGCGCTCGGCAACCGCGGCACCGGCGGACTCGCCTGGGGCGCCATGGCGGCGCCGTGGGGCCCGCTCGAGGCCGTCGTGCCGTTGCAGATGCTCGCCCGCGAACTCGCGCTGCAGCTCGGCTGCGACGTCGACAAGCCGCGCAACCTGGCGAAGTCGGTGACGGTCGAGTGATGCGCGGTCGGATGAACCACCTGACGACGTTCCTGGTCGTGCTCACCGCGTTCGCGATCGCCATGACGACGGTGCTCGTCGTCGTGGTGGCGGGGCCGACCGTCCTGGGCTGACCCCGGCGTGCGCGGGCCGGGCGCGGGCCGGGCGCCGACTCGGATCGACGTTCTCGATGTCGTACGACGTCGAGGACGTCGTTCCACATCGTCCTCGCCGCCGGGTCTCGGGCAGTTCGCGGGACACGGCTGCGATGCTGGTCCCTTGACCACCGCAGCCCCGCCCCTCGTGTTCGTCGCGCTCGTCGTCGGCGCGCTCCTGCCGTTCCTGCCGCTCGTCGGACGCGTCGCCCGGATCGCCGCGACCATCGCCCACGAGGTCGGGCACTGCATCGTCGTCGTCCCGTTCGGTGGCCGCATCCAACGCATCGACCTGCACCCGGACGGCTCCGGCGAGGCCTGGGTCCAGCTCGGCCGGGTGCCCGGCGGCATCCGCTGGCTCGTCCGGATCCTCAACCTCTACGCCGGGTACAGCGCGCCGCTCTGGGCCGGGGTGCTCCTGGTGACCGGGGTGCTGCACGGCTCGCGGTGGCTGCCCGTCGCGGTGCTCGGTGTGATCGGGCTCGTGGCGCTGGTGTTCGTGCGGAACTGGTTCGGGCTGCTCGTCGTGCTCGGGTTCGACGCCCTGGCGCTGTGGGTGGCACTGCGTCCGTCCGAGACCACAGTGCTCGTGGTCGCCGCCGTCGGGGCGTTCTTCGTCGTCGACGGACTGCGGTCCGTCGTGCAGGTCGCACGGTGGCTGCTCACCGGTGCCCGCGTGCAGACGGACTTCCACATCGCCGCAGCCGAGATGCGGGTGCCGGCCGGCGTCTGGTTCGTGCTGTTCGTGCTGGTGAACGGCCTGGCGGTGTGGCTCGCACGGGTCCCGCTGCTCGAGGTCTGGGACACCGTGGCGGCGGGCGTGCGCGCACTCTTCTGACGGGGGCGCCGGTCGACCCGGAACGACGTCCCCGATGTCGGACGACGTCGACCTCGTCGTTCCGCATCGGGACCGGCACTGCGTCCCCGTCCCGCGTAACGGAACGCCGCAATCGCCTGTCCGCACGGCGAAGGCTGCGAGGCTACCGCCAGACGACTCCCGGAGGTGTCCCATGGCGAACGACGATCACGGTTTCTCGACCGAACAGGTGCACGGCGGCTTCGTGCCCGATGCCGGGCACGGCGCACGGATCCCCGCCATCCACATGTCCTCCGGCTTCCTCTTCGACGACTTCGACCAGGCGCGCGACCGCTTCGCCGGCACCGAGGACGGCTACACCTACACCCGCCTCGGCAACCCGACGAACGCCGACGTCGAGCGCCGCGTCGCCCTGCTCGAGCGCGGCGTCGAGGCGATCCTGGTCGGCAGCGGACAGGCTGCAGCCACCATCGCGTTCCTCGGGCTCCTGCAGGCCGGCGACCACGTCCTCGCCGCCCGCAGCATCTACGAGGGCACCAAGGGGCTCCTCGTGCAGAACCTCGGCCGCCTCGGCATCGAGGTCGACTTCGTCGCCGACCAGCGCGACCTCGACGAGTGGGCGCGCCTGGTCCGCCCGAACACCAAGGCGTTCTTCGCCGAGACGATCCCGAACCCGAAGAACGACGTCCTCGACATCACCGGCGTCGCCGACACCGCCCACCGTGCCGGGGTCCCCCTGATCGTCGACAACACCCTGGCGACGCCGTACCTGGTCCGGCCGGTCGAGCACGGCGCCGACATCGTCATCCACTCGGCGTCGAAGTTCCTGTCCGGTCACGGCGCCGGACTGGGCGGCGTGGTCGTCGACGGCGGCACGTTCGACTGGTCCGCCTCCCCCGGGCGCTGGCAGCACCTCACCAGCCCGGAGCGGTCGCTCGGCGGCGAGAGCTACGTCGAGCGCTACGGCAACCGCGCGTTCGTCGTCTTCGCGCGCGACGTCGTCGCCTCGCGCATCGGCCCCACCCCGTCGCCGTTCAACGCGTTCCTGATCCGCCAGGGCATCGAGACGCTGAGCCTGCGCGTGGAACGCCACAGCGCGAACGCGCTGACGGTGGCGCAGTGGTTGGAAGCACAGCCGGAGGTGACGAGCGTCGACCACGCGGGTCTGGCCTCCAGTCCGTTCCACGACCTCGCCCAGCGCTACCTGCCGCGCGGAGCCGGCTCCGTCTTCGCCTTCACGCTGGCGGGCGGCGAAGCCGCCGCGCACACCTTCATCGACAGCGTCCAGCTCTTCAGCCGGATGACCCACCTGGGTGACGTCCGCTCGCTGATCCTGCACCCCGCGACGACGACCCACGCCGGCAAGACCGCCGCGGAGCGCGCCGACCAGGGCATCGACGACGGCCTGATCCGACTGTCGGTCGGCATCGAGGACGTCGCGGACCTGCTCCGCGACCTGGGACGCGGGTTCGCCGCGTTGCGTTCCGGGATCGACGAGGAAAGCCTGGAGGCCCGTGGCGCGTCCGACGCGGAGCGCGCGTCCCTGGAACACTCGGTCCCGGGCACGCACGTGATCTCCGAGGAGCTCTAGACGATGGCACGACCGCAGCACTTCGGCTACTTCTTCTCGCGCGGGTTCGGCCCGCAGGCGTGGGGGCGCTCGGATTGGGACTGGGGGCACGACTGGACCAAGCCCGACCTGTACCAGCAGTCCGTCCGCACGCTCGAGCAGGCCGGCATGGACCTGGTCATCGCCGAGGACGCGATCTCGCTCGGCAACCCGTCGACGCTCGACCTGCGCATCCGCCAGGCCTACGGCGGCCCGAAGCACGACCCGCTGCTGCTCGCGCCGTACCTGTTCGCCGCGACCTCGCACATCGGCATCGCGCCGACCGTGAACGCCGGGTTCACACCGCCGTACCTGGCCGCGCGACAGTTCGCCACGTTGGCGCACCTGTCGTCGGAACGCCTCGGCATCAACGTCGTGACCGACGTCGGCAGTGCCCGGCACGCGGGTCTGCCGCCGCTGCCGCACGATCAGGCGTACGACCGTGCCGAGGAGTGGCTCACCCTGCTCCGCCGGCTCTGGCACTCGTGGGGGGCGTCCGGGTACGTCGGGGATCCGTCGGACTGGCACTTCGCCGACGGCGACGAACTCGACGCGTTCCATCACGAAGGCGCGTACTTCACCGCCGACGGCCCGCTCAACGCGCTGCCGCTCGACTCCGACCCGGTGGTCGTCTCCCCCGGCGGCTCCGGTCGCGGCCTCGCGTTCGCCGGCACCCATTCCGACGTGCAGCTCGCGCTCGCACCGCTGTCCGCCGCCGCGGTGTCGGACTACCGCGATCGCGTGATCAGCGCAGCGCAGGCCGCCGGACGCACCGCCGCCGACCTGCGGATCCTGTTCGTCCTCAAGCCCGAGATCGTCTCGTCGCCCGACGAGGCCGACCGGATCGTCGACGCGTCCCGACACCCGTCCGACGACGACCTCCGGACCGCGGCGATCGCGTGGTCGAGCGACTCCGAGACCGACCTGCTCGCGCTCGACCTCGACGCGCCCGTGCCGGACCGTACCTTCGGCGACCACGTGTCCGCCGGCACGATCCGCGGACTGCTCGGCGACACCCCCGACGCTCCCCTGCGAACGCTCCTGGAGCGCAAGGCCCGGAAGGGGCGGGTGTCCTCGCGCGAGGGCTTCGTGGGCACCGCCGACGAGTTCGCGGACTTCATCGAGGAGCTCGGGTCGGACGCCGACAACGACGGCATCATCTTCTCGGGCGATCTGCACCCGGCGCAGATCCACCGGATGTTCGGCGACCTGGTGCCGGTGCTCCGGCGCCGTGGGCTCCTGCGGCGGGAGTACGGCGCCGGGGGCATCCGGGCGAACCTCTTCGACTTCTAGTGGTGGACCGGCTCGACTAGTGGTGGACCGGCTCGACCACGCCTGATTCCTCGACGTCACGGACGTCGTCGGCCGTGCGGAGGATCTCCGCACGGTCCGACGCGGAGTTGATCGCCCAGTAGTAGATCACCAGCGAGAACACCGCGACGACGACGATGTCGATCCACAGCGGGAACACCGGGTGCGTCAGCGGACCGAAGTCACTGAGGAACACGATGAGCCCCATGCCGATCAGGTAGGGCAGCAGCCACTGTGCCGCCTTCCAGTCCCATCGCGGCCGGACGCTCGACCGGCCACGGAACACGTTGTTCAGGACGATCACCACCGCACCGATGAGGATCGCGACGCCGAGCTTCCAGTCGGTGTCCCACCCGGTCCACAGGATGATGAGGTTCGCGACGATGAAGGCGATCGGCGACAGCACCGCAGCGGCGGGCATCCGGTAGGGGCGCTCGATCTCCGGGATCCGCTTCCGGAACGCACCGAGCGCCAACGGGGCACCGGCGTACATCAGGACCGACGCGCTCGTGATGAGGCTCACCAACCCCTGCCACGACCGGAACGGTGCGAAGCACGCGCAGCCGACGACGAACGCCGTGACGAGCCCCACCCACGGCACGCCCTGCTTCGTCGTCCACTCGAACGCCTTCGGGAAGTACCCGTTGCGACTGAGTCCGTAGGAGATGCGGCTCGTCGCCGTCACGTAGATCAGCCCGGTCCCCGCGGGCGAGATGATCGCGTCGATGAAGATGACCACCGCCAGCCAGGTGATGCCCGCGGCCATCGCGATGTCTGCGAACGGCCCCGTGTACTTCGTGAAGTCGGCGGTGGCCCAGGACCCCTGGATCGCATCCGACCGGAGCACCCCGAGGAACACGACCTGCAGCAGCAGGTAGATCACCAGCCCGATGAGCACCGAGCCGATGACGGCGCGCGGGATGTCCCGTCGCGGGTTCTTCGCTTCACCCGCGAGCTGGTCTGCCTGCTCGAAGCCCAGGAAGGCGAAGATGATGCCGGAGGTGGACACGGCCGCCAGGACCCCCTTGGCGCCCTCGGGCATGAAGCCGTCGGCCGCCGTGAAGTTCGAGCCGTGGAACCCGCTGAACGCCAGCACGATGATGACCAGCAGCGGGATGGCGACCTTCCACCACGTGGCCGCCGAGTTCGTGTTCGCGAGGATCCGGACGCTGAGCAGGTTGATCACGGTGACCACCGCCATGAGGACGACGGCGACCGCGATGCCCGCGCCGGTGAGCAGCTGCTGCGTCTCCCCGTCCACCGTCGTGGTGTGCAGCCACGGGTGCGCGAACTGCCAGTGCTGCGCGTACTTGATCATCGCCTCGACCTCGATCGGGGCGACGGTCACGGACTGCAACCAGGAGAACCAGCCGAACGACGCACCGGCGATGCCCCCGAACGCGATGTGCGGGAACCGCGCCGTTCCGCCCGCGATCGGGAACATGCCGCCGAGTTCGGCGTGCACGAGGGCGAGGACGAGGATCGCCACACCACCGATGAGCCACGAGATGATCGCAGCCGGGCCGGCGGTCTTCAGGGCCTCCTGCGACCCGAAGAGCCAACCGGAACCGATGATCGACCCCGTCGAGGCCCAGATGAGCCCGATGAAGCCCACGTTTCGCTTGAGGCCGGAGTCCGGCAACGCCGGCGTCGTCGTTGTAGCCACTGCTGCTCCCATCGAGTGAGCGGGCCCCACGAACGGGGGTCGCGCTCATCGACCCTGGCACCGGGACAGCGGGTCGGTTGAATTTCTTAACCTGTCGGAAACAATTGTGCTGTATAAGCACTCAGGCTGCTACTTCTTGGACTTCTTCTTCTTGTCGGACTTCTTCTTGTCGGACTTCTTCTTCTTGCCGTCGTCCTGCTTCTTGGACGGCTTCTTCTCGTCCTTCTTGAGCTTCTTGCCGTCGCCCGCGTGCTGCTTCTGCTTCGTCTGCGCTTCCCCGGAGGGCAGCGGCAGGGCCGGGGCCAGTTCCGGCGACTCGACCCCGTCAATCGGCTCGACGACCACGGCGGAGCCCGTGTCGAGCTCGACGTCGACCGCGTGTTCCTCGAGCACCGGCGCGAGCGCGTCGGTCACCCGCTCCACGGTGAGCACCGCGTCGTCCTCGGCGAGCCGCAGCAGCGCCTGCGCCGTACGGACCCGGGTGGTCGTCTTCCGGGCGAGCACGTCCGCCCGAGCCCCTTCGAGGAACGTGCGGAGGGCGCGCTCGACCACCGACCGGCCGCGCGGTGCAGCGCGGTCCAGGCGGTCCAGCTCACCGGCCACTCCGGCGACGTCGTCGGCCACGTGCTCGTGCCGCACCGACTCGATCAGGGCCGCGATCGCCGCGGCACCCCGCTCGACGGCGGCCGAACGCTGGTCGAGCACGACGAGCATCTCGACGACCGACCCGTACGTCACGGTCTCGAGGCGGACCGGTTCGGCACCCCGGCCACGGACGACCAGGCGGGCGTCGGGCGTGGGCAGCCAGGCGGCGAGGGCCGCGACCGTGGCGACGGCCCCGACGATCCGCTCGTAGTCGGCGAGCACCACTCGCTCCTGCTCGCGCAGACGGACTCGGATCGCGATCTCCTGCACCACGTGGGGGCCTTCCGTTCGGGGTCGACGCGGGCGTGTCCCTGCGCCTGCACCGGATCGTAGTCCCGCGAGGTGGCCGAACAGCGAACGCCCCGGCATCGTCCGGGGACGGTGACGGGGCGTTCGGTCAACGGTGACAGCGGCTCGACGACCGGCGAATGGTGGAGATGGGGGGAATCGAACCCCCGTCCATCGCTGCAATTCGACGTCTTCTACGGGCGTATCCGGATAGTTCGTTCTGCTCGGCCCCGTCCTTTGCTACCGGCTTCTAGGACGACGGGCCCAGTCTCAGTGCAAGTCCCGCACGGCCCTGAGGCGCAACCGTGCAGCAAGTCCTCTGGATGACGCCGGGATCAGGTTAGGGGACAGTCACCTGGCCGACGGACTTCATGTGCTGGGCTGCTTACGCAGCGAGAGCGAAGTCAGTGCGCTTGGAATTGGCACTTGTTGTTTTCCACGGATCGTTCACGAGATAACCGTGGGTCCTCGGCCCGCTTCCCGTCGGCACACAGGCAATGTCGAAACCGATCATCCCCATGCGGGCCGGACGTGCGAGCCGCTGTCACGCTGTTGAGTTGTGTTGCCACTGCTCCGATCGGAGCAGTCCCTCAGTCTAGCTGACCAAGGTGCGAGGCCGCTACTCGCCGACCCGGTTCTTCGTGCGCATGGCCCGCTCGGCCTCGCGCTTGTCGGTCTTCTCACGCAGGGCCTGACGCTTGTCGAACTCGCGCTTGCCCTTCGCGACGGCGATCTCGATCTTCGCTCGGCCATCGTGGAAGTAGATCTGCAACGGCACCAGCGTGTAGCCACCCTGGGCGGTCTTGTGCGAGATCTTCACGATCTGCTGCTTGTGGAGGAGCAGCTTGCGCTTGCGCCGAGGTGCGTGGTTGTTCCAGGTGCCCTCGGTGTACTCGGGGATGTGCACGGCATCGATCCAGGCTTCCCCGCGGTCGATGTAGGCGTAGCCGTCGACCAACGAGGCACGACCCATGCGCAGGGACTTCACCTCGGTGCCGGACAGGACCATGCCGGCCTCGTACGTGTCCTCGATGAGGTAGTCGTGTCGGGCGCGACGGTTCGTCGCGACGATCTTCTCACCGCGTTCCTTCGCCATGACGACTCCTCTCGTACCGGGCACTGCACTGCGCAGCCCTACAGACTACCCAACAGCAGAAGCCCTCCGCACCTTCCCGGCGCGCCGGGTCAGACCTTGAGGTAGCGGCGGATGGCGATCGACGCCGACACCGCGGCGAGCAGCACCCCGATGACGATCACCGCCGGCACCACGATCGCTGCGTCACCCATGCCGATGAACGCCGTGCCGGTGAAGCGCTCGGCCAGGAAGTTCCGGACGAAGAACCACACCACTGCGGTGATGGCACCACCAGCCAGGACGGCTCCGATGGCGGCGGCGATCACGCCCTCGAGCACGAACGGCGTCTGGATGAACCGGTTCGACGCACCGACCAGTCGCATGATGCCGAGCTCTCGCCTGCGACTGAACGCGGACAACCGGATCGTCGTCGCGATGAGGAGCACGGCGGCGACGAGCATGAGCGCCGCGATGCCGATCGCCGTGTACGACGACGCGTTCAGCAGGTTGAAGATCGGTTGCAGGTACCCCCGCTGATCGACGACGCTCTGCACACCGGCGACCTTCGACAGGCTCTCGACGAGGACATCGGCCTGCGACGGGTTCTTCAGGTTCACCCAGAAGGTCTCGTTGAGGTACTCGGGCTTGACGAACTCGGTCGCCGCGGAGTCCTTGAACTGCTCCTTGAAGCGGGTGAACGCCTGGTCCTGGTCCTCGTAGTACGTCTTCTCGATGTACGGCTTGAGGGTCGACGAGTCGAGCTGGGCCTGGACCTGCTTCCGCTGGTCCTCGGTCGCCTTCGCGCCCGTGCAGTTGCCGGTGGTGTCGGTGTCGGTGCACAGGTAGACGGCGACCTGGGCCCGGTCGTACCAGTACCCCTTCATCTGGTTGATCTGCATCTGCAGCAGGATCGCCGTGCCCACGAAGGTGAGCGAGATGAAGGTCACGAGGACGACGGAGACGACCATCGACGCGTTGCGCCGCAGGCCCGAGCCGACCTCGGACATGACGAGTCCGAGCCTCATCGGATGAGCCCCGGGATGGTCTGGATGCCGGTGGTGTTCGACACGGTGCCGCGCTGGATCGGGACCGCCTGGGTCTGGTAGCCGCCGGACTGCTCGTCGCGCAGGACGGTGCCGTTCGACAGCTCGATGACCCGACGCTGCATCTGGTTCACGATGCTGGCGTCGTGCGTCGCCATGAGCACGGTGGTGCCTCCCTGGTTGATGCGTTCGAGGAGCGCCATGATGCCGGCGGACGTGGTGGGGTCCAGGTTGCCGGTGGGCTCGTCCGCCAGCAGGATCGCCGGCTTGTTGACGACGGCGCGGGCGATCGCGACGCGCTGCTGCTCACCACCGGAGAGCTCGTGCGGCATGCGGGTCGCCTTGCCGGCGAGACCGACGAGCTTCAGCACGTCGGTCACGGCCTCGCTGATGAAGCCCTTGCTCTTGCCGATCACCTGCAGCGAGAACGCGACGTTGTCGAACACGTTCTTGTTCGGCAGGAGTCGGAAGTCCTGGAAGACGACGCCGAGGTTCCGTCGGAAGTACGGGACCTTCCGCGACGCCAGCGAGCCGAGGCGCTGCCCGAGCACGTGGATCTGGCCGCGGGAGGGCTTCTCCTCCTTGAGCACGAGGCGCAGGAAGCTGGACTTGCCGGAACCCGAGGCGCCCACGAGGAACACGAACTCGCCCTTGAGGATCTCGAGGGTGAGGTTGTCGAGCGCCGGACTCGGGTTGCCCGAGTAGACCTTGGTGACCTGGTCGAATTTGATCATGACCGGATCAGGGTAGGTCGCCCCGCTCGGAAAACAAGCCAGGCGCGCGGCTCACGACCCCCTACGCGTCGACGGATTGCTTGCGCCAGCGGATGCCGGCGTTGATGAAGCCGTCCAGATCGCCGTCGAACACGGCTGAGGGGTTGTTCACCTCGTGCTCGCTCCGCAGGTCCTTGACCATCTGGTACGGCGCCAGCACGTAGGACCGGATCTGGTCGCCCCAGCTCGCCGTGATGTTGCCGGCGAGCTCCTTCTTCTTCGCGTTCTCCTCTTCCTTCTTCAGGAGGAGCAGGCGCGACTGCAGCACGCGCATGGCGGCCGCACGGTTCTGGATCTGCGACTTCTCGTTCTGCATCGAGACGACGGTGCCGGTCGGGATGTGCGTCAGGCGCACCGCGGAGTCGGTCGTGTTGACGGACTGCCCACCGGGGCCCGACGAGCGGAAGACGTCGACACGGATGTCGTTCTCGGGGATGTCGATGACCATCGTCTCCGGCATGAGCGGGATGACCTCGACCGCGGCGAACGAGGTCTGCCGCTTGCCCGCCGCACCGAACGGCGACATGCGGACGAGTCGGTGCGTGCCGGCCTCGATCGACAGGGTGCCGAACGCGTGGGGCGCGTCGACCTCGAAGGTGGCGGACTTGATGCCCGCTTCCTCGGCGTAGGAGGTCTCCATGACGGTGGTCTTGAAGCCGTGCTGTTCGGCGTACCGCAGGTACATGCGCATGAGCATCTCGGCGAAGTCCGCGGCGTCGACGCCGCCGGCCCCGGCACGGATGGTGATCACTGCGGGACGGTCGTCGTACTCACCGTCGAGGAGCGTCTGCACCTCGAGGTCGCCCATCGTCTTCTGGATCGCCTTGAGTTCCGCGACGGCTTCGTCGGCGGAGTCCTGGTCGTCGCCCTCGTTCGCCATCTCGACGAGCACCTCGAGGTCGTCGATGCGTCGCTCGGTGTCGGTGATCTTCTTCAGCTCCGACTGGCGGTGCGAGAGCGCGCTCGTCACCTGCTGCGCGTGCTCGACGTCGTCCCAGAGGTCCTGGGCACCCGCCTGCTCGCTGAGGTCGGCGATCTCGCGCTGCAGGCGGTCGACGTCGACCACCGAGCGGATGTTGCCGAAGGTCTCGCGGAGGGCGGAGAGCTGCTCGGTGAAGTCCAGTTCGACCATGGTCACCGATCCTACCGGCGCGAGGCCGCCTCGTCGGACCGACCAGCGGCCCGCCTCACCCTCCCTGGGTGAGGCCGGTAATGAGGTTGATGGCGACCGCGACCACGAAGGTGCCGAAGAAGTAGGACAGCAGCGCGTGGCCCAGGGCGATGCGGCGCGAGGGCGTGGACGACTGGGTGATGTTGCTCGCGCTGTACGCCATCCCGATCAAGAACGCCGTGTAGGCGAAGTCGCTGTAGGACGGGTCCTCGTCCTGGTCGAAGTCGAAGCGGTGGCTGTCGTCGAGGTAGTACATGCGCGCGTACTTGAAGGCGAAGACGGTGTTCATGACGGCCCACGCCGCCACGACGCCGACCACCGCGAGGATCGCCGCAGCGGACCCGACGGGGTCCTTCTGCTGGCTGCGGACGAGCGCGAAGATCACCAGCACCAGGCTGAGGAACGTCGCGGCGATGACCAGCACGTCGACGAGCTTCCGCGATCGGTCCTCGTGGCGAGCGAGGGAACGGGTGCGCTCGGGACCGGCCTGCCAGGCCTCGGACCACGCCCAGACGAGGAACACCCCGGAGGCGATCGCCCAGCCCAGCAGGGGCGACAGATCGGGGACACCGAGGAGCGCGGCGATCACCGCGGCTGCTCCGCCGACGATCGCGGCGACACCGGCCTTCACGGACAAGTGGGACATGACGGTTCCTCTCTCGACGACGGTCTGCTCGTGCTGTCGTGCAGGTGCTCGGGTACCGCTCCGCGGTGCTCACCCGGGCCGGGCTCGCGCGAGGGGGACGTAGAGCCCGGCCCGCTCGGCGCGGACCGCGGCGAGCGTGCGCGACGTGGCGTCGAGCTTGACCAGGATGTGCTCCAGGTGCGCAGCCACCGTGCGGGGCGCGATGGCGAGCGCTCGAGCGATCTCGAGGTTGGAGCACCCCTCGATCACGTGGCCCAGCACCTCGAGCTCCCGCGGCGTGAGACCCCGCAGGTGGGTGGCGGGTGCGAGCACGACGACCCCGCAGGCCAGCGCCTCGAGATCGCGTTCGCAGGCGAGCACCGTCACCCGGACGTAGCCCTCCGGCGACTGCCGTCGTCCGCGCGGCCACAGGAACGAGGCGTAGTCCTGCCCGTCGCCGATGGCGTCCCTGGCCGCGGCGACGAGCGCCGAACCCGTGGTGAGGAGTTCGTCGTCGGACAGGCCGGGGATGCTGGTGACCCCGTGGCCCGGGAGGAGCACGACGCCCGATCTGACCCCGTTGACGAAGGCTGCCGACGCAGCGACCGACCGGACCGGGTCGATACCCGACGCGAGCTCCGGCACGAGTCGGGCGAGTCGCCGGCGGAGGGTCTGCGACGGCGGGGCGGGACTCCGGAACAGGACCGTCATGAAGCCCACGTGCCGGCCCCCGTCCTCGAACAACGCGACCGACAGCGCCTCGCGGAACCCCGCGGGGAGCAGGCACTCCGCCCACGACCGCAGGTCCGCCGACGCGTAGGGCAGGTCCGACAAGCTGGTGGGCGGCCGTTCGCGGTCGGCACCGGTCATCTCGATGTCGTGCGCCATCTGGGGACCGCTCAGGTAGCGGACACTCGCCGCGTCGAGGTCGGTGCTCGCGACGGCGCTGTACCCCGTGCCCCCGCGATCGGCCAGCGCCATCCACGCGCCGTCGAAGGGGACGTGGTGGTGCAGTTCGTCCAGCAGTGCCTGGGCACGGTCGTGGACGGGTCCGGGGCGCGCCGCGATCTCGGCGAACAGGTGTGCAGCAGTGCGTGTCACGGAACTCGACCACCTCAGGACCATGGGCAGCGGGAATCGAAGGACTGTCCGAAAACCGTCGGTTCCCGGTGTAGCACGCCGAGCGGGGTACGGCGCTCAGATCGCTGCAGGCCGCGTGGGCATGTCTGCCGATGGCCTTCCCGTGCTGCGGGGCGTGACATGAGGGTGTCGCGTGGTCAACCGGCCCACGACGCGTTCCAGGGCACGTCACGCACGTGAGGAGACGAACATGAAAGCCGTTGTCTACGAGGGGCCGCGCAGCGTCACGGTGCAGGACGTACCGGATGCGCGCATCGAACGCCCCACCGACGTGCTGGTGCGCGTCACGACGACCAACATCTGCGGGTCGGACCTCCACATGTACGAAGGACGCACCAGCTTCGAGACCGGACGGTGGTTCGGTCACGAGAACATGGGCGAGGTGATCGAGGTCGGCGACGGCGTCGACAAGGTCTCGGTCGGGGATCACGTCGTCCTCCCCTTCAACGTGGCGTGCGGGCACTGCAAGAACTGCGAGCGGGGTCTGACCAACTACTGCCTGACCGCGCAGCCCGTCCCGGAGTGGGCCGGTGCGGCGTACGGGTTCGCGGACATGGGTCCGTGGGCCGGCGGCCAGGCCGAACTGCTGCGGGTGCCGTGGGGTGACTTCAACTGTCTCCGACTGGGAGAGGACGCAGAGGAGCGGTCCGCCGACTACGTGATGCTGGCCGACATCTTCCCGACGGGCTACCACGCGACCGAGATGGCTGGGGTGCAGCCGGGCGACCAGACCGTCGTCTACGGCGCCGGACCGGTCGGCCTGATGGCCGCCCTGTCGGCCACCATCCGGGGTGCGAGCAAGGTCATGGTCGTCGATCGGCATCCGGACCGGCTCCGGCTGGCGGAGTCGATCGGCGCGATCGCCATCGACGACTCGAAGGTCGACCCGGTGCAGGCCGTCCTCGAGGAGACCATGGGGCTCGGCGCCGACAACGGGTGCGAGTGCGTCGGCTACCAGGCGCACGACCCCGGTGGGGACGAGCAACCGAACCTCACGCTCAACCGTCTGGTGCAGTCGGTGCGGTTCACGGGTCGGATCGGCACGGTCGGCGTGTTCGTGCCGCAGGACCCGGGCGCCGGCGACGAACTGGCGAAGCAGGGGCAGATCGCGTTCGACATGGGACTGCACTGGTTCAAGGGCCAGACCATGGGCACCGGACAGGCCCCCGTCAAGAAGTACAACCGACGGCTCCGCGACCTGATCGCCGCTGGCAAGGCGACGCCGTCGTTCATCGTCAGTCACGAGTTGCCGCTCGACCAGGCACCAGATGCCTACGAGCACTTCGACAACCGCGACGACGGGTGGACCAAGGTCGTCCTCAAGCCCGGAACGGCGGCGTGATCATGGCGGGCAGAGCGGCCGCAGCAGTCGGCGTCGGCGTCGCGGGGATCGCGGCGGGCCTCGTCGCCCGCTCCCTGGTGAAGAAGGAACGGGGTTCGGACGGCGACGGTGCACACCCGGACGGGTGGAAGGCGGTCACGATCCTGGGAGCGGCCGAGGACTTCGAGCGCGGCGGGTACCCCGAGCCGTTGGAGCGTCTGTCCGAGTCGCTCGAGATCCGGATCGATCCGGCACCCGGGGACAAGGGGTTCGAGGTGCACGCTCGGGTCCGGGCGGGGGCGGACACCGGGGTGGACGGCGATCCGGACACGGCGTTGCGGGCAGCGCTGCGCGACGCCAAGCAGGTCTTCGAGACCGGCGAGGTGCTGCGCGCGACCCCGAGACCGCACGGAGACCGTCCGCGCACACTGCTCGGCGGCGCGGTCGACGAAGCAGAAGACGACGCGAAGGGCGAGGGTGTGCTGTGAAGGCGCTGTGCTGGACCGGAGTGAACGAACTCTCCGTGGAGAACGTCGACGATCCCGAGATCCTCAACGCCCATGACGCCATCGTCAAGGTGACGCTGAGCACGACCTGCGGATCCGACCTGCACCTGCTCGGTGGCTACGTCCCGACCATGCGAGCAGGAGACGTGCTGGGACACGAGTTCATCGGCGAGGTCGTCGAGGTCGGGTCGGCCGTCACCGAGCACACGGTCGGGGACCGCGTCGTGGTCTGCTCGTTCATCAGCTGCGGGAAGTGCTGGTACTGCCGAAACGAGCTCTTCTCGCTCTGTGACAACGGGAACCCCAACGCGGGCATCCCCGAGATGCTCTGGGGTCAAGCCCCCGGCGGCTGTTACGGGTACTCGCACGCACTGGGCGGCTGGGCCGGGAGCCATGCCGAGTACATCCGGGTGCCGTACGCAGACCAGGGCGCCTTCACGGTTCCCGACGGGGTCAGTGACGAGCGGGCGCTCTTCGCTTCCGACGCCGCTCCGACGGGGTGGATGGGAGCCGACCTCGGGGGCGTCCGGCCCGGCGACACCGTCGCGGTCTGGGGCGCCGGCGGCGTCGGACAGATGGCGGCGCGCGCGTCGCTGCTGCTCGGCGCCGAACGCGTCATCGTGATCGACCGCTTCGAGGAGCGACTGACGCAGGTCGAACAGGTCATCGGCGCCGAGACCATGAACTACGAGACCAGCGAGGTGACGGCCGAGCTCCGCGAACTGACCGGAGGGCGTGGCCCGGACGTCTGCATCGAGGCGGTCGGCATGGAGGCACACCGCGACGGTCCTGACTTCGCCTACGACCAGCTCAAGCAGCAGCTGCGGCTGCAGACGGACCGACCGACGGCCGTCCGCGAGGCGATCTTCGCCGCACGCAAGGGCGGCAGCCTCTTCGTGCTCGGAGTCTTCGGGGGCTTCGTCGACAAGTTCCCGCTCGGTGCGGTGATGAACAAGGGCCTCACGCTCCGATCCGCTCAGCAGCACGGGCAGCGGTACATCCCGATGCTCCTCGAACGGATGGCGCGGGACGAGATCGTCACGGAGCACCTGGCCACGCACGTCATGCCGCTCGCGGACGGTCCCGCCGGTTACGCCATGTTCAAGGAGAAGACCGACGGGTGCGTGCGGGCGGTCTTCCGACCCTGACCGCCGAGGACCTACCGCCCGAGCAGGGGCTCCCGCGACGCCATGCCCGCCGCCCCTGCTCGGGCGACCGCGTCCGGCAGCGCCGCCAGGAACGCGTCGACGTCGGCATCGGTCGAGGTGTGCCCGAGCGTGATCCGGAGCGCGCCGCGGGCGTCCTGCTCCGACAGGCCCATCGCGAGCAGCACGTGCGACGCCTCGGGCACGCCGGCCTGGCACGCGGATCCGGTCGAGACGGCGACCCCGGCCGCGTCGAGCAGGAACAGCAGCGAGTCGCCCTCGCAGCCCGGGAAGGTGAAGTGCGCGTTGCCGGGCAGCCGGTCGTCGGGGTCCCCCATCAGCACGGCGGACGGCACGGCCGCTCGGACACCGGCGACGAGCCGGTCGCGCAGGGCGACGAGCGACGGGTGCGGCATCGGCTCGGCGGCGACCATCGTGGCAGCGACCCCGAACGCTGCGGCAGCGGGGGCGTCCTGCGTGCCGCTCCGGACCTGCCGCTGCTGCCCGCCGCCGTGGATGAGGGGCTCGACGGTGGCCTTCCGCCCGAGCACCAGCGCACCGATGCCGACCGGTCCGCCGACCTTGTGCGCGGAGACGCTCAGGGCGTCGAGGCCGGACGCGGCGAACGACACCGGCACCTGGCCGTAGGCGGCGACGGCGTCGCTGTGCACGGGCACCCCGGCGGCGTGCGCGAGGTCCACGATCCGGGACACGGGCTGGATGGTGCCCACCTCGTTGTTCGCCCACAGGAACGTGACCAGGGCGACCTCGTCGGCGGAGGCGAGTCGTGCCTCCAGTCCGGCGAGGTCGACGCGACCCTGCGCGTCCAACGGGACCACGTCGATGACGGCGCCCTCGTGCGCCTCCAACCAGGTCAGCGTGTCGACGGTGGCGTGGTGCTCGCCACCGGGGACCACGATGCGGGGCCGGGCGCGGTCGCGCTGGCGCGCCCAGAAGAGGCCCTTCACGGCGAGGTTGATGCTCTCGGTGCCGCCGGAGGTGAACACGACCTCGACGGTGTCCGCATCGAGCGACCGGGCGACGGCGGCGCGACCGTCCTCGAGCAGCATCTTCGCGCGCTGCCCGGCGCTGTGGATCGAGGACGGGTTGCCGACGGTTCCGAGCGCGTCGGTGAACGCGGCGAGCGCCTCCGGCAGGATCGGCGTCGTCGCGGCGTGGTCGAGGTAGACCGGCATGTGCACCCCCTGGAACGAGCGATGTCCAGGATACGCGCCGGTCCTCGTACCCTTGTCGGGTGCACGAGACAGCGATCGACCACACCCCGGGGTTCGACCTCGGGGCCGACGTCCCGCGGTTCTCCCTGCGGTCCGCCACCGCCACGGCCGTCGTCGTGGTCGTCGAGCGAGCGGACGGGCAGTCGACCCGGTACCCGCTCGAGCGGCTGCCGGCGACCGACGTGTGGGCGGCCGAGACGCCCGGCGTCGTCCCCGGTGACCGGTACCACCTGCTCGTCGACGGCCCCGTCGGCCCGCGGAACGAGTTCGACCCGACACGGCCCCTGCTCGATCCGTACGCCCGCGGCATCGCCCCGACCGGCGCGCACGAGAGCGGACCCGACGCCGGGGCCGGGCCCGGACCCGTCACCGGGACCAGCACGTCCCGCTGGACGAGTGTCGTCGTCGACGACGCCTTCGACTGGGGCGGCGTCGTCAAGCCGTTGGTCCCGCTCGACCGTGCCGTCGTCTACGAGGCGAACGTCCGCACCCTGACCGCTGCGAACCCCCACCTGCCGGAGCACCTGCGCGGCACGTACGCCGGGGTGGCGCACGAGAGCACCATCGCGCACCTGCACCGGATCGGTGTCACGACGCTCGAGCTCCTGCCGGTGCAGGCCTTCGACACCGAGAACTGGCTGCGGGACGCCGGCCGCGAGAACGCCTGGGGCTACAACACGCTCGGGTTCTTCGCGCCGCACGCCGCCCACGCCTCGACACCGGCCCGGGCCGAGGGCGCGTCCGCGGTCCTGCGCGAGTTCAAGGGCATGGTCCGGCTGCTGCACGAGGCGGGCATCCAGGTGGTGCTCGACGTCGTCTACAACCACACGGCGGAGGAAGGGCTCGGCGGACCCACCACGAGCCTGCGCGGCATCGACGGCGCGAACCGGTACCGGTGGACCCAGGCGCAGCCCCCGTTCCGGGACACCTACTACGACACGACGGGCTGCGGGAACACGCTCGACACGTCGGTGGAGGCCACCGCCGACCTGATCGTCGACAGCCTGGTGTACTGGGCCCGCGAGGTGCAGGTCGACGGCTTCCGCTTCGACCTCATGGCGGCTCTTGCCCGCGACGCCCACCACGTGTTCGACCCGCAGCACCCACTGCTCGAACGGATCCGGAACCACCCCGACCTGCAGGACACCCTGGTCATCGCCGAACCGTGGGACGTCGGCCCCGACGGATGGAAGACCGGCTCGTTCGGCGCGGCGGGCGCCCGGACCAGCGAGTGGAACGACGGGTTCCGGAACACCGTGCGGCAGTTCTGGCTCACCGACATCGCCGAGGAACGCCGCAACGGCATGCCCCACACGGGCATCGGTGCGCTCGCCGGCGCCCTGACCGGGTCGCGTCACGTCTTCGGTGCCGAGCGCGGCCCGCTGGCGAGCGTCAACTTCGTGACGGCCCACGACGGGTTCACCCTGCTCGACCTGGTGTCCTACGACGGCAAGCACAACGAGGCGAACGGCGAGGACAACCGCGACGGCTCGAACGACAACCGCTCGTTCAACCACGGCATCGAGGGCGACACCGCCGACCGCGGTGTCCGGGCGGCCCGCGGCCGGTCGATGCGGAACCTGGCGGCGACCCTGATGCTCTCCGCCGGGGTGCCGATGCTCACCGCGGGCGACGAACGGAGCCGGACGCAGCACGGCAACAACAACGCGTACGTGGTGTCCGACGACCTCACCCCCGTGGACTGGTCCGACGACGAGGACGCCGAGACGATGACCGAGGCCGTCGCCGCCCTCGCACGGTTCCGCGCAGCGCACCCGGCGCTGCGGCCGACACGGTTCGGCGTCGAGGAGCAGGAGACCCCGGGCGCCTCGCGGATGTCCTGGTACGGGCCGGACGGGCACCCGATGACCGTCGAGGGCTGGGACCAGCCGGTGCACCGCGTCCTGCAGTACTTCGCCGAGTCGACGCCCGAACACGAGCCGTACGACCGCGTCCTGGTCGTCGTGCACGGCAGCGGGCGCACGCGCGACCTGACGCTGCCGGTCCGCGAGGACGTGCTCGGCTACCGGCTCGCGTGGTCGAGCGAGAAGCACCGCGACCACGAGCGGCTCCGCCCCGCCGGTCAGGTGTTCACCGCGTACGGCCCCGGCATCCACCTGTTCGAGGTGGCGTAGCGCCGGGCGCTCGCGCGCTCGCGCGCTGCGCCCCGTCCACGTCATCGCGCCCCGGAGAGTCGGGGCGCGATGACCACGGCGGGGCGCAGCGTGGTCCCGATCGACGGTCGGACGGGAGGCCCGTGGCGGCCCCGTCCCGCGCCTCCCGTCCGTCCCCCCACCGGCACGAGCGACCGACGAGCTGTCCACACGACACGCGTTCCGGGGAACGTCCGGGCGGCTTCCGGGTAGCGTCGCCTCCGTGGCCATCGCAGACCGACCCCGCCGACCGAAGATCGGGCGCATCCCGATCACCGAACTCGCTCCGAGGACGCCGAACGGGTTCCCCGGCAAGGCGTTCGACGGCGAGGTGATCACGTTCGGTGCGACCGTCTTCCGAGAAGGACACGGCATCATCGGCGCCGACCTCGTGCTCGAACGCCCGGACGGGGGCACCAGGACCGTCCCACTGGCCCTCGGCGCGACCGGGACCGACCGCTACGAGGCGACCGTCCAGGTCGACCACGTCGGTGTCTGGACCTGGCACGTCGAGTCGTACTCCGACGACTGGGCGACGTGGCTGCACGCCGCACGGCTGAAGATCGCCGCCGGTGTGGACACCGAGGCGACGCTGCTCGACGGCGCCCTGCTGCTCGACCGGCTGGCCGACGAGACCGACTCCCCCGCCGCCACCCGCGCAGCCGCGACGGTGCGCGACACCGACCTCGACCCGGCCGAGCGCCTGGCCGCCGTCGACGACCCGCGCATCGTGGCCGAGGTCGAGGAGGCCCCGCTCACCTCGCTCCGCACGCACTCCCCGACGCAGCTGCTCGACGTCGAGCGCACCCGCGCGGGCGTCGGCGCCTGGTACGAGTTCTTCCCCCGCAGCGAAGGCGCGAAGAAGAACCCGGACGGCTCCTGGAAGAGCGGCGACTTCCGCACCGCCGCCCGCCGTCTGCCCGCCGTCGCCCGGATGGGCTTCGACGTGGTGTACCTGCCGCCGATCCACCCGATCGGCACGACCGCGCGCAAGGGCCCGAACAACACGCTCACCCCCGGCCCGAACGACCCCGGCAGCCCCTGGGCGATCGGCTCCCCGGAGGGCGGGCACGACGCGATCCACCCCGACCTCGGCACCGAGGACGACTTCCGCGACTTCGTCGAGACCGCGAAGAACACCGGCATGGAGGTCGCGCTCGACTTCGCGCTCCAGTGCTCCCCCGACCACCCCTGGGTCACCGAGCACCCGGACTGGTTCACGCAGCGCGCCGACGGCTCGATCGCCACGGCGGAGAACCCGCCGAAGCGCTACCAGGACATCTACCCGATCCAGTTCGACTCCGACCCCGAGGGCCTGGTCACCGAGGTCCTGCGCGTGCTCCGGCACTGGATCGACTTCGGCATCCGGATCTTCCGCGTCGACAACCCGCACACGAAGCCGCTCTGGTTCTGGGAGCGCGTCATCCGCGAGGTCCGCGACGAGCACCCCGACACCGTGTTCCTGGCCGAGGCGTTCACCCGCCCGGCGATGATGCGGGCGCTCGCCGAGGTGGGGTTCCAGCAGTCGTACTCGTACTTCACGTGGCGGAACACGAAGGAGGAGATCGAGTCCTACTTCGAGGAGCTGTCGCACGAGACGAGCGACTACCTGCGCCCGAACCTGTTCGTGAACACGCCGGACATCCTCACGGAGTACCTGCAGTTCGGCGGCCGCGCCGGCTACAAGGTGCGTGCAGCGCTCGCCGCGACCGGTGCCCCGACGTGGGGCATGTACTCCGGGTACGAGCTGTTCGAGGACGTCGCCCGACCGGGCTCGGAAGAGAACATCGACAACGAGAAGTACGAGTACAAGCCGCGTGACTTCGCGCTCGCCGAGGCCGAGGGCGCGTCCCTCGCCCCGTACGTGACGATGCTCAACCGGCTCCGTGCCGCGCACCCCGCGCTCCGCCAGCTGCGGAACCTGCACGTCCACGCCGCGGACGACCCCGCGACCGTCGTGTACTCCAAGCACCTGCCCGGCGAGTTCATCCGCTCCGGGCACGCCGACACCGTGATCGTCGTCGCGAACGTCGACCCGCACTCGGCGCGCGAGACCACCGTGCACCTGGACCTCGCTGCGCTCGGCCTGCCGGCCGACAGCCGGTTCGACGTCCGCGACGTCGTGACCGGGCAGCGCTGGGTCTGGGGCTCGTCGAACTACGTCCGCCTGGACGCGTTCCAGGAACCCGTGCACCTGCTCGTCGTGGAAGGACTGCACCGATGACGAACGACCCGACCGCACCCCAGCCGCCGCCCCGCCGGGGCCCCGCCGTCCCGCCGGTACCGCCCCCGCCGCCACCCGTGCCGGCGCGGACACCGTCCGACGCGTCGCCGGAGCCGCGCTACGAGCCGCGGGTCTCCGCCCCCGACGAGGACCTGCCCGGCGCGCCCGCCGCGCCGCGCGAGGCACCCGACCGCGGGGTCGACGAGTCCGCCACCCTGGCGGGACACCCCGCCGACGCCACGCACCCGCGGGTGCCGTCCGTCGACGCCGCCCCGCAGCCGGGAGGCCCGTCCACCGTCGCCCCGTCGGGCGCCCTGCCGTCGCCGCCGGCCGCGGAGCCCGCCCCGGCCGACGGGACCGGCCCCCGTCCGGCACCGCTCGAACAGTGGCTCCGCCAGCAGGTCGCCGAGGGTCGCTGGTCCCAGCCGCACGACGTCCTCGGCCCACACGCCGTCGACGGCGGCACGAGCGTCCGCGTGGTGCGCCACCTGGCGCAGGCGGTCCGACTCGTCCGACTCGACGGCGACGACGTCGAACTGACGCACGAGGGCGACGGTCTCTGGGCCGGTGCCACCGCCGAGGAGCTCGGCCGCTACCGCGTCGAGGCCGACTACGACTTCGACGAGTCCTCCGAGGACGACGACGCCACCTGGACCACGGACGACGCGTACCGGTTCGCCCCGACGCTCGGCGAGCTCGACCTGCACCTGTTCGGCGAGGGCCGCGACGAGCAGCTCTGGCACCACCTCGGCGCGCACGTCCGCACCATCGACGGGGTCGACGGCGTCGCGTTCGCCGTGTGGGCGCCCCGCGCCACCGCCGTCCGCGTGATCGGCGACTTCGAGGGCTGGGAGGGCCGCACCACCGCGATGCGCCGCCTGAGCGACCTCGGCGTCTGGGAGCTGTTCTGGCCCGGCGCGGTCGCCGGGCAGCGGTACAAGTTCCAGATCCTCACCGACTCCGGCTGGGTCGAGCGCGCGGACCCGTTCGCCCGCGAGGCCGAGATCGCGCCGGCGACGGCCTCGGTCATCACCGAGTCGAGCTACACGTGGTCCGACGGCGACCGCGCCTGGATGGAGCGGCGCGCGGAGACGACCACGCACGACCAGCCGATGAGCGTCTACGAGGTGCACCTCGGCTCGTGGCGCCCCGGGTTGTCGTACCGCGAGGTCGCCGACCAGCTCATCGGGCACGTGCAGTACACGGGCTTCACGCACGTGGAGTTCCTGCCGCTCGCCGAGCACCCGTTCGGCGGCTCGTGGGGCTACCAGGTCACCGGCTACTACGCCCCGACCGCGCGCTACGGCTCCCCCGACGACCTGCGGTACCTGATCGACCGCCTGCACTCCGCCGGCATCGGCGTGATCATGGACTGGGTCCCCGGGCACTTCCCGAAGGACGAGTGGGCCCTCGGACGCTTCGACGGCCACGCGCTGTTCGAGCACCCGGACCCCCGTCGCGGCGAGCAGCTCGACTGGGGCACCTACGTGTTCGACTTCGGGCAGCCGCAGGTCCGGAACTTCCTGGTCGCGAACGCCCTGTACTGGCTCGAGGAGTTCCACATCGACGGCCTGCGCGTCGACGCCGTGGCCTCGATCCTGTACCTCGACTACTCCCGCACCGACTGGCTGCCGAACATCCACGGCGGGCGGGAGAACCTCGACGCCGTCGCGTTCCTGCAGGAGACGAACGCCACCGCGTACAAGCGCTACCCCGGCATCGTCATGATCGCCGAGGAGAGCACCTCGTGGCCCGGCGTGACCCAGCCGACCAGCGCCGGGGGGCTCGGGTTCGGCCAGAAGTGGAACATGGGCTGGATGCACGACTCGCTCGAGTACGTGCAACGTGACCCGGCGTACCGCAGCTACCACCACGACGAGATCACGTTCTCGCTCGTGTACGCCTTCAGCGAGCAGTTCACCCTGCCGATCAGCCACGACGAGGTCGTGCACGGCAAGGGCTCCCTGTACGGCAAGATGCCCGGCGACGAGTGGCAGAAGCTCGCGAACGTCCGCGCGTACCTGGCGTTCATGTGGGCACACCCCGGCAAGCAGCTGCTGTTCATGGGCCAGGAGTTCGCCCAGCCCGCGGAGTGGTCCGAGGCGAAGGGGCTCGACTGGTGGCTCCTCGACCAGCCGGGGCACCGCGGCGTGCAGGACCTCGTCGCCGAGCTGAACCGGGTCTACAAGGACACGCCCGCGCTCTGGACGCACGACAGCACCGCCGACGGCTTCGAGTGGATCGAGGGTGGCGACGCACCGCACTCGACGCTCGGGTTCCTGCGCAAGGACGGCGACGACCGGCTGGCGGTGTTCGTGAACTTCTCGGGCGTGCCCGTCGAACGCCGCTTCGGGCTGCCGCAGGCCGGTGCGTGGCACGAGGTGCTCAACACCGACGCCGCCGAGTACGGCGGCTCCGGTGTCGGCAACCTCGGGGTCGTCACGGCCGAGGACACCCCGTGGGCCGGCCGCCCCGCCTCGGCGCACCTGGTGGTGCCGCCGCTCGGCGCGGTCTGGCTGCAGCTCGCCCGCTAGCTGCGGCCCGCGTCCTGGACGCGACCGACAGACGGACGGGAGGCCCGGTGCCAGCTGGCACCGGGCCTCCCGTCCGTCTCGTGCCGGGTCTAGTACAGGGCGCTCGCCAGGCGACGGCGCGCCGCGACCACGCGCGGGTCGTCGGTCCCGATGAGCTCGAAGTACTCGACGAGCCGGACGCGCAGTGCCTCACGGTCCTCGCCGAACACCGTCGGCACGAGGTCGAGCAGCCGCCCGAAGGCGTCCTCGACGTGCCCACCGGAGATGTCGAGGTCGGCGACCGCGAGTTGCGCCTGGACGTCCTGCGGACCCGCACCGGCAGCAGCACGGATGTCGTCGGCCGTGTGGCCGTTCAGTCGATCCAGGAGCGACACCTGTGCGAGCCCCGCGACGGCCATCTGGTCGTGCGGGTCCTGCAGGATCGCGGTCTTGTACTCGGCGATCGCCGTGGCGTAGTCGCCCTGCTCGATCGCGTCGTAGGCCGCCTGGTGGTGCGGCGGGAGCGCTTCCGGCTCCGGCTCACCCTGCTCGGCGGTGTCCTCGGGCGCGCCGGCACCGTCCACGGTGACGCGACCGGAGACGCCGTTCTGCTCGGCTGCCTGGAGGACCTGCTCGTAGACGTCGCGGACCTGCGCCTCGGGCAGCGCCCCGACGAAGAGCCCGAGCGGGCGCCCGCCGATCAGCGCGGCCACGGTCGGGATCGACTGTGCCTGGAACGCCTGCACGAGCTGCGGGTTCGTGTCGGCGTCGACCTTGGCGAGCAGCACGCGCCCGCCGTACTCGGCGGTCAGCTGCTCGAGGATCGGTGAGAGCTGCTTGCACGGCCCGCACCACTCCGCCCAGATGTCGACGATCACCGGCACCACGGACGACAGCTGCAGGACGTCCTGGAACGTGTCGTCGGTGACGTCGAACACGAGCGACGGGACCGTCAAGTCCGCGCCGGTCTCGGTGCCCGGTGCTGCTGCGCCGGTCGGGCTGCCCACTTGCGCCGGAGCACCGGCAGGCGGCTGGGGCGGCCGCTGTGCGCGGTCGACGAGGGACGACAGGTCCACGGCTCCGCGGAGCCCGGACGGGGTCGGGGGGATGTTGCTCATTGCACCTCACTCGCTGCGGTCAGGCCCTGCGTGAACCCGAGCAGGACCACTTTGTCATCCGAGGCGACCGGCGGCACGTAGAAGAGCAGCTGGACGCCGTACGTGGCGCTGATGCCCTTCTTGCTCGTGTCCACCCCGGACAGCGCCTTGACGGCGCCCTCGGTGTTGACCTCGGCGCCGGAGGCGGTCGGGGTCACCTTCTCGATCTCGTTGAGGTCGGCGGAGACGAGCGCGCCGGCGTCGTCGGTCGCGATCGCGACGGCGGAGTCCGCCGGGGCCTCGGACGAGTACTCGATCTTCGCCGTGTCCGGCAGGGACTTCGCCTTCTTGTCCTTGTACGCCTTGCCGATGGTGGTACGGAGACCGTCCCCCTCGGTGGCGAACAGGTCGGCGTACTCGCTCTTCGAGTCCTTGGACAGGATGTCGCCGTAGGCGGTCGCGACCTGGTCCGGGGCGATCGCGAGCAGCTTCGACTGCGGGGCCAGCAGCGCGGCGCCGATGGACGTCGGGGCGAGGCTCGGGATCTTCGCGTCGGCTTCGAGCGAGACGTCGTACGCGACCTTGTACGGGTCGCGCGCGGTGTCCTGCACGAGTGTCAGGGCCTGCGGTGCCGACTTGGCGTCGCAGTCCTCGGCGACGATCGCGAAGACCGTGCGCGGCCAGGTGTCGGTCTGCTGCGGCAACGCGACGCAGACCTGACCTGCCGAGATCGCCGGCGGCGCCTTGGCCTCGGAGTCCTTGCCGCGGATCGAGTAGTTCGCCAGGCGCAGGTCGAGCGCCGCCCCGGTGAAGCGGGTCTTCGCCAGGTCGCGGTCGCGGGCACCGTCGGACTGCTTCGCCACCTCGGCGATCCGCTCGACGACCCGGGTGATCTGCTGCTTGGTCGCTGCCGTCGGCTCGGTCGTCTCAGCCGCGCCGGTCGCGCTGGCCGTCGGGGTCGGGGTCGCGAGCGAGGGGTCTCCGCCCTGCGGCCAGTAGTCGGACGAGCAGCCGGCCAGGGCGAGCGTGCCGACGAGCACCACGGGGACCGCGATGAACGCACGTGACCCGCGGCGACCCCGGGTCGGGACCTGGGCGCCGGCGGCCGCGGCGCGGCGCGAGGCCCGGACGCGCGGCGGCCGGGTGCCGCCACTGCGACGACGGGGTCCACGACCGCGACGCTGGTGCAGGAACGCGAGGACCAGCAGGACGATGCCGCCGAGCGCGAAGACGCCACCGGCGACGAGCAGCGGCCCGACGGACGGGGTCGCGGTGTCCTGCGGCCAGGTCACCGAGACGTCACTCGGCGCGGCGGCGGTGCCGTCGCTGACGATGAGCACGGAGACGTCCTGCGGCAGGCGGACGGTGAACTGCCCGGAGCCGTCGTACTCCTGGTACCAGAGGTCGCTGCCCTTCGGCGACGGGACGGACGCCTCGGAGCCGGTGGTCTTGCCGACGAGCTTCGCGCTCTCGGCGTCGAACCGGAGCGTGGTGTGCTCGGCGTCACCGACCCACGCGTCGACGTCGGCCGTCTTGCCGTACGCCGCGAAGACCTTGCCGGATCCGGAGACGTTGATGCGCTGGTAGCCGGGGTTCGCGTTGAGCGTCGACCCGGGGATCACCGTGACCGGAGCGGAGCTGGTGGTCGAGCTGTCCGCGACGAGCGAGGACGGCGGAGCGAACACGGTCCGCTGTCCCACCGCCAGCGCGACGAGCAGCAGGCCGATGACGAAACTGACGATCGCCAGGACGAATCGCACGAACACTCTCCCTACCGCGCCGGGGTGGGGATGTCGGCGCGCGAATCAGCGACTCAGGATAGCGAGCATGGCTGAGCAGCGCATCCACCCGGGCTGTCGCGGGACTCAGACGGCCCTGTCGGGCCACCACTACAATCGACCGCGGGCCGGATCGGGCCCTCCGCCGAGCACCCAGGAGCGACACGTGGCGAACGACGAGGCCGAGTTCGGGACCGAGCTGCGCGGGTACCGCCGCGACGACGTCGACCGTGCACTGAACGACCTGCGCCGCGAGCTCATCAAGTCGAACACCGACCGCGCCGACGCGGCGAAGGAGATCCGCCTCCTGCAGTCCCGCGTCTCGGAGCTCCAGGGCGAGCTCGACGAGGCCGGTACCCCCACCTACAGCGGGCTGGGCACGCGGCTCGAGTCCACCCTGCGCGTGGCAGAGGAGCAGTCCACCCGACTGATCAGCCAGGCGGACATCGACGCACAGCGCCTGCGCGCGTCGAGCCGTGCCGAGGCCGACCGCACCGTGCGCGAGGCGCAGGAGGAAGCCCGCGACACCCTCGAGGACGCCCGCACCCGCTCCACCAACGAACTCACCCGTGCGCGTGCCGAGGCCGCCGACACCGTCGAGCGTGCCCGCGCCGAGGCCGGCCTGCTCACCCAGGACGCCCGCAACGAGGCCGCTGCCATCCGCGGCGCCGCCGTGACCGAGGCCGCAGAGGTCCGCTCCGTCGCCATCCGCGAGACGAACGCCCTGCGCGCCCAGGTCGAGCACGAGGTCGCCGAGCTGCGCGAGATCGCCCAGCGCGAGTCGGCCGACTCCCGGACGGCAGCGGCCGACCTCGACCGCGAGACCGAGCACCGCCGCTCGGTGTTCGAGGCCGACCACGCCCGCCGCGTCGCGGACCTCGACCACGAAGAGGCCACCCGCCGCGAGGCACTCGAGCGCGAGGTCACCGAGGGGCGCGCCGCGTGGCACCGCGAGCGCGACGAGCAGCAGCAGGCGCACGCCCTGGCGATCGAGACCGGTCGCGCCGAGCTGCAGGCGGAGGTCGACCGCCGCCGCGCCGAGATCGACGGCGAGTTCGAAGACCGCCGCCGCGTCGTGGACGAGGAACTCGCGGCCGCCCGCGCCGAGTGGGACCGGGAGCTCGCCTCGGCGCGCACCGCCCTCGCGCAGGAAGCCGAGGCGGTGCGAGCGCAGTTGCGTGTCGACGAGGAGCAGACGCGCATCGAGAACGAGCGGCTCGTGCAGGAGACCGCCGACCGGATCGCCCGCGAGCTCGAGGAGCACGACACCCGCATCGCCCGGGAGCGTGCCGAGGCCGAGGGCGCCGCCGAGCGCGCGGACCGCGAGCACGAGAACGCCCTGGCCGCCCGCCGCGAACGCGAGCACGCCGAGGTCGACACCGAGATCGCCGACCGTCGCTCCGCCGAACTCGACGCGCTCGAGGCGGAGCGCACCGCCCTCCGTCAGGAGATCGACACGGCCCGCGCCGACCTGGCGAAGGAACGCGACGAGGCCCGCGCCGAGGTCGCCCGCGAGCGCGACGAGGCCCGCACGACCCTCGAGTCCGAGCTCGCCTCGCGCCGGGACGACGCCGAGCAGGACTACCTGCAGAAGCACCACGAGACCGTCACGGAGACGCAGAAGTACCTCGACGAGGCGAACCTGCAGCTCGCCGAGGCCACCCGCCGTGCCACCGAGGCCCGGGAGCGCGCCGAGCGGCTCCAGCAGGAAGCAGACGACCTCGAACGCACCAGCACCGCCGAGGCGCAGGAGCACGCCCGCACCATCGTCGCCGACGCCCAGGACCGCGTGCACCGGATGGTCTCGGACGCCGAGGAGCGCACCGCCGCCATCACCGCCGAGGCCGAGGACCGCCTGTCGGCGATCCGCACCGAGCGCGAAGCGGTGGCGGGGTACCTCGAGAACCTGCGCGGCGTGCTGACGCACGCGACCGGGCTGCTGGGGACCGCTCCGGGCGGCGCGTCCGAGACGACCGACGACGAGGACGCCGCCGGCCGCTGACCCCTCAGACGGGCCAGTGCGTCGGCAACGGCGCGCTGCCCGGGACGACGAGGTCGGCGATCGCGTCCAGCACGATCCGGACGTACCGCTCCCCCACCCACAGGTGCTTCGCGCCCTCGACCGGGACGACCCGGACGTTCGGGGCGACGGCGAACCGGGCGATCGCCTGGTCGGGCTGCAGGAAGTCGTCGTGCTCGGGTACCAGGGCCACCACCGGGACGTCCACGGCCGCCCATCGTGCGAGCTCGTCGTCCGTGGTGCGGTGCAGCGGCGGGGAGAGCAGCACGACACCTGCGACCGTTCCGGCCTCGACGTGTTCCAGCGCGTGCTTGAGGATCACCTCGGTGCCGAACGACCACCCCACCAGCCACGGTGTCGGCAGGCCGCGGCCGACGACCTCGGCGACGGCGGCGCGCAGGTCGAACCCCTCGGAGACACCCTCGCCGAACACGCCCTCGGACGTGCCTCGTGGCGAGGTCACCGACCGGAAGTTGAAACGCAGGACCGCGATGTCGGCCAGGGCCGGCAGGCGTGCCGCGGCCTTCTTGAGCACGTGCGAGTCCATGAAGCCGTGCGCGGTCGGCAGCGGGTGCAGCGTCACGATGGTGCCCCGTGCCGGTCGGGTCTCGGGTTCGGCGAGCTCACCGACCAGCGTGAGGTGGTCGTCGGTGACGAGTTCGACGTCGGTACGCCTGGCCGGCAGCTGCGTGGCGGAACGGATTTCGCCGTCGTCGTCGGTCATGCGATGCTCCAGCAGTGGTTGTGCCAGTGTCGACGTGATGCCAGGTCGGCGGCGTCCCCGAGCACCCCGTCGGAGCGCCAGACCACCACGTGCGCGGTGCCGGGCAGCACGGTGCCGCCGCACCCGGGGCAGACGTACTCCTTCTGCGCCGACGCCGCGGAGACCGGCTGGACGAGGTACTCGCGCCCGCGACGCACCTCGGTGCGCTTCCACGCACTCATCAGCCGGTCGAGGCCGGTGTCCTCGTCAGGCTCGACGTCGCGACCGCGGGGACGCCGCGGCCGGTTGCTGCGCGGCACCCCAGTTGCCGATCAGTACCAGTTGTTCGCCTGGCTGTGGCCCCAGGCGCCGCACGGGGTGCCGTAGACCCCGGAGATGTAGTTGAGACCCCACGTGATCTGCGTCGCGGGGTTCGTCTGCCAGTCGGCGCCGGCGGTGGCCATCTTGCTGCCCGGGAGCGCCTGCGGGATGCCGTACGCACCGCTGGGGTTGTAGGCGTTCACCCGCCAGCCGGACTCCTTGTTCCACAGCGAGACGAGGCAGTTGTACTGGTCGGTCCCCCAGCCGCGGGCGGTGACCAGCTGCAGGGCGATGGCCTGCGCGCTGCCCGCGTCGGGCGTCGCGGCCACGGCTGCGAGGGTGTTCGCAGCGGAGACGCTCTCGGTCTCGGTCGCCGCGGCGTCGGTCGTCTCGTCGGTGGTGGTGGCGTCGTCGGCTTCTTCCTCGACGACGGGCTTGACGACCTTTGGGGCCGGGACGGTAACGCCGTAGCCGTCGCGGTCTGCGGCGGCTTCGCCGTAGGTGCCGTGCGCGGTGTACTGCTGCGGGGCCTGCGGCGTCTTCACGAGCACCGGGGTGTCGACCGCGGCCTGTGCGACGTCGGCCTGGAGCGGGTTGAACAGCGACGCCCCCACGAAGAGGAAGACCCCGACGAACGAGAAGGCCGGCACGGACGAACGCTTCCGTGCGAAGGCGTTCACCGCGGCGGCAGCGCCCTGGGTCGACTGCTGCGCGGTCGCGGTCCGCTGCTTCGCGGCGCGCGGGTCGACGCGGGCAGCGGGTGCCTCGTGCGCGAACGCGGCGATGCGTTCGTCGGACACGCGGTTCGCTGCGACCGACTTCGGCGTCGCGACCGGGCCGGTCTCCGGCAGGACCTGCGGGTTCGCCTGGAGCACCGAGGTGTCCGCCGTACGGGTTCGGTTCAGTGCCGCGCGGCGCTCACCCGAAGCCTTGAGGCTCAGGTGCTCGCGGAGATCGCGGTCGGAGCTGTGGTCTGCCGTGTGCCTGCCCATGAGTAGGACCAGGGTAACGGAACGATCACGGAAAGCGAAGCACCTGGGGACAGCGCGTCGTCAGCGGACGGCGAGCATGACCTCGACGACGGCGTCGAGCAGCGCGTCGACCTGGGCCTCGCGGTAGCCGCCGTGCTTCGGACGGAACACGATGGACCGCACCTCGGTGAGACTCAGCGGCTTGCCCTCGCGGAAGTACCCGCCGAGTCGGGCGGCGAACGCGTCGACGTCCTTCGGGTGGTAGCCGGTGCCGAGGATGCTCACCCGGTTGAACCGCTGCCCGTCCGGACGCTCGAGGCGGGCCACGACGTCGGAGGCCTTCGTGCGGGCCTCGGCGTACCAGGCCTTCTGGCCGGCGTCGCCGATCTCCCGCTCGCGTTCACGTGCGGCGAAAGCGTCCTCGAGCCGCTCCAGTGCTGCGTCGACGTGCGAGGTGGAGTACCCGCCCTTCCGCATCGAGAACGCGGTGGCGCGGATCTTCGCGGCCTCGATGCCGGGGGCGCTGTCGTCGGCGGAGTACGCGCGACGGGCGTCCTCGAGGAAACGCTCGACTTCATCGACGTCGTATCCGAGGGCGGAGCGGGCTGCGGTCGGGAAGGTGGTGGCCACGGCGTCATTCTGCCAGTCCCGACCCGTTGCACAACCTGGACGCGCTGAGGGCGGCGCTCAGGCTGGCCGACGGGGTCGATCGATGTCGGTCAGTGGTTGACGATCAGGTACAGCACGTACGCGACCGCAGCCGACGGCAGGATGCTGTCGATGCGGTCGAGGAGTCCGCCGTGCCCGGGCAGGAAGGACGAGATGTCCTTGATGCCGAGGTCGCGCTTGATCATCGACTCGGTGAGGTCGCCCAACGTGGCCGACCCGGAGATGAGGACCCCGAGCACGACGCCGGTCCACCACGGCAGTCCGAGCATGAGCCAGGCGACCAGGATGCCGACGACGATGCTCGCCGCGACCGACCCCGCGAAGCCCTCCCAGGTCTTCTTCGGGCTGATCCGTGGCGCCATCGGGTGCTTGCCGAGGTTGAGCCCGGTCGCGTAGGCGCCGGTGTCGACGGCCACGACGACCAGGATGAAGCCGATCACCCAGAGGTTGCCCTGCGGCTGTGCGGAGAGCAGCACCACGCAGGCGCCGAGCAGCGAGATGTACGCCTGCACGAACAGCCCGTTGGTGAGGTCGCGGAACACGTTGCCGGCCGACGGCTTCTGCCGCGACACCGCGACCTCGACCAACCGCCACAGGCTGATCAGGACGATGCCGCCGAGCAGCGTGAAGAGTGCCGCGATCTGGCCGAGCAGGAACGCCGCCGGCACGATCGCGATCGCGACGGCGACGCTCGGGATCCGCGGGACGTCACGGCCCGCGAAGCGCATGGCGCTCGTGAGCTCGTAGACACCCACGCCGAGCAGGAACGCCGCCACGACCATGAACGACGGCGTCCAGATGAGGAGCGTGCCGAGCATGACGACGGCGAACGCGAGTGCGATGCCGATCGCCGCCGGCAGGTTGCGCCCGGTCCGTGCGGTCAGGGCCTCGTTGCGCGCGCCGAAATCCGCCTTGCGCTGCCGGAGCTGCGCCTCGAAGTCGGTGCGGGCCGCTCGGGCACGCGCATCGAAGTCCTGGCGGAGCCCCTTCTTCACGGGCCCGGTCTGCTCGGGTCCGTGCTCTGCTGTGGGGCGTTCACCGCCCTGTTCCGGGCGGCGCATCAGACCTCGAGGAGTTCGGCTTCCTTCTTCTTCAGCGAGTCGTCGATCTGGTCGACGTGCTTCTTCGTCAGGACCTCGAGGTCCTTGTCGCCGCGCGAGATCTCGTCGTCGGAGATCTCGCCCTTGAGTGCGTCGAGGTCGTCCTTGGCCTTGCGGCGGATGTTGCGGATGACGACCTTGTGGTCCTCACCCTTCGTCCGCACGAGCTTCACGAACTCCTTGCGGCGGTCCTTGGTGAGCTCCGGGATCGTCACGCGGACGATGTCACCGTCGTTCGTCGGGCTGGCGCCCAGGTTCGGGAACGTCGCGATGGCACGCTCGATCTCCTTGAGCGCCGTCTTGTCGTACGGCGTCACGATGAGCGTGCGCGCCTCGGGCGTCTGCAGCGACGCGAGCTGCGCGAGCGGCGTCGGCGTGCCGTAGTACTCGACCGGGATCTTCTGGAAGAGCGCCGCGTTGATGCGGCCGGTGCGGACGGTCGAGAAGTCGTCCTTGGCGACCTCGACAGCCTTCGCCATCTTCTCGGTGGCTTCGGTCAGGACATCACTGATCACGGTGTTACTCCTTCGGTACTGGCGTCGAGTCTAGTCAGCGGTGCAGGTCAGTTGCTGACCACGGTGCCGATGCGCTCCCCGCGGATGGCGGCCTGGACGTTGCCGTCGCCCTCCATGCCGAAGACGTGCATGGGCATGCCGTTGTCCATGCAGAGGGAGAACGCGGTGGCGTCGACCACCTTGAGGCCCTTCAGGAGCGCGTCCTGGTACGTCACGTGGTGCAGCTTCTCGGCGGTGGCGTCCTTCTTCGGGTCCGCCGTGTAGACGCCGTCGACACCGTTCTTGGCGACGAGGACCTCGTCGGCCTTGATCTCGAGTGCCCGCTGCGCCGCGACCGTGTCGGTCGAGAAGTAGGGCAGGCCCGCCCCGGCGCCGAAGATGACGACACGGCCCTTCTCGAGGTGCCGCTCGGCGCGCCGCGGGATGTACGGCTCGGCGACCTGGGTCATCGCGATGGCGGACTGCACGCGCGTCGCGGCACCGGCCTGCTCGAGGAAGTCCTGCAGCGCGAGCGCGTTCATCACGGTGCCGAGCATGCCCATGTAGTCGGCACGGCCGCGGTCCATCCCGCGCTGCGAGAGCTCGGCGCCGCGGAAGAAGTTGCCTCCACCGACGACGATCGCGATCTCGACCTCGCGCGCGGCGACGGCGATCTCCTTGGCGATGGTCCCGATCACGTCGGGGTTCACGCCGAGCGATCCGGCACCGAAGGCCTCTCCTGACAGCTTCAGCAGTACGCGGCGTCGTCCGGTCTTCTCGTCGGTCATCTGGTCGCACCCTTCGTCGTGGTCTCGTGGAAATGTACTCGCGGATGTGTCGCGGGTGTGTCGCGCCCGGAGGCGCGAAAAACGGGGCCAGGAACCTGGTTGGTTCCTGACCCCGTCACGGGTTCGTTACGCGCCGACCTTGACGCGGGCGAAGCCCTGGATCGTGATGCCGGCGTTCTCGGCGGCCTTCGCGACGGAGATCTTGTTGTCCTTCGCGTAGTCCTGGTCGAGGAGCGACACCTGCTTGATGTAGGCGTTCACCCGGCCCTCGACGATCTTCGGGAGCGCAGCCTCGGGCTTGCCCTCCTCGCGCGTGATCGCCTCGACGGTTGCACGCTCCTTGGCGATCTCGTCGGCCGGGACCTCGTCGCGGGTCAGGTACGTCGGGTTCGCGAACGCGACGTGCTGGGCGATCGAGCGGGCCTCGGCAGCGTTGTCGCCCTCGTACGCGATGACGACGGCGATCTGCGGCGGCAGGTCCTGGCTGGTCTTGTGCAGGTAGATCTCGAAGGCCGAGCCCTCGACACGGCGGACCGTGCGGACCTCGAGCTTCTCCCCCAGCGCGGCGGCCGACTCGTTGACGACCTCGAGGACGGTCTTGCCGTCCAGCGGGGCGGCGTTCGCGGCGGCGACGTCGGCTGCACCAGCAGCCGCGACGGCGCCGAGCACCTTGTCGGCGAGGGTCGTGAACTTCTCGTTCTTCGCGACGAAGTCGGTCTCGCTCGCGAGCTCGACGACCGTGGCGGCGCCGTTCTCGGAGGTCGCGACGACGACGCCCTCGGAGGTGGCACGGTCGTCGCGCTTGGCGACGGCCTTCGCACCCTTGATGCGGAGCAGCTCGACGGCCTTGTCGTAGTCGCCGTCGGCCTCGACGAGCGCGTTCTTCGCGTCCATCATGCCGGCGCCGAGGTCCTCGCGGAGCTTCTTCACGTCAGCAGCGGTGAAGTTTGCCATTGACTGAGTCCTTTCTGGACTGTACGTGTGTGGAGAGTGGTGACGCAGGCGCCGGACCCGATCGGGCCCGGCGCCTGCGACAGGTCACTCGGCGGGGGTGGTCTCCGCGGCTGCCTCGGCCTCGGCCGTCGGCTCCGCGTTCTTCGCGTCGTCGGCGATCGGCTCGCCGATCTCCTTCGCGGCGACCTGCGCGTCGGCGTTGTTCTCCTCGACGGTCGCACCCTCGGGAGCGGCGTCGGCGGACGGCGTCGCGGCGTCGCCACCGAGGAGCTCCTGCTCCCACTCGGCGAGGGGCTCTGCGGCCTCTTCGTCGTCGCCACCGTTGTGGCGGGTCTTCAGGCCCTCGGCCGCGGCGTCGGCGACGATGCGGGTGAGGAGACCGACGGAGCGGATCGCGTCGTCGTTGCCCGGGATCGGGTACGTGATCTCGTCGGGGTCGCAGTTGGTGTCGAGGATGCCGATGATCGGGATCCCGAGCTTCTGCGCCTCGTCGACGGCGAGGTGCTCCTTCTTGGTGTCGACGATCCAGAGCGCGCTCGGGGTCCGCGTGAGGTTGCGGATACCACCGAGGGTCTTGTGGAGCTTGTCCAGCTCGCGCTTCTTGATGAGGAGCTCCTTCTTGGTGAAGCCCTTCGTCGTGTCGTCGAAGTCGATCTCCTCGAGCTCCTTCATGCGCGCGAGGCGCTTGGAGACCGTCTGGAAGTTCGTGAGCAGACCGCCGAGCCAACGCTGGTTGACGTACGGCTGGCCGACGCGGGTCGCCTGCTCGGCGATGGAGCCCTGCGCCTGCTTCTTGGTGCCCACGAAGAGGATCGTGCCACCGTGCGCGACCGTCTCCTTGACGAAGTCGTACGCGCGGTCGATGAAGGCCAGCGACTGCTGCAGGTCGATGATGTGGATGCCCGAGCGCTCGGCGAGGATGAAGCGCTTCACCTTCGGGTTCCACCGACGGGTCTGGTGTCCGAAGTGGACGCCGCTGTCGAGCAGCTGGCGGATGGTGACGACGGCCATGTGCCGTCCTCCTTCTGTGTTCTCGGCGCACAGCTTCGCTGTGCCCCTGTTGCGGTTGTGTCGAGCACGACCGGAGGTCGTGATCCCTGGTGTCCTGGCACGCGACCGCCCGCTCGTGAGAGCGGGACCGGTGGTCGGGTGCCGGTCGAGTACGGCGAACCGTTGTCGACCCTGTGGACACGCGAAGTCAGCGCGCATCAGCGCACTGCTGGAGAAATGCTAGCAGACAGGAGGCCCGGATCACGCGCGCCGACCGGCTGACGTGATCCGGGCCTCCTGTCCGGTGTTCTGGGTGTGTCAGACGCGACTCATCACGCCTTCGCGTTCACCGTGTCGCCCTCTGCGGAGATGCCCATCTCCTCGAGCGAGCGGCCCTTGGTCTCGGGGATCTTCGCGATGACGAAGAAGAACGAGATCAGCGCGAACAGCGCGTAGATGCCGTACGTGACCGTCAGGTTGAAGCCGGACAGCACCGGGAACGTGATGGTGACGATGAAGTTCGCGACCCAGTTGGCGGCCGAACCTATGCCGAGCGCCGTGGCGCGGATGCGGTTCGGGAACATCTCGCCGAGCAGCACCCACATGAGCGGACCCCACGTCGCACCGAACGACACGACGAACAGGTTCGCGAAGACGAGGGCGATGACGCCCCACGAGCCGGGCAGGCTCGGGTTGCCGTCGACGATCGTGGACTGCGAGAACGCGATCGCGACCATCGCCAGCGAGATGAACATGCCCGCGGAACCGGTCACCAGGAGGGGCTTCCGCCCGACCTTGTCGACCAGGAAGATCGCGATGAAGGTCACGGCGACGTTGACCACCGAGGTGATCGTCGAGATGAGGAACGAGTCGCTCTCCTTGAACCCGACGGCCTGCCAGAGCGTCGTCGAGTAGTAGAAGATCACGTTGATGCCGACGAACTGCTGCAGCACGGCCAGGATGATGCCGACCCAGACGATGGGCTGCAGGCCGAAGCGGTTGCCCCGGATGGAGCCCTTCTTCTCGTTCGCTTCCTTCTTGATGCCGTCCTGGATCTCCTCCAGGCTCGTGTTGACGGTCTCGCGCGGGACGATCTTGGTCATGACCTCCCGTGCGTCCTCGGTCCTGCCCTTGGCGAGCAGGTACCGCGGCGACTCCGGCAGCGTGATCGCCAAGATGCCGTACACGACCGACGGGATCACGCCGACCAGGAACATCCAGCGCCAGGCCGGCAACCCGAGGACGACCTCGGAGGCGCCACCGGCGGTGACGGCGAAGAACTGGTCGGACAGCAGCGCGGCGAAGATACCGAGCGTGATCGCGAGCTGCTGGAACGAGGCCAGACGCCCGCGGATCGCCTTCGGCGACACCTCGGAGATGTACGCCGGCGCGATCACCGAGGCGGTCCCGATGCCGAGGCCGCCGACGAGGCGCCACAGGACGAAGTCCCACGTGGCGAACGCGAAGCCGGAGCCGATCGAGCTCACCAGGAACAGGACAGCGGCCCAGAACATCACCCGGGTGCGGCCCCAGCGGTCCGCGAGGCGACCGGCGAAGTAGGCGCCGAACGCACAGCCGATGAGGGCGGACGCGACCGCGAAGCCGCTCGCCGCCTCGGACAGGCCGAACTCGCCCTTGATGGCCTCGACGGCGCCGTTGATGACCGACGAGTCGAAACCGAAGAGGAAACCGCCCACCGCTGCTGCGATGGCGAACGCGGTGACCTTCCCCTTGAACGCACGGTCCTCGCCGTGCCCGGTGGCTGTGTTGGACACGATGCTCCTGGGTTCTGCCGGCCGTGCTGCTGTGGGCACGGTGCCCCGGCGGTCGGCTCGTTCGCCGTCCGTGCGGCGTTGCGTGGTCCGGAGCGGCCCCGACTGTACTCCTCGTGGGGGATGTGGTCATAACCGGGTGCGGGTGTGCGGGTGCGGGCTTGGTGCCGGCTCGACTCGGAACGACACCCTCGACGTCGTGCGACATCGAGGACGTCGTCCGTTGCGGTCGCGCTGTCCCTCCACAGGCCGGGAGGCCCGCCCCACCATCCACGGGCAGGCCCACCTCGGCCGTGTGGCCGGTCTGGGCCGGACAGAGTGGCGGCATGCTCCTGTTCCCCGGCTCCGGTGCTCCGCTGCCCGCGGTCGCGGGCGTCGTGGCGAAGGCGCTCGGTCTGCTCGGGCTGCTCGGTCTGCTCGGGGCGCTCGGCCTGGTCGGGGTGCTCACCGCCTCGTCGGCCACACCGACGCCGGTGCCGGATGGCCTGCTCGACCAGCGGGACTGTACGGCGGCGACTCGCGCTGCGGAACCGTGGGTCTGGCCGACCGGCACACGGGTGGTCGAGCGCGGGTGGGAGCCCCCGTCCGACGACTACGCCGCCGGTCACCGCGGGATCGACGTCCCTGCGCCGATCGGCACGCTGGCGGATGCGGTCGACGGCGGCACGGTGGCGTTCGCCGGACCTGTCGGCGGCCGAAGCGTCGTGACCATCGACCACGGCGGAGGGCTCGTCAGCACCCTCGACTCGGTGCAGCCGCTCGTCGCCGCAGGGGACGACGTCCGACAGGGCGATCCGGTCGGGCGGGTGTCCGTCGGGCACTGCCCGGCCACGGCGCCGTGCCTGCACCTCGGCGCGCGGGTGGACGGCCGGTACGTGAACCCGATGCCGTACCTGCCGCCGGCGGAGTGGCCCGTCCTGCTGCCGGAGTCCGCCTGGCCCGGGTGAGCGTCGGCGAAGCGCTGGTCGATGTGACTCGGACGGGGCGGGTACGACGGGCGGCGTAGTGCCCCGATCGGGCGGGCACGCCGCTTGCGCCGGCCCCGTTCCTGCAGGCGTGGCGATCGCGCCAGTCGCGCCGGTCGCGCCGGTCGCGTTCCCGCGAGCGCGGCGCTCGCGTGTCAGGCGCACCGGTCGCGTGTCAGGCGCGCGGGTGGGCCGTCCGGTAGACCTCGCGCAGCCGCGCCGAGGACACGTGCGTGTAGATCTGCGTCGTCCCGAGGCTCGCGTGCCCGAGCAGTTCCTGCACCGCACGCAGGTCCGCTCCCCCGTCGAGTAGGTGCGTCGCCGCGGTGTGCCGGAAGGTGTGTGGTCCGCTCGGCCCCTCACCGGGCAGGTCGCCGAGCAGTCGAGCGACCACGCGGTACGCGCTGCGCACCCCGAGCCGACCGCCCTGGTCGCCGAGGAACAGAGCGGTGCTCGGAACACCGGCCCGCTCTGCGAGGGTCGAACGCCCTCGCGACGTCCACGCCTCGAGCGCGTCGCGAGCCGGGACGCCGAACGGGACGACCCGCTCCTTCCCGCCCTTCCCGAGCACCCGGACCGTGAGGCGCCCGCGATCGACGTCCGCGACGTCGATGCCGACGAGTTCGCTCACCCGGATCGCCGCGGCGTACAGCAACTCCACGAGTGCCAGGTCCCGCAGCGCCCCCGGATCGTCGGTCGCCGCACGGACCGCGAGGCCGTCGAGCATCCCGCGGACCTGGTCGGCCGACACCACCCGTGGCAGGTGCGAACCACCCTTCGGCGCACGGAGCCGCACACCGGCGTCCGTCGCTGTCACCCCGGTCTCGCTCGCCCACCGGGTGAACGCCCGCACCGACGACGACCGGCGGGCGATCGTCGACCGGGCAAGCCCCCGCTGGTCGGCTTCCCACAACCAGTCACGGAGGAGTTCGAGGTCGACACCGTCGATGCCGACGACACCACGCCGCGCGGCGAACTCGATGAACTGCTCGAGGTCGTTCGCGTACGCGCGCAGCGTCTGTTCGCTGAGGCCCCTGGCGTGTCGAGCGTGCCCGAGGAACGTGTCGACCGCTGCCACGAGTCGCCCGTCCGTCTGCTCCGCTCGGTCCACCACGTCGTCAGCGTACGGCTGGCCGACGTCATGCGCGGCCCCACCCGCCGCTGCTGTGCGCCACGAGCCCCTGCAGCTGCGCGAGCGCGAGCGCATCCGCCACCTCGGCTCCGGACAGCCCGGACCGACGAGCGATCTCGACCTCTGGCAGGGCGCGACGGCCGAGCGCGTCGAGGACGCGGACGACCTCCGGATCACGCTGGACCGACACGAGGGGCTGGTCCGGCACCGCGGATGCACCGGACGCGGTTACCGGGCGCAGCGCGGCGATCGGGTCCCCCGGGTGCACGACGAGTTGTGCCCGGCCCTGCGCCACGAGCCGGTGGCACCCGACCGACGCCGAGGACGCGAACGCCCCCGGCACGGCGAACACCGGGCGGCCGAGTTGGCCGGCGTGGTGCGCGGTGTTGAGCGCGCCGGATCGCGCGCCGGCCTCCACGACGACCGTGGCGTCCGCGAGGGCGGCGATCAACCGGTTCCGTGCCAGGAAGCGCCACCGGGTCGGCCGTGTCCCCGGCGCCGACTCGGCCAGCAGCGCCCCCTGCCGAGCGACGTTGCGGAGCAGCTGGACGTTGCCGGCGGGGTAGAGCTGGTCGATGCCCCCGGCGAGGACCGCAACCGTCGGCGCGCCGGCGGCGATCGCGACGCGGTGTGCGACGGCGTCGATGCCGTAGGCGCCACCGCTGGTGATCGTGCAACCGGCGTCCGCTGCCGTCGAGGTGATCTCGGCGGCGGCCTCGGCCCCGGCGACGGTGTTCGCCCGCGATCCGACCACGGCCAGTGCGGGTGCACCGTCAGCGACGCTCGCTGTGGCGCTGCGCGTCCAGAGCACGAGCGGGGCGTGCGGGCCGAGATCGTCGAGCGCCGTCGGCCATCCAGGAGCACCGGGAACGAGCAGTCGGGCACCGACGCTCTCGGCCGCGGCGACGACGTCGGCCACGTCGGACCGGGCAAGCCGCGGTCGCCACCGGTCGATCGCCGTGCGCAGGACACCGTCGAAGGCGTCGGCGTCCTCTGCCCCGGGCACGCCGGCCTCGACGCAGTCGGCGAGCAGCTCGTCGAACGCACCATCCGCCGCCGACAGGACCGAGCCCAGGGCGCGCTGCGGACCGAAGGCAGCCATCAGCTCGCCCGCGACGGAGTCCCCCGGTTCCACGATCACGGACCACGCGACCCGGGCTGCGGTCTCCACCGGATCCGACGTGTCGTCGGCTCCGAGGATCCGCCGGATCGCGACGAGGAGTTCGCCGCCTCGTCCGGACCCCACGCCGTTCACAGTGCGCTCCGCAGGGCGAGGGCGCCCCGGACGTGGGTCCTGGTCGGACGGTCGACCGCATCGAGGTCGGCGAGCGTCCAGGCGAGCCGCATCACCCGGTCCCAGCCCCGCATGGTCAGGGTGCCGAGGTCGAGCGCCCGGTCGAGCTCGGTGGTCGAACCCGGTTCGATCCGACCGTCCGCCCGCAGCCACGCTCCGGTCACCTCGGCGTTCTTCGTCCATCCGGTCCCTCGGAGGCGTGCAGCCATCCGTGCCCGGGCAGCCGCGACCCCGGCGCGGGCCTCGGCCGTCGTCGGAGCGCTCCCGTCCGCACCGCGCATCTTCCCCGTCGTCACCCGGGGGACGAGCACCCGGATGTCCATCCGGTCGAGCAGCGGTCCGGACATGCGTCCGAGGTAGCGCCGGACCGCACTCGGCGGGCACTCGCACGGCTGTCCGTGCGCGCCACCGGCGTTCCCGCACGGGCAGGGGTTCGCGGCGAGCACGACCTGGCACCGCGCCGGGAACTCGGCGGCCCCCGCTGCGCGGTGGATCGTGATCCGCCCCGACTCGAGCGGCTGCCGGAGCGCATCGAGCACCGCCCGGGGGAACTCCGGCGCTTCGTCGAGGAACAGGATGCCGCCGGTCGCCCGCGACACCGCTCCCGGTCGCAGCACACCGGACCCTCCCCCGATCAGCGAGATCGCCGATGCCGAGTGGTGCGGGGCCTCCCACGGGGGCTTCGTGCTCCACGATGCCGAACCGAGTCCGGCGACGGACCGGACGGCCGCGACCTCCAGCGCGGTCGCGTCGTCGAGGTCGGGCAGGAGTCCGGGGAGCCGCTCGGCGAGCATCGTCTTGCCGGCACCGGGCGGACCGAGCAGGAGGGCGTGGTGTCCGCCGGCCGCGGCGGCGATGACGGCGCGCACCCCGATCGGGTTGCCGACGACGTCCGACAACTCGGCCACCGGGCGTTCGACCGTCGGCACCGGCACCGGCAGCACCGCTTCGACCTCGACCGGCGGCAACAGCGCTCCGGCGTCGATCGCGGCCGCCCGGAGCGAGTCGACTCCGGTGGTGCGCACGCCGTCGACCACGCGCGCTTCGGGCAGGTTGCCGATCGGCAGCACGACCCGGTCGGCCCCGGCGTCTCGCGCGGCCAGCAGCATCGGGATGACCCCGGCGACCGGTCGGACCCGGCCGTCCAGGCCGAGCTCACCGATGTAGACGATGCGCTCGCTGACGTCAGGGGCGAGCCCGGCCGCGGCGAGCACCGCCATGGCGATCGCCAGGTCGAACCCGGAACCGCGCTTCGGGATCGCCGCGGGCGTCAGGTTCACCGTGATCCGGCGTGCCGGCAGTGGACACCCGGCGTTCGCAGCAGCGGCTCGGACCCGCTCGCGCGCCTCGCCGAGCGAGGTGTCGGGCAGTCCGATGATGCTGAACGCGGGCAGTTGGCTGGTCAGGTGGGCCTCGACCTCGATCCGGCGGCCGGTCACCCCGAGCAGGGCGACGGCCGCAGCACGACCGATGGCCGTCACAGCACACCCGCCAGGTGTTCCACGGCGGTCCGGGGCCCGTCGACGTGCACCGCGACGACGTCGATACGGACGGCGCGTGCATGCACTTCGGGATGAGCGTCGAACCACTCGGGGACGAGTCGTCGCATCCGGGCGCGCTTCGTCACCGTGATCGCCTCGAACGGATGTCCCGTCGCCGTCCCGGATCGGGTCTTCACCTCGATGAACGCGAGCGTGCAGGAATCCCACGCGACGATGTCGATCTCGCCACGGGCACACCGCCAGTTCCGTTCGAGGACCCGGAATCCCCGGCTTTGCAACCATGCCACGGCCCGGTCTTCACCGAACCGCCCCAAGCGACCGTTGCGGAGTGTTCGTCCGGGCGGATCCTGCACCTTCTGTTCCATGTCGTTGCCTCCGCGACAACGATCGCGCGGCCGGCCGCGGCGGACAGCGCAGACGGTATATCTGTGGAATCAGATGCGGACGACCCGCTTTGGGGAGGAATGACGAAGGACCCGGGTGATCGCGATCACCCGGGTCCTTCGTCAGCAGCGGATCAGTGTGCGGCTGCGTACGCTTCCTGCACCTGGGTCGAGATACGACCACGGGTCGAGACCTCGTAGCCGTTCTCCTTCGCCCATTCGCGGATCTTGCCGAGCTCTTCCGAGTTCCCGCGCTTCGGGGCCGACTTCGGAGCCGTGCCACCGGTACGACGACCGGAGACCTTGCGCGCTGCTGCGATGTAGTCGGAGATCGCTTCACGGAACTTGTCGACGTTGTCGTTCGTCAGGTCGATCTCGTACGACGATCCGTCGAAACCGAATTCGACCGTGCGTCCTTCACCGGTGGTGATGGGGGAATCGTCGAGGTCGTCGACGAGCTGGACGGTGACCTTCTGTGCCATGCGCGGCTCCTGTTCATTGGACGGGAAATCCCGATCAGAATACCGCGTGGAATTGCCGAACGTCACCGATCACCGGCGATTCATCGAATGTACCGGAAATGAAGATCACTCGTCGAGTGCGAGTTCCTTCGGGAGTTCGAGTTCTCGCGACGTCAGTTCTTCGACATTCACGTCCTTGAACGTGAGGACGCGCACGCCCTTCACGAACCGGTCGGAACGGTAGACGTCCCACACCCAGACGTCGTTCATCGTCAGTTCGAAGTAGAAATCGTGCTCGGTGTCCCGGCGCACGAGTTCGACCTCGTTCGCCAGGTAGAAACGTCGCTCCGTCTCGACCACGTAGCGGAACTGCGACACGACGTCGCGGTACTCGCGGTACAGGGCCAGCTCGACCTCGCGGTCGTAGTCGTCGAATTCGTCCTCATCCATTGCGCCCACAGTCTACGGCGACAGCAGCAGCAGCGCGCGACCTCGACACGTGCCCCCACCTGAGCTCATCGAGGTTCCACAACACGCCGCCTGCGTTCCACCGAGGTTCCACGACCGCGCGGGAGGTGCGCCGAGATGCCGAGATTTCGGAACCTCACGGGTGCGGGACAGGAGGGAGCAGCCGTCAGCCGACGAGCGCGTCGAAGCCGTCCAGCGAGACGCTCGAGGCCTGGTGCAACCACGACTTCCGGTGCAGGGCGTGCGCCCCGACCGTGCGGATGGCGTCGTAGTGCGCGGTCGAGCCGTAGCCCTTGTTCGACGCCCAGGCGTAGTGGGGCGCCTCGTCGTGGGCAGCGATCATCAGGGCGTCCCGCGCGACCTTCGCCACGATCGACGCCGCGGCGACCGATGCGCAGTCGCGGTCGGCCTTGACCTGCACGACGACCTCGAGCGGGTCCGTGGGTGGCCGGAGGGACGCCGGGACGGCTCGGGTGAGCCAGTCGAAGGACCCGTCCAGCACGACCACGGCGCCGTCGAGCGACAGGCCTCCGGCGACGAGCGACTCGAGCGCCTGCGCTCCCGCGGCACCGAGCGCCGGGACGATCCCCTGCCGGTCGACGTACTCGGCGGACGCCATGCCGACGGCGGTGCGCGCCCACCGTGTGACGACCGGGACCAGGTCCGTCCGGCGGGCAGCCGACAGGAGCTTCGAGTCGGCCAGGCCCTGCGGGACCCGTCCGACGTCGATCGTCACGGCCGCGACGCCCACGCCCACAGGGCCGGCGATCGCGCCGCGTCCGACCTCGTCCATCCCGATGACCGTGACACGGCCGGCGCCGAGCAGGCGCTTCTCGACACGCAGGGACGGGCGGACGGCGGTCACTGGTCGCGCTCCTCCACCCCGGCGAACACCTCGGGGTGGTCGTCGAGCCACGTCCAGCGGCTCGTCGGCCAGGAGATCACGAAGGCGCGGCCGGTCACGTCGGACAGCGGCACGAACCCCTTCGACGGGGTGTCCCCGTTGTAGCGGGAGTCCTTGGAGTCGTTGCGGTTGTCGCCCATCACCCAGATGGTGCCCTTCGGCACGGTGACGGAGAAGTCGGTCGCCGATGCGGGAGCGCCGGCCGGCAGTTTGAGGTACGGCTCCTTGATGGGGACGCCGTTCACGGACATCTGCCCGAGGTCGTTGCAGCAGGAGACCTTGTCACCCGGCAGGCCGATCACGCGCTTGATGAGATGGTCGTCGCTGTCACCGGTCCCGAGACCGATCTGCGTCAGCACCCAGTCGATGGCCTTGGCGGGCTGGGTGTCGGGCGTCACGCTCGGCACCTCGGACCCGGCGAGCCATCCGCCCGGGTCCTTGAACACGACGACGTCGCCGCGCTTGAGCGCCACGGCACCCGGGACGAGTTCGTTGACGATCACGCGGTCGTTGATCTGCAGCGTGTTCTCCATCGACGCCGACGGGATGTAGAACGAACGGATCAGGAACGTCTTGACCAGGAACGACACGAGCAGTGCCGCGATGAAGATGATGACGAGGTCGCGGAGGAATGTGAGGATCCCGTTGCGCTGTTTCTCGGGCCGGGGCCTGCGCCCGGATTCCTCTGTCGTGTCCGTCATTTCCGCTCTCGTTCACACCGCGTCCGCCCGGGTTCAGCGGGCGCAAAGGGAAAGCCCCCCGTCGATGCACAACCGTACATCGGCGAGGGGCCAGCAGCGGCGTCCGGCTCGCGGACGCTCACTGTGAAGGCGATCAGGCGTCGCGCTTCTCCTTGATCTTGCGGCGGGCCGCCTTGCCGCGGAGCTCGCGCAGGTAGTAGAGCTTCGCGCGACGGACGTCACCCTTGGTGACGATCTCGATGTGGTCGATGATCGGCGAGTGCACCGGGAACCAGCGCTCGACGCCGACCTGGAAGCTCACCTTGCGGACCTTGAAGGTCTCGCCGACGCCGTGGCCCTGACGGCCGATGACGACACCCTGGAAGACCTGGATACGCGAGCGCGTGCCTTCGACGATGTTCACGTGCACCTTGATGGTGTCTCCGGCGCGGAAGTCCGGGACGTCGGTCCGCAGCGATGCTGCGTCGACGTTGTCGAGGAGCTGACTCATGGCTGTTCTACTCTCTGCGGACGCACACGGGTCGCCGCGGATCGATGTCTGATGAAGTGGTGGTGCGTGCCCGGTGTCGGCGACTCCCCCGTGGCAGAGTCCAGCCAGGGCACAGCGATCCATACTGCCACACGGAACGCCGGGGGCAAAACAGCGAGGATGGACCCATGATCGAACTGCGCACCCCCACCGAACTCGACGGCCTGCGTGTCGCCGGTCGGTTCGTGGCCGACGTCCTCGACGAGCTGCACGACACCGTCGACGTCGGCGTGAACCTGCTCGAGCTCGACCGCGTCGCCGCGCGGATGATCGCCGAGCGGGGCGCCGAGAGCTGCTACGTCGACTACCACCCGTCGTTCGGCAAGTCGCCGTTCGGCAAGAACCTCTGCACCTCGGTGAACGACGCCGCGCTGCACGGTCTGCCCTTCGACCACGTGCTGCAGGACGGTGACCTCGTCAGCCTCGACTTCGCCGCGAGCGTCGACGGCTGGGTGGCGGACTCCGCCGTCTCGGTGCAGGTCGGGACGCCCCGCGACGAGGACCAGGCACTCATCGCCACCGTCGAGCGCGCACTCGCCGCCGGCATCGCGCAGGCGGCGCCGGGCAACAAGCTCGGCGACGTGTCGCACGCGATCGGACACGTCGCGAAGCAGGCCGGCTACGGCGTCAACCTGCAGTTCGGCGGCCACGGCGTCGGTCGCACCATGCACGGCGACCCGCACGTGCCGAACGACGGACGTCCGGGCCGCGGCCTGAAGCTCCGGCCGGGCCTGGTGGTCGCAGTCGAACCGTGGCTCATGCAGGGCACCGACGAGCTGTACCAGGACGACGACGGTTGGACGCTCCGGAGCGTCGACGGCTCACGTGCAGCGCACGTCGAGCACACCGTCGCCGTCACCGAGGCCGGACCCGAGGTCCTGACCCTGCGCCGCGCCCAGCGCGCCGACCCGACCGCCTGACGGACGGGAGGACGGTGCAGGCCCGCCCCGCGCCTCCAGTCCGTCACGGGTCGCGACCAGTGCCCCGAAGCGACAGATCTCGGCTGCGCCCGCCGTCATGTGCGCGACGGCGACAGTTGCCCGCGGATGTCCCACGGCAGACTGTCGCTTTCGCGAAAGCGACAACCGGCAGCCGACAACCGGCAGCCGGCAGCCGGCAGCCGGCAGCCGGGGCAGGAACGCGCTACGCGTCGGGCAGCAGGTCGGGCCGGACGCGACGCGTCCGCTCCACCTGCTGCTCGTGCCGCCAGGCGCCGACCCGCGCGTGGTGCCCGCTGAGCAGCACGTCGGGGACGTCGAAGCCGCGCCACGAGGCGGGCTTCGTGTACGAGGGGTACTCGAGCAGACCGTCCTCGTGGGACTCCTCGACCAGGGACTCGGGGTTGCCGACGACGCCGGGGACGAGTCGGCCGACGGCTTCGATCATGGCCATCGCCGCGACCTCGCCGCCGTTGAGCACGTAGTCGCCGAGCGAGAGCTCGACGACCGAGCAGCGTGACGCCGCCCACTCGAAGACGCGGGCGTCGATGCCCTCGTAGCGCCCGCAGGCGAACACGAGGTGGTCGGACGTCGACGCGAGCGAGCGCGCGATGGACTGCGTGAAGGGCGTGCCGGCGGGGGTCGGGACCACCAGGGTCGACGAGCCGTCCGGCCGGAGCAGCGCGTCCAGTGCCTGCGCCCACGGCTCGGGCTTCATCACCATGCCGGCGCCGCCGCCGTACGGGGTGTCGTCGACGGTGCGGTGCCGGTCGGTCGTCCACGAGCGCAGGTCGTGCACGTGCAGGTCGAGGATGTTCTGTTGCCGGGCCTTGCCGAGCAGGGACACGTCCAGCACGGAGAAGAACTCCGGGAAGATCGTGACGATGTCGATCCGCACGGCAGCTAGTCCGTGACCGTCTCGGGCCGGGAGGTGTCCTCGGGGTCCTCGAACAGGCCCTGCGGCGGTGTGACCGTGACGGTGCCCGCCGCGATGTCGACCGCCGGCACGATGGCCGCGACGAACGGCACGAGGACCTCGCCGCGGGACGGGGTGTCGATCGCGAGCAGGTCCTGCGCCGGCATGTGGTCCACGCGGGCGACGGTGCCGACCTCGACGCCGTCGCGCAGGACCTTCAGCCCGACGAGCTGGTGGTCGTACCAGGCGTCGTCCTCACCGGTCTCGGCGTCGGCGTCCTGCTCGACCCAGAGGATGATGCGCGCCAGGGACTCGGCCGCGGTGCGGTCGTCGATCCCGGCGAAGAACGCGACGGGGTGACCGTTGTACCAGCGGAGTTCGTCCAGCTCGAGGGTCTTGCCCGACCACGGTGAGTCATCGGGGACCTGGAGCGTGAACGTGGCACCGGGGGTGAACCGACGATCCGGGTCGTCGGTGTAGAGCTCGAGCTTGATGCCGCCCTTGAGCCCGTGTGCCTTCGTGATGCGACCCACCCGGAGCTGGGTCGTCTCCCTAGGAATCGGTGTCGACCACGTCGACCCGCACCCGCTTGCCGTCGGCCAGGGCCGAGACGAGGGTGCGGAGTGCCTTGGCGGTCCGCCCGGCACGTCCGATCACGCGGCCGAGGTCCTCGGGGTGCACGCGCACCTCGAGGACCTCGCCCCGCGGGGAGGTGGAGCTGGCGACGCGCACGTCGTCAGGGTGATCGACGATCCCCTTGACGAGGTGCGTCAGCGCGGATTCGAGCAAGGACTACGCCTCGGTCGTCTCGTCGGCGGTCTCGGCGTCGTCGGCCTTGGCGGCGGGAGCCGTCTTCTCCGACTTCGGCTTGAGGACGGCCTTCTTCGAGGAGTCGACCTGGAAGGCCGGCTTCGGCTCGGCGACCTTGACCTTGGACGCGGTGTCCTTCTCGCCCTTGAACTTGGCCCAGTCGCCGGTCAGCTTGAGGAGGGCCGCGACCTGCTCGGTCGGCTGCGCGCCGACGCCGAGCCAGTACAGCGCACGCTCGGACTCGATCTTGATGACCGAGGGCTCCTCGGTCGGGTGGTACTGACCGATCTCCTCGAGGACACGACCATCGCGCTTGGTGCGCGAGTCGGCGACGACGATGCGGTAGTAGGGCGCACGGATCTTACCGAGACGCTTCAGACGGATCTTGACAGCCACAATTGCTCCTGTTTGCTTACGTTGTGGTTGAACCGGAACCGCGGGCGTGGGGGCACACACGGTGAAAGCTCGAGAGAGATCGCTCACAGCTGGATAGAGGGTCGAGCTGCGGCGATTCGACCGTTCATTCTTACAGATTCCCGGCCGCGATGCGAGCCGACGCGCTACGGCGCGAGTCGCCGGACCGCTTCGAGGGCCTCGGACGTCGCGCGGACCGCGTCCACGCTCCGTGCGTCGCGAGCGCCGCCGACGACGGCGAACGGCACACCGGCGGCCTGGAGGCCCGACACGAGTCCGCCGGGCACGTCGCCATCGGCGTCGGTCGCGCGTTCCTGCCCGGCGCAGACCACGACGCTGTCCGCGGGGATCGCGCGCTCCTCGCCGTGCTCGTCGCGGATCCAGAGGGCGCCGGGCTCGATGCGCAGGTACTCCTGCACGCCGCCGACCATGCGCACCCCGGCGTCACGGAGGCGACCGATGGCGACCCAGCGCGAGGTGATCCCGACGCCCTGGCCGAACTTGCCCGAGCGGCGGAGCACGGTGACGTCGGAGCCCGGCCGGATCGTGCGTGACGCTGCGGGCAGTCGCTGGGGCACGTCGCCGACGAGTGCACCGGAGACGTCGAGGTCCCAGCGGGCCGCGAACTCGGTGGCCCGGACGGCCTCGTCGGGCGACTCGGTCAGGAACGCCGCGGTGTCGACGCCGATGCCACCGCCGCCGATGATCGCGACGGTGCCGGCCGGCACGCCCTCGCGGAGTGCCCGCTCGTACGACAGGACGTGCGGCAGGTCGCTGCCGGGGACGTCGACGTCCCGCGGGACCACCCCGGCGGCGAGGACGACGGCGTCGCTGCCGGCGAGGTCGGCGGCCGTCGCCGGGCGTCCGAGGTGCACGGTTGCACCGCGCTCGTCGAGCTCGGCGCGGGCGGCCCGGACCGTCGCGGCGTAGTCCTCCTTGCCGGGGACGAGGGCGGCGAGGCCGAACTGGCCGCCGAGCCGGTCGGCGGCCTCCCACACGGTGACGCGGTGGCCGCGTCGGGCGGCGTCGACGGCGGCGGCGAGGCCGGCCGGTCCTCCGCCGACGACGTCGACGCGCTTCGGGTCGGTGGTCGGACGCGCCGGGAACGCGACCTCGCGGGCGGCGCGCGGGTTGACCAGGCAGGAGACCGGCGCGCCGATGATCGAGCGGTCGAGGCACGCCTGGTTGCAGCCGATGCACGTGTTCACCAGGGCGAACCGGCCCGCGAGCGAGCGGTTCACGAGCGCCGGGTCGGCGAGGAACGGCCGGGCCAGGGCGACGGCGTCGATGGTCCCGTCGGCGAGGACGGTCTCGCCGTCGCGCAGGTCGGTCATCCGGTTCGAGGCGATCACGCGGACGTCGGGGTACGACGACGCGCGCACGACCCCGGCGATGCGCGTGGCGTAGTCGAGCCAGGCACCGTGCGGCACCGCGGCCTGCACGGTCGGGGTGCGGGACTCGTGCCAGCCGATCCCCACCGAGATGCCGTCGATCCCGAGCGGCAGCAGGTCGTGCACGAGGGCGTCGACGTCGTCATCGGTCGAGGACCCGGGCATCAGGTCGGCGCCGGAGAGCCGGATCGTCACGGCGAGCCCGGGCACCGCGGTGCGCACCGCGCGGACCACCTCGATCGTGAAGCGCCGGCGACGGACGGCGTCACCGCCCCACTCGTCGTCGCGCAGGTTCGTCAGCGGCGACTGGAACTGGTTGATGAGGTAGCCCTCGGACGCCATGATCTCGACGCCGTCGAACCCGATGTCGCGTGCGGACCGGGCCGCGGCGGCGAAGTCCTCGATGGTGCGCTCGACCTCGGCAGCGGTCAGTGCCGTCGGCACCACGCCGCGGGCGGCCGCCCACGGCAGGGCCGTCGGTGCCACCACCCGCTGGGGTTCGCCGTGCCGGTCGACCATCCCCGCGGCGAGCGCGTAGCGACCGGCGTGGAAGAGCTGGGCGAGGATCGTGGAGCCCTCCTCGTGCACGGCGTCGACCGCCGTACGGAACCGCTCGTCCGCTCCCCCGACGCCGAACACGGCGAAGTCGGGGCCGCCCCGGGCCTCGTCGTTCACCGCGATGCCGCCCGTGATGATGCACGCCGCGCCGCCGGCCGCCCGTTCGCGGTAGAACGCCGCCATGCCGGCCCCGCCGTCGTCGTGCACCTCGAGGCCGGTGTGCATCGACCCCATCACCACCCGGTTGGCCAGGTGCAGGGGGCCGAGGGTCCAGGGTGACGCGACGGTCCGGAGGGAGTCCGGCACGACGGGGGCGGAAGCGACGCTGCTCATGCGCCTATTCTGCGGTGTCCGCGCCCGCGGCGTCGGCCGGCAGCACCGCGTCGCGGAGCGGCGACGTCGTGTCCGCCCAGAACGGCGGCGCGATCACGGTCAGCCCGCCGTCGACCGACAGCACCTGCCCGGTGATGTACCCGGCCTTGTCCGACAGCAGGAAGTCCACCGCGTCGGCCATGTCGTCGGCGGTGCCGGGGCGCTGCAGCGGGAGCTTCTCGAACACGGAGTCGATCGGCGCCTGCCCGGGGACCTTCGTGTAGAAGTACTCGAGCGAGTCGGTGTCGATGAGGCCGCCGTTCACCGCGTTGACGGTGATCTGACGCGGCCCGAACTCGACCGCCATGTACTTCATGTACGACTCGCTCATCGCCTTGGCGGCACCGAGTGCGGCGTAGGTCGGGAAGGCGCGGAGCGATCCGTACGAGGTCACGACGACGATGCGGCCACCGTGGTCCATCAGCTCGGCAGCGCGTTGCGCCCCGAGCACGAACGAGCGGGCGTTGGTGGCGTAGCTGCGGTCCAGGTGGTGCAGCTTGAGCTCCTTGACCGGCTTGAACGCGCTGGCGGCAGCGTTCGCGACGAAGTAGTCGAGGCGGCCGTAGGTGTCGCGCACCAGGTCGAACAGGGCGTCGATCGACTCCGGCTGCTCGATGTCGACCTGCGCGGTGATGCCGTCGCCGCCGGCGGCCTTGACGTCGGCCAGCGACTCCTCGGCCAGGTCGGCGTTGCCCTTGTACGTCACCACGACGGTGACGCCGCGCTGGCCGAGCTTCTGCGCGAGCAGGCGGCCGATGCCGCGCGAAGCGCCCGTGATCAGTGCGATGGGTGCGTTGGTGGTGTCGGTCACTGCGGTCCTCTACGTGCGTGGGGAAGGACGGGAGGCGCGGGGCGGTCCCGCCACGGGCCTCCCGTCCGGTGGGTGGTGGTGGTCTAGAACCCAGCCGTGCCGGTGACGACGGCGCGGCCGACGACCAGCTTCTGGATCTCGTTGGTGCCCTCTTCGAAGCGCTGCGCGCGCGCGTCGCGGTAGACGCGCTCGATCGCGTTGCGCTTCCAGTAGCCCTGGCCGCCGTGCACCTGCAGGGCCTTGTCGGTGACGCGGGCGAGCATGTCGACGGCGACCATCTTCGAGGCGCTGGACAGCGTGCCGGCGTCGGGACGGTCCTCTTCGTAGGCGCGGGCGGCCTCGAGCACCAGGGCGCGGGCGGCGGCGATGTCGGCGTAGTTCTCGGCCAGGTAGAACTGGATCGCCTGGCGGCTGGAGAGCTGCTTGCCGAAGGTCTCGCGCTTGTTGGCGTACTCGACGGCGAGCTCGTTCGCCCGCTCGGCGAGTCCGACGGCGCTCATCGCGACGGACACACGACTCGGCAGCAGGAAGCCGCCGAGCGCGACCTCGAGCCCCTGGCCCTCGGCGCCGAGCAGCGCACTGGCCGGCACGGGCACGTCGCTGAAGCGCAGGATCGCGTGGTCGGTGCCGCGGATGCCCATGGTGTCGGAGTCGTCGATCACCTCGGCACCCGGCAGCCCGCTGTTCGGCATGAGGAACGCGACCGTGCCGTCCTGACCGGTGGTGCCCTCCAGGCGGGCGGCGATGAGCCAGTAGTCGGCCTTGACGCCGAACGTGATGAGGTGCTTCTCGCCGTTCATCACGTAGGTGTCGCCCTCGCGGCGGACGGTGGTCCGGATGTCCGCGCCGGTGCCCGCGGTGGCCTCGGTCAGGGTGAACGCGACGAGCGTGTCGCCGGCGACGGACGGCTTGACGACCTGCTCGATCTGCTCCGGCGTCGCGTAGGGGGCCATCGCGCGCCACGTCCCGTTGATGACGTGCACGAGCATGCGGATCGACGCGTGCGAACGCGACACGATCTCCATGATCTCCAGGTAGCGCGAGAACGGGATGGCCCGTCCGCCGAGCTCGGTCGGCGCCGCGAGCGACAGCCACCCCTTGTCCTTGAGCTCCTGGAAGAGCTCGGGGGCGACCTGGCCGGTGCGCTCGATCTCCTCGGCCCACTCCTCACCACGGCCGCGGACCCACTCGGTGACCTCGGCCTTGAGCTGCTGGAAGGCGGCTTCGTCGAAGCCGGTGCTCGTCTGCTCGACGATCGTCATCGTGTCTCGTTCTCCTTCGTCGCGACGAGCGCGGCTGCCTGCTCGCGCAGGGTGTTCTTCTGGACCTTGCCGACCGCGTTGCGCGGCAGTTCGTCGATGTACTCGAGCCGCTCCGGCCAGTAGTACTTGCTCACGCCCGCCTTGTCGAGTGCCTGCTGCATCGACGGGAAGTCGAGCTGCTCGGCGCCGGCGGCCGGCACGACGAACGCGCAGGCACGCTCACCGAGTCGGGCGTCCGGCATGGCGACGATCGCCACGTCGGTGACCAGCGGGTGCTGGTAGAGCAGGTTCTCGATCTCGACGACCGGGATCTTCTCGCCACCGCGGTTGATGACGTCCTTGACGCGACCGGTGATCGACAGGAAGCCGTTCGCGTCGACCTTCGCCAGGTCGCCGGTCCGGTACCAGCCGTCCTCGGTGAAGACGTCGTCGGTCAGGTCCTGGCGGTCGAGGTACCCGTCGAACATGGTCGGCGAGTGCAGCTCGAAGTTGCCCTCGGTGTCGGCGGGGAGCTCGTGGCCCTCGTCGTCGACGATCCGGATCCGGATGCCCGGCAACGCACGGCCGTCGTTCCCGTACGCGGCAGCCGGGTCGTCGCTCGGACTGGACAGGGCGCCGAGGCACGTCTCGCTCGTGCCGAACGCGCCGAGGATCGCCGTGCCGAGCACCGTCGCGGCCCGCTGGGCAAGCGCCCGCGGCACGGCGGCACCGGTCGGCACGAAGATCCGCAGCGACTCGGGCTGGGCGGCACCGGCTTCGACCAGGTCGACGAGGTCGGTCAGGAACGGGGTCGCGCACTGCACGAACGACGCCTTCGCGACGCCGAACGCCTGCTCGAGCGCGACCGTGCCGTCCCACACGGGCTGGATGACCTGCGGCGCACCGAGCCGGAACGCCAGCAGCATGCCGTACAGGAACCCGGTCTGGTGTGCGAGCGGCGACGGGATGTAGATCCGGTCCGCGCTCGTCAGGCCGGACTGCGCGACGTGCATCGCCGTGGCCAGACCGAGGGTGCGGTGCGGGTGTTGCACGCCCTTCGGCTCCCCCGTCGTGCCCGAGGTGAAGAGCAGCTGGCACACGTCGTCGGGGCCCGGCGCACGCGACGTGATCTCGTCGACGTCGACGTGCACCGCGTCGAGCGCGTTGTCGAAGTACCGCCAGTGCCAGTCGCTCGCCGCCACCCGGTCCAGGGCGTCGGCGGGCAGCGGCGGCTGGTTCGTCGGGGCGTCGACCTGCCCGCGCGCCTCGGACCGGAGCACGATGACGTGCTCGACCGACAGCCGGCGCTGCTGGGCCTTCGCCTCGTCGATGACGTCGAGGAGCTCGAGCGCCGGACGGCGCTTGCGGAAGACGTTCGGCAGGAACACCACCCGCGCACGCGACCGGGCGAGCGTCATCGTCGTCTCGCGCGGGCCGAACACCGGCATGATCGGCGTCGCGACGGCGCCGATCTGGATCGCCCCGAGCGTGATGGACACGAACTCGCGCCAGTTCGGCAGCTGCATGGCGACCGACTCGCCCGTGCGGACCCCGAGTTCGAGCAGGAGCGCGGAGACCTTGTCGGCCTCGTCCTGCAGCTCGCGCCACGTGGTGTTCACGGGGGCTGCTCCCCCGACCTCGATGACGGCGAGGCCGTCGGGGTCACTGGTGGCGAGCGCTCGAACCTTCTCGCTCAGCACCAGGGGGTCGGCGTCGATGCCGGCGAGCTCGGGCGGTTCCGTGCTCGTGGGCTGGACCGCCTGCTGCTCGCCGAGGTCGGTGCGCTCGCCGTCGGCGCGCTCGCCATCGGTGCGCTCGCCGAGGTCGGTGCGTGCATCGGCCATCTCGGCGGCCTCGGCCGCGTCGGCCCGGTCGTCACGGGCGATCTGCGCGGCGAGGGCGTCGCCGACCTCCATGTCGAGGCCGACGGAGTTCATCGCCTCGAGGAACGTCGGGTAGGAGATCCGGTAGGCCCGCGGGTAGGTCAGCCCCGAGGTGCCGCGCGCCTTCGAGGCCGCGACGGCCAGCGACATGAGCACGCGGTGGTCGTTGAACGACGACATCTGCGCGCCGTGCAGTCCCTCGGCGCCGACACCGGTGACGCGGAGCTCGTCCGCGCCCTGCTCGGCCCGACCACCCATGCGGTTGAGCTGCAGCATGGCCGCGACGCGGTCGGACTCCTTCAACCGGATGTGCGCGACGTTCCAGAGCCGGGTGGTGCCCTCGGCGAAGGTGGCCATCGTCGACAGGACCGGCAGCAGGTCGGGGATCGGCTGGCAGTCGATGTCGAGCGGTCGGAGCGGGGAGCCGTCGTGCTCGATGCGCACGAACCCGGTCTCCTCGTCGATCCGCATCGGGACGCCCATCGCCGTCGCGAGGTCGAGGAACTCGCTCTCCGGGTGGTCGGTCTCGGCGGTGGTGAAGGCCGTCATGCCGCGCAGGAGCAGGTTCGACTCGCGGATGCCCGCAGCGGCGATGCCGAACGCGGCAGAACCGATGTCCGGCGGGATGACGTAGTCGTGCGGGGTGGCCTGCTGGTTCGCCGGGATCCGGTACTCGAGCCAGTCGTCGGAGACCTCGACGGTCAGTCCGAACTGCCGCATCATGCGCACGGTGAGCTCGACGTAGGGCTGCTCGTTCAGCCGGCCGCCGGTGATGTGGATCCGGGTCTCCTGCTCGGCGAACGGGGCCACCAGCAGCAGGCCGGAGACCCACTGCGACAGGGTGCCGGCGATCGTGACGTCGCCGCCGCGGGGGCGCTTCGGCTGCACGGTGACGGGCGGGCAGTCGTTCGTCGCCTCGAGCTCGACGCCCATCTGGGTCAGCGACGTCAGCAGCGCCTTGATGGGCCGCCGCTGGAAGTACTTCATGCCCGCGAGCGTCATCGGCTTGTCGGCGAGTGACGCCAGACCCGTCATGAAGTAGAGCGTGGTGCCGGACGACCCCATGTTCAGGATGCCGTCGGCACCGCGGGACCCGTGGTCGACGACGTCGGTGGCCGCGTACCGGCCGCCCAGCCCGGTGACGTGGTACTCGTTCCCGCGACGCTTGACGTCGACGCCGAGGGCACGGAGCGTCCCGACGGTCCACTCGACCTGGCGGGTGGCGCTGATGCCGGAGACGATGCTCGTGCCCTTCGCCAGCGACGCGAGCACCAGGGCGCGGTGCGCGTGGTACTTCGAGACGGGGACGTCGAGCTCCCCGACGAGTGGTGCGGACGTGCCGCGCACGACCAACTGCATGTGTACCTCTTCCTGGGTGATCCCTTCCAAAGTACGCCCGGTGTGGAACTACTGTGAATCGGATCCGCACGACCCGAACGGTGCTTCGTTGTGCGTGTCCGACAACCTTCCGGGCAGGATGTACAGCATGGACATCCGCTTCACCGAGTCCCCTCCGTCGACCATCGGCGTCGAGTGGGAACTCCCGCTGGTCGACCTGTCGACCGGCGACCTCACGCCCCGTGCCCCTGCCGTCATCGCGGCCGTGCACGAACGGATCGGCGACCGCGAGCGGGTGACCGAGGAACTCCTGACGAACACCGTCGAGGTCGTCTCCAGCGTGCACTCCCGGGTCGGCGACGCCACGAGCGAGCTGTCGGGCATCATCGGCGAGGTCATCGACGCAGCCGAGCCGCTCGACGCCCAGGTCATGTGCTCCGGGACGCATCCGTTCGCGGTGTGGGACCAGCAGGAGATCACCCCGGACAGCGAGCACTACACGACCCTGATCGACCGGACGCGCTGGTGGGGGCGGCAGATGCTCATCTGGGGCGTCCACGTGCACGTCGGCATCGACGACCGCGACAAGGCCCTGCCGATCCTCGGCGCGATGCTCGCGTACGTCCCGCACCTGCAGGCCTTCACGGCGTCCAGCCCGTTCTGGGCCGGCATCGACACCGGCTACGCCTCGAACCGCGCGCTGATGTTCCAGCAACTCCCCACCGGTGGACTGCCGCCGGCGCTCGGGGCCTGGGCGAACTTCGAAGAGGTGGTGAGCGACCTCACCCACACCGGCGTCATCGACAGCGTGAAGGACCTGCGCTGGGACATCCGCCCGTCGCCGAAGTGGGGCACGCTCGAGAACCGGGTGTCGGACGGCATCTCGACCCTGCACGAGGTCGGTGCCGTGACGGCACTCGTGCAGTGCCTGGTCACCACGATGTCCGACCGGCTCGACGCCGGTGAGACCCTGCCGACGATGCAGCCCTGGTTCATCCGCGAGAACAAGTGGCGCGCCGCCCGCTACGGCATGGAGGCCGAGATCATCACGAACGCCGCCGGCGACGAGCGGCTCGTGACCGACGAGGTGCACGACCTGGTGCAGCGGCTCGACCCGGTGGCCGAACGGCTCGGTTGCCAGCAGGAGTTGCACCACCTCGACACGATGATCGCGAACGGGGCGTCGTACCAGCGGCAGCTCCGGGTCGCGCAGGAGCACGGCGGGGACCTGCGCGAGGTCGTCCGCCACCTGGTGACGGAGTTCCGCGAGTCACTGTGACCCCGGGCCGTTCCGCGTAGCTGGTCGAATCGGGCGTACCTGGTCGTTTCTTCCGACCCGGTACGCCCGATTCCGCCTGCCATCGCGCCCGTTCTGGGAAGGAACGTCGCGACGTGCGCGCAGACGGACGGGAGGCCCGGTGCCAGCTGGCACCGGGCCTCCCGTCCGTCAGCGGTCGCGACTAGCGCCCCAGGAACTTCTGCAGACTCGCGAGCTCTTCCTCGGTCGGCACCTTGCCGCCCTTGGCGGCCCCGCCGAGGCCGAGGCCGGAGCCCTTCGGCGCCTGCTGCGGCGCAGCGGCCGCACCGGCGGCGATCGCTGCGCGCTTGGCCGGGTTGCCGACCTTCGACTTCTTCTTACCGCCCTGCTGCTGCTTCTTGCCGCCGTGCATGCCCGGGATCGGACCCATGCCCGGCATCTGCGGCACACCACCGCGGGCGACGGTCTTCATCATCTTGGCGGCCTGCTCGAAGCGGTTCACGAGGGCGTTGACCTCGGTGACCGTGGAGCCGGCACCCTTGGCGATCCGCAGACGACGCGAGCCGTTCAGGAGCTTCGGCAGTTCGCGCTCCTTCGGCGTCATCGACTGGATGATCGCCTCGGTACGGACGATCTCGCGCTCGTCGAAGTTGTCGAGCGCCTCGCGCATGCCCTTGGCGCCGGGGAGCATGCCGAGCATGCCCTTGATCGAGCCGGCCTTGCGGAGCTGCTGCATCTGCTGCAGGAAGTCGTTCAACGTGAACGAGTCGGACGCGATCTTCTCGGCGACCGCGCGGGCTTCTTCTTCGTCGAACGCCGACTGGGCCTGCTCGATGAGCGACATGATGTCGCCGAGGTCGAGGATGCGGCTCGCCATGCGGTCCGGGTGGAACGGCTCGAAGTCGTCGAGGCCTTCGCCGGTGGACGCGAACATGATCGGGCGGCCCGTGACGCTGGCCACCGAGAGTGCCGCACCACCGCGGGCGTCACCGTCGAGCTTCGACAGCACGACACCGGTGAAGTCGACGCCTTCCTGGAACGCGCGAGCCGTGACGACGGCGTCCTGACCGATCATCGCGTCGATGACGAACAGGACCTCGTCGGGGTCGACGGCCTTGCGGATGTTCGCGGCCTGCTTCATCAGCTCGGCATCGACACCGAGACGACCGGCGGTGTCCACGATGACGGTGTCGTACTGCTGGTCGACCGCGGCCTTGATGGCGTTCTTGGCGACCTTGACCGGGTCACCGACGCCGTTGCCGGGCTCCGGCGCGAAGACGTGGACGCCGGCCTGTTCGCCGACGACCTGCAGCTGCTGCACGGCGTTCGGACGCTGGAGGTCCGCCGCGACGAGCATGGGGGTGTGGCCGTCCTTCTTGAGCCACTTGCCGAGCTTGCCGGCGAGGGTGGTCTTACCGGCACCCTGCAGACCCGCGAGCATGATGACCGTCGGCGGCTTCTTCGCGAACTCGAGGCGACGCTGCTGCCCGCCCAGGATGCCGACGAGTTCCTCGTTGACGATCTGGACGACCTGCTGCGCCGGGTTCAGCGCGCGGTTGACCTCGTCGGAGAGGGCACGCTCGCGCACGGAAGCGGTGAACGCCTTGACGACCTCGAGCGCGACGTCGGCGTCGAGGAGCGCCCGCCGGATCTCGCGGACGGTGCCGTCGACGTCGGACGGAGTCAGCCGACCCTTGCTCCGCAGATTGCGGAAGGTCTCGGTCAGCCGATCGGAGAGTGAACCGAATTGCGCCATGATCCGTCGATTCTACAAGGCTCGGGGCGCGGTTCCCGGTCGGTCAGCGCAGCAGCACGCCGGGCGTGAGCTCGACCGGGGTGTCCAGCCCGACGTCGAGGACCACCGGGGCGGTCGACGGCAGGCGGTCAGCGGTCGGGAACCAGCGCCGCTCCGGCGACACCAGGATGACGAGGCCGTCGACGTCACCGACCGCGGCGAAGCCCTCGCCTGCTGGGTTCGCGTAGGGCTCGAGTCCGGCGCGGCGCAGTGTCTCGACGGCACCGAGGACGTCGGGCACGGCGATGCCGACCTCGCTGACCGAGACGAGCGGAACGGCGGACGCGGGCGTGGACGCGGCGAGGTCCCGCCGCTCGATCAGCTCGAGCAGCTGCTGGTCCGGACCCTCGAAGTACACCGATCGCGAGTTCCAGTTCGGCGGTCCGTCGAACTCGTCACGGCCGTCGGCGTCGACCAGCACCGTCGCGATCCCGGCGATCCACGCGGCAGCCACGTCGAACGTGCCCGCCGGGATCGTGATCGCGAGGTGCAGCGCACCGGTCATCTCCGGCAGTTCCCGGAACAGGAGCCGCGTCGACCCCACCACGACCTCGACGACTCCGTCGGTGCGGTCGACCGGGCAACCGAGCCGCTCCCAGAACCGGGCGGTGCCGTCGAGCGAGCGGGTGGCGAGCTGTGCCTGGCGGATCTCCATGTCCGCCATCCGAAGCCCTCAACCACGGTTCAGGTCAAGGTCGAGCGCGTTGTTGTACTCCGTCCAGAAACCGTCGTAGGCTCCCTCGCATGCCGGAACTCGAGATCGTGCGGCCCGCCGGGCTGCTCGACTACGCCGAAGGCCTCGCGCTGCAGCGGGACCTCCACGCCGACGTCGTCGCCGGCCGCTCCCCCGGGGCCCTCGTGCTGTGCGAGCACCCGTCCGTGTACACCGCCGGCCGGCGCACCGAGCCGTCCGACCTGCCGACGAACGGTGCCCCGGTGGTCGACGTCGACCGCGGCGGACGCATCACCTGGCACGGCCCCGGGCAGCTCGTGGCCTACCCGATCGTCCGACTGGCCGCACCGATCGACGTCGTGGCGTGGGTGCGCGACCTCGAGCAGGTCATCGTCGACGCTGCGGCCTCCCTGGGGGTGCACGCCGAGCGGGTCGACGGCCGGAGCGGCGCCTGGGTCCGCGGAGCGGACGGCACTCCACCCGCCAAGGTCGGCGCCATCGGCCTGCACGTCGCCGAGGGCGTGACGACCCACGGCATCGCGATCAACTGCACGAACACCCTCGACGCCTACGCCGCGATCATCCCGTGTGGCATCGCCGACGCCGGCGTCACCACCCTGAGCGCCGCCGCGGGCAGACCGGTCACCGTCGACGAACTCGCCCCCGTGGTCGCACGCCGCATCCAGGACGCCGTCGACGGCATGCGCCGCGGCGAGCGCATCGCTCGACAGGAGACCCTCGTATGACCCTCGCCCCCGAAGGCCGCCGGATGCTCCGCGTCGAGGCCCGCAACGCCGAGACCCCGATCGAGACGAAGCCCGGGTGGATCAAGACCCGCGCCACCCAGGGCCCGGAGTTCCGCGAGCTGTCCGCCCTGGTCAAGGACAAGCAGCTGCACACCGTCTGCCAGGAGGCCGGCTGCCCGAACATCTTCGAGTGCTGGGAGGACCGTGAAGCCACCTTCCTGATCGGCGGCTCGCAGTGCACCCGCCGGTGCGACTTCTGCCAGATCGACACCGGCAAGCCCGAGCCGCTCGACCGCGACGAGCCCCGACGGGTCGCCGACTCGGTCGTGTCGATGGGCCTGAAGTACGCCACCGTGACCGGCGTCGCTCGCGACGACCTGCCCGACGGGGGTGCCTGGCTCTACGCCGAGACCATCCGCCAGATCCACGAGCACTCCCCCGGCACCGGCGTCGAGATCCTCGTGCCGGACTTCAACGGTCGCCCGGACCAGCTCGGCCAGGTGTTCGACGCCCGCCCCGAGGTCTTCGCGCACAACGTCGAGACCGTCCCGCGGATCTTCAAGCGGATCCGGCCGGCGTTCACGTTCGAACGCTCCCTCGACGTCATCACGCAGGGCCGCGACGCCGGGCTGGTCACGAAGTCGAACCTCATCCTCGGCATGGGCGAGGAGCGCCTCGAGATCGAGGACGCGCTGCAGCGCCTGTTCGACGCCGGCACGGACATCATCACGCTCACCCAGTACCTCCGCCCGTCGCCGAGGCACCTGCCGGTGGCGCGCTGGGTGCAACCGGAGGAGTTCGTCGCCCTGCGTGAGGTCGCCGAGGAGATGGGCTTCGCCGGAGTGCTCGCCGGCCCGCTCGTCCGGTCCTCGTACCGCGCCGGACGCCTGTGGGCGCGGGCCACGGTCGCGCGCGGCGGCTCGGTTCCCGAGCACCTGTCGCACCTGCTGGATGCGGCGCCCGGTCGCCAGGCGGTCTGAAGCCGCTGCCCCCATCGCGAAAGCGGCAGATCTCCGCCGACAGTTGCCGGAGATCTGTCGCGTTCGCGGCACTGGTCGCGACCACGGACAGACGGGAGGCACGGTGCCAGCTGGCACCGTGCCTCCCGTTCGTTCATCCGCCCGTTCAGGGCGTCCGGTGCGCTATGCGCGCCCGCGGATGCTCCTGAGGAGCCAGCCGATGACGGCCAGGAGGATGAGGACGATCCCGACCCACAACAGGAACTTCAGCGCACCGACGAAGATGCCGCTGAAGAGCAGGACGAGGCCGACGATGATCGCGATGATCAGGAGTGCTGGCATTGAGGGGCTCCTTCCGGTGTACCTGGACGATCCCTGTACTGCGGAGACGGTACCCGGAATCAGCCGACGAGGTTCTGCACGAACACGTGCGGGGTGAAACCGGTCAGGTCGTTGATGCCCTCGCCCTGCCCGATGAGCTTGATCGGGATGCCCGTCTTCTCCTGCACGCTGAGGACGAACCCGGCCTTCGCGGAGCCGTCGAGCTTGGTGATGACGAGGCCCGTGACCCCGGCGCCCTCGATGAACGCCTGCGCCTGGGCCAGGCCGTTCTGCCCGGTCGTGGCGTCGAGGACGAGCAGCACCTCGCTGATCTCGGTCTGCTTCTCGACGACGCGCTTGATCTTCGTGAGCTCGTCCATCAGGCCCGCCTTCGTGTGCAGGCGGCCGGCGGTGTCGATGACCACGATCTCGGTGTTGTCGCGGATCGCCTTCTCGACGGTCTGGTACGCCACCGAGGCCGGGTCCTGCCCGGGCTGCGAGGGGCGGACGACGTCGACGCCGGCACGCTCGGCCCAGGTCGCGACCTGCTCGACCGCTGCGGCGCGGAAGGTGTCGGCCGCACCGACGAGGACCGTGCGGTCGTAGGTCTTCAGGAACTTGGCGAACTTTCCGATCGTCGTGGTCTTGCCGACGCCGTTCACGCCGACGACGAGCACGACGGCCGGTCGGGCGCTGAGCTTGAGCGTGGTGTCGAGCTTCGACAGCCGTTCCTCGAGCACCTCGCGCAGCATGCGCTGCAGGTCGGCCGGGTCGGTCGTGCCGTAGCGGTCGACGCGCGCGTGCAGGTCCTCGATGATCGCCTCGGAGATGTCCGGGCCGAAGTCGGCGCCGATGAGCGCGGTCTCGAGGTCCTCCCACGTGGTCTCGTCGATCGTCTTGCGCTGGAAGAGGCCGCGCAGCCGTGTGGACAGTGACCAGGAACTCGCCATGCTCCCAGCTTAGAGCGCGGCGCATGTCCGCTGTGCCCGGTATGCTCGTTCTCACGAAGGGGAGTATTCCCTCTCGGTGACCCCGTCAGTACGGCCCGGAACGATCCGGACCCGGGGCGCCGGTCGTGCAGCACCGGTTCCGGTGCCGTGCGGCGGAAGAGACCTTCAGGCCTCGGCGTACCCGTACATCAGCGGCACGCCCTACCTGAAGGAAACCGTGGACGTCCCACTCTTCGTCTGGCTCCTCACCATCGCAGGCATCCTCGCCCTGCTGGTGTTCGACTTCTACTCGCACGTGCGCACCCCGCACGTGCCGCACATCCGCGAATCCGCGTTCTGGTCCGTGTTCTACATCGGGCTCGCGATCCTGTTCGGGTTCGGCATCCTGGTCTTCGGCGGCGGACAGGCCGGCGGTGAGTACTTCGCCGGGTGGCTGACCGAGAAGGCGCTGTCGGTCGACAACCTGTTCGTCTTCCTCATCATCATGACGAGCTTCGCGGTGCCGAAGGAGTTCCAGCAGAAGGTCCTGCTGGTCGGTGTCGCGATCGCCCTCGTCGCGCGCGGCATCTTCATCGCCCTCGGCGTCACGATCATCGAGAACTTCTCGTGGGTGTTCTACCTGTTCGGCGCGCTGCTGTTCTGGCTCGCCTGGTCGCAGGCCCGCAGCGGCAACGACCACGGCGGCGACGAGGGCGACTCGCGCCTGATCCGCATCCTCAAGCGCATCATCCCGACCTCGGACCACTACGACGGCGACCGCCTGACCACCAAGGTCGACGGCAAGCGCCTGTTCACCCCGATGCTGCTCGTCATGGTCGCGATCGGTCTGACCGACGTGCTGTTCGCGCTCGACTCGATCCCCGCGATCTTCGGGCTCACCCAGGACGCCTTCATCGTGTTCACCGCGAACGCGTTCTCGCTGCTCGGGCTGCGCCAGCTGTACTTCCTGATCGCCGGCCTGCTGGAGCGCCTGATCTACCTGGGCCAGGGCCTCGCGGTCATCCTCGGCTTCATCGGTGTGAAGCTCGTCTTCCACGCCATGCACGTCAACGAGCTGCCGTTCATCAACGGCGGCGAGCACATCGAGTGGGCGCCCGAGATCCCGATCTGGTTCTCGCTGGGCTTCATCATGCTGACCATCGCGGTCGCGACGACGGCCTCGCTGGTCGTCTCGAAGAAGCGCCAGGAGCGCGGGCTCACCCCGACGGGCGAGCCGAAGGAGTCGGTCGCGGCCGACGCGGAGTAAGCGTCACCACCTGACGGACGGGAGGCCCGGTGCCAGCTGGCACCGGGCCTCCCGTCCGTCCGTGGTCGCGACTGGAGCCGCGAAAGCGACAGACTGCCGCGAACTGTTAGCGGAGATCTGTCGCTTTCGCGGCGCGGACCGCAACCAGCCAGCCTGCTACGCGACCGCGTCGGCGGGCTCGCGCTTCTGCACCCGCTGGCCGACGACGGCGGACACGCCGTCCTGCCGCATCGACACCCCGTACAGGGCATCGGCGATCTCCATCGTGCGCTTCTGGTGCGTGATGACGATGAGCTGCGACGACTCGCGGAGCCGCTCGAACACCGTCAGCAGCCGACCGAGGTTCGCGTCGTCGAGGGCGGCCTCGACCTCGTCCATGATGTAGAACGGCGACGGCCGCGCGGTGAAGATCGCGACGAGCAGCGCCACCGCTGCCAGGGACCGCTCGCCGCCGGACAGCAGTGTCAGGCGGTCGATCTTCTTGCCGGCGGGCTTCACCTGCACGTCGATCCCGGTGCCGAGCAGATCGGTCGGGTCGGTGAGGTTGATCGAGCCCGAGCCGCCCGGGAACAGGATCGGGAAGATGACGTCGAAGGCGTCCTTCGTGTCGTTGAAGGCCGACTCGAAGATCGTCTGCATCTTCGTGTCGAGCTCGTCGATGATCGTCATCAGGTCGGTGCGGGTCTTCTGCAGGTCCTCGAGCTGCTCGGCGAGGAAGGCGTGCCGCTGCTCGAGGGCCTGGAACTCCTCGAGGGCGAGCGGGTTCACCTTGCCGAGCCGACCGAGGTCGCGCTCGGCGGCCTGCAGGCGGCGCTCCTGCTCGGCGCGGACGTAGGGCACGGTCTCGACGTCGTCGGGGTCGACCTCGTCGGTGACGTCGAACTCGGGCAGGGCGGGGCCGCCGGGCAGGGTGGACGCAAGCTCGACGAGCGCGACGGTGTCGTCCCCGGGGCTGGTGTCGAGGTCGGCGTCGGCATCGACGTCGACTTCCTCTCCGGCTGCGTCGAGGGGCTGCTCGGACGCTTCCGCAGCTGCTGCGCGCTCGGCGTCGCGGTGCTTCCGCGCGAGGACCCGCGGGTCCACCAGCACGTCGACCGGCACCGGCACGGTCGGCCCGTACTCGGCGACGAGTACGGCCTCGGTCAGCCCGAGGTCGCTCAGGGCGCGGTCGAGGACACCCGACACGTGCAGCTTCTTCTCGTAGATCTCCATCTCGAGCGAGTGCACGCCGTCGGTGATGGTCTGCAACCGGTCGCGGAGTTCGCGCTCCTCGTTCCGGATCGCCTGCAGCTCGGTGTTGCGCTTGGACCGCTCGGACTCCTCGGTCGCGAGCTGCACGCGCGCCTCGGCCAGGGAACGGTCGACGGCACCGAGCACACCCGGCAGGTCGGCGAGCACGGCTTCGGCGGTCTCGATCTGCCCGCGACGGATGACCGCACGACGGGCTGCCTCCTCCGCCGCCGCACGCTCGGCCTCGAGCTGGCGTTCGAGCTGGTCGGCACGGTGTCGTTCGGCGCGGACGCGCTCGCGCACGGTCTGCACCTGGATGCGCTGCTCGACCTCGGCGGCACGTGCGGCCTCGAGCGCGTCCTGCAGCCCCGGACGCTCGGAGGCGTCGACGACGGGCCGCTCCTGCTCGGTGAACGCCCGGTGCGCCGCCTCGGCCTCCGCCAGGGCGGCGTCGACGGCCTCGACGGCACCGTCGGTCTCGGCGAGGGCGGCACGCAGGCGCTCCACCTCGGCCGCCGCGTTCTCGGCCTTCGCCCGCGTCGAGGCGCTGGCCCGGTCGTACTCGGCCGTCGCCTTGGCGTGCGCGCGGGACGCCGCGTCGGCCTCGTCCGCGCGGCGGCGTGCGTCCTCGACGGCGGTGCGTGCGGCCTGGAGGCCCGTGGCTGCGTCCTCGGCGTCCGTCGCGATGGCGTCGCGTCGCATCACGGCGTCGTCGCGCTCCGCGACGAGCTCGATCCGCGAGGTCACACGCTCCCCGCCCCCGGTCAGGCGGACGGCGCGGACGAGGTCACCGGACCGGGTGACGACCGTCGCCTGCGGGGCGGCGGCGAGCACGGCCTCCAGGTCGACCGTGTCCGCGTGCTCGTCGCGGTCCTCGTCGGCGCGCTCGGCGGTGTCCGCGATCAGGGTGTTCCGCAGGATCGCGGCGAGGGCGGGCGGGCCCTGCACCACGTCGACCGCTCGACGGACGCCCGCGGGCAACCGCGCCGGCAGGTCGGAGGGACCGTCCTGCGCGTCCGCGACGACGACGTCGATGCGGCCGATGTCTGCGGACCTGGCGTGCGCGACCGCGTCGAGCGCGACGGTCCGGTCGTCGGCGAGGACGGCGTCGGCGAGGCCGTCGAGGGCGATCGCGACGGCGCCCTCGAACCCGGGCGTCACCGTCAGCGCATCCGCGAGACGACCGACGATGCCCGCGCGTCCGGCGTCGATGAGCGCCTGGGAACCGTCCCGGACGTCGATCGACATGCCGAGCGCCGCGACCCGAGCGTCGAGGGCGTCCCGCTCCCGCTCGAGGGCGTGCAGGCGGTCGCGCTGCTCGTCGCGGGCTGCCTGCGCGGCCTCCAGTTGCTCACGAGCCGCCTGGAGCGTGGTGGCGAGGGCTTCGTCGTCGACGCCCTCGGACGGATCGGTGCCGAGCTCGGCGAGGGCTGCGGTCGCCCGCTCGGCGCGTTCGCCGGCCTCGGCGAGGGCTCGCTGTCGACGCTCGCGGTCCGCCACCGTGGACCCGCGCTTCGACCGGGCGACGTCGACGGCGTTCGCGAGTCGCTGCGCCTCGAGGTCGTGCTGCGACACACGTGCGGCCTGCGCGGCGATGCGTTCGTCGAGGGCGTCGAGCGCGTCACGGGCGTCCTGCACCGCGCGGGCGGTCTCGGCGGAGCCGCCCTGCATCTGGTCGGCGCGGGCAGCGAGCCGGTCGGCCTCGGCGCGGACGCCCGCCACCCGCTCCGGGGTGATCGAGGGTCCCTGCTGCGGGGCGTCGGCCTGCTGCGCCAGGAACATCAGCCGCTGGTTCGCCAGGCTGGACAGCCCGCGCAGCCGCTCCTGCACGCTCTCCAGGCGGTGCACCACCGTCCGGGCGCGGTCGACGTCGTCGCCGACCATGCTCTGCTCGACGTGCTGCTGGCGGACCCGGGTCTGGTCGAGCCGTTCGGTCAGGACGATGCGCTCGGACTTGCGCCCCGCCTCGACCTCCTGGTGGTCGTGCAGTTCGCGGCGCAGCCGGACCACGTCGTCGGCGAGGATGCGGGCCTTGGCGTCCCGCGCGACGGCGGCGACGGACTGCGCCTTGCGGGCGACCTCGGCCTGGCGTCCCAGCGGCTTCAGCTGGCGGCGGATCTCACCGGCGAGGTCGGACAGGCGGGTCAGGTTGGTCTGCATCGCGTCGAGCTTGCGGAGGGTCTTCTCCTTGCGGCGACGGTGCTTCAGGATGCCGGCGGCTTCCTCGATGAAGCCCCGGCGGTCCTCCGGGGTGGCGTGCAGGACCTTGTCGAGCTGCCCCTGCCCGACGATCACGTGCATCTCGCGGCCGAGGCCCGTGTCGCTCAGCAGCTCCTGCACGTCGAGCAGTCGGCAGTTCTCGCCGTTGATGGCGTACTCACTGCCGCCGTTGCGGAACAGCGTGCGGGCGATCGTCACCTCGGAGTACTCGATCGGCAGCAGGCCGTCGCTGTTGTCGATCGTCAGCAGCACCTGGGCGCGACCGAGCGGACCACGGGTCGAGGTCCCCGCGAAGATGACGTCCTCCATCTTGCCGCCGCGCAGGGTCTTCGCCCCCTGCTCCCCCATCACCCAGGCCAGGGCGTCGACCACGTTGGACTTGCCGGAGCCGTTCGGGCCGACGATGCACGTGACGCCCGGCTCGAACGCGAACGTCGTCGGCTGCGCGAAGGACTTGAACCCCTTGATGGTCAGGCTCTTCAAGTACATGCGGTCTCCGGGTGTGCTCACGCGTGCTGCGGCGGGGCCGCTGCTGGGCTGTGCTGCTGGGCGTCAGGCTAACGCGTCCGGGCGCGGGGGCGCGGTTGGCACACGGGGCAGATGTGGCTCGACCGGTTCATGAAGGCCTCGCGCACGATCGTCGTGCCGCAGCGCGGGCAGGGCTTCCCCTGCTGGCCGTACACGTTCAGCCGCTGCGAGAAGTACCCGGACTGCCCGTTGACGTTGACGTACTGGGCGTCGAAGCTCGTCCCGCCGTCCTCGAGCGCGCGCCGGAGGACACTGCGCACCTCGTGCAGCAGGCGTGCGAGGTCGGCACGGGTCAACCGCTCCGCCGACCGGTCGTAGTGCAGCTTCGCGGCCCAGAGGGACTCGTCGGCGTAGATGTTCCCGATGCCGCTCACGACGCCCTGGTCGAGCAGGACCCGCTTGATGCCGCTCGAGCGCTTCCGGGCGATGGCGGTGAAGCGGTCGTCGTCGAACGCGGGGTCGAGCGGGTCGCGGGCGATGTGCGACACCTGCTGCGGCACGCTCCGACGCCACACCGCATCGGGGTCCGACGCGTCGACGTGTCCGGCGAACCCGGCCGGGGCGCCGTCCACCGTCGGCACCATCGCGTCGATCGCCATCGAGCCGAAGGTGCGCTGGTCGACGAACTCGAGCTCCACCGCGGGTTCGGCGGTGCCGTCGCGGTCGGTGCCGACGGGTTGCACGTCGATGCGGATCCGTCGGTGCTTCGCCGCCGGTCGACCGCGGCCGAGCAGGATCTGGCCGCTCATGCCGAGGTGGGCGACGAGTGCCTCCGGCCGGTCGCCCTCGTGCTCCGGCTGCAACGGCATCCAGAGGAACTTGCCCCGACGGACCGCGGCGGCGATGGTGCGGCCGGTCAGGCGGTCGGCGAAGTCCTCGGCCGGGCCGTCGTGGCGGGTGAGTGCCCGCTCGTCGACGACGTCGACGTGCAGCACCCGCGCGCCACTGACCGCGGGTTCGAGGCCGGCGCGGACGACCTCGACCTCGGGGAGTTCGGGCACGTCGTCAGGCCGCTCGGCCGGACAGCCGGGTCCAGGCGTCGAGCGCCGCGGACATCTCGGCGGCCTTCTTGCTCGAGCCGGTCCCGACGGCGACGTCCTCGCCCTGCAGGACGACGGTCGCGCTGAAGGTCTTGTCGTGGTCCGGGCCGGTCTCGGTGACGCGGTACGCCGGGTTGCCGAGCGACAGGCTCGACGCGAGCTCCTGCAGGCTCGTCTTCGGGTCCATGGCGGCGCCGAAGCGGTCCGGGTCGATCATCAGCGGTTCGACCAGGCGGAGCACCAGGTCGGTCGCCGGGTCGGGGCCCGCGGACAGGTAGGTGGCGCCGATGACGGCCTCGACGGTGTCGGCGAGGATCGACGACTTGTCGCGGCCGCCGGTCTGCTCCTCGCCCTTGCCGAGGCGCAGGTACTGGCCGAGCCCGATCATGCGGGCGATCTCGGCCAGCGCGACCGTCGACACGAGGCTGGCGCGACGCTTCGCGAGGTCACCCTCGTCGAGGTCGGGGAAGGACCGGTAGAGCTTCACGGTCACGGCCTGGCCGAGGATCGAGTCGCCGAGGAACTCGAGGCGCTCGTTGTGCTTGATGCCCCCGTGCTCGTAGGCGTACGAGCGGTGGGTCAGGGCGAGCTGGAGCAGCTCGAGGTCGATGTCGACCCCGAGCTGGCCCTGCAGACGAACGACGTCCGGCCCCACGGGGCGGGACCCCGTGGCGCCGGACGTCGTCGTCATGCGTTCGGTCCGATCAGACGTCGGCGACCTTGCGGCCCTTGTACTCCATGTACAGGGGGGTGCCGGCCGAGTCCTCGACGACCTTCGCGCGGTGCGGGAGGCTGTAGGTGACCTGACCGTTCTCGATCGTCTTGACGAGCTGGATCGGCGTGGCCTTCCACTGCGAACGACGGGCGTGCGTGTTCGCACGGGACTGCTTGCGCTTGGGAACGGCCATGGTGAATCTCTTTCGGTTGGTCGGTGGTCGGAACGGGGGCTGGCGGTGTCGGGGCCTACTCGGCCTCGGCCCGCTCCTCGCCCTCGGTGGTCTTCGTGTCGGTGGTGTCGCCGTGGGCGGCACGCTCGGCGGCTTCGAGCTGGATTCCGGTCAGGGCTGCCCAGCGCGGGTCCAGGGTCTCGTGAACGGGCTGCTCATCGAGGTCGGCCAGTCGCTCGCCCGTCACCGGGTCGAGGCCTGGGCAGTCCGGTCGGCAGACCGGCTGGAACGGCAGCGCCAGCACCACCGCATCTCGAACGACCTGTTCGCAGTCCACGTGGTCATCACGAACGAAGAAGTCGAAATCCTCCGAGGCATCATACGCGAACAGCTCGGCGAAATCGACCTCGACGGGCTCGCTGATGTCGATGAGGCAGCGCGAGCACTCCCCCGTCGCGTCGGCCGAAGCGTGACCGGACACGAGGACACCCTCGTGCAGGCCCTCGAGCCGCAGGTCGATGTGCAGCGGAGCACCTTCGCGCACCGCGATGACACCGGCACCCAGCGCGTCCGGCACCGCGATGTCGAGCGAGTGCTCGCGCATCTCGCCCGGACGGTGCGCCAGGTCGCGCACGCGCAGGGCGTAGGGGCTGTTCACGTGGGAAGACACGATCGTCAACCCTAGCGTGAACGGGGCCGAGAGTCGAGGCGGGCGGGGGTGTGTCCGCGCGTCGGACGACCGGGCATCCGGCTCGGCGCGCAGCTCCGGCGGTTCCGGCTCGGCTCAGCGAGCGGCGAGGGCCGTGGCCACGGCCTTCGGGACGTAGGGGGTGACGTCGCCGCCGAGCGACGAGACCTGGCGGATGAGCGAGCTCGACACGTGGGAGCGCGAGGCGTCGGGCAGCAGGAACACGGTCTCGACGTCGGCGAGGTGCCGGTTCATGATGGCCATCGGGGTCTCGTACGCGACGTCCTCGCCGGACCGCACGCCCTTGACGAGCACCTTCGCCCCGACCTGCCGGCAGTAGTCGACGAGGAGCCCGGAGGTCCACTCCCCGACACGGACGGTACCCGGCGTGCCGACCTCGACCAGGGACTCCTCGATGAGGCGGACGCGGTCGACCGCCTCGAACATCGCGGGCTTCTTGTCCGGGTTGTGCACCACGAGCACGTGCACCTCGTCGAACAGCCCGGCAGCGCGGCCGATGACGTCGAGGTGCCCGAGCGTGACGGGGTCGAAGGAGCCGGGGACCACCGCGATCTGTGCCATGGCAGCGACGATACCGGTCCGGGCCGGGGCGTCCGGGCCCGGGTCAGTTCTTGCCGAGGAACGCCGCGTCGGACTCGTCGAGACGCCGCGCCAGGGCCTCGCGCAGGGCCGGGGACCCCTCGAGCTCGGGATCGGGCTCGAGGACCCGTTCGGCTTCGCCCCGGGCGTCCACGATGAGGTCGGCGTGCTCGACCACCCGGAGCAGGTTGAGCGAGGACCGCCCACCGGACTGTCGCTCGCCGAGCACGTCGCCCTCGCGCCGCAGCTCGAGGTCGACCCGTGCCAGCTCGAAGCCGTCGTCGGACGCGGACACCGCGTCGACGCGCTCGCGGGAGGTCGTCTCGAGCTCGGCGGTGGTGACGAGCAGGCAGACGCCCGCCCACTGCCCACGGCCGATGCGGCCGCGCAGCTGGTGCAGCTGGGAGACGCCGAAGCGATCGGCGTCGAGCACGGCCATCATCGCGGCGTTCGGCACGTCGACACCGACCTCGATGACGGTCGTCGCGACGAGGACGTCCAGGTCGCCGGCAGCGAAGGACGTCATCACGCGGTCCTTCTCCTCCGCCGTCATCCGGCCGTGCAGCACCGCGATCCGCCGGCCGTCGAGCACGGGCATCGTGCGCATCCGCTCGGCGGTGGCGAGCACGGTCGCCGGTGCGCGCTTCGGGGCGTCGTCCTCGGACTCGGCGGGCGCGGGCTCGCCGTCGTCCTCGGCGTGGGCGTCGTCGATGGCGGGGCAGACCACGAAGGCCTGGCGCCCCTTGTCGAGTTCCTCGGCCATCCGCGACCAGATGCGGGACTCCCACCCGGGGTGCTCCGCGAGCGGGACCGTGAAGGTCTCGACGCCGGCCCGGCCGGAGGGCAGCCCCGTGATCGTCGAGACGTCGAGGTCGCCGAACACCGTCATCGCGACGGTGCGTGGGATCGGGGTGGCGGTGAGCACCAGGACGTGCGGCGGGGTGGCGCCCTTGGTCCGGAGCGCCTCACGCTGCTCGACGCCGAAGCGGTGCTGCTCGTCGACCACCACGAGCCCGAGCTCCGCGAAGTCGACGCGGTCGCCGAGCAACGCGTGGGTGCCGACCACGAGCCGCGAACTGCCCGATGCGGCGGCGAGCAGGGCCCGCCGGCGTTCGTCGGTGGACTGTGACCCGGTCAGGATCACCGGACGGAGTTCGGCCGCGAGGTCCGGTCCGAGGAACTTCACGATGGACCGGAGGTGCTGCGCGGCAAGGACCTCGGTCGGGGCGATGAGGGCGGACTGCCCACCGGACTCGGCCACCGTGAGCATCGCGCGGATGGCCACGAGGGTCTTGCCGGAACCGACCTCGCCCTGCACCAGGCGGTGCATCGGCCACGTGCGGGCGATGTCGGTGTCGATCTCGGCACCGACGGCGCGCTGGTCGTCGGTCAGGGTGAACGGCAGGGTGGCGTCGAAGCGCTCGAGGATGCCGCCGGGGGCCGCCACCCGCGGGGTCGCCGCGGTGCGTCGGGCGCGGATCCGGCGCTGCACCAGGGCGGTCTGCAGCACGAACGCCTCGCGGTAGCGCAGGGCGTCCTGCGCGCGCTTGAAGTCGGCGACCTTCTCGGGGCGGTGGAGCAGTTCGAGCGCCCGGCGGAACGGGACGAGGTCGAGCCGGCTGCGCGCCGAGGCCGGCACCGGGTCGGGCAGGTCCGGCAGGGTGTCGAGGACGATGCCCATCGACTTCGCGATCTGCCACGAGGTGAGGGACGCCGTCGCCGGGTAGATCGGGATCGGCTGGCGCGACCACCGGATCGCCTCGTCCGAGCCGGGGTCGGCCGTGGCGCGGGGGTCGTCGGGGTCGAAGAGCTCGTAGTCCGGGTGGGCGAGCTGGCGGGCACCGCGGTAGTCGCTGACCTTGCCGGAGAAGATGCCGCGGGCGCCGGGCACGAGGTCCTTCGTGCGCCAGCCCTGGTTGAAGAACGTCAGGGTGAGCAGCCCCTTGCCGTCCCCGATCTTGGCTTCGAGGATCGATCCGCGCCGGGCACGCATCGTGCGTTCGCGGACGTCGACCACCTCGGCGACGATCGTGACCGGCTCGCCGATCGCCAGCGAGTCGAGCGCCGTCAGGGCCCCGCGCTCGGCGTAGCGACGGGGTGCGTGCTCGAGGAACTCACCCACCGTGCGGTGGCCGAAGGCCTTCTCGATCGCGGACGCGGTCCGACCACCGAGCACGTTCGCGAGCCGCGCGTCGAGGGGCGCCGGACCGAGGTCGGGCGCGGCCGGCGCAGCGGGGGTTCCGGTGGTGACCACGGACACCACGGTACCGGGCACGACCGACGTGCCACGTGCCTCCTGTCCGGCCTGTGGACAGCGCCACCGGCCGATACGGTGGCTGCATGACCCGCATCATCGCCGGCGCCGCCGGCAACACGACGCTCCGGGTGCCGAAGTCCGGCACCCGGCCGACGAGCGACCGGGTGCGCGAGGCACTGTTCTCGTCGCTCGAGGCCCGTGGGCTCGTCGACGACACGTCCGTCGCGGACCTCTACGCCGGCACCGGTGCCCTCGGGCTCGAAGCGGCGTCGCGCGGTGCGGTCGAGGTCGTGCTGGTCGACCGCGCGTCGGCGGCGGCGCAGGCGTGCCGGGCGAACGCGAAGGCCGTGCAGCAACGGATCCCCGGGGTGCGGATCGACGTGCAGCCGCAGCCCGTGCTCGGGTACCTGCGCGGGACGGTGCGCACGTTCGACCTGGTGTTCATCGACCCGCCGTACGACGTGACCGAGCAGGAGATCGCCGAGGTGCTCGAGACCCTGGTGCCGCGGTTGACCGCCGGTGCGGTGGTGGTCGTCGAGCGGAGCAAGCGCTCCCCCGAGCCGACGTGGCCCGCGGGGCTCGAGCCCTTCAGCAAGCGCAGCTACGGCGAGACCGTGGCGTGGGAGGCAGTGACCCCAGCGTCCTGAGCCGCGCCGGCGTGGGTGGGTGGGCGCGTTTCGCGACGATCCACGAGTCGATCGACGGGTGCCGTGTCGCAAGGTGCGCATGCATCGGATGCGTGCACATCTTCCGACAGGACACCAGGTGATCGACGCGCGTTCCGTCGACAGATGCGCGCGTACTGACCGGGAGGCCCGGCTCGGCTCCGCCACGTCGCGTCCGTCCGACGCCTGGCCGGGCGGGTCAGCCGGCGGCGCCGTCCCAGTCGGCGTAGGGGTCCCATCCGGTCGTCGGCACCGAGGCCCCGGCGCGGAGCAGGTCGGCGTCGCCGCGCTCCAGCACGACACCGACGCGGCGGAAGCCACCCGGCAGCGCAGCGTCGGCGGGGAAGGTCGCGAGCAGGCCGTGGTCCTCGCCGCCGTGCAGTGCGACCTCGTCGAGGTCGACCTCGAGCGACAGGGTCACCCTGCTCGCGCGGGCGAGTCGTCCGGCGTCGATCGCCAGGCCGTCGGACAGGTCGAGCATCGCGGTCGCCCCGGCCACAGCGGCACGGGGTCCGTCCGCGATCGGCGGCACCGGACGGCGCTGACGGTCGACGTCGGGATCGGCGTCCGCACCACTCGTCACCGTCGCGGCACGGTCCGGCTCACCCTTCGGATCGACGCCGTCGCGGAAGAGCCGTGCGAGACCGCGAGCGGCGCGGCCGAGCTCACCGGACACCGCCACGACGTCGCCCGCACGGGCACCCGACCGGAGCACCGGAGCGCGTCCGCCGAGGTCGCCGAACGCCGTCACCGCCACCGTGAACGTCGCCGAGGTGGACAGGTCGCCGCCGACCACGCCGCAGCCGGGTGCGAGGGCGTCGACGGCGAGGCGGAAGCCGTCCGCGATGCCCTCGAGCACCGCCACCGGGGTCTCCTGGGGCGCCGCGAGGGCGATCACGAGACCGCTCGGCGCCGCACCCATCGCCGCGACGTCCGACAGGTTCGTCGCGGCTGCCTTCCAGCCGACGTCCTCGGGCGAGGACCACGCCCACCGGAAGTCCGGGCCGTGCACCATCATGTCCGTCGTCACGACGAACCGGCCGTCCGGAGCAGCCACGACCGCGCAGTCGTCGCCGGGCCCCAGGATCGGCGACCCGGTCGGCAGGCGGCTCGTGATGCGGTCGAGGACGGCCAGTTCACCGAGCTCCCCCACGGTCGGTCCGGCCCAGGCGTCGTACGTCGCGTCCACACGAGAACGGTAGCCTGGACCGCGATGGACACCGCGCGCCGCACCCCTCGCACCCTCGCGATCGCGGGGGTCGTGATCGCCCTCGCCGCCGGGCTGACCGGGTGCACGAACGCCGTCGGCATGCGCGCGGCACCGTCAGCGAACGCAGCAGCCTGCGCGGCGGCGCAGGTGCGGTTGCCGGCGACCGTCGACTCCACCTACGACCTGCGGAACACCAACGCGCAGTCCACCGCGGCCTGGGGCGACCCCGAGGCCGCGCTGTACCACTGCGGCGTGGCCGTCCCGACGGTGTCCGACCTGCCCTGCTTCACGCTCGGCTCGGTCGACTGGATCCGCGACGACCGCGGGAAGCAGATCGTCTACACGACGTTCGGCCGGTCCCCCGCCGTGCAGGTGGTCGTCGACACGTCGAAGACCGGCAGCGCGGTGCTGCAGGACATCGCCACGGCGGTGTCGACGCTGCCGAGGGACGGCCACAAGTGCCTGGACCCGTCCGACGTGCAGGGCTGAGCCGAAGGCCGGCGCAGCGCCGACCAACCCGGTGCCTGGACCCGTCCGACGTGCAGGGCTGAGCCGAAGGCCGGCGCAGCGCCGACCAACCCGGTGCCTGGACCCGTCCGACGTGCAGGGCTGAGCCGAAGGCCGGCGCAGCGCCGACCAACCCGGTGCCTGGACCCGTCCGACGTGCAGGGCTGACGCGGGCCGACCCCGTCGGAGGTCAGCGGACCGCGGCGCGCCCCAGTTCGATGAGCTCGGTGACCAGCTCGCCGTAGGACACACCCGACGCCGCCCAGCAGCGCGGGTACATCGACAGCGGGGTGAACCCGGGCATGGTGTTGACCTCGTTGACGACGAAGTCGTCGTCGGTCAGGAAGCAGTCGACGCGGGCGAGCCCGGATCCGCCGATGGCCTCGAACGCGCGGGCACCGATCGACCGGATCTCGTCGGTCTGCGCCTCGGTGAGCGGCGCCGGGCACAGCAGCGACTCGTCGCCACCGAGGTACTTCGACGCGAAGTCGTAGAAGCCGTCCTCGGCCACGACGATCTCGCCCGGCAGGCTCGTGCGCGGCACGCCGTCGCGGCCCTCGAGCACGGCGACCTCGACCTCGCGACCGACGACGCGGGGTTCGATGATCACCTTGGAGTCGTGCTCGAACGCCAGGTCCATCGCGGCACCGAGCGCCTCGGGACCGTCGACGCGCGAGACGCCCATGCTCGAACCGGCGCGGGCGGGCTTCACGAACAGCGGCCAGCCGTGCGCCGCGACCGCCTCGGCGACGTCGACGGGGTCGGCCGCCCACTCACGCCGGAGCACGGTGGTCCACGGGGCCACCCGCAGACCGGCGTGCTCGAGGACGGCCTTCGCGACGTGCTTGTCCATCGCCAGGGCGCTCGCGAGCACGCCGTCACCGACGTACGGCAGACCGGCGATCTCGAGCAGGCCCTGGATCGTGCCGTCCTCGCCGAACGGGCCGTGCAGGATCGGGAACACCACGTCGACGGCGACGGTCGTGACCGAGCCGTCCGGGTGCGAGACGACGAGTTCGTTCGTCGCCGGCGAGGTCGGGAACGCCACGCGCGTGCCGTTGTCGGGCACGGTCGGCAGCGCGCCGTCGCGGATCGCCCACTGCGAGGGGTCGTCGGACTGCAGCGTGAACGCGCCGTCCTTCGTGATGCCGATCGGGACGATCTCGTACTCGGTGCGGTCGACGACGTCCATGATGCCTCCGGCGGTCACGCAGCTGATCTCGTGCTCGCTCGAGCGTCCGCCGAACAGGACGGCGACGGTGGTCGTGGGAACGTCGGTTCCCTCGGGGATCGTGGGCACGGGAGTCCCTTCGTGACTCGGTGCGGGACCGGTCACTCGCCCTGGGGCTCGTCGGTCTCGGTGAGGTGCGGCGCGATGTTGCGCGGATCGAGCCTACCGGCGAGGACCTCGCCGACCTGGCTGACGATGGGCATGTCGACGCCGTTCGCGGCGGCGAGCTCGAGGATCGGCGCGACGGACGCCAGGCCCTCGGCGGTCTGGTTCATCTGCCGGACGACCTCGTCGAAGCGGTACCCCTGCCCGAGCAGGCGCCCGGCGGTGTTGTTCCGGGACAGCGGCGACTGGCAGGTGGCGATGAGGTCGCCGAGGCCCGCGAGGCCGGACAGGGTCGACGGCTGCGCGCCGAGCGACACCGCGAACTCGGTCATCTCGGCGAGCCCGCGCGTGATGATCGACGCCTTGGTGTTCTCGCCGTACCCGACACCGTCGACGATGCCGATCGCCACGGCGATGAGGTTCTTCAGCACGCCGCCGAACTCGGTGCCGATGACGTCGGTGTTGATGAACGACCGGAAGTACGGGTTGGTCGCGACGGCGGCGACCGCGGTCGCGGTCTCCACGCTCGACGACGACACCACGGCGGCGGTCGGCTGCCGACGGGCGATCTCGAGCGCCAGGTTCGGCCCGCTCGCCACGGCGATGCGGTCCTGGTCGATGCCGAGCCCCTGGAGCAGGACCTCGCTCATCCGCAGGCCGGTGCTCTTCTCGACACCCTTCATCAGGCTGACCACGGGCACACCGGCCGGCAGGAGCTCGCGGATCGCGTCGAGGTTCGAGCGCAGGGTCTGCGACGGCACCGACACGTACACCTGGGTGGCGCCGTCGAGGACCTGCTCGAGCGACGTCGACGCGGTCAGGGTGCGGGGCAGGTTGATGCCGGGCAGGTAGTCGGAGTTCCGCTTCGTCTCGGTGATCTCGCGGGCGACCTCGGGCCGACGGGCCCACACCACGGTGGAGGCACCGCCCTCGGCGAGCACCTTCGCGAACGTGGTGCCCCAGCTGCCGGCGCCGATGACGGCGACACGGGGCTTGTCGGTCGACTGCATCACCACCCGGATCGCGGCGGTGTCGAAGGCCCCCGGCGCTGCTGCGACGGGGTCGGGACGATCGTCGTGCGGGCGGAGGTCACTCAAACCGGCCGGTCTCCTTCTGGTTGTTCGCCGCCGGGTCCCAGCGGGTGGTCGGGGCCTGCTCGCCGCGCAGCTGCTCGAGCAGGGCGGTGATGTGCTGCATGAGCACCTCGGTGGCCTCGACGAGCATCTGCTGGTCGATCGGCCGGCCGCGGTAGGCGGACAGGTCGACGGGGTCGCCGACGATGACGTCCACGCGCGAACGCGGGAACAGGCGGAGCTTGTTCGAGTACCGCGCCATGATGCCCTGCGTGCCCCAGTGGGCCATCGGGATCAGCGGCACGTCGTTCTCGAGCGCGATGCGGACGGCACCGGTCTTGCCCCGCATCGGCCACAGGTCGGGGTCGCGGGTGAGCGTGCCTTCGGGGTAGACGATGATCGCCCCGCCCTGTTCGATGAGCGAGCGACCGCCGCCGAGCGGATCGCTCAGCCGGGTGCGGCCGGAGCGCTCGACCGGGATCTGCCCCATGCCGGACATCAGCTTGCCGAACACGGGCACCTTGAACAACGACGCCTTCGCCAGGAACCGCGGCGCACGCCGGCTCAGGTACACGGCGGTGCCGACGACCAGCGGGTCGATGTTCGTGAAGTGGTTCGGCGCGAGCACGAACGCACCGTCCGCCGGCAGACGGTTGGGGCCGTACCAGTGGTAGTTCGACGAGAACCGGAACGTCGGGATCACGATCGAGGCCACGATGCGGAACGCGGGGTTGAGCTCCCCGCGCTTCCACCGCCGTCCACGCACCGGCAAGCCGGTCGCGACCTGCGTACCGGACGCACCCCGGGCCTCCAGGCCGTCGGCCGGACGCGACGGGCCGTCACCCGGACGCGACGGGCCGTCACCCGGACGCGACGGACCGTCACCCGGCTGCGGAACCGACACCGCGACTAACCCGCGAAGTCGAAGTCGGCGCCCAGCTTCCGCAGCTTCGGGATGAAGTGCTCGTAGCCGCGGCTGATGATGCCGACGTTCGTGATGTGGGACTCGCCGTCGGCGGTCAGCGCCGCGATGAGGTGGCTGAAGCCACCGCGCAGGTCGGGGACCCGGACGTTCGCCGCGTGCAGCGTGGTGGGGCCGGTGATGACGGCGGCCTGCTCGAACGGGCGACGGGCGACACGGCGGTCGTGCCCGGGCAGCCCCTCCTTGTGGACGACGATGTCGGCGCCCATCTCGTTGAGCGCGTCGGTGAAGCCGAAGCGGTTCTCGTACACGGTCTCGTGCACGATGCTCTGCCCCTCGGCCTGGGTCAGTGCCACGACGAGCGGCTGCTGCCAGTCGGTCATGAAGCCGGGGTGCACGTCGGTCTCGATGACGACGGGCTTGAGGGTGTCGCGCTCCCGGTAGAACCGGATGCCGTCCTCCTGCACGTCGAAGCCGCCGCCGACCTTGCGGAAGACGTTGAGGAACGTCATGAGCTCCTGCTGGTTCGCCCCCTCCACGAAGATGTCGCCGTCGGTGGCGAGCGCGGCGGAGGCCCAGCTGGCGGCCTCGTTGCGGTCGTTGATCGCACGGTGCGTGTACCCGCGGAGCGACTCGACGCCCTCGATGAAGATCACGCGGTTCGGCTCGACGGACACGATCGCGCCCATCTTCTGCAGGATCGCGATGAGGTCCATGATCTCGGGCTCGATCGCCGCGTTCCGCAGTTCCGTGACGCCGGTCGCCAGGACGGACGACAGCAGGACCTGCTCGGTCGCGCCGACACTCGGGTACGGCAGCTCGATGGACGCGCCCTTCAGCCCGTCCGGGGCCGTCAGGTGGATGCCGTTGACCTGCTTGTCGACGACCGCACCCATGGCGCGCAGCGCGTCGAGGTGGAAGTCGATCGGGCGGTCGCCGATGCGGCAGCCACCGAGGTCGGGGATGAACGCCTCGCCGAGCTTGTGCAGCAGCGGGCCGCAGAACAGGATCGGGATGCGGCTCGAGCCGGCGTGGGCGTCGATCTCGGCGAAGTGCGCCGACTCGACGTTGGACGGGTCGAGGATGAGTTCGCCTCGTGCAGGATCGGTGATGCGCACGCCGTGCACCTCGAGCAGGCCGCGCACGACCTTGACGTCGGAGATGTCCGGGACGTCCTTGAGGATCGACGGGGTGTCACCGAGCAGCGACGCCACCATGGCCTTGGTCGCGAGGTTCTTCGCCCCACGGACCTCGATGCGCCCCACGAGCGGCTTGCCCCCGCGGATGACGATCTCGTCCGACTTGAGGCCCACGCGCGCCCCTGCGGCTGCTGCGTCCTGTACGAGAGAGTTCACTACTTCACCGGCAATGTCTTCGGCCGCCAACTGGAGCGGCGGGATTCGAACTCCGTGATCGAGGTCTCGTCACGGAGGGTGAGCCCGATGTCGTCGAGCCCTTCCATCAACCGCCAACGAGTGTAAGCGTCGATCTCGAAGGGGACGTCCACATCCCCGAGCGACACGCGCTGCGCCACCAGGTCGACCGTCGCCTCGATCCCCGGGTTCGCCTCGATGGCGGCCCACAGGCGCTCGACTTCCGATTCGGTCACGATCGCGGTGACCAGGCCCTGCTTGCCCGCGTTGCCCTTGAAGATGTCCGCGAAGCGGGGTGAGACGACGACCGCGAAGCCGAAGTCGCGGAGCGCCCAGACCGCGTGCTCGCGCGACGAACCGGTGCCGAAGTCCGGGCCCGCCACGAGCACCTTCGCGCCCTGGTACTCGGGCTGGTTCAGCACGAACGCCGGGTCCTGCCGCCAGCCGGAGAACAGCGCGTCCTCGAAGCCGGTCTTCGTGACGCGCTTGAGGTAGACCGCGGGGATGATCTGGTCGGTGTCGACGTTGGACCGCTTGAGCGGGGCGGCGATGCCGGTGACGGTGGTGATCTTGTCCATCAGAAGGTCCCCTCGGTGGTCGTGCTGGTCGCGGCGGCGCTCGTCGCGTCGGCGATCTCGTCGTCCGTCGCCAGGTCCCACGGGCTGGACAGCGTGCCACGGATCGCGGTGGCGGCGGCGACGAGCGGCGACACCAGGTGGGTGCGGCCGCCCTTGCCCTGGCGCCCCTCGAAGTTGCGGTTCGAGGTGCTGGCGCAGCGCTCCCCCGGCGCGAGCTGGTCGGGGTTCATGCCGAGGCACATCGAGCACCCGGCGAACCGCCACTCGGCCCCGAACTCCTTGATCACGACGTCGAGCCCCTCGGCCTCGGCCTCGAGCCGCACGCGTGCGGACCCCGGCACGACCATGACGCGGACACCGGGGGCCTTCTCGCGCCCCTGGATGATCGACGCGAAGGCCCGCAGGTCCTCGATCCGCGAGTTCGTGCACGAGCCCATGAACACCGCGTCGACGGCGATGTCCTTCATCGGGGTGCCAGCGGCGATGTCCATGTACTCCAGCGCCCGCTGCGCCGCGGCCTGGTCGTTCGGGTCGCTGTAGCTCGCGGGGTCCGGCACGCGCTCGGACAGCGAGACGCCCTGACCGGGGTTGGTGCCCCAGGTGACGAAGGGCTCGAGCTCGTCGGCGTCGATGAAGACCTCGGCGTCGAAGACGGCGTCGTCGTCGGTCGCCAGGGTGTCCCAGTACGCGACGGCGTCGTCCCAGTCCTGACCGGTCGGCGCGTGGTCGCGGCCCTGCACGTAGTCGTAGGTGGTCTGGTCGGGGGCGACCATGCCGGCGCGGGCACCGGCCTCGATCGACATGTTGCAGATGGTCATCCGGCCCTCCATCGAGAGCGCGCGGATCGCGGAGCCGCGGTACTCGAGCACGTAGCCCTGTCCGCCGCCGGTCCCGATCTTCGCGATGACCGCCAGGATGATGTCCTTCGCGGTGACGCCCGGGCGCAGCGTTCCCTCGACCGTGATCGCCATCGTCTTGAAGGGCTTCAGCGGCAGGGTCTGCGTGGCCAGGACGTGCTCGACCTCGGAGGTGCCGATGCCGAACGCCATCGCCCCGAACGCGCCGTGGGTGCTCGTGTGCGAGTCGCCGCAGACGACCGTGATGCCGGGCATCGTCAGGCCGAGCTGCGGACCGACGACGTGCACGATGCCCTGCTCCTTGTCACCGAGCGAGTGCAGGCGGACGCCGAACTCCGCGCAGTTGCGGCGCAGGGTCTCGATCTGGGTGCGGCTCGTCGGGTCCGCGATCGGGCGGTCGATGGCGAGCGTCGGGGTGTTGTGGTCCTCGGTCGCGATCGTCAGGTCGAGGCGGCGCACGGGGCGACCGGCCTGGCGCAGACCGTCGAACGCCTGCGGACTCGTGACCTCGTGCACGAGGTGGAGGTCGATGTAGAGGAGGTCCGGCTTGCCGTCCTCGCCCTTGACCACGACGTGGTCGTCCCACACCTTCTCGGCGAGCGTCCTACCCATGAGCTCGACTCCCTCGTTCTCGTCGTCCGGCGCCGCTGGTGCGGCGCTGCGGTCACCGCTGACGCGGCGCGATCCGCCGACTCTACCAGGTTGGTATACCAACGCGGGCCGCGGTCGTCACGTGGTGCGGCGGTCGACCGGGAGGCCCGTGGCGACTCCCCGACACCCGTCGCGGTGGGAAGATGGTCGGGACATGACGACACCTGCGCACTCGACCCGGACGATCAACCTCGAGGGCGCAGCACGCGCAGCGATCGCAGGTGGCGCCCCCTTGGCACTGCTCATCGCCCTCGGGATGCCGGGCTACGCCGCGTTCGCGATGTTCGCCGGTTTCACCGCGATCTTCGGGGCGACCGAGCCGTACCGGCAACGGGCCGTGACCACCGGCGTGGCGGGAGCCCTGCAGACGCTGTGCATGTTCGCCGGCATCGGCGTCGCCCTGGTCGGCTCCCCGCTCTGGTTGCAGGCGACGGGGCTCGTCGTGGTGATCGTCGTCGCGGTCTGCACCCTGTCGACGCTCCGGACGATCCCCGCGCAGCCGATCTTCCCGGTGTTCGCGTTCGTGGTCTCCGCACTCGTGCCGTTGCGCCCTGCCGACGTCCCCCTCGTGGCCACCATCATCGTCTGCTCGGTCGTCTGGGCGTGGCTCGTCGCGATGTCCGGTTCCGTCCTGCGGCGGGTCCTGCACCCGCGCGCCCCGCACCGGTTCCGACCGCTCGCGCCCCGCAAGGAGCGCAGCCTCGGCGTCCTCCGCACGGCTGCGCTGTGGGAGACCGTGGCGCTCAACGTCGTGGGGTCGCTCGTCGCCGGAGCGGTGGCGTCGACCATCCCGTGGCTCGGGCACCCGTACTGGGCCGTCATCGCGGTGGTGTCGACCCTGCCTGCGCTCCGCCAGCGGCACACCGTGGTCCGGGCGTTCCAGCGCTTCATCGGCACGATCGGCGGCACCGTCATCGCCGTCGGGGTCCTGCTGCTCGAGCCGTCGGCGTGGTGGATCGTCGTCATCGCCGTCGTGGGGCAGTTCTTCGCGGAGATCTTCGTCGCCCGGAACTACGCCGTCTGCCTGCTGTTCCTGACCCCGCTCGCCCTCGCCGTGTCGTGGCTCAGCCTGCCCGAGGCGCCGGAGCTCCTCGCGCTCGACCGCGTCGCGCAGACCACCCTCGGCGCGCTCGTCAGCGTCGGGCTGCTGGTCGTGGGGCGCGCGATCGAGCGGCGGCGCGGCCGAGCCCTCGGCGCGACGAGCGCGATCCGGACCGTCTGACGCCTGGAGGCCCGAGGCGTGCGGGCGCCGCGCGCGGTCTGGTGCGAGCTTCCGTACTGGGTGTGGGGTCGCGTGGGTCGCACCGAGTGCGCAACCTCGCACGGTGCGAGGGGCGCCTCGCACGGTGCGAGGGGGCGTGCGGTCAGTCGCGGGGCTGGATGTTCCAGGCGTCGATGACCGGGCGGCCGTGCTCGTAGCCGAGGACGCTGACCGATGCGGTCCCGAGCTTCAGCACGGCACCATCCTGTGGCGCGAGCCGGATCCACGCTGCGCCGAGAGCCCGCAGCACGTGGCCGTGGGCGATGAAGACGGCGTCCTGCCCCTCGGCGAGCACCGGACGAGCGCGGTTCAGGATGCGCTCGACGCGGACCCGGACCTCGGCGGCGTTCTCGCCGGGCGTGTCACCGGCGGGTACTCCGTCGGTCCAGAGGTCCCACGGCCCGTGGCGCAGCACCTTGATCTGCGGGGTGGTGAGTCCCTCGTAGGCGCCGTAGTCCCACTCGTACAGGTCCTCGTCGAGCTCTGGGTCGACGCCGATCAGGTGCGCGGTGTCACGCGCACGCTGCAGCGGGCTCGACAGGGCCAGCGCGAACGAACGGTCGGCGAGGTACCGGCCCGCGCGCTTCGCCTGCTCGACACCGTGCTCCGTCAGCGGGATGTCGGTGCGGCCGGTGTGCTGCCCGCTCTTCGACCACTCCGTCTCTCCGTGACGGACGAGGACGAGTTCGCCGGGGCGTTCCGAGGTCATGAGTTCCTTCCGATCCAGAGGCCGAGCGCGGCTGCGCCGACCGAGACGACGAGCATCCCGAGGCCGTGCAGGACGGCGAGCCGGGGCTTGCCGGATCGGAGGAGCTGGACGGTCTCGACGCTCGCCGTCGAGAACGTCGTGTACCCACCCATCATGCCCGTCCCGAGCACCGCGACCGCCGGGAGCGGGATCGTCCCGGCCTGCCCGAGGCCGGTGAGCAGGCCCAGGACGAGAGAGCCGGTGACGTTGATCAGGACGGTCCCGAGCGGGAACCCGGCAGTCCGCGAGCGGGACGTGCGGGTCTTGACGAGTCCGTCGAACAGGAAGCGGAGCGCGGCACCGGCTCCCCCGCCGACGGCGACGAGCAGCAGGTCGAGCGGGTTCACGAGGCGCCTCCGTCGGGACCGGTCGACCGTGGTCGGAACCGCGCCGCGACCCACATGCCGAGCGCGACGGCGGCGAGCCCGAGGACGACCGACAGCAGCGCGTACCCGCTGCCCGCACCCCACCGACCGACGTCGAGCAGCTGCGCCGTGTCGTCGGCGAGGGTGCTGTACGTCGTGAACCCGCCGAGGACGCCCGTGCCGACGAAGAGCCGGAGCGAGCGGCGGCGTCCGACGTCGGGGCCGCGGTGCGCGAGGGCGTCGAGCAGGAACCCGAGGCAGCAGGCACCGACGACGTTGATCACGAGGATCACCCAGCTGATGCCGTCGTGCGCGGGGAACGCGTCGGCCAGCACGGCCCGGACGGCGGTGCCGATCGCCCCACCGAGCGCGACGAGGCCGAGGAAGCCCCAGCGGAGGTGCGGTGGTCGTTCGTCGGTCATGGTGCTCCTATCGCCGAGCACGCCGGATCGTCTCCGCGCGTGCGGTGTTCTCGGGATAGGGACCGTTGGCGGCTGGTGCGCGGTTGGGTCCGGCAGGCCCCACTGCCGGGTCTGACGACCCGATCAGCGTACCGCGTCAGTCGGCGACGGCGGCGATCGCTTCGACCTCGACGAGCTGGTCGTCGTAGCCGAGGACGGTCACGCCGAGCAGTGTGCTCGGCACGTCGTGGTCCCCCATCGCGGCGCGGACGACGTCCCAGGCAGCGACGAGGTCCTGCTGCTCGGTCGTCGCGACGAGCACCCGCGTCTTCACGAGGTCGTCGATCCCCGCGCCGGCGGCCGCGAGCGCGGTCCGCAGGTTCGCGACGCACTGCGCGGCCTGCCCGGCGACGTCCCCGACGGCGACCGTCCCGCCGTCCTCGTCGAGTGGACACGCCCCCGCCAGGAACACCAACCGTGTACCGGCGGGGACGGTTGCGGCGTAGGCGTACTCCGCGACGTCACTGAGGGCTGCGGACCGGATGAGCTGGACGGCGCTGGACACGGCCTCAGCCTGGCACACGACGACGAAACCCCCGGCGAGCCGGAGCTCGTCGGGGGTTTCGTGTGCTGGTGACCCCAGCGGGATTCGAACCCGCGTTACCGCCGTGAGAGGGCAGCGTACTAGGCCGCTATACGATGGGGCCGCGGCTGTTGTCGGACTCGGAGCATGTCACCTGTGGTGACCCCAGCGGGATTCGAACCCGCGTTACCGCCGTGAGAGGGCAGCGTACTAGGCCGCTATACGATGGGGCCGTTCCGACAACTCGACAAGTATTGCACAAGCCGCGCATCGCACCAAAACGAGGCGTGTCGCCCGGGTGTGCCGCCATGCCGCGCCCGGCATACGGCGCGCGGTGCACGTGCAGATTCCGACGGAACACCCGTCGATCGACGCGTGTCCTGTCGCAACATGCACATGCATCCGTTGCATGCGCATCGTCCGACGAAACACCCGTCGAACGACGAGCGTGCTGTCGCAACGTGCGCACGCATACGGCGCGCGGCCGTGGACGCGATCGCCCATCCGACGGGAGGCGCGGGGCGGGCCCGCCACGGGCCTCCCGTCCGACCGCGCGCACGTCCGGGGCCGCACGCCGTGCGCAGGAATCGTCGCGTCCGGCGCGGTCAGATGGTGAGCGACTCCCCCGGCCGCAGGATCTCGAGCGAACCGTGCGGGGCGAGCGCCTCGCGCAGCCGCCCGGTGTGCATGCCGTAGCCGATGTCGGAGAGCGTGGCCTCGTGGATCGGGTAGGCGCGGGCCGGGGCGAGCGCGGCGACGTAGTCCATCATCTCGGCGACCTTGAGCCACGGGGCGCCGACCGGCGCCGCGAGGATCTCGACCGGGACGCCCGGGTCGGTGTACGAGTCGCCGGGGTGGAAGAGCCTGCCGTTCACGAGCACGCCGGTGTTGTCGACGATCGGCACCGAGGAGTGGATGAGCTGGTGCCGCGTGCCGTGGAAGTCGAGCGCGAACGGGCCGACGGTGCGGTGGTCCCCGTCGGTCACGACCTCGACGGTGATGCCGGAGTCGGCGAGCGCTGCGCGGACACCCTCGGGGCCGAACACGACGGCGTCGGGGTTCCGGTCGAGGATCCGGTGCAGCTGCTCGGGCGTGACGTGGTCGGGGTGCTCGTGGGTGACGACGACCGCGACGACCCCGGTCGCGTCGACGGGGCGGGTGAAGTCGCCCGGGTCGAGCACCAGGCGGGCGTCGCCGTCCGACAGGATTTGGCAGGCGTGTTCGAGCTTTGTGACCTCCATGCGGGCGACGCTACCCGCGGCTGGCCGGGCGGGCTCGGGCCAGGGCCGACTCGGAACGACGTTCCCGTTGTCGTGCGACATCGGGGTCGTCGTTCCGAGTCGATCCCGCCCACGCCGCGCCACGCGTCACCCCGGCGGCGGCCCCGTCGTCGCCCGCACCACCAGGTGCGCCGGCGCCGCCGCGATCCCTCCGGCAGCGCCGCCCTCGACCTCGGCGAGCACGGCCCGCGCCGCTGCCCGTCCCTGCGCCTCCGGGTCCTGCGCCACGGTCGTCAGCCCAACGGTCGCGCCGTACTCGTGGCCGTCGATCCCGATCACGGAGACGTCGGCCGGCACCGACAGCCCGGCCTGCGCCGCAGCGAGGAGCACCCCGAGCGCCATCTCGTCCGAGGCGCACACCACGGCAGTCGGGCGATCGGACCCGGCACCGGCTGCAGCGTGCCCGCCGAACAGCGCGTTCCCCGCCGCCAGCCCACCGGCGAACGAGAACCGTCCGTCGAGCAGCCACCGGTCCGGCACCGCGTGTCCGGCCGCCCGCATCGCGTCGACGAACCCGTCCCGCCGCAGGTGCGGCACCGCGACGTTCATGCCGGCCTCGTCCTGCCCACCGACGTACGCGACCCGGCGGTGTCCGAGTCCGCACAGGTGGTCGACCGCAATCCGGGTGACGGCTCGGTCGTCGACCCCGATGTTGCGCAGGCCCGGTGCGGGTCCGCCGATGACGATCATCGGGTGCCGGGTGAGTTCGAGCTCGGCACGCTCGGTCGCGTCGAGCACCAGGGACAGCAGGACGAGGGCGTCGACGCGGTGCCGAAGCATCGACCGTCGGAACGCCCGGTCGCGGTCGCCGCCCGGCCCGCCCAGGTTGTAGAGCACGAGGTCGTACCCGGCCCGCCGGAGTTCGGCGTCGACGCCGCCGAGCGCCTTGACGTAGAACCACCGGTCGATCACCGGGACGACGACGCCGACGGCGCGCTGCCGCCCGGTGGCGAGGCCGGCCGCCGCCGAGCTCGGGACGTACCCGAGCTCTTCGGCGACCCGCCGGACCTCGTCGATCGTGGTCTCCGCCACGTTCTCCATCCCGCGCAGCGCCCGCGACACCGTGGACTTCGACAGTCCCGTGACGGTCGCGATCTCCTGGATCCCCATCGATGCGACCCGGGAGGCCCGTCAGCCGTCCGTACGGTGCGTCACGCCCGCCGGACGGTCGGCTGCAGTGCCGGGGATGCGGTGCGCGTCGGCTGCTGCGGTCCGGCGCGCCCGGTGCGGTGCACGACGACCGGCTGGTGCGAGCTCGTCCCACCCGCTGTGCTGGTGCACCGGCCCGTCCGCCGAGGGCCCTGGCCGACGACGGGTGTCGTCGCCGCGCGCAGCTCGGACCGGGGCGATGGCGGGCGTGGCACCGACACCGTCGACCTGGGCGTGCCGGCGGAGCACCCGCACCCGCCACCGGTCGAGCGCCACGACCCCGAGCACGCACACCAGCAGGGTGAGCGCCCACCCGAGTGCCGGACGACCGGTGACCTCGCAGAACACCGTCGCTCCGAGGAACAGGATGCCGAACATGCCGACGAAGCCGATCGCCTCTTCGATCCGGGCCGTGGGCCGGGTGGGTCCGCGCTGCGCCACGGTCGTCAGCCCTTCACGCCGCCGGCGGTGAGGCCGGCCACGATGCGTCGTTGGAAGATGAGCACGAGGACCACGAGCGGGATCGTGACGATCGTGCCCGCGGCCATGACCGCCGTGTACGGCTCCTGGTGCGGCTGCGACCCGGCGAACGAGGCGATCGCCACGGTCACGGGCTGCGTCGCGTCGCTCGAGAGCTGCGAGGAGATCAGGTACTCGTTCCAGCTCGAGATGAACGCCAGGATCGCCGTCGTGAACACCGCGGGGGCGGCGAGGGGCAGGATGATCCGCCGGAACGCCTGCACGCGGGTGCACCCGTCGATGCGCGCTGCTTCCTCGAGGTCCCACGGCATCTCGCGGAAGAAGCTCGCGAGCGTGTAGACCGTCAGCGGCAGCACGAACGAGATGCTCGGCAGGATGAGCGCCTGGTAGGTGCCCATCCACCCGATGTCCGTGAAGAGCTGGAACAGCGGGGAGATGAGCGCGACGCCCGGGAACATCGACGCCGCCAGGATCGCGCCGGCGATGAGGGACTTGCCGCCGAACTCGAGGCGGGCGAGGGCGTACGCCGCCGTGGTGCCGACGAGCAGGGCGATGATCGTCACGACGCCGCCGATGAGCAGGCTGTTGGCGAGCGCCCGCCCGAGGTGGTTGCCGAGCGACGTGGAGAACGCCGTCGCGTAGTTGTCGAGCGTGACGTGTGTCGGCCACGGGGTGGCGTCGAACGTGAACCCGACGTCGCGGAAGCTCGTCACCACCATCCAGTAGAACGGCAGGAGGCACCACACGGCGATGACGATCGCCTGCACGGCCGTGCGGATGCGGGGGCCGGTGTCGCGGCGGACCCGGACGTCGGCGCGGTCGACGGCGCGGTCGCGTGCTGCTGCGGTGGACCGGGGGCGGTCTGCTGCGAGGGTCACTTGAGTTCACCCTTCTGCTGGGCGGCCTGCGTCTGCACGACGTTGGCGCCGAGGAACCGGACGAAGACGAACGCCACGATGAAGATCACCAGGAAGGTGATGGTCGACAGTGCCGACGCGGAGTTGAAGCCCTGCCGGATCTGTTCGACGACGAGGATCGACAGGGTCGTGGTGGCGTTGCCGGAACCACCGCCGCCGCCGGTGAGGATCGCGGGCAGGTCGTACATGCGCAGCGCGTCGAGCACGCGGAACAGGATCGCGACCATCAGCGCGGGCTTGATCAGCGGGAGCGTGATGAGCACGAAGCGCTGGAAGGTCGACGCGCCGTCCATCTTGCCGGCCTCGTAGACCTCCTCCGGGATCAGCTGCAGCCCGGCAAGGATGAGCAGTGCCATGAACGGCGTGGTCTTCCACGTGTCGGCGATGATGACCGCCCACCGGGACGCCCACTCGCCGCTCGTCCACAGGATCTGCTGCCCGAGCACGTGGTTCAGGACACCGTTCGCGTCGAAGATGAAGTACCAGAGCTTCGCGGTGACGGCGGTGGGGATCGCCCACGGCACCAGGATCGCGGCACGGACGAGCGCGCGGCCCTTGAAGTTGCGGTTCATGATGATCGCCATCCACACGCCGATGGCCGTCTCGAACGCCACGGTGACGACCGTGAAGAAGAACGTGTTGCCCATCGACACCCAGAACTGGGAGCCGAGGCTGCCGGGCGGGCAGGTGACGTTGCCGCACTGCTGGCCGAGCCAGTGCGCGTAGTTCGTGATGCCGGCGAAACCGCCTTCCACGAACAGCTGCGTGGTCTTGTCGAGGCCCTGGTCGAGCTGGAACGACTGGATGATCGCGCTGACGACCGGGTAGCCGATGACGATCGCGAGGAGCAGGATCGTCGGGCCGATGAGGTACACGGCCCACCGGCCGTGCTCGGCGTTGAGTCCGCCCTTGCGCCGTTGGCGCTTCGGTTCCGTGCCCGTCGGGCCCGGGATGGCTGCGGGGATCTCGGTTGCTGCTGACACGTGTCGGCCTCCTTGCCGGGGGTGTCGGAACGCAAGTAGGGGCGGACTGGAGGCACGTGCCGGGATGGCACCGTGCCTCCAGTCCGATGCGGCGTACGCCGCGTGTCGCTAGCTGCTGGTCGCCGACGTGAGGGCGTCCTGCATGTCCTTCAGGGCTTCGTCGACCGACTTCGATCCCTTGAGCGCCGCGTAGGTGTTGTCCTGGATCGCCTTCGTCACCGCCGGGTAGAACGGCGTGACCGGACGCGGCTCCGCCGACTCGATCGACTTGAGCAGCGTCGGCAGGTACGGCAGCTTCGCCGTCAGCTCGGAGTCGGTGTAGAGGTCACCGACGACCGGGGCGAGCGACCCCTGCGTCGCGAAGAACTTCTGCGTGTCGTTCGAGATGAGGAACTCGAGGAAGTCGTGCGCCGTCGCCTTGTGCTTCGAGTACACGCTGATCGCCGCGTTGTGCCCGCCGAGCGTCGAGGCACCGACGCCGTCCGCACCCGGGATGGGGGCGACGCCGAAGGTGTCCTTGACCTTGCTCGAACCGTCGGTCTTCGCCAGGTTGTAGACGTACGGCCAGTTGCGCAGGAACAGCAGCTTGCCGGCTTCGAACGCGGTGCGGCCCTGCTCCTCCTGGTACGTGATCGCCTCGGCCGGGATGTTCCCGTCCTTGAACGCGTCGACCAGGTTCTGCAGGCCGGCCTTGGCGTCGGCGGTGTCGACGTCCGGGTCCCCGCTCTTGCCGAGCACCGAACCGCCGGAGCCGTTGATGGCCTCGGAGGCGTTCACCGTCAGGCCCTCGTACTTCGCGAACTGCCCGGCGTAGCAGCCGATGCCCTTGTCCTTCGCGATCTGGCAGTCGTCCATCATGTCGCTCCACGTCGTCGGGGGCGTCTTGACGAGGTCCTTGCGGTAGTAGAGCAGCGCGCCGTCCGAGGTCTGCGGGGCGGCGTAGAGGGTGTCGTTGTAGGTCGCGGTCTTCACCGTGGCCGGCAGGAGCTTCGAGGTGTCGATCTCCATGTCACCGGTCAGCGGCGTCAGCCAGCTCTTCGCGGCGAACTCGGCGGTCCAGACGACGTCCACGTCGACGACGTCGTAGTTCGCGTCCTTGGCCTGGAAGTGCTGCACGAGGTCGTCGTGCTGCTGGTCGGCCTGGTCGGACTGCTCCTTGAAGGTGACCTTCTCGTCGGGGTGGGCCTTGTTCCACTTCGCGATCAGCGGGCGGACCACGTTCGAGTTGTCCTTGCCCTGCACGTACGTGATGGGTCCGCGGCTGTCCTGGCCGCTCTTGGCGTCGTCCGAACCGGCGCCGGAGCTCCCGCTCGAGCAGCCGGTGAGCACGAGGCCGATGACGGCGACCCCGGCAACGGATGCGAACCGCACCCTGGAGCGTGTTGTCTTCACAGCGTTGTCTCCTCATTGAGATCACCAGGGGGCATCGATCGGGTTCGACGACACTGCCCTGGAGCAGGCGCCGCTGCCTGCTGGTGGAGGAAGCTACGCCCGCCCTCGGGGTTCCGCAACCGGTTGCATCGGTTCCGTGACCTGAGCGTGACCTTGGAAGTCCCGGAGACTTCCTGGGTGAGCGCTCACCCTCGTTCGAGGGGCCCCTGCACGCCACTGCGGAACTCCGCATGAACCCCGCCACTGGGGACCCGCGCCGTTGTCCGTGCCGACGGCTCCACGTAGCGTCCACGACATGGCCACCCTCCACACCGCCGACACCGTGCCCGCACCGCGCCGTGTCATCGGCGTCGACCTCGACGCCCCGCTCCCCCGCCTCGTCGCCGACGAGACCGGCGAGTCCGCCATGGTGATCGGCTACCGCGGCGGCCACCCCACCGGCACCCTCGACGTCCGGCTCACCGACGACCCGGCCGACGCGGCCCGCGCCCTCGAGGCGTTGCAGGAGACCGTCCTGGCCGACGTCCCCGCGGTGTCGGACGACGACCTGCCGACCATCTCGGTCGTCGTCTCCACCGTCGTCGACCGCGTCGAGGACCTCGGCAAGCTGCTCGACGTCCTCGAGCACCTCGACTACCCGCGGCACGAGGTCATCCTCGTCGACAACCGCGTCCGCGTCCCCGCCGGCGACGCCCTGCCCGCGATGCTCGCCGGGCGGAACGTCCGCCTGGTCGAGGAGCGCCGCCCCGGCCTGTCCGCCGGCCGGAACGCCGGCGTCGCCGCCGCGACCGGCGACGTCATCGCCTTCACCGACGACGACGTCCGCGTCGACCCGCAGTGGCTCCGCGCCATCGGGTCCCGGTTCGTCAGCGAGCCCGGCCTCGACGCCGTCACCGGCGTGATCCTGCCGAGCGAGCTCACCACCCCGGCGCAGATCTGGTACGAGGCGTACTACGGCGGGTTCAGCGCCGAGCGCACCTTCTCGCCCGTCACGATCGTCCCCGACGACGTCCAGGGCACCATGCGGCACGCCCGCGTCACCGCAGTCACCCCGTCCGGCGAGGTCCTCAAGCACTTCGCCGTCTACGGCATCGGCGCGTACGGCGCCGGCGCGAACATGGCCTACCGCCGCACCCTGATCGAGGCCGTCGGCGGCTTCGACCACACCCTCGGCGCCGGCTCCCCGGCCCGCGGCGGCGAGGACCTGGCGATGTTCATCGAGACGCTGTGGCGCGGCGGGAAGATCGGCTTCGAGCCGCGCGCGGTCGTGCACCACCGGCACCGCCAGACCATCGAGGACCTGCACAAGCAGCTGCACGGCAACGGCGTCGGGTTCACCGCGCTGATGTTCGCGCTCGCCGCGAAGGACAAGCGGCACGTCGCCGTCCTGGCCCGCCTGATGCCGCTCGCCGCGAAGGTCAAGTCGAAGCAGATGCTGTCCCGCCTGGCCGGGCGCCGCGATGCCGCGACCGAGGTCACCAACGACGCCTCGACCACGCGCATCCCGAAGACCCTGGCGTACCACGAGCTGCGCGGGTTCCCCGCCGGCCCGGCCGCCTGGTTCCGCAGCCGACGCCGCTGGCGCGACGTCGAGGCCGGCCGCTTCCGGCCGTAGACGCACCACCCGACGGACGGGAGGCCCGTGGCAGCGTCGCCACGGGCCTCCCGTCCGTCCGTTGTCGGGTCCGACCGACGCGGTACGACACGCGCGTTGTCGTACGACGTCGAGGATGTCGCCGCCATGCGCCCGCAACCGTTGCGCACGCAACGAGCGACAAGACACGTGTCGTACGACGACCGTCTTGTCGCAAACCGGGTGCAGCGCCCCGCCCGCCGCGCCCAGCGCGCCCGCCCGCACCTCAGCGCGCGGTCAGCCGCCCGGCCACGTACCGCCACGGCCCGCCCAGCGCGGCCGTCAGCTCGGCGCGCTTGAGCCCGCGCGTCGCCTCGGTGAACTCGGCGTCGACGGGCCAGCCGCCGCTCGCGTCGACGGGGCGCTCGTCGGCACCCTGCCCGAGCGCGCCGAGCCGCCGGAGCGCCCCGACCGCACGCCGCAGCACCGCGAAGGCGGTCGACGGACGCAGCACGAGCTTCGTGACCCAGGCGCCGAGCCCGGTGCCGTAGCCGATCGCCTGCGAGCGCAACGCGGCACGGTCCTTGCGGTGCTCGTGCCAGACGACGGCCGAGGGCTCGACGGCGAGCGCCCCGCCGGCGAGCAGCACGCGGGTGAACAGGTCCGGGTCCTCACCGGCGCGGGCACGGGTGCCGGGGCCGAGTGCGACGTCGAAGCCACCGAACTGCCGGACGGCGTCGCGCCGCACGGACATGTTCGCGCCGGTGCCGAACGCACCGACCGTGAACGGGAACAGGGGCTCGTCGACGGGCGGTGCTGCGGTGCGGTACACCCGGCGTTCGAGGTTCCGCGCCCAGGTCACCCGCTCGTCGAAGAAGCGCTGCGTGGGGGTCCGCAGCTCGCCGCTCGGGACGAGTCCGGTGACGCACCAGACGTCGGCGTCGCGCTCGTAGGCGGCGGCGATGGCGGCCATCCAGTGGCGGTCGACGACGACGTCGTCGTCGATGAAGGCGACGATGCCGCCGGTGGCGAGGGCGAGTCCGGCGTTGCGGGCCCGGGAGACGCCGGCGCGTGCTTCGAGGACGTAGTGGACGCGCGGGTCGTCGATCGCCGCGACGACGTCGCGCGTGCCGCTGGTGACGGGCGCGTTGTCGACGACGAACAGCTCGAAGTCGTCGTACGCGGAGTCGAGGACGGAGCGCACGGCGCGGGCGAGCGCCACGGGGCGCTCGCGGGTCCCGATGACGACGGAGACGCGTGCGCCGTCCGCGGGGGCGTCGACCGGGAGGCCCGGTGCGGGCAACCGACGCAGGGCCGGTCCCAGCTCGGCCGGGTCCACTACCCCGCGTTCGTCGACGCGCACGTCGACGAACCCGGCGACGTCGCGGCCGTCGCGCACCATGAGGCGGGCGCGGCGGAAGCCGTCGGCGCCGGCGAGGCGCACGGTGCCGGCGGCGAGCGCCGCGGACCGGTCGACGGCGCCGACCCATGCAGCTCCGGCCCAGGTGGGGGCGTCGGGCGAGGGCATCGCCGGGTCGAGTGTGAGGGCTCGTTCCGCGGTGGTGGTCTGGTCGGTCATGGTCGTCCCGTCGGGCCGGTCTGGTCGGGTGGACGTGGCAATGGTCCGCGCGCGTCGACAGGGGGTCAACCGCGATGCTCGGAGGATGCGGGGAGGCTGCGGTTTGCCGCCACTAGACTCGCGGGAGACGCCGGTCGACCCGCCGGTGCGACCCCGGTCCCCGCCGGACACGAGGAGGACGCATGCCGCTGGCCCGCACGATGGACCGGCTCGGCCTGACCAGGCGTCCACGCCCGACGCTGCGACTGGTGCCGGACCCCGACGCGTCCGATCTCGTGGTGGTGCACCTCGACGCCGACGACGCCGCGTGCGGCACCTGCGGGCACGCCCAGGCGGCGCACGAGCACTACCGTCCGGGCACGGACTGCGCGCTCTGCGACTGCCCGAAGTTCCGCCGCGCCCGCTGACCCGATCCCCCTCGATCGGGGGGCTCCTGCGGGAAACCGCCGTTCCCCCGCAGGTGGTCCCGACCGCCCTTGTCGGTGTTCGTGGGCCCGCTTAGCGTCGCGGACATGGCCATCACTCCCACGCCGCTCGCGTGCATCGTCCTCGCCCACGAGGACCCGACGCACGTCCGTCGGCTCGTGGCGGCGCTCGACCCGTTCCCGGTGTTCCTGCACTGCGACGCGAGCACCGACGACGACGCGTTCGAGGCGATGACCGCCGGCCTGCCCGAACGGGTGCACGTGCTGCCGCGGATGCGCACCGGATGGGCGAAGTGGGAGAACGTCGCGGCCGAGGTCGCCGGCTACCGCGCCGCCCTGTCCGGGACCGACGCCACGCACGTGGCCCTGCTGACGGGCAGCGACTACCCGTTGGCCGACGCCGAGGAGATCTCGGCGCTCCTGGCGGCGAACCCCGGCCGGTCGTTCGTCGAGGCGAAGCCGCTGCCGCACCCCGCGTGGGGTCGGGACGGCGGTCGGTCGCGCGTGCGGTTCCGGCACTGGGCGTGGCGGAAGCACATGCTGCGCCTGCCGATCCCCCGACGCGTCCCGCGTGACGTCGTGTTCGGCGGCGGCTCGCAGCTCAAGGTCCTGGCCCGCCACCACGCGCAGGGCGTCGTCGACGTGTTCGACCAGCGCCCCGACCTGGTGGCGTTCTGGGAGCGCGTGTGGATCGGCGACGAGACCTTCGTGCCGTCGGTCCTGCTGACCCCGGAGTTCACCCCGGACTTCGCGGACGCCCACGCAGCGCAGCCGCTCTGGTGGATCGGGTGGGACGGCACGAAGCAGAAGAGCCCGCCGTGGCTCGGCATCGAGGACGCCGGCAGGTTGTTGGAGCGTCGCACGTCGGCCGACCAGTCGACCCCGTACGTGTTCGCCCGCAAGTTCTCGACGTCGCGCAGCACCGACCTGCTCGACGTGGTCGACGCGACGTTCGGGCTCCGCACGTCCGCCGACGACCAGCCGGTGGTGGTGGCGCAGTGACCGTCCCCCAGACCCGACGCGAGGCCCGTGCGGCCGAGGCGGCTGCGCTCGCGGCACAACCCGACGACGACGAGCTCGAGGCGTCCGTGCAGCCGGCGGCCCCCGGCGCGCTGTCCACCGACACGGACTCGATCGCCGTCGCACGCGGCTCGTCCGTCCTGTTCGGCCGTGGCCTGCTCTACGTGGTCGTCTGGTCGATGCAGCTCGTCGTGAGCTCGCTGATCTCCCCCGTGCTCGCACACCTGATGCCGCCGGCCGAGTTCGGCGTGCTGGCCTCGGCGATCGCGCTGTACCAGGCCCTGGTGGTCGTGGCCGTGTGCGGCATCGACCAGGCATCGGTGCTGCAGCGCGCCGAGGACGGCGACGACCGGCGTGCCCGCGGCCTGGTGTTCGTCGGCATGGTCACCGCGGTCACCGTCACCGTGTTCGCCCTCGTGTCGATCCCGCTCTGGGGCGACGCCGCGGGCTTCGTCGACCAGCACCCGCTGCTGCTGGTCGCCGTGCTCTGGACCGGACCCGCCGCGATCGTGCAGCTGTCCCTCGCGCTGCTCGTCGCCCAGGACCGCATCCGCGTGTTCGCCGTGACGAGCCTGCTGTCGTCCGTCGGCGGGTCGATCATCGGCCTCGGGCTGCTCGCCGCCGTGCACGCAGACGCCACCACGTACGCGTGGGGCGGGGTCGTGGCGCAGGGCGCCGCGATGGTGATCGGCATCGTCGCCACGAAGCCGCGGTTCCGCGGTCTGTTCGACCACCGCACCACGGTCCGGGCGTTCAAGCTCGGTGTCCCGATCGCGCTCGGCAGCCTGTCGTACTTCGTCCTGAACGCCGGTGACCGGCTCGTCGTGCAGCGCCTCCTCGGTGCAGACGAAGTCGCCCGCTACCAGATCGCCTACGTCGTCGGCTCCGCGGTCATCCTGCTGCTGACCTTCACGAACCAGGCCTGGGCGCCGCACTTCGCCGCCCTCCGCGACGCCGTGGCCCGCCGCCGGCTCGCGATGCACGCCCGCGACGAGCTCTACATGCTGCTCGCGCCCGTGCTCGTCGCGGTCACCCTCGTGTCGCCGGTGGCGCTGCCGATCCTGGCGCCGGCGTCGTACCGCGTCGAGTCCCTCACCGTCGTCGTCTTCGTGGTCGCGTTGACCGCGTTCCCGGTGGTCGCGAGCGGTGCGACCGGCCGGCTCCTGCTGGTCGAGCGCCGCGGGGTGACGGTCGGCGTGATCGGTGCCGTCGCCGGCGTCGTGAACATCGCGGCGAACCTGGTGCTGGTGCCCCTGACCGGCATCGTCGGCGCGGGCATCGCCACGGTCATCGCCTACGCCGTCCTCGCCGCGCTGCAGCAGGCCGCCCTGCCGGACCGCCGCGAGTGGCGCGGTCCCCGACGCCGGGTGCTGCTGGCCATCGCGATCGCGATCGTCGTCGCCGCGGCCTCGCTCCTCCCGCCGCAGGACCTGGCCTGGAACATCGTCCGCGTCGTCGGCGTCGCCGCGTGCCTGCCCTGGTTCTTCCGTCGCCTGAAACTCGCTCGCGGAGGATCCGCATGACCCGTCCCACCTCCCGTCCGCTGCGTGTCGTCGTCGCCACCAACGGACTCGCCATCACCGGCGGCGTCGAACGGTGCGTCGTCGAGGACGTCGGCGAGCTCGTCGCGGCCGGCCACGACGTCGAGGTGTGGCACCGAGCCGGCGCGGACGGCGACCCGGACGCGGGCCGCGCGGTGTTCGACCAGCTCGGTGTCCGACTGCGTCACGCCCGCGACTACCGCTTCGGCATCCGCTCCGCCACGACGGACGTGCTGCGCTTCGTCCGCGAGGGCCTGCGCCTCCGCCGGTCGCGTCCTGACGTCCTGTGGCTGAACCGTCCGGAGTTCCTGCCGTGGGGCCGCGTCGTGTCGTTCGTGTCCGGCGTCCCCCTGGCCGTGCACCTGCACCACGCCCCGAACTACCGTCGGCTCGGCCCGTTCGCGGGGGGCCGGACCCGGTACCTCGCGGTCTCCGCGGCGATGGCACGTGCCTGGACCGCCGTCGGTGCTCCGCCGGACCGGGTCGACGTGGTCCCGAACGGCGTCGACACCACGGCGTTCCCCGCCGCCACCGCTGCGAGCACGCGAAGCGCGCGCACGGTGCTCGGCCTCGACCAGGACCGCCCCGTGGTGCTGTACTACGGTCGGCTCACGCGGTCGAAGGGCGTGCTGGCCCTCCTGGAGGCATGGGGTCGCGTCCACGCGTCGGCCCGCGTCCTCGTCGGGCCCGGCACACCGCCCGCCCCGGCTCCGGTGCTCGTCCTGGCCGGTGCCCTGTACCCGGAGGACGCCCCCGCCGTGCACCGCGCGATCGCCGCGCTGCCCGACGGTGCCGTCGTCGTGGTGCCCGAGCGGGACGACGTCGTCCCGCTGCTGCACGCCGCGGACGTCGTGGTGGCACCCTCCATCGAGCCCGAGGGGTTCGGCCGCGTGGTCGTCGAGGCGATGTCCACCGGACGCCCCGTCGTCGCGGCGGCGTCCGGCGGCACGGCCGAGATCCTGAGTGGCGAGTGGGCACGCTTCACCGTCGATCCGACCGAGACCGCAGCGCTGGCCGACACGGTCATCGAGGCGTTGCACGCCGCCGAGGCCGAACCGGGGCTGGCGGACCGGTGCCGTGCCTGGGTGCGGGACCGGTACGGCCGGGAGCGACACGTCGCGGCGCTGCTCCGGGCGCTCGAGGCGCACGCGAAGCACTGAAGAACGACGACGACGACCCGAGCGGTGCCGACGACCACGTCGGCACCGCTCGGTCGTTCGGCACCGCTCAGTCGTTCGGGACCGTCGTCTCGGTGTCGTCCGGCAGCGACGCGCTCGGCTCGGCACCGTCCGCCGGCACGTCGATCGTCATCCAGTCGATGAGGAGCGACCCGGCGGCGTCCGCCGGCGGGTTCCCGGCGTTCGACCCGGCCTGCACCACCAGGTGCATCCGAGCCGTCGGGATGTTCTCCGTCGTGGTGCCGACGACCTCGTCGTCGACCAGGAACGACATCCGGTCGGCGGTCCACTCGATCGTGTAGGTGTGCCAGTCCTTGAGCGACGCATCGGTCTGCTGGTGGATGCACTTCTCGGCGGGGTCCGCCAGGCAGTGCACGTTGAGCCACGCGGGTGCGCCGAGCGCTCCCTCGGGGAAGTCGATCTCGCCGTCGGACCACAGGTTCTCGTCGCTCCAGAGCAGCACCGCGACGCCGTAGCCGTCGACCTCGTCGCTCCGCATCCGGATGCTGTACCGGCCGGCGGTCTGCCCGCCCCACTGGCCGTCGACGAGCGGCACGACACCGCCCGCCAGCGGCACCCCGGCGCGGGTGGTGCGCAGCCGCACGTCGAGTACGCCGTCGTGCGTCGACAGGGTGGACGCCTGGTAGCGTCCCGTCCCGGCGGTGTCGGCGAACCCGTGGTAGGCGACGAACCGGTCCGAGTACCGGGACTCGAAGGTCCGGTTCGTGGCGGCGTCGGCGAAGTCCTCGCCGAACACCCGGGTCCACCCCTCCGGCTCGGAGCTCGGCATCGAGACGCCGCTCGGGTCGTCGAGGGTCACGTCGTCACCGTTCGCCGTGGTGGTCGCGGTCGTGGTACCGGCGACGATGCCGGCAGCCACGAGCAGGGCGCCGGCCGCGAACGCGGTCCGGCGGGTGCCGGCGCGCCGCGACGGCCGGTGCCGGGACAGGCCACGACCGTGTGCCGGTGGGGCGCCGTGGGCCGACGCCGCGTCGTCGGCGACGTGTTCCGACCACGTGGGGCGGGCCTCCTGGCCGTCGCCCTGCTCGTCGGTCACCCGGTCGTCCACGCGCGGACCTCGGAGAGTCCGACGTTGCCCGTGCTGTCCGAGACGCCCGTCACCGTGAACCGCACCCAGGTGACGTCACGCGGGGTGAAGTCGACCGTCAGGGCGTCGCCGCCGTTCGGCAGGGTGCCGACCGCGACCTGGCTGCCGTCCGAGAACGTCAGGGTGCCGCCGGTGACCTGGTCGGCGCTGTTCGGGCGGTCGTGGAGCACGATCCGGCCGAGCCGCTGCGAGGCGGCCCAGTCGAGCTGGATCCAGACCCCGGTCCGGCCCCACGGGGCGACCCACTCGGCCGTCGTGTTGTCGGGGTAGCCCGACACCACACCGTCCACCGCCTTGGCGACGGTCTGCCCGGTGGACTGGTCGTCCCACGCGGCGGTCGGGGTGGCCGACCCGGTGACGTCCGACAGCGTCGGCGTCGGCGCCGGGGTGGGCGTCGGCGTCGGGGTGGGCGTCGGCGTCGGCGTGGGCGTCGGCGTCGGCGTGGGCGTCGTGTCCGCCGGCCGGAAGGCCCGGATCTCGGCGAGGCCGACGTTCCGGGTCGTGCCGCTGACCGAACCGACCGTGAAGCGCACCCAGCTGACCTGCCGGGCGCTGAACGTGACGCGTTGCACGGCGCCGCCGTTGTCGAGCGACGGGACCGCGACGCTCGAACCGTCGGAGAACGTCAGCGTGCCGCCGGTGACCTGGTCGTCGCCGTTCGGACGGTCGGCGAGGTCGATCTCGTGCAGGGTCGTGCCGGCTGCCCAGCCCAGCTGGATCCAGGTGCCGACGCCGCCCCACGGAGCCGCCCACTCGGCGGTCGGGGCGTCGGGGTACCCGCTCACCACACCGTCGACGGCCTTGACGGCCGTCTGGCCGTCCGCCGGGTTCTCGGCGCTCGCGGTGACGGTCGCACCGGCGGTGACGTCGGTGCCCTGCGCGGGCAGCGGTTCGGTCGGGTCGGTGGGGTCGGTCGGGGGCTCGGCCGACGAGCCGACGGCGTACTGCCGGCTCAGCCAGGAGCCCTCCGGGCGCGATGCGCAGGCGGACGTGGAACCGCAGGTCTCACCGTCGTACGCGGCGTAGGCGAAGAACGCGGCCGCCTTCGCGGCGGTCTGCGCGGCGCTGAGGTTCGCGGGGCGGTTCGCGATCGGGTACCCGAGGTACCCGGTGAAGGTGTGGGCCGCGGTGTACGTCGCCTGGGCCTCGTCGGCGAGGTAGGCGACGGTGTGGTGGTCGCTGTGGTCGCCGTCGCCGTACGTGCCGCCGTGGTCGAGGGTGTGGATCTCGGTGGGCGCGTACCCGGTGACGAGCCCGGCGAAGGTCGCGCGCAGGGACGTCAGCGAGTACGACGTCGGCTGCGACGCCCCGTCCACGGTGTGCATCGTCGGGATGTGACCCTCGTAGAGCTTCTCGAGGCTCTCGTCGTCGGTGGCCGCGAAGCCCGACCCGTCGATGTTCCCGTCCGGCAGCTCGAGGAACACGAGGCTGAGCTCGGGATGCGTCGCCAGTGTCTCCGTGCGCAGGGTCTTCCCGGCCACGACGACCTGACCGGTGGTCCAGTCCGCGTCGACGCCGGCGATCTCGGCGTACGAGGCCATCAGGCCGTCCTCACGGGCCTGCCAGTACCAGGCGGGCTTGCCGGCGTCGCCCGCCGTCACGACGACGGAGCGGACGCACTTGCCCGCGTCGACGTCGGCGCGCAGTTCGGTGCCCGAGAAGAGCAGGTCGTCGTCGGCGTGCGCCACCATCGTGAGCACCCGGCCGGCGCTGCAGTCCGCACCGGCGGCGGCCCCCGACGCCGACGACTGTCCGGTCGTGGTGTCGGCGAGCGCCGCTCCACCGGTCGCGGTGAGCGTCGGGACGACGAACGCCACGAGGCCGAGCACCGCCGCGGCGGACGCGGCGCCGATGCGCCGCGTCCGCCGGGAGGTCCGGACCGTGTCGTGCTCAGTTCGTGGCATGTGCCAGCCCTTCCGGGGTCAGTTCGTAGACGGCGGTGGTGCCGGAGCCGAAGACGCGCTTCCAGTAGGGCGAGTCGGCCATCGCGGCCGCGAGCTCCTGGTAGTCGGCGTCGGTCTGGTAGCCGTAGCGCTCGTCGTAGGCGCCGAACGGCTCGGCGACCAGGGCGTAGTACTTCGTCGCCGGCCAGTCGAGGACGAACTGGCGGGTCATCGTGGACACGTCGGCTTCGGCGTCGTAGCCCTGCGGCTCCGGGTACGCCCCGAGGACCTCGCGGGACAGTGCCCCGACGTCGAAGTAGCGGGCGCCGGTGTTGCTCGGGACGGCGTTGGCCGACCCGGTGAGCAGCATCATCGAACCCTTCGGCGCGGTGGAGTCGTAGAACTGCGTCGCCGCCGACTGGCTGCGCGTCGGGACGCGGTTCCAGTCCAGGGCGGTCTGGCCGAAGGCGCCGACCCCGACCATCGCGGCCACCGCAGCTGCGGCGACGACGACCTGGACGGCCGTGGGTCGCATCGTGCGGGTGAGGAGGCGACCGACGGGAGCCAACCGGCCGCTGGGCATCGGGAGCCCCGCAGCCAGGATCGCGATCCACGGTGTGGCGAACAGCACGACGCGGAAGATGCCCTCCTGGCCGTAGTTCGTCGCGACGAGCAGCGAGATCGGGCTCGCGGCCGTGGCCAGCAGCCCCCAGTGCACGCGGTCCCGGCGCATCAGCACCGTTATCACGGCGACGAGGCCGAGCACCACGAGCGCTGCTGCGGGGATGTCGAACGCGAGCCGGGTGACGAGCGGCTTCGGCAGGACGGTCATGTCGTGCGACGGCGGCTGCACGTTGTCGAGCACCTTGCCGACAGCCCCGAGGGACAGGAACTTCCCCAGGATGTCGTCGTTCAGCAGGGCGAAGCCGACGGCCGGCACGAGCACCACGATCGGGAGCCACCAGGGTCGGAGCAGCCGGAACACGATGAGCGTCACGAGTGCGGCGACCGTCAGGTACGGCGAGATCTGGTGGGTGACGACCAGCACGATCCCGATCAGGGTGATGGCGATGATCCGGGACAGGCCCACGCGGCGTGCCCGCAGCACGGTCGAGCGGACGCCGTCGGCAGCGGTCGCGGCGGTGCGTCGCAGCGGGCCGACGGCCAGCACGAGGATCACCAGGGACATCAGGATGCCCACCGACTGCGGCGAGAAGTACGTCGTGTTGAGCGAGCCGGTCATCGCGGTCAGGAACGCCGCGATCCAGGGGCGACGGTTGCCCGGCAGCCAGTTGGCGGCGAGGACCCCGACGGCGATCGTCGTGCTGAAGGCCAGCAGGACGGGGACCCACGCGGCGATGGTCATCGCGTTGTCGATCCCGCCGACGTCCGCGACCCAGGCGCCGCCGGCGAACAGCCCGGACCACGTCTGGAAGATGTCGGCGGCCGGGTTCGTCGAGCCCCAGCGTCGGATGTACTCGAGCACGCCGATGTGGCGGGCGGCCGCCATGACGGTGGGCATGCCGTAGGTGATGGCCTGCGCGAGCTGGATCGACCCACCGAGCACGACGACCGGGATCGCGAGTCCGCGGCCGCGCACCAGGGCGACGACGGCAGCGGCGACGACGATCGCCAGTCCGACGACCAGGCCGGGGCCGAGCGAGCCGAACAGCCCGTCCGGCACCGGGTCGCCGATGTGCGTGAGCGCAGCGACGACGATGACGAGCAGCCCGACGACCGAGCCGGCCGTGACGGTGTGGGTGGTGGTCCAGCGGCGAGCGGTGGCCCCCTCGGCGACCGGCGCGAGGCGTGCCCGCTGCAGTTCGGCGACGTCCCGCGGCACGGCGACGGCGAGGGCGACCGCGGTGAGCACGACGACACCGACGAACGGTGCGGTGGGGTTCCAGAGCTGGAAGGTCGCCATCGTGTAGCCGATGCCGACCGTCCCGACGAGCGACGCCGTGACCGCGAAGACGCTGAACCGGGCCAACGGCATCGGGCGGACGAGCAGCAGCGGGGCGACGCCGAGCAGCGCGAAGAGGTACACGCCGATCGCACTCCCCCGCAGGACCGGGAGTCCGGCGAGCGCCGCGACCCCGGCGACGAGGAGCGTCAGGACGACGATCGCCGCTGCGGTGAGCCGCGCGACCGGGCTCATGGCGTCCACCGCGACCGGGCGGGCCGGACCGGCCGAGGCCAGGCCGTGCCGGAGCTCGTGACGGCCGCGGGCGTTCCGGTCGATGGTGCCGCCGCCGCGCAGCCGTTCGGTGAGTGCGAGGAACGGCGCCGCCAGGACCGAGCGACGCTCGACCCCGCGCAGTCGCCGCCGGGTGGCTGCGAACTCGGTGTCGACCGCGTCCGGGACGCGGTCCTCGCCGGTGCCGGGCTGGTCGCCGGCGATGTCCGTCACGCGGTCGCCCTGCTCGAGGCCGAGTCGCGCGAAGGCGCTGAGCGCCTCTGGCGCTGCGTCCACCGATGCGGTGAGCGACTCGCGGTCGATGGCGTTCTTGGTCATCCAGGCTCCGAGTCCGTGGCCGTGCGCGGCAGCGGCAGCGCGGAGCGACGCGACGTCGTCCGCCGATCGCTGCCACGCGATGGCGGCCGGTTCGACGGCGATCGCGGATCCGGCGAACAACAGTCGTGTGAAGAGGTCGAGGTCGTCGCCGGCGCCGACGCGGGTCCCCGGTCCGAAGGCGGTGTCGAAGCCGCCGATCCGGAGCGCGGTCGCACGGTGCACGGCGAGGTTGTCACCGGTGCCGTAGGCAGCGGCGGCGAAGGGGTGGTGCGGGGGTGCGTCGTCGGTGTCGTCGAGGCGGAACACCCGACGGCGGACGGTCCGGCCGGCCGCGGTGCGGTCGTCGTGCCAGCGCTGCGCGGGGGTGCGCAGTTCGGCGCTCGGGACGAGTCCGGTGACGCAGGCGACGTCGGGGTCCGCGGCGAACGCTCCGGCGAGCGCGGCGACCCAGTCGCCGTCCACGACGGCACCCTCGGCGACGAACGCGACGACGTCGCCGCTCGCTGCGAGGAGTCCGGCGTTGCGGGCGGCGGCGAGGCCACCGGCCGGCGCGGCGATCGTGGTGACGCGGCGTCCGCCGATCGCGACCGTCGCGGCGCCGCTGTCGTCGGCGCCGTGCGAGACGACGACGACGTCGAAGTCGGGGTACTCGTTGGCGAGCACCGACCGCATGGTGGTGCCGGCGGCACCGTCCGTGCAGAGCACCACGGTGACGGACGGCAGCACCAGACCTGCTGCCGGCCGACGCTCGGGCACCGGCATCGGCCGGATCGCGCGCTGGAGGGTCCGGACGTCGATGGTCCCGCCGATGCGGCGACGTTCGGTGATGTCCGCCTCGACGAAGCCGAGGGGTTCGCCGTGGTCGCGGACGAGCAGTCGAGCGCGCCGGTAGCCCGCGGCGCCCTCGAGTGCGACCACGTCACGGTGGCTGGACGCGTGCACGTCGGCTCGGTCGACCTCGCCGACCCACAGGGCGCCGTCCCACGTCGGGGACAGCGGGCCGGTCACGATCGGCGAGATGACCATCGCCAGGGTCGCGCGGGTCACCTCGTGCCCACCGGCTGTGCGACCGGCACGGTGGCCGGGGTGCGGACGACGACGCCGCCGAGGACACGGCCGACGGCGTAGCCGGTGACGGTCGACGCGACGGAGAGCACGATCGCGAAGGCGCGCAGGGCGCCGCCGCGGCCGATGTGCCGCAGTTCGCGCAGCACCGCTCCGGGGATGACCTTGGTCAGGTACGTCGACTCGCTGGCGAGCGAGTCACCCGTGCCGACGCGGCGGCTCAGGACGGCCTTCGAGATGCCCTCGTAGTAGCTGCGGCGACGCAGGTACCGCATCGTCACGCGGTCCGGGGACACCCGGTGCGAGACGTTCGACCGGGGTTCGTGGCGGATGCGCGCACCCGGACGGGCCTGGGCGATGCGGATGCAGAGTTCGGTCTCCTCGCAGCCGAGCGGCTGGTTGCCGACGCGGCCGATGCCGGAGCGGAAGCCGCCGGCGAGCATGATCGCGTCACGGCGGAAGGCCATGCTCGACCCGATGACGTTGCGCACGTCGCCGGGGGTCTCCGGCAGGCCCCGGTACGAGCAGCCGACGATCCAGAGGAGCTCGTCCGCGTAGGGGCCGGCACCGGTGGCGGTGGGCCAGGACGGGGTGGCCCGACCGCCGACGCCGACGACGTCGGGGTCCTCGAGTGCGGTGAGCATGTGGCCGAGCCAGTCCGGGTCGGCCGTGGCGTCGTCGTCCAGGAACGCGACGACGTCGGCGTCGGTGAGGGCGACGCCGGTGTTGCGGGCGCCGGACAGGCCGCGGTCCTCGGTGTTCGGGACGACGCGGAGCTCGGGCCAGCGTGCAGCGGCGCGGGCGAGGAGCTCGGGCTCGTGGTCGATCACGACGACGACCTCGGGGGCCTCGGGCTGGCGCTTGGCGGACTCGACGCTGTCCTGCAGGTCACCCCAGCGCTGCTGGGTGTACGCGCAGATGACGACCGCGACGGTCGTCACGCGACTTCCTCCTCGAGGCTGGCGACGGCGGCGACGGGTGCGCCGACCGGGGCGTGCCCGGCCGCGTGGACCGTCGCGTGCGCTGCAGCCGGGGCTGCGTGCGGCGCCGCGGCGTGCGGCGCGGCGGCCAGCTGCTCGGCCGGCGGCACGACGCTCATGGCGGCACGGCGGACCTCGGAGCGGCCGATCGCGGCGCGGCGACGCTCGTGCATGATCGACTTCAGCACACGGATGCCGTCGGTCACGGCGTTGAGGTTGCTGGAGCCGTGCACGCGGAGCTTCTCGTGGCTGGGGACCTCGGTGATCGCGAGCTCGGCGGCCGACCAGCGGCAGGTGAGCACGGTCTCGATCTCGAACCCGTCGCCCCACAGCATCGAGCCGTCGGTCGGCTTCGGCAGCTCGGAGGACAGCAAGCCGATCTCCGGCAGGACGTCCGCCCAGAAGGCGTTGTAGCCGTAGCAGAGGTCGCTGTAGCGGGTGCCGAGGATGATGTTGCAGAGCATGTTCAGACCGCGGTTGCCGAGGTTGCGGACGATCGTGATGTCGTCGCTGCCGCCACCGAGCGAGTAGCGGGTGCCCTTCGCGACGTCGGCGCCCTCGACGAGTGCCTGCACGAAGCGCGGGATCTCGTCGGGGTCGGCGGAGCAGTCGGCGTCGAACATGACGACGACGTCGCCGGTGACGGCCTCGAACCCGCAGGCGAGGGCGTTGCCCTTGCCCTTGCGGGTCTGGTGGACGACGCGGATGTCGGGCATCACGCGCTGCGCGGCGGCGATGGTGTCGTCGACGGAGTTGCCGTCGACCAGGATCACCTCGTACACCGGCGGGAGCTTCGGCAGGATGATCTCGAGGTTTCGGGCCTCGTTCCGCGCCGGGATGACGACGGAGACCCTCGGGTCTGCAGGGCGAACGGTACGTGCGGGCATGGGCGCGGTCCTGTCGGGTCAGGGTTGCTGTCGGGTTGTGGCTCGTGTGACGAGCGGCGCGTCCTCGGATGACGCATCGACGACGGTGACCGTCGTCGGTCGAGCAGCGGGACGCGGGTACGACGCCGCCGGCTTCGCAGGTGAGTGGGTACTCTCCCCCGCGTGTCCAACCATCGTCGCGGGGTGGCAGGCGGTCAATGCACGGTGCGGTCCATTGCGGACACTCGGCTGCGGATACGGAAACCCGCAACACCGCGCGGCCACGTGCCGTGGACGCACGGACAGACGGACGGAAGGCCCGGTGCCAGCTGGCACCGGGCCTCCCGTCCGTCGACCGGCTCAGTTCCGGGCCGCGCCCTCCGTCGCGAACGCCGCACGCAGCGCCGTCGCGAGGTCGGCCACGTGCGGTTCCCGCAGCAACGAGCTGTGCTCGGCGGCGATCCGCACGGTCTCGGTCCGGCCGCGCAGCAGCGCGGACCAGCCGGCGGCGTCCGGGTTCGCGTCGGCGAGCACGTACGTCGCCCGTCCGTGGAACGGCGTCGGGTGGTGCCGCCGGGTGACGAGCTCGGCCTGGTCGAAGAAGGCGTCGAAGTCCTTCTGGCCGCCGTGCCGCAGCACACCCGCGCTGTAGGCGCGCATCCGCTTCGCGACGTGGTCGCCCCACGACATGCCCGTGGGCATGACCCGCCGGACGGCCCCGGCGAGGCGCTGGCCGGCGGCGCGGACCGCGGGGTTCCGGTGCTCGCGCGGCTCGAGGCGGCCGAACTGCTGCCGGACCCCCTCGGCGCCCGTCCGCGGCAGGTAGGTGTCCAGCAGCGCGACGTGCTCGACCTGCTCGCCGCTCTCGGTGAGCAGTCGGGCGATCTCGAGCGCGATGAGCCCGCCGAGCGAGTGGCCGACCAGCAGGTACGGTCCGCGTGGCTGCACGATGCGCATCAGGGCGACGTACCGGCGGGCGCTGGCCTGGATGCTCCAGTCCGGCATCCCCCGACGCTCGAGGCCGTGCTGCTGGAACGCGTACACGTCGTGCTCGGGCAGGTAGCGGGACAACGGCAGGAACGTCAGCGCGAGCGCTCCGCCGCCGGCGAAGCAGAACACGGGGGGACGGCCGGACTCGCGCGCGCCGGAAACCTTGACCACGTCGGGGTGGCTCGGCAGCGCCGTCGTGCCGCTGCGCACCCGTCGGGCGAACGCCCGGAGCGTGGGGTGCTGCAGGACGTCCGAGGACCGCAGGTCGATGCCGAGCCGACTCTGCACGAGGGCGAGCATCTCCTCGGCGGAGAGCGAGTCGCCGCCGAGCGCGGAGAAGTCCTCGTCGAGGTGCACACCCCGGAGCCCCAGCACCTCGGCCCAGATCTGCCCGACCACGAGCTCCCACTGGTCGTACTCGCCCTCGACCATCTCGGTCTCGATGCTCGGCGCACCCGGCAGCTCGGCACGGTCGACCTTGCCGCGCTCGTTCCGCGGCAGCTCCGTCATCGGCACGATCGACGCCGGCACCATGTACTCCGGCAGGCGGTCGCGCAGCGCCAGCCGCAGGGCCGCGGGGGCGGGGGTCCGCTGGCCCGGACGGCCGACGACGTACGCGACCAGGCGGGTGACGGCGGGTGGGTCGACCTGCGCCGTGACGACGGCGTCGTGCACCTCGGGGATCGCGCGGAGCGCCGCCTCGACCTCGCTCGGTTCGACGAGGTACCCGCGGACCTTCACGGCGTCGTCGGACCGTCCGAGCAGCACGAGCCGACCGTCCGGCTCGATCCGGGCGAGGTCGCCCTGGCGCCAGGTCGGCGTGCCGTCGTCGGTGCGTCCGGCCCGTTCTGCGGTCTTCTCCGGGGCGCCCCAGTACCCGGCGGTCAGGCCCTCGGAGACGATGACGAGCTCGCCGGTCTCCCCCGGTTCGGCGCGGCTGCCGTCCTCGCGCAGCACGAGCACCTGCTTGCCGGGCAACGGCCACCCGGCGGGGACGACGCCCTCGGGCACCGGCGACCCGGGCTCGACGGGGCAGTACGCCACGCAGCCGGTCTCGCTCGACCCGAACGCGTTGAGGAGCAGCGTCGTCGGGTCGAGGTGCGGGCGGGCGGCGGCGATGTCCGCCCCGGTCACCGCCTCGCCCGTGGTCATCAGGAAGCGCAGGCCGCCGAGCGCGGGCGCCGCGCCGGACGCCTGCGCCCCGGGTGCCGTCTGCGAACCGACGATCGAGCGCAGCAGGTGCGGGGTGCAGACGAGGACGTTCACGCCGTCGTCGGTGAACCGTGCGAGCAGGCGCTCGACCCCGAGTTCGCGGGGTTCGAGGAGCACGACGCTGCCGCCGTTCAGCAGCGTGTCGAACGAGAACAGCAGCCCGGCCGCGAACGACAGCGGCAAGACCACGCCGAGCCGGTCTTCGGGACCGGTGCCGAGGGCGACGGCGTCCTGCTCGGCGTTCGCGAGCTGCTGCCGGTGCGTCAGGACGACGCCCTTCGGCATGCCCGTCGAGCCGGAGGTGAAGACGATCGCGAACGGGTCGCGGCCGCCGGGGCGCGTGCCGGGTCGGGTGTCGGCGGCGCGAAGGCCGGCGGCGCGGGTGCCGGCGGGCGCGTCGGCTGCCGTGTCCGCTGCCGTGTCGGCCGTCGTCACGTCGGTCGCCCGCTCGTCGCTCGCCGACTCGCCGTGTCGTTCGAGCAGGTCGGCGAGTGCGTGCACGCGTCCGTCGCGCTCGGCGACGACGGTGGCCGCGAGGTCGGCGCGCGCGGGATCCGCCACGATCTCGTCGACGCCGGCGAGCCGGGCGACGTGTCCGAGCCGGACCACGGGCAGGTGCTCGTCGAGCACCACCACGGTGCGCCCCGCGCGGACGAGCGCCAGGATCGCGACGACGGCCTCGGTGGTCTGGCCGGCCATGACGCCGACCGGCTTCGACGCTCCGCCGGCGACAGCGCCCACTCCCGCGCCGCTGCGGTCGTCGGGTCGGAGCTCGGCGCCGAGCACCGAAGCGAGGGAGCGCGACGCTCCGTCCGCCTGCCGGAACGTGTACGGGCGGCCGTCCCCGGCGAGTGCCGCTGCGTCGCCGTGGAGCGCGACCACGCGGTCCCAGCGGTCCAGGACGGAGTGGTCGCCGGCCAGCGGGATCGCGGCGCGGTGGGTCCAGTGGTCGGCTGTCGTCAGCGGGTCGGCGGAGGTCACGATGACACCTCGGATGATCGTCGGCGGGCCGCCGCGTGTCCCGCGTCGGTCCTGCGACCGTACGTGCGGCACGGTGCCGCCCACGAGCCGCGTCACGCGCGGTGCGGGGTCCCGCAACCCGGCCAGGAGGCACGGCTCGCCACCGCCGGCGCGCTCGGCCCGCGAACAGGAACGGTCCAGGGCCCGGAGCGGGCCGCGCGGACACGACGCATCGTGCGGTTCCGCGCAACCTCGGAACGCGCTGTCCGGAGCCTTCGGATCTCCGGTGAAACGAGAACAGCCCCCGGGACCTCCCGGGGGCTGTTCTTCGAGTGCTGGGGTACCTGGACTCGAACCAAGAACGACGGTACCAGAAACCGCTGTGTTGCCAATTACACCATACCCCAAAAGGCCTGCTGGCCTTCCGGCCCCGTTGTCCGGGGCACGATCAACTACTGTACAGCATCCCGGAGGTCCGCAAGACCACCCACGAGGTCACGGTGTACCGCAGCGGCCGTCGCGGCTCCGTGCCCGGCCGCCACGATGAGCTGCTCCGGCCCGGGAGGGGTCACGTCCCCCACGGCGTACAGCCCGGGGACCGTCGTCCGGCCGACCCGGTCGACGACGAGGAGCCCCTGCGCATCGCGCTCGAGGGCGGTCAGCGCGCCGGGCGTGTCGGTGTCCGGGCCGGTACCGGTGCCGGCGGTCGTGTGCAGCCAGTCGAGGTCGGCGTGCCACGTCGGTCGGACGAAACCGCCCGTGCGCGGCTCCACGTGGCCGTCGACGAGCCGGACTCCGGTCATCCCGGTCCGGTCCCCCTCGAGGTCCTCGATCACCCGCTCGTCGATCACGACACCGGCACGAGCCAAGCGCGCACGCCCGGCGTCGTCGAGCGGCGCCACGCCGTTCGTGTAGACGATCAGGTCGTCCGTCCACGCCGCGATGAGCAGCGCACGGTCCACGACGTCGTCGGTCTCGCAGATGAACGCGAGGGGCTGCCCCGCCTTGTCGTACGCATCGCACTCGACGCAGCTGTGCACCGCGGTGCCGTAGAACGCGCGGAGCATCGGCAGCGCCGGGAACTCCTCGCGCAGCCCCGTGGCGACGACGACGGTCCTCGCCCGCGCATCCACCTCGGTGCCGCGCCAGGTCCCGTGCAGCCGCCAGCCGTCGGCGTCGGGCGTCACGAGGTCGACCACGGCCTGCACGACCGTCGCCTCCGGGTACGCCTCGACCTCGACACGGCCGAGCTTCCGGAGCTCGAGCGGCGAGACCCCGTCACGCGTCAGGAAGCCGTGCGAGCGCAGGGTCGCGGCGTTGCGCGGCCGGTTGGCGTCCACGAGGAGCACCGTCCGCTTCGCCCGTACCAGGTTGAGCGCAGCGCTCAACCCGGCGGGTCCGGCACCGATGACCGCGACGTCGTGGACGACCGGCGTGCTCGGCTCGTCCGGGCTCCCTGCAGCGCTTCCCGCGGTGCTCATCGTGCCCCGCTCAGCGGGCCGCGAGGGCGCGGAGCCGCGTCAGGGTGGACTCCTTGCCGAGGATCTCCATCGACTCGAAGAGCGGCGGGCTGATCCGGCGACCGGACACCCCCACGCGCAGCGGGCCGAAGGCGACACGGGGCTTCAGTCCGAGGTCGTCGATGAGCGCGGTGCGGAGCGCGGCCTCGATCGCCTCGGTGCGCCAGTCGTCGAGCTGCTCGAGCGCAGCGATGCCGGCCGTGAGCACCGCGGCGGTGTCGCCCTTGAGCGATGCCAGCGCGTCGTCCTCGACCACCAGGTCGGCGTCGTCGGTGAACAGGAACCCGAGCATCGCCGGCGCCTCGCCGAGCAGCTGCATGCGCTCCTGGACGAGCGGAGCCGCCTTCGTCAGGACCTCGAGCTGCTCCGCGGTGGGCGGATCGGCGACGAGGTCGGTCAGGTAGGGCAGCAGACGGGACCGGAAGTCCGCGGCGTCGAGCAGTCGGATGTGGTCGCCGTTGATCGCCTCGGCCTTCTTGTGGTCGAAGCGTGCGGGGTTCGGGTTGACGTCGGTGACCTCGAACGCCGCCACCATCTCGTCGATCGAGAAGACGTCGCGGTCGGCACCGATCGACCAACCGAGCAGCGCCAGGTAGTTGACGAGCCCCTCGGGGATCATGCCGGCGTCCCGGTGGTGGAACAGGTTCGCCTCGGGGTCACGCTTGGAGAGCTTCTTGTTGCCCTCGCCCATCACGTACGGCAGGTGACCGAACACCGGGATCGACGGAGCGAGCCCGATCTCGTACAGCGCCTCGTACAGGGCGATCTGCCGCGGGGTGGAGGACAGCAGGTCCTCGCCGCGCAGCACGTGCGTGATGCCCATCAGGGCGTCGTCCACCGGGTTCGTGAACGTGTACAGCGGCTTGCCGTTCGGCCGGACGACCACGAAGTCGGGGAACGTCCCCTGCTTGAAGGTGATCTCGCCACGCACCAGGTCGTCGAAGCTCAGGTCACGGTCCGGCACCCGGAGCCGGAGCGCCGGCTCGCGGCCCTGGTCGCGGAACGCCTGGCGCTCGGCCTCGGTGAGGTCCCGCTCGTGGTTGTCGTACCCCTGCTTGGGATCGCGTCCGGCGGCCTTGTTGCGGGCCTCCATCTCCTCGGGGGTGACGAAGGACTCGTAGACGTGCCCGGACGCCTTCAGCTTCGCGATGACGTCGTCGTAGATCGCCGTGCGCTCCGACTGTCGGTACGGACCGTGCTCCCCGCCGGCGTCGACGCCCTCGTCCCAGTCGAGCCGGAGCCAGCGCAGCGCGTCGAGGATCTGCGCGTACGACTCCTCGCTGTCACGGGCGGCGTCGGTGTCCTCGATGCGGAACACGAGCTTGCCGCCGGTGTGGCGCGCGTACGCCCAGTTGAAGAGCGCCGTGCGGATGAGCCCCACGTGCGGGGTCCCCGTCGGGCTCGGGCAGAAACGGACACGGATCTCGGACCCGGAAGCAGTGGTGAATGGCGCAGTCATGACCCGCCAATGCTACCGTCACGCCCCGCTCCGGAGCGGTCGTGAACGCAGAAAACCCCTGACCAGTGCTGGTCAGGGGTTCCCTGGTGTTACCACGTTAAGTCCGGCGGCGTCCTACTCTCCCACAAGGTCCCCCTTGCAGTACCATCGGCGCTGAGAGGCTTAGCTTCCGGGTTCGGAATGTGACCGGGCGTTTCCCTCTCGCTATGACCACCGGAACACTGTCGACCATGATCTGGTCTCAAACATGTCCCAGCTGTAGCTGAGTTATTCAGTTTGATTCCCGATCGTCTGTCGGGAACCACAAAGTGGACGCGAGCCCGTGCAACACGTGCACGGAAATCAGTGTGTTATCAAGTCTTCGGCTTATTAGTACCGGTCAGCTCCACGGGTCGTTAGTCCCCGCTTCCACATCCGGCCTATCAACCCAGTAGTCTGCTGGGAGCCTCTCACACTCAAGGTGCATGGAAATCTCATCTCGAAGACGGCTTCCCGCTTAGATGCTTTCAGCGGTTATCCGGTCCGAACGTAGCTAATCAGCGGTGCCCTTGGCAGAACAACTGACACACCAGAGGTTCGTCCATCCCGGTCCTCTCGTACTAGGGATAGATCTTCTCAAATTTCCAACGCGCGCAGCGGATAGGGACCGAACTGTCTCACGACGTTCTAAACCCAGCTCGCGTACCGCTTTAATGGGCGAACAGCCCAACCCTTGGGACCTACTCCAGCCCCAGGATGCGACGAGCCGACATCGAGGTGCCAAACCATGCCGTCGATATGGACTCTTGGGCAAGATCAGCCTGTTATCCCCGAGGTACCTTTTATCCGTTGAGCGACAGCGCTTCCACAAGCCACTGCCGGATCACTAGTCCCGACTTTCGTCCCTGCTCGACCTGTCAGTCTCACAGTCAAGCTCCCTTGTGCACTTACACTCGCCACCTGATTGCCAACCAGGTTGAGGGAACCTTTGGGCGCCTCCGTTACTCTTTGGGAGGCAACCGCCCCAGTTAAACTACCCATCAGGCACTGTCCATGAACCCGATCAGGGTCCTACGTTAGACATCCAGAGTGACCAGAGTGGTATTTCAACAATGACTCCACGAACACTAGCGTGCCCGCTTCACAGTCTCCCACCTATCCTACACAAGCCACACCGAACACCAATACCAAACTGTAGTAAAGGTCACGGGGTCTTTCCGTCCTGCTGCGCGTAACGAGCATCTTTACTCGTAGTGCAATTTCGCCGAGTTCGCGGTTGAGACAGCTGGGAAGTCGTTACGCCATTCGTGCAGGTCGGAACTTACCCGACAAGGAATTTCGCTACCTTAGGATGGTTATAGTTACCACCGCCGTTTACTGGGGCTTAAATTCAGAGCTTCGCCCAAAGGCTAACCCTTCCTCTTAACCTTCCAGCACCGGGCAGGCGTCAGTCCGTATACATCGTCTTGCGACTTCGCACGGACCTGTGTTTTTAGTAAACAGTCGCTTCCCACTGGTCTCTGCGGCCTTCAACGCTCACGGAGTAAATCCGGTCACGTGTCCGGCCCCCCTTCTCCCGAAGTTACGGGGGCATTTTGCCGAGTTCCTTAACCACGATTCTCTCGATCTCCTTGGTATTCTCTACCTGACCACCTGAGTCGGTTTCGGGTACGGGCGGCTGCAACCTCGCGTCGATGCTTTTCTCGGCAGCATAGGATCACTGATTTCCCCTTACGGGTACGCGTCGGATCTCAGGCACACAGACGACGGATTTGCCTATCGTCAGCCCTACATCCTTACACCAGGTTCACCTTACGGATACCATCGCCTGGCTCAGCTACCTTCCTGCGTCACACCTGTTCATACGCTAACCGCACCAGCATGGGGTCGAGCGTTAGACCGGCCACCATCACCCCGAAGGGATCCGGTTGTACCGGGTTAGGACTCTTAGCACCACTGGATTAGCTTGGGCGGTTGTTCGCCGGTACGGGAATATCAACCCGTTGTCCATCGACTACGCCTGTCGGCCTCGCCTTAGGTCCCGACTTACCCAGGGCGGATTAACCTGGCCCTGGAACCCTTGGTCTTTCGGAGGACGGGTTTCTCACCCGTCTTTCGCTACTCATGCCTGCATTCTCACTCGTGTAGCGTCCACGGCTGGATCACTCCGCCGCTTCACTCGCCACACGACGCTCTCCTACCACTCCGCACGACTGAACCACGAAGGCTTGTCAATGTGCGAAATCTACAACTTCGGTGGTGTGCTTGAGCCCCGTTACATTGTCGGCGCGGAATCACTTGACCAGTGAGCTATTACGCACTCTTTCAAGGGTGGCTGCTTCTAAGCCAACCTCCTGGTTGTCTATGCAACTCCACATCCTTTCCCACTTAGCACACGCTTAGGGACCTTAGTTGGTAGTCTGGGTTGTTTCCCTCTCGACGATGAAGCTTATCCCCCACCGTCTCACTGCTGCGCTCTCACTCACCGGCATTCGGAGTTTGGCTGACGTCAGTAACCTGTTGAGGCCCATCGGCCATCCAGTAGCTCTACCTCCGGCGAGAAACACGCAACGCTGCACCTAAATGCATTTCGGAGAGAACCAGCTATCACGAAGTTTGATTGGCCTTTCACCCCTATCCACAGCTCATCCCCTCCATTTTCAACTGAAGTGGGTTCGGTCCTCCACGACGTCTTACCGTCGCTTCAACCTGGCCATGGATAGATCACTTCGCTTCGGGTCTAGAACATGCGACTCAAACGCCCTATTCAGACTCGCTTTCGCTACGGCTGCCCCACACGGGTTAACCTCGCCACATATCACTAACTCGCAGGCTCATTCTTCAAAAGGCACGCCGTCACCCCTACTAAGGAGGCTCCGACGGTTTGTAAGCAAACGGTTTCAGGTACTATTTCACTCCCCTCCCGGGGTACTTTTCACCTTTCCCTCACGGTACTTGTCCGCTATCGGTCATCTGGGAGTATTTAGGCTTATCAGGTGGTCCTGACAGATTCACACGGGATTTCTCGGGCCCCGTGCTACTTGGGATACACATCCGGCCATAACACCATTTCGTCTACGGGGCTGGCACCCACTACGGCCCGGCTTTCAAACCGGTTCGACTATGATGCGCTGTAACCGCCCCAGTCCGGCAGAACTGAGTGACGTGTCCCACAACCCCGACCATGCAACGCCCGCCGGCTATCACACATGATCGGTTTAGCCTCATCCGCTTTCGCTCGCCACTACTCACGGAATCACATGTTGTTTTCTCTTCCTGTGGGTACTGAGATGTTTCACTTCCCCACGTTCCCTCTACCCGCCCTATATATTCAGGCGGGAGTCACCAGGTCACAAAAGCGCCCAGCGGGGTTTCCCCATTCGGAAATCCTCGGATCAGGGCTCGATTATCAGCTCCCCGAGGCTTATCGCAGATTTCTACGTCCTTCTTCGGCTCCAGATGCCAAGGCATCCACCGTTTGCTCTTAGAAACTTGACCACAAAGATTAAAATTGCGATCCGTCATCACCCACAACCATCAGCCCGAAGACCTCAGATCGATTGGATGACGCGAATCAAAGATGCTCGCGTCCACTGTGTAGTTCTCAACATACGATCGGCACCACACTCCCCACCGTCCAGTGACAGTGCTTCATGCGGCCCAACGAAGGACACACCACGGATCACTCCATGCGGCCCAACCCCCAACCCGCCTCACAGCAGATCAGGAAGCCTGGTCCCTCAGGACCCAACAACGTGCACCAGCCAGCCCGTGCGACACCAACCCGTTCCAACCCCGCAAGCGGAGCGTACTGAGGCCAGCACCATCGGTACCAGCTGCACTGTCAATGTTCCACCCATGAGCTACCCGTCGGACACGTTCGGTCCGAATCAGGCGCCTGGACCATGCGTGCCCCAATGAAGGGACACCACGAGGCCAGATGCTCCTTAGAAAGGAGGTGATCCAGCCGCACCTTCCGGTACGGCTACCTTGTTACGACTTAGTCCTAATCACCGATCCCACCTTCGACGGCTCCTTCCACAAGGGTTAGGCCACCGGCTTCGGGTGTTACCGACTTTCATGACTTGACGGGCGGTGTGTACAAGGCCCGGGAACGTATTCACCGCAGCGTTGCTGATCTGCGATTACTAGCGACTCCGACTTCATGAGGTCGAGTTGCAGACCTCAATCCGAACTGAGACCGGCTTTTTGGGATTCGCTCCACCTTACGGTATCGCAGCCCTTTGTACCGGCCATTGTAGCATGCGTGAAGCCCAAGACATAAGGGGCATGATGATTTGACGTCATCCCCACCTTCCTCCGAGTTGACCCCGGCAGTCTCCTATGAGTCCCCGGCATAACCCGCTGGCAACATAGAACGAGGGTTGCGCTCGTTGCGGGACTTAACCCAACATCTCACGACACGAGCTGACGACAACCATGCACCACCTGTACACCGACCACAAGGGGGCGACCATCTCTGGCCGTTTCCGGTGTATGTCAAGCCTTGGTAAGGTTCTTCGCGTTGCATCGAATTAATCCGCATGCTCCGCCGCTTGTGCGGGCCCCCGTCAATTCCTTTGAGTTTTAGCCTTGCGGCCGTACTCCCCAGGCGGGGCGCTTAATGCGTTAGCTACGACACAGAAACCGTGGAAAGGTCCCTACATCTAGCGCCCAACGTTTACGGCATGGACTACCAGGGTATCTAATCCTGTTCGCTCCCCATGCTTTCGCTCCTCAGCGTCAGTTACGGCCCAGAGATCTGCCTTCGCCATCGGTGTTCCTCCTGATATCTGCGCATTCCACCGCTACACCAGGAATTCCAATCTCCCCTACCGCACTCTAGTCTGCCCGTACCCACTGCAAGCCCGAGGTTGAGCCTCGGGATTTCACAGCAGACGCGACAAACCGCCTACGAGCTCTTTACGCCCAATAATTCCGGACAACGCTTGCACCCTACGTATTACCGCGGCTGCTGGCACGTAGTTAGCCGGTGCTTTTTCTGCAGGTACCGTCACTTTCGCTTCTTCCCTACTAAAAGAGGTTTACAACCCGAAGGCCGTCATCCCTCACGCGGCGTTGCTGCATCAGGCTTTCGCCCATTGTGCAATATTCCCCACTGCTGCCTCCCGTAGGAGTCTGGGCCGTGTCTCAGTCCCAGTGTGGCCGGTCACCCTCTCAGGCCGGCTACCCGTCGTCGCCTTGGTGAGCCATTACCTCACCAACAAGCTGATAGGCCGCGAGTCCATCCCCAACCAAAAAATCTTTCCACCACCAGACCATGCGGCCAGTGATCATATCCAGTATTAGACGTCGTTTCCAACGCTTATCCCAGAGTCAGGGGCAGGTTACTCACGTGTTACTCACCCGTTCGCCACTAATCCACCCAGCAAGCTGGGCATCATCGTTCGACTTGCATGTGTTAAGCACGCCGCCAGCGTTCGTCCTGAGCCAGGATCAAACTCTCCGTAAAAAAATACAGACCCAACACTCGAAAGTGTCAGACCGAGTTGATTCTGACTGTTGACTGTCTACTGACAATCTTCAATCCAAAAGGAATTGTCTCAAACCCAACCAACCCGAAGGAAGGCCAGGCACGAGGTCAATCAATAAATTGGCATTGACAATGTGCACGCTGTTGAGTTCTCAAGGACCAGACGCACTCCCCACTCGACACCCGAAGATGCTCCGCCAGAGAGGCTGTGAAATCCGCTACCCGGGGAAGAACCGTGGCGGACAAGGTCTCCGGGTGAACCCAGGGACCGTCTCAGCCGTTCCGTTCTCCGCCGCCGTGGCAACGAGTGATTACTTTACGCAGGGGCGGACGGCTGCGCCAAGCCAGGCGGCATCCCGGGCGTGTCGCCCCGATCGGCCCGCGGACGCGGAACGGCCCGCTCCCCCGAGGGGAACGGGCCGTTGCCGTGACGAGCCGTGTCAGTGGCGGGCGATCACGGGGTTCTTGAGTGTGCCGATACCGGAGATCGTCACCTCGACGACCTCGCCGTCGCGGATCTGACCGACGCCCGCCGGGGTACCGGTCAGGATCACGTCTCCGGGCAGCAGGGTCCAGATCGACGACACGAACTCGACGAGCGACGGGATGTCGTGGACCATCTCGTTCGTCGAGCCCGCCTGACGCAGGTCGCCGTCCACCCGGGTCTCGATGCGGATGTCCGACGGGTCGATCTCGGTCTCGATGACCGGGCCGAGCGGGCAGAACGTGTCGAACCCCTTCGACCGCGTCCACTGCCCGTCGCGGGCCTGTAGGTCGCGGGCCGTCACGTCGTTCGCGATCGTGTACCCGAGGACGACGCTCGCGAAGTCCTCGCGCCGGACGTTCTTGGCGAGCGAACCGATCACGATGGCGAGTTCGCCCTCGTGGTCGACGCGACCGATGTCGGCCGGCAGGCGGATGGGCTCGTCCGGCCCGATCACCGAGGTGTTCGGCTTGAGGAACACCACCGGGTCGTCGCCGGCACGCTCGTCCATCTCCGAAGCGTGCTCGAGGTAGTTGAGCCCCACCCCGATGACCTTCGACCGCGGGATGACGGGGGCGAGGAGCTTGGCGTCGGCGAGTGCGACGCGCTCCCCCGTGGTCTCGAACCCCTGGTACATGGGGTCTCCCGCGAGCACCACCAGGTGCCGTTCGTCGAGGATGCCGTACCGGGGGTCTTCACCCTTGCTGCTGAACCGTGCGATCTTCACCGTTCGACCCTACCCACGCCCGAGCGTCGATCAGGACGCGTCGGTCAGCTTCGTCATCCACCCGTGCGGGTCGGGACGACGGCCGTACTGGATGTCGGTGAGCTCGTCGCGCAGGGACATGGTGAGTTCCCCGGCGCCCTGGGTCGGCGAGCCGATCGTGAAGCCCTCGCCGCGGAGTTCCGCGATCGGGGTCACGACGGCGGCCGTCCCGCACGCGAACGCTTCGGTGATGGAGCCGTCGGCCACACCGTCGCGCCATTCGTCGAGGGTCACGCGGCGCTTCTCGACCGTGAGGCCGCGGTCCTCCGCCAACTGCAGGATCGAGTCGCGCGTGATGCCCTCGAGGATCGAGTCGGAGTCGGGCGTGACGAGCGTTCCGTCGGACCGCACGAGCACGACGTTCATGCCGCCCAGCTCTTCGAGGTACTTGCCCTCGACCGAGTCGAGGAACATGACCTGCTGGCACCCGTGCTCGTACGCCTCTTGCTGGGGCAGCAACGACGACGCGTAGTTGCCGCCCGTCTTGGCGGCACCGGTCCCGCCCTTGCCCGCGCGGGCGTACTGGGTGGACAGCCAGATCGAGACCGGCTTCGGGCCGGAGGTGAAGTACGCCCCTGCCGGGCTGGCGATGCAGTGGTAGGCCACCGCCTGGGCCGCCCGCACCCCCAGGAACGACTCGGTCGCGATCATGAAGGGCCGCAGGTACAGGCTCGTCTCTGGCGCGGACGGCACCCAGTCGACGTCGGCCTGCACGATCTGTCGGATCGACTCGACGAACGCCTCGACCGGCAGTTCCGGCAGCGCCAGCCGGCGGGCAGACCGCTGGAACCGGCGAGCGTTGGCGTCCGGGCGGAACGACCACACCGAGCCGTCCGCGTGCCGGTACGCCTTGAGCCCCTCGAAGATCTCCTGCGCGTAGTGCAGCACGCTGGCGCTCGGGTCGAGCGTGAGCGGCCCGTACGGGTGGATCGAGGCACTGTGCCAGCCGTCGTCGAGCGTCCACTCGACGGTGGCCATGTGGTCCGTGAAGTGCTTGCCGAAGCCCGGGTCGGCGAGGATCTCCTCGCGCTCGGCTGCGGCGCGACGGTCCGCGGACGGGGTGGTGGCGAACTCGAGTCCGAAGGCGGTGTCGGTGCTCATGGGGAGGGCTCCTTCTCAGGCGGTGGTGGTGCGTGCCGTGGCCGCGGCGGCGATGGCGTCGCCGATCTCGGCCGTGCGACGCTGCGTGGTGCCCCGGTCTGCCAGGTCCGCCTCGACGGCCCGCGTCACCGCCGTCGCGAGGTCACTGCGGCCGATGTGGTCGAGCAGCAGGGCGACGGAGAGGATGGCGGCCGTCGGATCGGCCTTCTGCTGACCCGCGATGTCCGGCGCGGAGCCGTGGACCGGCTCGAACATGCTGGGGAAGGTGCCGTCCGGGTTGATGTTGCCCGAGGCCGCCAGACCGATGCCGCCGCTGATCGCGCCGGCCAGGTCGGTGATGATGTCGCCGAAGAGGTTGTCGGTGACGATGACGTCGAACCTAGCAGGTTCCCTCACCATGTGGATCGTCACCGCGTCGACGTGCTGGTAGTCCACCGTGACGTCCGGGAACTCCGCCCCGACGGCCGCGACCGTGCGCTGCCACAGGGCGCCGGCGTGCACCAGGACGTTGCTCTTGTGCACGAGCGTCAGGTGCTTCCGTGCCCGACGGTCCGCCAGGTCGAAGGCGTACCGCACGACCCGCTCGACACCGAACGCGGTGTTCAGCGAGACCTCGGTCGCGATCTCCTGCGGGGTCCCCGACCGGATCGCACCGCCGTTGCCGACGTACGGCCCCTCGGTGCCCTCGCGCACGACGACGAAGTCGACCGCGCCCGGTGCGGCGAGCGGCGTCGCGACGGCGTCGTACACCTTGGTCGGCCGCAGGTTGACGTAGTGGTCGAACGCGAAGCGCAGCTTCAGCAGGAGTCCACGCTCGATGATCCCGCCGGCCAGCCGGGGGTCGCGCGGGTCCCCACCGACCGCGCCGAGCAGGATCGCGTCGTGCGATGCGATGGCGGACATGTCGTCCTCGGTGAGGATGTCACCGGTCTCGAGGTACCGCGTCGCGCCGAGGGAGAACGGGGTCTCCTCGATGACGAGGTCGTCCGGGGTCACGGCGTGCAGGACCTTGAGCGCCTCGTCGACGACCTCTGGTCCGATGCCGTCCCCGCGGATCACCGCGAGCTTGAGCGTCCGGACGTCCATCAGAGCGTGATGTCGATCTCGCGGAGCGAGGAGGCGTCGATGGCCCGGCCGACGTGCTCGAGGATCTCGGCGGGCACCGGGGAGTCGACGGTCAGGACGCTGAGCGCCTGTCCGCCGGCGGCTTCGCGCGAGATCTGCATCGCCGCGATGTTGATGCCGGCCTCGCCGAACTCCTTGCCGTAGACCGCGACGATGCCGGGGCGGTCGACGTACTCCATGACGACGTGGTGCCGGTCGAGCGGGACCTCGACGTCGTGGCCGTTGATCTCGACGAGCTTCTCGACCTGCTTCGGGCCCGTGAGCGTGCCGGAGACGCTGATCGCCGGGCCGTCGGACTGGGCGCCGCGGATCGTGAGCACGTTGCGGTACTCGGGGCTGTCGGTCTCGGTGATGAGCCGCACGGTGACGCCGCGCTGCTCCGCGATGAGCGGGGCGTTGACGTACGACACCTGGTCGCTGACGACGTCGGTGAAGACGCCCTTGAGCGCTGCGAGCTTGAGCACGCTGACGTCGTACTCGGCGAGCTCGCCGTGGACCTCGACGTCGATGCTCGTCACGGGCGAGGTGGCGAGGGCCGTGAAGACCTGACCGAGCTTCTCGACCAGCGGGATGCCCGGACGGACGTACGGGTCGATGACGCCACCGGCGACGTTGACCGCGTCCGGCACGAGCTCGCCGCCGAGCGCGAGGCGCACCGACTTCGCGACCGAGACGCCGGCCTTCTCCTGCGCTTCGTCGGTCGAGGCACCGAGGTGCGGCGTGACGACGACGTTGGGCAGCGAGACGAGCGGGGAGTCCTTCGGCGGCTCCGACACGAAGACGTCGAGGCCGGCGCCCGCGATGGTGTTCGCGGTCAGTGCGCGGTGCAGGGCGTCCTCGTCGATCAGACCGCCGCGGGCGACGTTCACGACGAACGCCGTCGGCTTCATGAGCGCGAACTGGTCGTCCGAGATCATGCCGAGGGTCTCGGGGGTGCGCGGCATGTGGATCGTGACGAAGTCGGCACGCCGCAGCAGGTCGTCGAGGGAGACGAGCTCGACCCCGAGCTGCTGGGCGCGAGCCGTCGTGACGTAGGGGTCGTAGGCGATGACCTGGACGCCGAAGGCCTGCAGGCGCTGCGTGATGAGCGCGCCGATGCGGCCGAGACCGATGATCCCGACGGTCTTCTCGTAGAGCTCGACGCCCGTGTAGGACGAGCGCTTCCAGGCGCCGGCGGCCAGCGACGCGTGCGCGGCCGGGATGTGGCGGGCGAGCGACAGGATGTGCCCGACGGTGAGCTCGGCGGCGGAGATGATGTTCGACGTCGGAGCGTTCACCACCATCACACCGGCGGTGGTCGCCGCCTTGATGTCGACGTTGTCCAGGCCGACACCGGCACGGGCGACGACCTTGAGGTTCGGGGCCGCGGCGATCGCCTCGGCATCGACCTTGGTGGCGGAACGCACCAGCACGGCATCCGCGTCGGCGAGGGCCGACAGGAGCGCGGGCCGGTCGGTGCCGTCCACGTTTCGGATCTCGAAGTCGGGCCCGAGGGCGTCGACCGTGGCGGGCGAGAGTTCTTCGGCGATCAGGACGACCGGCTTCGACACAGCTGCTGTTTCCTCACGAGAGACGGTTGGTATCCCACCATGCTATCGACGTGCGCGGTCCGTTACGACCGCGCTCGTCTAGAACTGCAGCAGGCTCGGCACGAACAGCTGCAGGTCGAGCCACAGCGCGCCGGCTGCCGCGAAGGCGAGGACGAACACGGCGACGGTCACGGTCAGCCGCGCACGACGCGTGATCACCAGGGCGGCCACGAACGCGACGGGGGCGATCAGGATGTCCAGGACCAGCCACAGCCAGGGCGTGCTCGCCTGCAGCGATTCCCCGCCCGAGGTCGTCGCGAGGAAGGCGTTGAACTCGTCCACCCGCTGCGAGATCTGCGTGAGGTTCCCCACCGCCTGCACCGTCATGTAGGCGAACAGCACCGCGAACACGACCCAGACGGCGACGCGGCCGACGACCGGGCCGGGCGACCGGCGTGCGGCCGGCGTCGCGGCGGTCACCCGAAGCTCCTCGTCAGCAGGAACGGCCACGGGAACAGCACGACGGCACCGAGCAGCATCCAGAGCAGTCGCGTCCGGGTCCGGCTGCCCCGGGCGGCCCACAGCACGACCGTGAACCACAGCGCCGGCGCGAGGATGGCGAGGAACCGCAGGACCTCGACGAAGACCGTCAGGACGGTGTCGACACCCGAGACGTACGACGTGGACGCCGTCAGCAGCCAGGCGACGGTGTAGAGCAGGTAGAGCCCGCCGAACACGCCGAACCCGACGAGTGCGCCGGAGGTCTCCGGTGCCTCGGGGTCGCGGTCGCCACGGTCCTTGACGGCGACCGGGTTGTGCGCGGCGTCGACGTGGGTGGCGTCGTCGGCGTCACCCCAGCTGAGCGCCTCGTCGTCGTGGTCGACGGCGTTCGTCACGTCCGGGTCGACCGACCCGTCGGGTGGGGATGCTGCCGTGTTCATGCCTCGATCCTACGAGGGACCGGCGCACGGGGAGACCACGGGTTCCCGGTGGGACGACCGCTCAGGCGTCGGCGGGCTGCGTCTGGAGCACCTCGGCGACGACCTCGCGCACGGCGGGGAACAGCGGGTGGCTCTCCATCAGTCCGGTGAGGATCTCGGTGAGCGCGTGCGCCGTCGCGCCGGAGCGGAGCAGCGCGTGCAGCTCGATCGACTCCGGGTCGTTCTCGTCGTCGAACGCGAGCGCGACGCGGACGGCCCCGAGCAGGTGACCGACGGGCAGGCCCCGTTCGGCGAGCTGTGCGGCCGGCCCGACGAACCGCTCGCGCCGGCCGAGCTTGCGGAGCGGGTTCCGTCCGACGCGCACGGTGGTGTCGGGCAGGTGCGGGTTCGCGATGCGCGACAGGTTCGCCGCGACGTAGCGCGCGTGCTCCTCCGGGTCGAAGCCGTGCTTCGCCACGAGCAGTGCGGTGGTCTCGGCGAGGACACCGTCGACCTCGGCACGGACGGCATCGTCCTCGAGGGCTTCGCGGATCAGCCGGATGCCGCGGACGTAGCCGTGGTAGGCGGCCGTCGCGTGCGCGGTGTTGACCGTGTAGAGCTTGCGCTCGACGAAGGGCTGCAGGTCGTCGACCCACGTGACGCCCTCGATCGTCGGGGGTTCGGCGTCGGAGCCGAGGAACGGCGTGCGCTCGATGACCCACTCGTAGAAGGGCTCGAGGACGACGTCGAGGCCACCGGACTGGCCGAGCACGCCGGACTGGTCGGGGACGATGCGGTCGATCGCGCAGTTCGCGAACACGGCGGCGATGTCGCGGTCCTCGAGCACCGGCGCACGACGGATGCTCGCGTGCAGGGAGTCGGTGGCGTTGAACGCGTTCTCGCACGCCACGACCGTCACGTCGCCACGCTCGAGCGGCCGGGCCGCGAGCCCCTCGGCGATGAGCGGCGCGACGAGCGGGAGTGTGCGAGCGCCGACGGCGGTCGTCACGACGTCCGCCTCGGCGATGGCCTGGACCACGCGGTCGCGGTCGGTCTTGCTGCTGAGCGCCCGGAAGCCGTAGACGAGGTGCTCGACCGGCATCTCGCCGACCTCGTGCACCACGAAGCGTCCGGCTTCGTTCAACGCGGACACCACACGGTCGTCGACGTCGACGAAGGTGAGCTCGTAGCCGCTCGCCACGAGGAACTGGCCCACGAACCCGCGCCCGATCTTGCCGGCGCCGATGTGGACCGCTCGTTTCGTCACCGCCATCCGATGATCATCCCATGCTGGTCGGTCCGCCCCTGACCGCACGTGCGGATCACGGCCGACGGCTGTCGCGCATCGTCCGGGCGCACGCCGAAGGGACGCCGGTCCACGGCGTCGGGGCTGGAGAAGAGCTGCTGCATAACGTTCGGGTCACGTCGCGAGGCGGCGGTGCAAGGGCTGCACCGCCGCCTCGTCATCGAGTGTTCCTCGGAAGACTACCGCGCTGCGGAGCCGTCCACGTAGTCGCCGTCGTTCTGCTTCCACGCGAAGAGCGCGCGCAGCTCGCGGCCGGTCGCCTCGATCGGGTGGCCCTCGCCCTTGGCGCGGAGCGCCTTGAACTCGGGGGCGCCGGCGTCCTGGTCGTCGATGAAGCGCTTCGCGAAGGCACCGTTCTGGATGTCCGCGAGCACCGCCTTCATGTTCTCCTTGACGTCGGGCGAGATCACGCGCGGGCCGGAGACGTAGTCACCGAACTCGGCGGTGTCCGAGATCGACCAGCGCTGCTTGGTGAGGCCGCCCTCCCAGATCAGGTCGACGATCAGCTTGAGCTCGTGCAGGACCTCGAAGTAGGCGATCTGCGGCTGGTAGCCCGCCTCGACGAGGGTCTCGAAGCCGTACTGGATGAGCTGCGAGGTGCCACCGCACAGGACGGCCTGCTCGCCGAACAGGTCGGTCTCGGTCTCCTCGGTGAAGGTCGTCTTGATGCCGCCGGAGCGCAGACCACCGATGGCCTTGGAGTACGACCACGCGAGGTCCCAGGCGGAACCCGACGCGTCGACCTCGACGGCGACGATGACGGGGACGCCGCGGCCGGCCTCGTACTCGCGTCGGACGGTGTGACCCGGGCCCTTCGGGGCGACGAGCGACACGTCGACGCCCTCGGGCGCCTCGATGTAACCGAAGCGGATGTTGAAGCCGTGGCCGAAGACGAGCGTCGCGCCCGGCTTGAGGTTCGGGCGGATGTCCTCGGCGTAGACGATGCGCTGGACCTGGTCCGGCGCGAGGATGACGACGACGTCGGCCCAGGCGGTGACGTCGGCCGGGGTGAGGACCTCGAAACCGGCCTCTTCGGCCTTCTGGCGGCTCTTCGAGCCCTCCTTGAGGCCGATCTTGACCTCGACACCCGAGTCACGGAGGTTGAGGGCGTGGGCGTGGCCCTGCGAGCCGTAGCCGATGACGGCGACCTTCTTGCCCTGGATGAGCGTCAGGTCGGCGTCGGCGTCGTACACGATGTCAGTCACGAGGGTGTGTCTCCTTGGTTCTGGTGGTCTGTGGGGGTGGCGGACCGCTGGTCAGCGCACCCGGTCGGTGATGCTCTTCGGTCCGCGTCCCATGCCGAGCAGGCCCGCACGGGCCAGCTCCTTGATGCCGTAGGGCTCGAGGACGCGGAGGATCGCCTGGATCTTGCCGGGGTCTCCGGTCACCTCGACGATGAGCGAGTCGTTCGCGACGTCGACGACCTGTGCGCGGAACAGGTTCACTGCCTCGAGCACGGCCGACCGCGTCTGGTTGTCGACGCGGACCTTGACGAGCATGTGCTCGCGCTGGACGGACTGCGAGAAGTCCAGTTCGACGATCTTGATGACGTTGACGAGCTTGTTGAGCTGCTTCGTCACCTGCTCGAGCGGGAGGTCCTCGACGTCGACGACGACGGTGATCCGGCTGAGGCCGTCGACCTCGGTGTTGCCGACGGCGAGCGACTCGATGTTGAACCCGCGGCGGGCGAACAGGCCGGCGACGCGGGTCAGCAGACCGGGCTTGTCCTCGACGAGGAGGGACAGGACGTGGCTCATGCGGTTTCCCCCGTCATGTCGGCGTCCTCGTCGTCCCAGGTGGGTGCGAGGGCCTGGGCGTACTCGATGGACGAGTTGCTGACTCCCTGCGGGACCATCGGCCACACCATCGAGTCACGGCTCACGACGAAGTCGATCACCACGGGGCGGTCGTTCGTCTCGAGCGCGAGCTGGATGGCCGCGTCGACCTCGTCCGCCTTCTCGACGCGGATGCCGAGGGCGCCGTACGCGTCGGCCAGCTTCACGAAGTCGGGCACGCGGCGCGAGTCGTGGCCGGTCTCGAGGTCGGTGAACGAGTGGCGGCCGTCGTAGAACAGCGTCTGCCACTGCCGCACCATGCCGAGCGACGAGTTGTTGATGATCGCGACCTTGATCGGGATGTCGTTGATGACGCAGGTCGCGAGTTCCTGGTTCGTCATCTGGAAGCAGCCGTCGCCGTCGATCGCCCAGACCACACGGTCCGGCTCGGCGACCTTCGCACCCATCGCCGCGGGGACGGAGTAGCCCATCGTGCCCGCGCCGCCGGAGTTCAGCCACGCGTTCGGGCGCTCGTACTTGATGAACTGCGCCGACCACATCTGGTGCTGCCCGACACCGGAGGCGTAGACCGCCTCGGGACCGGAGAGCTCGCCGATGCGCTTGATGATGGCCTGCGGGGCGAGCAGACCGTCGGTCGGCTCCGCGTACCCGAGCGGGAAGTCGACCTTGAGCTGGTGGAGCTTCGCCCACCAGTCGGCCGTCGAGGCGCGGTCGTCGACGGCGATGCCGCCCCAGGCGTCGAGCAGGTCGACCAGGACCTCCTTCGCGTCGCCCACGATCGGGACGTCGGCGAAGCGGATCTTCGAGATCTCGGCGGGGTCGATGTCGACGTGGACGACCTTGGCGTTCGGCGCGAACTCGTCGGCCTTGCCGGTCACGCGGTCGTCGAACCGGGCGCCGAGCGCGATGATGAGGTCGCTGTCCTGCAGCCCGAGCACCGCCGGGACGGTGCCGTGCATGCCGGGCATGCCGAGGTGCTGCGGGTGCGAGTCGGGGAAGGCCCCTCGTGCCATCAGCGTCGTCACGACGGGCGCACCCGTCGCCTCGGCGAAGCGGAGGAGCTCGGCGGTCGCGCGGGAGCGGATGACGCCACCACCGACGTAGAGCACCGGGCGCTCGGCCTCGGCCAGGAGCTGCGCGGCCGCGGTGATCTGCTTGCCGTGCGCCTTGGTGACCGGCCGGTAGCCCGGCAGGTCGATCTTGGGCGGCCAGACGTAGGGCGCCGACTTCTGCTGGGCGTCCTTCGTGATGTCCACCAGCACGGGGCCGGGACGACCGGTCGTCGCGATGAGGTGCGCCGCGGCCAGGGTCGCGGGCACGTCGGCCGGGTCGGTGACCAGGAACGAGTGCTTCGTGATCGGCATCGTGATGCCGACGATGTCGGCTTCCTGGAACGCGTCGGTCCCCATCAGCGTCGAGAACACCTGGCCGGTGATCGCGATGAACGGCACCGAGTCCATGTAGGCGTCGGCGATCGCCGTGACGAGGTTCGTCGCGCCGGGGCCCGACGTCGCGATGGCGACGCCGACCTTGCCGGACGCCGAGGCGTAGCCCTCGGCGGCGTGTCCGGCGCCCTGCTCGTGGCGGACGAGGATGTGGCGGATCGTCTTCGACGCCATGAGCTCGTCGTAGAACGGGATGATCGCACCGCCGGGCAGGCCGAAGACGTCGGTGATCCCGAGGTGCTCGAGCGTCCGGAGGACGGCTCCCGAGCCGGTCAGGATCTCCGGCGACCGGCGTGCACCGGCGGCCGCGGACAGCGGAGTTGCTTCCGTGGGCATGAGGTGGTCCTTGCCTGGAGAGGTGGCGATGGTGCGTGTGTCGAACGCTAGCCCGTGACCGCGCCCTGGGCGGCGGACTTGACGAGCTTGGCGTACTTCGCGAGGACTCCGCGGGTGTAGCGCGGGGGCAGCGGGGCCCAGCCGTCACGGCGGGCCTCCAGCTCGGTCGGGTCGACCAGTAGGTCGAGCGAGCGAGCCGCGATGTCGACACGGATGCGGTCGCCATCGCGCACGAAGGCAACTGGACCTGCGTCCACTGCCTCGGGTGCGATGTGGCCGATGCACAGGCCGGTTGTGCCGCCTGAGAATCGTCCGTCGGTCAAGAGTAGTACATCCTTGCCGAGGCCCGCGCCCTTGATGGCCGCGGTGATGGCGAGCATCTCGCGCATGCCCGGGCCGCCCTTGGGGCCCTCGTATCGGATGACGACGACGTCGCCCTTCTGGATCTTCCCCTCGGTGAGGGCGTCCATCGCGGCGCGCTCGCGGTCGAACACCCGTGCGGGGCCCTCGAACACCTCGGCGTCGAAGCCCGCGGTCTTCACCACGGCACCCTCGGGGGCGAAGGTCCCCTGCAGGACCGTCAGGCCGCCAGTCTCGTGGATCGGGTTGTCGAGCGTGCGGAAGACCTCGCCGTCGAGCGCCGGCGGGTCGATCTCGGCCAGGTTCTCGGCGACGGTCTTGCCCGTCACGGTCAGGCAGTCGCCGTGCAGCAGGCCGGCGTCGAGCAGCGCCTTCATGATCACCGGGATGCCGCCGTTGCGGTCCACGTCGACCATGACGTACTTGCCGAAGGGCTTCATGTCGGCCAGGTGCGGGACCTTCGAGCCGATGCGGTTGAAGTCGTCCAGCGAGAGCTCGACCTCGGCCTCGTAGGCGATGGCGAGCAGGTGCAGGATGACGTTCGTCGAACCACCGAGCGCCATCGCGACGGCGATCGCGTTCTCGAAGGCGTCCTTCGTGAGGATCTGGCGAGCGGTGATGCCGTGCTCGAGCATGTTGACGACGGCCTCGCCGGAGCGGTGCGCGTAGTAGTCACGGCGACGGTCGGCGCTCGGCGGGGCGGCGGAGCCCGGCAGCGACATGCCGAGGGCCTCGGCCACGCTCGCCATGGTGTTGGCCGTGTACATGCCACCGCAGGCGCCCTCGCCCGGGACGATGGCGCACTCGATCTTCTTCAGCTCCTCCTCGGACATGGTGCCGGCCTTGCAGGCACCGACGCCCTCGAAGGAGTCGATGATCGTGACTTCCTTCATCGTGCCGTCGGCCTGCTTCACGTAGCCCGGCATGACCGAGCCCGCGTAGAGGAACACGCTCGCGAGGTCGAGGCGCGCGGCGGCCATGAGCATGCCCGGCAGGGACTTGTCGCAGCCGGCGAGCAGGACGGTGCCGTCCAGGCGCTCGGCGTTGACGACGGTCTCGACGCTGTCGGCGATGACCTCACGCGAGACGAGCGAGAAGTGCATGCCCTCGTGGCCCATCGAGATGCCGTCCGAGACCGAGATGGTGCCGAACTGCAGCGGGTAGCCACCACCGGAGTGGACGCCTTCCTTGGCGCCCTGCGCGAGGCGGTCGAGCGAGAGGTTGCAGGGCGTGATCTCGTTCCACGAGGACGCGATGCCGATCTGCGGCTTGCTCCAGTCCTCGTCTCCCATACCGACGGCCCGCAGCATGCCACGCGAGGTGGTTGCTTCGATCCCGTCGGTGACGACCCGGCTGCGCGGCTTGACGTCGATATCAGGCATGGAGCGAGTCTAGGACGCTTTGGGATACCAGTTGGACATCAACATGCGTTCGCATGTTCTGGACCCCGACCGGGAGGCCCGGATCACCCTGGTCAGCGCGTCGCATCACGCAACCTCGGTCGCAGGCTCCCTCGGCGCGCGTCGCGAACCGCTGGCGCGGTTCACTGAGCGAACCGCGCGCGAGCGAGCTGCTTCAGGACGCCGGTCAGGGCCGCCGGGTCCGCGATGCGGTAGCCGGCACGCGTCTCCCCCGGACCCACCTTCACGCCGACGTCGCCGTCGCCGAGCACGCGGAAGCCGTCCTCGTCGGTGACGTCGTCACCGGCGAAGAACACCGCGTCGGCACCGTGGAGCTCGCGCAACCGCGCGATGGCGTCGCCCTTGGTGACGTGCCGGACGGCGAACTCGACGATGTCCTTGCCGCCGCGTTCGAGCACGTCGGGGTCGGCCTCGTGCGCCGCTCGGCTCGCATCCGCGTTCGCCTGCGCGGCGACCTCGGCGCTCACCCGACGGGTGTGCACACCGTGGCCGGCCGGCTTGTGCTCGATGACCACGCCCGGGTAGCGGGCGCCGACCTCGTCGAGCGCCGCACCGATCCGTGCGACCCGTGCGACCTCGTCGTCGGTGAGGGCCGCCTCGTCGTGGCCGTCCACGCGCCACTCGACGCCGTGCGACCCGACGAGCGCCATGTCCTGCGGCGCGTGCGACACGGCCGCGAGGCTGCCGAGCGGACGGCCCGAGACGAGCACCACCTCGGTGTCCTTCGCGCGGTGCAGCGTGAGGACCGCCGCCCAGGACCCCGGCAGGGCGCCGACCTGCGACGGCTCGTCGGCGAAGGGCGCGAGCGTGCCGTCGAAGTCGAGGGCGACGATCACGCGCCCGGCGCGGGCCAGCGCGTCCAGCGCGGCGTCGAGCCCTGGAGCCGCCGTCTCGTCGACGTGTGTGGTCTGCTCAGTCATCACGTGCCTCCCGGGTGTCCTCGGCAGCCCTGGCGGACTGTGCGTCCTGGTCGAAGATCGACATGTTGTCGGTCTGCGCCTCACGGTGTCGGTCCGCCGGGTCGACGGCGGACGGGTCGAGCTGGGCGTTCCGCGGGGCGTGGCGGTCGAGCGCCTCGAGGAACGAGCGCGACCAGCGCGCGACGTCGTTGTCCCGGACCCGCTTGCGGAGCGCACGCATCCGCGTGGAGCGCTCGCGGCGCGGCATCTCGATCGCGCGCTCGATGCTGTCCTTCAACGCGCCGATGTCGTGCGGGTTGACGATGACGGCCTGCTTCAGTTCGTCGGCGGCGCCGGCGAACTCGGACAGGATGAGCACCCCGTCGCTGTCGAACCGCGCTGCGACGTACTCCTTGGCGACGAGGTTCATGCCGTCCCGCAGCGCGGTGACGAGCATGATGTCGGCCGCCAGGTAGAGCGCGACCATCTCCTCGCGCGGGTAGCCGTGGTGCAGGTACGAGATCGGCTGGTGGCCGATGACCCCGAGGTCGCCGTTGATGCGGCCGACGCTCAGCTCGATCTCGTCGCGGAGCGTGGCGTAGGTGTCGACGCGCTCGCGGCTCGGGCTGGCGACCTGGATGAGTGCGGCGTCCTCGACCTTGATGCGGCCGTCCTCGACGAGTTCGCCGAAGGCCTTGATGCGGTGCCGGATGCCCTTGGTGTAGTCGAGGCGGTCGACCCCGAGCAGGACCGTCTTCGGGTTGCCGAGGCTCTCGCGGATCTCGCGGGCACGCTCCTGCACCTCGGGTCGGCGGGCGATCGCCTCGAAGCTCTCGGCGTCGATCGAGATCGGGAAGTGGCGGGCCTCGACGTGGCGGACCGTGATGCCCTTGCGGCTGCGCGGGGCGTCCGGGTCGTCGACGGGCACGTCGATCGTCTGCCCCTTCGTCGTGTAGCCCTTGATGTGGCGGACCGCGCGGAGGAAGTCGCTCGCGTCGTCGTGGCGCTGGAAGCCGATGACGTCGGCGCCGAGCAGGCCGTCGAGGATCTGCGCGCGCCAGGGCAGCTGGGCGTAGATGCCGACGGGCGGGAACGGGATGTGGTTGAAGAACCCGATCGTCAGGTCGGGACGCTTGGCACGGAGCAACGCCGGAACGAGCTGTAGCTGGTAGTCCTGCACCCAGACGATGCCGTCCTGCTCGGTGATCTCGGCGATCTGGGTGGCGAAGCGCTCGTTGACCCGCTTGTACGCGTTCCACCAGTCGCGGTGGTAGCTCGGGTGCTCGATGACGTCGTGGTAGAGCGGCCACAGCGTGTCGTTGCTGAAGCCCTCGTAGTACTCCTCGACGTCCTCATCGGACAGCGGGACCGGCACGATGTGGATGCCCTCGTTGTCGAACGGCTCGACCTCGACCTCGGGCTGGCCGACCCAGCCGACCCAGGCGCCGTCGTTCGCGCGCATCACGGGTTCGAGTGCGGTGACGAGGCCACCCGGCGAGTGCCGCCATCCCTCGTTGCCGTCCTGGTCGACGACCCGGTCCACCGGGAGGCGGTTCGAGGCGACGACGAAGGCGTACTTGGTGGACGAAGGAGAAGGTGCAGACACGGGTCGGAATCTACCAGCGCCCGGACAGCGGATTCACGGCGGATCGGCGGTTCCGGTACGCTACGGGTGCGTGTCGGGGGGACACGGGTGCTGGCGTGCGGCATCGGCCTCCCGGTCGGAGAGGACCCACCAGCCATGAGCGAGAACCCACCGAACCCGCCCGTTCCGCCCCTCCCGCCGGGACAGCCGGCCCAGGCCGCGCCGGGCGCCCCGGTCGCCCCGCAGTCGTCCGATGCCTTCGGCCGTCTGCTGCGGTCGGTGACCGGCCGTGACTGGCTGGCGTCCGTGCTCGCCGCCGTCGGCGGCTGGGTCGCCGCCTACGTCGTGGCCGCGATCTCGTTGCTCCTCACCGTCGCCGTGCTCGCAGCCGGCGGATCGGGATCCGCCTCCGTCGGATCGGGATCGACCGGCAGCACGCCCGACATCGGCTCCGGGAGCACGCCCGACGTCCAGTCGCTGCTCTCCGGGGTCAGCGTCCTGCTCGGCACGCCCGCCCAGCTGGTCGCCCTCGCCGACCTGGGCCGTCTGCACCTGTCCGGCTCGATCGGCTTCCTCGGGTCGGGGTCCGGCGCGCTCGCCGTCGTCCCGGTGCTCGTGCTCGCGGCGCAGGTCGTGCTGGCCGTCGTCCTCACCCGCCGGATCCGCACCCGCGACCTCGGGCGCACCCCGATCGTGCTGACCGCCGTCCTGTCCGGGCTGGTGACCACGGTGCTGACCAACGCCGCCGCGGGCATCCTGGCCATCCGGTTCCCCGCCGTCCCGGGCGCCGCCATCGACCCCGTGCACGCGGTCGGCCTCGGCAGCATCCTCGGCGCCTTCGTGATCGGCGCACTCGCCGCCGTGCTCGCACGTCCCTCGGCGCTCCTCGGCCGGAACGTGTTCGCCGGTCGTGTCCTCGGCACCCTGCGCGTCGCGGCGTCCCAGCTCACGGTGCTCGTCGTGCTGGTGACCGTCGTCGTCATCGTCGTCGCCCTGATCGGGCAGCCCTCGTGGGGTGCGGCGCTGCCGGTGCTCGTCGGGAACGTCGCGGTCGCGCTCACCGCCCTCGGGTTCCTCGGCGGCGTCGGGCTGTCCGGCTTCGGCTCGGCCGGGAGCACGGCGTCGGTCTTCGGCGGCGCCGGCGGCTGGACCTGGCTCGTCGTCCTGCTCGTCGTCGTGACCTCGGTCGTCGCGGGCCTCGCGCTCGCCGTCCGCCGCAACGACCGGTTCCGCACCACGCTGGACTGGGTCGTGACCCCGGTCGTCTGGTTCGCCCTTGGGCTGCTGCTCTTCGTGCTCGGCACCGGTCTGGTGTCGTACCAGGCGACGGGCGTCAGCGCGGTCAGCGGCAGTGGTTCGGTCGGGATCGCCCCGTGGACGCCGCTGGTGTTCGCGCTCTGGGGCGGGGCGATCGAGGCCGTGGCACGGTACCTCGCACCCGTGCTGCTCCCCCGCCTCGGCGGTGGCGTCGTGCTGCGGACGTCGCGCCTCGTCGGTGCCGACCCGCGTCCGGCGGCCGCGCCGGTGTTCCCGGCAGCGGGATCGCCGGCCCCCGGCACGTCACCGGTGGCGGGATCGTCCGCGCCCGGCACCTACCCGCCCGCCGGTTCGGCTGCGCCGGGGGCGTTCCCGCCCGCCGGTTCGGCTGCGCCGGGGGCGTTCCCGGCCCCGACCGCGGACCCGACCGGCGCCGCGTGGTCGGCGACTCCCGGTGTCGACCACCCCGGTCAGCCCGCGCAGCCGTTCGTCGGCGGTGGCGCGCCCGCACCCGCCCCGATGTCGCCGCGCGCCAAGAAGATCCTGGTCCGCTCGCTCATCGCCGGCGGCGCCGTGGTCGTCGTCGTCATCGCGGGTGCCGTCACCACCGGGGTGCTCCGCGCCAACGTGTGGGGTCCGGCCCCGACCGTGAAGTCGTACGTGCAGGCCATCGCGAGCGGTGACGCGGACACCGCCGCGCGACTCAGCGAGGTGCCGTCCGACGCCGCCATGCTCGACACCGCGGTGCTGAAGAGCGCGAAGGACCGCCCGTCGGACATCCGCGTCGGCCGCGTGTCGACGAGCGGTGACAGTGCTCTCGCCACCGTCAGCTACACCCAGGACGGGAAGAACCGCTCCGGCCAGGTCAGCCTGCGGCGCACCGGCACCTCGTTCCTGGTGAAGGACGAGTGGCGCGTCACCGAGCCGCTCGCCCAGACCGTCACCCTGACCGCGTCCGAGGTGCTCGAGGGCGCCCCGGTGACGGTCGGCGGCAAGGAGATCGGCGAGATCAGCGACGGCCGGTTCACCTCCCTCGCTTACCCCGGCACGTACGAGGTCGAGGTCGGCGGGACCAAGTACTTCACCGGTGGCACCGAGCAGGTGTCGGTCGGCGCGACGTCCTCCGGGTACGTCGACTTCTCGCCGACCGCGACGAAGGCGCTGCAGCAGGACGCCGAGCAGTACGTGGCCGACCTGATCGACGACTGCGCCACGAAGACCGACCTCAGCGCGCTGAGCGGGTGCCCCTGGTACGGCCCGTACGACGCCGACGGTGCCGTCCGCTACGACGTCACGACGATGCCGGAGGTCGAGGTCGAGGCCTCCGCTTCGGGCACGGTCATGGTGCAGAGCACGAAGGACGGCGTCGTCGAGTACGACTACACCTCGTACTTCGGGGACAAGGAGCACGGCGAGGACAGCTTCGACGTGAACCAGTACCTGAAGGTGGAGGACGGGAAGCTCGTCTCCGCGTACTGACGGACGCACCCCGACGGCCGGCCTGGGATCCCCGGGCCGGCCGTCTCACTAGGCTGACGCGCATGGTCAGGACACGGGCGTGGCGGGGCGGCGACGCGACGGAGCAGGACTTCCCGGTCGACCGGATCTCGGACGTCATCGCCGACTCGGGCATCGTCTGGGTCGACTACACCGACCCCACGCACGCCGATCTGGAGCAGGTCGAAGCGGAACTCGGCATCCACGCCCTGGCCGTCGAGGACGCCGTCGAGCACGGCCAGCGCGCCAAGCTCGACCGCTACCGGGACAGCTTGTTCCTGGTCGTCTACGACGTCGGCGGGCTCGGCGACGACGGCGAACTCGTCACGCACGAGGTCAAGGCGTTCGTCACCGAGCACGCCCTCGTCACCATCCACGGCGCCGACGTGGACACCTCGGCGATGGAGCACCGGCTCACGGCGAACGCCGACATCGCCGGCCACGGGGTCCCGTGGCTCGTGTGGGCACTGCTCGACGCCGTCGTCGACCACGCCACCGACGCCGTCGAGGACATCGAACGGCGCATCGACGACCTCGAGGACGACCTGTTCGAACGGGGCAACGCCCGCGAGCGGCAGATCCAACGCAGGTCGTTCCGTCTGCGCAAGGCCCTCGGCGTGCTCCGGCGCCTCGTCGTCCCGACCCGCGACAGCGTCGCCTCGCTGCTGCACGGCGACGCGGAGACGATCGCGGACGGCATCCGACCGTACTTCCGTGACGTGGAGGACCACCTGGTGTCGATCTCTGACTCCGTCGAGCAGCTGCGCGACGCCGTCTCGAGCGTCCTGGACACGAACCTCAACCTGTCGTCGAACCGGCAGAACACCGTGATGAAGAAGGTGACGAGCTGGGCCGCGATCATCGCGATCCCCACCGCGATCACCGGCTTCTTCGGGCAGAACGTGACGTTCCCGGGCGAGGGTGCCTGGAGCGGGTTGTACGTCTCGCTCGCGCTCATCGTCGCGTCGTCGCTCGTGCTCTACCGCGTCTTCAAGGCCCGCGACTGGCTCTGACCGCCCGCGGCCGTCGCACGGTGCGAGGTTGTTCGGCCGGTGCGAGTTCGGTCTGTTGACCGCTGCGGATGGGAAGGAACGGCACCGTGCAGGCTTCGCTGCGCCGTGCACGACTGACTGCACCGTGCGCCACCACGAGCTCGCACCAGGCAGCCCGCACCGCACCGAACGACCGAACACGCACCATGCGATCGGGACGCACGGTGCGATCGGTGACCGGCGACCCCGCCTCAGATCGCCAGTGCGAGCACCCCGGCGACCACGGTGAGCGGCGCCGCGACGCACCCGAGCGCCATGTACTTCCCCCACGACAGGTGCACGCCCTCGGCCGACAGCCGTGCGTGCCACAGCAGGGTCGCGAGCGACGCCCACGGTGTCACGAGGCACCCGGCGTTCACACCGATGAGGAGCGCGGCGTACCGCACGGCCTCGTGCCCGGCGGCGGGCTCGAGCACCAGGTACGCGGGCAGGTTGTCGATCGCGTTCGCCGCCACCGCTCCCCCGCCGCCCAGCAGCAGGAGGGGCCCGGTCCCGGTGCCGTTGCCGAGCGCCTGCACGAGCGGGTCGGTGAGCCCGGTGCTGTGCAGGGTCTCGACGACCACGAACAGCCCGGCGGCGAAGAGCAGCGTCGACCACGGCACGCGCGACGGCCGGAGTTCGGCCGGCGACCGGAAGGCCGCGACGACGACCAGCACGAGGGCACCGGCGACGGCCGCGATCCACACCGTCAGGCCGGCGGTCAGCGCCACGACGAGCGCGACGAGCACGGCGGACGCCGCCCAGAACGACACCGGGTCGGACGGACGGCGCACCGAGACCGGCGTGTAGCGCCCGAAGAGCTTGCCGCGGAACACCACGAGCAGGACGACGCACGGCACGACGACACCGGCGACCGCCGGCCAGGCCATCAGCCCGGCGAAGGGCAGCGGGCCGCCCAGACCCATCCGGTCGACGGCGAGCAGGTTCGTCAGGTTCGACACCGGCAGCAGCAGGGACGCGGTGTTCGCGAGCCAGACGGTGGTCAGCGCGAACGGCATCGGCGGCAGACCCACCCGCCGCGCCAGCGAGATCACGATCGGGGTGAGCAGCACCGCGGTGGTGTCGATGGACAGGAACACGGTGCAGAGCACGGCGAGGACGACGACCGCGCCCCACAGCCCGATGGTGCGTCCGCCGCCGACCCGCGCGGCGACGTCGGCGAGTCGGTCGAACACGCCGGCGTCCGCGGCGAGCTCGGCGACGATCGTCAGCCCGAGGACGAACCCGAGGACGGGCAGGACCCGCTCGGCCAGGACCCCGAGGTCGTCGAGCGGCAGCAGCCCGAGGGCGACGCAGACCGCGCCGATGACGAGCAGCACTGCTCCGATGACGGCCTGACGCACGGGCGCTCCTCCACGAGTGCGCCGGGCAGGGTGTCCGGCGGCGCTCCAATGTACTGACCGGTAGCGTTGGGAGCACGACGACAGGAGGCCTCTGTGCGCAAGTTCATGTTCAACGGTGCGGTGTGGAGTTCGCTCATCAGCGGCTACAGCGTGCTCCAGACCACCCGCCAGGGACCCCGCGACTGGCGGCTCGCCCTGACGTGGGTCGCGTGGGTCGCGACCACGATCGTGGCGATCGGCACGGTGGTCGAGGACGACCGCGCCGTCAAGGCGCGCCAGCCCTAGGTCCAGGCCGCGACCCCATGACGGACGGGAGGCCCGTGGCGGATCCGCCACGGGCCTCCCGTCCGTCGTCAGCCCCGTCCACGGAACCTGGTTCCGCAGCGCCGGTGGCGCCCGTCAGCGCTCCGACGGCGGGATGTCGGACGTCTGGATCGGGCCGGTGAAGAGCGCCGCGCGGTCCTCCTGGCCCGGCGCGAACAGCGCCGAGTCGGCAGCGGTCGACGCCGAGCGCCGCCGCGGCGCCGTCTCGTCGACCATGAGCACGCGTTGGACCGGCAGGGCGTCGGGGTGGGTGCGCTGGATCCACTCGACGAGCTCCTCGCGGATGTAGCAGCGCAGGTCGAACAGCGACGGCGCGTCGTGCGACGTCGCGAGGACCCGCACCCGCACGTACCCCTGCACGGCGTCGGTCACCTGCAGCACCTTGACGCGGCGGTCCCACAGTTCGGTGCGGTCGAGGATGCGGTCGAGCTCCTCGCGCATCTCCCCCGGCCGGACCCGCCAGTCCAGGTCCATCTCGACGGCGCCGAGCAGTTCGCTGTTCGTGCGCGTCCAGTTCTCGAACGGCGTGCTCGTGAAGTACGTCGACGGCAGCACGAAGCGCCGGTCGTCCCACAGGTGCACGACCACGTAGGTGAGGGTGATCTCCTCGATCCGCCCCCACTGCTGCTCGACCACGACGACGTCGTCGACGCGGATCGACCCGGAGAACGCGAGCTGCATGCCCGCGAAGACGTTGCCGAGTGTCGACTGCGCTGCCAGACCGGCGACGACCGAGATGAGTCCTGCGCTCGCGAGCACGCTCGCGCCCGCCGCCTCGACGCCGTCGAAGGTGAGCAGGATCGCGCCGACGGCGATGATGACGAGGACGGCGACGGTCAGCCGTCGGATGATCAGGACCTGCGTGCGGATGCGGCGAGCCTGCCGGTTGTCGGGGACGTCGATGCGGAACCGGTGCAGACCGAGGTCCTCGAGGAAGATCGCGATCTGGCACGCCAGCCAGCAGCCCACGGCGATCGTGACGATCAGGAAGCCGTGCACGACCTCGTCGCGCCACGGGTACGCGTCGGCGTCGCGCGGGACGCTCGAGGTGAACGCGATCCAGAGCAGGACCACGAGCAGGGTGGTGCGGAACGGGTGCTTCGCCCGCCGCGAGAGCACGCCGGCCCACCGTTCCCGGCGCGCGATCGTCCGGAGCACCAGGTGCAGGACGACCGCGGCGGCGGCGGTGATGAGGAGGGCGAACCCGATCGCGACGAGGAGTCGGAGGAGGATGTCCATCCCTCCATCGAAGCAACGCACGACAGCCGTCGTTCAGGAACCCGGCCACGCACGCGACGAGGCCCGGTGCGCACGACGCGCACCGGGCCTCCTGTCCGACCTGCTGGCTACTCGCCGGACGTGAGCGAATCCACGAAGTCCTGGTGCTCGGAAGCCCACTTCTCCGTGATCGCGGGGTACTCACTGGCCTTCGCGCCGCTGTTCACGAGCGCGTTCTCGAGCGAGTAGAGGGTGTCGGAGTCCATCGCGAAGTCCTCCATCCACTTCGACGCCTGCGGGAACTCGTCGGCGAAGTCCTTCTTGGCGATCGTGTGGATCTCCTCGTTCTTGCCGAGCGCACCCTTCGGGTCCTCCAGGTCCTTGATCGGGAAGGCGTCGTACGCCCAGTGCGGGCGCCACAGCGTCACGACGACGTCCTCCTTCTTCGCGATCGAGGCCTTGAGGTCGGCGAGCATCGCCGGCGTCGAGCTCGTGATGAAGTCCATGCCGTCCAGCCCGTACTGCGGGATGACCTGCTCGGACACGACCTTCGTCTCACCGGCGGCGGGCTCGATGCCGATGATCTTGTTGCCGAAGTCGGACGCGTGCGCCTTGAGTTCGTCGATCGAGTCGATGTCCGAGTACTCCGGCACGGCGAGTTCCAGGGACGCCTGTTCGTTCCAGGCGCCGAGGTCCGTCAGGTCCTTGCCGTACGTGTCCATGTACTCCTTGTGCGTGTTGGGCAGCCAGGTGTCGAAGACGACGTCGTAGTCGCCGGATGCCAGGCCCGTGTAGGCCGGCGCGACGTCGGAGTTCGTCAGCTGGACGTCGTAGCCCTTCTGCTCGAGCACGTACTTCCAGAGGTAGCTGGCGGCGGTGTCCTCGTCCCAGCCGTTGAAGACGACGACGTGCATCGACTTCTGGTCGCCGTTGTCGACGGTGCCGGAGGCCCCGTAGTACCCGGGCGGCATACAGGCCGACAGGCCGACGGCGGTGGCGACGGCGAGGACGGCCGCCGCGAGGGTGCGCTTGGTTCGCTTCATGATCTGTTCCTTCCTCACGCGTCGACGGTCTGGCGGTCGCTGACCGCTTCGGTGGTGGCGGCGGTCTGCGCGGTCGCCGCGTTCGGCGTCGCGGTCACGGTGGGCTTCCGCTTGCGCTTCCAGGGCCGGGAGGCACCACTCGCGTCACCGCCGAGCGCTGCGGTCAGACGGTCCAGCAGGATCGCCAGGACCACGACCGACAGACCGGCCTCCGCCCCGAGACCGACGTCGATGCGGTTCAGCGAGGCGACGATCTGCTCGCCGAGCCCGCCGGCGCCGACCATGCCGGCGATGACGACCATCGAGAGCGACAGCATGATGACCTGGTTGACGCCGGCCATGATGCTGGCCTTCGCCAACGGCAGCTGGATCTGGCGCAGGATGCGCCACGGGCTCGACCCGAAGGCGGCACCGGCCTCGACGACCTCGCTCGGGACGCCGCGGATGCCGAGCTCGGTGAGCCGGACGCCGGGGGCCATCGCGAACACGATCGTCGCGACGATGCCGGGGACGACGCCGACGCGGAACAGCAGCAGTGCCGGGATCAGGTAGACGAACGCCGGGGTCGTCTGCATGAAGTCGAGCACCGGGCGGATGATCCGGCTCGCGGCGTCGGACCGGGCGGCCCACACCCCGAGCGGGATGCTGAGGACGACGGCCAGGCCGGCTGCGACGACGACGAGCGCGAGGGTGTTCATCGCGTTCGTCCACTGCCCGACACTGACGATGAACAGCAGACCGATCGCGGCGCCGAGCGCGAGCTTCCAGCCCTTCGCCAGGAACGCCAGCACGACGAGCACCGCGACGACGACCCAGAACGGCGGGGTGGACAGGAAGTACTCCATCCACGCGTCCATCCACGTGAACACGTAGCGGACGACGTCGAAGAAGCCGGACAGGTAGGTGGTGATCCAGTCGACGATCGCGGCGACCCAGGTGCCGAGGGGCAGGTGGAAGTCGCCGAAGGAGTTGGTACCGGGGGTGATCATGCGTGGTCTCCTTCGGCGAGGGTCGAGTCCATGTCGGAGTCGGAGATGCGGGTGACCGGCTCGAGCACCGGGATCGGCATGGTCGACGTCGGCACGTTGCCGAGCGCGGCCAGCAGTGTGACGCGCGGCACGACGCCGAGCAGACGCCCCTCGTCGTCGACGACGGCGATCGGCAGGGGCGACTCGACAGCGAGCTCGAACAGGTCGGTCAGCGCGGTGTCGGGAGCGACCCGGGCGTACTCGGTGTTCACGATCGCGTCGAGGTTCGTGTCACCGGCCTTGACCTGGCGCATCACGTGGCGGTCCCGGACCCAGCCCTCGAGCTTCCTGCCCCGTCCGGTGACGAAGAGCGCGGCGGTCTGCAGGTCCCGCATGGTGCGCAGCGCGCCACGGGGACCGACGGTGAGCGGGACGGTGGCGCGGGCGGGCTCCATGACGCTGGCGGCGGTGAGCACCCGGGCGCGGTCGACGTCCTGCACGAACTGGGCGACGTAGTCGTTCGCCGGGTCGGTCAGGATGTCCTCCGGCGTCCCGATCTGCACGATCCGGCCGTCGCGCATCACGGCGATCCGGTCACCGAGGAACATCGCCTCGTTCAGGTCGTGCGTGATGAAGACGATGGTCTTGCCGAGCCGCTGCTGCAGGTCGACGAGCTGCTCCTGCATCTCGCGGCGGATCAGCGGGTCGAGTGCGCTGAACGCCTCGTCCATGAGCAGGACGTCGGTCTCGGCGGCGAGGGCGCGGGCGATGCCGACGCGCTGCTGCATGCCGCCGGACAGTTCGTCGGGCTTCGCGTCGGCCCAGACGTCCAGGCCGACCAGGTCGATGACCTCGCGGGCCTTCGCGAGCCGGGTGGCCTTGTCGACGCCGTTCACCTCGAGCCCGAACGCGACGTTCTCGAGCACGGTGCGGTGCGGCAGCAGGGCGAAGTGCTGGAACACCATCGACACGCTGGACCGGCGGATGTCACGGATCCCCTTCGGCGTCGCGCCGGTGACCGTCCGGCCGCCGATCTCGACGCTGCCGGCGGTGGGCTCGAGCAGGCCGTTGAGCATCCGGATGAGGGTCGACTTGCCGGAGCCGGACAGCCCCATGACGACGAAGATCTCGCCGGGTCGGACGTCGAAGGACGCGTCGATGACCGCGGCCGATCCCTGCTCGCGGACCTCGTCGCGGGTGGCGCCGGCGGCGAGGCGTCGGACGGCCTCGGCGGGTCGGCGGCCGAACACCTTGTAGACGTCGCGGACGCTGACCGCCGGCGACGCGGTGGCGTCCGGAGACGTGCTGGTGGGGTCCGGCGACGGGGTGTGCCGGCTCTCGGGTGGTGCGATGGACAACTGATCTCCTCGCGTCGCCACGGCGGACGGAGCGCGCGTGCGGCGACGGTGTGGTTGCGAACGGGTCGCCCGGGACGGTGCGCGCGGCCACGTCGAGCCCCGCGCAACGGCGCAGAGCGAGCGATCACGCACGCGGGGACCACGCTCGGGGCGGTCCCGGTCCGGCCGACCGTACGGCCCCGGCGCTGCTGGCCGTGGACGCGTCCTGGTCGTCGTGTCCCCGGCCAACGGCCTGTGGGGACGTTCAAACCTACCGGTGTCTTGTCCCCCGATCACAATCGGCGTCCGCCGGAATCCGGGCACCGCTGTACCCCGGTGGCGGCGTGTCGCCCACGCACACGGGGATCGGGATCGTGACCGTCTCGTTACAGATCAGCTCGTTCGGAGGTTTGTGTGCCGCCCCGGTTCCGCGCGCATGTAGGTTGTCGCGCATGACAGCGCAGAACGACACGGGCGTGAACCGAGCCCCGGCGAACGACTTCTCGCACGAGCAAGAGGGCTACCAGCACGGCCTGAAGCCCCGGCAGTTGCAGATGATCGCGATCGGTGGGGCCATCGGCACCGGACTCTTCCTCGGTGCGGGTGGACGACTCCACACCGCGGGCCCTGCGCTCGCGCTGACCTACCTGGTCTGCGGCATCTTCGCGTTCTTCATCCTCCGCGCCCTCGGCGAGCTCGTGCTGCACCGCCCGTCGTCGGGGTCGTTCATCTCGTACGCCCGTGAGTTCTACGGCGAGAAGTTCGCGTACGCGGCCGGCTGGATGTACTTCCTCAACTGGGCGATGACCTCGATCGTCGACACCACCGCCGTCGCGATCTACCTGCAGTACTGGTCCGCGTTCACCGCCGCACCCCAGTGGCTCCTCGCGTTGATCGCCCTGATCGTCGTGCTCGCCGCCAACATGGTCGCGGTCAAGGTGTTCGGCGAACTCGAGTTCTGGTTCGCCCTCATCAAGGTCGCCGCGCTCGTCGCGTTCCTCGTCGTCGCGATCATCTGGCTCGTCTTCGCGTTCCCGGTCGAGGCCGGTGGCGAAGCCGTCCGGACGGGCTTCTCGATCTGGGGTGACAACGGCGGGCTGTTCCCGAACGGGCTGCTCCCCGCGGTCATCGTGATCCAGGGTGTCGTCTTCGCGTACGCGGCGATCGAGCTCGTCGGCACGGCCTCCGGTGAGACGCAGAACACCGAGAAGGTCATCCCCCGCGCCATCAACTCGGTCGTGTTCCGCATCGCGGTCTTCTACGTCGGGTCGATCATCCTGCTGTCCCTGCTCCTGCCGTACACCGCGTACAAGGAGGGCGAGAGCCCGTTCGTGACGTTCTTCTCGTCGCTCGGCAACCCGCAGGTCGGGTCGATCGTCGGCGGCATCATGAACTTCGTCGTGCTCACGGCGGCCCTGTCCTCGCTCAACGCCGGCCTGTACTCGACCGGTCGTGCGCTGCACTCGATGGGCATGAACGGCTCGGCGCCGAAGTGGACCACCAAGATGTCGAAGGGCGGTGTGCCGTACGCCGGCATCCTGCTCACGGCCGGCTTCACCGTCGCCGGCGTCGTCCTGAACTACTTCGTCCCGAGCCAGGCGTTCGAGATCGCGCTGAACATCGCGAGCCTCGGCATCATCACGGCGTGGGGCACGATCATCCTCTGCCAGATGCGGCTCCGGTCGTGGGCAAAGCAGGGGCTGGCGAAGGAGCCGTCCTTCAAGCTGCCCGGTGCCCCGGTGACCGCGTGGCTCACCCTGGCGTTCCTGGCGTCCGTGATCGTCCTGATGGCCATCGACTACCCGGTGGGCACCTACACGATCGCGTCCTTGGTGATCGTGATCCCGCTGCTCGTCGTCGGCTGGTTCCTGCAGCGCGACCGCATCCTGCGCATCGCGTCCCTCCGACAGGGCGTCACGGGTCCGTACCCGATCGGGGTGCGCGACCCGGCGAACCAGGTCCGTCGTGACGGGGACGACCAGAGCGGGTCGAACGGCACCGCCTGATCTGTCCCGGGAGCGCAGCACGCCGCGCGCGGAATGCAGTGGGTCCGGCACCCGTCGGTACGATCGGCGGGTGCCGGACCGCTCTGTCTCCCCTGCGTCTGTTCCACCCACCCTCGATCTCCAGCTGAGCTGGCGAGGCGCGTACGGACGCCTGCGGGTGTTCCCCGACCGCCTCGAGGCCGAGACCGACTACCAGCGGGCGGCGCGGGTCTCCGTGCCGATGGACGCGGTGACGGGGTGGCGCCTCGGGCCGTGTGACGAGGACGCCGTGTGCGTCGAGTTCGTCACCGGACCGGAGACGTTCCGCGTGCTGCTCGACACCTCGGACGAGCAGCTCGCCGCGCTGGCGGTTCGGAAGGTGCTCGGGCCACCGCTGGCCGACTGACGGTCGGGTCAGTCGTCGGTGTCGACCTGGTCGGTGACGACGTCACCCGAACCGGCGTCGATCCGGACGCTGTGCTTCGTCCCGGACCCGTCGACGACGTCACCCTCCCAGACCACCTTGCCCAGGTGGTCGTCGAGGCCGAGCTCGGTGATCGCACCGGCGTGCAGGTCCTCGAAGGCGCTGACGGCCTTGCTGACGTCGAGGTCGGCAGCGGCGACGAACCGCTCGTGCTCGGCCCGGTCGTCGGCGTCCGCGGTCTCCGTCTGCGGGGTGCCCGTCACACCGGTGCCGTCCGCATCGGTGTGCACCTCGTGCTCGGTGCCGTCCTTCGTCACGACGAGGACCTCGTGGGCGCTGCCGCGCTGCTCCTGCTCGACCGAGATCACGGTGCCGGACCCGACGCTCTTCCGCGCGGTCGCGACGGCGGCCAGCAGGGCGTCGTTCGACGCGGCGGAGGCCGCGGTCGTGGAACCCCCGCCGGTGGCGCCGGTGGTCGACGACCCGTTCGATGACGAGGCGGCGGAGTCGGACGAGCCGTCGGCCGTGTCGTCGGAGGAGCAGCCGGTGAGGGCGAGTGCAGCCACGACCGGCAGGGCGGCGAGGGCGGCGACGCGGCGGGCGGCGGGCTTCTGGAGCTGGGTGCGGAAGGTCATGGGACGAGCATGTCGTCGGGGTGCTGAAGCAGACCTGAAGCCGCCTGTTCAGCCGCCGAGTGCGATGCGGACCACGAAGCGCGCCCCGCCGAGCGAGGAGTCCGTCACCGTCGCCTCGCCGCCGTGCGCCCGCACGGCGTCCCGCACGATCGCCAGACCGAGTCCGGCACCACCGGCGTCACGGCTGCGGGCTTCGTCGAGCCGGACGAACCGCTCGAACACCCGGTCGCGCTCGCCCGCGGGGACCCCGGCACCGTCGTCGTCGACCGTCAGCACCGCAGCGCCGTCCTGTTCGACGAGCGCCACCGTGACGCGTGACACGGCGTGCCGGACGGCGTTGTCGACGAGGTTGCGGACCACCCCCGTCAGCAGCCGTTCGTCGCCGAGCACGCGCGCGGCGGAGATCCCCGAACCGTCGACCCGGATCGTGCTGTCGCCGGTGGCGCCGGCCGGCACCCGTGCGCGCGCCCGCGCGACGGCGTCGAGCGCGAGGTCGTCGAGGTCCACGGCGCGTCGTGTGCCGGTGCCGCCCTCGTCGAGCCGCGACAGCTCGAGCAGCCCGGTCACCAGGTCCTGCAGCCGCACGGCCTCGGACCGCACGACGTCGGAGAACTCGCCGACGTCGGTCCGGTCCGGGTGTGCGGCGGCGACCTCGGCGTGCTGGCAGATGGACGCGATGGGCGACCGCAGTTCGTGCGACGCGTCGGAGACGAACCGCCGCTGCCCGGCAGCCGACCGGTCGAGACGGTCGAGCATGGCGTTCATGGTGGTCGCGAGCCGGGCGACCTCGTCTCCGGTGTCCGGCACGACGACGCGGGCGTCCGGCTGGGCAGCGCGGATCGTCTCGACCTCGGTCCGCATCCGTTCCACCGGACGCAACGACCGCCCGGTCACGGACCAGGTCACCACCCCGAGCACGAGGACGAGGACCGGCACCCCGACGGCGAGGAGCACGACGGCGGTCCGGATCGCGGTGTCGGTCTGCTCCAGGAAGACGCCGTACACCAGGGTCGCCTCACCCCCACCGGGCAGGTCGACGTCGTCGGAGACGAGCAGCCAGCGTTCACCGTCGTGCGACCACCGGGACTCGTCGGCCGTGGACAGCGCCGGGGCGTCGGCGTCCTCGCCGTGCGCGAGGACCGAGCCGCCGTCACCGATCACCTGCACCAGGACGTCCTCGTAGTCGGTCACCGCCCCGGCGCCGTCGGACTCGACCCGTGACGACACCTGTTCGAGGCCGGCCTCGGCAGCGGTCCGCACGCCGTCGAGCAGCACCAGGCGGAGGACGACGACGAAGCCCACGGCACCGACGACGAGCGCTGCGAGCACCACGACGCCCGCGCCGAGCGTCGTCCGTGCGCGGACGGAGCGGAACCGCCGGGGACGGGTGCGACCGCGGTCAGCCACCGTCGGCTCCCAGCCGGTAGCCCGCACCGTGGACGGTCTCCAGCGACGTCCGGCCGAACGGCCGGTCGAGCTTGCGGCGGAGGTGCCCGACGTACACCTCGACGATGTTCGGGTCGCCCTCGAAGTCGACGTCCCAGACGTTCTCGATCACCTCGCGCTTCGAGCACACCTGCCCGGCGCGTCGGGCGAGGTACTCGAACACCGCGAACTCCCGGCTGGTCAGGTCGACGACGGTCCCCGCACGCGTCACCGACCGCGCGGCGGGATCGACGACGAGGTCACCAACCGTCAGCACCGTCGGACGCTCCCGCGCACCACGGCGGACGAGCGCACGCAGGCGCGCGACGAGGACCGGGTGCGAGAAGGGCTTCGTGACGTAGTCGTCGGCACCGGCGTCGAGGGCGTCGACCTGGTCCCACTCGCCGTCCTTGGCGGTGAGCATGAGCACCGGCGTCCAGTCCTGGTCGGCCCGGAGCTGCGCGCACACTGCCCATCCGCTCATCCCCGGCATCATCAGGTCGAGGACGATCGCGTCGTACCGGAACTCGCGGGCGTGCCAGAGACCGTCGACCCCGTCGTGGGCGACGTCCACGGCCCACCCCTCGGCCTCGAGGCCGCGACGGACGCCGTCGGCGAGCCGTACCTCGTCATCGACCACCAGCACGCGCATGGCGACGATCCTGCCGTGCGCCGCTGAAGCAGCGCTGAAGCGACGCCCGACGGCGGACGGCGGACGGCGGACGGCTCAGACGAGCAGCAGGATGCCGGCGACGACCGCGGCCACGGCGATCGCGAGCGCGATGAGCAGCAGCACGAGGTGCACCGTGTAGAACGTCGTCGGCTTGCCCGCGGCGTCACGTGCGCGGGTGTCCTTCGCGACGCGCTGGAAGAAGCGCGGCCAGGTGACGACGTTGAAGACGGCACCGATGAACAGGACGACTGCGGCGAAGACGAGCACCGTCCGAGTCTAGACAACGAGTGTCGGTGGTGCTCGGCCGCCCCCAACGCGGCCGAGACCCACCCGACGGGCCACAGAATCTGTAGCACTTGCTACAAACCCTACACGGGCGTCCGCGGACCGTCGAGCCACCCGTTCGGGCTACGCGGCGTCGAGTGCCGCCTCGGCCTCGGCGAGTGCGGCTCGCTCGGCATCGGTCAACGACGCACGCGACCGCCGGAGCCCGTCGTTGACCTCGACGATCGCGCGGCTCAACCGCGTGGCGGGGTCGTCCGTCGACGGGTAGGCGTTGTCCGCGCCGATCCGCTCGTGCAGCGGTGCGAGACGGCGCAGCGCCGCGGCGACCCGCCGGGTGCGGCGACGTCGTGAGACCCGGTGGCCGATCACCAGCAGCAGCATCCCCGTCGAGACGCAGATCACGGCGCCCGGCGTGGTGACGTCGTACGGCAGCGCGAGGGACCGCATCCGGTCCAGGTCACCCAGGACGTGCGCCAGGTCCATGACCACGACGACCACCATCCGGACGACGCCGAGCACGCCGCCGAGCACCAGCACCCACAGCCCGACCAGGTCCGTCGTCGTCCGTGCCTCGCGCAACCGGAGGACGCAGATGAACCCCGTCGCGCCGAGCGCCACCCCGAGGTACAGGGTCTGTGCGATCGAGTAGACCGTCGCGGCCGGGTGCGATCCGGCGTCGAGCATGAACGTCGTCGTGGTGGCGGGCTTGTCCAGCACCGTGAAGGCGACGACGACCACGACGACGACCGCGGCGAACGACACCACGATCGCGTTCCGGAGCCACGGCCGGGCCGCTCCCACCGCCTTGGCCACGCCCCACAGCAGCGTGCTCGTGCCGGCGACCATCAGGCAGTCGCTGACCACCGTCACGACGTTGAACCCACCGAGCAGCGGGTCGAGCCCGCGGTACAGCGGATCGACGTTCGTGACGATGGTGGCGGCGAACAACAGGAACGTCACCGCCAGGGTGCGGTCCTGCCCGCGTTGCAGGACGAAGAGCGCGATCGTCCCGGCGATGAGCAGCACCGCCTGGACGACGGCGACGATCACCCGAAGACCCCGCGGAAGGCGCTCGGACGACCCCGGTGTCGTCGGATGAGCGTCGCGAGCTCGTCGGCGAAGACCTCGGCCTCGTGCTCGTACGTGTTCGAGAACATCCCCCGCGCCAGGGCCCGCTCGACCTTGTACTCGGGCAGGTCCGGGATGACGTCGCGGATGTACGCCGACTGCGGTGCGTGCTCCTGGTGCCGGTGCAGGACGTGGCCGAGCTCGTGCCCGATGACGAACGCCCGGAAGGTGGGCGACGCGGTCGGCGAGATCATGATCAGGTGCGCGTGCTCGAGCGTCGCGACGAAGCCGCAGACGGGTTCCGTCGCGAGGAACGCCTCTTCGCGGACGACGATCGGCTTGTCGACGACGACGGCAGCGGCCGCGACGGCCTGGTCGACGTCGGACCACTCCTCGGCCGCACCGCGCGCCCAGAAGGACTCGAGCAGCGGGTCGGTCATGCGATGCTCCCGCGCTGTGATTCCTCCTCGAGCACCTCGGCGATGCGCCGCAGCGCCTCGGGTGAGAGCTCGCCGGGGAAGGTGCGTGCGGCGAACCCGCTCACGCGGGCGGAGCGCAGCGAGCGGACGAGGGCGAGCTGCGCACCGATGCGCTCGGGGACGTCGCTGTCCTCGAGCAGGAAGCGCTCGTCGACCTCGAAGAACCCGGCGAGGAGCCGCAGGAGCTCGGTGTCGCGGTTCCGTCGGCCGTCACCGGAGAGCATGTAGGTCCACTTCGCCCGCGAGAGCGAACCACCCCGGGTGGCGACGTACTCCTCGATCGAGGCGAACGGCACCGGAGCCCCGCGCTGGGACTCCTCGAAGTCGAGCAGCAGGTTGATGCGCCGTGCGAGTTCGGCGGCGTCCAGGACCCCACCCCTCGGATCACCGGTCTCCATGTCGGACTCCTCCCCAACCGTGCGTGCACGACATCGTAGCGCGGCGGACACGGTGCACGCCGTTAGCCTCGGGGCATGGCCCGCAGCTTCCCGTCGACGATCGCCGAACCGGTCGAGCACGAGATCGTCATCACGAAGTCGCGGTTCGTCACCACGGTCGCTCCCGTGTCGGACGTGGCGGACGCCGAGCGCGTCATCGCCGAGGTGAAGCGCCGGTACTGGGACGCCCGGCACAACTGCACCGCGATGGTCACCGGCACGCTCGGCGACCAGGCACGGTCGTCGGACGACGGCGAACCCTCCGGCACGGCGGGCGTGCCGATGCTCGAGGTGCTCCGGCGCCGCGACCTCACCGACGTCGTGGCGGTCGTCACCCGGTACTTCGGCGGCGTGAAGCTCGGCGCCGGCGGACTCGTCCGCGCCTACTCGAGCTCGGTCTCCGAGGCCCTGGACACCGCCGCGCTCGTCCGACGCGAGGCGCTCACCCAGGTGCACTTCGACGTCCCACACGCCGAGGCCGGCCGGCTCGACAACGTCCTGCGCGACTGGGTCCGGCACCACCACGCGTCCCTCGGTGCGACGGTGTACGGACCTGCGGCGACGTTCGAGGTCTGGGTGACCGCCGACGCGCTGCCGACCCTGACCGCGGACCTCGCAGCAGCCTCGGCCGGTGCGGTCGACCTCGTCGTGGGCGAGGAACGGATCGTCGACGTGGCCGCCGACTGAATCCGACCGCCGGATGCACCTCGGGCGTGTCCCGCTCGGAACCCGTCCACACCCCGGGAACGCACGAAGGCCCCGACTCGATGAGTCGGGGCCTTCGTGGTTGCGGTGCACCCCCTCGGACTTGAACCGAGAACCCACTGATTAAGAGTCAGTTGCTCTGCCAATTGAGCTAGAGGTGCATGTTCCGGCTTCCGTGCCGCAACGGGAATCAACAATAGCATGGGTTCTGCGTGCTCACGACCACTCGTGGGCACGGAGCGAACAGGAGCACCATGACCGACCGTCTCGCCGCCGGCGACACCGCCCCCGAATTCACGCTGCCGGACCAGGACGGTGTCGAGCACTCGCTCGCCGCACTGCGCGGCAAGAAGGTCATCGTGTACTTCTACCCGGCGGCGTCCACCCCCGGGTGCACCACCGAGGCCTGCGACTTCCGCGACAACATGTCGTCGCTGCAGGCGGCCGGCTACGAGGTGCTCGGCGTCTCGAAGGACGAGCAGGCGAAGCTCAAGACCTTCCAGCACGAGCAGGCACTCACGTTCCCGCTGCTGAGCGACCCGGACCTCGCGGTGCACAAGGCGTACGCCGCGTGGGGCGAGAAGAACAACTACGGCAAGATCGTGACCGGCACGATCCGCTCCACGATCGTCGTCGACGAGGACGGCACCGTGCAGCTGCCGCTGTACAACGTCAAGGCGACCGGACACGTGGCGAGCCTGCGGAAGAAGCTCGGCCTGGTCTGAGGACCGGACCGCAGCGAGTCGGGAGGCGCGGTGCCAGCTGGCACCGCGCCTCCCGTCCGTCGTTCCGGCCGCGTCTACTCCACGGGACGCGCGAGCGCGGCCGTCACCGACCGCGACAGCACGAACGTGATGCCGAGCAGTGCGGGGATCAGCAGGACCCAACCGACCGCCGGTTCACGGAAGACGCCCTGGAACGCGCCGATCGCGATCGCACCCTGCAGCACCTGCCAGACGATGATCCCCGAGCGCACCCACGCGCGCCGCTTCCACAGGCCGTTCAGCAGCGCACCGAGCCAGAGCGCCGCGACGGCCGACAGGATCGTCAGGGCGATCCCGGAGGCCAGGCTCGACGCCGGTGCGACGATCAGCTCGACGACGAGCACGACGGTGACCACGACGAGCGCCGCGAACTCGAGGCCGACCACCACCAGCAGGCCGATCAAGGCGCGTGAACGTGGCTCAGGACGGTCGACCGCGGTCGGGTCGTCATCGTGCACAGTGATCCTCCAGCATCGGAACCCTTGATTTGCCCCTACCAGTATGGAACGATATTCGAGGTCGTTTGGACGGCACGATGTGGTGTGCGTCTCCCGTGGTTCGTCGCTCCTCCCCCGAGCGTCACGCGGGCGTCAGACTCGCTTCCAGCGGACTCCTCCCCACAGTTGTCCCCTCATGCCTCATGCATGGTCAGCGTTCCGATCCCCCGAACCCCGGCCCCGGCCTGCCGTTCGAGCATCGACATCAAGGAGCACCACACATGGACTGGCGTGACAAGGCAGCTTGCCTCACCGCGGACCCCGAGCTCTTCTTCCCCGTCGGGAACACCGGGCCCGCCGTCGATCAGATCGAGAAGGCCAAGTCGGTCTGTGCGCGCTGCACGGTCACCGAGATGTGCCTGCAGTACGCACTCGAGAACAACCAGGACTCCGGTGTCTGGGGTGGCCTCAGCGAGGACGAGCGTCGTGCGCTGAAGCGTCGCGCCGCCCGCGCTCGCCGCGCTTCCTGACCCGGTACCGCCTGACGCACTGACGCCCGTCGTCCCCTCGGGGACGGCGGGCGTCGTCGTGCGCGGCGCGGGAGGAGGGCGCGGGGCGGCGCGGCACGCCGTGCGCTGGTCCTCGGGGTTCCACAACACGCCGTGCGTTGACCGTCGAGGTTCCGCAACACGCGCGATCGCACGCCGAGATGCGCAGATCTCGGAACCTCGGCGCGGGCGCGAACCCGACGCGCAACTCCCGCGGGCGCGCCCCCGGGGCTAGGCCGGGGCGGTCAGCCAGCGGAACGGGATGGTGATCGTCACCTCGGTGCCGCTGCCGGTCAGGGTGTGCCAGTCGATCGTGCCACCGAGCTCGCCCTGGATGAGCGTGCGGACGATCTGGGTGCCGAGGCCCGAACCGACCTTCCCCTCGGGAAGCCCGACACCGTTGTCGCGGACCTCGATCTCCAGGTGGTCGTCGAAGCGGCGGGCGACGATCTCGACCTCGCCGTCGCGGCCGTCCAGCCCGTGCTCGACGGCGTTCGTGACCAGCTCGGTGAGCCCGAGCGCGAGCGGCGTGGCGGCCTCGGACGGCAGCACGCCGAACTCGCCGGTCTTCTTCGGGTGCACGGTCGTGTTGTGCGACGCGGCGACCTCGGTGACGAGCTTGAGCACCGAGTCGAAGACGTCGTCGAAGTCGACCGTCTGGCTCAGGCCGCTCGACAGCGTGTCGTGCACGACCGCGATGGCGGCCACCCGGCGCATGGCGTTCTGCAGCGAGGTCCGCGCCTCGTCGGAGTGCGTGCGACGGGCCTGGATCCGCAACAGGGACGCCACCGTCTGCAGGTTGTTCTTGACGCGGTGGTGGATCTCGCGGATGGTCGCGTCCTTGGTGATGAGCTCGCGCTCCTGGTGCCGGAGCTCGGACACGTCGCGGCAGAGCACGATCGCACCGATGCGGTCGCCGTGGTCGCGGAGCGGGATGGACCGCAGCGACACCGTCACGCCCTTCGACTCGATGTCGGCCCGCCACGGAGCACGACCGGTGACGACGAGGGGCAGGGACTCGTCGACGTCGAGCTGCGCGCCGATGAGTTCGGTGGTGACCTCGGCGAGGGACTTCCGCTCCAGCTCGCCCTCGAAGCCCATGCGGTTGAAGGCGCTCAGGCCGTTCGGGCTGGCGAAGGTGACGATGCCGGCGGTGTCGAGACGCAGCAGACCGTCACTGGCCCTGGGAGCACCACGGCGCGGGCCGGCCGGTGCACCGAGGTCCGGGAAGTCACCCGTCGCGATCATGCCGAACAGGTCGTTCGCGCTCGCGGTGAAGTTGAGTTCCTGGCGGCTCGGCGTCCGCATCTCGTCCTGGTTGGAGTGCCGGGTGACGACGGCGATCGGCCGATCGGTGGTCTGCGCGCTCTTCGCGCTGAGGCGCCGCAGCACCGGGATCGCGCGGACCCGGGTGGGGGTGTCCTCGTACCAGTCGGGCTCGGCGGAGTCGACGACGCGGGACCCGGCGAAGCTCTCGGTCACCTGGCCGCGCCACTCCTCGCGGATCTCCTGCCCGACGATGTCGCGGTAGAACAGCGTCGCCGCGGAGCTCGGGCGGGCGTGCGCGACGGCGACGAACGAGCCGTCCTCGGCGGTCGGCACCCACAGGACCATGTCGGCGAAGGACAGGTCGGCGAGGAGCTGCCAGTCCCCCACGAGCAGGTGGAGCCACTCCACGTCGGCTTCGGAGGAACGGCCTTGCGCGAGGACGAGGTCACTGAGGGTCGACACCCCGCCAGTCTAGGTGCGCCGACTTGTGGAGAAGGTCGCGCTCTCCACAGGCCCGGAGCGCTCGTATTTCGTATGTTGCACGCCCCATACGCTCGCTCCAGCAACGGAAGGGGCAGGGGTGGCAGAGCAGGCACGCCGGATCGACCAGACGACGACGGCGCACGCGCCGCCACTCACGATCGTCGGGCCACCACCGGCCGAGGAGCCGGTGAGCGGCCCGCCGGACCCCGCCGAGACCGCCCGCGCACTGGGCTTGTGCGTCGCGGAGGTGCTGACCGGGTCGCGCGAGGTCGACAGCATCGCCCGGTGGATCACCGACGACGTCCACCGTCACCTGCAGCAGCGCGCAGCGGTGGCCGCGCACGCGCGCTCGGTGCACCGTCGGTCGCGGGCGCGCCCCGTGCTGCGGGTGGGCAGCGTGCTCGTCTGCCGACCGGCCGACGGGGTCGCCGAGGCCACCGTCGTCGTGCACACGCGCAGTCACGCACGCGCGGTGGCGATGCGGTTGGAGACGCGGCACGGCAAGTGGCGGGCGACCGCCATCGGGGTCCTGTAGCGGGACCGGGACGGACAGGAGGCACGGTGCCAGCTGGCACCGTGCCTCCGGTCCGTCTCGCGCGGACGCTAGTTCTTCTTCGACGCCTGACGACGCTCGGCACGGTTGCCGGCCGCGGCGGCCTGGCCGGATGCCGTGGCCGCGTTGCCGAAGGCGGAGCCCTGCTCGGGCTCGGCAGCAGCCTCGGCCTCGGCCTGGGCCTGCTGCGCGCGCGCCGTGGCGGCCTGCTCGAGGCGACCCTTCTCGTCGCGGACCTCGACCTCGCCGTCGATCGACGGCGCCGAGTACTCGAGGCCGGAGACCTCGTCCTCACCGAGACCCTTGGCCTCGATCACGGCGTTCTCGCCGTCGGACTGCACCTGGACCTCGAGGTTGAACAGGTAGCCGACCGACTCTTCGCGGATCTGCCCCATCATCGTCTGGAACAGGGCGTAGCCCTCGCGCTGGTACTCGACGAGCGGGTCGCGCTGCGCCATCGCGCGGAGTCCGATGCCGTCCTTGAGGTAGTCCATCTCGTACAGGTGGTCGCGCCAGCGGCGGTCGATCACCGACAGGACCACGCGGCGCTCGAGCTCGCGCATGGCCTCGTCGCCGAGGAGTTCCTCACGCTGCTGGTACGCGAGCTTGGCGTCGGACAGGATCTCGCGGCCGAGGAAGTCACGCGACGCCTTGCCCTTCGAGCCGGCCTCGGTGATGACCTCGTCGATGGAGATCGAGATCGGGTAGAGCGTCCCGAGCTCGGTCCACATGGCGTCGAGGTCCCAGTCGTCCGGCGAGCCCTCACCGGTGTGGGTGTCGATCACGTCGTCGATGACGGCCTTGAGGAACGACTGCGCACGGTCGTGCAGGTCGTCGCCCTCGAGGATGTGACGACGGTCGCTGTAGATCGCCTCGCGCTGGCGGTTCAGGACGTCGTCGTACTTCAGGACGTTCTTGCGGATCTCGGCGTTCCGGCCCTCGACCTGCGCCTGGGCGGAACGGATCGCGCGGCCGACGAGCTTGTTCTCGATCGCCAGGTCGTCCGGCACGTTCGAGCGGCCCATCAGGCTCTCGGCGGCACCGGAGTTGAACAGGCGCATCAAGTCGTCGGTCAGCGACAGGTAGAAACGGCTCTCGCCCGGGTCGCCCTGACGGCCGGAACGACCGCGCAGCTGGTTGTCGATGCGGCGGGACTCGTGACGCTCGGTGCCGAGGACGTAGAGCCCACCGGCCTCGCGGACCTTGTCGCCCTCGACCTCGACCTCGGCCTTGACGCGCGCGAAGACCTCGTCCCACGCGGCCTCGTACTCGTCGGGGGTCTCGGTCGGCGACAGGCCCTTGGCGTGCATCTCCTGCACGGCGAGGAACTCGGAGTTGCCGCCGAGCATGATGTCGGTGCCACGACCGGCCATGTTCGTCGCGACGGTCACGGCGCCGAGGCGACCGGCCTGGGCGACGATCGCCGCTTCACGCGCGTGGTTCTTCGCGTTGAGGACCTCGTGCTTCACGCCCTTCTTGGCGAGGAGCTTCGACAGGTACTCGGACTTCTCGACGCTCGTGGTGCCGACGAGGACGGGCTGGCCCTGCTCGTGGCGCTCGGCGATGTCCTCGGCGACCTGTTCGAACTTCGACTTCTCGTTCTTGTAGACCAGGTCGGTCTGGTCGATGCGCTGCATCGGCTTGTTCGTCGGGATCGGGACCACGCCGAGCTTGTAGGTCGACATGAACTCGGCCGCTTCGGTCTCGGCGGTACCGGTCATGCCGGAGAGCTTCTGGTAGAGCCGGAAGTAGTTCTGCAGCGTGACGGTGGCGAGGGTCTGGTTCTCCGCCTTGACCTCGACGCCCTCCTTCGCCTCGATCGCCTGGTGGATGCCCTCGTTGTAGCGACGGCCCATCAGGATGCGGCCGGTGTGCTCGTCGACGATGAGCACCTCGCCGTTCATCACGACGTAGTCCTTGTCGCGCTTGAACAGGGCGACGGCCTTGATGGAGTTGTTCAGGAACGAGATGAGCGGGGTGTTCGCCGACTCGTACAGGTTGTCGATGCCGAGGTAGTCCTCGACCTTCTCGATGCCGGGCTCGAGCACACCGACGGTGCGCTTCTTCTCGTCGACCTCGTAGTCCTCGCCCGGGGTCAGGCGCTTCGCGATCGAGGCGAACTCGGTGAACCACCGGTTGGCCTCGCCCGAGGACGGGCCGGAGATGATGAGCGGGGTGCGGGCCTCGTCGATGAGGATCGAGTCGACCTCGTCCACGACGGCGAAGAAGTGGCCACGCTGCACCATGTCGGAGGCCTGCCACGCCATGTTGTCGCGCAGGTAGTCGAAGCCGAACTCGTTGTTCGTGCCGTAGGTGATGTCCGCGGCGTACTGCTCGCGGCGCTCGGCCGGCGTCTGGTTGGCGATGATGCAGCCGGTCGTCATGCCGAGGGCGCGGAAGACGCGGCCCATGATCTCGGACTGGTACGACGCCAGGTAGTCGTTGACCGTGATGACGTGCACGCCGCGCGACGGGATCGCGTTGAGGTAGGCGGCCGTGGTCGCGACGAGGGTCTTGCCCTCACCGGTCTTCATCTCGGCGATGTTCCCGAGGTGCAGGGCTGCGCCGCCCATGAGCTGCACGTCGAAGTGCCGCATGCCGAGGGTGCGCTTCGCTGCTTCCCGCACGGCGGCGAACGCCTCGGGCAGCAGGTCGTCGAGGGTCTCGCCGTTGGCGTACCGCTCGCGCAGCTCCTTCGTCTCGTCCTGGAGTTCCTCGTCGGTGAGGCTCGAGAAGTCGTCCTCGAGGTCGTTGATCGCCGAGGCGTACGCCTTCAGCCGGCGGACGGTGCGTCCTTCGCCGATGCGGAGGACCTTCTCCAGCACGTTTGCCACGTGAGCTCCTTACGGGGTCGTCGTGCGCGACCTGCGCGCCCGATCGACCAGTCATGCTAGCAACCCACCGGTGCCGTGCGCTGTGAGGGACGTCGGTGTGGGAACAGCGGTGTGCGCGGCCCGCGAACGGGCCGCGCACACCGGGTCGGACGAGGTCCGCGGCGATCGCGTCAGGCGAGCGCGGCGGCGGGCTCGGCGTCCGCCGACGCCGTGGCGCCGGTCTGGTCGTCGATGCCGATCACGCCGTAGTCCCAGCCCTTGCGCCGGTAGACGACGCTCGGGCGGTGGGTCTCGGCATCGACGAACAGGTAGAAGTCGTGCCCGACGAGCTCCATGAAGTACAGGGCGTCGTCGACCGTCATCGGGGCTGCCTCGAACACCTTGTGCCGGATCACCACGGGGCTGTAGACCTCGGTGTCGTCCTCCTCCGTCGTCTGCTCGTCGACGACGGGGACCGCGCCGGTGGCGACGTCCTCGATGAGTCGGCCGTCGGCGGGGACCACCCCCATGCCGTCGAAGGCGCTGCCGGCGGCCTCGGCCACCGAGGTCGGACGGTGACGACCGCGGTGCACCTTGCGCCGGTCGCGGGCACGGCGCAGGCGTTCCATGATGCGGGCGAAGGCGAGGTCGAAGGCGGCGTACTTGTCGGACGCCGCGGACTCCGCCCGCACGAGGGGCCCGGGACCGATGAGCGTGAGCTCGATGCGGTCCTCGCCCTGGCTGCCGCCGGACTTCTCGTGGTGGCGGCTGATGCGCACCTCGAAGGCGAGCGCACGGTCAGCGAGCACGTCGATCTTCTCGGACTTCTGTTCGACGTAGGTGCGGAATCGGTCGGTGACCCCGACGTTCCGGCCTGTGATCGTCACGTCCATGTCGCGGCTCCCATCGAGCTTCGGCGCGTCGCCTCCATCCGGCGAACCCGAACGCCTTGCCGCGAGGCTAGACCCGCGGCTGGTCCGGCGTCACGGTGCGGCGGCGAGTCCGCCGGACACTCACCGGACGCACAGTGGTCACCCGGTGTTCACCGAGGCGTCAGTCCTCGACGCTCGCGACGGCGACGCACCGGACGACCCGACCGCCCGCAGCCCGCACCGCGCGGACGCCCTCGGCCATCGTGACACCGGTCGTCACGACGTCGTCCACCAGCACGACGTCCCGCCCCTCGACCCCGTTGGCACGCAGCGTGCCGACGGTCGCCGCGACCCGCTCGATCGCCGTCCGTTCCTTCTGGCCCGGGCCACCGTCCGCAGGTCCGCCCCGTCCCCGCACCCGCCGGAGTCGCCCGGTGCCGCGGACGCCGCCGCGGGCGAGCAGCAGCACCACGGGGTCGAACCCGCGCCGCCGTGCCCCGGCCCGCGACGGCGGCACCCGCAGCACCACCGTGCCGGCAGGGGCCTCGGCGAGCGCCGCGCGGACGAGCGTGCCGAACCGACCGCCGAGTGGACGTGCCACGTCGACCCGGCTCCGGAGCTTCAGCTCGAGGAGCAGCGTGCGGACGAGCCCCTCGTACTCGAACGCGGCGTCGAGCCGGACCCCCGCGACGAGGCGCACCCGACGCGGGCGCGCGGCCAGGTCGGCGCGGCAGGCCCGGCAGAGCGCACGGTCCGGGCGTCCGCAGCCCAGGCACTCCACGGGCAGGAACAGACCGAGCACGGCGAACGCGGCGTCCCGCCACGGCGTGGGCGAGCTCGGGGCGGTCGCCTCCGCGGTGCTCGTCCCGGCGGTGGGCTGGTCCTCGGTGCGCATGCGACGAGTGTGGTGGCGACCGGACGGCGGGCACGGGCCGGCGGTGTGGACGGTGGACGGGCCTCCTGGCCGGGGTGGGTGTGGAGGGGAGACCGCGTCATCAGCGCTGGACGCCGAGCACGTCGGCGGTGACGCCGGTCGTGTCCCAGCCACCGCCGGTGGACTGCAGCACCGACCCGCTCGACATCCGGAGGAGCAGTGCACCGCCGCTCCCACCGCTGATCGACGTCGCGCGACCGTCCGGCTTCGGCAGGGTGCTCGACTGGCCGCCGATGGTGGTCCGCACCACGTTCGGCCCGGCCGTGGTCTGCCCGACCGAGGCCACGTCGGTGTCGTTCACCCACGTCGCCCCCACCGCGTCGCCGGTGGCCGCCTGCACGCGGACGGCTGCACCGAACGACGTCGGCGACCGGTCGGACCCGCGGATGACCGCCATGACGTACAGGCCGGGGCCGTCCGCGGTCTCGATCAGGGCGAGTGCCCGGGTGGAGTCGCGGGACACCTGGAACGACACGAGCTCGCCGCGCGGCAACGACGTCGCGACCTGGTGCGGGTCGCCGCCGAGGCCGTACGCGGTGATCCGGCGGGTGTCCGACGACTGGCCGACCCAGACGAACCCGAGGTCGTCGATCGAGGGGGCGACCAGGTCCTCGCGCGCGTCGACGCGCAGGTGGTCGTCGCCGCGCACGACGACGACGCCGTCGCGGTTGCCGACGGCGGCCGTGGTGCCGGAGGCGGACAACGCGATCGACGTCGGGTCGAGGTCGGCCACGGTGTCGCCGACGCCGCCGCCGAGCTTCGCGACCTTGCCGGTGCCCGTGGCCGCGTAGCCGACGACGCCGTCATCGTCGACGAGGGGTCGGGGGTCGACGTCCGGGTTCTGCTGCGCGTTCGCCCCGCCCGAGTCGGGCACGGACACGCTCGCTCCCTCGATGGTCATCGACACCGACGAGATCGTGGCGACCGAGGCGAGCGACTTGCTCAGCTGCTCGCGCATCCGGACGCGGTCGACGGTGCTGGCGCCCAGGGCATCGCTGGAGAGGTCGACGAGCGCGGTGCCGCTGTCGATGGTGACGGCGTTCAGGGAGAGCTGGGTGCCCTCCGGGAACGACGAGACCACGGCGCCCTTCAGCCAGTCGGCGGGGCCGGCGAGCAGGGCGCTGGCGATGCGCGTGCTCGTGGACGAGCGGGCGAGGAACCAGCGCTCGTCGGGCACGAGGAACCGGAACGTCGGGTCGTAGAAGTACAGGGCGTGCTGCTGGAAGACCGAGTCGAAGCTGACCGGGGACAGGATGATGCCGTCCGGGGCGTAGGCGATGCGCCACTCGCCGTCCTCGCGGGTGAACTGGAACGTCAGCGTGGACGAGGTCGGGCGGACCGCCTGCGTGTACTCCCCCTCGGAGTCGACGGTGGCGCTCGCGGTGAGCGTGTACGTCAGCTCGCGGTCGTCGGCGCGCTCGACGGTGCCGCTGCCGTCGCGGATCGTGACGCCCTGGCGCGGGTTCCACTGCTGCGAGAAGTCCGAGGCCAGGAACTGCCGGGCGATCGCGTAGTTGTCCTGCGCGCCGGTGGCCGCCGCGATGAACCCGCGCAGGATCGCCGTCTGGTCGGAGCCGGTGATCGGCTTGTCCGGCCGGAAGTCGACGCCGGAGAGCGACTCGTCCTTGATCGTCTGGCCGGTGCGGACGGCGCCGTCGACGGGGATGGCGGCGCAGGCGGTGAGCGCCAGCACACTGACGGCGGCCAGTGCCGCGGCGACGACGTGCCGGAGACGGGGGCGCATCAGGACTCCTCTCGTACGGCGCGGGGGCCGTCGTACGACTCGTCGAGCTCGGGCAGCGGGATCGCCGACGTCGCGGCGGTGCCCTGTTCGTTGCGGGGCAGGGTGAGCACGAACGTCGACCCGTGACCTGGGCGGGACCACACGTCGATCCGACCACCGTGCAGCTTCGCGTCGCCCAGGCTGATCGCGAGACCGAGACCGGTGCCGCCGATGGTGCGCTTGCGGCTCGGGTCGGCCCGCCAGAACCGGTCGAACACCCGGGCGGCGTCCTCCGGCGGCATGCCGACGCCCTGGTCGCGCACGGCGATGGCGACCGTGCGGGCGTCGCTGTCGACGACGACCTGGACGGGCTTGGCATCACCGTGCTCGATCGCGTTGCCGACCAGGTTGCGCAGGATGCGGCGGACCCGCTTGGCGTCGAGCCGCATCGTGGTGTGGCCGCCCGGGGTGGCGAGCTGCAGGTCGATGCCGGCCCGTTCGGCGAGGGGGCGGAACTCCTCGACGATGTCCGCGGCGAGCGCCGCGGGCACCGACGGCTCGGTGTCGAGCTGGACGGCCTGGGCGTCGTAGCGGGAGATCTCGAGCAGGTCGGCGAGCAGCAACTCGAACCGTTCCACCTGCGCGTGCAGGAGCTCGGCCGAGCGACCGACCGACGGCTCGAACGCGTGCCGCGAGTCGAAGAGCATGTCGCCGGCGAGCCGGATCGTGGTGAGCGGGGTGCGCAGCTCGTGGGACACGTCGGACACGAAGCGCTGCTGCACGCGGGAGAGCTCGGCGAGCTGCGTGATCTGTCGGCTGACCGCCTCGGCCATGCCGTTGAAGCTGCGCGCGAGGGTCGCCAGGTCGTCCTGGCCGCGCACCGGGATGCGTTCGTCCAGACGGCCGGCGGCGATCTTGCGGCTCGTCTCCGCTGCCTCGCGGATCGGGACCACGACCAGCCGGACGACGAGCGAGGTCACCAGGGCGATGAGCACCATGAGCGCGACGCCGCCGATCGAGAGCGTCTGCGACACGAAGTCCAGGGTCTGCTGCGCGTCGGACAGGTCGTAGACCAGGTACAGCTCGTACTGGCCGGCGCTCGGGATCTGCAGGGTGGAGCCGACGGCCAGCCCGGGGACGCGGCGGCCGTCGTCGTCGAGCTGCACGGGCTGCAGGCTGAGCTTGCCGGTGTTCGCGCCGACCTCCTTGCGCAGGGCGTCGGTGATCACGGCGTCCGGGAAGTCCTGGCTCGCGATGGTCTGCAGCGTCTGCGGGGTGGACTGGTCCGGGCTCCGCTCGATCGCGATGCTCGTGCCGCCGGGGCTGGTCGTGTTCGACAGGATCGCCTGCTGCGCCTCGTTCTGCAGCGTCTCGAGCTCGGACTGGTTGTTGTCCTCGGCGGCGGTGGCGGCGTCGAAGATCCCCTGCGCCACGATGGTCGCCCGGGCCGACTCCGACTCGATCTGGTCGCGGCGCTGCGAGTAGACGTTCGTCGAGATGCTCACCATGACGGCGGTGCCGATGATCGCGACGGCCAGTCCGGTCGTCATCACGGTGATGGCGACCGAGCGGAACATCAGGGACCGTCGCCACACGTACGCGACGGGCCGCCAGCCGCGCCGGACCCAGCGCCGCATCCGTCGCCGACCGCGGCCGACCACGCCGATCGACACGGTGGCCGCGCCGGGGGCGGCACCGGATGCCGTGCCGGGACCGGTGCCGGCGGGCGGGGCGGGCGGCACGGTGGTCAGGCTCCTCCGGCGCGGTACCCGACGCCGCGGACCGTGGTGACGGTCTTCGGGTTGTCGGGGTCGTGCTCGATCTTCGCGCGCAGGCGCTGCACGTGCACGTTCACCAGGCGGGTGTCGGCCTTGTAGTGGTAGCCCCAGACCTGCTCGAGGAGCATCTCGCGGGTGAAGACCTGGTTCGGCTTCTCGGCGAGCGCGCGGAGCAGGTCGAACTCGAGCGGGGTGAGCGCGATGACCGTGTCGCCGCGGCGCACCTCGTGCCCGGCGACGTCCACGGTCACGTCGCCGACGTGCAGCACCGTGGCGTCGGTGGCGCTCGGTCGGAGCCGGGTGCGGATGCGGGCGACGAGCTCCTTGGGGTTGAACGGCTTGACGACGTAGTCGTCGGCACCGTTCTCGAGGCCGAGGACGACGTCGGCGGTGTCGCTCTTGGCGGTGAGCATGATGATCGGCGTGCCGCTCTCGGCGCGGATGCGCTTGCAGACCTCGATGCCGTCGATGCCCGGGAGCATCACGTCGAGCAGGACGAGGTCCGGCTTCGTGCTGTGGAACGCGTCGACGGCGTCGTTGCCGTCGGCGCTGAACTCCGGTTCGTAGCCCTCCGAGCGGAGGACGATGCCGATCATCTCGGCGAGGGCCTGGTCGTCGTCGACGACGAGGATGCGCGGTGTCATGTGATGTGGACTCCGTGTGGCGTGCGGGTGGTGCCGGGTCGGCACGTGTCCCCACACGATAGCCGAGGCCCCGTCACGCGGCGTTTTCCGCCAGGATGGACGTGGACCGCGCGTCGCAGCGCGGACCGACACGACGAAGGGGGCCGAGGTCATGTCCGATTGGCAGACGCCGGGCGGTGGACGGCAGGGTGCAGGACAGCAGGGTCCGTGGCAGGGGCACGAGCAGCCGGGAGGCCCGCCCCGCTCCTCCGCGCCGCGACCGCCCGCCCCGGGGCCGGGTCGACCGCCCGGCGACCGACAGCCGTCGGGCTCGCGTCCGGTGATCCCCCTCCGCCCGCTCGGGCTGGGTGACGTCCTCAGCGGCGCGTTCACGGTCTTCCGCAGGAACGCCCGCGTCCTGCTGCTCTGGAGCGTGCTGCTCAGCGGCGTGCTCGGGCTGCTCTCCACCCTCGTCAGCACCTTCGGCCAGCAGGCGCTGCAGTCGCGGATGATGACCGCGTTCGACGGCAACGGCGGTGGCGACACGATCGTCGCGGGCTCGGTGACGCTGTGGATCCTGCTGACGATCGGCCTGCCGTTCCTGGCGTACCTCGGGCGCGGGTTCCTCGTCGCGCCCGTCGCCGCGGACACCGGGCAGCGCGTGCTCGGCCGCCGTGCGACGTTCCGGGGCCTCTGGGCGTTGCTCGCCGGGCGGCGGTGGCCGGTCGTCGGGTGGATGTTCGTGCAGATCGGCGCGGGTCTCGTCGTCGGCATCGTCGTCGTGGTGGTCTTCGTCGCGTTCTTCGCGGCGCTCGGCGCCGGGGACGCCAGCGCCGGGTGGTTCGTGCTCGCCGTCTTCCTGATGGTCCTCGGCCTCGGCGTGGTCCTGACCTGGCTCGGCATCCGCTTCGCCTTCACGGTGCCGACCATCGCGCTCGAGGGCCGACCGGTGTTCGCCGCCGCCGCGCAGTCGTGGCGGCTGACCCGCGGTGCGTTCTGGCGGACCTTCGGCATCCTCCTGCTCGTGCAGGTGGTGTTCGGCGTCGCGGCGTCGATCGCCTCGGCGCCGCTCACCATCGGGGCCGTGCTCGTCGGCGGGGTGTTCGACCCGCTCGGGCAGACCGACGCCTCATCGGGGATCGGTGGCGGCGCCCTCGTCCTGATCGTCATCGGCAGCCTGCTCGCGATCGCCGTGCAGTGCATCACCGACGTGCTGAGCGCGGCGGTCGTCACCTTCCTGACCATCGACCGGAGGATCCGGACCGAGGCCCTCGACCAGCGCATCGCGTCGCACCTGGACACCGGGCAGCCGGCCGACCCGTTCGCCCCGTCGGCACCGGTCGCCCGACCGCCGTGGCCGCAGCAGCAGTGGGCCGGGCAGCAGCAGCCCTGGGCCCAGCAGCAGCCGTGGGCCCAGCAGCAGCCGCAGCAGTGGCCCGGACAACCCCCGCAGGCATGGCCCGGACAACAGCAGGCGCAGCAGCCCTGGCCCGGGCAGCAGCAACCGTGGCCGCACCACCCGCCGCAGCAGGGACAGCACCGTCCGCCGGACGGGACCGCATGACCGCGGTCGACCCCGACGAGGCCCGCCGCCTGCTCGAACGCGAACTCGATCGGCCCGCCTACGACGGCGCCCACGTGACCTGGTGGGACCGCGCGTCACGGACGTTCCTGGACTGGCTCGGGTCGCTCCGCGCCGACGGACTCGACTCCCCCGTCGCAGCCCGCACGGCCCTGGTGATCGCGATCGTGGTGCTCGTCGCCGTCGTGGTGCTCGTGGTCGTCGCCCGCGGGCTCCCCCGACGTCGCGCACGCAGCGGCACGGACGACACCGGCGGGGTGTTCGACGACGACGACCTCCGGTCCGCTCGGGAACTGCTCGACGCCGCCCGGTCCGCGATCCGCCGGGGCGACTGGTCGGCCGCGGTCCTCGACGGCTTCCGTGCGACCGTTCGCGGCCTCGGCGAGCGCGATCTCGTCCCCGACGTCCCCGGTGCCACCGCCCGGACCATCGCCGCCCGCGCAGCCGTCCCGTTCCCCGCCGAAGCCGCCGCCCTCGACGGCGCCGCCACGGCCTTCGACGCCGTCCGCTACCTCGGGCTCGACGCCGACGAGGCCACCGCCCGGCGGGTCCTCGACACCGAGCACGCCGTGCGCCAGGCCCGTCCGGCCAGGTCCGCGGGGCCGGTGGTGCCGGCATGAGCACCAGCACCGCCACCGCCACCGCGACGCCGCGCTCGGGCGCACCGGCACCGGAGCAGCCCGAGGGTCGCCGGTTCCGGTTCGGCTTCTGGGCCGCGATCGTGGTCGTCGGACTCGTGCTCGCCGTGCTCACCGCCGTGGTGCAGGGCGCCGAGGGCCCGGACCGCCGGCCGCTCGACCCGACGTCCACCACGGCGAGCGGATCGGCTGCGCTGGTCCGTGTCCTGGAGCAGCGGGGCACCTCCGTCCGGGTCACCGACCGTGCAGACGGGATCGATGGCGGCACGGTGTTCGTCGACGACTCCGACGGGGTCCTCGACCCCGCGGTCGCCGAGCGCATCGCCCGGACCGCGGAGCACGTGGTCCTGGTGGGTGGCGACTCCACGCCGTTCACGTCCTTCGGGCTCGACGTCACCACGGCGACGGCGCCCGGGGGCGGCGACACCGTGTCGACCGCGTCCTGTGCGATCCCGGCCGCGGCCTCGGCAGCGCGGGTGTCCACCGACGGGTACGGCTACACGGTGGACGACCCCGACGCGGACCGGTGTGCGCCGTCCGGCAGCGGCGACGACCGGGCCTGGGGACTCGCCCGCGCGGCGACGCCCGGCGGTGACGTCACCCTGGTCGGCACCACGTCGGCCCTCCGCAACGACACGATCACGACCGCCGGGAACGCCGCGCTCGCCCTCGGGCTGCTCGGCGCTGACGACCGCCTCACCTGGTACACGCCGACCGTCGGCGCGCCCGACGCGGCCCCGACGCTCGGCGAGCTCGCGCCGCCGTGGGTGCCGAGCGGCATCGCGCTGCTCGCGCTGGTCGCCGTCGCCGCCGCGGTCTGGCGCGGCCGCCGCCTCGGGCCGCTCGTCGTCGAACGGATGCCCGTCGTGGTCCGCGCCGCCGAGACCACCGAGGGCCGGGCCCGGATGTACGCCCGCACCCACGACCGTACCCACGCCCTGGACACCCTCCGCGTCGCCGCGGTGCGCCGGATCGGTCGGCTGCTCGGACTCCCCCGCTCCGCGCACGTCGACGACGTCGTCCGCGCCGCAGCCCGCGCGACCGGCATCCCCCACGACCGCGTCGGCGCCGTCCTCGTCGGCGGTCCGACCACCGACGACCGCGCCCTCGTCGAGGGTACGAGGGCACTCGACGACCTCGAACGGGCCGTCCGACGATCCGCCTCGGGCGACCGTCCCAGCACCGACCACGACCGACCAGGAGCACGACCGTGACCGACCTGCCAGCAGCCCCCGACCAGCACGACCGACCCCGGCAGGACCCCGTCCCGGGCGACGCCGGCCTGCGCGACGCCTTCGGGCGCGTCCGGGCCGAGGTCGCCAAGGCCGTCGTCGGCCAGGAGGGCGCGGTGTCCGGCATGATCGTCGGACTCCTGGCGCAGGGGCACGTGCTGCTCGAGGGCGTCCCCGGCGTCGCCAAGACCCTGCTCGTCCGCAGCCTGGCCGCCGCGATGTCGCTCGACACCAAGCGGATCCAGTTCACGCCGGACCTGATGCCCGGCGACGTCACCGGGTCGCTCGTGTACGACGCCTCCACCGGGACGTTCCCGTTCCGCGAGGGACCGGTCTTCACCAACGTGCTGCTCGCCGACGAGGTGAACCGCACGCCCCCGAAGACCCAGTCCGCCCTGCTCGAGGCCATGGAGGAGCGGCAGGTCAGCGTGGACGGCGACGCCCGGCTGCTGCCCGACCCGTTCTTCGTGGCCGCGACGATGAACCCGATCGAGTTCGAGGGCACGTACACGCTCCCCGAAGCGCAGCTCGACCGCTTCCTGATGAAGCTGACGCTCGACATCCCTCCGCGCGACGTGGAGTGGCAGGTCCTCCGCCGGCACGCCGACGGCTTCGTGCCGCGAGACGTCCGGTCGGCCGGCATCACCCCCGTGGTCGGCGTCGACGAGGTCCTCGCCGCGCAGCGCGCCGTCCGTGCCGTCGGTGCCCGCGACGACGTGCTGGCGTACATCGTCGACCTCGCCCGCGCCACCCGCCAGGCACCGTCCGTCCGGGTCGGGGTCAGCCCGCGCGGTGCGACGGCCCTGCTCGCCGCGGCGAAGGCCTGGGCGTGGCTCACCGGCTACGACGCCATCACGCCCGACCACGTGCAGGCGATGACCCTGCCGGTCTGGCGGCACCGGCTCCGGGTGGCCGCCGACGCCGAGCTCGAGGGCGTCGGCGCCGACGGGGTGCTCCAGCAGGTGCTCGAGCAGGTGCGGGTGCCGATCTAGTGGCGGTCTCCGGCCGGTTCGTCGCGCTGCTCGCCGTCGCGATCGTGCCCACCGTGCTGCTCGCCAGCGGGTGGGCCGGTCTGGCGTGGGTCGTGGTCGTGCTGCTCGCCGCCGCCCTCGACGTCGTGCTCGCCGCCGACCTGACACGCGTGCGCGTCGAACGGCGCATGCCACGACTGGCCCGGCGCGACAGCACCGCCGACGGCACGCTCGTGCTCGCGAACGACGGCGGGCGCGTGCTCCGGGGCATCGTCCGCGACATGTGGGAACCCTCCGCCGGACACCGGCCGCGCCGGATCCGGATGACGGTCCCCGCGGGTGAGCGACGGACGGCACGGATGCGGTTCACCCCGTTCCGCCGCGGCCGCCGACGCACCGCCGGCGTCGCGGTCCGGGCCTTCGGTCCGCTCGGTCTCGCCGCTCGACAGCGGGTGGTGGCGGCTCCGGGTGAACTGGTCGTGACCCCGCCGTTCCGCTCGCGACGGCACCTGCCGTCGCGGCTGGCCCGGTTGCGCGAGCTCGACGGCGAGACCACCCTGCAGCTCCGCGGCCACGGCACCGAGTTCGACTCACTGCGCGACTACGTCCGGGGCGACGACGTCCGCTCGATCGACTGGCGGGCGACCGCCCGACGGCAGGACCTCGTGGTCCGCACCTGGCGTCCCGAGCGCGACCGCCGGGTCGTGGTCGTCGTCGACGCCGGACGTGCCGGAGCCGGCAGGGTCGCGGACGAACCACGCCTCGACACCTTCATCGAGTCCGCACTGCTCCTCGGCGCCCTGGCCGCAGCCGCCGGAGACCGGGTCGACCTGGCGGTCCTCGACGACAGCGTCCACGACCGCGTGCACGGCGCCACGCGCACCGACGTCGTCCAGCGGTTCGGCGAGGCCCTCGCGATGGCGGAACCCGGACTCGCCGCGACCGACTGGTCCGCGGTGCCGGCGCTCGTCGACTCGATCACGACGTCCCGAGCGCTCGTCGTCCTGGCGTCGAGCCTCGACTCGGTCGGTGCCTCCGGTGACCTGCTGGCGGTGCTGCCCCGGCTCACCCGGCGGCACGCCGTCGTGGTGACGAGCATCGAGGACCCGGCGGTGCAGCGGACCGCGCGCGGCGGGGTGGACCCGGCCACGACGGTCCGCACGGCGCGGGGCGGACGCGTGCCGGGCCTCCCAACCGGCGCGGAGCGCGACGTGTACCGACGGGCCGCCGCCGAACGCACGCTGCTCGATGCCGACGGCGTCGCCGACGTCGCACGACGCGCCGGCGCCGAGGTGGTCCGCGGCGGACCGGAGGACGTCCCGCCGCTCGTGGCGGACGCCTACCTGCGCGCGAAGGCCACGGGCCGGCTCTGAACCGACCCGCCGCTACCCGGCGACCAGCGCGGACGTGCCCCGCTCGAACTCGTCGAGGTCGCCGCGCTCCCCGGCGCGGTACGCACGGCCGCCGAGCACCCACTGGTACGCGAGGACCGCTGCGAGCGCGACCGTCCCGATGCCGATCTTGACCGGCCACGGCCAGTCCTGGCGGGTGACGACGCCCTCGACCAGGCCGGAGAGCAGCAGGGTCAGCGTCAGGCCGACCGCGATCGTGATCAGCGCTCGGCCGTCCTCGGCGAGGGCCTGCGCGCGGGTGCGGTGCGGACCCGGCGCCACCCAGGACCAGAAGATCATCAGGCCCGCCCCGCCGGCGAGGAACACCGAGTACAGCTCGAGCTGACCGTGCGGGGCGATGTAGAGGAAGAAGTCGGCCAGGCGACCCTGCGAGTGCATGATCGCGGCGGACACCCCGAGCCCGACGGCGTTCTGCATGATCGAGAACGGCACGAAGACGCCCGTGATCCCGAACGCGACCATGGTCGCCGCGATGTACGCGTTGTTCGTCCACACCTGCGCCGTGAACGCGCCGAGGCCGTGGTCGGAGTAGTAGCCGACGAAGTCCTGCGTGGCGTACTGGTGGAGCGCCTCCGGGGTGCCGAAGGTCGCCGTCGCCCCCGGCGTCGTCGTGATCCACACGGCCACGATCGCGGCGATCGCCGCCGTCGCCAGCGCCACCCAGATCGTCACCCAGCGGATCCGGTACAGCGCAGCGGGCAGTTGCCGCGTGAAGAACAGGGCGACCGCGGTGAGCGGGTCGACCGGGGTGCCGGTGAAGCGCAGACGGGCGCGGTACAGCGTGAGGGACAACCGGTCACCGGTCGCCGTCCGGGGCGCCGCACCGCGGATGCGGGCCAGGTCCGTCGCGGCGGCCTGGTAGCCGGAGACGAGCTCGTCGACGTCGGCACCGGTGGTGTGCCGGGCGCGCGCGAGGCGGTCGAGTTCCTGCCACCGGTCGCGGTGCACCTCGGCGTAGGCGTCCAGGTCCACGTGTTCCCCCTCGTGTCGGCCGACTTCCGACAGAATGATCCCATGTCGAAGCCCCGCACGCCGCGCGACCTCGCCGATGCCCGGTTCTCGCTCGCCCTCGACGAGACCGCCGACGAGCTCGTGGTCGGTGAGGCGGTCGCGCTCGACGTGCAGCCCGCCGGACTCGTGCTGCGGTTGGCGTCGGCCCTCCTCGACGGGGTGTGCCTGCTCGTCCTGTACCTGCTCCTGGTGTTCGGGGTGTCCCGGCTCTGGCCGAGCGGCGTCGACGACGCGTGGGGCGCCGCGCTGAGCATCACCCTGTTCGTCGCCGTGCTCGTGCTCGTGCCGGCCGCCGTCGAGACGGTGACCCGGGGCCGCAGCGTCGGGCGGTACGCGGTCGGCACCCGGGTCGTCCGCGTCGACGGCGGTGCCATCGGGTTCCGGCACGCGTTCACCCGCGCACTCGTCGGACTGTTCGAACTGTGGATGACGTTCGGGTCGGTGGCGCTGCTCGTCGCACTGTTCGGCAGCCGTCCACGGCGACTCGGGGACCTGCTCGCCGGCACCGTCGTGCAGCACGAGCGGCTGCCGAAGCAGCGTGACCCCCAGGTCGTGCTGCCGCCGGAGCTCGCGGCCTGGGCGACGGTCGCGGACGTCTCGGCGCTGCCGCAGCGGCTCGAGAACCGGCTCGGCGCGTTCTTCCGCGGGGCCGCCGTGATGCGCCCCGAGCTCCGGGAGTCCGCCGCCCGCGCGCTGGCCGCGGACGTCGCGGCCTTCGCCCACCCGGTGCCCCCGGTCCCCGCCGAGGTGTTCCTCGCCGGTGTCGTCGTGCTGCGGCGCGGGCGGGACGTGCAGGCGCTGCGCTCCCGCGTCGCGGTGCTCACCGCGGCGGGGGCGTCGGCATCGGCGCGGCCGCCGGGCTTCCCACGCTGAGGCGCTGAGGCGCTGGCGCGACCGCTCAGTAGCGGTAGTGCTCCGGCTTGAACGGTCCCTCGACCGGGACGCCGATGTACGCCGCCTGCTCGGGACGCAGCTCCGTCAGCTCCACCCCGAGGGCGCCCAGGTGCAGGCGCGCGACCTTCTCGTCCAGGTGCTTCGGCAGCACGTAGACTCCGGTCGGGTACTCGTCACGACGGGTGTGCAGCTCGATCTGCGCCAGGACCTGGTTCGTGAACGAGTTGCTCATCACGAACGACGGGTGCCCGGTGGCGTTGCCGAGGTTCATGAGCCGCCCTTCGGACAGCACCAGGATCGACCGACCGGTCGGCAGGCGCCACTCGTGCACCTGCGGCTTGATCTCGACCTTCTCCACACCGGGCAGCGACTCGAGGCCGGCCATGTCGATCTCGTTGTCGAAGTGCCCGACGTTGGCGACGATGGCCAGGTGCTTCAGCCCGAGCATCTCGTCGACGCCCACGACGCCGAGGTTGCCCGTGCAGGTGATGACCATGTCGACGGTGTCGACGACGTCGGCCAGTCGCGCCACCTGGTAGCCGTCCATCGCGGCCTGCAGCGCGCAGATCGGGTCGACCTCGCTGACGATGACGCGGGCGCCCTGGCCGCGCAGTGCCTCGGCCGCCCCCTTGCCGACGTCGCCGTAGCCGACGACGAACGCGACCTTGCCGCCCATCAGGACGTCGGTCGCCCGGTTCAGGCCGTCGGGCAGCGAGTGGCGGATGCCGTACTTGTTGTCGAACTTCGACTTCGTGACGGAGTCGTTGACGTTGATCGCCGGGAACCGCAGCTGCCCGCTCCGCGACAGCTCGTACAGGCGGTGCACGCCCGTGGTGGTCTCCTCGGTGACGCCCTCGATGTCCGCGGCGATGCGGGTCCAGCGGTCCGACGACGTCTCGAGCGACGCGGCGACGGTGTCGAGGACGATCTTCCACTCGGCGCTCGCGTCGGCGCCGGCGTCGGGAGCAGCACCAGCCGCTTCGGCGTCGGCACCGGTGTGCACGAGCATGGTGGCGTCACCGCCGTCGTCCAGGATCAGGTTCGGACCGGCCCAGTCGGCTCCGGCGGCGGCGGCCTCGGCGGTCCAGTCGAAGATGCGGCTGGTGCACCACCAGTACTCCTCGAGCGTCTCGCCCTTCCACGCGAACACGGGGACGCCTGCTGGTGCGTCTGGCGTGCCGGTCGGCCCGACCGCGACGGCCGCGGCGGCTTCGTCCTGCGTGGAGAAGATGTTGCAGCTCGCCCAGCGCACCTGCGCGCCGAGGGCGACGAGCGTCTCGATCAGGACGGCGGTCTGCACCGTCATGTGCAGCGATCCGGCGATGCGCGCGCCGGCCAGCGGCTGCGACGCACCGAACTCCTCGCGCAGGGCCATCAGGCCCGGCATCTCGTTCTCGGCGAGGCGGATCTGGTGGCGGCCCGCCTCGGCGAGCGAGAGGTCGGCGACGCGGTACGGTGCTGCGGTCTGGGCTTCGGTGGGCATGCCCATCAGTCTTCCATGCCGGGAGGCGCGGGTCCCCAGCCGACGTCGGTCACCTCCCACGGGCTTCCCCTCCCACCACCGCTGGTGCGTCGCGCAGGGCGAGCCGTCAGTCGGCCTCGCGCTGCAGCGGCTCGCGCCGCACCACCTGCCAGCCGCGCGGGACGCGCAGACCGGCGGCGTGCCGGGCGCAGAGGTCGTAGCCGTGCGGTTCGACCCGCGTGGAGAGCGGCCCGACCACGACCATGGAGTCGCCGTAGTCGTACGTCAGGGTCGCCGAAGCGCTCGCGGCGCACGCGACCTTGCTGCAGATCCTCACGTCCATGTCGTCAGGGAGCCTAGCGGAGCGCGCACGGGCGACCGGAGCGACCGGGAGCGACGGCGGCACGCGTACGATGTGGGGATGCGTCGCAAGCCCCGCCTCGTCACCCCGGTCGACCGCGGTCGAGGACGGTCCCGGCACGGACGCGGCGGGCGGTCGAGCGTGACCGGTCCCGAGCTCGCGCCGATCACCACCCGCGCCGAGGCGTTCGACCGCATCGTCGGCGACAGCGCCCACTACCTGATCGGCCTGTGGCCGGACGAACTTGCGGGCGTGGTGTTCCAGGTGGCCGACATGCCGACCGACACGACGCTGCCCGATGCGATGCCCCGGTGGCGCATCGACCGCGACACCCGCAGGGTCACCGTGTTCCGGATCCCCGTCGAGCGCGTGAACCGCAGCCCCGAGAAGGACGACGCCGACCGGCGGATCATCGTCGAGACGGCCGTGTTCCGTGCCGTCGGTGAGCTGATCGGCAAGGACCCGTGGGACCTGGCGCCGGACCGCTACCGCCACTGGTGACGACGCCGGACCGTCGTCACCGTCAGGGGTAGACGCGCACCGGCGTGGAGACCTGGGTGGACGGACGGACCGGGAACCCGGCGATGCCGTCGTCCCCACGGTAGGTGACGCCGGCCACGACGCCCTCGGCTCCGGAGATCGAGAGCTGCTTCGCGGTCTGCACCGGCATGGTCGCCGTCGCGCCCGACAGCACCTGGATGGTGCGCTTCTCGTCGCCGGAGCGGATCGTGATCGCACGGTCCTCGCGCGTGGGGTTCACGAAGTTCATGCGGACGCCCTCCCCCGGTGCCACCGCGGTGATGACCTCGTCACCCAGGGGCTCGGCCGAGGCGAACCATCCGAGGTCGCTGTTGCCGTCGGCCGTCGGTGAGGTCGTGCGGGCACCGGCGACGACGGGCTGCGTCGACGTGACGGTGAACGAGTACCGGCCGTCCGGGAAGTCGTCGAGCGCGACGTCGGTCACCACCCCGGGCTCGGCGGTGGCGTTCACGGTCGTACCGCCGCCGTCCGCCGTGGTGATGCCGAGCGTGACGCGTGCCGACTCCGTGCCCGGGACGAACAGCCGGACCACGGGGGCGGCGTCCGCGGTGTCGTCGCCGCGCTGTGCCTCCTCCGCACCGGCGAGCACGACGCCGGGGATGACCTGCGAGCGTGACGGCGCGGCGCCGCCGGAGACGATGTCGTAGCCGCCGGGGGTGAGCGTGCGGACGACGGTCTCCTGCATGTGGGCGACGATCTGCCCGCCGGAGGACGACACGTGCACGACGGTGGATCCCTGGTCGGACACGAAGCCGGACAGCGGGACGACCTTCTGGGTGTTCGGGGCGACGACGATGCCGGTCGTGCCGGGGGCGCTGACCGTGCCGGTGCCGTCGTAGATCGCCAGGTCGACGGTCGCGTTCACGTCGGTGGGGTTCGACAGCGTGACGAGGCTGGTGCGCCCGGTCTCGGTCGAGCCGCCGACGAGCCAGGTCGACTGCGTGGGGTCGTCGCACGACGCCGCCCCGGCACCGACCAGGTCGCCGCTGGAGACGCTCTGGTAGCTGCTGCCCGCGACCTGCGGTGTGGAGTCGCCCGCGGGGGCCGTGAGCAACCGCGGGTCGCTGCCGCCGGTGGACGACGGGTCGAGCGAGGACCGCTCGACGGTCGAGCCGGTCGTCGCCGTGGCGACGGTGGCGGACCCGACCGTGCTCGCCTGGGTGGCGTCGTTGCCGGAGTCGTCGGACAGTCGCAGGGCACTGCCGGCACAGACGCGCTCGGCGTCGGCGGGGACCGGCGTGACGGTCCGGCCGGCCGGGCGACCCGGTTCGGCCGCGGTGCCGTAGGCGTGCGCAGCGGTGACCGCGCCGGCGGCGACGACCACCGCGATCGCGGTCGCGGTGCCGCGGACGACCCAACGTCGGACGGAGCCGGTGGTGGTGCTCATTCGTCGCGCTCCTCGTCGAAGGTGGTCGCGGGTTCCTCGGCCTCGATGACGTTCGAGGTGGCCCGGCGGCGGCGCGGGGCCGTCGGCACGGCGAGCAGGGCGGCGGCGCCGAACACGACGCCGAGCACGACCAGGTACAGCACGTGCGTGGCGCGGGCGGCGGCGGACCCGGTGGTGGTCCGGTCGACGTCGCCCTCGTAGTGGAACAGCTGCCCGTTCGTGGTCTCGCCGATGCTCGTGAAGAGCGCGTTCTGCCCGATCGCACCCGCGGCCCGGTCGTGCACGCTCTGCGCCTCGGGGTCGTCGCCGGCGTCGTCGAGCAGGACGAAGCTGATGCCGAGTTCCTGCAGCGCCGGCCGGGGGTCGTAACCGCTGCGGCTCGCCAGGTTGCCGGCGAGCGTCGCGAGGCGGGCGCCGGACTCGCTCAGTCGGAGTGCGGTGGCGTCGAGGGTCGACTGGTCGTCGAGGGTGGCACCCTGACCGCGCTCGAGTGCGACGGCGAGCGACCCGTCGTCCTGCGGCACCACGACGAGCGTGCCGACGTCGGGGTTCGCCTGCGCCTCGGCGTTCACGTAGGCGCTGAGCACCCGGCCGGTGGTCGGCTGGATCGCGGCGTTGCCGAGGTAGAACGCGGCGAAGGCCGGGGCCACCGCGACGCCGGCGAGCACCGTCGCGACGAGTCCCGTCACCGGTGCGGCCTTCGGCAGCACGTCGATGCCGATGCAGGCCGCGACGACGATCGCGAGCCAGTACACCGACAGCCCGCTGCCGGGCCACACGATGGTGGTGGTCGACCCGACGCCGGTGACGGTCACGTGGGTGGCGGCGAAGGCGGTGCCGAAGCCGAGCAGTGCGACGACGAGCGCCGAGCCGGCGACGGCCCAGCGGTGTCCGAGCATCGCGCCGATCGCGGCGGCGGCGATCGGCACGGCCAGGACGGCCATCACGATCGGCAGCCACGTGCCGACGGCGGCGAGCCCGGACGTGGCGGGCAGCCATCCACTCCAGTCCGGCAGCGGCTGACCGATCGCCAGCTGCAGCGCGGACGGCGCACGGGTGGCCGACGGCACGCCGGGGTCGGCGAAGACCGCGAGGACGTTGCCGCGCGCGACCTGCGCGAGGACGAGCGGCAGGAAGAGCACCGCGGTCGGCACCGGGATGAAGGCCCGACGGTGCGCTCGGCGCCACCCGACGACGAGCGCGACCAGCCAGCCGATCAGCAGGACCGGCAGCAGGGACGGCGCCGAGGCCGCCACGACCGCGAACAGCAGCGAGGCGCCGGACGCCCATGCCCACGAGCGGTGCGCCTCGAGCACGGCGACGAACAACCACGGCAGTACCAGGTGGGCGATGACGGCACCGAGGTGTCCGGTGGTGACCGCGCCGACGAGGGCCGGGGCGATGGCGTAGAGCGCGGCGCCGATGACCGGCACCCACTTGCGCGTCGTCACCTTGCGGACCGCGAACCAGGCACCGAGGGCGGACAGCGGGAACGCGACGAGCATCACGAGCACGACCGACGTGGACGGTGACCAGAACACGATCGAACCGAGCACCGCCAGCACGGCGGCGAAGGGGTCCGACGGACCGGTGAAGCCGGTGCCGAGCGAGTGCCAGCCGTAGCCGACGTTCTGCCAGAGCTGGCCGACGGTCGTGCTGAGGGGCAGCAGGCCGCCGCCGGTGAGCGCCGGCGAGCCGAGCAGGGGGTAGAGCGTCACGACGCTCAGGACCGCCGCGGCCAGCACGACCCAGATCCCGCCGTCGCCGAGGAACGACGCCCGCGCGATCGGGGCGTCCTCGACGCGGGCGAGTTCGACGTCGCGCGAGGTGGTCCGGTGCTCGTGCACCCGACGCCAGCTGACCCGGAGCGGTTCGACGGCGGCCCAGCCGAGCTTCTTCGTGCGGGCGAGGTTCCTGCGCGCCCGACCGGTGCCGCCGCCGAACGCCACCGCGAACGCCGCGGCGAGCTCCGGGACGACCGCCGCAGGGTGCTTGGCGACGAGGTGGCCGATCGCCCGGCCGACCGCGAACGGGACGAGGGTGAGCCAGTGCAGCCAGAGCAGCCCGCCCGGCGCGTAGGTCATCCGACGGTGGAGCTGTGCCTGCCGGTGCATGCGGACGCGGCGGGCCTCGGAGACGCGCTTGCGACCGAACTCCTCGATCGGACCGGCGGTGGTGACCTTCGCGCCGGGGACGACGGCGACGCGGTGCCCGGCCAGGCGGACGCGGACGCAGAAGTCGAGGGCGGCGTCGACGTCCGGCAGCGCCGGGTCGAAGCCGGACAGCTCGGTCCACACCGAACGGCGCACGAGCATGCCGCCGGCGGCGACCGCGAGCACGTCCGTGTGCCGGTCGTGCTGGCCCTGATCGAGCTCGTCCTGCACGAGACCGATCGAGCGGCCGAAGCGCGTCATGCTCTCGCCGAACGCGCGGATCAGCGAGGGGTCGTCGTCGGACACGAGCTTCGGACCCGCCACGACGACGGACGGCGCGATCTCGACGGCGGAGAGCAGGTCCGCGAGCGCGGTCGGGGACGGTGCGTTGTCGTGCCCGAGCAGCCACAGCCACTCGTCGACGGGTTCGTCGACGACGGCGGGCGGCGCCTCGCGTTCGCCGCGCGCGACGGCCTCGCCGAAGGGGCGTCCGGCCGGCAGACGCAGCAGCTCGGCGGACCCGCCGAAGGAGAGCCCGGCAGTGGAGCCGTCGGTCGACCCGACGTCGACGACCACCAGGTTCTCGGGGTGGCGGGTCTGGGCCGCGAGTGCGTCCAGGGTCCGGTCGAGGTGGGCCGCTCCGTTGGCGGCGACGAGGATCGCGGTGACTCTGGGCTGCATGACGGGCGTCACTCTACGGTCTGGAGGCACGGCGTCCGCTGCGGACGGCGGCGCGCCGTGAAGCTGTGGGAACGTCAGGGCTGCGCGGAGGACGACTCGACGTGGCCGGCTTCCGGCGCCTTCGTCGCAGGCTCCTCAGGGGCGCAATCGCACGGCGCTGGCGCGCCGTGACCGCGATTACGCCCGCTTGCGCAGCTTGCGACGCTCGCGCTCGGACAGACCGCCCCAGATGCCGAAGCGCTCGTCGTTCTCGAGCGCGTACTCGAGGCACTGCGCCCGGACCTCGCACGACGTGCAGATCTTCTTCGCTTCGCGCGTGGAGCCGCCCTTCTCGGGGAAGAACGCCTCCGGGTCGGTCTGTGCGCACAGCGAGTCGACCTGCCACGCGAGCGGGTTCTCCTCGTCGTCCGTCTCCGGCCGTCGAACACCCGGGACGCCGAGCGCCACGGGGTCGACGTGCCAGTCCTCTGGAACTCCGGCGTGGAAGTCGGAACCGTTCACCCTGATCACCCCTGACGTCTCGATAACGGGACCACAACGATTGAAGTCGTTGCCTGTAATTACAGCGGTGTCATTCGCCTGAGTCAAGTCGCGGATCATAGAAGGCAGTGACCGCTTCGGCGTGTCATGTCCCCCGTCTGGGCGTGTCGCGCCCGTTCTGTCGGGGTTCCGGGGGACAACTGACACGTCCTCAGCCGCTACGAGGCGCTGCGGCGGGCCTCCCACGCGCTCGTGACCATCTCGTCCAGGGTGTGTCGCATCGCCCAGTCCAGGTCCCGCGTCGCGGCCTCGCCGGTCGCCACGATGCGCGCCGGGTCGCCGGGGCGGCGCGGCGCGATCTCCGGCTCGAAGGCGATCCCGGTGCCCTTCGCCATGGCGTCCATGATCTGCCGGACGCTCACACCGTCGCCGCTGCCGAGGTTGTAGGCCTGCTCGAGCGGCTCCCCCGCCTCGAGCTTCTGCGCCGCGACGGCGTGCGAGTGTGCGAGGTCCGCGACGTGGATGTAGTCGCGGACGCAGGTGCCGTCCGGGGTCGCGTAGTCGTCGCCGTTGATCCGTGGGGTGCGACCGGCCAGCAGCGCGTCGAACACGAGCGGGAACAGGTTGTGCGGGCTGGCGTCGTACAGGTCGGGCTCGCCGGACCCGACGACGTTGAAGTACCGGAGCGAGGTCGTGGTGAAGCCGGCGGCGACCTCCATGTCGCGCAGCAGCCACTCGCCGATGAGCTTCGACTCGCCGTACGGGGACTCCGGCGCCTTCGGGGTGGACTCGACGACGACGTCGACGTCCGGGGTGCCGTACACCGCGGCGCTCGACGAGAAGACGGCCTTCGTGACGCCGTTCTCGGCCATCGCGCGGAGCAGCGTCGCCATGCCGGTGACGTTCTGCTCGTAGGTGTGCAGCGGGCGCTCGACCGAGACGCCGGCGTACTTGAAGCCCGCGACGTGCACCACACCGGTGACGTGGTGCTCCCGCAGGGTGCGGGCGACGAGGTCGCCGTGCAGGATCGTGCCCTCGACGAACGGCACGTCGTCCGGCACGAACGCGCGGAAGCCGCTCGAGAGGTCGTCGAACGCGACCGTGTCGATGCCGGCCGAGCGCAGTGCTCGGACGACGTGGGACCCGATGTACCCGGCACCGCCGGTGACCAGCCAACTCATGGTCGCCACGCTAGCGGACGAACGAGACGCCCCGGGGCCGGTGTGCGGGACCGCGCCAGGGCGTGCGGCTCCACGCCGGGCCCCGGCCCGTGCCCCTAGTGGCCGGTCGCGATGAACACCGTCGACGTGACGCCGTTCGACGAGTCGGCCTCCACCGTGACGTCGCCCTCGTCCGGCGTGATGAAGCACGACTCGCCCTTGCGGAGCAGCGTCGCGGACGTCGCGCCGACGAGCGTCACGACGCCCTCGGTGCAGATGGCGATCGACGGGCCGGACAGCGGAGCGACCCCGCCGGTGCTCAGCCCGACCGGTCGCCCGTCCCCGTCGACGCGCAGGAGCGCGAAGCCGACACCCTCGGGTGCGAAGCGGTCCACGCCGGGGGCCAGTCGCTCGGGCTCGAGGACCGGTGCCGGGTACGCCGTGAAGTCGAGCACGTGCAGGAGCTCGGGCACGTCGACGTGCTTCGGCGTCAGCCCGCCGCGCAGCACGTTGTCGGACGGTGCCATCAGCTCGATGCCGAGTCCGTCGAGGTAGGCGTGGATGTTGCCGGCGGGCAGGTACATGGCCTGCCCCGCGGTGAGGGTCACCCGGTGCATGAGCAGGGAGACGACGATGCCGGGGTCGCCGGGCCAGCTGGTCGCCAGGTCGCGGACCGTGGCCGTGTTCGGGGTGAGGAGGTCGTCGTCGAGGGCGACGGCGAGGTCGCTCGCCGCCTGCACCACGGCGAGCGCGGAGTCGTCGGCGGTCTCGAGCCAGCGGACGGTGTCCTCCAGCCCGTGCACCAGGTGCACCTCGAGCGGACCGAGCCGACCGCTGCCGGCGTCGAGCACGCGGACCTCGGCCAGGGTCTCCTCGACCGGACGGAAGCCGCTCAGTGCCTCGAACCGCTCGCTCAGGGCGACGACGAGCTCGGGCTTCGGGAACGGGTCCTTGTAGTTGCGCGCCGGGTCGTCGATCGCGATGCCCTCGCGTTCCTCACGCGCGAAGCCGGCCTCGGCCTGCTCCGGGGTCGGGTGCGCCTGCAACGACAGGGGCGCGGCCGCTGCGAGCACCTTCAGCAGGAACGGCAGACCGGTGCGGTCGCCGCCCAGGGCGTCCTGCGGCTCGGCGGCGATCCAGTCGAGCAGGGTGTCGGCACCGCCGACCATCGCCGGGTTGACGACCACGCTCGGGCTGCCCGGGTGCGCACCGAGCCAGAGCTCTGCCTGCGGGGCGCCGGTGACGGTGCGACCGAGGAGCTCGGGGATCGCGGTGACCGAGCCCCAGGCGTAGTCGCGGGGGGTGTTCGTGATGCCGAGGAACATGGGCGAGAGCCTACCGGCGGGATCCGGGGACTTCGTGGCCGCCCGCCGCCGGTAGCCTGACGTCGTGACGAACACCTGGCCGCTGGCACGCGGGACCGTACCCGAGCGCGAGGCGTTCGCCTTCGGTGCGACCACGATCTTCGTGCTCTTCGCCGGCGACGCGGTCCCGAACACCCTCACTTGGGTCGGCGCTGGCATCCTGTGGGCGCTCGTGGCCGCCTGGGGCATCACGATCCTGGTCCGGGCGAAGCCGCCGCTCGTGCGCTCCCCCTGGCCGCTCTGGGCCTTCCTGGCGTGGTGCCTGCTGTCGGTCGTCTGGTCGCACTGGCGCTTCGCGACGATCTCGAGCCTGACCGTGCAGGTGATCTGCGCCGCCGTGGCCTTCACGATCGCCTCCACCCTGACCTGGCGCCGCATCCTCGACGCGCTCAGCCTCGCGCTCCGCTGGGTGCTGCTGCTCTCGATCCTGTTCGAGGCCGTCGTCGCCGTGTTCGTGCGGCACCCCATCGCGCCGATCTGGACCGACTACGGCGACGCCGACATCCCGGACGCGTTCTACTTCTCGCGCGCCGAGCTGTTCACCGGCGGCCGCATCCAGGGGCTGCCGGGCAACGCGAACCTGCTGGCGATGGTCGCGCTGCTCGTCGCGATCGTCGTCGTGCTGCAGCTCGCCGAGGGCCGGATGCGTCGGCAGCGGGCCACCGGCTGGCTCGTGGTCGCCGCTCTCGGGTTCGTGCTCACCCGCTCGTCCACGGTCATCGCGGCCGCGCTGGTCGTCGCCGTCGTCGCCCTGGTCGCCGTGTGGATGCGCCGGGTCCCGACGGAGCGACGCACCCCGCGGTACCTGCTGCTCGCGGTCGGCGCGGTCGTCGTCGCCGTCGCGGCGTTCGTGCTCCGGGGGCCGGTCTCCGAACTGCTCGGCAAGGGGTCCGACGCGACCGGACGCGGTGAGATCTGGGCGAAGGTCCTCGGCCTCATCGACCAGCACGCGGTCGTCGGCTGGGGGTGGATCGGCTACTGGTGGCCCGGCATCCCGACCCTGGCCGACCTGGCCCACCGCAAGGGCGTCACGTACCTGCAGGCACACGACGCCTACCTGGACGTCTGGATGCAGACCGGCATCATCGGGCTCGTCCTGTTCCTGCTGTACGTCGTCACGACGCTGTCGCGCTCGTGGGCGTGCGCGACCCGGATCGGCTACGACGCCGCGCTCCGTCCGCGCACGTTCGACCCGGTGTCGCTCCTGCCGCTGCTCGTCGTCGTCGCACTGCTCGTGCAGTCCGTCGCCGAGTCCCGGCTGCTCTACCAGGGGAACTGGGTGCTCTTCGCGCTCATCGCGATCAAGACCCGGATCGTCCTGACCGGCGAGGAACCGACCTCGACCGGCGACGGCCCGCGCACCCCGCCGGCGAAGCGCGAGTTCCGCTGGGCCACCACGCGCTGAGCAGCGAACGGCCGGCGGTCAGCGGTCCGGTGTCAGCGGAACAGCCAGGCGCACGCGACCGGTGACGACCACGGGTTCGACCGCACCCGCACGACCTCGAGCGTCGGGTCGGCGCGACACGCCTCGGCGGCGGCGGGCAGCTGCTCCGCCCACACCGGCCCGTCACTGCGCCGGGTGTCCGCCGGCGCGACGTGCAGGACGGCGGCCGTGACGACGGCGGCGACCACGCACCAGGCGGCCAGCGCCCCGACGAGGCGACCCGTGCCTCCCGTCCGCTGCGCGACACGCGACCACCGGTCGGCGTCCACCAGCGCGGCGGCGGCGACCACCGCGGCACTGACGAGCAGCAGGCCGGCGGCGGCCGCGTAGCGCTGCGGCGGGATCGCCGCCACGGCGGGGGTGGGGTCTGCCCACGGCTGCCCGGCACCGTCGTTCGCGAGCAGGGCCGCCCACCACACGGCACCGGACGCCAGCGTCAGCGCGACGACCATCCACCGGCTGCGGGCCGGACCGACGACGACGCCCGCGACCAGGACCAGCACCAGTGCGCCGGCCGGCACCAGGACGGGCGCCCAGCCGTGCTCCACGACCGTGCCGACCACCTCGCCGAGGTGCGGGTCCCACGCGCCGGCGACGGGCCGGAGCAGGAACCCGGCGAGCACGTCGCGGAACGCCGGAGCACCGGGTGTCAGGTCGCGCGGGTGGGTGAGGGTCGTGACGACCTGGACGACGGCCGCGGCGAGCGCCACGACCGTGACGGGCAGCGGCAGCAGGCGCGCGTGGCGGACCCCTCCCGACGCAGCGCGCCGCCGGGGCCACGCGAGCAGGAGCAGCGGCGTGAACAGGATCGCCTGCGGCTCGGTGAGCACCGCGAGTCCGGCCACCACGGCGAGCGCGGCTGCACCCCACCAGGTCCGGCTGCGGTGGGCGAACACCCACGGCACCAGCACGAGCAGGTACCAGTGCAGGTTCGCGGCGTTCCCGCTGATCTCGTAGGGCGCGAGCGGCAGCACGACGGGTACGCCGGCGAGCACCAGGCGGAACGGCCACGGTCGGACCACGTCGCGGGACAGGACGAAGACCAGCGCGCACACGGCGCCGACGACCAGGCAGGACGACAGCGAGACGACCTGGGCGTACCGGGCGGTCGGCAGCGCGTAGCCGAGGTCGACCACCATCCGGGGCAGCAGGTGGACGTACCCGGCGTACGGGTGCAGCAGGGTGTCCACCGGGCCGAGGGCGATGCGTTCCCGCAGGAAGACCCCGCCGTCCTCGGCCCAGACGGTGTTGCGTGGTACGGGACCGAGCCGGTACCAGGCGAGCGCGGCGGTGGCGAAGCCGATGACGACCGCGACCAGCGGCAGGCCGGCGGCCCTCCGCAGGGGGTCCATTGCAGTGAAGCTAGGTGAGCATCGCGCATCGTCGATGACGCCACACCGCGGATCGTCGATACCGCGTTTCCGCGATGCGGGCGGCTCGTCACAAGGTCGTACGCCAAGATGGACGCGTGACGGACGGCCGGGTGAGCAGACACGTGCTCGGGCGCCGGTACCTCTCCGCCTGGATCGGCTTCTCGGCCGGTGGACGGTTCAGCCAGGCGCTCGCGACGGTCATCGTGCTGTTCGGGTTCGGGCAGCCGACCGTGCAGGCACTGGTCGGCCGGTCCGGCACGTGGGCCGTGCTCGTCACGCTGTTCGTGCTCGCCGGGCTGAGCCTGCTCGGGCAGCGGTACCGGATCGAGTGGCACGGCGTGCTCCCCCTCTCGCTGCTGGCGTTCGTCGGGTACTGCGCGTTGAGCGTGCTCTGGAGCGAGTACTCGTGGGTCGCCCTGCGCGGACTCGTGCAGACCGTCTGCTTCATCGGGCTCGGGCTGTACCTGGCCCTCGGGCGGGACCTGGTGCAGGTGATCCGGGCGTCCGGTGACGCGTTCCGGATCCTGCTCGTCGTCGCCCTCGGGCTCGAGGTGCTGTCCGGACTGGTGCTCGACGTCCCGCTGCCGGCCTTCGGGATCCGCGGCGACATCGCGTACGGCGGCCCGATCCAGGGCATCGGCGGGACGCGCAACTTCATGGGCTTCATCGCCGCGATGGCCCTGGTCACCTTCGTCGTCGAGTTCCTCACCCGCTCCGTGACCATGTGGCGCGCGATCGGCTCGACCGCCCTCGCCGTCATCGCCCTCATGCTCGTGCAGTCCCCCATCACGGGCCTCGCGATGATCGCCCTCGCCGTCACCGCCCTGGCCCTCTGGTCGCTCCGGCACGCGCGGCCCGCCACCAGACCGGTGGTCAACGGCGTCCTCGGCTCCGCGGTCCTGCTCACGCTGGTGGTGGCGGTGTTCGCCCGGCACCGCCTGCTCGCCGAGATCGGCGCGGCCGGGGGCACCGCGACGCGCATCGACCTGTGGTCGCAGATCCGGGTCCTGACCGAGCGGTACCCGATCCAGGGCTGGGGGTGGGTCGGGACGTGGCCGACCGAGCCCGTCGTGCCCTACGTCACGCTCATCGACCCGGCCGGTGCACGGTTCACCTCGGGCCTCAACGCGTTCGTCGACGCCTGGCTGCAGCTCGGGGTGGCGGGCACGATCATCCTCGGCATCGCCGCGCTGCTGGCCTTCGCGCGGGCGTGGGTGACGGCGACGACGTTCCCCGGTGTCGCCTACGTGTGGCCGGCAGCGGTGCTGGTGCTCCTCGCGGTGACGAGCGCGGCGGAGAGCTACCTGCTGCACGGAGCGGGCCTGATGTTCTTCGTGACGGTGCTCGTGATCGCGGCGCGGCGGCGCTCGTGGCGCCGGCACCTGCCGCGGGCGTAGGTGCCGCGGGGTTCCGGGACACGCCACCCGCGTGCCGCCGAGGTTCCAGAACACGCCGCCCGTGTGTCACCGAGGTTCCACGGAACGCCGATGGGAGCGCCGAGGCTCCAGGATTTCGGAACCTCGGGGCCGCACGCGGGGTACACGGCCGCGAGCGCGGGCGGGCGAGGGCGGGGGCGCGAGCGCGCGCGCTACGGGCGAGTGGGGCGACCCAGGCGGCGCTGCAGCCCCCACTGCGTGACGCGGAGCATGGCCTCGACGACGATGGAGCGGCTCATCTTCGAGACCCCGTGCACGCGGTCACGGAACCGGATCGGCACCTCGACGATGCGGCCGCCCAGGGCGTCCACGCGCAGCGTCATGTCGACCTGGAAGCAGTACCCCTTCGAGTCGATCGACCCGAGGTCCATCCGCGCGATCGCGTCGGAGCGGTAGACGCGGTACCCGGCGGTGATGTCCCGCACGTGGATCCCGAGCACCAGCCGCGCGTACGTGTTCGCACCGCGGCTCAGGGCCTGACGGCGGAGCGGCCAGTCGACGACCGATCCCCCGGGCACCCAGCGCGACCCGATCGCGAGCAGGACGTCGTCCGAGGCGGTGACCGCGTCGATGAGCGCGGGCAACCGGTCGGCCGGGTGCGAGCCGTCCGCGTCCATCTCGACGAGCAACGGGTAGCCGCGCTCGAGCCCCCACCGGAACCCGGCGACGTAGGCCGTGCCGAGTCCGAGCTTGCCGGCGCGCTGCAGCAGGTGCACCCGGTCGTCGGCGGCCGCCAGGGACCGCACGATGTCGCCGGTGCCGTCCGGGCTGCCGTCGTCGACGACCAGCAGGTGGACACCGGGCGACGCCGTCAGGATCGCGTCGGCGATGGCGCGGATGTTCTCGGCCTCGTCGTACGTCGGGACGACGACGAGGGCCGTCGTCTCGGCTGGGTTCACCGGTTGCCGAGGCGTCGCTTGATCTTCCCCGCGACGCTGCGCGGGCCCTCGGTGCGGAAGTAGTGCACCGCGCGGCCGACGTCGTAGCGGACGCCGGAGAGCTTCTTGCGGTCCGGCACACGCACGCGCATCGTGTGGGGCGCGAGCTTCGTGCTGGTGTCGCGCACCGACTTGTCCGCCGCGCGGATCGGGTTGCGGCAGAACTCGACGAGCGGCGCCAGGACGTTCTCCCACGTGAACTGCTCGCGCACACGGTCGACGTTGGCGATGAACCGGGCCCGGGCCTTCTTGTCGAAGAGCGCCGTCTCGAGCGCCGTGGCCAGGCCGTCGACGTCCTGCTCGTGCACCGCGACGCCGAGCTGCTCCTCGGCGACCAGGTCGCCGAAGGAGTCGCCGGCCGTCGTGACGATCGGCAGGCGCGCCCACAGGTAGTCGAGGATGCGGGTGCGGAACGAGAACGTGGTCTCGAGGTGCTCGTAGTGCGTCGAGACGCCGGCGTCGGCCTCGAGCAGGTACGCGCCGCGCTCCTCGTACGGGATCCACGAGTCGTTGAAGAACACGTGCTTGCCGGTCAGACCGAGGGCATCGGCCTCGGCACGGACCTTCGCGACGATGTCCATCTCGGGCACGTCGGGGTTCGGGTGCTGCACGCCCATGAAGAAGAGCTTCACGGACGGTCGGCGTGCGGCGAGCTGCGCGATCGAACGGACCAGGGTGATCGGGTCGAACCAGTCGTAGATGCCACCGCCCCAGACGACGAGCTTGTCGTTCTTGCCGATGCCCGGCACGACGCCCTTGACCCGCGGCTGGTCGTGCACCGGCGGGGTGGAGGACAGCCCGAACGGCACGACGCCGATGAGCGAGCGGAGGTCGGCGTCGCGCGAGTACGTCCGCGCGTTCACCCGGCCGGAGCCGGCGAGCTGACCGAGCCAGAACATGCGCTGGCGCTCCGACGCGCAGATGAAGTAGTCGCCGAGCTCGAGCTGGTGGTTGAGCGTGTCCGAGGCGTCCAGGATCTGGCGGTTCCACTGGTCGACGTCGTCGCTGCGGCCCTGCTCGAGCTGCTCGAGGTGCAGCGGGTCGTACACGTCGACGACCAGGATCTTGCTCGTCGACTCGAGCACCGGGAACAGCCGGAGCGCGTGGCCCTGCACGATGATGACGTCGGCCCAGCCCTCGTGCTCGACCATCTGGCGCGGGTGGCGGTGCGGCACGGTGACGACCTCGTACGACGGGTCGATCTGCGACGAGCGGGTCAGGCTGACCACGCGCACGTCGTGCTCGGACGCGAGCTGCTTCGCCATCTGGGTGGCGCGGATCGCGGGACCGGCCATCTTCGCGCCGATCGAGTCGCCCGTGATGATGAGGATGCGACGACGGGTGCCGACCTCGAGCACGCCGAGCGAGTGCACGATCTTGTCGTAGCCGGCCAGGTAGTTCTCGATCGGGTACGCGGGCTCGTCGCGGTTGCCGAACAGGCGCAGGAGCTCGCGGTCGCTGCGGACCCGCGTGGCCTGGATCGCGCGGCGCGACTCGGTCATCGACGGCAGCTGCTCGACGAACTGGTCGACGCCGTAGATGCCGGCCATGCTCGTCTTCGGCACCGGGATGGTGGGGACGCTGTCGTCACCGGGGTTCCGCAGGTCGAGTTCGGTGGAGTCGAGCTCCCCGCGACCCACGGCACGGCGGACGGCGAGCGCCAGGGAGCCGGGCAGGGCGGCGGCGAGCTGCTCGTCACCGAGGTTCTTGTACAGCGTGAAGAGGGCGTTCCGCTCGAGCAGGTAGGTCTCACGGAAGTCGCCGAACTTGTTCATGGACGCGTGGTGCTTGTGGAACGCGACCGACTTCGGCTGGTACCGGAAGCGCCAGCCGAGCAGGTTGAGCCGCCAGCCCAGGTCGACGTCCTCGTAGAACATGAAGTAGCGGTCGTCGAAGCCGTCGAGCTGCTCGAAGAGCTCGGCGCGGATGAACATCGCGGCGCCGGTGCCGAACAGGACGTCGGTCTCGCTCTCCCAGCGGCCGGTGTCCGGCGACCCGGCGAACGGCTTGTAGCCCATGCCGTACCAGGTCATCGCGGCCTCGGTGAAGTCGATGTTGACGCCCTCCCAGTCGAGGACCTTCGACGCCACGGCACCGATGTCGGCGCCGGACGCGAACGTGGCCATCGCCTCGCGCACCCAGCCGGTGTCGGGACGGGCGTCGTTGTTGAGGAACGCGACGACCTCGCCGGAGGACTTCTCGACGCCGAGGTTGCAGCCGCCGGTGAAGCCGAGGTTGGCGCCGGCGTCGACCAGGGTGAAGTCGAGGTCGGACGCCTGCAGGCGACCCAGGTGCTCCGGACCGGAGCCGTTCTCGACGACGATCACCTCGAGCTTGTCCTGCGGCCAGTCCTGCTTGCGGAGTTCCGCGATGCTCGTCAGGGTGTCGTCCGTGCCCTTGTAGTTCACGAGGATGACGGACACGACTCCCGGCTTGCGCTCTGTCACGCGAGTTCCTCCAGCAGCTGCCGCGCACGGGCGCGGATCGGTGGCTCGGCCCACGGGGTGCCGCGAGCCGATGACACCCTACAAGGCGCGCCCCGCCACTCCCCTGTGGCCGCCGCCGATTCGTGCAGAATGGGCCGCGTGACTGCCGCAGTGATCCCGAACACTCCCCTGTCCTCGCCCCTTGCGCAGGAGTACGCGGCCATCGCGGCCGGTGCGCACGCCGAGGGGCCGCGCGGCACCGTCCGGTTCGCGGTCTCGACGGCCGACCCGACCGAGGGCAAGGGCGACCTGTTCGTCGCTCTCGGGCTCGCGCGGGCGCTCCGTGCCGAGGGCTGGGGCGTCGCGATGTGGCCGCTCGAGCGCTGGGGTGAGGCGGTGCCCGCCGACACCGCCGTCGTGGTCAGCATGATCGAGTCGTTCGTCCCCGGGTACGTCCCCGCCGGCACCGCGCTGGTCGCGTGGGTGCGCAACTGGACGGCGAAGTGGGCGGCGCTGCCCTACCTCGACGAGTTCGACGCGGTGTGGACGTCGTCCGGCATCGCCCGCGACGCCGTCGCCGCGCAGTACGACGGCCCCGTCGAGGTGGTCCCGATCGGCGTCGACCTGGACCTGTTCACCGACGAGCGTCCGCACCAGGCCGGCACGACCGCGGCGTCGACCGCGCCCGAGCGCACCGACCGTGCCGTCACGACCGTCAACTTCTGGGGTGTCCGTCGCCGCGTGCAGGACGTGCTCGCCGAGGTCGCGCCGCCCGAGCCCATCGTGTGGTTCGCCACGAACGTCGACCACGTCGAGGCCACGGCCGGCGTCGAGCTGCGTCCCGCGGTGTCCTACTTCGCGCTGCCCGAGGTGTACCGCGCCGCCGGCTTCGTCGTCGACGACGTGATCGCTCCGGCCGCCGAGTACGGCACCCTGAACTCCCGCCTGTACGAAGCGCTCGCGTCCGGGGCGCTCCCCGTGACGGACTGTGCGCTCGGCCTCGACGAGCTCGGCCTGTCCGACGTGCCGGTCTTCGACGACGCCACGTCGCTCGAGCGGGTGCTCGCGATGCCCCGCGACGAGCGCACGGCCCTGACGGCACGGCTCCGTGCGGTGGTCGTGGAGCGGCACTCGTTCCGGGCGCGCGCCGAGCAGGTCGGTCCGGTCCTCGACGCGGCCGTCGCGGTCGCGTCGGGTCGGTCCGGCGAGCGGAACGCGTTCCTGCGCTGGGCGACCGCGCAGCGTGAGGTCCTGCGGCAGGCCGAGCACGACCGCGACGTGCACCTGGCCGGGGTGCAGGACATCAACCGGCGACTGGTCGCGTCGGAGCAGCAGGTCGGCGCGTACGACACGGCCCGCCGTCAGGCCGAGGCGGAGCGCGACCAGATCGCGGCCCGGTTCGCGGGCCTCACCCGGTCCCCCGAGTACCGGCTGCTGCACGGCGTGGGCCTGATGGCCCGGCGCGTGCGTCGCTGACGTCCAGCCAGCACTGACGTCGCGACCACGGAACGGACGGGAGGCCCGTGGCGGATCCGCCACGGGCCTCCCGTCCGTCACGGGTGACCGTCTACTGCACGGTCACCGTCTTCGTGCCGAAGCTCTTGTACGTCCCGCTCGGCAGGTCCTGGTAGTAGACGCGCACGGTGTGCGTGCCGGGCTTCAGCCCGGTGAGCACGCGCGACAGCCCGACGTCCGAACCCCAGTTCGGGTAGTTCTTCTGCACGTCCGTCCGGGTCGCGTTCGCCGTGCCCGGTGCGATCGCGACGCCGTCCAGGTGCATCTTGTACTTGACCGGGTCCCAGACGTCGGGGTCGATCGCCCAGCCCCGGACGGTGATGGTCCCCTTGCCGCCGGTGACGGAGTCGAACGAACCCTTCACCACGCCGCCGTTGCCGGTCGTGCCCGTCGCGGGCGGGTCGATGACCGTGAAGGACTTCGTGCCGAAGCTCTTGTACGTGCCGCTCGGCAGGTCCTGGAAGTACACGCGGACGGTGTGCGTGCCCGCGCTCAGGCCGGTGAGCTGCACGGACAGCCCGACGTCGGATCCCCATCCCGGGTGGACCGCCTCGACGTCGGTGCGCTTGGCGTTGACCGTGCCGGGGGCGATCGCGACGCCGTCCAGGTGCATCTTGTACTTGACCGGGTCCCACACGTCGGGGTCGATCGCCCAGCCCTTGACCGTCGCGCTGTAGACGCCGCCGGTGACCGACTCGTACGAGCCCGTCACCGAGCCGGTCTTGCCGGTCTTGCCGGTGGTGCCGGACGACGGGGCCGTGGCCGACGTCACCTTCACGGTCTTCGTACCGAAGCTCTTGTAGGTGCCGCTCGGCAGGTCCTGGAAGTAGACCCGCACGGTGTGGTTGCCGGCGCTCAGCCCGGTCAGGCGGAGTGCCAGGCCGACGTCCGAACCCCAGGACGGGTGCTTCGCCTCGACGTCGGTGCGGGTGGCGTTCGCGGTACCGCTGTCCGTGCTGACGCCGTCGACGTGGACCTTGTACTTCACCGGGTCCCAGACGTCCGGGTCGATCGCCCACCCGCGCACCGTGGCCGTGCCCGCGCCGCCGGTGACGGACTCGTACGAGCCGCGGAGCGCTCCGGTCTTGCCGGTCTTGCCGGTGGTGGGGGCGCTGACGGTGACGGACTTCGACGCGACCTTCACGTAGTCGGTGCCGGGCTTGTCCTGCGTGTAGAGCACCACGCTGCGGGTGCCCGGCGTGATGCCGCCGATCGTCTTCGAGAACCCGAGGGTGCTGCCGACGCCCTTGTAGACCTTGGCGACGTCGGTGCGGGTGCGGTCGGCCGTGCCGGTCGCCTTGCTGACGCCGTCGACCAGGATCTTCCACGGGGCGGGCTTCGCCGAGTCGGGGTCGAGGACCCAGCCGCTCGCGGTGATCGTGCCGGCGCTGCCGGTGACGGTGTCGAGTGCGCCCTTCGGGGCTGCGCTCACGACGGTGCGGGTGTAGCAGCCGAGCAACGTGTTGCTGCCCTTGCCCTGGTTGATGGCGTAGGTGCACACCGAGTGCTTGCCGACGCTCAGCCCGGTCAGCTCGGTCGAGAAGCCGTGCTTGAGGTTGTTCGCGCCGAGGGTGGCGGACAGGTCGGGCCGGTTCACGTTCGCGGTGACGGTCTTCGCCCCCGCGCCGTCGACGTAGAACGCGACGCGGAGCGCGTTCGTGGTGTCCGGGTCCACGGCCCAGCCACTGACGGTGATCGACGAGGTCGAGCTCGGGGTGACGGCGTCGACGTTGCCGTACGGGTTGCCGCCGCCGGTCGCCGAGCCGAACCAGTCGGTGTACATCCGCCAGAAGTTGCGGTTGCCGTACGCCGAGCAGCTGTCGCCGGTGCCGTACAGGTTCGACATCGCGGCGGTGTTCGGCGTGTACGGGGTGTAGATGTACAGCCCCGCGGTCGCCTGGTTCTGGATGTAGACGGACTTCCGACCGCAGGCCGCGTTCGGGTTGAGGAGGATCGAGTTGGTGCGACCCGCCTGGTACGCCCACGAGGTCGGCGACGCCTGGTAGCGCTTGAACTGCAGGGCGGCGGCGTAGACCTGCTGGCCGAAGCCGAAGTACGCCGGGTCGCAGGGCGCGGTGTCCGGGCACGCGAAGCCGGTGGCGTGCAGGTACATGTAGGACGTCGGCGAGGACGTCGTGACGATGCCCTGCTCCTTCTGCAGGAGCACGAGGAGCACCTTCTGGCTGATGCCGCACGCGGCACCGACCTGGGCGATCATCGTCGCGGCCGACTTGGTGCCGCCGGCGATGGCGCTGCACCGGCCGGAGACGGCGCCGATCGCGCTCATCTTCTGCGAGAAGTCCTTCAGGCAGGCGGGGCCGCCGGAGGCCTTCTTGCAGTTCGGGGCGACGCTCGTCAGGAACGACTGCACGGCCGCGGCGTTCATCGCCGAGCCGTTGTAGAAGTTGGCGTCGCTGATGATGTTGCCCGGGTCGAAGTCGCCGGCGACGGCGGCCGAGGCGGACTCGGTCGTGGTCTGCTCGGACAGGATCGTGCCGAAGGTCAGCCCGCTGACGGCGACGGCGAGCGCCGCGACGAGCGCGAGGGACGTCCGGAAGGGTCGGCGACGGCGTCCGTCCGACTCGGTCTGGATGGAACGCATCACGGCACCTCCGCCGGCATCGGGTCGGACGTCGTCGACGCGGAGCCGACGGCGTAGGTCAGGGTGACGGACCAGGTGCCGCTGGGGACCTGGGCCGCGGGGAACGCGACCTGCGCGCAGTTGACCGAGGACGCGCTGGCCTGCGCCGCGCTCGTGGCGGTGCGCGTGACGCTCCCCTTCTTCGCGGTGAACGTGCAGGTCCCGCTGGTGTCGGTGGTGCCCGAGACGAGTCCGCCGGCCTGCAGCGTCTTCGAGGCCGTGTCCCAGCCGCTGTACGTGACGACGGCGGTGGCCGGGAAGTCCGACGGGTCGGTGTCCGGCTCGTTGGTCGAGCCACTCCCCGGGAAGGCACCGGGGGTGTCGTCGTCCGAGGCGGTGGGGTCGTCGGTGGCCTCGGACGCGGGCGACGACGCGGTGCCGGTGGGCTCCGCGGTCGCCGGGTCGTCGGCGGTCGGGGTCGGACTCGCGGTGCGGGTCGGCGATGCGGACGGCGTCGGGATGGCGTCGTCGCCACCACCGGAACAACCGGCCAAGAGAACACTGAGGGCACCGACCACCGCGAACGCAGCGATCGGCCTGGATGCGAGGAGCATGCTGACGGGCCGTCCTGTGGATGTTGACAAGGGTCCGGGTTGCGACAACGGTAACCCGAAAGTGAAGGTTGAGGGTTGGATCGGCCCGGAATCACCCCCGCTCGGGGTGCACGACGGCCGTCGCCCATCCCTGCCGCGCGGGCCCGGTGAGTATGCTGTTCCGGTCCTGCCCCCACGAACGAAGAGACGTATGGTCGATCAAGCCCGCATGACGGCGCTCGCGAAGGAACCCCTCGTCGTGATCGGCGCTCCGACGAGCGCCTTCCGCGGAACCTGGCGGGAGCTGCGCGACGTCTTCCGGCAGCGCGAGATGCTCGGGATGCTCGTCCGACGCGACCTGAAGGCGCGGTACAAGGACTCGGCGCTCGGGTTCGTGTGGACGCTCGTGCGCCCGCTGACCCAGCTGCTCATCTACTACTTCGTCATCGGCAAGGTCCTCGGCGCCGCCAACGGCATCGACAACTTCGCGATCTACGTCTTCACCGGCCTGACCGCCTACACGCTCTTCAGCGAGATCGTCGCCGGGTCGACCGGCTCGATCGTCGGCAACTCCGGACTGATCAAGAAGGTCTACGTCCCCCGCGAGGTCTTCCCGCTCGCCAGCGTGGGCGCGGCCCTGGTGAACTTCACGATCCAGTTCGCGATCCTGCTCGCCGCGACGGTCGTCATCGGCGTCTTCCCGTTCCACGAGGGGCTGGTCTACCTGATCCCCTCGCTCGCCGTGATCCTCGTCTACGGCGCGGCCATCGGTCTGGTGCTGTCCGCGCTCAACGTCTACCTGCGCGACGTCCAGTTCGTCATCGACGTCGGCCTGATGGTCCTGCTCTGGGCCTCGCCGATCGTGTACTCGTACTCGCGGGTGGTCGCCACCGTGAACACCGACTGGCTCATCACGGCCTACACGAACAACCCGCTGACGCTGGCCGTGCTCGGCATGCAGAACGCGATCTGGCTGCACGACCCGGCCGACGTCACGTACCCGGACCACCTGATGCTGCGCCTCGGCATCGCGTTCGTCATCGGTGTCCTCTGCCTCCTCGGCGCGCAGCGGGTGTTCTCCCGTCTGCAGGGCAACTTCGCGCAGGAGCTGTAGACCATGGCCATCAGCACCCCCGTCGCACCGACGCCCACCGAGGGCACCGCCGAGCGCCCGGACGTGATCGTCATCGACCACGTCCGCAAGCGCTTCACGGTCCGCAAGGACAACACCCTGCGCGAGCGCATCGTCACGCTCGGTCGTGCCGGCCGGAAGCACCGCCAGGACTTCTGGGCCCTCGACGACGTCACCGTGTCGATCCAGGCCGGCTCCACCGTCGGGCTGATCGGCCAGAACGGCTCCGGCAAGTCGACCCTGCTCAAGGCGATCGGCGGCATCATCCAGCCGACCTCCGGCACGGTGTCCCGCCGCGGTCGCCTCGCCGCGCTGCTCGAGCTCGGCGCCGGCTTCCACCCCGACCTGTCCGGGCGCGAGAACGTCTACCTCAACGCGTCGCTGCTCGGCCTGAGCCGCAAGCAGACCGACGAGAAGTTCGACGACATCCTGGCGTTCTCGGGGATCGGCGACTTCATCGACACCCAGGTGAAGTTCTACTCATCGGGCATGTACGTGCGACTCGCGTTCGCCGTCGCCGTGCACACCGACCCCGACGTCCTGCTCGTCGACGAGGTGCTGGCCGTCGGCGACGAGGCGTTCCAGCGCAAGTGCCTCGACCGCATCCGGACCTTCCAAGAGGCGGGCAAGACGATCATCATCGTCACGCACTCGCTCAGCCAGGTGCAGGAGATGTGCGACCGGGTGGTGCTGCTCAACAAGGGCAAGGTGCTGCACGACGGCGATCCCGTCCAGGCCGTGAGCATGTTCCGCGAGGTCCTCGAGGAACGCCGCCAGGGCGAGCTCAGCACCGACGTCGCCGTCGGCCGGGGCAAGGTGATCGGCGCGAGCGTGCACGTCGACGGCAAGGAGCCCCGCGCCGAGGTCGTGCCCGGCGACGACCTCGTCGTGGACATGGAGTTCGAGCACCTGGACGGCATCGCCGACTGGGAGGCCGCGGTCCAGATCAACAACGCCGGCGGCCAGGTCGTCTACGGCACCACCACCGGCATCATGGGCCTCGAACTGCAGCCGCTGCACGGTCGCCGGAAGCTCCGCCTGCGGATCGCCGACACCGCGTTCGGCACCGGCAAGTACTTCATCAACGTGTCGATGATGGACTCGGCCGGCCGCCACCTGCACGACATGCCGGAGTGCGACTCGTTCGAGGTGCCCGCCTTCGACAACGCCGTCGGCACCGTCTACGCGCAGCCCTCGATCGAGGAGCTGGACTGAGCCCCACCGACGGCACGCTCCGCACCGCGGTCGTCGTCGTCAACTGGGAACGCGCCGACCTGACGACCGCGGCCGTCCGCGCCGTGCTCGCCGATGGTGCGGCCGACCAGGTGGTCGTCGTCGACAACGGCTCGTCGGACGACTCCGTCGCCGTGCTGCGCCGGGACCTGCCCGACGTCACCGTCGTCGCGCGGGAGCACAACGACGGGTTCGCGGCCGGCGCGAACACCGGCATCCGGCACGCGGACGCCGACGTCGTCGTGCTGCTCAACAACGACGCGGTCCCCGCGCCGGGCTTCGTCGCGGCGCTCCGCGACCACCTGGCGCAGGCGGGGCCCGAGGTCGCGGCCGTGACGGGCCGCATCGTGCTCGCCGGACGCTGGACGGGCCTCCCGGTCGGTACGACGCCCGCACCCGGCCAGCGCGTGCTGCGCGACCACGACGGCCGCCTGTGGACGCCGTCGGCCGACGGCGAGGTGCGCCTCAACTCGACCGGCGTCCGAGTCGACCGCGACGGCAACGGCATGGACCGCGACTGGTTCGCACCTGTCGACCGGGTCGCCGACGTCGACGTCTTCGGCTTCTCCGGCGGCGCCGCCGCGCTCCGGCGGAGCGCCCTCGACGACGTCGGCCTGCTCGACGAGTCGCTCTTCATGTACTACGAGGACACCGAGCTCGCGTGGCGGCTCCGGCGACGCGGCTGGCGCGTGGAACACGCCGCCGACGCCGTCGTCGAGCACGACCACTCGGCGTCGTCGGGCGTCCAGAGCGACCTGTTCCGCTTCCGCAACGCCCGCAACCGGATGGTCGTCGCGCTCTGGCACGCTCCGTGGCCGACCGTCCTGCGGGCGAGCGCCCGCACCCTCTTCCGCGGCCTGCGCGGGATGCTGTCCGGCACCACCCGACGGGAGGCCCGGCTCGTCCTGGCAGCGTTCGCGGACGTCGTCGGGACGCTCCCGTCGCACCTCGCCCGGCGGCTCCGCGAGTCGCGGCGCGCGTCCGTCCCCCGCCGCAGCGTGGACCCGGGCGCATGAGCGCGGAGGGCTATCCTGGTCACTCCCCTGCTCGCTCCCCCGCCGACGGTCCCGACCGTCGCGCCCCCGTTCGGAAGGACCCACGCGTGCCGCAGCTCACCGTCCTCGTCGACGGGACCGCGGTACCGCGTGAACTCGGCGGTGTGGGTCGCTACGTCGAGGGGGTCGTGTCGCACCTGACCGACCCGGCGCTCGACGTCCACCTGGTGGTCCGCCCCGTGCACGCTCCGCACTTCGCCGCCGTCGCGCCGCACGCGACCGTGCACACCGCGCCGGGCTGGACCGACTCCGTGCCGCTCCGGTTCCTGTGGGAGCAGACGGGGCTGCCGGCACTCGGCCTCCGCCTCGGCGCACGGGTCCTGCACTCCCCGCACTACACGTTCCCGTTCGGCTGGCGCGGCGGATCCGTCGTCACGCTGCACGACGCCACCTTCTTCTCGAACCCCGAGTGGCACTCCCGCCTGAAGCGCACGTTCTTCACGTGGTGGAGCCGTCGGTCTCTGCGTTCCCGCCCGGTGGTCATCGTGCCGAGCGCGGCCACCGCGACCGAGGCCGCCCGGGTCGTGACCGGCATCCGCGCCGACGTCCGGGTCGCACCCCTCGGTGTCGACCGTGCCGTGTTCCACGAGCCGTCCAGCGCCGAGGTCGAGGACGCCCGGATCGCCGCGACCCTGCCCGAGGGGGCGCCCTGGATCGCGTTCCTCGGCACCATCGAACCGCGGAAGAACGTCACCGCGCTGCTCGACGCCTACGCCGCGGTGCGGACGTCGCGTGCGGCCGCCGGTTCGGACACGCCGTGGCTGGTGCTCTCCGGTGCACGCGGGTGGGACGAGTCCGCGATCGCTCGCCTCGACGCCCTGCAGCCCGACGAGCACGTGATCGAGGCCGGCTACCTGCCCCTCGAGGACCTGGCCGGCTACCTCGGCGGAGCGGAGTTCGTGGTGTACCCGTCACTCGGCGAGGGCTTCGGCCTGCCGGTGGTCGAGGCGATGGCCTCCGGCGCGTGCGTCCTGACGACCCGGCGATTGTCGCTGCCCGAGGTCGGCGGCGATGCAGCCGTGTACACCGAGCCGTCCGCCGACGCGCTGGCGTCCGCGATGACGAGGCTGCTCGACGACCCGTCGATCGTCGCATCCCACCGGGCGGCCGCGCTGGCCCGGGCCGCTTCGTTCACGTGGGAGGCCACGGCAGCCGTGCACGTCGGTGCCTACGAGTCCGTCGCCGGGGGCGCACGGTGATCCGCGTCGCGGTGCTGACGGTCACCTACAACACCGGCGAGACCATCCGGCCGTTCCTGGCGAGCGTCGCCGACGCCTCGTCGGAGCCGGTCGCCGTCGTGATCGCCGACAACGGCTCGACCGACATCGACGCACTCCGGGCGATCGGTGAGTCCTACGGCGCCGTCGTGGTGTCCTCCGGCGGCAACCGCGGCTACGGCGGGGGCATCGACGCCGCGCTGAGCGCCCTCGACGACGTGCTGCCCGACGTCCGGCCCGAGTTCCTGCTCGTCACGAACCCCGACGTCGTGCTCGCGCCCGGGTCGATCGACGAACTCGTGCGTGCCGCCGACCGGCTGCCGTCCGGCGGCTCGTTCGGACCGCGGATCCTCGACGAGCAGGGCGACACGTACCCGTCCGCACGCCAGCTGCCGTCGCTCCGGACCGGCCTCGGGCACGCGGCGTTCTCGCGGTTCTGGCCGGCGAACCCGTGGAGCCAGCGGTACTGGTCCACCACGCAGGTCGTCGAGCGCGAGGCCGGCTGGCTGTCCGGAGCGTGCTTCCTCATCCGGACGTCGTTGTTCCGCGAACTCGGCGGCTTCGACGAGTCGTACTTCATGTACTTCGAGGACGTCGACCTGGGCCAGCGCGTCGGTCGCTCGGGTCGGGCGAACGTGTACGTGCCGACGGCCGTGGTCACCCACACCGGGGCACACTCGACGTCGTCGAACCGGCGCCGGATGGAGATCGAGCACCACCGCAGCGCGTACCGGTTCCTGTCGCGGAAGTACCGGGCGTGGTGGCTCTGGCCGCTGCGCGTGGTGCTGCACGCGGGCCTGTCCGTCCGCGCCCGCTGGGTCACACGCAAGTAGCCCGGTCGGGGGCCTGCGGGGCGGTGTGCGACCCCGCTAGGCTCGGCGCCGTGCACCGCGACCCCGAACCCTGGCTCGGGTGCGGCCCGATCGACGCCGCCCGTCGCTACTGGACAGGGGCGTTCACGTTCCGCCGCGCCCGCGCGAGCCGGGCCGAGTTCTGGTGGGCACGCGCCGTCGACCTCCTCGTGGTCTGGCTCGTCGTGACGTTCGTGCCGATGGCCACCGGGATCCCGGACGCCGACGACTCGATGTCGACCTTCCAGAACACCCCCGGGTTCCTCGGGATCGGCCAGGCCGTCCTGAGCCTCAACGGCAGCCCCGACGGCTGGCACGTCGTCGCCCAGGGGCCGCCGTCGCAGTGGGTGCTGTTCGTGTGGTGGGTGTTGACGGCCATCCCGAACCTGGCGCTCGGCGCGCGACGACTCCGTGACATCGGGTCGCCGGCGTGGTTCGCGCTGTTCGGCGGTTTCCCGATCATGGACCTGTTCCTGCTGCTCGGTGCCCTGCGCCGCAGTCGGCGCCCGACGCTCCAGTCGGACCCGGACCCGGAGGCTTCCGACGCCGAAGTCCCCGTCGCCCACCGCGCCGCCTGACCCGCTCGCCCGATCCGGATCGACGCCGGGCGCGCCCCGGCACGGTCATCGCGCCCCGCCTCTTCGGGGCGCGATGACCACGGCAGGGCGCAGCTCGGGACGGGACTCGTCGACGCGGAGCGACGGGTCAGGCGCGGAGGCGGGCGCGCTCGGTACGGGCCGCCTCGAGCAGCACGGCGGCTCGGGCGTCGAAGGAGTGCTCGGCAGCGATGTACTCCGCCACGACGGCCCGTTCGGCGGCAGATGGCCACGGGCGCGCGGGGTCGAGCAGCACGGCCAGGTCATCCTGCGACGAGGCCACGGCGAGCGTCGGGACGTCGAGCACCTCGGGCAGCCCGGCGACCTCGTCCGTCACGACGACTCCCCCGGCCGCCAGTACGTCGAACACCCGGTTCGACACGAAGCCACCCGCCGCCATGTCCGGCCAGTGGTCGTTGAGCACCACGCGCGCCGAGGCGTAGGCCGTCGCGACCTCGGCTCGGGTCAGGGATGCTTCCCCGAGTGACTCCGCGGGGACGAGTGCTCCCCAGCCGGGCCCGTGCACGCGCAGGTCCGCCCGAAGCGCCACCGCGTCGGAGACCACCGGGCGCGCGGCGCCGCGGGTCGAGCCGACGAACACCACGCGGTCGGCGTCCGGACTCGTCGCCGAACGGGCTCCGGGGCGGAAGACCGTCGGGTCGGTCGCCTGCAGGAGCGTGCGCACCGGCACGCCCGACCGCGCAGCAGCCGTCGCACCCCAGACCGGACCGGCAGCGAACGCCGCGTCGAACGACCGGAGCTCGGTGTCCGACACGTCGTCGGGGTGGCTGATCACCCAGAGCAGGTTGACGGACGCCGGGTTCGGCGGCACCCGGTCGAGCCCGCGGATCACGAGCGTCACGTCGTCCGCGGCGTCATCGTCGCGCACGTGGGCGTCACGCCGGTCGATCCGGACGCGCTGCCCGAGCCGCTCGAGTGCCCCGGCCAGCTCCGCCGCGAAGTGCACGTCGCCCCAGCCGTCGCCCTCGGGCCCGGCCGGCGCGGCGATCTTCAGCGACCAGGCGAGCGGGTCGGTGGCGCGACGAGGCGTCCGACGTGCCGGAGTCACCGGGCGCGCGCCCCACGGTGGCAACGGCGACCCGGCCACGACGTCACTCGTCGCTGTCCGACGGTCCCGCCAAGCGGTGAACGCGTCGACGGTCGCGGCGTCGATCGTGCGGCCGGCCTCGGCCGAGCGGGTCGCCTCGCCGACGACGAGCACCGGTCCGCCGTGGGTGTCGGCGACCGCGCGGGTCCAGGCCGTCAGGGTCATGCGTTCGTCCGGGAGGCACGGTGCCGGCACCAGCGCCGCCCCCGGCACCGAGAGCACCGGTTGGTCCGCCGCGAACACGGGGTCGACATCGGCCGCGGCGGCTCCCGTCACGGCGTCGTCGGACCAGGGCAGCGCCCCGGGACGGAGGAGTCGGGCGCCGGAACGGAGTGCACCGTCCGGCAGGCGGACCCGTGCCTGTGCCACCGCATCGGCTGCGGCGAGCGCCCGGAGGCCGGCAGCGTCGATCGTCATCGAGGTGTCGACGAGCACGAGGACCCGTCCGACCCCGGCGGCGATGCCGGCGTTGATCGCCGAGCCGAGGCCGTCGACCGGCACGGTCCGCACCCACGGCAGCCGACGACCGAACGGTTCGCGCGGCGAGGCGTCGGCGACGTAGCTCACGGCGCGGACGTCAGCGGCGCGGCCGAAGGCCTCGCGGGCGACGGCGACCAGGCGCGCGACCTCGGCGTGCCGGTCCGAGCGGGTCGTGACGAGGACCGTGACGTCCTGGTCCAGGTGCGGCAGGGGACGGTCGAAGCCGGCCACGCGGACGACGTCAGCCGTCGTCGCGGACGCGGGACGGGCCTCCCGGTCGGGGTGGCCGGTCGCCGTCGTGTCGCGACGACGCCGACCGAACCACCCAGAACCGGACGCCACGGGCGGTGCTAGGCGCCGAGGAGCCGCTGGAGGTAGACGCCGTACCCGCCCTTCACGAGCGGCGCGGCGAGCTCGGCGAGCTGCGCGTCGTCGATCCAGCCGTTGCGCCAGGCGATCTCCTCGATGCAGCCGATCTTGAAGCCCTGACGGTCCTCGATGACCTTCACGTACTCGGACGCCTGCATCATCGACTCGAACGTGCCGGTGTCGAGCCAGGCCGTGCCACGGTCGAGGACCTGGACGCCGAGCTCGCCGGCCTCGAGGTAGCGCTCGTTGACCGTCGAGATCTCGAGCTCGCCGCGTGCGCTCGGCTCGATCGTCTTCGCGATCTCGATGACCTTGTTGTCGTAGAAGTACAGGCCGGGGACGGCGTAGTTCGACTTCGGCTCGGTCGGCTTCTCCTCGATGGAGACGGCGGTGAAGTCGTCGTCGAACTCCACGACGCCGTAGGCCTTCGGGTCGGCCACGTGGTACGCGAAGATCGTCGCGCCGTCGACCTCGGTGTTCTTCCGCAGGTTCGTGCCGAGGCCGGTGCCGTGGAAGATGTTGTCGCCGAGCACGAGTGCGACGCTGTCGTCGCCGATGAAGTCCTCGCCGATGACGAAGGCCTGCGCGAGTCCGTCCGGGGACGGCTGCACGGCGTACTCGATCTCCATGCCGAACGCGGAGCCGTCGCCGAGCAGGGCCTTGAACTGCTCGTTGTACTCCGGCGTCGTGATGACGAGCACCTGTCGGATGCCAGCCATCATCAGGGTCGACAGGGGGTAGTAGACCATCGGCTTGTCGTAGATCGGCATGAGCTGCTTGCTGATGCCCTTGGTGATCGGCCAGAGGCGCGTGCCGGAACCGCCGGCGAGGATGATGCCCTTCATACGGTGACCCGTTCCCTACTTCTTCGTCCGGAGCGATTCGGTGTACGCGACGCACTCCTCGTACGTCGGCAGCAGACCGGCGGCCGCGGCCTCCTCGAGCGTCGGCGCGCTCGTGTCCTTCTCGGAGAGCACCGGCTCACCGATGCCGTCCGGCAGTTCCAGCCCGACGGTCGGGTCGAGGATCGTGATCCCCTTCTCGCGCTCCGGGTTGTAGTGCGCGCTGACCAGGTAGTTCACGGTGGACTGGTCCTCGAGCGCGACGATCGCGTGGCCGAGGCCCTCGGAGAGGTACACGGCCTTGCGGTCGACGTCGTCGATGCGGACCGAGTCCCACTGCCCGAAGGTCGGCGAACCGACGCGGATGTCGACGATGTAGTCGATGAAGGCGCCACGGACGGCGGTGACGTACTTCGCCTGGCTCGGGGCGACGAGGGCGTAGTGGATGCCCCGCGCGACGCCGGCCGACGAGATCGACATGTTCACCTGGCGGAGGTCCAGCGGGTGACCGACCGTCTCCTCGAGGACGTCGGCCCGGTACGCCTCGAGGAATGCTCCTCGTGCGTCGCCGTGCTGGACGGGCGTGAACTCCCACGCGCCGGGGATCTTCAGTTCGCGGATCTGCACCGGGGAAGCCTAGCAAGGTGGCGCATCGCATAGGCTGTCCTGGTTCTGTGCCCCGCGCCCCGCGCGCTGCGACTCCCGAAACGAGACCAAGCGAGCCCGTGAAGCTATTCGTCCAGATCCCCTGCCTCAACGAGGAGAACACCCTCGCCAGCGTCATCGACTCGATCCCGCGTGAGATCGACGGCATCGACGAGATCGAGATCCTGGTCATCAACGACGGCAGCACCGACCGCACCGTCGAGGTCGCCAAGGAACACGGCGTCAAGCACTTCGTGCACCACACCACCAACATGGGCCTCGCCCGGTCGTTCCGCGACGGCGTCGACTACGCCCTCCTGCACGGTGCCGACATCGTCGTCAACACCGACGGCGACAACCAGTACCCGCAGGCGCAGATCGCCGAGCTCGTCCAACCGATCCTGCGCAAGGAGGCCGAGATCGTCATCGGCGACCGGCAGACCCGCACGATCGAGCACTTCTCCGGCTTCAAGAAGCTCATGCAGCGCTTCGGGTCGTGGGTCGCCAGCCGCGCCGCCGGACTCGACCTGCCCGACGCCGCGAGCGGCTTCCGCGCCTACTCGAAGTACTCGCTGATCCGCCTGAACATCGTGACGCGCTTCAGCTACTGCATGGAGACCATCGTGCAGGCCGGCTACAAGCGCCTGGCGATCGCGTCGGTGCCGATCACGACGAACCCGAAGACGCGCGAGTCCCGGCTGTTCAGCAACATCTTCCAGCACATGTTCGAGTCCGGTTCGGCGATCGCCCGCGTCTACCTGATGTACCGGCCGATGGCGCTGTTCGCCTGGGTCAGCGTGATCCTGGGCGGGCTCGGGCTGTGGCCGCTCGTCCGCTACCTGGTGCTGCTCGCGATGCAGACTCCCGGCAACCACCTGCAGTCGATCATCCTCGGTGTGGTGCTGCTCATCACGGCGCTGCTCTCCATCGTGATCGGCGTCGTCGCCGACCTCACCCGCCTCAACCGCACGCTGGCCGAGGAGCAGCTCGACCTGCAGAAACTGCAGCGGTATGGCGACTGACACGGCCCCGGCCGTGTCGGGCACCGTCGCCCGACCGCGGGTCGGCCGTGCCGAGCGCGTCGTCGTCATCGCCCTGACGATCGCGTTCGCCGCCGTCCTGGGGGTGTGGGCGATCGTGACGACCACCTACAAGGCGCCGGACGAGCCGACCCACGTCGACGCCGTCCTGCACCTGGCGATCGGTGACGCCTGGCCGGAACCGGGCGCGATGCACTACCTCAACGCCACGCACGACACCCAGATCAGCAACCTGCGCCAGCCGGCTGCCGACAACGCGACGTGGGGCGAGCTGCTGCGCGAGTTCCCGGGCGTGCACCCCACGAGCATCGACCAGATGTCGCAGCACCCGCCGACGTACTACGCGCTGGCCGCCGGGGTGCTCCACCTGGTGCACTTCGAGGACCTGCGGTGGGACCACGCCGTGATGGCCCTGCGGCTGTTCGACGCCCTGCTCGTGTTGCCCCTACCGTTCCTGGCGTGGGCCACCGTGCGTCGGTTGACCGGCTCGCCCCGGGCGGCGCTGGTCGGAGGGGCCGCGATCCTGGCGGTCCCCGAGGTCGCGTCGATCGGGACATCGGTCACGAACGACGCCCTCATGCTGCCCCTCGCGGGCGCCCTGGTGTACTTCGTCGTCCGGCTGCTCACCGGCGACCAGCGGGTGCGGACCACGGTGTGGATCGGCCTGCTGCTCGGCGCGATGCTGCTGACGAAGGGCACCGCGCTGCCCGCCGTCCCGTTCGTCGGCATCGCCGTGATGGCGGCGGGCTGTACCCGAGCGACCGTGTGGCGCAACGTGCTCCGGACGCTCTGGACGCTGGGCATCGCCGGCGTCGTCGGTGGGTGGTGGTGGCTGCGGAACATCCTCGTGTACCACGCGATCCAGCCCGACGGCATGGCGTACGCCCGTCCGTCGATGCCGTTCCCGGACGACACCGCCGCCAGCCCGGAGGTCTTCCTGCGCGACTACTGGAACGGCGTGACCCGCACGTTCTGGGGCAGCGTCGGCGGCCTCACGCAGTTCCAGTTCGCCCAGTTCCTGATCGACGGCCTGACCATCGTCTCGGTCGCCGGCATCGTCATCTGGGCGTTCCGCCGCGGCCCGTCGCTGCGACCCGCGATCGTGCTGGCGTCGTACCCCGTCATCCTGATCGCCCTGCACATGCAGAGCGGGTGGGGCGGCTACGTGCGGAACACCATCGTCGCCGGCACCCAGGGCCGGTACTACTACCCCACGCTCATCGCCCTCATCGCCCTGAGCGCCCTGGCCTGGCGCCGCGTGACCGTCACGGCGGCCGGCGCCACACGGCTGGCCGTCGGCATGTCCGTCGCGGCGACCGCCATCGCCCTGTACGGGGTCGTCTACGCGCTCCGGGCGTTCGGCCGCGACGCCGCGTTCTGGATCGACGAGTTCTCGATCGTCAAGTTCGACCAGTACGGCATGCTCGCCGCCGGCGGGAACTTCACGCTCGCCGCGGTGGCCGCGGTGGCGCTGATCGCCACGGCGGTCCTGCTCGTGCGGTTCGTGCGCCGGCCGGAGGTGACGGCGTGACCGCCCGCCGCGAGTGGATCGTCCTCGGGACGACAACCGTCGCGTGGCTGGGCCTGCTGCTCAGCTTCGCCCTGCTGACCCCCGCGTTCGGCGCCCCCGACGAGCCCGCCCACGTCGACGCCGCGTTCCGGCTGGCACTCGGCCTCGGATGGCCGCACGGCGGGGAGATGCACTACCTCGCAGCGGTCCGGCAGATCGTGGAGCACCCGGTGCCCGCCGTCGACCGCCCAACGGTCGACGCGCTCCTGGCGGCGGTGCCCGGCGACTCCCCCGCGATCGACCCGATGTCGCAGAACCCGCCGACGTACTGGCTCGTCGCCGCTGGCATCCTGCGCCTGATCCGGTTCGGCGCGCACGACTGGGCCACCTCGGTGCTCGTCCTGCGCCTGTTCGACGTCGCGCTCGTGACCGCGCTGCCCGTCCTCGTGTGGGCGACCGTCCGCCGGGTGACCCGGTCGCAGCGGACCGCCCTGGTCGCGCCGCTGCTGCTCTTCGCGGTGCCGCAGCTCGCACAGGTCGCCGCCGGCGTGACGTCGTGGGCGCCGATGATCCTGCTCGGTGCCGTGCTCGTGTGGCTGAGCGTGCGCGTGCTCACCGGCGACCGGTCGTGGTGGACGACGGCCGGTCTGGCCGTGGCGGTGACCGGGCTGGCGGCGATCAGCGCCCTCGGCCTGCTGGCGGTGCCGTTCGTCGTGCTCGTGTTCGTGCTGGCCCGCGACCAGCACGCCGCGAGCGACCAGCACGCCGCGACTGACCAGCACGACCAGCGCCCGTGGCGCCGCCCCGCCCTGCACGCCGGTGTCGTCGTCGTCGCTGCCGCCGCGGTGTCCGGCTGGTGGTGGGTCCGCACCCTGCTCGTCAGTGGGACCCTGCTGCCCGACGCCCTGCGCGGCGTGACCACGGTGCAGCCGTACCCGTCGGGCGGTGCGAACCCGGGCGCGTTCGCCGGTCGGCAGTGGGACGGCCTGACCGCCTCGTTCTTCGGGGACTTCGGCGCGAACCAGTGGCCGCTGCCGCCCATGGTCGTCGACGCCCTGGCGATCGTCGGACTCGTCGCCCTCGGCTGGTCGTACGCCCGCCGCGGTGCCGGACGCCGGGTGATGACGATCGCCCTGGTCTGGCCGGCGCTCGTCGTCGTCGCGACCCTGGCCTACAACTGGCGCAACTACCTCGGCACGCACCAGGGCAACGGCCTGCAGGGCCGGTTCCTGTTCGTGGCCGTCGTCGCGCTCGTGCTGTCGCAGGCCGTGGCGTGGCGGGCCCTGGTCGTGCGCCCGGAGCTGCGCCGTCGGCTCGCCCGGATCGCCGCCGTCGGCTCGTTCGCGATTGCGCTGTACGGCATCGGCATCGCGTACCGCGGCGCGTGGGAGAACGTCCAGTTCCGGGTGACCCCCGGCGGACTCTCGGCGATGGCCGGCGGCTCGCTCGCCGGACCGGTCCCGATCGCGGTGGCCGGCACCCTGTTCCTCGTCGCGGGCGTCGCGAGCGTCGCACTCGTCTGGCGCGCGACCGCCGTGCCGAGCACCGCAACCGACGTCCCCAGCACAACGACCGACGTGCCGAGCACCACGACCACCCCCGTCACCGGCCTCCCGCTAGAATCGCCGCCGACCCACGAACCGACCGTCAGGAAAGAGAACTCGTGAAGATCCTCGTCACCGGAGGGGCCGGCTTCATCGGCTCGAACTTCGTCCGCCGCACCCTGGAGGACGCGTACCCCGGCCTCGAGGGCGCCGAGGTCGTCGTCTACGACGCGCTGACCTACTCCGGCAACGAAGCGAACCTCGCCCCGGTCGCCGACTCCCCCCGCTACACCTTCGTGCACGGCGACATCCGCGACGCCGCGAAGCTCGACGAGGTCGTCCCGACGGTCGACGCGATCGTGCACTTCGCCGCCGAGTCCCACGTCGACCGGTCGGTCCGCGACTCCGGCATCTTCGTCGAGACGAACGTCGTCGGCACCCAGCGCCTGCTCGACGCCGCGCTCCGCCACGGCACCGAGCGCTTCGTGCACGTCTCCACCGACGAGGTCTACGGCTCCATCAGCGAGGGCTCCTGGGACGAGGAGCGCCCGCTCGAGCCGAACTCGCCGTACTCGGCGTCGAAGGCCGGCAGCGACCTGCTCGCCCGCAGCTACCACCGCACCCACGGGCTGAACCTCTCGATCACGCGCTGCTCGAACAACTACGGGCCGTACCACTTCCCCGAGAAGGTCATCCCGCTGTTCGTCACGAACCTGATCGACGACGTGCACGTCCCGCTGTACGGCGAGGGCAACAACATCCGCGACTGGCTGCACGTGGACGACCACACCCGCGGCATCGCGATGGTCCTGACCCGCGGTCGCGCCGGCGAGATCTACAACATCGGCGGCGGCACCGAGCTCACCAACAAGGAACTCACGCAGCTGCTCCTCGACGCCACCGGCAAGGACTGGTCGTACGTCGACCGGGTCGCCGACCGGCTGGGACACGACCTGCGCTACTCGGTCGACATCTCGAAGATCCGGGCCGAGCTCGGCTACGAGCCGCAGGTCCCGTTCGAGCAGGGCCTGGCCGACGTCGTGCAGTGGTACCGCGACAACCGCGCCTGGTGGGAGCCGCTCAAGCAGCGCGCGGCCCTGAGCTGAGCGGTCGACCGTGACCAAGTACCTCATCACCGGCGCCGCCGGCATGCTCGGCCGTGACCTGCAGGCCGCGCTCGCCGGCCGCGACGTGACGGCGCTGTCCCGCGCCGAGCTCGACATCACCGACCCGGCCGCGGTGGACGCCGCCGTCGCCGGGCACGACGTCGTGGTCAACTCCGCCGCGTACACGAAGGTCGACGAGGCAGAGGAGCACGAGGACGACGCCCACGCCGTCAACGCGACGGGCCCGAAGCTCCTGGCCGAGGCCGCGGTCCGCCACGGCGCGAAGCTCGTCACGGTGTCGACGGACTACGTCTTCGACGGCAACGGCACCGCTCCGTACGCCGAGGACGCCCCGACCGACCCGATCAACGCCTACGGCCGAACCAAGGCTGCGGGCGAGGCGTTCGTGCGCGAGATCGCCCCGGACACCTCGTACGTCGTCCGCACCGCGTGGATCTACGGCGCGCACGGGCCGAACTTCGCCGCGACGATGCTCCGACTGGCCGGCTCGCACGACACCGTGAGCGTCGTCACCGACCAGGTCGGTCAGCCGACGTGGACCGGCGACCTCGCCGCGCGGATCGTCGAGCTCGTCGACGGCGACGCCCCCGCGGGCGTCTACCACGGCACGAACGCCGGGCAGGGGTCGTGGTTCGACTTCACGCGTGCCATCTACTTCGAGCTCGGCCTCGACCCCGAGCGCGTCCTGCCGACGGACAGCGCCGCGTTCGTCCGTCCGGCGCCGCGTCCGGCGTACAGCGTGCTCGGGCACGACGGCTGGTCGCGCGCCGGCCTCGCGCCGATGCGCGACTGGCGCGAGGCGCTGCACGCCGCGGTGGCCGCAGGGGCGTTGACGACGCAGGCACGGTAGTCGACCGGGAGGCCCGGATCACGTCCGCCGCGTCGCGGACGTGATCCGGGCCTCCCGTCTCGGTCCCCTGCCGAGCCCCGCCAGCGGCGCTCAGGGGGCAGCCCACCGGCCCTGGTAGGGTCGGGCAGCCGGGCGCCGGGCCGGTCCTCGGCCCCATCACCACGACGAGGAGACCAGCACCATGACCACCCTCCACGTCCTCGTCGACCAGGTCGTCGCGCCCGTCCCGGGTGGCATCGGGCGGTACGCCGAAGAGCTCGCCCGTCACCTCGTCGCGAACGCGCCGAGCGGGTGCGACGTCGCCGGGGTCGTGTCGGCGGTCAGCTCCGACGAGATGGCCCACCTGCGCACGTTGCTGCCCGGCCTGTCCGACCTGCAGCGCCTCCCGCTGGCCCGTCGCGAGCTGTCGCTGGCGTGGCAGGGCGGGTTCGTCGGTGGCATCGCGAAGGGCATGGTGCACGCACCGAGCGTCCTCGCGCCCCTGGTCAAGCACGACCGGTTCCAGGACCCGGGTCGGCAGACCGTCGTCACCGTGCACGACACCGTGCCGTGGACGAACCCCGAGACCCTGACGCCCCGCGGTGTCCACTTCCACAAGGCGATGGTGAAGCGGGCATGGAAGCACGCCGACGCCGTCGTGGTGCCCACCCACGCGGTGGCGAGTGCCCTGAACGAGATCCACCGCTTCGACGACCGGCTGCGCGTCATCGGCGGCGCCCCCAGCGGTCGGCTGCGGCTGCCCGTCGACGCCGACCTGCGCGCCGAGCGCCTCGGCCTGCCGGACCGCTACGTGCTGGCCGTCGGCACGCTCGAACCGCGCAAGGCGCTCGGGTCCCTCATCGAAGCACTCGCGCACCCCGACGCACCGGCGGACATCCCGCTCGTGATCTCCGGCCCGGACGGTTGGGGCGACGTCGACGTGTACGGCACGGCCGAGCGCGCCGGCCTCGCCCGCGACCGCGTGAAGGTGCTCGGCCGGATCGACGACGCCGACCTCGCCGTGGTGTACGACCGGGCCACCGTGTTCGTGTTCCCGAGCTTCGCCGAGGGGTTCGGCCTGCCCGTGATCGAGGCGATGAGCTTCGGCACCCCCGTCATCCACTCCGACGACCCTGCCGTGGCCGAGGTCGCGTCGGACGCCGGGGTCACCGTCGCCCGGAACCCGCGAGAGTCCTACCCGGAGCGGATCGCACAGGCGGTCTACCAGGTGGTCAACGACCCGTTGCTCGCCGGACAGCTCGCCGTCGCCGGGCCGGACCGCGCCCGCATGTACGACTGGAGCGACTCCGCCGCCGAGACCTGGCAGCTGCACGCCGACCTCTGAGCCGGCGGCACGTCACTTCTTGTACGTGTAGGTGCTGACCCAGTCGATGTACAGGTGGCCGGTGGCGCCCCAGTTGCCCACCTGGAACATGTACCGGTGCGCGGTCTTCGGCACGTGCTTCGTGATCGTCTTGATCACCTTGCCGTCGAGGCGGTAGCGCACGGACTTCCCGGGGATCCACTCGATCGAGTACGTGTGCCATGCGCGCCACGAGACGCCGGTGCTCAGGCTCGTCGCGTTGACCTCCTGGCCGGGGGTCATCGAGTGGTGGTGCAGCATCGGCTGCTGGTCGAAGTTCGCCTCGGGGTAGTCGATCTCACCGTCCGACCACTTGTCGGACGAGGGCCACAGCATGAACGCGGCACCGTTCCCGTCACCGCCGGTCGCCTTGGCGCGGACGATGAACTTGCCGCCCTTGTGCCCCCACGCGCCCGACGGGGTGCCGAACGTGCCGGCGGCGCCGTGCTTGCCGTCGAGCTTGACGTCCATGTACCCGTTGTGCGAGCTGATCTGGGCGCCCGAGTAGTACATGCCGCCGGTGCCGTCCGGGTAGGGCTGCCACGACTTCGCGTAGGTCTTGGCGAACTTCCCCTTGGCCGCCGCCGCCGTGCTGAAGTTCTCGCGGAAGGTCTGCTTGAAGTTCCCGACGTTCCCGATCGGTGCCGAACTGGCGGACGCTGCGGTTCCTGTTCCGAGCGGTCCTGCGACGAGTGCGGCACTGAGGAGCACGACGGTGAGTGCGGCCCGCTTGGTTGCGCGTTTCTGCATGAGCTGTCACTCCCTGACGTGACGGTTCGCACCCGTTCCCGTGGGTGCCGGGAGGCCGGATCTCGACCACCCGCCGTTCACCGTAGTTGCGAAATGCAGCCCGCGCGCGGGGTTGACAGATCCGGTTCATCCCCAGTACGCGGGGGTTGCAGAACGTTCCGTCTACGCCGAGAAGTGCTGGTCAGCGGCGGTTTGTGACCCCCGTTCTGGGGCTGAGGGCGGCTCGGCGCGTGGGGCAGGCGGAGGAGCTCAGGCGCGCGTGCGACGGCGGCGCGACGTCAGCACGGCGGTGACGACCGCGGCCAGGACGGCGACGACGACGACCACCGCGGCGACCTCGGCCACGTGCAGCGCCAGGAGCCACGACTCGAACTGCGACTTCGTGGCGACGACGTGCTCGTCCGCACCGCGGAACCACCGGGCCGCCGGGTTGACCGGGCCGGCACGCCGTGCGGCGACGGCGCACACGAGGGCTGCGATGACCGCGACAGCGATCAGGACGAGGGTCGCGGCGTGGCGACGGAGACGAGCGGACACGGCGGTGCTCAGAGGGAGTCGCGCAGGCGCGCGGCCTTCTCCTCGACCAGCTTCTCGAGGCCGTCGGCGTACTCCGTCAGGCGGGCGGCGACGGCCGGTTCCGACGACCCGATGATCCGCGCGGCGAGGAGTCCGGCGTTCGCGGCGCCGTTGATCGCCATCGTGGCCACCGGGATGCCGGCCGGCATCTGCACGATCGACAGCAGCGAGTCGAGGCCGTCGAGGCGTGCGAGCTGCACGGGCACGCCGATCACGGGCAGCGTCGTCATCGACGCCACCATGCCCGGCAGGTGCGCGGCGCCGCCGGCACCGGCGATCACGACGCGGATGCCACGCTCGGCGGCGCCGCGGGCGAACCGGGTCATCTTGTCGGGCGTGCGGTGCGCCGACACGACGTCCGCCTCGAACGGGATGCCGAGCTCGGCCAGGATGTCGGCTGCAGCGCGCATCGTCGGCCAGTCGGAGTCCGACCCCATGATGATCGAGACGAGCGGCTGGACGGGTGCGTCGGTGTCGGTCACGCGACGAGCCTAGCCGAGCAGCACGCGGCGCCAGACGTCGTCGTCACGGCCGATCGTGCGCTCCCCCGTGACCCACCGGACGGCCCGTTCGTCGGCCGTCCCGCGCTCGACGGCGGCGCGAACCGCATCGCGCCACGCCACCACGTCGTCGGGCACCGCGACCGCACCGTGCGTTCGCGCCACGGCGTACGAGGGCCGGTCCGAGACCACCGCGGGCATCCCGAGCGCGGTGTACTCCAGGAACTTCAGGTCGCTCTTCGCCCGGTTGAACTCCTCGTCGCGCAGGGGTGCGACACCGGCGCGCCAGCGCTCCCGGTGCGCCACGAGCCAGCGGGAGAACGCCGGGTAGTGACCGTCCGGCACCTCGATGCGGCGGAACCAGTCGGCGCCGCCCTCGTCGGTCACGCCGATGACCTCGAGCCGGATCGGCGTGCCGTCGATGGTCGTCAGGTCGGTGAAGACGTCGCGGAGCAGTTCGAGGTCGGCCGCGTGGGTGAGCGTGCCCATGTAGAGCACCCGGTGTTCGCCCTCGGGGCGGTCGTCGTCGTCCTCGGTCGCACCGGGTGTCCAGAGCCCGGGATCGAGGGCGTTCGGAACGACCGTGACGTTGCGGGCGACCGGGCGCACGACGTCGGCGAGCTCCGGCGTGCTCACGACGACGGTGTCGGCGCCGCGGACCAGCGCGTCGATCGACGCGAGACGGTCCGGGTCGTACTCGGCGCGGGCGAGGCGCTGGCGCCCGGACTCGGTGAAGAAGTCGTCGTCGACCTCGCCGACGACGCGGACCCCGCGGGCGGCAGCGGCGGCGAGGAAGGGCTGCACGGCGTCGCGCGGCAGGATGTCGCGCTGCACCAGGACCGCGGCGTACGGGGTCGTGTCGGTCCCGTCGACGAACGCGACCGGGTCGACCTGGCGGACCTCGGCCGTGCCGCTCGCCGCCAGGTGCTCGGTGCGCCGGACGACCCGCACGTGGGCGGACGCCGGGTGCGCTCCGTCGGCGCCCGCGACGACGTAGCCCAGGATCGGCAGCGGAGCGGGCGCGGGAGGCGTCCCGACGACGACGCGACGGAGTCGACGAGCGGCTCGGCGGACGAGATCACGCGGCATGCGCCCATCCTCTCGCACTGGGCGACCGGGCTCGCACCGAGTGAGCAGTGCCGCACCGTGCGCAGCGAGGAGAACAGGCGCGCACCGTACGGAGTTCGTCGCCGGGGAGACCGTTGACCGCTCCGTGCGAGCTTGCACGGCCGCACCGAGCGATCAACCTCGCACCGAGTGAGCAGTGCAGCACCGTGCGCAGCGAGGAGAACAGGCGTGCACCGTGCGGAGTTCGTCGCCGGGGAGACCGTTGACCGCTCCGTGCGAGCCTGCACGGCCGCACCGAGCGATCAACCTCGCACCGAGTGAGCAGTGCCGCACCGTGCGACCGCAGCACCCACAACCCGCACGGCGCGGGGTCGCCGCTCGCCCGAACGGTCAGCGCCGCGTCACCGTCACCGTCCGGCAGGGGCTCGCCTTCCGGTCCTTCCCGGTGCCGACGTTCCGCGCGACCGCGCAGACGGTCCGCTTGCCGGCCTTGAGGGCGACGGTGCCGGCGAAGCCGTGCTCCGCGCCGGAACCCCACGTCCGATCGACGTCGGCGCGCGCGCGTCCCGCCGACAGCGACGTCACCCGCCTGCCGTCGACCGTGATCGCGACGGTGCTGGCGGACGTCACGGCGTCGCCGTCGAAGGCCCAGCCGCGCACGCTGATGCCGCCCCGCTTGCCCGTCACGGACTCGAGCGCGACGTAGGGGTCGTGCCGGAAGGCGCGGACGGTGGCGCACCCGAGCGTGGTGTCCGACCCGGCGCCGATGTTGACGGCGATCACGCAGACCCGGCGAGCGCCGGCGGACGCGGGCACCACGGCCTCGAAGCCGTGCGTCACCCCGACACCCGCAACGGCGTCCACGTCGGTCCGGCGGAGTCCGGCGGTCACGGCTCCCGCGGCGACACCGTCGACGGTGGCGCGGACCCGGACGGGCTGCGTGGGGTCGTCCTCGTCGAAGGCCCATCCCCGGACCCGGACGCCACCGCCGGTGCCGGCGACGACCTCGAGCGAGCCCTGTGGCGCGAGGTCGGCTGCCGGGACCCCGAGCCGGGCGTTCGCGACGAGGGCCTGGGCGTAGGACGACCACCACTTGCCCGCGGCCGGGGCGCCGTTGCAGGTGCCGTCGCTCGCGCCGGGGGTCTTCACCCACAGCAGGGCGTCGAGCGCGGTGCCGTCGGCGACGACCCGCGGCGAGGTGCCGAGCCCGGCGCCGGGGCCGTTGCACCAGGTCCCGCGCCAGCCCTGCCCGTTCCGCGAGGTGTCGATCACGTAGTGGGAGCCGCCGGTTGAGGCAGAGACCTTCTGCGCGTAGGCCTGTTCCTGCGCGGTCGGGTAGTAGTTCGCGACGTTCGTGAAGAACCCGCGGGCCCGCTGCACGCCGGCGCTGTTCAGCCGTGCGGCCATCGTCGCGGGCGGCACCCAGTTCGAGTTGCCGGCGTCGAGGTAGGCGGGGACCCCGGCGGCGGTGAGTCCGGCGACCGTGCGGGACAGGATCCGGTAGCGCTGGTCGTCGAGCGTGGTGCTGCACTTCGCGTTGCTGAGCATCGCGAGCGAGTCCGGCTCGACGATGACGGCGGCACGGTGTCCGGCGAGTGCGGCGGTGACCTGGTCGACCCACGCGTCGTAGGAGTCTTCGGAGAACCCGCCGGCGGAGTACCCGCCGCAGTCCCGGTCCGGGATCGCGTACAGCACGAACACCGGGGTGGTGCCGGACTGCTCGGCGCCCGCGACCGCCGTGCTGATCGTCCTGGTCAGCTGGGTCCCCTGCGTCCACTCGCCGAGCCAGGTCGCCACGGGGTAGCGGGCGATGGTCGACGCCGCGGTGGCACCGGCGGGATCCGAGGCGGCGAGCGCGGTGGCCGCCTTCGCTGCCTCGCTGGTCGGCGACCGGTACGGCCCGGCCCCGTAGAGCGAGGCGGCGGACGCGGACCGGATGGTCGTCGCGGACGTCGCTGCGGTGGCGCTCGACGCGAACGAGACGGGCAGCACCCCGCCGACGAGAGCGGTGAGTGCGACGGCGGCGGCGCAGAAGACAGCACGGCGCGGACGGCGGCGCATGGACACACTCCTCGGACGGTCGACCCCTGACCGGTCCATGGGAACACGGGCCTCCGCGCGCCACCACCCGCCAGTGCGGGTGCCACCCGAGCGGGTGTCGGCAGTCCTGGGGACGTGTCGGCCGCCCTGGACGCGACCCACGAACGGACGGGAGGCCCGTGGCGGCGTCGCCACGGGCCTCCCGTCCGCCCTTCCGTCGCGTCGAAGGGCCCGTCGTCAGTCGTCGAAGTGCGCCGCGGCCGCCCGTGCGCGGTAGACGACGTCGTCGACGTCGTCACCGATCACGGTGACGTGCCCGATCTTCCGACCGGGGCGGGGGGCCTTGCCGTAGAAGTGGTACTTCGCCTCGGGGAACGCCTCGAGCGCGGCCGGGTACCGGGCCGCGAGGTCGCCGTCCGCCGGCCCGCCGAGCACGTTGATCATCACGGCAGCCGGGGCGAAGGACCCGGTTCCGCCGAGCGGCAGGTCGAGCACGGCACGCAGGTGCTGCTCGAACTGACTCGTCGTCGCACCGTCGATGGTCCAGTGCCCGGTGTTGTGCGGTCGCATCGCGAGTTCGTTGATGAGGATGCGCTCGTCGGCGGTCTGGAACAGCTCGACGGCCAGGACCCCGGTGACCCCGAGCTCCTCGGCGATGCGGACCGCGATCGACTCCGTCACGTCGGCGATGCGGCCGGCGCTGTCAGGCGCGGGAGCGATGACCTCGGCGCAGACGCCGTCGCGCTGCACGGTCTCGACCAGCGGCCACGCGACCACCTGGCCGGACGGGCGGCGGGCGACGGACTGCGCGAGTTCGCGGGTGAACGGGACGAGCTCCTCGGCGAGCAGGGCCTGCCCGCCGCCGGCCTCGGCGACGGCGATGAACCAGTCGTCGACGTCCGAGGGGTCCGACACGACCCGCACGCCCTTGCCGTCGTAGCCACCGCGGGGCGTCTTGACCACCGCGCGGCCACCGTGGTCGTCGAGGAAGGCGCGGAGCTCGTCCGGGTCGTGCACCGCGGCCCAGTCGGGCACCGGCAGGCCGAGCTCGGTGAGCTTCGTCCGCATGGTGATCTTGTCCTGCGCGACGGCGAGCGGGCCGGGTCCGGGGCGGACGGCCACCCCGGCGTCGACCAGGGCGCGCAGGACGTCCTGCGGCACGTGCTCGTGGTCGAACGTGATGACGTCGACGTCGCGGGCGAACGCCAGGACCGTCGCGGCGTCGTGGTAGTCGCCCTCGGCCGTCGCGGCGATGGCGGCCGACATGCCCGGCCCCTCGGCGAGGACCCGGATGTCGATCCCCAGCTCGACGGCCGCCGGCACCATCATCCGTGCCAGCTGTCCCCCACCGATGACCCCGACGCGCAACGCCATGCTGTGTGATCCTTCCGGCGTTCACACCGCCCGGGGTGAACGCGTTGTCTACAATCGCTGTTCGGGTCGCGTTGTGCACGGCCCGCGACAACTCTACGGATCCTGGAGGGCACGTGCGGCGCCTCATTGCCCAGCTGGCACGCTTCGGCGTGGTCGGCGCCGTCGGCTTCGTCGTGGACACCACGGTGTTCAACGTGTTGCGCATCACCGTCCTCGACCCGACCGAGGTCCACTCCGGGCCGTTCTGGGCGAAGGTGATCTCCACGGTCGTGGCGATCTTCGTCAACTGGATGGGCAACCGGTACTGGACGTTCCGCGAGCAGCGCCGTGCGGTCGCCACCCGCGAGGGCATCGAGTTCGTCGTCGTCTCGCTCGGCGGCATGGTCATCGCCCTCGCCTGCCTCGGGGTGTCCCACTACGTGATGGGGCTGACCTCGGTCCTCGCCGACAACGTCGCGAACATCGTCGGTCTGGTGCTCGGCACGGTGTTCCGCTTCTGGCTCTACAAGGTGTGGGTGTACCACCCCGAGCGGACCGGTTCCGAGCCCGTCGCCACCGACGTCGCACACGAGGGGCGCGCCCTAGACTCGACCGGGTGACGGCCCACGAGACCACCACCAGCACCACCGCACCACCCCGCACCGCCCGCTGGGAGCGTGTGGCGATCGCCGTCGTCACGGCGACCTTCGGCCTGTGGCTCGTCGCCTGGGCGCTGATCGTCCCGGTCTTCGAGGCCCCGGACGAGACGGCGCACGTCGACGCCGCCGTGCACGTCGCGCTCGGCGACGCGTGGGCCGCCCCCGGCGAGCTGTTCGTCACCAACGCCGTGCAGGCAGCGAAGGTCGAGCAGGCCACGAAGCCGTCGAGCGAGTGGTCGACCGTCAGCGAGCTGCTGCAGAACGCCCCCGGGGTGTCCTCGACCGTCAACCAGATGACGCAGCACCCGCCGACCGCCTACCTCGCCGGTGCCGCCGTGCTCCGTGCCGTGGACTTCGGCGACCTGCGGTGGGACCGGGCGTTCACCGCGCTGCGGCTCGCCGACGTCCTCGCCGTCACTGCCCTGCCGCTGCTGGCGTGGGCGTCCGTCCGCCGGGTGACCCGGTCACCGCGGGCCGCGCTCGTCGGTGGACTCGCGGTGTTCGCGACGCCCGAGCTCGCGTCCATCGGCTCCTCGTTCTCGAACGACGCCCCCGTGCTGCTCGTCGCCGGGATCGTCGTGTGGCTCGCCACCCGGCTGCTCACCGGGGACACCCGGTGGCGCACCACCATCGCGCTCGCGGTGGTGCTCGGTGCCCTGGTCTGGATCAAGGGCACCGGCCTGCCCGCGGTGCCGTTCGTGGCGGTCGTCGTGCTCTTCGCCGGGGCCGGGGTGCTGTCGCTGCGGCAACGGGTGGTCCGCACCGTGGTGACGATGGCGGTGTCCGGTGGCATCGGCGCGTGGTGGTGGCTCCACAACTGGTTCGCCTACGGCCGGATCCAGCCGAACGGGTACACGGCGATGCGCCCACCGAAGGACTTCCCACCCGGCGAGCACCCGACGCTCGGGCACTTCCTCGACGTCAGCTGGGGAACGCTCGCCCGCACGTTCTGGGGCAGCTTCGGCGGTCGGGCACAGGTCAGCATGGGCGACCTGCTCACCGCCGTCCTGACGGTCATCGCGCTCGTCGTGCTCGTCGGCTGGGCGTTCCGGCGCGGCCCCGACCTGCGGGTGGCGCTGTGCCTGGCGGTGTTCCCGGCGCTGCTCATCGGCATCCAGAACCGGACGAGCGCGCACTCGTACCTGACCACCACCGAGGTCGCCGCGACCCAGGGTCGCTACTACTTCCCCGCCATCGTCTGCCTGATCGTGCTGAGCGCCATCGCATGGCGTCGCCTGGTGCCCGCCGGGCGCGCACGTTCCTGGGTCGCCGTGGCGCTGGCCGTGCTGCTCCCCGCGGTGGGCGTGTACGGGTTCGCGGTGGCGTCGGCGTGGTTCTGGAACGCGGCGCTGTTCCCGGTGACGGGCCGCGGGCTGCTGCGCTACTCCGAGATCGGTCCGGTGCCGCCCGCGGTGCTCGTGGTCGTCGTGGCGTTGGTCGCGGTGGGGCTCGTCGCGTCCGTCGTGCAGGTCGCCCGTGCCGACCGTCGGGTGGTCGCCCCGGCGTCGTGACCTCCCGTCGTGCGCACTCGCGGCGTGCGTGCTCGCGTCGTGCGTGCTCGCGTCGTGCGTGCTCGCGTCGTGCGCGTCAGGCGGCGGGGGCGCTGCCCTCGACCGCGGAGGGGTCGTCGGTCGGGCGACCACGACGGAACCACGTCGGGGCTGCGGCGCAGAGCAGGAAGAGTCCGTCGACCGCGAGGCTCCAGATGCGGGTGACGACGACCACCACGAGGGCGACCGGCACCGGCATCACCAGCGCGAGCAGGAGGGCCTGGACGCCCTCGCGGACACCGAGCCCGCCGGGGGCGAAGACCGCCAACATGCTGATCGCCGAGGCCATGCTCGCGGCACCGATGACGAACGCCGCGTCGGAGAGCTTCAGCGACGGGTACACCGCCAGCGTGATGAAGTAGTACGCGGTACCCGACAGCACCGCGCCGGCGACGTACAGTCCGGCCCCGCCGAGCACCGTGCCGAGGTTCGGGCGCACGTCGGCCTCGAGCGGCTTGCGGCGCAGGATCTTCAGCGCGATGCCGATCAGGAACACGAACACCCGCGGGATCAGGCAGACGACGCAGCCGACGAACGCCGCGATCATCAGGGCGATGAGCCACGGATCGAGGTCGTGCGTGCGCGGGTCGATGAGCAGCAGCACGAGCGCCAGGGCCAGCGTGGCGGCGATCTGCAGGGCGCCCTCGAGCAGGCCGCTCACGCCGAGCCGGGCCTTCGAGACGCCGTGCTTCGAGGCGAAGTAGACCTTGCCGATGATCCAGGTGGCTGCCCCGGGGATGTAGCGGCCCATCCAGGACTTCGCGTACACGTAGGTCAGGGTGACGCCGCTGCCCTTGAGCCCGGTCGCTCCGAGCCGTCGCAGCAGGTAGAACCAGATGCCGACACCCCAGTAGCGGAACCCGAGGCTGATCAGCGTCGCGACGACCACCCACCCCCACTGCCAGTCGGCCTCGGCGAGCTGTCCCCAGTCGACGCCGCGCAGGTACAGCACGAGGAACACCGCGAGCAGGACGTAGAAGACGATCGGGATCGCCTTGCCGAGGAACCGCCGCCACTTCGGCGGACGCTTCCCCTCGGGTGCGGGGGTGTCGCTGGTGGTTCCTGACAAACGTGGTCTCCTGCCGGGCTTCGGGACCAGGTCATCGTAGACGCTGGGGTGGCGCGCTCCCTGGAGCGGCGACTACTTCGCGAACTTGACAATCTGGATGCGACAGGGGATCTCGGGATCGGTCGACCGGTCGGCGCTGCACGAGATCGTCGCGTTGTACGTCCCGACGAGCTTCCCGGCCATCGAGTAGTCGCGTGCTGGTGCGGTGGCGGGGTCGAACTGCACGAAGTACTGCACACCCTGGTCGATGAACAGCTTGCGCATTGCGTCCGAGTGGTACGTGTAGCCCTGACCTGAGCGACCGTACACACGCGTGTCGGTCAGGAACGCGAGCGACGACAGCGAGCGGTAGTTCGATCCGATGACGGTCGCGTCCTCCGGCAGGGCACCGCTCGCCCGGATCTGGTCGGCGAGCCGGACGATCTCGGGCACGTCGGTCGGTCCGGTGACGCGCAGCGCCTCGGTGCGGTTCACCGACGGGTAGAAGGGCGCCGGCGACCCGATCCAGTTCTGCGTGAACGACGCCACGGGGACGACGGCGATCGCGACGCACGCGACGATCGTCCGGACCACGCCGCGTCGGCGGACCAGCCGCCAGACGGCCGGCAGCATGAGCGCGCCGATCATCGCCGTCAGGTAGAACAGCGGCCAGTAGTACCGCGCGTTCCCGCCGCCGCTCGACGACGACGTGATCATCCCGTAGCCGACGAAGTACACCAGGGTCGTCGCCGCCACGATGCAGGTGAAGGCGTACCGGCGGAACCGGACCACGCCGATCACCAGGGCCGCGGCGAAGAGCAGGGCGATCGGTGCGGCGAACGGCGCGAACGTGCTGATCTTCTGCAGGTAGTAGGGCAGCGCGAGCATCCGCTCGTGCAGGTAGTAGCCGGCGCGGGCCGCGATGCCGGAGTCCTTCGTGACCTTCGGCGCGGTGTCCTCGGTGGTGGCGGCGTCGTCGGTCGGCGGCACCACGGCGGGGTCCGGGTTGTCCATCGGGCCCTGCTTGTAGACCGACGGGGTGAAGTCCTCGTTCGGCGAGAACGCGTGCGAGTTCGGCGGCACGGGCAGGAACGGCCAGTCGGTCGCGCGCCCGCCGTCGTCGAACTTCGAGCCGATGTTCACCGAGAGCGACGAGCCCAGGGTCGGCGAACCGTACTTCATGGTGAGTGCGCCCACCCACGGCGCGATGACGACGGCGAAGACCACGATCGTGGCCACGGGCGACGTCCACCAGTGCCGCACCGGCTCACGGCGACGTCGAGCGGACCACACCCGCAGCAGCAGCCACAGGATCACCGCGCCGACCGCCACCGGCAGCAGGAACAGCTTGACGAAGTACCCGATGGCCGCGACGAGGCCGAGCACGCCGCCGGAGACCAGCCGTGCCCGCGTCGACCCGTGCAGCGCCTGGTCCGCCCACCGGAGTGCCCAGAGGTAGCCGACGACCCACGCGACGACGAGCAGGTCGGGGGTCTGCACCGACACCGCGCTCATCAGCGCCGGGATCGCGGTGACCATGAAGAGGACCGCCGGGACGATGCGGTGGTTCTGCGACCAGACCAGCCAGCCGCCGATGCCGAGCACGACGGCGACCGCGAAGCAGTTCACGACCGCGAACGCCGTCTGCATGCCGAGACCGGCCGCGATGAACGGCGCCATCATCCAGGACACCATCGGCGACCAGTATGCGTTGATGGCGTCGGGCAGCCAGCCGTTCGCGTACTCGCGGGCGATGCCCATGTAGGAGATGCCGTCGACGTTCGTCACGCCGAGGCGGTTGTGGTACGCGACGGCGGCGCTGAGCGCGACCCCCACGACGACGAGGAGTGCCAGGACGAGCGGTGCGACGACGCGCGCGAACCGACGCGGAGCGGCCCCCGAACGCCGACGATCCGGCTCGTGGGTGATCTGCGTTGCGGCTGCGCTCGTCGAGGTCACGTGCTTCATCATGACATCCGAACCGAAACACCAGGCACAGGGCGCAGCATCGCGACACCCGCTCGGCGTGTGGGAGACTGCCTGCGACCCCGCTCCGACCACACCGAGGACGATCGTTGGCCACCGAGACCCGCGCAGCAGAATCCGCAGCCGATCCCGTTGCCGCCGCGCCCCGCGCCGGCGGCCGGCTCGAGTTCCCCTACCTGGACGGGCTCCGCGGCCTCGCCGCACTCGCGGTGGTCTTCTACCACGCGTACCTCTTCACCGGGACGACCGGCACCGGCCCGACCGAGCTGCCCTGGCTGCGCCCGATCATCGGCTGGGGCTACCTCGGCGTCCCGCTCTTCATCGTGCTGTCCGGCTACGTGCTCATGCTGCCGGTGCTGACCCGGTTCGACCGGTACCGCCTGCCCGGCGGCTTCTGGAAGTTCGTCTGGCGTCGCGCCCGACGGATCATCCCGCCCTACTGGGCGTCGCTCGTGCTGTTCGCGCTCCTCATCCTGTTCGTCCCCGTGCTCGGTCAGCCCGGTGGCACGCAGTGGGACACGAAGCTGCCGATGGGCTGGGGCACGTTCCTGACGCACTTCTTCCTGGTGCACGACTTCTTCCCGCAGTACATCGGCAAGATCAACGGCCCGATGTGGACGGTCGCGGTCGAGTGGCAGATCTACTTCCTGATGCCGCTCCTGATCCTGCCGCTGTGGCGGGTGTTCGGCGGTTGGGCAACGGCCTCGAGCCTGGTGCTGATCGGCATGTGGATGGGCGCCGAGAGCCGCTACTCGTTCATGCACCCGTGGTTCGTCGGCCTGTTCGCGGTGGGGATGCTCGCCGCCGAGCTGACCGTGAAGGCCCGCGACGAGCACCTGTCCGGCGTGGTCCGCGAACGCTCGAAGCTCGGCGGGCCGCGGTGGGCGAGCGGCGCCTTCGTCGGCGCGATGGTGCTCGGGACGCTGCTGGTGTTCTTCCGCAACCGCGACTACTGGCAGCACCAGACCTGGCCGTCCGAGGTCGTCACCGGCATCCTGGCCGGCATCCTGCTCACCTGGATGGGGCGCCAGGCGGTCACCGGCAACCACACGTGGCTCGCCCGCTTCTTCGCCTGGAAGCCCTTCGTGCTCGCCGGTCTGGTGTCGTACTCGATCTACCTGTTCCACAGCCCGCTGCTGGGCCTCGGCAACCTGCTCCTGCTGCCCCTCGGCCTGTACCCGAAGTACCAGTTCCTGATGATGGTCTTCGTCGTGATCCCGGTCGTGATCGGCATCTGCATCGGCTTCTGGTGGCTCGTCGAGCGCAACTTCATGAACCGCCGACAGAAGCACGCGACGGCCGAGGTGTCGCACCGCGGACGCCTGCCCGAGGTCGAGACCGACAGCGCCTCCCCCGACGCGGGCAGCCGCAGCGCGCGCTGACGACCGCACCACGTCGCTCGCGGCCGCGGACACCGCCGTGCTGCGCGTCGCGGACAGCACGGGCGGGCGGCAGGTAGCATCGCTCGGACCGCGGCGTGGGTGATCAGGCCCACGGCATCTCGACAGGGAAGACGAGACGAGACCACATGCGCGCACCGATCACCAGGATCCTCGGACTCGGCACCGCTGCCGCCGTCGCCGGGGCCATCACCTTCGGCAGCGGGACGGCGGTCGCCGAGACCGCCCCGACCACGCCGGCTCCGACGGCCACCGCGGCGGCGACCCCCGCCCCCGCGGCCGAGCAGCTCTCCATCGCCGAGATGGACCGCACCGGGAACCACACCATGGGCGCCGGCATCGCCGCCCACGCCGGCGAGTCGCACGTCACGGTCACCGCGCCGGACAGCGCTGCCGGCGGCGTGAGCGCCCAGTCGCTGAGCACCTCCTCCGCCGCCACCGCCTCCGGCCCGCCCCCGGGACGCATCCAGGGCTTCGACATCAGCGCCTGGCAGCCGAGCGTCAACTTCCTGCAGGCGTACCGCAACGGCGCCCGGTTCGCCTACGTCAAGGCGACCGAGGGCACGTCGTACGTCAGCTCGACCTACAAGCAGCAGTACGCCACCGCCAAGCAACGGAACCTGTACCGCGGTGGCTACGTGTACGCGCAGCCGAGCCAGGCGAGCGGCGCCGCGACGGCGAACTACTTCTTCGCGCACGGCGGGCAGTGGAGCAAGGACGGCAAGACCCTGCCACCCCTGCTCGACATCGAGTACGGCAGCGCGGCACAGGGCACCTGCTACGGCAAGACCTGGGGCCAGATGCGCAGCTGGATCAAGGACTTCTCGAACACCGTCTACAAGAAGATCCACCGCTACCCGGCGATCTACACGACGACGGACTGGTGGAAGCGTTGCACGAACAACAGCAACCAGTTCTCGAAGAACCCGCTGTTCGTCGCGATCTACCCCGTGAAGAACTTCACCACGCCGGGCACCCTCGGACGCAGCTGGTCGAAGTGGACCTTCTGGCAGTGGGCGTCCAGCGGGGTACTCCCCGGCGACCAGGACGTCTACCGCAACAACATCACGTACCTGAAGCGCTTCGCGGCCAAGACCGAGTGACACGCGTCACGCCCTGAGCCGGTGCGGAGGCGGACGGGAGGCCCGTGGCGTTGTCGCCACGGGCCTCCCGTCCGCCGCACGGTGCGAACTCCGACACCCGGTGCGCCGTTGCACGCCCCGTGCCGACAAGCAACCGCGCAACAAGCGGGCAAGCCCGCACCTGACCACGACGCACGCACGGTGCGCAGCCCACGCACCACGCGCCTCCCGTCCGCCGCACGGTGCGGACTCCGACACCCGGTGCGGCGTTGCGCGCCCCGTGCCGACACACAACCGCGCACCAAGCGGGCAAGCCCGCACCGGACGACGACGCACGCACGGTGCGCAGCCCACGCACCACGCGCCTCCCGTCCGCCGCACGGTGCGGACTCCGACACTCGGTGCGCCGTTGCACGCCCCGTGCCGACACACAACCGCGCACCAAGCGGGCAAGCCCGCACCGGACGACGAGGCACGCACGGTGCGCAGCCCACGCACCACGCGCCGGCGAGCTTCGCCCGGACGGACGGGAGGCCCGTGGCGGTGTCGCCACGGGCCTCCCGTCCGCCATCGGCTCACGATCGCGAGCCGCTGGTGTCAGCGGACGTCGCGGGTCGCCTCGGCGAAGTCGGCGTCGAGCGCGGTCGCCATCCGGGCCACGCCCTCGGCGAGCTGCGCGCGGACCGCGTCGCGGTCCGCGTCGAGCCGCTCGAGCTGCGCCGTCACGTCGTCGACGAAGCTCGGCTCGAGCGCCGCCTCGATCGGCTTCGAGAACTCCTGCTGACCCATCTGCTCGAAGAACAGCCGGCCCTTGTCGACGTAGTAGAGCACCGCGGCGGGGACGCCGGCGATGGTCGCGACGATCGCGGAGTGCAGGCGGCTCGCCAGGAACAGCCGGCTGCGCGACATCAGCCCCGCGTACTCGGACGGCGAGAACTCGTCGGCCTCGACGACGTGGGTGCGGTCGGCGTGCCGCATGAGGGCGATGACCTCGCGGGCGAAGGCGGCGTCGCCCTCGGAGGCCTCCATGTGCATCGGGTAGAACACGACGTCGGCATCCCAGCGGTCGATGACGCGGTCGGCCAGGTCCGCGACGGCCTGGCGGTACGTGACGAGCTTGTCGCTGTCGACGCCGGTCTGCCGGAAGCGCTTCGGCAGGAAGCGGAACGGGATCCAGCCGCTGCGCTTGTAGTGGAACCAGCGGCGGACCCCGAAGCCGATCGAGCCCTCGAGGCGCTCGGCGGTCAGGCCGGTGGTGCGTTCGAGCCGCTCGAGGACGTCGGCGTCGGGCGCGGTGACGGTCCCGACGACGGCCGGGTCGAACGACGACACGATCGGTGTGCGGACGCCCCACGCCAGGAGCTTCTCGCGGGACTCGTCGTCGCGCACGGCGAACGAGCGGCACAGGTCGACGGTGGCGCGGATCAGGCGCTTGCTCACGCCGGCGGTCGTCGGGCCGATGCCCTGGAAGGCTCCGACCAGGTTCTTGTTGACCGCACGGACCAGCAGCATCTTGCCGAACCAGTACACGAGGCCGAGCTTGTTCGTGTAGTCCTTGAGGATCTCCCCGCCACCCCACAGGACGACGTCGGCACTGCGTGCGGCACGCAGGAGGGCGAACAGGTCGCCGATGCCGGTGCTGTACGGCGAGACCGGCAGGAACCGGATCCCGAACCACGCGGCGTCCCGCTCGGGGTACTGCGACAGGGAGACGATCTCGGCGTCGGGCCACCGCCGGCGGACCAGCTCGACGTTGCCGGCGAGGATCGCCCGGTCCCCGCGGTTGTGGGGCGAATCGCTATTGTGGATCAGAACGCGCACGGGTGGAGAGCCTACCGGACCGTCCCCCGCGACCCCCGGAAAGGCACGATGTCCCGCCCCACCTCCTCCGCCCGTCCCCGCCTGCTCGTCCTCGGCTCGACGTTCCCGGCCCGTCCGGATGACGGCGTGCCGGCGTTCGTGCTCGACCTCGCCCACCAGGAGGCCCTCGAGTTCGACACGATGGTGCTCACCCCGCGCGTGCCCGGCGGTGCCACCACCGAACGCATCGGCGACGTCGGCGTCCGGCGCTTCCCGTACTTCCCGAAGGCGTTCGAGGACCTGGCCGACGGCGCGATCCTCGACAACCTCAAGGAGCGCCGGTCACGCATCGTGCAGGTGCCGGCGCTGGTGCTCGCGCAGTGGTTCGCGGTCCGCCGTGTGGTCCGCTCCGCGAAGCCCGACGTCATCCACGCGCACTGGGCCATCCCGCAGGCCCTGGTCGCGACGCTGGCAGCCCCGGGCGTGCCCGTCGTCGTCACGACGCACGGCGGCGACGTCTACGCGCTCCGTGCCGCTCCCCTGGTCCGCCTGAAGCGCTGGGTGTTCGGCCGTTCGGCGCACGTCACGACCGTGAACTCCGAGATGCGGGAACGGTTGACCGAGTGGGGCGTGCCCGAGGCCCGGTCCACCGTGATCCCGATGGGCGTCGACCTGGGCCCGGCCCGCGACACCCGCGCCCGCGTCCCCGCCCAGGAGCACCACGTGGTGGCGGTCGGCCGGCTGGTCGAGAAGAAGGGCTTCGGCAACCTGATCGAGGCCCTCCGCGGGCTCGGCGACGACGTGCCGTGGCGGCTCACCGTGGTCGGTGACGGCCCCTACCGGGCCCAGCTCGAGCAGCAGGCCGCGGGACTGCCCGTGACGTTCCTCGGTCAGCGCGGACGCACCGAGGTGCTCGAGACCCTCGCATCGGCCACCGTCGTGGCGGTGCCGTCGATCCCGGCGGCGAACGGCGATCAAGAGGGACTGCCGGTCACCCTGCTCGAGGCTGCTGCCGTCGGTGCCGCGATCGTCGCGAGTGACCTGCCCGGCATCCGCGACGTCGTGCGGGACGACGTGTCCGGCGTCCTCGTGCCCCCCGGCGACGTCCCTGCGCTCCGGGCAGCCCTGCAGCGCGTGCTCACCGACGATGCCGCACGGGCGCGCTACCAGGAGCAGGCCGTCGTCTCGGCGGCGGAGTTCTCCACCGAGCGGATCGGCGAGCGCTACCGGGCGGTGCTGCGCGCGGCCATCGCGTAGGTCACCAGCATCGCGGCGGCGCAGACGACCGCCGCCGCGAACGCGAGCACGACGACGGTGCCGGAGTGCTCGACGAGGTCCGAGCCCTCGAACCGCAGGAGCGACCACGTCGGCACGAACGCGAGGGCGCCCCAGACCAGCACGAGCACGGTTGCCGCGCGACGCCAGGCGAGGAAGCCGGCGGCCATCGCGAACACGATCGGCAGCAGCACCGTGAGCGTGTACCGGTTGAGCGGTGCGCCGCCCCCGGCGGTGTAGCGGATCTCGACGACGACGAACAGCAGCGTGACGACGACGAGCATCGCGACCACGAGGCGGCGCGGCCAGCGGTCGTCGTCGGCGGGCGCCCAGGGTCGCAGGCGCCGGAGCACGAGCGCCGCGACGAACAGCAGCACCGGGACGAGCAGGAGCACCCACGGCAGCGGGCTCGCGATCGGCAAGGACCCGCGGTACAGCGCGAAGAGCTGCCGCCAGAACCCGAGCATCGAGACGACCTCGGCCTCGGAGTAGTGCGGTCGCGGCGTGTACCCGGGCCAGGCCGTCGGTCGGCCGCTGAACGACCCGGTCAGTGCCTCGTTCCGCAGCCAGAACCACCCGGAGGCGGCTGCGGCAGCGAGCACCGGGAGCGCCGTGACGGCGACGCGGGCCCAGGCACCGCGGAGCCGCCCGAACCGGACCGTGCGGGCCAGCGCGAACGCGACGACGATCGCCACGAGCCAGAGGGCGAACGACAGGCGGGTCGTCGCCCCGGCCGCGGCCACGAAGGCGCCACCGACGGCGAGCCCCGGGCCGACGCCGGACCGGAGCGCTGCGCCCGCGACGCCGCACGCCAGCGCGCAGGTCAACGCTGCGAGCGAGTCGTTGTACACGACGCCGCCCTGCACCACGAGGACGCTCGTCGACGCGGTGACGACGGCCACGGTGGCCGGCAGCCGGACGACCCCGGGGAAGCAGCGGCCAGCGGCCCACGCGGCGACCGGCACGATCGCCGCCACGAACACGGCGTTCACCAGACGACCGAGCACAACGGCCTGCACCGGGTGCCCGGCGTCGACGAGCGGCCCCACCACCGGTGCGAGCAGCAGGTAGAAGAACGGCGGGTGCTGCGCGACCCACTGCACGGGCGGGGTCCCGCCGAACCCCGGACGGAACCGGATGCCGTCGGACAGGACGGGCAGCTGCCCGTGCCAGACCCGCAGCACGTAGTCGACGTGCGCCGACTCGTCCACGCTCGCGAGCGGCATCGACGAGAACGTCCGCGCCACCGACGCCGTCAGGGCGAGCAGCGTCGCCGCGAGCACGACCGGTGTCGCCCAGTCCCGGCCGCAGAACCCCGCGGTGAGCAGGGCGCGGATGCGGTCGGAGCGCCGGGTGTGCTGCTGCACGTCAGGCGACGTCAGCGCCCCATGCCGCGGTACGTGAAGCCGGCGGCGGTCCACGCGTCGCGGTCGAGGCAGTTGCGGCCGTCGATGACGACCGGGCTCGACACCAGGGACGCCGCCGTGGTCGCGTCGAGCTCGCGGAACTCCGTCCACTCGGTCAGCACGAGGACCAGGTCGGCACCGGACAACGCGTCCGCCGCGGTCTCGACGAAGTCGAGCTCCGGGTGCACCCGACGGGCGGTGACGACGGCCTCGGGGTCGTAGGCGGACACCGAGGCGCCGAGCTCGTGCAGGCGTGCGGCGATGTCGAGGGCCGGCGAGTCACGGACGTCGTCCGAGTTCGGCTTGAAGGCCAGACCGAGCACCGCGACGCGCTTGCCGGTGACGACCCCGCCGAGCAGCTCCTGCGCGAGCTCGACGACGTGCGCACGACGACGCAGGTTCGTGGCGTCGACGTCGGCCAGGAACGCGAGGGACTCCCCGACGCCGAGCTCGTTCGCCCGGGCCTGGAACGCGCGGATGTCCTTCGGCAGGCAGCCGCCACCGAAGCCGAGGCCGGCGTTCAGGAACTTGCGGCCGATGCGGGCGTCGTGGCCGATGGCGTCGGCGAGCGCGGTGACGTCGGCACCGGCGACCTCGGCGATCTCGGCCATCGAGTTGATGAACGAGATCTTCGTGGCGAGGAACGCGTTCGCGCTGATCTTGACGAGCTCGGCGGTGGGCAGGTTGACGACGAGTCGGGGCGTGCCGGTGGAGAGCGCCTCGGCGTAGACCTCGTCGAGGGCGTCGACGGCGGCCTGTCCGGCGTCACCGTCCGGGACGCCGTAGACGAAGCGGTCCGGGCTGATGGTGTCCTGCACGGCGAAGCCCTCGCGGAGGAACTCGGGGTTCCAGACGAGCGTCGCCCCGGGCACGGCCTCGGACACCTCGGCGGCGAGGCGCGCAGCGGTGCCGACCGGGACGGTCGACTTGCCGACGACGAACTCGCCGGCGGACAGGTACGGGGTGAGCGCGGCGACAGCGGCGTCGACGTACGTCAGGTCCGCGGCACCCGTCGGGCTCTGCGGCGTCCCGACGGCGAGGAAGTGCACGCGGGAACCGGCGACCTCGGCCATGTCGGTGGTGAAGCGGATCCGGCCGGAGGCGAGCGCCTCGGTCAGGATCTCCGGGAGTCCGGGCTCGAAGAACGGGGCCTCGCCGGCGGCGAGCCGCTCGATCTTCGTCGGGTCGACGTCGACGGCGACGACCTCGTGTCCGAGCTTGGCCATTGAGGCGGCGTGCACGGCACCGAGGTACCCGCAGCCGATGACAGAGATACGCACGACGAAGACGGTACCGGTTTCTCGTGGGAGGTCCAGCACCGCAGCTGCCCAGGGTGTCGCGGCGGCGTCAGGCTCGGACGTCGCCCCACGGCGGTCGGTCCGGGCCGCCGACGATCTCGTCCCAGTCCGGCTCGCGGTGGCGTCGCCGGGCCTCGTGGGCCTCGACCAGGTCGTGCAGGACGGCCACCACCAGGTCGGCGTGCGGCACGTCGGCGAGCACCACGGCGGGGTCGTCGCCCGGGAACACCAGGACGTCACCGGAGCGGAACACCCCCTGGAGCCCGCGCCGGCGCACCGTCACGTCGTACCCGCGGGAGTGCAGGAGCTCGCGCCGGGTCCGTGTACCGAGCCCGTGCACGACCACGAGCCGCCGGGTCGTCACGACGTACCGCTCGGACATCCACCGGAACAGCGGCACGGCACCGCCGAACACCACGAGCACCACGACGAGTGCGGCGACGACGGCGTTCAGCCACGCCAGCTGCGCCTGGAACACGCCGAACCCGAACCCGCCGGCGACCATGACCAGCACGACGAACACCGCAGGGCGCACGAGTCGACGAGCGTGTGGTCGCAGGCGAGCGACGACGCGTTCGGGCGGCGGCTCGGCGGTCATGCCGTCATGCATACCGCAGGTGGGTGATGTCCCCCACGGCGACGCCCCTGGAGGCGCCCGCTCGATCCCGGATCGTGATGCGGCCCTCGTCGTCGATGCCGGTGGCGTCCGCTTCCTCGACGGTGCCGTCGGGCAGCTCGAGGCGGATGCGGCGACCGATCGTGCCGCACGCGGCACGGACGTGGGACCGGACCGTCTCGGCGGCGGGACCACCCGTGACCAGGGCGGCCACGGCCTCCAGGACGGCGGCACGGAAGGCGGACAGGACCGCGTCGGCCAGGACGGGAGCGTCGTCGACCGCGCCGGCGACGCGCAGCGACGTCGACGTCGGGGTCGGCAGACGGTCGGCGGGGATCGTGAGGTTCACGCCGGCGCCCACCACGACGCTGCCGTCGGACGCGACCTGGCAGAGGATGCCGCACACCTTGTCGCCGGCGACCTGCACGTCGTTCGGCCACTTGACGGCGACGTCGGCGCCGGCGGGCAGCACCCGGGCGATCGCGTCGCGCATGGCGGCGCCGGCGACCAGGGGCAGCCAGCCGCGGTCGTGGTCCGCGAGGTCGGCGCGCACGAGCAGGCTCGCGGCCAACGCTTCGCCGGCCGGGGCACTCCAGGTGCGGTCCAGACGCCCACGACCCGAGGTCTGGTGGAGCGTCGCGACCACGCTGCCGTGCTGCTGCGCGGGTGCCACGGCGAGCAGGTCGGCGTTCGTGGAGCCGGTCTCGTCGGGGACGGTGAGGGTCGCGCCCGCCGACCGGACCGCCTCGCTGGTGACGGGGAACGACGGCGACGGGGATGTGGACATGCACGCAAATGTACGGGCAGGAACCGTGGGGGTCCTCCAACCGGCCCCGACCCCGCCGCCGGTAGGGTGAGCGGGTGACTTCAGGAGACACCCCCGATCTCTCGACGACGGCCGGCCGGCTGGCCGACCTCCGTGAGCGGTACCACGAGGCCGTGACCGCCGCGGGCGAGTCCGCGATCGCCAAGCAGCACGCCAAGGGCAAGGGCACCGCGCGCGAACGCATCGAGCAGCTGCTCGACGAGAACTCCTTCGTGGAGTTCGACGAGTTCGTCCGCCACCGCACCACCTCGTTCGGCATGGACGCCAAGCGCCCCTACGGCGACGCGGTCGTCACCGGCGTCGGCACGATCCACGGCCGAAACGTCGCCGTGTACGCCCAGGACTTCACCGTCTTCGGTGGGTCGCTCGGCGAGGTCGCCGGCGAGAAGATCATCAAGGTCATGCAGCACGCGCTGAAGACCGGCGTTCCGATCATCGGCATCCTCGACTCCGGCGGCGCCCGGATCCAGGAGGGCGTGGTCGCGCTCGGCAAGTACGGCGAGATCTTCCGCCTGAACACCCAGGCGTCGGGTGTCATCCCGCAGCTGTCCATCGTGATGGGCCCGGCGGCCGGCGGTGCGGTGTACTCCCCCGCCCTCACCGACTTCGTGATCATGGTCGACAAGACCAGCCACATGTTCGTCACCGGCCCCGACGTCATCAAGACCGTCACGGGCGAGGACGTCGGCTTCGAGGAGCTCGGTGGCGCCCAGACCCACAACGCGGTCTCCGGCGTCGCCCACTACCTGGCCGAGGACGAGACCGACGCGCTCGACTACGCGCGCTCGCTCATCGGGTTCCTGCCGGACAACAACCTGTCCGACGCCCCCGCCTACGACGTCGCCCCGGAGCTCGAGACCACCGACGCCGACCACGAGCTCGACGTCGTCATCCCCGACTCGACGAACCAGCCGTACGACGTCACGACGATCATCGAGCACATCGTCGACGACGGCGAGTTCCTCGAGGTCCAGCCGCTGTTCGCGCCGAACATCCTGATCGGCTTCGGCCGGGTCGAGGGCCGGACCGTCGGCATCATCGCGAACCAGCCGCAGGCCATGGCCGGCACGCTGAACATCGACGCCGGCGAGAAGGCGGCCCGCTTCGTGCGGTTCTGCGACGCGTTCGGCATCCCGATCCTGACCCTGGTCGACGTCCCCGGCTACCTGCCGGGCACCGACCAGGAGTGGACCGGGGTCATCCGCCGCGGCGCGAAGCTCCTGTACGCCTACGCCGAGGCCACCGTGCCGCTCGTCACCGTGATCACGCGCAAGGCCTACGGCGGCGCGTACATCGTGATGGGGTCGAAGCAGCTCGGCGCCGACATCAACCTGGCCTGGCCGACCGCCGAGATCGCCGTCATGGGCGGACAGGGCGCCGTCAACATCCTGTACCGCGCCGAGATCAAGCGCGCCGAGGAGTCCGGCGAGGACGTCGCAGCGGTCCGCACGAAGCTCGCGAACGAGTACACCTACAACGTCGCGTCGCCGTACCTGGCGGCCGAGCGCGGTGAGCTCGACGGGATCATCCAGCCGCACGCCACCCGCGTCTCGGTCATCAAGGCCCTGCGCGCACTGCGTGGCAAGCGCGCCACGCTGCCGCCCAAGAAGCACGGGAACATCCCGCTCTGATGGGCCGTCACGCAGCTCCGGTCCCCACGGACGAGCCGGCATCGGTCGCCGACGTCCGGGTGGTCTCCGGCGAACCCACCCCCGAGGAGCTCGCAGCGGTCGTGGCCGTGCTGCAGCGCCAGGCCGACGAGGCCGCTGCAGCCGGCCGGGCCGAGGTCGTCGACGAGCCGCGGGCCGGGTGGCAGGCGTCGGCCCGCGGTCTGCGTCGTCCGCTCGACCACGGTCCCGGTGCCTGGAGCCGATCGCTCCGCTGACCTCCGCTGACCTCGCTGTACCCCTGGTGTCCCCGTGTCGGTAGCCGTTGCAGGCTGCACTTCCCGGTCGGTATCCCCTCGCACGGGGGACACGAATCGCTCAAGGGGACCGGAAATGCCGATTTTGTCCCCCATAATGACGACTGACACAAGGGTTGTGGGTTGGCATAGTTACTGGTGTTCGGTGTCCTTCAACGAAGAACATCGCAGGTCGGTGGCCGACTAGGGTACGACGCCACCGCCCGCTGCGAGGCAGGGCGACATTCGGGTTGTCGCTCAGCCTCGGGTCGTGAACGGGCCGGTCGGATACGACCGGCCCGTTCCCCGTTTCCGGGGCGTTCGCGTCGGTCTGGTCGTCGGTCGTCGATGCGGAACGACATCCTCGACGTCGTACGACGTCCGTGTTGTCGCGTCAGCCGTCGGCGCCAGCCCGGCGCGACCAAAGTGCGGCCGGGAGGCCCGTGGCGGCGCCGCCACGGGCCTCCCGGCCGCCGCGCCCCGCGCCCACTGCCGCGCGCGCCACTTTCGCGACGTTCCACGCGTCGATCGCCTCGCGGTTTGTCGGATGATGCGCACGCACCGCATGCGTGCGCATGTTCCGACATTGCGCGCGTCGATCGCCTCGTGGTTCGTCGGACGATGCGCACGCACCGGGCGCGAGCTCGAGCAGGCGCGACGCGCCTCAGGCGGGCTCGTGCCGCGGGATCTCGAGCCAGAGGGCCACGGAGTCGTCCTCGTCGCCGTCGTCGTCCTCCATGCCGGCTCCGAGGGCGGCGGACTCGCTCGCCGCTGTGTCGAGCTTGAGCCCGACGACGGTCACCGCGGAGTCGGACCCCTCGCTGACGGTGCGGACGATGACGTTGTCGGCTTCGCGGGCCTGTCGGAGGGCCTCGGCGATGCGGGCGTGGATGCGGCGCACGTCGTCGACTTCGAGCTCGTCGAGGCCGCCGTCGTCGTGCAGCTGCACCGTCGCACCCCGACGGCGCAGGCGCATGACCTCGTCGCGGACGTCCTCGGACAGCAGGGAACGGCCGCGGATCTCGTCACGGATGGCCTGCTCGAGGTGCAGGCACTCGGCCCGGTCGGCGTCGTCCAGGTCGCCGCACGAGTCGATGATCCGCTGCAGCATCGGCAGGGCCATCCGCGTGGTCTGGCTCAGGCGGAACTGCCGCTCGAAGACGTGGGCGTCCTGCGCCGCCTGCCAGTCGGCGGTCTCCTGCTCCGCACGGACGAGCTCGCGGGTGTTCCGGATGGCCCGGTTCATCGCCACGGCGAACACCGTGGCGATCGCGACCCAGGCCACGCTGCCGAGCACACCGAGCGCTCCGAGCGCGTCGAGACCGGCCCACGCCACGGTGTACACCGCCAGGAAGAGCACCCCGGCCCACGCGAACGGGCCACGGCCGCGGACGACCAGGACGACCATCAGCGTGCCGACGGCGGCGATCCACCACGTGGCGTTCCCCGGACCGTTCGCCAGGTCGACGACCGGGGCCGCGACAAGGGGCATCACGACCGCGGTGGCGAGGGAGAAGCACGCCGTCCAGACCGGCAGGACCTTGCCGGGCACGAAGAGCGCGGCGCCGGTGGCCGCCGCGTAGAGGACCATGCAGGCGATGACGGGTCCGACGTCGTGCACGCGCTGCAGTGACGCGACGGCGAGGACCAGGTGGTACACGGAGAACAGCGACGCCAGGCCGATCGCGATGCTCGCGGGGAGGGAGACCTTCATGCGGCGGCTCCGCTCGTCGAGGGCGCGGACGGCGTGGGAGGCGACCAGGTCAGCTCGATGCGCGTGCCCTCGCCCGGGGCGGTGTGCACCTCGGCGCGGCCGTCGACGGCCGCGACCCGCTCGATGATCGAACGCCGCACCCCGAGTCGTTCGGACGGGATCGTCGCGACGTCGAACCCGCGGCCGTCGTCACCGACCTCGACGTGCACGCCGTCGTCGTGCTGCTCGACGCGCACCCACCGGGTGACCTCGGGTCCACCGGCGTGCTGGACGCTGTTCACGGCGGCCTGCAGCGCCGCCGAGGCCAGGGCGTCGGCGACCGAGGCCGGTAGCCGGACCGGGCCGGTCGGGGCGGGCACGAGCCGGACGGGCGCCGCGAGGGCACCGATCGCCTCGCCGATGCGGGCGCGGAGGTCGGCGAGCGGGACCGGGGTGTCGTCGTCCGGGCCGTCGGCCGCCGCGGCCTCGAGGTGGTCGATGGCGTTCCGCGCCATGCGCGCGGCGAGGGTCTTCGCCTCGAGCGTGTCGGCCCGGGCAGCGGAGAGCAGCGTCGTCAGCACGCTGTCGTGCACGATCGCGTCGACCTGCACGCGTTCGACCTCGACCGCGTGGTCACGGATGGCGAGCGAGTAGCGGCGGACCGCGGCGGACTGCGCCGTGTCGACGGACGAGGCGGCCCGGCGCAGGACCACCGCGATGACGAGCACCGCACCGCTGAGCAGCGCGGTGTACACGCCGTCGAGCAGTGCGCGGACGAGCCCGGCGTCACCGCCGACCGGGGTGAGCCGGAGGACCACGTAGACCGCCGGCACGAGTGCGGTGTAGATCGTGGCACGCCACGTGGCGAAGCCCATCGCCGCAGCGGTCGAGCCGACGGTGCAGAACCACCACGGCCACGGCTGCTGCGTGGACGGGATCGACTCCTGCACCGTGAGCGGCCACGTCGTCAGCGCGACCAGGAAGAGGAGCGCGCACAGGATCTGCGCGAGCTGGGCGATCCGCGGCACGAACGCCGACACCCCGACCAGGACGAACGACGCCCCGAGTGCGATCGCGACGAGCGGACCCCAGAACGGGTCGAGGTACGGCAACTGGGCGAGGACCGCCGGGGTGTCGACGATGCCGAGGCCGACGGCGGCCATCGCCAGCAGGATCGCGAAGGCACGCTCCACCGAAGCCTGCGTGATCGACGCGCGGACGCTGCGCGACGGGTCGGCGCCGAAGGGCGCTCCGTCCCCGACGCCGACCGGGTCGCCACCGGCCTGGCTCGACGCCGCACCGGCGCCGCCCGACCCGCGGCCGGAGCGCCTGCCGGTCCCCCGGCGCGACGCCGGCTCAGCCGCGCTCACCATCGGGTTCAGCGACCGTCGCCGTCGGGGTCGATGCCCGAGTCGAGGCCGGGGAGGATGCCGTCCTCGACCGCCCGTCGCAGCAGGTCGACCTTCGTCGGGGCCGGGCGACCGACCTCGACGTACTTCACGCGGATGCGGTCGAGGTACTCGCGCGCCGTGGAGTACCCGATGCCGAGCTGCTGCGCCGCCAGCTTGAGCGGCAGGCCCGAGGCGTACAGGTGCAGGATCTCGCGCTCGCGCCGGCCCAGCTGGGCCTTCGCGAAGTCCCGGTCGGCGTCGATGGCGCTCGCCCACTCGAGATTGTTCAGCACGTCCCCGCGGGCGACGGTGGCGACCGCGGCCATCACCGTCTTCGTGGCGGACGACTTCGGGATGACACCGGCAGCCCCTGCTGCGAGTGCCTCGCGGACGTTGGCGACGCGGTCCGCGATGGAGTGCACGAGGACGGCGGAACCGGTCCCCTGCACACCCTTGACGTTCTCGGTCACGGTCGAACCGTCACCGAGGGACAGGTCGAGGACGACGACGTCGACCTCGCGCCCGTCGAGGTTCTGGACGTACTCGGGCACGCTCGCGGCGGTGAGCACCACCTCGAAGCCCTCGTTCTGGCACGCCGCCTGGATCCCGAGTCGCACGGACTCGTGGTCGTCCACGATCGCGACCCGGACCGGCCTGGTGGCCGCGCCCGTCGTCTCGGCTGCGGTTGTCGTTCCTGCTCCCACTGTGGCCTCTCGTTCCGATGCGCGTCCCCGGCCCCTGAAACCGGTTCGCCATCAGCGCCCAGGATACCCAGGCTGGACTCAGGTCCGGGGAAACGAGGCGCGCCACGCGGACGAAACCCCGTGGATCCCCGTCAGCGCGCGGGCGTCAGGCGCGCCACGGCCTCCAGGTGGTGCGTGTGGGGGAACAGGTCGAACGCCCGCAGCGCCTCGAGCTTGTACCCCAGGTCGGCGAACGTGGCGACGTCCCGGGCGAGCGCGACGGGGTCGCAGGCGACGTACACGACCTGCGACGGCTGCAGGGCTGCGATCTGCTCGACGACCTGCCGACCGGCTCCGGCGCGCGGCGGGTCGAGGACGATCGTGCCGGCGGCGAACCGGTCCTTCTCGGCGCGCGAGGCGTTCGCCACCGTGTTCGCGAGCCAGCGGTCCACCCGCCCGGTCTCGGCACGGGCACCGAGCCACTCGGCGAGGTTCTCCTGCGCGTGCTCGGTCGCGCGCGCGGCGCTCTCGACGCTCGTGATGCGCGCCTTCGGTCCGACGAGGTCGCCGAGGGCGGCGGCCAGCAGGCCGACGCCGCCGTACAGGTCCAGGTGGGTGCCCTCGGGGTCGAGCCGGTCGCGGTCGACCAGGTCCTGCACGGCCTCGGTGAGCACCGACGCCGCGGCACGGTGCACCTGCCAGAAGCCGTTGTCGTCGACCTCGAAGGTGCGCTCCCCCACGACCTCGGTCACCACGGTGGGCTTCTGCTCGTCGATGACGAGCCGGGCGCCCTCGGAACCGCTCGGCGCGAGCACGTCGACGACCGACGAACCGGGCATCACCCCACGACCGAGCGGTGCGCTCTGCTGCACCGCGGCGTTCGCGAGCGGCAGGCTGGTGACGGGGATGACGGAGTGCGAACGGGCCGCGAACGGTCCGGCGGTACCGTGCTCGTCGACGTGCAGCCGGACCCGGGTGCGCCACCCGAGGCCGTTCGCCGCGTCGTCCCCGGGCGCGGCCTCGACGACGACGTCCGAGCCGAGCACCGACGCCAGGTCCGTGTGCGCGAACCGCGAGAACGAGTCGACGAGCACGTCGTGCTTCAGCGTGCGCTGGTGGGCGAGGGCGATGTGGCCGAACTCGGCACCACCCGGGCGCGTCTCGGGGTCGCGGTCGAGTGCGGCTTCGGCCCAGACGTGGTCGACGCGGTGCTCGCTCGGCGTGACGACGCTGACCGTGTCGGCGCGCCAGAACGACTTCTTCCGGTCCTCGGTCACCCGGGCGACGACGCGCTCCCCGGGGATCGCGTCCGAGACGAAGACCACCCGACCTTCGTGCCGTGCCACCGAGATGCCGCCGTGGGCGATCCCGGTGACGTCGAGTTCGAGCAGCGTTCCGACGGATTCACCCATGGTGAGATGGTCCCATGCGTCTGTACCTCGCGAGTACATCCCCCGCCCGCCGAGCACTCCTCGCCCAGTCCGGGATCGAGCCCGTGCTCGTGTCCCCCGGGGTCGACGAGGACGCCGCAGCAGCGGCAGCGGCCGCCGCGCTCGGCCGCGACCTGACCGGTCCGGAACTCGTGTCGCTGCTCGCCGTCGCCAAGGCGTCGGCGGTCGCGGACGCCGACGTCGCCGGCTCGCCGGTCGACGGCTTCGTGTTCGGCGGCGACTCCGCCTTCGAGGTCGACGGGCGCCTGTACGGCAAGCCGCACGACCCGGCCGTGGCCCGGGAGCGCTGGCGGCAGATGCTCGCCGCCGGCGGCGGGACGCTGTGGAGTGGGCACTGCGTCGTCGACCGGCGCCGCGACCTGGACCCGGCAACGGGGCGGACGGGAGGCCCGGATGCGGCCCGCCCCGTGCCTCCCGTCCGCAGCCTGGTGACGTCTCCTGCCGGCGTGCCGGAGCTGGGGGACGTCGCGCCCGGCGGGTCGGCCCTGGCCGCCGGCGGGGACCGCGTGGTCGCCGTGGACAGCGCGGTGCTGACGTTCGCCGACGACGTGTCCGCCGACGAGATCGACGCGTACGTGGCGACGGGCGAGCCGCTCGAGGTCGCGGGGGCGTTCACCATCGACGGGCGGGCGGCGGCGTACATCACGCGGATCGACGGGGCGCCGTCCGCGGTGATCGGGATGTCCTTGCCGGTGCTGCGCTCGATGCTGCTCCGGGGCTTCGGGATCGCCTGGCACGACCTCTGGTCACTGTAGACATCCGCACCTCTTCGGGGTGGTTCTTTGTGGGTGCCAGTCAATTCGTCCCCCCGTCGCACGAATACGCTGATGTCTCATGCCCCGTATCAGCAAGGTCCTCATCGCGAACCGCGGCGAGATCGCCGTCCGCATCATCCGCGCGGCCCGCGACGCAGGCAAGGCATCGGTCGCGGTCTACGCCGACCAGGACCGTGACGCCCTCCACGCACGCCTCGCCGACGAGGCCTACGCGCTGAACGGCACCACGAGCGCCGACACCTACCTCGTCATCGACAAGATCATCTCGGTGGCCCGCCGCTCCGGTGCGGACGCCGTGCACCCGGGCTACGGGTTCCTGGCCGAGAACGCCGACTTCGCCCGCGCCGTCATCGACGCCGGGCTGACCTGGATCGGCCCGTCGCCGGAGTCGATCGAGCGCCTCGGCGACAAGGTCTCCGCGCGCCACGTCGCCGAGAAGGTCGGGGCGCCGCTCGCCCCCGGCACCATCGAGCCCGTCAAGGACGCCTCCGAGGTCATCGCGTTCGCGGACGAGGTCGGCCTGCCGGTCGCCATCAAGGCGGCCTTCGGTGGCGGTGGACGCGGCCTGAAGGTCGCACGGACGCGCGAGGAGGTCGCCTCGCAGTTCGAGTCGGCGACGCGTGAAGCCATCGCGGCGTTCGGTCGGGGCGAGTGCTTCGTCGAGAAGTACCTCGACAAGCCGCGTCACGTCGAGACCCAGTGCCTCGCCGACGAGCACGGCAACGTGGTCGTCGTCTCCACCCGCGACTGCTCGCTGCAGCGTCGACACCAGAAGCTCGTCGAGGAAGCACCCGCGCCGTACCTGACCCCCGCGCAGGAAGAGCGGCTGTACGAATCGTCGAAGGCGATCCTGCGCGAGGTCGGCTACGTCGGCGCCGGCACCTGCGAGTTCCTCATCGGGGCCGACGGCACCGTGTCGTTCCTCGAGGTCAACACCCGTCTGCAGGTCGAGCACTGCGTCTCCGAAGAGGTCACCGGCATCGACCTCGTGCGTGAGCAGTTCCGCATCGCCGAGGGCGGCGTGCTCGACTACTCCGACCCCGTCGCGCGCGGCCACTCGTTCGAGTTCCGCATCAACGGCGAGGACCCGGGCCGCAACTTCTTCCCCGCGCCCGGCCCCGTGCACGCGTTCAACGCGCCGTCCGGCCCCGGTGTCCGTGTCGATTCGGGCGTCGTGAGCGGCGACGTCGTCTCCGGTTCGTTCGACTCGATGCTCGCGAAGCTCATCGTCACCGGCGCCACCCGTGCCGAGGCGCTCGAGCGTTCCCGGCGAGCACTCGCCGAGTTCGAGGTGACCGGCCTGCCGACCGTGCTCCCCTTCCACCGTGCGGTCGTGTCGGACCCGGCGTTCGCGACGGATGACTCCTCGCCGTTCTCCGTGTACACGCAGTGGATCGAGACCGACTTCGTCAACGAGATCCCGGCGTGGAGCGGCTCCCCCGAGGAACTGCCGGCACCGGCGTCGCGCGACTCCGTCGTGGTCGAGGTGCAGGGCAAGCGCATCGAGGTCACCATGCCGTCGATCGTCGGTGGCGGTTCCGCCGCCGGTGTCGCCGGTCGTCGTCCGGCCGGCCCCTCCGCTCCCCCGAAGCGCCGCTCGTCGGCGGTCAAGGGCGGCATCGCGAAGTCCGGTGGGTCCGTCGCGTCGCCGATGCAGGCCACCGTCGTGAAGCTCGCGGTCGCCGAGGGTGACACCGTGGTGAAGGGCGACCTGCTCGTCGTGCTCGAGGCCATGAAGATGGAGCAGCCCGTGCAGGCCCACAAGGACGGTGTCGTCACCGGCTTGAACGCCCCGGTCGGTCAGACGGTCTCGTCCGGCCACGTGCTGCTCGAGCTGGCGTAGCCCGGCGTTCTACCTCTCCCCCCGGAACCAGGTTCCGGACACAGCACCGTGCAATTGCGCGGTGCTGTGTCCGTTCCACGGTGTGTCACCAGGACGGCGTCGTTCGGATCGCCAGCGAGACCGGGAGCCCGGATCTCCGGAGCGTGGACGGAGCGTCCCCGCCGGGAAGGACTTCCCGCCAGGTGAGCCTCGCAAGACCCCGGACACCCGGCACCGAACGCACCGCGTCTTCTCGGAACTTCTCCGCGACGACCACCTCTTCTGCGGTCCGCGTGCCCCGCACATCGCCGACGCGGTACTTGACGAGTCCGTCGAACTCGACGACCACCCCGTGCTCTGGGAACCAGAAGTCGACCCGCGCGGTGCGTCGTCCGTCCAGGGAGAACTCGTGTTGCAGCTCCGGCCGCGGCAGCCCGAGGTCGTGCATCACCAACTGCGCGAGGCTCTCACCGACGGACTCGATCCGACCGTCCGCGAGCCCGAGGAGCGCACGGACCCGCTGGACGCCTCGGCGGGTCGGTCGTGACTCGAGTTCTGTGAGCAGCTCGTGACGATCGACCCCTCGTCCGAGCACTGCGTCGAGGACGACCAGGGCGTGGCCACGGTCAGATCGGAGCGCGACGTCGACGGCCGTCGTCACAAGGTCCGTCGTCTCGACCCCGTCGATCAGCACGGTCGCCACGTCCCGACCACGCGCTGGCACCTTGTCGCTGAACCGCAACCGCTGCGCACGGTCGCGAGTCGGATCGGTGAGCACGACACGATCCGGGAGCGGCCCGAACCAGGGCAGCCCGTGCATGACGACTGCTGACGCGTGGGAGACGATCAGCCCCGGCCTGGAAGCTGCGAGGACGGCGTCGATCCGGGCCCGGTGACGAACCGCTTCCGACGCATCGCGGAACGCCTGGGCGGATGTCGACACCCCGTGGCCGATCCGGAGGAGCTCGCCCCGCTCGGTTCTGCGCCGCACGCTCCGAGCCGCCGTACTGTCCAGCGGTGTCGTCATCAGCGTGAGTCGTTCCATCGGGCCAGCGTGTCGTCCGGGCCGCGCCTCGTGCCACGATGCCCCGGTCGCTGTGGAGAACCAGCCGATCCGTTGCCGTTGTGGAGCGGTACCGGGCTTACGCGACACTGCGGAACGGACACAGCACCGCGAAGATGCGCGGTGCTGTGTCCGGAACCTGGTTCGGGCGGACCGACTCCCTAGGACACCAAGGGGCGGACCGAGCTCGCCAGGGCGTCGACGAGCCGCTGCGCCTCGGCGGGGGTCTCCGCGACCGTGTCGATGTAGACCTTCACCTTGGGCTCGGTCCCGCTCGGCCGGACGATCACCCGTGCGTCGCCGGTCAGGTCGTAGCGCAGGATGTCCGACGGCGGGAAGCCCTCCACCCCGTCGACGTAGTCCGTCACGGTGAGGACCTCCAGCCCGCCGAGCGACGTCGGCGGCGTGGATCGGAGCGACGCCATGATCTCCCCGATGCGCGACAGGTCGTCCACTCGGGTCGCGACCTGCCCCGACGCGAACGCCCCGAACTCGGCGGCGAAGGCGTCGAGCTGCCCGGCGATGGACGATCCGGCAGCGGCGAGGTCCGACGCCAGCGACAGCAGCGACAGCGCCGCGGAGATGCCGTCCTTGTCGCGCACGACCTCGGGGTCCACCAGGTAGCCGAGCGCTTCCTCGTACCCGAAGAGCAGCCCGGGGACGCGCGAGACCCACTTGAAGCCGGTCAGGGTGTCCCGGTACTCCAGGCCGTGGCGGGCGGCGACACGGGCCAGCGCCGGCGACGAGACGATCGACGCAGCGAGTGTGCCGGTCGTCCCCGCCTCGGACGCCCGAGCGGCAGCCCGCCACCCGAGCAACCAACCGACCTCGTTGCCCGAGAGCCTCCGGAAGGAGCCGGACCCGTCCGGGATCGCGAGCGCGAGCCGGTCGGCATCGGGGTCGTTCGCGATGACGAGGTCGGCGCCGACGGCGACACCGCGCGCGGTCGCCAGGTCCATCGCGCCCGGCTCTTCGGGATTCGGGAACGACACGGTCGGGAACGCCCCGTCCGGCTCGATCTGCTCCGGCACGACGGCCGGCTCCGCGAACCCGGCGGCGGCGAACACCGCACGCGCGGTCTCCCACCCGACACCGTGCATCGCCGTGTAGACGACCTTCGGCTGCGCTTCGGGTCCGAGTGCCGGCGGGGCGACGGTCGCGGCCGTGGCGGCCACGTAGGCGTCGAGCAGAGCCGACGAGGCGACGGTGTAGTCGGTGCCCCGGGGCAGGTCCGTGATCGACCGTGCCGCGACGGCGTCGATGGCGTCCGCGATCTCGCCGTCGACGGGCGGCACGATCTGCGACCCGTCGTCGTCCTGCCCGAGGTACACCTTGTAGCCGTTGTCGCGGGGCGGGTTGTGGCTCGCGGTGACCATCACCCCGGCGCCGACGTCGAGGTGCCGGACGGCGAACGCGAGCACCGGTGTGGGGAGGGCACCCGGCAGCAGCGTGACCTCGAGCCCGAGACCGCGCATCACCTCGGCCGAGTCGCGGGCGAAGACGTCGGAGTTCACGCGGCCGTCGTAGCCGATGACGACACTGCGCGACCGGCCGGTGTCGATCAGGAAGCGCGCGAGCCCTGCGGCCGCCTGGGTCACGACGACCCGGTTCATGCGGAGGGGACCGTAGCCGAGCTCGGCACGGAGTCCGGCGGTGCCGAACTGCAGCCGTCCCCCGAACCGTGCAGCGAGGGCCTGCACGGCCGGACCGGAACCGTCGGCGGCGGCGTCGATCGCGGCCGCGAGCTCGTCGCGGGTCTCCGGATCGGGGTCCTGCGCGAGCCAGGACCGTGCGGTCCCGAGCACGTGGTCGAGGTCGATCTTCACGAGGCCGGCTGCCCGAGAGCGGTCACCACACGGGCGAGGAGGTCCGCGATCACCGGCTCGGCCTGCTTGCCGGCCTCGAGCACCTCGGTGTGCGACAGCGGCGTCTTCTGGATGCCGGCCGCCAGGTTCGTGATGAGCGAGAACCCGAGGACCTCCATGCCGGCCTGACGGGCGGCGATGGCCTCGAGCGCGGTGGACATGCCGACGATGTGCCCGCCGATGGTCTTCGCCATCTGCACCTCGGCCGGCGTCTCGTAGTGCGGCCCGCGGAACTGCGTGTAGACGCCCTCGTCCAGGGACGGGTCGACCGACCGCGCCACGTCCCGCAGACGGGCCGAGTACAGGTCGGTCAGGTCGATGAACGTCGCACCCTCGAGCGGGCTGTCGGCGGTGAGGTTGATGTGGTCGCTGATGAGCACGGGGGTGCCGGGCGTCCAGTGCTCCTTGATGCCACCGGCACCGTTCGTCAGCACCATGATCGAAGCACCCGTCGCCGCAGCGGTGCGGACGCTGTGCACGACCCGACGGACCCCGTGGCCCTCGTAGTAGTGCGTGCGGGCCCCGATGACCAGCGCGTGGCGGCCGTCCGCGAGGCGGATCGACCGGATCGTGCCGGAGTGTCCGGGCACGGCCGAGGCGCTGAAGCCGGGGACCTGGTCCGCCGGGATCTCGGACACGGTCTCACCGATGATGTCGGCGGCCCTGCCCCAGCCCGAGCCGAGGGTCAGGGCGATGTCGTGCCGCTCGATGCCGGACTTCGCGGCGATGACGGCAGCGGCGTCGCTCGCGACCTCGAACGGGTCGGCAGCGGGGTCGTTCAGCGGGTTCTCGGTGCTCATGCCCCAACTCTAAAGGGCCGACGGCCGCCGCAGCGCCCGCCGCAGCGCCGCCGCAGCGGCCGCCGCAGCGGCCGTGGCCGCACCCGCCTCAGTGCTCGCCGAGCGCCCGGTCCACCGCCGCCGTGATCTCGCCCTGGTCGAAGTGGTTCCGGATGACGATGACCTCGGCGTAGGTGTCACCGATCGCCTCGACGAACTCCTGACTGGTGAGGATCACGTTGGCGTCGTCGGACACGTCCCGTACCGAGGCCACGTCGGCCGCGACGACCGATGCCTGCAGGCCGAGTGCGGACAGCGCTTTCTCGGCGTTCACCTTGAGGATGCCGCTCGAACCGATGCCGGCACCGCAGATGGTCACGATCTTCACGCGGACACCCCCATGATCGTGCGGACCTCGTCCGCCGTCGTCGCGTCGGCGATCCGCCCCGTGACGGCCTGGTCGTTGAACAGGTTCGCGATCTCGCCGATGGACTCGAGGTGCGTCCCCACCCCGGCGACCGCGAGCCCCAGGACCACGCGGACGGGGTCGTTGTGCGGGTGACCGAACGCCACCGGCGACGCCAGGGTCACCACGGCGAGCCCGTCGCGCAGGACCGCGCCACCCGGCCGGGCGTGGGCGAACGCCAGTCCCGGGGAGATCACGATGTACGGCCCGTGTTCCTCGACCATGCCGACCATGGCGTCGGTGTACTCGTCGGTCGCGGCTCCGGACGCGACGAGCGCGCCGCCGGCCAGGCGCATCGCGTCACGCCAGGTGGGCGCGGTGGCCCCGAGGAGCACGGCGGCGTCCGGCAGCGGCGGCAGTCCCATGCGTCAGGCCTCCGAGTACCCGGAGGTGATGGTGGCGATGATCTCCTCGCGGTCCTCGAGCGGCAGGAACGAGCCCAGTGCGGCGTTGATCTGGAACGCTGCCAGGTCGTCGAGGTCGTAGCCGAACGTGCCCGCGAGCAGTGCCAGCTCCTTCGACAGCGACGTCCCGCTCATCAGGCGGTTGTCGGTGTTCACCGTGACCCGGAACCCGAGCTGGTAGAGCACGTCGAAGGGGTGGTCGGCGAGGTCGTCACCCCAGGCGGCGATCGCACCCGTCTGCAGGTTGGAGGACGGCGACACCTCGAGCGGGATCTCGCGGTCGCGGACCCACGATGCGACCTCGCCGAGGGAGGCCAGCGTCGAGCCGTCACCGGCGTCGGAGAGCGTGACGTCCTCGAAGATCCGGACACCGTGCCCGAGGCGCAGCGCGCGGCCGTCGACGAGCGCGGACCGGATGGAGGCGAGCCCGTCGGCCTCGCCCGCGTGCACGGTGACGGGGAAGAGCTCGGACGCGAGGTGGTCGAACGCGGCGCGGTGGTTCGAGGCGGGGAACCCGGCCTCGGCACCGGCGATGTCGAAGCCGACGACACCGGCGTCGCGGTGCCGCACGGCGAGTTCGGCGATCTCGAGCGAGCGGTCGGCGTGCCGCATCGCGGTGACGAGCTGGCCGACTCGGATGCGGCCACCAGCGGCGTCGACCGCGTCCTCGATGCCGGCCTGCACGGCCTCGACCGTCTCGTCGAGCGTCAGCCCGCCCTGCAGGTGCTGTTCCGGGGCCCACCGGACCTCGCCGTACACGACGCCGTCGGCGACCAGGTCCTCGACGAACTCGCGGGCGATGCGCGTCAGCTGCGGCGCGGTCTGCATCACCGACGTGGTGACGTCGAACGTCTTGAGGTACTCGACGAGCGAGCCGGAGTTGGACTGGTCCGCGAACCACTGACCGAGTGCCTCGGGGTCGGTGGTCGGCAGCGTGACGCCCGCGGCACCGGCAAGCTCGACGATCGTCGCGGGGCGCAGACCGCCGTCCAGGTGGTCGTGCAGCGAGACCTTCGGCAGGTCGTTGATGACCGCTCCGGCGTCGGGCAGGCGGTAGGTCGGGGCATCGGCGCTCATGCGACCAGGCTATCGGTGGTCACCGACCGCGCGCAGGCACCTGTGCACAACACACACCGGAACGGACTGGAGGCTCCCCACAGCGGCGCAGGGAGCCTGACGGTTCGACAGGTGGCCGGGTTCAGGACCCGATGCGCTCCCGCACGATCGGCCCGCGGGTAGCGACCGCAGCGTCGGACGAGCCGATCGACCACGCACCCTCGAGCGACTCGAGCGCCCGCGGGATCCGTGACGCGTCGTCGGTGTGCAGCGTCCAGAGCGGCTGTCCCTCGGACACGGTGTCACCGGGCTTGACGTGCAGCTCGATGCCCGCACCCGCCTGCACCGGGTCCTGTGCTCGGGCGCGGCCGGCACCGAGGCGCCAGGCCGAGACACCGAACGGCAGGGCGTCCTGCTGCGCGAGCACACCGGACGACGGCGCGGTCACGACGTGCTGCTCCCGGGCGACCGGCAACGCGGCGGAGGGGTCCCCGCCCTGCGCCCGGATCATCCGGCGCCAGGTGTCCATCGCGCGGCCGTCGGCCAGCGCCGCGGCCGGGTCGGCGTCCGGCAGTCCGGCGAGCGTCAGCATCTCGGTCGCGAGCGCGACCGTCAGCTCCACCACGTCGGCCGGACCGCCGCCCGCCAGGACCTCGACCGACTCCCGCACCTCGAGCGCGTTGCCGATGGTCAGTCCGAGCGGGACCTCCATGTCGGTCAGCAGCGCCGAGGTCTTCACCCCGGCGTCGTTGCCCAGGTCCACCATCGTCTGCGCGAGCTCGCGGGATGCCTCGTACGTGGGCATGAACGCCCCGGACCCGAACTTCACGTCGAGCACGAGCGCACCGGTGCCCTCGGCGATCTTCTTCGACATGATGCTCGACGCGATGAGCGGGATGCACTCGACGGTGCCGGTGGTGTCGCGGAGCGCGTAGAGCTTCTTGTCGGCGGGTGCCAGGCCCGAGCCAGCGGCGCAGATGACCGCGCCGACGTCGGACAGGATCTCCATCATCCGGTCGTTCGACAGCGCGGCCTGCCACCCGGGGATCGACTCGAGCTTGTCGAGCGTCCCGCCGGTGTGCCCGAGGCCACGACCGGACAGCTGCGGCACTGCGACACCGAACGACGCCACCAGCGGCGCGAGCGGCAGCGTGATCTTGTCGCCGACGCCGCCGGTGGAGTGCTTGTCGACGGTCGTCTTGCCGAGCGAACCGAACGACATCCGCTCCCCCGACGCGATCATCGCGAGCGTGAGGTCCTTGATCTCGCGCCGCTCCATCCCGTTCAGGAAGACGGCCATCGCCATCGCCGCCATCTGCGGGTCCTCGACGTAGCCGCGCGTGTAGGCGTCCACGAGCCAGTCCACCTCGGCGGTGCTCAGGGCGCCACCGGATCGCTTCGTGCGGATGAGGTCGACGGTGTCGAACGGCTCGACGGCCATGTGGATCAGTGCTCCTGCTGGTAGGTGGCGAGGGTGCGCGGCCCGAACGCGTCGGGCAGGACCTCGTCGATGGTGCGGATGCCCGAGACCGTCTCGAGGAGCATGCCCTCGGTCGAGTGCTCGAACAGCAGCTGGCGGCAGCGGCCGCACGGCATCAGGGTGGCGCCGTCGCCGTCGACGCACGTGAACGCGACGAGCTTGCCGCCACCGGTCATGTGCAGCTGCGACACGAGCGAGCACTCGGCGCAGAGCGTCACCCCGTACGACGCGTTCTCGACGTTGCAGCCGGAGACGATCCGTCCGTCGTCGGTGAGCGCCGCGGCGCCCACCGGGAACGACGAGTACGGCGCGTAGGCGCGCCGCATCGCGGCGGTCGCTGCCGTCCGCAGGGCGGTCCAGTCCACGTCGTCGACCGGGAGGCCCGTGGCTGCGTCCGCAGGGGCGGTGGCGGTGACCGCCTGGTCACCTGGTTCGTGCGTGTCGGTCATGTGCCGTGCCTCCAGGCCGTCAGCTCTTGATGTAGGGCTTGCCGGACGCGGCGGGGCCGCGTGACTGGCCGACCAGGCCGGCCACGGCGAAGATCGTCACCACGTACGGCAGCATGAGCAGGAACTCGCTCGGCACGGGCGAGTCGATCGCCCCGAGCGTGTTCTGCAGGTTCGACGCGAAGCCGAACAGCAGGGCGGCGAGCGTGGCCTTGATCGGGTCCCAGCGGCCGAAGATGACGGCGGCCAGGGCGATGTAGCCGGCGCCCGCGGTCATGTCCTTCGTGAACGGCCCGACCGCGTCGAGCGTGAAGTACGCGCCACCGAGGCCCGCGATCGCGCCGGCGAGCGACACGTTCCAGAACCGGGTGCTCGTGACGTTGATGCCCACCGTGTCGGCCGCCTGCGGGTGCTCGCCGACCGCGCGGAGGCGCAGGCCCCAGCGGGTCTTGAACAGGCCGAAGGTGACCACCGCGACGGCGACGTAGGCCAGGTAGACGATGACGCTCTGCTCGAAGAACACCGGGCCGATGACCGGGATCTGGTGGAGCAGCGGGATCTCGAACTTCGGGAACCGGATGCCGGTGTTCAGCGTGGTCTCGTTCGGCGACAGCACCTGCGAGTACAGGAACCCGGTCAGCCCGGAGATGAGGGCGTTGATGACGACACCGACGATCACCTGGTCGACGAGGTACTTGATGCTGAACGCGGCGAGGATGAACGACACGAGCACACCGGCGACGAGCGCACCGACGAGTCCGACCCACGCGGAGCCGGTGATCGACGCGATGAGCGCCGAGGTGAACGCACCGGCGAGGAACTGGCCCTCGATGGCGATGTTGACCACGCCGACCCGCTCGGAGATGACGCCGCCGAGGGCACCGAACACGAGCGGGACACTCAGTCCGAGCGCACCGACCAGCAGGCCGGGCAGCGGGATCGTGGCGCCGGCAGCTGCCCACGTCAGGAAGCCGACGACGAAGACGATCGCGAAGACCGACGTGACCCAGAGCGGGACGTGCCGGTACGCGCGGACCTCGACCACGGCGTAGACCGTGGCGATCGCCAGGAGCACGACGACCACGTAGCCGGTCGGTGCCGCGGACAGCGGCACGTTGGGCAGGGCGATGAAGTCCCCGGCGTTCGCGAGCCGGAAGGTCGTCGTGCCGGTGCGGCTGAGCAGGACGAAGAACACGACCGCGAGCAGCGTGAACACGCCGTACCCGATCGGGAGCTTCCAGCTGCGGGTCGTCTCGACCGGACGGTCGGACAGGGGCGACGCGGGCGCCGCGGTGGGGCTGAGGGTGCTCACGCGGCGACCGCCTTCTTGCTGTTCTTGCTCGTCTTCGTGCGCTGGCGGGCTCCCGGCTGCGGGATCCGGAAGATCGCGCGGACGAGCGGCGGCGCCGCGATGAACAGGACGATGAGGGCCTGGATGACGCCGACGATGTCGATCGGGATGCCGTTGGCGGCCTGCATCGCGTAGCCACCGTTCTTCAGCACGCCGAACAGGATCGCGGCCCAGAACACGCCCCACGGCTTCGAGCGGCCGAGCAGCGCGACGGTGATCGCGTCGAAGCCGATGCCGGCGTCGATGCCCGAGGTGAAGCCCGTCGTGACGGCGCCCTGCACCTGGTAGGCACCGGCGATGCCGACCAGGGCACCGGAGATGACCATCACCCAGATCGTCAGCGCCGGAACGCTCATGCCGGCGACGCGGGCGGCACGGGGGTTCTCACCGATGGTGCGGAACCGGAAGCCGAGCGAGGACTTGTTGACGAGCCACCAGACCACGACGACCGCGAGGATCGCGACGATGAACCCGGCGTCCACCCCGTACCGCACACCGAAGAGCTGGGGCAGCAGGGCGCTGTCCTTCGTGGCGGGCGAGATCGGGTTGCTGCTGCCCGGGGCCTGCAGCAGGCCCGGGGTGCGGAGCAGGTAGCTGACCAGGTAGAGCGCGACGTAGTTGAGCATGATCGTGACGACCACCTCGTTCGCGCCCGTGCGGGCCTTGAGGACACCGACGATCCCGCCCCAGACCGCACCGCCGACGATGCCGGCGACGATGGTGAGGGGGATGTGGATCGCGGCGGGCATGTCGAACGAGAAGCCGACCCACCCGGCCGCCGCGGCACCCATCAGGATCTGACCCTGGCCGCCGATGTTGAACAGCCCGGCGCGGAACGACAGCGCGATCCCGAGCCCGGCGACGACGAGCGGCACCGCGTAGTCGATCGAGCGGGTGAGCGGCCCGATGGCCTGCTGGAAGCTGTCGGCGCCGAAGTTGAACACCGAACCCTGGAACAGCGAGGCGTAGGCGCCGCCGACCGCGGTGCCGATGGCCTGGAGCATGTCGGCCGGGCGGGCGAAGAAGTAGCCCGCGGTGGCGCGGACGTTCTCGTCCGTCAGCGCGATGAGGATGCCGCAGGCCACCAGCGCGAGCACGACGGCGAGGACCGTGACGAGCACGGACCCGTTGAGGATGCTCTGCAGGGCGGCGTGCCAGCGGTCGGTGCCGGGGGCGCCGTTGCGGCGCTCGGTGTCGTCGGCCGAGTCCGTCATCAGGTGCGGGGTCTCCGGCGCCTCCTGCAGGCGGTCGTCGGTGAGCGGGGCATCGGCCTCGGTGCCGGCGGTGGGCTGCGTGTTGTCTGGGTCCTGCGCGGTCACGCTGCCAGCTCCGTTCCGGTCGTGGATGTGGCTTGGATCTCGCCGGCCGAACCGGTCATGCGGCCAGCTCCGTTCCTTCTGGGATCTCGCCGGCCATCATGAGGCCGAGGACGTCTCGCGGGGTGGTCGCCGGCACGATGCCGACGATGCCGCCGCGGTACATGACGGCGATGCGGTCGGCCAGTGCCACGACCTCGTCGAGCTCGGTGGAGACGACGATGACGGGCACACCGGTGTCGCGGGTGGCGACGATGCGCTTGTGCACGAACTCGATCGACCCGACGTCGATACCGCGCGTGGGCTGCGCGGCGACGAAGAGCCGGAGTTCGCGGCTGAGCTCGCGGGCGAGGACGATCTTCTGCTGGTTGCCACCGGACAGCCGGCCGGCAGCGGTCGCGCGGCCCGGCGTGCGGATGTCGAACTCGGCGATCTTCTCGTCGGCGAAGGCGTCGCGCTCGGCGGCGCGGATGGTGCCGGCACGGACGAACGCGTCGTGGTCGGACCGGTCGAGCATGAGGTTCTCCGCGATGGTGAACTCGCCGACCAGGCCGTCCTCCTTGCGGTCCTCGGGGACGAAGCCGACGCCGGCGTCGAGCACCTGCTTGACGCTGCGGCCGGTCAGCTCCTTGCCGTCCAGCGTGATGCGGCCGGCGTGGACGGGCTCGAGGCCGAGGATCGCCTCGGTGAGCTCGGTCTGGCCGTTGCCCTGCACCCCGGCGATCGCCAACACCTCGCCGCGACGGACCGAGAACGACACGTCGTCGACGAGCACGATGCCCGACGGGTCGGTGACGGTGAGGCCCTCGACGACGAGGGCGTCCTCGCCACCGGTCGACGGCGTCTTGTCGACGACGAGCGAGACGGCGCGCCCGACCATCAGGGCGGCGAGCTCGTTGTTCGTCGCGGTGGGCGATGCCTCACCGACGACCTTGCCGAGCCGGATCACCGTGATGCGGTCGGCGACCTCGCGGACCTCGCGGAGCTTGTGGGTGATGAAGACGATCGCGGTGCCGGCCTCGCGGAGCTGGCGCATGATGCCCATCAGCTCGTCGGTCTCCTGCGGGGTGAGCACGGCCGTCGGCTCGTCGAACACCAGCACGGAGGCGTCACGGGACAGTGCCTTGATGATCTCGACGCGCTGCTGCACGCCGACGGGCAGGTCCTCGATCTTGGCGTCGGGGTCGACGTCGAACCCGAACCGGTCCGAGATCTCCTTGACGCGCTTGCGGGCACCGGCCAGGTCGAGTCGGCCGCCGAAGGTGGTCTGCTCCTGCCCGAGCATGACGTTCTCGGCGACGGTGAACACGGGCACGAGCATGAAGTGCTGGTGCACCATGCCGATCCCGGCGCGCATGGCGTCGCCCGGGCCGTCGAAGTCCTGGACCACGTCGTCGAGCAGGATCTCGCCCTCGTCGGCGTCGTACAGGCCGTAGAGCACGTTCATCAGGGTGGACTTGCCGGCGCCGTTCTCACCCAGGAGGCAGTGGACCTCACCCGGCTCGACGGTGAGCGAGATGTGGTCGTTGGCGACCAGGGCGCCGAACCGCTTGGTGATGCCGCGGAGTTCGAGCTTCATGTTCGGGAGTCTATTTCTGTCTCGAGTGCGCCACGCGGGCGCACGGTCTCGCGTGCACCACTCGGGCGCACGAGAACGCGGGCGAGGGAAGCCCCTCGCCCGCGTCCGTCGGGTCAGGACTGGGTCTTGACCTTGATCGAGCCGTCGATGATGCCGGCCTTCACGTCGTCGAGCTCGCCCTGCAGGCTCTTGTCGACCTTCGACTCGAAGTCGTGGAACGGCGCGATGCCGACGCCCTCGTTCTTCAGCGTCCCCACGTACGGGGTCTTGGAGAACTTGTCGTCCGCCGCCTGCTCGACGACGTCCTTCACGGCCGGGCGCATGCCCTTCTCGACCGAGGTGAAGGCGATGTCCTTGTAGCGCGGGTCGGCCTCGTAGAGGTCGCTGTCCGCACCGATCAGGACGGAGCCGTTGTCGGCGTCCTTGATGGCCTCGGCAGCCGACTGGTAGATCGGGCCGCCGACGGGCAGGATCACGTCGGCGTCCTGGTCGAGGAGCGTCTGCGCGACCGACTTGGCCTGCGTGCCGGCCTCGAAGCCACCGGTGAAGGAACCCTTGCCGGTGTCGACGTTCCAGCCGACGACCTTGACGTCCTTGTCCTTCTGCTCGTTGTAGTACTTCACGCCGTCCGCGAAGCCGTCCATGAAGATGGTGACGGTCGGGATCTGCATGCCACCGAAGGTGCCGACGACGCCGGTCTTCGAGTACGACGCCGCGGCGTAGCCGGCGAGGAACGCGGCCTGCGAGGTGTCGAACGTGATCGGCTTGACGTTCTCCGCGTCGATCGAGCTGTCGTCGATGATGGCGAAGTCGGTGTCGGGGTTCGCGGCGGCCTGCTTCTTCGTGGCGTCGGCGAGGTTGAAGCCGACGGTCACGACGAGGTTGCAGTTCTGGCCAATGAGCTGCTCGATGTTCGAGTCGTAGACGGTGGCGTCCTTCGACTCGGCCTCCTTGTAGGTGGCACCGAGTTCCTTGGCGGCGTCCTTCATGCCCTCGTAGCCGAGCTGGTTGAACGACTTGTCGTCGAAGCCACCGGCGTCGGAGACCATGCAGGGGCGGAAGTCGGTCTTCTTGGCGGTCGTCGTGTCGGACGGCGCCGAGGCACAACCGGCGAGGACGGCGGCGGTGCCGAGGAGCGCGAAGCCGCTGAGGACGACGCGTCGGGTACGAGATGTCACGGGTGGGTTCCTCCGGGGAGCGTGCCCGGACCACGTGCGTTCCGGGCGATCGTGGCGACAGTACACGACCGCCCGGCCGGTACAGGACCCGTTGCCCCGGTCCGGAGGATCGGTTACGGGATCGCGACCGCGCCGAAACGCGCCCGTAACGCGGGGTCACCCGCTGACCCCCAGTTCGAGGGGTTTGTCGGTGGAGCGCTACAGGACGTCGCCGCGGCCGCTGATCTTGAGCGCGTCCACCACGCCCTTGACCCGCTGGGCGTTCGCACTGGTCGTGACGAGCAGCGCGTCGGGGGTGTCCACGACGACGATGTCCTCGACCCCGATGAGCGAGATGAGCCGCTGGCTGTGCGAGATCACGATGCCGCTCGACGAGTCGGCGAGGATGCGCGCGCCGTCGCCGAGGACGGCGAGGTTGTTCGGTCGACCACCCGACTGCAGCTTGGCGAGCGAGGCGAAGTCGCCGACGTCGTCCCAGTCGAAGTCGCCGGGGACGACGGCCATGCGTCCGGCAGCGGCGGCGGGCTCGGCGACGGTGTAGTCGATCGCGATCTTCTCGAGCGTGGGCCACACCGCGTCGACGACCGCGCCGCGGGCCGAGGTGTCCCAGGCGTCCGCGAGTTCGTTGATGCCGGCGAGCAGCGTCGGGTTGTTCCGGCCGATCTCCTCGAGCAGCACGTCGGCGCGGGCGATGAACATGCCCGCGTTCCACAGGTACGTGCCCTGTTCGACGTAGGAGCGTGCGGTGTCCAGGTCGGGCTTCTCGACGAACGACCGGACGGCGTGCGCGGTCGGTGCGCCCTCGATGTCCAGGGTGTCGCCGTGCGCGTGGATGTAGCCGAAGCCGATGGCGGGCTCGGTCGGCGTGATGCCGATGGTCGTGATGTAGCCCGCGCGGGCCACCGCGACGGCCTCGCGCACGGAACGGCGGAAGCCGCGGGCGTCACCGATCACGTGGTCGGCGGCGAAGGACCCGATGACGACGTCGGGTTCGCGGCGGACGAGGATCGCCGCGGCGAGGCCGATGGCCGCCGTGGAGTCCTTCGGCTCGCTCTCGAGCACCACGTTGTGGTCCTCGACCCCGGGCAGCTGCGACTCGACGGCGACGCGGTGCGCCCGTCCGGTCACGACCATGATCCGCTGCTCGCCCGCCAGCGGGGCGAGCCGGTCCCAGGTCTGCCGGAGCAGCGAGGCACCGGACCCCGTCAGGTCGTGCAGGAACTTGGGTGCGTCCGCGCGCGACAGCGGCCACAGGCGCGATCCGATGCCCCCTGCGGGGATGATCGCGTAGAAGTCTTCGAGAGCGTCAGCCACGCGCTCACCGTACCGGTCCCACGGCGTGGATCCTGGGTGGTCTCCGCACGATTCCCGCATGCGGGCTCCCGCAGGGCAGTGTCGAGCGTGCGCGCGGCGACGGCGTCGCGTTGTTCACCCGTCGCCTCCGCCCCGTTCACGTCGTCGGCCCCGCGGGGTCACGTGGCGCCCGGAGCATGGGCAGCACCATGAGCGCACGCAGCGTGGAGCGCGGCACGTCCCCCCGGACCGTCGCCGTCGTGACCGAGAGCTTCCTGCCCACCCTCAACGGCGTGACCACCAGCGTCCTCGCGGTCCTCGACCACCTGGAGCGCCGTGGCCACCGCGCGGTCGTGATCGCACCGGACACCCCGGGACTCGCACAGTTCCGTTCGCGCACCAGCGTCGAGCGCTACCGCTCCTTCGACGTCCACCGGGTCCCCGCCGTCGCGTACCGGCAGTTCCCGGTCGCACTCCCCCACCCGGTGCTCGACACGATCCTCGCCGCCTCCGGCGCCGACGTGCTCCACGCCGCGAGTCCGTTCCTGCTGGGCGGGCGCGCGATCACGGCAGCCGGGAGGCTCGGCATCCCCTCCGTCGCCGTCTTCCAGACCGACGTGGCCGGGTTCGCCCGCCGCAACGGCTTGACCGCGACCGTCCCGTTGGTGCGGAGGATCCTCGGACGCATCCACGCCGGCGCCTCGCTGACGCTCGCGCCGTCGAGCGCGACCGCCGCGATGCTCGCCGAGGACGGCGTGCCCCGCGTCGCCCGCTGGGGTCGCGGCGTCGACACCGAGCTCTTCCACCCGGCCCGGCGGGAGTCCGCCCACGTGCGAGCGCTCCGACGCCGGATCGCGCCGGACGGCGAGACGATCGTCGGCTACGTCGGGCGGCTGGCCCCGGAGAAGGAGGTCGAACGGCTCGCCGAGCTCGGCGGGATCCCCGGCATCCGCGTCGTCGTGGCCGGCGGTGGGCCGTCCCGGACGCTGCTCGAGCGACGACTGCGGCACCTCGACGTCACCTTCACCGGACCGTTGCGCGGCGACGCCCTCGCCGACGCGTACGCCTCGCTCGACCTGTTCGTGCACACGGGTCCGGCCGAGACCTTCGGGCAGACCCTCCAGGAAGCGCACGCCTCGGGGCTGCCCGTGATCGCGCCGGCGTCGGGCGGTCCGCTCGACCTCGTCGCCCCCGGACTCGACGGCGAGCTCTACGATCCCGACGCACCGCAGGCCCTGCGGCAGGCGGTCCTGCGGCTGCACCACGACCGCGCACTCGCGGATCGGATGGGTTCCGCGGGCCGTCTCCGGGTCGAGGGCACCACGTGGGAGGCCGTCGGCGACCAGCTCCTCGGGCACCACGACACGGCTCGCACCATCGGCGCGCCGCCCGTCGGTCGGGGCCTGCGGGCCGGTCGGGACGAGAAGGTCAGCGCCCGAGCATAGGATGGGTCGTGTTCCACACGAACGCGAACGGCAAGGGCTCGCCGATCGGGCGAGCCCGTCCTACGGAAGGACGAGCTCATGGCTGAGCCCACCGGCGGCGGTACGGCGACCGCCGTCCCCGACGTCACGATCGAGGCGCCTCGCGCCTCTCGGAAGCTCGAGGGCACGCTGTACCGCGGATCGACCGGCATGTGGTCGTGGGTCCTGCACCGGATCACCGGTGTCGCGATCTACTTCTTCCTGCTCGTGCACATCCTCGACACGGCGCTGGTGCGGCTCTCCCCCGAGGCGTACAACGCGGTCATCGGCACGTACAAGACGCCGATCATGAACCTCGGCGAGATCGCCCTGGTGATGGCCATCGTGTTCCACGCGTTCAACGGGCTCCGGATCATCCTCGTCGACTTCTGGTCCAAGGGGCCGAAGTACCAGCGGGCCATGTTCTGGATCGTCATCGTCCTGTGGGCGATCGCGATCGCGGGCTTCCTGCCCCGCCAGCTCATGAACCTCTTCGCGGACTTCAACTAGAGGGGCACCTGATGACCACGCAGATCGTCGAACCTCCCCGTTCCGCCTCGGCCGCCCGCCGCTCCACCAACTGGGAGAAGTGGGGCTGGATCTACATGCGCGGCTCGGGCGTCCTGCTCGTCGTGCTGATCTTCGGCCACCTCTTCGTCAACATGGTGGCGGGCGAGGGCGTCAAGCAGATCGACTTCGCCTTCGTCGCCGGCAAGTGGGCCAACCCGTTCTGGCAGGTGTGGGACTCCCTCATGCTCGTCCTGGCGCTCATCCACGGCTCGAACGGCATGCGCACGATCGTCAACGACTACGTGTCGAAGCCGGGCATCCGGAAGACGCTCCTCGCCGCGATCCTCATCGCGTGCGTGGTGCTGATCGTCCTCGGCTTGCTCGTCTGCTGGACGTTCGACCCGTGCCCCGCCGGCGCCGCCGCCGCGGACCTGCCCTCCTTCTGCCCGGCGCAGTAGCACCATCCCCGCTGCCGACCGCCTTCCCACCGTCTACGGAAAGACCCCTGTGACCGAGACCACCGTGCACCACCACCAGTTCGACATCGTCATCATCGGCGCAGGAGGCGCGGGCATGCGTGCCGCGATCGAGGCCGGCCCGAAGGCGAAGACGGCCGTCATCTCGAAGCTCTACCCGACCCGCTCGCACACCGGTGCGGCGCAGGGCGGGATGGCCGCGGCCCTCGCGAACGTCGAAGAGGACTCGTGGGAGTGGCACACCTTCGACACGATCAAGGGCGGTGACTACCTGGTCGACCAGGACGCCGCCGAGATCCTCGCGAAGGAGGCGATCGACGCAGTCATCGACCTCGAGAACATGGGCCTGCCGTTCAACCGCACGCCCGAGGGCAAGATCGACCAGCGCCGGTTCGGCGGTCACACCCGCGACCACGGCAAGTCACCCGTCCGCCGGGCGTGCTACGCGGCCGACCGCACGGGCCACATGATCCTGCAGACGCTGTTCCAGAACTGCGTCAAGCTCGGCGTCGAGTTCTACAACGAGTTCTACGCGCTCGACCTCATCATGGTCGACGTCGTGGGCGAGGACGGCGTCACGCGCAAGCAGCCGGCCGGGGTCGTCGCGTTCGAACTCGCCACGGGTGAGCTGCACGTCTTCCACGCCAAGGCGATGATCTTCGCCACCGGCGGTTTCGGCAAGATGTACAAGACGACCTCGAACGCACACACCCTGACCGGCGACGGCGTCGGCATCGTGTGGCGCACGGGTCTGCCGCTCGAGGACATGGAGTTCTTCCAGTTCCACCCGACCGGGCTCGCGGGCCTCGGCATCCTGTTGACCGAGGGCGCTCGTGGTGAGGGCGCGATCCTCCGCAACGCCTCGGGTGAACGCTTCATGGAGCGCTACGCCCCCACCATCAAGGACCTCGCGCCCCGCGACATCGTCGCCCGGTGCATGGTGCAGGAGGTCGCCGAGGGCCGTGGCGCCGGTCCGAACAAGGACTACGTCCTGCTCGACTGCACACACCTCGGCGCCGAGGTCCTCGAGACCAAGCTCCCGGACATCACGGAGTTCGCCCGCACCTACCTCGGCGTCGACCCCGTCGTCGAGCCGGTGCCGGTGATGCCCACCGCGCACTACGCGATGGGCGGCATCCCGACGAACACCGACGCGCAGGTGCTCTACGACAACACCACCGTCGTCCCCGGGCTCTACGCGGCCGGTGAGTGCGCCTGCGTGTCCGTGCACGGCTCGAACCGCCTCGGCACGAACTCGCTCCTCGACATCAACGTCTTCGGCAAGCGCTCGGGCAACAACGCCGCCGAGTGGGTCAAGACCGCCGAGTTCCTCCCGCTCCCGGAGGACCCCGCAGCCGGTGTCCGAGCCATGCTCGACCAGCTGCGCGCGTCGACCGGCACCGAGCGCATCGCCGTCCTGCGCAAGGAACTGCAGGACGAGATGGACAAGAACGCCCAGGTGTTCCGCACCGACGAGTCCCTCGCCCGGGTCACCGAGACGATCCACACGCTCCGGAACCGCTTCATGCAGGTCTCCGTGCAGGACAAGGGCAAGCGGTTCAACACCGACCTGCTCGAAGCCGTCGAACTCGGCTTCCTGCTGGACCTGGCCGAGGTGGTCGTCTACTCGGCCCGCAACCGCAAGGAGAGCCGCGGCGGCCACATGCGCGACGACTACCCGAAGCGCGACGACGAGAACTACATGCAGCACACGATGGCGTACCTGACGGGCGACCCGCACTCGTCACTCGCCGACGACCACATCACGCTGGACTGGAAGCCGGTCGTCGTGACGCGGTACCAGCCGATGGAGAGGAAGTACTGAGATGACCGACACCCTGGTCTCCGACGCACCCCGGACCGACACCACCGCGGCGCCTCCCGGGTCCTTCTCCGTCACGCTCATCATCCGGCGCTTCGACCCGGACGTCGACGACGAGCCGCGGTGGCAGGACTTCGACGTCATGATGCTGCCGACCGACCGCATCCTCGACGCCCTGCACAAGATCAAGTGGGACCAGGACGGCTCCCTGACCTTCCGTCGGTCCTGCGCACACGGCGTCTGCGGCTCGGATGCGATGCGCATCAACGGCCGGAACCGTCTGGCGTGCAAGACCCTGATCAAGGATCTCGACGTCTCGAAGCCGATCTACGTCGAGGCGATCAAGGGCCTGCCGCTCGAGAAGGACCTCGTCGTCGACATGGAGCCCTTCTTCAAGTCCTTCCGCGAGGTCCAGCCGTTCCTGCAGCCCGCGACCGCTCCCACCCCGGGCAAGGAGCGCATCCAGTCGGTGGCCGACCGTGCTCGGTTCGACGACACCACGAAGTGCATCCTGTGCGCCGCGTGCACCTCGTCCTGCCCGGTGTTCTGGACCGACGGGCAGTACTTCGGGCCGGCCGCGATCGTGAACGCGCACCGGTTCATCTTCGACTCCCGTGACGACGCCGCGAACGTCCGCCTCGACATCCTCAACGACAAGGAAGGTGTCTGGCGCTGCCGCACGACCTTCAACTGCACCGACGCGTGCCCCCGTGGCATCCAGGTGACGAAGGCGATCTCCGAGGTCAAGCAGGCCGTCATGCGGGGCCGCGCCTGACACTCGGGGTCGTCCAAGACTCGACATCGACTCCACCGATAGGCTCCGCTCCATGACGTTCGCGGCCACCCGCCCCATCCTCGACCAGCTCGGCTACACGATCCGGTACGTGCAGCTCCCCGGAGAGACCCTGCACGAGCCGCCGGTCGAGGGCGCGCTCCGCGTGGTCCCGGCCGAGGCGTCCGACGACTTCGCGCTCGAGGTCGTCGACTACGGCACGGCCCGTCGCCTCGCCACCGCGCGGGGCGAGGAAGACGCGGTCGAGATGCTCCGTCGGTTCCTGAACCGACCGTTCCCGGCTCCGCGCGACATCGCCCGGCACGAGCTCGACGGACTCCGCGACCGTGCGGCGTCGACGTACCCGCAGCTCGCGCAGCAGGTGTCGCAGGCCGGCGAGCAGGGTCTGACCATCCAGATCCCCGCCGGCGTCCCCGTCGACCGCATCGGTGGTCCGGACGGCTACCTGCTGCACCCCCTCGACACCCCGCTGCCGAGCCGGTCGCTCCCGCCGCACGTGGCCGGGGTGCCGGAGACCCACCGCTACCTCGTCGAGCGCCCGTTCATGGTGACCGTCCGCTTCGTGCAGCCGTGGTTCGAGCAGCCGGGTGGCGCACTCCGCTTCCAGATCGCCGACCCCACGGTCACCGTGCGCGACCTCGTCGTCGACGGTGCACTGGCTCGACTCCGCGTCGTCTGACACCTTGCACGACGCAGATCGGCCCGCACCGCGCATCCGCGCAGTACGGGCCGATTGCCGTTGAGCGGCGTTACGCCTGGTCGGGACGGTCGTACTGCGCGCCGGCCGGGTTCGGCGGCAGGCAGCCGAACACGATCCCGGCGACGCCGACGAACATCGCGATGAGCCAGAACGGCCCCGCGAGGTTCGCGTCGTGCACGCGGCGCCATCCCAGTGCGATGTTCGGGACGAGGGTCGCCAGGGTCCAGAGGCCGAACAGCACGAGCAGGATGAAGATCCACGCCGGGGGTGCGCCCTCGGTCTGGGTGTAGCCGTACTCGTCGGTGGTCGAGGCCGAGACGCTCCAGGCGATCAGACCGGCGATGAAACCGCCGTAGAGGACGATCGTGACGATCGCGTTCGCGAGGATCCAGTACCAGAACTCGCTGCGGCTGGCACGGCCGTCGAACCGGGCGTACTTCTTGAAGAACCGCGTGAAGGCGTCGAGGAACCCGGCACCGTAGAAAGGTGCCCACATCGGCGGGGCGCCGTCGGGCCCGACCGGGATCGGCGGACCGGCCTGCGGGTACGGGTCGGCGTACTGCTGCCCGTACCCGGGCTGCTGCCCGTACGGACCGGGCTGCTGGCCGTACGGCCCAGGCTGCTGCCCGTACCCCGGCTGCTGTTGTCCGTGGTCAGGCTGCCCCGACGGCTGGTCGCCACCGGGCTGGCCCCACTGCGGTGTGTCGTTGCTCATCGAGCGCCGGTGGGTCGGTCGTAGCGCTCGCCCTGCGGGTTCGAGGGCAGCAGGCCGAACACGATGCCGACGATGCCGACGAAGATCGCGATGATCCACAGGGCACCGGGGAGGTTCGCGTCGTGCAGGCGGCGCCAGCCGAGGGCGAGCGTCGGGATGATGATCGCGAGACCCCAGAGCAGCGCGAGGATGCCGGCGATCACGAAGAGCGCTGACGGGCTGGTCACGGTCGACTGCACGCTCGTCGAGGTCGCGGTGGACATCGACACCGTCGAGCGCTCAGACGTGGCGATGCCGATGCCGTACAGGACGCCGAGGACGATGCCGACGATCGCGTTCGCCAGGTACCACCACCAGAACTCGCTGCGGCTCGCGCGGCCGCTGAACGTCGCGTACTTCTTGAAGAACCGTCCGACGGCCTTGCCGAAGGAGATCCCGTACCAGGGGGCCCAGATCGGCGGTTCGCCGTTCGGGCCGGTCGCCGGCTGCTGGCCGTACTGCGGCGTTCCGTTGTACGGGTTCGGCTGACCGCCCGGCTGCTGGCCGGACGGGTTCTGCGGGTACTGGTCACTCACGGTGTCCCCCTCGATCGTTGGCTGGTAGTCGGGTCCGAGTCAACCAGAAGCGTCGCGGGGCCGTCGCTCGCTACCCGCGGTGGGGCTCGTCGTACCGCTGCCCCTGCGGGTTCGACCCCATCAGACCGACGATCAGCGAGAACAGGACGCCGAGCGGCGGGATGAGGAAGAAGAAGGCGAAGTACCCGCTCAGGTTCACGTCGTGCAGTCGGCGCACCGTCAGGGCGATGAAGCCGAGCGCGCAAGCGAGGGACCACAGGCCGCTCAGCCCGTTCGACGCGTCGTCGACGAACGGCAGCACGTCGAAGAACCCGCCGACGATGCCGGTGGCCGCCGACCCGATGACGTACCAGAGGGCCCAGAACCAGAACTCCGACTGGCTGGCACGGCCGTCGAACCGGACGTACTTCTTCCAGAACCGCGGGAAGGCCTGCACGAACGGGATCCCGTACCAGGGAGCCCACAGCGGCGGCTGGCGCGGACCGGTCGGCTGCTGGCTGTACGGTCCGGGCTGCTGGCCGTACGGTCCGGGCTGCTGCCCGTACGGTCCGGGCTGCTGGCCGTACGGGTTCTGCGGCGGGTACTGGTCACTCACTGGTTCGTTCCTTCCGGTGGCCGGACATCGACCACGACCGAGTCTGGCAGCGGCAGCGGCCGGACGCGTCCCCCCAGCGGAGGACAGCGGAGGACAGCGGCGGACAGCGAAGCGACAGCCCACCGACAGCGCACCGACCGGCTCAGGGCAGCAGGGCCAGCTTGCCCCCGGGGTGTCCGGACTCCAGCAGCTCCGCGGCGGCCTTCGCCTCGGCGAGTGGGAACGTGCGCGCCACCGGGACCTCGAGCTCGCCGGCCGCAGCCAGGTCGATCAGTCGCTGGCGCACCGAGTCACGGAACGCCTTGCTCTCGGGCTGGGCTCCGCCGACCGCCGCGAACCCCGCCTCGGCGGCGCGCGCCGGCGCGGCGATCGTGACGATGCGGTCGCGGTCGGCGACCAGCGCGAGCGAGACGTCGACGGCCTCGTCGGTTCCGACGCAGTCCAGTGCCACGTCGATGCCGGAGGGCGCGATCGACCGGACCCGCGCCTCCAGGCCGTCACCGTACGCGACCCACTCGCCGCCGAAGCGTCCGACGACGTCCGCACCACGCTCGGAGGTCGTGCCGATCACCCGCGCGCCGAGCAGGCGGAGCTGCTGCAGCAGGCTCACGCCCACCGCCCCCGAGGCGCCGTGCACGAGCACGGTGTCGCGCCCGGCGGCGCGGGTGACGCGCAGCATGTCGGCGGCGGTCGTGCCCGCGAGGAGCAGGTTCGCCGCCTCGGGGAACCCGAGCGCTGCGGGCTTGGCGAACACGTCGGCCGCTGGCACCGTCAGTTCCGAGGCCCACCCACCGGCGACACGGAACGCCAGGACCTCGTCGCCGACCGCTCCCCCACCCGACGCGATGGTCGTGTCGGGTCCGACGGCGGTGAGCACCCCGGCGACCTCGTAGCCGACGGGGATCGGCAGGTCGGCCGGGTCGCCCTGCCGCGTGTGCTTGGTGTCGGCGGGGTTCATGCCAGCGGCTCGGACGGCGATGGTGACCTCGCCGGGCCCGGGTGCGGCGACCTCGGTGTCCACGAACTCGAGGACCTCGCTGCCGCCGAACCGCGGTGCCACCCAGTGCTTCGTCATGCGGCCGACGCTACGCCCGAGCCGCCGGCACCGTCAGTGCCGGGACGGCCGACGGCGCCGGCTCGGTCACCCGTCAGTGGTCCTCGGACAGGATCCGGCGTCGAGCACGGAGCGTCCGTCCACGGAGCACCATCACGGCGATGCCGGCGAGCAGCATCGCGCCCGCCACGGTGAGCGGGATCGTCGGGTCGCTCCCCGTGAAGGCGAGCTCGGTGGCGCCGCCACCACCACTGCCGTTCCCACCCACGACCGGCACGGCGGGAGCGGTCGAGGCGGGTGTGGTGGGAACCGGTGCCGTAGCGGTCGGTGTCGGTGTCGGTGTCGGCGTCGCGGTGGGCGCGGGCGCGCGGACGGTCACGACGTAGGTCTCGGTGTCCGGCGGTGCGGTGCCGTTGTCGACCGTGATCGTCACCGTGGTGGTACCGGGCGTGGTCGGCGTGCCGGAGATGACGCCCGTGTCCGGGTTGATCGTGAGTCCCGGCGGCAGGGTCCCACCGTCGGAGTAGGTGGGTGCCGGGTTGCCCGTCGCGGTGACGGGGAACGAGTACGGCGTGCCCGCGGTGGCGTCGGTCGGCGTGCCCGAGGTGATCGTCGGTGCGACGCTCTCGGACGGCGTTCCGGCAGCCGGGCAGTTCACCGGCCGGGTGATGGTGTTGTTGTCGAGCGTCACCGATGCGTTCCGGGCGAGCAGTCGGCCCACGACGGTCGCACCCGTCGTGGCGGTCACGGACTGGTCGGCGAGGACCGTGCCCTGGAACTGGGCGGCGGTGCCGATGGTCGCGGAACTGCCGACCTGCCAGAACACGTTGCACGAGCTCGCGCCGCCGGTGATGACGATCCTCGTGCCGGACCCGATGGTCAGGGTCGATGCGGCCTGGAACACCCAGACGGAGTCCGCGCTGCCGGCGAGCGTCAGTTGGCCGTTGTTCGCCAGCTGCAACGTGCTGCCGTTGTAGACGCCCGGGGTCAGGCTCAGCCCGTTGAGTTCCTCGAGTCCGCCGCGCGTGGGGGTCAACGACGCCGCGACGCCGTACGCGGTCGTGGTGTCGGCCTGCGCCTGAGCCGCGGCGGCGTCGGTCTGGTGGACGGTGCCGTTCACGATCCCGTTGCCGGGACCGCCGAAGCCGGTGATCGACGTGCCGGGCGAGACACCGAGGTCGCCGTTGACCACGCTCGGCCCGGTGTTGGTGACGCTCTGGGCGCCGAGGACGCCGTAGCTCGCCGCGGTGCCGAGACCGACGGGTCCGTCGATGATGGTGGCGGCGGACGCGGCCGAGGAACCACCGAGGGCCAGCGCCGCGGCCAACCCGATCCCGGTGCTGACGACGATGAGCGGACGGAGGATGAGGGTTCTGGCCACGACGGCCCCTGCCTGTGATGGCGAAGTGCGGAAAGAGCGTCGGAGACGCCCGGCGTTCACCGTGTCCCGAGTGTGTCCGCATCGCATGTGTTCCGCGGCCCTGAATCCCAGGTTCACCCGGATCAGCCGATACCGGACAGAACCCGCCCGTTCTGATCGACGACGGCTGTTCGGTATCGTCCTCTCATGCCGCGCGCCGCGATCGTCGTCAACCCCGTCAAGGTCGACCTGCGGGTCCTCCGCAACACCGTGGCCGCCGAACAGCAGCGGAACGGCTGGGCGCCCACGACCTGGTTCGAGACGGCGGCGTCCGACGACGGCCTCGCCGCCGCACGCGAGGCGCTGGCCACCGCGCCGGACGTCGTCCTGGTCGTCGGTGGCGACGGCACGCTGCGCGTCGCAGCCGAGGCACTGCACGGATCCGGCGTGCCGCTCGCCCTGCTCCCCGTCGGGACCGGGAACCTGTACGCCCGGAACCTGCGCATCCCGCTGAACGACGTCGCCGGCTCGGTCCGAGCCGCCTTCAGCGGGACCGATCGGCCGGTCGACCTCGCGTTCGCCGACCTCACCGACACCCAGGGCACGACGACACGCCACGCGTTCCTGGTGATGGCCGGCATCGGACTCGACGCGAACATGGCGGCCAACACCAACGCACGCCTGAAGAAACGCTTCGGGTGGCTCGCCTACTCCGACCCGATCATGCGGTCCGTCATCGGCAACCGGCAGATCGACCTGCGGTACGCACTCGACGACGGCGACACCCGGACGATGCGGGCGCACACGGTCATCGTCGGGAACTGTGGCACGCTGACCGCCGGCGTCCTCCTGCTGCCCGAGGCGGAACCGGACGACGGGGTCCTCGACGCGGTCGCGTTCCGACCGGGTCGGACGGTCGGGTGGGCCGGGGTCGGCTACGGGCTGTCCCTGAACCGGTTCTTCCACCGGACCGGGTTCGGGCGCTTCCTGTCGTGGCTCATCCCGGCCACGCGGACGTTGCGGTACACGAGCGCGCGGGTCCTCGACCTCGCGCTCGATCACCCCGAGCAGATCCAGCTCGACGGTGACCCGTTCGGCACCGTGGTCGCGGTGCGGCTGACGGTCGACCACGGCGGGCTCTTGATCCGGGTGGGGCCGTCGCGGTGACCACGTGAAGACGGGAGGCCCGGTGCCAGCTGGCACCGGGCCTCCCGTCGTCATCGGGCCACGTCGAGAGCGTCAGCCGCGCGCGACACGCACCCGGTCCGCGAACGCCGCGTGCAGCGGGTGCTCCGCGGCCAGGCCGGTGATCTGCGTCACCACGTCGGCATCGGACGTGTCCGAGGCCAGGAGTGCCTGCAGCTCGACGCTCTGCTCGTCGTCCGCGACGTCGAAGCGGAGCGCCGCGCCCATCGCGTCGAGCAGCGCGGTCGGCTCGGTGCCGTCCTCGGCCAGCGACGCGGCCGGCGAGACGAACCGCTCGTCGCGTGACAGCTTGCGGAGCGGCTGACGGCCGACGCGCGTCACCGTGTCCGGCAGGTGCGGGTTCTCGAACCGCGCGATGATCGCCTGGACGTAGGCACGGTGCACCTCGGGGTCGAGTTCGTGACGCCGCACGAGCAGGTCGCTCGTCTCGGCGAGCACGGACTCGAGCTCGGAGCGCACGGCCGGGATCGCGACGGCGTCGGAGATCTTGTCCGCACCGGCGACGAAGCCGTGGTACGCGACGGTGGCGTGCCCGGTGTTGACCGTGAAGAGCTTGCGCTCGATCGAGGCGGCGAGGCCGTCGACGTAGTGCGCACCGGGGATCTCCGGCTCGTTCCCGCCGAACGGCGTGCGGTCGATGGCCCACTCGAAGTAGGTCTCGACGGTGACGTCCAGGCCGGCACCCTCGGGCTGGGCCGGCACGATGCGGTCGACGGCGGTGTTCGCGAAGACGGCCTTCGCCAGCGCCGCGTCGCGGCCCTCGGCCGGGAGCGCGTCGACGATGAACTCGCGCAGGCGGTCCGTGGCGTTCAGCGCGTTCTCGCACGCCATCACGGCGATCGGAGCGGCGGAGGCGTCGCGGGCGACGAGCGCACGCGCGATGACCGGGGCGATGAACTTCAGGACGTTCGGGCCCACCGCGCAGGTGACGACGGCGGCGGCGGCGATCTCGGCGACGACACCGTCCTCGTCCTGCGCGCTGTTCAGCGCACGGAAGTTCGTGACCTCGTGGTCCTGCGCGCCGGCGCCGACCTCGTGGACGGTGTACGAGTCGGCGGCGGCCAGGGCGTCGATCAGCGGCGCGGCGACGTCGGCGAAGACGACCTCGTAGCCCGCTTCGTGCAGGAGCAGCCCGACGAAGCCGCGGCCGATGTTGCCGGCACCGAAGTGGACGGCGGTGCCCCGGTCGGTGGTGCTCACTCGTTGACCTCGCCGAGGATCGACAGGATCGCGCTGGTGTCGGCCGCGTCGGTGAGCTTCTGGACCTCGTCCTCGTCGGAGAACACGATCGCGATCTTGGACAGGATGTCGAGGTGCTCGTTGTTCACGCCGGCGATGCCGACGACGAAGCGCACCGGGTTGCCGTCCCAGTCGATCGGGCTGGCGTAGCGGATGAACGACAGGGCGGACGACTTGATGGCGTCCTTCGCGTCGTTGGTGCCGTGCGGGATCGCGAGGAAGTTGCCCATGTAGGTCGACACGCTCTTCTCGCGCTCGAGCATCGCCGGGTAGTAGTCCGAGGTGACCGCGCCCGCAGCCTCGAGGATCTCGGCCGCCTCCTTCATCGCCTCCGACTTGGTCGGCGCGGTGTCCTCGGTGTGGATCCGGATCTGGCTCTCCTGCAGGACGGGCATCGTGGTTCTCCTTGGTGTTCGAGGGCGTGTCGGAGGGGACGGGTCATCCCCGTCCCCTCCGATACTGCACTTCGTTACTGGTTGTGGCGTTACTGGTTCTTGAGCTGCTCGACGACCTGGTCGTACTGCGGCGCGTTCATGAAGTTGCCGACCGACACGTGCTGCGCGTTCGGGTTCTTCTGCTTGGCGCGGTCCGTCAGTTCCTCCTGCGTGATGATCAGGTCCTCGTCACCGGACAGGTTCGCGATCGCCTTGTTGGAGACCGTGACCCCTTCGATGCCCGCCTTCTTGATCTTGTTGCGCAGGACGCTGGCGCCCATGGCGCTCGAGCCCATGCCCGCATCGCAGGCGAAGACCAGGTTCTGGACCTTCGTCGCGGTGGCGGTGGTGCCCGACGCGGCGGCCTCTTCGGAGTTCGCCGGAGCGTTGTTGCCGAGCAGACCCGCCGTCGCCGAGTTGACGTCACGGCCCTTGTTCGCCTGGAGCTTCGCCATCGCGGCACTCATGTCGCCGCCGCCGTTGGCCAGGTCGCGCTTGCGGCTGGCGAGCAGGAAGAACGACGAGACCGCGAAGGACACCGCGGCGGACAGGACGACCGACAGGATGACACCGAGGAAGCTGTTGCGCTCCGTGGCACCGAGGACGGCGAAGATCGACCCGGGCGATGCCGGAGCGACGAGGCCGGACTGGAACGCGACGTTCGTCGCGACGCCCGTGGCACCACCGAGGATGACGGCGATGAACAGGACCGGCTTCTGCAGCACGTACGGGAAGTAGATCTCGTGGATGCCACCGAAGAACTGGATGATGATCGCGCCGGGAGCGGTCGAGCGGGCGATGCCGACACCGAAGAAGGTGAAGGCGAGGAGCAGACCGAGGCCGGGGCCGGGGTTCGCCTCGAGCAGGAACAGGATCGACTTGCCCGACTCCTGGACCTGCTGCGCGCCGAGCTGGTCGAGCACACCGTGGTTGATCGCGTTGTTCAGGAAGAACACCTTGGCCGGCTCGATGATGACGCTGGCGAGCGGCAGCAGCGAGTGCTGGACGAGGAAGTTCACCGCGTCGCCGAGGCCCTCGGCGATGAGCTTGAACAGCGGGGCGAGCCAGAAGAACCCGGCCATCGCCAGACCGAAGCCGAGGATGCCTGCCGCGTAGTTGTTGACGAGCATCTCGAAGCCCGGCTTGATCTTGCCGTCCCAGATCTTGTCGATCTGCTTGATGAGGTACGCACCGAGCGGTCCGCAGATCATCGCGCCGAGGATCATCGTGGTGCCGTTCGCACCGATGATGACGCCCATGGTCATGATCGACCCGACGACGGCGCCGCGGGTCTCGTAGACCATCCGGCCGCCCTGGATCGCGATCGCGAGCGGGATGAGGTACGTCAGGATCGGCCCGACGAGGCCGACGTTGGCGACGCCGCCCGTCTCACCGAAGCCGCCGAGGATGCCCACGGGCGTCCAGCCGGTCTCGATGAAGAAGGCGGTGATGATGCCCCACGCGATGAAGATCGCGATGTTGGGCATGACCATGCCGGAGAGGAACGTGCCGAACTTCTGAACGGCGACGCGTGCGCCGCCCCGCGACTTCGCGGGTGCGTCGGGCGCTGCAACGGACGACGTTGTCATGTGCGGTGACTTTCTGTGTGGTGGAGCTGCTGCGTGGTGCGGGGAGGGGTGGTGCCGGTGGTGCGTGCTCAGGCGGCGTGCGCTGCGGCCGCGGCGGACTTCGCGGCCGCCGCCGTGCTCGCGGCGAGTGCCGCCTGGGCCATCTCACGGGCCTGCTCGAGCGTGTGCTGACCGAGTTCGGCGCGCACGTCGGCCAGGGCCGCGGGAGTCATGGAGAGGGTGGTGGCGCCGAGGCCGACGAGCACGACGGCGAGCAGCGGGTCGGCCGCGGCCTCACCGCAGATGCCGACGGCCTTGCCCGCGTCGGCGCCGGCCGCACCGAGCTGCGCGACGAGGCGCAGGACGGCGGGGTGCCACGGGTCCTGGTACGACGCGACGGTGCCGAGCATGCGGTCGGCGGCCATCGTGTACTGGGTCAGGTCGTTCGTACCGATCGACACGAAGTCCGCGTTCTGGAAGACCTGTTCGGCCATGAGCGCGAGCGACGGCACCTCGGCCATCACGCCGGCGGTGCGGATGCCGAGCTCGCGGGCCAGGGTGACGAAGTACTCGGTCTCCTCGGCGTCGGCGACCATCGGGGCCATGACCCAGAGGTCCGCCTCGGTCGCGGCGTCGGCCTGGGCCAGGGCGACGAGCTGGTCGCGCAGGACCTCGGGGTGGTTCCGCAGCGCACGGAGACCACGGCGGCCGAGCGCCGGGTTCTCCTCGTCCTTGTCGGTGAGGAACGGCAGCGGCTTGTCGGCACCGGCGTCGAGCGCGCGGACGACGACCTTCTTGCCCGGGAACGCGGCGAGGAGCTGACGGTACGACTCGGTCTGCTCGTCGACGGTCGGCGCCTTCGGCGAGTCGAGGAAGAGGAACTCGGTGCGGAAGAGCCCCACGCCCTCCGCACCGAGAGCAACGGCACCCGCGGCGTCGGCGGGGCTGCCGAGGTTCGCGAGCAGGGGCACGACGTGACCGTCGGCGAGGGCACCGGCGGTGAGCGGTGCGGCGGCTGCGGCGAGCCGGTCGGCGATGCGCTGCTCGACCTCGGACACGAGCGACTCGGACGGCTCGGTGACGACCGTGCCGGCGACGGCGTCGACCACGATCGACTGACCGTCGACCAGGTCGTCGGCGCCGGTGACGCCGACGATCGCGGTGATGCCCTTGGCGCGGGCGAGGATCGCGGTGTGCGAGGTCGGACCGCCGTCGCGGGTGACCAGCGCGAGGACCTTGTCGAGGTCCAGCAGCGCGGTGTCGGCCGGGGCGAGGTCACGGGCGACGAGGACGAAGGGGGTGTCCGACTCGGGGACCCCGGGGGCGTGCACGCCGCGGAGCTTCGCGATGATGCGCTGGGCGACGTCGTCGAGGTCGGCTGCGCGCTCCCCCATGTAGCCGCCCATGCCGACGAGCAGGTCGCGGAACTGGGCGAACGCCTCGTACACGGCGCGCTCGGCGTTGGTGCCGCCGTCGATGCGCGTGTGCACGTCGTCGAGGAGCGTCGGGTCCTGCGCCATGAGCGCCTGCGCCTCGAGCACGGCCTGGGCGTCGCCGCCGGCGAGCTGTCCGCGCTTGTTGAGGTCCTCGGCCACGGCGGCCAGTGCGTCGTGCACGGCCTGCTTCGCGTCGTCCGCCGAACCGGTCAGGGCGTCCTTCGACGGTTCGCCGAGCGGGTCCGCCATGCGGAGCACGGGGCCGTGGGCGACGCCACGGCCGACGCCGGTGCCGAGCAGTTCGGACATTCGAGACTCCTTCATCTCACACGCGCTTGCGGTGGGGTGTTCGTTCGGTGCGCGCACGGCTGAGACGGGACCTCGCCGGTGCGGCTGAGCAGCACACTACCCCGATCCGCGTTGACAAACAAACACATCCGGGGATAAAAATGCAGAAACAGATGCCCGTTTGCGTCTGGCGGCCAGCCGCTCCGGTTCGGTTCCGTCAGGTTCGTGCCCGGACATGTCCGTTCCGTTCCGACCAGGAGACGACGAGGTCCGATGTACGCACCAGAACGCCACCAGCGCATCGTCGAGCAGGCGCGCGCGCAGGGGCGGGTCGACGTCAAGGACCTCGCCGAACTGCTCGAGGTCACGCCGGAGACCATCCGTCGCGACCTCACCTCGCTGGAGCGACGGGGACTGGTCCGACGTGCCCACGGCGGGGCGATCCCGGTCGAACGCATCACGATCCACCCCGGCGTCGGTGACCGCGGCGGCATCAACCAGGCCGAGAAGATGGTCATCGCCGAGGCCGCGCTCGAGGAGCTGCCGGAGAACGGCTCGGTCATGATCGACGCCGGCACGTCCACCATCTGCCTGGCCGAGATGCTGCCGACCGACCGCGGGCTCACCGTCGTCACGCACTCGCTCCCCGTCGCGATGGCCGTCGCGAACCGTCCGGGCATCGACCTCCACCTGCTCGGCGGCAACATCCGCAGCGACTCCCTGGCCGGCGTCGGCACGTGGACGCACCAGCTCATCGGCATGGTCAGCGTCGACGTCGCCTTCGTGAGCATCAACGGCATCACCCCGGAGCGCGGCCTGACGACCCACAACATGGCCGAGGCGGCGGTGAAGTCGGCGATGATCAAGTCCGCCCGACGGAGCATCCTGCTCGCCGACCACACCAAGTTCGGTCGCGAGGAGTTCGGCCGCGTCGCACCCCTCGCCGCGATCGACACGATCATCACCGACCCCGCCGTCAACCTCGACCTGGTCCGCGAGGTCGAGGCCGCCGGCACCGAGGTGTTCTGGCCCGGTCGACCCTGACCGCTCGCCCGACCCGCCCATCCGGCGCTCGCTAGCATGAGCGCACCACCCATCGACAGGAGTACATCGATGTCCGAAGCCACCCGCACCGTGACCGTCGCCAGCGCGTCCGGACTGCACGCGCGCCCCGCGTCCCTCTTCGTCCAGACCGTGACGGCCTCCGGCCACCAGGTCACGATCGCCAAGGGCGACAAGTCCGGCAACGCCGGCAGCATCCTCGCCCTGCTCGGCCTGGGCATCGAGAACGGCGACGAGGTCGCCCTCACCGTGACCGGCGACGACGCCGAGACGACCGCCGACAGCCTGGTCGAGTTCCTGCAGACGGACCACGACGCGGCCTGATCGCGCAGCGACGGACGGGAGGCACGGTGCCGGCTGGCACCGTGCCTCCCGTCCGTCCGTGCTCGCCCCCACCGCCCCGCCCCGGGGTTCCGACCGCCGTCCCGCCCGCAGCCCCGCTCCCGGGGTTCCGAAATCTCGTCATCTCGGCGTCGCCCGCGTCGGTCTGTGGAACCTCGGCGAACGGCGCGCGGCGAGTCGTGGAACCTCGAACTGGTGCGGTCCGAGGCTGTCGGCACCCGCCGATAAGGTGGTCTGCATGACACGCCTGCGCCTCGCATCCGTCAACGTGAACGGCGTCCGCGCCGCCTTCCGCAAGGGCATGGGCGACTGGCTCGCCACCCGCGACGTCGACGTGCTGGCCCTGCAGGAGGTCCGTGCCTCGAGCGAGGACCTCGAAGGTCTGCTCGGCGACGGGTGGGACATCGTGCACGACCCGGCCACCGCGAAGGGCCGGGCGGGGGTCGCGATCGCCTCGCGGCACTCCGCGCACATCCACCGCGTCGCGCTCGGACCCGACGACTTCGACTCCGCCGGCCGGTGGCTCGAGGCCGACTACGAGATCGGCGGCACCACGGTCACGGTCGTGTCCACCTACGTCCACTCGGGCGAGGTCGACACCCCCAAGCAGGACGAGAAGTGGAAGTTCCTCGACGCCATGACCGAGCGGCTGCCCGCACTCCGCGCGCACAACCCGCTCGCCGTGGTCGTCGGTGACCTGAACGTCGGGCATGACCAGCGCGACATCAAGAACTGGAAGGGCAACGTCAAGCGTGCGGGCTTCCTGCCGCGCGAGCGTGCCTACTTCTCGCGCTTCTTCGGCGCCGACGGCGAACCGGTCGAGGGCGCGGACGGCTCGACGGGGCCCGGCCTCGGTTGGGTGGACGTCGGGCGCGCGCAGGCCGGCGACGTCGAGGGGCCCTACACGTGGTGGTCCTGGCGCGGACAGGCGTTCGACAACGACACCGGCTGGCGCATCGACTACCAGATGGCCACGCCCGACCTCGCGGCGAAGGTCACGGAGTACACGGTCGACCGGGCTACGGCGTACGACCAGCGATGGTCCGACCACGCCCCCGTGGTCGTCGACTACGAACTCTGACCCCTCTGCTTGCGCTCCACCTGACCCACAGGAACACCACCATGACCAAGACCCGCATCTTCTCGGGCATCCAGCCGTCCGCCGGCTCGCTGCACCTCGGCAACTACGTCGGGGCGCTCATGCAGTGGCGCGACCTGCAGGACGACTTCGACGCCATCTACTGCGTCGTCGACATGCACGCGATCACCTCGCCGCAGGACCCGGCAGAGCTCCGCGCGAGCACCCGGGCGACGGCAGCGCAGTACATCGCGTCGGGCATCGACCCGACGAAGTCGACGCTGTTCGTGCAGTCCCACGTGCCCGCCCACGCCGAGCTCGCCTGGGTGCTCAACACCCTCACCGGGTTCGGTGAGGCGAGCCGCATGACCCAGTTCAAGGACAAGTCGGCGCGGCAGGGTTCCGAGGCGGCCTCGGTCGGGCTCTTCACCTACCCGGTCCTGATGGCGGCCGACATCCTGCTGTACGACACCAAGGTCGTGCCGGTCGGCGACGACCAGCGTCAGCACGTCGAGCTGACCCGCGACCTGGCCGGACGCTTCAACTCGCGGTTCGGCGACACGTTCGTCGTGCCCGAGGCCCGGATCGGCACCGAGACGGCGCGCATCTACGACCTGCAGGACCCGACGAGCAAGATGAGCAAGTCGGCGGCGTCCGACAGCGGCCTGATCCGTCTGCTCGACGACCCGAAGCGCACCGCGAAGAAGATCAAGTCGGCCGTCACCGACGACGAGCGCGAGATCCGCTCCGACCGCCAGGCCAAGCCCGGCGTGACGAACCTGCTCGCGATCCTGTCGGCGTTCAGCCGGACCCCCGTCGCCGAGCTCGAGGCCTCGTTCGCGGGCAAGGGCTACGGGGACCTCAAGGGCGCGGTGGCCGAGGCCGTCGTCGCCGAGCTCGAACCGGTGCGCGCCCGCACGCTCGAGCTGCTCGACGACCCGGCGGAGCTCGACCGTCTGCTGGCCGTCGGCGCGGACCGTGCCGAGTCCATCGCGCAGGAGACCCTGGCGCGCGTGTACGACCGGATCGGGTTCGTCCCGCGCTTGCGCGGCTGACCGTGCTGCCGGTCACGCTGGAGTCCACCCGGGTCCGACTCGACGTCCCGACCCGGGCGGACACCGCGGCCATCACCGATGCCTGCCAGGACCCGGACATCGTCCGCTGGACGACGATCCCGACGCCGTACCGCGAGCAGGACGCACGGACGTTCGTCGACGCACTCGTCGGTCCGGGGTGGGCATCGGACCGCGAGTACACCTGGGCGATCCGTCGCCGCGGATCGACCTGGCTCGAGGGGATCATCGGCTACCGCACGGCGGGCCGCGACCTCGGATTCTGGCTGGCGCCCTCGGCCCGCGGTGCCGGCCTGATGCACGACGCGGTCGAGCTCGTCGTCGAGTGGGCGTTCGCCGACGGGGCCCCGGACGTCTACTGGGAGTGCTACGAGGGCAACACGGCGTCGGCCGCGGTCGCCCGGAGCGCCGGGTTCTCGTTCACCGGAACCGGGCCCGCACGGATCCCCGGACGCGACGGTGGACCGACGACCGCCTGGACCGCTGTGCGTCGTGCCGACGGTGTGCCGGCGTCCGAACTCGCGTGGCCCGACGCTCCGTGACGCTCCGTTCCCCGTGGTGACGCGTCACCGATCTTCCCGCCGGTAGGCTCGATCCGTGAGCGACACGGCACGACCCACCGAGGTCCGGGCGATGCGCCGCGGACTCGAACTCGCGGCCCTGGGCCCCGTCGTGGGCGACCACGCACGGGTCGGCGCGGTGATCCTCTCCCCCGACGGCGACGTCCTCGCCGAGGGGTGGCACAAGGGTGCCGGCACCCCGCACGCCGAGGTCGACGCGATGGCGAAGGTCGACCCGGCACAGCTGCGCGGCGCCACGGCCGTCGTCACCCTCGAACCCTGCAACCACACCGGACGGACCGGCCCCTGCGCGGTCGCCCTGATCGAGGCCGGGGTCGCCCGCGTCGTGTACGCGATCGACGACCCGGGCGCGGACGTGCACGGCGGTGCCGATCGGCTCCGGGCCGCCGGGGTCGACGTCGTGTCCGGCGTGCTCGCGGACGAGGCCGAGGCGTTCCTCGAACGGTGGCTCCTGTCGGTCCGCCTCGGCCGCCCCTGGGTCACCGTGAAGTGGGCCTCGAGCCTGGACGGCCGCGCCGCCGCTGCCGACGGCACGAGCAAGTGGATCACCGGCGCCGCCGCCCGGCAGCACGTCCACGAGCAGCGTGCCGCGCACGATGCCATCCTCGTCGGCACCGGCACCGTGCTGGCCGACGACCCGAGCCTCACCGCTCGGGGCGACGCCGGCGAACTGCTCGCCGACCAGCCGCTCGCGGTCGTGCTCGGCGACCGCGCCGTGCCCGACGACGCCGCGGTCCGACGACACCCGCGCGGGCTCGTGACCCTGCCGGGGCACGACCTCGCGGCGTCGCTCGCCGCCCTGCGCGGGCACGGCGTGCACTCGGTGTTCGTGGAGGGCGGCCCCACCGTCGCGTCCGCACTCATCGCCGCCGGACTCGTCGACGAGTACCTCGTGTACGTCGCCCCCGTCCTGCTCGGCGGACCCCGCGTCGCCCTCGACGACCTCGGAGTGGGAAGCATGTCCGAGCGTCGGCGGTTGGACGTACTATCGACCACCAGCCTCGGCCCCGATCTGCTGGTCCGAGCCCGACCGCAGCGCACCGACACGACGCAGCCGCAGACACAGCAGCAGCAAAACGACGCAGCACCCGGGTTCGGAGACGACGGGCCCACGAACGACCGGAGCACCCCATGACCGACGCGCTGACCTCCTCCACCCCGGGCAGCCCCGTCCAGTTCGAGGTGTCGACGAACGTCCCGACCACCCACGGCACGTTCCAGATGCGCGCCTACCGCGACCTCGTCACCGGTGCGGAGCACGTCGCGATCATCGGTGCGCTGCCCGACGGGTCCGCACCGTCGGACGGCGCCCTGGTCCGTGTGCACTCCGAGTGCCTGACCGGCGAGGCGTTCGGGTCGTTGAAGTGCGAGTGCGGTCCCCAGCTCGACGCCGCCCTCGACACCATCGCCGCCGAGGGCGGGGTGGTGGTCTACCTGCGCGGGCAGGAAGGGCGCGGCATCGGACTGATCAACAAGCTCAAGGCGTACCGCCTGCAAGAAGACGGCCTCGACACGCTCGACGCCAACCTGGCGCTCGGGCTGCCGGCCGACTCGCGCGCGTACGGCGGGGCCGCGGGCATCCTCGCCGACCTCGGCATCACCCGGGTGCGACTGCTCTCGAACAACCCCGAGAAGCGTCGGCAGCTCGAGGAGCACGGCATCACCGTCGAGTCGCTCGTGCCCCTGGTCGTCGGTGTCTCCACGCAGAACGCCGGGTACCTCGACACCAAGCGCGACCGGATGGGGCACCAGCTGCCTGCGCACCTCGAAGCGGGCGCGGCCAGCTGACTCTGGGCTGATTCGCAGGCAGACGACATCTGTCGTATGATCGGGCTTCCGTCACAAGCGGTCCCCCACCAACCGAACGCACCCGATCGGTGCCCGCGCCACCCCGCGCGAACCGATCGGTGTCCGCCGCTTCGGGTACCCGTGCTCCCTGCCAGGAGCGCGCACCACGGAAGACCACACGACACCCATGACCGCCGCACCGGCACCAGCAACCCCGACCTCAGCTCCGGCACCAGCAGGCAACCCGCGCTCGCGCGTGGTCATCGCCAGCCTCGTCGGCACCTCGATCGAGTTCTACGACTTCTACGTCTACGCGACGGCAGCGGTCCTCGTCTTCCCGACGCTGTTCTTCCCGAACGAGGACCCCACGGCGTCGCAGCTGTCGTCGTTCGTGACGTTCGCCCTCGCCTTCTTCGCGCGGCCGATCGGGTCGATCATCTTCGGGCACTTCGGTGACCGCGTCGGCCGCAAGACCACCCTCGTGGCCTCGCTCCTCGTCATGGGCACCGCGACGTTCCTGATCGGGTGCCTGCCGACGTTCAGCAGCATCGGCGTCTGGGCTCCGGTCCTGCTCGCCGTGATGCGATTCGCCCAGGGTGTCGGCCTCGGTGGGGAGTGGTCCGGCGCGGCCCTGCTCGCGACCGAGAACGCCCCGAAGGGCAAGCGCGGCGTCTTCGGTTCGATGCCGCAGCTCGGCGCGCCGATCGGCTTCCTGCTCGCGAACGGCCTGTTCATCGCGATCAACGCCGCGATGCCCGCCGGCGCCGACGGCACGCCGAACGCCGACTTCCAGGCGTGGGGCTGGCGCATCCCGTTCCTGCTCTCGGCGGTGCTGGTCATCGTCGGGCTCTACGTGCGCTTCAAGCTCGTCGAGTCGCCGGTGTTCCGCGGCGTCCAGGAGTCCGGCACGGTCGCGAAGATCCCGCTGGGCCGGGTGTTCCGCACCTCGTGGAAGGCGCTCATCGTCGGCACGCTCGGCATGGTCGCGACCTACGTCCTCTTCTACTTCATGACGACGTTCACGCTGTCCTACGGCACCACCGGCGCCGAGGCCAGCCCGCTCGTGCCGAAGGTCGGCCTCGGCTACAGCCGTGGCGAGTTCCTGACGCTGCTCATGATCGGCGTCGTCTTCTTCGGCATCTTCACCCCGATCGCCGGCATGCTGGCCGACCGGTTCGGTCGCCGGAAGACCCTCATCCCGACCACGATCGGCATCGCGCTGTTCGGTCTGACGTTCCAGTTCTGGTTCGCGGCGTCGCAGGGTCCGATCACGGTCGTGACGTTCCTGATCGTCGGGCTGTCCCTGATGGGTCTGACCTTCGGGCCGATGGGCGCACTCCTGCCGGAGCTGTTCCCGACGAACGTCCGGTACACCGGCTCAGCCATCGCGTACAACGTCGCGTCGATCCTCGGCGCTTCGCTCGCCCCGACCATCGCCCTGGCGCTCTGGCAGCCCGACGGCAACATCTTCCTGGTCGGGCTGTACCTGACGATCGCCGCCGTCGTGACGCTCGTCGCGCTGCTCTTCGTCCGTGAGACGAAGAGCAAGGAATTCGCCGACGCCTGAGACGTCACCGCGGAAGGACGGGAGGCCCGGTGCCAGCTGGCACCGGGCCTCCCGTCCTTCCGTCGTCGCGTCCACCGCACGGCGCGACCCTGTCCGTCAACTCAGGTTGACGCGTGTCGGTGCGTCAATGTAGGTTGACACCCATGGACCGACCGACCATCACGAGCCTCGCGGCCGGCGCCTCCGGGGACGACCCGTTCTCCGCCCTCGCCAGCGTGCGCGAGCTCCGCCGTGAACTCGACCGGACCGAGGAACTCGCTGCCCGCGCCGCCCGCAACGCCGGGGCGTCGTGGCAGGAGATCGCGACCCTGCTCGGTGTCAGCCGACAGGCAGTGCACAAGAAGTACGGCAGAAACTAGGAACACGATGAGCCTCCCCTTCGCGCGCCCCAAGAAGACCGACGGCCCCCGCGCCACCTTCGGCCGCCTGCTGTCCTACCTGTTCGAGAACAAGCCGGCGATGGTCGTCATCATCGTCCTCAGCATCCTCGGCGCCGGAGCGTCCCTCGCGCAGCCGCTGCTCGTCAACCAGGTCGTCACGGCGGTGCAGCAGGGCAACACGCTCAGCACGCTCGTGTGGCTGCTCGTCGGGCTCGTCCTGGTCGCCGGCATCCTGAACGGTGTGCAGCACTTCCTGCTCCAGCGTGCGGGCGAGGGCGTCGTGCTCTCCACGCGCCGCAAGCTCATCGCGCGCATCCTCAACCTGCCGATCTCGGAGTTCGACACCCGTCGCACCGGCGACCTGGTGTCCCGCGTCGGCAGCGACACCACGCTCCTGCGCGCCGTCCTGACCCAGGGCCTGATCGAATCGATCGGCGGCGCCCTCACCTTCATCGGCGCGATCATCGCGATGGCGGTCATCGACCCGCTGCTCCTCGTGATCGTGGTCGTCATCGTCCTGGTCGCGATCGTCGTCGTCGGCGGGCTGAGCCGTCGCATCCGGGTCGCGTCGAAGCGCGCGCAGGAGAAGGTCGGTGACCTGACCGCGGCCGTCGAGCGCGGCATCGGTGCCGTCCGCACCATCCGCGCCGCGGGAGCGACCGAGCGCGAGGAGCACGAGGTCGACGGGCACGCGACCGAGGCCTACCAGCGCGGCCTCGACATCGCGAAGATGTCCGCGTTCGTCGTGCCGGTCGCGAGCATCGTCATGCAGGTGGCGTTCATCGCCGTGCTCGGCGTCGGCGGCGCGCAGGTCGCTGCGGGCACCATCACCATCGCCACGCTCATCACGTTCATCCTGCTGCTCTTCATGATGATCATGCCGCTCGGTCAGGCGATGGGCGCCGCGGTCGCGGTCGCCCAGGCGCTCGGTGCGCTCGGCCGCATCGAGGAGATCCTGCACCTGCCGACCGAGGCGCAGGACGACGCGGCTGCGCGCCCCGCCGCCGCGGTCGCTTCCGACGACGCCATCACGTTCGAGCACGTCACCTTCCGCTACGCCGCCGCCGCGGATGCATCGGGTGCCGACGGCGCGGTCGCGTCCGACCCCGCGGACCGTCCAGGAGGCCCGGATCGCCTCGCCGACGAACGTCCGGCCGACGACGTGGTGCTCCACGACGTGTCGTTCCGCGTTCCCCGCGGCTCGCGTGTGGCACTCGTGGGTCCGTCGGGTGCCGGCAAGTCGACGACCCTGGCCCTGATCGAGCGGTTCTACGACCCCACCGAGGGCGTCATCCGGCTCGGTGGCATCGACGTCCGGGGCATGGACCGCCAGGAGCTCCGTGCCCAGATCGGCTACGTCGAGCAGGACGCCCCGGTGCTCGCCGGCACCATCCGCGCCAACCTGCTGCTCGGGTCGCCCGGCGCCACCGAGGACGACTGCGTCCGGGTGCTCGAGGCGGTCAACCTCGGCGAGGTGCTGCACCGCGATCCGCGCGGGCTGGACGCCCAGGTCGGCGAGGACGGTGTGATGCTCTCCGGCGGGGAACGGCAGCGCCTCGCGATCGCCCGCGCGCTGCTCGCCGCTCCCCCGATCCTGCTGCTCGACGAGTCGACGTCGTCGCTCGACGGCGTGAACGAGCAGAAGATGCGTCTGGCGATCGACGCCGTCGCCGAGGACCGCACCCTGCTCGTCATCGCGCACCGGCTGTCCACCGTCGTGGACTCCGACGTCATCGTCGTGCTCGAGCACGGCCGGGTCGTCGGTGCCGGCACGCACTCCGAGCTCGTCGAGTCGACGCCGCTCTACCGCGACCTGGCGAAGCACCAGCTGCTGGTCTGAGACCCGCCGCCGGGCGCGTTCAGGCGGCGAACGGGTCCGGGGTGAGCACGTACACGGTCTCGAGGTACTCCTCGATGCCCTCGTGCGAGCCCTCACGGCCGAGGCCGGACGACTTCACCCCGCCGAAGGGGAACGCCGCGTTCGACACCACGCCCGTGTTCAGCCCGAGCATCCCGGTCTCCAGGCGCTCGGCGAGCCGCTGCCCGCGCGGGAAGTCCGTCGTGAAGGCGTAGGCGATGAGTCCGAACTCGGTGTCGTTGGCGAGCCGGATGCCCTCGTCCTCGGTCGCGAAGCGGGTGATCGACACGACCGGTCCGAAGATCTCGGTCGTCAGGATCTCCGACCCCGGCCGCACCTCGTCGAGCACGGTCGGCGCGAAGTAGGTGCCGGGTCGCTCGACGCGGTGTCCACCGGTGACGAGCCGGGCGCCGCGGGCGACGGCGTCGTCGACGAGTCCGGCGGCCTTGTCGACCGCGCGGTCGTCGATGAGTGGACCCATCGTCGTACCGTCTTCGGTGCCACGGCCGATGCGAAGCGCGTCGACCTTCGCGGTGAGTGCGGCGACGAACGCGTCGGCGATGCCCTCCTGCACGAAGAACCGGTTCGCGGCGGTGCAGGCTTCGCCGACGTTCCGGAACTTCGCGAGCATCGCGGCGTCCACCGCGGCGTCGAGGTCGGCGTCGTCGAAGACCAACAGGGGTGCGTTGCCGCCGAGCTCCATGCTCGTCTTCAGCACGTTGTCCGCCGCCTGCTTGAGGAGCGCGGACCCCACCGGCGTCGACCCGGTGAACGTGAGCTTGCGGAGTCGACGGTCCGCGATGATCGGCTCGGACAGCCCCTTGGCGTCGAGGGACGGCACCACGTTGAGGACGCCGTCCGGCAGCCCGGCACGGCGGAACAGCTCGACCAGGAACAGCGTGGTCAGGGGTGTGAGCTCGGCGGGCTTCACGACGACCGTGCAGCCGGCCGCCAGCGCGGGACCGATCTTCCGGGTGGCCATCGCGAGCGGGAAGTTCCACGGGGTGATCGCGTACACCGGACCGACCGGACGCTTCAGGACGATGGCACGTCCGGTGCCCTCGGGGTTGGTGCGGTAGTCGCCGCCGATGCGGACGGCCTCCTCCGAGAACCAGCGGAGGAACTCGCCGCCGTAGACGACCTCGCCGCGGGCTTCGGCCAGCGGCTTGCCCATCTCGAGCGTCATCAGGGCGGCCAGGTCGTCCTCGTGCGCGCGGACCAGGTCGAACGCGCGGCGCAGCACGTCGGAGCGCTGCCTCGGTGCGGTGGCGGCCCACTCCTGCTGCGCGGCGACCGCGGCGTCGAGAGCGGCGATCCCGTCCTCGGGGGTGGCGTCGGCGACCTCGGCCAGGACGTCGCCGGTCGAGGGGTCGCGGACGGCGAACGTGGCGCCGCTCGTCGACGACCGCCACGCCCCGCCGATGAACAGGCCGGTCGGGACGCCCCGCACGGTGACGTGGTCGTCGCCCACGGTCGTGACGAGGTCGCCGGTCGTGGTGTCGGTGCTCGTGGTGTCGGTCACAGCTGTGCTCCTCCGGGGTTCGCGAGCCCCTCGTCCATGTCGCTGCGGTCGACGTGCCCGCCGGCCGCTCGGATCTCGTCGAGCGCACGGTCGCTGCGCTCGGGGTCGACGCCGGCCACCAGGTCCTCGTAGACGGCGACGTCGATGCCGGCGGCGCGCGCGTCGAGGGCCGAGGCCCGGACGCAGTGGTCGGTGGCGATGCCGACGATGTCGACGGAGTGCACCCGGTGGTCCGTCAGGATCTCCGGCAACGGCACGCCGTCTTCGGTCCTCGCCTGGAACGCCGAGTAGTCCGGCGTGCCCTGGCCCTTGAAGACGTCGACGTCGATCGGATCGGTGTCGAGCTGCGGGTGGTACTCGGCGCCCGGCGTGCCGGCGACGCAGTGCACGGGCCACGTGTCGACGAAGTCGGGGCCCTCCGGTCCGGCGAAGTGTCCGCCGTTGTCGTCGTCGCCGTGGTGCCAGTCGCGGGAGCCGACGATCAGGTCGTACTCCTCGGCGTGCCGGCCGAGGAACGCACTGATCCGTTCCGCGAGGGCCGCACCCCCGGCCACCCCGAGCGCACCGCCCTCGGTGAAGTCGTTCTGGACGTCGACGATGAGGAGTGCCCGTGCCATGGGCCCATCCAACACCCGGTGACTCAGGAGTCGGTGAGCTTGCTCCCGCAGGAGTACGTCGCCGCGGTCACCGCGTCGAGCGCCGGCAGCGCGGCCGCTCGCGACGACCCGATGGCGTAGAACGCGAAGGTCAGGCGTGATCCGTCCGCGGCGTCGATGTACCCGCCGAGTGTGTTCGCGCTGTCGATCCACCCGGTCTTCGCGTGCACCTTGCCGCGCGCGACGGCGTTCGCGCCGGTGAAGCGGCTGGCGAGGGTGCCGGACTGGCCCGACACGGGCAGGGCGTTCGCGAGGGTCCCGAGGCCCTTCGCGCCGGCGGCGACCTGCACCATGAGGTGGGCGACGAAGTTCGGCGACACCGCGTTCGCAGCGCTCTCGCCCGACCCGTCCTTGATGACGATGCCGGCCGGGTCGACGCCGTAGGAGCCGAGCGCCGACTGGTACACCGAGGTGAGCGACGCCGCCGAGCCGTTCGAGCCGGACTCCTTCGACGACACCCGGGCGAGCATCTCGGCGAGGGTGTTGTCCGAGTTCGGGATCATCTGCCCGACGAGCGTCGACACCGGCTGCGACGACACCGTCGCGATGGTGTTCGTGCTGGTCGTGGCACGCTTGACGATCTGCGCGTTCGCGGCGCCCGCCACCCCGGCGTTCGCCAGTGCCGTCCGGAACGCCGCGCCGGCCCGACCGACCGGGTCCTCGGACCGGGGCGAGGTCGCCGCGGCCGGGTTCGCCCGGTCACCGTCGACCATCAACGCGGTGACCTTCGGCTGGTACCCGATCGTGCGCTCGGACACCGGCCACGTGGGGTCCCACGCGTCGGCGTCGCTCCAGTACGTGTCGTCGGTCACGATCGTGGTGACGGCGGCGTCGCCGACCTTCGCCTTCACCTGCTGGGCGAGCTGCGCGAGCGTCGGGGCACCCGGGTAGACGGTGCCGTTGCCCGCCGACAGGGTCGCGTCGCCGTGTCCGACCAGTGCGATGGTCCCGCCGGACTCCTGCGTGACCGTGGTCGGGATGCGGTGGTCGCCCCCGAGCACCGCGAGTGCCGTCGCCGTCGTCAGGGTCTTCATGACGCTGCCGGTCTGGGCTGGCGTGTCCCCGTTCTTCGAGAACAGGACCTCGCCCGTCTTCGCGTCCATGACGTAGCCCTCGAACGCGCCGAGACCGCTCGCCGACGCCGCGCCCGCGATCGAGCAGGTGCGCAGCGCGGACGGGCCGGCCGGGTCCTTCGGCACCGCGCGGGCGTCCGGGGTCGGTGTGGGCGTGCTCGTCGGTCGCTTCGTCGCAGCGGTCGAGCGACTCGGCGTCGACGTCGCGCTCGAGGTCGTCGGGGGTACGGCGGACGTGCGGGTGTCCGGTGTCATCGCCGCGGCGACCGCGACGGCCCCGCCCGAACCGACCACGAGCAAGGCGGCGAGTCCACCGGCGATCCAGGGCACCGGACGTCGCACGGCGGAGGCGCGCGCTGCTGCGACGGCGGCGCGGAGACGCTCCGGTACGGAAGGCGGGGTGGGCTGCTGCTCGGACATCGCGACCGATCCTACGGAACTGCGGCAGGAGCCTCCAGGCCGGATCGTCGCCGCGGGACGACGCGACCCGGATCAGGGTGCTGTGGGGGCGTCGTCCGCGGGGTAGCGCACGCCGACCTGTCGGCGGGCCTCGTCCATGACGGCCATGATCGCGACCGACTGCTCGGCGTCCATCGGACCGCCTTCGTGCACACCCGACCTGATCATCGCCTCGAACGCACGGGCCTCGTGCCCGTACCCAGCGAGTTCCTCACGTGCGTCGAACTCCTCGACCACGACACCGTCGCGGTCCCGGATCCGCCAGGTCGTCGGCGTGTACCAGGTCGAGTCGAGGTCGATGCGCCCCGATTCGCCGATGACCGACGCGGTGTTCGGACTGCGCAGGTCCATCCCGAAGTGGATCATCGACTGCGCCCCGCCGTCGTGCGTGAGGACGACGCCCATCTGCGTGTCGACGCCCTGCTCGCTCAGTGTTCCGGCCGCGACGAGCGAGGTGGGCACCCCCAGCACGTCGACGGCGAAGGACACCGGGTACACGCCCAGGTCCAGCAGGGCCCCACCTCCGAGGGCGGGGTCGCGCAGCCGGTGCGATGGATCGGTGGGCAGGGCCTGGTGGTGCGTCGCCTCGACGAGCACCGGCCGACCGATGCGTCCCTCGGCCAGGACCTCGCGGATCATCGCCATCTGCGGCAGGAAGCGGGTCCACATCGCCTCGGTCACCGCGACGCCGGCTCGACGGGCAGCGTCGACCACCGTGCGTGCCTCGGCCGCGGTCATCGTGAAGGCCTTCTCGACGAGGACGTGCTTGCCTGCGCGGATCGCGAGCAGGGCGTCCTCGGCGTGCCGAACGTGCGGGGTCGCGACGTACACGGCGTCGACCGCGTCGTCGGCGACGAGGTCGTCGTAGGAGCCGTGCGCCCGTGCGATGCCGAACTCCGCCGCGAACGACTCCGCGCCCTCGCGGGTGCGGCTGCCGACCGCCGTGAACTCGATGCCCGCGGCGACGCAGTCGCCCACGAAGGACCGGGCGATGCCGCCCGTGCCGATGACTCCCCAGCGAACCGTCATGCGGCCATGTCTACCAGGACGGGCTGCAGCACTTTGGTATGGACTCCACGGGTGATTGCCAGCTAACGTGCTGCGAGATCCCCCATCCGGGGGTCAATCCTCCCCGAGTCGAAGGTGTGCAGGTCCTCCATGCGCCGTTCCGTCCTCACCGTCGTCGCCACCAGCGCGGCGATCGTCCTCACGTCCACCCTCGTCGGCGGTCCGGCCAGCGCACACGGGTGGGGAGAACCAGGACACGGACCAGGGCACTCACCAGGGCACTCCGCCGACGCCGGCCTGACGCCGCGGACGCACTTCACGATGGCCGCCGACGGCACGTCCGGTGCGACGCAGGGCGGCGAGGGCATCCCGAACATCGACTCCGTCAAGAAGACCATCGCCACGTACTACGGCGACCCCGGCACGGGCCTGGCGAACCGGACCGACTCCCCCTACATCCGCGAGATGCGGTCCATCGTCGCCCGCCAGGGTGCGTCCCTGCAGCGCATCCACGACCGAGCCGTCCGCCACGGCGAGAAGCCCGCGATCGTCCTCGACGCCGACGACACCACCCTGTGGACGTACGACATGGAGGTCGCGGACATGCACTTCGTGTTCGACCCCGCGCGGCAGGACGAATGGGTGCAGGACGAACGCTTCGCCGCCACCCCGTCCATGGTCGGCTTCGTCAACCGCGCCGCCGCGATGGGCTTCACCGTGTTCGGACTGACCGGCCGGAACGACGACCAGAAGACCGCGACCGTGCAGAACCTGTCGAAGGTCGGGTACACGGCCTTCGCCGAGGACCGCTTCTTCACGAAGTGGACCGGCACGGGCGCCTCGCAGCAGCCGTCGTACATCACCTGCGCCACGGCGAAGTGCACCACCGTCGAGTACAAGGCCCTCACCCGCAAGCACATCGAACAGGACCTCGGCTACGACATCACGCTGAACATCGGCGACCAGTGGAGCGACCTGCAGGGCGGGTACGCCGACCGGTCCCTCAAGCTGCCGAACCCCACCTACTCCCTGCCCTCGGCCGACCTGCCCGGCGTATCCGAACCCCGGCTGTCCCCACGGACGCAGTTCACGATGGCGGCCGACGGCTCCTCCGGCGCGACGCAGGGCGGCGAGGGCATCCCGAACATCGACTCCGTCAAGAAGACCATCGCCACGTACTACGGCGACCCCGGCACGGGACTCGCGAACCGCACCGACTCGCCCTACATCCGCGAGATGCGGTCCATCGTGCAGCGACAGGCCCCCGTCGTCGCCGCCCAGTGCGCCGTCGGCCGGAAGCTGCACCGCAACCCCGCGATCGTGCTCGACGCCGATGACACCACCCTGTGGACGTACGACATGGAGGTCGCGGACATGCACTTCGTGTTCGACCCCGCGCTGCAGGACGAATGGGTGCAGGACGAACGGTTCCCCGCGACCCCGTCGATGACCTCGCTCGTGTCCATCGCCCAGCGTTCCGGCTGCACGATCATCGGGCTGACCGGCCGGAACGCCGATCAGGAAACCGCCACCATCGACAACCTGCAGCGCGTCGGCTACCCGCAGTTCTCGGCCACGAAGCACGGCACCGAGACGTACTACACGAAGTGGACCGGGGTCGGGGCGTCGCAGCAGCCGTCGTACATCACCTGCGCCACGGCGAAGTGCACCACCGTCGAGTACAAGTCGCAGACCCGGGCGCACATCGAGTCACGAGCGGGTGGCAGGTACGACGTGGTCGCGAACTTCGGTGACCAGTACAGCGACCTGCTCGGGGGCTCGGCGGACCGAAGCGTCAAGCTGCCGAACCCGACGTACTACCTGCCCTGAGCGGCCGCGCCGGCGCGCTCGCGTCGGCGCGTGCGCGTCGGCGCGTGCGCGTCGGCGCGTGCGCTCAGCGTCGGTGCTTGCCGAGTGCGGCGTCGGGGGCGGCCATCGGGTGCGTGCGGAACCAGCGCAGCAGCGCTCGCGCCTTGCTGGTGTCCGCGCTCCGGTCGCCGTCGGTCAGGAACGTGTCGAAGCCGTCGGGGAGCGCGGCCTCCTGCCCGCGGTCGAACGCCATCGTCCACTCCCCGAACCGCGGGGTGTGGATCCGCTCCTCGACGAGCAGGCCGACGTCGGTGTGCCGGGGGTCCTCGATGATGCGCTGGTACGTCTCGAGGACGGCGGCCTCCGGGCCCTCGAGCAGCTGCATGAACCGGCCGTCCTTGTACACGAGCAGACCGGACAGGCCGGATGCGGCGTTCCGGGCCCTGGCGTGCTCGAGCAGCGCATCGAGGCGATCCTGGTCGAACGGTTCGTCGGCGGCGCTCATGTAGACGAGTGACAGGAGCATGACGACCTTTCGAACGGAGAACGCGGCTTCGGTTCGATCGTCGCGCACGGCGGCGCTTCCGCGCAGCCCCAGAACGGGGAGCGCGTCGGCGTCACTGCGCGTCGTACGTGCGGACCCAGTCGATCTGCAGGTGACCGGCCTTGCCCCAGTTGCCGACCTGCACCATGTAGCGGTGCGGGGTCGTCGGGACGTTCCGCGCGACCGTGAAGACGAGCTTGCCGTCGAGGTAGTAGTGGATCGCCCGCCCGGGGATCCACTCCGTCGTGTAGGTGTGCCAGTCGCGCCAGGACACCCGGGTGTTGTAGTTGTCCGACGCCTTCTCGAGCCCGGGCAGCATCGAGTGGTGGAACACCCGCGGCGAACCGTCGAAGTTCCCCTCGGGGTAGTTGAGCTCCCCGTCAGCCCAGTCGTTCGACGTCGGCCAGAGCATGATCGCGGCGCCGTTCTTGTCGCCGCCCGTCGCCCGGGCACGGATGCTGAACGACCCGCCGACGTGCGACCAGGCGTCCTCCGGGGTACCGAAGGTGCCGGCCGACCCGTGCTCCCCGTCGAGGGTGATGTCCATGTACCCGTCGTGCGCACTGACCATCTTGCTCGAGTAGTACTTGCCGCCGGTGCCGTCCGGGTACGGCTGCCACGACTGCGCGTACGTCGCCGCGAAGGGTCCGTCCGCCGCTGCCGGGGTGTCGAAGTCGACCGAGAAGGTCGGCGTGCGCCCGATGGTCGGGTCGGTCGCAGCGGTGGTCGGTTGCGGGGTCGCGCTCGCGCCGCTGCTCGATCCCCCGGCCGCGGTCGCCGAGGACGTCGCCCGCGACTGCGGCACCGCGGCGGCGGTGATGGCCAGCGCAGCCGCTGCAGCAGCCACCAGGACGACGGTCGTCGCGCGCTTGAACACGGTGCCTCCGTCGGTCGGCCGCCGAGGGGTGCGGGGCGGTGCGGGTGGTGGTCGCGGGGATCCCTGCAACGCCGAAAGGCTATCCCGCGCCGTACCCCGCTGTCTGGTCCGGAGCCAAGGGGTGCGGTTTCCCGCAGACGCAGAAATCCCCGGTCAGGACCTGATGCAGATCCGTGACCGGGGACGTGTTCCGAGCCGCCTGTCGGAATCGAACCGACGACCTATTCATTACGAGTGAATCGCTCTACCGACTGAGCTAAGGCGGCGCGCTCGCTCCGATTCCGGAGCGGCACGAGCAATGACTATACAGGTTCAGACGAGTGAACGCGAAACGAGCACGCCGAGCTCGGCGAAGGACCGGCGGAGCTCGTCGACCAGGTGCGAACCGCCCTCGGACCCGGACCACTCCCACCACGCGTGCCGCAGTGCGCCGAGGGCGACGATCGACGCCAGGCGCGCCCGCCGACGGAGCGCATCGGGGTCTGCAGCGAGCTCGGGGTCCTCGCGTTCGAGCCGCCGGGTGACCGCCGCCTGGATCTCGGCCTGGAACTCCTTCATCGACTCCATGCGACGGCTGAAGAGCTCGGGGTTCGCTCGGAGCACCTGCTGTCGCTCCTCGATCAGTCCACGCTCCTCGATGAGCTCCTGCGTCGAGTGGACGAGCAGCGCGCCGAGGTCCGACAGCAGGTCGCCGCCGGGCCCGCCGTCGACGAACTCCTGCAGCGCGGCGTCGTCGGGCAGTTCCGGGTCGTCCCCGAGGATCGCCTGTTCCTTGCTCGGGAAGTAGTTGAAGAACGTGCGGGGTGAGACGTCGGCCCGACGCGAGATCTCGTCCACGGTGACCGCGCCGAGGCCGTCCTCGATCGCGATGCGGAGCGCGGCGGCCTGGATGGCGCGGCGGGTGGCGCGGCGTTTCCGTTCGCGCAGGCCGGGTTCAGCGTCGGGCATGCCGTGATTGTCCCACGCCTCGGTCGGTGCGGGGAGCGTCGGTGCGGGGAGCGTCGGCGGCGGTCAGTGCCGGGCGCGGGCGATCGTGACGAGCAGCGCTTCGAGCGCGAGCAACGCTGCCACGTTCGCGGCGATCCGCTGCCGGGCGAGGGCGATCGCGTCGAGCACCTCGAGCGCCGCGGCCGGCGTGACCGACTGCAGGGCGTGGTCGAGGTGGTCGCGCATCGCCAGGTTGACCGGCTCGGCCGGCGCACCGAGACCGAGCAGGAGCAGGTCGCGGTAGAGCGAGGACACGTCGACCAGGATGCGGTCGAGGCCGTCGCGCAGGCTGCGGGTCGCGCGGCGCTTCTGGTCCTCTTCCAGCAGGCGGAGCTGTGAGCGGAGCGCCGGCGGGATCGTCCCGCCGGGTTCGATGCCGAGCGACCGCAGGGCGGCGTCGCGCTCTTCGGAGTCGCGCTGCTGCGTGATGGCCTTGGCGTCCTCGTCCGCGACGGCGAGCAGGTCGGCAGCGGCCATCACCGCGTCGCCGACGCTCCGGACGCCGAGCACGGTCGTCAGGGTGCGGCGACGACGGTCGCGGGCGTCCTCGCTCGTCGCCAGACGCTGCGCCATACCGATGTGGCTCTGCGCCTGCCGCGCTGCGTCCATCGCGAGGGCACGGTCGATGCCGGTGCGCGCGACGAGCAGGTCGGCGACGGACTCGATGCCGGGGACCCGGAGTCGCACGGAGCGCACGCGCGATCGGATCGTGGGCAGCAGGTCCGCTTCGCTCGGGGCGCAGAGGATCCACACCGTGCGCTCCGGTGGTTCCTCGAGCGCCTTGAGCAGCAGGTTCGAGGTGCGTTCCGTCATGCGGTCCGCGTCCTCGATGATCACGATGCGGTACCGCCCGACCGACGGCGAGTAGTACGACGACGTGACGAGCTGCCGGATCTCGTCGATGGTGATGATCACGCGTTGCGTCGTGAGCACCGACACGTCGGGGTGCGTCTTGGCGGTGATCTGCTGCAGGGTGTGGTCGTCGTCGGGACCGTCGCCCACGAGGGCCGCCGCGAACGCCGTCGCCACGTTCGACCGGCCGGATCCGGGAGGGCCCGTGATCAGCCACGAGTGCGTCATGCCGCCGGTGCCGTCGGTCGACTCCGCTGCGTTCCGGAGGGAGGCGACTGCCTCTTCCTGCCCGGTCAGGCCGTCCCACACGCTCACGGGACCATCCTGTCAGCGACCACCGTCAGGCGGCCGACCATCGTGGTCTGGGTGGCCACGGTCACGCCGGGTCGATCGCGACGAGCGGGGCGACCGCGGCGCGGATGGCGCGCTGCACGTCCTCGGTGGAGCCGCCGGCGTCGACCACCAGGAACCGGTCGGGCTCGGCCGCCGCCATGTCGAGGAACGCCTGCCGTACCGACTCGTGGAACGCCTCGGCCTCGGACTCCAGTCGGTCGAACGTGTCCCCGCGGGCCGCGGCGACCCGCGCGCGGCCGACCGTCACGTCGAGGTCGAGCAGGATCGTCAGGTCCGGCACCAGGCCGTCCGCCGCCCACGCCGAAACGGAGCGGATGTGCTCGGCCCCCAGACCGCGCGCGACCCCCTGGTAGGCGACCGACGAGTCGATGTACCGGTCCTGCAGCACGACCTCGTCGCGCGCGATCGCCGGACGGACGACCGTCTCGACGTGGTGGGCACGGTCCGCCGCGTACAACAGCGCCTCGGCTCGGGGCGACACGTGCCCGCGCTCGTGCAGGACGATCTCGCGGATCCGCAGGCCCAGCTCGGTCCCACCGGGCTCGCGGGTCCGCAGGACGGTGCGACCGTGCTCGACCAGCCACGCCGAGAGCAGCTCGGCCTGGGTCGTCTTGCCCGCGCCGTCGCCGCCCTCGAGCGTGATGAACCGTCCGGTCACTTCTTCTTGGCCGGCGCCCGTCGGGCCGGCGTCTTCTTCTTGACCGGGCCCTTGGCGCGCTTGTCCGCGATGAGCTGGACGGCACGGGCGTGGTCGACCGCCTCGACGTCCTCGCCCTTCGGGATCGTCGCGTTCGTCTCACCGTCGGTGACGTAGGGGCCGAAGCGGCCGTCCTTCATCTTGATCGGCTTGCCGGACACGGGGTCCGCCTCGAACTCCTTCAGCGCGGAGCTCGCCGCACGGTTGCCGCCGTACTTCGGCTGCGAGAAGATCTCGAGCGCGCCGGCCAGGTCGATGTCGAAGATCGCGTCCTCGCCGGGCAGGGTCCGGGTGTCCGTCCCCTTCTTCAGGTACGGGCCGTAGCGACCGTTCTGCGCGGTGATGTCGTTGCCGGTCTCCGGGTCCTGGCCGACGACGCGGGGCAGGTCCAGGAGCTTCAGCGCGGTCTCGAGGTCGACGGTCGCCGGGTCCATCGACTTGAACAGCGAGGCCGTTCGTTCCTTGGGCGCCGCGGCCTTCTTCGTCGTCTTCTTCGCCGGGGCCTTCTTCGCCGGTGCCTTCTTGCCGGTCGTGGTCTCGGCGGGGGCCTCGGCCGCTGCGGGCTCGGGCACAGCCGCGGCCTCGACGACCTCACCGGTCTTCGGGTCGACGGTGGGCTCGGGCTCCGGGGTGCGCTCCGTGACGTAGGGACCGAAGCGGCCGTCCTTCGCCAGGACCTCCTTGCCCGTGTCCGGGTTGATGCCCACGACGCGGTCGCCGATGACGGGGGCGTCGACGAGTTCCTTCGCCTTCTCGACGGTCAGCTCGTCGGGGGCCAGGTCCTCGGGGACGTTGACGCGACGCGGCTTCTCCGGGTCGTCGCTCGGCACCTCGATGTAGGGACCGTAGCGACCGATCCGCAGGGTGAGGCCGGGTGCGAGCTCGACCGAGTTGATCTCACGCGCGTCGATCTCACCGAGGTTGTCGATGACGGTCCGCAGGCCGCGCTGGTCGTCGTCGCCCCCACCGAAGTAGAAGCCCTTGAGCCAGTCGACCCGGTCGGCGTCGCCCCTGGCGATCCGGTCGAGGTCCTCTTCCATCTCGGCGGTGAAGTCGTACTCGACCAGTTCGCCGAAGTACTCCTCCAGCAGCCGGACCACGCTGAACGCGATCCAGTTCGGCACGAGCTGGGTGCCGCGCAGCGACACGTAGCCGCGGTCGATGATCGTCGGGCTGATCGTCGGGTACGTCGAGGGACGCCCGATCCCCAGCTCTTCGAGCGTCTTGATGAGGCTGGCCTCGGTGAAGCGCGGCGGCGGGGTGGTGTCGTGGCCCTTCGCCAGCACGTCGTGCACCTCGAGGTGCTCGCCCTGCTTGACGTCGGGCAGGGCGACGTCCTGCCCGGCACGCTCGCTCGACTCGTGACGGTCTTCGTCGCGGCCCTCTTCGTAGGCGCTGAGGAAGCCGCGGAAGGTGATGACGGTGCCGGACGCGGTGAACTCGGCGTCGGTGCCGTTCGCGGTCGACGTGATGCCCTCGACGGACTCGGTCGACGCGATGCCGAGCACGATCGACGCGGTCGAACCCTTGGCGTCCGCCATCTGGGACGCGATGGTGCGCTTCCAGATGAGGTCGTAGAGCCGCCACTCGACGCCGGTCAGCGTGCCCTGGAGCTCCTGCGGGGTGCGGAAGGAGTCACCGGACGGACGGATCGCCTCGTGCGCCTCCTGCGCGTTCTTGCTCTTGCTCGCGTACAGGCGGGGCTTGTCCGGCACGGTCGCGGCGCCGTAGAGGTCGGCCGCCTGCTTGCGTGCGGCGTCGATCGCCTGCTTCGAGAGCGAGACCGAGTCGGTACGGATGTAGGTGATGTAACCGTTCTCGTACAGGGTCTGGGCCGCACGCGCCGTCTGCCGCGGCGACAGGCGCAGCTTGCGCGCTGCCTCCTGCTGCAGGGTCGACGTGGTGAACGGTGCCGCCGGACGGCGGGTGTACGGCTTCGAGTCGACGCTGCGGACGGTGGCGTCCCCGGCGCGCTCGAGCACGGTGGTCAGCGAGGCGGCTGCGGCCTCGTCGAGGCGCACGACGTCGCCGCTGAGCGCACCGCGGTCGTCGAAGTCGCGTCCCGAGGCGACGCGGGTGCCCTGGATCCGGGCGAGTCGCGCGGAGAAGGAGGACTCCCCCGTCTTCTCGAAGCGCGCGGAGAGGTCCCAGTAGTTCGCGGAGACGAAGGCGAGCCGCTCGCGCTCACGGTCGACCACGAGCCGGGTCGCGGCGGACTGCACACGTCCGGCGGAGAGGCCGGGAGCGACCTTGCGCCACAGGACCGGCGAGACCTCGTACCCGTAGAGACGGTCGAGGATGCGGCGGGTCTCCTGCGCGTCGACGAGAGCGGTGTCGAGCTCACGGGTGGCCTCCTGCGCCCGCTGGATCGCCTCCTTCGTGATCTCGTGGAAGACCATCCGCTTGACGGGGACCTTCGGCTTGAGGACCTGGAGCAGGTGCCAGGCGATCGCTTCACCCTCGCGGTCTTCATCTGTTGCGAGGTAGAGCTCGTCGGCGTCCTTGAGCGCACGCTTGAGCTCGGCGACCGTCTTCTTCTTGGCGTCGGACACGACGTAGTACGGCTCGAAGCCGTTGTCGACGTCCACCGAGAACTTGCCGAGGGAGCCCTTCTTGAGCTCGGCCGGCAGGTTCTTCGGCTCGACGAGGTCGCGGATGTGTCCGACCGAGGCCTGGACTTCGTATCCGTCACCGAGGTATTGCGCGATCGTCTTCGCCTTCGCAGGGCTCTCGACGATCACGAGCTTCTTCGTGCCTGGCACGTGTCTCCTTGATCCGTGGTGCTGGTCGGCCCTGGACACGAACGTGTCCGGGTCGCCCGGGACATCGGTGACCGGTGGCCGACAGGCACACCATACACACAGTGCTCGGGCTGGCCGTCCGCCGGACCGGCGACCGCGGATGCGCCGACGGCGAACGGTCCGGAGCCGACGACCACGCGCACCCGGGCCGTCGTGGCGGCGAGGTCGCAGCTCGCGAGCGCCGAGCCGTTCGCCCGCGCGACCCGCTCGGCGACGTCGCACGGCTGCCCGGAGAGGAGCCCGATCGACGTCGCGGCGGCCGAGGTCGCGGCGGCGTCGGCGGCGTCCCCGGCCCGGACCGCCTGTATGCGGTGTCCGGCCGCGGCGAGCGCCGCCGACGCGACGAGCACCCCGACGCCGAGGACGGCGGCGACGAGCACGGTCACCGATCCGCGCTCGGGGTCAGCGTCCTCGTGCCGCGGCACAGGCCGTCGCCCGGAGCGGCAGCACTGCGAACGGACCGGTGCCGCCGCGCGTGGCGTCGACGCACACCAGGTCGGCCGCGCGCCGGACGGTGACGGAGGATCCCGGCGCGATCTGCTCGGCGGCGGCGAGTCCGACGGCGTCGTCCCCCCGTCCGACACCCCGCGCGGCCACCGCCGCGGCCGACTGCAGGCGTCCCTGTCCGTCGACGACGAGGACGGCCACGACGAGCAGTGTGAGGACGAGTGCGACGACGGGCAGCACGACCGCGAACTCGACCGTGACCGAGCCCCGGTCACCGGATCCGGAACGGTCACAGCGCGAGGGCACCGCGGACGAGCTCGGTGAGGATGGTCTGGACCTCGCCCGAGCGCATGACGGCGACGAGCACGCCGGCGAACGCCACGGCGGCGAGGATGACGACCGCGTACTCGGCGGTCGCGGACCCCTGGTCGTCCTGGGCGGCGGCGTGGAGCCGGTCGACGACGCGGTGGGTGCGACGGATGCGGTTCGGAGTGGTGCTCATGGGTTTCGTCCCTTCTGTTGCGTGGCTCCCAGCGTGGCCCGCGGTCACCGCCCGGCCGGGACCTCGATCGGCATCTGTGGAGAGGTCACCGCGCACCGACGACGGTGGAGGAGAGGACGCCGACCACGACGGGCACCACCCCGACGAGCACGAACGCGGGCAGGACGCAGGTGCCGAGCGGCAGCACCAGGCGGACCGCCAGGCGCTCGGCCGCGGCGAGTCCGGCGGCAGCGGCGTCGTCACGGACGTCCTCCGCGGCACGACGCAGCAGTCCCGCGGCGGGGACGCCCGCGCGCTGGGCCAGGTCGAGCACCTCGCGCAGCCGGACCGCGTCTGCGGCCGGAGGGACGTTCCCGCTGGTGGCACGACGGACCGCTTCCCCGGCCGCGATCCACGAACCACCACCGGACACGGCGACCGCCCAGGCGTCGAGGACGACCCCGGGCACGCGCCCGTCCGGCGTCGCCGACCGCACGAGCCGCGCGGTCCACGCCCGCCCGAGCAGCACGAGCAGCGCCGCGACCACCGAGCACCCCCAGCCGAGCGGCGATCCGGTGAGGACCTGCACGGCTCCGGATCCCCACGAAGCCCCGAGCCCGAGCCCGAAGAGCGGCAGTGCCAGGACCACGCGGGCGCTGGTGCGCGGGCCGGCGAGAGCGACCCGGATCGCCCGGTCCGATGCCGCCGATCGACGGAGCGCGCCGGCGAGGGCGCCGAGCGTCTCCGCGACGGGGGCACCGGTCCGTTCCGCGACCCGGAGGACGACGGCGATGTCCGCGGACGCCGGGGCGTTCCCGGCCGGGAGCCTGCCGACGAGCTCCCAGGCCCGCGCCGGAGGGACCCCGGCCGCGACGAGCGTCGCCACCCGGTCCAGGGTGCCGGCCACGCGCGCCGGGTCGAACGGCGCCGGACGCCGATCGCGACGCCCTCGGCGGAGCGGCCACGTGCTCACGGTGCGCCGTCCACCGGGCGGACCCCGAGCCTCCCGTCCGACCCGACGTGGAACGCGCCGACCGCGGCGAGCCGTCGTCCGCCTGCCCGGCGCTCGACGTGGAGCACCAGGTCGAACGCACTGACAGCCTGTCGGGCCAGTGCCTCGACCCCGAGCCCGGCGAGGGCACCGAGCGCCTCGAGCCGAGCGGCGACGTCTGCGACACCGTTCGCGTGCACCGTGCCGGCACCGCCGTCGTGGCCGGTGTTCAGCGCGGACATGAGCTCGCGGACCTCGGCACCCCGGCACTCCCCCACGACGATCCGGTCGGGTCGCATCCGCAGCGCCTCGCGCACGAGGCGGTCCAGACCGAGCGCTCCGACGCCCTCGGCGTTCGCCTGTCGCGCCTCGAGCGCGACCACGTGCGGGTGGGCGATCCCGATTTATCAGTACTAAACGTGGTCAGAGCCCCGCGGTTCGGGCGATCGATCGGGCGGAACGACTGGAACGACTGGAAACACGACTCATTGGGGCCTGGAGAGGGCCAGCCCCGGCGGGCGGCGTCTGGCAGGACGCGGAGCTTCTCGAGCCGCGGGTGGCGGCCCGGACTCACCCCGGAGCAAAGCAGGTCGTCTGTGATTCGACCAGAACTGGTCAAATCGCGTCACACTTTCTCAACGACGTGCCCCATCCGAGCATCAAGATGTCCCACGCGTCGCGTAGATTGCTCCAGGTGGAGTACTTCGATGTCGTGCAGTCGATCGCGCGTACCGCGCTCGGGGGTGGCCGCGCTGCGGTGACGCAGCAAATCGAACGGCTGGCCGGGCGCTTGGCCGAGGACGGCAGTCGGCGTGAGGCGAACTCCTTGCTAGGTATCGTGTCGCGGGCCAACCGGACTCAGGCCGTCGAGCCCCTGGACCTCGTACCCGCGTCAGGCAATAACAGCCCCGCGCTTGCTCGTTTGACGACTCGAACGCCGCTCCCAGTGGATCGGGAGTCCAGCGCCCCCCTCTGCGAGGTGGTCTTTCCGGGAAGTCCAGTGGCCGCACCCGTCCTTTCTGAAGCAGCTGAGTCTGCATGGAGTTCGCTAGTCGACGAATGGCGCCACGAAGAGCGACTTCGAGCGGCCGATCTGTCCGTAAGTCGATCGCTGTTGTTGTACGGGCCGCCCGGAACAGGGAAGACCTCCCTTGCGCTACTGCTGGCATCTCGACTACAGCGTCCGGCGGTTGTCGCCAGGCTGGATGGATTGATCTCGTCTCTCCTGGGTAATACAGCTCGCAACCTTGGTGGCCTGTTCGAGTTCTGCAACCGCTTCGACGTGGTCCTGGTCCTCGACGAGTTCGATGCCGTCGCGAAGGTACGCGACGATCCGAACGAGGTCGGCGAGATTAAACGCGTGGTCAACGCCTTGCTACAGAACCTGGATAGGCGCCGCGACCACGGGCTGACGATCGCCATCACGAACCACGAGCAACTTCTCGATCGTGCCGTGTGGCGTCGTTTCGAACACCAGATTCAGTTGGCACTTCCGAATTCGGAGATCCGCGGCGAGATTGCATCCCGGCATCTCCTTCATGCGGGGTCGCCTCCCGCGCTGACGAAGGCGATTGCCTGGCTCACAGACGGCCTCTCGGGGTCGGATGTTCGAGCACTTTCATTGGCGACTATGAAAGCTTGGATTTTGTCCGATCAACCATCCCCTGACATGAGTCACTTGATCGCAGCGGCTGCCTCGACAGGGGCACGCCTTCGACCGGCGGCCCAGGAGGCGGTGGTGTCGGCATCGGCACGTTTGGCGGTAACGCTTCATTCGGAGGCAAACATGTCGATAGTCGAACTTGCACAGCTACTGGGACGCGACCGCAAGACTGTCGGCCGGTGGCTACAGACGTGAGCCGCAGCTAGGTATCGAAGGGGGACCTCGTGGCAGATGGACCAGTTCAGCTCGTTCTGAATTCGAATCAGTTTCAGCAAGTGCCTCGGGCGCGAGGCGGAGGGCAGCTTCGCGACTTCTACAAGGGGAGGGACGAAGCGTTCGTCGAGCATCGAGAGTCGATGTGCGCCGATCTTGACGGTATTATTGACGGCGTTGAACCCGAAATGCTGCTGCATGTACGCGTCATGATGCGCACTGACGCATTGGCAAAGTCTCATCGACCGTTTGATCTCCTCTTCCGCCCTTCGCGTGCAACTCACGTAGGAACTAACCGATTCGGGGAGTTGATCTTTGCCATCTCCGCCGCGGGCCTATCGGACGTGCGGACTCTCATTGCCACTGCGGAGGAGGTCGTGGAGTATAAAACAGACGCTGCAGGTGAGTCCAAGTACTCGCCTTCGCCCGCACGAGCCGAGGCGAGCGCTATTGCTTCGATCGATCTCTGGTCGTCGGAACGAGCGCGCACTTTCACGCTTGAGGATGGGCGAGATTGGCTTGCAGAGTCGGTGACGCCTACACTCCGAGTCTCTACCTTCGCCCTCCCGCGTCTCCCATGGTTACGTCCAGCAGCGATCGAAGCACACCGTTCTCTGCGATCAACGATGGCAACGTTCGGAACTAGCGTCAGATTTGCGTCCGAATTGGATGCCTCGCCGGCTTCGGGCGCAAGCGGGTTGCCCTCAATAGGCGAATCGCAATCCGGCACTGCCCGGGCAGCAGGCCGAATCGAGGAGAATACAAACGCCCAGTCGCTCATTCGGGAGCGTTTCCTCGACGCCCTTGCGCAGCTGGAAACGAATACGGTCGTCCGACGCGTTGATCTCGACGAGGAACCAGAAGAGACAGAAGAGGACGACTGGGAAGGCGGACCGGTACTGCCGGAGGCGCCTGCCAAGCCACAATTAGAGGGCAACGGCGACGCGCGCCTGCCCGTGGTCGGAGTGATCGACGGAGGCGTCGCCGGCGAATACACGACGAAGCACGTCGTTGGTGCTGCCGGCATCATCGCGCCCGCTGACAGGGACGTACACGGCGCCAAGCACGGCACTGAAATCGCCTCCGTGATCGCGCAGGGACACCTGTACAACGCTCACTTCCTCTCTGAAACCGAGCGCTGTGATGTCTATGACTTGGACCTCATCACCCCTAGGCGTACCTGGGCCCTGTACTACGCGTCGACAGACGACTTCTTCGCGACCTTGCAGGATGAGGTGCGGCGGGCGAAGGAGACCCTTGGCGTGCGTGTTTTCAACATGTCGTACAGCCTCCGCCAACCGCCGGGCAGACGTAGCTATAGCATCGCGGCTCGACATCTCGACCGCATCGCGCTCCAAGAAGACGTGATTTTTGTCCTCCCGATCAGCAATTTGGCGACCTCGGAGATTCGCGACGCCTGGCCGGCATCGAAACACGATCACGCCGCGTACCTTCCTGCAGATACCTCACCAACTGGCGTACCGGCGCCCGCGGACAGCATCACCAATCTGACCGTCGCTGCCGTCAACCCGCCTGAGTTAGTGTACGAATTCCCGTACGCCCCGACGCGGTACACGCGCCGAGGCGCACCAGTCCCTTCGACGATTAAGCCTGACATCGCAGCCATCGGTGGCGCCTATCCGACAGCGGAAGGAACAGGTCTCGTCGCGATGAACCCTTGGGGCAACCTTGGTGAAGTGCACGGCACGAGCTACGCCGCGCCAATCGCTGCACGGACCTTGGCTGCACTGGACCAAGCAATCGTTGGCGGAGTTTCACGGGAGACACTCATCGGACTGATGGTTCACTTCGCTGCCCGGCCGCCACGTGTCTTCGATTCGCGAGAAGCTTCTGCTGCCGCGCAGCGCTATGTCGGTCACGGAGTTCACAGCTCCGCTGGCGAGATGCTCGATGGGGCGGCATCTGCGCTCTCATTCGTGATTTCCGACACGATACGTCCTCGGCAAAGGATCGAGTTCCCGGTCACATGGCCGGCCGCACTCACCAATGCTCACGGAGCCAGCGCCGGCAAGATCACCCTCACGCTGGTGTACCGACCCGTCATCGACACACGCCACGGGGACGAGCAAGTCCGGGTGAACCTCGAAGCCGCGTTCCAGCAGGCTAGCCCTGACGGCAGGTTCAAGAAGCATACCGATGCAACACACTCGTTCTTCACGGGCGTAGAACGTCCTGCCGAGCACGAACGGATCACCGAGTACGGCAAGTGGCACCCGCTGAAGACGTACGAGCGGCTCATCCCGAACGGTGTTGGCGGCTCTCCGGACTGGCGCGTAACCGTCGAAGCGCAGGCGCGAGCCGGCGAGAGCATCCCCGAGGAAGGCGTCCCGTTTGCCCTGATCATCACGATCGCTGATCAGCACGGGGAGGGCGCAGTTTTCAACGAGATGCGCGCCGACCTAACTGCCATCGGAGCCCAACTCAGCGATCTACGTACCGCCGTGCGAGTCAGCGTTCGATAGCGGTCCGACCTTCGGAGAAGGTTCCCGGCGCCGGCGACTCAAACCTGGGTCGCGACTACTTCTGCCTTGTGCCGCCATGATTCGACCAACGTCTCGGCATGGCGGGTCGCTTCACGCACCATGGGCTGAGGCTGCCGCGTGCTTGCCGGTCGCGTTCTCCTTCATCGGCGCAGCAGCCTCGCGTGGCGCGCCGATCGCAACTACGATAGGTGCCATAGTGCCATTATCGGCGACGAAGGAGTACTACGTGGATGAGTCATCTCAAGGCGCGCACGAAGACTCGGTCACTCGACTGACCAAAGGACTCACCGCGCTCGGGCTTCCGCCAGAGGAGACGCTGAATGAACTCGCCAGTTTGCTGATGCTCTATGCCCACCCCCAGTCGGTGGACGAGGTGACGGCGCAGCTGCGGCTCGAATGGCTCGGCGCGCGAGACCGACCCTTGGTCGACACGGATCGCCTCAGCCATCGCGACCTCCTTACCGTCATCGCACGCTCCGCCGTTTTCGACGCCGCTACCTCACGCGATGCCGATGGGGTCGCGGCTCTAACGGGTTGGACTCGTGACCACGTGGTTCGGCGGAGAAACAGAGGCCAATTGTGGAGCTACAACGCAGGTGAGGGTGAACGGTTCCCCGCCTGGCAGTTCGTTCGCGAGAATCCTTCATGGAAGGTTCGACCGCTCCCCGGACTTGCCCCGTTGATCGATGTGATCCCGCCCGATGCCCCACCGCTACTCGTGCGGAAGGTCATGACGACGGAAGATGCTGCCCTTCTAGTTAAGGGGAGCAAGCCCTTGAGCCCAGTGAACTGGCTAGCAACGAACCACTCACCGTGGCCTGTCGTTCAGGTCGCGTATCGCTACTTCCATGGAGCCACGGACCTGATGCAGGGACTGCTTCTCCAGTACGAGCACGAGGGCGCCTCACGCCCTACCTCAACTCGTCGCAAAGGTGTTCAACCGAGCGAACCTGGACGCTCGACTCCATCACAAGGCAAGGACGGTCACTCCTCAGCGAGGGCTTCGTCATCCAGGTGAGCGACAAGATCTGGGAACGGCATCTCTACAGCCGCCGCCAGCGCATACCAGCTCGCAACGGTTCCGACCGTCTCGCCGGTTGAAAGCCGCCAGACGTCGCGCCGCCCGACACCGCTCAGCTCGGCGAGGCGATCGTAGGTGAGGCCGAGTTCCGCCTTGCGCAGGACAAACGCAGCGCGCATGGCAGCGAAGTTGGGCTGCTGTGGGGGGACCGTGGCCATCGACTCAACACTGTCGACTCCTACAGAACCTCTCAACGCCGATAATGGCAACGAGGCCTTCGCGTCTCGACCGCCACTGCCGGTGACGTCCCGGGTTGCCACCGTGACCTCGTCGAGGATTACCCCGCCGAGTCTGGGCGAGAGCCAGGCATCCTGCCCGCACTCATCGGGCTCACCGGGTCTGCCGATAACGTCATTACCCTCGCTGACTTCGACGGCTCGAATGAACATGGCGTGCACTTCAGCAGCGGATTCGCCGACGGCCACGGCTTCCACTCGCTTCTCACCATCGGAGACCTCATCGAAGATGGGCGTTTCTGGCTCCCCATCGACAAAACCTTCCCGCGCGCACAAATCGCAGAAGCGCACCGCGTCAGCGAAACCGGCCGTCTTCGCGGCCGCCTCGTCGTCATCGTGGACTGATCGCACCACGAACGAGCACCCCGCGCCTCGTCCCGGAGGTGCTCGTTCGGCGATCTACCTTGATGCTTGCCTGAGCGGTCCGATGCGATCCGTGTGCGGCGAGGGCAACAGCAACCACGTTGCATGTCCGTGCCGTGGAGCACACTAGTTCACTGCGAACGCAGTACCCATCGGGAGCAGCCGAGCCGTGGAATAGAGGGATACAGAGCTGAGCAGCCCGCGATGTGAGGAGAAACCATGCGCACCGTCGTCGTCACCGGCCCCGGATCCGTCGAGATCCGCGACGAGCCCGTCCCCGAGGTCGGCCCCGCCGACGTCCTGATCGCGGTCAAGGCGTGCGGGGTCTGCGGCTCCGACGCCTTCTACGCGGCGCGGGGCGGTATCCCACCCCGGGAGGGCCACACGCCTCTCGGCCACGAGGTCGCCGGCGAGGTCACCGTCGTCGGTGCTTCGGTAGAGGGCATCGCCGTCGGCGACCACGTGGTGGTGAACCCGATGGGCGACCCACGCGGGATCATCGGCAACGGCGGCCCCACCGGGGGCCTCTCCGAGTTCCTGCTCGTCGAGCAGGCCGTGCTCGGCACCAGCGTCGCGATCGTCCCGAAGGACCTGCCCTGGCAGGTGGCCGCTCTCAACGAGCCGATGGCGGTCGCCCTGCACGCTGTGAACCGGACCGCGCCGCAGCCGGGCGCCACGGTCGTCGTATTCGGTGCCGGTCCGATCGGGCTGGGTGCCGTGATCAGCTACAAGGCGCTCGGTGTCGGGCACGTGGTCGTCGTCGACGTGATCGCGTCACGACTCGAGAAGGCCCTGCTGGTCGGTGCCGATGCGGTCGTGAACTCTGCTGAGGAGCCGCTCGACGAGCGTCTGATCGCCCTGCACGGCGCGGCACGGGACGGCGTCGGACACGGCGGGAAGTCCGGCACGGACGTCTGGCTCGACGCCGCCGGGGTGCCGGCCACCGTGCAGACGGCGCTGCGCCTGGCGAAGCACCGCGCGACGATCGGCGTCGTGGCGGTGCACAAACGGCCCGTCGAGGTCGACTTCGGGGACCTGCTGGCCGTCGAGCCGACGATCGTGACCGCGATGGGGTACCCGACCGAGATCTTCGACGTCACCAAGCACATCATCGCGAACCCCGAGGCCTACGCGCGAATCGTCAGCGACGTCTTCCCAGCGAACGGCGTGCTCGAGGCTCTCCGGGTGGCGGCGACCCCCGGTGCGGCCGACAAGGTCGTCGTCACATTCGACTGATGGCCCTGCGCAGGCAGGCGGCCGTCCGGTACGCGGTCACGGTGTGGCGGGACCGGACACGCCGCGGGCTCATGCTCGCGGTGCTGTCGGTGCCCGGCAGTCTCGTGATGGCGGGGTGGAAGGTCGTCCTGTTCTGCGCCGCTCCCTCGTTGTTCCTCGCCGCGACCGTGGTCTTCACGCTCGGCGCCGCGGCCGCGAAGGTCTGGGCCGTCCGGCGACACCGGCTGTCGTTCGCGTTCGACGCGGCGAACGGTGACCGGATGCGGTTCCGGCAGGCCGGCCACCGGTGGATCGGGGGTGCGGTGACCGCGATGTCGGTCGTGTTCGTCGGGTGCAGCGTGCCGATGCTCGCCGGGCGAGCACACCCGGTGTACCACGACAAGTGGGTGGCGATCGTCATCGCTGCCGCAACGTTTGCGGAGCTGGGGATCGGGGTCTGGGGTGCGGTGACCGCACGCAAGGACGGGGAACCACTCGTCGAGGCGACGAAGCTCGTGAACGTGGCCGCCGCGGTGGTCCTGCTCGTGCTGACCCAGTCGGCACTGCTCTCGTTCGCGGGCAGCGCCGAGGACGCTGCTGCGTCCACGGGTGCGAGCGGGGTGTTCCTCGGCGGTTTGGCCGCGGTGATCGGACTCGCGATGGCGCTGCGGCGGTGGCCGGTGGTGCCAGGGGCATCAGTACCAGCGTCAGCGTCAGTCGACCAGGCCGGCCTGGAAGGCGAACGCGACGAGTTGGGCGCGGTCTCGGGCATCGACCTTCGCCATGGCCCGGTTCACGTGGGTCTTGACCGTGAGTGGTGAGAGGAACAGCTCGGCGCTGATGGCGTCGATGCCCTGACCTCGGCTGACCATCGCGACAACGTCGCGCTCACGAGCGGTGAGGGCCTTGAACCGCCGGGTCATCTCCGGGTCGACGGAGGACGCCGGAGTGCGGGCGACCTGTCCGATGAGCGCCGCTGCGGCCGCCGTAGACAGCGCCCCTCCGCCGGCAGCCACCTCCTCGATCGCTGCGACGAGCTCTGCGGGCCCTGCGGCCTTGCTGAGGAAGCCGTTCGCTCCGGCACGCAGCGCCGCGAAGACGAGTTCGTCCTGGTCGAAAGTCGTCAGCATGACGATGCGCACCTGGTCGGCGGTGCGTTCGGCGCGGATCCGTCGAGTCGCCTCGACCCCGTCGATGCCTGGCATCCGGATGTCCATCATGATGACGTCCGCCGGGACCGACAGTGCCGTCTGCACCGCGGCGAGCCCGTCCGCAGCCTCCCCGACGACGTCGATGCCCTCCTGCCGGTCGAGGATCGCACGGAGCCCCAGGCGGATCATGTCCTGGTCGTCGACCAGGATCACTCGTGTGGTCATCGTGTTCCCTTCGCGGCCGGGAGGTGGACGCGGACGACGAACAGCACGCCGTCCGCGGCGGCCTGAACGGACCCCCCGACGGCGGCGACGCGTTCGCGCATGCCGACCAGGCCGAGCCCACCGGTCCGGCCCGCGACGGCGTCGCTCGCCGGGGTCCGCCGGCGGCGGTTGCGAACCTCGAGGACCAGGTCGTCACCGGCGTGGGCGAGGGTGACGGTTGTCCGGCCCTCGCCGTGCCGATGGGCGTTGGTTAGCGACTCCTGCAACGCCCGGTAGACCGTCACACCGATCGGCACGGAGACCGGGCCGACGTCGTCCAGTCGGGCATCGACGTCGAGGCCGATCCGTTCGTACGACGCGATCAGTCCGGGGAGCTGTTCGATGCCGGGGGCAGGCGCCGTCGGGTCGTCGAGGTCGCCGCCGCTGCCCGATGCCGAACGGAGCACCGTCAGGACGTGCTGCGTCTCCGTGAGGACGTTCCGCACACCATCCCGAGCGGCATCCAGCGCACGCCGGGCATCGTCCGCGCCCGCGGGCAAGGTGACCTCGGCGACCCCGAGCTGCATGCTGACAACCGCGATCTCGTGCCCGATGACGTCGTGCAGGTCACGTGCGATCCGGACGCGTTCCTCAGCCACCCGGCGTTCAGCTTCGAGCTCCCGCGTGGCCACGGCATCGGCGGCGCGCTGTTCCAATGAAGCCCGGTACTGGTGCTGAACCCGGAGCCCTGAGCCGATGGCCGCCGCGGCGACGACGGAGATGAGGGCGCCGAGAGCGGTCGGCACCGCACCGCCCTCCCCCGGCGCGAGGAGCGTGCCGATGACCACGCCGGGAGCGACGATCGCCGCGGCGCGGACCGGGTGCCCTTCCCGCGAGGACACCGCGAACAGCAGCAGCACCGCGCAGCTCCAGGTCACGATCGGCGACCACCCGGACAGGCCACCGAGCACCGGCGCGACCGTGGCGAGGCCGAGCGCCGTCCACGGTGTCCACGGCGCCGCGACGACGGCGAGCACGGTCGCGGCGACCGCGACGCCGGGCCCCGGGCCGGCATCGGCCGCGATCACCCGGCCCGACTCGATCGCGCACGCGAGCAGGACGACGGCGGCCGTGCCGCGGAACACCCAGCGGTCGTCCGGACGCCACGAACCCCAGATCGCTCGCAGTCGCCGCATGCACTCATCCTGTCGTGCGGGTCAGCGGTCCGGCTACTGCGAACGCAGTAGTCGGGGGTACCACCGATCGGGGACCTGCCCGCGGCCCGTCCCCGGGACGATCGACACCAGGCCGGAACGATCCGGCACCGACCGGAGGACCCACAATGACGCTGACGAACACCGCCGCTCCCGCTGCCACCACGTACGACTACTGCACGGTCGACGTCCCGCGCGGCAAGGACGCCCTGTACGCGGACACCTACCGCAACTTCGGCTGGACGCCCGACGGCTCGGACCGGACGGGCGCACTGAACCGCCGGCGCACCCTCGGCCTCCGCCGCGACCGTGCCGTCCGCTCCGTCGAACTGACCGAGCTCCAGCAGAACGCCGAGACCGCCCTGGCCACGATCGACGCCCTCGAACGCTCCCGCACGACCGCGGCGTCGGTGGTCGCGTACGCCCTCGGCGCGATCGGCAGCGTCCTGCTGGCCGCCTCGGTGTTCGCCATGCAGGACACCGTGGCGGTCCCCGACCTGCTCGGCGGGCTCGACCCGGCCACGGTGTTCCTCGTCGGGGCCGGTGGGCTGGTCAACTGGGCGATCGCTCCCGTGGCCTTCCAGCTCGTCCGCGCGGCGCGCACCAAGCGGATCCGTCCGGCCGTCGACCGCCAGTTCGACGTCGTCTACGGCGCGTGCGAGGCGGCCAGTCGCCGCCGGACCGCCTGAGCGCGGGCCGAACCCGATGACGAACACCATCGCCCGGGAAGACGCTGTCCTGCACGCGCCGGTCCCCCGCCACCTGGAGACCCGGGCGCTGTACGCGCCGACCGCGTTCGTGCCGCTCCACCGGCACACCCTGGAGCAGTTCGGCTGGACGGTGACCGTGCAGGGCGGACGGCTCGGCACGACGTCCCTGCTGCTCCAGCGGCTGCGCACCCGGCCCGACCCGGCACGACCGCTCCTCGAGCGTCGTGCCGAGCGGGCGCTGGCCCGGATCGCCGCCCTCGAGCAGCAGCCGGCCCGGTTGGCTGGTGTGGTCGCTACCGCGGGTTCCGCGGTCGCCGTGCTGGCGGTCGCGCTCGGCGGTCTGCTCGCCCTCGGCGGGGACCCGACGCTCGTGCCGGTCCTCGTCGGTGCCGGCGTGTGGATCGCCGCCGTGGCCGCAGCGCCCGGCATCCGGTCGTGGCGCACCGAGCGGAACCAAGCTCCACTCGGCCGGGAGTACGCCGCGATTGAGGCGTGCACCCACCCGACCACACGTCCATGATGAAACTGGTCCCGGCGCAGAATGAGTCCGCTGCGAACGCAGTATGCAAGGTCTTCCTTCGCACGCCATGGTGGACGGATGATGCCCCTGCTATCGGAACACACCGCCCTGCTCGTCATTGATCTCCAGACCGGCACTGCGCAGTACCAGCGCACGCACCCTGTGGAGACGATTGTCGACAACATCACTATCCTCGCCGAGGCCGTCAGGGACGCCGGTGGACGCGTGGTGATGGTCCGTCATGACCCGGCGACGACTCCTTCAGGTATGACTCAGTACGGCGGCGGTCCTCGCCCGGCCCCCGCAGAGTACGGCCGGCTACTTGTCCCGCGAGTGCCCGAAGACTGGGAAATCACGCGCGGTGGTTGGAGCGCGTTCGCGGGGACCGGCCTCGACCAGTCGCTCCGTACGGCGAAGATCACCCAGCTGGTTGTCGTCGGACAGGCGACCACGTTTGGGGTGGAATCAACCGCCAGGGCAGCGTACGACCATGGGTATCACGTCGTCCTCGTCGAAGACGCCACGAACGATCCGAACGCCGTCGCTCATGCGGAGCGATTTCGGTCCGTATTCCCGTCGCTGGGAATCACCACCTCCACCCGCATGCTGGCCGCGTCTGCACCGTCTGACCGACGCCAGAGCGACTGATTCGAGATGGTGGCGGGCACGGGACCGCTCGGCCGGGCGGCCCGGGAAGCCACCCCCGACCCACGTCGCGCAACATAGACGGCGTGCGCGACCGGCCCGATTCAGGCAGTCGTGATAGTACCGACCGGCGTGATCTCAGCGCCGTACGGCGGAATCTGCGCACCGTCGACCTCGACAGTTGATGCAGTGTGGTTGAGGACGACGTCCACTGGTCCACGTCGGAGGCGTTCAACACCCAAAGGAAGTCGATCGGGCACCGTGATGCCGCTGCTGGCGAGGACCGCGTCGATGATGGCGCCGAGGTTCTCCGGTGCGGTGGCGAAGTACCAAGCGGCGCCGGCGGAGGTGGTGCGGCGCGTCACGGCCGGCTGCCCGTCGAGGAACCCTCCGACGAACCAGCTCAGCACTTGGGCGTCGTGCACGCGGACCACCTCGCCCCATTCCGTTGCCGAGCCCGCTCCGAGACCATCGATGTCGTAGGACGGGGTCGTTCCGCCCACCGGCGCGGCGGGTGGAGCGAACTCCTCGACGTGCAGGCCGAGGACGTGCTGGAGTGTTCCGAGGTACCCGTCGAGGATCACGTGCAGGTTGTCGTCGAGGATCCCGGTCTGGTACGCGACAATGAGTTCGCCGTGTTCGACCACCGTGGCGGAACGCCGTACATCGACAGCGGAGATCGTTCGCGAGGGTCGAGCCTCAGTAAGTTGTTGGGTCCTGGCGAGATCTCACTCGCCGGCTTGTGCGCGAATTTCTTCAAGTGCCGGGTGCTCACCGATGCCGGTGATCTTCCACGGTTCGGGGATCACGCGGGTTTCCGGGGAGGTGTGCTTGCTGCTGTAGACGCGGAAGGGTGTGCCATCCATCGGTTCGATTACGACGTGCATCCCTTCGGCGGTGCCGGAGTCGAGGCGCTGACGTACTTCCTCAGCGTCTGCGATATGCATGCGTGGGTGCCAGATACACATGCCGGCGACGGGGACCTCGGTGTCGAGGATCCGGACACCGCTGTCCCCGTCGTTGCCGGCGGTGGTTGCATTGAGGATCTGAGCGCCATCGGAAAGGAGCTGTTCCATCGCTTCGTCGCGTGTGCCGTTCAGGGTGGCGTTCATTGATTTGTAGTTGTGAATGAGTGCACATCGACCCTCGAGGAGCATTCGGGTGATGCGAGTCCAGATGCGTTCGTTGAGGTCGGGCATCGCGGCGGGGAACGGCAGGCTGACGTCGGCGAGGCGTTCGATCGTGCCGAGGTCGTCCGCGTACTCGTGGAGCTCGTCATCGATGAGTGGGGATCGTGACGCATCAACTTGCGCAATGATCGGGTGCCCTTCGACCTCGAGGCGGAGTTTGTCGAGGTGCTTGAAGTGTCGCAGGAAGCGCGTGGCGCGTGCGACCGCTGCGGATGGCTGCCCAACTGCATCGAGTGTGATGTCGGTGGAGCCGTTGCGCGAGTTTCGGGGGAATCGCCAGAGCGTCGTGAGGCTGCTTTCGAACAGCACCTCGACGAAGCCACCGACGTCTCCGGCGTTGGAGTTGATTGTTCGACCGCTCAGTGCGCCGAGTAGCGCGCCGTCTCGGTCGTATGCCTCGATGCGGGCCGGTCGAGATTCAGCGGTGTCGAACATCGGCGTGAACGACAGGGCGACGTTGTGCTCGACGCCTGCGAACCATTCAGCCGGCCCGTCGAGCACCAGTGACTGCACGACATGCTCGGGAAGGTCCAGTTGCTTGCCACGTCCGTAGCCGAAGACGTCGTCGGTGAGCTTGCGAAGTTCGGCGTCGTCAGCGCCGAACGCGGTATTCATCGTGATGCGCAACGGTTCCATGACCGGGGCATCGTCCCGCTTGGTGTAAAACTCCCACACGATGCCCCCATCGCGGAAGATCGGCTTCCGGCCCCAGTACAGGCTGAACGTGTCCTGCTGCGCGAGGTAGCGGCTCAGGCCTTCCGCGGCGTCCGAGGTTTTGGTCGGCTGCACGTCTCTCCGACCGACCCGATCGAGTGCGTTGTTGACGGCGTCGCGCACCGCCCAGTCGTGCACGTCGGTGTGTTGCGTGAGCAGTTTGTTGAGTTCGACAGTTCCCATGACATGCGCCGTGGTGGAGGTGTCGTGGGCGAGGTTCGTGACGAATTTTTGCTCGGCCGCGGTGTACTGCTCGGGCACCACGAGCGTCCAATCGTCCGGCTCGTGCTGCAGCGCGCTACGCAACGACTTGCGGATTTGTTTGCGCCGGCTCTGCGCCCAGCCCGATGAGAAGCCTTCGGGGAAGTGCTTTAACTGGTAGATGTGCACGATCCGACCGCTCACGGGATCCCGAAGCTCAATGTCGATGCCGGCATCGCCACCACGGCCGTCGGGGGCGATCGATATGAATCCGCGTGCGTCTCCGTCGCGGGTGATCAGCACGTTGACGATTCGCTCGAACTCGCTGCGGTCGAGCCGAGCCCAGTCAACATGCGTAGCCATGCCCGGATAGTAGCCGCCGCGACGGACACCGATGCGGCGACTTCGTTCGCGCCGTTCGGCAGTGGATCAGCTACCGCACGCCTCGGCGCCGGATCCGGCGCCCGCGGAACTGTGAGCGGCGTCGCTCTGTGTCGTGCGTTTGGCCGGCGCACTGCGTGGCGGGGCGGCAATGTGCGGAACCGGCAGACGCTGGGGCGCAGCCGGTTCCGGCGTGCCCCAGCGTCGTGGATTGCGGGCGGATCAGCGTCCGGGGAGGGTGGTGAGTGACTGCGAACGCTGCTCGAGCATTGCGGCGTAGTTGCCGTCGCGCTCGGCCCATCGCAGTGCCTGTGCACGCTCGACGACGATCTCGTTCGGGGTCGGGGTCTGGGTCAGCAGGCCGAGGACCTCGTCGAGGAACGCATCCAGCGGCAACGCGTTCGGGTTCACCTTCTCCTGCCCCGCGGTGGCGACCGCCGGCGGCACCAGCTCCTGACCGCACTCGAGATCCCGGCGTTCATCGAAGGCCGCTACTTCGACGTCCTCGCATCGAACGAGATCGCGAGAATCTTCTCTCCCCGTCTGGCACCGGGCCAGAACCGGCTCCGGTCGCTACTGCTCGATGCCGAAGAGCGCGAGTTCCAGGACGACTGGGAGAACGCGGTCGTCGACGCGATCGCGTCGTTCCGGCACCTGATCGGCGATGACATCACCGACACCCGTGCGGTGGAGATCGTTGGGGAACTCTCGATGGCCAGTGCCCGGTTCCGATCAATCTGGGCACGCCAGGACGTACGGCAACTCGCCGGGAACTCCGCCGTCATCCATCACCCGACCGTGGGAACGATGCAGATGCACCGGGAGAAGTTCCCCGTTGGCGGGCTGCTGCTGGTCGTCTACTACCCGGACGCGGACAGCGACAGCGCCGACAAGATCCGCCTCCTCGCGTCCCTCCCCGCCGACCGCAGCAGCGAACCCGCGCGCTGAAACCGCTTGACCACGGTCCCGGCTGCTACCGGAACGCCGACTCCCGCGGCGTCTCGGTCTGTCCGCAACCCCCGCTGTGCGCGCGAGCCGCGCGCTTCGGGGCACGCGGAGTTACGCTTCCGGTCAATAGCGCTGGCGTCATCGCCGCAGGCTCTCACGCCGTGAACGCCTGCGGGCGTCTCATGGGTACGGGGCTGCGTTGACGGACTGGACAGGACTGGTGACAGAACATGACAACGACGCATGTGATCAAGCCCCTCACGCCGGAGACCTTTCCCGCGTGGAAGGCCCTCGCCGCGAAGCACAACGGGGTCTGGGGTGGGTGCTACTGCTCCTACTTCCACGGCGACACCGATGCCACGGTCAAGAGCGAGCACGACCGGGTCACCTTCAAGGAGCGGCTCGTCGGCGAAGGGGTCGCGCACGCCGCGCTGGTATTCGACGGCGACGACGCGATCGCGTGGTGCCAGTTCGGCAGCCCGGCGGAGCTGCCGAACATCTACCACCGCAAGCAGTACGACGCCGGCGAACCCGCGCCACCGCCGTGGCGGATCACCTGCTTCTTCGTCGACCGTGACCACCGCCGGTCCGGTGTCGCCCGCGAAGCGCTGGACGGTGCACTCGCACTGATCGCCGAGGCCGGCGGCGGTGAGGTCGTCTCGTTCCCGAACGAGCTCACGCCCGGCAAACGCACGTCGTCGTCGTTCCTGCACAACGGCACCAGGGCCATGTTCGAGCAGGCCGGGTTCACGTTCGAGCGCCACATCGGCAAGAGCAAGACTGTGATGCGGAAGACCATCTGGCCGGTCGCCCCTTAATCCCCTAGGACGGCGGCGCCCGGTTACCTATTGCAGGTTCGTGTGTCGAAGCTGCATGTCGTCGTATGCAGCTGCCCGGTCGTCGGCGCGAAGGTCGAGCACCACCGCGTCAAGCAGGGCCAGCGCCGCTTGTTCGAACGCGCTCCCGGCGAATTGCGCCGACTCACCGGTCCCGAGGATGACGGCGACATCCGCAATCGTCGCAAGCGCGCTTGCTGCGTCCTTTGTGATGACTGTGACCGAGGCACCTTCCCGGTGGGCTATCCGCGCGAACTCAACACTGACCGGAGTTGCTCCAGAGCCCGACACGACGACGAGCACATCGCCCGCGCGGACTGGCGGTGACGTTGCCTCACCGACGAAGTGTGCTCGCAGGCCGAGGTGCATGAACCGCATAGCGGCCATCTGTGCGACGAGCCCGCTGCGCCCTTGGCCGCTGACAAGCACGTTCGCGGAAGCGTTCCGAAGCATCTCGACGAGCGGCTCCCACTGTTCGCGGGATATTGCGGCGAGGCGGGTAGTGAGTTCCTCGGCGACCGTTTGGAGAGCGGCAACGGACCGTTCGTCCCATTGCGCTTCCGGAGCCGGCGTCGCAGGCTGGCGTCCGCTTTGGGGCATCCCCGAGTCGGGCATGTCGTGTCTGCTCTTTCGTTTCACGCGTGGGACGAACAGGTGTTCATCCCACGCTAAGTGCAACTTGTGAGGCGTGCTGCGACTTCAGTTCACCGTGACGAGCACCTTGACCTGTTCGGGGTCGTCGGAGGTGTGGAAGGCTTCGCTTGCCTGCTCGAGCGGGAAAGTGGATGTCACGATCTCGTCGATGGGGAACGGCTTCCTTCGCAGGAGGGCGATAGCGTGTTCAACGTCTTCCCGGACGTACATGAGGTTTCCGGTGATGCTCAGTTCGCGGTCCTGAACTAGGTCAAGGTCGATGGTGGTCGGCCCGGCGGGCACGCCGATGGTCATGAGCGCACCGCCCTTGTCGAGGACTTCGATGGCCAAGTGCACGGTGGATTCGCGGGAGACGCAGTCGAAAACGACGTGCGCGCGGCCCTGCAGCTCGTCGACGGCGCGCCCGGCGGCGTCGTCGGCGGTTGGGTCGAACGAGCCGTGGGCTCCGAGTCGTTCAGCTCTGGAACGTTTGCTGTCCAGCAGGTCGGCAACGACGACGCGTTCCGCGCCAGCTTCGAGCGCAGCGATGGTGACGAACAGCCCGATCGGGCCAGCGCCGATGACGACGACGCGTTTGCCGGTGAGGTCGCCTGCGCGGCGGACGGCGTGTACCGGGGTGGCGAGCGGTTCGATGAGCGCAGCCCAGGTGTCGTCGAGGTCGTCCGGGAGCGGGATGACGCGATCCTCGGCGATGGTGAATCGGTCGGTGAGTCCGCCGGGTGTCTGGCAGCCGAAGACGTCGAGTTTGGCGCAGATGTTGTATCGGCCCGCTTTGCACTGGTCGCAGACTCCGCAGGCGAGGTTCGGTTCGATGACGACTCGACGGCCGACGATGTGGTCGTCAACGCCGGCTCCGACCCGTTCTGCGACTCCGACGACTTCATGGCCGGGCCAGAACGGCAGCGACATGAACGGGTGCCGTCCGTGAGCGGCGTGAATGTCGGAGCCGCAGATGCCGACGATGGTGCTGCGGACGAGGATCTCGCCAGCGGCAGGTTCGGGCGCGGGTACGGTTTCGACGGCGATGTCGTCGAACGAGCGGACGACGATACGGCGGATGTCAGTCATGGTGTTTCCTTCCCGGCCGTTAAACGGCGGTGTACCCACCGTCAGCGACCAGCACTGATCCGGTGATGAACGATGCGGCATCGCTGGCGAGGAACACGACGCTCGGCGCGATCTCCTCGGGCAGCGCGAACCGCTGCTGCGGTGCGTCTTCGATCCAGTACCGCTTGAAGTCTTCGCGGTCGACCGGGGCCATCTCGGTCTTTACGTACCCGGGTGCGACGGCGTTCACGCGGATCCCGTACTTCGCCCACTCGACCGCGAGCGACTTCGTCAGGTGGTGCACGGCCGCCTTCGACGCGTTGTACGCCGGCTGCCACTGCGGCCGGTTCACGATGAGGCCCGACATGCTGCCGATGTTCACGATCGAGCCCGAACCGGCATCACGCATGTGCGCGCCGACTGCCGTCGTCGCCTTCCACAGTGCGCGGACGTTGAGGTTGAAGACGTCGTTCCATTCGTCGTCGGTGACCGCGAACGCCTCGTTGTGGTAGCAGGTGCCAGCATTGTTGACGAGGACATCGATGGTGCCGAGCGCGGTGACGGCTTCTTCGGTCATGCGGGTGACCTGCGCGTCGTCGGTGATGTCGGCGGTGATGGTCACGAACTCATGCCCCGCCGCCGCAGCCTCTGCAGCGACCTGCTCGTTGCGTGCCGCGGAGCGACCAACGATCGCGACCCGGGCGCCAGCTTCGGCGAGACCAAACGCGAACGCTTTGCCTAGGCCCTGGTTACCGCCGGTGACGATAGCGGTGCGGCCCTGGAGGCTGAAGGGGGAAGTCATGTGGTGCCTTTCGTGGACGGTCCGTGCAGTGTGCCGCGGAACCTCAGGGGTTGGAGGATGGTTACTTGGTCGGGTAGACGATGGACTTGAGGCTGTCCGGGTCGAGATCGCTTTCCAGCGCTTCCGCGACGTGGTCGAGGTCGAAACGACCGGTGACGAGCGAATCAAGATCGATCTGCCCCGTCGCGACGAGATGGATGCCGGCCGGCCATGTGTCCGTATACCGGAAGATGCCGGTGACGATGATTTCTAGGTTCTGGATGTGTTCCACGGGAAGCGTCATCTCGGGGTTGCCGAGGCCGACGAGCACCGCACGACCGGCCGGTCCGACCGCTTTGATGCCGGCGAAGACTGCCCGGGGCGCGCCGCTGGCATCGATGAAGGCGTCGACGGACAGGCCAGCGGTCGCAACATCGGTTGCTGCCGGATCGATGACGCTCGTTGCCCCGTAGGTGAGCGCTCGTTCGCGGCGTTCCGGGACGAGGTCGCTGACGATAATTTCAGCGGCGCCGAACGCGCGTGCCGTCTGGGCGCAGATGATGCCGATGGGGCCTGCGCCTGCGATGAGGACGCGAGATCCGGGGACGATGCCCGCCTTCCGCATTGTGGTGATGGCAACGGAAAGCGGTTCGAGGAGCGCGGCGGCCTCGTCGGAAATCGTGTCCGGGACGGGGTGGGCGAACTCAGCCTGGATAGTGACGTAGCCGGTGAACGCGCCGTCGATCGGCGGTGTTGCGTAGAACTCCATGTTGGGGCAGAGGTTGTAGCGGCCAGCGAGGCACTGCCGGCAACGGTGGCACGGACGTTGCGGTTCGATCGCCACCCGTTCGCCCACTCGGGCGCTGTCAATGCTTCCGCCGACAGCCACGATCCGTCCGGAGAGTTCGTGGCCAAGGACGAGCGGGCCGTCGACGACGAAGTCACCGATTCGGCCGTGACGGTAGTAGTGAACGTCGGAGCCACAGACACCGACTGCTGCGACCTGGATGAGGACTTCGTCGTCCGCTGGCTGGGGGACGGGGCGGTCCTCGATGGTGAGTTCCTTCGCTCCGGTGAGGACGCTTGTCCGGGAGTGTGCAGGCAAGGTGGTGCTCATGGGACGGACTCCAGTTCTGGTTGTGTGGGGTGTGCTGTCGATGGTGCTGCTTAGGAGCGCTCGACCGGAAACGACCACGGTGGCACCGGCACTGACGCAGCGTTGTGCGAGCTCGGATGTGATCCCGCCATCGGCACCGACCGGCAAGCTTTGCGCAAGCTCCTTGATTACCTGGAGCCGGTCTCCGGCGGCACGATCGACGGTACCGGGGCGAATGAACATCACCAGAACGCCGTCCACGTGATCAGGAACAGTGGTCTGGTCGGATCCGGGAACGATTTCCGCCCAGATCTCTGCCCCGGATTCGCGGACCGCCTGCCAAGCAAGGGGTTCGATATCGAGAAGAGCAGGGCTTGCGGAGACCCGCTCAACTCCGATGCTCGTAGCTGCCTTCAGCGTTGACTGCAGTGCCCGGTGAACGCGGATGGTGTTGCTCGACCGTTCGGGATGCCCGTCGGAGCGCTCGAGGATGATGAGGTGCACGTCGACACGCGCGTCGGGTGCGGCGCCACGAACAGCGACGAGGTCTTCGAGCGTGACCCCGACGTGATCGCCGTCCGGGTCGACGATGACGTCAAGGTGGATGGCAACTCCGGCGTCGTCGAGGAGTTGTGCTGCACGGATGCGCAACGACGGATTGACGGCGTAGAGGCTACCGGCGAGGGCGTTCGGCACGTTCACATACCACGGGGCGAGGCTGACCGTGTCGGTCGGCACCGACGCGATCTGACTATCGGCCGTCATCCTCGGTCCAATGCGGTGAGGGCCGCGAGAGCTGCGTAGTCGCGTTCCGGGTCTCGTTCCACCTGACGAGCCTCCGCCGCTATGCGCGTTCTCGGCGTCCAGATGGTCCGGACGTCGGCGACCGAGGCGGACGCAGCGACGGCTGCTGCTTGCACCGCGGCGCCACGGGCTGTGGCCTCATTCACGTCTGCAGTGCGAACAGGTCGTTGCAGGGCGTCGGCGAGCAGCTGCGTGTATGCCGCGGATCGGGCGCCGCCGCCGACTGCGAGGATCACTCCGTCCGACGCCACCTGCATGCGTTCCAGCTGGCGTTGGCCGTGGACAAGGCCCAGGATCACCCCTTCGAAAGCGGACCTAGCCACTTCTTCGCGTGTCGTTGATGTGGTGATTCCGGTGATCGTTCCGGTGGCCGCAGGGCGATCGGGCGTTCGCTCACCGTCGAGGAACGCCGCCATCACCGGACCGGACCTGTCGACCGGTGCAGCGAGCGCAAGCCTGGCAAGTTCGTTGTGGTCTGCTCCCAGGATCCGCGCGAAGGTGTCGGTGACCTTCGCAGCATTGAGAGTGGAGCACAGGGGCATGAAGCCATCGGTCATGTCGGCAACCCCATCGACAGCGCCGTCGTAATCGCGCACAGGTGTGCGGCTGAGCGCCGACACGACCCCGGATGTGCCGAACGAGTACACGACATCGCCGGCGGTGATGCCAAGTCCCAGTGCTGCAGCGTGCTGATCGCCGCCGCCAGCGCCGACCAGAACGTCGCCACGAAGTCCGAGTTCGTCGAGTGCTTCCGATCGCACGGTCCCCGCGCTGTCGTTCGGGCCGAGCACAGCTGGGAGTTGCCGTGACCAATCGCGTGAGTCGTCGATCGCGTCTAGGAACTCCGGAATGTACGCGTTCTTGCCGGCATCGAAGTACCCAGTGCCAGACGCCTCCGAGCGATCCGTCACCTTGTTGCCGGTGAGGCGGAATGTCAGGTAGTCGTGTGGCAGGAGAAACATACGGGCGTCAGCGAAGGTCGCAGGTTCGTGTTGCGCAACCCACGCGAGCTTGCTGATCGTGAACGCGGCAGTCGGAAGTGTCCCGACGGCCTCCACAATCCGCCGATCACCGAGTGTGGCGCGCAGCTGGAGTAGTTCCGGAGTCGATGTGGTGTCGTTCCAGAGCTTCGCGGGGCGCATAACCCTGTCAGATCCGTCGAGGACGACCAGGCCGTGGCATTGCGCAGCAACGGAGATCGCTCGGATGGCGTTCGCGGGTGCACCGCTTCGCTCCATCGCTTGCCGGAACGCGGCGATGAACGCTGACCACCACGTGGCTGGATCCTGTTCACTGACGGGAGGGGCGACTGGAGGATGCGGGGCGGAGCCGCTACTGACCAAGGCACCGGTTTCGGCGTCACGGAGTTCGACTTTGCATGACTGCGTTGATGAGTCAACGCCGGCGACAAGCGCTGCGGTCATCGGTCGGCTCCGTTCGAGGTGGTGGACAAGCGAGTCTGCTGGGCGGTCATTCGATGCCTTGTTATTTGCGAGGATGCGGTGGGGGCCGGGACGGAGTGCGTTTGACGTCCCGGCCCTCCGGGGCTACTTCTTCTGCCCGGGCAGACCTTCGTAGGCGATGTCTCCGGTCTCGAGGTTGCCGTCGATGAGCTTCGTCAGCCCCTTCAGGAACGCCGGGCGTTCTGTGACGACGTGCTCGATCGCGTCGTCGACGTTGTCCTCCGTGATCGCCGGCATTGTGTAGACCGGGTTTTTCGCTTCGTCGGTCTTCGCTTCGCCGCGAGCAACCTGTGCTGCGACCGCAAGTCCCGTAGCGAGCTCCACGGTGCCGTTCTGCAGTGACGTTCCGATGAAGGATCCGTTCTTGACGGCCTGCAGACCGTCCTCGATACCGTCGATGCCGACGATCGGCTTGGACATGTTCGCTTCCTTCAGCGCTTGGAGCGCGCCGAGGCCCATGTCATCGTTCTGGGAGATGACACCGTCGATGTCGTCTCCGAACGCGGAGATCCAGTTCTTGGTCTTGTTGACCGCTTCGGAGCGGTTCCAGTTGGCGGTGTCCTTGGCGAGGACCTTCACGTCGGGGTACTTCTTCAGGACCTGGTCGATGCCTTTGCCGCGGTTGATCTCACCCGATCCGCCAAGCGGGCCCTGCAGGATCACGACGTTGCCCTTGCCGTTGAGCTTGTCCATCATCATCTGCGCCTCTTGCGCCCCGGCGGCCACGTCATCCGGCTGGACACTGGCGCTGACACTCTTGTTGTTCAGCGTCGCGTTAACGTCCAGGATCGGGATGTTCGCCGCTTTCGCTTCCGCGACTTGCGGCTGGAGCGTCTCTGCCTGCACGGGGACGACGATGATGGCGTCCACGCCAGCGTTGACGTACTGGTCCACCTGGTCCGCCTGGGTGCTGACGTCGTTGTTGGCGGAGTTCCACTTCACGGTGATGTCGTTCTCGGCCGCATACTTATCGATGCCCTCCTTTCCTTCGGTGATGAAGGAAGACATGTCGTAGACACTGATGCCGACGGTGATCGGCTTCTTACCGCTGCTGCTGTCAGTGTTGGCGCTCGGGTCGCCTGCACCGCAACCGGCGAGTGTGCCGACTGCGATGAGTGCGATGCCGATGCTGGCGATGCGCGTGAAACCCTTGGTGATCTTCATTGATGCTCTCCGTGTACGGGTGATGGAGCCACTGGTGCGGCGGGGGGGGGTGGTGCGAGGTGTCAGGCGCGCCGTTTGGCTGCCCAGACGTCGACGGCGACCGCCGCGACGATGAGGATCCCCTTGATGACGTCCTGCCAGTAGGCCGGAACGGTGAGGATGTCGAGTCCGTTATTGAGGGTCTGGATGAGTAGCAGGCCCAGGGCGGTTCCCCAGATCGTTCCGCGGCCGCCGAGGAGGCTTGCCCCGCCGATGACTACTGCCGCGATGGCGTCGAGTTCGTACCCCTGCCCAAGCGTCGGCGAGCCGGTAATGACTCGGGAGGCGAGCATGAGGCCGGAGAGCCCGGCTAGGGCGCCGCTGATCGCGTAGACGCTGAAGAACACGCGGCCGGTCTTGATGCCTGCGATCTGTGCGGCAAGGGGGTTCCCGCCGACGGCGTAGATGCGCAGCCCAAATGCAGTACGACGCATGACGATGCCGAGTCCCACGATGCCGACGATCATGAGGATCACCGGGATGGTGAGACCGAGGAACCGGGTGTTCGCGATGGCACCGAAGCTGGCGGGCAGACCGTTGATGGGAGCACCGCCACCGACGACGTAGGCGGCACCGGAAGCGAGCGTCAACATGCCGAGTGTGGCGATGAACGGTGGCACTTTCATTACCGACACGACGAAACCGTTGATCGATCCGGCCGCTAAGCCGACAAGGACAGACACGATAACGGCGACCCAGATCTGATCAGGGAAGGTCTTCGCTGCGAGAGCGCCGGTCATCGAGCTCAGCGCGATGACACTTCCGACAGAGAGGTCGATGCCGCCGGTGAGGATGACGAGTGTCTGCCCGATGGCGATGAGAGCGAACGGCGCCGCGGCGATGAGGATCGTGATGCCGTTATCGAGCGTCGCGAACCGTGCGCTGCGATATGCGAAGAAGCACATCACGAGCAGCAACACGATCACCATCGCGTAGCGGATGGCAATGTGCCGGACGAGCTTCGCGTCGATCCTTCGCCGGCCAGATGGAGTGAGGGCTTCGGTCGTCATCGTGCGTCGTCCTTCGTGGTGAGGGTGGAGATGCTGCTCGTCGGGGTAGCGCTCAGCCCACTGGCTAAGCGGAAGATGCGGTCCTGGACGTCAGGGGCCGCCAGATCTGGAGCGTCGAGGACCCCGGAGATACGGCCTTCGCGGAGAACAAGCGCCCGATGGGACAGGCTCAGGATCTCCGGCATGTCGCTGGACGCCATGACCACCGCCATGCCTTTCGCTGCGAGGTCTGTGATGATTCGGTAGATCTCACTCCGAGCGCCGACATCGACACCGCGCGTCGGTTCGTCGAGCAGGAGCACGTCGACAGTGCCGGTGAGCCAGCGCGCGAACACAACTTTCTGCTGGTTGCCGCCCGAGAGGGTCTCCATGCTCTGGCCGAGCCCGCGGCTTCGCAGGCGGACGGACCCCGTCGCCTTCTGGACAGCCGCGCGGCGGGCACCCTGGCGAAGCCAGCCTGCCGTCGTGAACGACTTCAGACGCGGGAGACTGCCGTTGTCGAGGATGTCCATCGAAAGGACCCCGCCGGCACGCTTACGGTCTTCGGGCACCAAAGCGACGTTCGCGCCGATAGCGGCGTACGGGTCGTTGCGCTTCAACGACTTTCCGTTGACAACGATGGTGCCCCCGGTGGTGCGGCGTACACCGAAGATTCCCTCGATCAATTCTGTCCGACCCGCGCCCACAAGGCCGGCAAGTCCGACGATCTCACCGCGTCGAACCGTGATGCTGATGGGTTCCGGCGCGCCTTCGACGTGGAGGTCGGTGACTTCAAGAACGACTTCTGATGCGTGTTCGGGTCGCTCGGGGAACAGGTCCTCGAGTTCGCGCCCGATCATCGCAGTGACGATGTCGTCGTCCGAGACGGCGCTCATCGCGTCATCAAGGACAAGGCCCCCATCCCGGAGAACGACGACGTGGTCGGCGACCGCGCGCATTTCCTCCATCTTGTGGGTCGTGAACAGCAGTGCGACACCCTTGTCGCGTAGAGCGCGCATCACGTCAAGGAGTTGCTGCACTTCTCGTTCGGCGATGGCGCTGGACGGTTCGTCGAGGAGGATCGCGCGAGCCCCGGTGTTCGTGGCCTTGATGATCTCGACGATCTGGCGGATACCGACGGGGAGCGTCCCCATCTTCCTGGTCGGTTCGAAGTCGAGTCCGAACTGCTGGAGGTCCTTCCGGGCTTCCTCGATCATCGCCTTCCGGCGAAGCCCGAAGGGCCCGACGATCTCCCGACCGATGAAGATGTTCTCGTAGACGGTGAGCTCAAGCAGGGACGCAAGTTCCTGCGGCACGATCGCAACGCCGAGGCGGTTTGCGGACTGCGTGCTACCCGACTGCAGTAGCTCACCGCGAACGCGCACCTCGCCGGAATCGGCGCGATACTGACCGGATGCGATCTTCATGAGGGTCGACTTGCCGGCACCATTCTCACCGGCAAGCGCAGTGATCGTGCCGGGCTGCAGCTGCAACGACACGCCTTTGAGGACGGGGATACCGGAGAACGCTTTCTCGATCCCGGAGCACGCGAGGACTACCGGCTGCGCCTCAGTGGACACAGTCTCCGGCGCCGAACTTGCCGGCTGCCCGTCGATGATGCGTTCGCTCATCACTTCACTCGCTTCCTGCGAGGAGCAACGGCGCTTCCTCGCGCACCGGCACCTCTCAGCGACGGTGGAGCGAAGGTAACAGCCCCGATCATATGTGCGCTAGTGGCGCTCATATGAGCGCAGCCGTAGGATGGGAACGGCCGCGATGCGAAGGAGCTCCACGTGGGACCAGATGAAGTCGTTCGGCTGAGCCTTGCTGCAAGCCGGTACTACCGCGAAGGTAAGAGCCGCGTCGAGATCGCCAATGAGCTTGGCGTGTCCCGCTTCAAGGTGGCTCGCATGCTCGAGAAGGCTCAGGAGGTCGGCATCGTCCGCATCGAGATCGACACTCCGGTCGCGGTCGATTTCGAACTCTCTGCCGCGATTCGCTCACGCTTCGGGCTCAACCGGGCCTTCGCGGTCGAGGCGCCAAGTGAAGACCCTGAGGTCGTACGTGATTCACTCGGTCGCGTCACTGCGGATCTCCTTCGGGAGATCGTCACCTCAGACGACGTCCTGGGCCTCACCGCTGGCCGCACTCTCGAGGCGATGACCCGCCATCTCACGAAGTTGCCGTACTGCGACGTCGTGGCGCTCGGCGGCGTGGCCGGCCCTGTAGCCGAACACGGAGTGGAGATCATTCGACGTGTCGGACAGGCGTCAGGCGGAAGGACGTTCCCGATTTTCGCGCCCCTCTTCGTGCCCAGCGCCGAAACAGCGCGGTCACTCCGCGGCGATCGGGGCATCGCTGACGCGTACGCCCGCTTCCCTCGCGTCACAATCGGCGTGGTCGCTGTCGGAAGCTGGGCCCCCCCAGAATCACAGCTGTATGACGCTGCGGCTGAGGAAGGCATCGCCGACGCTCTCATTCGGGAAGGGGTCGTCGGAGAGGTCGGTGCGACACTCTTCGACCGGCACGGGCAGGTGATCCCTTCCATCGACGACCGCTCGATGGCCATCACCGCGACGCAGCTTCGGGCCGTCCCCGAGGTGATCGCCGTCGCCGGCGGTGCTACGAAGGTCGATGCGGTCGCCGCGGCGATCGCGACCGGCATGGTGAAGTCCCTCGTGACTGATGTCGGCACGGCGAGGCGGCTTCTGGAACGCGGAAAGGCCGCGCCGTGAGGTCAGCCAGGTACGTCACAATCTGAACCGCTTTGCTGCATCACCGACGTCCAGGCTGCACCGAAACTCACATCCGGCAGCTGACCAAGCACATCGCTGTTGGGTTGCACCTCTGCCGCGTTCAGCACACAGCGCTCCATCCCGGAGGTCGACGATGCTGACGCCGCATGCCGCTGCGCTCCGGGGTTGATCCCGGAGCGCGACGATCTCCCGCTTGGTGATATCTCCAATAACGTGGACAGCACAAACGTCACCAAGCATCCGGGTTGGGCGCCCTACCAACGCCGCATCCGCGGCTCCAGCATGCGAGTGCGGACTAGTGGATGATCACGAGCTTGCCTTGGACACGATTAGTTTCACCAAGTCGATGGGCTGCAGCGAGTTCAGCGAGCGGGAAGGTTTGCTGTACCTCGACGGTGAGGGCTCCAAGCTCAACCAGACCGGTGAGGGCAAGAAGGCCGGCGTAGTCCGGTTCAACAAGGATCTCGGGTGTGACCTCGATCCCCTGTTGACCGGCTGCTTCGAGGAGCCCGTCTGTGCCGCCGGGCGCCACCCGGACGAGCGTACCGCCGGGCTTGAGAACGTTGATCGAGCGCCGAGCAATGTCGTTCTGGGGGAAACCGCCCACTAGGTCCACGACCACGTCGAGGTTCTGGACTTCGTCCTCGAACAACTGGGTGTGGTGGTCAATGAGTTCGTCGGCGCCCAGGGAGCGCAGCCACTCGTGTCTTGCTGCGCTTGCGGTGCCGATGACGTACGCACCGAAGTGCTTCGCGATTTGGACGGCAAGGTGGCCCACTCCGCCGCCGGCCGCGTGGATGAGCACGCGCTGCCCCGGCTCGATGGTGATCATGTCAGTGAGAGCCTGCCAAGCAGTCAGCCCTGCGAGCGGGAGTGCGGCAGCTTCCACGTGGTTCATCGACGCAGGCTTCCGGACAAAGTGCCGCGACGGTGCACAGACGAAGTCGCTATCCGCGCCAGCGGGACGTGGGAAAAGCGGCAAGCCGAGTACTTCATCGCCTGGGGTGAAGAGATGCACACCTGGGCCAACTTGCTCGACAACGCCGGACACGTCCCAGCCCAGTACATGGAAACCATCCCCTTGCGCGGCGGCGGCTGGCGTTGGCGCACCCGCCCGAGTGCGCCAGTCGACGGGGTTCAGTCCAGATGCGGTAACTCGCACGAGGATCTCGGTGGGAAGAGGTGTAGGTCGGGGGACAGTTCCAGGGCGGAGAACGTCCGGGCCACCTGGTGAGTCGTAGCCCATTGCGTTCATCAGTGGGGTATCGGCGACAGGCCGCATTTCGTTCTCGTCTTTCTGGTGGGGATCGGTGGTGGGTGCGTCTTCGTGACTTGAGTCACATTCGTTTCGGATCGAACTCAGAAGGTGGGCCTTGCTGCCAACTGCAGTGCTCCGGCGAGCTCAGCACGGCACCCGTGTTGAGCTGCAACGATGCTGAGTCCCTGCGCGGTGGCGGGCTGCGCAAACTGGTCGAGTCCGAGCTTGATGCCAGTGAGGAGCGCCTGGTTTGCAGTTCCGAGTTTCCCGCCGACGACGAGCAGGCTTGGGTTGATCAGGTTGCACAATGTGGAGAGGGCTTGTCCGACTGTTCGGCCTGCGTCGCTGAAGATGCGTTCGGTGACCTCGTCGTCGAACGGTAGGTCGGCGATGTCGGGGATCTCGACGCCTTCGTGGCTATGGGCGAGTTGCGCGAGAACGCTGTCGACGGAGATGACGGCTTCGAGGCAGCCGCGGCTACCGCAGCGGCAGAGTTCGTTGTTGTTCTCGAGTCGGTTGTGCCCGATTTCGCCGGCGAGTCCGGCCGAGCCTTTGTAGACCCGGCCGTCGAGGATCATCGCCGCGCCGATACCGTCGGAGAGCTTGACGTAGAGGACGTCGTCGTGCCCGGAGGCAGCACCGACTCGGTACTCGCCGATGGCGCCGAGGACGGCGTCGTTCTCGACGGTGACGGATTGGCCGAGTCGCTGCTCGAGCTCGGCGGCTGGGTCCAGTCCGACCCAGCCGGACAAGATTGTCGGTGATCGGACCACCCCTCGTTGCGAGTCGATGGGTCCCGGCACGCCCGCGACGATGGCGTCGAGCGTTTCGACGCCGTTCTTCTGGCACAGCGTGGTCAGGATCGAGCAGGCGGTGTCCATCGCACCTTGCGCGTTCAGGTCGACGTTCTGCAGGGTGTTTTCGCTGGCGATCTCGTTCCCGAGAGCATCCGCCAGCGCCACGTAGATGTGTTTGTGCCCGAAATCGATGCCGGCGATCCATCCAGCTGCTGGCGCGGGGAAGAGCCGCACCGCAGGGCGGCCGCTGCCGGAACCTCTGCCCTGGCCATCGGACTGCTTCTCGATGACCCGACCTTCACGCAGCAACCGCTGGACGAGGTAAGCGACGCCGCTCCGCGACATGGACGAAGCGGCTGCGATCTCCGACCGGGACACTCCTTCGGGAGCTAGGCGGATTCGGTCGTAGACATCCTCCAGCGCGCGGTCGCGTGGGGACACAGTTTTGACGGCAGCCACACGATCATCCTAGTGATGCCGCATCGAATTGACTGTTTTTGAGTGGTCGCAGTCAAAAACATTGCTTGAGTCTGCGCTGTTTTTCGCGTTGACGAGCAGAAAGAGTGCGGTTACGTTGAGCTAGCTCCACCGCCTATGAGTCGCCTTCGAAGACGAATCGCGCCGGCGGTGGGCAGTGACGACCTCGCATCGAAGCTGACGCAAGGTCGACACGATCTCATCCTGAAGTGTTGTCAGAGAGGACAACCGTGTATCACTCAATGAACCAGGGTCGAGGTGGCAAGCGGGTCTCGAGGACCGCTTTGGCCGCATGCGCGGGAGGTGTCGGCCTCGCCATCGTGCTGGGCACGACGACCGGCCCGTCCGCGATCGCCGCCACGCCAGCCGACCCACCCGCGAGCAGCTTCGGTGTCTCGCCGGCAACGGCGCAGGACGCCCCCTACACCAAGACCGTCTCCTATCTCCTGTCCCAGATGACGCCAGCGGAAGAGGTTGCCGTCATCGCCCAAGGCACTGACCCGGACAACCACGGAGAAGCCGGATACCTCGCCGGTGTTCCCCGTCTCGGGGTCCCCGCCGTCCGGCATGCTGACGCACTCGGCATCAACGTCTACGCAGACGGTACGGCCTTCCCGACGCGACTCGGCCTGGCATCATCGTTCGACCGTGACGCCTACAACCTGCTCGGTGAGGAAGTAGGCAAACAGGGCAAAGCGCTTGGCGTGGATCTCGTCTATGGCCCTCAGGTCGACATGGCCCGATACCCGTCATGGTCCAGGAACCTGACGACCAACGGCGAGGACGCCTACGTATCGTCCCAGTTCTCTGCGGCCGAGATCAACGGCATCCAGAGCACCGGGCTGCTGTCCCAGGTGAAGCACGTCTCCTTCTACAACGGACAGAACCAGGCGACGCCGTCGCTCATCAGCTCGCAGGCCGCGCACGAGGTCTACCTTGCACCGGCGCAGTCCGCGATCGAAGAAGGCGGCGTCAGCTCGTTGATGTGCTCCTACGCGATCTTCCAGATCGTCGGCGAGCAGAACGCTCCGCAGTACGCCTGCTCGAACTCGAACCTCTTGAACAACATCGTCAAGAATCAGTTCAACCTCAAGGGCTTCATCACCTCCGACTACAACGCCAGCAAGGCGACGTCGGACATCCTCGCCGGCATGGACAACGAGTTCGCAACGACCAACCTCTCCGCGCCGAAGCTCGTCCCGCTCATCGACTTGACCTCATCGTCGTTCGAACCGGCCTACGCAAGCGCCACTGCCAACGCGGTCGCCCGCATGCTCTACGAATACGAACGGTTCGGCCTGCTCGACAACAGCAAGATCCCCGATTCGGTGGAATCGGACGTCGAGCAGCACGGTGACGTCTCCTCGACGTACAACGGCACCACCGTAGACAAGGCCAGCGGTGACAAGGTGGCGCTTTCACTCGCTGAGGAGAGCGGCGTACTTCTGAAGAACGAGGACGACGCGCTTCCGCTGTCGACGAGCAAGTCCGTCGCAGTCGTCGGCCCCACCTCGACCCTGCTCCCGGCAAGCCCCGGCGGTGAACGCTCCCGCGGCTTCGGCGACCAGGTGAACTACACGCCACTGAAGGCCATCAAGGCGCAGGTCGGCTCCGAGAACGTCACGTCCGCACCCGGCGTCGACTGGATCGGTGACACCGTCCCCACCGCGAACCTGCAGACGACCAACGATGGCTCAGCCGTGCCGGGTCTGACCCGCACGAACACCGATGGCTCCACCACGGTCGACACCACCATCGACGGCAAGCAGACCACCCTCGCCAAGGGTGGCCAGTACACCTGGAGCGGCTACCTCAACGTGACCACTGCAGACACGTACCGGCTGCTGCTGCAGCGTCCCTACGGAGTCGACACGGGTAACGCATCGGCATACAACGGTGGCGTACAACAGGAACCCGGACGCAACGGCCCGCCCGAGCCACTCAGCCTGAGCGTCGACGGCGCAGCCCAGACGATCGTGAACCCCGGCGGCAACATCCTGCAGAACGCCTTCCCCGACGGTCAGCGCGCCTCTAACGGGCAGTACCTAGGCAAGCAAAACCTCGGCGTAAGCCTCGACCTGTCGGTCGGACTGCACAAGGTGAGCTTCACCTACAAGCCCACCGCGTCCACTGCGACCACTCCGACCATCCGGTTTGCGTGGGCACCGCTGGCGCAGAACACTGCCAAGGCCGTCCAGGCTGCGAAGACGAGTGACGAAACGGTCATCTTCGTCGACGACTCCACGCCGGGAACCACTGAGGGTGCCGGCCCGAACTCGTCCACCACCGCGTCACTGCGCAACCTCAACGCGACCCAGGTGAACCTCATCAACACCGTCAGCGCCGCAGCACACGCCGCCGGCAACAAAGCCGTCGTCGTGCTGAACTCCGGCACCGCCGTCGCGATGCCCTGGGTAGACAACGTCGATGCGGTGCTCGAGATGTGGTACCCGGGTGAAAAGGGAGGGCAAGCAACCTCCAACCTGCTGTACGGCGTGGTGAACCCGTCAGGCAAGCTTCCGATGACGTTCCCAAAGGACGACGACTCCACCCCGTTCTCCGGCAACCTCGAGCGCACCACCGGAACGCAGACCGGATCGGAGACCACACCGTCGATCAAGTGGACCGACGGCGTCAACGTTGGTTACCGCTGGTACACCGACCCTGAGGCCAACCCGAATGGCTACAAGCCGCGGTTCCCCTTCGGGTACGGACTCTCATACACGTCGTTCAAGTACTCCGACCTGAGCGTCAAGAACGCGAAGGACGGCGGACTCGACGTCACCTTCTCCGTCACAAACACCGGCAAGAAGGACGGCGCGGACGCACCCCAGGTGTACCTCGGCGCTTCTCCCGACCTGGCAACGCCGACGTTCGACGCGAACGGCATCGTGACCGCTGGCTTCCAACAGTCCACGCAGAAGCTGGTGCAGTTCGATCGCGTCGAGCTCGCCGCTGGCAAGTCAGCGACGAAGACGCTGCATGTGGACCTGCAGCAGGTTTCCGCCTGGGACACCGTTGGACAAAAGTGGGTCATCGGTTCGGGTAAGCGGACTATCAGCCTCGGCGCGTCGTCCGAGAACCTGGTCGCCTCGGTCACCCGCGACGTCCCCGCAACCGTCGTCGCTCCGTCTGTCACGACGAACCCAGTCGCGAAGAAGACGGTGAACGAAGGCGCAACGGTGACGCTCTCCGCAGCCGCCACCGGGTCGCCGGCACCGACTGTTCAGTGGCAGGTCAGCACGGACAAGGGCACGACATGGAACGACGTCGTCGGTGCCACCTCCGCGACCTACACGTTCAAGTCGAAGCTCTCCGACAACAGTTCGCAGTACCGCGCCGTCTTCACCAACGACCTCGGTTCCGTCCCAACGACGGCCACGGTCCTCACGGTGAAGGGTGTGGCGCTGACGGCGCCGGGTCATGTCAAGGCGACCCCCTCCGTGCGAGTCGGATCGACGACGACCTTCGTGAAGTCCAAGGTCACCCTGTCCTGGTCAGCGTCGACACCGGCAACATCGGTGAAGGCCTACCAGGTTCGAGACGGCGGAAAGGTCGTCAAGACCGTCGCGCCGTCCGTGCTGTCGACGCCGCTCACGCTCGCAGCAGGGAAGCACTCCATCTCAGTTGTCGCTGTCGCGACAAGCACGTCCGTCCCAGGTGGCAATGAAGCCTCGGCAGCCCTCGCCGTGACCGTCGACAAGACGGCACCCGTCGCTTCCGTGACGCGTCCCGCACATCAGGAACGTGCATCATCCTGGGCGCACGTGAGCGGCACCGTAAAGGACACCGGCTCCGGCGTCGCCGGGGTGACGGTGAAGGTCACGGAGAAGCGCGGCTCGAGCTACTACTACTTCACGGGCAGCAAGTTCGTGAAGGCGAAAAGTTCAACTTCGGCACTGGCGAACGCCACCGCGGTGGCCACGTCCGTGAAGTCCGGCAAGTGGTCGGTCGCAGTTCCAGGCGTGCGTGCCGGGACGCTGGCAGTTCACCTGTCCGCGACCGACAAGCTCGGCAACACCGGCTCGTCAAAGGGGGTGACCGCAACAGTCAGGTAGCACCACACACCAAGGGAAGGGTGGGGAGAGGGGCGGTCCTAGTGACCGCCCCTCTTCTTGTGCGCGCCCATCGGGCGCCCTGCGCGCCATGCCCTCCAACGCATCAGCAGCAGCACTACGGTAGATATCTCGCGTGCGAGAGAGATAGTATGACGGGATGATCGCCATGGACGCAGCTCCCGAGACGGGCCCCAAATTTCGCTCCAAGCCCCTTGTGTTGGCCAGCGCGAGCCTCGGCACCTTCCTCGTGATCCTTCTGACGTCGGGGCTCAACATCATGTCCCCGTCGATTCGGGCCGAGCTGCACGCGACCGAGGGTGCGCTGTCTTGGGTTCTCTCGGGATACACGCTTGCCTTCGCAATGCTCTCGTTAACCGGCGGGGCCCTGTCCGATCGCTTCGGCGCGCACCGCGTATTCATGACGGGCCTCGTCGTGTTCGCCGTCTTCTCCACCGTCGCTGCGGCTGCCCCCAGTGTCGGCTTCGTCATCGTCGGCACATTCGGTGAGGGGGCCGGGGCTGCTTTGGTGTTGCCCGCCGCACTCGCGTTAATCCAATTCGTTTTTGGTGACAACACGAAGAAGCTAGGAGTTGCCATCGGTGTGTGGGCAGGAGCGAACGCACTCGGTGCCGCAGTTGGGCCAGTTGTGTGCGGAGCACTGGTCTCGTCCTCGTCATGGCGGGTTGCGTTCGTCGTCGTCGCAGTCCTGGCCGTCGTGTTCGCTGCAGTTGGACTGCCAGTTTTCCCGCGCATCCCGACCTCGGACCGACCAATCGACCTGCCCGGGCTGATGGTGATGGTGGTACTCCTCGGCGTGGTCGTTTTCATCGCCCACGATGCAACCGCCATGCCCCCGCTGATGATCGTCGCTGGCGTCTTCATCACGGTGCTGCTCATTTGGGCCTTCGGTGCTATCGAACGCCGCGCGTCCGCACCGATGCTTCCCCTCGAACAGCTCCGAGACATCGCATTCAGCGGCAACGCACTCGTCACCATCGTGGGCACGGCTGCGTTCTTCGGTCCGCTGTATATCGTCAGCATGGGGCTACAAGACCAGCTCGGTATGAGTGCGTTCGCATCCGGCGTAGCACTGCTACCGCTCGCTGGAGGCAACGTCATCGCCGCCCTCGCCGCTGGCCGTCTGCAAGAACGAGTTGGAATTCGCGGCACCATGCTCATCGGATCCGCGCTGATCGTGATCAGTTTGATTCCAATCCCGTTCCTGTTCGAGCGCTATGCCGCCATCATTCCCGCACTGATCGTCCTCGGAGTTGGTTGGGGCCTCCTGGTGCCGAGCACCTCCGCCGCCGGGCTTGTCCGGGCTCAGCCGGGCAAAGAGGGTGTCGCGTCAGGCGTCACCGCCGGCGGCCGCGAACTCGGAGCAGCTCTGGCTGCTGCCGTACTCCTGCCAATGGGCATTACCGGGGGGCTCCTCGTCTCGGCGGTCGTTGGTGTCGGCGCGATCGTCATCGTGCTCCTCACCGTTCGAAGGCTGAGCGCTCCCATCGCTGGGCCCGCCATCGAGGAGGATGGTGATCGTGACTGACGCAATCGACCGAGCCAACAATGAGTGGGCCGAAGCGCTCCCCGACCTGGATATAAGTGCTGGAAGTGTGCTTGCTCGCGTTGAGCGATTGGCTCACCTCATCGAGCAACGACAGAACGATCGGCTCCGGCGACGTCCCGGAATGCTTGTCTCCAACCGCGGCGATTTCGACGTCCTCCGTGCACTCCGACGCGTCGGGCCGCCCTTCCGCATGGCACCTGGTGACATCGCGCAGCGAGTGCTCGTCTCGTCCGCAGGTATGTCCGGGCGCCTCAAACGACTCGCGCAGGAGGGATGGATTGTCCGCGTCCCTGCTCCCGAAGACGGCCGATCCATGATGGTCGAACTCACCCCGGAAGGTGTCGCAGACCTCGATGCTGATCTGCCTCAGCACTACGCATTTGAATCGTCCCTGCTCGACGCCCTCGCACCTGAGCGTCAAGCCGACGTTGCAGCCGCTCTGCGACTCCTCCTCCTCACGCTCGAACAGGATTCGTCAAGCCGCTGAAGGCAGCAGCCTCCTCCGTACCCGTCACCGTGAATAGAAAGCTCACCATGCTCCCCACCACGTACTACCCCGTCCCGACGCAAGACCTCTACGAGTTCAATCGCGATCGCATCGCCGGCAAACCCTATGCGAAGTACTTCAACGGCGACCTGTGGCTGCACGACGACATTCTCCCCGCCCTGCACCGTCCCACACCCACCTCACAGATGCTGTCGTCGTCACCGGCGGACCTTGACTCACTCCTGAACCCCGGCTACCACGACGTCGAAACGGGATGGGGTGTGAGCGAAGCGGGCACGCCCTACGTGGCCAGTTTGACCCGTTTCCCTGGCTGCACCGCAGAGATGTTCACCTGGTGGTTTTGGTGGCACTCGGTTGAGCCGGAGCGGTACTCGCTTTGGTATCCGTACAACCACTTGCAGGCAACGCCCCGAAACCGTGCTGTTCTCGAGCAGCCGGGTCTCACCGACGCGGAGCGTTATATCGGTAACACTCACGATGTCGTCGAGTACCTCGGGCCCGTACGGGCGGAGCTCGAGATCCACTTTGTGGAGCCTGAAGCGCTGGGCTTCGATCGGGTTCGCTTTGACGGCGTCTACTCAGCCCACGCATGTGCGGAAATTGAGGGCGGTGTAATGCTGCATCTCGTCCGGAATACCGACAATGGGTTTGAGCTTCGTAGCCGCTACATTTTCGACCGCGGTCTCTCCGGATCGGCGATCCCTGCACCGAACGCGGATGTAGCGCGTGAGCAGGCAAGGTCGTTCGCATACGAGCTCATGATCCACGACCAAACAGAGTTCACCCACCTGTCCACTTTTCTCGCTGACATCCACCACGAGTTTGCAAACTGAAGTAGAAGGATGACCTCAAGCGACTTAGACGACCGCTACGGCCGGACTCTCCGTAACACACGGCTCACTCGGTGGAGCGCAATCCTGCTCGGCGCGTGCGTGGTTCTCGCATCGGTCATGTGGGTTGTTTGGGCCGGCATCGGTAGTGAAAAGTCTGGACCCGAGGCGCTCGACGTCGGCTACACGGTCGTCTCCGAACACGAGACGGTGATCGTTACCCAAGTTGCAATGGATCCCGGGCGAGAGGCGCGATGCGCGCTGAAGGTCCTCGACAGCACCAGCGACATCGTGGGCTGGCGAGAGATCGAAGTGCCCGCTACCGACCGTACGTCGCAGACTTTGAACACCCACGTGAAGACCACTGTCCGTGGCGTGACCGGCGTCGTGAACGACTGCTGGTACGACGAGTAGACGGGGGACCACACCCTGGGCGGAAAAGTTCACGATTCCTTCCCCTTTGGCTTCCCCGGCCGACTCCGACGTTCTTTTGGCAGGCGCGGATCGAGTTGACGGTCTGCGAGTCGCCACTAGGTCCGGTCATCCGGTCGGAGGCCCTTGCAAAGTCGGACACGACCTGCGATCGCTGAAATTGGCAAGTTGTCAGGCTCGAACCGGGGCCTACTAGTCGTCCAGGTGTTCGGTCAGAGTGACCGCATGAGTAACTTCGCTGCCGACGCCCTACGTGTTCTCCCGCGAGGGTGCGGCTACGGGATGCTGATCGCGCTGCTCACGGTCATTGCGAGCTCGATCCTTGGAGCGTTACTCGACGACGGTTGGTCTGCGCTCCCGAAGGCGATACTGAGCGCAGCCGCCGTGTTGTTCTATACGGGCCCGCCAGCGCTCGTTCTCGGCTTCAGTACTGGGTTCGTGGCCACCTTGTTCGCGTTCTTCGTGTTCGCGGTCCTGCGTCGTACTGGGTGTTCGCGGTCCTGCGTCGTACTGGCGCTGCCATGACCCCGAGCCGCTGGACAGCGGCCATCCTCGCGGCGATCGGGACGCTCGGGCCAGGAATGAGCTTGCGGACGAGCCCGTGGTTTGCGCCTGATGCGAAAGCGGCCGAGGGCCACCGGCTTGCGGCTGCCGTCAGGAGCCGACATGGGGCTTGCGAGGCTCGGCCAAGGCGTGCAATGATCATCGTCCGCACCACCCCGATGATCGGATTCCAAATCTTCCTTCTGTGATAAGAGCTCGCCATTTCTGGCGTGCTCGCACAAGAAGGAGATGCACATGGAACCACTGCTGGGGCTCATCGCTTCTGCCGGCTTCATCGCCGGGCTCAGCACCCTGCTTCTCGCGGTCCCGCGGGCTCTCGTTAGCCAGTTGGTGGTCCATCTTTGGGCCGCGCAGCTGCGGCGAAACGGCGTCAGCGATGCCGACATCGCGGCTTACGCTCTCGCCTCGGCGATGCGTGGCGTGACCCGCGCGAAGGAGCGGAAGCAGTGATCGCGGATGGCGCGACCAGCTCGGCGGGCCATCACTGGGGCGGTACGACTACCGCCGTGGCGATGACCTTCTGAGCGAACTCTGCCGGGCAGGGTGCGAGGTAACCAATTCCCACTCCGGAGGCACTCCGCGTAGCGCTCCATCACCGACCGCACTCGACCGCACTCGACTGCCTGCATCTCATGCACTCGCTCGAGCATGACCCTTGTGTGCTCCGCGGCAGCTCATGCGGTCGGGGTGAGGACTCTGCTGGCGTGTGCTGTCTGCGTGTCGTTGAGGGCCGAGACCTCGCCTGCACACGCACTGCACTAGGTGCCGGCTGCCGAGAGCAGGACAAAGGGAGCACATGTGCCCCGGTCCTTGCGGGGGCCATCACCCTCCGGCCGGAGTTGAAGCCGACTGGCATCACAACGGATCGGCAAGGTCTTCCACCCACCCAATGTGGAGGTCGTCGATCGATAGGAGGCCCATGTGGTGCCCACCTTTTTCGCCAATCGCGTTCAGGCAGTGCACGGCACTGTCCCCGACCGAAGTTGAGCCCGCAACGTGCATGTGTCCGAAGAGCGCCAGCTGCGGCTTCACCGCTTCGAAGAGCCTTGTCACTCGCTCACGCGAGATGGACGAGGCAGCGCGACGGTCCGGCGTCCACCTGCCAGCATGGCCGATTTGGCGCTCAACCTCGGTGATCCCAACGTTCAGTGCTTCATGCGTAAGTAGTACGTCCGCGGGACCGCCTGCGATTGCCTCGTCGATCTCAACTTCAGACGGTACTTCAAAGGGGCCGCGGTCGACCTCGAGAGACGCGGCCCCTCCCATGCAGAGATAGCTTCGGCCGCCGAGGGTGAACCGCATGCCACGTGGGGCCAGCCATATCCGGTGCGCGACGCGGAAGAAGCGACGCGGGTTGTCCGCGAACTCCTGGTGGAGCCGATCCCACCACTCATGGTTCCCGGGCACGACGATGAGTCGGTCGATACCAGATTCTGCCAGCGCGCGGTCAAGCCGCGGGATGAACCCGGTCGCTTCGTGAACCTTGCGGCCGGCGCTGGAACGTGGAGCGGCCCATCGGACGTCGCCGGTGTGCAGGATCGTGCGCACATCGGGGGCCACCCGATGGAGACGCCGGAGGTGCGGAAACACACGCGCCTCCTCAGATTCCCAGTCTCCAGCAATTGCCACCCGCACCTCCCCCGGCAAGCGAATCTCCTCCGCTGGCCGCCCATCGAAGGTTGGCCACACGCGGCGAGCTGCCGCGTCCAGGCCATCCCACAAGGCGATTGCTCGCGCCCGACGTGTGCGTCTCTCCCCTTGTTCAAGCGCACGATCGTTGTGCATCGCTTCCTACCTCCAGAACCGGGCCGACGGGCGACACCGATGAGACTACGACGGCGATGCAACAATTCCTGCGCTTTGCGGGGGTCTCGAGGGAAAGCGCGACATGAATACGCACAATGATCGACTCGCTGCTGTGAGAGCGTCCGAAATGGGTGCGAGGAAAGTACGCGTTGACTGGCGCGAGTAAAATACGCATTAGTCGGAAATCGCTGTGAAAGCTGGCCCGCATCGGTTCCGACGAGTTAGATTCGCCACATGTTTGATGAAGCTCGACATCGCATTCTCTCGACGGTGGCAAGCCAGCGCGGCCTCATCACGCGTGCACAGATCGAGCGGCTACCTGACGCACGTAGGGGCATGCAGGTCCTCGCAGAGATGGAGATCTCCGGCGACCTGGAGATGATGGTGGACGACGTTTGGGCACACTCCGCTGTCCGCTCGGTCTCCGAGCCCATAGGCGAGGCCGAAGCGCTCTGGCTCCTCACCGGATCGGAGCGCACGCTGACGGAGCGACGTGAGGAGTTCATCCGTAATGGAGCATCCCCGCCGGTGATCGGCGGCCTCCCGGCGCTTGCTCACTGGGGGTTCGGCTACGCGCCCGTCGAGACCGTCGTAACCGTGCCCCCCAACGCGCTCATACCAGTTGCTGTATCCGACCTCGTCTCAGTACGCACGAATCTCGGCACCGCCGCACACGACATCGACTGGCAGCACGAGAACTTCCCGTACCGGGGAGCCGAAGCCACCCTCGTCGACCTACTCCGAGAAGGCATCGGCCTGGACGTCGTGGCTGGCCTCCTCAGCACGGCGATGTGGACACTTCATCCAATGCGACCAGACCTGCTCCTCTGGCATCTCACCCACCTCGCTGCTGAAGAAGGCCTTTCTGTGGAACACGGCCGACGGACCTACGCCGATCTGGTCTCGCTTGCGGGCGGATGGCCAGAGAAGCCCGGGGCGCGATATGGCGAGACGTGGGTGAAGAACCGTCCTGCCGTAGATGCTCTGCTCTCGACGGAAGCCGCGGATGCCGAGGCAGACCCCGTCACCGCGGCGGCGAGACGCGCGGACCGCATGGACCAGCTCCGCGAGATCGAAGCGGCGCGGCACGCAGGCGGGGTAGACGTCGCCGTCGCGATCAAGCTGGTCGTAGAACGCACGCACGACGACCTGGACGCGTCGTCCATCCCGAGCGCCGCGGCGGCGAAGGCACTGGGGATCACCACGGATGACGTACTGGCGCGGGCGCGCCGTGACGATCTGCATTCCTACGAGACGCCAAGCGGACGGCTCTTCCCGGACTGGCAGTTCGGATCGGCCGGAGTGGTTCCCCACGTCGCGGAGGTGCTGGACGCCGTAGCTGAGTTCGTGCACCCAGCTTCCCTGCAAGGATTCATGACCACGGCGCAGAGCGGGCTCATCCGAGCTGGTAGATCGGTCTCGCCTCGCCATTGGCTGCTGGACGGCGGAGATCCCGCGGTTATCGTCAATCGTCTCGCCGTTATGCGTTAGCGAAGCCAGTCGCATGTCGACGCTTTCGAGACCAGCGTCGAAACCATGCTTAGCGAGCCTGTGCCCGACGGCAACGCCTAGGCGGCGCACTCCTTTCGGCACCCGCAACATCTAGGCAAGATTGCGCGCGACCGCGTCTAACTGCTGCCCTACCCGACCCGAGGACGCGCGGACGACCCGTTCGGGCTTTCGTGAGTGCGGGTGGTTGCGGACCGACGCTCAGCTCAAGGTGGTGGGACATGTAGAAGGACGAGCGAAGAGGCGGTGTCGCCTACCCGCAGTGCCTCGAGCGAGTCGCTTCTGCAACTTCCAGTCTGCGTCGTCTCGATGAGTGAACCCTCGCAGTTTTCGCCGAGGAGATACGGGGGCGGCGCCTCGTCCACGAAGATTTCGAATCGCATTGGGTATTCTGCTAGGGTCTCGCGGAGCAAATGCGCCGACAGCCGGAGACAGCCCTTGAGAATGAAAGCGTCGCGTAAGTGGCCAGCTGTTTCAGTCTCAGCTTCGTCTGTCCGCACAGGCGGTTCCGCCCTCCCGATTGTCTAATGCATAGTCGGCGGCGTCCTACACCGTTCGCACGCTCGCGGAGCTGGCCCGCCGCGTAGCCGATAGCCTGTGCTCGTGTCTGAGAGCGACGCTATCTACCGCGCACTGGAACCGGTCTTCCCTCCTGCCAGCGATCCGGGGCTCATGCGGTGGCGCGCGTCGCTAAGAGAACTCCCGCCGTCGAAAATCAGAGTGCGGCAAGCAACCGAAGATCCAGCCGACGCCCGCCGCTTGAAGGACTTGCAGTTGGCTTGTGAGCCGATCACGGTTCAATCGGTACGGGACAACGCGACGACCATCACCGACCACCTGGTGCTCCTTGCCGAGATCAGCGGCGTGCACGTTGGCTTCAGCGTCGCATCGATCGGGCAAAATGATGCGGATCCGACCTTCGTTCAGGTCGTCGCAGTGGCGCCTTCGACACAGCGACGAGGGGTCGGGCTGACGCTGCTTTCCTCAGTCGCGGAGCGAGCACCGCAGCAGGACATCGCCTTCGCCACACGCGATGAAAACGACGCAGCTCTCGCGCTCACGAAGCGATTCACAGAACTCATCGGTGCAACAATGCGGGCAGTGCCGAAGGGCACCTACCGGCACCGCGACCTCGGCACAGCGCGCGGCATGGGCTACCGTCCCTGGGTTATCCAGCGGGCTCGATCTCAGCACGGCCGCTGACTTGACCCGTACGGCCGCAGTCTCGAAGCGATCGTTGCCGCGGTTCTGCATTCTCGGACTCAGACACAATCTTCTGGGCTCGCTTGCGGCCTCGGTAGCCTGCGGACCCTGGTAACAAGGTGGTGGGTTACGGTTCGACGGTGAATCCTGATCGTGTAGAGCTGCTGCGCGCTGACCTCGGCCCGCGGACGCTCGCGTACTTGCTCGGCGCAGACCCCGCCGACGTTGTCGCGGATGGCATCCGAGTCGAGATAGATGACCTGACACCGTCGCAGTTGGCCGTGCTCGACCAACTCGATCTCGTTCGGGCTGTGCGTATTGAGTCGGTGGGAAGTGATCCGCGGGCCACCTGGCCTCGACTGTTCGTCGACCCTGCAAACGTCGACGATGCTGCGCTTGGCACCCTTTGGCGCTCGATGGCCGGAGGTGCCGTTCATGTTGTCGATCCGGCTGTTCCTCCCCTGATGACTCTCCTGACTCGCATCGCTGTCGACGCGTATCCAAGCTTGCTGTTCCACGACAGGCACCCGTTCGACGGGCTCGGCCTGTCGCTGGTGTCCCTGAGAAACCATCCTCTCCACGGGCGTTTCGAGGCGGCCGTTATGTCCGACGAGGTGCTCGGGGCGCTCTACAAGAGCGGGGCTGAGACGGGAAAGGACCTGCTCTACCGCAGCGTTGGGCAAGGACTCACCTTTCACCCGTCGTTGTTCGTCGACCAGCTCGTGACAGCGGCATGGATAGCGGCGCAGTTGCAATCGCTGGTCCCGACGCCCGCCGATCTCGCCGCGGAAGTCGGACGCCAGCTCGAGCGTGCACGCGAGGCGCTTCGGAGCGTTGTCCAGATTCCCGTTCGAATCGGCTTCACGGGTGCGCTGCTCCCCGCCGGCATCCGCAGAATCGACCTTGGTTGGGGTGTACTCCGCCCCGTTGACGAACGAGATCGTTTCTTCTCGGACCTCGCTCGCATCTCCGGCGGAACAAGCGCGACCGACGAGGACGGCGCCACGACCACCATTGCTTACAGCGGCGACCTCGTCTTGGAGATCTGGGCGCCCTACACAGCATCGGTCACCCATTTGCCAGCGGACGAGCCCTGGATCCCACCACTTCGGCAGACAACTGCGGCGATCGAGGAGGCCGCGGAGACCCTTCGCTTGGCGCTGCTACTCAGCACTGGTAAGCCAGCGTCATCTATCTACCCCACATGGCGCGCTGCCGTCGAGCCCTTCAGCTACGGCCGGACGGTCAACTGGAACGAGCCAGCACATGTCACCGGCCTGGTACCTGTTCGGCTTACGATCCCCGAAGCAGAATCGTGGTGCCTGTGGGCCGACCGCGTCCGGAAGCACCGCACCCACGTCGGAGTTGCAGTTCGGCGGATGCTGCAGGCGATCAACGACCGCAAACGCGCGGAAGACATCCTCGTCGATGCGGTCATCGTCTGGGAAAACCTTTTCGGGATCACGCCCGGCACGACCAAGGGCGTTACTGGCGCACTCGATCACCTGTTGGACCGAAAAGGCCAAGATCGGGACGCCCACAAACAGCACCTTCGAGATATCTACGACGCTCGGAGCCGCGTCGTACATGGCGACAGCACGCTGGACGACGGGACCCTTCGACAAGTGGCTTCCGAGGCCGTGGCCACCGCGGTCGCAGCACTGCAACGCCTTTTCGATACACGGACCGATTTACTCGATCTTCCCTCCGCCGGACAGCGCAACCGCGCTGTCCGGCGGCAGCAGGCAATGTGACGTTTGGCCGCTACTCACGAAGTTCGAAAACGGCCGCGCGTAAGAAACCGCTCACAAATTCCGCTTCGTCCGCATACGAACGTTCCCAAAGTCCTTATTTCGAGTTGTGTAGCCGCGCACATTTCCCCGACCGCGCCGGCAAGCCCAATGATCTCCGCCAACCGCCGCTTCTCGACTCCCGCGATGCTTCCTTTCATCTCCCATAGGTTATGCCGATCCGAGCTGCTGCCATTCCTGAGACCTCGGGCTGCGAGTGCTTCGTGGTCGTCGCGCGCCAATAGATTGCGCGCGCGTCGGACGTCGGACGAATCACGGCTCACGACTCACGACTGCGCTAGCCAACGACGCACTGCGTCGGCGTGTCGCACCAAGGTACCCAGAGTCTTTTTCAGCCCGCGCCGTCCCAAGTATGGGAGCAAGACCTATCTGTAACCGCAATCGCTACGTTGCATCGGCTTGAACAGCAGCGAGCTGCACATCGCTACCATAGGGCGGCGGGGTACACGGCAGGTCGTCACCACGCGAGTTCGGGAGTTCCGCACGGCTTCGTTCCCGCCACGCAACGACTGTATTTCCGGAGACGCCAAGTATCTCGCAGCGTCTCGCATCCTGACCACCGACTGCGTTGTAAGCCGTGTGAGCGGACGTCGGAGCCGTAGGGCCTGCTCCGCGATCTCGTCTGAGCACTGCAGGGCGGCCCGTAGCCGGTCGGTGTCTTGAGGGTCCGCCGTGAGGAGCGCAGTCAGCCGCTGCAAGGGCTCCGAAACGCCTCGACTGCTGGCACCGCGTCAACAAGCCGGGGCGCAACGCCGGTCGAGCGACGCTGCAGACGGGACCCGGGACTGATTTTCTTGCCGAGAGGTCGCGGTCAGAACCGCTGATCTTTTGAGGGCCGCTCCTTGTAAATCTAATCGCGTTCTTCACCGGTTGACCGCCATGGAAGGGCTGAACGGTTCACGTCTCGAGTTGAGATCTGTGAGGGATGCACTTGTAGGCCTCCGCGTGCGGCGATACTTTGGCCGCCTCACAAGAACAGAAAGAGAGGAGGCAGCGGGGCGCAGGTCGACGGCGCGACGTGTCACCATGCAAACCCCAGCCCCTGCGGCCGGGGTTCCGCGATAACTCGTGAGCATGGAGTCTGCGGTGCAACTTCATGCGGACGAATCGCTAGGTGCAATCGATGCGGTGTTACGCGCGAATAAACAACCGATTGGCGCGGACAGCACGAGCAGAGTAACGATCAATCCGAAGTACGTCCGTGGGGTAGTGACGACCGGCTAGTGGCTCCCATCGTCTACTCAAAGATTTCCTGACACCTGGTGCCACGCGAGAACGCCACCGAGAACCACCAGGCGTGCACCTGGCGCCCGCCCAAACGTCACTCCCGCGAACCGAGCCGCAAGCCCTACCCAATCCGAGCGGCCGAGCGGCGAGAGTCGATCCGGGCAGCCTCACCCCATGTGCAGCCGACTCCGACAGGTGGGGTGTCCTGAGGAATACCGGGTGACGGCGGTTAGTGGGCACGCATCCACCTGGCTGCGAGAATCAAGCCCATTCAGCCGGACTGGGTGGCTGCGGTCAAAAGTGGCGCTGCACGCACCGTTTACGGAGCTCAGGCTCGCTGGCGCAAAAGCCACGACACAATTTCTCTACCCAATCGGAACTGCGAAGCACCACGAGAGCACGGCCGAGACCGACTCGGGAGTCGGCAGCGCTCCAGAGTTCAGAAACGGTGACCCATGACCATCCAACCCAACCACACAACAGCCCCTCGAGCCCCCAGGTGGCGTGTCGAGCGGGCTGACATGCCCGCCGGTCACGTGCTCTGGTTTGTAGTCGACACGACGACGGTTGAACCGCACTCAGCGAGCCGCGGTTTCTCGATGCATCTCTGGCATCGGGGTCGTGCCACTAACACGATTCGTTCTTACTCAACCGCCTTATGCGGATTCTTGAACTGGAATGACCAGCGAGGCACAGACTGGCGGGACATTGGAGTTGAGAGCTTGGGGCGTTACATGGTGCACCTCCGAGATACCCCCTACTCGATGGGGAGATACCGACGTGCTGCGTCCATTAATCACAGCATCACAGCATTGGTCGAATTCTGCAGGTACCTAGAAGGCATCGGCCTTATCCCCGACCAGCGAAGCAACGGTCTCGTGACCATGTCCCGCTATCCGGCCCTCGCTCTGGACAGGGACCCCGGCGAATGGGGCGCGAATGGAAGCATCGTCAAGAAGACGTTGAAGCTGAAGGAACCTCTTCGGCGGATGCACATCCTTGGCGAGACGCAACTCAAAGCGATTATCGAAGGATGCAGGGACGCCCGGGAGCGCTTTCTCGTCACGCTACTCTGGGCAACCGGCTTGCGTATCGGCGAAGCCCTTGGACTCCGACACAGCGACTTGCACTTCCTCGCAGACTCCTCGGCGCTCAGCTGCCGGATCGCTGGGCCTCATCTGCACGTTCTACGCCGTTACGACAACGTCAACGGCGCCTTCGCCAAGTCCCCTGTTGGTCGCCATGTTCCCATCAGAGACGACGTCATCGAGGCCTGGCTCGGATATCAGACCCTCCTCACCAAACGGCAAACCCCAATGTCGGACTACGTTTTTGTGAATCTCAGGCGGGACTCGGCGGGGCAACCGATGACTCCCGAAGGAGCCCGCAAGCTCGTCGCGAGGCTTGCGCGAGATGCGAAAGTGCCCCACACGGCTCATTCCTACCGACACACCGCCGCATCCACGTGGATGCGGAAAGGCGCCAGCCTCAGCGAAGTTCAGGCCCTACTCGGTCACGTGAGCCCGTACTCCACCTCGGTCTACCTGCACAGCACAGACGAAGAACTGCGCCGAGCCATCGAACAAGCACGTCTCACTGAAGACGGAGAAGAAAATGACTGAGATTGCCCCCGCTGCTCACCAGGTGCCCCGACTGGATGGAGGGGGCCGGCAAAAATGGTCCGCGTTCCTGGCCGGAGAACTCACCGCCCTATGGAGGCCCGACGAGTGGGTCGGCGAAGTGTGGAGGTTTGTTGGGGATCCAACCAACCCGCGGACCGCCCTCTGGCAGTGTTCCGAGGCCAGCTGCACGCAGCTCTCATACGCCAAGAAGGGGATGTGTCAGGCCTGCAACAAGGTCTGGCAGACGACACACGACATCGAACAAGTCAGGCAGCGAGCTGCACAACGCACCGCCCCAGATCGGGTCGGCATCGGGACTGTCCGAAACCAATGCAAAGTAGAACGCGATGGTGAGCGTTGCCAACGGTCCTCTACAAGCTTCGGGTACTGCGCGGCTCACACATCACAGTGGTCCGGTACTTACAAGCCGAAAGGCGTAAGTCGACACGAGTTCTTTAGCCGCGCGACCGCAAAACCGCTCCCTCCGAAGCCTGACTGCCGCGTAGTAGGCTGCGATCGCGCGAGCCAATGGAGCGAAGGACAATTGTGTGAGCCGCATAAAAGTGCGTACCGAAAATCTGCCGCGCCGTCTATTGAAAAATACCTCCGGCACGCTGCTCCGGTTCCCATGACCGGCACGTTCTCGCTTATGCCGCTGCCAGAGACCCTGCGCTGGGAACTTCTCTACGCACTCCAGCAGGACGACGCCCGAGGGCAGCGCCTCGACCCGCAGGTCATCGTCACACTCATCACGCGGCTTAACGGAACTCGATCCTTTTTACAGCCGGGTGTCGAGCAGCGCCTCGTTAAGACCAATCGGCAGGCAGGCCTTGGTGCCATTGCGGTACGGTTCGTCAGCTATGTCCGCGGAGCCGACGCCCGCTTCCGCGGGAAAAATCCCCTCGAAGAGGACGTCTGGGACACGTTCGCCGCTGGTATCCCCACCGAGGCCGACCATAGCGGCCGCAGGCAACAGAAGACCGGCGCGTATATGTCCAAACGGAAGCTCGCGGACTTCCGTAGCATCCGGCAACCATGGCTCCGAGAACTCGTGAAGACATGGGCTCGAGAAACACCGGTACACACCACCGCCCTACTACAAGCGATCACCGCGTTCACCTACGTCAGCACAGCTCTAAGTATTCGAGCAGACAGCGACGACCCGTCGACCGCCGGCCGTGAAGACATCAACAACGCGTTCCGTAACATCCGCTACGCGAAGACGAGAAGCGGAGAGCTCTACAGTTCGAACACCCGCAGCTCCATGCTCAGCATAGTGCGAACGGTCCTGCTGTACCTGCGGACCTCGGGACACATGGACGCCGTTCCTACCCGTTTCGCCCTCAACGGGAAGCACACGATCCCGAAGACTGATCAGGCGCTACCCGAACACCGCTACATCCCCAAATCAGTAATAAAGCAAATTAGCCGTGCGATCAGTTCGTGGTCTCCAGGTCAGCCCGGCGCTGGCGGTCTCCTTCCCCCTAAGCTCGATAAGCTTGCAAAGCAGACGGCATTGACGATCATGGTCGACACGGGCCGCCGACGCAGCGAGATAGTGAATCTCCGAATCGGATGTGTGACGTCGCGCCCGGCTTCAGGAACCCCCGAGTACACTCTGCGCTACGACAACATCAAAGGTAAGCGCCCCGGCCGAACCATCCCCATTCTGACGGAGACTGCTCACGCCATTCTCGAATGGGAGCAGGAACTCAAGAATCTCGATCTTGGCGACGACTACGGCAATTGGCTTTTCCCTGCCCCCTACAGCTCGGGGGCTGGAGCTGCGCACCTCTCCCCCGCCTCACTTGGGAGGTACGCGGTTCAACTTGTAGAGCACGCCCGCCCGCTTTATAGCAGCGAGCCCGACTTCGTGAACGGCGGCTACAAGACGTTCGACTCTCGAATCGTCACTCACGATTTCCGGCACGCCTACGCCCAACGGCTTGCCGACAGCGGCGTCGCTACCGACGTGCTCCGGAAGTTGATGGACCATAAGTCGATGTCCACTACGCAACGCTATTACGTCGTTTCGGAGAAGCGCAGACGAGAAGCTGTTAACGCAGTATCGCCGCTCATCCGCAACAACCACGGAGATACCATTGGGACACCAGATGCCCAACAGTATGCTCTGAGCACCGTCGCAGTTCCCTTCGGTGGTTGTGCCGAACCGCAGAACGTGCGCGCTGGCCGCTCGCAGTGTCCGATCCGCTTTCAGTGCACGGGATGCAGTTTCTACCGCGTGGACCCCTCGTATCTGCCCGCGCTCGAAGATTTCCTTGCAGAAGCGCGATCTGATCTAGAGATGATGAAGATTGTAGACTTTGGACCGGGCTTTGCCGACCAGAAGGCCGCTGAGGTCAAGCAAGTGGAGGAGATCGTTGTCCGAATCCGTAGGGACCTAGAAGAATTGACGCTGGATAAGCGCGCAGAAGTCGAAGAGGCGTCCGTCACACTAAGAAGGCTCCGTGCGCAACGCCCAATGATTCCTCTCGCCGTCAAATGAACAGCGACATTCCACCGGCGCTCCGGCTGGCCGCGTCGAAACGATCAACCGACGCGCAAGCACGCGTGCTCGCAGCCCTCGATCGCTTCGTGCGCGAATCACTCCCGATTACCGAATCTGCGGTTGCTCGGGAAGCCGGCGTTAGTGGACGCACCATCCGAAATCATCCTTCCCTTCGATCAGCCCTGCTTCTAGCTAAGGAGCGGGCCAGTGCAGGTGAGCAGTCTGCTGGGCGCAGACGGAACCCGGCAACCATTCCGTCCCTCCGCGCTCAGTTGGCGAACAAGGACGAGCGAATTCGAGCGATGACTACCGAACTGAAGCACTTGCGTGCTGTCGTCCGTCGCCAGCTGGGCTCCAACGTGGATGATCAGGAACAGCGCGACCTACGAGAGAACATCGAGCGCCTTGAACAATCCCAAACCCGACTCAGCGACGAAGTCACTCAGGCGCGCCTGACGCTAAGTGACCGCGATGCCACGATCGCCGACCTCGAGGCTTCGAACGCCGGGCTCAAGGACCGCATCCGACAGATGATGAACTTCCACGGAGCCTCGAACTTGTAGCCCCGCCCCCAGCAACGTGCGTCCGTCCCGGCACGAACGCGCGACGCGCACTCAAGGTTCGAGCTAGTGTTCGACCGACGACGCGCCGAAGCAAGTGTTTCCGGCACTCAAGGAAGTACGGATAAGCGCAGCTCGGCGACGTCCTCGACCGTGACGATCCGCTCGTCGGCCGGGACGGCGCCGAGCAGCGCGGCGAGCAGGGTGGTCTTGCCGCTGCCGGTCGCACCGGTGACCAGGACGTTGCGGCGCGTGGCGACGGCGTCCTCGACGACGGAGCGTGGCACCTGCTCGAAGGTGCCGGCGCGTTCGAGCGTGGCGAGGGTCGGGCGCTCGGGGTGCGGAAGTCGGATCGAGACCGCGGTGCCGCCCACCGAGACCGGGGCGAGTACGACGTGCACCCGGATGCCGTCGCCGTGCCGGACGTCGGCGCACGGCGTGGTCTCGTCGACGTGGCGTCCGCCGAGCGCCACCAGGCGCGTGGCGAGTTCGCGGGTGCGCGCCTCGGTCAGGCGCGGCGCGGCGGCTTCGAGTCCGCCGCCACGGTCGGTCCAGGTGCCGACGCCGCCGACGACCAGGACGTCGGTGACCCCGGCATCGGAGACGAGTCCGGCGAGTTCCTCGAACTCGACGACACCGTGCGTTCGGCGTCGACGGGCGGAGGCGGTCCCGGGAAGCGGAGGCCCGGCTCCGGGAAGGAAGGGCCCGGCCCCGGGCAGGAAGGGCGCGGCGCGGTGACGGTGCATGACGCCAGAGCGTACGAGGCGAGCCGCTTTCGGCATCTGGTGCCACAAGCAGCCTGTGGAGCGGTAGGGACGCGAGCGAGCAACGGACCGGTTTGTCCCCCGAAACAGAAAGTCGTACCCCACTCCACGGCGTGACGGTCGGCGGGCCTCGCCACCGCTGATCGCCACAGGACCTCGGACGCAGGGCTGCCGAACGGGAGTAGCAATTGCTACGACGGAGCTGCGCGCTTCATGCGTGAGCATGTACCGGTCTGTCCACTCGACCGGCATGCCTGCGCGGATCGCCGCCGATCGCCGGTGGCCGACGAGCGTGGATCGCTCGAGCCGGACTCCGGGCAAAAGAAGAGGCGGCACCGGTTGGGGGGAACTGGTGCCGCCTGGACATCGAAGGATTGGGGGGAATCCGATTCGATGCCGCCGGAAACGAGTCCAGCAGGAACTACTGTACCCCACGATCCGCCCCTCGGGGCAACCCCCGACACGACCGCCGGGCGTGCCGCCACGACCAGGACACACCCGGACCCGCCCCGCGCCCCGCCCAAGCCACCGCTCGTCACGGAACCGCGCAGCGCACGGGCCGAGGGGTAGTCTCCGTGGCGCACCCTGAGGACGCAACGACGCGAAAGGACATCGATGTCCACTCCGACCCAGACCGACCACCGCGAGGACGACGGCGCCACCTTCCCGCCGACACCCGAGTTCGTCGCCGACGCCGTCGCGCACGAGGACCTGCACGAGGCCGCCGCCGCCGACCGCGAGGCCTTCTGGGCCGAGCAGTCCCGCAGCCTGCTCGACTGGCGCACGCCGTTCACGCAGACCCTCGACTGGTCCGGCGCCCCGTTCGCGAAGTGGTTCGCCGACGGCACGCTCAACGTGGCCGAGAACTGCCTCGACCGGCACGTCCGCGCGGGCAACGGGGACCGGGTGGCGATCCACTTCGAGGGCGCACCCGGCGACACCCGCCGGATCACCTACGCCGAACTGACCGCCGACGTGCAGCGCGCCGCGAACATGCTCACCGACCTCGGCGTCGGGCAGGGCGACCGTGTCGTCGTCTACCTGCCGCTCATCCCCGAGGCCGTCGTGACGATGCTCGCCGTCGCCCGCATCGGTGCCGTGCACTCCGTCGTCTTCGGCGGGTTCAGCGCCGAGAGCCTCCGCGCCCGCATCGAGGACGCCGGCGCGAAGCTCGTCGTCACGGCGGACGGCGGCTGGCGCCGTGGCGCGGTGTCAGCGCTCAAGCCTGCGGTCGACGAGGCGCTCGAGGGCGAGGGCACCGACAGCGTCGAGCACGTCCTGGTCGTCAAGCGCGGCGGCAACGAGATCGCCTGGAACGACCGCGACCTGTGGTGGCACGACGAGGTCGCGAAGGCCGCCCCGGAGCACACGCCCGAGGCCTTCCCCGCCGAGACCCCGCTGTTCATCCTGTACACCTCGGGCACGACCGGGAAGCCGAAGGGCATCGTGCACACGTCCGGCGGGTACCTGACCCAGGCCGCGTACACGCACAAGAACGTGTTCGACATGCACCCCGACAGGGACGTCTACTGGTGCACCGCCGACATCGGCTGGATCACCGGGCACTCGTACGTCGTGTACGGCCCCCTGGCGAACGGCGTGACACAGGTGCTCTACGAGGGCACGCCCGACGAGCCGAAGCCCGGCCGCTGGTGGGACATCGTCGACTCCTACGGCGTCACCGTCCTGTACACCGCGCCGACCGCCGTGCGTGCGGCGATGAAGGCCGGCCGCGAGATCCCCGAGGCGCGCAGCCTCGAGACCCTCCGTCTGCTCGGCAGCGTCGGCGAACCCATCAACCCCGAGGCGTGGAACTGGTACCGCCAGGTGATCGGCCACGACCGCACGCCGATCGTCGACACGTGGTGGCAGACCGAGACCGGCGCGATCATGATCTCCGCTCTGCCCGGCGTCACGAAGCTCAAGCCCGGCGCCGCGCAGACGCCGCTGCCCGGCATCGTCGCGGAGATCGTCGACGACGACGGCAACCGTGCCGACCCCGGCGAGAGCGGCTACCTCACCATCACCGAACCGTGGCCGTCGATGGCGCGCGGGATCTGGGGCGATCCGGACCGCTTCGTCGAGACGTACTGGTCGCGGTTCCCCGGGCGGTACTTCGCCGGCGACGGCGCACGGCTCGACGGTCAGGGCGACATCTGGATCCAGGGCCGCGTCGACGACGTCATGAACGTCTCCGGGCACCGCCTGTCGACGGCCGAGATCGAGTCCGCCCTGGTCGGGCACGAGGGCGTCGCCGAGGCTGCCGTCGTCGGAGCCGCCGACGAGACCACCGGACAGGCGGTCGTCGCGTACGTCATCCTGACGGCGGAGGCAGCGGCGGACGTCGACCGCGAATCCGCATCGACCGAACTCCGCAACTGGGTGGGCAAGCGCATCGGTGCGATCGCGAAGCCCCGCCAGGTGGTCATCGTCCCCGAACTGCCCAAGACGCGCTCCGGCAAGATCATGCGGCGCCTGCTGCGCGACGCGGCCGAGGGCCGCCGCATCGGCGACACGACGACGCTGGCCGACCCGACGATCATGGCGACCATCGCGGAACTCATGTAGTCCCGGGGACGTGAGCAGGGCCTCCAGTCAGATCCGGACTGGAGGCCCTGCTCACGTTCGTTCCGTCGGTCGCCGCCGTCAGGCGGTGAGCTCCACGACCAGCTCGACCTCCACGGGAGCGTCCAGCGGGAGCACCGCGACGCCCACCGCGCTGCGCGCGTGGACGCCGACGTCGCCGAAGACCTCGCCGACCAGGGTGGAGGCGCCGTTCGCGACCCCGGGCTGGCCCGTGAAGGACGGCTCCGACGCGACGAACACGGTGACCTTGACGACCCGGGCGACGCGGTCGAGCGAGCCGGCGACCGACTCGACGGCGGCCAGGGCGTTGAGCGCGGCCACGCGGGCCTGCGCGGTGGCGGTCTCGGCGTCGACCGACGCCCCGACCTTGCCGGTGACGGGCAGTGCGCCGTCGACGAACGGCAGCTGGCCGGCCGTGTAGACGTACTGGCCGGTGACGACCGCGGGGACGTAGGCGGCGACGGGTGCGGCGACCGGCGGGAGCGTCAGCCCCAGCTCGGCGAGGCGGTCCGCGACGCTCATGCGTCGGCCTTCGGGCGCTTGAGGTACGCGACGAGCCCACCCTCGGGGCCGGTGACGATCTGGACCAGCTCCCAGCCCTCGTCCCCGTAGTTGTTGAGGATGGCGGTGGTGTTGTGGATCATCAGGGGCGTGGTGAAGTACTCCCAGCGAGTCATGCGGTTCCTTGCCAGCCTTTCAGTCGTGGGTGTCGTTTAGGCTGCATCCTATGTCTGCCCAGAAGACGTCTGCCTCGCGGACCAAGCCCGTCTCAGCAGTCGGCGCCTTCATCGGATTCGTCGGGTTCAGTGCCCTCGCCGGCCTGCTCGTCACGATCGGGGTCACCCCGGCCATCGCGGTCGCCGGTGTCACGACGACGTCGACGATCGGTGTGTTCGAGTCGCTGCCGGAGTACATCGAGATCGGTGACCTGCCGCAGCGCAACGAGCTGTACGCGTACTCGGGCGGCAAGTCGGTGCACTTCGCGACGCTGTACGACCAGAACCGGCAGGAACTGAAGTACGACCAGATCAGCGACCAGCTGAAGAACGCCGCCATCGACGGCGAGGACAAGCGCTTCTACAGCCACGGCGGCGTCGACATGACCTCGCTCATCCGTGCCGGCGTGGGCAGCATCGCTGGCGGGCTCGGCGACTCGGGCGGTGGGTCGACGTTGACCATGCAGCTCGTCCGCAACATCAAGATGAACGAGGCCCTCAACCTGCCGACCAAGAAGGAGCAGGAGAAGGCCTACAACGAGGCCGTCGAGCAGACCATCCCCCGCAAGCTCGAGGAGATGAAGCTCGCGATCGGGCTGGCGAAGAAGTACTCCAAGAAGGAGATCCTCACCGCCTACCTGAACATCGCCTACTTCGGCGACCAGACCTACGGCGTGCAGGCCGCGGCGCAGCACTACTACAACAAGAGCGCGACGAAGCTGACGCCAGCCGAGGCCGCGTCGCTGATGGCCATCGTGCAGTACCCCGAGGCGCGCAACCTGTCGACCCCGAAGAAGTACGACGCCAACGTCGCCCGGCGCAACGTCATCCTGCGCTCGATGTACGACCAGAAGAACCTGACCGAGGCCGAGTACCGCACGGCCCGCCTGTCGAAGCCGGCGGACTACGTGCACCTGACGCAGCCCTCGCAGGGCTGCCGGGCATCGGTCGGCGACGGCTCGCAGTTCTTCTGCGACTACGCCAAGAAGGTCGTGCTCGAGATGTCGCAGCTCGGCTCGTCGCAGAAGGCGCGCGACACCGCGTGGCGGAACGGCGGCTACAAGATCCAGACGACGCTGAACATCGACCTCAACGCCGAGCAGAAGCAGCTGCTCAACACGTACGACAACAAGGCCGAGACGAGCCTGGCCCTGGGTGCGACGCTCAACTCGATCGAGGCCGGTTCCGGCCGCATCATCACCATGGCGCAGAACAAGGACTTCGACGAGTCACTGAAGTCGGCACCGACCTCGACCTCGTTGAACTACAGCGTCGACTACAAGTACGGCAACTCCGGCGGGTTCCAGACCGGCTCGACGTACAAGCTCTTCACGCTGCTGGACTGGATCAAGACCGGCCACGGGCTCAACGAGACCGTCAGTGGTGCTGAACGTGTGGTCACGCCGTGGACCATCTGCGGTCAGACCGACTACACGAAGTTCGACGTCTCGAACGACGCTCCGGGCGAGGGCGGGAACTGGAGCGTGCTCGGGGCCACCGCTGGGTCGATCAACGGCGCGTTCGCGTCGATGGCCCAGAAGCTCGACCTCTGCGACATCCGGGACATCGCCCAGTCGCTCGGCGTGCACCGCGCTGACGGTGGCGAGCTGCAGTACCAGAACCCGTCGGCGATCCTCGGCACCAACGAGATCGCCCCGATGACGATGGCCGCCGCCTACGCCGCTGTTGCGAACAACGGCATCTACTGCAAGCCGATCGCGATCGACCAGATCACCTCGCCGTCCGGCAAGCAGCTCGGCGGCCAGACGAAGGACTGCCAGCAGGCTGTCGACCCCGCCTTCGCACAGGCAGCGATCTACGCCATGAAGGGCACGATCACCAGCGGTACGGCGCGCGGTGCTCAGACGCCGGACGGCACCCAGCTGTTCGCCAAGACGGGCACCACCGACGAGGCTGACCAGATCTGGCTCGTCGGCGCGAGCTCACGCGTCGCCACCGCCTACTGGCAGGGCAACACCGACGGCAAGAAGAACAACCTCCGGCACTACAGCAACGGCGTGGGCGGGACGTACGCCGGCTCGCGTGCCGACGTCTGGCGTCAGGCGATGACCGCGGTCAACGCCACCTACCCCGCCGGTGCCTTCACGGACCCGCAGCAGTCGGCGATCCGGGGCAACGCCAAGGCGCTGCCGAACCTGCAGGGGAAGACCACTGACGAAGCCCGCGCAGCGATCTCCGGCGCCGGCTTCAACTACGTCGACGGTGGCGCCCGCCCCGGCACCGGCAACCCCGGTTCGGTGTCGTCGACCTCGCCGTCCGCCGGTGCACTTCTATCTTCCGGCTCGAGCGTGACGGTCTACACCTCGGACGGGTCGCAGGCCAACGTGCCCGAGATCGGCGGGGACTCGCTCGGTGAAGCCCGCTCGGCACTGAACGACGCCGGCTTCGGCAACGTCAGCGTGTCGGACGACTTCGCGAAGGGCGGCGGCAACAAGACCTGCAAGGTCGCGGCCGTTGACCCGGCGATCAGTTCGGCAGCGGACAAGAACGCCGGTGTGACGATCCAGCTGTACGGCGACAAGAACGGCAAGGCGCCCAAGGACTGCAAGTGACCCGCGGTCGCGCCGCGCTCGGGGTCCTCGCAGCCGGCGCGGCCGTGGGCGCCGCTTCGTTCGCCTGGGGTTCCCTGGTCGAGCGTCGACGCTTCGGCATCCGGTGGGAGACCGTCCCGGTCCTCCCGCCGGGGTCCCGTGACGTCACCGTCCTGCACCTGTCCGACATCCACATGGCTCCGTGGCAGGCCGACAAGCAGCAGTGGCTGCGCGACCTGTCCCTGGTCGAGCCGGACTTCATCGTCAACACCGGCGACAACCTCGGGCACCCCACGGCGAACGCCGCCGTGGAGTACGCACTGGAGCCGTTCCGGGGGGTCCCCGGCGTGTTCGCGTACGGGTCGAACGACTTCTTCGGGCCGTCGCCGCGCAACCCGCTGAAGTACTTCTCCGGCCCGAGCCGCATGCACAGCGACGCGAAGCCCGTCGAGCTCGACATCGACCGGCAGACGGCGTTCTTCGAGTCCCTCGGGTGGCTCGACCTGAACGACCACGCCCACGCCATCGAGCTCCGCGGCTCCCGGTTCGAGCTGTTCGGCACCTCGGACGCGCACCGCGACTGGGACCGGCTCGACCTGCTCCCCACCAACGTCGACGAGATGCGCGGCGAGGTCCCCTGGTCCGAGGACGAGGACGGCCCCGCCCCCGTCGCGATCGGCGTGACGCACGCGCCCTACCGCCGCGTGCTCGATGCCTTCGTCACCCAGGGAGCCGACGTCATCTTCGCCGGGCACACCCACGGCGGTCAGGTGCAGGTGCCCGGAGTCGGTGCGCTCGTCACGAACAGCGACCTGCCCCGCCGGTACGTCAGCGGACTGCACAAGTGGGAGCACCGGAACCACTGGTCGTGGCTCGAGGTCTCGGCCGGTCTCGGCACCTCGATCTACGCCCCGGTGCGGTTCGCGTGCCGCCCCGAAGCGGTCGTCGTGACCCTCACCGCCCGCACCCCCTGACGACGCGCCCGGGAGTTCGCCGGATGGTCGTGAGCACCCCCGATCATCGGATAGACTTGTCGGGTTGCTCCGGTACGGAGTGATCACACCGCGGGGTGTGGCGCAGCTTGGTAGCGCGCCTCGTTCGGGACGAGGAGGTCGCAGGTTCAAATCCTGTCACCCCGACACTGTGTTGAGACAGTACGAAGAAGGCCCTGGTTCTCCGGAACCGGGGCCTTCTTCTTTTCGACGGATAGCCTCGACGACGATGGAACACTCGAGGTCCCGGCGCCCAGCAGCCATCGGTGCGATCGCTGTCGCGACCATGCTGATCGCCACCGCGTGCAGCAGTACGGCCAAGGTCACGCCAGCGATGGACGACTCCGTCCGCTCGGTGCGCGATCGTCTCGAGACCGTGGCTCGCGCGAGCCGGAGCGCAGCGGACCTCGAACGCCGGATCGTCGACGGGGAGAGCTACACGCTGCTCCTGCTCGACGCGACGCCGCAGGAGATCCGGACGACGAAGCCGTTCCCGTCGACCGTGATCACCGCCGTTCGACGTGACGGCGAGCGCGTCGACGTCGAGATGTACACGACCGGGCAGGGCTCGTCCGGCGCCGGCTGGTTCGGGGACGAGTCCGTGAACGCAGTCGGGTGCGCCCGCCTGACCGCCCGACCTGGTCGCAACGTCACCGCGACGGGTGTGCGGTGCGGCGACACCGTACGAGCAGTCTTCGTGGCTCCCTGGGTCGAGGTCCGACTCCGGCCCTGATCGGGGCAGACGTCGTGTCCCGATGTGTCCAGTGACCCATCGTGCGGCGTGCGGCGCCATCGCGCTGCGACACGGGCGATACGATCGCGACCGTCATGGACATCCCCGATCGACTCGCAGCCGTCTTCGCACAGATCGCCGCACAGTTCCCCGAGCTCGCCGAGGACCCGGTCCTGACGCAGAACCTCGTCGACAACGTGACGTCGATGATCGCCGAGGCACACGCGCGCTACGCCGCCGGCGCCGCGGACAGCGTCGTGAGCAACACCTACCTCGATCCGGAGCACCTGGCCACCGGCTCCCTGCACGCCGAACACGCGCAGCACCCTGCCGGCGCGATGCTCGCGGCGGAGATGCTCTTCGACGCCTACCTGCCGCTCTTCGTGCACGAGGTCGGCGCGGAGTCCACCGCCGACGTCCTGCGTGCCACGAGAGCCCTGCACGCGGGCATCTGGAGCCGGTTCCCCGCCGGGGCCGTCGCCTACACCGAGGCGCTGCGCCAACGCGTCACGACGGCGCACCTGGACTCCCGCACGCAGATCGCGCGAGACCTGCACGACCGCGTGGCGCACGGCATCCTCGCAGGGCTCCAGCGGCTCGACCTGGTGCTGCTGACCGATCCCCCGTCCGCTGAGCGGGTGGCGCAGCTCGACGACGCCGCACGGCTGCTGCGCGGAGCACTCGGCGACGTGCAGGACCTGGCGGTGAGCCTGCACGCCCGCGTCGGCGACGCCATGCTCGACGATGCGCTGGCCCGGCACGCCCGGGACCTCTTCCCCGACGACGACCGCTTGTCGTTCCGTGCCACGGGCACGCCCGAGCAGCTGCCGAACTGGCAGGCCGAGGAAGCACTGACGATCCTGCTCGAGGCGCTCACCAACCGGCGGAAGCACGCTCCGGACTCCACCGCCGAGGTGCACTTCGCGTGGACGCCGGCCGCCCTCGTCGTGTCGGTCGCCGACGACGGTCCGGGTTTCGACCCCGATGTCGACGCGGACGGACGCCTCGGGCAGCAGACGATGCGCGAGCGGGCCGCGGTCATCGGCGCGCGACTCGACGTCGAGAGCGTCGAGAGCGTCGAGAGCGGGCCTGGTCCCAAGACCGCCAGCGGCACCACCGTGCGCCTGACGATCCCGCGAGGCACGCTGTGACCGTCACGCACGTCGCCATCGTCGACGACCACCAGCTGTTCCGCGAAGGACTGGCCACGATCCTCGCCGCCGTCCCCACGATCCGGGTGGTCGCACACGGCGAGCGTCCGTCCGACGTGCTCGACTCCCCCGAGGCGGCCGCCATCGACGTCCTGCTCCTCGACGTCGAGCTCGACGGTCCGCCGGCGCGCACCACGATCGCCACGGTCCGCCGCACCCGTCCGGACATCCGCGTGGTGGTGCTCACGATGCACCGCGACGCCGTCCTGCGTCGAACGCTGCTCGACGCCGGCGCGGTCGACTTCGTGACGAAGGACACCCCGAGCCGCGAACTCGTCGACCGCATCGCCCGGGCCGCGCACGCCGATGCCGCGCCCGTGACCTTCCCGGTGGACCTGGTCACCGAGGCCCGCGCGGGGTCACCGCTCAGCGACCGCGAGCTCGAGGTCCTGCGGCTCCTCGCGGCCGCGCGCACCAACGCCGAGATCGCGGCGGACCTGCAGCTCGCGATCGGCACGGTGAAGCGGCACGTCTACAACGTGTTCCGGAAGCTCGACGTCGGTTCGCGGGTCGGCGCCGTGGCTGCGGCGACGCGCCTCGGCCTGCTCAGCTGAGGCTCCGCCCAACTTGGTGAGCAGAAATGGTCGGGTGCCCCAGGGCGACCCGACCATTCCTGCTCACGAAGCGAACGAACGAGCGAACGAACGAGCGAACGAACGAGAACGCGCTAGACCGACGCGGACGCCGCCGCGCCCGCGGGCACGAGCCGCCCCGCGGCGTGCAGCCCCGCCACGACGTCGAGCGCCTGGTGCCGGTACCGCGCCTGCGCAGCACCCGGAGCGACGATCACGCCGTTCGCCCCGGTGGACGCCACGAGCGCGTTGATCTTCTCCGCCACCTGGTCGGCGGTGCCGTACGCCTGGCGCTCGGTGCGGGCGGCGATGAACCGACGCTCGAGGTCGGTGAACTCGTACGCACGGGCCTCGTCCATCGAGACCGGCTCGGGCTTCGCCCCCTGCCGCATCCGGATGAACGAGATCATCCCGGGAGCACTCTGCTCGTCGACGACGGCCGGGTCCTCGTCGGTGACGACCTGCACGCCGATGAGGGCGTTCGGCGTCTGGCGGAACCGGGAGGGCCGGAACGAGTCCCGGTACAGGGCGAGCGCCGCCTCGGTGTTGTCCGACGCGAAGTGGTGGGCGAAGGCGAACGAGACGCCGAGCGCCCCGGCGACCTGCGCGCTGTAGCCGGAGGACCCGAGCAGCCAGAACTCCGGCACGTCGCCGTACCCGGGGACCGCACGGATGCGGGACAGCGGATTCGACTCGTCCATGCCGGTGAAGAACCCGATCAGGTCGGCGAGACGGTCCGGGAAGTCGTCGACGTCGAGCCGGTCGGTACGGCGCAGCGCCATCGCGGTCGCCCCGTCGGTGCCCGGCGCACGGCCGAGCCCGAGGTCGACGCGGTCGCCGTACAGCGCACGGAGCGTGCCGAACTGCTCGGCGATCACGAGTGGCGCGTGGTTCGGCAGCATGACGCCACCGGACCCGATGCGGATGGTCGAGGTGGCCGCGCCGACGGCACTGAGCAGGACGGCCGGGGCCGACGAGGTGATGCCGGGCATGCCGTGGTGCTCGGCGACCCAGAACCGCTCGTAGCCGAGCTTCTCGGCGTGGACCGCCATGTCGATCGAGCCCTGCAGGGCCTCGGTGTTGGACTGGCCGTACTCGCGCGTCGCCAGGTCCAGGACGGACAGGTGCAGGGTGTCGTCGCTCATGTGGTTGCCAACGCGCGCCGCGTCGCACGCATTCCGCGTGCCCTGGACGCATCTGACGGACGGACGGGAGGCCCGTGGCGGGGCCGTCCCGCGCCTCCCGGCCGTCCTCCGCTCACCTGCAGGACGCGAGCCGGCAGGACCTGTCAGGCGCCGTCGAGGCGGCCGCCGGACTCCGTCAGGTAGCAGTTGGCGCAGAGCGACTCGTACGCGACGTCGACGCCGTCGATGGCCACCTGCGAGCCGTCGAACACGAACCGGCCGTCGACGGTGCGGGCGTTGAAGACGGCCTTGCGACCGCAGCGGCAGATCGTCTTGAGTTCTTCGAGCGAGTGCGCGACCTCGAGCAGGCGCGCACTGCCGGGGAACGCCTCGGTGCGGAAGTCGGTGCGGATGCCGTAGGTGATCACCGGGATCTCGTCGAGGACCGCGATGCGCAGCAGGTCGTCGACCTGCTGCGGGGTGAGGAACTGCGCCTCGTCGACCAGGACGCAGCTGACCGCGCGGACCATGCCATCGAGGCGGGCCGACTCCGGGTCGACCGCTCCGGCGGCGGCGACCGCGGACCGGACGTCGGCGTCGGGTGCGAAGACCAGGTCGACGGTCCGGGTCACGCCGAGGCGGGACACGATCTCACGGTCGCCCTTGGTGTCCACCGCGGGCTTGGCGAGCAGGACCCGGTGCCCGCGCTCCTCGTAGTTGTAGGCAGCCTGCAGGAGCCCCGTGCTCTTGCCGCTGTTCATCGCGCCGTAGCGGAAGTAGAGCTTCGCCACTACGCGAGGAACCCGTCCTCGGCCGCCCGCCGGATCAGGTCGGACTTCTTCGAGGCGGGACGGCCGACCTTGCTGTACTTCTCGCGCACCCGGCGCAGGTAGGTCTTCGCCGTCTCGTACTGCACGTTCATCTGCCCGGCGACCTCGTTGGTCGAGTAGCCGGACACGTACAACCGCAACGCCTCTTCCTCGCCGGCACTGAGCTTCGGACGCTGGTGCGCGGCCGCCCCGGTGGGCAGCGGACGCCATTCGCGTGGCTGCGGGGTCTCCCGTGCGACGCCCATGATCTCGCGGGCGACGTCCATGACCTCGCGCATCGGCAGGGACTTCGACAGGAACGCCGCGGCACCTGCTGCCAGGGCACGGTCGCGAGACTCGCGGCTGTCGACGCTGGAGAGCACGATGACCTTCGCGCCGGCGGCACGGCAGGTGCGGACACGTGCCTCGATCGATACGGGTTCCTTGAGCTGGAAGTCGAGGAACACCAGGTCGGTCGGGAAGCTGTCGCTGTGGACCATCTCGAGCCAGGTGTGCGCGGTCAGGGCCAGGTCGAAGTCGAACGCGTTCACCGCGATCCAGCTCGACAGGCTGTCCAGCAGCACCTCGTGGTCGTCGAGGATGGCCAACCGCACACGTCGTGCCCCCGGGTTCGGGAGGGACGGGGACCCCTCCGAGAGCCTGTTCGGGTCAGTGCTGGTCATAGGAGAACCTTAGTGCGAGGGCGGACGGACGAACCGCGACGTCGAGGTCGGGGAACGTCACACGGAGGACGGCGAAGTAGGGGTCGAAGGTGCGGTGGATCCCGATGTCGGAGTCGGCCACGGCGAGGTCGAGTTCGAGCAGCACGCGGCCAGCTCCGGTGCGGGCGTGATCGGCGCGGGTGGTCGCGTCGTCCTGCTCGTCCGCGCGCCGGACCGTCGCACGGAACCCAGCGGGGTCGACGGTCGACGCACGGAACGCCGCCCGCAGGAACGTCCGCACCACCGAGCGCTGGTCGGCGTCGAGCACGGCGGCGAGGCCGTCCGGGTCGTCGACCACCGGAGCGTCCCCACCCTCGATCCGCACGGCCTGCTCGAACCACGTGCGGTCCGCATCGGCGACCATCGCCCGGCGGATGCCGTCGGCGATCAGTCGGGCCCGTGCGCGGTCCGCGTCGGTGATGACCTCGCGCGTGCGGAGCTCGGCGAAGAACGGCGCGACGTCGCGGGCGAGGATCGTCGACCGGTCCTGCTGCACGCTCGCCGCGATGCCGTCCCGCTCCGCACGCTCGACGGAGTAGGAACCGGCCCGGATCTGCACCCGCTCGGCCAGGCCGGCGAACGTCCACGCGAACACCGCCGACGCCGCGGTCAGCACCAGGGTCGGGGCCGCCGCCAGGAAGGCCGCGACGGCGACGGGGATCTCGTGGGGGAACGTCGCTGCACCCACGCCCCAGGTGACGGCGTTCACCACGGCGAGCAGGGCTCCGCCGATGGTCAGGTCCGTCCACGGCCGGTAGGGCGCGACCATCACGATGCCGGTCGCCGTGATGAGCGACATGAAGTCGTTCAGGGCACTGCGGTCGGGGCCCCACTGCGCGGCGACGCTCGTGACCGACGCCAGGCCGAGCAGCCCGACGTGTGCGACGAACGCCCACCGCGGGAACGGTGCGCGGAACGGACTCGAGGCGGTGAACACGACCGCTGCCGACGCCGCGACCAGGATGACGGTGAGCGCGCTGAGGGTGGGGCTGCCCACGACGTCGCGGTCGAACACGGACACCAGGAGCGCCCAGACGATGCTGAAGGCACCGAGGCCGATCGCGAGCGGACGTGATCCCATCGCGCCGAGCGGGTCGTACTGCTGCGCGGTCCGGCGGGCTCCGGTCGTGGCGCTCACCGGTCGGTCCCCCGCCCGCCGACCTCACCGGGGACCACGGCGTCGACGTGGCCGGGGGCGACGGTGTCGACCGTGTCGGTGACCGGCCCGAACGGCACCGTCATCATCACGCTCGTGCCCGAGCCGGGCGACGACCAGATCTGCACGTCCCCGCCCACCCGGGCGATGCGGTCGCGCACGGAGCCGCGCAGCCCCATGCGGTCGGCGCCCGTGGTGTCCTCGTCGAAGCCACGACCGTCGTCGACCACCATCACGGTGCACGACGTGCCGTCGTCGAAGACGCTGACCTCGGCCGCGTCGGTGCCGGCGTGCTTGCGGACGTTGGCCAGGCACTGCCCCACGGCCCGGACGAGCGCGGTGACCGCACGCTGGTCGAGCCGGTCGAGGGCGGCCGGATCGCCGGACACCGTGACGTCGAGACCGGCCGCGCGGTGCTCGTCGACCATGACGGCGAACGCGTCGACCGCGGCGCCGGGCCGTTGCCGCGCGGCCGGTGCGAGCCAGCCCTTGCCGGTCAGGACGGCGACGTCGGCCTCGACGGTCCGGGCCAGGTGGGGGTCCACCGGACCGTCGGGTGCCAGGGCGATCGCGTTGAGGTGGTTCAGGACGGTGTCGTGCAGGATCGCAGCCGCCTCGGCCTCGACGCCGGCACGGTACGCGGAGACGTGCTCCTCGCGCGCCGACCGCAGCAGCTCCGGCTGCACCCGCTCGGAGCGACCCGTGCTGCGGCTCGTGAACAGGACCAGCACGACCACGAAGCCGAGCGTCACCCAGGCGAGCACGAGCGGACGCGGTGGGCTGTCGGCCTGGACGATCGCGATCCACGTCGCGACCCGACCGGTCAGGAACCCGAGGAAGGACCACAGCACGACGCGGCTCGGCACCGCACCGGCGCCACCGACCAGGATGAGCGGGATGACCGCCAGCGACAGCAGGTACGAGGTGACCCAGCCCAACGGCACCTGCTGCTGCACGACGGTCGCGAACCACCATGCGCAGACACCGCCGACCATCAGGAACGCGACCGCGGAGCGCCAGGTGCCGAACTGCACGTGCACACCGATCATGCCGAGCATCGGGACGAGTGCCAGGACCGCGCCGATCACCTGGACGTCGGGCTCGGACAGCCGGTACAGCAGCAACGCGATCGCAGCCGCCACCAGCGATCCGATCGCACCGGCGTGGAACGCCCGCACCGTCGACCACGCGTTCACTCGCGGTGCGAGGTGCGTGGGGATGCCGAGCACGAGGTGGGTCCTTCCGGGTGGCGGGATAGCCGCCCACGATCCAACACCGCGGCGCTGACCGTGTACCCCGAAACCTGGGCAGTTCGGCGACCCGGTCGATGATACCGGCCCCCGCCGAGTACCACTGTCCCCCGAACGCGGAGCGCCTGGTGCTCAGAACAACGTCTGCGTCGCGACCGGTCGGAGCAGTCGTCGGTCGAACCCCGGATCCGCGCGCTTGAGCGGCGACGTCGTGGGGATCGACTGCTCCTGCGGCACCGTTGAAGGATCCGAGAAGCCCATCGACCCCGTCGCCGGGTCCACCCGCCCGAGGCCGACGCCGTGCGCCGCCAGGATCGGCCGGATGCGCTCCGACAGCCAGCGGCGGTAGTCCTTCGGCGCGTAGGTGTTGTCGAGGTACATCGCCCGGTAGCGCGCGACCAGGTCGGGCCGTTCCCGTCCGAGCCACTCGAACCACCACGGCTTCACGCCCGGCCGCAGGTGCAGCGCGGAGTACATGACGCTCGTGGCCCCGGCAGCCGCAGCCCGGCCGACGGCGCCGTCGAGCTGTGCACGGGTGTCGGTGATGTACGGCAGCACGGGCATGAGGAACACCGCACAGTCGAGGCCCGCGTCACGGATCGCCCGGACGGTGGCGAGCCGCGCCGCCGTCGTGGGCGTACCGGGCTCCACCGACTGCTGCAGGTCGTCGTCGTACACGGCGATCGACATCGCCAGGTCGACCGGCACCACCTTGGCGGCCTCGGCCAGCAGCGGCAGGTCGCGCCGGAGCAGTGTGCCCTTCGTCAGGATGCTGAACGGCGTCCGGCTGTCCGCCAGCGCCTGGATCACCCCGGGCATCAGGCGGTAGCGGCCCTCGGCACGCTGGTACGGGTCGGTGTTCGTCCCGAGCGCGATCGGGTGGCGGTCCCACGTCGGCTTGCCGAGCTCACGCCGCAGGACGTCGGCGACGTTCGTCTTCACGACGATCTGCTGGTCGAAGTCGGCTCCGCCGTCGAACTCGAGGTAGGTGTGCGTCGGCCGCGCGAAGCAGTACACGCACGCGTGGCTGCACCCGCGGTACGGGTTGATGGTCCAGCCGTAGGTGCCGGAGCCGTCGGCGCTCGGCACGCGGTTCAGCGCGCTCTTCGCCAGGACCTCGTGGAACGTGACGCCCGCGAACTCCGGCGTGGTCACACTCCGGACGAAGCCGCTGTTCGACTCCATGCCCGGCAGCGCATCGCTCTGCTCGGCATCGATCGCCTGTCCACTCCACCGCATGCTGTCATTCGAACACATGTTCGAACGCGTCGCAAGCGGCGTGGCGGTCAGTGGTGCAGGCCGAGCACCTTCGCCGTGCGCTCGAGGGTGGCGTCCGCCAGGGCGGCGTCGTCACCGAGGTCCTGCCCGTAGGTCGGGACCATCTCGTGGACCGCGTCCTGCCAGCCGTCCCAACGATCGGGGAAGCACTTCCGGAGCAGGCCGAGCATGATCGGCACCGCGGTCGACGCGCCCGGCGAGGCGCCGAGGAGCCCGGCGATCGAACCGTCGGCAGCGGTGATGACCTCGGTGCCGAACTGCAGCACCCCGCCCTTGTCCTTGTCCGGCTTGATGACCTGCACCCGCTGGCCGGCGATGATCTTGTGCCAGTTCTCGGGCTCGGCGTTCGGCATGAAGTCGCGCAGGGCGTTGAATTTGGTCTGCTTCGAGGCGAGCAGCTGGCCGATCAGGTAGCGCACCAGGTCGAAGTTCGAGAACGCGACGCTCAGCATCGGGCGCAGGTTGTGCGGCCGGATCGACTTGAAGAGGTCGAGCAGCGATCCCTGCTTCAGGAACTTCGGGCTGAAACCGGCGTACGGGCCGAACATGAGCGATGCACTGCCGTCGACGATGCGGGTGTCCAGGTGCGGCACCGACATCGGCGGCGCTCCGACGCTCGCCTTGCCGTAGACCTTGGCCGCATGCTTCTGCACGACCTCGGGATCGTCGGTGCGCAGGAACTCACCGGAGACCGGGAACCCGCCGTAGCCGCGGATCTCCGGGATGCCCGACTTCTGCAGCAGCTGCAGGGCCCCGCCACCGGCACCGACGAATACGAACTTCGCGGCGATCTTCTGGGTCGACCGACCGACCTCGTTCAGGACGTCGAGCGCCCAGCCGTCGAAGTCCTTGCCCCGCGTGATGTTCTTGACCTGGTGGTTCGGTTCGAACTCGAGCCCGTCGAGCTCGAGCTGGTCGAACAGCTGCCGGGTGAGCGATCCGAAGTCGACGTCGGAGCCGGCCGCCGAGTAGGTCGCCGCGATCGGCTGGTCCTTCTTGCGGCCGGGGATGAGTGCCGGCGCCCACTTGCGGATCTGCGCGGGGTCGTCGGAGAACTCGATCCCGGCGAACAGCGGGTGCCCCTGCATCGCCTCGTACCGCTTGCGCATGTACTCGACGTTGTCGGCGCCCCACACGAACGAGATGTGCGGGGTCGGGTTGATGAAGCTGGACGGATCGGGCAGCGTGCCGGTCTCGACCAGGTGCGACCAGAACTGCCGCGAGACCTGGAACTGTTCGTTGACCGTGACGGCCTTCGCGATGTCGACGCGACCATCGGCGAGCTCGGGCGTGTAGTTCAGCTCGCAGAGCGCGGAGTGCCCGGTGCCGGCGTTGTTCCACGGGTTCGAGGACTCCTGCGCGACGGTGCCGAGGCGCTCGTACACCCGGATCTTCCACGACGGCTCGAGCCGGTGGATGATGGCGCCGAGGGTGGCGCTCATGATGCCTCCCCCGACGAGGACGACATCGATCGGATCCACCTGCTTCACTGCCACCCGTCGATCCTACCGGCGTCCGCCGACAGGCCGGTCAGCCGCGCACGGCGTCCGTTCGGCTACGCGGCGACGGTGCGGCGCGCGACGATCGCCTCGGCGATCTGCACGGCGTTCAGCGCGGCACCCTTGCGCAGGTTGTCGTTGCTGACGAACAGCGCGAGCCCGCGACCCTCCGGCGCGGACTGGTCGGCACGGATGCGGCCGACGAACGCGGGGTCCTGGCCGGCGGCCTGCAGCGGCGTCGGCACGTCGGAGAGCTCGACCCCGGGTGCGCTCGACAGGATCTCGGTCGCACGCTCGGGCGACAGCGGACGCTCGAACTCGGCGTGCACCGAGATGGAGTGACCGGTGAACACCGGCACCCGCACGCAGGTACCGGCGACGAGCAGGTCGGGCAGCTCGAGGATCTTGCGGCTCTCGTTGCGGAGCTTCTTCTCCTCGTCGGTCTCGCCGAGGCCGTCCTCGACGATGCTGCCGGCGAGCGGCACGACGTCGAAGGCGATCGGGCGGACGTACTTGACCGGCTCGGGAAACGTCACGGCGGAACCGTCGTGGGTGAGCGCGGCGGTGTCCTGTTCGAGGGCGGCTCGCGCCTGACCGAGCAGCTCCTCGACGCCGGCGAGCCCGGAGCCGGAGACGGCCTGGTAGGTCGTGGCGACCAGGCGGCGGAGCCCGGACTCGGTGTCCAGCACCTTGAGCACCGGCATGATCGCCATGGTGGTGCAGTTCGGGTTCGCGATGATGCCCTTCGGGGCCTGGTCGATCGCGTGCGGGTTGACCTCGCTCACGACGAGCGGGACCTCGGGGTCCATGCGCCAGGCGCTCGAGTTGTCGACGACGAGCGCTCCGGCGGCGGCGAACTTCGGCGCGAGGGCCCGCGAGGCCGTGGCACCGGCGGAGAACAGGGCGATGTCGATGCCCGACGGGTCGGCCAGCTCCGAGTCCTCGACCACGATCTGCTCGCCACGGAACGGCAGCGTCGTGCCGGCGGACCGGGCGCTCGCGAAGAACCGGACCTGGTCGGCCGGGAACGCGCGCTCCTCGAGCAGACGACGCATCACGGCGCCGACCTGTCCGGTGGCGCCGACGACGGCGACGGTGAGGGTGCTCATGCGGTGCTCCTGGTGTTCAGCGGGTCAGCGTGGTTCAGCGGCCGGTGCCGGCGTAGACGACGGCTTCGGCGTCGGCGTCGAGGTCGAACGCGCTGTGCACGACCCGCATCGCCTCGTTGAGGGTGTCGGCGCGGGTGACGACCGAGATGCGGATCTCCGAGGTGGAGATCATCTCGATGTTGATCGACGCGTCGTGCAGCGCGCGGAAGAGCTTCGCCGAGACGCCGGCGTTGGTGCGCATGCCGGCACCGACCAGGGCGAGCTTGCCGATCTGGTCGTCGTACTGGATGCTCTCGTAGCCGATGTCGGACTTCGCGACCTCGAGCGCCGTCAGCACGGTCTGGCCCTGGTCCTTCGGCAGCGTGAACGAGATGTCCGTCCGCCCGGTCGACGCGGCCGACACGTTCTGGACGATCATGTCGATGTTCGCTCCGGCGCGCGCGACGTTGGTGAAGATCTCGGCGGCCTTGCCCGGCTGGTCCGGGACGCCCACGACGGTGATCTTCCCCTCGGAGAGGTCTCCGGCGATCCCGGTGATGATCGGTTCTTCCACGGTTTCCCCCTCGGCAGGGTTGTAGACGATGGTGCCCTCGGTGTTGTTGAACGAGGACCGGACGTGCAGGGTGACGCCGTGCCGGCGGGCGTACTCGACGGCACGGATGTACAGGACCTTGGCGCCGGACGCGGCGAGCTCGAGCATCTCCTCGCTGGTGATGCGGTCGACCTTGCGCGCCTTCGGGACGACACGGGGGTCGGCGGTGAAGATGCCGTCGACGTCGGTGTAGATCTCGCAGACGTCGGCGTCGAGGGCAGCGGCGAGGGCGACTGCGGTGGTGTCCGAACCGCCGCGGCCGAGCGTCGTGATCTCACCGGTCGTGCGGTTGAACCCCTGGAACCCCGCGACGATGGCGACGTGACCGGAGTCGAGCGCTTCGCGGACACGCTTCGGGGTGACGTCGACGATGCGCGCCTTGCCGTGCTGGGCGTCGGTGAGCATGCCGGCCTGGCTGCCGGTGTACGACGAGGCTTCGACGCCGAGGCTCTTGATCGCCATCGCGAGCAGCGCCATCGAGATGCGCTCCCCCGCGGTGAGGAGCATGTCGAGCTCACGGCCGGCGGGGATCGGGGTGACCGAGTGCGCCAGGTCGACGAGTTCGTCGGTGGTGTCGCCCATGGCCGAGACCGCCACGACGACGTCGTTGCCGGCCTTCTTCGTCTCGACGATCCGCTTCGCCACGCGCTTGATGCTCTCGGCGTCCGCGACGGAGGATCCACCGAACTTCTGCACGATCAAGGCCACTGGCTGGTACTCCCGGAGACGGCGACACCGCGAGGTCACGCGGTCTCACAATGGTAGTCGGTGTTTCGAGGATGTTGCGTGTGGGCCGCCCCACACGCAACGATCCTGCGTGGGGCTCAGCCGCCGACGACGCGACGGCCCTCGAACGCACGGCCGAGCGTGACCTCGTCGGCGTACTCGAGGTCGCCGCCGACCGGCAGGCCCGAGGCCAGCCGGGTCGTCCGGATGCCCATCGGGACGAGCAGCCGGCTCAGGTAGGTCGCCGTCGCCTCGCCCTCGAGGTTGGGGTCGGTCGCGATGATGACCTCTTCGACCGTGCCGTCGGCCAGACGGGTCATGAGCTGCTGGATCCGCAGGTCGTCCGGACCGATGCCGTCGATCGGGCTGATCGCGCCGCCGAGCACGTGGTACAGCCCGCGGAACTCACGGGTGCGCTCGATCGCCGCGACGTCCTTGGCCTCTTCCACCACGCAGATCGTGGCCGGCGACCGACGCGGGTCGCGGCAGATGCTGCAATGGACGTTCTCGGTGACGTTGCCGCAGATCTCGCAGAAGCGCACGCGCTCCTTGACGTCCGCCAGCAGCTCGGACAGCCGCGACGGGTCGAACGACTCGGTCTGCAGGATGTGGAAGGCGATGCGCTGCGCCGACTTCGGGCCGATGCCCGGAAGGCGACCGAACTCGTCGATGAGGTCCTGGACGATCCCGTCGTACATCAGGCACCGTCCTGGTTGAGCGCGGTCTCCTCGATGAACTGGGCGTTGAGGATCTCACGCACGACGGCCTCGCCGTAGCGACCGGCCACCGGTGCGCGGCGGGCCGGCGGCGCGGTGCGCGCTGCTGCCTGCTGCGGTGCCGCGGGCTGCGGTGCCGCCTGCTGGCGCGGGGCGGTCGGTGCCTGCGCGGGGGCCGCGGCCGATCGGCCGTGGCCGGGGTCCGGGAACGGCGCGCCGTCGTCGTACGGTTCGTCGTCCAGCGGGTAGTCGTCGACCGGCACGGCGGGACCGCCCGGCGCGACGGGTCCTCCGGGAGGCGCGGCGACCGTCGTCGACGCCGCCTGCGGTCCCCCGTCGGTCGGCTGCACCCCGTGCGGTGCGGTGGCACCGGCGGGTTGCGCGGGTGCCCCGGAACCGGACTGCTGCGGGTCGACGGACTCGGCCGGGGCGACGGGCGCAGCGGCCGGCGCGGTGCCGAACGGGGCGGCCCAGCCGGGTTCGACGGACTCGGGCACGGCGTCGGCGGTCGGGTCGCTGGCGGGGATCGTCGCGACCGCCCAGTCGGTCACGGGAGCACCGGACGGTTCCGGCGCTGCCGGCTGCGCGCGTGCGGGTTCCTGGGCGGGAACCCGTGTCTGATCGGCGGCGGGTGCCTCTGTGCGTGCCTGTGTGGGAGCGGGTGCCGACGCCGGGGCTGGTGCCTGCGCCGGGGCAGGTGCCCGCGCAGGACGCGGCTCGGGCTCGGCCACGGCGACCGGACCGGACCCCGTGGCCGCAGCAGCCTCGGCGGTCGGGGCCGACGCGGGAGCGGCCGCGGCGGACTGCGGTGCCGACGACGGCTGCGGCTGCGATGCGGGCTGGTTCGCCGACGCCGGACGCCCGGCAGGGGCGGACGGCTGCTGCGTGGGAGCCGGCGGACGCTGCTGTCCGGGGCCACCGGGGCCGCGGGCGACGAACTTCACGCGGAGCCCGATGACGTCCATGATCGCGGCGCGGAGCAGTTCGCTCACACTCGCCGAGGGGTCGGACATCTCCTTGAACGAGGCGACGTCCTGCTGGCTCGGGAAGGTCAGCGTCAGCACGTCGTCGCGCAGTGCGGTCACCTGCGCGGTGACGACGACCGACCAGGCCGACCGCTTGGCGTGCTGCACGTGCTCGACGATCTGGGGCCATGCGTCGCGCATCTGCTGGAAGCCCACGGCGCCGACCGTCCGGACCGCCGGCTCGTCGCCGATCGTCGTACCCTGCCCCGTCGAGGAAGCACTGACCGGGTCAGGGGTCGTGGGAGCCGCCGGAGCAGCGGGCTCGGGAGCGCTCGGGACGGCCGCGGCCCACGACGCTGCAGCGTCACGTGCAGCGCTGCCGGCGTCGGACTGCGCCGCCGGAGCCGGGCTCGAGGACGACGCGGCGGGGGTCTGCTGCGCGGCTGGGGCTTGCTGCGCCGCCGGCGCCTGCTGCGCGACGGGCTCCTGACGACGCGGTGCCGGAGCCTGCGACGGGGCCGGTGCGGCCGCCGCGGTGGTCTGGATCGACGCCGGTGCGGCGGACGCGCCGGACGATGCCTGGTGTCCCCCGGCGTCCCCGACCCCGACGCGACGCTCGAGCCGCTCCACCCGGGCCAGGGCACCGCGCTGGGTGTCGTCCGCCTCGGGCACGAGCATGCGCGCCGTCATGAGCTCGAGGTGCAACCGGGGTGAGGTCGCTCCGGTCATGTCGGTCAGCGCCTTGTTCGCGATGTCCGCGCCGCGGGACAGCCCGGTGGCACCGAAGACCCCGGCCTGCCGCGTCATCGTGTCGAGCTCGTCCGGCGAGACACCGCGCAGGACCGCGGCGGCGCTCTCGTTCGTCGCGGCGACGACGATCAGGTCGCGCAACCGCTCGAGCAGGTCCTCGACGAACCGACGCGGGTCCTGACCGGTCTGCACGACACGGTCGATCGCGGCGAAGGCGGATGCCGGGTCGGCCACGGCGAGGGCGTCGACGACGTCGTCGAGCAGCGCAGCGTCGGTGTACCCGAGCAGGGCGACCGCCCGCTCGTAGGCGATCGCGCCGTCCTCGCTGCCCGCGATGAGCTGGTCGAGCAGGGACAGGGTGTCGCGGACGGAGCCGCCGCCGGCGCGCACGACCAGGGGCAGGACGCCGGGTGCGACCGTCACCGATTCCTGCGTGCAGAGTTGCTCGATGTACTCGAGCATGACCGCGGGCGGCACGAGCCGGAACGGGTAGTGGTGGGTGCGCGACCGGATGGTGCCGATGACCTTCTCCGGCTCGGTCGTCGCGAAGATGAACTTGACGTGCTCCGGGGGCTCCTCGACCAGCTTGAGCAGCGCGTTGAACCCCTGCGGGGTGACCATGTGCGCTTCGTCGAGGATGAAGATCTTGTAGCGGTCGCGTGCGGGGGCGAACACCGCGCGGTCGCGGAGGTCACGCGCGTCGTCGACGCCGTTGTGGCTGGCGGCGTCGATCTCGATGACGTCGAGCGAACCGCTGCCGTCACGCGCGAGCTCGACACAGCTCGGGCAGACGCCGCACGGGGTGTCGGTCGGTCCCTCGGCGCAGTTGAGGCACCGCGCGAGGATGCGGGCCGAGGTCGTCTTGCCGCAGCCGCGCGGGCCGCTGAACAGGTAGGCGTGGTTGACGCGGTTGGTGCGGAGCGCCGTGCGGAGCGGGTCGGTGACCTGCGACTGCCCGATCAGCTCGGCGAAGTTCTCGGGCCGGTAACGGCGATACAGGGCGGTGACCACGCGACCAGGGTAGCCGGGACGACCGACACCCGCGTGCCCCTCCACAGGTGCACGGGCACTGGACCGGACCACCCGCGCAGGCGGGCCGAGCGTCCGGACCGCACCGCGCCTCCCGGTCGACACGAGGTCGGACGGGAGGCGCGGTGCGGGACGCGGTCCGGGGTCAGCCGCGGCTGCGGCGGCGAGCACCCCTGGCGAGGCGGGACAGGCCCAGCAGCAGGAAGCCGAGGACCACGAGTCCGGCTGCCGTCCCGGCGACCGGGGCGACCTCCGCGCCGGTCCACGCGAGGCCGCCGGAGCCGGTGCCCGCACCGGTTCCGGTGCCCGGGGTGCCGGGCGTACCCGGCATGCCCGGCAGGCCGGGCGTCCCGGGGGTTCCGGGGGTTCCCGGGGTTCCCGGGGTTCCCGGGGTCCCGGGCGTACGCGGCGTGCCGGGCGTCCCGGGCGTCCCGGGGTCACCAGGTCCGCCGGTCTCACCGGGCGCCACCGTGGCGGCGTTGACCACCACGCTGATCGTCTGGACGGCCGAGGTCGCGCCCGCAACCGTCTGGGTGATCCGGAGGCGGTGCGGACCGACCGCGAGCCGGACCGTCACCGACCAGGCGCCGGTCTCGTCCGCCGTGGTGGTGACCGGCGTGCCGTCGTCGGCGACGACCGTGACGGTCGCTCCCGGCTCGGCGGTGCCGGAGACCAGCCAGTCCACGTACCCGGCGGCCGAGGCCGTCCGGTGCGCGCCCGGCGTGGGCGAGGTGACCGCGAGCGGCTCGACGGCGTCGACGACGATCGGCACCTCGGGGGCCGCGGTCGTCGTGCCGTTCACGGACTGGGTCGCACGGATCGTCCACGCGCCCTCGGGCACGCGGTCGAACGTGACGCTCCAGTCCCCGTCGGCGTCGGCGGTCGTGGTGCGCACCTGGCCGTTCGACAGGGTCACCGTCACCGTCGCACCCGGCGTCGCGTGCCCGGTCACCGCGAACGAACCGGTGTCGCCGGGACCGTTCGCGGGGATGAGCTGCCCCGGGGTCGGGCTGGTGATCGTGATGTCGGTCGCCTGGGCGGCCACGACGGTGACGTCGCTGGTCACCGGGTCGGAGGTCCGCCCGCCGACCGTCTGCGTCACCGACACCGTGTGCTCGCCCGCCGGGACACCGCCGACCGTGACCGTCCACGACCCGTCGTCGCCGGCGGTCGTCGTCGCGGTCCGTCCGTCGATGTCGACCGAGATGGTCGCTCCGGGCTCGGCCGTGCCGCTCACCGGGATCGACGCCGTCGTACCGGTCGTCGGGACCACCTGGCCGTCGGTCGGGGTCGTCACGGTGACCGGGGTCGCCGCGGTCACCCGGAAGCCGACCTCCGGTGCGTCCGTCGTGTCGCCGTCGACCGTCTGGCTGGCGGCGATCGTGTGCGGACCGGTGCCGACGCCCGGAACGGTGACCGCCCAGTCGCCGTCGTCGTCCGCGGTCGTCGCGACCGCGGTGCCGCCGTCGATGCGCACCGAGACCGCGGCGTTCGGCGCCGCGGTGCCGACCACGCGGACGTCCGTCCGTCCGCCGAGCACGCGGTACGAGGTGCCGTCGGCCGGAGCCGTGACGACGATCGCGTCCGCCTCGGCGACCAGGACGGTGACGTCGCGCTCGACCGGGGACGACGTGGTCCCGTTCACGACCTGGGTGACCGAGACGGTGTGGTCGCCCGCCGGCACGTCGGCCAGGTCCGTCGACCAGCGGCCGTCGGACCCGACGCGCACCGTGACCGGTTCGCCGTCGTCCAGCACGACCTCGACGACGGCACCGGGCTGGCCCTGTCCGCTGACCGGGACGGTCGCGGTCGGATCGGAGTCCGGCACGGTGAAGGTCGCGTCGTCGGTCGGGGCGGTCACCGTCAGGCGGGCACCGGGTGCCACCGTGAATGTGCTCCGGACCTGCTCGGACGTCGAACCGTCGACCGTCTGCGTCGCACGGACCGTGTGCTCACCGACGTCCAGGCCGGGCAGCGTGACGGTCCAGGTGCCCGCGCCGGTCGCGGTCACGGTCGTCGGGTCGCCCCCGTCGATCGTGACGCGGACCTCCGCGCCGGGCTCGGCGGCGCCACCGGCGGTGACGGTGACGACCGAGTCCTGCTGGGCGACCCGTACCGTCGACCCGTCCGCCGGGGTGGCGATCGTGATCGGGTCGGCGACGAGGACGCGGATGCGGACCGTCACCGGGGTCGACTCCGTGTCGCCCACGCGCTGGGTGACGCTCACGGTCCGGTTGCCGGCGGGCACCCCGGGGACGGTCACGCTCCACGCGCCGTCCTCGTCCGCGGTGGTCGACTCGCTGCGGCCGCCGCCGAGGTCGACCACGACGGTCGCTCCGGGCTGCGCGGTGCCGCTGACGTCGACCGCGGTGGTCGCGTCCTCGCCGGCGACCGTGTACTCCTGACCGACGGTCGGTTCGGCGATCACGACGGGGGCGCCCGGCACGATCTCGAACGTGGTCGAGGCCGGGGTGGTCGAGGTGGAGCCGTCGACGGTCTGGGTCACGGCGACGGTGTGCGCACCGACACCGAGGTCGGGGACGTCGACGGTCCACGAGCCGTCGTCACCCACGGCGACCCGGACGGGGTCGCGGTCGTCGACCGTGACGGACACGGTGGAGCCCGGCTCGGCGTCGCCGGCGACCGTCACGGTCGTCGTGGCGTCGTCGTCGGCGACCGTGATCGGGTCGTCCCCGGGCTGCCGGATCGTGAGCGCGGCGGCGGCCACGACCGAGACCGGTCGTTGGACCGCGGCGCTCTTGGTGCCGTTGACGGACTGCGTGACCGAGGCCGTGTACGACCCGGTCGGCACGGCGTCGACCGTGGTCGACCACCGTCCCTGCTGGTCGACCCGCGCCGTCGCGCTGCCGCCGGCGCCCAGGTCGACCGTGACGGTCGCGCCCGGCTGCCCGGTGCCGGCGAAGTCGACGTCGGTGGTGGCGTCGCCGTCGGCGACCGTGACGGTGGTGGCACCGGCGGGCGTCGAGACGGCGAGCGGGGCACCGGCGCGGACCGACACCGCCGACGACACCGGCGCCGACGGCTGACCGCCGACGACCTGGGTCGCGGTGACGCGGTGGTCACCGACGGGCACGTCCGCGAACGTCGCCTGCCAGTCACCGTCCTCGTCGGCCGTGACCGTCCGGGTCTCGCCGGTGGAGAGCCGCACCGTCACCTCGGCGTCGGCCTGCGCGCGGCCGCTCGCCGCGACGTCGGCGGTGCCCGCCGCGTCCGCGACCGTCATGACGTCACCGTCCTCCGGGGTCGCGATGGTCAGGGCCGTCCCCGCCCGCACCGTGACGGTCTGGGCCGGACTGGAGGCAGTGGTCCCGCCCACGGTCTGGGTCGCGGTGAGCGACGGGGTACCGACACCGACCCCGCCGAACGTGACCGTCCAGTCACCGTCGCCGTTCGCGGTGGTGGTCTGCGTGCTGCCGCCGAGCCGCACCGTGACCGGCGCGTCCGGCTCCGCCGTCCCCGAGACGACGACGTCGCGCGTCGCGTCCGGGTCCGGCACGAGCAGGACGTCCTCGGCGTCGGGTGCCGTGACCGACACCGCGTCGGCGGCCTCGATCGTGACCGTGCGCCGAACCGGTGCCGAGGTGCGCGGGTCGGACACGGTACCCGGGAGCGTCTGGACCACCGACACGGGGTGCGGTCCGACGCCGAGGTCCGGGAACGTCACCGACCACGTGCCGTCGGCGTCGATCGTGACCGCCTGGTCGTCCGCGTCGTCGGTCGTCGCGGTGACCCGTGCTCCGGGTTGGCCGGTGCCGGTGACCGTGACGTCGCGCCGGACGCCGGGGCCGGCCACGGTGATCGGGTCGGTGCTCGGAGCCGTGATGGTCAGGGCGTTCGCGGCGACGACCTGGAACGTCGTGGGGATGGCGCTCGTGACGACGTCCTCGATCTCCTGGCTCGCCGTCACCGTGTACACGCCCGTCGGGGCGAGGCCGGTGGCGTCGACGGCCCACTCGCCGTCGGCGTCGGCGGTGGTGGTGAACCGCGTGCCCGGCCCGACCGAGACGGAGACGGCGGCGCGTGGTTCGGCCGAGCCCGTGATCCGGACCGTCGCGGTGGCGTCGTCGTCGACCACGACGAGACGGGTGCCGCTCGCCGGGGTGTCGATCACGATCGCGTTGCCCGGCACGACGGTGAAGTCCCGGGTGACGACGGGCCCGTCGGTGCCGTTCACGGTCTGCACGGCGGTGACGGTGTGGTCGCCGATGCCGAGCTGGGTGCTCGGGAGCGTCCAGTTGCCGGCGGTGTCGGCGACGACCTCGACGGCGTCCGCGTCGTCGATGGTGACGGCGACGGTCGCCCCCGGCTCGGCGGTCCCGCGGACGACGACGTTCGCCTGTCCGCCGGTACCGGCCGGGATCTCCTGCGCGTCGCCCGGAGCCTCGACGACCAGTGGGTCGCCGGCCTCGACCGTGAAGTCGCGGTCGACGGGTGCCGAGGTCGCTCCGCCGACGGTCTGCGTGACGGAGGCCGTGTGGTCGCCCGTGCCGACGTCCGACAGGGTCACCGACCAGACGCCCTGGGCGTTCGCCGTCGTGGCGACGGCGTCGCCGTCGTCCAGGACGACCGCGACGTCGGCGTCCGGCTGGGCGGTCCCGCGCACCGTGACGTCCACCACCGAGTCGTCGGTGGCGACCGTGACGGTCGCGTCCTGCGCCGGGGCGGTCACCGCGAGCGGCGCGCCCGCCTGCACGGTGACGACCTGACGGACGGCGGGCGAGGTGGTGCGGTCCACCGTCTGCGTCGCCGCGATCGTGTACCGACCGACCGGGACGTCGGTGACGGTGACGGCCCACGAGCCGTCGTCCTCGGCCGTGGTCGTCGCGGTCAGCCCGGAACCGAGCGAGACCCTGACCTCGGCGCCGACCTCGGCCGTACCGGTCAGCTCGAGGTCGGTGGTGGTGTCCGCGTCGAGGACCGTGACCACGTCGCCGTCGTCGGGCGAGGTGATCGTGACGGGGTCGCCGGCGGCGATGGTGAACGTCGTGGTCACCGGCGCCGAGGTCGTGCCGTCGACGGTCTGTCGTGCCGTGACCGTCCGGTCGCCCGTCGGGACGCCCACGAAGGTCGCCGTCCAGTCGCCGTCGTCGTCGGCGTCCACCGTGGTGGTGAACGAACCGCCGATGCCGACCGCGACCCGTGCGTTCGGTGCAGCGGAGCCGGAGACCGTCACCGGGGTGGTCGACGTGGTGTCGGCGACGGTGATCGTGCTGCCGTCGGTCGGTGCGTCGATGGTCAGCTCCGGAGCCGCCGTCACCGTGAAGTCGCGCTCGACGGGGGCGCTCGTGGTGCCGCCGACCGTCTGGGTCACCTGGGCCGTGCGGTCGCCCGCGGGCACTTTCGCGACGCTCGTCGACCACGTCCCGCCGGCGTTGGCCGTGGTGGTCGCGGTCAGGCCGTCACCGAGGTCGACGTCGACGCGGGCCCCTGGCTGCGCGCTGCCCGAGAACGGGACGGACCGGGTGTCGCCCACGAGCGGGAAGTCCTGGTCCGCGGTCGGGCGGTCGACGGTCAGGCCGGCTGCCGCCACCACGCGGAACGCCCGGGTGACGGGGGCAGAGGTCGTGTCGCCGACCGTCTGGGTCGCGCTCGCGGTCTGGTCGCCCACGGGGACTCCGGGGACGGTGACGCTCCACGCGCCGCTGCCGTTCGCCGTGGTGGTCGCCGTGCGTCCGCCACCGAGGTCGACGTCGATCCGCGCGTCGGCGGTCGCCGTGCCCGTCAGGGTGACCGATGCGGTCGTCCCCGTGGTCGTGAAGGTCTGGCCGGCCGTCGGGGTCGTGATCGTCAGCGCCTGTTGTGCGACCACCGAGAAGGTCTGGGTCGCCGAACCGGCCGCGGTCCCGTTGACCGTTTGGTTCGCGGTGGCGGTGTACTCGCCGGTCGGGACGTTCGGCATCGACGTCGTCCACGTGCCGTTCGCCGCCACGGTGGCCGTGCCGGTGCGTCCGCCGCCGAGGCTCACGGCGATGGTCGCGCCGGGCTCACCGGCGCCGCTGACGGTGATGCTCCGGGTGGACGAGGCCGAGGGGACACTGAACTGCTGGTTCGCCGTCGGAGCCGTGATGGTCGGCGGAGCGATGGCCGTCGCGCGGACGGTCGAGGTGGCGAGGTCGACGGTGGCGACGTCCGCGCCGGGCAGCACCGAGAGCCGCAGCGCGTGCACGCTGCGCGATCCGGGGTCGTACCCCCGCGCATCGCGGAAGCCGGTGGTCGTGTCCTGCGCGTTGACGGTCAGGTCCACCACCTGCCGGAGCAGCAGCACGACGGGGCGCAGCAGCGTGGACACCGCCGTGGTCGTCGCGGTGAGCGTGGTGCCGAGGGTCGTCAGGGCCGTGCCGGTGACGAGCGGTCGCACGATGGTCTGCAGCGCGGGGACCACGACGGCGTTCACGGCGGGGGCGAGCAGGGCGCCGAGGGCGTTCAGGCCGAGCGGACCACCGGTCGCCGTGACCGTGGCGTTCGCCGGAGCGGCACCGGCCAGGGCGCCGAGCGTGGTGTCCGCCCGGAGCGCCAGGGATGTCAGCGGGACACCGGCCAGGTTGACGTCGGCGGTGACGTTGACGGCCACGGCGGTCGAGTTGATCGTGTTGACGACCGCGGTCTGCAGCGCGGTCGGGAGCTGGGTGCCGAGGATCGTCGTGATGCTCTGGTTGATCGAGCTGACGGCTGCTGCGGTCAGCACCGGCGTGTTCGCGGGCTGGTTGTTCAGCGTCGTCAGCTTGTCGAGGTCGACCGTGACGGCGCCCGTCGCGGGGGTGATCGTGACGGCGCCGTCCGTCAGCGGCTGTGCGAGCACCTGCTCGAGCGTCCCGTCGAGGTTCAGGTTCACCGAGGCGGTGACGGTCGTGCCGTTGACGTTCACGAGCCCGAGGGCCGTCGTGCGGAGCAGCCGCTGGAGCTCGGCGGTCAGCGCCGTCGTCGTGCCGGAGAGGGCGCCGTTCGCCCCGACCGTGGTGTTCACGGAGTTCGAGAACGTGCGCAGGTCGGTGCGCAGGGACGTCGTGAGACCGGCGACCGCGGGGCTCGTGAGGTTCAGGTTCGCGCCGGCGATCCGGTAGTCCGTCGTGGTGCCGACCGTGGCGCCTCGCGTGGACTGGATGCGGGACGCCAGAGCCCCGATCTGCAGCTGCGCGTTCGACAGCACCGTGGTGTCCGCACCCACCCGCGAGAACAGCGGGTTCAGGTTCAGCGTGCTGGCCCCGGTGCCGAGCCCCGTGCCGACGCCGATGCCGCCGTCGTTGGTCAGCAGCCCGGAGGACGCCGTCGCCCCGGATGCCGAGGTGGTGGCGTACTGCCCGTCGACGCCGAGCGTGAGGATGCCGTTCGTGCCGAGCAGGTCGATGTCGTTGCCGAGGTCCACGCCGACCGCGTTCAGCGCGGTGAGGTTCAGCGGCTGGTTCGTCGTGCCGCCGCCCGTGGTCGTACCGCGTGCCGAGTACGCACCGCCGAGCTGGGCGATGTCGTCGACGTCGACGATCCCGGAACCGCTGAGCAGGACGCCCTCGCCCTCGGCGACGTCGGTCTGGGCAGCCGCCGCGGGTTGGATCGCCACGGTGGCGGCGACGAGCGCCGTCACCGTGGCGATGACACTGCTGCGCAGGAGGAGACGCCGATCGTCCGATGCTCGTCGTCGAGCTCGGTCGCCAGCACCGATGATCCGTCGTGTCCAGCTGTTCGCTGCGGTCGGTACCCGGGTACCGCGCTGCGACGCGTGCCTGCGCATGCGTGTCTCTCATCCTGGCGGGCGCACCCGCCACCTGATCCTCGGATCTCCCCCGCTGGTGAGGCGGTGGAGGCAGGAATCCTGGTTGGGGATTCCTGAGCAGATCTTTACACACGATCAGGTTGCTGTCCGCAACCGTTCACGAAACAGACACACTGCGCGGTCACGGAGACGGTGCGGAGACGCAAAAGACTCCTCACGCACCCGCCAGAGCCCGGCTACCCTTGCTGCGTTTCCGCCCTGGGGGAGTTCACCTGGATGGCGTCACGTGAGGAGCCGCCGACAACTCTACCGGATGCGACCGGGCAGGATTGACACATGAAGATCGCCATCGCCGGAGGACACGGCCAGATCGCACTGCTCCTCGCCCGCCAGATCACCGACGCCGGACACGACGCCGTCGCGATCGTCCGCAACCCCGCCCACGTCGCCGACGTGGAGCAGCAGGGTGCCACGGCGATCGTCGCCGACCTCGAACAGCTCGGGGACGACGACCTGGCACTGCGCCTGCGCGGCGTCGATGCCGTGGTGTTCGCCGCGGGTGCCGGCCCGAACAGCGGTGCGGAGCGCAAGCTCACCGTCGACCGGGACGGCGCGATCCTGCTCGCCGACGCCGCGGAGCGCGCGGGCATCGACCGGTACGTGATGGTGTCGGCGATGGCGGCGGACACCTACGACCCGGAGGCCGCTGTCGTCCCCGCGAAGGACGACGCCGCCGTGTTCCAGGTCTACCTCCGCGCGAAGGCCGAGGCCGACGCCAACCTGCGCGCCCGTCGACTGCGCTGGACGATCGTGCGTCCTGGCGCCCTGCTCGACACCCCGCCGCAGGGCACGGTCGACGTCGGGCGCACGGTGCCGCGCGGGTCGATCCCCCGGGCCGACGTCGCCACGGTGGTGCTGCACGCGCTGCTCGACGATGCGGCCGTCGGGGTCCAGTTCGAGGTCACGAGCGGCAACACGCCGATCCCCGCGGCCCTCGACGCCCTGTCCTGACGCGCGCCCGTCCGCACCGTGCGCGCCTCGTCACCCCGTGCGAGCTTCCACGCTCGGTGCCGCACTGCAAGCGCGCACCCGGCGACCAACCCCGCACCAGCCGACGAAAGCCGCACCGTGCTGACAGCGTGCAGCCGCCCGTCAGAGCGCGACCGCAGCCGACTGCCGGGCGATCTCCAGTTCCTCGTTCGTCGGGATCACGAGCACCGCGACACGTGACGTGTCCGTGGAGATGACCCGCGCCTCCCGGGATCCCAGCTCGTTGCGGTCCGCGTCGATCTCGATGCCGAGGTGCTCGAGCCCGGCGAGCACGCGCCGGCGCAGCAGCGCGTTGTTCTCGCCGACGCCCGCGGTGAACACGACCGCGTCGAGCCCGCCGAGCTGTGCCGTGTAGGCACCCACGTAGCGGCGGATGCGGTGCCGGTACACGGCGAGCGCCGCCTCGGCCACCTCGTCGCCGTTCAGGGCGGCGTCCTGGACGTCGCGCATGTCGCCGTTGCCGGTCAGGCCGAGCAGCCCGGACTGCTTGTTGAGCATGGTGTCGAGCTCGTCGAAGGACAGCCCGGCCTCGCGGTGCAGGTGCAGCAGGACGGCGGGGTCGAGGTCGCCGGAGCGGGTGCCCATGACGAGGCCCTCGAGCGGCGTGAGCCCCATCGACGTCTCGATCGACTTCCCGCCGTCGATCGCCGCGGCCGACGCGCCGTTGCCCAGGTGCAGCACGATGGTCTTCAGCTCGGACAGCGGGCGGTCGAGGAAGACCGCGGCCTGCTCGGAGACGTACTTGTGGCTCGTGCCGTGCATGCCGTAGCGGCGGATGGCGTACTTCGCCGCCAGGTCGGCCGGGATCGCGTAGGTGTACGCGTGCGGCGGCATCGTCTGGTGGAAGGCGGTGTCGAACACGGCGACGTGCGGGACGTCGGAGAAGACCTGCTTCGCGGCCCGGATCCCCTCGAGGTTCGCCGGGTTGTGCAGCGGCGCGAGGCTGTTCAGTGCCTCGATCTGCCGTTCGACGTCGTCGGTGACCACGGTGGCGTGGTCGAAGGTGGTGCCGCCGTGCACGACCCGGTGCCCGACGACGGCCGGCGGGTGTTCGTCGAACGAGGGGCCGACCTTGGCGAACGCGTCGATCATCGCCTGGAACCCGGCGGCGTGGTCGGGCACGGACGCGGCGTCGTTCGACGACGACTCGCCCGTCAGCGCGTTGGTGTGCTTCCACGCGCCGGCCGACTCGCCGATGCGCTCGACGAGGCCGGAGGCGAGGGTGCGCTCCCCCTCGAGTTCGATGAGCTGGTACTTGAACGAACTCGATCCGGAGTTCACGACGAGGGCTGCGGTCACGGGATGGGTCACTTTCTCTGTCGGACGGGAGGCACGGCGCGGGTCGCGCAGGTCAGGCCGCGTCGGACGCGGTGCCGGCCTGGATCGCGGTGATCGCGACGGTGTTCACGATGTCGCTGACGAGGGCGCCGCGGGAGAGGTCGTTGATCGGCTTGCGCAGTCCCTGCAGGACCGGCCCGATCGCGACCGCGCCGGCGGAGCGCTGCACGGCCTTGTACGTGTTGTTGCCGGTGTTCAGGTCCGGGAAGATGAACACGGTCGCCTTGCCGGCCACCGGGGAGTCCGGCATCTTCGTGCTCGCGACCGTCGGGTCCGCTGCGGCGTCGTACTGGATCGGGCCCTCGACGAGCAGGTCCGGCCGGCGTTCGCGGACGAAGGCGGTCCCGGCGCGGACCTTGTCGACGTCGGCCCCGGAGCCGCTGTCGCCGGTCGAGTAGCTGAGCATCGCGACGCGGGGGTCGATGCCGAACTGGGTCGCGGTCTCGGCGGACGAGATCGCGATGTCCGCGAGCTGCTCGCTCGTCGGGTCCGGGATCACCGCGCAGTCGCCGTAGACCAGGACACGGTCGGCGAGCGCCATCAGGAAGACGCTCGACACGATCGAGGTGTCGGGACGGGTCTTGATGATCTCGAAGGACGGCCGGATGGTGTGCGCCGTCGTGTGCTTCGCGCCGGAGACCATGCCGTCGGCGAGACCGAGCTGCACCATCATCGTGCCGAAGTACGAGACGTCGGTCACGGTGTCGCGCGCCAGTTCGATCGACATGCCCTTGTGCGCCCGGAGACGGGTGTACTCCTCGGCGAAGCGTTCACGCAGCTCGGGGTCGAACGGCGACACGAGCTGCGCGGCCTCGAGGTCGAGCCCGAGCTCGGTCGCGCGGGTGCGGATCGCGGCGGGGTCGCCGAGGATGGTCAGCTCGCAGACCTGCCGGGCGAGCAGCGTCGAGGCCGCGCGGAGGATGCGGTCGTCCTCGCCTTCGGGGAGCACGATGTGCTTGCCGTAGCCGCGCGCCCGGTCGAGCAGGCCGTGCTCGAACATGAGCGGCGTGACGACGCCGGACGGCGTGAGCTGCAGACGGTCGCGCAGGGACTCGGCGTCGACGTGCTGCTCGAACAGGGCGAGTGCGAGGTCGGCCTTGCGCGGCGAGTCCGCTGCCAGGCGCCCGCGGGTCTGGGTGATGCGGAGCGCGGTGTCGTAGGTGCCGAGGTCGTTCTGGGCGATCGGCAGTGAGCTCGACAGCCCCTCGAGCAGCCGGGAGATCTGCGGGGCGGTCTCGAACCCGCCGTTGAGGATGACGCCGGCCAGGCTCGGGAACGTGTCCGACTGGTTCGCCAGCAGGGTCGCGATGAGCACGTCGCTGCGGTCACCCGGGACCACGACGATGCCGCCCTCGATCAGGCGGGGCAGGACGTTCTCCATGCTCATCCCGGCGACGACGGTGCCGAGCGCCTCGCGGTCGAGCAGGGCGTCGTCGCCGCGCACCAGGGTCGCGTCGGTCGCCTGCAGCAGCGCGCGGACGGTCGGGGCGACGAGGACGCGGTCCTCGGGGATCGCCCACACCGGCACGTCCGGGTGGTCGTCGTGCACGGCCCGCTCGACGCTCGCCACGATCGCGGCGAGGGCGTCCGGGTCGGCGCGGTTCACGACGACGCCGAACAGCTGCGCGTGCGCGGTCCGCAGTTCGCTCGTCGTGACGTCCGCGACCTGCGCCATCCCCTCGGGCGTGCGGGCGCCACGCTCGGCGGCGTCGCGACCACCGAGCACGAGCAGCACCGGCGCGCCGAGGTTCGCGGCCACCTTCGCGTTGAAGGAGAGCTCGGTGGGGCTGCCGACGTCGGTGTAGTCGGACCCGAGCACGACGACGGCGTCGCACTGCCGCTCCACCTGGGCGAAGCGGTTCACGATCGTGCCGAGGGCGGCGTCGGGATCGGCGTGGACGTCGTCGTAGGTGACCCCGACGGCGTCGTCGTACGAGATGCCGACCGCGGTGTGCTGCAGCAACAGCTCGAGCACGTAGTCGGGCTCGGCGACCGAGCGGGCGACGGGGCGGAACACGCCGACGCGGCCGACGGAGCGCGCGAGGGTCTCGAGGACACCGAGGGCGACGGTGCTCTTGCCCGTGTGCCCTTCTGCTGACGTGATGTAGATGCGGGTCGACACGCGCCCCAGGGTAGTCGCCGGACATGTCACGACAACTGGGAGCACCGCCCTCGACGACACACGGTCGTGAGCACCCCGCAGAACCTGTACCATTGGGTGTCGCCGTCGCGAGACAGCGCAAGGAGAATTCGCCTAGTGGCCTATGGCGCACGCTTGGAAAGCGTGTTGGGTGCAAGCCCTCGGGGGTTCGAATCCCCCATTCTCCGCAGCAAGGCCCCGCACTCCGGTGCGGGGCCTTCTTCGTTCGCGGCGTTCCTCGTCGCCGGTCCCCCACGCGGCGGACCCACCTGTCCCCTGTCCGCCAAGGACTGGCCGTCAAACGCCGATCCGGGGTGGAACGGGCTGTCCCCGGTCCCCGTCGTTCACCTATGCTTGCCGGAGCGGACGACTCCGGGACGAGTCGACCGCGGTGCATCGAGCGGCAGGGGCGTCGCTCGCAGGGCGGCCGATTCGGCGTGCCCGTGAGGCCCGAGGGTTCAGGAGACGCGCATGGGGGACATGACGGTGCCAGCGACGCCACACCTGCGCGCCAGCGTGTACGACGTCGTCCTCCGTCCCCGCCGGTCCCTGGTCCGCTCGACCGCGCTGAGCATCGTGTTCTCGGCAGTGCCGCTCGCCGTCGCCCTGGTCTGGGTGTCGTTCCCGTTCCGGACGTGGGCGATGGTCGCGAGCGTGGTCGTGGCGCTCGCGGTCCTCGTCGGCATCGTGTTCGTCCGACTCGGCACCGCGTACATCGGCATCGACCCCGACGGTCTGACGATCCGGGGCGTGGTCACCGCGCACCGTCGGATCCCCCGCGACCGCGTGCACAGTCTGGTGCTCGCCACCACCTACGGCAGCTCGGTCGACCGCACCATGCGCGAGCTCGTGGCCTTCGACGCGACGGGCGCGCACCTGTTCCGCATCCGGGCCGACGTGTGGGGCGACGACGGGCTCGCCCAGGTCGTCGACGTCCTGGGCGTCCAGGTGACGGAAGAGGCGCGTCCGGTCTCGGCCCGGGTCTTCGCGAAGCGCTACCCGTCGAGCCGCGCCTGGTACGAACAGCGGCCGGCCTACCTGCTCGTCGGCGGCGTGGCGGCACTCGTCGTCGTGGGTCTGCTCGTCGTCGAGTTCACGGGGCTGCTCGGTCGCTGACGCGCGGCCGTTGGACGTCATCGACGCCGGCGCAGCGTCGAGAAGATCCCCCGCACGACCTCCTTCGCGATCGTGCCGCCGAGCCGTGACCCGAGCAGGTCCGACAGCGGGTCGTCCGCCTTCCGTGAGGTCGTCGTCCGCGTGCTCCGCCCCGGCCGGCCCGAACGCCGCGACGCCGCAGCACGCTCGGCCTTCTCGAACTCGCGCTGCGTCCGCTCGTACTCCTTCTGCGCGTCGACCGCGGCGGCCTCGGCAGCTGCTGCCTCCATGCGGCGCGCCAGCATCTCGTGTGCCGAGTCCGGGTCGACCCGGGTGCCGTACGTCGCGAGCAACGGCGATGCCTGCACCCGCGACTGCATCTCGGCGGCGGGCATCGGGTCCATCGAGCCCTGCGGCGCGCGCAACCGGGTCCACGCGACCGGCGTCGGCGCACCCTTCTCGTTCATGACGGTGACGATCGCCTCGCCGGTCGCCAGCGAGGTCAGCACCTCGCCCAGGTCGTAGTCGCTCGACGGGTAGGTCGACACCGTCGCCCGGAGCGCCTTCGCATCGTCGGGGGTGTGCGCCCGCAGCTGGTGCTGGATGCGCGATCCGAGCTGCGCCAGCACGTCGTTCGGCACGTCCTTCGGGGTCTGGGTCACGAAGAAGATCCCGACGCCCTTCGACCGGATCAGCCGCACGGTCCGCACGATCTGGTCCGTGAAGTCCTTCGACGCCCCGCTGAACAGCAGGTGCGCCTCGTCGAAGAAGAACACGAGCTTCGGCTTGTCCTGGTCGCCGACCTCCGGCAGTTCGTTGAACAGGTCGGCCAGCAGCCACATCAGGAACGTCGAGAAGACCTCGGGCTGGTCCTGCACGCCCGGGACCTCGAGCAGGCTCACGATCCCCCGCCCGTCCGCCGCCGTGCGCAGGAACACCTGCGTGTCGATCTCGGGCTCGCCGAAGAACTGGTCGGCACCCTTGTCGGCGAACGTGATGAGCTCACGCAGGATCACACCGGCGGTCTGCTTCGACAGACCACCGAGCTCGGCGAGTTCGCCCTTGCCCTCGTCGCCCACCAGGAACGTCAGCACGCTCCGCAGGTCGGCCAGGTCGACGAGCGGCAACCCGGCCTGCGCGGCGTAGTGGAAGACGAGCCCGAGCGAGGACTCCTGCGTGTCGTTCAGTCCGAGCACCTTCGACAGCAGCAACGGCCCGAACCCGGACACGGTCGCACGGATCGGCACACCGGTGCCCTGCCCGCCGAGCGAGAAGAGCTCCGCCTGGCTCGCGACGCCCTGCCACTGCTGGCCGATGCCCTCGGTGCGCGCGAGCAGCTTCTCGTTCCCCTGCCCGACCACCGCGAGGCCGGACAGGTCGCCCTTGATGTCGGCCGCGAACACCGGCACGCCGTTCGCCGCGATCTGCTCGGCCAGGACCTGCAACGTGCGGGTCTTGCCGGTGCCGGTCGCGCCGGCGACCAGCCCGTGCCGGTTCAGCATGCCGAGCGGGATGCGGACCTGGACATCCGGCTGCGCCTCGCCGTTCACCAAGGCGCCGAGTTCGAGCGCCAGCCCCTCGACGGTGTAGCCGGCGCGGATCGCGTCGACGGCGTCCGGTCCCAGCGGGCCCGCTCCGCCGATGCCGGGAGACACGGTGCCGGCAGCCGGGGCCGGCTCTGGAGACGACGAGACGGCGGAGGCGGGCTCCGCGTCGGGGGCGAGCCGGGCCTCCTGTCCGGATGGTGCCGGGGACCCGGCGGCCGCCGGTTCGGCGTCCGGCGTGAGTACCGGTGCTCGTCCCGCGAGCGCGGCCGCGAGCTCCTCGGCCCGCTGCACGGCTTCGTCGGCCAGCCGACGTGCCTCGTCCGCTGCCCGCTCGGCGGCCTCGGCCGCTGCCCGTGCCTGCTCCACCGCGTCGCTCATGGGCACAGCCTATGGACGCGCGGGGGCCGCTGTCCGGCCGGTCCCGCAAGCTCGATGCCGAACGACGAGACCGCTGTCGCACGACGTCGATGTCGTCGTTCCGAGTCGAGCGCGACCCGTCAGTGCGTGAGCTCCGGGACCGTCCGGGGCCGCACCACGAACCACAGGATCAGGATGGCCATCACCGAGGTCGAAGCCATCACCATCGCCATCGGGGTCGCGGTCGTGATGCCGAGCCAGCCCACGATCGGCGAGATCAGGCCCGCGACGCCGAAGTTCAGGGCGCCGAGCAGCGACGCTGCGGTGCCGGCTTCCTTGCCGTGAGCGGCGAGCCCGATGACCTGGACCAGCGGGAACGAGAACCCGCAGGCCGCGATGAAGAACCACAGGGGCACGAGCACGCCCACGAGGCCCGCGCCGACCTGGTCGAGCACGATGATCGCGATCGACGCCAGGAACAGGGTCGCCGTCGAGCACGCCAGGATCCACTGCGGACCGACGCGCTGCGCCAACCGCGCGGAGATCTGCACACCGAGCACGACGCCCACCGAGTTCACGGCGAAGAGCAGGCCGTACTGCTGGGCGTCGAGTCCGTAGACACCCTGGAACAGGAACGGCGACGAGCTGAGGTACGAGAACAGCCCGCTGAACACCATCGCCCCGATGAGCGCGACGCCGACGAAGATCCGGTCGGAGAACAGCGCCTTGTACCGCTGGCCGATCGTGGAGTGCCCGGCTTCGCGGCGACGGGCCGGTGGCAGGGTCTCGACGATGAGCAGGATCGACGCGATCACCACGGCCAAGCCGTAGCAGGCGAGGAACACGAAGATGCCGCGCCAGCTGGTGAACTGGAGCATCTGCGAGCCGATGAGCGGTGCGAGGATCGGCGCCAGCCCGTTCACCATCGCCAGTCGGGACAGCATCCGGACCAGCGGCTTGCCGCCGAACAGGTCGCGGACGGTGGCCATCGCGACGACACCACCGGCCGCCGCGCCCATGCCCTGCAGCACGCGGAACACCGCGAGGAGTTCGATGTCGGGGGCGGTCGCCGCACCGATCGACGCGGCGATGTGCACGGTCGTCGCGATGATGAGCGGCAGTCGGCGCCCGACCTTGTCGCTCCACGGACCGACGAGCAGCTGCCCGAACGCGAACCCGAGCGTCGTCGCGGTGAGCGTGAGCTGCACGGCGCCGTCGGTGACGCCGAACTGCTCCTTGATGGCCGGGAACGCCGGCAGGTACAGGTCGATCGTGAACGGCCCGAGCGCTGTCAGGGCGCCCAGGACGAAGACGTAGACGAGTCGCTGCCCGCGGGAGAGCGAGTCTCCGGGGTGCAGGACGACCCGGAGCGAACCGGTGGTGGCGGGCGCGGTCACGAGCAGGAGTCCTTCGGCGGTGAGGGGTGAGGAGGTGATCGCGGCGTCGATCGAATCGATTCGTCCGCGGAACCATCCTACGGGCCGAACGAACGCTCCCGACGCGCTCGGCACGGAATTGCCCGCGTGTTGCCGTCCCTCGTCCGCGGACCGATCCCGCCCCATGCGGTACCGTCGGACTGCTCGGGGGCCTCCGGGTGAACCGGATCAGAAGGGGGTGGGCGTCATGGTGGATGCCCGGATCCTGCACACGACCGCCGCCCTGCGCGAAGCGATCCTGCGGCTGGCGGCGGACCGCCCCGTCTCCGAGATCACCGTCGCCGACGTCACGCGTGCCGCCGGCATCAACCGCGCGACGTTCTACTCGCACGCGGTCTCCCCCGGATCGCTGCTCGCCGACGTGCTGACGCCGGAACTCGACCGCATCCGTCAGGACGACGCCGACGACCGCCGGGCAGCCGCCGCGCGCGGTGCCGACGCGGCCGAACTCGCCGCCATCACGCGGCGGGGCATCAACGCGGTCGTCGAGCACGTGACCACGCACCGCGACATCTACGCCAAGGCGCTGCCGGACCCGAACGACGCGTCACTGCACCGGCTGCTCGTCGGCCACTTCACCGAGTCGAGTGCCCTGCACATCCGCGAGCTCGACGCGGAACGCCGGCCGGAACTGCTCGACGACGTGGCCGCCGGGTACGTCGCGCAGGGCTTCGTCGGCGCGATCGAGGCCTGGCTCGCCGGGCCGCGACGTTCGAGGAAGGCGCTGGTCGAGACGATCACGTTGTCGTTCCCGGCGTGGTGGAGCTGAACTGAGCCGCCTGGAGGCACCTCGCTGACCGGTCTTGTGTCGCCGCGCTGAGCGGCTCCGGTCACTCGGCGTCGGTCGTGTCGCCGTCGCTCGGCTCGGTCTCCGGCTTCTCGCCGCGCTGCAACGACCGCACCACCTCGACGGCGGTGGCCGACAGGTCCGCGTCGTCGGCACCTGCTGGCACTCGGTAGTCGGCGGACACGCCGTCGCCCCCCGTGCCGCTCGCCGGCAGCGGGTCGCCGAGCGACACCACCACGACGCCGGCGTCGTGCGCCGTCTGGATCACCCCGGTCAGCGCCGACGGCCGAGCCGCGTGCACGAGCAGTGCCTTGGCACCCTTGCGGACGAGCTGGGCGACCGCGGTCCGCTGGGACGCCGCCGCACCCGACGCGGGAGCGACCCGGACGTCGGGACGGAAGCCGGCGTCGGACAGGCCGGTGCGCAGGTCGTCGCCCAGGGCCGCGTCGTCGTGGACCAGCACGACGCCGATCACGGCCTGCTTGTCGAACCCGCCGTCGGAGCTCGTGAGGTCCGTGCTCTGCACCGGCGTGGGCGCAGCGGAGGTCGTGCCCTGGCAGCCGGCCAGCGCGAGGGCGGCCGTCAGGACGACGGCTGCAGCGACGATGCGCACCACGGGGGTCTCCTCTTCGGTCCGGTCTGCCACGCTACCCGGCTGCGCGGTCCGCCGACGCCGACGACACCGGCGCGGGGACGGGTCCGAGCCGCCGGACCGCGGCGACCGCCAGTGCGGCGAAGCAGATCATCGCCGCGAAGACGAGCGGGAACGACACCGTGCCGTCGGCGCCGCCGGTCGCGGTGAAGAGCAGTCCGGTGACCGCCAGGCCGATGACGCTGCCCGCGGCGTCGGCGATGGTGAGCGCCGAGCTCGCGAACCCGTCGTCGCCCTCGCCCGAGAACCGCAGGGTGAGCATCGACGTGCGCGGGTAGATCGCGCCCATGCCCGCGCCGCCGACGAACCACCCGGCGACGAGCACCCACCACGACAGGTCGAGCGTCGCCACCGCGAGCGCTGCCAGCAGGCTCACGAGCACCAGCGCGAGTCCGACGCCGAAGGTCCGGCGTGCGGTCAGTCGCTGCTCCCCCAGCCGGCCGTGCACCCAGCTCGAGGCCGCCCAGCTCAGCGCCGCGACCGTCAGCGCGAGCCCCGCGGCCGATGCGGACAGGCCGTGCTGCGCCTGCAGCAGGAACGGCACGTACGCCTCGCTGCCGAAGAACGACGCCGCCACGAGCCCGCGCAGCAGCACCACCGAGGGCAGCCCGGCGGCGGCGCGGAAGGTGCCCGCCGGCAGCAGCGGCCGCAGGGCGAACCACGTGCCGACCAAGCCGACCAGGACCGCGGCCACCATCCCCCACGGGGTCAGGTCCGGCGCCACGTTGAGCAGCAGGATCGACACGGCCGCGGCCACTGACCACCCGATCCGCACCCGCTGCCACGGCGGTCGCAGCTCGACCGCCGGTGCCTGCAGCCGTCCGAGTGTCGGCACGAGCACGGTGAACGCGCCGACGGCGATCACGAGCGCCCCCGCGAAGACCCAGTGCCAGTTCCACGTGTCGGTGACGATGCCGGCGATCGCCGGGCCGATGAGCGCGGGCACCACCCAGGCGGCGGCGAACCCGGCGAACACCGGTCCGTGCAGTTCGGCGGGGAAGATCCGGGCGACGAGCACGTAGAGCACGACGTCGATCGCGCCGGCGCCGAAGCCCTCGACCAGGCGCCCGACGAGGAAGACCTCCATCGTCGGCGCGAGCATGACCACCGCGGTCCCCACGGCGAAGAGCAGGGCGGAGACCCAGGCGACGACCCGGCCGCCGGCGCGGTCGGTCCAGTTGCCGGCGAGCACCATGCCGGGCACCCCGGCGGCGAGCGGCGCGGCGAACGCCAGGGCGTAGAGCGCCTCGCCGTCCAGGTCGCGACTGATCACCGGCATGATCGTCGTCATCGCGAGGTTCTGGAACGCCGCGACGCCCACGATGGCGACCATCCCGACCGTCGCGAGGGCGTAGCGCCCGCTCAGCAGGCCCGTCCTCGTCGCCGTGGTGCTCACCCGCTCATCGTAGGGGCGAGCGGCGACACCACGGACCGGCGGGAAGCGCGCCGCGGGCCGCAGTCCCGCAAGCCCGCCGGGAGCGCGATGCGCGTCAGCGCGTCAGCGCCTGCTGCAGGTCCGCGACCAGGTCGCCGGCGTCCTCGATGCCGACGGACAACCGCACCACGTTCTCCGGCACCGCGAGCTCCGTGCCCTTCACCGAGGCGTGCGTCATCTCGCTCGGGTACCCGATGAGCGACTCCACACCCCCGAGGGACTCGGCCAGTGCGAACAGCTCCGTGGACTCCGCGAAGCGCCGGGCCGCGTCCGGTCCGCCGGACAGGGCGACGGAGAGCATGCCGCCGAACCCACGCATCTGGCGAGCGGCGACGTCGTGCCCCGGGTGGTCGGTGAGTCCCGGGTAGTAGACACGCTCGACGCCCGGCGCGGCGACGAGCGCCTCGGCGACGGCCTGCGCGTTCGCGGAGTGCCGCTCCATCCGGACCGCGAGGGTCTTGATGCCACGGGTGGTCAGGAAGGCGTCGAACGGCGACGAGATCGCACCGGCGCCGAACTGCAGGAACTGCACCTTCGCCGCGAGCTCCTGGTCGGCGAGCACCACGGCGCCGCCGACGACGTCGGAGTGGCCGCCCAGGTACTTCGTCGTCGAGTACACGACGACGTCGGCGCCGAGCGACAGCGGCTGCTGCAGGTACGGCGAGGCGAAGGTGTTGTCCACGACGACGAGCGCACCCGCCTCGTGCCCGAGGGTGGCGAGTCCGGCGATGTCGGCGATCTTCATGAGCGGGTTGGTCGGCGTCTCGACCCAGAGCACCGTCTCCTCCGGCGCACCCTGCAGCGCGGCACGGACCTGATCCAGGTCGCTCATGTCGACGACGACGAGCTCGACGCCCCACGGCACGTGCAGCCGGCTGACCAGGCGGTGGGTCCCGCCGTAGACGTCGTTCCCCATCACCACGCGGGCGCCGGGGCGGAGTGCGGCCCGGAGCAGGGCGTCCTCGGCGGCGAGGCCGGAGGCGAACGAGTACGCGGCCACGCCCCCGTCGAGGTCGGCGAGCAGCGTCTGCAGGGAGTCCCGCGTCGGGTTGCCGGCGCGGGAGTACTCGTAGCCGTTCCGCATGCCGCCGATGCCGTCCTGCACGTAGGTGGACGTCAGGTGGATCGGCGGGATGACCGCGCCGGTGGGGCCGTCGGGCTCCTGGCCGGCGTGGATGGCGCGGGTGCTGAACTCGGTCATGCTGGCTGCGTTCCTTACTCGGAGAGGTAGGTCAGGAGGTCGTGGCGGGTCAGGACCGTGACCGGCTTGCCGTCCTCGACGACGAGCAGGGCGTCCACCGTCTCGAGGGCCCGGCGCGCTGCGGACACGGACTCGCCCACACCGATCAGCGGGAGCGGCTCGCCCACGAAGCCGGTCAGGGCGTCCGCCATCTTCGCGGCGCCGGTGAAGACCTGTTCGAGCAGGTCCTTCTCGGCGACGGCCCCGATGACCTCGCCGATGACGACCGGCGGCTCCGCGCTGAGCACGGGCATCTGGGACACCCCGTACTTGGTCATGATGTCGACGACGTCGCGCACGGTGTCCGCCGGGTGCGCGTGCACCAGGTCGGGCAGGCGGCCGTCCTTCCCGGCGATGAGCGAGCCGACGGTCCGCGCCTCGTCGGTCTCGGCGAAGCCGTACGAGCGCATCCACCGGTCGTTGAAGATCTTGCCGAGGTAGCCGCGGCCACCGTCGGGCAGCAGCACCACGACGACGTCGTCCTCGGTCAGGTCACGGGCGGCCCGCAACGCCGCGACGACCGCCATGCCGCTGGACCCGCCCACGAGCAGGCCCTCTTCCCGTGCCAGGCGTCGGGTCATCGCGAACGAGTCGGCGTCCGACACCGCGATGATCTCGTCCGGCACCTCGGGGTCGTACGCGGTCGGCCAGAAGTCCTCGCCGACGCCCTCGACCAGGTACGGACGGCCGGTGCCGCCGGAGTAGACCGAGCCCTCGGGGTCGGCCCCGACGATGCGGACACGGCCGTCGGACGCTTCCTTGAGGAAGCGCCCGGTACCCGAGATCGTGCCACCCGTCCCGACGCCCGCGACGAAGTGGGTGATCTGTTGCTCGGTGTCGCGCCAGATCTCCGGACCGGTGGTCTCGTAGTGGCTGCGGGGCCCGTTCGGGTTCGCGTACTGGTTCGGCTTGTAGGCGCCCGGGATCTCGCGGACGAGCCGGTCGGACACCGAGTAGTACGACTCCGGGTGCTCCGGCGGAACCGCCGTCGGCGTGACGACGATCTCGGCGCCGTACGCCGTCAGGACGTTGCGCTTGTCCTCGCCGACCTTGTCCGGCAGCACGAACACGCACCGGTAGCCGCGCTGCTGGGCGACGAGCGCCAGTCCGACCCCGGTGTTGCCCGAGGTGGGTTCGACGATCGTGCCGCCGGGTCGCAGATCGCCGGAGGCCTCGGCCGCGTCGATGATCCGCGTCGCGATGCGGTCCTTCGACGATCCGCCGGGGTTCAGGTACTCGACCTTCACCAGGACGGTCGCGCGCACCCCCTCGGTGACGCGGTTGAGCTTGACGAGCGGGGTGTCGCCGACGAGGTCGACCACGGAGTTCGCGTAACGCACGGGGCCGAGTCTAGGACGCGGACACCGCGTTCTGCTGGGTCGTGACGCGCGCCTCGCCCTGGTCGTGCGCCGCACCGGACGGGAGGCCCGTGGCGGGGCCGCCACGGGCCTCCCGTCCGGTCTGGGGGTGCGTGTCCGATCGGCGCACCCGCTTGTGCGTCGGTGGCCGTGATCGGTGGGGTCAGCGGCCGACGGCGTCGGCCGGCGTGTTCTGCTGCCGGTGCAGGAGCGCGTAGGTGCCGTCGAGCGCGAGGAGTTCGTCGTGCGTGCCCTGCTCGACGATCCGACCGTGGTCGAGCACGAAGATGACGTCGGCGTCGCGGATCGTCGACAGTCGGTGCGCGATCGAGATCGTGGTGCGCCCGGCAGCAGCGGTGTCGAGTGCGGTCTGCACGACCCGTTCCGAGATCGAGTCCAGCGCGCTCGTCGCCTCGTCGAGCACCAGCACCGGCGGGTCCTTGAGGAGCACCCGGGCGATGGCGATCCGCTGCTTCTCACCGCCGGACAGGCGGTACCCGCGCTCCCCCACGACGGTGTCGTACCCGTCCGGGAACGAGGCGATCGTGTCGTGGATGTTCGCCGCCCGCGCCGCCCGTTCGACCTCGTCGTCGGTGGCGTCCGGTTTGGCGTACCGCAGGTTGTCGCCGATCGTCGCGTGGAACAGGTAGGTCTCCTGGCTGACGATCCCCACGTGGCGCATGAGGTCCTCGTGCACGAGGTCGCGGACGTCCTGTCCGGCGAACCGCACGGAGCCCTCGGTCGCCTCGTACAACCGCGGCACCAGGTACGACACGGTGGTCTTGCCCGCGCCCGACGGACCGACGAAGGCGGCGAACTGGCCGGGCCGGAGCGCGAACGAGACCCCGCGGAGCGTCGGCTTGTCGGGCTCGCCGTCCGGGTACGTGAACGTCACGTCGTCGAAGGCGACGTGACCGACCATGGTGTCGTCGACGGGCTTCGCCGTGGGCGAGTCCGTGATCGCGGGCTGCAGGTCGAAGTACTCGAAGATGCGGGCGAACAGCGCTCCGGAGGTCTGCAGGTCGAGCACCACCCGGAGCAGTCCGACCGTCGGGAACAGCAGGCGCGACTGCACCGTCGTGAACGCGACGATGGTGCCGGCGGTGATCGGGACGTCGCCGATGATCAGCCAGGCTGCGACGAGGTAGATGATCGCCGGGATGATCGACAGGAAGATCTGCACGATCGCGAAGAACCACTGTCCGGACATCTGCTGGCGGACCTGCAACTGGATCTGGTTGCGGTTCTCGTCACCGTAGCGGCGGGTCTCACTGCGCTGCTGGTTGAAGCTCTTGGCCAGCAGGATGCCGGAGACGCTCAGTGCCTCTTGCGTGATCGCCGTCATGTCGGACAGCGACTCCTGCGTCTGCCCGGCGATGCGCGCACGGACCTGGCCGACCCGACGCTGCGCGATGACGAGCAACGGGAGCAGCACGACCGCGACCAGGGTCATCTGCCAGCTCAGCAGCAGCATCGCGACGATGGCGGCGATGACCGTGACGGTGTTGCCGAGCACCGACGAGATCGTGTTGTTCAGGACGCTCGCGACGCCGCCGACGTCGTTCTGCAGGCGGGACTGGATCACGCCGGTCTTCGTGCGGGTGAAGAACGCGAGCTCCATCCGCTGCAGGTGCCCGAACAGACGCATCCGCATGGCGCCCATCACCTTGTTGCCGACCGTCGCCGTCAGGTAGGTCTGCCAGACGCCCACCCCGGCGCTCGCGATCCAGAGGAGCACCATCGCCGACACGAGTTCGACCAGCACCGGGACGTCGGGTCTGCCGGACGGCGGGAAGAGGCCTCGGTCGAACGCCTGCTGCGTCAACAGCGGCGGGATCACCGAGATGGCGGCGCCGATCAGGACCAGGACGACCGTCAGGATGATCGCCCTGCGGTGCGGGACGAACAGCCCCGCGATCCGTTTCACCAGGTGCGGGATCTTCGGCGCCTCGGCGTTGGCGGCCTTCTGCGCGCGGAAGTCACCGCTCGAGATCCGGCCACCGCCGCGCGGCCCACCGCCGCCGCGCATCCCGCCGCCCATGCTCATGGAGCAACCGTATCCCCGCGGTCGGACATCGGCGCGCGCTCGTCGGCCACTGATCCGCCGTGCGGTCCGGCGGGTGTGTTTGACCCCGTTCAGGGGGCGTGCGAGCATGTGCCGTCCCCGCCCCCGCACCACCGAGGTCCCATGCCATCCGCGCCGTCCCGTCCCACGTCCCTCCGCCAGCAGCTCGCCCGCCGCAAGCCGATCGAGCAGCTGCAGTCCGAGGCGGCCGTCGGCGTCAACGGTGAACCGCTCCGCCGGTCCCTCGGCGTCTGGCACCTGACGATGATCAGCGTCGGCGCCACCCTCGGCACCGGCATCCTGGTCGTGCTCGGCACGGCCGTGCCGCTCGCGGGGCCGGCCGTGTGGATCTCCTTCGTGGTCGCCGGGATCGCCGCCCTGCTCTCGGCGCTGTCCTACGCCGAGATGGCCGGAGCAGTCCCGACCTCGGGGTCGAGCTACTCGTACACCTACGCCACCATGGGCGAGGGCATCGCCTGGGTGTGCGGGTGGTGCCTCGTCCTCGAGTACGCCGTGTCGGTGGCAGCGGTCGCGGTCGGCGCGAGCGAGTACGTCGACGAGACCCTGCGCGTGTTCGGGCTGCACCTGCCGACGGCACTGTCCGCGCCCCCGGTGGACGGCGGCGTCGTGAACCTTCCGGCGGCCGTCCTGGTCCTGCTCGCCACGGTGGTCCTGATCCCCGGAGCCCGCGAGAGCGCCTGGGTGAACACCGTCATGGTCGTCGTGAAGATCGCACTGCTCGTGTTCTTCGTGGTCGTCGCCTTCACGGCCTTCCAGGCGCAGAACTTCGAACCGCTCGCACCGATGGGTGCCGCCGGGGTCACCGCCGCGGCGTCCCGCCTCTTCTTCTCGTACATCGGCTTCGATGCCGCGTCCACCGCAGGCGAGGAGGCGAAGAACCCCCGTCGCGACCTCCCCCGGGCGATCATCGGTTCGATCGCGCTCATCACGGCGCTGTACATCCTCGTCGCCATCGCCGCGATCGGTGCCCGTTCGTGGACGCAGTTCTCGTCGTCCGAGGCCTCGCTCGTCCGCATCGTGGTCGACGTCACGGGCCAGCCCCTCGTCGCGCTGGTCTTCTCGATCGGTGCGGTCGTCGCGATCGCGAGCGTCGTGCTGACCGTGCTCTACGGCCAGACCCGGATCCTGCTCACCATGGCCCGCGACGGCCTCGTCCCGAAGGTCTTCGGTCGGGTCTCGCGCCGCACCGGCACCCCGATCGCGAACACGCTGATCATCGGCATCGCGGTGACGATCGTCGCCGCCCTCGTGCCGCTGGGCGAGCTCGCCGACGCGACGAGCATCGGCACCCTGGTGGCGTTCGCGCTCGTCAACGTGTCGGTCATCGTGCTCCGCCGCTCGCAGCCCGACCTCGAGCGCTCGTACCGCGTCCCGCTGTTCCCCGTCGTACCGGTCCTCGGTGCCCTCAGCTGCGTGCTCCTCGCGGTGTTCCTCGGCGCCACGACGTGGATCGCGTTCGGCATCTGGATGGTCGTCGGCGCCGTGCTCTACCTGGCCTACGGCCGCCGCCACAGCACCCTGCGCTGACCTGCCCTCCGGCCCGCCCCGCGACTCGGCCGACCACGCCATACCCCTGAGCCACATCCGCCAAAGCGACAAGGTTCCGCCAACTGTTTGCTGACATCTGTCGCTTTGACGGGAGGCTCGGCCTGGCTCCGGCAAGAAGTGTCGCCCTGGCAGCACGGATGGTCCCACCATCAGCGGCACGGCACGCCGTGCTGTCGGAACAGCGACCGAAGTCGTTCCGGTGCCACGAGGTGTTCCCAGTAGACGCGGACGAAGCCGTTCACCTCTGATCGACCCCGGACGCGGTCCTCACGCTGCTTCTCGGCCCACACAGCCTCGGCGCCGGTCCTCCCTCCCAGCATCCCGGGGTCCTCGTACTTCTGTCGACCGTCGAACTCCACGACGATTCCCTGGCGTGGAAGCCAGAAGTCGACGCGGTCGACACTGCCGTCCGGTGCGCGGAACTCGTGCTGCGGTTCCCAGTCCGGACAGTGCAGCTCGGCGGCGCGGGCCGCCAGGAACGACTCCCCGACCGACTCGTGGCGCTCGTCGCAGATCATCAGGGCCTGCTCGAGCCGTGCCGATCCCCACGGGCCAGCGGCGGCACACAGACGCTGGAGTTCCCCGCGGCCGACACCGCTCCGCAACGCGTGATCGAGCCCGACGACCGCATCGGCGAGGGTGCCACGCCGGGCGTTCTCCACGGTGGTCTGGGCCAGCGCGGTGAACGGGGCACCGTGGAACAGCTTCCCGGACGGCTCGGGCGCACCGGCGTGGACGGTCAGTCCCACACGGTGCCGATCGTGCGCGATCCCGGCGTCCACGGCGTGGACACGCTCGGGCCACGGATCGAGTCGTGGCACACCGAACACCGCGGCGGCCGAGTCGAGCGCGAAGACCGTGCCGGACCGGAGCAACGGGATGACGGCCCGCATCCGGACGAGGTGTCGACCGCGGCCGTCCAGTCCCTCCCACGGCGCTCGTTCGACGTAGACGCCGTGCCGGACGCGCACGAGCTCATCGGTCCGCTGCCGTCGCTGGAGATGGCGCGCGCCAGCCCGGTCGAGGTCGTTCGTGCGGAAGATCTCGATCGCGTTGGCAGGGTGCATGACAGCACACTGTCGCTCGAAACGACCGGTCTCAGGGTCCGGAGCCGATCTGTGGACAACCGCCCCGCCTCCCCGGCGTCAACAGTGTCCTGCCACAGCGACAGATCTCAGCGATGAGCGGCTGAATCTGTTGCCATCGCGACAGAATCCCGCGAACAGTTGGCGGCACTCTGTCGCTTTGGCGGAAGCGCCCCTCGGGCACCGCACACACGCCCCCGGCAACGACGAAGGCCGCCACCCCGAGGGGCAGCGGCCTTCGTGAACCGAACGGTCGAGACTACGCGAGCTCGATCGTGGCGCCAGCGGCCTCGAGGGTCGCCTTCGCCTTGTCGGCGGTCTCCTTGTTCGCACCCTCGAGGATCTTGGCGTCGGCGGTCTCGACGAGCGCCTTGGCCTCACCGAGGCCGAGCGACGTCAGGCCACGGACCTCCTTGATGACCTGGATCTTCTTGTCACCAGCGGACTTGAGGATGACGTCGAACTCGGTCTTCTCCTCAGCGGCCTCGGCCGGGGCAGCGGCGGCCGGAGCGGCAGCAGCGGCCGGGGCAGCAGCGGTGACCTCGAAGACCTCTTCGAACTTCTTCACGAAGTCCGAGAGCTCGATGAGCGTGAGCTCCTTGAAGGCCTCGATGAGCTCGTCCTGCGAAAGCTTCGCCATGATTTTCTCCTACTACTAGCTAATACGTGTGGTTGTGGAACGCGAGCCTGATCAGGCCGCGGACTCCTGCTTCTCGCGAAGGGCGTCCACGGTGCGGACGGCCTGCGAGAGCGGGGCCTGGAACAGGTACGCAGCACCGAACAGCGAGGCCTTGAAGGCGCCGGCGAGCTTGCCGAGCAGAACTTCACGGGACTCGAGGTCGGCGAGCTTGTCCACCTCGGTCGCGGAGAGCGGGTTACCGTCGAAGTAACCACCCTTCACCACGAGCTCGGGGTTCGCCTTGGCGAATGCACGCAGCGACTTCGCGACGGCGACGGTGTCACCGTGGACGAAGGCGAGAGCGGACGGACCGGCGAGTTCCTCGTCGAACGAGGAGATGCCGGCGTTGTTCGCCGCGATCTTGGTCAGCGTGTTCTTCACCACGGCGTACGTGGCGTGCTCACGGATCGAGTTGCGGAGCTCCTTGAGCTGCGCGACCGTGAGACCGCGGTACTCGGTGAGCAGAACGGCGTTCGAGCTACGGAAGGACTCCGTGAGCTCGGCGACCGCAGCTTCCTTGTTCGCCATGGTTCTCCTTGGGGTTTCTTGCCGGCTAGCCCCAGGTCTCCACACATGAAAAAAGCTCCGGCGCAGAGGCTCGGAGCTGCTCTCACCTGACGGTGGGAGTGGTTCGGAACACCTGCGCGGGATGCCTCATGAGTGAGGACCTTCGGTCATGATGTTCACAAACACTTTGCAAGCAGCACGACATCCGGCGGTCTTTGGCTTCGAGAACAGTACCAGATGCGGTGGACGAGACCAAACGGCGATCGGGAGGCGCGGTGCGGGCCCGCACCGCGCCTCCCGGTCGTCAGTGGGTCGCGTCCACCGCAGCGGGCGTCCCCGACCAGTCAGCAGACGCGTCCGACGCGGACGCAGCCGCCGCGGCGGCGGGATCCACCGGCAGGTGGACCGTGAACACCGTGTCACCGGGCACGCTCGCCACCTCGACGCTGCCGCCGTGCGCCTGCACGACCGCGTCCACGATCGCGAGGCCGAGCCCCGTCGACCCCACGGTGCGCGACCGGGAGCTGTCGGCGCGGGCGAACCGCTCGAACAGCTTCGGCAGGAACTCCGGGTCGATGCCCTGCCCGGTGTCCCGCACGGTCAGGTCGACACCGGGGCCCGATGGTGACGGCGCGAGGCCCACGGTGATGCGCGTGCCCTCGGGGGTGTGGGTCCTGGCGTTGGTGACGAGGTTGACGATGACCTGGTGCAGGCGTGCGGCGTCCCCCACGACCACGACGGGCGACGACGGCACGTCGATCTCGATGACGTGCTCCGGCGAGGCGGCGTGCGCGTCGTTCACGGCGTCGAGCACGAGCCCGGTCAGGTCGACCTCGTCGAACTGGATCTCGCGACCCTCGTCGAGGCGGGCGAGGAGCAGCAGGTCCTCGACCATGGACGTCATCCGGATGGACTCGGACTCGATGCGGCTCATCGCGTAGACGACGTCCTTCGGCAGGTCGCCGCCCATCCGCCGGGTGAGTTCGGCGTACCCGCGGACCGACGCGAGCGGGGTGCGGAGCTCGTGCGAGGCGTCCGCGACGAACTGCCGGACCTTCTGTTCGGACCGCTCTCGCGCCTGCATGGCGCCTGCGATGTGCCCGAGCATCCGGTTGAAGGCGCTGCCGACCCGACCCACCTCGGTGCGCGGGTCGGTGTCCGGCACACGGACGCCGTCCAGGGCGTCGCTGCGGTCGAGCGGCATCCGGGCAACGGTCGACGCGGTCTCGGCGACACGTTCGAGTGGCCGCAGCGAACGCCGGACCACGAACGCCGCGACGACCGACCCGGCGACCAGCGCGGCGGCCACGACGGAGATGACGACCCAGAAGAGCTTCCAGACGCTGTCGTAGACGGGTGCCATCGGCAGCCCCACGACCAGGACGGCCGGGCCGACGTTGACGGCGGCGAGCCGGTAGCGCCCGGTCCCCCCGCCGAGGTCGACGGTCTCCGGGTCGGCGTCGACGTGCACGGTCCCCAGCGCCTCGGCGCTCGACTGCGCGATGCCGCTCGGGCGTCCGTAGTCGTCGAGCACGTTCGCGATCACGACCTGCCCGTCGACGAAGTACGCCGTCAGGGTGCCGGCGGCCTGCCCGGACGGTCGCGACAGGTCGATGCTCGGCTGCCCCGACTGGTTCTGCTGCAGGTACCGCTGTGCACGGTGGGTGGCGCCCGTGATCTGCTGGTCGATCGCACCCGTCTGGATCGAGGCGAGCGCGATGATGCTCGCCGCCCCGATCACCGCGCTGACGGCGACGACGAGCGCGACGATGCTCAGGACGAGCCGACGCCGGAGGGTCACGAGGTGGGCTTGATGACGTACCCGACGCCGCGGACCGTGTGGATCATCGGGGTCTCGCCGGCGTCGATCTTCTTGCGCAGGTAGGAGATGTAGATCTCGACGACCGACGACTTGCCGCCGAAGTCGTACGACCACACGCGGTCCAGGATCTGCGCCTTCGACAGCACGCGACGGGGGTTGCGCATCAGGAAGCGGAGGAGCTCGAACTCGGTGGCGGTCAGCTCGATCGGCCGGCCGGCACGGTGCACCTCGTACGATTCCTCGTCGAGCACCAGGTCGCCGACGACGATGCGGGAGTCGCCCGCCTCGGAGATCGAGATCTGCGAGCGGCGGATGAGGCCACGCAGCCGCGCGACGACCTCCTCGAGGGAGAACGGCTTCGTGACGTAGTCGTCGCCGCCGGCCGTCAGCCCGGTCACGCGGTCCTCGACGGAGTCCTTCGCGGTGAGGAACAGCACCGGGGTGTCGTCGTTGTTCTGCCGCAGTCGGCTGAGCACCTGCAGACCGTCGAGGTCCGGCATCATGACGTCGAGGACCATCGCGTCGGGCTTGAACTCCCGCGCCGTCGTCAGGGCGTCCTGCCCGCCGTTCGCGCTCTTGACGTCCCAGCCCTCGTAGCGGAGCGCCATGGACAACAGGTCGGTCAGGCTGGCTTCGTCGTCGACGACCAGGATGCGCAACGGGGTTCCGTCGGCACGCGTGAGGCGCGGGGCTGCTGCAGGCTGGGAGATGGTCACGTCTTCGAGTATCGAGGAATTCCTATGAGTGGTCTGTGGGCCGCCCCTCCGCGCTCTGTGGATCGCTCCGAGAGCACTCGGCCGTTCCTTCGTAGGTTGGAGGGATGCTGCGATCCTCCGCTTGGCCACCGTCCGCCAGGCACGTCGACACAACGGCGATCGAGGAGACGGCCGGGAGGCCCGACTCGAGCCCGGCAGATCGTCTGACCGTCGCCCGCGCGCTCGCGTCCACCACCCCGCTGCTGTCCGCAGGGACCGCCGGCGGGTTCCTCGCCACGCTCGCCGCCGTCGCCGCGGGCGACGTCGCGACCGCCCGCACCGTCGAACCGCACCTCGACGCGCTCGGCATCCTCGACCAGGCCGGGACCCCCGCCCCAGCCGGTTCGACCTGGGGCGTCTTCGCCGCCGAGGGCCCCGGCCTCCGTCTCGACGCCACGGTGCAGGACGACGGGACGGTACTCCTGACCGGCACGAAGCCGTGGTGCTCCCTCGCCTCGACGCTGTCGCACGCCCTGGTCACCGCACACGCCGGGGACGACCGCGTCCTCGTCGCCGTCGACCTGCGGCAGGACGGCGTCACGGCACACGACGAGGCCTGGGTGGCCCGGGGCATGCCCGACGTACCGAGCGGCCCGGTCGACTTCGACGGCGTCACGGCACAGCTCGTCGGCGCACCCGGCTGGTACCTGCGACGACCCGGTTTCGCGTGGGGCGGCATCGGCGTCGCGGCGTGCTGGTGGGGCGGCGCGGTCGGACTCGGACGGGTCCTGCGCTCGCTGGCCGCAGCCCACCCGGAGTCCGAGCTGCTGCAGGCCGCACTCGGCGCGACGGTGATCGACCTCGCCGATGCCGAGGACGCCCTCGCCGACGCCGCGGCCCGGATCGACCGGTCCGACGACCCCGACGCCCCGGACGTCGACTGGCCACTGCTCGCCCAGACGGTGCGCTCCCGGGTCCGTCGGACGGTGGACTCCGTGCGGGAGCGGGTCGTCGCCACCGTCGGCCCGGCGCCCCTGACCTCGGACCCCGCCGTCGCGGCACGCGTCGCCGACCTCGAGCTCTACGTGCTGCAGGACCACGGCGCGCGGGACCTCGCCCGGATCGGCCGGATCGTCACGGAACGCGGCGGTGTCGCATGGTGACCTTCGACCACCGCGAGCCGGGCATCGCACCCGCGGCGTGGACCACGTTCCTCGACGCGGTGCCGACCACACCGGTGGACCTGGACGGCATCCGCTCGGTGGTCGTCCTCGCGCCGCACCCCGACGACGAGACCCTGGGTGCCGGCGGGCTCATCGCGACCGCAGCCGATGCGGGACTCCCCACCCACGTGGTGCTCCTCACCCGCGGCGAGCGCTCCCACCCGGACTCCCCCACCACGACCGCGCCGGAGCTCGCCGCCGTCCGCGACGCCGAGTTCACCCGCGCCCTGGCCACGCTGCACGCCGGTGCGACGTCGTCGTCGATCGGCATCCCGGACGGCGGCACCCGCGAACACCGGGACGAGGTCGTCGACGCCCTGCAGCGAGCGCTCGACGACGCGGAGCAACCGACGCTCGTCGTGGCGCCGTGGCGCGGTGACGGCCACCGCGACCACCGCATCGCGGGCGAGGTCGCCGAGGAGGTCACCGCCGGAGCGGCCGGGGTGTCGCTGCTGACCTACCCGATCTGGGCATGGCACTGGGACGACCCGTCCGCGTCCGCGCAGCCGTGGGCCCGAGCCCGGTCCCTGCAGCTCCCCGACGCCGTCGGTGCACGGAAACGCGCCGCCCTGGACGCCTATGCCTCGCAGATCCGCCCGCTGTCCCCGGCGGCCGGGGACGAGGCGATCGTCGACGACCGGCACGCCGCGCACCACCTGCGGTCGACCGAGTGGTTCTTCGCGCCCGAGCCGGCGGCCTCCCGCTCGCGGGAGTCCTTCGACGCGCACTACGAGCGGAAGCCCGAGGGGTGGGACTTCGAGGGCTCCTGGTACGAACGCCGCAAGCGAGCGGTGACGCTGGGTGCCCTCCCCCGCGAGCGGTACCGGTCGGCGCTTGAGCTCGGGTGCGCCACCGGCGTCCTCACCGCCGCGCTCGCCGAACGGGCCGACGCCGTCCTCGGCACCGACATCTCGGCCGCTCCCCTGGCCCAGGCCGCGGTCCGCGCGCCGAGGGCCCGGTTCCTGCAGGCCTCGTTGCCCGTCGAGTGGCCGTCGGGTCGGTGGGATCTCGTGGTGATGTCCGAGGTGGGCTACTACCTCTCCCCCGCCGACCTCGACGAGACCATCGACCGGGTACTGGCGTCGCTCGACGACGACGGCGTGCTGGTCGCCTGCCACTGGCGGCACCCCGACGACGAGGCGGTGTCGAGCGGTGACGCGGTGGACGCCCGACTCGCGGAACGGTGGCCACGGCCGGCCCTCGTCCGCCACGTCGAACCGGACTTCGTGCTGAGCGTGCTGCCCGGGCCCGGCGTCGTGTCGGTCGCACGGGCCGAAGGGCTCGTCCGGTGACCGCGTCCCCCGGAGTCGTCCGCATCGACGTCGTGCTGCCCGCGCACGACGAGGAGGACCGCATCGCCGCCTGCCTCGACGCCCTGCTCGCCGCACGTGCCCGGCTCGCCGAGGAGCACCCCGCGGTGGAGGTCTCGGTGACCGTCGTGCTCGACGGGTGCACCGACGACACGGCCACGGTCGCGGGGCGCTTCCCCGTCGACGTCGTCGCGACCGCGCACGTCGGGGTCGGACGGGCACGCACGATCGGTGCCACGCACGCGCTCCGTCGGCACCCCGGTGACCCGGCGACCCGCTGGCTCGCCCACACCGACGCGGACTCGCGAGTGCCGGAGGGGTGGCTCGTCCAGCAGGCCGAAGCGCTCTGGTCCGGGGCACACGTGCTCGTCGGCGCCGTCGTCCCCGACCCGGACGACCTGGACCCCGTCGTGCTCGCCCGGTGGACGCAAGCGCACCCGCCCGGCGCGGCGCTCGGGCACGTGCACGGCGCGAACCTCGGCGTGCTGGCGGCCGCGTACCTGGCGCTCGGCGGGTTCGACCCCGTGCCCGAGCACGAGGACGTCCGGCTCGTCGAGCGGGCGCACGCGATGGGGTTCCGCGTGGACGCGACCGTCGAGCTCCCGGTGGTGACGAGCGGGCGGTTCGCGGGTCGAACGCCCGGCGGCTACGCGGAGCACCTGCGCCAGGCGTACGGCGACGCGAGCTGACGGCATCGCGCTCGGTCAGGTCGACGTCGGGGTCTTGCCGGCGTAGCGCTCGAGCCACCCGACGAGCGTGCCGAGCCGGATCGCCGCGGCCCGTCGGTGCGGACGCCCGAGTGGTGCTCGGAGGAGTGCCCAGCCGGTGGCGAGCACGTGCCGGACGACGTCGCGCGGCACCCACCGTGCACCGCGGTCGCGGTGCTTGTCCACGAGCACGTGGTCCCATCGGGCGTAGTGCCGGTTGTTCCGGAACAGCTCCATCGTGCCTCGTCGGAGGCGGTACTGCACGCCAGCGGTCGGCTCGAACCGAGTGGGGTAGCCAGCAGCGGTCGCTCGCCACCCGAGGTCGATGTCCTCCGCAGCACCGAGCGCGACATCGAAACCCCCGGTCGCCTCGAGCACGCTGCGCCGCATGCCCAGGTTCGCCGCGGACAGGTGCGGCAGGTACCCGAACCGCACGACGGGCCAGGCTTGTTCCGGGGCTTCCCACATCCACGGTTCGTTCAGTGCGTCGTGGCGGAGGGGTCCGGTGCAGACGCCCGCGTGCTCGAGCCCGCGGAGCATCCCGTCGATCCAGGTCTCCGACACGACGTCGTCGGCGTCGCAGAACAGGACGACGTCGGTGTCGAGTGCCCGCCACCCGGCGTTGCGGGCGGCACTCGCTCCGCGCACGGCCGAGGAGTCGATCGCCACCGCGGTCCAGCCCTCGGGCCAGTCGACGGCGTCGATCAGGGCCTCGACCAGGTGCACCGGTTCGCCGTTGCAGCTGACCACCAACGACACCGGCCCCTGCCGGGTCTGTCGAGTGAGCGCCTCGAACTGCGGGCCGAGTTCGACCGTGGTGCGCTGCCCGACCGGGATCACGACGCCCACGGTCACCGCGGATCCGCCCGCGCTCATCGTCCGGCTCCGTGCGACTCGGAGGCCGTCTGCCCGACGAGTCCGGCGGCCATGGCGACACCCGCCGCCGGGGTCGTCCCGGCGGGTCGGACGTCACCGACGAGGACCCCGCCCGCGAGGCCGGCGGCGCGACCGCACTCGAGGTCGGAGCCCCGGTCGCCGACGATCCAGGACCCGGCGAGCCGGATGCCGAACCGTTCGGCTGCGGCCAGGAGCATGCCCGGTCCGGGCTTCCGCCACGGATCGTGGTCACCCGGCATCCGCGCACTCGCGATCACGACGTCGAGATCAGCGCCGAGCGCCTGCATGGCACTGCGGATGTGCTCGTTGACGGCGTCGAAGCCCGACCAGTCGTACCAGCCGCGGGCGATGCCGCTCTGGTTGGTCACGACGGCGATCGGAGTGCCGGATCGCCAGGCCGTCGCCGCCGCATCGAGCGCGTCCGACAACAACGTGGTGCGGTCGAGCGAGCCGACGTGCCCGTGGTCGACGATCAGGACCCCGTCGCGGTCGAGGAACAGGACGTCCGCGCCGAGGAGCGGTCGGTCGGTGAACCGCTGGACCGACCGGTGGCGGTCACGCGACGCGGACACGGGTGCCCTGCTCGGAGAACGCGAACGGGACGACCCGGTCGGCTCCGATGTCGCGGACGAAGAGCGCTCGGCGCTCCGGCGGGACGACGAAGAGCATGTGCCCACCGCCCCCGGCGCCGAGGAGCTTCCCGCCCGTTGCGCCGAGTGTCCGGCCGTGCTCGTACAGGTCGACCACCGCACTGGCGGTCGTTCCGAGGACCTGCGCCTTGAGCGTCCAGGCCTCGTGCAGCGCTGCGCCGAAGGAATCGGTCCTGCCGGCGGCGAGCTCGTCGCCCATCTCGCGGGCCATCTCGACCATCCGCGTCACGCGGGTCCGGGACCCACCGGGTCGCACCATCGTGCGGGACTGCCGGGCGAGCTGCGACCCGGCGTCGCGGCCGATCAGCGTGTCCACGAGGACGAGCGATGCCTCGAGGTCTGCACGGGCCGTGGCCGGCATGCAGATCGCCGTGGTGGTCGTCGATCCGTCGGTGCCGAAGTCGTACCGGCGGAGCCCGCCGTGCGCCGAGGCCGTCTGGTCCTGCAGGCCGACTGCGCGACCGCAGCGGACCATCTCGATCTCACTGGCGGTCGCCGCCAGCTCGGCGGGGTCGAGTTCTGCGCCGCGGAGTGCGGCGAGCGCCGCGACCAGGCTGGTGACGACCGCTCCCGACGTACCGAGACCAGTGCCTGAACTGCGGACGTCCGAGTGGATCGACACGTCGAGTGGCACGCCGGGGTCGTCGTTGAGCAGCGCCTCGCGCACGAAGTCGTGCTCGATCGCCGCCGGGCTGTCCGCTGTCTGGACGCCGTCCGTGACGACCCGGACGCCCCCGCGGGCACGGGGGCGGAGCACGGTCTCGATCGCGAGGTCGATCGTGGTGCTGACGACGCACCCCGGCTGCTCGGAGAAGTACGCGGGCAGGTCGCTCCCGCCGCCGAAGAAGGACACCCGGAGCGGGGACCTGGCGATGATCACGAGCGGGCGTCCTGCACGCCGGCGACGAACGCGCGGGTGAGGGCGTGGTGGTACGCGACGTGGAAGTCCTCGATCACGTCGATGTCGCACGAGGGCACGACGGCGGCGACCTCGACCAGGTCGAGGATCGGCGGCAGGCCGTGCATGGCACCGGTGAAGCCGAGGGTGACCGCGTTCCGGTCGCGGGCGAACTCGAGCGCGCGGAGCACGTTCGGCGAGGCGCCCGACGCGCTGAGGCCGAGGACCACGTCACCGGTGCGCAGGAGCACGCGGAGCTGCTCGAGGAAGACGTCGTCGTGGTCGAAGTCGTTGCCGACCGCGGTCATCATCGCGGCGTTGTCGGTGAGGGCGAGGATCCGGAGCCGGTCGAGCACGGGGGCCAGCGGGTCGGCCTGCCGCGTCGGAGCGAGGCTCTTCGCGAGATCGGCGGCCATGTGGCTGGCGAGCGCGGCGCAGGCACCGTTGCCGAAGACGAAGACCGTCCGACCGTCGCGGTGCGCCTCGACGAGGACGGCCGCGATGCGCGCGATGTCCTCGACCGGGAACCGGCGCGCGAAGCGGTCGATCTCGGCCGAGTACGCCTCGATGATCGCCGAGGTTCGGATGTCGGGGGCGGTGGTCGTGGTCATGGCAGTCCTTCGTTCGGGAGTACGTCCAGCATACCTATTGCACATGCTGCATATCAATACGGGATCGGACGGCAGCGGCGAACGCACCGGCGTACCCGTCAGGCGAACCGGTCTCGTGCCACTCGCCGCCGATCTCGGCTGCCTGCACTCCTCCGACGCGAGCGACCTCGGCCAGGGCGGCGCTGAGGTAGAGCTCGCCGTCGGCCGCCGGCGCCGTCGATCGCAGGGCGTCGAGGACCTCGGTCGTCACGACGTACCCCCCGACCGAAGCCAGCCCGTCGGCCGGCGGGTCGGTGGGCTTCTCGACGAGGTCGCGCACGGAACCGTCGGCTGCCACCCGCGCCACACCGCACCGACGGAGCGCTCCCCGTGCGGCTCGGACGACCGCGATCGTGGGTCGCCCGGTGTCCCGGTAGCGGTCGAGCACACCGCGCGTCCGGTTCGCCCCGAACACGACCTCGTCACCCCACAGGACGACGAAGGGCTCACCGACGAGTCGCGCAGCCGCCGACAGGATCGCACCACCGTTGCCCGGGCCCGCGTCCTGTGGGCACAGTTCCAGCACGACACCACGGTGGGCGAGTTCCGCCTGCAGGACGGTCGTCACGTAGTCGTTCAGCGCCGTCTTGTCGGGCCGGGTGACGATCACGATCCGGTCGATCCCGGCATCGACGAGTTCGTCGAGCACGATGTCGAGCGTCGGCCGGTCACCGAGCGGCAGGAGCTCCTTCGGGACCGCGCGGGTCAGGCGGCCGAGCCGCGTCCCCCGTCCGGCTGCGGGGAGCACCGCGGTACGGACGGGAGGAACGGTCGACGGGCGGTCAGACGCTGGCGTCATGGGTGGAGCCTTCCTGGACGGAGGGGCGGGCGGGGTGCCGGCGCAGGCGATGCCGGACGGCCGGGAACGCGCACGCCACGAGCACCGCGGTCGCCATCCCGGTCACGCCCGGCACGACGACGGACCAGACGAGCGTCGTCGGGAGAGCGGTCCGGACGACCTCGGCGGCGATGACGGCGGCGGCGGAGCCGACGACGGCGGGTACGACGGGGACCACCAGGTCGCGGAGGCGCAGCGTCGATCCCCGCGACGCGACGAGGAAGGCGGGCCCGACCAGACCGAGGCAGGCGGCGGCGAAGGCGGCGGCCATCCCGCGCACGCCCCACGTCGCACCCACGACGAGGGCGGTGATCACGACCGGTTGCGACACGAGCGCCCACCGGACCTGCGTTCGAGCGCGGCCGCTCGCCACGAAGAGCCAGACCGCGACGAAGCCGAGCGCCTGAGCAGCGCCGGCGACGGCGAGGAGGGGCAACAGCTCGGCGGATCCGAGCCAGTCCGGCCCGAACAGCAGCAACACGACCGGCTCAGCCAACAGCCCGAGCAGCGCGAGCAGCGGCCACGCGAGCAGGGTCACCGTCCCGACGAGCTGCCGGTACCGACGTCGCAGATCGACCTCGGTAGCCGACGCCAGCGCCGGGATGGCCACCCGCTGCACCGCCGCCCCGATCTGGTCGAGTGGGAGCGTCATCAGCTGCACCGCCTGGACGTAGAGACCGGAGGCGGCCGGACCGAACAGGACCGCGACGAGCACACGGTCACCCGCACGTGCGACGAGGGAGACGAGCTGCACGAGCGAGACGTCCCGCGCGAGCCCGGCCATGGACCGGACCTCGGCCCATTGCGCGGCGGTGCCCCGCGGCACGGCGCGGACCACGACCACGCCGACCGCGACGGCGACCCACAGGACCACGACCTGGGCGACCATGGCGATCGGTCCGGCACCGGCGGACGCGAGGACGATCGACACGACGGCACCGAGGACGACCGCGACCGACTCGATCGCCACGACCCTGGCCATCTCGTGCCGACGCGCCATGCCGGCGACCGGGACCGCCACGAACCCGGCGAGCGGGAAGGCCGACGCCACGACGAGCAGCAGCGTGCCGTACGGCGACCACGGCAGGACCACGAGGACCGCGAGACCGGCGCTCCCGACGACGGCCGCGAGCAGCCCGCTGACCAGGGTGCTCGCCCGGTGCAGTGCGACCGTGACGGCGGCCGACTGGTCCCCCGACCGCAGCACGACGGCGGCGAACCCGCTGTTGCGGACGAGTTCGAGGACGATCGCCAGCGACAGCACCGCGGCAGCCGTGCCGTACGCATCGGGGCCGAGCAGTCGTGCGACGACGACGTTCGCCGCGATCTGCACCGCGGCCCGCGCGGCCGTGCCGGCCAGGCTGAACAGTCCGCTCCGCACGATCGTCACGTATTCCACATATCACACGACAGGGGAACGACCGATGGCTTAGACGGCTCACAGGCTGCCGATGGGGCGGCCACTGACCGGCTGCCTACGTTCTCCTCCGTCGGCCCCGCCGTGCGCTCTGCACGGCCGGTGACCCCAGCCGGCCACCACCGAGGAGAACCATGTTCCTGACGTACCTCAGGCGCGAGCTCACGAACCGCAAGAAGCAGACCGTCATCATCGCGATCGGCATGGCGTTGGCCATCGCCCTCGTGGTCATCGTGTCCTCGATCGCCGGCGGCGTGAAGGCCGCGCAGTCGAGCGTGCTGCAGTCCGTGTACGGCGTCGGCACCGACATCACCGTCACGAAGACGACGACCCCGAGCGCGTCGGGCTCCGGTCGGCCGAGCTTCGACTTCGGCAGCCAGAGCGGCGGCGACAGCGACAGCAGCGGTTCGACCGACCTGTCGCAGTCGCGGCTCGCCGTCGCGCGCGGCACGAGCACACTCAGCGCCGCCAACCTCACGACCGTGACGGGCACCGACGGCGTCGAGGCCGCGACCGGTGTGCTGACCCTCGAGAACAGCACGTTCTCCGGTCAGGTCCAGCAGTCCACCGACGGCAGCAGCACGGACAGCAGCAGCTCTGACGGCAGCAGCACGGACAGCAGCAGCTCTGACGGCAGCAGCGCGGACAGCTCCACCCAGCAGGGCCCGCCGAGCGGCGGCGGCTTCGGCGGCGGCTCGTTCGACGTCGACTCGTTCACCGTGACCGGCATCCCGGTCTCCGGCGACGCCGTCGGCCCCCTGACCAGCACCGAGCTCACGAAGGGCCGGACCTTCACGGCGAAGGACGCCGGCAAGGACGTCGTCGTGCTGGACGCGTCCTACGCGAAGAGCGAGTCGAAGGCCGTCGGCGACACCGTCGACATCGGCGGCACCGACTTCGAGGTCATCGGCATCGTCACCTCGACGGGCTCGTCGTCCACGACCGGCTCGAACACCTACATCCCCCTCGACACCGCACAGGCGCTGGCGGACCTCGACGGCAAGGTCACCTCGATCTACGTGTCCGCCGAGTCCTCGTCGGACGTCAGCGCGATCAAGTCCGCCCTGCAGCAGAAGCTCACGACCGCCACGGTCTCGACCGAGTCCGACCTGGCGTCGAGCGTCTCCGGTTCGCTGAGCACCGCGTCGAGCCTCGTCTCGAACCTCGGCACCTGGCTGTCCATCGTCGTGCTGGCGGCGGCGTTCCTCATCGCGATCCTCTTCACGATCTCCGGCGTCACCCGACGTACCCGCGAGTTCGGCACCCTCAAGGCCATCGGCTGGTCGAACGGCCGCATCACCCGGCAGGTCGCCGGAGAGTCGCTCGTGCAGGGCCTCATCGGCGGTGTCCTCGGCGCAGCAGCCGGCCTGATCGGCATCCTCGTGGTGAACGTCATCAGCCCGACCATCTCGGCGAGCGCCTCGACCACGACGGGCGGTGGCGGCGCAGGTGGCGGCGGCATGCCCGGTGGCGCGGCGACCGCGGCCGCGGGCAGCGGCACCACGGGCGGCGCTCCGGCCGGCGGCTTCGGCGGCGGCGCGAGCACCGCGTCGACGACCGACGTGGTCCTGCACGCCCCGGTGACGGTCGAGGTCATCCTGCTGGCGATCGGACTGGCGATCCTCGGTGGCCTCATCGCCGGCGCCCTCGGCGGTTGGCGCGCGAGCAGGCTCCGTCCGGCCGAGGCCCTGCGGAGCGTGGCCTGATGCCCGGGCCCGCCACCGACACGACACCGACCACCGGCCCGCACGCCGGGCCCGCACCGATCCCGAGCACGCGACCAGAAGGAGCGACCGTGACCAGCACCGACACCGCAGCCGGCCAGGCGGAGGCGAGCCGCGCCTCCAGTCCGATGTACCGGCTGACGAACGTCAGCAAGACGTACGAGCAGAAGAACCGGACCGTCACCGCCCTGACGAACGTGGACCTGACGATCCCGCAGGGACAGCTCGTGGCGATCCAGGGTCCGACCGGCGGCGGCAAGTCGACGCTGCTGCAGATGCTCGGGGCGCTCGACCGGCCGACGGCCGGGTCGATCCACCTCGGTGGCGACCGCGACGTGGCGAAGCTCGGTGACGGTGCGCTGACCGACCTGCGGGCGACCGAGATCGGCTTCGTGTTCCAGAGCTTCAACCTCATCCCCACGCTGACGGCGCTCGAGAACGTCGAGACGGCGTTCGCAGGCTCGCTGGCGAACCGTGCACGCTCCGAGATCCGCGAGCGGGCCACGGCTGCGCTCCGGGAGGTCGGGCTCGGCGAGCGGATGGAGCACCTGCCGGCCGAGCTCTCCGGTGGGCAGCAGCAGCGCGTCGCGATCGCCCGCGCCCTGGTGAAGAACCCCAGCGTGCTGCTGGCGGACGAGCCGACCGGCGCGCTCGACGAAGGCACCCGCGACGAGATCATGGGGCTCATCGAGAAGCAGTGGAAGGAACGCGGGCTGACGGTCGTCATCGTCACGCACGACTCGTGGGTGGCGAAGCGGGCCGAGCGTCGCCTGCACCTCAAGCAGGGGCAGGTGCGCGAGGTCTGAGGTGACCCGGGTCTCGCGGTGGGGACGGTCCTCGTGGCCACGAGCCCGAGGACTGTCGCTCAGACCGAGTCTCGTCCCACCGGGTAGTCGCAGTACGCGAACCACCGCGAGTCCGGCGACCACGGCGGGACGTTGACGGTGCCCTGACCGCCGTCGAGCACGACGAGGGTCTCCGGCACCGGCATCATCCGGGCTTCGCGGACGAGCACCCCGGGCAGCAGCCGAAGTTCCACGCGGTGGTCGGCCGGGTGGCCCTGCACGCCCGGCTCGTACGACAGGTAGAGCAGGCGTTCGCCGTCCGGCGAGACGTGCGGGAACCAGTTCACCCGGTCGTCGTTCGTCAGCCGCACCGGATCGATCGACCCCGGCCGAAGGGAGACGAGCTGTGCGGTGCCGGGCGTGAAGCGCTCCGAGTTCCACACGAGCACGTCGCCCGCGAACGACACCCCGTCGTCGGCGTGTTCGTCCCTCGTCAGGAACGTCGGCTCGCCGGTCGCCGGGTCGACGAGTGCGACGTCGGTCGTCCAGACGCCGTCCGTGGTCCGCTCCCCGACGATCGCCGCGAGGGTCTCCCCGTCGGCTGCAATGCCGTGCAGGTAGAACTTCCGGAGGGTCGGCAGGGCGGTGGTCACGTCGGTGAGCGTCGCCGCCGCTCCCCCGGCGGGCACCGGGACCCGGTAGAGGTCCCCGTCGCGCCCGCTCACCACGACCGAGGTGCCCGACGGGTCGAGCACGTGGTCGTTGTTGATCTCGGGGACGCCGGGCATCGACACCCGGACCAGGGCGGTCTCGTCGAGCACGGTGTCGGTGTCGGGAGCGGGCAGCGGCAGCAGCCAGAGGTCGCCGTCACCGTTGAGCACGAGCGTGTCGGCGTCGAGGACGTTCGGCGCCTCGACGAGCACCGTCCTCGACTCGAACACCAGCCGCGATGTCCGCGACGCCATGTCGTACACGTGCACCCGGCTGGTCTGTCCCGGCAGCAGTTGCCGCCCGCGCGCTTCGCTCATGGGTCCCATCCTGCCGGGCCGCCTCGGACTGGTCCGCGAAAGCGACAGATCCCCGCCGAACATCGGCGGGGATCTGTCGCTTTGGCAGAGCTGCAGCTGGAGCTGGAGCTGGAGCTGCAGGTGGAGCGGCTACTTCACCGCGCCGGCGGTCAGGCCGGCCACGAACTGCCGCTGCACGATGAGGAACGCAGCCACCACCGGGATGCTCACGACGAGGCTCGCCGCCATCACCTGGTTCCAGTAGACGTTCGTCTGCGTCGAGTACTGCTGCAGACCGACCGCCAGGGTCGAACCGAGGCCGTTCGTCATGACCGAGGCGAAGAGGACCTCACCCCAGGCCGTCATGAACGAGTAGATCCCGACCGCCACCAGACCCGGGCGGGCCGAGGGCAGGATGACCCGGAACAGGGCGCCCATCGGGCCGGAGCCGTCGACCATCGCGGCCTCGTCCAGCTCGCGCGGGATGGTCTCGAAGTACCCCGCGAGCATCCAGATCGAGAACGGGAGCGTGAACGTCAGGTAGGTGATGATCAGGCCGAGCCACGATCCGACGAGCTGGATGCCGAGCGTGTTCCCGAGGTTCGTGAAGATGAGGAACAGCGGGAGCAGGAACAGCACGCCGGGGAACATCTGGGTGGAGAGCACCGCGGTGGTGAAGGTGCTCTTGCCCTTGAAGTTCCAGCGCGAGACACCGTAGGCGGCGAACGTCGCGATGATCAGCGAGAACACCGTGGCGACCGTGCACACCACGAGCGAGTTGATGAAGTACCGGCCGAGCGGCACCGTCGACCACATGTCGATGAACGGCTGGAAGGTGATCGTCGTCGGGATCCACGTGAAGTTGTCCTGCACGTCACCGAGGGGCTTGATCGCCGTGGTGATCATCACGTAGAGCGGCACGACCGTGAAGAGGGTCAGGACGATCAGGGTGATGATCTTGAAGGACTTGGCGCCAGTTGTCTCACGCACGGACGGACCTCCGGTTGGTCACGGCGAGGTAGATGCCGGTGACGACGAGCAGGAAGAGGAGGAGCAGGACGCTCATCGCGGCACCGGAACCGAAGTTCCAGGTGATGAACGACGCGTTGTAGATGTGGAAGCTCAGCAGGTCCGCGGCCGGGGGCTGCGCGGTCGAGCCGAACAGCACGAACGGCGTGTTGAAGTCGTTGAAGGTCCAGAGGAACATCACGAGCACGAGCGTCACGTTGACCGGGCGGACCATCGGCAGCGTGATCGAGCGCCACTGGCGGAACGGCTTCGCGCCGTCCACCGATGCAGCCTCGTAGACGTCGTTCGGGACGGACTGCAGGCCGGCCATCAGCATCAGGAACGCGAAGGGCCAGGTCTTCCAGATCGCCACGACCACGACCGCGACGAAGGCGTTGTTGCCGATGAGCCAGAACGGGGCGTTCCCGCCGAACAGTCCGAGTTGGTCGACCAACAGGTGGTTGAGCGCTCCGGAGTCACGCTGGAACATGAACTTCCAGGTGATCACGCCGGCGTACATCGGCAGCGCGTAGGGCACCAGGAACAGGGTGCGGAAGAGCCCGCGACCCGCGAACGGCTTCTGCAGCGCGACGGCCGCGGCCATGCCGAAGGTCCAGGAGAGCCCGACGACCAGGACCGTGAAGGCACAGGTGATGAGGAACGAGTTGAGGACCCCGCGGCCGATCGCCTGGTCGAAGTCGATGGCGACCTGGTAGTTCTTGAACCCCGCGAAGGGGGCGGCGCCCCAGTTGGCGATGAAGTACTTGGTGAGCTGGATGAACGAGATCCAGATGCCGGTGAGCATCGGGACGATGTGGATGAGCAGCTCGAACAGGATGGCCGGCGCGACGAGCGCGTAGGGCAGCCAGTTGCGCTTGCGCTTGCGACCTGGCGGACGGCCCGACAGCGTCGAGCCCTTCGTGTGCGTCAGGTCGATGCGCTCCGCATCGGGCAGGACCGTCGTGGACATGGGCGGGGGCCTTTCGGCAGGAGGAGGGTCGGGTGCTTCGCACCCCGGTCCGTGGCAGCGGACGGGAGGCGCGGTGTGCGTGAGACGTGAGGCTCACTGCCGGCGGTTGGCCGGCCCTGGGGCTGGGGTGGAGGCCCGGGGCACGTCCAGCAGACGTGCCCCGGGCCTCCGGATCGGGTCAACCGACCGACTGGGACACCTGGTCCTGGGCGGTCTGCAGGGCCGACTTGATGTCGGCCTCGGAGACCTTGGAGCCGGTCGCGATCTGGGCGAACATGTCGTTCATCGCCTTGCCGACCGTGGACTCGAACTGGTCCTCGGCGGGCACGAGCGGGAGCGGCTTCGCCTTGTTGTTGTAGATGTCGAGGAACGTCTTCGTCTGCTCGTCCGTGACGGAGTCAGCAGCCTCGGCGAGCACCGGCAGAGCCGAGTACGGCTTGTCCAGCGTCGTCTGCGTGTCCATGTCCGTCATGTACTTGACGAACTTGAGCGCGCCGTCCTTGTTCTTCGTGTTCTTGAAGATCGACAGGTTGATGCCGGCCGGGAACGAGGCGATCTGCTCGCCACCGGTCGGTGCGGGCAGGGCGACGACGCCGTACTCCGACGACTTCATGCCGAGCGACTCGATGGTCGCGTTCGCGTTGTTCTGGTTGAGGATGAACGCGGCCTTCTTCTTGGCGAAGTCCGTGGTGGACTGCGTCGCGTTGTCGTACTGCGCGTTCGACGGGTTCGCGACCTTGGCATCCTGCATGAGGTCGAGGTAGCGCTTGATGCCATCGACGTTCGCCTTCGACGTGAAGGTCGGCTTGCCGTCCTTGTCGAACCACTCGCCACCGTTCTGCGCCGAGTTGATGAAGGCGAAGTGCGAGTTCTCGGTGTACGAGCCGCCCGCGAGGCTGAAGCCGTAGGTGTCGCCCTTGGTCAGCTTCTTCGCGTCGGCGACCATGTCCTCCCACGTGGTGGGCGGGGTGATCCCGGCGTCCGCGAGCATCTTCTTGTTGTAGTACAGGCCGTACGCGAGGCCGTAGAGCGGCACGCTCGTGACGGTCTCGCCCGGGGCGCCACCGGTGGAGAGCGCGACCTTGCCGAACTTGTCGGCGCCGCCGATCGCCTTCATCTCGGCGTCGCCGTACTCCTGGAACGCACCGGTCGCCTGGAGCGAGGTGGCCCAGGTGTTGCCGATGTTGACGACGTCCGGGCCCTGGCCCGAGGTGACGGCGGTCTGGATCTTCGTCTGCAGGTCGTTCCAGCCGATGACCTGGAGGTTGACCTTGATCCCGGTCTCCTTCGTGAACTTCTTGAGGACGGGGGTCAGCACCTCCTTGTCGTTCTGGAGCGACGTGCCCTGGTTGGACGCCCAGTAGGTGAGCGTCTTGGAGTCGCCGGAGGAACCGGACGATCCGGAGGAGCAGGCTGCGAGGCCGGTCACGGTGAGTGCGGCGGCCGCGGTGATGGCCAGTGCGCGGATGGCAGTGCGCATGACTCTCTACTTTCTCGTCGTTGAGATGGTGCAGGGATGGAGCAGGGGTGCTGCGAGGTGGATCTGTCGGGTGCTGCTGTGGTGTGCGGGACGGACCCGGGCCGGTCAGGCCAGGGTCTGCTCCGCGGGGTCCCAACCCTCGGGGAGGGTCTGGGAGGGCGACACGGTGCTCTCGACGAGCACCGCCTCGCCACGTTCTGCCGCCTCGGCGATGGAGACCATCACGTCGAGGACGTGGAAGGCGAGCGCACCGGGGACCCGGTTCTCGTCGCCGGCGCGGAGCGAGCGGGCGAGGTCGACCACGCCGGTGCCGCGCGAGTACGTGGAGCCGACCGCGGGGATCGTCTCGGGCTCCTCGGCGCCGAGCGCGTACAGCTCGGTGTCGCCGTCGAAGTTGTTCGGGTCCGGGAACACGACGGTGCCGGTCTCGCCGGCGATCTCGACGACGCCCGTGCGACCGCGGTCCGACTCGAACGAGAAGACGCTCTGCGCGCTCCCGCCGTCCTCGAACTCGATCAGCGCGGAGTGGTTCGTCGGGACGTCGACGGGGAACTCGGTGCCCGCCTTCGGGCCGGAGCCGATCGTGCGCGTGGCGCGGGACTTCGACGCCGTCGCCGTGACCTTCTTCACCGGACCGAACGTCTGCACCAGGGTGGTGATGTAGTACGGGCCGATGTCGAACAGCGGGCCCGCGCCGTAGGCGAAGAGGAACTCGGGACTCGGGTGCCACGACTCCGGGCCGGGGCTCTGGAAGAGCGTCAGGCCGTTGAGCGGCTTGCCGATGCGGCCGTCGCGGATGGTGCGGAGCGCGGTCTGCAGGCCGGCACCGAGGAAGGTGTCCGGCGCGACGCTGACGGTCTTGCCGGCGGCACGGGCGGCGTCGCGCAGCTCGGCAGCGCTCGAACGGTCGAGGGCGTAGGGCTTCTCGCCCCACACGTGCTTGCCGGCGGCGAGGGCCTGCAGCGCGACCTCGACGTGGGCGGCGGGGATCGTCAGGTTGACGACGATCTCGATGTCGTCGTCGGCCAGGAGCTCCTCGACGGTGCCCGATCCGGGGACGCCCCACTTCTCGGCCTGGGCGGCTGCGCGCGGCAGGTCGATGTCGGCGATGAAGCGGACCTCGACGTCGGGGAAGACGGTGAGGTTCGACAGGTACTGGTCGGAGATGACCCCGGCACCGATGACGCCCACGCCGACGCGGCCGGTGCGGGTGCTGCTGTCGACCGCTGCGGTCGTGGTGGTGTCGGTCATGCGCGTGCCCCCTCGAGGAACGTGTAGGAGTCGGCGACGGCCTGGAACACGTCGCCCTCGTGGCCGTCGAGCTCGACGACGTGCAGCGCATCGGGCGCTGCGGCGAGGATCTCGCGGATCGGCATGATGCCGTTGCCGACGGCGACCTGCTTGTCGTCGTCGTGCGATCCGTCGCCGTCCTTGACGTGCAGGAACTCGATCTTGTCGCCGTACTTGCCGATGATCGCCACCGGGTCGTCGCCGCCGACCGTGACCCAGTAGGTGTCGAGCTCGAGCACGACGTCGTCGGACAGTGCGTCGGCGAAGACCTCGTAGGCGCTGACGCCGTCGATGCGGTTCGAGAACTCGAACGCGTGGTTGTGGTAGCCGAGGACGAGGCCGTGGTCGGCCGCACGCGGGGCGAGGGCGCTCAGTTCGCGGGCGATCGCCTCGACGTCCTCGCGGGTGGTCCAGCGGGCCTCGTCGATGTGCGGGTCGATCAGGGTGCCGAGCCCGGCGGTGACGCTCGCGTGGAAGATGCGCTCGAGGTCCTGCTCGCCGGCGTCCAGCAGCCGTGCGTGTCCGCTCGGTGCGGCGAGGCCGGCGTCGCGCAGCGCGGCGGCGAGTTCGTCGGCGTTGTCGACGAAGCCGAAGGCCTCGACGTTCGTGTAGCCGATGTCGGCGATGCGCTGGAGCGTGCCGGGCAGGTCGGCCGAGAGGGCGTCGCGGACGGTGTAGAGCTGAACCGAGATCGGTTGGGTCACCTGGGGGTTCTCCTCGTCGAGATGGTGCGGTCGTCACTGACCGAGCGTCACACTATGGCCACTTCTGTCGGCGGTCAAGCAGAAGTTCGAGGAACGTCGACGAACTTCGTTGCGTGGCGCGTTCGATGTGTGCTTCACTCCCCACATGGTCGACTTGACTCGGACGGCAGCGTCGCCTCCGGTCGGGACGAGCGAGCTCTTCCAGATCCTCCGCGACGGCGTGCCGCGGACCCGGGCCGAGCTCGCCGCACTGACGGGACTCGCACGCTCCACCATCGGCGTGCGCCTGGACTCCCTCATCGAGGTCGGTCTCGTCGGCCCCGTCGACACCGCCGTCTCCACCGGCGGACGGCCGCCGGCGCAGGTGGCGCTGAAGCCCCGCGCCCGGCTCGTCATCGCCGCCGACCTCGGAGCCTCGCACGGCCGTGTCGCCGTCACCGACCTGGTCGCCGCCCCGCTCGCCACCCGCGAAGCGCGCATCGACATCGCCGCCGGCCCCGTGGAGACCCTGTCGTGGCTGGTCGCGACCATCGACGAGCTGCTCGACGAGGTCGGCCGCGCCCGACAGGACGTCATCGCCATCGGCATCGGCGTGCCCGGTCCGGTCGAGTTCTCCACCGGACGACCGGCGAACCCGCCGATCATGCCCGGGTGGGACGGCTTCGACGTGCCGTCGTGGCTCCGTCAGCACATCGCCGCACACGTCCTGCTCGACAACGACGTGAACATCGCGGCCCTCGGTGAACGGGAGCACGGATGGCCCGACGTCGACCACCTGCTGTTCGTCAAGGTCGCCACCGGCATCGGGTCCGGCATCGTGTCGGACGGCGCGCTGCGACGGGGTGCCCAGGGCACCGCGGGCGACATCGGCCACGTCCGGGTCTCCCGCGCCGGCGACGTCCCCTGCCACTGCGGCAACACCGGGTGCCTCGAGGCGGTGGCCTCCGGTCCGGCGATCGCCCGCGCCCTGCGCGCGAAGGGGCACGACGCCCACACCGGCGCCGACGTCCTGGACCTGGTGAACCGGTCCGACCTCGACGCGATCTACGCCGTGCGCCAGGCCGGCCGCGACATCGGCGAGGTCCTCGCCACGTGCGTCTCGCTCATGAACCCGTCGGTGATCGTCCTGGGCGGCTCGATCACGCAGGCCGGGGAGCACCTGCTCGCCGGCGTCCGCGAGGTCGTCTACTCACGCTCGATGCCACTCGCCACCGAACACCTCGTCATCGCCCAGTCGCGTGCGGGCTCGCTCGCCGCGCTGCAGGGAGCAGCGGCGCTGGCGATCGGCTACGCGCTCTCCCCCGCCGGGGTCGACGAGCTGGTCGCCTTCGCCGAAGGGCGCGAGCTCGTCTCCTGACGTGCGCGCCGCGGCCCGTGAGCGCGTCGGATTCGGTCCTGCCGGTGGTCGGGGGGAGAATCATCGGGTGACGATCGTGCAGCCCACCCTGTGGGGCGACCTGGACCCCGGTCTGGAGGACGTGCCTGCCTCCGCCACGCCGGTCGCGGTTCCGGGGCGGGACGCGTTCACCGCCCTGCGCAGCCACACCGAGCGCATCGTCGCGCACTCGTCGGACCGCTTCGCATGGCTCCGCGCCCGCGCCGCGGGCATCACCGCGACCGACGTCGCACGACTCGCATCGCTCCGCGCGGTCGAGGCCGTCGTCGCCGAGAAACGCTACGGCTCACGGTTCTCCGGCAACGCGTTCACCGAGCACGGTAAAGACCGCGAGCCGCACATCGCCGCCTGGGTCGCGGCCACCCACGGCATCCAGCCGTCGGCACACCTGTTCCACGCGGCAGCGAACCGGGCGCACCTCGCCACCCCAGACGGCGTCGGTGTCCAGGGCTCACGCGTCGTGCTCGCCGAGATCAAGACGACCGCGAAGGGCTGGCGGAGCATCCCCCGGCACTACCTGCGGCAGATCTGGTGGCAGCAGTACGTGCTCGGCGCCGACCGCACCCTGTTCGTCTGGGAGCGCCACGACGGCTTCGTCCCCGTCGCCGACGAACCCGAGTGCCGGTGGGTCGACCGCGACGACGACCAGATCCGCGGGCTCGTCCAGCTCGCCGACCTGGTGCTCGACAAGCTGCGCGACTTCCGCTCGTAGCCCGTCCGCTCAGACCTTGACCAGGCGGAGCCGGCTCATCCCGACGACCAGCACGCCGAGCAACCCGATCGAGACGCCGACGCCGACGCAGTAGATCGCCACGACGCCGTAGCCCTGCGCCGGGTCGAGGAACGGGTACGGTACCCAGCCGTCGGTCGCGCCGCGGATCAGGATGACGATCGTCCACACCGCCGGGTAGACCAAGAACCACCACACGTGGCGGAGGAGCAGCTTCGACCGGTCCGAGAACAACAACCAGTCGAGCACCGCGTACGCGGGGATGACCTTGTGCAGCACGTCGTTCGACCACTGGACGTTCGCCGACACGTCGACGTTCGTGAGCAGGGTGTTGTAGACGATGCCCGTCGTCGCGATGTACACCGTCCCCGCGCCCCGCAGCAGGCTCACCCGCAGGTCACCGCGCTTCCGCCGAGCCGACGCGACGAGGGTCACCGCAAGGGCCACGGCGATGATGCCGTTCGACTGGATGGTGAAGTACCCGAAGAAGTTCCACGGGTTGTAGTCGGCCGTCTCGGAGCTGACGAGCCACTGGGCGACGATCGCCACGACCACGGCGATGACGGCGATCAACCGGAGCGAGTTGACGAGGGTGCGCACGCCACCACGCTACCGGGGTGCCGGTCCCGCAGATGCGGAAAGGCCCGCACCGTTTCCGGTGCGGGCCTTCCTGCGGGTCAGGGACCCGGAGTCAGTGGACTCAGATGCTGTTGACGTCCAGCGGGATGCCGGGGCCGAAGGTCGTCGAGACGGCGCCCTTCATGACGTAGCGGCCCTTCGAGGAGCTCGGCTTGAGGCGGTTGATCTCCTCGAGCGCGGTCGAGATGTTCTCGTCGAGCTGCTCCGGCGTGAACGAGGCCTTGCCGACGACGAAGTGCACGTTGGCGTGCTTGTCGACGCGGAACTCGATCTTGCCGCCCTTGATGTCGTTGACGGCCTGCGCCACGTTCGGGGTCACGGTGCCGGTCTTCGGGTTGGGCATGAGGCCACGCGGGCCGAGCACCTTGCCGAGACGACCGACCTTGCCCATGAGCTCGGGCGTCGCGACGGCGGAGTCGAAGGCGGTGTAGCCCTCGGCGACCTTCGCGATGAGCTCGTCTCCACCGACCTCGTCGGCGCCGGCTGCGATGGCGGCCTCGGCCGCTGCACCCGTCGCGAACACGATGACGCGAGCGGTCTTGCCCGTGCCGTGCGGCAGGATGACCGTGCCACGGACCATCTGGTCCGCCTTGCGCGGGTCGACGCCGAGCTTCAGTGCGACCTCGACCGTGGAGTCGGTCTTCGCAGAGCCGGTCTCCTTGGCCAGGGCGACTGCCTCGGTCGGGGTGTAGAACTTGTCGGCCTCGATCTTCGCGGCCGCGGCTTCGTAGGCCTTGGACTTCTTCGCCATGGTGGTCTCCTTGCGAGATACGTGGTTGACGAGCCGGCGCGGCTCTCCCACGGAAAGGTGTCTGGGTGTGGGCCGGAGCCCGATCGGTGCTTAGGCCTCGACCGTGATGCCCATCGAGCGTGCGGTGCCGGCGATGATCTTCGCGGCCTGCTCGATGTCGTTGGCGTTCAGGTCGGCCTGCTTGGTCTCGGCGATCTGACGGACCTGGTCCATCGAGATCTTCGCGACCTTGACCGTGTGCGGGGTCGCGGACCCCTTCTGCACACCAGCAGCCTTCTTGATGAGCTCAGCGGCCGGCGGGGTCTTGAGGACGAACGTGAACGAACGGTCCTCGTAGACGGTGATCTCGACCGGCACGACGTTGCCACGCTGCGACTCGGTCGCCGCGTTGTACGCCTTGCAGAACTCCATGATGTTGACGCCGTGCTGACCGAGTGCCGGACCGATCGGCGGGGCCGGGTTGGCGGCTCCCGCGTTGATCTGCAGCTTGATCAGGCCCGTGACCTTCTTCTTCGGTGCCATGACTTGTCTTCCTCCTGGAATCGAACGCACGGGGATCCGTGCACTCTCCCGCTGGTCCGGCCGTTCCGGACCGCGGTGAAGGCCCACACGCACGAGGCGTGCGGGCCCAAACTCGATGAGTCTACCCGAACGGGCAGACCTGGACTAGAGCTTCGTGACCTGGTCGAAGCTGAGCTCGACCGGGGTCTCGCGCTCGAACAGCGAGACGAGGACGGTGAGCTTGCCGCTCTCCGGCTTGATCTCGGAGATCGAACCGGGGAGGCCCGCGAACGAGCCCTCCTTGATGGTGATCGTCTCGCCGACCTCGAAGTCGACCTCGGCCGCGGGCTGCGCCTGCAGGGAACCGCCGGACTTCGAGCCACCCTTGGACGGGGCGGCCTCGGCGACCTGCACGAGGGACTTGAGCATGCCGAACGCCTCGTCGAAACGGAGCGGCGTCGGGTTGTGCGCGTTGCCGACGAAGCCGGTGACGCCGGGAGTGTGCCGGACGACCGACCACGAGTCTTCGTTGAGGTCCATGCGGACGAGCACGTACGAGGGGATCCGGACGCGGGTGACCAGCTTGCGCTGCCCGTTCTTGATCTCGACGACGTCCTCCATCGGGACCTCGACCTGGTAGATCGAGTCCTCCATCGACATCGACACCATGCGGTTCTCGATGTTCGACTTCACGCGGCGCTCGAAACCCGCGTAGGAGTGGATGACGTACCACTTGCCCGGCTTCATCCGCAGCTCGACCTTGAAGGCCTCGTACGGGTCGACCTCGGCCTCTTCGGCGTCGTCGTCCTCGGCGTCGATGGCTTCGTCGGCGGCGAGGGTCTCGTTCGCCTCTTCGGCGGTCTCGGACTCGAGTTCGATCTCTTCCTCGTCCTCGACGGCCTCCACCGCGGCCTCGGCCTCGTCGGCGGAGTCGATCTCGAGGGCGTCCTCGACGACGGCGTCGGCCTCGGGGTCCTCGGACTCCTGCAGCGCGGTCAGCTCCTCGTCGATGCCGAGGGACTCGTCGTCCTCGGACTCGACGGAGATCGCGCGCTCCTCGGCGGACTCGGCGGAGCGCTCCTCGCCGGTCTCGACGTCGCCTTCCTGGTTCTCCTCGACTTCGGAGGACTGCTCGGCAGCCGTCGCGAGGTCGATGTCGTCGCGGGAGTAGTCAGACACAGTCGATTCTTTCCGTTCGGTGGTGCGGGTCGGGATGGCGGACGGTCCTGGTCACGATCGGCTCCGTCTCGGGCGACCGTACTCCACGGGACTGCCGCACAGGGCAGTCGACGTCCGGGTCAGGCCGTGGGCCCGTTGCCGAAGACGTACCCGACGCCGAGACCGAACACGAAGTCGAGGATCGACACCAGGATCATCATCACGACGACGAAGACGAGCACGACCAGCGTGTAGCTGAAGAGCTCCTTGCGGGTCGGCGTCACGACCTTGCGCAGCTCGCCGATCACCTGACGGATGAAGAGCACGATGGCAGCGATCGGACCCCGGCGCTCGGCCCGGTCCTGCTTCGCCTTGGCGACGACGTCGTCCGCCGTCGTCTCCATGTCTTTGCTCGCCAACTTCTACCCTTCCAGAGTTGCAGGGCGGACAGGACTCGAACCTGCAACCTGCGGTTTTGGAGACCGCTGCTCTACCAATTGAGCCACCGCCCTTCAGAGCACGTCCGTCACCGATCGTGTTCCGGTGGTCGAGTGTACGGGAGTCCGTCACACGGTGTCCACTTGGCCCCCTCCACGGCGTGCCGCGCCGATAGGCTGGGACCCGTGAGCACCGCAGCCCCTGGCCCCGAGTCCACCGCAACCCCCGCCGCCGCGCCGACCGATCGACCGCGCATCGCGTCCCGCATCGCGGCGATCGCCGAGTCAGCGACGCTCAAGGTCGACGCGAAGGCCAAGGCCCTGAAGGCCGCGGGTCGCCCCGTCATCTCCTTCGCCGCCGGCGAGCCCGACTTCGCGACGCCCGACCACGTGGTCGTCGCCGCGGTCGAGGCCGCACAGGACCCGAAGAACCACCGCTACACGCCCGCGACCGGCCTGCCGGAGCTGAAGCAGGCCATCGCCGACAAGACCGCACGCGAGTCCGGCATCACCGTCGAGCCGGCGCAGGTGATCGTCACCAACGGCGGCAAGCAGGCCGTCTACCAGGCGTTCCAGACGATCGTCGACGCCGGGGACGAGGTCCTGCTCCCCGCCCCGTACTGGACCACCTACCCCGAGGCCATCCGCCTGGCCGGTGGCGAGCCGGTCGAGGTCTTCGCCGGCAGCGACCAGGGGTACCTCGTGACCGTCGAGCAGCTCGAGGCCGCGCGCACCCCGAAGACGAAGGCGCTGCTGTTCTGCTCCCCGTCGAACCCGACCGGTGCCGTGTACACCGCCGAGCAGACCGCGGCGATCGGCGAGTGGGCGCTCGAGCACGGCATCTGGGTCATCAGCGACGAGATCTACCAGGACCTCGTCTACGACGGGCTGCGCTTCACCGGCATCCTCGACGCCGTGCCGGCCCTCGCCGACACCACGATCCTCGTCAACGGCGTCGCCAAGACCTACGCGATGACCGGCTGGCGCGTCGGCTGGTTCATCGGCCCGGCCGACGCCGTCAAGGCTGCGTCGAACCTGCAGTCGCACCTGTCGTCGAACGTGTCGAACGTGTCCCAGCGCGCCGCGATCGCCGCCCTCACCGGGCCACAGGAGCCGGTGGCGGCCATGCGCGAGGCCTTCGACCGCCGTCGCCAGGCCATCGTCGCCGGGCTCAACGCGATCCCGGGCTTCGTCACGCCGACCCCGCAGGGCGCCTTCTACGTCTACCCGGACGTCACCGCACTGCTCGGTCGCGAATGGGCGGGCTCGACCCCGACGACGACCCTCGAGCTGGCGGACCTGATCCTCGAGCACGCCGAGGTCGCGGTCGTCCCGGGCGAGGCCTTCGGACCCTCGGGGTACCTGCGGCTGTCGTACGCGCTCGGCGACGACGACATCGCCGAGGGTGTGGCCCGCCTGGCGCGGTTCTTCGCGTAGACCCCACGCACCACGGAACGGGCCACCTCGTCGAGGTGGCCCGTTCGCACGTCCGGGAGGCCCGTGGGGCGTCGCGTGGGCGTCCTCAGTCGAGCAGGTCGCCCACCACGACGGGCTCCGGCACGAGCGAGACCCCGAAGCGGTTCAGGACGGTCACCTGCACGTACCGTGCGAGCTCCGCCACCTGGGCGGCCGTCGCTCCGCCGCGGTTCGTCAGCGCGAGGGTGTGCTTCGACGAGATCGCCGCTCGCGACCCCGGTACGGCGTAGCCGCGGTGCACCCCGGCGTGCTCGATGAGCCAGGCGGCGCTGAGCTTGACGTCGTCACCAGCCGGCCACCGTGGCGCACCGGCGGGCAGCGTCTCGGCGAAGGCCGCGGACACGATCGGGTTCGTGAAGAAGGACCCGGCGCTCCAGGTGTCCCGGTCGTCGGCGTCGAGCACCATGCCCTTCGAGGCGCGGAGCCGCAGGACCTCGTCGCGGACCGTGGTCGGCTCCACGAGGGCACCGAGGTCGACCCCGAGCGAACCGGCGAGCTGGGCGTACCGCACCGGCACGCCGTGCTCGCCCGCCGTGCCGAGCCGGAACTCGACCGTCAGCACGACACCGCGACGTCCGTGCTTGAGGGTCGACGTGCGGTAGCCGAGCGCCAGCTCGGCCGCGGGGACCCACGTGCGCTCCCCCGTGGCCGCATCGAGGAACTCGACCCGGGTGAGCACGTCGGAGAGCTCGACCCCGTAGGCGCCGACGTTCTGCACGGGGGCGGCGCCGACGGTGCCCGGGATGCCACTGAGGGCCTCCAGACCGGTCCAGCCGTTCGCGACGGTGGTGGCGACGAACGCGTCCCAGGGTTCACCGGCCGCGACGCGGACGGTGACGCCGTCGGCGTCGGTGTCGGCCTCCACGCCCGAGGTGCGGACCAGGACGACGGTGCCGTCGAAGCCCGAGTCGGCGACCAGCAGGTTGCTGCCTCCGCCGAGGACGAGCCACTCGTGGTCGTCCCACGCCGCGCGCGTGTGGGCGACGAGCTCGTCGGTCGTCGTGGCCGTCAGCAGCCGCGTGGCCGGACCGCCGACGCCGAGCGTCGTGAGGTCGGCGAGCACCGGCTCGTGCACGGTCAGCGGAACGCCACCGTGACCTGCGCCTTGCCGAGCACGGTCTGCCCGCCGGCGGTCACGGTGAGGTCGATGCGCTTCGGCCGGCCGTCGTCGTCGACGGTTCCGACCTTGGCGACGATGCCGATGGTCGCGCCCTGCTCGGGGTCCACGACGACGGGGCGGGTGAAGCGGACGCCGTAGCCCGCGACCCATCCGCTGTCGCCGAGCCACTCGGACACCGGCTGCACCGCGAGGCCCATCGTGAGCATGCCGTGCGCGAGCACGCCGGGCAGCCCGACCGAGGCGGCGACGTCGTCGCGGTAGTGGATCGGGTTGAAGTCACCGGAGGCGCCGGCGTAGCGGACGAGCGAGTCGCGGGTGACGTGCACCTCGCGCTCGGCGACCACCGTGCCGACCTCGATCGCGGCGGCGGGTGCGGCGGTCATGCGTCGTCTCCTCGGACCACGAGGGTCGACGTCGCCGTGACGACGTGCTCCCCCGCGGCGTCGTTCATGGTGCTCTGGGCCGTGACCATCGCGTTGCCGCCGAGCGTCTTCACGCTCGTGACGGTCAGGGTCGCGGTGAGTTCGTCGCCGGCCACGATGGGCCGGTCGTAGGTGAAGGACTGCTCGCCGTGGACGACGCGGGAGAAGTCGATGCCGGCGTCCGGCTCGGCCAGGAGCTGCGCGAGCGTGGCTTCCTGCACGACGACCGCGAAGGTCGGCGGGGCGACGACGTCGGCGTACCCGGCGGCACGGGCGGCGTCGGGTTCGTGGTGGACGGGGTTGGTCGCGAACACCGCGCGCGAGAACTCGCGCACCTTCTCGCGACCGACCAGGTAGGGCTGGGCCGGCGGGAACGTCCTGCCGACGAGCTCGGGGTTCACTGACACGTGGGCAGTCTACCGACGCCCGTCCTGGGGCCTGTCGATGCTGAGGATGCATCGGCTAGGCTTGCCGCGTCGGTTCGGGGGAACCGGCGGTCCGGTGTCGACACCGGATCAGTGAACGGGGGGAGCAACGATGGACAGCAGGACCGAGTTCGCCGTGCACACGGGCGACCGCTGCACCGCGATGGAGGTCGCCGGCGCGGCGCTCCGCACCACGGGACACCACGTCGAGTCGACCGGTGGGACCCTCACCGCGACGACCGGCAACCGGCTGCTGACGATCCTGCTCGGCGCGCTCGTGCACCCGTCCCGCGAGTTCCGGCGCTACGAGCTGTCGACGACCGTCACGGGGGCGTCCACCACGATCACGCTCCGGCACAGCGGACACGGCACGGCCGTCTCCGGCGGCAGCATCGGCGCGAGCCGGCGACGAGCGGCTTGGCACGAGGTGAGCGCGTCGGTCGAGCGTGCGCTGCGGTCCGCCGGGGTGTTGCAGGCGCGGACCGGCACCGGGTCGCACTCCACGCTGTAGGCGCGGCCACGGGGTCGCGCCGTGACCGGCGCACAACGCAAGTGCATCTGCACCACGCGAACACACGGCGCGGACGCACTGTGATTGTGCGGCGCGACGAACGCACTGGACCGGCCCCACACCGGACAGGAGGCACGGAGCACGCCCGCCACTCGCCTCCCGACCGGAACACCGACGTGCCCGGGAACGACGAAAGCCCGGCGAACAGATCGCCGGGCTTGCTGTAGCGAGGGCGGGACTTGAACCCGCGACCCCACGATTATGAGTCGTGTGCTCTAACCAACTGAGCTACCCCGCCAGAGATCCGGAGCGACACGCGCACCGGGTCGGAGCCCCGAGTCAGGATTGAACTGACGACCCCCTCCTTACCATGGAGGTGCTCTACCACTGAGCTATCGGGGCGATGTGCCGCGAACGGCACCACACGAGGATAGCAGACCTCCGACGCTGCTCCGGAACCGGGCGAGACGCCCGGGCGTGCCGCGCCGGCGACCGCTAGTTCGCGTTGGTCTGGAGCCACGCCAGCGGGTCCACGGGGACGCCGTCGACGTGCACCTCGAGGTGCAGGTGCGGGCCCGTGGAGTTGCCCGTGCTGCCCACGAGGCCGAGCTCGTCACCGACCTCGATCTGCTGGCCGGTGACCACCTTGAAGGAGTTGTCCTCCATGTGGCCGTACACGCTGACGAACTGCTTGCCGTCGACGTCGTGCTCGACCCAGACGTCGTTGCCGAAACCGCCGTCGTTCGCCTGCACCTTGATGACGGTGCCGGCGGCGATGACACGGATCGGGGTGCCTTCGCCGGGGGCGAAGTCGACGCCCATGTGGTTCGTCGAGCAGAACGAGCAGCCGGCGACCTGGCGACCGCCGAAGCCCGACGTGATCGGGACCCCGGTGAGGAACGGCCACTGGATCGTGCCGGTCGGGTCGTTGGTGAAGCTCGAGGCGTCGACGTTCTTGTACTGCGTGGCGTCGGACACCGTGTACTGGTCGCGGGTCGTCGAACCGTCGGCTGCTGCGCTGACGCTCATCGACTGGGTCGCACCGTTCGCCGTCGACCGGACCGCGGTGGAGCCGGTCTCCGGCACGTAGAGCGCCTGGGCGGGCAACGACGTCGAGACGACGAGCCCGGCGACGAAGAGGAGCGCACCGACGGCCGTCACGCGCGACGCGGCACGGCGGAACGAGGCGCCCTGCTTGCGAGCGGTGGGGGTCGGCGCGGTGGTGCGGCTCGTGTTGATGTGCCGGGTGGCCCGGTCGACCTGCACGGCGGACGCCGCACGGCCGGTGCGCCGACGGGACGCCGGGACCTGGCCGATGACCCGACGGGGCTGCGGCGCAGCGGAGGACGGAGCGGCAGCGGGCACGGTGCGCGGTGCGGTGCCGTGGACGTCCGGCGACGTGGGCGCAGGCGGCGTCCTGATGCGCGAGGCCGGTCGGACCGCCGACTCCGGCAGCGCGGGCGACGCCGGTGCGAGGTCGATCGGGGACACGGGGGCAGCGGCGGACGACGGCGTGGTCAACCCGACGACCTCGTCGAACGACGGGCGCGCGGCGCTGTCGGGTGCGACGTCCTGCGTGTGGTCCTGCGTGACGGGAGCACCCTTCGCAGCCGCTCGCTCCGCCTCGATCCGTGCTCGTCGGGTCAGGTGGACGACCGGGGTGGCGGCGTCGACGGGACCGGTGGGGACGGACGTCAGTGGAGAGTGGGGCATGCGTGCGGTGGCGATCCTGATCGGGGAAGGAGGGTGCTCGTTGGTAACGAGCAGATAACGGGACCTGAGCACGGTAGCAAACGTCGTCGCACGTCGCCAGTCGTGGTCATGTCCACCGGGGACCCCCAGACCGAGGGACCGTCCGGGGCTCAGGCGTCGAGTGCCTCCGCTTCCAGTCCGCGCAGCAGGGCCTCGAGGTCATCGGCGACCGCGGGGCTCGCGAACAGGAAGGAACGGGTGCCACCCGCTTCCCAGATGCGGACCGACGCCCCGGCCTCGTGCGCGACGACGGAGCCGCCGGCCATGTCCCACGGGTTGATCCCGCGCTCGTAGTAGGCGTCGACGACCCCGGCACCGACCGCGCAGCAGTCGAGCGACGCCGCTCCCCCGCGCCGGATGTCCCGCACCTCGCCGATGAGCCCGGCGAGCACGGACACCTGCTCCCGGCGGCGATCCACCGTGTACCCGAAGCCCGTCGCCACGAGCGTCTCGGCGAGCGAGGCGGGAGCGCTGACGGACAGGGGGACGCCGTCACGAGTGGCGCCCTGTCCGGCCGCGGCGCGGAACACGACCCCGGTGGCCGGAGCGACCACGACACCCGCGACGGGCTCCCACGTCGTCGGGTCGGCGGAGCCGCGCACGACGCCGATGCTCACGCCGTACTCGGCGCTGCCGTACAGGTAGTTGACGGTGCCGTCGATCGGGTCGACGACCCACGTGATGCCCGACTCCCCCGACGCCGAGCCCGACTCCTCACCGTGGAACGCGTCCTCCGGCCGGGCCTCGGCGATCCGGGTGCGGATGAGCGCCTCGACCTCGCGATCCGCCGCGGTGACCACGTCGACGATGCTCGACTTGCGGTCGGCGACCTCGACCCCCTCGGCACGTCGTCGTGCGGCGAGCGTGGCCGCTTCGCGTGCGATCGTCTCGGCGAGGTCGGCGAACTGGGACGGTGTGGGGTCGGATGCCATGCACCGATCCTGCCAGTGACGACGGAAGCCCCGTCCGGGTCGGACGGGGCTTCCAGGTGGTGGCAAGTGAGGGATTCGAACCCCCGAAGGCTACGCCGGCTGATTTACAGTCAGATCCCTTTGGCCGCTTGGGTAACTTGCCATGCGCACCCAGCCGGTGTGATCACCAACCGAAGGCGCGCACAAAAGCATAGCGGATCCGGAACGGTGGTCGTGACCACCGTGAGCCGATCCGCGCGACCGGAACCGAGCCTCCTGTCCGCCGTTAGGCTGTCCGGCATGGCAGACAGTTCCTTCGACGTGGTCAGCAAGGTCGACAAGATGGAGGCGGAGAACGCCCTCAACCAGGCGGCCAAGGAGATCGAGCAGCGGTACGACTTCAAGGGTGCGGACGCGTCGGTCGCCTTCAGCGGTGACGACGTCCTCATCAAGGCGAACTCGGAAGAGCGCGCCAAGGCCGTCCTCGACGTCCTGCAGAGCAAGGCGATCAAGCGCAACATCAGCCTGAAGAGCCTCGATGCCGGCGACCCGTACCCCTCGGGCAAGGAGTACCGCATCGAGGTGAAGTTCAAGAACGGCATCGAGCAGGACGTCGCCAAGAAGATCGGCGCGTTCCTCCGGGCGAACGCCCCGAAGACCGTGAAGAGCCAGATCCAGGGCGACGAACTGCGGGTCTCCTCGAAGAGCCGTGACGACCTGCAGAACACCATCCAGCTCCTCAAGGGTGAAGAGTTCGACGTCCCGTTGCAGTACATCAACTTCCGCTGACGCGCAGCGCCGAACGACACCCGAACCCGACACCGGCACCCCGTGGAGCACTGGCTCACCGTCGCGATCACCGTCCTGGCCGTCCTGCTGGACCTTGCGATCCGCGCCTTCTCGATCATCTACGTCCCGATCAACCGGAAGCCGCAGACCGCGACGGCCTGGTTGCTGGCGATCTTCCTCATCCCCTACATCGGCTTCATCGTCTTCCTGGTCATCGGGTCGACGAAGCTGCCGCGTGCCCGGCGTGAGAAGCAGACCGAGATCAACGCGTACATCCTCGAGCAGACCGAGGGCATCGAACGCGTGCGCCGTGACCACCCGTGGCCGCTCTGGCTCGAGAGCATCACGACGCTGAACCGCGAACTCGGTGCCATGCCGCTGGTCGGCGGCAACTCGGCCGAGCTCTACCCCGACTCGGAGGAGTCGATCGCCGAGATGACCCGGGCGATCGACCAGTCGCGTCGGTTCGTGCACGTCGAGTTCTACATCGCGACACTCGACGACACGACCCGGCCGTTCTTCGACGCGCTCGCCCGCGCGCAGGCCCGCGGCGTCACCGTCCGCTTCCTGCTCGACCACTGGGCGAGCCGCGGGTACCCCGGCTACAAGGACACACTGGCGTTCATGGACCGCGCCGGCATCGAGTGGCACCTCATGCTTCCGCTGCTGCCACTGCAGGGGAAGTTCCAGCGCCCCGACCTGCGCAACCACCGGAAGATCATGGTCATCGACGGCTCGGTCGCGTTCACCGGGTCGCAGAACCTGATCGACGCGTCGTACGACATCAAGTCCCACATCGAGAAGGGCATGGTCTACAAGGACCTGTTCGCCCGGTTCGAGGGACCGGTCGTCGCGGGGTTGAACGCCCTGTTCGTCACCGACTGGTACAGCGAGACCGACGAACTGCTGCTGCGCGAGAGCGACCCCGTGCAACGAGCCGACCGCGGTGACGCCCTCGACTGCCAGGTGGTGCCGTCCGGGCCGGGGTTCGACGGTGAGAACAACCTGCGCCTGTTCAACGCGCTGCTCTACTCGGCGCAGAAGAAGGTGTCGATCACCTCGCCGTACTTCGTCCCGGACGACTCGATGCTGTACGCCATCACGACGACCGCCCAGCGCGGCGTCGAGGTCGAGCTCTTCGTCGGTGAGATGGGCGACCACGCGATGACGTGGCACGCCCAACGCTCGTACTACGAGGGACTGCTCCGCGCCGGCGTCAAGATCTGGCTGTACCGGGCACCCGTGATCCTGCACGCCAAGCACTTCACCATCGACGACGAGGTGTCGGTGATCGGGTCGAGCAACATGGACATGCGCTCGTTCAGCCTGAACCTCGAGGTCTCCGTGATGGTGCGCGGCCACCGCTTCGTCGACGCGTTGCGCGCCGTGCAGGACGCCTACAAGGAGCACAGCTTCGAGCTCACGCTCGACGAGTGGGTCGACCGTCCGCGCCGGTCCAAGGTGCTCGACAACGTCGCGCGGCTCACGGCAGCGCTGCAGTAGCGGACGCTGTCGCGCTGTCGCGCTGGCGCGCTGTCGCACGGTGCGTCGTCCTCCATTCGGGGCGACCCTGGCTGCACGGTGCGGACGGGAGGCGCGGCTCGCCACCACCACGCACGGTGCGTCGCCCTCCACCCGGTGCGACCTTGGCCGCACGGTGCGTCGTCCTCCACCCGGTGCGACCCTGGCTGCACGGTGCGTCGCGACAGCGAGGCACCCAGCGAGCAAGCCCGCGGCGAGTGGACAACCCTGCACCGTGCAGCAGCGCTCCGCGGCCGGGTCGCCCCGGCAGGTGCGCTCAGCGCATCGGGACGAGGGATGCCAAGGCCGCGACGGCCCGCTCGAGCGGGCCACGGCCGAGGAACCGGCGCCAGACCATCGCGAACACGACCGAGCCGAGGGCGAACCAGCCCCACGCCTCGGCCGACTCGGGGTAGGTCGGCAGCATCGCGATCACCACGAGGTGTCCCGAGTAGACCGTGAGCGGCATCGACCCGACGGCGGCGAGTGGGAACGCGACCCGCTCGGCGACCCGGCCTCGCCCGTCGAACACCAGGATGCACAGCGCGATGACCGCCACCGCCACCCCGGCTGTGCCCACCACGTCGACGACCGACGACGAGTGGTCGCGCGGTGACAGGAAGAGCTGGGCGAGGGCCTGGCCCGGAGTGGTGCCGTCGGCGGCGTACGGGACGCCCGGGAACGCGAACGCAGCCCCTGGCGGCAGCGGCGCGAGGACGGTGCCGACGATGTACGCGGTGGCGGCGACCAGCACGCCGGACGCGAGGAGCACGACCTGCCGGCCACGATCCTCCAGACCGGCCCGGGCGACCGCGAGACCGACCAGGACGTACGCCAGGAAGGTGACCACGGGGTAGACCAGGCCGAGCTGCACGCCGACCATGCCCGCGTCCGCGTAGGCCGGCGCGATCGCGACCGCGGCGATCGGCGACAGGACGGCGCAGGCACCCGCGAGGGCGAGGAGCCACGCCGGGCGGACCCGGAGCACCGGGATCACCAGCAGGAAGAGCACGCCGTACGTCGGCAGGATGACGTAGACGGGGGTGTCCAACGCGATGAGCACGAACCCGACGGCGACGACGGCCACGGCGCGGATCGCCAGGCGTGCCCGGACCCGGCCGATCGTCGGTGGTCCCGGCGGACTCGTCCGACCGCTCGTCAGCCCGATCGACACCCCGGCGAGGACGGCGAACAGCGTGGACGGGCGCCCGTGCGCCACGGCGGACCACGTCGAGGGGTCGGACCAGTCGAGCTGGTCCGCGATGCCGCCGATGTGCGCGGCCATCATGCCGAGCAGCGCGAGCGCCCGTGCGACGTCGACGCCCTGCAGCCGTGCGCCGGAAGCAGACGCGCCCCGCACCGCCGTGGGCGGGACGGGGCGCGTGTCGGTCATCGCCGTCAGCTCGTGGGCGCGTCGGCGCGACCGAGCGACACGTCGATCATCTCGTCACGGGGCACGACCTTGATGCGCTCACGCCCCTCGGCAGCACCGAGCGCGAGCTCGTGGGTGTCCAGGTTGTGCCAGCCGTCGAGGTCGGTGTACTGGACACCCCGCTCGCGGAGCAGGGCCGGGATCGCGCCCTCGGACGGGTCCTCCGGCGTCCACCAGCTCGCCTGGTCGTTCACGATGTGCTGCACGGTCTCCATCGCGTCGGACTTCGTGTGGCCGATCAGGCCGACCGGGCCGCGCTTGATCCAGCCGGTGGCGTAGACACCCGGGATCTGCTGGTTGTCGTCGTCGAGGACCTGGCCCTCGTGGTTGGGGATGACGCCGTGACGCTCGTCGAACGGCAGGCCGGGCAACGGGGAACCGAAGTAGCCCACCGCACGGTACGCCGCCTGGACCGGGATCTCGCGGATCTCGCCCGTGCCCTCGACGCCGCCCTCGCCGTTCGGCCGGGTGCGCTCGTACCGGATCGCGGTGAGGTTGCCGTGCTCGTCGCCGACGAACTCGGTCGGCTTCGCGTAGAAGTGCAGGTGCAGCCGCCGGCTCGCCTGGCCGGTCTCGCGCGTGCGCCACTGCTCGAGCACCCGGTTGATGACCATGACCTGCTTGTTCGTGGCGATCGCGGTCTTCGAGGCCTCGTCGTGGTCGAAGTCCTCGTCGTAGACGATCATGTCGACGTCGCGGACCTCGCCGAGTTCGCGGAGCTCGAGCGGCGTGAACTTCACCTGGGCGGGACCACGGCGGCCGAAGACGTGGACGTCCGTGACGGGTGACGCCTTCAGACCCTCGTACACGTTGGCCGGGATCTCGGTCGGCAGCAGGTCGTCGGCGTGCTTCGCCAGGATGCGGGAGACGTCGAGGGCCACGTTGCCGACCCCGATCACCGCGACGCTCTCGGCGGTCAGCGGCCAGGTGCGCGGCACGTCGGGGTGGCCGTCGAACCAGCTGACGAACTCGGCGGCGCCGTAGGAGCCCTCGAGGTCGACACCGGGGACGTCGAGGTCGGCGTCCTTGATCGCGCCCGTCGAGAAGACGACGGCGTTGTAGTGCTTCTTCAGGTCCTCGAGGGTGATGTCCTCGCCGAAGCGGACGTTGCCGAACAGCCGGACGACACCGCGGTCGAGCACGTCGCGCAGCGCGTTGACGATGCCCTTGATGCGCGGGTGGTCGGGGGCGACGCCGTAGCGGACCAACCCGTACGGCGCGGGGAGCTGCTCGAACAGGTCGATCGACACGTCGTGTCCGTGGGCCTCGCGCAGCAGGATGTCCGCGGCGTAGATGCCGGCGGGTCCGGCGCCGACGATGGCGATTCGGAGGGTGGGCACTGATCGTCTCCAGTTCGTTCGGGTGGGGTGCTCCCGGTGGTGCGTCCCGCGCGGCGGCCGTGGGGCCGTCCGGTCGCGGGCGGTGTTCAGCGGCTGCGGTCGACGACGGAGTCCGCGAAGCGGGTGAGTGCCCGCTTCACGGTGCCGTCGGGCAGCGGGGCGAGGGCGTCCACGGCTTCGCGGGCCCAGCGGACCGCGACCGTGCGCGTCGACGCCGTCGCCTCGTGTTCACGCAGGGCGGCGACGGCCGACTGGTACGGCACGGAGCCGACCGCGTCGTCCGGGGCGCCGTTCACGTCGCGCTCGATGCGCTGGACGAGGTCCTGCGCCGCCGGGTCGGTCGCCGCGTGCCGCCGCAGGTGCAGCATCGGCAGCGTGTCGACGCCGGCGCGGAGGTCGTTGCCGGCGATCTTGCCGGTCTTGTCCGTCGCGGGCGCCAGGTCGATGACGTCGTCGACGAGCTGGAAGGCGACGCCCACCTTCTCGCCGAAGGTCCCGACGGCGTCGAGGTACGTCCGGTCGGCGCCCGAGAACATGACGCCGGCGCGGGCGGCGGTCGCGATGAGCGAACCGGTCTTGTCGCTGAGGACCTGGATGTAGTGCTCGACCGGGTCGTCGTCGGGCTGCGGGCCCGTGGTCTCGTGCAGCTGCCCCATGCAGAGCCGCTGGAAGGTCTCGGCCTGCATCCGGATGCCCTCGGTGCCGAGGTCGGCGGTGATGAGGCTGGCACGGGCGAAGAGCAGGTCGCCGGTCAGGATCGCCACGTTGTTGCCGTAGGTGATCTGCGCTGCGGGGACCCCACGGCGGACGGGTGCTTCGTCCATGACGTCGTCGTGGTAGAGCGACGCCAGGTGGGTCGTCTCGATGCTCACGGCCGCCTTGACCACGGCGTCGGTCACCCCGTCGCCGAGCTGCGCGATGAGCAGCGTGAGCGTCGGACGGATCCGCTTGCCACCCGCGGAGAGCAGGTAGCGGCTCGTGGTGTCGGCCAGGGTGTCCGTGGAACGCATGGCGTCCTCGAGACCCTGCTCGACGAGCTCGAGCCCGTCGTCGACGGCGGTGATGAAGCGACGGTCGGCGGGCGTGGCGAACAGCCGCTCGCCGATGCCCAGCGAGGCGCGGAGGCTCGGCGCGCGACGTGCGACCGGGACGCTCGGATTCAAGTGCTGCTCCGTCTTCGGGGGATGGTGACCGGTCAGTCGTCGGCCGGGTCGACGCGCGGCTGCTCGCCGGTCGCCTGGTGGTCGCGGCGTGCCTTCGCACGACGGGCCGCGGACTCCCGCACCGTGTCGGCGACGGGCTTGCGGCCACGGTGCAGTGCGACGATACCGGCCGTGAGGTTGCGGTAGGCGACCACGGAGAACCCGACGCCGCGCAGCCACTGGGTCAGGACCTGCTGGTCCGGCCACGCGTCGATCGACTCGGCGAGGTAGCGGTAGGCGGCGGGGTTGCTGCTGGAGAGCTTCGCGATGCCCGGGAGCACGCGCTTCAGGTAGGTGCCGTAGCCGAGGCGCAGCAGCGCACGGGGCGGGGTCGAGAACTCGCAGATGACGACGCGGCCGCCGGGCTTCAGCACCCGCAGCATCTCGGCGAGCGCCTGCTTCGGGTCGTTCACGTTGCGCAGCCCGAACGAGATCGTGACCGCGTCGAACGTGTCGTCGTCGAAGGGCAGGTGTTCGGCGTCACCCTCGACGAAGGTGATCTCGGGGTGCCGCTCGCGGCCGACGGCGATCATGCCGGCGGAGAGGTCGAGCGCGCTGACATCCGCACCCTTCTTCGCGAAGGCCGCGGCGCTCGTGCCGGTGCCGGCGGCGATGTCGAGGACCTTCTCGCCGGGCTGCGGGTCGACCGCCCGCACCGTGGCGACACGCCACAGCGGTGCGTTGCCCGCCGACAGGATGTCGTTCGTGAGGTCGTACTTGGCCGCGACGTCGTCGAACATCGCCGCCACCTCGTCCGGCCGCTTGTTCAGGTCCGCTCTGCTCACCCGACCAATCCTAGAGGTCTCGACCGTACGTTCACCGGACTCGCAGCGACGGCTCGCGCGACCGGCGGACGGCCGGGCGTCCGACCGACCGCGCGTAGCATCGGAGCCGTGACCCGAACCACCACGGCGGCGCCTCCTCTGACGGTCTCCACCCGGATCCTCGACGACCCGGGCACCGTCCTCCGCCACACCCTCCGCGACCGTCCCCTGGCCTTCGTCCGGAACGGCGACGGCATCGTCGGCATCGGGGAAGCGCTGCGGTTCACGTTCACCGGGCCCGACCGGATGCGCGACGCGGCCGCCGTGTGGCGTTCCGTCGTGGAAGCCGCCACCGTCGACGACCCGGTGCAGCTGCGCGGGTCGGGTCTGGTGGCGTTCGGCTCCTTCGCCTTCGCCGACGACTCCGCCGACGCGAGCGTGCTGATCGTCCCGCGCGTGGTCATCGGTCGTCGGCGCGGGAAGGCCTGGCTCACGGCGATCGACACGACCGTCGGCGCCGAGCCGCTCGCCTTCACACGGACCTCGGTGCCGGTCCCCCACGTCGGACCGCACGTCTCCGTCACGCTGCGCCCGGGCCGGATCGACGAGGCCGCCTACGCCGCGAACGTCGCCGAGGCCGTGCGGCGGATCGTCGCCGGGGGCGCGCAGAAGGTCGTCCTCGCCCGCGACCTCGTCGGCACGCTGCCGCCGGGAGCCGATCGACGCGCCGTGCTGCTCGACCTCGCCGCCGCCTACCCGCAGTGCGTCACGTTCGCGGTCGACGGCCTGGTCGGTGCGACCCCGGAGACGCTCGCCCGCACGGACGGCACGCGGCTGACGGCACGGGTGCTGGCCGGCAGCGCCGCACGCGGGACCGACGAGGTGTCCGACCGTGCAGCCGCCGAGGCCCTCGCCGCCAGCGCGAAGGACGTCGAGGAGCACGCGTTCGCGATCGACAGCCTGCTCGCCTCGCTCCGCCCGCTCGTCACCGAGCTGCGTGCCGACCCCGAGCCGTTCCGACTGCAGCTGCCGAACCTGTGGCACCTGGCGACCGACGTGCAGGCGACGCTGCCGCCGGACACCACCTCGCTCGACGTCGCCGACGCCCTGCACCCGACCGCCGCGGTCGCGGGGACTCCCACCGACGTGGCCGTCCGGCTCGTCGCCGAGCTCGAGGGCGTCGACCGCGGACGCTACGCCGGTCCGGTGGGCTGGATGGGTGCCACGGGCGACGGCGAGTGGATGCTCGCGCTGCGGAGCGCCCGGATCGACGACGACGGCACCGTCCGGGCCTGGGCGGGCGCCGGTGTCGTCGCGGGGTCGGAGCCGGCGCGCGAGGTCGCCGAGACCGCACTGAAGTTCCGACCGGTCACCGACGCGCTGGCCTGAGCGGCGCGGCGCCACGCGGCCCCGCGGTCGCGCTGCATCGCCCCCGCCGCGTCAGTCCGCCAGCGGGACCTCGATGACGACCCGCTCGGCCGGGTCGGTGAGCACGCGTTCGAGGTCGCCCCACGTCTCGGCGCGGCGGTACTCCCAGCCGAGGCCGGTGACGACCTGTTCGACGTCGACGTGCTGCGGGGTCGACATCATCCGCCGCATGTCCTCCGGTGGGGTGGTGCGTGCCACCTCGAGCCCGCGGAAGATCGCGCCGCCGTGGTCGTTGCCGACGACGACCTGCACCCGGTGCGTGCGTTCCTCGGTGCCGGTGACGAACGCCCCGAGGTCGTGCAGCAGGGTCAGGTCGCCGAGCAGCACGCGCGTGGTGCCGACCGACGCCGACGACTGCTCGAGCGCCGCGGCGATGCCCAACGCGGTCGACACGGTGCCGTCGATGCCAGCGAGCCCGCGGTTCGCGTGCACCCGGATCTTCTTGCCGAGCACCCGTCCGTCGGCGACGCGGATGATCTGCGAGGCCCCGAAGACGAGCCGGTCGTGCGGCCACGTCACGCCCCACACGGCGTCGGCGAGCATCGCGCGGTCGACTGGTCGGCGGCGGAGCGCGACCTCGTCGCGCAGGAACTTGTTGCGTTCGGCGCGGTCCGGGGACCGCTTGGCGCCGAGGTCGGGTCCGGCGTCGCCGTCGCCGAGCAGCTGACGGCTCGCGCCGACCCAGCGACCGACCCACGCACGGTGCTCCGGCCGGGTGCGGCCGGTCACGCGGACGTCGGACACGAAGGTGGTCGCGGCGTCGGCTCGGGAGGCGCGGGCCGGGTCGAAGGGATCGGCCGCGGGTCCGCGGACCACGATCGTCTCGACCCCCTGCCGCTGCAGCAGCGCCGGGACCTCCCGGCTGAGGGTCGGGTGGCCGAGCACGACGGCGCGGCGGACCGCCCCGCCGAAGTCCGGGTCGCGCAGGAGGTCGCGGTAGGCGACGACGAGGTTCCGGCCGAACCGTGCGCCGCTGGAGACCTCGGCGAGCAGGGGCGCCCCGAGTTCCCAGGCGATGCGCTCGGCGTCCGCACCGGCGTCGTGCCCGGCGATGACGACCGTGCCCGGCTCGTCGTCCGGCGCCAGCTCCGCCACGGGCAGGCCCCCGTGCCGGCGACGGGTGGCGAACGCGGTGTCGACCTCGTCGTCGGGGACGCCCTGCACGTCCTCGGCGTCGAGGCCGGCGGAGAGGGGTTCGCGGAACGCGATGTTGAGCTGCGCCGGTCCGGGCTGTCCGGTGTGCCCGGCGGCCGCGGCGACGGCCTGGCGGGCGAGGTCGCGCAGCGCGGCACGCACCGACGCGTCGGCCCCATGTGCCGACGGCGCCTCGACGTCGCGGACGAAGGCGACCGCGTCGCCGAACATGCCCGGCTGGACCGTGGTCTGGTTGCTGCCGATGCCGCGGAGTTCGTCCGGCCGGTCGGCGCTCAGGACGATCATCGGGACGCCGGAGTGGTGCGCTTCGAGGACCGCGGGGTGCAGGTTGGCGACGGCGGTGCCCGAGGTCGTCACGACCGCGGCCGGCCGGCCGGACTCCACCGCGAGCCCGAGGGCGAAGAACCCGGCGGTGCGCTCGTCGAGTCGGACGTGCACGGTCAGTCCGCCGGCACGCTCGAGCGCGACGGCCGCGAGCGCGAGGGCCTGCGACCGCGAGCCGGGGCTGACGACGACGTCGGTGACGCCGGCGCGCACGAGTTCTTGCAGCAGGGTCAGGGCCGCGTCCGTCGCCGGGCTGCCCGATCCCGCGGGGCCGTCAGCGATCGGTGCGGCCGTCGTCGTCTCGGTCGTGGAACTGGTCTTCGAGGTCTCGGAGGGTCGCGTCGTCCTGGTCCTTGTCCGTGAGGGTGTCCCCCGGCGCGGGCGTGGTGCCGAGGAAGTCCGGGTCGTCTTCGGGTCCACGGTACCGGGCGGTCGCGCCCGGGGACGCCGGCGACCGGCCGAGCAGGAACCAGAGCACCCCGCCGAGGACGGGGAGGACGATCACCAGGAGGATCCAGACACCGCGCCTGAGGGATCGGACACGTTCGCGGGGCATCGTCGCGCAGTCGATGGCCGCGTACACCGTGAAGGCGACAGCGGCGACGACGACGATCAACCACAAGCGGACCATGCCAGGAGTGTAGGTCGCGAGCCTGTGACGACCCTGCCGGTCGGCCGTCCGTAGACTCGCAGGGTGAAAGCGTGGCTCCTCTACACCCTCGCCCGGCTCGGCATCTTCGCGGCGGCGCTCCTGCTCCTCCGGCTCCTGACGCCGATGCCCTGGTACTGGGCGACCATCGTCGCTGCCCTCGTCGGGCTCCTGGTGTCCTACATCGCGCTCGCGAAGCTCCGCACCACGGTCGCCCTGAGCCTCGCCAACCGCCGCGGGGGCCCGGAGCGCGACGCGGACACCGACTTCGAGGACGACTTCGTCGACGCTGCGGACACCGACGCAGCGGACACCCCGACCGTGCGCCCGGTGTCGGACGCCGACCGGCACGCCGCGCGCCGGGACACCGACGCGGAGTAGTCCTACGGCTGGACGGCGAGCGTGATGCCGAGCACCACGCCGAACACCAGCGACGCGAACGACGACAGCTGCAACGCCGTGATGAGCTCACGCGGCTTGCGCGACGACACCCCGATCGCGAGCGCCGGCAGGGCCAGCAGCAGCGAGAAGTACGTGAAGCCGGTGCGGAAGTAGAGCAGGACGAACCAGAGCAGCACGACGTACGGCAGCATCAGGAACAGGCCGTACAGCACCCGTGCCACCGGTCGGCCGACGACGACCGCGAGGGTGCGCTTGCCGGCCAGACGGTCCTCGTCGATGTCGCGGATGTTGTTGACCATCAAGACCGCACAGGCGAAGAACCCGGCGGCGACCGCGGCGGCCCACCCGCTCGCGGTGGCCTGGCCGATGAGCACGTACTGGGTGCCGAGCACGGCGACGAGGCCGAAGAACACGAAGACGAAGACCTCACCGAGCGCGTTGTAGCCGTACGGCTTCTTGCCGCCGGTGTAGAACCACGCGGCGACGATGGCGGCGGCGCCCACGAGCAGCAGCCACCACAGCTGGGTGAGCACCACGATGACGATCCCCGCGACCGCTGCCAGCCCGAAGAACGTCAGCGCGACGGTCAGCACCGTCCGGGGCTTCGCGAGGCCGGCACCCGTCAGTCGAGCCGGGCCGACGCGGTACTCGTCGGTGCCGCGGACGCCGTCGGAGTAGTCGTTGCTGTAGTTCACGCCGATCTGCAGGAACAGGGCCACCGCGAGGGCGAGCAGCGCGATGGCGAGGTGCGCGTCCTGCGCCAGGAACGCACCGAAGTCACCCGTGGTGCGACTGTCGACGAAGCCCACGGTGGTGCCGAGCACCACGGGGACGACGCCCAGCGTCAGGGTGCGGAGCCGTGCCCCACCGATCCAGTCCCGCGCGGTCGCCCGGCGCTTCGAGCGGACCGGGGCCGCGGCCTTCGCCGGGTTGCCCGAGCGGCCCTGCTTGTGCGTCGTGTTCTTCGTTCGTGCCACGACCACCGATCCTATCCGCGACGCGTCGTGGTGCCGTCGCGCGGACCTACGAGGACGCCAAGTCCTGGATCGCCCGCCGGTCGGGCTTGCCGGACGGGAGCATCGGCAGCCGGTCGACGACCACCACCGCGGCCGGACGTGCCGCACGGCCGAGTGCGTCGCCCACGTGGGACCGGACGGTGTCGAGGTCGAGCGGCTGCTCGGTGACGACGACCGGCACCTCGCCCCACTCCCCCGAGGCCCGTCGGGTGACGACCGCCCCGTGTTGGTCGGGCAGGTCGCGCACGAGCCGCTCCACCGCGCCGAGCCGGACCTTCTCACCGCCGGAGACCACCACGTCGTCGAGACGTCCGAGCACCCGGACCACCCCGTCGGACACCGTGGCGGCGTCGCCCGTGCGGTACCAGCGCAGACCGTCGCGGTCGACGAACGTCGTGGCCGTCCGGTCGTCGTCTCCGAGGTACCCCTCGGCGAGCATCGGACCCGACAGCTGCAGCTCGCCGTCCACGACCTCGGTGCGGACGGTGCCGAACGGGACGCCGTCGTACACGCAGCCACCGCTCGTCTCGCTGGCGCCGTAGGTCGTCACGATCCGCACGCCCGCCGCGACCGCTCGATCGCGCAGTGCCGCCGGGGTCGCCTGGCCGCCGACGAGGACGGCGTCGAACCGGGCCAGCGCAACGGTCGCACGGCCGTCGTCGAGCACGCGGGCGAGCTGCACGGGGACCAGGGACGTGTAGCGCCGTGGGGCGGCAGGGCCGGTGACGAGCCGGTCTGCGGCGTCCGCGAACGCCGCCGCGTCGAAGTGGCCCGGTGCCACGACGACCGGCGTCGTCCCCGCGGCGATCGAGCGGGTCAGGACGTTGAGGCCAGCGATGTAGTGCGTGGGCAGCGCGAGGACCCAGCCACCGGGGCCTCCGAGTGCGGCGTCGGCGGCTGCCGCCCCCGCGAGCAGTGCCTCGGACGAGAGCGCCACGCGCTTGCCGGTACCGGTGGACCCGCTCGTCTCGACCACCAGGGCGACCCGTTGCCGGACGTCGGCCGGTGGCGGGGTCGGCAGGGCAGGCGCTCCCTCGGCGACGGGGAGCAGCGCGGGGCCGCCGGCGAGCGCTGCCTCCAGGCCGCGGAGCACGGCCAGCGGGTCCGACGTGCCGAGCGCGACCAGCGGACGGCTCATGCCACGCCCACCGGGCGCGTGCGGACCACCTGACGCACGCGGAGCACCGGGCTCAGTAGTGCCACGGGAACGACGTCCACTCGGGGGCGCGCTTCTCGAGGAACGAGTCGCGGCCCTCGACGGCCTCGTCGGTGCCGTAGGCGAGCCGCGTCGCCTCGCCCGCGAAGACCTGCTGGCCGACCATGCCGTCGTCGACGGCGTTGAACGCGTACTTCAGCATCCGGATCGCGGTCGGGGACTTGCCGAGGACGATCTCACCCCAGCGGATCGCCTCGCGCTCGAGGTCCTCGTGCGGGACGACGGCGTTCACGGCACCCATCTCGTACGCGCGCTGCGCCGAGTACTCCTGCGCCAGGAAGAAGACCTCGCGCGCGAACTTCTGGCCGATCTGCTTGGCGTAGTAGGCACTGCCGTAGCCGCCGTCGAACGACCCGACGTCGGCGTCGGTCTGCTTGAACCGGCCGTGCTCGGCGCTCGCGATGGTCAGGTCGCAGATCGCGTGCAGCGAGTGCCCGCCGCCGGCCGCCCACCCGGGGACCACGGCGATGACGACCTTGGGCATCATGCGGATCAGGCGCTGCACCTCGAGGATGTGCAGCCGCCCCATCGAGGCCTGCGCGGCGGCCGGGTCGACCCCCTCGGGCGGGGCTCCCTCGTCGCCGACGTACTGGTAGCCGCTGCGCCCGCGGATGCGCTGGTCGCCGCCGGAGCAGAACGCCCAGCCGCCGTCCTTCGGGCTCGGGCCGTTGCCGGTCAGCAGGACGACGCCGACGCGGGGGTCCTGGCGGGCGTCGTCGAGTGCGCGGTACAGCTCGTCGACCGTGCGCGGACGGAACGCGTTCCGCACCTCGGGCCGGTCGAAGGCGACCCGGACGATGCCCTTCGAGACGTGCTTGTGGTAGGTGATGTCCGCGAACTGCTCCGCGATCGGAGCCGCGGTCCAGACGTCGGGGTCGAACAGGTCGGAGACGGGAGCAGCCATGCTCCCAACGTACCGCTGCGGTCAGGCGCCCATGCCGGTCAGGACCTCGGGTGCGACGAACACCAGGATCACGATGAGGATGACGGGGTTGGCGAAGAACGCCACCACGACACCGATCGCGCCGTACCACCGGCCGAGGCCACCGACCGCGGCGACGAAGCCGAGCACGGCGGCGATGAGGGTCAGGAAGACCACGACGAAGCAGATCCCGAACGCGAACTCGGAATCGCCGCCCATGAAGACCGCGAAGGCGCTGGCGTCGACCGCTGCGGACACCACCGCGAGGCCGAGGGCGATCTTGCCGACGATCGGGCTGCGGCGCTTCCGAGCCGTCGTCTGCCGCACATCGACGGTGCCCTGCTGCATGAGCCGGGCGAACTCGTCGGTGTCGCGACCGGGGCGCTGCGACGCGTGCTGCTGCGGTTCCCGCGCCACCGCGCCTCCCTCGTTCCGGACGCTTCGATCCGGGTCGTGACCTGTGCCGACCGGGGCCGACCGATGCATGCTAATGCCCTGCCCTGGCGGTCCCCTCCGAGGAACCGGCAGGTGCCCTGGGTGCGGTGGGAGGATGGCGGACGTGCTCCCCGATCTCGCCGAACTCACCGCCGACGCGCACGTGGTCGCCCTGCCCATGCGGGTGCGGTTCCGCGGCATCACCACGCGCGAGGCGGTCGTCCTCCGGGGCCCCTCGGGGTGGACGGAGTTCTCGCCCTTCGTCGAGTACGACGACGCCGAGGCCGCCGCGTGGCTCCGCGGCGCGATCGACTTCGGGTGGACGGAGCACGAGCCCGCCGCCGACTCGGTGCCCGTGAACGCCACGGTGCCGGCGATCTCGCCCGATGCGGTCGCCGCACTGCTCGCGCGCTACCCCGGGTGCACCACCGCCAAGGTCAAGGTCGCCGAACCCGGCACCACCGTCGACGACGACGTCGCCCGGGTCGCCGAGGTCCGCCGTGTGATGGGCCCCTCGGCGGCCGTCCGGGTGGACGCCAACGGTCTCTGGAGCGTCGACCAGGCTGCCGAGGCCCTCGAACGCCTCGCCCCCTTCGACCTGCAGTACGCCGAGCAGCCCTGCCGGACCGTGCCCGAACTGGCGGCACTGCGGTCGCGGACCGCCGGCCTCGGCATCCGGATCGCCGCGGACGAGAGCGTCCGCAAGGCAGCGGATCCGCTCGCCGTCGCACGGGCCGGGGCGGCCGACGTCCTCGTCGTCAAGGCCCAACCGCTCGGCGGCGTCACAGCGGCACGCGCCGTCGTCGCCGAGGCCGGGTTGCCGTGCGTGGTCTCCAGCGCGCTCGACACCTCGGTGGGGCTCGGCATGGGCGCGTTCCTCGCCGCGGCCGCGATGTCCCCGGGGTACGCCGCGGGGCTCGGGACGGCCGCGATGTTCGCGTCGGACGTCACCGCGGACCCCCTGCTGCCCGTCGGGGGCCGGGTGCCGGTGCGCCGGGCCACGGTGTCGTCGGACCTGCTGGACCGGAACGCCGCGTCGCCGGAGCGCACGGCGTGGTGGCTCGCCCGGCTCGAACGCGTGCACACCCTGCTCGCCGCCGCGTAGATCGCGTCGCACGACAGGAGGCGCGGTGCCAGCTGGCACCGCGCCTCCTGTCCGATCACGGTCGCGACCAGAGCCGCGTCAGCGACGCACGTCGCTCACAGACCCGAGTAGCTGTGCAGGCCCTTGAAGAACACGTTCACGACCGAGAAGTTGAACATCACGGCGGCGAAGCCGATGAGCGCCAACCACGACGACCGCGCACCGCGCCAGCCGCGCGTCGCACGGGCGTGGATGTACCCGGCGTAGACGACCCAGATGATGAAGGTCCAGACCTCCTTGGTGTCCCAACCCCAGTACCGGCCCCAGGCGCGCTCCGCCCAGACCGCACCGGCGATCAGGGTGAAGGTCCAGAGGACGAAACCGACGAGCAGGACGCGGTAGGTGAGGACCTCGAGGCGGTCGGCGTCCGGCAGGGTCGCCATGAAGCGGAGCTTGCCCGACGCGGTGCGGCCCTGGCGGTACGTCTGCACGAGCTGCGCCACCGCGAGCCCCGCGCCGAGCGCGAAGAACCCGGTGCCGGCGATCGCCACGAAGACGTGGATGACCAGCCAGTAGGACTGCAGGGCGGGCTGCAGCGGGACGACGGGCACCCAGTAGTTCACCGTGGCGATGCCGAGCAGGATGATCGTCAGGCCGGTGATGAAGACACCGAGGAACTTCAGGTTCTGCCAGAACTGCACCAGCAGGAAGATGAGCGTGATCAACGCCGTGCCGGTGAGCGAGAACTCGAACATGTTGCCCCACGGCACACGGTCGGCCGCGATGCCGCGGAGGACCACCGATGCGACGTGCAGGACGAGCGCGAGGATCGTCATGGCCATGCCGACGCGTTCGAACTTCGTGCCGCGCCCAGCAGAGCCGCTGGCGTTCGCCGGGGGCGCGGCGACCGGTTCGAGCACGACGGTGCCACCGCGGACGGTGGCGACGGTCTTCGCCGAACGGGCCGCACCCACCGAGGCGGTCGCGGCTGCGTCGTCCGAGTCCGCGCCCGTGTTCTTCGCCGCTGCCGTCACCTCGCCGGAGCGTTTTGCCATGTCCAGCGCGAACGAGATGAACGCGATGACGTAGACCGCCATCGCGGAGTACGTCAGCACGACCGAGTAGGTCGCGAGGTTCGTGGTCATGTCGTTCACTGGGGCATCCTAACTCCGAGGTCCGACGTGTGGCGGTGTGCGATGTCCCCGACGGCCCGTTCGAGGTTGGGGTCCTCGCCGCGGGCGAGACCGGCGTACTCCAGGTCGTACTCGCCGTGCTCAGCACCCTTGCGGGGGACGACCTTCACCCACACGCGTCGGCGCGGGACGAAGAGCGACGTCAGCAGCCCGAGCGTGGAGAGCAGCGCGAACCCGGCGACCCACGCCTGCGAGGGGTCGTGGTGCACGTCGAGCGACACGTAGCGCTTGACGCCGTCGAACGTGATCGACCCGGCGCCGTCCGGCAGCTGCTTGGTCTGACCCGGCTCGAGCGCGATGCTCGCCGTGTCGGACTGACGGCCGGCGATCTGCTGCAGACCCTTGGTGTCGAGCGTGTAGACGCTCTGCGGCACACCGCTGTCGAGCCCGAGGTCGCCGGTGTAGACCTGCAGCGTCAGCAGCGGGTTCTGCGTGTCCGGGTAGGCGCTCGTGTACGCACCGGAGGCGAGCTTCGACGCCGTCGGGTAGAAGAACCCGACCATGCCGAGCTGGTCCGGCAGCGCGTCGGGCACCTTGATGACGCCGGTGGACGTGTAGTTGGCGTCCTCGGGCAGGAACGGCACGACGTCCTGGAACGCCACGTTGCCCTCGCCGTCGCGCACCGTGACGTTCATCGCGTAGCCGTTGCCGAGCAGGTAGACGTTGGTGCCACCGACGTGCAGCGGGTCGTTCACGCCGAGGCGGCTGGTCTTCGACTCGCCGCCCTTCTCCTTGCTCGTGACGGTCGCCGAGTAGTCGAGCGCCTGGCCGAGGGCGTCGAGGTTGCGCTCCTCGTACTTCGTGACGAACTTGTCGAGCGTCAGGTTGTAGCCCTTGAGGTCGGCCTGCTGGAACCAGCGACCGGGGTTGAACGAGTCGTAGGAGCCGAGGACGTTCGAGAACGTCTGCCCCTCGACCAGCAGCCGCTGCCCGGTGAACCCGAACCCGCCGCCGACGCCGACGGCCAGCAGGACGCCGACGAGCGCCGCGTGGAACACCAGGTTGCCGGTCTCGCGCAGGTAGCCGCGCTCCGCGCTCACCGAGTCGCCGAAGCGCTCGACGCGGTACCCGGAGCGCTTCAGGATCGCCATCGCGCGCGTCACGGCGTGCTCGGTGGACGGGAGGCCCGTGGTCGCGTCGATCCCGGTGGTGCCGTCGATCATCGCGTCGGGCTGCACCGCCACGGTGCGGAAGCCCGCCAGTCGCGTCAGGCGCGCGGGGGTCCGGGGCGGACGGGTCCGCAGCGCCTGCCAGTGGTGCTTCGTGCGCGGCACGATGCAGCCGATCAGCGAGACGAACAGCAGGAGGTAGATCGCCGAGAACCACACCGAGGTGTAGGTGTCGAAGACCTGCAGCTTGTCGAGGATCGGGTAGAGCGTCGCGTGGTCGGCCTTGTACTGGACGACGCCGTTCGGGTCGGCGGTGCGCTGCGGCACGAGCGAGCCCGGGATCGCCGCGAGGGCGAGCAGCATGAGCAGGAACAGCGCGGTGCGCATGCTCGTGAGCTGCCGCCAGAAGAACCGGAGGGTGCCGATGAACCCGAGCTTCGGCTGGTTGATGCCGGGGTCGCCGGGGCCGGAGCCGTCGACGTGGTCGGACGGTCGCTGCGGGTCCGACGCGGTGTCGGCCCCCGTCGTTTCGGTCTCGGGGTCAGATCGCGGGGACAAAGCTCTGGATCACCGCCCCGACACTCGACATGACGGCCGACCAGATTCCGGTGACCATGAGCAGACCGATGACGATCAGGATCGCTCCTCCGATGATGTTGACGGTGCGCATGTGGCGCTTCACGGCGCGGATCGCACCGGTAGCCCAGCCGGCCCCGACGGCGACCAGGACGAACGGGACGCCCAGACCCAGGCAGTACGCGACACCGAGCCACATGCCCTGCCAGGCGCTCCCCGACTGCACGCTGAGCAGGTTGATGGCGGCGAGGGTCGGCCCGAGGCACGGGGTCCACCCGAGGCCGAACACGATGCCGAGCAGCGGGGCGCCGACGAGTCCGGTCGCGGGCGTCCAGCTCGGCTTGATGGTGCGCTGCATGAACGTGAACCGCCCGACGAAGACCAGGCCCATCGCGATGACGACGACACCGAGGACCTGCGTGATGAGGTCCCGCCAGCGCACGAGCCAGAACCCGAGCGCCCCGAACACCGTCGTGTACGCGACGAAGACCGCGGTGAACCCCAGGATGAACAGGAGCACCCCGAGCACGACCCGACCCCGGCGCTGCCCGCCCTCGGCGATCCCGCCGACGTACCCGAGGTAGCCGGGCACGAGCGGGAGCACGCACGGCGACAGGAACGAGACGAGCCCCGCGAGCGCCGCCACGGGCAGCGCAACGGCCATCTGGCCGCTCAGGATCGCGTCGGCGAAGGGGTTGGAGGCCACGGGTCAGGAGGCCTTGCCGGCGTCGAGTTCGTCGCTGATCAGGGTCTTCAGGATGCTCGTGCCGTCGACGGCACCGAGCACCCGGGCAGCCACGCGGCCCTTGGTGTCGAGGACGATCGTCGCCGGCACGGCGTTCGGAGCGATCTGACCGGACAGCGCGAGCTGCATCGTGCCGGTCTTCTGGTCGAGCACGGTCGGGTAGTCGACCCCGAAGGTGCGCTCGAAGGCAGCCGCGGTCGCTGCCTCGTCGCGCACGTTGACGCCGATGAACGCGACGTCGTCGGCACCGGCGTAGGACGCGTGCACCTCGTTGAGGTACTTCGCCTCGGCGCGGCACGGCGGGCAGCTCGCGTACCAGAAGTTCAGGACGACGACCTTGCCCTTGAGGTCCTTCGACGAGACGGTGTCACCGTCGGAGTCCTTCGCCTCGAAGTCGACGGCGTCGGACCGCTTGTCGGCGCTGACCTCGGTCACCGCGCCGTCGCCGGAGATGTAGTTCTGGGTGGTGCCGTTGCCGTACTGCTTCGCCAGGCCGCCGTTGTCCGACGAGCACCCCGACAGGACGAGTGCCGCGGCGACCGCCGTCGCTGCGAGGACCGCGAACCGCTTGCTGATGACGCTCACACTGCTCCTTCGTCGATGGCGGTCGCGCGCAGCTCCTGCGCGGGATCCGTGTACCCGACCTCGGTGAACCGACCGGTCGACGAGGCGGGCACCCGCTCGACGGTGGTGATGCTCGACAGGTCGCAGCGGCGCTTGCGCGGGTCGTGCCAGAGCGACTCCCCCGCGAGCTTCCGGTGGACCATCCAGATCGGCAGCTGGTGGCTGACGAGGACGACGTCGCCGCCGTCGACGCTCTCCCATGCCGTGGTCATCGCCGCGAGCATGCGGTTGGCGATCGACTCGTACGCCTCGCCCCAGCTCGGTCGGAACGGGTTCGCGATCCAGGGCCACTCCGCCGGGCGGCCGAGCGAACGCTTCGTGAAGCCCGGGGGCTGCCCCTCGTACCGGTTCGTCGGCTCGATGAGCCGCTCGTCCAGCGTGACGTCGAGCCCGTACGCGGCCGACCACGGCGCCGCGGACTCCTGCGTGCGCTGCAGCGGCGAGGCGACGATCCGGCGCACGTCGACACCGGCGTCCTTCCACGCGGTCGCCGAGGCGAGGGCCATCTGCTTGCCGAGGTCGCTCAGTCCGAAGCCCGGGAGCCGGCCGTACAGGACGCGGTCGGGGTTGTGCACCTCACCGTGCCGGACGAGGTGGAGTCGGGTGGCGGGCATGGGTTCCAGTGTAGGTCGCCCGTCGGTGCTCACCGGCCCCACAGCCGATTCACCGGATGCGGAAGCGCTCAGCCGAGTTCGCCCGACAGTCGCCCGTGGATGGCCACCGAACCGGTGTTGAGTCCCACGACCTCGACCGTGGACCCGTGCTTGGCGAACCGTTGCTCGACGCCGTCCAGCGCCGCGACCGTCGAGGCGTCGAAGACGTGCGCATCGGACATGTCGATGACCACGTGCTCCGGGTCCTCGGCGTAGGAGAACCGGGTGACGAGGTCGTTCGACGACGCGAAGAACAACGCGCCGCGGACCCGGTAGCGCACGGTGCGCTCGTCGACCGGCTCGCGCACGACCGTCACGACGTGGGCCGCCCGGCGCGCGAAGACGAGCGCCGCGACGACGACCCCGACGAGCACCCCGGTCGCGAGGTTCTCGGTCACCACGACCACCACGACCGTGATCAGCATGACCGCGGTCTCACCGAGCGGCATCCGTCGCAGGGTGCGCGGGCGGATGCTGTGCCAGTCGAAGGTCGCCACGCACACCATGAGCATCACGGCGGTGAGGGCGGCCATCGGGATCTGCGCGACGAGGTCGTGCAGCACGATCGTCAGCACGAGCACGGACGCACCCGCGACGAAGGTCGAGATCCGGGTCCGCGCGCCCGCGGTCTTCACGTTGATGACCGTCTGGCCGATCATCGCGCAGCCACCCGTGCCACCGAAGAACGCCGATGCGATGTTCGCGACGCCCTGCCCCCAGGACTCCCGCCACTTGCTCGAGCCGGTCTCGGTGATCGCGTCGACGAGCTGCGCGGTCAGCAGGGTCTCGATGAGGCCGACGATCGCGACGCCGAACGCGTACGGCGCGACGATCTGCAGCGTCTCGAACGAGAACGGCGTCACGATGCCGTTGAACCCCGGCAGTGCGGTGGGCAGTTCACCCTCGTCACCGACCGTGGGGACGACGACGCTGAAGAGCATGGTGATGCCGGTGATCACGACGACCGCGACGAGCGGCGCCGGGACCGCCTTGGTCAGGAACGGGAAGCCGACGATGATCGCGATGCCGAGGGCGGTCAGCGGCCAGACGACGAACGGGACGTCGTCGCCGAGCAGGTTGGGCAGCTGCGCGGTGAAGATGAGGATCGCCAGCGCGTTCACGAAGGCCACGTTGACGCTGCGCGGGATGAAGCGCATCAGTCGCGCGACCCCGAGGAACCCGAGGACGAGCTGGAACACGCCGCCGAGCACGATCGCGGGCACGAGGTACTCGATGCCGTGTTCGCGGACGAGCGGCGCGATGACCAGCGCCACCGACCCGGCTGCGGCGGACACCATCGCCGGGCGCCCGCCCACGATCGAGATCACGATCGCGATGATCACGCTCGAGAAGAGACCGACCGCTGGGTCGACACCGGCGACGACCGAGAACGAGATCGCCTCGGGGATGAGGGCGAGCGCGGTGACGATCCCGGCCAGGACCTCCCGGGTCAGCGTGCGGGGTGAGCGGAGGGCGGTGAGGACGCTCGGGGCAGCCGGCGCGTGTGTGATCACGGACATCGACGGGAACTCTACCCTCACGTGAGGGTAGAGTTGTGCGCCGTGAGCACCACCGACGCCCCGGACACGATGCACATCGGCGAGCTGGCGGACCGCGCCGGCATGTCCCTGCGGACGATCCGCCACTACGACGAGGTCGGTCTGCTCGTGCCGAGTGGCCGCACGACCGGCGGATTCCGCGTCTACACCGCGCAGGACCTGGACCGGCTGCTCGTGATCCGCCGCATGAAGCCGCTCGGGTTCACGCTCGACGAGATGGCGGACCTGCTGCGGGTCGTCGACGCGCTGGCGGCGAAGGACCCCGACGACGAGCCCGCGCTGGCGGCACGCCTCGACGAGTACCTCGACGACGCTCGCGCCCGCCACGCCAAGCTCGTCGAGCGGGCGGGCATGGCAGAGGAGTTCATCGGGACCCTTGGGTCACTCCGCGCTTCGCTCCCCTGACCGTGGAGCCCCCACCGCCGCATCGGGCCCCGATCGCGCGCGCTCAGCGCGGAGTCGTGCACGTTCGTGATGGGCTGCGTCCCATTCGCGCAAGCGACGCCGGATCTCGTCGTGCTCCCAGATGACACGGCGCGCCTTCCTCGGTCTGAACCGGTACTTCCGCCTGATGCGTTCTCGCCACTCGGCCTCTCGACACTCCAAGAGCTCGACCACCGGATCACGCTCCGTCACTCCGTGTTCGTCCACGTTGCCTCTCTTCCCGTGATGAGTTCCAACACGATGTTGCCCACCGCCTCGTCGTCGTCGCGAAGAATCTGCATTTCGTACATCGCTTTCGCGCTGGCGCGACCGAGCTCGGCGCGCCCGATGTCGTCGGCGCACGTCTGGTCAACGGTCCAGACGAAGCGCGACCACGCCCGGTCCCGCTGCTCGCGCGCGACGTCCCGCCGCCACCGGATGACCGCCCACAGCCCACCGACGAACGCCGCGAGCAGCGTGAACGCCGCCGTGCACAGCGCCGCTGCCACGACCGCGACCGCCGCAGGCGGCCAGGTCGCGAGCTCCCCCGTCCCCGTCCCCACCCGGTCCCCTCTCGTCCCGCGACCCGGCCACGTCGAGAACGCTACGGACCCGCTCGGCGCCCCACGGGCCTCCCGGTCAGACCTGTGGACGACGCCGGAAGCAGGCCGCCCTGTGGAGGGGAGCACCCTGCGGACCGACGCCGCCGGACGCAGACGGTTAGACTCGACCACCGTGATCGAACGCACCCGCATCGCCGACCTCGCTGCCCTCCCCGACGGCCCCGTCTCCGTGGCCGGATGGGTCGAGACCGTCCGAGACCAGAAGAAGGTGCAGTTCGTCGTCCTCCGCGACGAGTCCGGCGCCGTCCAGCTCGTGAACCCCGCCACGCGCGAGGCCGAGGACGGTGACGACGCAGCCCAGGCCGCGCTCGCCACCACCAACGAGATCTCGGGCCTCGCCCACGGCACCTTCATCCACGCCACCGGCGCCCTGAAGCACGACGAGCGCGTCAAGCTCGGCGGCCTCGAGGTCAAGGTCGGCACGCTCGAGGTGGTGAGCGCAGCGATCCCGGAGACCCCGATCGCCGACGACTCGTCGCTCGACAAGCGGCTCGACTGGCGCTTCCTCGACCTGCGCAACCGCAAGCAGAACCTGATCTTCCGCATCCAGACGACGCTGGAGCACGCGTTCCGCACCTACTGGGTGGACCGCGACTACATCGAGATCCACACCCCGAAGCTGATGGCGTCGGCGTCCGAGTCGCGCGCCGAGCTGTTCCAGCTCGAGTACTTCGAGACGACCGCCTACCTGGCGCAGTCGCCGCAGAACTTCAAGCAGATGGCGCAGCCCGCCGGCTTCGGCGCCGTGTTCGAGATCGCCGACGCGTTCCGCGCCGACCCCTCCTTCACGAGCCGGCACGCGACGGAGTTCACCAGCGTCGACGCCGAGTTCTCGTGGATCGAGTCCCACGAGGACGTCATGGCGATGCACGAAGAGGTCCTGGTCGCCGGCATCACCGCGGTCAAGGAGAAGTACGGCAAGGACATCGAGGAGGTCTTCGGCTTCGAGCTGCAGGTCCCCGCGACGCCGTTCCCCCGTGTGACCCTGGCCGAGGCCCGGAAGATCGTCGCGGACAGCGGACACGACGTCGTCCGTGCCGACGGCGACCTGGACCCCGAGGGCGAGCGCCGCGTCGCCGCCTGGGCGAAGGAGCACCACGGGTCGGAGTTCGTCTTCGTCACCGAGTACGACGCCTCGATCCGGCCGTACTACCACATGCGGAAGCCGGGCGACCCGACGCTCACGAACAGCTACGACCTCATCTTCAACGGTGCGGAGATCTCCACGGGCGCCCAGCGCGAGCACCGCGTCGACGTGCTCGAGGCGCAGGCCGTCGAGAAGGGCCTCGACCCCGAGGAGCTCGGCTGGTACCTCGACTTCTTCCGCTACGGCGTGCCGCCGCACGGCGGGTTCGGCATGGGCCTCGCGCGCGTGCTCATGCTCATGCTGGGCGAGCCGTCCATCCGCGAGGTCACGTACCTCTTCCGTGGCCCGACGCGCCTGACTCCGTAGTCACCGTCGAACGTGCAGAAGACGCCGCCTCCGAGTTCGGGAGGCGGCGTCTTCTGCACGGCGGGCGCGAGCGCCGGGGGCGGGACGGGAGGCCCGGCTCAGCGCTCCCAGTCGATGGCGGCCCGCCCCGTGACCAGTCCACGGATCTCGGCTGCGGCGGCCTGGTGGTCCGGGTGCACCTGGTACTCGTCGAGCCCCGCGAGGTCGTCGAACGACGCGACGACGGCGACGTCGCTGTTCTTGTCCGGGTAGGCGACGTTCTCGACGACCTCGAGCGAGCGGATCGACCCGATGGTGCCGGTCAGGCCGGTCAGGAGTTCGCGGATCCGGGCGATGGACGCGGCGCGGTCGAGGTCCTCGCGCAGGGTCCAGGCGACGACGTGGGAGATCATGCGGAGGCACCGGCCTTCTCGAGGGCACGTGCGAGCCGATCGGCGTCGACGTGCCAGTTGCTGTGGACGCGCCCGTCGACCAGCACGACGGGGATGTCCTCCGCGTACTCCTGGCGGAGGGCGTCGTCGTCGAGGATGGAGCGTTCCTGCAGGGTCACGCCGGGGTGTTCGGCGACGACGCGCTCGACCACGGGTCGGGCGTCGTCGCAGAGGTGGCATCCGGGCTTCGTCAGGAACGTCACTGCGGGCATGGCTCCAGCGTAGTCCGCGGCCCGCGTCCCCTGGGGAATGCGAAAGCCCCGGCGAACCGGGGCTTGACGCTGCAGGCTCGGGGCCTACTTCTTGTTGCGACGCTGGTGGCGCGTCTTGCGAAGCAGCTTGCGGTGCTTCTTCTTCGCCATGCGCTTGCGACGCTTCTTGATGACAGAACCCATGTGGACCTCGCTCGGACTGTGCTGATGTATCGGACACCGGGCCGTCGAGACCGCGGAAAATCAACCCGGCCGAGTCTACCGGAGGGCTGACGCGATGTCGAACGCGCCCGGAACGGACGTGCGTGCGCTCAGCCGACGTCTGCGATGCCACCGCGCAGCACGTCGGCGACGGCTGACTCGGGGACACGGAAGGACCGGCCGAAACGGATGGCGGGGAGCTCACCGGCGTGGACCATGCGGTACACGGTCATCTTCGAGACACGCATCATCTCGGCGACCTCAGCGACGGTGAGGAAACGCACGTCGTCGAAACTGCCGGTCATGATCCGCCTTCGGTGGCTCGCACGCGATCCGCGCACGGGTTTGGTGTGACCTGTGTGGTCACTGGCAACTGTAGAGGCGCGTGCGACCCAGTGTCCAGGCTCAGTCTTCGTCCCCACGGCGGGTGAAGCGCTTGCGGCTGCGGTCGACGACGCGCTCCCAGCCCTGCTGCGCGCCGGAGATCGCCGCGGTGGCCCGGTAGGACGCCTCGGCCATGACACGCCCGAGCTCGGTGCCGACCTCGACGGTGGCCTTGCCGGCCGCACCGTTCCGGCGCACCGACACGGGTTGACCATCGGGGGTCCACGCCGTGGTCGCGGGCATGCCGTCGGCGTCGACCGCGCCGGTGAACGGCAGGACCCAGTCCTCCAGGGACACGAGCGGTTCCGGGTCGAGCCGGTAGAAGCGGTGCTGCCCTTCCTCGCGGCTGGTGACGAGGCCGATGTCGCGCAGGACGCGGAGGTGCTTCGACACCGTCGGCTGGCTGACGCCCAGTCGTTCGACGAGCTGCCCGACGCTGAGTTCCCCGCCGGTGACGTCCGATCCGTACGCGGCGAGGAGGGTCCCGAGCAGCTCACGCCTCGTGGGGTCCGCCACGACGGAGAAGATGTCGGCCATGCGGGCAAGGCTAGCCGGGGCACCTCGGATGTACCATGACGAACCGTCCCGGCCCATGTCCTCGGAGGCATACGATGCTCGACCGTACCGAGCCGCTCCCGCGGCACGTGACCGTCACCCGACGACGGGGCGGACGGATCGCGACGGTCCTGCGATCGTCGCCGTCGCGACTGGCGATCGTGGTGTTCATCGCCCTCATCTTCGTGTTCACGGCGCTGTTCATGACCCCGTGGGCCGCCGCGGACCGGACCGGCACGCACTTCTCGGACGCGCTGTTCACGGCGGCCTCGGTGGTGTGCGTCACCGGCCTCGCGACCGTCGACATGGCGACCCACTGGTCGGTGTTCGGCAAGGTCCTCGTGGTGATCGGCACGCAGATCGGCGCGGTGGGCGTGCTGACCTTCGCGTCGATCCTCGGGCTGTTCGTGACCCGCAAGCTCGGGCTCCGCGCGAAGCTGATGGCCGCGGGTGACTCGAACCCGCTCCGCACCCACCACGGCGCCGTGCCCGAGGGGCAGGCCGTCCGCCTCGGTGAGGTCGGCACCCTGCTCGCCACGGTGGCCGTGAGCACCCTGTCGATCGAGATCGTGCTCGGCCTGCTGCTCCTGCCGTCGGTGCTGATCGCGGGCATCCCGTTCTGGACCGCGGTCGGCGACTCCTTCTACTACGCGGCGATGGCGTTCACGAACACCGGCTTCTCGCCCAACGCGGACGGCCTCGACCCGTTCGCCCACGACTACTGGTTCCTGACGCTCCTGATGATCGGCGTCGTGGCGGGATCGATCGGGTTCCCCGTCATCCGTGCCCTGACGAAGCAGCTCCGCACGCCGCGCCGCTGGCCGATCCACGTCAAGCTGACCCTGGCCACGAGCGCGGTCCTGCTCGTCGGCGGTGCGATCGTCTACACCGCGCTCGAGGCCTCGAACCCGACGACCTTCGGCGAGGAGGGTGCCGGGCGGACGGCGTTCCAGGCGCTCTTCCTGTCGACGATGACCCGCTCCGGCGGGTTCTCGCTCGTCGACTTCGACCAGCTGAACGGATCGAGCCTGCTCGTCACCGACATGCTCATGTTCATCGGTGGCGGCTCCGCGTCGACCGCCGGCGGCATCAAGGTCACGACCCTCGCGGTGCTGTTCCTCGCCGCGGTGGCCGAGGCCCGCGGCCGGCAGAGCATGGAGGCGTTCGGGCGCCGCATCCCCAGTGACGTGCTGCGGGTCGCGGTCGCCATCGTGCTCTGGGGAGCGACGATCGTGGCGGTCGCGACCGTGGTGCTCCTGCAGATCACGGACGACTCGCTCGACCGCGTGCTGTTCGAGGTGATCTCGGCGTTCTCGACCAGTGGTCTGTCCTCCGGCGTGTCCGCGGACCTGCCCGAGTCCGGCAAGTACGTCCTGGCCGCCACCATGTTCCTCGGCCGGGTCGGTACAGTGACCATCGCCGCAGCCCTGGCCGCGAGTCAGAGCCGGCAGTTGTTCCGCCGTCCCGAGGAGAGGCCGATCGTTGGCTGACCGAACCCGTCCCCCGCACCCGATGGGTGCGATCAGTCACGACGCACCCGTGCTCGTCATCGGCCTCGGCCGCTTCGGCGCCGCCACCGCCGGTCAGCTCGAGCGGCAGGACCGCGAGGTCCTCGTCGTCGACACCGACGCCGGCCTGGTGCAGAAGTGGTCCGACCGGGTCACGCACGCCGTGCAGGCCGACGCGACCGACATCGACGCGCTGCGGCAGATCGGTGCCCAGGACTTCGCGATCGCGGTCGTCGGGACGGGCAGCGACCTCGAGTCGAGCGTGCTGATCACGGCGAACCTCGTCGACCTCGGCATCCCGCAGATCTGGGCGAAGGCCATCAGCCGCTCGCACGGCACGATCCTGTCCCGCATCGGTGCGAACCACGTCGTCTACCCGGAGCGTGAAGCCGGGGAGCGCACCGCACACCTGGTGTCCGGGCGCATGCTCGACTTCATCGAGTTCGACGACGACTTCGCCGTGGTCAAGATGTTCCCGCCACGGGCCGTGCGCGGGAAGGACCTCGCCACCACGGTGATCCGCACCCGGTTCGGTCTGACGGTGCTCGGCATCAAACCGCCCGGGAGCCCGTTCGTGCCGGCGACGCCGGAGAGCATCATCGGCGAGGACGACGTGATCATCGTCTCGGGTTCCGAGACCGACCTGGAGCGCTTCGCGGCGTTCGAGTAGGTCCGCCCGCGCCCCTACGACGCGGCGATCTCCTCCGCGCGCGCGACCGCGGCGCGCGACGCGCGCAGAAAGGTGTCGGCCAGGTCGGCATCCTGCAGCACCGCGACGGCCCGCTCGGTGGTGCCCTTCGGGCTCGTGACGGCACGCCGCAGGTCGGCGGGCTCGCGATCCGACCGGTCGAGCAGCTCCACGGAGCCGCGCAGCGTGCCCTGCACCATCGTGGCCGCCTGGTCCGGGGTGAAGCCGAGCGCCTCGGCGGCGCGCTGCCACTCCTCGACCAGCAGGAAGACGTAGGCCGGACCCGAACCGGACACCGCGGACAGGGCGTCGAGCTGCGTCTCGGGCACCTCGATCACCTGTCCCGAGGCGGTGAACACCGACGACGCGAGCGCGACGGCGTCGGAGTCCGCGGACGCACCGGCGCTGACCCCGGTGACGCCGTGGCCGACGCCGATGGGCGTGTTCGGGAGCGCACGGACGACACGCACACCGGCCGGCACCCGCGACTCCATGCTCGCGGTGGTGGTGCCGACCGCCACGCTGACCAGCACCGCACCGGGCTCCAGGTCCGCGGCGACCTCGTCGAGCAGGTCCGCGATCATGTACGGCTTCACGCCGACGACGACGAGCGCCGCGCCACGGACAGCACGGCGGTTCGCATCGGGGTCGGTGTCGCTCGCGGTGGCGTCGAGCCCGCGCTCCCGGTGGGCGGCGGCCGACCCCTCGGACTTCGTCGTGAGGGTCACCGTCGCCGGGTCGAGCCCGGCGGCGAGCAGGCCGTCGAGGACCGAGCCGGACATGGAGCCGACGCCGAGCAGGGCGGTACGGGGCAGGTCGATCGTCATGCTCCCGACCCTACCGACCGGCCTCGCCTAGGATCGTCTTCCAGATCGGGAGAAGGGGACAGCTGTGAGCGCTTCTGGAGGCACGAAGGCGATCCTCGCCGCACTCGGTGCGAACGTCGGCATCGCGATCGTGAAGTTCATCGCGGCCGCGATCAGCGGGTCCGCGTCGATGCTGGCCGAGGGCGTGCACTCCCTGGCCGACTCCGCGAACCAGCTCCTCCTGCTGCTCGGCGGACGCCGTGCCCGTCGCGCCGCCGACGAGGAGCACCCCTTCGGCTACGGGCGCGAACGCTACGTGTACGCCTTCGTCGTCTCGATCATCCTGTTCTCCGTCGGCGGGGTCTTCTCGCTCTACGAGGGCATCGAGAAGCTCGCCCACCCGCACCCGCTCGAGAACTGGTGGCTGCCGCTCGTCGTGCTCGTCATCGCGATCGGGCTCGAGGGCTTCTCGCTCCGCACGGCGCTGAAGGAAGCCCGGCCGCAGAAGGGCACGCAGAGCTGGGTGCAGTTCGTCCGTCGCGCCAAGGCCCCGGAACTCCCCGTCGTGATGCTCGAGGACACCGCTGCCCTGCTCGGTCTGGTCTTCGCCCTGTTCGGCGTCGGGCTGACCGCGATCACCGGCAACGGGGTCTTCGACGCGATCGGCACCATGCTCATCGCCGCCCTGCTCATCGCCGTCGCGGTCGTCCTGGGCATCGAGACGAAGAGCCTGCTCGTCGGCGAGGGTGCCACGGCCGCCGACGTCGAGCGGATCAAGCACGCGGTGCTCGACGGCCCGGAGGTCGACGCGATCATCCACATCAAGACGCTGTACCTGGGCCCGGACGAGCTCATGGTCGGCGTGAAGGTCGCGGTCGACGGCGACCGCCGCCTGGGGGACGTCGCCGCCGGCATCGACACCGTCGAACACCGCGTGCGCACCGCGGTGCCGATCGCCCGGGTCATCTACGTCGAACCCGATGTGCTCCGCACCGGTCCGCGTCCGCCGACCGAGGCGATCGTCATCCTCGCCGCTGACTGAAGAAGGCGTCGAGCAGCGCGGCGCACTCGCGCTCGAGCACGCCGCCGACGACCTCGGAGCGGTGCGGCAGCCGGCGGTCCCTGGCGATGTCGTAGACGCTGCCGGTCGCGCCCGCCTTGGGGTCCCAGGCACCGAACACGACCCGCGGCACGCGCGCTGCGAGGATCGCCCCGGCGCACATCGGGCACGGCTCGAGCGTCACGACGAGCGTGTGCCCGTCGAGGTGCCAGTCCCCCGTCACCGCGGCCGCCGCACGGAGCGCGAGCACCTCGGCGTGCGCGGTCGGGTCCTGCAGTGCCTCGCGCTCGTTCCGGCCGACGGCGACGACCACGCCGTCGCGGTCGAGCACCACCGCGCCCACGGGGACGTCCCCGGTCGCCAGGCACGCGCGGGCCTCGTCGAGCGCGCGTTCCATCGCCGGGACGAACGGACGGGCAGCGGGCGCTTCCACGGGACCTCCTGGCGGTCGGCAGCACGGTAGGCTCGACCCTATGCGAGTCCACGTCGCCGACCACCCGCTCATCACCCACAAGCTCTCGGTGCTCCGCGACCGGACCACACCCTCCCCCACGTTCCGCGCCCTGACCGAAGAGCTCGTCACGCTCCTCGCGTACGAGGCCACGCGCAACGTCCGGGTCACCGCGACACCCATCGACACCCCCGTGGCGCACACCATGGGCGTCTCGATCGCCAAGCCGCGTCCGCTCGTCGTCCCGATCCTGCGTGCCGGTCTCGGCATGCTCGAGGGCATGGTCAAGCTCGTGCCGACGGCCGAGGTCGGGTTCCTCGGCATGGCCCGCAACGAGGAGACCCTCGAGCCGCAGACCTACGCCGAGCGCCTGCCCGACGACCTGTCCGGCCGGCAGTGCTTCGTGCTCGACCCGATGCTGGCCACCGGTGGCACCCTCGCCGCCGCCATCGACTTCCTGTTCGCCCGCGGCGCCGAAGAGGTCACGTGCGTGTGCATCCTCGGCGCGCCCGAGGGACTCGCGATGGTCGAGCAGGCCGTCGGCGACCGCAACGTCTCGATCGTGCTCGGGGCCCTCGACGAGAAGCTCGACGAGAACGGGTACATCGTCCCCGGTCTCGGCGACGCCGGCGACCGCCTCTACGGACTGGCCGAGTAGGCAGTCGACGTCACCCACGATCGACGGGAGGCCCGTGGCGACACCGCCACGGGCCTCCCGTCGTCCGTCAGCCCGGTCCACCGCCGCCGGTGCGCGGAACGCACCGTCCGCTCGGACGGTTGACACCGCCTTGGTATACCGCCGATACTCGTCCCATGACTGCAACCGTGTCCACCCGCGTCCTCTCCGAGGCCCAGGGGACTGCCGGCATGATGATGCCGGTCGCCGTCATGCGTTGTCGAATGTGTGCCTGATCGGCACCCGTTCCAGCCGGATCCCCCGCGACACCACCCCGGTCGCGAGCGTGTGATCCCCGGGTGACGGACACCGTCGACGACGCGCACCACGTCACGAGGTCTGTCTCCCGTTCCCCCGGGTCCGCCCCGGTCCACAGCAGGACCGCAGGGCACGACGGCACCCAGCCGTACCCGGGTCGACGCATTCGACACCGCCGCACGCGCCACACGCGCACCGGCCACATCGCCCGGAGAACCACCATGTCGCTCACCATCGCCCAGCCCCGCACCGCGCTCCGCACCGCCGCTCCGGCGCCGACCGACCTCGGGACCGTCACCCCGATCCGGCCCCGTCCCGCGAAGCCGGCCACGACCGGCCAGACCGCCGTGCCGACCAGCCCGGTCGTCGCACCGCAGCGGAACCGCTCCCTGCCGGAGGGCACCGAGGCCCGTGGCTTCGCGCTGTACGTCGGGATCGACGAGGCGAAGGCGGCAGCAGCCGGCACCACGCTCGCGGCCGTCGTCGAGCAGCTGAAGGCGCTGACCGCGCAGCTCGTCCCGAACTCGGAGACGTACGCGGCCGTCGCCGTCGCCGCGGAGCAGTCCGGCGGCCGCGACGTCGACGTCGTCCGGCTGGCGTTGCAGGACCGCTCCGCCGTCGCCGCGCGCAAGCAGGCCGAGAAGCCCGAGCCGGAGGAGACCGGGGTCGTCATCGACATCTCCCGGAAGCGCGTCACCCTCGACGGTGAAGCAGCACCCCTGACGTACAAGGAGTTCGAACTCCTGCAGTTCCTGGTGCTCCGCGAGGGGCAGACGGTGGACCGCTCGGCGATCATCGACGGTCTGTGGTCGGACGGCGAGGACGAGACCCCGAACGAGCGCACCATCGACGTGCACGTGCGCCGTCTGCGCTCCAAGCTCGGCGCGTTCGAGGAGATCGTCCGCACCGTGCGCGGCGTCGGGTACCGGTTCGACCGGCACGCCGACGTGGCCGTCCGCTACGCCTCGACGCCGTCGCCCGACCTCTTCTGATCCTGATCGGTCGCTCTTGGTGAACTCGCAGCGAACGACCCACGGAGAGGCTAGCGCGCCGTTACCGCTTCGTTATACAGTCGGATGCGCAGACGGTGTTTGCTGTGGCACCGGCTGCGGAATGTGATTGCAGGAAACTCTTGGTGCAAGGGAGAGGGCCGGTCGCTCGGAAGAGCGGCCGGCCCTCGTGCACGTCGGGCTGGTGCATGTCGACCCTCGTGCATGTCGAACCCGCCCCTGTCGGGGGCCGTCGGTAGTGTGGACGGACCGTCCGACCAGAGGGGAGCGCGATCGTGAGCGACTCACGCCGCAGCGAGAAGGCGACCGCCGTCGCTGCCTGGGAATCACTGTTCCGCGCCCAGGTCACCGTGATGCGGAGCCTCAACGCGGACTTCCCCGGCGGCGAGATCTCCTTCAACGAGTACGACGTCTGCTTCAACCTGTCGACACAACCCGGCCGGCGCTGCCGCATGCGTGACCTCACCGGTCACCTGCTCCTCACCCAGCCGAGCGTGAGCCGCCTGGTCGATCGCCTGCTCGCCCGCGGGATCGTCGAGAAGCAGCCGGACCCGTCCGACGCCCGCGGCGTGATCGTGGCGCTCACCCCGCACGGGTTCGACGTCTACCGCCAGGTGGCCGTGCAGCACGCGGCGAGCATCGCGCAGCAGGTCGGCGCCGGGCTCTCCGACGCCGAACTCCGCACCCTCACCGAGCTGTGCACGAAGCTGCGGCTCGCGGTCGGCACCGCCCCGGGCCGACGACCCGTCGCGCGGACGGTCTCCGAGTCGGATCCGGCACCGGTGTGACCGGCGCACTGGTCTGGCTCCGCGACGACCTGCGACTGGCCGACAACCCCGCGCTGCGCGCTGCGATCGACCACGGCGGCGACGTCACGGTGGTCTACGTCCTCGACGACGAGTCCCCCGGCATCCGTCCCGCCGGCGCCGCCAGCCGCTGGTGGCTCCACCACTCGCTCACCGCCCTCGACGGCGAACTGCGCGACCGTGACTCGCGGCTGGTGCTGCGACGGGGCGCGGCCGCCGCGGAGATCGACGCCCTCGTCGCCGAGTCCGGAGCGGACGCCGTGTTCTGGAACCGTCGGTACGGTCCCGCCGAACGCGAGGTCGACGCCGGCATCAAGAACACGCTGCACGACCGCGGCATCGAAGCGCACAGCTTCGCGGCGAACCTGCTCTGGGAGCCGTGGACCGTGCTCACGGGTCAGGGCGAACCGTACAAGGTGTTCACCCCGTTCTGGCGCGCCGCCCAGGCGATGCCCGAACCGCGGCACCCGCTCCCGAAGCCCCGGGACCTGCCCGCACCCGCCCGGGTCACGAGCGACGACCTGGACCAGTGGGACCTGCTGCCGACCCGTCCCGACTGGGCCGGCGGACTCCGAGACGCCTGGGAACCCGGCGAGCACGGCGCCCACCAGCGGCTCGAGCACTTCGTCACCCACGCGCTCGAGGACTACGACCAGCGGGACGAACCCGCCATGGCAGCCACGAGCGACCTGTCCCCGCACCTGCGCTGGGGCGAGGTCAGCCCGTACCAGGTGTGGCACCGGTTGCACGGAGCGCTCGAGCCGGAGCAGCGCAAGAACGCCTCGGCCTTCCTGCGGCAGCTGGCGTGGCGCGAGTTCAACTGGAACGAGCACTTCCACTGCGAAGACATCACGACGGTGAACGTGCGTCGGGAGTTCGACGCGTTCCCGTGGCGGGACGCCCCGGCGGCCGAGGTCGACCGGTGGCGCACCGGCACGACCGGGTTCGACCTCGTCGACGCCGGCATGCGGGAGCTGTGGCACTCCGGCGCCATGCACAACCGCGTCCGGCTGGCGACCGCGAGCTTCCTCGTCAAGAACCTGCTCGTCGACTGGCGCGTGGGCGAGCAGTGGTTCTGGGACACCCTCGTCGACGCCGACTCGGCCAACAACGCCGGGAACTGGCAGTGGGTCGCCGGGTCGGGCTTCGACGCGGCGCCGTACTTCCGCGTGTTCAACCCCGACCGGCAGCTCGAGCGGTTCGACCCGCACCGTGAGTACGTGCACCGATGGGTCCCCTCGGACGAGCTCCGGCCCGAGCCGATGGTCGACCTCAAGGCGACGCGGCAACGCGCGCTCGACGCCTACGCAGAGATGCGTCGGTCGTGACCCCGTGGGACGCCGCCGTCGCGCAGGTCGACGCGCTCTTCCGTGACCGTGTCGACCGCGGCGTCGCTCCGAGCAGCGCGTGGGGTGTGTTCGACCGGGCGGGTCTCGTCGCCTCCGGGGGCCACGGCGACCGTGGCGACGGGCAGCGACCCGATGCCGACAGCGTCTACCGGATCGCGTCGTGCACCAAGAGCGTCACCGCGGCGACACTGCTGACGCTGGTCTCCGACGGCCACCTGGACCTCGACGCACCGGTCACGGCGTTCGTGCCGGCGTTCGGTGCCGTGCACCTGCCCACACCGGACTCCCCCGTGCCGACCGTACGGATGCTGTTGACCATGTCGGCCGGGTTCCCCACCGACGACCCCTGGGCGGACCGGCAGGAGTCAATCAGCGACGCCGAGCTCGACGACGTCCTGCACGGCGGGCTGTTGTTCGACTCCGTGCCCGGCACCCGGTTCGCGTACTCGAACCTCGGCTACGCCCTGCTCGGTCGGGTCGTCGCCGTCGTCTCCGGCCGCCCGTTCACCGAGGCTGCACGCGACACGGTGCTCCGGCCGCTCGGTCTCGACCACACGGTGTTCAGCGCGGCCGAGTCACCGGGGCCGGTCGTCACCGGGTTCCGTCCGCACGACGGCGACTGGGACCCCCTGCCGATGACCGGCCCGGGGGCGTTCTCGTCCATCGGTGGCCTGTTCTCCACCGTCCGCGACCTCGCACGCTGGGCGACGCACCTGGCATCGGCGTCGTCCGACACCCCGGAGCCCGGACCGGTCTCCCCCGCCGATCGCCGGCTCATGCAGCAGGCGATGCGGGTCGTGCCGTCGTCCGTGGTCCCCGGCTCGTCGCGCGCCACGGCGTACGGCTTCGGGCTGTTCGTCGAGCAGGACGACCGGTTCGGCGAACTCGTCTCGCACTCCGGCGGCTACCCCGGGTTCTCGGCGCACATGCGGTGGTCCGCGCAGACCGGCCTCGGTGTCGTCGCGTTCGAGAACGCCACGCAGGCGAAGGTCTCGGCCGCGGCGCAGCAGGCACACGACCTGCTCCTGGAGACCGCGCGGTCGACGGCGTCCCCGGCACTCGCCGGTGCGGGCACCGGACCCGCGCGCCGCCCCGGCACCGACCCGACCATCCGGGCGACGCGAGCCGCGCAGACCGCCGTGACGGGCCTCCTGGCCGACTGGCGCGACGACGTGGCGGACGCGATCTGCACGCCGAACGTGGCGATGGACGTCCCCTACGATCGCCGCCGACGCGCGATCGCAGCCGCCGTCGCCGAGGTGGGGGCGGACCTGGCCGCTGCTCCCGTCGCCGAGCAGTCGTCGACGCCGTCGCACCTGCGCTGGTGGCTGCCCGGCACCTGCGGACGCCTGCGCGTCGAGATCCGGCTCGCCCCGTCGTCGACCGGTCGCGTCCAGACCCTCACCGTCGTGGCGGAGCCAGCAGAGGGCTGACCGGGCGGAACGTGCCGGTCGTGACCGCGGCCGGCTCGAGCACCGGCCCCGGCCGTCACACCGGCGGTCGGCCGCCGACGAACCCGAGCGCCCGGGCGGCGACCCGGGTGCCCTCGCGCGCCGCCGCTCCGACCCGCACGGGATCGGTCGCCCACGCCCGCACGAACCCCGCGGCGAACGCGTCGCCGGCCCCGACCGTGTCGACGACCGTCGCCGGTGTCGCGGCGACGCGGTGCACGCTCCGACCACGCCGCCCCACCAGCACACCGTCGGCGCCCACCGTGACCACCACCAGCGGGACGTGCTCGGTCAGTCGCCGCACCGCGTCGTCGAGGTCGGTCGACCCTGTCAGTTCGAGGGCCTCCTGCCGGCCGGGGAAGAGGACGTCGACACCGGCGAGGGCGTCGAGGAAGGCGGGAGCACCGACCGACCGGACGATGGCCGCCGAGGACGGATCGAGCGACACCCGGGCCGGTCCTGTCCGGGCGCGGGCGACCAGGGCGGCGATGCGGTCGGCGCCGCCCCCGAGCATCGCGTGCCCGGTCAGGTGCACGATGTCCGCACGTCGGGCCACGGCGTCGGGGACGTCGGCGGCAGTGAGCTTCCCGCTCGCGGCCGGGTCGGACATCGCCGTGCGGCCGCTGTCGTTGCGCACCGACACCACGACCCCGGTGGAGGTCATCGCGTCGTAGCGTAGGTGCGGTCGGACGCCGGCGTCCTCCAGCGACCGCTCGTGCCGGTAGACGTCGTCGACGCCGACCCGGGCGACGAGGTCCACCTCGGCGCCGAGCCAACCGAGCCAGGCAGCGGTGTTGCCGGCGGCGCCGGTCGGGCGGTGGCGGATCACGGCTGCGGGATCGTGGACCCCGATGGTGTGCGCGGTGGTCTGCACGAGCACGCCGTCCAGGACGTCGCCGATCACCAGGAAGCGTTTTCCGGCACCCCGACGGCGCCCCGCGACCACCCGTCCGGCACGGGTCCCCTCGGGCTGCGACACGGGCACGGAGGCCTCTTGCGGCGTGGACATCTGCCTCAGTCTACGCGGAACCGAGTATTGCTCCGTTTTCGCGCCCCAGCAGCCGGTCCGCGCGGTGACCGTCGGACCGAGCGACCGGTAACATACTCCATGACACCGGCGGTCGATCGCGTGACCGCCGCCGCCGATCCGACGGAGATGCCATGCCCCGGAAGCCCGACCCGACGCTCAAGCCGGCGATCCTCGAGAAGGTCACCCTGCACCTGCTCGACACCAAGCTCGAGGACGTCTCGGTGCGCAGCCTCGGTCGCGTCCTGGGCACGAGCGCCTACCCGATCGTCTACCACTTCGGCTCACGCGACGCGCTCATCGACTCGGTCGTCGAGCACCTGGCCGACACGGTCTGCCACGCCGCACTCGATCCCGGCGCGGACCGCGCTGCGCTCGGCGACTACCTCGTGGCCACCTTCGGCGGGCTCGGCGATCCGCACCGCGCCCTCGCCGCGCGGCTCACCTTCGAGCTCGGGTCGGTCGAGGCGCTGGACGGCCGCACCCGACACCGCGGTCTGCACCGAGACCGCGTCGCCGCGGTCACCGCGTGGTGCCTCGCGCACGGCTACGACGCCGCGGCAGCCGACCGCGCCGCACACGACGCCGTCATGGCCGCCCGCGGTGCGCAGTGGAGCACGATCGTCGACCGGGAGCGCACCGACGCCGACGCCGCACTCCGCGCGATCGCCGATCGGCTCGCCGCGGGCGCATCCGTTCCCGCGGCCTGATCCACGAACGGGAGGCACGGTGCCAGCTGGCACCGTGCCTCCCGTTCGTCCGTCGGTCGCGTCACGCGACCCGCGGTCGGTGGATCAGAGCGTCACGAACGACTGCGACTTCGCGTTGGCGAAGCGCGCCGCGACGTTCTCCCAGTCGACGATGTTCCAGACGGCTTTGACGTAGTCCGCCTTGACGTTGAGGTAGTCGAGGTAGAAGGCGTGCTCCCACATGTCGAGCAGGAAGATCGGCACGAGACCGAACGGCACGTTGGCCTGCTGGTCGAACAGCTGGAACGTGGTCAGCTTCTGGCCGACGGTGTCCCAGGCGAGGACGGCCCAGCCGGAGCCCTGGATGCCGTTCGCGACGGCGGCGAACTGCGCCTTGAAGGTGTCGAACGAGCCGAAGAACTCGTCGATCGCCGCGGCGAGCTCACCCTCGGGGACCTTGGTGTCCGGGCCGAGGTTGGTCCAGAAGATCGAGTGGTTGACGTGCCCACCGAGGTGGAACGCCAGGTCCTTCTCGAGCTTGTTGATCGCACCGAAGTTGCCCGACTCGCGCGCTTCACCGAGCTGCTGCAGTGCGGTGTTCGCTCCGGTGACGTAGGCCTGGTGGTGCTTGTCGTGGTGCAGCTGCATGATCTTGCCGCTGATGTGCGGCTCGAGTGCGGCGTAGTCGTACGGCAGCTCCGGCAGGGTGTACTCAGCCATGTGAGGTCCTTTCGATCAGTGGGTTGCGGATGGGATTCCGCGGCTCACGAGAGCCGGGAACGATCGGTGAGGGAGTGGAATTCCCGGTTGTGGTAGACCAGCGGCTCGCCGTGCTCGAGGCCGACGACGATGTCGAGGACCTCGGCCACGACGACGGTCGAACTGCCGATCGGGGTCGTGGAGAGCGGACGGCACCGGAGCGCGCTGGCGGCGCTGGGCAGGTAGCGGTCACCCGAGGGCAGCGTGCCCCAGATCGGGTCGTCCGCGGTCGGGCTGCCGGTGGAGGCGAAGCGTCGCGCGAGGGCGACGCTCAGCGAGTCGACCAGGTGGACGACGAAGACGGGTGCGCCGAGCACGACCCCGGCGGACCCGGAGTTCGTGGAGAGCGAGAACACGAGCACCGGCGGGTCGACCGCCACGCTCGCGACGCTCGAGGCGGTGAGTCCGGTCGGACCGTCGGGCCCCTCGGCGGTGATGACGGCGACGCCGGCCGGGTGCCCGCGGAACGCGGACTTGTACGCTTCGGCGATGTTCGCCGGGGCTTCGTCGGGCATGGTGTTCGTCGTCGTTCCTTCGCGCGGGGTGAGCCGTCACTGGGCGGCCATGTCCCAACGTATGACCTGAACCATGGTTGAGGTCAACGATTCACAGGTTCGACCGCTCCCGGGCGTGCCGGATGACGCCGCGTGACGCGTCGCGCGCCCCCGCGGAGGCTGCTTCGTGAGCAGAAATGGTCGAGTCGCTCGCGACGACCCGACCATTCCTGCTCACGAAGCGCGCGGCCCGCACTCAGCGGCGCTTGAGCATGACGACGGCACCCGCGGCGGCGATCACCATGAGCACCGCGGCGACGCCGGCAGTGATCGTCACGCCGGAGTCGAACGCGGCCCGCGCCGATTCGAGCAGCGCCTGACCGGTCGGTCCGCCGAGGGACGACGCGGCGGACACCGCGCCGCCGAGCGTTTCCTGCGCAGCGGTGTGCGCGGTCGAGCTCAGCCCGCCCGGCACCACGACGTGCGCCCGGTAGGTGGTCGCCAGGATCGTGCCGAGGACGGCCGTACCGAGCACCGCGCCGATCTCGTACGCCGTCTCGGACATCGCCGACGCTGCACCGGCCTTGTCCGCCGGAGCGGTCGAGATGATGAGGTCGTTCGTGACGGTCTCGGACGCGCCGATCCCGATGCCGAGCAGCACGAACGCGAACGCCAGAGCGGCGATCGACGCGTGGTGCCCGAGGACCGCCACGAGGGCGTACGCGGCCGCCGAGAAGAGCAGCGAGACCGACACGACCCAGCGCGGTGCGACGCGGGCGACGACCGGCACGACCACCAGTCCGGCGACGATGGTGAGCACCGATCCGGGGATGAGCACGACGCCCGAGGTGAACGGGTCCAGACCCGCGACGAGCTGCAGGTGCTGCGCGATGAAGAACAGGAAGCCGGTCAGCGAGAACATCGCCATCAGGTTCATGAGCACGCTGCCGGTGAACGCCGTGCTGCGGAACAGCCGCAGGTCGAGCATCGGCGTGCGGGAGCGCAGCTGCCGGCGGACGAACGCGATGCCGCACACGACCCCGACGGCGAGCATGGCGACGGCGAACCCGCGCTCCTCCGGGTGCACGACCGACTTGATCGCCCACGCGGTCGGCGCAAGCGCGCCGAGGGACAGGAACATGCTCGGCACGTCCACCGGACCGGGCATCGGGTCGCGCGACTCGGGCACGCAGAACGGGACGCCGACGAGCATGAGCACGAGGATCGGCACCGCGATCAGGAAGACGCTGCCCCAGCGGAAGTGCGCGAGCAGCGTGCCACCGACGAGCGGGCCGAGGGCGTTGCCGGCCGCGAACATCGTCGACCAGACGGCGAGCGCCATCCGCCGCTCCCCCGCGTCGACGAAGACGTTGCGGATGATCGACAGCGTCGCGGGCATGAGCATCGCGCCGAACACCCCCATCGCGATCCGGGCGGCGACGAGCATCCATGCGTCGGTCGCGAAGCCCGCGGCGACGGAGAACAGCGCGAAGCCGGTGGCCCCGACCACCAGGATCCGACGGCGGCCGATGCGGTCACCGATGCTGCCCATCACCACGAGCAGGCCGGCCAGGACGAGCGGGTACGCGTCGACGATCCAGAGCTGCGTGGTGGCGTCCGGGTTGAGCGCGCGGCTGATCGACGGCAGCGCGAAGCTCAGCACGGTGTTGTCCACCGAGATGAGCAGGACCGGCAGCATGAGCACGGCGAGCGCGAGGAACCGTCGGGCACGGCTCCCGGTGACACGGGTGGCGACGGGGCTGGTGAGCAGTGCGGACACGGCGGACTCCTGGGACTTCGAGCCGGACCTGGTCGACGGCGGGGCGGTGCGTGGGGCAGACGAGACGGGACGCGGGATGGACACGCGCCCCGTCAGGACTCCGCCAGTGTACCGTCTGGACGGTTATGGTTGCAAATGCAACCAACAGGCTGACGGGAGGCCCGTGGCGGGCCCGCCACGCGCCTCCAGTCCGGCGACTGGTCACGCCCACGGCGGGAGGCTGGAGCTGCGGGTCGACCCGCGTCCGGTGCCGGGGTCCCGGTGCCGGAGTTCCGGTGCCCGGGTACTGGTGCCGGGGTTCCGGTGCCGGGGTACCGATGCCGGGGTACTGGTGCCGGGGTACCGATGCCGGGGTACTGGTGCCGGGGTTCCGATGCCGGGGTACCGGTGCCGGGGTACTGGTGCCGGGGTTCCGGTGCCGGGGTTCCACCACACGCCGCGTGGTCTCTGCCCGGGTTCCGATGTCGGGCGGCCCGAGCACCGACATGCCGAGATTTCGGAACCTCGGGGGCAGGGCGCGGCCGCGGGGCAGGGCGGGGTGGGGTGGGGCGAGGCGGGCGGGGTGCGGCGGGGTGGGGTGGGGCTCGCGGCCGTCGTCAGGCCGAGTCGCGGACCAGCAGGCTGTGGCGCACGGTGCGCTGCACTCCGGGGCCGTGCCGTGGCAGCTCGCCGGCGAGCATGCCGAGGGCGAGGCCGAGCGCCTCGCGCGCGACGGCGTCGAGGTCGACCGCCAGGGTGGTGAGCGTCGGTGACACCAGCGCGCCGAGCGGCAGGCCGTCGACGCCGACGACCCGGACGTCACCCGGGACGTCGACGCCCGCACGCCGACACGCCTGCAGCACGCCGAGCGCCATCACGTCGTTGAACGCGAGGATCGCGTCGAGCCGGCGCTTCCGGGCGAGGATCCGCACGGTCTCCTCGGCACCGCACTCGGCCGTGGCGTGCGGCGCGTGCACGAGCTCCGGCAGGTAACCCCGGCGGCGGAGGGCGTCCAGCATGAGCCCGCCGCGTGCGCTCGTCTGGTCCGGCGACGAGTTGTCGAGCACGACCGGGTGCCGCACCCCGGTCGCCACCAGGTGGTCGGCGAGGGCCTCGATCGCGTCGGCGGGGTCGATCCACACGGCCGCCGTCGGCGGGTCGGAGGACGGGTCGAGCTCGACCATCGGCACGTTGCCGAGGACCTCGCTCCACCGGTGCCGACGCGAGCCGAGGTAGCCGATGACCACGTCGGTCTGCGCGCCGAGCGCCTGGACCATCCGGTCCGCGTCGCTCGCCAGGTCGACGTCGGCGAGCATGACGTTCCACCCCTGCTCGGCGGCGAGCCGGAACACGGCGGAGGCGAGCTGGGGCGTGTAGGGGTTCCGCAGGTCGTTCACGACGAGTCCGAGCTGGTGGTCGCCGCCGGTGACCAGCCCACGGCCGAACCGCGACGGCCGGTAGTCGAGCGCCGCCGCGACGGCGAGCACCCGTTCCTTCGTGGTCGCGCTGATGCCGGACATGCCGTTCATCGCACGCGTGACGGTCTGCCGGGACACCCCGGCAGCCGCGGCGACGTCGATGATCGTCGCGCGGCCGCCGGGGTGCGGTCCGTCCGGTGGCGACTGGGTCAGTCGCGGAGGTCCAGCCATGCCACCTGTTCCGGGGTGAGGTCGACGGAGAGGCCCGTCATGGACGATCGGGCTTCCGCGATCGTACGGGGTCCGAAGAGCGGGAACGTCGGGAACGGCTGGTTCAGCACGTACGCCAGGGCGATCGCCGTGGCGGGGACGCCGAACCGGTCGCCGAGCTCCCGGGCGCGACGGAGCCGCTCGAAGTTCTCGTCGCTGTAGTAGCAGCGGACGAGCTCGGCGTCGCTGGTGTCCTCGGGCGTCGCGCGGCCGGTGAAGAAGCCGCGGGCCTGCGACGACCACGGCAGCAGCGGGACCTGACGCTCCTCGAGCCACGCCTTCGACGCGGCGTCGGTCGCGTGCTCGCAGCCGTCCCACGGCACGTCGTACGCCTCGGCCAGGCCGAAGTGGTTGCTGAGGACCTCGAACTCGTGCTTCCCGTTCGCCCGGGCGTAGGCGTTGGCCTCGTCGAAGCGTGCCGGGGTCCAGTTCGACCCGCCGTACACGCGGATGCGGCCGGCGCGGCGGTGCTCGTCGAGGACGTCGACGAACTCCCCCACCGGGATGTCCGGGTTGTCGCGGTGCATCATGTAGATGTCCGCGTAGTCGGTGCCCTGGCGCTCCAGGCTCTCGAGCAGCTGCTTCGTCAGGGACTCCGGGTCGCAGAACGGCGTGTGCGCGCCCTTCGTGATGACCACCACGTCCTCACGGACACCACGGTTCTGGATCCACTTGCCGAGCCGGCCCTCGAGCACGCCGCCGCCGTAGATGTAGCCGGTGTCGAAGACGTTGCCGCCCTGCTCGACGAACAGGTCGAAGATCGCGCTGGCGTGCGCCAGGTCGGGCTGGTTGTCGACGCCCATGACCAGGCGGGACAGCCGCTTGCCGACGCCCGGGATCTCGCCGTACTTCATGGGGTTGCCGTCCTGGACCCGGAGCGGCCGACCGCTCACGGTGGGGATGTCCGCGGTCTCGGCCTCGAACGGGTACCGCAGGCCGATCGCGGCGCGCCACTTGTCGAGGGTGCGGGCGGTTGCGAGCGACTCGTCGATCGTCATCTGCGACGCCTCGACCGCACCGGCACGCAGCGCGTCGGTGGTGGCGTCTGCCTCGCGGGCGTAGGGGTGCTCGCCCGCGAACGACAGCGAGCGCGGGCCCTCGTCGACGGTGCGGATCTCGATGGTGGGGTCGTCGCCGAGGGTCCACGGGTCGGTGAGCACGATGCGACCGCGCGAGCCGTACACCGTCACGGCGTTGTCGTCCTGCACGAAGACGCCGGTGCGGACCGACGCCGTGATCCCGCCCTTGTAGGTGAGCTGCGCGACGGTCCACTCGTCGACGCCGGTCGGCCCGAGGGTCCCGGTGGCGGTCAGCTCCGTCGGCTCGGCGACGGCGACACCGGTCGCGGCCTGCACGATCGCGGCGGCCATCGTCACCGGGTACCCGCCGACGTCGAGGATCCCGCCGCCGGCGGTGTCGACGTCGAACAACCGGCCGGTCCGCTCGCCGGTGCGGAACGCGAACGAGGCGTCGATGTGCGTGACCTCGCCGACGACGCCGTCGCGCACGAGGTCGAGCAGTGCGGCGGTCTGCGGGTGGAAGCGGTACATGAACGCCTCGACCAGCGGCAGGCCGGCCTGGCGCGCGGCGTCGGCGAGCGCCATGGCGGTGCCGTGGTTCGGGGCGAGGGGCTTCTCGCACAGCACGGCCTTGCCGGCTTCGAGCGCGGCGAGGACGAGCCGGGCGTGACCGGTGTGCACGGTCGACACGTAGACGGCGTCGACGCGCGGGTCGGCGAGGATCTCGTCGTAGGTCGCGGCGGAGACGTCTGCGAACCCGAGCTGCGCGGCTTCGTCGGCGAAGGTCTGCGCCCGTTCGGTGGACGAGCTGCCGGCGGCGACCAGGGCACCACCGCTCGCGGGCAGCTGGGAGAGGAAGCGGCGGGCGATGCCCCCGGGGCCGAGGACGGCCCAGCCGGGGCGGTCGGCGACCGTCGGAGTCGTGGTGCTGGCGGTGTTCGCGGTCTGCGCTGACATGCGGATCCTTGTCGTCTCGTGAACCTTCACGGTCACGACGACGCTAGTGCCACACGCACGGTGGATCAATGCGTGCGTGCTCCACACGGCGTGTCCCACGGACCATGCTCCGGACCGCTTCGTGAGCGTTCACGGCCCGACGCTGACGAGTGGTGCCCGCTGCGCGCGCAACTCCTCCTAGACTCGTGCGCATGGCCAGTGCCCGCGACCGCGTCCTCGACAGCTTCGTCGCCATCGTGTGCGAGGACGGCGAACGTCCCGCGACGCTCGACGCCGTCGCCGCGCGCGCCGGTGTCTCCAAGGGCGGGTTGCTGTACCACTTCGGCTCCAAGGCGGCCCTGGTCGAGGGGCTGTGCGAGCGACTGTCCGACCTGTCCGCCATCGACGTCGAGCGCATGGCCGAGGCCGAGGACGGCGCCGCCCGCTACTTCGTCCGCAACTGCCTGTTCGTCGGCAGCGAGCTCGACCTCGCGCTCCTCGCCGCGAGCCGCCTGCAGCAGGCCGGCTACGAAGAAGCGGGTCGCACCCTCGACGACACCGAGAACGCCTGGCTCGCGACCCTCGTCGACGCGCTCCGCGACGAACCGACCGCCCAGGCCGTCAAGCTCCTCGGCGACGGCCTGTACCACCAGGCCTCACTGGGGGCGGCGAGCGACGGTCGCCCGAAGCGCAGCACCGTCGACATGGAGGCACTGCTCGCCGTCGTGGACCGTCTGATCGCGACGAAGCCCGGCGCGTGAACGACCATCCCCGTTCCTGGGGATAGACTTGGCGACGTTCCACTCGTCGACACCCGGAGGTATCCCGTGGGCCGCGTCATCGCCGCTGTTTTCTCGATCCTGCTGCTGCTGGTGTCGATGTACCTGTTCGGGTTCGCGTTCCAGGTCGACTCGGGTCAGGCGTTCGTCTTCATGGGCGGACTGATCCTGATGACCCTCTCCTTCTTCCTGCCGATCCACGTGTTCGGCAAGCGGTAACCACTCCGCTCACGTCGAACGGCCCCGCACCTCTCGAGGTGCGGGGCCGTTCTGCGTTCCGGCGCCGTGTGGGGAACCAGGTTCCGGACACAGCACCGCGGATCAGCGTGGTGTTGTGTCCGGAACCTGGTTTCGCGAGCGCTGCGCCGCTACGCGAGGACGCGCAGCGAGCGCAGCGTGACCGCGGTCGCGACCGCGGCGTGGACGGCCTCGGCGCCCTTGTCCTCCTTCGACCCGGGCAGCCCGGCCCGGTCGATGCCCTGCTGCTCGTCGTCCAGCGTCAGCACACCGAAGCCCACGGGCTTGCCGGTGTCGATCGCCACGCGGGTGAGCCCGCTCGTGGCGGCGTCGGACACGTACTCGAAGTGCGGGGTGCCACCCCGGATGATCACGCCGAGCGCGACCGCGGCGTCGAACCCGGCCTCGAGGGCGGTCTTCGCGACGACGGGCAGCTCGAAGCTCCCCGGGACCGGGAACACCGACGCGGTGGCGCCGAGTCGTTCGACCTCGCGCTGCGCCCCGGCGAGGAGACCCGCCGCGATCGTGTCGTGCCACTGCCCGGCGACGATGGCCACCCGGATCCCGGTGCCGTCGACGTGGTCGCGGTCCGCCGCGCCTGCTCCGCTCATCGTGCTGTCCCTTCCGTGGACGGGGCAGCTGCTGCCGCCGTCCGGTCTGCCGCGTCCAGCCACTCGACGAGCGCGGCGATGGTGATGACGGGCACGCCCTCGCGCGCCCCGAGTGCGACGAGCGCCGGCAGCCGCATCATGCCGCCGTCCTCGTCGACGATCTCGCAGATCGCCGCGGCGGGCCGCAGCCCGGCAGCCGTGACGAGCTCGATCGCTGCTTCGGTGTGCCCCGCACGTTCGCGGACCCCGCCCGGCCTCGCACGCAGGGGGACGACGTGACCGGGACGGTGCAGGTCGTCGCGCACGGACGTCGGGTCGGCGAGCACCCGCAGCGTGCGCGCACGGTCGTGGGCACTGATGCCGGTGGTGACCCCGACGGCGGCGTCGACGGTGACGGTGTACGCGGTGCCGCGGACGTCCTCGTTGTGCTGGACCATCGGCGGCAGGTCGAGGGCGTCGGCGATCCCGGTGCTGACGGGCGCGCAGATGAACCCGGACGAGTGCGCCACGGTCCAGGCGATCCACTCGGGCGTCGCGAGTTCGGCGGACAGGATGACGTCGCCCTCGTTCTCGCGGTCCTCGTCGTCGACCACGATGACCGGGCGACCGGCCGCCACCGACGCGATCGCGGCCTCGACGCTCGCCAGGCCGAGCGTCTGCGGCACGGACGCGACCATCACCGGGCCTCCGACCCGACGGTCTCGAGCGTGCCGACCGCGGCGTCGAGCCGCAGCATCCGGCGCACGTGCCGTGCCAGCACGTCGGTCTCGACGTTCACCCGGTCCCCCGGCACGCGCAGGCCGAGCGTCGTGGCCTCGAGCGTCTCGGGGATCAGGCTGACCTCGAACCAGGCGGCGTCGGGCGCGGTGTCCTCCGGCGAGACGGCACTGACGGTGAGCGAGACGCCGTCGAGTGCGATGGATCCCTTGTCGACGACGAGCGGGCTGAGCGCCGGCGCGAGCGAGAACCGCACCCGGCGCCAGCCGTCGCCGTCCGAGGTCTCCAGCACGGTGGCGGTGCCGTCGATGTGGCCCTGCACGATGTGGCCGCCGAGCCGGTCGCCGACCGACGCCGCACGTTCGAGGTTCAGGCGGTCGCCCACCCGCAGCGCTCCGTGCGCGCTCATGTCGAGGGTCTGCTTCATGACGAACGCGGTGAAGGAGTCGGGGGTCTGCTCGACGACGGTCAGGCACACGCCGCTGGTGGCGATGGAGTCGCCGTGGCTCGCGTCCGCGACCACGATCGGCCCGCGCACGGTGAGCGCGACGGAGTCGCCGTGCTGCTCGACGGCGGTGACGGTGCCGAGTTCCTCGATGATGCCGGTGAACACTGGTGTCCTCTCAACGGGACTCCGGGGGTGTTCGACGATCGTCGGCATCGACGGACGGGCCGCCCCACGCAGGGTGGGTCGTCTCGTCCGCCAGCGCGCCTCCCATCCGGACTCTCACCGTCGGTCCCGGAGTTTCACCGAGTCAACCTCTGGCGGGTTCGCACCCGTCATCAGTTCGTGGACTGTCACCACCGGTTCGGAATTGCACCGACCCCGGAGCGCTTGCGTAGTCGGAACGATACCCCAGACCGGTGACGGACGCGTCGAGCCGGGACGCACCGTGTAACGCGCGGTCAGCCGCGTCCGCGCGCGAGCGCGACCGCCTGCCGCAGCGACAGGTCCGGCAGGTACGCCCGGACGACCGCGAGTCCGATCGACGGCAGCGCGACCGGGTCGGGGTAGGCGAGGACGAGCGGGTGCAGGTCGGGTCCGAACTTCTGCTTGAACCGCAGCAGCGACCGGAAGCCGTAGACCGGTTCGAGGACTCCCCCGACGAGCTCGAGCAGGCTCTGCACCCCGTCGTTCGGGGCGGCGGCCTCGCCCGCCTGTGCGAGCGGCGCCGCCGACAGGCTGAGCCGTTCGACACCGTCGTCCCGCATCCGTTCGGCGGCGCTCGCGACGAGGAACTCCATCACGCCGTTCGGCGCGGCCTCGGTCCGGCGCATCACGTCGAGCGTCCACCCGACGACCCGGCCCTCGCGGTGACTCGGCAACCAGCTCGTCACGGCGAGCACCCGCCCGGTGGCGTCCTGCGCGACGAGCGTCCGGACGGCGGGGTCACGCATCTCGTCCACCCCGCCGAGTGTGAAGCCCATCTCGGGGAGCTCGCGCTCCGACACCCACTCCTCCGAGATCGCCTCGATCTGCCGCGCTGTCGACGGCGGCAGGTCCTGCCATGACGACCACGTGGCGGTGATGCCCTCGCGACGAGCCCGGTTCACGGCCGTGCGGACGTCCTGCTTGCGCTTGCCCGTGGTCGTCCAGGTGCGCGGGTCGAGGTCGGCGTCCTCGGCCACCGGCAGCGTCGACCACCCCAGCGTCGTCAGCAGCTCGGCGTTCCGGGCGTCGACGCCGTAGTAGACGGTCGTCCACCCGTTGTCGTCGCAGTACCGGGCGAAGTCCGTCATCGCGGCGTCGCGGGCGTCCGGGTAGCCGAACGGACCACCGACGGTGACGGCCACGCCACCGCTGCGTCGGAACGCCACCCCGGCGCGCCCGTCGGCGGCGAACCAGTACGCGTTGCCGCGCCAGGTCGTCATCCACCCGAACGTGTCGCCCCCGCCGGCGGTCACGAGCGCCCGGGCCCGCTCCCGGTCGCTGCGGGAGCCGTCCGCGTCGGTGTCCGGTTCCACCGCGCCGGTCGGTCGGACCGCGGCGAGCGCGACGACGAACCAGAGCACCGGTCCGGCGAGCCCGACCACGATGCGGAGCGCGGTGCCGAGCGACGGCAGTCGCTCCCAGGCGGCCGACGGCGACAGCGGGCCGAGCGCTGCCACGGCGAGCCGGAGCGGGTCCTCGACGCGCTGCGGTGCCGACGCCGCGAACACCGCGACCGTGCCGACCACGACGGCGACCGCCGCGACCACGGTCACCGCGAAGGCGACCACACGCCGACGCGAGGGCAGCACCGTGAACGACCGGCGCCGGAGCACGAGGACGGCCGCGGTCGCGAGCGGCACCACGATCGACGCACCGACCGACAGCGCCGTGACGAACTCGTCGGCGGTGCCCTGCAGCCCACCGGCCCGCGCGGGCAGCACCCCGTAGGTGACCGCGGCCGCCACCGCCGTCACCAGGTCGACCGCCACCACGAGCCAGACGGCGAACCGGCTGCCCCGGAAGAGCCCGAGGCCGCCGACGACCAGGACGAGCAGGGGCGCGACGGCGAGCAGCAGGGTCCACGGGTCCGTCGCCCGGTACGCCAGCAGCGCGCGGAGGCACTCCGCCGAGGCCCCCTCCGTGCCACAGCCGCTCACGGGCGTCACCGGACCGGTGCCGAGCACCGCGGCGATCGGGGCGAGCAGTCCGACCCGTGCGCGGGAGACGAGCGCCACCACGGGACCGATCGCCGAGACCAGCACGACCGTCCCGAGCAGCACCCGGGTCTCGCGGTGCGAGCTGCGCACCCACCCGCCACGCTTCGGGGTGCGGCGGAGCAGCTCGCCGAGCACCCATCCCGCCCCGGCGGCGAGCACCGCGTACAGGTCGGAGGCGTGTCCGGCGTAGAGCAGGAGCGCGGCCACGACGGCGAGCGCGTTCACCCGGATGCGCCGTCGCCAGAGCGGTCCGGCGAACGCGCTCGCGGTGACGATCGTGCCGACGATCGCGGTCCAGGGGTCGAAGGCCGTCGCCCGTCCGAGCAGCAGGCCGGCGAGGTCGCGACCGTCGGCGTCGACGAACGCGGTGAGCGCGCCGGCCGCGGTGCCGACGACGGTGGTGACGACGAACGCCAGGGCGGTCCGCCACGACCCCATCAGCCGTTCGGCGGCCCCGACGAGGACGACGACGCCGGCGATCGTGGTGAGCAACGCGACCGCGCCCGTGGACGCCGCGAAGATCCGGAAGGGCCCGTACGAGGCCGGGTCGGCGCCGTGCAGGACCCGGACGACGATGCCGAAGACCGCGGTCGCGACCACGAGGAACGTGATCGCGGCCGTCACCGGATGCCGGACGAGGGCGGAGCGCACCCCCTCATGGTGGTGCCGGCCGGCCGTTCGGACAACTCCGGGCACGGTGACGAGGGGCGTCGGCGGTGCGACGCCCCTCGGTCACCTGCTGTCAGCGCTGCACGTCGGTGCCGACTCGGGAGTGCCGACGACGGAGCACGAGCGTGCCGGCCCCGGCGAGCAGCAGCAGGAGCGCGGACCCGACGGGGACGACCGGCGAGGTCGCTCCCGTGTAGGCGAGCTCGGTCGCGCCGTCACCGGCGGCGACCGTGTCGGCCACCGTGCGTGCGACGGCCGGGAGCCCGGTGGTCGCGGCGACCGTGGTGGTCACCACACCCGCCGTGGAGGCCCGGGTCGGCCCGTCCGTGCCGGTGGCACCAGCCGGGGTGGTCACGGTTCCGGGCGCGGTGCCGTCGCCGACGTCCGTCCCGTCACCGGGGTCCGTGCCCGGGTCCGTCCCGTCACCGGGGTTCGTACCGGGGTCCGTGCCCGGGTCCGTACCGTCACCGGGGTTCGTACCGGGGTCCGTGCCCGGGTCCGTCCCGTCACCCGGCGTGGTGCCGGTGACGGGGGTGGTGGCGGTGCCGTCGCCGACGACACCGATGCCGTTCCCGCCGATCGTGATCGGCAGGCTGATCACCGGGACCACCTGGGTGCCGGAGAGCACGCCACCGTCACCGGAGGTCGTCGCCCCGGTCGACGGGGTCGTGCTGCCCGGGGTGGTGCCCGTCGGGGCCGTCGCGCCGGCGCTGGTGCCGTCGCCGACCACACCGATGCCGTTCCCCGACACCGTGATCGGGACCGTGACCACCGGGGACACCTGGGTGCCCGAGGCGGTGCCGTCGGAACCGTCCGTCGTGCCACCGGCAGCCGGAGCCGAACCGGCGGTCGTGCCGGTGCCGCCGGCGGGCGTCGTCCCCGTCGAGGTGCCGTCACCGAGGAGTCCGATGCCGTTGCCACCGATCGTGACCGGCACGTCGACCAGTCCGCCGACCTGGGTACCCGAGAGCAGCCCGTCGTCGCCCGACGTGCTCGGTGCGGTCGTGGCCGGAGCGGCGGGGGCCGGGGCCGTCGCCGGGCCGGACGCCGCAGCGGTGCCGTCCCCGAGGACGCCGATGCCGTTGCCGGACACCGTCACCGGGACCGACACGACCGGGGCGACCTGGGTCCCCGAACCCGTGCCGTCCTCGCCCGAGGTCACCGGTGCCGGAGCGGCGGGTTCGGCCGGGGTGGCCGGGGTGGGTGCAGCCGGGGCGGCCGGCGTCGTGGTCGACACCGCGTCACCGCCGACGGCGACCGCGTTGCCACCGACGGTGACGGGGACGGTCACGTCGCCGGCGACCTGCGTCCCCGAACCGGTGCCGTCGGAACCGGACGTGGTCGGAGCAGCGGCCGCAGCCGGAGCAGCCGGAGCAGCCGGGGCCGGGGCCGGGGCCGGGGCCGGGGCCGACACTGCGTCGCCCCCGACGGCGACCGCGTTGCCGCCGACGGAGACCGGCGCGGTCACGGCCGGCGCCGCCTGGGTGCCGGAGGCCGTGCCGTCGGCTCCCGAGGTCGTCGGCGCGGACGCCGGAGCAGGAGCCGGGGCTGCAGGAGCGGCAGCGGGAGAGGTCACCGACGACACCGCGTCGCCGAGCACCCCGAGGGCGTTGCCGGTGAGGGACACCGGAGCGTCCACCGAGGGAACCACCTGGGTTCCGGACACGGCGCCGTCCGCTCCGGAGGTCGTGGCCGCGTTCGCCGCAGCCGTCCCTCCGAGCGTGAGGCCGCCGACGAAGAGGGCGAACCAGAGCCCTCTCGAGACGTACTTGTTCATGGTCGTACTCCCTGATCGAGATCGTTGACCGACCGCGGTCGCGGTCGGTGTGTGTGCGTGCCTGCCGTGCCGGACAGGCGCACCGATCTCAGTCAGGGGCGACGTCGTGCTCGCCGACGACCGATGCGGGGACCGCGTCGTCGACGAGCGTGCCGCGAGACCCCGCGGCGAGGGAGACGATGTCGTCGGTCGAGCCGACGATGCCGACGGCTGCTGCGCCACCGGAGGTCGAGGTGGCACTGCCACCGAGGACACCCGCGCCGCGAGGGCCGTCGGACGGCGAGGAGTGGCCGTCGCCCGGCTCGGGCAGGACCAGGGCGGTGCCGCCGAGGGTCGCGTCCTGCACGCCGCCGACGGCGACGGGCACGACGAGCGGCCCGGTCACGAGCGCGGACGGCACGGCCGCACCGGGACGGCGCTCGGCGCTCGTTCCGGGAGCGGCGGGATCGTCGGTCGTCGGGACCGTGGTCATGGACGGAGTCGTCGCCGGCGCGGCGGCCTGCGGCGGACGCGCGGACGGGACCGCCGTACCGGGCGCGCCGGACGGGGTGGGGCCGGTGACGACCGGAGGTGCGGGGACGTCGACGACGGGATCCGTGCCTCCTGGCAGGACGGCACCGACCGACGGGACGACGCCCGCCCCGACGTCAGGGACCTGCCCGACGGTCGTCCCGACACCGCCGAGCGTGTCGTCCACCAGCCCGGTCACCGGCCCGGTGACCGTGCCGAGGGTGTCGTCACCGACGACCGCGCCGACGACCGGGACGCCGCCGACCACGTGGTCGACCGTGTCGACGACGGTGGTCACCGGCCGTGCTCCGGTGACCGTCTGCACGGTCCCGGTCACGGGACGCAGCGCCGTCGCGACGGTGTCGGTGACGGGCCGGGAGGCGGTGCCCACCTGCTCGACGACGCCCTGTACCGGGTGCGTGGCCGGCTCGGCCGCGGGGGCGGTCGTGGCCGGCACCGCGGGTGCGGGCGCGGTCGTCGGAGCGGCAGGGGTCGGGGTCACGGGGTTCGAGGCCGCGGGGGCCGGAGCAGCGGGCGCCGGAGCGGCGGCAGTGGGCACCGGGACCACCGGGGCGTGCGCCGGGGCGGCCGGGGCAGGGGCCGGTGCAGCAGGTACGGGCTTCGGCGCGGGCGCGGGCGCGACCGCCGTGCGGACGGGGTCCACGACGCCGCCGACGACCCGTCCGACACCGCCGGACACGTCGTGCACGGTCTCGCCGAGGCCGTCGACCACACCGGTGACGAGCCCGCGCTGCTGCGTCTGGGCGGGCTGCGCGGACGCCGCGTCGGCAGCCGAGGCGGGACGGGCTCCGAACGCCAGGGACAGCAGCACGAGGGCAGCGAGGGTCACGACGCCCAGCAGGGCGATCCGGAGCACCGTGAGCCAGGGAGCGCGCGATGTCGTGTCCATGCGCTCACCTCCTGAACTCGGCTGCGCACGTAGAGTGGTTGACCGGCAATGTACGCCGGTCCGATCCGGAACGCACCCTGTTCTGGAAGAAATTCTCAGGAAAGGCCGTCCGTGGTCTCGATCTTCAACGCTCCGACCCGCAACCTGGACATCGTCACGCTGCACGAGATCCTCCGGCTCCGGCAGGACGTCTTCGTCGTCGAGCAGGGGGCCGCCTACGGGGACATCGACGGGCGTGACCTCGAGCCCGGCACCGTGCAGTTCTGGGCGGGCCAGGGCTCGGTGGACGCCACACTCCGACTCCTGCGCGAACCCGACGGCACCGAGCGCATCGGCCGGGTCGTCACCGCGGCGCACGCCCGCGGGCAGGGACTCGCCGGACAGCTGATCGAGGCCGCGATCGCCGAGTCCCGCTCGCCGAGCATCGCCCTCGGCGCCCAGTCGCACCTCGAGCAGTGGTACGCCCGCTTCGGGTTCGTCCGCTCCGGGGACGAGTACCTCGAGGACCGGATCCCGCACGTCCCGATGACCCGGCAGCGCTGACGGAGCCCCTCAGGCGCACCGGCGGGGGAACTCGCGTCAGGCGCGCCAGCGTCGGAGCTCGTCGAACGAGCGACCCTGCGTGGACCGGTCGGCGACGAGCCGCTCGAACACGATGTTCGTCTGCGTCGTCGCCACGGAGGGGTCCCCGCTGAGCTCGTCGGCGACGAAGTCCCGGAGCTGCTCGGTCGACTCGCACGCGATGTGCACCAGGAAGTCCTTGTCACCGGCCAGGAACGAGACGTCCTGCACGACGGGCACGCGGAGCAGTCGCTTCGCGAAGTCGCGGAGTTCGTGGCGGGCCGCTGCGTGGACCCGGACCGAGACCATCGCCTCGATCGAGAACCCCAGGCGGGCGATGTCGACCTCGGCCCGGTAGCCGCGGATCACCCCGGCGTCCTCGAGCGCCCGGACCCGGGTCAGGCACGTCGACGGCGCGATGCCCACGGCGGCCGCGAGTCGGTTGTTCGGGATCCGGGCATCGCCGGCGAGCGTCCAGAGGATGCGCTCGTCGACCTCGTCGAGGCGCGGAGCGGGGTCGGGACGGCGAGCGGGTCGGTCGGACACGGCTCGACGCTACCGCGATGGTGCGAGCAGGGCGCGGAGCGCGTCGTCGAGCGCCCGGGCCACGAGGTCGTCGTCCGCCGACGCGAGCGGCTCCACCGCGGTGGAGCGCCGGAGCATCGTCATCCCGAGCACCACCGACAGCGCGATCTCGGCCCGGACGAGCATCTCCTCGGTGACCTCGCCGCCGACGGCCGTGGCGAGCCGCTCGGCGTACCGGCGCAGGGTCTCGCGGCGGATGGCGTCGGCGCCGTCGTCACCGGAGGACCGGAGCAGCAGCATGAGCTGGAGGGAGTCGTCGTCGGTCGGCGCGCGGACGACGTGCGACACCAGGCCGGCCAGCGCGCGCTCGAGGCCCCGCTCGACGGGCTGCTCGACCCCGAGGTCCTGCACCACCCGGTCGAGACAGGCACGGAACAGCCCCTCCTTCGACCCGAAGTAGCGGTTGATCAGCGCGACGTTGACCCCCGCGTCCGAGGCGATGTCCCGCACCGTCGTCGCCTTGTACCCGTCGAACGCGAACCGGTGTCGCGCCGCCCGCACGAGCAGCAGTCGGGTGGCGGCGGCGTCCTTGCTCATGGTCGAAGCGTAGCGGCCCGGACCGGGATGTAAGCAAGTGTTGACATCGTGCGAGAACTGCGTACCCTCATCAAGTCAGCAGTTGTTTACATCACCCAGACACGGAGCACGATGACCGACACCATGCAGAGCCCCCGCACGGGCTCGCACCCCACCACCGCCGGGCACCGGCCGAACAGCACGGCGATCATCGTCTACCTGTCCCTCGGCGGTCTGTCGTTCGCGGTCCTGCAGTCGCTCGTCGCCCCGGCGCTGTCGACCATCGGACGGGACCTCGGCGCCTCGACGAGCGCGACGAGCTGGGTGCTCACCGCCTACCTGCTGTCCGCCTCGGTGCTCACGCCGATCCTCGGTCGCCTCGGCGACATGATCGGCAAGCGCAAGGTCCTGATCGTCGTGCTCTCGATCCTGCTCGTCGGCGCCGTGCTCGCCGCGCTGGCACCGAACCTCGGCGTCCTCATCGTCGGCCGTGCACTGCAGGGCGCCGCCGGTGCGGTGATGCCGCTGTCGATCGGCATCGTCCGTGACGAGCTGCCCAAGGAGAAGGTCAGCGTCACGATCGGTCTGCTCTCCGCGATCTTCGGCATCGGCGCCGGTGTCGGCATCGTCGCCGCCGGACCGATCGTCGAGCACCTGTCGTGGCACTGGCTGTTCTGGCTGCCCGCCGTGCTCGTCGTCATCGCCCTGCTCGGCGCGGTCTTCGGCATGCCGGAGTCGCCGGTCCGCAAGCCCGGCCGCCTCGACATGGTCGGCACCTTCGTCCTCGCCGTCTCGCTCGTGTCGATCCTGCTGGCGGTCAGCGAGGGCGAGACCTGGGGCTGGGGCGACGGCAAGACCATCGGTCTGCTGGTCCTCGGCGCCGTCGCACTGGTGGTGTTCGTCCTGGTCGAGCTCCGCGTCGCCGAACCGCTCATCGACGTCCGCCTGTTCGCCGTCCGCGGCGTCTGGACGGCCCACGTCGTCGCGCTCGTCTTCGGCTTCGCGATGTTCGGCACTTTCGTCCTCGTGCCGACCCTGCTGCAGCTGCCGAGCGCGCTCGGCTACGGCTTCGGCAAGGACGTCACCCAGGCCGGGCTCTTCCTGCTGCCGACCGTCCTGATGATGATCGTCGCCGGACCGATCGCCGGCATCCTCGTCCGCAAGGTTGGCCCGAAGCCGCCCATGCTGCTGGGCGGGATCGCCATCGTCGCCGCGTTCCTGCTGCCCGCGATCGCGCACGGCGAGCTCTGGCAGGTCGTCGTCTCCGGCATCCTGACCGGGATCGGCATCGGCCTGGCCCTCGCCGCGTGCTCGAACGCCATCATCGAGAGCGTGCCCGCGAACCAGACCGGCGAGGCGATCAGCGCCAACACCGTCGTCCGCACGATCGGCTCGAGCGTCGGCACCGCCGTCATCGCGGCGCTCATCACCTCGCACAGCACCCCGCAGGGCCTGCCGACCGACGACGCCTTCACCATCGGGTTCTGGGCGTGCACCGGCGTCGCCGTCCTCGCCGTCCTCGCCGCGCTCGCGGCCCCGTCGATGCGCGCGCGCCGCGCAGCGGCGGCGGCACGTGGCATCGACGACCTCGAGGAGATCGCCGAGTAGGGCACTCGGCCCGACCACCCGGGAGGCCCGTCCTGCGTCGTCGACGCGGGGCGGGCCTCCCGGCGGTCGCGCCCACCGCCACCTGCGGCTCCACAAGCTGGGAAGCGACCGAGCACGCCGCCACGAACGTGACGATCATCGGACCGGACGCGTCACAGCAGGTGGACGCGATCACCGCGCCCGGACAGGAGACCCATGAGCACCACGGACCACGACGACACCACGGCCAGCAGCAAGCCGTCCTTCCGCGACACGGTCACCGCCGGCCTGGTGCAGAAGGCCCTGGAACCCGTGCTCCGCGCCGTCCGCGACGAGGTCGCCTCGGCTCGGCGCGAGATCAGCGAGCGGGCGAACGGGGCGAAGACCGGGCTGGTGCTCACGGGCGCCGCGGTGGCCTTCGCGCTGACCACCCTCGTGCTGCTGGCCGGCCTCGTGGTGGCGCTCCTCGCCCTGGCACTGCCGGTCTGGGCCGCGATCGGGACCACCTTCGTCGTGTTCGCCGTCGTCACCGCGATCCTGTTCGTGGTCGGGCTCCGTGGCATCCGACGGGGTGTGCCGCCGGTGCCGAAGGACACCATCCGCGCTGCGAAGGACCGCGTCACGCACACGGGCGACGCGACGACCACGGCCGGCTGAGCTCCGACGGCGCTACATCGCGAGGGTCATGCCGACGACGGCGACCGTCATCGCGAAGACCTCGCCGCTCCGGACCGCACGACGGTCCTCCTGCGCCCACTCGTGCCGCAGCAGCCACCCGCTGAAGGCGCAGTAGCCGATCACCCCGGCGCCGAGCACCGCGGACAGCGCGATGCCGTGGCCGGCGTGGCCGTCGGCGACACCGGTCGCATGGCCCATCAGGAGCATGCCGGCCATCACGACCGCGGACAGCGCACGGTGCACGTCCATCGGCTCGGCGCGGCGGCCGTCCGCGCGGCGGCGTCGCATCACGGGCAGGGGTGCGAGCAGCAGCAGGAGCGTCGCCGCGAACAGCGTCCACACCGCACCCGCGTGCACCACGGGCATGAGCATCGCGACGAGCATCACCGCGGCCGGCACGATCACGCCGGGGCGCGGGCGGTAGCGGTCACCGACGATGCAGCACACCGACGCGAACTGCGGCACGACGAGCATGGCGTCGGCGACGGTCTCGTGCACGTGCGGGTCCTCGGGTGCGGCGGCGTGGTGCCGGGCGGGTCAGTCCTCGGCGCGGGCAGCGGCCTTGGCGGCGCGCTCCTGCTTCACGCGGGCGTTCTCGGCGTGCACGGCGGCCTGCGTCTCGCGCTCGCGGACGAGCCACTCGGGCTTCTGCTCGAGCAGCGACTTGATCTCCGCCGTGGTGAGGGCGTCGTCGATCCCCGCACGGGTCAGCCCCGAGATGGAGATGCCGAGCTTCTGCGCCACGACGGGTCGCGGGTGCGGGCCGTCGCGACGGAGGTCCTCGAGCCACGTCGGGGGTTCGGTCCGGAGCTCGTCGAAGGCGGTCCGTGTGACGGGAGCGCCCTGGAAGGACTCCGGAGCGGCCGCCAGCAAGATGCCGAGCTTCTTCGCAGCCGTTTCGGGCTTCATGGTCTGTTCCTGCGCCATGCCCCCTAGAGTACGGCCCCTATGCTCGTCTGCATGACCGCGGCACTCACCATCGCATTCGTGCCCGGGGTCTCCCCGGCCAAGTGGGCCCGTGTCTGGCGGGATCGACACCCCTCGATCGAGCTGCGGCTGCGGCCGATCGGGTCCGACGACGTCGACGACACGCTCGCCGGCGAGGTCGACATGGTCTTCGCTCGCATGCCCGTCTCCGAGCAGCACAACGCCATCCCGCTCTGGACCGAGACGGCCGTGGTCGCGATGCCGAAGGACTCCCCCCTCGCCGACCTGGCCGAGGTGGACCTCACCGACGCCGAGGTGCACGTCGTCGACGCCGGCCCCGTCCCGGCCGACGTGGCCGCCGCGCTCGACCTGGTCGAGGCGAACGTCGGTGTCGTCGTGCTCCCCCAGTCGCTCTTCCGCGCGGCGAGCCGCAAGGACCTCGTCGCTCGCCCGCTCTTCGGCGCGCCCGGCACCCAGATCGCGCTGGTCTGGCGCGACGAGGACGCCACCGAGACCACCGAGGAGTTCATCGGCGTGGTGCGCGGACGGACCGCCAACAGTTCGCGGAACCAGCCGACCGGCACCGATCGCGACGTCGAGGAGGCGTTGCGTGCGGCGCGCGCCGACTCCAAGGCAGGTGGCGGGTCCGGCAAGGGCGCGGCGGGCAAGGGCGGAGCGGGCGCCGGCGGTGGCGGTGGCGGCAAGGCGAAGGCCAAGTCGCCCGGCAGCGGCAAGTCCGGCAGCGGCAAGAAGTCCAACACCGGCAAGGGGCCCACCCCCGGACGCGGGAAGATGCGCGGCAAGCCGAGCCGGGGTTCCAAGGGCAACCGATGACGGACACGCGCCTGCGGGTGATGCCGGCCACGCGCCTCCCGGCCTGGCTCGACCGGACCATGGCCGAGTACGTGGCATCGCGGATGCAGGCGGGCGAGACCCGCGAGCAGGCCGAGGCGAACAAGCAGAAGTCGCTCGACCAGTGGTTCCCGGACGGATCCCCCGCCGACGGCCACCTGGTGTGGGAAGTCCTCGACCAGGACGACACCGCGGTCGGGTACCTCTGGATCGGGCCGTTCGCGCCCGGCGGGACCGACTGGTGGGTGTTCGACGTCGAGATCGACGAACCGCACCGTCGCCGCGGACACGCCCGCCGTGCCCTCGAACTCGGCCACCGGGCTGCGGCGGAGCACGGCGCGACGAGCATCGGCCTCAACGTGTTCGGCTACAACACGGGGGCGCAGGAGCTGTACGCCGCGCTCGGGTACCAGGTCACCGCGACGCAGATGCAGAAGCCGCTGGTCTGAGCGCGCTGCCGCTTCGTCGCGGCGGGTGGGTCGTCACGGCAGCGGTGTCGTCACGACAGCTGTGTCGTCACAGCAGGACGGCGGCCGCTGCGCGGGTGACCCGGTCGCCGCGCGCTGCCTCGGCCGCAGCCCGTGCACGGGCGACCACGACGGCGTCGGCGCGTACCGCGGAGCCCGCGTCGAACGGCGGCTGCGGGTCGTACTCGATCTGCAGCTGGATCGCCTCGGCGGCCGGCTGCCCCGCGAGCTCGGCCGCCAGCCACAGCGCCATGTCGATGCCCGCGCTCACGCCGGCCGCGGTGACCACCGCGCCGTCGTCGACGATGCGGTCGTCGACCGGCTGCGCCCCGAACGCCTCCAGCATGGGCTTCGACGCCCAGTGCGTCGTCGCACGCTTGCCGGCGAGGAGCCCAGCGGCACCCAGCACGAACGCACCCGTGCACACCGAGGTCACCCAGGTGGCACGCTCCGCCTCGCGCCGGACGAACCCGATCACCTCGGGGTCGAGCATCGCGTCGAAGGCGCCGTCACCGCCCGGGACCACGAGGACGTCCGCCGGACCCGCGTCGGCGATGGTCGTCGTCGGGACCAGCGCGAACCCGCAGTCGGTCGGCACCGGGTCCAGCGTCGCCGCCACGTACTCGACGCGTGCACCGGGCACCCGGGAGAGCACCTGCGCCGGGCCGGTGAGGTCGAGCTGGGTCAGGTCCGGGAAGAGCAGGAAGGCGATCCGGACCTCGGCGGGGTCGTGGTCCGGCTCCGTCGCCGAGTCCCCGGCAGTGTCCGTGTCCGGGTCCGGCACGGGGGTGGGCACGTCGGCCGGCACGTCGACGACGTCGGCGTCGACCGGGTGGACAGGACGCACGCGCGGGTTCGGCTGGTCGGTGCTCATGCCGCGACCCTAGCCCGGTGCGGTCGCTGACGGTGGGGTCGGCGTCCTGGTCAGTTCCAGACGCCCGAGGTCCCGCGCCGGTGGCTGCCGAGCAGGTGCGTGTCGACGATGCCGAGCGCCTCCATCAGGGCGTGCATCGTGGTCGGACCGACGAACGCGAAGCCACGCTTCCGCAGTGCCTTCGACAGTGCGACGGACTCGTCGGAGGTCGTCGGGACCTGGGCGTACGACTCCGGCTCGGGCGTCGTCGCCGGGCGGAACGACCAGACGAAGTCGGACAGCCCGCCGTCCTGCCGCAGGGCGACCGTCGCGTTCGCGTTGGTGATGGTCGCGAGGATCTTCGCCCGGTTCCGGACGATGCCGGCGTCGGCCATCAGCCGAGCGACGTCGTCCTCGCCGAAGCCCGCGACGGTGTCGGGGTCGAAGTCCGCGAACGCCGCACGGAACGCCGGACGCTTCGCCAGGATCGTGCGCCAGGACAGGCCGGACTGGAACGCCTCGAGCGACAGCCGTTCGAACACCCCGCGCTCGTCCCGCACGGGCATGCCCCACTCGGTGTCGTAGTAGTCGCGGAGCAGCTCGTCCGTCGATGCCCACACCGGCCGGGCGAGGCCGTCGTCGCCGATCACCAGGTCGGAGTGGGGCGCTGCGGCGGGGTCGGAGCTCATGGCACCATCCTGGCGCGCGCCGCCGACACCGTCGTTGCCTGCCGTGTGGTCACTCGGCCGGCGGGCCGTCCTGGGCGGCCTGCGGGTCCATCCACACGTACTCCCACCGGTGGCCGTCCGGGTCGGTGAAGCTCCGCTGGAACATGAAGCCGAGGTCCATCGGCGCGCGGTCCTCGCTCGCGCCGGCCGCGACGGCGGCGTCGACGATGCGGTGCACTTCGTCCTTTGAGTCCGCGCTGAGCGAGTTGATGACCTCGATCGTGTCGGCGTCGGCGATGGTCTTCGTGGTGAACTCCGCGAACTTTGCGTGGGTGAGCACCATGACGGAGATCGTGTCGCTGATCACGATGCACGCAGCGGTGTCGTCGCTGAACACCGGGTTGATCGAGTAGCCGAGGGCCTCGTAGAACGCCTTCGAACGGGCGAGGTCGGTGACGGGCAGGTTGATGAAGACCATCGTGTCCACGGGGAGGTTCCTTTCGTCACGCTCAACCTGGCGCGCCCGAGGACGAAGCGCAACCGTTTCATCCGCGAAGCAACCGGTACGCAATATACTGGTTCGATGCAGACGGCGTACGTCGACGAGTCCGAGCCCGGCGGCGGACTCGATCACACGGTCTACGTGCTCGCTGCCGTCATCGTGGCGGATGCCGGAGCCGACGATGCGAGAGCCGCCGTGCGTCGGAGCACGCCCCGGCGCATGCGGAAGCTGCACTGGTACGAAGGCCTGCCCGCGCAACGCATCTCGTGGCTCGATCTCCTGCGGCACGCGGTCGAGGTGGTGGTCGTCCGCTACGACGGCGCGGTCGCACGAGCGGAACGGCGTCGCCGGCGGTGCCTGGAACGTCTGGTGTGGGAACTCGAGCAGCGCGGTGTCGGAACACTCGTGCTGGAGTCTCGCGGTCCGGCGAGGGATCGTGACGACCGCTCCATGTTCACGACACTCCGCGACCGAGGCGTCGGGCTCCGACTGCGCTGGGCACACGCGCGACCGTCGGACGAGCCGCTGCTCGCGCTCGCCGACATCGCCTGCGGGGCGCACGGTGACGGCGCGGGACGGATCCCGCCGCCGGTGATCGTGGCCTGATCACGGCGCGGAACCCCCGCGGCACGGGTCCGGACAGCGCAAATCCCCGGGCCCGCGCTGGCTGCAGGACATCCGGGGATCACTTCCGACCGAGAGCACCCGGTCGACATATCAATACTAGGACCAGCGCCGAACTGCCGTCAACAGGCACGGGGACGGACGGGAGTCGCGGTGCCAGCCGGCACCGCGCCTCCCGTCCGTCGATCAATTCAGCTGGTCACGCGAGGTCGCGGCCTTCGCCGGCCGCCTTCTGGTGCTCCTCGGCCTCGGCCTGGCCGATGATGTCCTCCGCCGGCACCGGGTTCAGCCGGTCCCAGAGGAAGAAGAGCAACCCGCCGACGAGCATCGACAGCCCGACCCACAGGTTGATGTGGATGCCACCGGTCTTCTCGGGGTCGGTGTTCCAGTGCACGATGCCGACGATGGTCACGATGACGCCGTACAGGACGAACAGGCCACCGAGGATGCGACGCAGGTCGAGTCGGCGGGTGGAGCGGACGAGGGCGGCCTTCTGCTCCTCGGTCATGGCGGTGTTGGTGTCGCTCATGGGAGATCTCCTTCGCGGGTCTTCGCGGGCCTAGAGGAACGGGAGGTACAGGACGACGCACAGGATCAGTGCGACGGTGCCGAGCAGGGCGGGCGAGCGGTACCAGGCGGTGTCGGTCGCCACGGAGTCGCTGTGCAGGTCGATCTTGCCGACGCCGTACACCAGCCCGCCGAGCTCCTTCTCGTCCTTCGGCTTCGTGACCATCGACACGACGAACCCAACGACGAGCACGGTGACGAACGAGATGATCGCGCCGTAGAGGGTCTCGGCGGTCGCGGTGGCGAACAGGTCCGGGTTCACGAGGTACGCGATCCACGTGATCGTCGGCGTGACGATGCCGAGGACGTAGCCCCAGAGCGCACCGGCGGTGGTCATCCGCTTCCAGAGCAGACCGAGGATGAAGACGGCGAACAGCGGCGCGTTGAAGAAGGAGAACAGCGTCTGCATGTAGGTCATGATGTTCGACGCCTGGGCCGCGATGAACGCCGTCGCGATGCCGACCAGGACACCGACGACGGTGACCCAGCGACCGGTCTTCAGGTAGTGGACGTCCGGCATGTTCGGCTTGATGTAGCGCTGCCAGATGTCGTACGTGAAGACGGTGTTGAACGACGAGACGTTGGCCGCCATGCCGGCCATGAACGACGCGAGCAGGCCGGTGACCGCGACGCCGAGCACACCGGTCGGCAGGTACATCTGGATGAGCTTCGGGATCGCGTCGTTGTAGGTGAGTGAGCCGTCGGCGAACTGGTTGCCGACAACGGCCGCGGCGATGAGACCGGGGATCACGACGATGGCCGGGATGAACAGCTTCGGGATCGCGGCGATGAGCGGGGTCCGGCGCGCTGCGGACATGTTCTTCGCCGAGAACGCGCGCTGCACCTCGGTGAAGTTGGTGGTCCAGTAGCCGAAGCCGAGCACGAAGCCCAGGCCGAGGACGATCGCGAGCCAGTTGGCGCCGATCGGGTTGGTCACGTCGCCGAAGCCGGTGCCGGCCCAGGCCTGCAGGTGCTGCACGCCCTGGGTCTCGGTGATCGCCTTGCTGAGGCCGTCCCAGCCGCCGACGCGGTGCAGACCGACGATCGTCAGCGGGATGAGCCCGGCGATGATCACGAAGAACTGCATGACCTCGTTGTAGATCGCGCTGGAGAGCCCACCGAGGGTGATGTAGACGAGCACGAAGCCGGCGGACACGACGATGGCCAGCCACTCCGGCCAGCCGAGCATCGCCTCGATGACGATGGCCATGGCGTAGAGGTTGATCCCCGCGATGAGCACGTTCGACACGGCGAACGCGATCGAGTTCACCAGGTGGGGGGCCTTGCCGAAGCGGCGGAGCATGAACTCCGGCACCGATCGGACCTTCGACCCGTAGTAGAAGGGCATCATCACGAGGCCGAGGAACACCATGGCCGGCACCGCGCCGACCAGGTAGTAGTGCAGGGTCGCCATGCCGATCTGGGCACCGTTGGCGGCCATCCCGAGGATCTCGGTGGCGCCGAGATTCGCGGACACGAAGGCCAGGCCCGTGATCCACGCCGGCATCGAGCGCCCGGACAGGAAGAAGTCCATGCTCGTCCGGACCTGTTTGCGGGCGGTGAACCCGATCCCGATGACGACCGCGAAGTACACGATGATCATCAGGTAGTCGACCCAGCCCAAGTCGAGCCGGATCCCTTCGTTCGCTGCAGCGAGAACCATTCAACATCTCCACGTCAGTGTGTTGCAGTCGACAACTCCGCCGACCCGGACGGAGACGTTACACCGACTTGTGACCGTTCACATAGCCGGGGCATGTGTCTACCGACAGCGCCCCGCGGTCCGCGATCGCTAGGCTCGCCCCATGACCGACCAGGCGCGCATCCTCGTCCTCAACGGACCGAACCTCGACATCCTCGGTCGGCGCGACCCGGAGCAGTACGGCACCGTGACGCTCGCCGAGCTCGAGGCGATCGTGCACACCGAAGCGGCAGTGCACGAGCTGGACGCCGACTTCCGCCAGACGAACCGCGAGGGCGAGCTCGTCGAGTGGCTGCACGAGGCGCTCGACGACTTCGCCGCCGTGGTGATCAACCCCGCGGCATACGCCCACACCTCGGTCGCGCTGCACGACGCGGTCGAGGCGCTCTCCGTCCCGGTCGTCGAGGTGCACCTGTCGAACACGTGGAAGCGTGAGCCCTTCCGCCACGTCGACCACGTCGCCACCGCCGCGACCGCGGTCATCGCCGGCGCGGGTGCGGACGGGTACCGCCTGGCGGTCGCGCACGTCGCGTCGCTGATCGCCTGACGCCCGCGGCGCGGCACGGCACCGGCGGTTCTCGACCCGCCGGGGTTCCGAGATCTCGGAACCTCGGCGCCGCTGCCGTCCCGGAGTGGAACCTCGGCGTCACGCGGACGGCAAGTCGTGGAACCTGGCGGTCGAGCGCCCCGGCTCAGAAGTCGGCGGGGCGCCGCACGTCGGTCAGGCCCGCCGTGGCGAAGCCGCCGCGGATGATCGGGATCGCCCGGCGCACGGCCTGGTCGATGCGGAGCTCGAGGTCGACGTTGCCGATGTCGTAGCCGCCCTCGCGCTTCGTGAAGTCGCGCTCGTTGCCGAACACCCCGATCGGCAGCGTCGTGGACTGGAAGAAGCCGAACAGCGGCCGCATCTGGTGCTCGACGAGCAGGGCGTGGCGGTCACTGCCACCCGTGGCGGTCAGCAGGACCGGGGTGTCGACGAGGTCGTACTGTCCGATCCAGTCGAAGAACAGCTTGAACGCGCCCGAGTAGGCGGCACGGAACGCCGGGCTGCCGACGACGAGCACGTCCGCGGCCTCGACGGTCTCGAGTGCCGCCCGGGTGCGGTCGGACATCGCCTCGCGCGACGACGCGGCACCGAGGTCGGCCAGCAGCGGGCCGATCTCGACGGTCTCGGTGCGGGCACCCTCGATCTCCTGCCCGAGCCGAGCCACCGTGGCGGCGACCAGGGTGGACGTCCGCGAAGGGTCCGATGGGCTACCGCTGACACCGACGACCAGTTCTCCACTCATGCGGTCGATGCTCACACGCCTGTCACCGGGGCGGTCGGCGTGTGACGACATGTGTCGGGTGCCAGAGCCCGCGGGTACCGTCCGCGGCATGCAGACGTTCTTGCCGTACGCCGACTTCCGGGCCTCTGCCGAGGTCCTCGACGACCGACGTCTCGGCAAGCAGCGCGTCGAGACCCTGCAGGTGATGCGGGCCCTCACGCTGCCGGGGTACGGCTGGCAGCACCACCCGGTCACCGCGATGTGGCGCGGGTACCGTCCAGCACTGATGGCGTACCAGGAAGCGACGTGCCGCGTCTGGCTCGAGCGCGGGCACGTGGACACGTGCCTGGAGAAGACGTTGCTGGACCTCGGGCGGGTGCCGGAGGACCTGGCGGCGTACGAGCGTGGCGAGGTGCCGATCCCGCCGTGGAACGACGACGAGGCCCTGCACGAGTCGCACCGCTCGAAGCTGGTGCAGAAGGCACCGGAGCACTACCGCGAGCTGTTCCCGGACGCACCCGACGACCTGGACTACGTCTGGCCGGGCACACCGGACAGCCCGGGCACATCGGACAGCACGGGCGCACCGGACGGCCCGAGAACTCCGGACGGCCCGGTCACACCGGGCAGCGCGGCGGGCGTCACGCCACCGGGATCCACCGCGCACCGTCGCGGCGCGTGACGACGTCGGACCGGATCTCGACGACGTCGCGGAGGCCGTGCACGGTCGCGTCGCGCACGACCGCGGCCGTGGCGTCGTCCTCGGACTCGAACCGGACGACCGCGCACGGCACGCCGCGCAGCAGGCGGACGTCCTGGGCCTCGACCACCGCGTGCTCGGCGACCAGCCGGGCCGCTGCGGGCAGGACGGCGTCGGGGGTGGTGCCGACGGCGAGCGCGCCGATCGCCAGGGTCACGCGGTACGAGGGCATGCCCCGACGGTAGCGGGAGCGGGAGACACCGGGAGCCCGCCGTGGGCTGCAGGGGAACTGACGTCGTTCAGGGGGGTCGACGTCGGCCCACGGCGGGTCGCGGTGTGCGGCGGGACGCGACGACAGGGGGAACGTCGCGCCCCGCTCCGGATGTCGATCAGGGGTATCGACATCCGGTCTGGGGCACCGTCCGGGTCACTGGAGGAGCCGGGCGGTGTCGGACCTCAAGGGTGTTCGGTGTCCTCTCGGTACCGGTCCGTCTCGATCGGTGCGGGCATCGATCGAGCGGCAGCGGGTCGGATCATGGGGAGCAGGGCACTCCCGACCGTCGCGAGGGCTCCGACGGCGGCGATCAGCCCGAGGGGGGCGGTGCCGAGGTCGTGCTGCGCGGCCAGGGCGAGCGCGACGAGGGTCGCCGGCGCGGGCAGGAGCTGCACCGCTCGGAAGCGGTCGTCCTGTCGCGTCCGGGTCATCGTCACGTTTGCCATGTGGACACTCTGGCGCAGATTCCGTGTCCGCATAAGGGGGGACACGTCCCCACTCATGGAGTAGAACGTCTAGTACACCCCGGGGCGACCCCTCAGCCGAGTGCGCGGACCGTCGCCACGGCGTCCGCGACCGCGCCGACGACGACCGGCACGTCCTCGACGCCGAGGGAACCGTCGAAGGTGAGTCGCAGCGCGGTCCGAGCGACCTCGTCCGGGATCCCGAGCGCGGTGAGCACGTGCGACGCCTCCGTGCTGCCGGCGGCGCAGGCGCTGCCGGACGACGACACGACGTCGCGCTGCTCCAGTTCGAGCAGCACCGTCTCGCCGTTGACCCCGGGGAAGCAGAACGACGCGTGCCCGGGCAGCCGGTGCTCGCGCGAGCCGGTCACGAACGCCCCGGGGACGGCGGCGAGCACCCCGTCGAGCACGGCGTCACGGACGGTCGTCGCGGTGGCGGAGGCAGCAGCACCACCAGAGGCAGCAGCAGCACCACCGGAGGACACCAGCCCGAGCGCCGTCGCGACCGCCACCGCCCCGGCGACGTCCTCGGTGCCGGAACGTCGGCCCCGCTCCTGTCCGCCGCCGTGCAGCAGGGGTTCGACGGGGACCCCCGAGCGGACCAGGAGCACCCCGGTCCCCTTCGGAGCCCCGAGCTTGTGCCCGGACAGTGACAGCGCGTCGACCCCGAGCACGTCGAGCCCGACCGGCAGCCACGGAGCTGACTGCACGGCGTCGGTGTGGAACCGGGCGCCGACCGTGTGGGCGACCGCGGCGAGCGCGGAGACGTCCTGCACGGTGCCGACCTCGTTGTCGGCGTGCGCGATCGACACGAGCGTCGTGTCCGGCCGGAGCGCCGCCCGCAGCACCGACGGGTCGACGAGGCCGTCCGGCGCGACCGGGAGGACCGTGACCTCGAAGTCGTGGAACCGCGCCAGGTACGCGCAGCTCTCGAGCACGGCCTCGTGCTCGATCGCACTCGTGACGACGTGGCGCCCGCGCGGGGCGGCGAGAGCGATCCCCTTGATCGCGGTGTTCGCGCCCTCCGTCCCGCCCGTGGTGAAGACGACCTCGGCCGGCCGGCAGCCGAGCACGCCCGCGACGGTCGCCCGTGCGGCCGCGAGCCCGCGCGCGGCGTCGTCCCCGACGCCGTGTGTCGACGACGGGTTGCCGAACACCCCGGTCAGGTACGGCCACATCGCCTCGAGCACCTCGCGGCGAACGGGGGTGGTGGCCGCCCGGTCCAGGTAGAACACGATCAGTCCCCGGCTGTCACCGCGATGTCGAGCCCGAGGTCGAGTGCTCGGGCCGAGTGCGTGAGCGCCCCGACCGAGATGACGTCGACCCCGGTCGCCGCGATGGCCGCGACGGTGTCGAGGGACACCCCGCCCGAGGCCTCGACGAGGGCACGACCCGCGACGATGCCGACACCCGTCTCGAGCTGGTCCGGCGTGAAGTTGTCGAGCATGATCGTGTCGACCCCCGCCGCGACGACGGGCTCGATCTGGTCGATGCGGTCCACCTCGACCTCGACGTGCACGGTGTGCCCGAGGCGCTGCCGCGCTGCGACGATCGCGTCGCCGATGCCGATCCCGCCGGCGAGCAGCACGGCCAGGTGGTTGTCCTTCGCGAGCACGGCGTCGGACAACGAGGTGCGGTGGTTGTGCCCGCCGCCGCAGCGCACGGCGTACCGCTCGAGCGCGCGGAGCCCCGGTGTGGTCTTCCGGGTGTCGACGATCCGCGCTGTGGTACCCGCGGCAGCGGCGACGTGCGCCGCCGTGACGGTGGCGATGCCGGACATGCGCTGCACGAGGTTGAGCGCGACCCGCTCGGCACGGAGGACGGCACGGGCCGATCCCGTCACGGTGGCGAGCGTGTCGCCCGCGGCGAACGCGGACCCCTCGGCGGCGTGCAGGGTCGCGCGGATCGACGGGTCGACCGCGTGCATGACCGCCACGAAGACCGTCCCGCCGCTCAGCACGCCGGGTTCGCGCGCGGCGAGCGTCGCCGTCGCGGTCGCCTCGGCCGGGATGAGGGTCTCGCTGGTGACGTCGCCCCAGGGCGCGTCCTCCTCGAGCGCGGTCTCGATGACACGGCGCAGGGCGTGCGGCGGGATGGTGCCGGGGTCGATGGTCATGCGGGGACCTCCTGGGGGACGGCGACGGGTTCGGCGACCCAGGCGTACGAGGCCGGGGCTGCGGGATCGGTGTCGGGGTGATCGGTACGGGCGTGGGCACCGCGGGACTCGGTGCGGGTCTCGGCGGCGAGCGCGACCAGCCGCGCCAGGTCGAGCAGGGCGCGGTCCTCGTGCTCGCGCACGCCGCCGGTGGCGGGCGCGGCGAGCGCGTCGAGGTCGCGCCGGGCGCTCGCCAGTCCGGTCGCGTCACGCAGCAGACCGACGCGCTCCGTCATGACGGTCTGGACCGCCTGCCGGACGGCACCGACGTCGTCGAGGTGGGTCGCGCCTCCAGGCAGGGTCGGACGGGAGGCGCGGATCGCGTCGGCCGCTCGGGGCACGCTGGTCACGTGGAGACCGGCGTCCCCGCGCAGGCGGAGCAGGCCGGGTCGCGGTGCGGCGACCGCGTCCGCTGCGCGGACCGCGAAGACGAGTCCCTCGAGCAGCGAGTTCGAGGCCAGTCGGTTCGCGCCGTGGACCCCGGTGCAGGCGGCCTCGCCGATCGCCAGGAGCCCCGGGAGGCTCGTGCGTCCCTCGGCGTCGGTGGCGATGCCGCCCATCGAGTAGTGGGCCGCCGGGGACACCGGGACGCCCTGTCGGGTCCAGTCGAAGCCGGCCGCGCGGGTGGCCCGGGTGAGGCCGGGGAAGCGTCCGGTCAGGAAGTCCGCGCCGAGTCCGGTGGCGTCGAGGAGCACGGGCGCGCCGCCCTGGTCGCGGACGGCGGCGGCGATGCCGCGGGCGACGACGTCCCGCGGGGCGAGCTCGGCGTCGGGGTGCACCGCCGTCATGAAGCGACGTCCGCGCGCGTCGCGGAGGACGGCCCCCTCGCCGCGGACGGCCTCGGAGACGAGCCCGCCGTCCGGCACCGCGAGCCGGGTCGGGTGGAACTGGACGAACTCCAGGTCCGCCACGACCGCCCCGGCACGCCACGCTGCGGCCACGCCGTCCCCCGTCGCGACCAGCGGGTTGGTCGTCTCGCGGTACAGGTGTCCCGCTCCCCCGGAGGCGATCACGACGGCGTCGGCGTCGATCCGTCGGGGTTCACCGAGCAGGTCGAGGACGTCGACCCCGACGACGGCGCCGTCCCGGACGACCAGGTCGGTGAGGCAGGTGCGCTCGAGGATCGTGACGTGTCGACGGTGCAGGGCGTCGATGAGGGTGCGCTCGATCGCCGCACCGGTCGCGTCACCGTCGGCGTGCACGACGCGCCAGCGGCCGTGCGCGGCCTCGCGCCCGCGGGCCAGGTCGTCGCCGTACCGGTCGAGGGACGACGGGTCGGTCGAGCGGTCGAACGGCACGCCGAGAGCGAGCAGGTCGCGGACCCTGGCGGGGCCGTCGGTGCAGAGCACCTCGACGGCGCGGGCATCGGCGCTGCCGGCGGCCGCGAGGTGGGTGTCGGCCTGGTGCAGTACCGCCGAGTCGTCGGCGCCGAGTGCCACCGCGACGCCGCCCTGGGCGTACGCGGTGGCGCTGTCGGCGAGCGCGCCCTTCGTCACCAGGGTGACGTCGTGGACGGCGCTGGCACGGATCGCTGCGGTCAGCCCGGCGATGCCGGAGCCGACGATGACGACGTGCACGGTGGTCTCCCTCGGTCGTTCGGGTTCAGGCTCGGGGCTCTCGGGTCTCTCGGGGCTCGGGGCTCAGCCGCGGGGCTTGGCCGCGAGCATGCGCTCGAGCGCGACCTTCGCGTCGGCCTGGACGTCGGCGGGCACGACGATCTCGTTGAGGACCTCGCCGCGGACCAGTGCCTCGAGGACCCAGGCGAGGTAGCCCGGGTGGATCCGGTACATCGTCGAGCACGGGCAGACGACCGGGTCGAGGCAGAAGATCGTGTGCTGCGGGTACTCGGCGGCGAGCCGGTTCACCATGTTGATCTCGGTACCGATCGCGAACGTGGTCGGCTCGGTGGCCGCGGCGACGGTCTTCCGGATCAGGTCCGTGCTGCCGGCGTGGTCGGCGGCGTCGACGACGGCCATCGGGCACTCCGGGTGCACGATGACCTGCACGCCGGGGTGCTCGCGTCGGGCCTGCTCGATCTGGTCCACCGTGAAGCGGCGGTGCACCGAGCAGAAGCCGTGCCAGAGGATGACCTTCGCCGCTTCGAGGTCGCTCGTCTCGTTGCCGCCGAGGGGCTTCCTGGGGTTCCACATCGGCATCAGGTCGGTGCTGATCCCCATGGCCTTGGCGGTGTTGCGGCCGAGGTGCTGGTCCGGGAAGAAGAGCACGCGCTGCCCGCGCTCGAACGCCCACTCGAGCACCGTCGCGGCGTTCGAGCTGGTGCAGACGATCCCGCCGTTGCGCCCGCAGAAGGCCTTGAGGTCGGCGGCGGAGTTCATGTAGGTGACGGGGATGACGGGGACCCGACCGTCGGCGTCGGGCTCCGTGCCGTAGACCGCGGTGAGCTCGGCCCAGGCGGCCTCGACACTGTCGATGTCGGCCATGTCCGCCATCGAGCAGCCCGCGGCGAGGTTCGGCAGGATGACGCGCTGGTCGTCGCGGGCCAGGATGTCGGCGGTCTCGGCCATGAAGTGCACGCCGCAGAACACGATGGCCTCGGCGTCGGGCTTCGTCAGCGCCGCGTTGGCGAGCTGGAACGAGTCGCCGAGGAAGTCCGCGTGCCGGACGACCTCGTCGCGCTGGTAGAAGTGCCCGAGGACGACGACACGGTCGCCGAGCGTGGCCTTCGCCCGCTCGATGCGCTCGTGCAGCTCGTCGGTCGGCGCGGTCTTGTACTCGTCCGGTAGCACGCCCTGCCGCGGTGCGCTCGTCGGGATGACGTCGGTCATCGACGAGCCGGGGCCGTACCCGGGCCGGGAGTCGAAGTCCCACGTGGGCACGGCGAGGTCGGGCGTGCAGGTGCTGCCGGCGGCCTTGCCGTTCGAGATCAGTTCGATGGTCGTCGCGATGGACACGGTGGTTCCTGTCGGTTCTGCGGTGGTGTGCCCTGCTGCAGCGGGCCGTTGTCCGCGTAGGCCAGGTCGGGGTTCGAGCGGTACAGCCGGGCCGGACGGTGCCGACCCCCGCTCGTGGTCTCGTCGGTCGGCAGGATCGCGTCGGTCTTCTCGACCTGCCGACGGAAGTTCGCGGGGTCGAGCGCGCGCCCGAGCACCGCCTCGTACACCCCGCGCAGCTCGGCGAGGGTGAACCGGTCGCCCAGGAAGGCCTGGGCGATGCGGGAGTACGACATCTTGGTACGGAGCCGCCAGAGCGCGTACTCCACGATGCGGTCGTGGTCGAAGGCGAGCGGCGGGTGCTCGTCGGCGAGGAACCAGCGGACGTTCCAGTCGTCCGGCACCACGTTCGCCTCGTCGGGGTGCACGAGCGCCCAGTACACGATCGACACGACCCGGCTCGGGGAGCGTCCGACGTCGCCGAACGCGTAGAGCTGTTCGAGGTACCGCGGCTGGACGTTCGTCGTCTCGCGCAGGCGGGCGGCGGCGGAGTCCTCGAGGCCCTCGTCGACGCCGACCCAGCCGCCGGGCAGCGCCCACGACCCCTCGAACGGCTCGGCGATCCGGCGCACCAGCGGCATCCACAGCGCCGGTGCCCCGGTGTCGGGGTGCGGGCGCAGCGCGACGATCACGGTCGAGACCGCGACGCGGATGCCTGCTTCGTCCATGGTGGACCTTCGTGTCATGTTGACCCGAAGTGTTCGGGTTGCGATGACACTATCACTGCCCGCGCCGTGTCGCACCCGGCGGGGGCCGCAGGTCGTCACGAGCCGGAAACAGATCGTCACGCGGCCGAAAACTCCGGGACGCCCCGCGTGGATACGGTGAGGCTCATGACGACGGTGACGAGGATGCATGCCGTGGTGTCGGGGACCGTCCAGGGGGTCGGCTTCCGGTACTGGACCGCACGGAAGGCCGACGGGCTCGACCTCGTCGGGTACGCCAGGAACCTGTGGGACGGCACCGTCGAGGTCGAGGCCGAGGGGCCGTCGGTCGCCGTGGAGACGCTGATGGAGTGCCTGCGGAGCGGACCGCCGTCGGCCACCGTGACCGACGTCGAGCTCCGGCCCGTCGTGCCGCACGGCGACGCCGACGGGTTCGCGATCCTGCACTGACCCGGTCGCGCCGATCGTCCACCTGCGGATGTCGGCGCGAAGCGGAATAATCGAATCCACTCAGGCGGTTGCCCTGTCTGCGCGTTCCGCGCCACCTCGTTCCACCAGTCGTGATCCACCAGGAGCTCCCGCATGACCCAGGCCGTCGATTCCGCCCCCCGCACGGGAAGCGTCTCGCAACCGACCGCTGCCGAGACCCGACTCGTGATCGGGCTGCTGCTCGTCTCCGCGTTCGTCGTCATCCTCAACGAGACGATCATGGGCGTGGCCCTGCCGCGGCTGATGGACGACCTCGGCATCAGTGCGGCGACGGGGCAGTGGCTGACCACCGGCTTCCTGCTCACGATGGCGGTCGTCATCCCGATCACCGGGTTCCTGCTGCAGCGGTTCAACACCCGGCCGGTGTTCGTCTGGGCGATGGGCCTGTTCTCGGCCGGCACCCTGATCGCCCTGCTCGCGCCCGGGTTCACGCTGCTGCTCGTCGGCCGCATCGTCCAGGCGAGCGGCACCGCGATCATGATGCCGCTCCTGATGACGACCGTGCTCACCCTCGTCGACCCGGCCCACCGTGGCCGCATCATGGGCAACATCTCGATCGTCATCTCGGTCGCGCCGGCCATCGGCCCGACGATCTCGGGGCTCATCCTCAACGCGTTCTCGTGGCGCTGGCTGTTCGGCTTCGTCCTGCCGATCGCGATCGCCGCGCTCGTCCTCGGCATGGTGAAGGTCCGCAACGTCTCGACGCCCCGCCGGGCACCGCTCGACGTGTTCTCGGTGATCCTGTCCGCGTTCGCCTTCGGTGGGATCGTCTACGGCCTGTCCAGCATCGGCGAGGCCGGCACCACCGGCCTGTTCGTCCCGGTCACCGCGCTCGTCGTCGGTGCCGTCGCGCTGGCGGTGTTCATCCTCCGCCAGACCCGCCTGCAGCGCACCGACAGCGCCCTGCTCGACCTGCGCACCTTCCAGACCCGCGGCTTCACCGTCCCGATCGTCGCGATGGCGCTGAGCTTCATGGCGATGTTCGGCACGCTCATCCTGCTGCCGATCTACCTGGAGCGCGTCCTCGGGCTCGAGGTCCTGAACGTCGGACTGCTGCTGCTCCCCGGCGGGCTGCTCATGGGGCTCCTCTCCCCCGTCGTCGGGCGCATCTACGACCGTCGCGGCCCGCGCGTGCTGCTCATCCCCGGCTCGATCATCGTCAGCGCGGTGCTCTGGGCGCTCTCCACGGTCGGCGTGGACACCAGCGTGTGGTTCGTCCTCGGGGCGCACGTCGTGCTGAGCATCGGCCTGGCGCTCACCTTCACCCCGCTGTTCACGGCGGCACTCGGTGGGCTCCCGCCGAAGCTCTACTCGCACGGCAGCGCCGTCCTCGGCACGGCGCAGCAGCTCGCCGGAGCCGCCGGCACCGCCCTGTTCGTCACCCTGCTCACGATCGGCGCCGCCACCGCAGCGACCGGTGCCGGGGCGGACGCCGTGGCCGTTGCGACCGCCTCGGGCGTGAAGACCGCGTTCCTGGTCGGCGCGGTGATCTCGTTGTTCGGCATCCTGGCGTCGGTCTTCGTCACCCGCCCGGCGGTGCCCGAGGGCGCGCCGACACCTCCGCCCGTGCACTGACCGCGGTGCCGCCCACGGGTCCTCGTGGCATCGTGGGCGGCATGCGGTCGACGGCGAGCGAACTGAACTGGTCCGGCACGGTCACCTACACGGCCGAGCGGGTCGTGCGTCCGGCCTCGATCGACGAGGCCGCCGAGGTCGTCGCCCGCTCCCCCCGGGTGCACGGACTCGGCACGCGGCACTCGTTCAACGACTCCGCCGACGCCCCGGGGGTCCTGCTCGACCTGACCGCCGTCCCGACCGACCTGGTCGTCGACCCCGACCGGCGGACCGCGACGCTCGGCGCCGGCACCCGCTACGGCGTCGTCGCCCCCGACCTCGACCGCGCCGGGTTCGCGCTGCACAACATGGGATCGCTCCCGCACATCTCCGTCGGCGGCGCGGTCGCCACCGGCACCCACGGCTCCGGCACCACCCTCGGCTCGCTCACCACCGCGGTCCGGTCCCTCGAACTGCTCGGCCCCGACGGTTCGCTGCGGACCGTCGACCGCTCGGACCCGGCGTTCCCCGGCACCGTCCTGCACCTCGGGCTGTTCGGCATCGTGACCCGCGTCACGCTCGACCTCGAGCCCGCGTACCGGATGCGACAGGACTCGTACGGGCCGTTCCCGTGGAGCACGTTCACCGACCACGTCGCCGAGGTCCACGCCGCCGGGTACTCGGTGTGCGCCTACACGGTGTTCGGCGACGAGGTCAGCGAGGCACTCGTGAAGTCCCGGGTGCCCGCCGGTGCCGACGACGTCCCCGTGCCGGACGACCTGTTCAGCGCACCCCGGCTGCCCGGCTCCCCCGGCGACGGCCACCACACGGCGCGTGACGGCTCGGTGGGACCGTGGTGGGACCGGCTGCCGCACTTCCCGATCGAGTCCGTGCCGAGCCACGGGTCCGAGGTGCAGAGCGAGCACTTCGTCCCGCTCCGGCACGCGGCGGCGGCACTCGACGCGCTGCGCGGACTGGCCGACCGCATCCAGCCGCACCTGCACGTGTGCGAGCTCCGGACGATGGCCGCCGACGAGCTCTGGTTGAGCCCGACCCAGGGCGAGGACGTGCTCTGCATCGCGTTCACCTGGCAGAAGCACCCGGAGGCGGTCGCCGCGCTGCTGCCCGACCTCGAGGCGCGGCTGGCGCCGTTCGACGGGCGACCGCACTGGGGGAAGATGAGCTCGCTCGACGGCGACGCGATCGCGGAGCTGTACCCACGGGTGACGGACGTCCGCGACCTGATCGCACGAGCCGACCCGGACCGGACGTTCGCATCCGCGTTCGGCGAGCGGGTCCTGCGGGCCTGACCCGGGCCTCCCGTCCGACGCCCCTGCGCCCGGCCGACCGGGAGGCACGGTGCCGGCCCGCCACGGCCCTCACCGCAGGCGGGTGACCACCTTCGCGTCCCCGTCCCAGTGGCGGAGACCGCCCACGGTGAGCACCGCGGGCAGGGGTGCGTCCGCGGCCAGGACGCGGAGCGCCGCGGGCAGGTCGACGTCGCGGATGCGCCGAGCGAGGGTGACGTGCGGCGCCCAGTGGCCGGGTCGCGACGAGTCGAGCGATCCCGGAGCGGCGGCGTCGAGCGCGTGGTGGAAGCGGGCGAGTGGCTCGTCGACGACCACACCGAGGCCGAGCACGTGTCGACCGGGGCCGGCGGGGAAGAGCAGGACGCCTGCGACACGCACGGTCTCGGGCACCGCGACGTCGAGGTCCGGCGGGACGGGCAGGGCCTCGCCGGCCACGAGCGTGACGTGCGGGTCGTTGGTGCCCGAGTGGCCGAGGCTCGGTAGCTCCGCGGCGACGAGGGTCTGCCAGAGCGCCCGGACCACTGCGTCCGAGGGGCCGTCGAGGACGAGTTCGATGCTGCGCACGTACCGAGTGAACCAACGGACCCCGTGACGGCGATGTAACACGGCGGAACGGAACTCGCACCGTGGACTCGCTCCCGTCACACTCGACTCCACGCCGCGTACCCGACGCGGCTCCCCCGCACAGCACGGCCCACGAGGAGCACCAGCATGTCCGCAGCCCCCGCACTGCCCGAGAAGCCGAAGGGCAAGCGCCCGATCGGCTGGATCATCGCCGCCGTCATCGTCGTCGTGGCGATCGTCGTCGCCGTCATCGTCGGAGTCGTGCGCTCCGGTGGCGACAGCGGTGGCGCTGCCGCCGGTGACGCTGCGCCGAAGACCGTCACCATCGGTGTCTCGGACAAGTCGCTGCCCTACTGGAACACGTACGTGAAGGCCGCCAAGGAGCAGCTCAACGTCACCGTGAAGCTCCAGAACTTCTCGGACTACTCGCTGCCGAACCCTGCGCTCAAGGACGAGCAGATCGACATCAACCAGTTCCAGCACATCCAGTACCTGGCGAACTACAACGTCACCTCGGACGACGACCTGCAGCCGATCGGCGCGACGGCCGTCTACCCGCTGCCGCTGTACTCGACGAAGGTCTCCGACGTCGCCGACTTCGAGGACGGCGCGAAGGTCGCGATCCCGAACGACGCCATCAACGAGGCGCGTGCACTCCTGGTGCTGCAGGCCGCTGACCTGCTCGAGCTCAAGGACGGCGGCAACGCCTTCTCGACGACGGCCGACATCACCTCGCACAAGGTCGACGTGCAGACGCTCGACGCCTCGCAGACCGCCAACGCCCTGCAGCAGGGTTCCGTCGAGGGTGCGATCGTCAACGTGAACTACGCCACCTCGGCCGGGCTCGACACGAAGGACGCGATCTTCCAGGACGACCCCAAGAGCGCCTCGGCCGCTCCGTACGTGAACGTCTTCGCCGTCCGCGACGCCGACAAGGACAACAAGACGTACCTCGACCTGGCGAAGCTGTTCCAGGACGACGCCGTGCAGAAGGTCTTCGCGAAGGACTACCCGGACGCCGTCCCGAGCGACGAGAGCGCTGCCTCGCTGCAGAAGGAGCTCGCGACGGTCGAGTCGGACGCGAAGGCGGCAGCGGAGTAGTGCCGGTCCTCGTCGAACTCCGCGGCGTCTCGAAGCACTACCGCCGCGCCGACACCGGCGAGACCGTGGTGGCCGTCGAGGACGTCTCCCTGGACGTGCACCAGGGAGAGGTCCTCGGCGTCATCGGGTACTCCGGTGCCGGCAAGTCCACCCTGGTCCGGCTGGTGAACGCACTCGAGCTCCCCAGCTCCGGGACCGTCACCGTGGCGGGCAGGGAACTGACGGCGATCCCCGAGCGGGACCGCCGTCTGGCGCGTCGCAACATCGGGATGATCTTCCAGCAGTTCAACCTGTTCCGGTCCCGCACCATCGCCGGCAACGTCGCGTACCCGCTCAAGGTCGCCGGCGTGCCGAAGGACGAACGCGACCGTCGTGTCGCGGAACTGCTCGACTTCGTCGGGCTCCTCGAGCGCGCCCACGCCTACCCGGAGCAGCTGTCCGGTGGGCAGAAGCAGCGCGTCGGGATCGCCCGCGCGCTCGCAGCGTCGCCCGACCTGCTGCTCGCCGACGAGGCCACCAGTGCCCTGGACCCGGAGACCACCTCCGAGGTCCTCGGGCTGCTCCGCCGCGTGAACAAGGAACTCGGCGTCACCATCATCGTCATCACGCACGAGATGGACGCCGTCCGCCAGATCGCCGACCGCGTCGCCGTCATGGAGCAGGGACGTGTCGTCGAGGTCGGGGACGTCTACGACGTGTTCTCCACGCCGAAGACCGGTGCAGCGCAGCGGTTCGTCCGCACCGCGCTGCACGACCGCCCCTCTCCGGACACGCTCGCTCGCCTGCGCGAACGGCACCCCGGACGCCTGGTGACCGTGCAGATCACCGACGAGGCCGGGCTGCAGAACCGGATCGACGCGGTGTTCCGGTCCGCCGGGGTCACCGCCGAGCTCGTCTACGGCGGGGTCGGCGAGATCCGCGAGCGGCGGATCGGGTCGCTCACCTACGAGCTGACGGCCGGCGGGATTGCCGGCGCCGGTGCTGGTGCACCGGACGCCGTCGACCGCGCCGTCGCCGCGCTGCGCGCCGACGGGGTCACGACCGACGAGGAGGCAGCCGCGTGAACAACTCGTTCCAGAGCGTGATCGACACGTTCGACGTCTTCCTGGCCGCCATGCGCGACACCATCGTGATGTCGCTCGTGTCGCTCGTCATCGCCGGGATCATCGGGCTCGCCCTCGGACTGCTGCTCTACGCGACCCGACCGGGCAACCTGCTCGGCAACCGCACCGCGTACACGATCATCAACGTCGTCGTGAACCTGGTCCGGCCGATCCCGTTCGTGATCTTCCTCGCCGCGATCGCCCCGCTGTCCCGCGTCGTGGTGCAGACCACGATCGGCGTCCCCGCGGTGACGTTCGCGATCTCGCTGGCAGCGGCCTTCGCGGTGTCGCGCATCGTCGAGCAGAACCTGCTCGCGGTGGACCCCGGCGTCGTCGAGGCGGCGCGGGCGTCGGGTGCGCACCCGGTCTCGATCCTGCTGACCGTCCTCATCCCGGAGGGCCTCGGGCCGCTCATCCTCGGCTACACCTTCATCTACATCGGCATCGTCGACATGACGGCGCAGGGTGCGTTGATCGGTGGCGGAGGACTCGGCGAGTACGCGATCACCTACGGATCGCAGCGGTACGACTGGTGGATCGTCTACGTGTCGGTGGCCGCGATCGTCGTCATCGTGCAGCTCGGCCAGTTCGTCGGCAACCGGTTGGCGCGCGCGACCCTGCGTCGCTGACGCGGGCGCGCCGCGCGCCGCGTGTGCTGCGTGTGCTGCGAGCCCGGCACGTGCCGTGGACGTGACTGCCTGGAGGCCCGGTGCCGGTTCCTGGAACCGGCACCGGGCCTCCAGTGCGTTGCCGCGTTGCGGGCGCGCCCCGCGTCGTCCGCCGAGCGGTCACGGGCTTCCACGACGCGCCGCTCACGGCCGCCGGGGTTCCACGACGCGCCGCGAGCGATCCGCCGAGGTTCCACGACTCGCCGCACGCGATCCGCCGAGGTTCCACGGACGCGCACTTCAGCGACCGAGGTTCCGAAATCTCGGAAGCTCGGGATTCGAGCTGGCGGACGGGACGCGCCCTCGACGGGACCGGTCCGGGGCGCCGCTCGACGCCGTCCCCGCCCGGTCCCGGTCGCCGAGGTTCCACGACTCGCCGCACGCGATCCGCCGAGGTTCCACGAACACCCGCTGCGAGCGCCGAGATTCCGAGATTTTGGAACCTCGGGGGCGAGCGGAGCGCGGGTCGGGTCAGGCGGCCGGGGACTCGACGGTCTCGACGGTGCCGGTCGCTCCGGGGTGCTCGTAGTGCGCTCGCACCAGGATCGGACGGTGGTCGGAGATGCCCGCCGGCAGCGTCTCGACCCCGGCGATGTGCAGCCCGACGCTCGTCGCGAAGTCGAAGTGCCCCGTGAACTTGCGGTAGCGCAGGTAGGTCGGCTGGTCGGAGAGCGACAGCGCGAAGCCGTGCTGCTCGATCTTGCGACGCAGGTTCGTCTGGAACCAGGGGTAGTTGAAGTCGCCGACCATGACGGCGGGGACGTCCTTCGCCAGCTCGCGCAGGAACTGGTGCGCCGCCTCGATCTGCTTGCGGCGCAGGGAGTTCGTCGCGGTCAGCGGTGAGGCGTGGAACGAGGCGACGACGACCTCGGCGTCGGCCTCGTTGTCGCGCAGGTGCATGGCGATGAGCCGCTCGTGCGCGGGCGCGAGGACCCGGTCGTGCAGGGACTTCTGCAGCGAGTGGATGCTGAAGTCCTGCACCTCGAAGCGGTCGTCGCGCTTGTAGATGGCGAGTCCGAGACGGTTCGTGCGGGTCGACGCGGCGAGCGAGAGCCCACCGATCGACGGCGCGAGGTCGTTGCTGTCGCACTCCTGCACGCAGATGACGTCGGCGTCGGAGGCCTCTGCCAGGGCGGCGAGTTCACCGTTCGCGGTGTGCTCGCGGAGGTTGTAGCTGACGACCCGGAGCGCAGTGGGCGGCACGCCTGCGTCGGTGGCGATCGTGCTCTGCTGTTCTGGCGCGGCCATGCTGCCTTCCTGTCCGGGTGGTCCGGGTCACCCTGCCGCGGCAACCGTACTCGGCGTTCGCAAACGGATGCTGAGACTGTAACGCCTGTCGGGTTTCGCGCGTGTGACCGTGACGGAAACGGACAGCCCCGCGCGGCGTGCGCGCGGCCGCGCGGAACCGGCGGCGCTGCGCGGTGTGGGAAGGATCAGGCGCGGACCCGGCGGGCGGGGCGGACGGTGTCCCCCGCTGTGCGGCTCATCAGGATGCCCTCGACGCACGCGACGGCGAGCAGCGCCGCGATGACCCAGAACGCGACGGTGTACGGGCCGTCGCCACCGAGCCCACCGGCCGCACGGATGACGACCGCGGCGACGGCGACGCCGAAGCCGGCGGCGGTCTGCTGCAGCGTCGACGAGAGGGTGTTCGCGGGGGTCATGTCGGCCTGCTCGACGTCGGCGAAGGCGATGGTGTTGTACGCCGTGAACCCGACGGAACGGGCGGCTCCGCTGACGACGAGCAGCACGGCCAGCAGCCAGAACGGGGTGTCCTCGGTCATGAACGCCATCGCGACGACGGTCAGCGCCGCGATCGCACTCGACACGATGATCACCGGGCGGTACCCGAACCAGCGCAGGAACGGGGTCGTCATCGGCTTGATGCCGAGGTTGCCGACGAAGACCCACAGCACGGCGGACCCGGCGAGCACCGCACTCCAGCCCCAGGCGTCCTGGAACAGCAGCGGGAGCACGAACGGCACCGCGGAGACCGCCAGCCGGAACAGGCTGCCGCCGGCGTGCGACACACGGAAGGTCTCGAGCCGGAACGCCTCGAGCCCCATGATCGGGTGCGGTGCCCGGCGGAAGTGCCGGATCGCGAACCAGCAGCAGACGGCTCCGACGACGCCGGACACGATGACGGCCGGGACCGGGATGACGTCGAGCGCGAGCAGGGACGCCATCACGACGAGCGACCCGAGGCCGAAGCACGCCAGCAACGACCCGAACCAGTCGAACGGCACGCGCTGCGCCGCGCGCTCCTGCGGGACGAGCACGAGCGCGGCGACGAACGCGATGACGCCGAGCGGGATGTTGATCAGGAAGATCCAGTGCCACGTGAGGGTGTCGACGAGCACGCCGCCGATGAACGGGGCGATGATCGGTGCGGCCAGCGCCGGCCAGGTCAGGATCGCGATGGCCGTGACGAGCTGCTCGCGGCCGGCGCTCCGCAGCACCACGAGCCGGCCGACGGGCACCATGAGCGCGCCGCCGAGCCCCTGCAGGATGCGCCAGAGGGTCAGGTCGACGAGGCCGGTCGACATCGCACACAGCGCCGACGCGATCGTGAAGAGGGCGATCGCGCCCGCGAAGACCGTGCGGGACCCGATCCGGTCGGTGAGCCAGCCCGAGACGGGGATGAAGACCGCCAGTGTGACCAGGTAGGCGGTGATCGCGACGCCGACGGCGGCGGAGTCGACGCCGAGGTCGCGTCCCATCGCCGGTGCTGCGGTCGCCAGGATCGTGCCGTCGAGGAGCTCCATGAAGAAGGTGCCCGCCACGAGCACGGCGACCGCCGTGCTGCCCGTCCGTCGTCTGGGTGTCGTCGTCATCGTCGCCATGTCGCGTCAAAGGCTATGCCCACCGCGGCGTCACGCGACGATCCGCGTCGCAGGCTTCCGCCGCCTGGTTGTGCATTGCAGAATGATGCGCACCAGCGCGTTGCTCCGGCGGTCCGCCGAGCGGGAGCGTGGGGGCAGCGCGACGACAGGAGGCCCACCGATGACCGACGCCGACACGACCACCGGGACCGTGACCAGGACCGGGACCGGGACCGGGACCGTGACCACGAAGGGCGCCTGGGATCCGGCAGCGAGCACGCCGCACCACGTCCTCGACCACGCCCACCTGCCCGTGATGACCCTGCGCGAGTCCGCCCTGGCGAACAACACCGCCGTCATGCAGGCCTACGTCGACCGCCACGGTCTGCTGTTCGCGCCGCACATGAAGACCCACATGGCGCCGGACCTCGCCGCGCGGCAGATCGACGCCGGGGCCTGGGGCGTCACGGTCGCGTCCGTCCAGCAGGCGATGGTCGCGTGGGAGCACGGCGTGCACCGCATACTCGTCGCGAACGAGGTCCTCGACCCCGCGGGCCTCGCGTGGCTCGCGTCCCGGCGCACGGTCGACCCGGACGCCGACGTCCTCTGCTACGTCGACTCCGCAGCGGGTGTCGCCGCCGCGGTCGCCGCACAGGGGGCCGTCGCCGGTGAGCTGCACGTCCTGGTCGAACTCGGGTTCCCGGGCGGCCGCACCGGGGTCCGCTCCCCTGACGACGCGCGTGCCCTCGCGCGCCTCGCACACGACGCCGGGCTCGCGCTCCGCGGTGTCTCCGGGTACGAGGGCGGTCTGCCCGGCGTCGACGCTGCACGCGAGTACGTCGACGGCGTGCTCGACGTCGCCGAGGACGTCCGCGGGCTCGTCGACGGTCGCGGGCTCCTCAGCATGGGCGGCAGCGCCTGGTTCGACGCCGTCGTCGACGCCGTGGCACGACGCACGGACGACCTCGACGTGCTGCTGCGTTCGGGTGCGTACCTGACCCACGACGACGGCTTCTACGCCGAGCGCACGCCGTTCGGCCGGCACCCGGCCGAGGGATCGCTCGTCGCCGCGATCGAGGTGTGGGGACGCGTCACGTCCTGCCCCGAGCCCGGGCTCGCCCTCGTCGCGGTCGGGAAGCGCGACATCTCCTTCGACGAAGGGCTGCCGGTCGTGCGGGCGATCCGGCCAGGAGGCACGGCGGGCGCCGCGCAGGTCGTCCCACCGCCCGGGGCGGTCACCGTCACCCGCCTCGACGACCAACACTGCTACCTCGCGCTGGCGGACGGCGACCCCGAGCTCACGCCCGGCGACGTCGTCGTGTTCGGCATCTCGCACCCCTGCACGGTGTTCGACAAGTGGCGGCAGGTGCACGTGCTCGCCGACGACGACACCGTGCTCCGGACGATCGCGACGTGGTTCTGATGCGCGCGACCACGGCTGTCCCGGTGCCGACGGACGGCGACGGACCCGCGCGCAACGCTGCGCTGTCGCTGCGCCGCGGGCTCCGCCTGCTCGACTGCATCGCCGACCGCACCCGCAGCGGCGCGGTGTCCGTGAGCCTGTCCGTGCTGGCCACCGAGCTCGGCACGTCGAAGTCGACGGTGCTCCGGCTGACCGCCCCGATGCTCGAGAACGACCTGCTGCGCCGCACCCCGGACGCCGGGTTCACGCTCGGGCTCGGCGCCCTGCTGCTCGGGCAGAGCTACCTCGAGGGCATCGACCTGCGCTCCGCCGCCGCACCGTTCCTGCGCCGGACCGCGGAGCAGACCGGGCTGACGTGCCACCTCGTGGTGCCGGACGGCACCGACATCGTCTACGTCGACAAGGTCGAGACCCGCGGCACGGTGCGGATGGGGTCGCGCATCGGCAACCGCCTGCCCATGCGGAACACCGCCTCCGGCAAGGCGATCGTCGCGTTCGGCGAACCGGAGCTGCTCGACCGCGTGCTCGCCGAACCGGCCCAGGTCATGACGGAGCACACCATCACCGACGACGACCGCTGGCGGCACGAGGTCGACCGCACGCACGGTCGCGGGTACGGCATCGACGACCGCGAGAACGAACCGGACATCCGGTGCGTCGCTGCCCCGGTGTTCGACCACGCGAACCAGGTGGTCGGCGCGATGAGCATCTCGGGTCTCGCGTCACGGTTCCCCGCAGCCGCGGTCCGCGAACTCGGCGACGGCGTCGTGCGGACCGCGCACGAGATCTCGGTCGCGCTGGGGTCCTCGTCGGCGCAGCTCGCACTCGCGCGGAGTGCCCGGTGACCGGCTCGGTGCTGACGTTCGGCGAGACGATGCTGCTCCTGACCGGGCGCGACGTCGGTGCGGTGCCGGACCTGGAGCACATGCGGGTCGACACCGGCGGAGCCGAGAGCAACGTCGCGATCGGTCTGGTGCGCGCCGGGGTGCCGGCCACGTGGCTCGGTCGGGTCGGCACGGACCCCGCCGGCGACCGGGTCACCGCCGACATCGGGAACGAAGGTGTCGACGTGCTCGCCGTCCCGGACGCCGAACGCTCCACCGGCATCATGATGAAGGAGCGGCTGCTCGACGGCCGCACGCGGGTCACCTACCACCGCCGGGGTTCGGCCGGGTCGGCGTTGACGGCGACCGACCTGCCCGGCAGCATCGTCGAGACGGCGGCGCTCGTGCACGTCACGGGCATCACCCTCGCGCTCTCCGAGTCCGCGCGCGACACCGTGACCGCGGCCCTCGACCGGGCGTCCGCCGCCGGCGTGCCGGTGTCCTTCGACGTCAACCACCGGCCGAAGCTCATCGGCGCCGACGCTGCACGTGACCGGTACCGGGCCGTCGCCGCCCGTTCCGCGGTGGTCTTCGCCGGGGACGACGAGGCACGGCTCGTGCTCGGCCGTGACGAGCAGGACGACGACGAGGAATCGCTCGCGCACGAGCTCGCCGCACTGGGACGGGGCCGCGCGGTCGTCAAGCTCGGCTCCCGCGGCGCGGTGGCGTCGATCGACGGCGTGTTCCTCCGGCGACCCGCGACCCCGGTGCGCGTCGTCGACCCGGTCGGTGCCGGTGACGCCTTCGTCGCGGGGTGGCTCGCAGCGAGCCTGGGCGGAGCGGACCCTGCCGAGGCACTCGACCGAGCCGCCGACGCCGGCGCACTCGCCTGCACCGTCGAGAGCGACTGGCGCCGCCCGGACCCCGAGGCACTGCACCACGCTCCGGACCCGTCGGACACCGACCACGCCGTGCACGACCGCGTCGACCGCTGACGCCGTGCCTGCCGAACACCACAACTCGAGGAAGCGCACCATGACGAACGACACCACGAGCACCGAGCAGCACGCCGGTGCGCGGCACCGCCACCAGGCCGGTCCGGCGATCGCGATCCTCCGCGGCGGCACCGGCGACCACGTCGAGGCCGTCGTCGCCACCCTGGTCGAGTCCGGCGTGACGGCCATCGAGATCACCACGAACACCCCGCGGTGGCGCGAGGGCATCGCCTGGGCGGTCGAGCGGTACGGTTCCGCGGCGTCGATCGGCGTCGGCACCGTGCTCGACGTCCGCCAGCTCGACGAGGCCGCCGCGGCCGGAGCCTCGTTCGCGGTGAGCCCGCACCTCGACGCCGAACTCGGCGAGCGGGCGCACGAGCGCGGCCTCGGGTGGTACCCGGGCGCCGCGACCCCGACCGAGATCGTCCGCGCCTGGCAGCTCGGCGCCCGTGCGGTGAAGGTGTTCCCGGCGGCGCAGCTCGGCGGACCCGCGTTCCTGCGGCAGGTCCTGGCGCCGCTCGACTTCGTCGACGTCATCCCGACCGGCGGCATCGGTGTCGACGACGCCCCGGACTACCTGGCCGCCGGCGCGGTCGCCGTCGGACTCGGCTCCCCGCTCGTCGGCGACGCGTTGACCTCGGGCGACCTCGACGCCCTGCGTGCGCGGGCCGGCCGCCTCGTCGCGGCGCTCGACCGATGACCGTCCCGGGGAGCACGACCGGCGGTCCGGTCCTGCTGCGCGGCGGGTCCGTGCTCGGCGTGGACGGCGCTCCGGTGCGCGCCGAGGTCCTCGTCGCCGACGCCGTGATCCGCGCGCTCGGCCCGGACCTGGACGCCCCCGTCGACGCGCACGTGATCGACTGCGACGGTCGCCTGGTGCTGCCGGGCTTCGTCGACGCGCACTCGCACGCCGGTTCGCTCGTGTTCGACGAGGGGGTGCAGCTCGCGCTCCTGCGGCAGGGCGTGACCACGATCGTGACCGGACAGGACGGCGTCGGGCCGGCCCCTGGCGACGGTTCGTACGCCGACACGTACTTCGCCGCCATCGACGGCCCCCACCCGGCGTACCGGGGTGGCGGGGTCGACGGGCTGCTGGCGACCTACGACGGCACCACCCCGATCAACGTCGCGACGCTCGTCCCCGCCGGCACGGTCCGTCACCAGGTCATGGGCGACGACCCGGGGCCGGCGGACAGCGCACAGCTGGCGGCGATGCGCGAGCTCGTGCGCGACGGCCTCGCGGACGGAGCGGTCGGTCTGGCGACGGGGCTCGACTACGTCCCCGGCCTGTTCGCCGACACCGCCGAGCTCGCGGCGCTCTGCACCGAGGTCGCCGCCGTCGACGGCCTGTACGTCTCGCACATGCGCGGTGGCTACGAGGGCAACGCCCGCGCCGGCCTCGACGAGATCGCCGCCATCGTGCGTGGTTCGGGTGTCCGGGCGCACGTCTCCCACCTGCACGCCCCCGTCGACCTCGCGGTGACCGCACTCGCCGCGCTCGAGGCCGAGGGCGCCCCGATGTCGTTCGACGCCTACCCGTACTCGCGCGGCTGCACGATCCTCTCGATGCTGCTCCTGCCCGCGGCCCTCGCCCGGCCCGGCACCGAGGACCTCGCCCACGCGATCGCCGACGACGGGGGTCGCGCCGCGGTCCGTGCCGCCGTGCTCGACCGCGTGCTGTCCCGCGCCGACCTCGGCACCGGGTGGGCCGAGCAGATCACGCTGTCGCACGTGCCCGCCGCCGAGTTCCACGCGCTGCAGGGACGGACCCTCGCCGACGCCGCCGAGGCGACCGGGACGGATCCGGTGGACCTGGCGCTCGACGTCCTGGTCGACTCGGCGCTGCAGGTCACCGCCGTGATGCGCGTGCCCCGACCCCGGACCGCCGACGACCTCGCGCCGCTCTTCCGGCTGCCCGGGCACACGGCCGGGTCCGACGGCATCTTCGTGGGCACGCACCCGCACCCCCGGGCGTACGGCACGTTCGCGCGCTACCTGCAGGACTTCGCGCGCACCGGGCTCCTGACGTGGTGCGAGGCCTCCCGGCACCTGTCGACGACCGCCGTCGAGCGACTCGGGCTCGGCCGACGCGGCTCGGTGGCGGTCGGGGCGGTCGCGGACCTGGTGGTCGTCGATCCCGATCGGGTGGCGGCGCGGTCGAGCTACGACGAACCGATGCGCCTGGCCGAGGGCATCGACGACGTCCTCGTCGCCGGCGTCCCCGTGCTCGTCGACGGTGCCCTGACGCACGCGACCCCCGGCGCCGGGCTGCGTCGCCGTCCGGGTCGGATCGACCACGAGCAGGGAGCAGCAGGCACCGGGGGCCGGTGAGGCTTCACACAGCGTGCCCGGTCGTCACGAGGCGCTGGGCAGCACCGCGACGACGTCGATCTCGACCAGGATGTTCGCCAGGTGCGACTGCACGGTCGTGCGGACCGGGTACGGCTGCGAGAAGTGCTTCGCGTACTCCTCGTTGAAGGCCGGGAAGTCGCGGTCGGAGTGCTCGAGGTGCACCGTGGACTTCACGACGTCGTCGAGCGTGGCACCGTGCTCGGCGAGGACCGCTGCGACGTTGGCCAGCACCTGGGCGGTCTGTCCGGCAACGTCGTCGGCGATCGCGCCGGTGGCGGGGTCCTGCGGGCCGAACCCGGCTGTGTAGATGAAGCCGTTGGCGACGATGCCCTGGCTGTAGGGTCCGGCGGGCTTCGGGGCGTCGTCGGTCACGATGGCGGTCTTCGGCGCGGTGGGGTTCGGCACGGTTGCTCCTGGGTTCGTCGGTCGTCGGCGGAGACTCCAGGCTAGGCGGAGGCCGTGCGGTGGCGCCGACCACGCGACCGGCGCTTTCCGCACTGCAGAACGCGGGGCGTGCCTCCCGTCCGGGGTGCCGCACCGATCACCCAGGTGGAGGGCGACTACCCTGGCCGGGTGCCGTCCTCCCTGCCCGAACGCCGAGGAGCGCTCTCGTGAGCCGCTTCGACGGCGCGGTCACCGGGACCCTCGCGACCGGACGGCGCCGCGCACTCGACACCGTCACCTCCCTGCCGGCGTGGGCGGCCGTGCTGCTCGTCTGGACCGGCGGCCGGATCGTGTCGACGCTCTGGCTGGCGCTCGCGTACCCGCTCATCGGCAGGGCGATGCCGGACAACGCCATCTGGGGCAACGAGCACGGCTTCACGGCGTTCCTCACCGCCTGGGACGGGCAGTACTACGAGCAGATCTCGTTGCACGGCTACCCCGACGTGCTCCCGGTCGACGCCCTCGGCAACGTGGCCCAGAACGCCTGGGCCTTCCTGCCGGCCTTCCCGTTCACGATCCGGATGCTCACGGCCTCGACCGGGCTGCCGTTCACCGTCGGCGCACCGCTCATCTCCGTCCTCGCCGGCCTGCTGGCGACCTACCTGCTGCACCGCCTCGTCCGTGACCGCGCGGGCAACGCCGCGGCGATGTGGGCGGTCTTCTTCTTCACGTGCGGCCCGCTGTCGTTCCTGCTGCAGGTCGGCTACGCGGAGAGCATGTTCCTCGCGCTCACGTTCGGCGCGTTGCTGGCCCTGGAACGTCGGCGGTACGGGCTGCTCACCGTGCTCGGGGTCGCCGCCGCCTTCACCCGTCCGGGTGCGTTGGCCGTCCCTCTCGTGCTCGGGGTCATCGCCCTGGTGCGGTGGGTCCGGGCGCGCCGTGAGACCGGGCGTGTGCTCGACACGTTCCCGCTCCGTGAACAGGTGCAGGTCGTCGCCGCCGGTGTCGTGATGGTCGCGGCGGGACTCGCGTGGCCCGTCATCGCGTCGCACGTGACCGGGACGCCGAACGCCTACCTCGAGACCGAGATGTCCTGGTGGGTGAACTTCATCGGCCGCGTGGACTTCGTGCCGCTGTCGCCGTGGTTCCTCATCGCGGGGCGCTGGCTCGGCGTCGGCGGGATCCTCATCGTGGTGTTCCTGCTGGTCGGGTTCCCGATCTGGCTGCTCCGCCGGTCGACGAAGCGGCTCGGGTCGACGACCGTGTTGTACTCGGCCGCCTACGCGCTGTACATCTTCGCGGTGTCGCTGCCGATGGCCTCCACCCCGCGGCTGCTGATGCCCCTGGCGCCGTTGTTCGGGTCGCCGGAACTCGTCGCGAAGCCCTGGATGCGGTGGACGTTCGTCACCGCGGCGCTGGCCGGGCAGCCGGTGCTCGTCGCGGTGCTCTGGCTGCTCGGGCCCCCGTAGCGGTCGCCGACGGCGGCTCTCGCGGCGGTTCCGACCCCGAACGACGAATCCGCTGTCGTACGACGACGGGTTCGTCGTCCGGCGTCGGAACCGGACGCTACAGCTCGACGGTCCCGTGGTCGCCGGTGTCCGGCTGGCTCTGCTTGCCGAGCGCGGCCTTGAACATCTGCACCAGGCTGCCGACGGGACCGGTGTCCTGGGTCCAGTACTCGACCGAGACCCCCTCGACGGTGAGGAGCCGGATCGACGGGTCCTGACGCCCCTCGGGGAACCAGGCCTCGGCGAACGGGGACCAGAGCTCGTCGACGACCGAGTCGTCCTGCGTCACGGTCGCGGTCCCGGCGATGGAGAGGTACCCGCCCTGCGACTCGATGGCGACGTTGACGTGCGGGTTCCGAGCGATGTCCTCGACCTTCTCGCTGCCGTCCTGCACCAGGAACCGCAGGGTCCCGTGGAACGTCTTGTCCTGCACGGCGAGGGGCCGTGCGTGCAGGCTCCCGTCCTCGCTCACCGTGGTGAGCAGTGCCGTGTGGGCGCCGTGGACGATGTCCGAGATGGCGGCGCGCTGGTCCGTCTGCGTGTCGGTCATGATGCTCCTTTGCGTCGTGCGCCCCACCCATCCCGACGTTCGACCGCGGGTCCGGCGGGGCCGTACCGTTCCCGCCAGTGTGCCCCTCCACGCTGGGCGCGTCCGGCACGCGACGGCACCACCCCGACCGGGAGGCCCGCACCGGCTCCCGCGGGCACGTCCGGACGGGCGGTGGCCGGCTCGCAGGGCCCGTGCCCCGTCCGGTGCGCTCCATGTGTCCGCAAGCAGCGACACTCCACCGGACGATCACCGCGTGCATCGTCGGAACCTGCACACGCACTGGATGCATGCGCAACGAGCGACACTCCACGAGTCGATCCGGTGGTGGATCGACGGAGGATGCACCCGCACGGAACGGGTCAGGCGGGCTCGCGGATGGTGGTCTCGACGTCGACGACCTGCGGGACCCGCGGCATCGAGGCGAAGCCGAACGCGACGGGCGGGTCGAGCGGCGCGAGGGTTCCGAGGGGCTCCCCCGCCCAGGTCCCGTGCACACCGGTGACGTCGTGCGCCCCGGTCACGCCGTAGTACTCGCGCCGGCCGTTCCCCGCCGAACCGGCGGTGCCGGACCCGGGTGCGACGAGCCGGGCGATCGGGTCGATGGCGGCGAGCCAGCGGGGGTCACGGGCGACGGGCTTCGGCACGATGCGGAGCAGGCGTCCGAGCGGCGAGATCGTGCCGACGTCGACCGAGACCTGCAGGGCGCCGGCGTCGAGCTCCAGCCCGCGGGCCGTCCGTCGCGCCCGGACGTCGACCACGGAGACGGTGTCGAAGCGGTAGGTGCCGGAGACGTACGCGGCGACGATCTCGTCCGGCGCGAGCAGCACGCTGGTGCCGTCGGGGAGTTCCAGGAACACGTCGGTGAACGCGCCGAAGGGCGAGCGGTCCCACATCCCGACGACGATCCGGACGCCGGAGGTGGTCCCGACGCCCATGATCCGACCGCGGAACCGGCGCTCGACGGGAGGGGTGCTGGGACGTGACGGCATGCCGTGGACCGTACCCGGCGCCCCCGTGAGCCGGACCGACGGAGTCGACCCGGGCCTCCCGGCCGACCGATCCGCGAAAGCGACAGATCGCCGCGAACGTTCCGCGGTGATCTGTCGCTTTCGCGGGGGGGGGGGGACCCGGCCGACCGCGTCCAGCGCCTACGGGACGGGGACGGGCTCGGCGAGCAGCTCGCGCACGCGGGGCGCGACCTGGGTGCCGTAGAGCTCGATGGACCGCAGCATGTCCTCGTGCGGCAGACGACCGGTCGCGTACCGCATGTCGAAGCGCGAGGCGCCGAGGATCCGCATGTTCCGGGCGACCTTCCGCGCCACCGTCTCGGGCGACCCGACGTAGAGCGAGCCCCCGGCGGACAGGCCGGCACGGTAGCCCGCGACGTCGAGGGGCGGCCAGCCGCGCTCCCGGCCGAGCTGGTCGGTGACGGCCTTGTGGTACGGCCAGTAGCGCTCGGCGGCTTCCTCGTCGGTCGCGGCGATGAAGCCCGGCGAGTGCATCGCGATGGGCTGCTGCGGCAGGTCGAGCTGCGTGAGCGCCTGCCGGTACAGCCGTGAGAACGGGGCGAACTGCGCCGGCTGCCCGCCGATGATGGCGAGGAACAGCGGCAGGCCGTACGACGCCGCGCGGATGACCGACTGCGGTGAACCGCCGACGCCGATCCAGGTGGGGATGGCGCCGTGCTCGAGCTTCGGGAAGACCTCCTGGTCGACCAGGCCGGCGCGCTTCGTGCCGGACCACGTGACGGCGTCGCCGCCGCGCAGGGCCGCCCAGAGCTGCAGCTTCTCCTCGAACAGGACCTCGTAGTCGCTCAGCTCGTAGCCGAACAGCGGGAACGACTCGGTGAACGAGCCACGGCCGAGGATGACCTCGGCACGACCGTTCGAGATCGCGTCGACGGTGGCGAACCGCTCGTACACGCGGACCGGGTCGTCGGAGGACAGCACGGTCACGGCCGAGCCGATCCGGATGCGCTCGGTGCGTGCGGCGATCGCGGCGAGGACGACCTCGGGCGCGCTCACCACGAAGTCGGCGCGGTGGTGCTCGCCGACGCCGATGAAGTCGATGCCGACCTGGTCGGCGAGGACGGCCTGGTCGACGACGTCGCGGATGCTCTGCGCGTCGGACTGCAGCGTGCCGTCGGCGAGTTCGGTGACGTCGCCGAAGGTGTCGATGCCGAGCTGCACGGGGCCGATCCGCTCGGGTGCGGGCGGCGGCACGTCCGAGGGGCGGTCGGTGCCGAATGCGTTGCTCATGGTTCCTCCTGATCGCATTTCCATGCGTTTGCATCAACCTATCACGGCCGGGGCGGTCCGGCCAGCCGCCACGGCCAGCGCGGCCAGGCTGGCACGGCCAGCGCCCGCGTGTACGGTCGCCCGCATGCCGAAGCTCCCTGACCAGACCGGACGCAGGATCGTCGTCACCGGCTCCAACAGCGGCACCGGGAAGGAAGCCGCGACCCGCCTCGCCGCCGCCGGCGCCAGTGTCGTGGTCGCGGTCCGCAGCACGGAGAAGGGCGACGCCGCCGCGGCCGAGATCCGCGCCGCCCACCCGCAGGCCGACGTCGAGGTGCGCGAACTCGACCTGGCGGACCTGGCGAGCGTGCGCCGCTTCGCCGCGGGCATCGTCGACGAGGACCGACCGATCGACGTCCTGGTCAACAACGCCGGCGTCATGGCGCCACCGCAGCGGTTCGAGACGGTCGACGGCTTCGAGCTCCAGTTCGGCACGAACTTCCTCGGCCCGTTCGCGCTGACGAACCTGCTGCTGCCGTCGCTGCTCCGCGCCGAGGCACCGCGGGTCACGACGATGTCGAGCCTCGCCGCGATCCCCGGTCGGATCCGCTTCGGCGACCTGCAGTGGGAACGCGGCTACAACGGCTGGCGCGCCTACGGCCAGTCGAAGCTCGCCGACCTGCTCCTCGCGCTGCACCTGCACCGACTGACCGTCGAGGCGGACCGCACCCTGGTCAGCACGGCGGCGCACCCCGGCTACACGCGCACCAACCTGCAGTCGGCCGGCCGCTCACTCGGCCGTGCGAAGCCGGTGCGGTCGAGCAACCGTGCGCTCCCCTTCACGCAGGCGGTCGAGCAGGGCACGGAGCCGCTGCTCTACGCCGCGGTCGGCCCCAACGCGGTCGGCGGCGCGTACTACGGCCCGGCCGGCCCCTTCGGCCTGACCGGACCGACGACCGCCGTCTCGATCCCCGGCTCGGCGCGGAGCGCAGACCTCGCCCGCTCGCTCTGGGCCGTCGCCGAGGACCTCACCGGGACGCGTCCGCCGCTCTGAGCGCGGGGCGTGGCTCGCACGGTGCGCGCGCTGCGGTCTGGTGCGCGGTTCCGTACTCGGTGCGACGGACCGCGGCTCACACTGAGTACGGAAGCTCGCACGGTGCGCGGGCGTGGCCGGGAGGCCCGTGGCGCGTCCGGCGCAGCGCCCACGTCAGGCGCGGTGCAGCTCCACGGACCCGTCCAGCCGACCGGGTTCGGTCAGGCGGGCGTGCTGGAGGACCGTGCGCTCCGCGCCGATCGCCGCGGCGACGATCGACAGCGTGGTCATGTGCCCCTCGGCCTCGTGGGCGTCGCGGAGGATCGCGTCGGGGTGGTCGCTCGGCAGCGCAGCGGACTCGGCCAGGACGCCGAACCACCCGCCCCACCCGTCCCCGGCGTCGTCGCCGGCGTCCACCGAGCGGAGTTCGTCGAACGGCCCGAGCACCGGCGGACCGACCGGGGCGTCGACCGCGCGGAAGGCCTCCAGCCAGCGGCCGATGCGCGGCGACGACGGGTCGTCCGGTTCTCCGTGCGTCACCATGTGCACACCGGGGCCGAGCTCGGTCGTGCGGACCCGCGTGCCGTCCCAGGTCAGGACCGCTGCGCCGTCGGCGGTCGCCCGCACCAGGTTGAACGCGCGGGTGGTCGGCAGCGTGCCGTCGTGTCCGGGCAACAGGCCGTCGGCGACGGCGTCGACCGGCACCACGCCCCGGGTCGTCCACGTCCCGTCGGCGGTCGGCACCGGCTCACCGCGGTTCAGCACGACCGCGAGTCCGGCGCGGTCCGAGGCCGCCAGCCACGCACCGCCGGCAGCACGGTCGCGGACACCGCGGACCCCGGGGTCGCGGTCCGGCCACCACGCCGCCGGCGGGTCCCAGGGCCGCTCGGGCGACTCGTCCCGCAGGGCGAGCACGGTGACGGGCCACACGGACCCGGGGTCGACGCGGACGACGACGGTGCACATGCCGTCGATCCTCGCACGTGCCCCCGGTAGCGTGAGCCAGGTGAACGCAGCAGCAGAGCGCGCCCTGACCGTCATCGTGGGGATCACCGGGGGCATCGCCGCCTACAAGGCCGTCGGCGTCGTCCGCGACCTCGTCAAGCGCGGGCACGAGGTGCACGTGGTCCCGACCGAGGGGGCGCTGCGCTTCGTCGGACTGCCGACGCTCGAGGCGCTCAGCCGCAACCCCGTCACCACGAGTGTCTGGGACGACGTCTCCGAGGTCCGCCACGTCGCCCTCGGCCGTCGCGCGGACCTGGTCGTGGTGGCCCCGGCGACCGCGGACTCCCTGGCGCGGATGGCGAACGGCCTGGCGAGCGACCTGCTCGGCACGACGCTGCTCGCCACCGACGCGCCCGTCGTCGTCGCACCGGCGATGCACCCGCAGATGTGGGAGCACCCCGCGACCCGGGCCAACGTCGCCGTCCTGCGGGAGCGCGGCGTGCACCTGGTCGGACCGGTGGTGGGCGCACTGACGGGCGACGACGCGGGCATCGGCCGGATGGCGGAACCCGAGGACATCGTCACGGCAGCGCTCGCCGTGCTGGACGGACCGGACGCGGCGGGTCGACGCACCGGCAGCGACCGGGTGCCGACGTCCGGCGCCCGGGCACGCGGTGAACAGGGCGACCTGTCCGGCGTCCGGGTGGTCGTCAGCGCGGGCGGCACCCGCGAACCGTTCGACCCGGTGCGCTTCGTCGGCAACCGGTCCAGCGGTCGCCAGGGCCTGGCGATCGCCGCCGACGCCGCAGCCCGCGGCGCCGTCGTCACCGTCGTCGCCGCGAACGTCGAGGCCGGCCTGACCGCAGGGATCGACGCGACCGTCGTGCCGGTGGGGTCCGCGCTCGAACTCGCCGAGGCCGTGCACGCTGCGGCGGCCGAGGCAGACGTCGTCGTGATGACCGCAGCCGTCGCCGACTACCGGCCGGCCGAGGTGCTCGCCGAGAAGCTGAAGAAGGACGCACAGGGCGAGCGGATGACGCTCGAACTCGTGCGCAACCCCGACGTCCTCGCCGACCTGGTGGCCGCGCGGCGCACCGGGCAGGTCATCGTCGGGTTCGCCGCCGAGACCGAGCCCGACCGCGCCGCCCGCATCGAGCTCGGACGGGCGAAGATCGCCCGCAAGCCCGCCGACCTGCTCGTCGTCAACCACGTCGGCTGGTCGGCCGGGTTCGAGCGTGAGGAGAACGCCATCGAGGTCCTGGTGCCGGGCGGCGAGGTCGTCCGCGAGACCTCGGGCACGAAGGCCGAGGTGGCGGCGGCGGTCCTCGACCTCGTCGCGACCGCACTGACCTGATTCCGAGGACCGGCGAGCACGATGGGGCGATGCGACGACGTGAGCGGATCAGACGTGCCACCCGGACCGCCGGCCTCCTCGCCGTGCTCCTCGGCGGAGCCGGCGTCACCCACTTCGCACGGCCGCGGCACTACGACCGGATCGTGCCGGACGCCCTGCCGCCCCGGCTGACGACGGTCGTGTCGGGCGTGGCCGAGCTCGGGATCGCGGCGGGGCTCGCGTTCCCGGCGACACGTCGGGCCTCGGGGTGGGCCGCGGCCGCCCTGTTCGCGGCCGTGTTCCCGGCCAACGTGAAGATGGCGAACGACCTGCTCGACAGCCCGCGGTCGACCCGGGTGATGCGGCTCGTCTCGGTGCTGCGGCTCCCGCTGCAGGCCCCGCTCGTCCTGTGGGCCGTGCGCGTCGGCCGGCACGCGCCGAAGCGGTGAGCCAGCCGTCCTGGACGCGTGCGGCCGTGCCGCTGCTGCACCGCCCGGTGACCCAGCACGCGTGGGACGACATCGTCTTCGCACACTGGCGGCACGACCCCGACGCCCTGACGCGACTCGTCCCACGGGGAACGCGTCCCGACGTGGTCGACGGCAGCGCCTGGGTCGGCCTGACGGCGTACGTCTTCCGTGAGACCCGGGTGCCGCCGTTCCCCTCCGCCGGCCGCCTCGGCCGCATGACCGAGGTCACCGTCGAGGTCCTGACCGTGGACGACCAGGGCCGTCGCGGTGTCGCCTACCGCACCGTGGACACCGCGAACGTGCCGGCGATCGTCGCCGCACACGCGCTGCTCGGGGTGCCGTACACCTTCGCGCACGCCCGGTCCCGCCGCCGTGGCGAGGTCGTCGCGCACCGGTCGGTCCGGCACCCGGCACGTGCCCTGCACCCGGTGCGCTGGGCACGGTCGCTGCGGCAGGAACGGCCATCGGGCACGACCAGGCCCCGGCACGCGGCCTCGATCCGGGTCACCGCCGGCGACGTCGTCGACACGCCGCTCGCCGCCGAGCTCACCACCCGGGCCGGGATCCACGCCCGGTACCTGGCGCAGACGCTGTTCTGGCAGCGACAGCACCCACCGCTGACGGTCCGGTCGGCGCGCCTCGACCGACTCGAAGGCGACCTGCCGGACGCCGTCGGCATGCCGGGGCTGTTCGACCGGGCACCGGACTCCCTGCTCGTCGTCGACGGCACCACGGTGCGGTACGCCTGGGGCGGGGTCGTCCGGTGAGCGACCACACGACCGGCGACCCCACCCGGTACGACCTCGACCGCTTCCTGCGAGCGCAGGACGGCGTGCTCGACGACGCCCTCGCCGAACTGCGGCGCGGGCGGAAGACCTCCCACTGGATGTGGTTCGTCTTCCCCCAGCTCGCCGGCCTCGGGCGGAGCGCCACCGCGGAGCACTTCGGCGTGCGTGGACTCGCCGAAGCGCGTGCGTACCTGGCGCACCCGGTGCTCGGCGAACGGCTGCGGACCGCCGCCACCGTCGTCACGGACGCGCCGGCGCCCTCGGCAGCGGCGCTCCTGGGCGGGACGGACGCCCTGAAGCTCCGGTCCTCGATGACGCTGTTCGGCCGGGCGGCCACCGGTGCCGAGCCCTTCGCAGCAGTGCTCGACCGCTGGTTCGACGGCGAGGAGGACCCGGTCACCGTCGGCCTGCTGGACGCCGGCGGCCGACCACCCGGGGACACGCGCTGAACCGAGCGGAACGCCGGTCTCATATCAGGTACGGTGATCGGTGCGCGTGCACCGACCGCGCCCCGATCGAAGGAGAACGCATGCCGGTCCCCCGCAGCGCCCCGACCGAGCACCAGCTGCTCCGCGACACCGTCCGCCACAAGATCCACGACGCGATCATGGACGGCACCCTCGTCCCCGGTGAGCGGCTCAACGACGACGAACTGATCGCCTGGCTCGGTGTCTCCCGCACCCCGATCCGCGAGGCGCTGAGCCAGCTCTCCCGCGCCGGTCTGATCGAGATGGCGCCGAACCGGTACACGCGCGTCACGACGCCGGACCCCGCCGAGGTCATCGAGGCGATGCAGACCCTCGGGGTGCTGTTCGGCGGTGTCGTCCGCCTCGCGGTGCCGCGTCTCGGCGCCGGTGCGCGCAAGAAGATCCTGGCGCAGCTCGACAAGACGATCGCCGAGCTCGAGTCGCACGACGTGCCGGCCGTCAACCACGACGCGCTCGACGTGTTCGCGCTCTACGTCGCCGAGTGCGGGAACGAGAACCTGCAGCGTGTGTGCCGCGACACCATGGACGGCCTGGCCTTCCGCCTGCGCCTGCCGAACCTCGACGAGCTCGTCGACTGGGACCGCATGACCGAGGACTTCCGCCGGCTGCGCGCCGCGACCGAGTCCGGCGACAACGTCGCCGCCGAGCTCGCGACCGAGGCGATCCACCAGCTGCCGGGCGAGAAGCGCTGAGTCCGACTGTACCGACGTACAGGAAGCCGCCCGTCTCGCCGGCGCGAGGCGGGCGGAGGACGTTCCCCGGGCCTCCCGGACACCCTGTCCTGGCCCGTGACCGACGCGCACGACGCTCCCAGACTGGGCGTCCGGCGAGCCGATAACATCGCTGGCGACCACCCGATCGCCCACCCGGAGCAGCACATGAGTCCTCGATCGACGGACCGTACCGAGGTCGCCGCGCGTCTGGCCGCGGCGGTCGGACGGATCAACCGGCGAGCACGGACGGACTCGGCCTCGCTCGGGTACGGGATCGTGTCCGCACTCGCCACCATCCAGCGCGAAGGACCCCTGCGCCCGGGCGACCTGTCGCGGATCGAGGTGGTCACGAAGCCCACGATGACCCGCATCCTGACCGAGCTCGAGCAGCGCGGGTTCATCGAGCGCGAAGCCGATCCCCGAGACGGCCGCGCCTTCATGGTCTCGGCCACCGCCGAGGGCATCGAGGCGGTCGAACGTGCGCGGTCCGACCGCACCGGCATCGTCGCCGAGCTCATCGCGGAGCTCGGCGAGTCCGACGTCGCGGCGATCGCCGGGGCCCTCGACGCCCTCGAACGCGTCGCCCAGGGCGACCGGGTTCAGGAACCTCACACCTCCTAGGCCCGAACGGGCCGTTACCGAACCGTTACCAACGGGTGGACGGACGGTTCTGCCAGCGATCCTGGACGCGTCACCCAGTCGGGCGGGTCATCGTGTCGGCTTCGCCCGACGACGGCCTCCCCAGGGCCGGTCGCGGCGGACGGACGGGCCCCACACCACCGTCCGGTCCTCCCCGGTTCGCCGGACTCCCCCGCCGACGCTCGTCCCGACGAGCGTCACGCCCCCAGACCGCCACCGACGCGTCCGGGTGCCCGGAGTCCCGCACCACGAACCGCCCGACCACCGGAACCGATGCCAGGACGCACCACCGACCTCCCCACCACCACCGCCTCGACCCGACGTGAGGCCTTGAACTCCCCCAGCCGGCGCGTGCGCCGAGCCCTGCACCACCGGGCACTCCGCCACCGTGCGACCCTCGTCGTCGTCGGCGGCGCCGCGGTGCTCGCCGTCGCCGGCGGCGCCCTCACGATCGGCACGCAGCCCGCCATCGGCGAAGCCCTCGGCATGCCGACCGGCACCGCGAGCGCGTCCGCGACGGCCCAGCCGGCCCTGCACGGCACTGCCCTCGACCGTGCCCAGGCGGCGGCGACCATCTCGACCGCGAAGACCGTGCTGGCCACCGCGAACGACAAGACCGACACGGCGTCGCTCGAGCAGCACGTCGATGCACTGAGCGACTACCCGGAGCTGTCCGGCGCCGCGCTCACGACGCGCATCTCGTCGACCGTCGAGTCGACCGCGCACGTCGCCCAGGCCAGCGCGACGCAGGACAAGCGGGACGTGGACGCGAAGGCAGCAGCAGCCGCGAAGGCCGCCGCCGAGCAGCGGCGCGCAGCAGCCGCCGCCGAAGCCGCCCGCGCCCTCGCGGCTGGCAACACCGTCGCCGGCGCCAAGGCGACGGCCACCTCGCTGGCGTCCTCCGAGTACGGCTGGGGTACCGACCAGTTCCAGTGCCTCGACAACCTGTGGACCAAGGAGTCCGGCTGGGACTACCAGGCCGTCAACGCCAACGGCGGGGCGACCGGCATCCCGCAGGCACTGCCCGGTTCGAAGATGGCGACCATCGGCTCGGACTGGCGGACCAACGCCACGACCCAGATCAAGTGGGGCCTGCAGTACATCAGCGCCGCGTACGGCACCCCGTGCTCGGCGTGGGCGCACTCGCAGGCGAACAACTTCTACTGAGCGTCGACTGCACCTGATCGTCGCTGGACGGCCCCGGGTTCCGCCCGGGGCCGTTCGTCCTGTAGGCATACCGGGTGACGACGATCGGACTGCGCCGGATGGCGCCCCGCGACCCCGCCGAGGGCCACCGCGCCGCGAGCCCCCTGGAACTGCTGTTCGACCTGGTGTTCGTCGTCGCGGTCGGGTTCGCCGCCACCAACCTGCACGAGATCGAGGCCGAGGGGCACGTCAGCTCCGCGGTGGTGGCCTACGCGATGGTGTTCTTCGCCATCTGGTGGGCGTGGCTGAACTTCAGCTGGTTCGCGACGTCGTTCGACACCGACGACTGGCTGTACCGCGTCACGACGTTCGTGCAGATGGCCGGCGTGCTCGTGCTCGCCGCCGGGGTGCACGCCGCCATGACCGAGGGCGACTTCACGGTCCCGGTGATCGGCTACGTGGTGATGCGCCTGGCGATGGTGGCGCAGTGGCTCCGCGTCGCCGTGTCGTCCCCGCGGTACCGCCGCACCGCACTCCGGTACGCCGTGGGCATCGTCGTCGTGCAGGTGCTCTGGGTCGGCATGCTCGCGCTGCCGGAGGGATCGACGGCGTGGGCGTTCCCCGTCCTCGTCCTGCTCGAGGTGCTCGTCCCGCCGATCGCCGAGGGCACGGGCGAGACGACGCCGTGGCACACGCACCACATCGCCGAGCGGTACGCGCTGTTCACCCTCATCGTGCTCGGCGAAGGACTCGTCGCCTCGGCGAACGCGGTCATCGACGGCATCGCCGAGGCAGACCACCTCGCGTCGCTGCTCGTGCTGGCGGCCGCCGGGCTCGTCATCGTCGCCGGACTGTGGTGGATCTACTTCTCGCGCGAGCAGCACGACCACATCCGGAACCTGCCGAGCGCCCTCGTGTTCGGCTACGGCCACTACTTCGTGTTCGCCGCCGCCGGGGCGCTGCCGGCCGGGATCGAGGTCGCGGTCAGCGCGGACGCCGGCGAGGCCGAGCTGTCGCACGCCACGGTCGCGGCGACCGTGGCCGTCCCGGTCGCGCTGTTCGTGCTCGCGATCTGGGCGCTCGCACTCCGTCCGTCGCTGTCCGCCGGGTGGAACGCGACCGTCGTCGTGCTGGCCGTCGCGGTCCTCGCGACGATCACGGTGCCGGACGTCTCACTCGTCGCCACCGCGGTGCTCGTCGCTGGGATCGTCGTGGTGCTCGAGGTCGCCGAGCGCCGACCGGGGACGCGCGGCGTTCGGTGACGGGCTGAACAGCGGGTATTCGTCGTGCGGCGGGTGCCCGTCGTGCGCCAGGTGCTCGCGCACGTACGCGATGACCGCGGCCGCACGCGACCCCGGCTCCGCGTAGAGGGTCGTCAGGGTCAGGCCCTGCCGCCCCGGGATGCCGAGGTCCTCGCACTCGAACTCGAGCAGCCCGAACGGCGGGATCACCTCGTACGCCGGACCGGTCGTGAACACCCGGGTCTCGTGCGACGCCCAGGCCGCGGCGAAGTCGGGGTCGCGGACCGAGAGCCGTCCCACGATGTCGACCAGGCGGGGGTCGGCGGGGTCGGCGCGCATCCGGAAGACCGCCACCATCTCGCGGGCCCGTCGGGACCACTCCGGGTAGATCGTCCGGTCCATCGCGGTGAACATCTGGACGAGCCGGTTCGCCCCCGGCCGCATGCTCTCGCTGAGCGCCGCCGCCAGCGGGTTGGCCGCGACGACGCCGATCACCTCGTCCGCGACGAAGGCCGGTGCGTCGTGACGGGCGACGAGCCGTCGGAGCTCCGGGTCGTCCGGGGTCCTGGTGCGCGGGTCCGGCGGTGGTGGAGCCGGTTCGGACAGCCGGAGCAGGTAAATCCGGCCGGTGTCGTCCAGTGCGAGTGCCCGCGCGAGGGCGAGGAGGACCTGGGTGGACGGCTGGTGGTCACGCCCTTGTTCGAGTCGCAGGTAGTACTCGGCGCTGATGCCGGCGGCCGCGGCGACCTCCTCGCGACGCAATCCGGGCACGCGGCGGTTCGGGTCCGGGGCGAGGCCGACGGCCTCCGGCGGGGTGGCGTCGCGCCGAGCCCGGAGGTAGTCGCCGACGAGCGTCGCCCGAGTGACCACGTCCGCCTCCCGTCACCGTGTCGTTCGTCGAGCCTAGCGAGCGGCGCCGCCCGGCCGGCCGGCCGGCCGTGGAGCTGAGCCGAGTCGAGTCGAGTCGAGTCGGATGGCGCTACCGGTGTGCCTGGGCTCGTCCGTACCGTCGACGCAGACCTCGACGGCGCCGTCACGGTGCCGCACCACGCCGAGAGGAACGACCATGACCGACAAGAAGCCCCGCGAAGAAGCGATCGAGAAGCTCGAGGAGGCCCGCGAAGCGGAGAAACGAGAGGCCGAGCAGGCCGAGCAGCGTCGCCTCGAGTAGGCCGGCGCCGTGACGACACCGCACCGGTCCCCGACGCCCCGCCGGGTCGCCGTCGTCGGCGGATCGCTCGGCGGCCTGTTCGCCGCGACCCTGCTCGAGCAGGACGGCCACGACGTCACCGTCTTCGAACGGTCGGCACGTGGCCTCGCCCGCCGCGGCGCCGGGCTCGTCGCCCAGCAGGACCTGTACGACGTGCTCCGACGGCTCGGTCTGGACCGGGCCGCGGAGGTCGGGGTCGTCGCACGGGAACGCATCACCCTCGACCGATCCGGCCGGGTCGTGCAACGCGACCCGACCCCGCAGACGCAGGTGTCGTGGGACCACCTGTGGGTGACGCTGCGCGAACGGCTCGACGACCACCAGTACCTGCTCGACCACCGCGTCGAACGGGTGGACGCCGACGACGACCACGCCGAGCTCGTCTGCTCGGACGGCGTGGTCCGTCGGTTCGACCTGGTCGTCGGCGCGGACGGCGCGAACTCGGTCGTCCGACGGTTCGTCGCGCCCGGGCAGTCCACCGCACGGTACGTCGGGTACAGCACCTGGCGCGGACTCGTGCCGGAGACGGCGATGCTCGACGGCGCCGGGGACGTGCTGCTGGATCGGTTCGCGTTCTCCAACGGGCCCCGTTCGCACATGCTCGGGTACCTGGTGCCGGGGCCGGACGGCGAGACCCGCGTCGGCTCCCGCCGCTACAACTGGGTCTGGTACCGGCCGATCACGCCGCCGCAGCTCGAACACGTGATGCGTGCCTCGGGCCGCCGGGCGGACGACCTGTCCCTCGCGCCCGGCGACCTGCCGGAGTCCCTGCGCGACGAGTTGCGGGCCGACGCCGTCGCGGAGCTCCCGCCGCCCTTCGCCGACGCGGTCCTCGCCGAACCGGAGCCGTTCCTGCAGGGCATCGTCGACTACGTCGCCCCCAGGATGACGGCGCACCGGGTCGTCCTGACCGGCGACGCCGCCGCGGTCGTGCGGCCCCACACCGCGATGGGCGCCGCGAAGGCCGCCGGCGACGCACTGGCGCTGAGCGACGCGCTCCGTCGGTGGCCGCTGGACGCCGCGCTCGCGACGTACGACAGCGACCGGCTGGGGGTCGCCCGGGCGATCGCGCAGTACGGGGTGCGGCTGGGGCGCTCGCTGCCGTTCGCGCACCAGGTCTGAACGGAGCCCGGGGCGATGACCTCCGCACCGCGCACGTCGACCACCGAACGTCACGCACCCCCGTCCGACCACGGCGTGCACGTCGCGCTGGTCCTGCTCGCCGTCGCCTCGGGAGCTGCCGACGCCTTCGCCTTCTTGCAGCTCGGTGGGATCTTCACCGCCAACATGACCGGCAACCTGGTGCTCGCCGGGATGTTCACGCGACCCGGCTGGCCCGTGACCCTGGCCGGTGCGGCAACCGCCGTGGTCGTCTTCGCCGCGGCGACCTGGTGGGGCTTCCGGGCGTCGCCACCACCCCGCACCGGCATCCGGTACCCACGCCGCTCGATCGGCGTGCTGGCCGCCACCGCGATCGCCGCCCAGAGCGCCCTGGTCGGCGTGTGGGCAGCCGTGTCGGGCGTGCGCGGTGGGACCGTCGACCTGGCGTGGAGCTGTCTCCTCGTGGCACTGTCGGCCGGGGCCCTCGGCGTCCAGACCGTCCTCGCCAAGCGCCTGTCCGGCGCCTCCGGCCTCACGACGACGTTCGTCACGGGGACGCTCACCAGCTTGATGGAGGGGATCGCCGAGCACCGGCACGGGTCCCGGCTCGTGCAGGCCGCCGTCGTGGTCGCGTTGGTGGCGGGTGCCGTCGCCGGCACGGCGCTCGCGCACGCGGCGCCGCCGGTGGCGCCGCTCCTGCCGCTGGTGCTCGTGGCGGTCGCCACCGTCGTGCTGCTGCGTCCGCCACGTCGGTGACGCCGCGTCCCGGCGCGTGGCCGGCCCCGCTGCGCCGCACCGCGTCCTGCAGGCGGCCCGGATCGGACGGGAGGCCCGTGGCGGGCCCTGCCACGGGCCTCCCGTCCGATCGCCGAACCGGTCATACGACCGACTCGCGACAGCACGTCGGCGTCGGAAGATCAGATCCTCACCGATCACGGAAGGCAGCACCATGTCGGAACCGCTTGACCAGGCCGTCGCGAAGATGACCGCCGCGATCGAGAACGAACTCGTCGTCCGAGACTTCCTGGAGAACTTCCGGGCGCGCGAGGTCGAGCAGCTCGTGCCGTTCCTGGACGCGGACGTCGTCTACCAGCCGAGCACCTGCGGAAGCGTCCGTGGACGCGCGGAGGTGCTCCGTCTGTGCCAGGCCATCCTCGAGGCGTTCGAGATCTTCGAGATCATCCCGAACCGGGTCGTCGCGAGCGGGTCCGTCGTCCTGCTCGACCAGACGCTCCGGGTCCGGTTCCCCGGCGAGGACGAGCGAGCGTTGATGAGCTTCGCGTGCTTCGAGGTGCACGACTTCCAGATCACCAGCTGGCGACAGCTGCAGGGGTGACGCCTCAGAGCGCCCGACGGAGCACCACGGCAGCCTCCGGCGTGTTCACGCGGAACGTGAAGGACTCCTCCACGTAGAGGGCGACGTCGACACCGTCGTGGTGGCGGTAGCCGAGCGCGAGGTCCTGGCCGACGGTCAGCGCGAAGTCCCCACCGCGCAGGCTGACGAGCAGGGACTCGTCGATGCCGGGCGTGCGCTCGACGTCCGCACCGGTGATGCCCTCGAGCTGGCGCCGGAGCGAGGCGCCGGCGTCGTCGGTCTCCACGATGTCGGCCCAGTCGACCGGGCTGCACGCCAGGGCGTACGGCCCGCCGACGCCGACGTCCCGCAGGGCGGCGACGGCCGCGGTCACCGCGGCACGGAACGACTCCGGTGTGCCGTCGTGCGACTGCGTGTGCTGGGTGGAGGCCGCGCCGGCGCCGGTGATGCCTCCCTCCGGCCACCCGCGCAGGGTCGACCGGTTCTCGTGCGCGGCCAGCCGCAGGACGGCCTGGTCGAGGTCGGAGAGGTCGACGTCGGTCGCACCGCGCGAGAAGTCGACCATCTCCTCGAGCTTCACGGTGAACGGGGCGCGGACCTCGCAGAGCGGCAGGACCTTCCGGCGACGTGCGTCGAGTCCGTCGGGCGTCCCGCCGGTCACCGTCTCGGTCCGGCCGAGGTCGACCGCGGAGCGCTGCCAGCCGTGGGGGCCGTCGAAGTCGACGATGCGACGGGCCGAGAGCGCCGGGACCAACCGGTCGCGGGCCTCGCCGTCGAGCATCGCCCACGCGTCGGCGCCGAACGGTGCGAGTTCTCGGAGGAGGTGGTTCATGGGATGGGTCCTTCCGTGCGTCGGAGTGAACCGATGCCGAGACCGGGGTCCGGTGCATCTGGCGGGGTCGGTGGGCTCGGCTCGGGCGGCGCGCTCGGGTCGGATGGCGCGCTCGGCTCGGGCGGCGCGCTCGGCTCGGGCGGCGCGCTCGGGTCGGATGGGCGCCGCGCCAGGTCGGCGAGGCCCAGCAGCACGTCGCGGGACGGTGCGAAGAACGTCGCGCCGGTGACCGCGCGGGAGAAGTCGAGGAGCCGGTCGTGGGTCCCCGGCGGATCGCCGATGAACATCCGGTCGAGCATCCGCTCGAGGACCCACAGCTGCCCGCTGTACCCGATGAAGTACGTGCCGTACTCGCCGCTGCCGGGCCGACCGAAGGGCATGTTGTCGCGCAGGACGTCGTGCTCGACCCCCGCGTCGTCGACGATCGTGGCGAGCGTCTTGTGCGACGGCCGGGCCTCGGTGGCACTGTCGCGCTCCACGTTGTCCGACTTCGACCGACCGATGATCCGTTCCTGCTCGTCCGTCCCGAGGGCGTTCCATGCGTCGAGGTCGTGCAGGTACTTCTGGACGACGACGTAGCTGCCGCCGGCCCACTGCGGGTCGTCTCCCCCGACCAGCGCGGAGGCCGCGAGGTCCTGGGCCACCGGGTTGGCGGTGCCGTCCACGAAGCCGAGCAGGTCGCGGGTGTCGAAGTAGCGGAACCCGGCGACCTCGTCGACGACCCGCACGTGCTCCCCCAGCGCCGCCAGCAGCAGGCGCTCGAACTCGAAGCAGACGTCCGTGCGCTCTCCACGGATGTGGAAGAGCAGGTCGCCGCCGGTCGACGGGGCGTGGTGGACGGCACCGGACACCGGCCGGAACGGGTGCAGCTCGGCCGGTCGTGCGAACGGCGAGAAGCGGTCCCAGGCCGTCGCACCGAACCCGACGACGCACGACAGGTGCGCGCCGAGGTCGCGGAACCCCACGGTCTTGAGCAGGCCGTCGAGGTCACCGAGGACGTCCCGCACGGCGGCGAGGTCGTCGTCGTCGGGGCCGATCGCCAGGGTCAGGAAGACCGCCGACCGGGACAGCGGAGCATCGACGCTCTGCGCGTCGATCGGCACACGACTGCCGGACGCGCCCGTCATCGGCGCACCGGCTGCGGCGCCGCGACCGGCGCCGCGGTCTCGAACAGGACGCGGTTCGTGGCCCCGGCGACCGTGGCGCCGACCAGCGGGGCGACGACGAACAGCCACAGCTGCGCGATCCACGGCCCACCGGCGAACACCGCGGTCGCCAGGGAACGTGCCGGGTTGAAGCCCGCGTTGTCGACCGGGATCGCGACGAGCAGCAGGAGCGTCAGGGTGATGCCGATCGGGATCGGTGCGACGGACGGGTGGGCCCGCGCGTTGGTGACCCCGAGGACCACGAAGACGAACACCGCGGTACCGACGACCTCGACCAGGACCGCCGACGCCATCGACGCGCCGCTCGGCGAACGGTCGCCGAACCCGTTGGACGCGAACCCCGTCGCCACGAGGTCCCGCACGGTGCCGGGCGGACCCCCGGCTGCGATCCCGAGGACGCACGCCGCCCCCAGCACCCCGCCGACGAGCTGCGCGACGACGTAGCCGGGCACCTCGCGCCAGCGCATCCGCCCCGCGACGGCGAGCCCGACGGAGACGGCGGGGTTGAAGTGCCCGCCGGAGACCGGTCCGAAGGCGTACGCCCCGACGACGACGCTGATGCCGAGCGCAGCGGCGATGCCGAGGATCCCGACCGCCGCGGGGGTCGCGTCACCGGACACGTGGACCGCCGAGAAGGTGGCGGTGCCGATGAGCCCGAACACGAGGACGAACGTGCCAGCGGTCTCCGCGGCCCACCGGCCGGCCCTGGTCGGTTCCGCCGGTCTCGGCGCGTCGGGGAAGGTCATCTGCCCAGGGTCTCCGGTCGATGCGCCGTCCCGCCTGAGTCGGATGACCCGCTCTGCGAGGGCCCCGGCGGGGGGATACCGACAGCGTCGCGGGGTGATGTGCCGTGCCTCGCCGTCCCGTTAGCGTCCGGAGTGCCGACGCGGTCCACTCCGGGCCGGTGCGGTCCACTCCGGACCGTGGGGACGGCCGAACGACGACGAGCGAGGAACGACGATGAGCATCAGCATCTCGAACGCGCGACCGGTGCACGGGACCGTGCACGACGACGACGTCCTGCGACGGGCGGTCCACACGTCGTCGAGCACGAACGACCGCTTCGTGGTCGTCGAGGGACCGCGCGGCTCCGGCAAGTCCCACGCGCTCGCCGGCATCGCCGCCGCAGCACGCGCGGACGGCCACGCCGTCGTCGAGCTGCGGTCGTCCGACGGGGACCCGGTCATCGCGTCGAACTCCCTGGAACCGTGGCTGACGCTCGTCCAGGACGTCGGAGCACCCGCGTCGACGCGGTCGCCGGCGACCCGGCGGAGCTTCGTCCTCGTCGACGACTTCCACACGCTCGTCGACACCGCCAGGTCCGTGCTCCGGACGGTGCTCGCCGGACTCGTGCGCGAGAGCGACACCGTCTGCGTCGTCGCGGTCGACGACCGCCAGTGCGTCCCCGGCTGGGTCGACCTGCAGTACGTCCCCCTGCGCCCGCTCGGGGACGCCGACGCCGAGGAGCTGCTGCGCCGGGACCGGGTCGACCTCCCCGCGTCGCGCGCCGGGCTGCTGCTGCGGCTGGCCGACGGCAACCCCGCCCTGCTGCACGCGGTGGGACGCGCGTGGTCAGCCGGGTCCGCAGCGGAGCGCGCCACACCGTTCCCGACGTCCTACCCGCGGCTCGGTGCGTCCGGCGACGCCGTCCGGGCGTTGGACGGTCTCTCCGAGCGTGCTCGATCGACAGCGCTCGCGATCGCGGTGGCGTCCGTCGAGTTCCCCGAGGACCACCCCACGTGGGACGACCAGGGGGCGCTGCTGCTCGACGAGCGTCTGCGCGGTCTGGTCGTCGAGGGACGGGCAGGCCTCGGGTTCCGCGACCCGTTCGTCCGGCTGCACCTGCTGTCGACCGCCACCGCCGCCGAACTCCGACGAGTCCGATCCCTGGTCGCGGCGTCGGCCGCCGTCCCGGAGCGGCTCCGGGTCTTCGCCGAGGCGTCCGCGTCGCCCGCGCACGACGACGGCCTCGTCCCGCGACTCCTCGCACTGGTCGACGAGTCGCTCCGGTTGCGCCGGCCGGACGACGCGGCCACCGCGCTCGTCCAGGCAGCGCGCCTGACCTCGTCCGACGCGGACCGCGCGCGGTTCGGTGCCCGCGCCGCGACGATCGCCGCCTTCACGGGGGACTTCGCACTGGTCGACGCCGAGGCCGAGCGGGTCGCGGCGGACGACGAGCCGGCCCACCCCGCCCTGGTCGGGGCGCTCGAGTTCGTCCGCGCCGCGCGGACGGGCGACGTCCGAGCCGGGCGGCGCGCGGTGCTCGCCGCCTTGGACCGCTCGACCCGGCCCGACGAGGACGACGTACTCGTCGCGACGCTGCACGTGCTCTGCTACCTGCGCGGGGACGGGTCCTGGTGGGACGAGGCGCTCGCGGTCACCGCCGACCGCGACGTCGACCCGGTGCTGCGGGTCGTCGAGGACTGCCTCGACGACGAGCCCGGCGGCGAGGACCGGGCGGCCCTCTACCGCGACGCTCGGGTGTCGATGGCGGACGCCCAGCCGTGGAAGGCCGTGGCGCTGCACGTCGCGTGGTCGCTCCTCGACGCGACGGACCCGCGCCGCGAGGTCCTCGACGCCGTGCTCTCGCGCAGTACGGACGCCGGCCTCCTCCGGTACTTCGGATCGTGCCGTGCAGCCGTCGCCGCGTACCAGGCCGGCCGGTTCACCACGGCGAGCGCCGCCCTCGACGGCGTCCGTCGGTCGGCCGAGGAGTGGGGCGCCGACACGTTCGTCGCGCTGACCGACGCCCTGCAGGCGCTGATCCACTCGCTGCAGGGCGAGCCGGAGCAGGCGACGACGAAGGCGGACCGCGCCGCCCGGTGGGCCCTGCAGCACGACGCACCACTCGTGGCACGCGCGGCCGACCACGCCCGATCATCCCTCGACGTCGCGATGGGTCGCTTCGAGGAGGCCCACGCGCGGTCCACGACACGGCCGTCACCGGCCGGTCGGTGGTTGGAGAACAGCTACGGACCGATCGGGTTGCTCGACGCGGTCGAGTCCGCGGCCCGGCTCCGGCTGACCGACCACGGGCACTCGCTCGTGTCCGCGGCCGAACGCGCCATCGGCTCCGGGGCGACACCGCGCAGGTCCCTGGTCCTCAAGGCGGCGAGGGCGGTCCTCGACGCCGATGCCGACGCGCGGGTGTTGTTCGAGGACGCCCTGGCCGACGTCGACAGCGAGGTCGCGCCGTTCGAGGTGGCTCGCGTGCGCCTGGCCTACGGCGAGTGGCTCCGGCGCAGCATGCACGCGCTCGAGGCCCGCACGCAGTTCCGCCTCGCCGCGAGCACGTTCGAGGTGCTCGGCGCCGGGCACTGGCAGGCCAGGGCCGAGCGTGAGCTGCGGGTCGCCGGCGGCGCGGGGGCACCGTCCGTGACGCTCGAGTCGACCGACCTCAGCGAGCAGGAACGCCGTGTGGCGTCCCTGGCGGCAGCGGGGCTGACGAACAAGCAGATCGCCAACCAGCTGTTCCTGTCGCCCCGCACCGTCAGCGGACACCTCTACCGGCTGTTCCCGAAGCTGGGCGTGACCACACGAGCCGGTCTCCGGGACGCACTGCTGGGCCTCGAGACGCCTCGTTCGGACGCTCTCCGGTAGTCCACCCGCTCAGCGTCCCTGGTGGAGCATCCGGACCGCGGAGACGAGGACGGCCACCAGGACGAGCGCGGCGAACACGACGAGGACCGTCACCGGCGGGACGACGACGAGCGCGGCACCGACGAGCAGCACCGGAACGCACAACCCTGCGTAGGCGATGAGGAACACCGCGGCGAGGACCTCGCCCCGGGTCGACGGTTCGCTCGTCGAGCCCGCTCGCGCGAGTGCGCACCGGAAGAGCAGTCCGACGCCGCCGCCGGCGACGACTCCCCCGAGCGCGAACAGGGGCAGGGACGCGAGGACCGCACCGACGGCCAGCAGGACGAGCCCCGTCGGCAGGAGCACCAGCACCGTCCGGAGCTGCCGGTCGATCGGCGTCCTGCGGAACAGCACCTGCGCGACGCACGCCGCGGCGAAGACCGAGAACGACACGGCACCGGCGACCAAGCGGTCGGTCTCGTGGAGCGAGACCACCAGGAACGTGGGCGCGAGCGACGTGAACAGTCCGAAGACCGCGAAGGCCGAGAAGGCCGCTGCGCCCGCGGCGACGAAGGTCGCACGGGCCGACGGCGGGACCGAGATCCGCTGTGGTCGGTACGGTCGGTGCTCGGCCGGCCGGGTGGCGGTCTCCGGGACCATGGCGAGCGCGATCGCCGACGCCACGAAGACGACCAGGAACACCAGGTGCGGCAGCAGCAGCGGTGCGGGCAGGAATTCCGCGAACAGTCCACCGATGAGCGGTCCGAGCCCCAACCCGCCCAGGTTCGCGACGCCGGACACGGTCACGGCGTTCGCCGGGTCCTCGTCCGGTCGGGCACGGGACCGCAGCTCGCTGATGTGCGCGGTCGCCGTCGCGGTCAGGAGCCCGACGCCGACACCGTTGACGAACCGGGCGACGACGAGGCCGGGGAGCTCCGGCCACAGTGCGAACACGACCGCGGAACCGGCCTCCATCCCGACGGCGATCAGGATCATCCGCCGACGACCGCGCACGTCGCTGAGGTGCCCGGCGAAGAAGAGGGCCGCGACCACGCCGACGGCGTACGCCGCGAACACGAAGGTCACGACGACGGACGGGAAGCCGTCGGCAGCCTCGTACAGCCCGTAGAGCGGCGTCGGGACGGTCGAGTACGCCATCACCGCGGTGAAGGCGATGGCGACGATCCAGAACCCGACGCCGTGGTGGAGCAGCGGGAGCGGCTTGAACGCGGAACCATCTCGGACGGTCGTCATACGTCGAGGATCCCGAGCGGCGGTCGTCGCCCCAAGCGTCAATCGGCTCGAACCCGACGCCGTGGTCCTGCGAGGGACACCCTGGGCACCGGCGACCGTCGATGCGGTCCGCCCGACCGTCCAGGACCCGCGATCCGTCCCCGGGACGCACTCCCCCCGCGGGCGGCAGGGGTCCGGTGACACCCGCTGGGGTAGTCACAGGGCCAGTCGGCCGGTGTCGATCCGTTCGTAGACTCCTGCCACCCGACGAGAGCTGGTGGCCACCGTGTTGACGAACGAGGAGTACCTCCCGCGGACGGGCACACCCCGCTCCGCGGTGCTCGTCGCACCCGACGTCGACCGGCCGATCCGCGGGAGGGCAGCCGAGCGGGCCGTCGTCGCCGAGGCACTGGCCCGGCTCGACGACGGCGCCGGCGCGGTGCTGATCGTCCGGGGACCCTCCGGCATCGGCAAGACCCGCCTGCTCGAGGACACCGTCGCGCGGGCGACGGCGGCCGGGCTCCGCGTGGCCGAGGCGAGCACCGACCGCGATGCCCGCCTGATCCCGCTCACCCCGGTCATGGACGCGTTCGGCACCGGACCGCAGCCGATCTCCGACCGCTCCCGGTTCGGGTCGATCGCGCGCGACCAGGAGTCCCGGTACTGGCTCCTGCAGCAGTTGCAGGACGACATCGAGCGGGCCGCCGCGTCGAGCGGGGTCGTCGTGGTCATCGACGACCTGCAGTGGTGCGACACCACGACGTTGGCCGTCCTCCGGTCGTTGTCCCGTCGCCTCGCGGACCTGCCCGTCCTCTGGGTCCTCGCGGTGCGTGCCGAGGACCTCGACCCCTCGGTCGTGTCGACCGTGGACGACCTGGCGGCGACCGGTCGGGTCGTCGACCTCGAACCGCTGAGCGACGACGCGACGGCGGCGATGATCGGCGACCTGTTCGGGGTGGCCCCCGACCACACCGTGCTCCGGGCCGCGCGACGGACGGAGAACACGCCGCTGCTCGTGGTCGAGCTGGTCCGCGGGCTCCTCGACGAGGAGCTCGTGGAGTTCACCGACGGCCGGGCGACGATGCCGGGGCCGACGCTGCCCGCGACCTTCGGGGCCTCCGTCCGCGAGACCGTCCGTCGCCTGTCGAAGCCGACGCAGCAGATCGTGCAGGTCGGCGCGGTCCTCGGGCGCTCGTTCGACGTCCGGTCGCTGGCCGCGCTCCTGGACCAGCCCGTGCACCGGCTCCTGCCCGGACTGCAGGAAGCGATCGATGCCGGCGTGCTCGTCGACGGTGGCGAGCAGCTCGCGTTCCGGCACGACGTCCTCCGCGAGGCAGCGGAGTCGATGATCCCGCTGGCCGTCCGCGACGCCCTCATCCGGCAGGGTGCCGAGGAGCTCCTGCGGCAGGGCGTCGAGCCGCTGTCCGTGGCCACGCGGATCGCCGACGTCGCGAGGCCGGGCGACGTCGACGCGGCCGAGCTGCTCCGCACCGTCGCGATCGACCTGGCGGAGACGGACGCAGTGCAGGCGAGCTCGTTCGCCCTCCGCGCCGTCGACATCGCCCGCGACACCGCGATCCTGCCGGGCATCGTCCTCGACGTCCTCCCGCTGCTCTGGCACAGCGGTCGGGTGACCGAGGCGAGGGCGCTGACGGCGCGCCTCGACGGTCGTCTGGGCCCGGAGGACGAGGGACGACTGCGACTCACCACGGCGCGGTTGCAGACGGAGAGCTCGGCGGCGGACGCGCTCCGCTCGGTCGAGACGGCGCTGGAGCTCCCGGGCCTCAGCGACGGCCTGCGGTCACGACTGCTCGCAGTCCGCGCGCTCAACCTCGCGCACGTCGGACGCCACGAGGAGCTCCGGGTCGCGCTCGACGGCAGCCCCGACGGCCCCGACTCCGACCAGACGGCACTCGCGACGTTCGAGGCGAGTGCCTCGGTCCTCGCGTTCAACCAGGGCCGCTTCGCCGACGCCGGTCGACTCATCACCGCCGCGATGAGCCGGATGGCGGGCGCCGAGCAACCGTCGACGACCTGGTTGCCGGAGGGGCTCTGGGCCGCCTTCCTCGCGAACTCGCTCGGGGACACGGACCGTGCCGACCGCATCGCCGAGGCGAACGCCATCGAGACGCGCAGCAACCACCTCGCACGCGCGACGGCGTCCTGGATGATGCTCCGGACACGGGTGCTGTTCGACCAGGGCGATCTGGAGGGCGCGAGGACCCTGGCCGAGGCCGTGCTCGACCTCGCCCAGGACCTGGAGCTCGGCGGGTTCGCGGCGCTCACCGCCGGGTCCGTCCTGTTCCGCATCGCGCTCGTGCAGGCCGACCGCGCCGGGACGGAACGGTACCGGCACTTCGCGGAGTCGCTGTGCGCCGATCCGACCTTCGAACGGGCGGGTTCGTGGCTGCTCGCGCTGGAGGCCGAGTCCGCCGGTGCGGTCGACGACGCGGTGGCGTTCACCGAACCCGCGTGGCGCACGCTGGACGCTCCGGTGTCCTCGATGTCGAGCCCCGCCGACTTCGCCGACGACGTCCACCTGGCGCGCATCGCCCTGCGCAGCGGCCGGCACGACCGCGCCGAGCGGGTCGAACGCACCGCACGGCGCCGATCGGAGGCCAACCCCGAGAACGACCTCTGTGCGGGAACCTGGCTGCACGTGCGCGGGCTCGTCACCGGGTCGGCCGACAGCCTCCGGGCGGCGGTCGCTCGGCTGCGGTGCGTCCCCAGGCGACTCGTGCTCGCGGCCGCGCTCGAGGACCTCGGTCGGCTCGTGCACGATGAAGGTGCCGCCGGGGCCGGGCCGCCGGGCGCGGCGAACGCCGCGGCAAGCGCCGCAGCCGTCGCCGAGGCGAGCGAGGCCTGGCAGGAGTCGGCTCGGTTGTTCCACGACGCTGCGGCGAACCGCGATGCCGAGCGGGTCCGCCGTCGGCTCCGCGAGGTCGGGGTGGTCTACCGCTCGAGCGCGCCGGACCGGACCGTGACCGGACTGACGGCACGCGAGTCGCAGGTCGTCGAACGGGTCGCGGCCGGCTTGACGACGCAGCAGATCGCGTCCGACCTGTTCATCTCGACGCACACCGTGGTCAGCCACGTCCGGCACGTCTACACGAAGTGGGGCGTCTCCTCGCGCCGCGAGCTCGCTGCACGGTTCACGGCGCACCGCGCGGGGTGAGCCCACCGGTCGCGAACCCTGCGCCGAGCCGGGGGAACGACAACCGCACCTCGGTCGAGAGCCCGAGTTCGACCCGCCCGCTGAACCCCTCGAAGTCCACCAGGGCACCGCCGTGCCGGTGCGACGCGTCGAGGAAGGCGAGGTGGTGCACGGCGTCATCCCCGCCGCCGACCGGGCCGGGTGTCCGGAACCCGACCAGGCTGCCGGTGACCGACCGGTGCTCGGAGACGCGCGCTGTCGTCCCCCGCGTACGCACCCGGGCGAACGCGCCCTCGGCCCGGACGCCGACCGCGAAGTCCTCCGACGGCAACGCCGCGTCGACCTGGGCCTGGAGCGCCGCCCGCGAACCGGCCGCACGGACCGGCACCACCAGGTCCGGTGAGAACGTCGAGACCACCGCGAACGGGATCGGGTCCGCCGGGTCCGCCTCGACCGCCGTGCCGTCCGGCCGCAGGGCGAAGCACCGCCGGTCGATGACGACGACCGGCGTCCCCGCGCCGTCGGCAGCGCCGTCGGCAGCGCCGTCGGCCGACCGGTCGGCCGCCCCGAGGCCGAGGGTGCCGTTCCGGAGCACCTCCGCGACCGTGACCGTCGACGGTCCGGTCCGCGACAGGAGCGCCTGCGCCGGCGATGCGTCCCAGCCGACGTGGTGCTCCGCCGTCCGACCGACCGCAGGGATCCCGGCCACCCACGAACGGCCGATCGCCGCACGGGCCCAGACGAGCAGCGTCTCGACCGTCGGCGCCGCCTCATCCATCGTCGTCCACGTCGTGCTCCTCCTCCGGATCCGTCGTCCCGACCGTACGGTGGGGGCGGACGGGCCGACCAGCGCCGTTTGACTCCTCCCCGGCGCGTCAGGGCACGATCGGGTCGAACGACTCTCGCGTTCCGACGCGGATCAGGGCAGGGTGCAGGGATGAGCGACCTCGCGAAGATGATCACGGTGTCCGTGCCACCGTCCGGTACCGGGTGCGTCGAGTGCGACGCGTCGGGCTCCTGGTGGGTGCACCTGCGACGGTGCGCCGCCTGCGGGCACGTCGGGTGCTGCGACGACTCGCTGAACCGGCACGCGACGGCGCACTTCGCCACCACGGGCCACGAGGTCATGCAGTCGTTCGAACCGGGCGAGGACTGGTTCTGGGACTTCGTGTCGCAGGACTTCGTCGACGGTCCGCGTCTGGCCGACCCGCAGGCGCACCCGAGCACCCAGTCGGTCCCCGGACCCGCCGAACGGCTGCCGTCCGACTGGATGCAGCAGCTCGCCGACCGCGGCTGACGCCCGGAGCCGTCGGCGCCGTGGCGCGGCGGTGCCGGTGCGCCGGTGCGCCGGTGCGACGCCGGCGGTACGGCCGTGCCTCAGCTCCGCGCGTCGCGTGCGTCCAGGGCCTCCGACCGGGCGATGAGCTCGTGCACCGTCCCGTACGCGCGCACCTGGTACGCCAGGTGCGCCACGGCCAGCACCACGGACGACCCGATCCCCCAGGTGATCGACGCCGGGTCGTCGGCACCGAGCTGGTCGACGAGGATCGCGATCCCCGCACCCGCCACGATGGAGTTCACGACCGCGACCGCCGAGGACATCGTGAACAGCAACCGGTACCAGGACGGGGCCCGCCCGATGTCGAGGAGCTCGTTCGCCGCGTGGCGTCCCCGGGGCATCGTGAAGTAGGTGTCCGCCTCGGGCAGGAGCCTGCCGTAGTACCGACGGATGCGCTGCATGGCGGCGAGCGCCGCGACGTCCTCCAGCGCCGTCTCCACGAGCCGTTCGTAGGTGAAGACGCCGAGCAGGACGATCACCGGGATGATCGCCCCGAGGAACCCGAGCGCGAACGGCGTGTGGGCGAGGAAGCCGAACGCCACGAGCGAGCTGGAGAGCGTCGTGAGGTACAGCGACGACCGGCTGCTGGACTCGCTCACGGTGATGCTCCGCGCACTCTCCAGCACGAACTGCTCGGTCAGCAGCGCGTTGAAGAACGCGGTCGGCCGGTCCAGGTGGGTGACCGACTCGGACGCGGTCGGCAGCTGCGGGGGTTCGACGTCGTCGGGCATCGGCGGGTCTCCTCGTCGTTCAGTCGGACGCCGCGAGGTGGCGGTGCACGAAGGTGACGGCCATCGCGCCCTCTCCGACCGCCGCCGCGACGCGTTTCACGGACCCCGCGCGCACGTCGCCGGCGGCGAACGAACCGGGGACGTTGGTCTCGAGGTAGTACGGACGCCGGCGCAGCGGCCAGTCGCGGAGCGACTGCGGGACCGCGTCCAGGTCGGGACCGGTGACGAGGTAGCCGAGGCGGTCGCGGACCATCGGGGTGTCCGCCGCCCACGTCGTGTCGGGTTCGCCACCGATGCAGATGAAGAGGCGCGTGGCGGCGAGCTCCGTGGTCGTGCCGTCGCCCGCGGTGACCTCGATCGAGGTCAACCGGCTGTCCCCGATGAGGCCGGTGACCCGGGTGTCGGTCCGGACCGACACGTTCGGGGCGGCTTCGATCCGGGCACTCAGGTACTCGGACATGGTCGCGGACAACGAGGCGCCCCGGACCAGCATGGTGACCTGCGCGGCGGACCGCGAGAGGTTCATGGCGGCCTGCCCCGCCGAGTTCGCGCCGCCGACGACGAAGACCTGTTCGCCCACGCAGCTGTCGGCCTCGCTCGTGCCGGCTCCGTAGTAGACGCCGCAGCCGAGCAGGTCGCTCTCCCTCGGCAGCCCCAGACGTCGCCACTCGACGCCGGTCGCGCAGATGTTCGCACGGGCGACGACGTGGCCGCCGTCGGCGAGGTCGGCGTGGATGCGGCCGTCGTGGAAGACGCCGTGCACGCCCTCGCGCATGACGAGGACCTCTGCGCCGAACCGGACGGCCTGTTCGCGGGCCCGCTCGGCGAGTTCCGCGCCGGCGACGCCCTCCGGGAAGCCGAGGTAGTTCTCGATGAGGCTGCTGGACCCCGCCTGCCCGCCGACGGCGTCCCGCTCCAGCAGGACGACGTCCAGGCCCTCGGACGCCGCGTAGACGGCGGCGGACAGCCCGGCGGGACCGGCACCGTAGATCGACAGGTCGTACTCCGCCCGACGGGGCGCGTGGACCCAGCCGAGTCGGTCGGCGATCTCCCGCACCGTCGGCGCTGCGAGCCGGGTGCCGTCGGGGAACACCACGACCGGCAGCCGGGCGGCGGCGAGCGGAGCACCGGCGACCGACACCGCGTGCTCGTCGTCCCGCAGCGGCACCCAGTCGAAGTGCACGACGGACCGCGACAGGAAGTCCCGCACGGCGTACGCGTCGGCGTCGAACTCGCGGCCGTACACACGGACGCGTCGGGACGGCACCCGGTCGGCGGGTTCGACGTGGTGCTCCATGGATCCTCCCGGTGGGTGGGACGAGGGACGGCCGCCGACCGGGCGCCGACGGGCGTCCCGGTGGCCTGACAGCACGGTACGGACTGCGACGGCGTCGCACCTGGCCCTGTCAGGGTCCGGCCGTGCCGCGGTCCTGCGTCGTCCGGCCGTGACCCGCCCCGGGATCGTGTTCCGGGCCACCCCGGTGTGCCGGCGGCGATCACCAGTGGTCCTCGAAGGGCCACCCTGGGCGGCTGCCGCGCCGCTAGCGTGACGGTATGAGCCGCAACGGTGCTGGAGGCGTCGCTCCCGACGGTGTCCGTGAGCTGGTGGCTGCGATCGGGTGCCTGCCGGCGGTGGTGACCGACCGCCACCTCACCGTCGTGGTGTCGAACCCGCTCGCTCGCGCCCTGAGCGGCGCCTTCCACCCGTCCGTGAACATCGCGCGCTACACGTTCCTCGACTCGGTCACGGACGACGAGTCGCAGGAGTGGCTGGACGCGTCGGGACAGATCGCGGCCATGCTCCGGGACTCGCTGGAACAGCACGAGGAGGACGACGGCTTCCGACGGCTCGTCGGTGAGCTGTCGTCGCAGAGCGTCTCCTTCGCCAGGGCCTGGGCGCACGACCCCCGACGCCCGGCCCGGACCGCAGCCGTGCGGTTCGTGCAGCCGTTCGTCGGTCCGATCACGATGGTGTTCCAGGAGCTGCTGATCCCGGACGACTTCGCACTGCGGATGCTGCTGTGGCGACCCGCCGACGACCCGACGGAACGTGATGCGTTCGCGCGCCTGGTCGAGTACACGGCCGAGCAGCGCTGACGGTCCAGGAGGACACACGTCTACGCGACGCCGACCGCCGGGGTCGCGGGTTCGGTCGACCGCGGTGGCGCCTCGACCATGTACGCGAGCACCGCAGCCCCGCGGGACCCGGCCGGGGCGTAGAGGGTGTTGAGCGTCAGCCCCTCACGACCGGGGATGACGAGTCCCTCCCACTCGAACTCGAGGACGCCGAAGGGCTCGACGTGCTCGAAGCAGGTGCCCGACGTGTAGACGTGCACGTCGTGCCGGGCCCACATCGCGGCGAACTCGGGATCACGGATCGACAGGCGACCGACGATCTCCTGGGTGCGGGGGTCCTCGAGGTCGGCCCGCATCCGGAACACCGCCACCATCTCCGCCGCCCGACGGTGCCACTCCGGGTAGGTGGCGCGGTCGACGACGGTGAACATCCGGAGCAGTCGGTTCGCACCGCTCCGCATGCTCGGGCTGAGGGCGGCGGCGATGGCCGTCCCGGCGACCACGTCCATCCGGTCGTCGACGACGAACGCCGGCACGTCGGCGCGCCGTGCCAGGAGTCGCTGCACCGCGGGGTCGTCCGCGGGTGGTCTGGTGGGACGCGGTGCCCGCACGGCGGGACGCGCGAGTCGGCGGAGGTGGGCGAGGGCGTGCTCGTCGAGGCCCAGGGCCCGACCGAGACAGACGATCACCTGCTCCGAGGGCTGGTGGTCACGGCCCTGCTCGAGCCGGAGGTAGTACTCGGCGCTGATCCCGGCGAGGGCCGCGACCTCTTCCCGCCGTAGGCCGCTGACTCGGCGGTTCGCCTCGCGCGGCAGTCCGACGTCCTCGGGCTGGGTGACGTCGCGACGGGCGCGGAGGTACTCTCCGACGCGCGAGGCACCGGACGTGGTCGCAGCACGCCGAGGGAGCGGGGGCCGCTGCGGGCCGGGCTGTGTGGACGACATCGCACCTCCGGACGCTCGGGCGATCAGGGCCCGGTCACGGCCGATCGCGTGCGTCGATCGTCCCGCGCCCCCGTGGACGACTCGGCGTGGTGTTCGCGTTCTGCACAGACGGCCTGCGCGGATTGCACAGCAGCCGCCCGGAACTCGCGGGGCGTGACGCCGTGGTGAGCGCGGAACGCGCGGCTGAACGACGACGCCGACCCGAAGCCGGCTCGCCGCCCGATGGCGTCGAGGCCGACGTGCTCGGCCAGTTCGCCGTCGCGCAGCATCGCGGCGGCGTTCGCCAGACGGGTCTCGGCGATGAGGCGGCCGGGTCCGGGTGCGTCCTGCTCGAACGCCTTGTGCAGGGTGCGCGGCGAGACCTGCATGGCGTTCGCCAGCGACTCGACGGTGAGGGTCGGGTCGCTGGAGTACAGGTCGATGTGGCGTCGCGCACGGGTCCGGAGCGCCAGCCGGGCCGCGTCGGGCGGCACCTGCCGGACGGTTGCGTCGATGGCGAAGCCGTTCGCGAGTGCGATGAGCGCCTGCGCCGCCGCGGCCTCGCTGGCGGTGTCGTGCCCGTTCCCCAGGTCGGAACGCAGCACGTTCGTGGCGACCGAGGCGATCATCACCGGGACGCCCGAGGTCAGGGGGAAGACGCCGTCGGTCAGGGCGTCGAGCTCGCTGCCGCGCAGGTGCAGCGACGACCGGTCCATCCGCACCGACACCGCCGAGAACCCGGGACTGACGCTGAACTCCTGGATCCGCTGCATGCGGTCCACGCTGAGCGTGCCCGCGTCGTTCACTGTCTCGCTCGACGACCGACGGACGCGGATCCGACCGGACACGATGAAGGCCCACACGACCGCGTCGCCCGGGTCCACGTACCCGAACTCGTCCGGGTCGCCGGGTGCGGGCGCGCGGGTCTTCGTCACGCTGACCGAGCCGAGCGAACGGCGCTCGACGGTCGAGACGCTCCGGCCGGGGAACCGGCCGTCCTCACGACGCGCGAAGGGGAGGTACATGCTCGGCCTCCCCTCCTCACCCGCCATTCTCGTCCACATCGGGGCGAGAGCCGCGACCGCGTGTCGGACGGGAGGCCCGTGACGGCGCCGCCACGGGCCTCCCGTCCGTCAGTGAGCCGGGTTCACCCCACCCGCGCGACCCGCACGTCGACCCGCGTGAGCGCCAGGCCGTGCGTCGACGCCGCCGCGAGGGCGACGTCGTGCACCGCACGCGCCACTTCCGGCGCAGGCCGGTACCCGTCGGTGCCGATGACGACGCGCAGGACGCCGTCGTCCACGACGACGCGTGCGGGTGCCGCGCTGGACGCGATGCCCCGGACGGCGCTGACGGTGCTCGCCACGGTCGGGCGCGCACGGTAGAGGTCGGTGACGCCGGGGACGCCGACCACGGCCTGTTCGACCGCGGCGAGGGTGTCGTCGTCGGAGCTCATCGGGTCTCCTCGGTGTCGGTGTCGGTGTCGGTGTCGGGATCCGGTTCGAGCAGGTCGCGGACCACCACGTCGACGGCCTCGACGAGCAGGTCGGTCTGCTCGGCCAGCGCCTGGGCGACACCGGTCCGGACCAGGTCCGCCGTCGCGACGATCGACGGGCCGGAGACGATCGCGACCTCGACGACCACCCGGATCGGTGCGGCGAGTTCGGTGACGTCGCCGTCGAGCCGGCACCGCGCGACGAGCACACCCGGCACACCGTCGCCGGTCCGGCGGATCAGCGATCGGATCGCGCCCTCGGTCATCACCGGGCGCTCCGACTCGGACTGCGGGCGGAGGGGGACGTCGCGTCCGGAGCGGGACTCCAAGGAGATGTTGGCGAGCACGCCGCCGATCCACGACTCGTCGGCCGGGGCCTCGTCGCGGGCCGCGGCCTCGAGCGATCCGAGCGACGCGTGCCGCACCCGCAGGATCGCCGCGAGGGCGTTCTGGCACGCGGGTGAGCCGTCGATGCTCGGGTCCGGCGGCTGCATCCCGGCGTCCAGGTAGTCGGCGAGCTCGTCGATGGAGTGGCCGTCGAGGTCGTCGGGTTCGAGTGCGTCGAGGTCGCTCATCGCCATCCCTCCATGAGTCGGATCATGTTCTTCCTCGCTCGGGACAGGAGTCCGCGGACCGTCGACGGAGGCAGGTCGAGTTCGGCGGCGATGTCGTCGTAGCTGTACTCGAGCACCTCCTTCATGATCCAGCAGCGTCGTTGGGCTTCGGGCAGTTCGGCGAGCGCCGTCTCCGCCGCCTCCTCGCGTGAGCGGGCCTCTGCGACCCGGTCCGGGGCGTCGGCGGCGGCTGCGGCGACCTCGAGTTCGGTGACGTCGTCGTGGAAGCGTCGGGCCCGGATGCGGTCCAGGCACTTCCGGCTGAGGATCCGCATCAGCCAGGACTTCACCTTGGCGTGGTCGTCGAGACGGTCCAGGCGGTCCCAGGCGGTGATGAAGGTCTCCTGCACGACGTCGTCGAGTTCGTCGGTCGACCCCAGGGTCCGACGGGCGTAGGCGCGCAGGAGCGGTGTGTAGCGGCGGATCAGGACCTCGAAGGCCCGGACGTCGCCATCGGACGACCGGCCGGCGAGGACCGTGTCGTCGAGCTCGGCGAGGGACTGGTGGTGCACGCTTTCCTTCTACTGGTGGTGGGTGGTGTTCCGCTGGACGCGCTTCCGGACCGGGACGACGCGCAACGGCCCGACCGGTCGGGCGCTCACCGGTGGGACGCACCGGACCGGCGGTTCGTCACACCTGTCGACGGACTTGCGCCAGAGTTGGAGGCATGTCGCTCGTCACCGCCGTCTGCCGCGTCGACCGTCTGCTGCCCGACTCCGGCACGATCGGCGTCACCGCCATCGACAAGCGTCCGGTCGCGGGGAAGGTCCGGGTCCGGCCGCTGGGGCTCCACGCCGACGTCCAGGCCGACCGGAAGCACCACGGCGGTGAGGACCAGGCCGTGTACGCCTACGCCGACGAGGACGCCGAGTACTTCGCCGCGTCGCTGGGGCGCGAGATCCCGCAGGGCCTCTTCGGCGAGAACCTGCGGACCACGGGCGTCGACGTCACCGGGGCCGTCACGGGCGAGCGGTGGCGCATCGGCGAGACGCTGGAGCTCGAGGTCACGATCCCGCGGATCCCGTGCGGCACCTTCGCGCGGCGGATGGGCGTCGACAAGTGGGTGCGGCGGTTCACCGAGGAAGGGCGGCCGGGCGCGTACCTGCGGGTCGTGAAGTCCGGTCCGGTGGCAGCGGGCGACCCGCTCGTGGTGACCCACCGGCCAGCGCACGGGGTGACGATCGGCGAGGTCTTCGCGGGTCTCACGCCCGAGCGCGCCCGTGCCGTGCTCGAGTCCGGCGAGCGGCTGGCGCCGAAGGTGGTCCGGGACGTCTCGAAGGCGCTCGCCCGCTCCTGATCAGCCGCCCGCTCGGTCACCCGCTACGTGTCGGGTCGAGGGGCCGCTTCGCTCGGGGCAGCCCGGCGACGACCAGGTCGTAGGCGTTCGCGACGAGGTCCTCGACCAGGGTCTCGTCGATGCCGTCCCCGGGCGCGAGCGTGATCCAGTGCCGCTTGTTCATGTGCCACCCCGGTGTGATCTCGGCGTGGTCGCGGACGAGGGCGGCGCCGTGCGGTGGTGCGCACTTCAGGTTGACGATCGGCACACCCCGGAGCTCGCTCGTCATCACGAACATCTTGTCGACGACCTTGTAGACGACGGCGCCCTCGCCGAAGGGTTCGGTCTCGAACACCGCGGGCAGGCCCATCGCGGTGCGACTCGCGGTCTCGTGCAGCTGCGCGCCGTCCATGCACCCAGCATGCCCGAGACGCCCGACACCAGGGCGGACGGAGCGGACCTGTTCGGGGGCATGTCCTGAGCGTCGTTCACATCGTAGGATCAGCTCGCCGCGTACCCGACGCGGCGGTCGCTCCGGCGATCACCCACTCCTTCCAGGGGGAACCCGTGCGCATCATCCGTACCCTCGGCATCGCCGCCGCCACCGCCGTCCTCGCCACCACCGTCGTCGTCGGTGGGGCCTCCACCGCGCAGGCGGCACCGAAGACCTACGCCAACTGCACCGCGGTGCACAAGGTGTACTCGGGCGGCATCGCGAAGAAGTCCGTCACGAAGAACAAGGTCACTTCGAAGGGCAAGGTGACCTACCGCGCCCTCAAGGGGACGCTGAAGAAGGACGACGCCCTGTACAAGGCGAACAAGAAGATGGACCGCGACGCCGACGGCATCGCCTGCGAGAAGAGCTGACGCGCTGAGACGCCGAAGCACTGGCCCTCGGACGCCCCGTCGACCCGGCGGGGCGTTCAGAGCGTCGGCACGCCCTCGTGCCCGGACCTCGGACGGGCGGTGCCGGCGACCCCGGTGACGACCGAGCCGGCGGGGACGTCCTTCGTCACCACGGTGTTCGCGCCCACGACGGAGTCCTGTCCGATGGTGATCGCCCCGATCAGCGAGGATCCCGCGCCGAGCACGACGCGGTCGCCCACCACCGGGTGCCGTCGGGCCCCCGGGCCGTGGTCCCCGCCGCGCCCGCCGAGGGTCACTCCGTGGAAGAGCACGACGTCGTCCCCGATCACCGCGGTCGCCCCGATCACGACGCCCATGCCGTGGTCGATGAAGAACCGTCGACCGATGCGGGCGCCGGGGTGGATCTCGATGCCGGTCACGGACCGTGCCGCCTGGCCGATGACCCGCGCGACGAACCGTGATCCGGGCAGCCCGGTGGCCGTCCAGAGCCGGTGCGTCAGGCGGTAGGTCCAGATGGCGTGCAGCCCGGAGTAGACGATCGCGTTCTCGAGGTCACCACGGGCGGCGGGGTCGCCGCGGCGTGCTGCGGCCAGGTCCTCCCGGACCGTCCGCAGCACGCCTCGTCGGACGGGACGACTCACGCAGTGAGTCCCTCGAAGAGCACCGTCGACAGGTAGCGCTCCCCGGTGTCGCAGACGATCGCGACGACGCGCTTGCCGGCGTTCTCGGGCCGGGCGGCGATCTCGATCGCGGCGTGGATGATCGCACCGGAGGAGATGCCGGCGAGGATGCCCTCGTCGGTCGCGAGCGCCCGCGCCACACGCAGGGCGTCGTCGAGCTCGACGTCGAACACCTCGTCGATGACGGACTGGTCGAGGACCTCGGGGATGAAGTTCGCGCCGATGCCCGCGATCTTGTGCGGTCCGGCCTTGCCCTCGGTCAGGAGCGGGGAGTCCTTCGGCTCGACCGCGACGATCTGCACGCCGGGCACGCGCTCCTTGAGCACCTGACCGACACCGGTGATCGTGCCACCGGTCCCGACACCCGCGACGAACACGTCGACGTGCTCCTCGGTGTCGCGCAGGATCTCCTCCGCCGTGGTCTTCCGGTGGATCGCGGCGTTCGCGGCGGTCTCGAACTGGTGGGCGAGGATCGCGCCGGGGGTCTCGTCGACGATCGCGGCAGCTCGCTCGACCGCGCCCTTCATGCCCTCGGGACCCGGGGTGAGCACGATCTCCGCACCGTAGGCGCGCATCACCGCGCGACGCTCGACGCTCATCGTCTCCGGCATCGTGATGACCACCTTGTAGCCACGGGCCGCACCGACGAGCGCGAGGGCGATGCCCGTGTTGCCCGACGACCCCTCCACGATGGTGCCGCCCGGCTGGAGGTCGCCGGACTGCTCGGCCGCGTCGATGATCGCGACGCCGAGGCGGTCCTTCACGCTGGCGCCGGGGTTGTAGAACTCGAGCTTCGCGAGCACCTCGGCGCCGCCCGCCTTCGGCAGCCGGTTCAGCTTGACGAGCGGGGTGTTGCCGAACGCCTGCGAGATGTTGTCGTAGATGGTGCCGCTCATCTGGTCCGTCCTCTTCGGGTCAGGTCGCGTCCCACATCCTGGAGGCGCGGTGTGCGCCCGATCCTAGCGACCGGACCCCGGGTGGTCCTGTCCACGGCCGTGCTCTCGCCGGGCGTCCGCCGCAGCTTGCTCCGCCGAAGCGACATCGTGCCGCCGACTGTTCGCGGGGATGAGTCGCTTCCGCGGGACAGACAGGAGTCTGGAGCTCATCACGTCGGCGGCGCGGACGGGGTCAGCGCACGAACGCCGTCCGCGCGAACCGCTCGTCGGTCGCCGCGAGCACCCGCAGCACGTTGCCCCCGGCGAGCGCACGCAGGTCGCTCGCTCCCCAGCCGCGCCGGGCGAGCTCGGCCGCGAGCACCGGGTACCGCGACACGTCACGCAGGTCCGGCGGCAGCACCGGGGTGCCGTCGTAGTCGCCGCCGAGGCCGATGTGCGCCGCACCGGCGACGTCACGGGCGTGCTCGACGTGGTCCGCCACGTCCGACACGGTCACGAGCGGCGGCTCCCCCACCGAGCCGGCGTCCTCCCAGTCCGCCCAGGCGCGCGAGACGAACTTCGGCACGAACGTGATCATCACGAGCCCTCCGTTGCCCGACAGCCGGGCCAGCACGTCGTCCGGCACGTTCCGCGGGTGGTCGTCGACGGCGACGGTGGACGAGTGGCTGAAGACGACGGGCTGCGTGGCGACGTCGAGGGTGTCCCGCATGGTCGCGGGGGCGGTGTGCGACAGGTCGACGAGCATGCCGATGCGCTCCATCTCGGCGACCACCTGGCGGCCGCGGTCGGTCAGCCCGCCGTGCGGACGCGAACCCGTCGCCGAGTCGGCCCACGGGGTGTCGTCGTTGTGCGTGAGGGTCATGTAGCGGACGCCGAGTCGTGCGAAGTCGCGCAGCACCCCCAGGTCGTCCCCGATGGAGTGGCCGCCCTCGGCGCCGAGCAGCGACGCGATCCGTCCCGACTCGACGGCTGCCAGCACCTCGGACGCCGTCCGCGCCAGGGCGAGCGAGTCCGGGTACCGCTCGATGATCCGGTGCGCCAGGTCGATCTGCTGCAGCGTGGTCCGCACCGGGTCCGGCTCGTCGGCGGGGACGAAGACCGACCAGAACTGCCCGACGACCCCACCGGCGCGGAGCTTCGGCAGGTCGGTGTGCAGCGAGTCGACCTCGGTGTCGATGCCCTCGACCCCGGAGTCGTGCGTCTCGCGGCGCTCCCACGGCAGGTCGTTGTGGCCGTCGATGACCGGGAACGGGATCGCGTCGAACGTCATGCCCCCGACGGTACCGCGCACGTCCTCGTGGCTAGGCTCGGCACGTGGACCCCGTCACCCTCCGGACCGATCGCCTGGTGCTCTCCGTGCCGGAACCGTCCGACGCGGAGGACGTCATCGCCTACGCGAACGACCCGGACGTCGTCGCCTACACGCCCGTGCCGGTGCCGTACGGCCACGCTGAGGCGCACCACTGGATCACCGACGTCGTGCGCGCGGGCTGGTCCACGGACTCCCGCTACGAGTTCGGCATCCGGCGGGCCGACGACCTCCGACTGCTCGGGACGATCGGGCTGTTCGGGTTCGTCGACGGCGCGGCGGAGGTCGGCTACGCCGTGCACCCGGACGGTCGTGGCCACGGCTTCGTGACCGAGGCCGCAGCCGCCGTCCTGGAGTGGGCGTTCGCGCCGTCTCCCGACGGACTCGGGCTCGTCCGCGTGCAGTGGCGGGCGATCGCGACGAACGCCCCGTCCGCGGCGACCGCGCAGCGGCTCGGGCTCCGCTACGAGGGGCGACTCCGGTCCGGTGTGTCCCACCGCGGGCGACGCCACGACCAGCTCATCGCGGCCGCTCTGCGCGACGACGACCGCTCGACGCCGACGGTCTGGCCCGCGACGTGACGGTGTCGTTCCGGGTCGTCACCGAACTCGCTGCCCCGCCCGAGCGCGCGTTCGCGCTGTCGCTCGACATCGGCGCGCACGAGCGGTCGATGGCCGCGACCGACGAACGCGCCGTCGCCGGCACGACCTCCGGCACGATCGGCCTGGGCGAGTCCGTCACCTGGCGCGCGCGGCACTTCGGGATCGTCTGGCGGATGACGAGTGAGATCACCGCTCTGGAGGCCGCGCACCGGTTCGTCGACGAACAGGTGCGTGGGCCGTTCGCCCGGTTCCACCACGAGCACCGGTTCGAGCCGTCGGCCGGCGGCACGCGCATGGTCGACACCATCACCTTCCGGGCGCCGTTCGGTCCCCTCGGTCGGCTGGCCGAGGTCGTCGCGCTCGAGCGCTACCTGCCGCGGCTCATCCGGGAGCGGAACGCGTCGCTCGCCGCCGAACTGCAGGCCGACGGCGACGACGGTCAGGGCGCCGCGAGCTCCCCCAGCGCGTCGTAGGCACTCGCCACCGCGTCGACCCGCGCGCGGCCAGCCGGCCCCGAGGCTTCGTACACGTCGTTCGCGATGGCCGCGACGACCGCGAACATGGCCGCCATGGAGTCGAACGCTGCCGGTGAGTCGACCGGGCACAGGATCGCGGTGTTCGCCGGTGCCGCGATGACGGCGGCGGTCGGGTCGCCCAGCACGACGACGTCGGCGCCGGTCGACACGCAGTGCCGCACGATCCGGTCGACCCCGGCGGTGTGGCGGCGCACGGTCACCAGGACGACGAGGTCACGACGGTCGAGGTCGGCGACCTCTTCTCCGAGCCGCTGCCCAGGCGCCGGACCGACCCGGACGTCGGAGCGGACCTGGGCGAGCTGCGCGCGGAGCTGCAGCGCCACCGGGTAGGCGCCACGCTCCCCGAACACGAGCACACGGCGGGCACGGACGATGCGCCGCGCGAGCCGCGGACGATCGGCACGGGCCAGCGAGGCGAACGCGGCGTCGAGGTTGCGCGCCTCGACCGCGCGCTGGTCGACGTGGGCGGCGTCCTCCGCCACCCACGGCAGGCCGGAGCCGCGTGCGGACATCAGGTTCTGCCGGACCTCGGCCGCGTCCTGGAACCCGAGCGACCGGACGAGCCGGGACACCGTGGCCTTCGACGTGCCCGACTCGGCGGCGAGCTCGGCCGAGGTGCCGACGAGCAGGAGTTCCGGGTCGTGCCGGACCATCGCGGCGACGCGTCGTTCGGCGGGCGAGAGCTGCTCCCAGACGGAGTCGATGCGGGCGCGGACGTCGGGTCCGGCGGTGCTCATGCCCGGGCCACCCGGTCCACCGCGACGGCGAGCGCGTCGAGCCCGAGCGCGATGTCGGGCGTCGAGACGAACTCGTCCGGGTGGTGGCTGATGCCGTCCGGGTTGCGGAGGAACAGCATCGCGACGTCGGTGACGAGCCCGAGCGACATGGCGTCGTGTCCGGCTCGCGAGAACAACTCCATCGGGGCGGTCTCGCCGGTGGACTCGATGCCGGCGCGGACGGCGTCCATCAGCCGCGGCGCGCAGAACACCGCCGGCGCCCGGTGCACCTCGGTCGGCGTGACACTGACCCCGCGCCGTTCGCCGATCAGCGAGAACGCCTTCGTGAGCTCGTCCCACACCGCGTCGCGGCCGTCGTCGAACTCGCCGCGCAGGTCCACCGAGAACCGCGCGAGCCCGGGGACCACGTTCACCGCGCCCGGCTCGACGGTCATCGTGCCGACGGTGCCGACGTGGTGCGACTCGCGGCAGATCCGCTCGACGGCGAGGGCCGCCTCGGCCGCGGCGAGCAGGGCGTCGTGTCGACGCTCGTACGGGGTGCCGCCGGCGTGCCGGGCCTCACCGACGGCTTCGACCGAGAAGCGCCGGGCGCTCGCGATGCTCGTGACCACACCGAGCGCCTGACCGGCCTGCTCGAGGTACGGGCCCTGTTCGATGTGCGCCTCGAGGTACCCGGCGAGCGTCGTCGGGTCCGCCGCGGCGTCACCGACGCGGGAGGGGTCGAGCCCGAACCGGGTGAAGGCCTCGCGCAGGGTGACGCCGTCGCCGTCCGCCAGGTCCCACCAGGACTCGTCCCACACCCCGGCGACGGCGGACGACCCGAGCAGGGCCTTGCCGAACCGGGTCCCCTCTTCGTCGGAGAACGCGATCACCTCGAGCGCGACGGGCAGCGGTCCCGCAGCCGTCAACCGAGCGGCGGTGCGGACGGCCATCAGGACCCCGACGATGCCGTCGTACCGGCCGGCGTCCACCACGGTGTCCAGGTGCGAGCCGAGCAGCAGCACGGGGGCGTCGGGCGTCGCGCCGTCGACCCGTCCGTGCAGGTTGCCGGCGGCGTCCTGCCAGGTGCTGAGTCCGGCGTCCTGCATCCACCCGGCGACGATCGCGTTGACGCGCGCGTGCTCGGGTGACAGGTACACGCGCGTGATCCGGCCGGTCTCCTCGGTGACCAGCGCGAGCTCGTCGCACCACCGTGCCACGAGCTCGGCGTCCGCGGTGCCGAGCGCGGTGGCGCTCACGACCGGGGCCGCGTTCACGCCGGCACCCCGACCGGCGCACCGGAGAGGGTGCTGTCACGGTAGAGGTCCAGGGCGGCGTCGACCCCACCGCCGTGCGGGACGGCGTGCCCGGCCCGGCGGAGTGCGTGTTCGAGGGCGGCGAGCGTCGTCACCACGGTGTCCTTGCGGGCGTTGTAGCCCATGGTGCCGATGCGCCAGACCTTGCCGTGCAGCGGTCCGAACGAGGTTCCGATCTCGATGCCGTGGTCGTCGAGCATCGATGCCCGCACCTGGTCGCCGACGACGTCGGAGGGGATCTCCACCGCGACGACGTTGTGCATCTTGTGCGCGACGTCACCGAACACCTCGAGTCCGAGCGCCTGCACGCCCAGCAGCATCGCGCGCCCCGCGAGCTCGTGGCGTGCGATCGCCTGCTCGATCCCTTCGTCGAGCAGGATGCGGGCGCACTCGTTGGCGGCGTAGAGCATCGAGGCGGCCTCGGTGTGGTGGTTCAGCCGCCGCGGACCCCAGTAGTCCAGGATCATCGCGAGGTCCAGGTAGTTCGAGCGGATCGGCTCGTCGGCGACGTCGTCACCGGGTTCGCGGATGCCGGCCTCGACGCTGCGGCGCTCGTCGAGCACCGCGGTCGCCCGCGGCGAGACGGTGACCGGCGCGCTGCCGGAGGGGCCGCCGAGGCACTTCTGCAGCCCGGCGCTGACGGCGTCGATGCCCCAGGCGTCGACCTCGAGCGGGTTGCCGCCGACGGTCGCCGTCGCGTCGGTGTAGAAGAGCACGCCGTGCCGCTCGCAGATCGCGCCCAGTTCGTCGAGCGGCTGGTTCATCGTCGTGGACGTGTCGCCCTGCACGATCGCCAGCACCTTCGGCCGGACGCGGACGATGGCGTCCTCGATCGCAGACGGCGTGAACACCTGACCCCACGCGGTCTCGATGGTGTGGACCTCGGCCCCGGCACGGCCGGCGATCTCGGCGAGCAGGTGCCCGAACCGGCCGAACACCGGCACGAGCACGCGGTCACCCGGCGCGAGGAGCGACACGAGCACCGCCTCGATCCCGGCGCGCGAGGTGCCGTCGACGAGCACGGTGGCCTCGTTCGCGGTGCCGAACACACCGCGGTACAGCTCCTGGGTGTCGTTCATGGCGGAGGTCATCCACGGGTCGTACTGCCCGACGAGCGGGGTCGACAGGGCGCGGAGCACGCGCGGGTCGGCGGTGATCGGGCCGGGGCCCATCAGGAGGCGGGCTGGCGGGTTCACGGGGTGCATGGCGGGTCCTTCCGTTCCGGAATCGAGCGTACCGGAACGATCGTTACAGACGTGTTTCGGTGACGGCAGCGGTCGCGGGGACGCGGCCCGGACGGTCGACGAGCTGCCCGTCGACGGCCGTGACGCCGGACGCGGTGGACGCCACCACGCGCCCGCGCAACCAGGTCTCGGTGACGCGCCCCCGGGCCTCCAGGCCGGCGAACGCGGACACCGGGTTGCGGTGGGCGAGGCCGGCCACGTCGATGACCGCCGTGGCGGACGGTTCGAACACGGCGAAGTGGGCGAGCGCACCGGGGGCGATGACCCCGCGGTCGGCGAAGCCGACGAGCGCTGCCGGACCGGTGGTGAACAGCGGCAGCAGCGCCTCGAGCGGGACGCCGCGACGGAGGGCCTCGGTCCAGACGGCACGGAACCCGACCTGCAGGCCGGCGATCCCGCCCCAGGCGAGGCCCCAGTCGTCGACCTTGAGGTCGGCGGTCGACGGCGAGTGGTCCGACACGACCATGTCGATCGTGCCGTCGAGTACGCCCGCCCACAGGGCGTCGCGGTTCGCGTCGTCGCGGATCGGCGGGCAGCACTTGTACTCCGTCGCGCCGTCCGGGATCGTCCCGGACTCGAACGACAGGTAGTGCGGGCAGGTCTCGACCGTGATCCGGACGCCGTCGTCCTTCGCGGCACGGATCATCGGGATCGCGCCGGCGTCGGACAGGTGCAGGACGTGGACCCGGGCGCCGGTGGCCCGTGCGCCGTCGATGACCCGGGCGATCGCGGACCGCTCCGCGTCGACCGGGCGGGTGGCGAGGAAGTCCTCGTAGTGACCGCCGAGCGCGTCGTGGTCGACCAGGAACTCGGGGTCCTCGGCGTGCACGATGAGCAGCGCGTCGATCCGGGCGACCTCCTCGATCGCGGCGCGCAGCTGGTCGGCGTCGAGGTGCGGGAACTCGTCGACCCCGGACGGCGCGGTGAAGCACTTGAACCCGAAGACGCCGGCGTCGTGCAGCGCGCCGAGCGCGCCGGCGTTGTCCGGCACGGCCCCGCCCCAGAACCCGACGTCGACGGCGACCCGCCCCTCGGCACTCGCGCGCTTCACGGCGAGCGCCTCGACCGTCGTCGTCGCGGGGATCGAGTTGAGCGGCATGTCGATGATCGTCGTGACCCCGCCGAGCGCAGCGGCCCGCGTCGCGGACGCGAACCCCTCCCACTCGGTGCGGCCGGGTTCGTTGACGTGCACGTGCGTGTCGACGAGGCCGGGCAGCAGGACCTGGCCGTCCGGTACGGTGCGGTCGTCGCGCGTGCGGACCACGGCGTCGGCTGGCAGGACGCCGTCGACGCGACCGTCGCGCACGACGACCGCCGCGGGGCGGAACGCTCCGTCGATCCACGCGCGGTCCGCGCGCAGGACGAGGTCCGCGACGGTGTCGGTGTCGACGTCGGTGCGGGTGTCGACGTCGGTCCGGGCGTCGACCGGGAGGCCCGTCATGCGCCCGCCCCGACCATCGCGCCCGCCACCGGCCGGCGTTCGAAGCCTGCCAGCAGACCCGACATCGCCTTCGTCGGCGGGGTGGCGTACTCGCCGTGCTTCCCCGTCGCGAGCCCGAGCCGCACGAGCGACTCGGCGAGCACGGTCGCCGCGGCGACGCCGTCGACGACCGGCGCGCCGATCGCCCGCGAGACCTCGGCACAGAAGTCCGCCATCCCCGCGCAGCCGAGCACGACCGCGTCGGCTCCGCCGGCGATGACGGCCCGGCACTCCTCGATCACCAGGGCGCGCGCACCGGAGGCGGGGTCGTCGAGTTCGAGCACCGCGACCTCGCACGCCCGGATCTCGGTGACGAGCGAGGCGAAGCCGTAGCGCTCGGCGAGCTCGTGGGCCCGTCCCGTCGTCCGGGCCAGGGTCGTCACGACGCCGAACCGGCGCCCGAGCATCGCCGCCGCGTGGAAGCCCGCCTCCGCGATCCCGATGACCGGCCCGGTGGCGAGTTCCCGCGCCGCGTCGAGCCCGGGGTCGCCGAAGCAGGCGACGACGTAGGCGGCCACGCCGTCCTGCTCCCCGAGCGCGATCTGCTCGAGGAGCCCCGGCACCGCGAGCGCCTCTTCGTAGTGGCTCTCGATCGATGCCGGGCCCATCGTGGGGTTCACGGCCTCGACGATCGTGCCCGGGCCGGCGACCGCGGTGGCGGCGACGCCGATCGAGCGGGTCATCGAGGCGGTGGTGTTCGGGTTGACGACGCGGATGCGCATCGGGGTCCTTCCGGTGGTGCGGGTGTCGCTGGTGGGTCGCTGTCGCTGGGGCGTCTCAGGCTCGTCCGACGGCGGCGCCGTCGTCGACCGTCGGGTCGTCCGCAGCGAGTTCCGGCATGCTCGGCCGGACCCGCTCGAGGGCCCAGAAGACCACGAGTCCCAGGCCGCAGCCGATGAACCAGCTGTAGTTGTTCAGCCCGGGCAGGATCCCGAGGGCCGGCGGCAGGACCGCGCTGGCGACCGAGACCACACCGGTGACGACGAGGGTGCCGATGGCGTTGGGGTTGAAGCCGCCGCGGTACCAGTACCGGGCCGAGGTGTCCTTCGTGTACATGTCGTCGACGGCGATCCGCTGCTTCCCGACGATGTAGTACCCGGCGACCAGGATGCCGAACAGCGGTCCGATCAGGGCACCGAGCACCCCGAGCGTGTACAGGATGGCCTGGTCGTTGCCGTACCAGTTCCACGGGGTCAGCAGCACGGAGCCGACCGCCGCGATCATGCCACCGGCTCGCCACGAGATCTTGCGCGGCGCGACGTTCGAGAAGTCGAACGCGGGGCTGATGAAGTTCGCGACGATGTTGATGCCGACCGTCGCGGTGACGAAGGTCAGACCGCCGAGCAGGATCGCGAACGGGGCGCCGATCGCCTGCACCGTCTCGATCGGGTCGGTGATGAGCTTGCCGAACACCGGCACCGTCGCACTCGCACACAGCACGGTGAGCACCGAGAAGAACAGGAAGTTGATCGGCAGGCCCCAGAAGTTGCCGCGCTTGACCGACCGGAACGACCTGCCGTAGCGCGAGAAGTCACCGAAGTTGAGCATCGGGCCGGAGAAGTAGCTGACCACCAGGGCGACCGCGGACAGCATGACCGGGATGGACGCGCCGAAGGACAGCGGCTCCCCCACCGACAGCGTGAACGAGATGTTGCCGATGCCGGCCTGGCTGACGAGGTAGATCGCCAGCGCGATCATCACGACGTACACCGCCGGGCCCGCCCAGTCGATGAACTTCTTGATGGCCTCCATGCCCATCCAGAACAGGGCGCCCTGCGCGACCCACAGGATCGCGTACGAGATCCAGCCGAGCGCCGACAGCCCCAGGAACGAGTGCTCGAGCAGTCCGGCCGAGGCGGGGATGAACTTCAGGAAGATGATGTTGAGCGACTGCGCGGCCAGGAACGTCTGCACGCCGTACCAGGCCATCGCGATGAGGCCACGGATGATCGCCGGGACGTTCGCGCCGAGCACCCCGAACACCGCTCGGTTGATCACCGGGTACGGCACCCCGGTGCGCTGGGAGGGCTTGGCGACGAGGTTGGCGAAGACCTGGACGATCAGGATGCCGACCACCAGGGCGATGAGCACCTGCCAGCTCGCAATGCCCAGCGCGAAGAGCGAGCCGGCGGTGACGTAGCCGCCGACCGAGTGCACGTCGGACATCCAGAACGCGAAGAAGTTGTAGCTCGTCCAGCTCTGCTTGCGCAGCGGGGCGAGGTCCTCGTTCGTGAGCGCCGGGTCGTACCCGGGCTTGACGACGCCGGCACCTGCGGGTGCAGCGGTCGTGGTGGGGGCGTGGGGCGCTGCGACGGGTGTCGCGAGATCGGTAGCCATGGCGTCCTCCGAGGGAGTGGGGTGCGGAGGCGGTGATCGCCTCCACCACAGAAGCTAGGGAGCCTCTTCGCGCCCGCCGTTTCCCTCGTGTAACGGTCGTGTGTCGTGGACACGGTCCTGAAACGCTCGTTCCGGACTAGAACGTGCACAGGTGTGTGCACGATGATGGGCGCATGCCTGACACCATCCGCTACGTCGCGATCGGCGACAGCTTCTCGGAGGGCCTCGGCGACGCCGGTGTCGTACCGTTCCCCGGCTGGACCGGCCGACTCGCGAGCGGCATGGCCCGAGCGCACGACACGGACGTCCGGTACGCCAACCTCGCCGTCCGCGGGCGCCTGCTCGCCGGGGTCCTCGGCGACCAGCTCGACGCCGCGCTGGCGCTCGACCCCACGCCGACGCTCGTCACCTTCTGCGCCGGCGGCAACGACCTGCTGCGGCCGCGGTTCGACGCCCGTGCCCTCGTCGCCCCGCTCGACGAAGCGGTCAGGACGGTCCTCGACCGCGGCGTCCACCTGGCGCTGCTCAGCCCGGCCGACCCGAGCGCCCGGCTCCCCCTGGGACACCTCATCAACGCGCGCGGCGACGCCTGGGCCGATGCCCTCGCCGACCTCGCCCGCCGGTACGACCTGCCCTTCGTCGACGTGTCCCGCGATCCGCACCTGCGCCGCGCGGAGTTCTGGTCCGAGGACCGGCTGCACATGAACGACACCGGCCACCAGCGCGTCGCCGACCTCGCCCTGCACGCGATCGGGGACGGCCCCCTGCCCGCCGAGCCGGTGTCGGAGCCGACCGGCCGGGCCCGGCTCGCCGAGGAACTCCGCTACTACCGCGAGCACGTCCTGCCCTGGGTGCAGCGCCGCGTCACCCGGCGGTCGTCGGGCGACGGTCGGTCGGCAACCTACCCGGAGTGGACCGCGGTCGGCTGATCACGCAGGATCACGGCGGTTCTCCGCACGCTCGCCGCGGTCGGCTTGTCGTCACCCGGCGCACCGGTTCTACTCGGATGGATCACGTCCGAGCCGAACTCAGGGGAGACGGCACCATGACCACTGCGCCACGCCCATCCGGCACCACCGCGACACGTACCCCGACCGTCAGCACCCCGACGGGCACCCCCAGCACCGCGCACGGCATCGACCACATCGGCCTCACCGTGCCCGACATCGACCAGGCGACCGACTTCTTCGTCCTCGGACTCGACGCGGTCCCGCTCTACGACCGGTTCCTCCGGAGCGAACCGCTCCGCGGCGAACCCGACGTGCAGCGCCGGCTCGGCATCCCGAAGACGATGGCCCAGGGTGCGCTGCGGATGCTCGCGCTGCCCAACGGCCCGGGCCTCGAGCTCTTCGAGTACCACGGTCCCGATCAACGCCCGGCTGCCCGGGCGAGCGACATCGGCTGGCAGCACGTCGCGTTCTACGTCGACGACATCGACCACGCGCTGTCGCACCTCGAGACCGCCGGGGGTCAGCGCTACGCCGACCCACGGGACCTGGGCGGCAACGAGGGTGGGTACGGCAACCGGTTCGTCTACGTCGGGACCCCGTGGGGATCGACGATCGAGCTGATCACCTACCCGAGCAGGCAGTCGTACGAGGACCACGCCCCCCGACGCAAGTGGCGTGTCTGAGGGTCAGCGCACCGAGCCCGTCGCGATGTACGTCCGCGTCGGTTCGCCGGTGAGGGCGTGCGGGAACTCGACCCCGTCCGCCCGGAACCCGCCGGCCTCGTAGAGCCGCAACGCCCGCTCGTTGCCGGCGAGCGCGTGCAGGACCACCGCGGGGTGTCCGGCAGCCGACGCCGCGTCGACCGACGCAGCCAGGAGCGCACGGCCGACACCCCGCGCCTGCACGTCCGGACGGACGGCGAGCAGGGAGAGGTACGCGGCGTCGGACGGGTCGGTCGACCGGCCGGTCCCCGGAGCCGTCACGAGCGCGAACCCGTCGATCGCGCCGGCCGCTCCCGCAGCGACGACCAAGGCGACCCGCGGCACGGCGAACTTCGACGCCGCGCGGGCTCGCACGGCACCGGACTCCGGCACGCCGTCCCGCGCCGCGACCGCTGCGACCCACAGGTCGACACAGGCCGACACCTCGTCCGGGGCCGCTGGACGCACGGACACGGACGGTTCGATCACCCGATCAGCCTACGACCGCGCTGCTGCCGATCCTGAACGACGCCCCACGGTGCTCGTCGGGCAGCCGGTCCCCGCGGCCGTGCAGCTTGTGCCGCAGCGACCCGGGCTCGTAGCCGGTCGGGTACGCGCCGCGGGCCCGGAGTTCCGGGATGACGAACTCGATGACGTCCTCCCACGTGCCCGGTGTCACCGCGTACGCCAGGTTGAACCCGTCGACGTCGGTCAGCTCCTGGATCTCCTGCAGCCGGTCGGCGATGGTCGCTCCCCCGCCGACCGCGACCGGACCGAGTCCACCGATCGCCGTGTGCCGGGCGAGGTCGCGGATCGTCCACGAACTGCCGTCCTCACCCGTCGCCGCCGCGATGTTCGCCGCCGCCGACTGGATCGCGTTCGACTCGACGTCACCGAGGGGCTCGTCGAGGTCCCACTGCGACAGGTCGATGCCCATCCACCCGGAGTTGAGCACCAGCGCGCCGAGCTCCGACGCGTACGACAGGTAGTCCTCGTACTTCGCCTGGGCCAGCTCGTCGGTGGCGTCCGTGATCACGGTGAGCAGTGTGTAGACGCGGGCGGCGTACCGGTCGCGACCAGCTGCCTCCAGGGCGTCACGGACCTTCGCGACGGTCGACGCGAGCTGCTCGACGGTCGGGGCGCCCACGAAGACCGCCTCGGCGTTCTCCGCTGCGAAGCGGATGCCGCGCGGCGACGCGCCCGCCTGGTAGATGACGGGCGACCGCTGCACCGACGGCTCGGACAGGTGGATGCCCGGCACGTCGAAGTGCGTGCCGTGGTGTTCGATCGGGTGCACCTTCGCCGGGTCGGTGAAGACGCCGGACTCGCGGTCGGCGACGACCGCGTCGTCCTCCCACGAGCCCTCCCACAGCTTGTAGAGGACCTCGAGGTACTCGTCGGCCACGTCGTACCGGTCGTCGTGCGACAGCTGGTCGGTCTGACCCATGTTCCGCGCGGCACTCGGCAGGTACCCGGTGACGACGTTCCAGCCGACCCGTCCCTTGGTCAGGTGGTCGAGGGTGGAGATGCGCCGGGCGAACGGGTACGGGTGCTCGTACGCCGTCCCCGCCGTGATGCCGAAGCCCAGGTGCTCGGTCACCGAGGCCATCGCCGACACCAGCAGGATCGGGTCGTTCACGGGCACCTGCGACCCGGTGCGGAGCGCGGCCTCGTTCGAGTCGCCGTAGACGTCGTACGTCCCCAGGACGTCGGCGATGAAGATGCCGTCGAACGCGCCGCCCTCGAGCGTCTTCGCGAGGTCGGTCCAGTAGGTCAGGTCGCGGTAGTCCCGCGATCGGTCACGCGGGTGCCGCCACAGTCCGGAGGACTGGTGCGCGACGCAGTTCATGTCGAACGCGTTGAAGCGTGCCTCGAACTCCTGGCGCAGCGGCCCGGACTGTCGAACTCCGAGCTCGCGCGCGGCGCGTTCGTCACCCGGCAGTCGATGAACGTGCTGCTGCAGACGCTGGAACGGGACGGCTTCGTGACGCGGGCCACCGAAGCGCCGTTCGGCAAGGCGCTCCCGACGCGCTTGACGGCGAGCGGCCGCACGAGCCTCGAGCGGGCGAGTGCAGCCGTCCGCGGTGTCGAGGTCCGCATGCTCGGCGGACTGTCCGACGAGCAGCAGGCAGCGGCGAGGGGGGCATTGCGCAGCATGGTGCGCTCCCTCCGTGGAACCGCCGACGACGGGGTCAGCTCGGTCTGACCACGCGGTACCCTGCCACTGACATTGACGTATTTCATGAGGGGGACCGTTCATGCACGAGGACTTCACCGGCCTGTACCTGTCGAGCCTCTGGCTCAGCGTCGCGATGCTCGCCGGCGGATTCGCCCGGACCAGGAACCGATCGGCGTGGACCTGGTTCGTCCTGACGCTGCTGTTCGGTCCGCTCGCGGTGCTGCTCCTCGTCACGTGGCCGGCACGCTCGCCGGGACGCACCGACCCCGAGCGGACCGATGCGTCCGCACGGACACCGGACACGGGCGGTTCCGAGGAGTAGCCCTGACGCAGAAGCGCGCAGGACCAGATCCTCTCAGGGAAGGGCGGACACCCATGGCGCTGCAGGACGGCGACGTCACCGACGTCGGCGGGGACCGACGACTGCGGACCGCGCTGCTGATCGTCGGCATCGTGGCGGTCCTCGTCGGCGTCGCATCGCTCGTGCTCCCACACGCGACACTGTTCGCGGTCGCGTGGGTGTTCGGCGTCTACCTGGTGGTGTCCGGACTGTCGATGATCGTCCGTGCATTCGCACGCGGGATCGGCACCGGCCGCCGAATCGGCTTGGTCGTCCTCGGTGCACTGATCCTGGCCGGCGGCATCGTCGCGATAGTCGTTCCACCGGTCGGGGTGCGGTGGATCGCGTTCGTGATCGGCTTCGCATGGCTGCTCGAGGGCATCACACTGCTCTACGCCCCGACACCGACGAACCGTGCGCTGACCATCGGTGCCGCGGTGCTCAGCATCGTCATCGGCGTGCTCGTGATCAACCTGCCGTCCATCGGAGCAGCGCTCGCCGTCGTCGCGATCGCGGGCTTCCTGATCCTGTTCGGCATCGTGCAGATCGCACTCGGGATCACCCTCGGACGCGCTGACCGGTCCGAGCCGCCCGCCGGTCGTTCGGCCTGAACACTGCTTTCCACAGGGGTTCGTCACCCAGCGGAGAAGACGACGGCACCGCCCCGCGGGGCGAACCGCGCTTCGAAGTCGCGTTCGTTGGGGATCCACACGTCTCGCCACAGGCGATCATGGTCACGTCCGAGCCGGCGATCGCGGGCCATGCCGCGACGAGCGGCGGTGTCGAGGTCCACATCACACCAGACCGCGACATCGATGTGCGGCATGGCGTCCGGGTGGAAGAGGCCGATGAGGTCGACGATCACGACGTCCGTCGTCGGCAGCGGCTCTACGGGGCCGAGCGCCCGGACCGACCAGTCGAACCGCTGGAACGTACTCGCCCGTCCCGCTCGGTGCGGTTCGAGGACGGACGACGTCAGACGCTCCCGATCGACGCCGTCCCAGTCGATCGATCGCCGATGGGACCGCTCCGGATCGAGGAAGTCGTCTCCGCGGATCCGCACTGCGCCCGGCAACGCACCGGCCACACTGCGCGCCAGCGTGGACTTCCCGGAGCCGCAGTACCCCGAGATTCCGACGACGATGGGATGTCCAGCCGAGGTGCGGCGCCCCGCCACGAGGTCGATGACATCGTCCAGATCCATCGGGCCAGCGTACGAGTCCGTGGCCCACAGGGGATCCGTGCAGGGACTCGTAGGCTCGACGGGTGGACGTCGCACTGCGGGACAGCATCTCCGAGGACATCGAGTGGCTCGTCGAGCTCCGGGCCGTGGTGCTGCGCGACGACCTGACGCGGCTCGGGGTGTTCGACGAGACGCGCGTTCGACAGCGCCTCCGCGACGCGTTCCAGCCGCAGCTGACCCGGATCGTCGTGGTCGACGGCCGCGACGTCGGGTCGATCACCGTGCGGGTCGAGGACGACGTCCGCTGGGTCGAGCACTTCTACCTCGCGCCCGACGTCCAAGGGAAAGGGGTCGGGTCGACCGTGCTGCGCGCCGTCGTCGACGAACCCCACGACGGCCCGACGCGGCTCAACGTGCTGGTGGGCAGCCCTGCCCGCCGACTGTACGAACGACACGGCTTCGTGCTCGACACCGACGACGGCGTCGACGTGTTCATGACGCTGTGGGCCGCCGATCGAGCACCCCACGGAGCGCGCTGAGCTGCTCGTCGACCACGTCGGCCATCCGGCGCTCGGCGGGGCCCGTGATCCACGCTTCGAGTGCCAGGTGGAAGAGCATCACGGTCGTCTCCGCGATCACAGCGGACTCGGGCCGGTCGAGGCCCCGGGCGACGAACGCCACACGGACCGCGTCGGTGAGGTCAGCGCGCTTCCGGGCGTCGCGCTCCCGCAGTGAGGGCTCGGACAGCACCAGCCGCCGCACCGCACCGACCTGGTCGTGATGCCCCTCGAACCGCCCGTCGGCGACCTGGCGGAGACCGTGCACGACGATGTCGAGCGGGTCGATCCCAGCCGGCGCGGCCTCGATGGCGGCTCGAGCGAGGTCGGGGATCTCGTCGCCGGCGAAGATCACCTCGCGCTTGTCGGCGAAGTACCGGAAGAAGGTCCGGGTGGTGAGCCCCGCACGTGCCGTGATCTGCCGCACGGTCGTCGCCGAGTAGCCCTGCTCGGCGAAGAGCTCGAAGGCCGCTCGCTCGAGTCGCCCTGGGGCATCCGGAGACCAACGCATGGGTCAACAGTAGTGGTGATGACACGCCGTGTCATGGTTGAATGGTCGATGACACGTCGTGTCATGACCCACTTCGAGCAAGGGATCCGGACACCATGTCGTCAACGGACAACGCAGCACTCTGGACCACGTCGACCGGGCGGTTCACCGTCGGCCCCGCGCCGGCCCCCCAGCCCGGCCCCGGCGAACTCGTCGTCCGGGCCGAAGCCGTCGCCGTGAACCCGGTCGACGCCGTCGGCGGACTCTTCCGACACCTGGTGTTCCCGAAGCTCCGGTTCCCGGCGGTGCTCGGGTCGGACGTCGCCGGGACCGTCGTCGCGACCGGCGCCAGCGTCGAGCGTTTCCGCGTGGGCGACCGGGTCGTCGGGCACGCAGCGGGGCAGGAGCAGCACCGGAACAGCTCCGCCGAAGGAGCCTTCCAGCACCAGGTCCTGCTGCTCGAACGTGTGACGACCCCGGTGCCGGACGACCTGCCCGTCGAGCAGGCAGCGGTCCTGCCGCTCGCCGTCTCGACCGCAGCGGCCGGGCTCTTCGAACCGGACCAGCTCGCGCTGTCGCTCCCGACGGCCGACACATCCGAGCGCTCGGGGGTCGTCCTGGTGTGGGGCGCGTCGACGAGTGTCGGCGCCAACGCCGTCCAGCTCGCCCGAGCCGCCGGGTACGCCGTGATCGGCACCGCCTCGCCGAAGAACCACGGGTTCGTGCAGTCCCTCGGTGCCGAGGCCGTGTTCGACTACCGCGACGACGGTGCCGCACGCCGCGTCCTCGACGCACTCGCCGACCGCGAGCTCGCCGGTACCCTCGCCTTCGGCCAGGGCTCGCTGACCCGCACGCTCCCGATCGTCCGGGCAGCCACCGGGTCCGGCCGACTCGCATCGGCGTACCCGACGCCGGTGACGACGATCCGTGCGCGGCTCGAGCGTCGACACGGCATCCACATCACCGCGATCTGGGGCGGCCGCCCGACCGAATCGGAGGTCGGCCCCGCGATCTACCGCGACTTCCTGCCCGAGGCACTCCGCACCGGTCGGTACCAGGCGACGCCGACCGCATCCGTCGTCGGATCCGGACTCGCCGCGATCCCGGAGGCCCTCGCCGAGCTCCGCGCCGGTGTCTCCGCCCGGAAGCTCGTCGTCACGCTCCCCTGACCCGGTAGCGTCAGCGACGTGACCGATGCCGACGTGCCCGACGACGAGACCTTCCGCTTCACGATGTCGGGCGGCGGCACGCCACGGGGCCACCTGCAGGATCCGAGCTCCGTGACCCTGCACCTCGACCCGCGGCGCATCGGCGACGCGGCCCGGGGCAAGGAGATGTTCACCCGGGCGATGGACCAGCAGCACACGGCGCTGACGGCGTACGCTGCGGCACTCGATGCCGCCGACGGCGACGTGACTGCCCTGGCGGTGCAGGACGCCGCGACCGCACTCCACGAGGCACTCCAGTTCCTCCCGATCGCCCACACCGTGTACACGGGCGTCGGCTTCCCCACGGCACGACACGACGACGCCGCGAAGGCGACAACGTCATCCTCCCCGGCGCGGGGCGAGCGCGGCTTCGGCGTGCACCCCGACATGCACACGGCGATCCGTAGCGACACCGGTCAGCGCTGGGAACTCGCCGGGACCGAAGACCTTCCCCTCGCCGTCGAGATCACTCTGGCGACCGACCCGGACGAGAACGTGCGGTCCGCGTTCCTGTCCGGAACCACCCGGTCGCGAACCGTCGTCCTGCTCATGGAACAGCGAGAGACCGACCCCGATGTGCTCGAACAGCTCGCCCAGCAGAGCTACGCCAGCCCCGAGCGGAAGTTCCCCCTGCCGCTCGCCGACCTCGTTCCCCGAGAACTGGACGGTCTCTACGAGCTCCTCGGTCTCGACGACCGGGCCGTCACGCTCGCGAAGGCCCGCTGGGCACGAGCGCAGGAACGCGACGAGCGCATCTCCGTCGGGGACGCGCTCCGCGAGATCGGCGCGGTCAGCTGAGCGGCTTCGCGTACCAACGGTCCGAGTACGGGTCCGCGTTGAACGGGGCGACCCGGACGAACCCGAGCCGTTCGTAGAGCGCACAGGCCTCGGCGAGCTCGGCGCGGGTGTCCAGGCGCAACGACGTGATCCCGCGCGCCCGGCAGACGTCCTCGACGTGGCGCAGGAGCGCCGAACCGACACCTCGGCCGCGGTGCTCCGGCAGGGTGAAGACCTTCGTCAGCTCGCCGACGTCGCCGACGAAGCGCACGCCGGTGCAGGCGATCGCCGCTCCCCCGTCGACGGCGACGACGAACAGCCCGGAGTCCCCCTGCAGGTCGTCGAACGGCTCGTCGAGCACCGCGCGGTCGACCTCGGCCGACGTCGCCGCCCGCCCGTACCACCGCGACGCGACCTCGGTCAGGTAGGCCCGCACGATCGCGTCGGCCCGGCCTGCGCCGGGTCGCTCCGTCTCGAAGATCACCGCGCCCCTTGGATCGGCACGCCGTTCAAGCCGTCCCGGGCCCGGTCGGCGACCAGCTGCGGACGGGAGGCGCGGGGCGGGCCCGCACCGGGCCTCCCGGTCGGTCGGTGGTCGCGATCGCGAGCCGCACCCGGCTCAGCGGGACGCGGTCGCCTCGCGCGCGGCGGCTTCCGCCGCGACCCAGGCGAGCATGCCGCACTTGACGCGCATGACGAACTTCGAGACGCCGTGGAAGGCGACGAGGTCCTCGAGGACGTCCTCGTCGGGCTCACCGACGCCACGTGAACGCATCATGGTGCGGAACTCCTCGGTCAGTGCGAGGAACTCGGGCACCGTGCGGCCGACGGCCATGTCGGTGAGGACCGATGCCGATGCCATCGAGATCGAGCAGCCGTCACCCTGCCAGGCGAGCCCGGCGATGCGGTCGGTGCCGGGATCGAGCCGCAGGCTGACCGTGATCTCGTCGCCGCACGTGGGGTTCCGCTCGAAGTGCGAGGCGTCCGCGTCCGGCATCGCACCGTCGCCGTGCCGCGCCTTGGCGTGGTCGAGGATGACCTGCTGGTACAGGCTGTCGAGGGCGTTCACGCGGTCGCTCCGAAGTAGTCGCGGATCTCGGCGACGGCTGCGAGGAACCGGTCGACGTCGTGCTCGGTCGTGTACACGTACGTGCTGGCACGGCTGGTGGCGACCAGGCCGAGGCGGCGGTGCAGCGGCTGCGCGCAGTGGTGCCCCGAGCGGACGGCGATGCCCTGCGCGTCGAGGTACTGCGACACGTCGTGGGCGTGCACCCCGTCGACGTCGAACGACACCAGGCCCGATCGCGGGACGCCGATCGGCGGGCCGACCACGCGGACGCCCGGTACCGCGGCCAGACCGTCGAGCATGCGGCGGGCGAGGTGCTCCTCGTGCGCGCGGACCCGCTCCATGCCGATGCCCCGCAGGTAGCGGACCGCCTCGGCCAGGGCGACGGCCTGCGACACGGGCTGCGTACCGGCCTCGAACCGCTCCGGTGCCGGCATGAACTCCGACGCCTGCATGGTCACGGTGGTGATCATGGAACCGCCGGTGCGGAACGGCGGCAGCGCGTTCAGCAGCTCGCTGCGACCCCAGAGCACGCCGATGCCGTTCGGACCGAGCATCTTGTGGCCGGAGAACGCGGCGAAGTCGACGCCGAGCTGTTGCACGTCGAGCGGCCGGTGCGGTGCGGACTGGCAGGCGTCGAGGACGACCAGGGCGCCGCGGGCGTGGGCGAGACCGACGATCTGCTCGACCGGGGCGACCATGCCGGTGACGTTCGAGACGTGCGCGAACGCGACGACCTTCGTGCGGTCGGTGATCAAGGCGGCGGCGTCCTCCGCGGTCCAGGTGCCGTCGTCGGCGACCGGGACCCAGCGGAGCGTCGCACCGGTCAGGGCGGCGAGCTCCTGCCACGGCACGAGGTTCGCGTGGTGCTCGGCCTCGGTCACCAGGATCTCGTCACCGGGTCCGATGCGGAAGCGAGCGGCGTCGACTCCGCCGCGGCCCCGGCTGGCGTTCGCGATGCCGTACGCGACGAGGTTGAGGGCGTCGGTGGCGTTCGCGGTCCACACGACCTCGCTCGGCCCGGCAGCGCCGATGAAGTCGGCGACGGTGGCGCGGGCGTCCTCGTAGGCGTCGGTGCTCAGCGCCGCGAGCGTGTGCGCCCCGCGGTGGACGGCGGCGTTGTCGTGCTCGAGGAACCGGCGTTCGGCGTCGAGGACCTGGGTCGGCCGTTCGGCCGTCGCCCCGGAGTCCAGGTACGCCAGCGGTTGCCCGTTCACGTCCTGCGCGAGGATCGGGAAGTCCGACTTGATCGTCTCGACCTCGGCCTCGGTGAGCGGCTGGTTCGGCGCCACGACTGTCACGTCTCGTCCTCCTGGTGTTGCTGTCCGGAGCAACCCGTCAATGGTGGCCGTTGTTCCCGACGGCGTCCAGTCGCCACGGGAACGGCCCAGGACCACGCCGGGTCCTGGGCCGTCGCACCGTACGGGCTACTCGTTGCCGATCTTCTCGTCCGCAGCGTCGCGGGCTCCGTCGATCTTGTCGTCGTACTTGCCGCCGGTGGCCTTCTTGACCGCGTCGGCGACGCCACCGAGGACCTTGTCGCTGATGTCCTCGGCCTTCTCGCTCTTCAGGGCGTCCTGGACCTTGCCGTCCTTCAGGAAGTCCTGGGCCTTCTTCGTGATGTCGTCGAACCCCGCCATGACCTGCTCCTCAGCTCGGTGCGGAGCCCGTCGCTCCGTCATGCCGCAGATGGTAGGCCGCGGAGCCGCAGTCCGTCCCGGAACGTGACGGACTGTTCAGACCATCTGCGCGCTGCGTCGACGTGCCAGGACGTAGCCGACCGCGACCGCCCCGGACACCGCGAGGAGTGACGGGATGAGGATGTCGGTGCCCTCCTGCGTGAACTCGACCACCAGGACGAGCGCGGTGAACGGGGCCCGCATCGTGGTCGCCAGGAACGCCGCGGCGCCGACGAACGCGAACGCTGCCAGGCCCGGACCGTCGGCCGGCCAGAGCAGGAGCCACGCGCCGCCCAGACCGCCGCCGATCGCCGACCCGATCGCGATCGAGGGCGTCAGGGTGCCACCGACCGCGCCGGCACCGATGGTGGCCGAGGTGGTGATGGTGCGGACGATGCCGAGCAGCAGGAGCAGCACGATGGGCGCCAGTCCGGCGACGGTGCCGTCGTCCAGCGAGGCGTTCATCGCGACGAGGCCCAGTGCCCGTCCGTTGCCGAGGATCTCGGGGAACGGCACGGCGATGAGCCCGACCATCGCGAACACCACCGGCAGCACGACGAGCAGGTGCCACCCCTTGGGGGCGATGCCCTGCAGCCGGTTGGTGAGCTTCACGAACCCGACGCCGGCCAGGCCGAGGACCGGTCCGACGACGATCGCCCAGACGAGCAGCGACGGCGACATGTGCATGGCCGGCACGTGGTAGAGCACCTCGTCCGGGATCACGAGCCGGGCGACGAACGCGGCGACGGCACTCGTGGCCAACGCGGGCAGGGCCGTGGCGAAGCTGATCTCGCCGAGCAGGACCTCCACGGCGAACAGCGCCCCACCGAGCGGGACGTCGTACACCGCCGCGAGACCCGCCGCCGCTCCGCAGGCGACCAGGATCTTCGTCTCGCGCGGGGTCAAGCCCGCACGACGGGTGACGAGCTGGGAGAGCCAGGCGCCGACCTCGCGCGGGGCGACCTCCTTGCCGATCGAGGCGCCGAGACCGACCGCCAGGATCTGGACGCCGGCGTTCGCCAGGGTCGCGAGCGCGGGCATCCGCTTGCCGTCGACCGCGCCGGTGACCGACACGATCGGGCGGCCCCAGCGCCGGAGCGCCCACCAGGCGAAGCCCGTCAGGACACCGGCGGCCACGAGCGCGAGGAACCGGTTCAGCGCCGAGGGCGCGTCCGCCGCCTCGAGGTGCCCGCCGAAACCGTAGCCGAAGGCCACGAACTGGATGAGCTGCAGGGCGAGCCACACGGCGATGCCGGCGATGCCCCCGGAGACGCCCACCAGGGCGGTGACGACTGCGAGCTTGAGCGCCCAGACGGGGGTCGCGTGTCCGGAGCGCGGCATGTCGAAAACCCTAGCGGCTCCGATCACCGGCACCGGGCCTCCCGGTCGTCCTGCCTGCCGTCAGAACCAGCGCTTGAGCTTGAACACCACCCACAGGATCGCGGCGAACAGGATCATCCCGACGATCGACAGCGGGTAGCCCCAGGTCCACGTCAGCTCCGGCATGTGGGTGAAGTTCATGCCGTAGATCGCCGCGATGAGGGTCGGGGCGAACAGGATCGCCGCCCAGCCCGAGATCCGCTTCGTGTCGTCGTTCTGCTTCTGCGCGGCCAGGGTGGAGTCGACCGTCAGTGCGTTCTGCAGCAGCTGGCGGAACGTGTCCAGTCGTTCCACCGTGCGGATGGCGTGGTCGAGGACGTCGCGGAACCGGCGCTGCATCTCGATCGGCAGGTGGTACTTCTCGGCACCGCGGTGCAGGTTCTCGATGATGTGGATGAGCGGGCGGGCCGCTCGCTGGAAGTCGACGACCTCGCCGAACAGCTCGTAGACGCGGCGGGAGACCCCGGCCTCGCCGGCGAACAGCTGGTCCTCGATCTGGTTGATGTCCTCCTCCAGCCCGTCGATCACGGGCACGTAGCCGTCGACGATCGTGTCCATCAGCGCCCACAGCTGCGCCTGCGGTCCGACCGTCACCAGGCCGGGCTTGCCGCTCATCCGCTGCAACGCACGCGGCACGGTCGACCTGCCACGGGGGTCGGCCTTCACCACGACGAGGAAGAAGTCCTCGCCGACGAACGCGTGCACCTCGCCGAACGCCACCTCTTCCTGCCCGTCGTTGTAGAGCGCGGGCTTGAGCACCACGAAGAGCGTCGAACCGTACCGCTCGAGCTTCGGTCGCTGGTGTCCCTCGGCCGAGTCCTCGACCGCGAGCTCGTGCAGGCCGAGGGCCACCGCGACGTCACCGAGCTCCTGGGCGTCCGGTTGGTACAGCACGATGCACGCGCTCGCGCCCTGCTCGTCGAGCATGCGGAAGGTGTCGTCCAGCGACGGACTCGCCATCGGGGCGATCCGGTCGACGTACACGGTGTTCATCTCGACGCTCACGCGACCACCGTACGCAGGTGACGCGGGAGAGGCGGACCGGCCGCGCCCGTCCCCCGCTGGCTGAACGCACGCTGCGCGCCCGGCCCGGCCGCGCGCCTACGGTGCAGTTCATCAGCATGCTGACGAAAGGGACGGTCATGCAGAAGATCTGGAAGCGCATCGCGGTCGCCGTGAGCGCCGTCGTCGCGGTGGTCGGGGCCTTCATCGGGTCCGGCGCTGCCGGTGGGACACCGATCCAGGACGCCGCCGGCGGGGCGCTGTCCGCCTCGTCGACGGCGATCGCGCCCGACGGCCCCGCGTTCTCGATCTGGAGCGTCGTCTACGTCGGCCTCATCGCCTACGCGATCCGCCAGCTCTTCCGCACGTCGGACGACGCCCGGCACGCGACACTGGCGGTGCCGGCGATCCTGTCCCTGCTGCTCAACGCGGCGTGGATCCTGTCGGTGCAGTTCGGGTTCCTGTGGGTGAGCGAGCCGATCATCGTCGCCCTGCTCGCGGTGCTGGTCTGGACCTTCACGATCCTGCGGCGGACGAAGCCCTCGGGGATCGTCGAGGCGATCGTCACCGACGGCACGTTCGGGCTCTACCTCGGCTGGGTGTGTGTCGCGACGGCGGCCAACACGGCTGCGGTGCTGACGGCAGCGGGCTTCCGGGGCTTCGACCTCGGGCAGGACGTCTGGGGCGTGCTGGTCGCCGCAGTGGCCGGACTAGTCGGGCTGCTGCTGGCGGTGTGGGGTCGGGGCCGCCTGGCGCCGATGCTCTCGCTGGCCTGGGGTCTGGCGTGGGTCGCGGTCGCACGGCTCGACGGCCCGCTGGTGTCGACGCCGACCGCCGTCGCCGCGGTGGTCGCAGCCGCCGCGGTCGTGGTGGTGACGGTGGTGGTGCGAGCGCGTGCGGCCTGGTCCGGCGCGCGCGGGCTGGTCCGAGCCTCGGCCTGAGCGGGCCTGTTGGCAGCGGTCTTCCCCCGCAAACCGACACTTCTCGCGGCGCCGAGCCGGTCCGTGCCGCGAAAGCGACAGTCTGCCGCGGATGTTCCGCGGCAGACTGTCGCTTTCGCGTTCGGCGCCCGCCCTACCGCGCGGACGCCACCAACCCGTGCGCAGCCGCCACGGCCTCGTTCGTGACCTGGCCGGCGTGCACGTTCAGGCCGAGGGCGAGCGACGGATCGGCGGCCAGCGCGTCCTCCCACCCGCGGTCGGCGATCGCCACCGCGTACGGCAGCGTCGCGTTCGTCAACGAGATGGTGCTCGTACGCGGGACGGCGCCGGGCATGTTCGCCACGCAGTAGTACACGGTGTCGTGCACCGCGAAGGTCGGGTCGTCGTGGGTGGTCGGGTGGGAGCCCTCGAAGCAGCCGCCCTGGTCGATCGCGATGTCGACGAGCACCGAGCCCGGCCGCATGTCCGCGACCATGGCATCGGTGACGAGCTTCGGCGCGGACGCCCCGGGGATGAGCACGGAGCCGATCACCAGGTCCGCGTCCCGGAGCTCCGAGGCGATGGCGTGCGCGGAGGACCGCAGGGTGGTGATGCGGCCGTCGAACCGGGCGTCGAGTGCGCGCAGTCGGGGCAGGCTGATGTCGAACACGGTGACGTCGGCCCCCATGCCGAGCGCCATCGTCGCGGCGTGCTCACCCGCGACACCGCCGCCGATCACGACGACGCGACCCTTCGGCGTGCCGGGCACCCCACCGAGCAGCAGTCCGCGGCCGCCGTTCGTGCGCATCAGGTGGTACGCGCCGACCTGGGCGGAGAGCCGTCCGGCGACCTCGGACATCGGCGACAGCAGCGGCAGGGAACGGTCCGGCAGCTGCACGGTCTCGTAGGCGATCGCAGTGGCTCCGGAGCCGATGAGCGCATCGGTCAGGGGGCGGTCGGCCGCCAGGTGCAGGTAGGTGAAGAGCACCTGACCCGGCCGGATGAGCGGGTACTCGGACGCCACCGGCTCCTTCACCTTGAGGATCAGGTCCGCGCGTGCCCAGACCTCGTCCGCGGTGTCGACGATCTCGGCGCCGGCGGTCCGGTACTCGTCGTCGGGGAACGCCGATCCGGTGCCGGCCCCCGCCTGCACCAGGACCTGGTGGCCGTGCAGCGCCAGCTCGGCGACACCTGCCGGGGTGGCCGCCACGCGGTACTCGTTGTTCTTGATCTCAGCGGGGACGCCGATGCGCATCGCAGACTCCTTCGTGGGTGGTGCTCTCGTCCCCACCATTCAGCGCCGGATTCGTTGCGCCGAGGTTACAGCCGAACATCCGGCTCATCCACTGCGGATCCGTGCGATGGAATTCGGAGCGTCGTGCTCAGAAGACCTTCCCCGGGTTCAGGATGCCCGCCGGGTCGAACACCCGCCGGATCCCCTGCTGCAGCTCGAGCACGTCGTCGCCGAGCTCGTCACCGATCCACCGACGCTTCAGCACCCCCACCCCGTGCTCGCCGGTCAGGGTCCCGCCCAGCTCGATCGCCGCACGGAACACCGCGTCGGCGGCGTCCCAGACGTGGGCAGGCACCTCGTCGCCGTCGAAGACGAAGTTCGGGTGCAGGTTGCCGTCGCCGGCGTGCGCCACGGTGGGGATCGCGACCCCGTGTTCGCGGCCGATCGCCTCGACGCGTGCGAACATCTCGGCGAGCCGGCTGCGCGGCACGGCGACGTCCTCGATGAGCACCCGACCGCGCGCCTCCATCGCGGCATGGAACGACCGACGGATGGTGAGCAGGCGCTCGCGTTCCGCCGCCGACCCGGCCAGGTGCACGGTCCCGCCGTCGGCCTGGAGGCCCGGCACGGCTCCCAGCGCCGCCTCGGTCGCGCCCGCGCCGTCGAACTCCACGAGCAGGAAGACCCCGCCCGCCGAACTGCTCCCCACCGTCTCGGACAGCACCTCCGGCCCGAGGTACGCCGCGATCCCCTCGAGGGCGAGCGCGTCCAGCAACTCGACCGTCGACGGCCGCTCCGGTCCTGCCACGACGGCCGCCGCCGCGACCGCGGCCCGCTGCACCGTCGGGTAGACGGCCCCGAGCGTCGCCGGCTCCCCCGCCGGGACCGGCACGAGTCGGACGGTCGCGCCGACGATGACACCGAGCGTGCCCTCGGACCCGACGAGCAACGCCGTCAGGTCGAGACCGGTCACCCCCTTCACGGTGCGGTGGCCGGTCGACACGAGCCGACCGTCGGCGAGCACGACGTCGAGTCCGAGCACGGCCTCGCGCGTGACGCCGTACTTGACGCACCGCAGACCGCCGGCGTTCGTGGCGATGTTGCCGCCGATGCTCGCGATCGCCGCACTCGCCGGGTCCGGCGCGAAGCGCAGCCCGTGCTCGACGACAGCGGCGTTCAGCGCTCCGTTGAGCACGCCGGGTTCGACGACGGCGAGCTCGTCCTCCACCGACACCTCGACGATGCGGTCCATCCGCGCGACGCTGAGCACCACCGTGCCCTCGGTGCCGTTCGCGCCGCCGGCCAGTCCGGTGCCGGCGCCGCGCGGGACGACGGGTACGCCCAGTGCCGAGCAGGTGCGGAGCGTCGCCTGCACGTGCTCGACGGTCCGGGCCTCGACGACGGCGACCGGCCCGCCCTGTGCGATCCAGCCGGACTTGTCGGTCCGCGCGGTGTCGAGCACGCCCGGGTCGGTCCGGACGACGGCGCCGTCCGGGTCGTGCAGGGCGGCGCGGAGCGCGGTGACGACGGTGTCCATGTCGTCACGCTACCGCCGCCGGGAGGACTCCCCTGGCTCGCTGCCCACGGCGCTCAGCGCGAACGGAGCGACTCGCTCGGCAGCTCGCCGAAACGCGTGCGGTACGTCGCCGAGAACCGCCCGAGGTGCCCGAAGCCCCATGACCGGGCGATGTCGGCGACCGAGGTCTCGTCGCGCGCGCTGCCGAGCAAGTCCGCCCGGGCACCGTCGAGTCGCACCCCGCGCAGCAGGTCGCCGGGAGTCTGGTCGAGGTGCCGCCGGAGGGACTGCTGCAGCCCGCGTGGGCTGAGCCCCGCGGCGGCAGCGATCTCCGGCGTGCCGATCGGCTCGCGGGCGTGCGAGTGCACGAAGTCGAGCGCCCGGCGGAGCCGGCCGTGCTCCGGACCGCTGCCGGACACGGTCGACCGCCACCGGTCGCGCCGCGGGAACGCTCGGATGGCGGCGGTCGCGACCGCCTCGGCGATGTCGCGCTGCGCGATGGGGTCGAGGTCGTGGTCGACGTCGAGCCACGTCGACGAGTGCGTCCGGACCGCGTCCTGCCAGACGGCCATGCCCGCAGCCGTCGGGCGCTGCATCGACTCGAACGCGAAGTCGTCCTCGCCGACCAGGGCCCGGACGAAGTCGCGGTCCAGGTGCACGAGGTTCAACGCGATGTCGCGGTGGTGCAAGGAGTACGCCTCGGCGAACGGCAACACGACGGGAACGCCCGCTTCGAGTGCCCAGGTCTCGCCACCTCGGGTGATCTGGCTCGAGCCGCTCCGCATCCAGGCCACCAGGAACTCGTCGTCCACCTGGCTCTCACTGCGCAGGTCGACCATGAACCGCGACGAGCGCAGCGACATCCGGTCGTCGCCGACACCTGCGAAGTCCCAGTGCGCGGTGGGGCGGGTGCGCCGGACCGCGGGCGCCCGGAAGTCGTAGTCGCGGCCGAAGAACGCGAGCGCCTGGTCGACGTCGCTGCCGACCACCCGACGGGAGTACCGGCTGCTCGGTCGTTCGATGGAAAGCACCATGTCCGAGAACCTAGGGGCGACCACCGACAAACCTGCGTCACATCCTGACTCAGGGTTGCAGGATCGCCTGCCCGACGCTCTCGTCCAGGATCAGGTCCGTGACCAGCCCGGAGGCCAGTGCGCCCCGCAACGACGCCGCCTTCGACCGGCCCGCGACGACGCACACCCGACGCGGAGCGCGCTTGATGGTGTCGAGGTCCGGGCCGCCCGCGCGCGCGTTCACACCGATGTCCCGCCACGACCCGTCGGCCCGGTAGAACACGGTCGAGACGTCGCCGACGACCTGGGCCTTCGTGAGCTCGTCGCGGTCCGCGGGGTCGAGGTAACCACCGGAGTAGACGTGCGACGGCACCGGGGCCTGCGGGGCGCCGACACCGAACACGACCAGGTCCATCCGTTCGTGCAGGTCGAGCACACGGCGGATCGAGCGCTCGCGGAACAGCGCCTCCTTCGTGGCGGGGTCGTCGAAGAACGCCGGCACGGGGAACTGCTGGACGAACGCGCCGTACGCCTCGCCGAACCGCCGCAGGATCTCCGAGGCGTAGACGATGCCCGTGGTCCGGGTGTTCGCGGCGCCGTTGATCTGCACGATGGTCGACCCGTGCGTGGTCTTCGGCACCAGGTACCGGCTGACCGCGCTCACCGTCGAGCCCCACGAGATCCCGATGACCATGTTCGACTCGACGTACTGCGTCAGGATCCGGGCGGCGGAGAGGGCGACCCGCTCCAGGCGGTCGACGTCGCTCGTGTGGTCCGGCACCGGGACCACGTGCGCGTGCACGCCGAACCGCGAGCGGATGCTGCGGCTCAGGGCAGCGGCCTGGTCCAGGGGCGAGCGGATCTGGATGTCGACGAGTCCGGTGTCCCTGGCGTACTTCAGCAGGCGCGACACCGAGGAGCGCGAGGTCGCGAGCTCGTCGGCGATGGCGTCCATCGTCAGGTCCTGCAGGTAGTACAGGTGTGCGGCGCGCAGCGCCTGCTGCGTGCGCATGGGTTGAGCCGCATCGCTCATGGTGCTCCGATCTGTCGAACGCAACCATGCACGGACGTGCACGGCCTCTGCAACCCCTGTCGCGCCTCCCGGTCCCCCGATCGGGGCGGACGACACGTGTGCTGCACGTTCGTGCACGTGAGTTGCCCGACCTCCCAAACCGGCGCACGATCGATCCTGACCACGAGAACAGACGAAGGAAGCGACGAACCATGTCGAAGAAGACACAGCCCCGGAACACGGTGACCGCCCTCACCGAGCGCCCGAACGCGCAGGTCCTCGTCGTCGGCGGCGGCATCAACGGCATCGCCACGTTCCGCGACCTCGCGCTGCAGGGCGTCGACGTCGCCCTCGTCGAGCGCGGTGACTACGCCTCCGGTGCGTCCGCGGCGTCGAGCCACATGATCCACGGCGGCATCCGCTACCTGGAGAACGGCGAGTTCCGCCTGGTGCGCGAGAGCGTGCAGGAGCGCAACGGCCTGATCCGCATCGCCCCGCACTACGTCAAGCCGCTGCAGACGACGATGCCGATCTTCTCGACGTTCTCGGGGATCATGAACGCCCCGCTGCGCATGCTGACGCACAAGCAGCGCTCCACCAAGGAGCGCGGCGCGATGCTCATCAAGATCGGCATGACGATCTACGACTCCTTCTCGCGCGACGGCGGCTCGGTCCCGAAGCACGTCTTCCGCACCAAGAAGGCCGCGCTCGAGGACATGCCGGCCCTCAACAAGGACCTGAAGTACACGGGTACCTACTACGACGCGAGCGTGCACGAGCCCGAGCGCCTGGCCCTCGACGTCCTCAAGGACGGCATCGCCGCGGGCGCCGGGACCGGCTCCGCCGCCACCGCCCGCGCCACCAACTACGTCGAGGCCGCCGGCACCCGCGACGGCGGCGTGCTGCTGCGCGACCGCGAGACCGGTGCGGAGTTCGTGTTCACCGCCGACGTCGTCATCAACGCGTCCGGCCCCTGGACCGACCTGACGAACGAGGCGTTCGGCGGCGAGACGAAGTTCATGGGCGGCACGAAGGGCTCGCACATCGTCGTCCAGAACGACGAGCTGCTCGAGGCCACCAAGGGCCGCGAGCTGTTCTTCGAGAACGACGACGGACGCATCGTCCTCATCTACCCGCTCAAGGGCCGGGTCCTCATCGGCACGACCGACATCGACGCCGACCCGTCGAAGCCGGTCACGACGACCGACGAGGAGATCGACTACTTCTTCGGGCTCGTGAAGCACGTGTTCCCGCAGATCGACGTCACCCGCGACCAAATCGTCTACAGCTACTCCGGCATCCGCCCGCTCCCCCGCCACGAGGACACCGCCCCCGGCTTCGTGTCGCGTGACTACCGGATCGTGGACACGCAGATCGCCGGACTGCCGAAGTCGACCGTGCTGTCGCTCGTCGGTGGCAAGTGGACGACGTTCCGCGCCCTCGCCGCACACCTGTCGACCGAGGCCACCACGAAGCTCGGCATCACCCGCACGGTCGACACCACCGGCATGCCGATCGGCGGTGGCAAGGAGTTCCCGACCACCGACGCCCAGCGCGCCCTGTGGATCACCTCGCACCGTGACGGCCTGGACGAGTCCCTGGTCGAGGGCCTGCTCGAGCGGTACGGCACCCGTGCCGCCGAGGTCGTGGACGTCCTGACCGACGGCCCCGTCGAAGCGCTCGAGTCCGACCCGTCGCTCACCCGCGCCGAGGTCGCGTACTTCGCCGAGCACGAGCAGGCCGTCCACCTGGTCGACGTCGTCCTGCGCCGCACGAACCTGGCGTTCGTCGGCGGCGTCACGATCGACCTGCTCGACGAGCTGGCCGACGTGCTCGCCGGGGCACTCGACTGGACGGCCGAGGAGCGCGCGGACGAGGTCCAGCGCACGCTCGACGTGCTGCGCGAGGCGCACCGCGTGATCGTGCCGCTGACGTCGGCGTCGCAGCTCGCGTAGTCGACGCGACTGACCACGGACGGGAGGCCCGGTACCAGCTGGTACCGGGCCTCCCGTCCGTTGTTGGTCGCGTCTGCGAGCCACTGGTCGCGTCTTCGACCGCTGGTCGCGTCTGCGACCGCTGGTCGCGTCAGTAGCGCTCGCCAGTGGGGTCGAGCGCGGTGCGGTCGATGAGCTGGTCGCCGCCGACCGGCTCACCCTCCCAGTCGACCAGGTGCCAGCCGTCGGCGAAGGACCCCTCGAGCTCGACGATGCCGGTGTTCTCCAGGTGGCGCTTCGTGCCGAAGTGGTCCGGGGTGTTGTCGGCGGCCGCGCTCGCCCACGTGCGGATCGCGGCACCGTGGCTGACGGCGGCGGCGACCGCGACCCCGGTGGCCTCGATCTGCCGGACGGCGTCGTCGTACCGCTCGAAGAACTCGATCCCGCTCTCCGCGCCGGGCATCCGGGTCGTGCGGTCTCCGCCGGACCAACCGTGCACGGTGGAGATGTAGGTCTGCACGGACACCGTGTCCCTCTTGCCCTGGGTGTCGCCGGCCTCGATCTCACGCAGGCCGGGGAGCACGACGGGCTCGAGCCCGAGCGATGCCGCCAGGGGTGCCGCGGTGATCTGCGTCCGGACCATGGTCGAGGCGAAGAGCCGCTCGATCCCCCGGTCGGCCAGGGCCGCGGGCAGGGCGTCCGCCTGCTGCTGGCCGAGCTCGGTCAGGCCCGGCCCGGGCACCACGGCGTCGAGCACGCCGTTCACGTTCGCGGGGGTCTGGCCGTGACGGATGAGCAGCAGTCGCATGGATCCACCCTACGGACCACCGCCGACGTCAGCCCTGCCGGGTGTTCCACCGCGGGTTCTGCTTGTTGATGACGTAGACGCGACCCCGGCGCCGGACGACCTGCGAGCCGGGGACCTTCTTCAGTGCCTTGAGTGAGTTGCGGACCTGCATGGTTCTCCTCTGTCGGTGCCCTCTTGTTGAGAACGGTTTTCAGGTAGGGTACCCGACATGCGTGTTGCTGCCATCACCCTCGTCACCGCCCTCCACGAGGTCGACGCCGACCGCGTCGCCGCCCGGATCACCGCGGGGCACCGGATGCACGTCGACGGGAGCGCGTTCGCGGCGGCCCGCGCGGTCGCCGAGCGGGCCGACCACCTGGACCGCGTGTGCGGCCCCGACGCCGACCACGGCCTCGTCGTCACCCTGCAGCCCGGCTCCGACGCCCGCGCCGTGGGCATGCTGCTCGCGAACGCCGCACGCTCGGAGACCGGTGACGACCGGGTACTCCGACACGTCGTCGGGGTGCTGCGCGCCGACGACGTCACGCACCTGCTGTGGTCCGAGGTCGACGACGCGTTCGTGGCCGCCGACCGGGTCGCGTCGCTCGTCGAGTACGCGACCGTCATCGCGCTCGACCGCCTCGCGCCACTCCCCCTCCGCCGCCGTCGCGCCCTGGTCGCGCTGCTGCACCGCCTCGCGCCGCAGGCCGTCATCGTGGCGCTGCCCGCACTCCGGACCGCGCGCGACCTGCCCGCCTCGAACGGCGCGGCCGCACGGGTCCTGGCCTCCGGCGCCGGCTGGATGCGGGCACTGTCGAGCGGCGCGGACACCGGACGGGACGCCCGCGACGACCTGGTCGCGATGCGCTACCGGGAGCCGCTGCCGTTCCACCCCGGACGACTTGCGTCCGTCATCGCCGAGGACCTGTCCGCCGGGGTGAACGGCCGCGTGCTGCGGTCGCGCGGGTTCTTCCGCCTGGCGTCCCGGCCGGACCACGTCGGCTCGTGGTCGAGCTTCGGGGCCATGCTCGCGCTCGACCCCACCGCGAACCCGTCGTGGGACGCCGACGCCCCGATCGGGCAGGCGCTGTGGTTCGTCGGCGAGCGGCTCGACGTGCACGCGATCGAACGGGCGCTCGACGGCGCGCTCCTCACGCCGCCGGAGCTGCTCGCCGGGCCGGACCTCTGGCGCGGGTGGGCCGACCCGTTCCCCGTGTGGCCGGCGGTGGACCCGGCATCCGAGCACCGGCACGAGTGAGGGCGGGAGCGGCTGGGCGCGTGCGTGCGTGCGTGCGCATCTTCCGACAGAACACGAGTCGATCGACGCGTGGATCGTCGCACCATGCGCACGCATCCGGTGCGTGCGCATCTTCCGACAGAACACGAGTCGATCGACGCGTGGATCGTCGCAGCATGCGCACGCACAGACGGGAGGCGCGGTGCAGGTCGGACCTGCACCGCGCCTCCCGCCCGTGGTCGCGTCGCGAGCGCCCCGGCGTCAGCGCGCCGGCACGGCCTCGGCGTCGCGCGCGGCCCGGGCTGCGGCGTCCTGCGCGGCGAACGGCAGATCCCCCAGGTCCAGGTGCGGGTTGGTGTCCTGCGTGAGCACCAGCTCCTTCGCCTCGGCCTCGGTCTCGACCGCGGGCATCGAGCCGGGCAGCGGGCGACGCGAGGACTCCTTCATGCAGAAGACACCGATCGCACCGACGACGCTCATCGCCATCAGGAAGTACGCCGGGGCGAGTTCGTCGCCGGACACGGTCAGCAGCGCCTGCACGATCAGGGGCGTCGTCCCGCCGAACACCGCGATGGCGATGTTGTACGCGAAGCCCATGCCGCCGTACCGCGTCGAGGTGGGGAACAGCGCCGGCAGTGAGGCCGCCTGGTTCGACACCCACAGCGCCGTCATCAGCGCGAGCAGCCCGAGCCCGGCGAGCGTCGACCACTGCGCGCCGTGGCCGATCAGCATGAACGCCGGCACGACGAGCACGACGGTGGTGGCGGCACCGATCCACATCACGACGCGTCGGCCGAGCGTGTCGGACAGCTTGCCCGTCAGCGGCAGCATCACCGCGAGCAGCAGGAGGACCGGGATCGTCAGCAGCGTGCCGTCGAGGGCGGAGTACCCGAGCGAGTCGGTCAGGTACGTCGGCATGTACGAGGTCAGGGCGTACCCGACGGTGTTCGAGGCCGCGACGAGCATGATCGCGATGACGATCGGTCGCCAGTGGTCGCGCACCATCACGAGCACGTTCGCCGGACGCTCGCCGTCGAAGGACGCACGGGTCTCGGACGCAGCCTCCTGCGCCGCCTGGGTCGCCTGGAACACCGGCGACTCCTCGATGCGCAGGCGGAACCAGATCGCCACGACGCCGATCACGCCGGCCGCCAGGAACGGGAACCGCCAGCCGTAGGCGACCATCGCGTCCTCGCCGAGGGTGATCTGCAGCACCGAGACGACGGTCGCGCCGAGCGCGAAGCCCAGGTAGCTGCCGAAGTCCAGGATGCTCGCGAAGAACCCGCGGCGCCGGTCCGGTGCGTACTCGGTCACGAACGTCGTCGCGCCGGCGTACTCACCACCGGTCGAGAAGCCCTGCGCCAGCTTCAGCACGACCAGCACGATCGGTGCGAACACGCCGATCGTCGCGTAGGCGGGCAGCGCACCGATGAGGAACGTCGACGCCGCCATCGTGATGAGCGTCGTCGCGAGCACCTTCTGCCGACCGATCCGGTCGCCGAGACGACCGAAGACGATGCCGCCGAGCGGACGGGCGATGTAGGTCGCCGCGAAGACACCGAGGCTGAACAGGATCTGCACGGCGGGCTCGGCCGTCGGCAGGAAGACCTTCCCCATCGTGACCGCCAGGTAGCCGTAGACACCGACGTCGTACCACTCCATCGTGTTGCCGACGACCATGCCGCTGACCGCGCGGCGCATCATGCTCTTGTCGACCACGGTGACGTCGCTCTCGCGCAGACGTCGGTGCGGCCGGGTGTGGGTACTGCTGGGGTCGGAACCCATGCATCGCTCCTCGGGGGGATCAGTGAGCCGACGGGTACCGGCCCAGAACAGCGAGCGACGTTACCGAGCGACCGAAATGTCATTGGCCGGTGATTCCCAGGCAACGGCGTGTCACCCGAACGGGGGTGGGGACCGATCCGCATGTCTCTGCGGATCCGCGAAGCTGAGTACCGAGGACATAACATCGGCGCATGGCGATCGAACCCGAGACGAAGAGCTGGACCTGGGTCATCGAGGGCACCTGCCCCGAGTGCGGCTACGACGGCACCACGGTGTCGATCCGCGACGCGCCGGGGATCATCGACGCGAACACGACCGCGTGGCCGACCGAACTCGGCCGGGACGACGTGCGTGAGCGTCCCGATGACCACACCTGGTCAGCACTCGAGTACGGCGCCCACGTGCGCGACGTGCACCGGAAGATGACCGAGCGGCTCGCGCTGATGCTCGCCGAGGACGCCCCGACGTTCCCGAACTGGGACCAGGACGCCACGGCGGTCGAGGAGCACTACGGCGAGCAGGACCCGGCCGTGGTCGCCCGCGAACTCGGCGAGGCGGCACACCGGGCAGCCCGGGCGTTCGACGAGGTCCGCGACGACCAGCTCGAGCGGACGGGCCTGCGGTCCGACGGCAGTGCCTTCACCGTCGCGACGCTCGCCACCTACTACGCGCACGACCCCGTCCACCACCTGTGGGACGTGCGGCGCACCCACTAGACGCGGGATCCAACGGCCGGGAGGCGCGGTGCGGCCCCGACCCGCGCCTCCCGTCCGCCCCGTGGTCGCGGCAGACCGCTCAGGCGAGCGCGTCGAGCAGGGCGCGCGCCGTCGCCGCGTCCGACACCAGCTCGTTGACGAGTCCCCCGCGCACCGCGCCGACGATGCTGCCGACCTTGGCGCCGCCGACGGCGACGCCGACGGCGTGCGGCACACCGGACAGGACCTCGCGCGATGTCCGCACCATCCGGTCGCTGCCGGGGAACTCGATGGGCGAGCCGTCCGCCGCGTAGAAGTTGAGGCAGACGTCGCCAGCGGCGTGGTCGAACGCGGCGTCCTCGACGGGGACGCCCCGCGCCAGGGCGTCACGCGTCGGCGTCGGCGCACCGATGCCGAGGATCGCGCCCTTCGCCCGCCCCCAGAGCCCGACGACGTGCTGGAACGCCGGATCCTCGTCGAGCGAGGAGCGCATCGCGGGGGACGGCAGGGCCTGCGCGAACAGGAACGCGGGGATCGCCCCGGAGTGCTCGGCGGCGGTCCGGGTGATCTCGTTCGTCTGGAACCACGGCATCGGGTCCGCCTGGCCGCCCACCGTCGGGACGAGTTGCACACCGGGCAGGCTCGGCATGCCCGCGTGTGCGACGTCGTACACGGTGCGGCCCGACGACATCAGGACGGCGTCGCCGGGGACGAGCCCCATGCCCTCGACCGCAGCGGCGAGGGGTGCGGCGAGGTCCGCACCGAGCGTGGCGGTGTGGGTGACGGCGGCCAGGTGCACGGCTCGGATCCCGAGCACCACCTGCAGCCGTTCGGCGAGCGCGACGGTCTCGTCCTGGAACGGGTCGACGACCTCGATGCGGACGAGTCCGGCCTTGCGCGCCTCGGCGACGAGCCGGCTGACCGTGGGCCGCGAGACCCCGAGGCGCGAGGCGATCTCGACCTGGGTGGCGTCCTCGAGGTAGTACATCCGCGCCGCCTGGTAGACGGTGTCGAGCGGGAAACGGGTCCGGGCACCCTCGGCGGCGGGGATCTCGGCGGACATGGGGCGATCGTAGCCCTGGCGCGCGTCAGCGGATCGTGAACCCGCCGTCCACCCGGAGGTCGGCCCCGTTCACCATGGCGCTCGACTCCCCCGCCAGGAACAGCACCGCGGCGGCGATCTCGTCCGGGGTGGCGAACCGGCCGGTGGGGATCTCGTCCTGGTGCCGGATCCCGTTCTCGTTCGCCCACGCGGCCCGGCCGAGGTCGGTGAGGACGACGGTGGGCGACACGGTGTTCACGGTGACGCCCCGGCCGCCCCACTCGAGCGCGAGCACGCGGGTGAGTCCGATGACGCCGGCCTTCGAGGCGCAGTAGGCGGCGTGCCCGTCGATGCCGACGTGCGCCGCCTGCGAGGCGATGTTCACCACGCGCCCGTACCCGGCGGCGAGCATGTGCCGACCGGCGGCCTGGGCGACGCGGAACGTCCCGGTCAGGTTGACGTCGATCGTCCTCGACCAGGTCTCGGCGGACAGTTCGTCCGCCGGAGCGAGTGCGGCGATCCCGGCGCAGTTGACGAGGACGTCGATGCGTCCGAAGCGGGCGACGACCTCGGCGACGGTGCGCGCCACGGAGGTCTCGTCCGTCACGTCGCAGCCGAACCCGGCATGGAGGCCCGTGGCCGCGCCCGGCGCGTCGGCCGAGCCCGGTGCACCGGCCGCACCCGGCAGGTCGGCTGCCGCCGCCGTGGCGCCGTCCGCACGGACGTCGACGATCGCGACCCGCGCACCCCGTGCGGCGAGCGCCCGGGCGATGGCGTTGCCGATGCCGGAGGCGCCGCCCGTCACCACCGCCGTCCGTCCGGCGAAGTCGTTGGTGAAGTCGATCGTGTCCGGCCCCGGTCGGAGGGTTGCGGCGAAGTCGGTCGGGGTGCTGGTGGTCATGGGCGCTCCTTTGCGTTCGGTCGGAACCTACCAGAAATTGTGTTCTGGACAAACGTTCTGTGAGGTGTACAGTCATCGCCGAAGCCGTCCAACGAAGGAGCAGCCCATGTCGACGACGACCGAGCACGCGGCCACGACCGCCACCACGACCATCCCCACGACGATGCGAGCCGTCGTCGTCCACGGCCCCGGCGACTACCGGCTCGAGGAACGCCCCGTGCCGACGCCCGGCCCCGGCGAACTCCTGCTCCGCACCGACGCCGTCGGCATCTGCGCGAGCGACCTGAAGTGCTACCACGGCGCCGCGAAGTTCTGGGGTGACGAGAACCGCGCCGCCTGGGCCGAGACCGATCGCATCCCCGGGCACGAGTTCGTCGGGACGATCGTCTCCGGCGACGACGACACCCTGGCGAAGCGGAAGGTCTCGCTCGGGGACCGAATCGCGTGCGAGCAGATCGTGCCGTGCTGGGAGTGCCGGTACTGCCTCGAGGGTGCGTACTGGATGTGCAACGTCCACGACATGTTCGGGTTCAAGGGCCACGACGGCGCGATGGCCGAGTACGTCCTCGTCCCCGCCAAGGCACTGACCCACCCGGTGTCGAGCGCCCTGCCCGGTCAGGTCGCCGCGTTCGCCGAGCCCCTGTCCTGCGCGTTCCACGCCGTCGAGCGCGGGGACATCAAGTTCGGCGACACCGTCGTGATCGCCGGCGCAGGACCGATCGGCCTCTCCGCCATCGCCGGTGCGCGGCAGAAGAACCCGCTCCGGATCATCGCCCTCGACGTGGTCGACGCGAAGCTCGAACTGGCCCGCAAGGTCGGCGCGGACCTGACGATCAACATCGCCGAGGAGGACGCGGTCGCCCAGGTCAAGGAGCTCACCGACGGCTACGGCGCCGACGTCTACATCGAGGCGACCGGCCACCCGTCCGCGGTCCCGCAGGGGCTCAACCTGCTGCGGAAGCTCGGCACCTTCGTCGAGTACTCGGTGTTCAAGGACGACGTCTCCGTCGACTGGTCGATCATCTCGGACGACAAGGAGCTCGACGTCCGCGGTGCCCACCTCGGTCCGCACACCTGGCCGGCGGCGATCAAGCTGCTCGAGGCCGAGACCCTGCCGATGTCGGAGATCTGCACGCACCAGTTCCCGCTCGAGCGGTTCCAGGAGGCGCTCGACCTGGTCGGCGACTCCGCCGGCGCGAGCGTCAAGGTCTCGATCATCCCGTCCCTGCAGGCCTGAGCCCGCCCACCCCTGGAGTCAGCAAGCATGTCAACGACGACACAGCGCGCCACCGGTGCGCCCACCACCCCTCGCGCAGAGGGTCGCCTCGACCGGATGGGCATCCCTCGTCCCCTCGCCCTCGGGTTCGTCGCCGTCCTGGTCTTCATGACCGGAAACGGCGTCGAGTCGAACTTCATCACCCCGCACATGGTCGCGGTCCTCGGCAGCCCCGAGGCCACCGTCGCGACGATCGTCACCTTCTACAGCCTCGCCGCGTTGATCGGCAGCTACGTCTCCGGCGCCCTGTCCGACCTGATCGGACCGCGCCGGGTGATGATCCTCGGGTTCGCCGTCTGGGTCGTCTTCGAGGTGCTGTTCCTCCTCGCGCTGAACATCGGCAGCGTGCCGTTCGCGGCCGTCGCCTACGCCGTCCGGGGCTTCGGCTACCCGCTCTTCGCGTTCGCGTTCCTGGTCTGGGTGAACATCACCACCCCGGTCGAGCGGAACGGTTCGGCCGTCGGCTGGTTCTACGTCGCGTTCACGGGCGGCCTGCCGACGCTCGGCTCGCTCTTCGCGATCGGTGCCATCCCGGTGTTCGGCGGCGGCACGATCGGCGAGACGGGCGCGATGGTCGCCTCGATCGGCCTCGTCGTGATCGGCTTCCTCGTCATGCTGTTCGGCGTGCGCCTGCCGAACGGGTTCTCCCGCATCGCCCCGGCCGGCGAGAGCGCCTGGCAGGTGCTGACGAGCGGCATCCGCCTGACCGTCACCCGGCCGAAGATCCTGATGGGCTTCCTGGTCCGCCTGATCAACACCGCGCCCGAGTTCGGCATGTTCGTCGTCCTGCCCGCCGTCATCGCGAACGAGCGCGGGTGGGGCCAGAGCCGCTGGCTCCTCATGACGGTCTGCGTCTACGCCACGAACATCCTCGTGAACGCCCTGTTCGGCTGGGTCGGCGACAAGATCGGCTGGCAGCGCACCGTCAAGTGGTTCGGCATCGTCGGATCCGCCCTCGGCCTCATCGCCTGGTGGTACGTCCCGCAGCTCGTCCCCGCCGGGTCCGACTGGGGCTACGTGCTCTCCGTCGTCGCCGGCTGCGTGTTCGGCTGCCTGCTCGCAGGCTTCGTGCCGATGGGCGCGATCATGCCGGCGCTCGCCCCCGAGCACAAGGGCGCCGCGATGGCGATGTACACGACGGCGGCCGGTGGTGCGGCGTTCCTCGGCACCGGTGTGGTCGCGGCGGTGTTCGCGCTCGGCGGTGGCGGTGAGGCCGCGACCTGGACCTTCGTCGGCCTGTACGCCTGCGCGTTCGTGATGATCCACTTCCTCAAGGTGCCCCAGGGCGCCCGTACCTCCCACTGAAGGGCTCCAGCATGACCACGATCCACGACGCCCCCGACGAGTTCGCCGAGGACCAGCTCGCCGGCTGGCTCGCGCTCTACGCCGACCGCGTCCGCGGCGTCCACGGCGGCGTCGTCACCCTGCCCACCGAGGGCGCAGAACCCCAGGTCGCGGTGGTCGTCGGCGGCGGTTCCGGCCACTACCCGGCGTTCTGCGGGATCGTCGGCCCCGGGTTCGCCACCGGCGCCGTCGTCGGCAACGTCTTCACCTCGCCGTCGACCGCGCAGGTCTACTCGGTCGCCAAGGCGGCGGACCAGGGGAAGGGTGTCGTGCTGTCCTTCGGCAACTACGCCGGCGACACCATGAACTTCGGACTCGCGGCCGAGCGCCTGCGTGCCGAGGGCATCGACACCCGCATCGTCGTCGTCACCGACGACATCGCGAGCGCCGACGAGGAGTCGAAGCGCCGCGGCATCGCCGGGGACTTCTCGGTCTTCAAGGCGATGGGCGCGGCCGCCGCCGAAGGTGCGTCCCTCGACGAGGTCGAGCGGCTGGGCAACCGGAGCAACGCGGCGACCCGCACCATCGGCGTCGCGTTCTCCGGGTGCACCATGCCCGGTGCGACCGAACCGCTCTTCACCGTGCCCGACGGCCACCTCGGCCTCGGGCTCGGCATCCACGGGGAGCCCGGCATCGAGGACGTCCCACTCCTGCGTGCGACCGAACTCGCCGACCTGCTCGTGTCACGACTCCTCGCCGACCGACCGGCCGGTGCGCGGACCCGGGTCGCCCCGATCCTCAACGGCCTCGGCGACACGAAGTACGAGGAGCTCTTCCTGCTCTGGGGCCGCGTGCTCCCGCTGCTGCAGGAGGCCGGCCTCGAGGTCGTCGAGCCCGAGGTCGGAGAACTCGTCACGAGCCTCGACATGGGTGGCTGCTCGCTGACCCTGCAGTGGCTCGACGACGAGCTCGAGCCCCTGTGGCGTGCGGACACCTACACGCCCGCGTACCGCAAGGCGGCGGCGCCGATCGCGGCGTTGCTGCCGGCCGACGCAGTGGACGACGCCGAGGACGAGGCGACGGTCGTGCCGGACGCGAGCAGTGCCTCCCGACAGGCCGCGCAGACGGCGCGCGACGCGATCGACGCGGTCGACGCGCTCCTGCGGGAGCACGAGGAAGAACTCGGCCGCATCGACGCGGTCGCCGGCGACGGCGACCACGGACGCGGCATGGTGAAGGGGATCGGTGCGGCCCGCACGGCCGTCGGCAGGGTCGGCCAGGAGGCGGGGGTCGCCTTCGTCCTCGGACGCGCCGGTGACGCGTGGGCCGAGTTCGCGGGCGGCACCTCGGGAGTCCTGTGGGGTGCGGCACTCGAGGCCTTCGGTCGGTCGCTGCGCGACGACCGCTCCGCGTACGAGGCGTCCGACGTCGTCGAGGCCGCGCAGGCCTTCGCCGACTCGATCGTGCACCTGGGTGGGGCGTCCCGCGGGGACAAGACGCTGCTCGACGCACTGCTGCCGTTCGTGGACGAGCTGCGGAGCGGCGTCGACGCTGGCCGTCCACTCACCGTGGCGTGGCAGGCTGCCGCCCAGGTCGCGGTGACGGAAGCCGCTGCGACCACAGACCTCACACCGAAGGTCGGGCGTGCCCGACCGCTGGCGGAGAAGAGCCTGGGGACACCCGACGCGGGTGCCACCTCGATGGGGATGATCCTCACGCGGATCGGCGAGGTCCTCGCCGCCCGTGCTGACAAGGAAGGAACACACGCATGACGTACCGTCTCGTGATCGGGTCCGACGACGCCGGGTTCGACTACAAGGAGATCATCAAGGCCGACCTGCTCGCCGACGACCGGGTGTCGGACGTCACCGACGTCGGCGTCGACGCGGACGGCCACACGGCGTACCCGCACGTCGCCGTCGACGCCGCACGCCTGGTCGCGAACGGCGAGGCCGACCGCGCGATCCTGATCTGCGGCACCGGCCTCGGAGTGGCGATCAGCGCCAACAAGGTGCCGGGCATCCGTGCCGTCACCGCGCACGACTCGTACAGCGTGGAGCGCTCGATCCTGTCGAACGACGCCCAGGTCCTCTGCATGGGCCAGCGCGTCGTCGGCGTCGAGCTCGCCCGCCGGCTGGCGAAGGAGTGGCTCGGCTACGAGTTCGACCGCTCCAGTGCCAGTGCTTCGAAGGTCCAGGCGATCTGCGAGTACGACGGCAGCGCGCCCGCCGGCGTCGACGCGCCGGCGTAGGCCACAGCCCCGCGGAACCAGGTTCCGGACACAGCACCGTGCATCTGCGCGGTGCTGTGTCCCTTGCGCGGTGTGGAGCGTTCAGCTCCGCGCGGCCAAGCGGTGCACGACGGCCTTCGTCGCCTCGTACAGCTCGCGGTAGTCGTGGTAGCCGGGCTCGTACGCAGCCGTCGCGACGGGGTCCGGCTCGATGATCGTCGACGGCGGGTTCCACTGCCGGATGTCGACGTCGGCCACGAGCGCTGCCGCGAGGAACGCCGACCCGTACGACGCCCCCACGGTCACCGACGGCACCGTCTGCCGCAGCCCGGTCACGTCGCTCACGATCGTCGGCCAGAGCCGTCCGAGCAGCCCGCCGCCGGCCCCGACGAGCTCGCGGACCTCGACCCCGGCGGCACGCAGCACCTCGATGTTGTGCCGGACCGCGTAGGCCGTCGCCTCGAGCGTCGCCCGGTAGACGTCGCCACGGGTGTGCCGCACGGTCAGCCCGGCGATCACCCCGCGCGCGTCCGGATCGGCGATGGGCGTCCGCTCCCCCGCGAAGTACGGCAGCATCAACAGCCCGTTCGCGCCGATCCCGGCACACCGCGCCTCCTCGAGCATGGTCGCCCACTCGCCGTCGACCAACCGTCGCAGCCAGTCGGTGATCGCCCCGGAGGTCGCCATCCCTCCCGACACGCTCGGCTGCCCCGGGTGCGTCCCGACCGTCGTCCACATCCCCGGCACCGGCGTCGGCTCGGTGGTCGGCACGATCATGAACATCGTGGTGCCGTACTGCAGGAACATCCGGCCCGGCACGGACTCGCCGACGCTCACGCCCTCCGCCCACGCGTCGATGGTGCCGGCCGTCACGGGGATGCCGACCGGGAGGCCCGTGGCCGCGGCCGCCTCGCGCGTCACCACGCCCGCCTGGTCCCCGGACCACAGCAGCCGCGGCATGGACAGGTCGGGCGCGAGCCGCTCGCACCACTCGGGGATCCACACGTTCTCGTGCACGTCGTAGAGCGGCGTGGTCTGGCTGGCCGAGTGGTGGTCGAGGACGTACTCCCCGGTGAGCAGCTCCACCACGCGTGACGCCGGCATCGTGAAGCGGACGGCACGCGCCCACACCTCGGGCTCTCGCCGGGCGACCCACGCGAGCTTCGCCCCGGCGGCCTGCGTGCTCAGCCCGGAGCCGCAGCGCGCACGGACCGCGTCCTCGCCGCCGAGTTCCGCGGTCAGCTCGTCCAGCAGGTCGGCGGTCCGGGTGTCGACGCCGTACAGGACCGCCGGGCGCAACGGCTCGCCGACCGCGTCGGTGAGCAGCACGCACGGGCCGATGCCGCTCACCCCGACCGCCTGCACATCGGCATCGGGGACGAGCGCGAGGAGCTCGTGCGTCAGCGTCGTGAACTCGTCCCACCACACGGCCGCGTCCATCTCGACCAGCCCCTGGGCAGGGCGGTCGACGTCGTGCTTGCGACCCACCTCGGCGATCACGGTGCCGTCGAACCGGGCCAGCAGCGCCTTCGTGCTCGACGTCCCGATGTCCAGACCGAGCACCGCCCGCATGCCGCCTCCTTCGCCGCCACACGACCGCCGTCGGTCGCGTCCCGAGTCTACGAACCATCACGATCCGTCGACGCCCAGCTGCCTGTCGGGGGCCGGACGTACCGTACTCACGACTCCGATGCACCACGAGGGGAACCCGATGAAGAAGTCAGCCTGGCTGCCAGCAGTCATCGCGCCGGTGGTCGTCGCCGGCGCCGTCGCCGCTCCGATGATCGCGAACGCCGCGAACGACCCGATCGCGGGGACGAACCCGACCGCGGCGGACGTCATCGCCAGCATCGCGAAGTCGTCGGACGCGCAGTACTCCGGCAAGCTGACGCAGTCGAGCGACCTCGGACTCCCCGAGCTGCCGACCGGCTCCGGCGGATCCTCGCTCGAGGGCGACGCCTCGGACGTGCTCGGCCTGCTCACCTCGTCGCACACCGCCCGTGTGTACGTCGACGGTGCCAGCAAGCAGCGCATCCAGCTGACGCAGCAGCTCGCCGAGCAGGACCTGGTCCGCAACGGGTCCGAGGTCTGGACCTGGGACTCGAAGGAGCGCACCGCCACGCACGTGACGATCCCCTCCGACTCGGCGAAGGCCCCGCAGGACGGCACCACGACGCCGACCGACATCGCGGAGCAGGCCGTCGACGCCATCACCCCGACCACCACGGTCTCGAAGCCGACCGAGGTCAGCGTCGCAGGGCACGACGCCTGGCAGATCACCCTGACGCCGAAGTCCTCCGACACCCTGGTCGGCACCGTCCGACTGGCGGTCGACCAGCAGACCGGGCTCCCGCTCCGTGCGACGATCCAGGCCGCCGGGCAGGACGACCCCGCGGTGCAGGTCGGGTTCACCAGCCTCGACTACGGCGCCCCGGCCGCGCGGCTCTTCGACTTCACGCCGCCGTCGAACGCGAAGGTCACCGAGAAGGACCTGTCCGACGCCGAGCACGACGCCCACGCGGAGGGCGACCACGCTCGCGGTGCGCACGACGGCGACGAGCCGACGTTCACCGGTGAGGGCTGGGGCACGATCGCCGAGCTCCCCGCCGGCACCGTGGACCAGTCGTCCCTCGGCGACGAGGCCTCGGGTCTGCTCGGCCAGCTCACGAAGGCGGTCGACGGCGGCCGTGCCGTGCAGACCTCGCTCGTGTCGGTGTACCTGACCGACGACGGCCGGGTCCTCGCCGGCGCCGTGCCGGTGTCGTCGCTGGTCGCCGCCGCGAAGTGAGCGCACCGGAACCCGCGCGCACGACGGACCGCACCGCCGTGGACGCGACCCGCCCGACCCCGGACACCCACCTCGCCATCCGCACCACGGGCCTCCAGAAGGTCTTCCGCAAGCAGCGCGCCGTCGACGGCATCGACCTGTCGGTGCCGCGCGGCGCAGTGTTCGGGTTCCTCGGACCGAACGGCTCCGGCAAGACGACCACGATCCGGATGCTCCTCGGACTGTCGAGCGCGACGGGTGGCACGATCGAGGTGCTCGGCCAGTCGATGCCGAAGGCGCTGCACCAGGTGCTGCCGCGCGTCGGCGCCCTGGTCGAGGGGCCGGCCTTCTACCCGTACCTGTCCGGACGGGCGAACCTGCAGCGCTTCGACGCGGCGGACCCCACGTCGGACCCGCGCACCCGGAAGGACCGCGTCGCACACGCCCTCGACCGCGTCGGCCTGACCCACGCCGCCGACAAGAAGGCGCATGCGTACTCGCTCGGCATGAAGCAGCGGCTGGGCCTGGCGAACGCCCTGCTCTCCCCGCGGGACCTGCTGGTGCTCGACGAGCCGACCAACGGCCTCGACCCGCAGGGCACCCGCGAGGTCCGCAACCTCATCCGTTCCCTGGCGGACGACGGGACCACCGTGTTCGTGTCGAGCCACCTGCTCGCCGAGATCGAACAGGTCTGCACCCACGCAGCGGTGATGCGCACCGGCAAGCTCGTCGCGCAGGGCGAGCTCGACGAACTGCGCTCCGCCGGAGCCCGCACCGTGACCGTCCGCACACCCGACGTCGGGCAGGCGGGCAGCGTGCTGACGCGGCTCGGGCTCGCGCCCCGGCACGACGGCGGCGCCGACGTCCTGGTGGCGGACCTGCCGCACGAGCTCCTGCCGGAGACCATCACCGCCGAGCTCGTCCGCGCCGACGTCCGCGTCCGTGGGCTGACGGTCGGCGGCGGCACGCTCGAGGACCTGTTCGTCGCACTCACCGGAGAGGGCTTCGATGTCGCTGCCTGACACTGCAGGCTCGCTGCCCGAGACCGCACGTCCGCCGGCGGACACCGCCGCGCCGGCTCAGCGCCGGCAGCGCCCCTTCGCCCTGCTCGGCTCCGAACTCGCGCTGGTGTTCCGACGTCGCCGCACCTGGGCGATGCTCGGTGCGCTCGCCCTGGTGCCGATCCTCATCGCGGTCGCCGTGAAGCTGACGACCGACGGTGACGACGGTGGCCCGGCGTTCCTCGGCGACATCACCAACAACGGCCTGTTCGTGGCGTTCACCGCGCTGACCGTGTCGATCCCGCTCTTCCTGCCGCTCACCGTCGGCGTGGTCGCGGGCGACACCGTGGCGGGGGAAGCCAGCCACGGCACCATCCGCTACCTGCTCGTCGCGCCGACCGGTCGGGTGCGGTTCATCCTGGTGAAGTTCGCCGGGGCGGTGGCGTTCTGCCTGGCGGCCACGCTGCTGGTGGTGCTCGTCGGTGCCGCGATCGGTGCCGTGCTGTTCCCGATCGGCCCGGTCACGCTGCTGTCCGGCACCCAGGTCGGCGGCGCGTCCTACGCCGGACGGGCGCTCCTGCTCGCCCTGTACGTGGCGATGTCGATGCTCGGGCTGGTGGCGATCGGCATGTTCGCATCGACGCTGACGAACGTGCCGGTCGGCGCGATGGCCGCGACGGTCGTGCTGGCCGGGGCCTCGCAGGTCCTCGACCAGCTGCCCCAGCTCGACTGGCTGCACCCGTACCTGTTCTCGCACCAGTGGCTGGGATTCGGTGACCTGCTCCGCGACCCGATCTCGTTCGACTCGTTCGGGTCGAACGCGGTGCTGCAGCTCGGCTACGTCGTCGTGTTCGGTGCACTGGCGTACAGCCGGTTCGCCTCGAAGGACATCCTGAGCTGAGCCCGACCGTCGGGCCCGACCGTCGGGCCCGACCGCGTCAGCTCGCCGGAGTCGCCGATCCGCCCGCCATCGTCTCCGTCTCGGAGCCGCGCGCATCCGCGTAGCGGTCCCGCAGGTCGCGGGCCTTCTCGGAGCGGTACCAGTCGAGCCGCGCTCCGGTCTCGACCGTCTGCATGCCGATGACGACCTTGCCGCGCGACTTCATCTCGGCCAGGTCCTCGTACGCCTCGACGATGTACTCGAACGGGTAGAACCCCGAGATGAGCACCTGGAAGCGGCGTTCCTGCAGGGCCTTCGCCAACAGGGTCAGGAGCTCCCGGGTCTCCTCGTCCTCTGCCGGGGCGCGCAGGAACCGGAGCTCGATGTCGCGGCGGTCGTCCGACGACACGAAACGCTCCGCACCGACGCCGAGGCGATCCGCCAGGAGCTCGGCGTTGCTCTCCCCGTGGTTGTCGATGAAGGCGGTGATCGGTCGGCCGTCCGCGATCGCTCGGATGCGCTCCTCCTCACCCTCCCCGTACACGACCGGCAGCGTCCCGATCTGCCGCAGGTAGTCGTGATTGCGCGCGCTGCCGAGGGTGATCACGGTCGCACCGGCGTCGTGCGCCAGCTGACTCTCGATGTGCCCGACACCGCCCGCTGCCGCGGTGATGACGACGGTGTCCTCCGGGCCGAGGCGCAGCGATCGCACCACCGACACCGCCGTGCACCCGGCGAGGTACAGACCACCGGCGACCTCCCACCCGACGTACTCCGGCTTCTTGATGACCGCGCCACGCGGCACCGCGATCCAGTTCGCGTGCGATCCGCCCTGCGGCGCGTGCCCCATGACCTCGTCGCCGACCCGCAGGTCCTTCACACCGTCGCCACGCGCCCGGACGATGCCGGCGAAGTCGACGCCCTGCCGTGCCGGGAACTCGAGCTCGATGTGGTCCCGGAGCTTCCCCTCGCGCAGGAACCGCTCGATGTGGTTCAGCCCGGCGGCGACGATCTCGACGACGATCTCGCCGGGGCCGGCCGTCGGCTTGTCCTGGGGGACGAGCTCGACGACGCTGAAGTCGCCGTACCGGTCGTACTGGACTGCCTTGCCGTTCCGCATGGGTGCTCCTTCGCTGGCGTGTGCGTCCGGCCTACTCGGTTTCCCCGCGTGCAGCCCGAGCAGGCGGGGTACCGGCAGTGGACGGTTCCGACGAGCGGACGGGAGGCCCGTGGCGGCGTCGCCACGGGCCTCCCGTCCGGCAGCCGCGCACGTCCAGTGCGCGTCGCGCGCGCAACGCAGGTGGCGCTCAGTGCTTGCCGGCAGCCGCGATGACGGATGCGACCGTCTCTGCGTCGAGGTGGAAGGCGAGCGGGTCGGCGTCGGGGCGCGGGACGCGCAGCGGCGTCGACCAGACGGAGCCGTCCTCGGCGACGTCGACGACGAGGGCGCCGCTGTCGACGTACGCCGATTCCTCGTCGTACGCGCCGGTGACGTCCGTGTCGTTCGCGACCCCGGGGGCGACCAGGACCGGGACGCCCGCCAGCGAACCGGCGAAGTGGTGGTGGTAGTGCCCGCCCAGGACGACGCGCACGTCGGAGCCACGGACCACGTCGGCGAGCGCCTCGGGGTTCTGCAGGCGCAGCGCCTCGTGCAGCTCGGTCGGGGCCGGCAGGGGCGGGTGGTGTAGGACGACGATCGTGCCGTGCGGGGCGTGGTCGCCGGCGAGCGCGGTGCGGAGCCGTTCCAGGCTCGCTTCGCTGACCTCGCCGTAGCCCGCACCCGGCACGCTCGTGTCGACCGTGACGATCCGGCGGCCCGCGACGAGGGACTGCCCCCACACCGGCACGGTCGGCGGGTGGTACTCCATCGTGTGCATCACCGGGCGGCCGCCCTCACCGAGGACGTGGCCGTTGGACAGGACCTGGCGGAAGCCCTCCCGCAGGTCGTGGTTGCCCGGGACCGCGACGAGGGCGGCTCCGTGCCGCTCCGCCCATCCGCCGACCCGCTCGAGGACGGCGGCGTAGGACTCGGGGCTGCCGTCCTCGGACACGTCGCCCGAGACGACGACGAGACCGATGCCGGGCACCCCGTCGACGCGGGCGAGCACGCTCTCGAGGGCCGCGGTGGTGTCGACGGAGCCCTGGTGCAGGGCGCCGTCGCCGGTCAGGTGGGTGTCGGAGAGGTGGAGGACGCGGAGGGTTCCGGCTGCGGGCGGCTGCATGGCTCCACGCTAGCCACGCGGGCGATGGACGGGCTGGGCGGTTCGTCGGCGCTCCGTGAGCACCTGCGCTCAGTCCGGCAGCACCGCGTCGGGGATGTCCCGCAGGAAGATCTCGATGGTCTTCGGGCCGACCCCCTTGAGCGAACCGAGCCGGTCGCGCAGGTCCTTCCGCGACGCCGCGGTCTTCACCAGGTGCGACACGGAGCCCTCGTCGGCGTCGAGGGTGTGCATCGTCTCGTGCAGGGCGTCGGTCATCTGGTGGTCGAACCGTCCGTAGCCGCCCTCGTCCAGGACCCTCCGCAGTTGCTCGTGTCCGGCGCCCGCGAACTTCCCCGGACTGGTGAAGCCGTGGTCGATCAGGACGCGGTAGGTCTCCGCCGCCTGCTCCTGCCGGATGGGCCGGCCGAAGAGCATGCTCGCGAGGAACCACCGGTAGAGCTGTTGGGGCGTGCCGTCGGACAGGTCGATCCCGAGGTCCGCGGCGTGGGTCACGTCGGCCATGGACCGGACGCTACCCGCTCCTCACTCGGCGGCGGCCGCCAGCTGGTCCTCCAGGTTGAACACCTCGGACAGCACCCGCGCGGTCTGGTCCGCCCGACCCGCGGCACCGTCGAACAGGTCCTGCATGTGCGCCTCCCACGCGGCTGCGACCTCGGACGCCGCGAGCGACGCGTCGGCATCGGTCACCGAGTCGGTCTCGTAGTAGCCGATCAGCAGGCCGTCGTCGTCGAGGAACAGGGAGTAGTTCCGCCGTCCGGCCGCCTCGATCGCCCGGAGCATCGCCGGCCAGACCGCGGCGTGCCGCTCGCGGTAGGCGTCCAGGTGCTCGGCCTGCACCTGGAGTCGGAAGCAGACCCGCGTCACCGGTCGGCCTCGGCGCGGCGACGCTGCTCGGCGTCCCGGACGGCTCGTTCGTCGGCGGCACGCACGGTGCCGGTGACGGTGGTCACGGTGCCGTACCGCTCGGCCTCGATGGCCTCGAGCGTCCTGCCCTGTGTGCGCGGCGCCCAGATCGTGCCGACCAGGAACGACATGGCGAGCAGCCCGAGGATGAGCCCGCCGAGTGCGCGGAGCCCGATGTCCGACAGGAGCAGCGGGAACCAGATGCTCAGCAGGCCCACCATGACCCGCGCGGCGAGGAAGAGCACCCCCTGCGCACTGGCCCGGTACCGGGTGGCGAAGAGCTCGCTCGTCCAGAGGCCGTAGAACGCCTGCGCACCGATGCCCGACGACACACCCCACGTGATCGCGAAGAACAGCAGCGTCCCGAGGTTCGCCGGTGCGTAGATCAGGACGGCCCAGGCGACGATCGCGAGCACCGCGCCGAGGGCGAACAGCAGCCGTCGACTGACCCGGTCGCCGTAGCGCATGAAGCCGAAGTACGTCGCGGCCACGGTGCACCCCCACACCAGGATCTGCAGGCCGTACTGCTCGGTGACGCTCGTGACCCCGGTGGCCGAGTACACCCGCGGCTGGAAGATGCCGGCCTGCCCGGCGACGGTGTTCCAGAGCGCGTAGACGCCGAACAGGAACAGCATCGCGGTCAGGTTCCGACGCCGACTGAACAGCTGGGTGATCCCGTGGAAGAAGTTCGCGGTGCCGGTCGCGGCGCGCTCGTCCTTCCAGATCGCCGACTCCGGCAGCCCGCGGCGGAGCCACCAGACCACGGCGGCGACGACGAACAGGTGCGCGAAGATGAGCCGGCTGCCGAGCAGTCCGAGTGGTGCGGCGGCGATGGCCAGCGCGAACCCGACCATCGGGCCGATCGACCAGGCGAGCTGCGCGGTGCCGACGTGGGCGGCCCGCTTGTCCGCTGGTGCCTGCTCGGCGATGTAGGTCCAGCTCGCGGGGACGCCGGCGCCGACCGCGATCCCGGTCAGGATGAAGCCGACCAGCAGCATGCCGTAGCTGCCGGCGAACACCGCGAGCAGGATGCCGAGCATGTAGAGCAGCAGGTCGTAGGTGTAGATGAACTTCCGGCCGTAGCGGTCGCACAGGGGCCCGCCGATGATGGCGCCGGCGGCGGCGCCGAACGCGTTGGCGGACAGGCTCGCCAGGAGGCCGACCTCGAGGTCGCCGACGTGGAACTGCGCCTGCCACAGGCTGAGGCTCGTGGCGATCGCGATGATCGACCCCGACTCGATGTAGTTCGACATGGCGACCGAGACGGTCGCCTTCCAGCCCGTGGTGCTCCGGGCTCCGATGCGGACCGCCATTGGTCCTCCGTTCGCGTGTTCGTCAGTGAATCGTTTCAACGGGACAGCGAGACGATAGTGCGGTTCGGCCGGCCTTGGCAAGTCCCCGTCTTGCGCGTGCGCACGGTGCGCGGTCGCTCACTCGGTGCGAGGTCGCCCGCTCCGTGCTGCGCTGCAAGCGCGCACCGAGCGGGCAACCTCGCACGTGGCGACGTAGCACGCACCGTGCACGCCGGGGCGGAGCACGCGCGGGGTGCGCCCGCGCCCCGCAACCCAGCACCGTGCGGTGGACGCGACCACCCACCGGACGGGAGGCCCGGGTCCAGCCCGCACCGCGCCTCCCGGCCGCCGTTTTCCACAGATCACGGCGCGGGCCGACCGCGCGGACCGCCCCGATGCGAGGATGGCCACATGGCGGTCAGTGTGCGAGAGGTGGCAGCGCTCGCCGGCGTGTCCTTGGGGACGGTGTCGAACGTCCTGAACCGCCCCGACAAGGTGGCCCCGACCACGGTGGACCGGGTGCAGTCGGCCATCGCCACACTCGGGTTCGTCCGCAACGACTCCGCACGGCAACTCCGGGCCGGCCGTAGCTCCACCGTCGGCCTGATCGTGCTCGACGGCGGCAACCCGTTCTTCACCGACGTCGCCCGCGGTGCCGAAGACGCTGCGATGGACAAGGGGCTGGCGGTCCTCATCGGCAACTCCGACGAGTCCACCGACCGCGAACGCACCTACGTCGACCTGTTCGAGGAACGCCGGGTCGCGGGTCTGCTCATCTCCCCCGCCGGTGACGACCTGTCCCGACTCGCCCGTCTGCGCGACCAGGGCACCGCGGTCGTGCTCGTCGACCGCCGCGCCGACGACGAGCACTTCGCGTCGGTCTCCGTCGACGACGTCGCGGGCGGCCGCATCGCGGTCGAGCACCTCGCGGCCACCGGGCGGACGCGCATCGCGTTCGTCGGCGGCCCGTCCAGCATCCGCCAGGTGGCCGACCGGCACGCCGGGGCGCTGTCGGCGGCTCGGGCAGCGGGCATCGGGCTCGAGGTCCTGCCGACCGCGTCGCTGTCCGTGCTCGAAGGGCGTCGTGTCGGCGAAGCACTCCAGGCACGGCCGCGCGCCGAACGGCCGGACGCGGTCTTCGCGGCGAACGACCTGCTGGCGGTGGGCCTCGAACAGGCGTTCATCATGCGGGGCACGATCGCGGTGCCGGAGGAGATCGCGATCGTGGGCTACGACGACATCGCCTTCGCCGAAGCAGCCGTCGTCCCGCTGACCTCGGTGCGCCAGCCGGCACAGGACCTCGGGCGTCAGGCGATCGAGCTGCTGACGAAGCAGGTCGAGCTCGGGCAGGACATCGACCTCGAGCACGTCGAGTTCACGCCGGAGCTCGTGGTCCGGCAGTCCTCCGTCGCCGACGCGTAGCCGGGCCCCAGCGCGGAGCGACCGCCGCTGCGGCCTACGATCGGAGCATGGTGCATGTCCCCAGGCGTGACGGCCCGCCGAGCGTGCACCACGTCGCCGCTCGCGCGGGCGTCTCGCTCGCGACGGTCTCGAACGTCCTGAACCACCCCGAGCGGGTGGCCGACTCCACCGCCGCTCGCGTGCACGACGCGATCGCCGAACTCGGGTACACGCCGAACCGCAACGCCCGGGTGCTCGCATCCGGCAGCAGCCGTTCGATCGGGCTCGTCGTGATGTCGCTCCGGAACTCGCTGTTCAGCGACATGGTGAACGGGGCGCAGCTCGCGGCGCGGAAGCGGGGGTTCACGCTCCTGATCGCGAGCAGCGAGGACGACCTGCAGGCGCAGGGCGAACACCTCGCGTACCTCGAGAGCGCGCGGGTGTCCGGCATCCTGCTCGCCTCGATGACCGAGTCGCGCGACCAGGTCGAACTCACCCGCCGGCACGGTCGTCCAGTCGTCTACGTCAACTTCGCGCCGACGACGGTCGATGCCTGCTCCGTCGTCGTCGACAACGAACAGGCGGGGTTCCTCGCCGCCGAGCACCTGATCGCCCGCGGGTGCCGACGCATCGGCTTCGTGAGCGCCCGCGCCGAGCTGCAGCCGGTCGCACTCCGCCGCGCCGGCGTACTCCGGGCGATCGCGGGCCACCCCGGGGTGGAACTCGTCGACATCGACGCCGGTGACATCGACCCACCCGGCGGCACGCACGCCGGGTCCCGGATCGCGGCGATGCCCGCGGACGAACGGCCCGACGGCGTCCTGGGCGTCACGGACCTGCTCGCGATGGCGGTCGTCTCGGAGCTCCGAGCTGCCGGCATCCGCGTGCCGGAGGACATCCCCGTGTCGGGGTGCGACCACAACTCGGTGGCGTGGGGCGGCGCCGTGCCGCTGACCTCGGTGACGATGCACGGTGCGGAGATGGGCGCGGCGGCCGTCGAGCTCCTGCTCGAGGAGCTCACCGACCCGATGCACGTCCACCGCGCCGTCGTGCTCGGCAGTGAGCTCGTCCCCCGCGAGAGCACGCTCGGCCGCGCCGGTGCAGCAGCCGCGCGCACGGCGACACCGAGCGACCCCCGCCGCACCGAGGCCTGAGCGCCCGGAAGCGACAGTCCCGCCGCTCGGGACACCGTCTGGCCCGGCAACGCGACAGATCCACGCGAACAGTTCGCGGCACGGTGTCGCTTTCGCGGATGGACGGGGTGGGTTGCGGTGCGTGGCGTGCGCGTTCCCGTAACGAAATCGGCGCAGCGATTGACACGCTTCAATCGACGTGGTTCCATCCTGATTGAAACGTTCTAAACAGCAGCAACCGGAGCCCACGACGACGCGGGATCCGGGTCCGTTTCACCCGGGGTACCCCGCCCCGGGCCTTACGAGGAGGTAAGGAATGTCAGCTCGTTCCCTGACCACGAGGACGCTCGCCAAGCGCGCCGTCGTCAAACGTCTCGTCGCCATCGGCGGCGCGACGGTCCTGATCGGCGGGCTCGCGGCGTGTTCGTCCGGCGGCTCCGCCGACGAAGGCGGCGGCAAGGTCCAGATCACCTACCAGGCCGACAACTCGCCCGCGACGGCCGCCACCGCGAAGCCGCTCATCGAGGCGTTCGAGAAGGCCAACCCCGACATCACCGTCAAGTTCGACACCCGACCGCAGGGCACCGACGGCGACAACCTGGTGAAGACCCAGCTGTCGACCGGCGAGATGGCCGACGTCTTCAACTACAACTCCGGTTCGCTCATGCAGGCCCTCAACCCGGACAACACCCTGGTGGACCTGTCCGACGAGAGCTGGACGAAGGACGTCGACGAGCAGTTCACCAAGGTCGTCAGCACCGACAAGGGCCTCTACGGTGCGCCGTTCGGCACGAGCTTCGGCGGCGGCGTCATGTACAACAAGAAGGTCTACGCCGACCTCGGACTCAGCGTCCCCACGACCTGGGACGAGTTCATCAGCAACAGCGAGAAGATCAAGGACGCCGGCAAGGTCGCCCCGATCATCCAGACGTACGGCGACACCTGGACCAGCCAGCTGTTCGTGCTCGGCGACTTCGCGAACATCACGGCACAGGACGAGGACTGGGCGGACAACTACACCGCCAACAAGGAGTCCTACGCCGACGAGCCCGCTCTCGCCGGCTTCGACCACCTGGCCGAGGGCAAGGACAAGGACCTCTACAACGAGGACTACGCCTCGGCCACGCAGGCGAACGGTCTGAAGATGCTCGCCGACGGCACCGGGGCGCAGTACCCGATGCTGACGAACGCGATCTCGGCCCTGCAGCAGGACAACCCGGACGCGGTCGACGACATCGGTGCGTTCGCGCTGCCGGCCGAGGACGCCGACGACACGAACCTGACCATCTGGGAGCCGAACGGCCTGTACATCCCGAAGACGAGCGAGGGTGACCAGCTCGCCGCCGCGAAGAAGTTCATCGCCTTCGCGAACTCGGCCGACGGCTGCAAGGTGCAGAACGACACCGGCACCCCCGGTGGCCCGTACGTCATCTCGACCTGCTCACTGCCGGACGACGTGCCCCCGATGATCGACGACCTGCAGAAGTACCTCGACGACGGCAAGGCGAGCCCGGCGCTCGAGTTCCTGTCGCCGATCAAGGGCCCGAACCTCGAGAAGATCTGCGTGCAGGTCGGCTCCGGCATCACGAACGCCGCCAAGGGTGCTGACCAGTACGACGACGACGTCGTCCAGCAGGCGCAGCAGCTCGGCATCAAGGGCTGGTGACACGGTGACCGCGACCCTCACGACGGCACTCGAGCCGGCGAAGACCCGAGCGGGCTCCGGCGGGGCCGGACCCGCGCGCAAGCGGATGCGCTCGTTCTACCCCGCGTGGTTCTTCATCCCCGCGATCGCGCTGTACGTCGTGTTCTTCGCGGTCCCCACCTTCGCCGGGTTCTACTTCTCCCTCACCCGCTGGACGCTGTTCGACCAGACCTTCATCGGGTTCGACAACTTCGTCCGCTTCTTCCAGGACCCGCAGCTCGTCTCCGGGTTCGTGCACACGTTCCAGTACGGCTTCGTGACGAGCGCGGCGAAGGTGGTCATCGGACTCGCCCTCGCCCTGCTCCTCACGTCGCCCGTGCTGGGGCGCGGCTACCTGCGGGCGGTCGTGTTCTTCCCGGTGCTCGTGTCGACGATCGGCATCGGCATCACGTTCAAGGCGCTGATGGACCCGTTCCACGGGATCATCAACGGCGTGCTCGGTTCGGTCGGCCTCCCCACTCCGGGGTGGCTGACCGACCCGGCCCTCGCCCTGTGGAGCGTCGCCGCGGTGGACGTCTGGAAGGGCGTCGGCATCGCGACGCTCATCTTCATCGCCGGCATCGTGGCGATCCCGCAGGAGTACTTCGAGGCCGCACGGGTCGACGGCGCGAGCGCGTGGTCGATCTTCCGGAACATCACGCTGCCACTGTCGCGTCCCGCGATGGGCACCGTCATCATCCTGTCGCTGATCGGCGGGCTGCGGTCCTTCGACCTGATCTGGGCGATGACCGGCGGAGGACCAGGGTTCACCAGTGACGTCATCGCGAGCGTCATCTACAAGCAGTACCAGGCCGGTTTCTACGGCCTGTCGACCGCCGGCAACGTGGTCCTGTTCGTGGTCGTCACGGCGATCATGGTGCCGATCTCGTGGCTCCTGAACCGCAAGGAGGCGGACCTGTGACCGCCATCGTCAACCAGCGGCTGACCCCGGCCGCTCCCCGCGGACGCCACCCCGGGCGCGCTCGCCGGTGGATCATCGGCACGATCGCCATCGTCGTGAGCTTCGTGGTCTTCCTGGTGCCGTTCGTCTTCGTCCTGCTGCAGGCCGCGAAGAACCCGGCCGAGGCGAACCAGCTCGGCTTCAGTCTGCCGACCGAGTGGCAGCTCTGGCAGAACCTGCAGGCCGTGTTCGGCTCCGGCGACGGCGTGATCGTCCGCGCGTTCCTGAACAGCGCGGTCCTGACCGTCGGCAGCGTCGCCGTGATGGTCGTGTTCTCCGCGATGGTCGGCTACGTGCTGCAACGCCGTCCGAGCAAGTGGAACGGCGTGATCAACTTCTTCGTCCTGGCGGGCCTGATCGTGCCGCCGGCGATCGTGCCGACGATCTGGGTGCTGCAGGGGCTGAACCTGTTCAAGACCATGGGCGGGATGATCCTCATCGAGGCGACCTTCGGCCTGTCGTTCTGCATCCTGCTGTTCCGGGCGTTCGTCGCGACGATCCCGAAGGAGCTCGACGAGGCAGCCGTCCTCGACGGTGCCGGCCCGGTCCGGCTGTTCTTCGGTGTCGTGCTGCCGCTGCTCAAGCCGGTGATCATCACGGTCGTGCTCGTGCAGTCCGTCACGGTGTTCAACGACTTCACGAACCCGCTGTACTTCCTGCCGGGGTCCGAGAACGCCACGGTGCAGCAGACGCTCTACGCGTTCCAGAGCCAGTCGGTCAGCCAGCTCAACCTGCTGTTCACCGACGTCCTGCTCATCACGATCCCGCCGCTCATCCTGTACGTCTTCTTCAACCGCCAGATCGTCGCCGGCATGACCAGCGGCGCCGTCAAGGGCTGACCACACGACCCCGCACCGGTCGACGACGACCGGTCGCGTGAAAGGACACACCACATGACCGCCTGGACAGCTCCGTTCATCACGAGCGACGCCGACCTCGGGAGCGCACCGATCCTGCGCCGGGAGTTCACCCTCGACGACGGCCACGGCGCCGTCACCGGGGCGACCCTCGACGTCAGCGCCCTCGGCGTCGTCGAGGCGTGGCTCGGTGGCGAACGCGTCTCCGACCACCTGCTCGAACCGGGGTGGACGAGCTACGAGTGGCGCATCCGCGTCGTCTCGCACGACGTCACGGCCCACCTCACCGACACGGCCGCCGGCAGCGCCGCAGTGCTCGCGCTCGTGCTCGGCAAGGGCTGGGCCGCCGGTCGGCTCGCGTGGGGTGGTGGCGGCGGCTGGTACGCCGACGAGCCCGCCGGGTTCGCCGAACTCCGCATCACCTTCGCCGACGGCCACGAACAGCTCGTCGCCACCGACACCGACTGGCAGGCCCTGTCCAGCGCGATCACCGCCGACCAGCTCTACGACGGCGAGGACATCGACGCCCGGCTGCGCGACGGGTCGTTCCTGACGGCCGGCGAGGTCACGACACCGAGCGTCGACGGACACGGAGGACGGACGAGCACCGTGCGCACCGTCGACATCGGCGAGCGCGAACTCGTCGCCGACACCGTGCCGCCGGTCCGGCCGCTCGCCGAGATCGCCCCCGTCGACGTCTGGACGAGCCCGTCCGGCGCGACGCTGATCGACTTCGGCGTGAACCTGGTCGGCTGGCTCCGCGTGGTCGCCTCGGGTCCCGCCGGCACGGTGCTGACCCTCAAGCACGCCGAGGTGCTCGAACACGACGAGCTCGGCACCCGCCCGCTGCGCACCGCGAAGGCGACGGACCACTTCACCCTGAGCGGCGGCGAGGACCGCTTCGAGCCCCGCTTCACCTTCCACGGCTTCCGGTACGCCCAGGTCGACGGGTGGACCGGCACGCTCGACGAACTCCGCACAGCGGTCACCGCGGTGCAGGTCGGCTCCGACCTGACCCGCACGGGCACGTTCGCGTCCAGCCACGAACTACTCAACACGTTCCACGACAACGTCGTCCGCGGCATGCAGGGCAACTTCCTGAGCGTCCCGACCGACTGCCCGCAGCGCGACGAGCGCCTCGGGTGGACGGGCGACATCGCGGCGTTCGCACCGACGGCGTCGTACCTGTTCGACACCCGCGCGTTCCTGGGCGACTGGCTGCGCGACGTGTGGCTCGAGCAGCAGCACGCCGACGGTGTCATCCCGTTCGTGGTGCCGGACGTGCTGAAGTACTCCCCCGCCGAGGACTTCGGCACCCCGGACGCCACCGCCATCTGGTCGGACGCCGGCGTGTGGGTGCCGTGGACCCTGTACCAGGCGTACGGCGACACCGCCGTGCTCGAGGAGCAGCTCGACTCGATGACGGCGCACCTCCGCCGGGTCAAGGGCCACCTGTCACCCGAGGGGCTGTGGGACACCGTCTTCCAGTTCGGCGACTGGCTCGACCCGGACGCCCCGCCGGAGGACGCCGCCAAGGCGAAGGCCGACCCGGGCGTCGTCGCGACGGCGTGCGCGTACCGCAGCGCGACCCTGGTGGCGCAGGCGGCGCGGTTGACGGGGCACGAGGCGGAGGCGCGGGAAGCCGAGGAGCTCGCCACGGGCCTCCAGGCCGCGTTCCGGCAGCACTACGTGACCGACGGCCGCATCCGGAGCGACTGCACCACCGTCTACGCGCTCGCGATCGTGTTCGGCATCCTCGACGAGGACGACGAACGCCGGGCGGGCGACCGCCTGGCGGAGCTGGCCGAGCAGTCCGGGTACCGGATCTCGACGGGCTTCGCGGGCACGCCGTTCATCACCGACGCGCTGACGCAGACCGGGCACCTCGACGACGCGTACCGGCTGCTGCTGCAGACGGAGTGCCCGTCGTGGTTGTACCCGGTGACGATGGGTGCGACGACGGTGTGGGAACGCTGGGACTCGATGCTGCCGGACGGCACCATCAACCCGGGTGAGATGACGTCGTTCAACCACTACGCGCTCGGGGCCGTGGCGGACTGGATGCACCGGGTGGTGGGCGGTCTGTCGGCGCTCGAGCCGGGGTACTCCTCCGTGTTGATCGCGCCGCAGCCGGGCGGTGGGCTGACGTGGGCGTCGACCTCGCTCGACTCGGTGCACGGGCACATCGCGGTGCGGTGGGAGCTCGTCGACGGTGAGCTCCTGGTGCGGGCCGAGGTGCCCGAGGGGGTCACTGCGGTGGTGCGCCTGCCTGGTGCTGCGGAGCAGCGGCTCGGCGGCGGGACGCACGAGCTGCGCGCGCCGGCTGCGGTCCCCGCGGCGTAGGGGGCTGCCGGAACCAGGTTCCGGACACAGCACCGTGGAAGTGCGTGGTGCGGTGTCCGGAACCTGGTTCCTCACACCGCCCCGCCACGCCCGCACACACCCCACACGGTTGCGGCACAACGCAGCAACCCATACTGTATGAAACGATTCAATCGCACACGAGGAAGTGACACGATGACATCGACCCCGACCTTCACCGGCATCGCCGACCAGCTCGCACGACAGCAGATCGAGCTGCCCAGCTGGGCCTTCGGCAACTCCGGCACCCGCTTCAAGGTGTTCAGCACGCCCGGCACTCCGCGCGACCCCTACGAGAAGATCGCCGACGCCGCCAAGGTGCACGAGTACACGGGCCTCGCACCGACCGTTGCACTGCACATCCCCTGGGACCTCGTCGACGACTTCAGCGACCTCAAGCGCCACGCGGAAGAGCACGGCGTCGCGCTCGGGACGATCAACTCGAACACGTTCCAGGACGACGACTACAAGTTCGGTGCACTCACCCACACGGACGCGAGCATCCGGCAGAAGGCGATCGACCACCACCTGCGCTGCATCGACGTGATGGACGCCACCGGCAGCCGCGACCTGAAGATCTGGCTCGCCGAGGGGTCGAACTACCCCGGCCAGGCCGACATGCGTGAACGCCAGGACCGCCTGCACGAGTCGCTCAGCACGATCTACGACCGCCTCGGTGCGGACCAGCGGCTGGTGCTCGAGTACAAGTTCTTCGAGCCGTCGTTCTACCACACCGACGTGCCGGACTGGGGCACGAGCTACGTGCAGACGTCGGCGCTCGGCGACAAGGCGATGGTCTGCCTCGACACCGGCCACCACGCTCCCGGCACGAACATCGAGTTCATCGTGATGCAGCTCCTGCGCCTCGGCAAGCTCGGCAGCTTCGACTTCAACTCGCGCTTCTACGCCGACGACGACCTGATCGTGGGTGCCGCTGATCCGTTCCAGCTGTTCCGCATCCTGGTCGAGGTCATCCGCGGCGGCGGCTACGACAACCCCGACGTCGCGTTCATGCTCGACCAGTGCCACAACATCGAGGACAAGATCCCCGGGCAGATCCGCTCCGTGCTCAACGTGCAGGAGATGACGGCCCGGGCGCTGCTCCTCGACCGCGTCGCCGTGACGGCCGCGCAGGAGGCGCACGACGTCCTCGGCGCGAACGAGGTCTTCATGGACGCGTACCAGACCGACGTCCGGGCAGACCTCGCGGCCTGGCGCGAGTCCCGCGGCCTGCCGGCGAACCCGATGCGCGCGTACCTGGAGTCGGGCTACCAGCAGTCGATCGCCGAGGACCGCGTCGGCGGCGTCCAGGCCGGCTGGGGCGCGTAGACACATGACACACACACTGGAGGCACGGGTGGACCCCGCAACGCAGCGCACCGATGCAGACGAGACGATCAGGGCCCTCATCGCGCGTTCGAACGCGCTCGGCTCGGATCCGCGGATCACGAACTACGCGGGCGGCAACACCTCGGCGAAGGGCACCGCGACCGACCCGGTGACCGGCGAACCGGTCGAGCTGCTCTGGGTGAAGGGCTCCGGGGGCGACCTCGGCACCCTCACCCCGGCCGGCCTCGCAGTCCTGCGCGTCGACCGCGTCCGTGCGCTCCAGGCGGTCTACCCCGGCGTCGAGCGCGAGGACGAGATGGTCGCCGCGTTCGACTACACGCTGCACGGCAAGGGTGGTGCCGCCCCGTCCATCGACACGGCGATGCACGCCCTGGTCGACGCCGCGCACGTCGACCACCTGCACCCGGACGCCGGCATCGCGATCGCCACGGCGGCGGACGGTCCGGCCCTGACGGCGACGATCTTCGGCGACACGGTGGTGTGGGTGCCGTGGCGCCGCCCGGGGTTCCAGCTCGGGCTCGACATCGCCGCGATCAAGCGGGACAACCCCCAGGCGATCGGCACGATCCTCGGCGGCCACGGCATCACGGCGTGGGGCGAGACGAGCGAGGAGGCCGAGGCGAACTCGCGCTGGATCATCGACACCGCCGAGCAGTACATCGCGGAGCACGGGAAGGCCGACCCGTTCGGAGAGCCCCGAGCAGGCTTCGAGGCGCTGCCGACCGACGAACGCCACGCACGCGCCGCCGCCCTCGCCCCGACCATCCGGGGGATCGCCGGCCACGACAAGCCGGTGGTGGGTCACTTCACCGACAGCGACGTCGTCCTCGACTTCCTGGCGGCCTCGCGCGCCGAGGAGCTCGCCGCGCTCGGCACCAGCTGCCCGGACCACTTCCTGCGCACCAAGGTCAAGCCGCTCCTCCTCGACCTGCCGGCCACGGCCACCGTCGAGGAGCAGAGCGCCCGCCTGCACGAACTCCACGAGCAGTACCGCGCGGACTACCAGGCGTACTACGACCGCCACGCCGACGCGACGAGCCCCGCCATCCGCGGTGCCGACCCGCTCATCGTGCTGGTCCCCGGCGTCGGGATGTTCTCGTACGGCAAGGACGCCCAGACCGCCCGCGTCGCCGGTGAGTTCTACGTCAACGCGATCAACGTCATGCGCGGCGCCGAGTCACTCAGCACCTACGCCCCCATCGACGAGGCCGAGAAGTTCCGGATCGAGTACTGGGCCCTCGAAGAGGCGAAGCTGCAGCGCATGCCCGCCCCCAAGAAGCTCGCCACCCGCATCGCCCTGGTCACCGGCGCCGCGAGCGGCATCGGCAAGGCGATCGCGAAGCGCCTGGCCGCCGAGGGCGCCGCGGTCGTCATCGCCGACCTCGACCTGGCGAAGGCGCAGGCATCCGCCGCCGAGATCGGGAACACCGACCAGGCGATCGGCGTCGCGGCGAACGTCACCGACGCCGCCGCGATCGACCAGGCGGTCCAGCAGACACTCCTGCACTTCGGCGGCCTCGACCTCGTCGTCAACAACGCGGGGCTGTCGCTCAGCAAGAGCCTGCTCGACACCACCGAACAGGACTGGGACCTGCAGCACGACGTCATGGCGAAGGGCTCGTTCCTGGTGTCCAAGGCGGCGGCGAAGGTCCTCATCGAGCAGGGCCTCGGCGGCGACATCGTCTACATCTCGTCGAAGAACTCGGTGTTCGCCGGCCCGAACAACATCGCCTACTCGGCGACGAAGGCCGATCAGGCGCACCAGGTCCGGTTGTTGGCAGCGGAGCTCGGTGAGCACGGCGTCCGCGTCAACGGGATCAACCCCGACGGCGTCGTCCGCGGCTCGGGGATCTTCGCGAGCGGCTGGGGTGCGAACCGCGCGAAGACCTACGGCATCGAGGAACAGGACCTCGGCGCGTTCTACGCCCAGCGCACGATCCTCAAGCGCGAGGTCGTTCCCGAGAACGTCGCGAACGCCGTCTACGCCATCTGCACGGACGACTTCTCGCACACGACCGGACTGCACGTGCCCGTCGACGCCGGCGTCGCCGCGGCGTTCCTGAGGTAGTCACATGACGAACAGCGGCACCGTCGCCGCCGTCGACCTCGGCGCGACGAGCGGCCGGGTGATCCTCGGGCACATCGACACCACCGGTGTCCGGATGGAGCACGTCGCCCGGTTCCCGAACGGTCCCGTCACCCTGCACGAGCACGATCGCGAGGCCCTGCACTGGGACGTCGTGGAGCTGTACCGGCAGGTGACCGACGGCCTCCGTCAGGCGTTCGCCGCGCACCCCGAGATCGTCAGCATCGGCATCGACTCGTGGGCAGTCGACTACGGGCTGCTCCGCGACGGTCGGCTGCTCGGACTGCCCTCCCACTACCGCGACGAGCGGCACGAGGGCGGCGTCGAGGCAGTGCACGAGCGGCTCGACGCAGCCGAGCTGTACGCCCGGAGCGGTCTGCAGCACCTGCCCTTCAACACGGTGTTCCAGTTCGCCGCCGACCCGTCCCTGCAGCTCGCGCAGCGCGCGCTGCTCATCCCCGACCTGCTCGGCTACTGGCTCACCGGTGTCGAGGCGGCCGAGCGCACCAACGCGTCGACGACCGGGGCACTGAACGCGACCACCCGCGGGTGGGATCCGGCGCTGCGGGCTGCTGCGGGCCTCCCGGCCGGCCTCCTGCCCACCCTGCGCGACCCAGGGGACCGACTCGGGCCCCTGCTGCCCGTCGTCGCCGACCTGGTCGGCGGCACCGCGCCCGTCACGCTCGTCGGCTCGCACGACACCGCGTCGGCCGTCGTCGCGGTCCCCGCGACCGATCCGGACTTCGCGTACATCTCGTCGGGCACCTGGTCACTCGTCGGCGTCGAGCTCGACGCACCCGTCCTGTCGGACGCGGCGCGCGACGCGAACTGCACCAACGAGGGCGGGGTCGACGGCCGCGTCCGCTTCCTCAAGAACGTGTCCGGACTGTGGTTGCTGTCCGAGAGCGTCCGGACCTGGGAGCGTGGTGGCGCTTCGCTCGACCTGGAGGCCCTGCTCGCCTCCGCCGCGGCCGTCACCGCCCCGGTCCCCGTCTTCGACCCCGCGGACGAGTCGTTCACGGCCCCTGGCGACATGCCCGCGCGCATCGCCGCGTGGTGCGGCGCGCACGGGCTGAGCGCGCCCGCTTCGCGGGCCGAGTTCGTGCGGTCGATCCTCGAGTCGCTGGCCGCCGCGTACGCGGAGACACTCGCGACGATCAGCACCATCACGGGCAAAGACGTCCGACAGGTGCACATCGTCGGCGGCGGATCGCAGAACCGGCTGCTCTGCCAGCTGACGGCCGACCGCACCGGGTTGCCCGTCCTGGCCGGGCCCGTCGAGGCGACAGCGCTCGGCAACATCCTCGTGCAGGCGCGGGCCGCCGGACTCGGTGGCCTGGGTGGCGCGTCGCTCGAGGCCCTGCGCGCGACGATCGCCCGCACCGTCGAGCCCGTCCGGTACACCCCTCGGGCCGATCACACCTCCCCACAATCCACTCCGAGACGTAGGATGTCTGTATGACCTCGATCGACGACCAGCACCGAGTCGACCCCGCGACCGGGGCTCCGGCAGCGACCCCCGGGGCACCGTCGACCCGGCGGACACCGATCAAGCGGCAGCTGCCGACGGTGCGTGACCTCGCGCCGCTCATGCAGTTCAAGAAGCCCTCACTGCCGGGCCGGCGACAGCGGCTCGAGTCGGCGCTGACGATCTGGGACCTGCGCGACATCGCCGCCCGCCGCACGCCGAAGGCCGCGTTCGACTACACCGAGGGCGCCGCTGAGGCCGAGATCTCCCTCGCCCGTGCCCGCCAGGCGTTCGAGGACATCGAGTTCACCCCCGCGATCCTGCGCGACGTCTCGAAGGTCGACACGTCCCGATCGGTGCTCGGTGCGCCCGTCGCGTACCCGTTCGGCATCGCCCCCACCGGGTTCACGCGCATGATGCAGACCGAGGGCGAGCGTGCCGGCGCCCGGGCAGCCGGACGCGCGGGCATCCCGTTCTCGCTCTCCACCATGGGCACCACCGCCATCGAGGACGTCCGCGACGCCAACCCGAACGGCCGCAACTGGTTCCAGCTGTACATGTGGAAGGACCGCGAGAAGTCGATGGCGCTGGTCTCCCGTGCCGAGAAGGCCGGGTTCGACACGCTGCTCGTCACCGTGGACGTGCCCGTCGCTGGCGCGCGCCTGCGGGACAAGCGCAACGGCTTCTCGATCCCGCCGCAGCTGAGCGCCCGGACCGTGCTGAACGCCATCCCGCGACCGTGGTGGTGGTTCGACTTCCTGACCACCGAGCCGCTGGCCTTCGCGTCGCTCGACCGGTGGTCCGGCACCGTCGGGGAGCTCCTCGACCACATGTTCGACCCCACCGTCACCTACGAGGACCTCGCCTGGATCCGCGACCAGTGGAAGGGCAAGGTCGTCGTCAAGGGCGTGCAGTCCCTGGCGGACGCGAAGCGCTTGGCCGAGATGGGCGTCGACGGGATCACGCTGTCGAACCACGGCGGTCGCCAGCTCGACCGGGCACCCGTGCCGTTCCACCTGCTGCCCTCCGTGGTCAAGGAGGTCGGCATGGACACCGAGGTGCACCTCGACACCGGCATCATGTCCGGCGCGGACATCGTCGCCGCCGTGGCGCTCGGTGCGAAGTTCACCATGGTCGGCCGGGCGTACCTGTACGGGCTGATGGCGGGCGGCGAGGCCGGCGTCGACCGGATGATCCAGATCCTGTCGGAGCAGATCGAGCGGACGATGCGGCTACTCGGGGTCACGTCGCTCGACGAGCTCGAGCCCGGGCACGTGACGCAGCTGCAGCGGTTGCAGCCGGTACCGCGCGGCTGAGGCTGCGGGCTGCGGGCTGCCCGCCGTTCACCGCGCGTTCGACTGCCGATTCGGGCGATTACCCCCGAACGGGGCACAAATGATGCAAGATGTCCGTGGACGCGTCACCGAACCCCTCGGCATCCTGCCCCCTGGCGCGCCGTCCCCTCCCCGCATCCTGCGCCCGAGCACCACGAGGAGCCCGACATCTCGACCCGAAGCACGTGCACGCCCATGCGCGGCACGACCCCCGCGACCACCACGCCCATCACCTCCATCACCTCCATCACCGAACGGCACACCCGATGAGCCGCCGTCGCGCGATCCTGGCGGCAGCGACCGCCGGTTGCCTGGCGCTCGGAGTTCCCACCGCCTCCGCCGCCTCCGCTGACAGCTGGTGGGGTTGGGGCGGACACCGCCACGGGCAGCACGCCCCGGTGACGCCCACCCCCACCCCCTCGGACACCGCGACCCCGGCCCCGTCGGACGACGAGGAGTCGGACACGACGCCGACGGAGACGCCCGCGCCGACCGCCGAGGCCGCGCCGATCGAGGACACCACCCCGACCGCAGAGCCCGAGGCAGCAGTTCCGTCGGACGAGCCTTCGTCCGACGGAGCGGCCGAGGGCTCGGCTGAACCGCAGGACGAGGTCGCCGAGACTCCTGACGCAGCCGCCGCGCCGGACGCCTCGTTCGTCGAGGACTTCACCACCGACGCCGTGACCGGCCTCGTCTCGCGGCTCTACCCGCAGTCGTGGCAGCCCTACCCCGACGGCACCTCCGGCATCTACGCGCCGAGCAAGACCGTCTCGGTGCACGACGGCGTGATGGACGTCGCCCTCGGCACCGGCGCCGGAGCAGCCGGCACGTTCGGCTCCTCCGCCGGAGCCTGGGACCACGTCGGCGGCTCGTTCTCCGTCCGCGCCAAGGCGACCGGTGGCGACGGCAACGGCGCGGCGTTCATGCTGTGGCCGACGTCGGGCACCTGGTCCGACGGCGAGATCGACTTCCCCGAGGGCAACTTCGAGGACAGCCCCTCCGCCTTCCACCACTCGATGACCCCGGGCAAGGAAGCCGACCGCGTGCAGATCGGTACCGGCGTCTCGTGGCGCGACTGGCACACCTACACGGTGGACTGGGTGCCCGGAGAGTCGGTCACCTACAGCGTCGACGGCAAGGTCCTCGACACGATCACCCACGACGTGCCGACGACCCCGCACCGCTTCATGTTCCAGGTCGGCAACTGGGGCGACCAGGGCAACCTGCTCATCGACTGGGTGTCCACCACGGAGTAGCACCCGACCCCCTGCCGGGAGGACCAGCCCCCGGCCGTCGACCGCTGAGCGGTGCCGGACACTCGGTCCGGCACCGCTCGCGGTCATCGCCGAGTCGTCACCGGTCGTCAGAGCGCCCGACGACACCACCTTGCTGCGGCTGACGGTCAACGGACTCGAACTCGGCGACCACGTGGAGGCCGCCGCCACGTCGTGCCCGGACCCTCAGGGCACCGCGGTGCGACGAGACGATCGCGTCGACGATGGCGAGTCCGAGGCCCGCGCCCGAGCCGTGGTCGTAGCGCCGCCCGCGGCCACGCTGGAACGGTTCGGTCAGGGTCGCGACGACGTCGTCGGCGATCACCGGGCCGGAGTTCTCGACCTCGATCGTGGCGGTCCCCTTCGTCGTCCCGATCCGCACCACGACCCAGCCGTCCTCGTCCCGCCCGAGGTTGTGGACGATCGCGTTCTGCACCAGGTTGGTGAGCAGTTGCTGCAGCAGCGTCGTGGAGCCCTGCACCCGCGCGGTGGCGATGCTGTGGTCCAGTCGGATGCCCCTCTCGGCAGCACGGGCCAGGGAGTCCTCGATCGTCTGCTCTGCCAGGAGGGACAGGTCGGCGACCTCGTCGTCGGGGACGTGTGCTCCGGAACGGGCCAGCAGCAGGAGTGACTCCGTCAAGGCGACTGCACGGTCGTTCACGGCCAGGAGCCGCTCGAAGGTCTCGGCCGGTGCCCGGTCCGGCGTGCGCGCGGCGACTTCGAGGAGCGCGCGGGTGGTGGCGAGCGGCGTGCGGAGTTCGTGCGAGGCGTTCGCGGCGAACCGTTGCTGCTCGGCGACCTGTTCGGCGAGGCGATCGACCATGCCGTCGAAGGAGTCCGCGAGGGTCCTGAACTCGTCGCGGCCGCCGGCGAGGTCGACGCGGTGGTCCAGCGAACCGGCCGAGATGGCCTGCGTCGCCGCCGTCAGGTGGGTGAGCGGTGCGAGCATCCGCCCGGCGAGGTACCACCCGCCGAGGAGGCCGCTGGCGAGGAGGGCGACGAGCATCGCCGCGGCGGGTGGCACGAAGGCGCGGACCAGGTCGCTCCGGTTCGGGACGTGCCCGGTCTCGTCTGCGATGTTGCCGACGGGGACGTACCGGAGCAGGAACAGCCAGACGACGGCGAGGATGAGCACCCCGACGACGAGGACCACCGCCGCGTAACTCACCGCCAGGCGGAGACGCACGCTCGTGCCCGGGCGTCGGTCCTTCACGGCTGCGTCTCCGCGGCAGGACCGTCGGGGCCCGCCACCGTGATGCGGTACCCGACACCGGGCACCGTGCTGATCACCCACGGCTCGCCGAGACGGCGCCGGAGCGCGGACATCGTGATGCGGACGGCGTTCGTGAACGGGTCGGCGTGTTCGTCCCATGCGCGCTCCAGGAGTTCTTCGGCGCTCACGACCCCGCCTGCGGCCTGCACCAGCACCTCGAGCACGGCGAACTGCTTCCGGGTGAGGGCGACGTACTGCCCGTTGCGGAACACCTCACGGCGGAACGGATCCAGTCTGATCCCCGCGAGCTCCAGGACCGGCGGGCGTCGCTGCGGTCGACGGCGATCGAGCGCTCGGATCCGCATCACCAGCTCACGGAGCTCGAACGGCTTGGTGAGGTAGTCGTCGGCACCCGCGGCGAAGCCCGAGGCCTTGTCGTCCAACCGGCTCGCCGCCGTCAACATGAGCACCGGGGTGCCGGACGCGCTGGTGAGCACCTGTGCCGCCACCTCGTCACCGGACGGTCCCGGCACGTCGCGGTCGAGGACCGCGACGTCGTACGCGTTGACCGCGAGGAGCTCGAGAGCGGCATCCCCGTCCAGCGCGATGTCCGCAGCGATGGCCTCGAGCCGGAGGCCGTCCCGGATCGCCTCGGCCAGCAGGGGTTCGTCCTCGAGGATCATCACGCGCACGGACCGATGCTAGGCGGCGGAACGTGTCGTCAGCGTATGCAGAAACAGCGACGCTCCTGCAACGCCGGCTCAGGTGCACTCGTCCGTATGCCCACCAACCCCACGTCCAGCCGACCGCAACCCCGACGTCGACGAGTCCGCGTGCTGCCCGTCGTGCTCGCGGTGCTGCTGCTCGCATCGGCAGGCGCTGTCCTCACATCCCTCTTCCTGACCCCGGGGACCGTCACCGGACTCGGCGACGAGGCTCCCGCAGCGTCCGACGGCACCGGAGCGCTCGATGGCGACGTCCCGCCCGGCACGACGGTCTTCGACGACGTCCCCGCGGTCACCCGTCTCCGCCCCGACCTCCTCGGCGCGGTCCGGCACGCAGCCCGCGATGCGGATGCCGAGGGAGTCCGGTTCACCGTGAACAGTGGCTGGCGATCCCCGGCGCTCCAGGAGCAGCTGTTGGACGAGGCGGTCGCCGAGTACGGCTCGCGGCAGGAGGCCGCGCGGTGGGTGTCCACGCCGGAGACGTCGCTGCACGTCCGCGGTGCAGCGATCGACATCGGTGGCTGGGACGCGGCGACCTGGTTGCAGCAGAACGGCGCGAGGTACGGCCTGTGCCAGATCTACGACAACGAAGCGTGGCACTTCGAGCTCCGCGCCGGCGCACCGCAGGCGGGCTGCCCGCGGAAGTACTGGGACCCCACCGACGACCCGCGGATGCAGCGATGACGAAGGGTGTGCCGGAACTGCTCGTCCACGACGATGCCGTCCGCGCCAACACAGCGGTCTTCAGCGATCGCACGCGTGGCCGACTGATGGCAGTCCTGAAGGCCGACGGGTTCGGCCACGGTGCGGTCGCCGCGTCGGTCGTCGCAGCCGGCGCGACCGCGATCGGCGTGACGAACATCGACGAGGCGTTGGCCGTCCGCGCCGGTGTCCCGGGAGTGCCGGTGCTCAGCTGGCTCAACCCGGTCGACGCCGACTTCGACGGAGCGCTGCTCGCGGGCATCGACATCGCGGTGTCCGGTACGGAGCTGCTCGACGCCGTGCACCGAGCAGCGATCAGGACGGGTCGGCGTGCGCGGCTGCACCTCCACGTCGACATCGGCATGGCCAGGGACGGCGCACCGCCGGCCTCGTGGCCAGCGCTGTGCGCACTGGCGTTCGAGCTCGAAGCGACCGGAACGGTCCGGGTCGTCGGGGTGATGGGGCACATGTCCTGCGCCGACCGACCCGCAGACCCGCAGAACGTCCGCGAGCGGCTCCTCTTCGCCAACGCCGTCCGCACTGCTCGGCGACGAGGACTCTCCCGGTTCGTCACCCACCTCGCGGCCACGGCGGCGACGATCACCGGAGTCGGCGCCGGGTACGACCTGCACCGGGTCGGAGCGGGCCTGTTCGGCATCGACCCATCCGGGACGTCGACGGACCTGCAGCCCACGCTCTCCCTGACCGCGCCCGTCGTCGGCGTCCGGACGATCCTGGCCGGGACCGGCGTCGGGTACGGGCTGGAGCACGTGGCGGACCGGCGCACGAACCTGGCGCTGTTGCCGCTGGGCTACGGGGACGGACTCCCCCTCGCTGCATCCGGGCGCGCCGAGGTCATGGTGCGGGGGCGGCGTCGACCGCTCGTCGGACGGTTCTCGATGGACATGGTCGTCGTCGACACCGGGGACGAGGAGTTGCACCTCGGCGAGACGGTCACGGTCTTCGGCCGCGGACGCGGCGACGAACCCACGGTCCGCGACTGGGCTGGTTGGGCGAACACCATCGAGCACGAGATCGTCACCCGGATCGGCAGCCGAGTCGCCCGCGTCCGTCGATCCACGACATCCACGACATCCACGGAGAAGACCGATGCCTGAGCCGAAGCCATCCCTGCGCCGGGTCGCCGTCCTCGGCGGCGGAGCGAACGACGAACACGACGTCTCCCTCGCATCGGCACGTTCGGTCGCGCGCGCCGTGCGGGCACTCGGACTGGAGGTGGTCGCGCTCACCATCGACCGGGCCGGGTGCTGGTGGCGGACCGGCGGCACGGAGCTCACCCCGAGCGGAGCGGTCTCCTTGCTCACCACGTGCGATGCAGCGTTCCCCGTCCTGCACGGCGAGCACGGTGAAGACGGCGCTGCCGCTGGGTTCCTCGAGATGATCGGCGTCCCGGTCGTCGGCTCACCCGTCCGCGCGGGTGCGCTCGGGCTCGACAAGTGGGTCACGAAGCTCGTTGCCGAAGCGGTCGGGATCCGCACAGCGCCAGCGGTCCTGCTGCGGCGGGGCGACGACCTCGACGGCCCGCCGCTCGGGTTGCCGTGTGTGGTGAAGCCGACCACGGGCGGATCGAGCAACGGGGTGTCACTCGTGCGGAGCGCTGCCCAGTTCCCGCCCGCGGTCCGAGTCGCCCGCGACGCAGGGGACGACGTCCTCGTCGAGTCGTTCGTCACGGGACGCGAGGTCGACATCGCCGTGTTCCGTGACCGCGGCGGTGTCCTGCGCTCGGGCGCGACCTTGGAGATCGGGGTCGCCGAGGGCTCGCTCTTCGGCCGAGCAGAGAAGTACGACGGCTCGGCGACCTTCGTCGTGCCTGCTCGGTTGACGGCCGCGGAGCACGAGGCGGTCGAGCACGCGGCGCGCACCCTGTACGAGTCGCTCGGTTGCGCCGGAGTCGCTCGGTTCGACTTCTTCGTGACCGGCGACGGCGTCGTCCTCAACGAGCTGAACACCTCGCCGGGCTTCACCGAACAGTCGCAGGTCCCGCAGATGTTCGACGCCGTCGGACTCACGTACACCGAACTCGTCCGCGAGTTGCTCGACGCCGCCGCCCCCGAGCACGCAGACGTCGACGGTACGCGCGCACATCGACAGACCCCTTCATGACCCGACCAGCCAGTCAGCCAGTCAGCCGGTCAGCCGGTCAGCCGGTCTTCCACGATGACCACCATGAGCGTCGCACCCCGACCGGCCGAGCCCGCATCCTCCGTGCCGGAGGACACCCCGAACACGACGAGCGTGACCGCGATGATGACGAGGCCCACGCCGATCATCCGGCTGCCGAAACCGCCACCATCGCGCCGCGGGCCGGCTCCTCGCTCGCCGCTCACCGCGGGTCGAACTGCGGAGCGCTCGGCTCGGGAACGGTCCAGGTTCCGCGCAGGGCGGTCAGCAGGTGGTCGATGTTCCGCAGTGCCCGTCGGGTCTCCCAGACGGAGTACGCGCAGAGGCCGACGAACAGCACCAGGATCGCCCACCAGAACGGACTGACCGTCAGGGCGGCCCAGACCGAGAACGCCGCGAAGACGACGACCATGATCGGCACGATGACCCGGTTGTTGCGGTACCGCTTGCGGGTGGACTCGAGCTCGCGGGTCCACACGACGTGGTCCACGTCGCCCGGCAGTTCCCCGGTGCGGACCGCTCGCTGGATCGCGGCGGCACCCTCGGTTCCGCCTGCCTGACGGCGACGGATCGCGATCATGATGCCGAACCCCGCGGTCGCGATCGTCGCGTACGCGATGGCTCCGATCGCTCGCTCGACGGGCGCGAAGTCACCGGGGCCGGTGAGGAGGCCCATCGCGAACCACACCGACCACAGCACCACGAACAGCAGGGGCAGCAGCGCCGGCAGCGGGAGTCGTCGGAAGCGGTCCACGGTGTCCCCTCGTAATGTTCGAGTCGTTCTCGGTTCTTCCACGATGCCCACGGTGTCCGAGAGTCCGCTGGGTACCCGGGCTACTGTGCACCGCCGCGCTCCCGACGGCGGACCACGAGCGTGCCGATGCCCTGCACGACGAAGAACAGCCCGCACGCGATGACCAGCACCGCCGTCAGGAGCCCGGCAACCGTCGCACCGCCCAACACGAGCGGCGCGACGCCCACGGCGACGAAGATCCCGCCCATCACGATGACGACGACCGGGTTCGGGGCGATGAAGAACCGGCGGCCACCGTTGGCCTCGGCGACGGCACGGTCGCGAGCCTGCGGGACGGCGTCCGGCGACCGACCCGCGAGCCGGTCCGCACGGCGCCGCAGCGCTCGGAGGACGAGCCACACGGCGAGGCCGATCACGATGCCACCGAGGAGCGCGGCCCACTCGGCGAGGCCGAGGAAGCCGAGGACGACCCGCGCGAGGAAGCCGGCCACGATGCCGATGACCATCGCCGTGGTGGTCCGGTCGGTTCGACCGTCGACGCCCGTCACGTAGCCGGGACGGCGGGCGTAGGGATCATGCTCGTCGGCGGGTCTCTCGTCGACACGTTCGGTTGCCATGGGTCGAACCTACCGATCACCGGACGGCTCGTGACCAACGCCTAGGGTGGGCGGGTGATGGACGACGGGCGCGCACGGGCGGCACTGGCGAGGCTCGCGGCGACCGGGTGGGGCGACGCCGAGCCGCCCGTCGAACCCGGCGGCACGACCGCCCCGCGGCACGCTGCCGTCCTGATGCTCTTCGGCGCACTCGACGGCACCCCCAGCGACCGCCCCGCCGTCGCCGCCGACGTGCCGCGTGACCTCGACGTCCTGTTGCTCGCTCGCGCCACGACCCTGCGCGCGCACCCGGGCGAGGTCGCGTTCCCCGGCGGACGGATCGACCCGGGCGATGCCGACGCCGTCGCCGCGGCCCTGCGCGAGGCGCGTGAGGAGACCGGCCTCGACCCCGCCGGCGTCGAGGTCCTCGGCACGCTGCCCGCCGTGCCGCTGGCGTTCTCGAACCACCTGGTCCGCCCGGTGCTGGGCTGGTGGCGCGAGCCGTCCCCGATCCGGGTCGTCGACGAGCGCGAGTCGGCCGCGGTCTTCCGGGTGCCGGTGGCGGACCTGCTCGACCCGGCGAACCGCGGGGTCACGGTGATCCGACGCGGTGGTCAGGAGTGGCGCGGGCCGGGCTTCACGGTCGATGCGGAGGGCAGCGAGCGCCCCGACGACGGCGGCCACCTGGTGTGGGGGTTCACCGCGATGCTGCTGGATGCGCTGTTCGACCGACTCGGGTGGACCGAGGACTGGGACCGGACGCGGGAGCTTCACCTCGACCGTCGGCACTGACGACAGCAGGGTCGACCAGCGGGAACGACAGCGGATCAGCACGGACGGCATCCACCGCGTGGGCGACGGCCCCGATGACGACGACGTCGCCACCGAGCGTGGACGCCACCAGCTCGGGCACGGGGTCGAAGTGCCAGCCGTCGAGCAGCGCACGGGCCCGGTCGATGACGGCGACCGCAGGCTGGGCGATCGCACCGGCGACGACCACGCGGTCGATGTCGAGCAGGCTGGCGAGCAGGACGCAGACGCGGGCGAGCCGGTCGCCGAGGCGGTCGACGATCGTCAGCGCCAGGGCGTCGCCGTCCTGCGCCGCTCGGAACACGGCGGAGGCGCCGGCGTCCACCGTGAGGGGGCTGCCCGGCTCGATCTCGCCGGCGGCGAGGGCCTCGGCGACCAGCGTCCGTGCCGTCGCGCCGATGCCGTCCGACGACCCCACGCCCTGGACGATGTCGAGCACGCGCATCTCCCCCGCGCCGCCGTGGGCACCCCTGAGCAGCACGCCGTCGACCACGAGCCCGCTGCCGAACCGCTCGCCGGAGAGCAGCGCGGCGAACGAGGCGTCCCCCGAGGACGGCCGCTCGGCGAGCGCGGCGAGGTTCGCGTCGTTCTCGACGACGACGCGGCCGTGCGGGACGGCGTGGGCGAAGCCCGGGTTCATCCGGTCCCAGAAGCCGCCGTCGCCCGGCGATGCCCCGCCGGCGTCGACCGGCGCGGGGATGCCGACGACGGTGACCAGGACGCGGGAGCGGTCGGCACCCGCCGCGGCGAGCGCGTCGTCCACGGTGTCGGCGAGGACCGCGAGCCGGACGGGGACCTCGAGTCCCGATTCACCGAGCGCCCCCTCGGCGCGACCGAGCACGGTGCCGCGCAGGTCCGCGACGAAGGCGGTGACCCGGTGCTGTCCGGCGTCCACGCCGACGACGACCCCGGCGACGGTGTCGAGTTCGTAGCGCCGGGCGGGCCGGCCGATCCGGTACTCCCCGGCGGCACGGGCGTCGTCGAGCTCGTGGAGCCAGCCGAGCCGGACGAGTTCCTCGCACGCGGCCAGGACGGTCGAGCGGGTCAGGCCGGTGGCGTCGATGGCCTCGGTCGCGGTGAAGGCGCCGGCGTCGAAGGCGTGCGCGAGCAGTGTCTCGGCGCTCGTTCGACGGGGTGGCGGCATGCCGTGACCTTATCGCGCAAGGAGTTCCTTGCGTAATTAGATTTTGTCGCTAGATTTAGTCCCGCGGTCGACATCGGAGCCGATCGCAGGACGGAACGGCAGGGCTGCCGGGTCCGGACGGACGGAGACGACGTGCAACCACACGCCACGACCAGGACGGCAGCATCGGTGAGCCGACGCTCGTTCCTGCTCGGAGCCGGCGGCATCGCCAGCGGGCTCGCGCTCGCGGGGTGCGCCCCGATCGGGTCCGCGAGCGCCAAGCCGGAGACCATCACGTTCTACGTGTCGAAGCCCGAGGTCATCGGCTACTTCGACGGCGTCATCGCGCAGTTCCACGACAGCCAGTCGAAGGTGCGGGTCGTGCGCGACTCGACCTCGAGCATGTCCGCGAACTTCGTCCGGAACCGTCCGCCGGACCTCGGGTGCTGGAACTACAACTTCTCGGTCGTGCCGTTCGTCGAGCACGGGGCACTGACGGACCTGTCCGACCTGCCCCAGACCGACACGATCAACCCCGACCTGTGGCCGCTCATGGAGCAGACCGCCGACTACCCGGGCCGCAAGAGCGCCCTGCCGTACTCGGTGACCGCCGCCTCGGTGATCTACAACAAGGCGCTGTTCGCCGAGCAGGGGCTCGAGGTCCCGACGACCTGGAGCGAGTTCGCCGACCTCTGCGAGCGCCTGACGAAGGCCGGGATCGCCCCGATCTACGGCACGTTCAAGGACAACTGGACGATCGCGCAGGGCATGTTCGACTACACGATCGGCGGCGCGATCGACACCCCGAAGACGTTCGACGCGCTGCGACGCGAGGGCACGAAGGTCGGCAAGGACTCGTCGGTGTCGTTCGAGAAGGACCTCCGGACACCGATGGAACGCATGGTCCAGCTGCGCGAGTGGCACCAGGACGGCGCGGCCAGCCGCGGGTACGGCGACGGCAACCTCGCCTTCGCGCAGGGCAAGGCCGCGATGTACCTGCAGGGACCGTGGGCCCTGGGCGAGATCGCGAAGACGAACAAGGACATGGACCTCGGCACCTTCCCGCTGCCCGTCACCGACGACGCCGCGGACAACAAGGTGCGGGTGAACGTGGACCTGGCGCTCTGGATCCCGGAGGCGTCGCGCAAGCAGGAGGCGGCTCGCGAGTTCCTGTCGTTCCTGATGCAGTCGAAGGTCAATGACGAGTACAACGCCGACAACAACGGCTTCGGTGTCCGGAAGGACGCTCCCCCGGCATCGAACCCGGCGCTGACCGGCATGCAGTCGTACTACGACGACGCCGCCTTCTACCTCGGTGCGTCGCAGCTCATCCCCGCCGAGATCCCGGTCGCGAACTACGCGCAGTCGATCGCCTTCGGCGGCGACCCGCAGCGCCAGCTCCGCACCCTCGACGCCGACTGGGCGCGCCTCGCGCTCCGCACGGCCGCGTAAGGAGACGTCCCATGGCAACCACGACCACCGAAGCCATCACGACGGCGGACCGCCGCCGACGGGGCGGAGCCGCCCCGGGCCTCCAGTCCGTCACCCACAAGCGGAAGCGGATCGAACCGCTCTTCCTCGCCTTCCTGCTCCCCACCCTGCTGCTCTTCACGCTCGCCATCACGCTGCCGGCCGTGATGGGCATCGTGCTGAGCTTCACGAACTCCGTCGGGTTCGGTGAGTTCCGCTTCATCGGGCTCACGAACTACGTCGCGGTGTTCTCCGACCCGGCGATCCTGCAGGCGTACCTGTTCACCCTCGGGTTCTCGCTCGTCACCGTGATCGTCGTGAACGCGGTCGCGTTCCTGCTCGCCATCGCCCTGACCTCGAAGATCCGCGGCAAGATCGCCCTCCGCGCGGTGTTCGTGCTGCCGATGGTGATCTCCGGCATCGTCATCGCGTACGTGTTCTCGTTCCTGTTCGCGAACAGCCTGCCGGCGTTCGCGACCGCGATCGGCTTCGGGCCGCTCGAGCAGAGCATCCTGGCGAACCCCGACCTGGCGTGGGTCGCGATCGTGATCGTCACCGCGTGGCAGGCGATCCCGTCGACGCTCCTCATCTACATCGCCGGGGTGCTGTCCATCCCCGGCGAGGTCTACGAGGCCGCTGCCCTCGACGGCGCGAGTGCCTGGCGCCAGCTGATCTCGATCACCGCGCCGCTGACGGCCGGCTACATCCTGATCAACCTGGTGATCGGGTTCAAGAACTTCCTGAACTCGTACGACATCATCGTCGGCCTGACCGACGGCGGCCCCGGCACCTCGACCACGAGCGTCGCGATGTCGATCTTCAAGGGCTTCAACGGCGGCGACTACGCGTACCAGATGGCCAACGCCACGATCTTCTTCGTCATCGCGGTCGTCATCGCCGTGATCCAGCTGCGGGCGACCCGCGGGAAGGCAGCGCTCTGATGACCATCCAGACACCCCTCCGTCCGGGAACGACGAAGACGGGCACCATCCGATCGGTCGACGCCGACCGGACCGCGGGCCGCCGCGGCGGCACCGCCAACTGGCCCGTCACCGTCGTCCTCGTGCTCTGCGCGCTCTCGATCCTGGTGCCGCTGTACGTCACGCTGACGATGGCGTTCAAGACGACGAGCCAGGCGGTCGACGGCAACGCGTTCTCGCTGCCCGCGCCCTTCAGCGTCGACGGCTTCGTGCAGGCGTGGGAGCTCACCGACTTCCCGCGGGCGTTCGGCGTCTCGGTGCTCGTCGCCGCGATCACCGTCGTCGGCACGATCCTGCTCGCCTCGTTCACGGCGTTCGCGATCGCCCGGAACTGGGACCGTCGGCTGTTCCGCTGGTCGTTCTTCTACCTGCTCGCCGCCATGTTCCTGCCGTTCCCGGTGCTCGCGCTGTCGCAGGTGAAGCTCACCGGACTCGCGCACCTGGACAACCCGTTCGGCGTCGCGCTGCTGCACGTCATGTTCCAGCTGTCGTTCAGCGTGCTGCTCTTCACGGCCTTCCTGCGGTCGATCCCGGCCGAGCTCGAGGAGAGCGCCCGCATCGACGGTGCGAGCACGGGCCAGGTGTTCTGGCGGCTCGTGTTCCCGCTGCTGGCACCGATGAGCGCCACCGTCGGCATCTTCGCGTTCCTGGCGTCGTGGAACGACTTCGTGATGCCGTCGTTGATCACCTCGGACCCGGCGCTGCAGACCCTGCCGGTGCTGCAGCAGATGTTCCAGACGCAGTTCAGCAACAACTACAACGTGTCGTTCGCCTCGTACCTGATGGCGATGGCGCCGGCGATCATCGTCTACCTCGTCACCCAGCGATGGGTGATGGCCGGTGTGACCCAGGGCGCCATCAAGTGACCGGAACAACGACCTCGACCGAAGGAAGAACCCAGATGACCGACGTGCTCGACCCCGCCGTCAGCGCCAGCCCGACCTCGACCGACGAGACCTGGTGGCGCCAGGCGAGCGTCTACCAGATCTACCCGCGCTCCTTCGCGGACGCGAACGGCGACGGCATCGGCGACCTGCCCGGCATCTCCGAGCGCGTGCCGTACCTGGCGTCGCTCGGTGTCGAGGCCGTCTGGCTCAGCCCCTTCTACCCGTCCGCGCTGGCCGACGGCGGCTACGACGTCGACGACTACCGCGACGTCGACCCGAAGCTCGGCACGCTCGACGACTTCGACCGGATGGTCGAGGCACTGCACGCCGCCGGCATCCGGGTGATCGTGGACGTGGTGCCGAACCACACGAGCGACCGGCACGAGTGGTTCCGCGAGGCGCTCGCCGCGCCGAAGGGCTCCCCCGCCCGCGACCGGTACGTGTTCCGCGACGGTACCGGGCCCTCCGGCGACCAGGCGCCGGCCGACTGGATCTCGATCTTCGGCGGCCCCGCGTGGACCGCGGTCGGCGACGGCCAGTGGTACCTGCACTCCTTTGCCAAGGAGCAGCCCGACCTGAACTGGGCGAACCGCGAGGTCCGCGACGACTTCCTGCACACCCTGCGGTTCTGGTCGGACCGCGGCGTCGACGGCTTCCGGATCGACGTCGCCCACGGGCTCGCGAAGGACCTGCCCACCGGCACCCTGCCGACCTGGGCGGAACTCGCCGAGATCCCGAAGGACGGCTCGCACCCACTGTGGGACCGCGACGACGTGCACGAGATCTACGCCGAGTGGCGGACCGTGTTCAACGAGTACACCCCGGCCCGCACCGCAGTCGCCGAGGCCTGGGTCGCCGCCGACCGCCGCGCTCGGTACGCCAGCGCCGAGGGTCTGGGGCAGGCGTTCAACTTCGACCTGCTCGAGGCCGACTTCGACGCCGGCCAGTTCCGCACGATCATCGAGTTCAACCTCGGTCTGGCCGAGCAGTCCGGCTCCTCGACCACGTGGGTCTTCTCGAACCACGACGTCGTCCGCCACGCCACCCGGTACGCGCTGCCGGCGCGGAACGGCTCCCCCGACAAGCAGGGTGGCGCGTGGCTGCTCGCCGGCGGTTCGCAGGACGACCTCGACCGCTCGCTCGGGCTGCGCCGAGCGCAGGCCGCGACCCTGCTCGAGCTCGCGCTGCCCGGCTCCGCCTACCTGTACCAGGGCGAGGAACTCGGCCTGCACGAGGTCGGCGACATCCCCGACGCCGACCGTCAGGACCCCGCGTTCTTCCGCAACCCGGGTGTCGACGTCGGCCGTGACGGCTGCCGTGTGCCGATCCCGTGGACCCGGTCCGGGCCGTCGTTCGGCTTCGGCGCCGGCACCGCGCACCTGCCGCAGCCGGCGTGGTTCGCGGACGCGAGCGTCGAGGCCGAGGACGCCGACCCCGACTCGACCCTGAACCTGTACCGGAAGGCCCTCGGACTGCGCGGACAGCTGCAGTCCGAGGAACACCTGGAGTGGCTCGAGACCGGCCGCGACGACGTGCTCGCCTTCCGACGCCCGAACGGCTGGACGAGCGTGACGGTGTTCGGTGACGAGCCCTACGAACTCCCCGCCGGCGAGCTGCTGCTCGCCTCGGCGCCGGTGGCAGACGGCGCCCTGACGGGCGTGGGGACGGCCTGGTTGCGTTCCTGACGCAGGGTGCGCGTCGTGGACGCGACCAGGGGACGGACGGGAGGCGCGGTGCGGGCAGGCACCGTGCCTCCCGTCCGTCGTGCGGTCACCGTCTCGGGCCGCGACCGGCAGCCGGGACGTCAGCCGGTCCCGGTAGGGTCACCGCATGAGCGGGGCGACCATCAGCGTGCAGGACTTCGTCATGCGGTTCGGGGACCGGAACGTGGTCGACGGACTGTCGTTCGACGTCGCCGCCGGCGAGACGTTCGGCCTGCTCGGCAGCAACGGCTCCGGCAAGACCACGACGATCCGCGCCCTGCTCGGCATCACCACCCCGACCACCGGCACCCTGACCATCGACGGCCAGCCGTACCGGCCCGCCACCGGCGGCATCGGGTACCTGCCTGAAGAACGCGGGCTCTACCGCAAGGAATCCGTCATCGACGTGATGTCCTACTTCGGACGGCTCCGCGGGCTGCGCGGCCCCGAGGCCACGGCCTGGAGCATGGACTACCTGGCCCGCGTGGGCCTGGCCGACCGCGCCAAGCTCCGCGTCGACAAGCTCTCCGGCGGCCAGCAGCAGAAGGTGCAGCTCGGCATCACGATCATGGACCGGCCGCGGCTGCTCATCCTCGACGAACCCACGAAGGGCCTCGACCCCGTCAACCGTCGACTGCTGCTCGACCTGGTCGACGAGCGCAAGGCCGACGGCGCGACCGTCATCCTCGTGACCCACCACATGGACGAGGTCGAGCGGCTCTGCGACCGGATCCTGCTGCTCAAGGACGGCACGGCCGCGGCCTACGGGTCCATCCCCGACGTGCAGGACGCCTTCGGCGGCGCCGTCGCCCGGGTCGGCCTCGACGGACCGGTCCCCCGCTCGCCGCTGTACAAGCTCGCGCGGCACGAGGGGCACGTCGCCTACCTCGTGCCGACGTCCGCCGCCGCGCCGGACGGCGCCGACATCCTCGCCGCGCTGGTGGCGGACGGTGTCCGCGTCACCGCGTTCGAGATGCGCCGGATCCCGCTCGACGAGATCTTCGTGCAGGTCTACGGCCACGACGCGCTCGCCGCCGCCGAGGGGGTAGCAGCGTGAGCCGCCTCGGCACCGTCGTCCGGTTCGAGTTCGTCCGCGCGGTCAAGAAGCCCGCGTTCTGGATCGGCACGCTCGCGCTGCCGGTCGTCATCGTCGTCGTGTCCCTGCTCGTCGGCATCGGACAGGCAGCCGGCACCGACTCGGTGGTCTCCGGCTCGTCGGCCACGAAGACCCCGTTCCGCTACCTCGACCACTCCGGGCTGGTGTCCGAGTCCGTCGCCGCGAAGTGGGGCGGATCGCCGTCCACCGACGCCGGTGCCGACCGCGCCGCCGTGCGCTCCGGCGCCCTCGACGCGTTCATCGAGTTCCCCGCGTCGCCGTCGACCACCGCGATCCAGGTCGACGCCGCCGACCGCGGGCTGTTCGCGAACGGCGGCTACTCGTCGCTCGCCGAGCGGGTGCTCGAGCAGAGCGTCGCCGCGACCGTCGACGACCCCGAGACGGTCGAGCTCCTGCGCTCCCCACCGGCCACCGACGTCACGACCTACGCCGACGGGCGGGTCGCCCCGGGCTGGCTGTCGATCGTGCCGCCGTTCCTGTACGTCGCCGCCTTCTTCGGGCTCGTCATCCTGCTCGCCGCACGCATGGTGACCGTCGTGGTCGAGGAGAAGGAGAACCGCATCTCCGAGATGATCCTGACGGCCGTCACCGCCGGCGACCTGATCCGCGGCAAGGTGATCGCGATGCTGCTCGTCGGGTTCGTGCAGGTCGGGGTGTTCGTCGTCCCCGGGCTGGTGGGGATGCTCGCCGTCCTGCCGCTCGTCGCCTCGCAGCTGGGCGGCCTGACGATCGACCCGTGGCGGATGCTCGTCGGTGCCCTGCTGCTCGTCGGCGGCGTCCTGCTGGCGTCCGGGTTGTTCGTCGCCGTCGGTGCCGCGGTGCCGTCGATCAAGGACGCCTCGGCGCTGCAGTCGGCGGCGATCTTCGCCCTGATCATCCCGCTCTACGCGGCGTTCTTCGTGATGACCACCCCGTCGTCGCCCGTCGCCGCGTTCTTCACGTACTTCCCGACGTTCACGCCCGTCACCGCCATGGTCCGGAACGCCGTCGGCTCACTGAGCGTCACCGAGTCGGTGGTCTGCATCGTCGAGGTGTTCGTCGCCGCCGGGCTGCTGCTGTGGTTCGCCGAGTACCTGTTCCGGCACTCGGTCGCGCAGTACGGGTCGAAGGTGACGCTGCGGCAGATCGTGTCGTGGCGGCGGCGGTCGGTCTCCCGCTAGGGACGGCTCTGGGGTTCCCGCTCGGGCTCACGAGCTTCCTGCTGCTGCGCTGCCGGTCGCTCGCGTCGGGGCGTCTCGCGCTCGGGGACGTCGGCGTCGAGGTCCCACGACGGCAGCTCGTGCTGCTTCCAGCCCTGTCGGAGCGTCCGGACCGAGCGGTCGAACTCCACCATGACGTCGATGTGCGGCCGGACGAGCATCTGGATCTGCAGCCCCTCGTACACCGCGAGCAGCTGCGTCGCCGCCTGGTACGCCGGGATCGCCGATTCCTCGACGCCGCTGTCGAAGTCGCGTTGCAGACCGTTGCTGAGCTGCTCGACGTACTCGTCGAAGCGTTTGCGGAACAGTTCGGCGAACCCGGACTCCGAGCTCGCGACGGTGATCACGCCCGCCAGGACGCGGACGAGGCCCGGATCGGCGACGTCCTCTGCCAGGGTCAACCGGACGTGGTCGATCGTGCACGCCGGCGGCGTCTTCCGACGGGTGCCCCGCAGCTGCGTCCAGCGGTCGTACGTCACCAGCAGCAACGCCTCCCACGCGGGGAACAGTCGCTCCACGGTCTCGAGCGGGATGCCCGCGACCTCGGCCACCACCGAGGCGTCGACCGCGTCGAAGGGGTGCAGTCGGTAGGCGCGGATCGCTCCGCGGACGGTGCGCTCGGCGAGGGACTCATCGTCCTCGACGCGTTCGCCGTGCAGGGGTTCCATCGGACCATCCCATCGTGTGCGGTACCCCATTGTCTCGTCCCAGACCGGGGGCCGTCACATCCGCGCCGGGTCGTCGTGGACCAGTTCGGTGTGGGCGGGCCGTTCAGCCGACCGTGACGGGGGCTGCCGGGGGCTTGACGCGCTGGTTCATCCAGACGAAGAAGCCGGTCAGCGTGAAGACGCCGTAGAAGACGTACATGAGACCCGACGCGTAGTACCCGGCCGAGAACAGGAGCGGGACGCCGACCAGGTCGACCGCGACCCAGATGAGCCAGAACTCCACCCAGCCCTTCGCCATGCCGTAGGTGGCGAGCAGCGAACCGACGAAGATCCACGCGTCGCTCCACACCGGTTCGTACGACCCGAGGGCGCGGAACACCGGGGTGAGCAGCGCGGTCCCGCCGACCATGCCGACGACCAGCAGGATCCTGGTCCGCCACGAGGCCCAGTGCGGTTCGATCACGGTGGCGGTGTCGTCGGGGCGGTGCGTCCAGCGGTACCAGCCGTAGATGCTCACGATGATGAACATGACCTGGCGGCCGGCCTGACCGAGCAGGTTGACGGGGTTCGGGGTGTCGAACAGGGCACCCATGAAGACGGTGAACAGGAGCGCGTTGCCGACCAGCCCGATCGGCCACGCCCAGACCTTGCGGCGCATCCCGCCGAGCGCGCTGAGCAGCCCGAAGACGTTGCCGATCACCTCGCGCCAGAGCACCGTCTGGTCGCCGATGACGATCTGCGCGTCGAACAGCCAGCGCACGATGCCCATGGGTCCCTCCTCGTTTCCGGACGGTGCAACGGTTGAGGACCGCCCGACATTCCGATCATGATCGGGGTACAAACATGTCCTCCACAGGGAGGACAGAAATCACCCCCGTTCTGGGTGCATGCAAAAGCATCTTGTGACTTGTCCGCACTATGGGGGACGAGTAGCGTCGTCAGCAGAGCGAGTCCAGCCCGCCCGAGCAGCAGATCTGCGCTCCGGAGCCCGGCGACCACTCTCGGCACCGGTCAGCCGCGACCCCTCACCCGCGAGGTCGATGACACCGTCCCACCGGCACGACGACCCGAATCACCGAGCCGGTGGTGCTCAGCGCGCCCCGAAGCGCAGAACGGACCACTCCCATGCACAAGATCGTCACCGGCACCATCGCCGGCGCAGCCGGTATCGCCCTCCTCCTCGGCGGTGCAGGCACGTTCGCCCTCTGGAACGCCAGCGCCTCGAGCGCCGCGTCCTCGGTGAGCTCCGGCACGCTGACCCTCAGCGCGAACAACGACGGCGCCTGGACCGACATCACGAACGGCCGCTCGACCGCGATCAACCCCACCACCGCCCTGATGGTGCCGGGCAACACGTTCCAGTTCACGCAGACGCTGAACATCGGCGCGACCGGCCAGGACCTCAAGGCGAACCTGACCTACGCCAGCCAGTCCATCACCGGCGACTCCGCGCTCCTCGCCGCGACGCAGAAGACCCTCGCCGTGACCTCCTCGAGCGCCACCGTCGTGCAGTCGACGTCGAACGCGAACACCTTCGTCGTCTCACCGTCGGCGTCCACCTCGACCGTCAAGGTCGTCTTCACGATCACGCTGCCGTCCTCGGCGACCACCGGACAGAACGGGTCGATCAACGTCGGCGCGTTGGCCTTCACCCTCACGCAGACCGCGATCGGTTCCTGATCCACCGATCGCACTGACGCGGGCCACGACCGGCCCCTGATCCGCCGGTCGTGGCCCGCCCGGGCCCTTGCGGCCCGTCTGGGCCCCTTGTGGTCCGCACCAGCAGAGGCTCACGAGCACCAGGGGACGCACATGACCGGGACACCGAGGACGACGGGCCGCCACCGCGCGGCACGACGCCACCGGTGGATCCTGCCCGTCGCGCTCGCCCTGGTCGTCGCGGTCGCCACGGCGCTCCTCGGCGTCGGCGGGACCTACGCCCTCTGGAACGGCACCGCCACCACCGCTGCCACCACCGTGAAGTCCGCGACGGCGACGATCACCGTCGGCACCCTGTCGACGATGAACACCACCGTCCTCGCACCGGGGACCGGCGTCACCGGCACCTTCGCTGTGAAGAACACCGGTTCGATCCCGCTGTCGATGCGGGTCGCCACGACGTCCACGAAGGTCGCCTCCGCGACGAACGCCTCGTCGGCGGCCGTGCTCGGCGAACTGACGCTCCGGTTGACCAACGTGTCATCGGCTGCGGCCTGCACCGCCGGGCTGTCCGGCGCGAGCGGCCGTCTCGCAGCCTTCGACACCGGCAGCAGCTCGTTCACGCTGCAGCCCGGTGCGAGCTCCGTCGGATGTGTCGAGCTGGTCCTCGACGCCGACGCGCCGCAGAGCGTCTCCGGCGCCGTCACCGACTTCACCCTCACCGTCACGGGAACGCAGGTCTCCGCATGAACCGCCGACTCCGACTCGTCGTCGCCGTGCTGCTCACCGCCGTGTTCGTCGGCGGCGGATCGAGCGCCGCCTGGGCACTGTGGAGCGCGTCCGGCACCACGGCCTCGAGCGTCACCATCGGCAAGCTCTCCGCCTCGATCGCCGGCACGAGCGCGCTGACCACCACCTTCTCGTCCACGGTGACGTCGGTCACGAAGCCGATCACGCTCACCGATTCGGGCACGATCGCCGGCACCGCGACGACCACCGTGTCCGTCGTCTCCGGCAGCTCGACGGCGCTCGCCCAGGCCGTCACCGTCGTCGCGTGGCCCGTCGCCGCGACCGCGGCGTGCACGACGAGCGCCGCGGTCGGCAGCGGATCGGTCACGGGCACCTGGGCATCGCTGCCGAGCATGACGTCCAAGCTCGCCGCCGGTGCCTCGGCCATCTGGTGCACCCGCAGCACGCTCAAGTCCTCGGCGCCGGCGTCCGCCACGGCCACCGTGAACGTCAACCTCACCGTGGCGAGCGGCAGCTGGACCTCGGGCGTCGTGCAGGGCGGCTTCACCCTGACCACCCCGGCGACGGCCGCGGACACCGGTCCCGCACTGGTCTGCACGGACCACGACGGCTGGTACGTCGAGGTGCGCTGGGACGCCGCGGACCGACCGAAGGACACCTGGTACGGCGCCTTCGTCGGCACCACCGCGGTCGGCCAGAAGGCGCAGGACTACTCGGCGTTCATCACCATCGCCCCGAACGACGTCCCGGCGAGCGCCGGCACCTCCGGGACGCTCACCGTGACCGTCAAGGTCCTCGACAGCGCCGGCAACCCGACCTCGACCGTCGCCGGCAGCGGCCCGGTCACGCTCTTCACCCAGAACAACGGCGCGGCGATCCGGTGTGGCGCATGACCCGCGCGACCGCCCGTCCCGAACGTGCCGAGCGCTCCGGCGCGCGCGCCGTCGTGCACGCCGTCGTCCTCGGCGTGAGCACCGGACTGCTCCTGCTCGTCGCGGCCCTCGCCGTCGTGCTCATCGTGGTGCCCAAGGCCACCGGCTCGATGCCGCTGACGGTCCTGACCCAGTCGATGGAGCCGACACTGCCGCCGGGCACCCTGCTCGTCGTCCGTCCCACCGCCGTCGACGACATCGAGGTCGGTGACGTCGTCACCTACCAGATCGTCTCCGGCCAGCCGGCCGTCATCAGCCACCGGGTGGTCTCGGTGTCCTCGGCGTCGAACGGTGAACGCACGTTCATCCTCAAGGGTGACAACAACGCGAAGGCCGACCCGCACTCCGTCACCGCCGCGCAGATCCGGGGCGTGGTCTGGTACAGCATCCCCGAGGTCGGTGTCGTCAACCAGCTCGTCAACGGGTCGCGGAGCTGGCTCATCCCGACCGTCGCCGGAGTCCTGCTGGCGTACGGCGGTGTGATGATCACCGTCGGGACCGTCACGGCCGCCCGCCGGCGACGATCGACGGCCGGGCACGGGCGACGTGCGACGACCGGTCACGGGCGCCGCAGCGCATCGCACCGGGGCTCCGGGCAGGCCCCGGTCTAGGCTCGGTGGACGTGACCGACGGAGTGCAGCGAGCGCGCGAACTGCTCGACGATGCCGCACGTCGGCTCCGCGCCGCCGGGGTGCCGGACGAAGCGCTCGGCGAGTACGTGCAGCCGAAGGCGGTGCTCGGCATCCGCCGCGAAGCGACCATGCGGCCCCTCGGTCGCGTGTGGCGCGTCGGTGCGCTGCTGATCGGGTCGTCGCTCGAGTCCGGCGGCCGGGTCTGGGCCACCGGGGCGATCACCCGGGTCACCGATCCGGGCCGGGCGCAGTTCCAGTCGGTCTCCGCCGAGGTCCGTCGGGCCTACCGCGCGGCTGCAGCGAAGGGGCACTTCGCGGCCGGCGACACCGTCAACCACGGCGCCACGGCGATCGCGTTGGACGGGACGCTCGTCGACGCGACCGGTGTGCTCTTCATCGAGGAGGACGTGCCGCTCGTCCGCTGGTCACCGGCCGCGGGTTCCGCCGTCCCGCTCGCCGACTACCTGGCCGACCGCGTCGGGTTGCTCGTCGAACCGCCCCGAGGTGCGACCGACTGACCCGCTATCGTGACGGTATGGACGGACAGCAGCCGCGCGAACGAAGCAACCCCTGGTGGGCGGTGCTGCTCGTCTTCATGTTCGGGGGCGTGCTGTCGCTGGTCGCCGGCCGGATGCTGCCCTGGCAGGACCAGGATCGCCAGGACCCCGACTACTGACCGGCCCCGGACGGGGCGACGCGCGCACTGAGTACTGCAGCGTCGCCTCGGACGAGATCCGCGGCGACGCGGTCACGTTCCACCACGCCTCGCCGCACGTCATCACGGCGACGCCGCGCTGCTCGCCGCCCTGCTCGGCTTCGCCGTCCGCACCATGTCCGCCGGAGCCGCCAGCGGTCCTGACGCGACCACACGACGGACTGGAGGCCCTGCTCACGTGGTGAGCACGGCCTCCAGTCCGTCGTCAGGTGCGTTTCCCCCGTCAACGGGCGGCGCACGGCGGGTCGCGTCCGCGACACCACCGGGCTCGTCGCCCGAGAGCCCTGCCGGACGCCGTCGTACGCTGTGCGGGTGGTGAGCATGATCATCCTCGTGATGGCCGAGTACATGGTCGACGATTCCCCGCTGTGGTACCGCGGATCGCGGTCCAGAGAGCACTTCGGGGTCGCCGAGGCCACGGACCTCGGGCTGAGCGCGTCACTCCGGCACGACCTGCAGGCCTGGAACGACGTCTTCGAGCAGGTGAGTCAAGAGGTGTTCGACGATCGTGACGAGTCGAGCGCAGTCCCGTCGACCTCGGCGTCCCCCGACGTGGTGGAAGCCCACCGAGTCGACTCCTTCACTCTCGCAAGTCGCGTCCAGCTCGAGCTCGGTGACGACGTCCACGTCTGGTGCGGCGCAGGCGGTGGCATCGAAATGGTGACCGAATCGGGGACGGCCGTCGTGCTGCCGATCGGACGACCTGGCACCGATGTCGAGTTCCTGCGTGACGGGGAGCGTGACGTCAGATCGGCGCGTGCTGCGGGCGCATGTGAGGGAACAGCCAAAGCAGTCGTCCACTGGCGTGCCCTCACCGAACGAGCCGGGACCCCGTTCGGCGACGCCGAGACCCGCGCCCTCGGACTCCGAACAGCCGGGCGCCTGCAGGGCGACGTCGGGTCGCGCGCCCAGGTCGTCTTCTACGCTGGCGCGTCGGCGCCGTACCGGGTCGACGAATTCGACTGAGGTCGCCACCGTCCGGTAGCCGATCGCTCGATGGAGCCCGGTGAAGTGCGCATCGGATTGGCTGTTCGAACAACCCGAGAACAGTGACTCGGTGCGGCCACGCAGCGGCCGCACCGGCACCGACGTTCACTCCGGCCGCGAGGGATACGCGCGTCCGGCCGCTCCTGGCTCGCCGACGACCTCGCGGAGCTTGCTCGCCGTTCGCGGAGCGAAGGGGTACCGGGAGCCGACGGTTCGGCAGTTCAGTACATCGGCCCACAGGCCCACGCCGCTGAAGAGAAGGCGCCAGAACCTTGCCGTCTTCAAGAGACCACGCTGGCCAGCGCCAGACGTCGAGGGTGTTGCCGAAGGTCGACAGTACGCAGTCACTCGTCGCCGTGCGACCAGGACTCCGCGATGACGGGGTTGGCCGCGCCGCTGTCCTGCAGGCATGATCAACAGGTGCTGAACACCCCCCACCGACTGACCGTGGCAGTTCTGACCATCGGCTCGACGCTCTTCCTCGCCGGCTGCACGAGTCACACCACCGGGAACGGCCTCCCCAAGGACTACGGGCAGGACTGGCTCGGCCAGATGTCGTCCCAGCTCGCTGGCAACCACGCGGGCGGTGGCGGACAACTCCTCGTCGATGACGAGAACACGAAGCAGGCGCGCGCAGAGATCACACTGCAGACCGAGCTCGTGGGCCCGTACGACGTGCTCGCCGTCTGCCGATCCACGAAGACGGTGCACCTCGCCATCCAGGACATCACGACCAAGCACGACGAGTACGGCGATTCGTTCGACACCAACTCGCTCATCGGCGAAGCGAACATCCATTGCGGGGCGACGGCCCGCATCCCCATCGACGTGCCCAAGGGCCGCGACGGCATCATGCTCGACGCGACCACCAACGACACTTCCGAGCGAGCCTTGTTCGATGCGTTCATCGTCGCGCGCGGATCTGATCAGTGACGCTCGCTTCGTAGCCTCCGGCAAGCGCCTCCCGTCGACACCACCGAGCACAGTTCAGGCACAGATCAGCTTGTGGGACTGCTCCCATCGCCCGCGCTGCGCGACCGCACTACGCTCAGCGCGGTGGGTACGTTCTTGGTCGGGCTGGCAGTGATCGCCGTCGCATGGGGCTGTGTCCTCATCATCTTCCCGAAGCCGATCGCCCGCTTCGCGCGGAAAGTGCAAGGGGAGTTCTGGGGAAGGCAGTTCACTCCGGAACTCACACGATTCGCTGGCTGTGGATTTGTTCTCGGAGGCGTCATCGCAGCTGCGACGCTGGTCGCCGAGTTGCTCAGGGGCTGAGGGGCTGAGGGCCGGAGGATCGCTCCGTACCGGGTCCGCAAGCGGACGGCGACGGACGGTCAGTGACGTCCAGGAGTGCGGCGGCGCACCGAGGACCGAACGCGCGCTGATGCGCACGACGACACGAGAGCCGAGGAGACCTGACGATGCAAGCACCAGCCACACCCATCGCGCACTCGCAGGGGCGACGGTACGGGGTCAGCCCGCTCTTGCACCAGTGAAGGATGGGCTACCGGTCGATGCGTACGAGCCAATCGCGGACCAGGGCGGTCGTGACTTCTGGTTGCTCGAGGTGCACGTTGTGTCCAGCACCGTCGAGGACGACGAAGCTCCCTCGCGGGTAGTGGTCTCGGAGTGCGAGCCCGTCCTCGTAGCCGACGACGTCGTCCTGCCGACCGAACAGGTGCAGGGCCGGAGCAGTGAACGGATCCGAGTGGCGCTCCTCCGGCACGGCGTCCAGTGCGTAGTCGGCGGCGATGCGGTCCATCACCGCAATGTCAGCGCCACGGAGACCCGGCAGCACGTACCGCTCGAACGCTGCGAACGCGGCGGCATCCTGGATGACGCTGACCTCCTCGAACGCTGCTCGCGCGTCGCCAGCGGCTTTGAGGACGGACGGTTCGGTGTGCAGCACGGTGCGCTCGGGGACGGCACGGTCCGCGTGTGCCGGATGCACGACACCGGCCAGGGTCGCGACGCCGAGGATGTGGTCTCGGCGTTCGTGGGCGACGTGTCGGGCGATCATGCCGCCGAAGGAGTTCCCGATGACGGCGAAGGGCTCGTCGCCGAGGTAGTTGTCGATCTCAGCGAGTACTTCGTCTGCCACCTCGACCGCGCTCGTTGCAGTCGAGGTCCCGGCAGCAGCCTCGGCCCACGGCAGGTCGAGGAACACCATCCGCCAAGGCAGGTCCTGCACGGCGTCCGCCAGCGGCAGCATGATCCGGTGATCCACACCGAACCCGTGGAGGGCGACAAGCGGACGACCAGAACCGAGAACGCGCGCAATCACCCGGTAAGCCTACGAGTCACCCGTACCGATACACGATCGGCTCACGAGTCGGCTTCCAGGATCGGGGAGCCTACGGATCCATCGTTCTTCGTCGAGTCCGGTTCCTGGGTCGAGCTGCCGTCTGCCGATGCGCTCGAATCCGTGCTTCGCGTAGAAGCGCTGGGCGCGCAGATTGAACGAGAACACGAGCAGGTGCGCGTCGTCTCCGCCGATCGCGGCGTGGAGGAGATTCGACGCCAACCCTGTTCCGTGTGAGCCCTGATCGACGTACAGGGTCGACAATTCGCGTGCGGGAAGGCCGTCCTGTGCTTCGGATGTGTGCGTCGTGCTGGCGACGCCGAGGAGCCGGCCGCTGGCCGACTCGGCCACGAACACGTGTCGGCTTCCGGCACGGATGCGCTCCGCCCAGCGTCCGGTTCCCGGCTGGGCGGCCCTGGCGTCGAGGAACGAGTCCGGGACGACGCCGCGGTAGGTCTGCTCCCATGCACGCATCTGGAACAGTCCGATCGCTTCAGCGTCACCGACAGCGGCTCGGCGGATGTTTGTCATTGCAACAGCTTGTCGGACGATCGTGCGAGGCATGGCGGGCGTGCCGGGTACCGACGGGTCGCCGGACACGGTCAGAGGCTGGCGAAGCCCGTCCGCCAGGTCGACCACCGCGGTGCGAAGCCCAGTTCGCGGCCACGACGGTTCGACACCGGGCGCCCGGGGTCGTCGCTCTGCTCGGTGCCCGGTACCGGCCCGCCGACGGCGGCAGCGAAGGCGGGGACCCACGCTGTTCCGGGTGCTGGTTCGTCGTCCACGACGTTCCGGACACCGGCAGGCCACCCGAGCGCCGCGACGACGGCCGCAGCTGCGTCGTCGACGTGCAGGAACGAGGTCACCGTCTCCGTCGCGGGGAGCCGACCTGCACGTGCCGCCTCCCCGAACCGACCGTCCGACGTGTACCAGGTGCCGGGTCCGTACAGCTGCCCGAACCGCAGCACGACGCCGGCGCCGACCTCCTGCACGGCGGCCTCGAGCTCCCGCACGGCGGTGATCGTCGTCCGTCGGGGCCCCACTGCGTCGAGGTCCAACGGGTCCGTCTCGGTGGCCGGTTCCGTGCCGGACGGGTAGATCCACGAGATGCTCTGCGCGACGATCCGGTCGACGCCGGCGCCTCGTGCCGCGTCGACCAGGTTCCGGGTCCCCGTCGACCGGAGCAGCGCGTTGCTGGCCGAGTTCCCGGTGCCGAGGTCCGTCATGAGGTGCAGGACGGCGTCCGGTTGCGCACGCGCGACCGTGGCGATCGTGCCGTCACGGTCCAGCGCGTCGAGCACCGTGGCGGTCACACCCGGACGTTCGAGCAGCCGCGCCTTCTCAACCGACCGGGACGTCACGGTCACCTCGTGTCCCGCTGCGAGGAGCAGCGGGACGACCGATCGAGCGAGGACACCGGAACCACCGGCCACGAAGATGCGCACCGCTCCATGGTGGCAGGGTTGGCGGGACGGGCCGGCCGCCGGAAGGGGCGCCCGGATGCGACGTCCGGAACCCGCCAGCCACCGCGTGCGCGGATCGCGAGACTCAGCGGTGCTCGCGACCGACGCGGGCTTCGACAGAGAGCAGTCCGTGCAGCACACCCGCATCGATCCCGCGATCCTCTACTTCGGCACGCCCGTCGTCCTCCTGAGCACCATCGACGCGGACGGCGTGACGAACACCGCCCCGATGTCGTCGGTGTTCTGGCTCGGACACACCGCCGTGCTCGGCATGGGCGGCCGGTCCCAGACCGCCAAGAACCTGTTGTCCACCGGCGAGTGCGTCATCAACCTGCCCTCGGCCCGGCTGGTCTCCGCGGTGGACGCCCTCGCGCTCACGACCGGACGCGACCCCGTGCCGGACGGCAAGGAACGGGTCGGTTACCGCCACGTCCCGGACAAGCTCACCGCAGCCGGACTGCACGGACGCCCCGGGGAAACCGTCAGTGCCGAGCGGATCGACGAGTGCCCCGTGAACCTCGAGGCGCGTGTCGTCAACGCGCACACCCTCACGGGCGAGGAGTCGGACGACGGCGCGACCTTCCTGTTCGAAGCCGCGGTCTCCCGCGTCCACGTGCACGAGGACATCCGTGCGGCGGGGACGACGAACCGCATCGACCCCGACCGGTGGCGGCCGCTCATCATGGCCTTCCAGCGCTTCTACGGCCTGACCGACGAGCTGCGGCCGTCGAAGCTCGCCACGATCGACGAGGAGTGGTATCGATGACCCGGGATACCACCGTCCTCAGACTCGCGGCTCGATAGCCGATCGGCTAGCGGACGCACCCGCGACGAGAGCTAGAGGACGGGCGGGTCGACTTGCGTCCGTCGTCCGACAACAACGATTCGCCCAGGCGACTCGTCTTGAGCCGGGGGTTTCGGTGCATCAACGTCGAAGAGCGCCGTCGCCGTCGCTCTTCTCGCGGCCACGCACCACCCAATCGCGCAGAAACGGAAGACCTACTGCTACGGCCAAACCGATCGCGTACACGATGATCGTGGACCGGCTGTCGTGGTTCTTTGAGTAGTTCGACCACCGGATTCCCAACAGGACCTGAACCAACGGGCCCAGCGCTGCGATGACGCCCCCCGGTAACACGGTCAGGAGCCATGTTCTGCGCCATGGTCGCTCCTTTGCGGCACCGATCATGATCACACCAGTTGTCGCGCCTATCGCGACCCCACCCCAGAACCATGACGCCCCAGACATTCGCCAACCGTCGTGGGACCACCATGCTTCAATCAAGGCGGTCGTGCGCTCCCACGCGTCGGCCCGCACGTATCTCCCCGGGGCCGCCGGTAGCGGCCACCCGATGATCGCAAGAGCACCAGTGAAGGCAGCCAACAGACCGAGCAGCCATCGAACCACCGTGCGATGGTCGATCGGCTCAACGTCGAAAGACTCGATGCTCACCGTCGCACAGGCCACGAAGTCATGATGCTCATGGTCGGAGCGTATCGGCCGCTCCGTCGCCGCGGTCGAATCGACAACTCCGGCAGCCGATCGGCTACCGGACTCCGTTTGGTCGCGCCTTCCACTCGCCGGTCACTCGGGGTGACCGAAGATGGACAGGAGTGTCCAGACGATGCCGATCATTGCCAGCCCTACAGCGAGCACACGGACGAGTCCCGGGGTCATCGCACTCTGCGGACCGCGGCTCCCCTGCTGGGCGTCGACGAAGTACTGCGCGATCGGCGCCGGACGCACGAACGCAGTCACCGCTACCGCAATGATCGCCGGCCCAGCGATGAGTCCGGGAATCCACATGGACTTCACCCAACCAGGTCGACGTGATGGCAGTGAGGCGTAGCTGTTCGGTGGCCGATCCTGTACCGGGCAAAACCACGCGGGTCTGGCCTGGTCAGGTCGCGATGGCGGAGGACTGGGTCGCGAGAGCCCACGCGATCACCACGATGAGGGCGACGAAGGCGGCCACACCGCCGATGATTGCCGCCAACCGGTCAGCCCGGCGTTCTTCGTCGCTCATGACCCCACTGTGCACCGGATACTAGGTGTGGGGGACGTTCGATGGCGGATCCTTCAAGGGACGTCGCGCCCAGCGGGCTGAGCTGAGAGGTTCAAGCTGTGGATGGTGAGATCACGGCAGCGGCTCTCCGGCAGGCGTTCGGTGAAGCTGATGGTCTGGTGCCGCTGATGCTTCCTGATGCTGAAGTACTCGGGTCCCTCGAGGCTGACATGGACCACGCTGCGCGACGCCCTCAGGAGAGCGCCTTGGATCCGCGTTGACGAGCGCCGCGGAGGTGACGAAGGAGAAAGCCATTCCGTTTGGCCGACTGACGGCGTCCAGGTCAATTTCTTCTTCGCCTGGGAGCCCCCATCGAGTTCGACTTCGACCTTCGGGAGATGATCGACGTCGAGGCCGTCACGAGCTTGTTCGCTTGTTTCGGCTGGTGAGTTCAGCGGTGGGCAAGGACGTCATCGTACGAGCCGAGGGACGTCGAACCGACCTAGCGGTCTTGCGCGTCGACGCTGGAACCGGCTGCGTTGCGCTCAGCCCTCTCTCCTGAACGATGGAGGCGCCCGGTAAGGGATTGGCTGACGTACGCTTTCGTTAGATTCGAAACATGCGAGCGACCAGAGCTGAGCAGCGGCTGCGCAACTTCCAGACCCTACTTCTCGTCGGCGCTCTTCTGGGAGCGCTCCTCGCAGCGGTGGTACTCGTGCTCGTCGGCGCCCCGCAAACGATCGCCATAGCAATCGGCCTCGTGGTGTACCTCGCCAGCTGGAGAGCGGTTCTCCGCGCTATCCGCCGTCGCAGAGATGCGCCAGAGGACACCGACGTCCGGTAGACGATCGGCTACCGGACCGCCGAGCGCTCGCCTGTTCGACTACAACAAGAACTCGGTCGCTGCTTCGACCCCTTCAGTGATCAGGCTCCAACTCGGCCGAGCGAAGCCCTCCCGCCTCAAGCGCACCCTGACCTCGTCAACGACCTCATCGGCGCGGGTCTGGGCACGAGTGACACCGTTGAGCTCGTAACCGAGCTTCGCGGACACCCGAAGGGATGGCTCGTTCCAAGCGACTGCGCTCGACTCCGCCCACTCAGCTCCCAAATGGTCGAACGAGAACAGCAGCAGCGCCGCCCGCATCTCGGTTCCGAGCCCGTGGCCCTGATGTCCGAGGGCAAGCCATGAGCCGCTCTCGACGGTCTTGCGGGCGGCGAAGCGGCGAGCGTGCAGCTCCTGGACCCCGACCGGTGTCCCCTGGTGAAGCACGGTGAAGCTCACACCCCACGAGTCACGGCTCACGCCGGACCGGAGCTTCCAGTGGTACTGCGCCAGAGAACGAGTCAACGTTGTCGGTTCTGCGTCCGTCCATGGGACACCGAACGGCATTCGAGCGGGATCGTGGACGCCGGACAGGGCCACCTCGACGAGCCCAGGAAGATCCTCGTCGCGCAAGGGTCGCAGTTCCAGCCGAGGAGTCATGAGGCGCAGCCCAAACAAGGGCCAAACGTGATCGAGATCCATCGGCCAACGATACGAGCGCGGCGTCGAACGTCACGGGCCGGCGATGTCACGTTGGACGATCGGCTACCGGACCAGCTCGCGCTCGTAGAGGCTGGAAGCCAGTTGCCGCCCACCGTCGAGGGCAGTGACCATGACGTCGCTAACGTGCCGAAACCCTTGCCGCTCGTAGAAGCTCCGTAGCCCGGGGTTGTCCGTCGCGCAATCAAGTCGCACGAAGGCCGCCCCGCGGTCGGCAGCCCTTTGCTCCACCCACGCCAGCAGTCGTTGCCCGAGCCGACTGCCACGATGCGTCTGAGCGACGGCCAACCGATGCACGTACACAGCGGGACTGCTCGCCACGTCCCACGTCTCGGAATCCGAGTCGGCCACCGTGACCATGGCCACGACCACCTCGTCCTGACGTACGAGGAAGAGACTGCCCTGCTCTGCGTCGCGAACCAGAACGGCGTCCGGCACCGGATCCTGCCACTGATCGATCCCCCGCGATCGAAGCCACTGCCTCGCACCCTCGATGAGCGCCTGAGCGGCAGGCACATCGGCGGCGGTGGCCGTTTCGACTGTCAGCGCGTCTTGATCCATGGGACGACGCTAAGGGGTGACCTAACCCCACACGGACGCAAGCGGGGTAGCTGATCGTCCGATAGCCGATCGGCTACCGGACGTCTCAGCCAGGCGCATGACGCGAGAGCCATGCCGTGACGGTCCGTCGCAGCGGCGAATCCGGTGCGCTGTGAGCGGACCTGCACCCGGTGAGCGCGGCCATTTCGATTAGCTGGGGTCATGAAGACACTTGTCTTGGGTGGGACTGGCTGGCTGGGGCAAGCGATCGTGCGCAATCTCGTCGCGGAGGGAGTCGAGGCCACGTGCCTTGCTCGAGGTGAGTCCGGAGCCGTGCCGGACGGTGCACGGCTCGTGCGCGCGGACCGGCGAGCAGACGATGCGTACAAGCTGGTGCGGGGCGACTGGGATGAAGTGATCGAGCTGTCCAGTGAGCCAGAGCTCGTCGAGCCAGCCCTCGCCGAACTTGCTGACACTGCGGCGCACTGGACCCTCGTGTCGACCGTGTCCGTGTACGCCCGGAACGATGAGCCGGGAGCAGACGAGTCGGCAACGCTGGTGGAACCGAGGAACCTCCCGGAGTACGCGGACGCCAAGGTTGCGGCCGAGCACAGCAGCACCGCCCGGCTGGGCTCCCGGCTGCTCGTTGCCCGGCCTGGCCTCATCGTCGGCCCCGGCGATCCGAGCGACCGGTTCGGGTACTGGCCCGCGCGGTTGAGCAGGAGCGGTCCGGTGCTCGTTCCGACGACGGCCGGTCGGTTCGTTCAGGTGATCGACGTCGCCGACCTCTCGGCATGGCTCAGCCGGGCAGCACGGGACCGCCACGTCGGGGTCGCCAATGCTGTCGGGGATGTCCTCCCGATGAGTACGTTCTTTGCCCGCGTCTCGGCGGTCGCCCACTTCGACGGCTCCTTCGAGCAGGTTGAGGACGAGGTGCTGCTCGCGCACGACGTTCGGCACTGGGCGGGACCCCGATCACTGCCGCTGTGGTTGCCACTGTCCGACGCGGCCCTCGCCCAGCGTTCAGCGCTGGCCTTCCAGCAGATGGGTGGACGCGTTCGACCGCTCGAATCGACCGTTGCTGACGTCCTCGAGGACGAACGATCACGGGGACTGGACCGATCCCGCCGTTCTGGGCTCACGGCAACCGAAGAACGCAGCGTCATGCAGAGCGTCCGGTAGCCGGTCGCTCACCGCTCCAGCCTGACCATCGCAATGCGACCGATGGGCTGCCATGTCCGCGCTGATCGGCGGATCCCCGTACGCCTGTCCCGCAAGAATGCCCGACGAAGGTGCCTCGATCGCTACAGAACAAGCCGCCTGTCGAACGGGTCGCATTCGCCCGCCATCTGGCCACCGCCGCATCAGCGCATCGCACCGGCCTGTGCCCCGCGTCGTTCTGCAGGAGGCCGACCGCGGCCCACTCGGGACGAGCCGCGACGGTCGGGCCCTCGATGCCGACCAGACCCACCTGACCTGGTTGGAGTTCGGAAGGACGCGACAGCCACACCCTGCATCACGATCCGGTGACGAGCCCCGTGCTCTCCCCCGCGCTCTGTCAGGATGCCGCTCATGGGGGACCACAGAACGACCGCATCGGTGACCGGAGCGCTGCTCGCGCTGATCCTGCTGACGGGCTGCGCCGCCGAGAGCAGCACGGCCTCGAGCGGCCCGTCGACGAGCAGCGCACAGGCTGGCACCGCGACCGGAGAGCCGACGGGCGCCGCGGGAACGTACGCTGCGTCCGGGGACGGCGCCGGCCCGGGCGGCGACAGCCCGCCGCAGTACGGGCTCAACAAGCGGCACCATGACCGCACCGAGCTGACCGCGGAGTCGGCGGCAGCGCTCGACGTCGCACGGGCTCAGGTGGAGCGGGAGCTCGCCGCACGGCCGACTCCGGTCCTGCAGCCGGCGGTCGAGGAGATCCTCGACGGCGTCGGGGCACCGGACCGCTGGATCGTGACGACGCAGACCGGTGGGACGGTGCTGTTCGAGGCGCAGGTCGAGATGTCCGGTTGCCTGATCGGCGAGGTCCAGCGGGACGGCACGGCCGAGGTCACGACCGCAGGGTGGGTCCTCGACGGCGGATGCCACGCCCTCGACGGCCACTGAGCGATCCAACGGGCGCTGCGCGGTCCGACGGGCACTGAGCGGTCCGACGGGCACTGAGCGATCCGACGAGCACTGCGCGGTCCGACGAGCACTGAGCCCCCGACAGAACCTAATCTGGTCGGATGCTCTCCCGACGCGACGCCGCCGTTCGACTCGACATCACCCTCGAGATGGCGACCCACCACGGAATCCCCTCGCGTCTCAGCGAAGCCGAACTCGACGCGATCGAACAGGATCCGCCCGCGTGGCTCGTGCAGTCGCGAGCCAACCGCACGGGTGCCAAGAAGGTCTGGGTCCGCCTCGAGTGCGTCGTCTGCGCGTTCGCCGAAGAAGCGCGGCCGAAGAAGTGGTGGCCCGAGTGGGACTACCTGATGTGCGACTACCACGAGCCGTACCAGGCACCGGAACCGACCGGCGGGCTCACCCGACGAGAGGTCGAGGGCATCGGCAGCCGGTTCATCGCCCTCGTCGACGAGCGCCCGTGACCGAGCGCTTCAAGCGTCCCTGACTGACAACCCCACCGCGCCCACTGGGTACGGTCCACCCATGCCCACCGAACGCCGTCGCCTGGTCCTGCCCGGCCAGTACGGTCCTGTGTTCGACGACGGCGGCCCGGCCCTCGTCGTCGAGGCACGCGAGTTCTTCACCGCCCGCCCCGTCCACCGGGCGAAGGCCCACCTCTGGCTGAGCGCCCTGCGCCACCGCGTCCGCGAACTCGGTGACCGTGCCGAGCACGTCCAGGTCGACACCCTCCGCGAAGCACTGACGGGCCGCGACGACCTCGAGGTGATCGACCCGCCGTCCCGCACCCTCCGCGCGCAGGTCCGGCACTGGGGCCGGGACACCGTGATCCTGCCGAGCCGCGGGTTCGTCACCGACGAGGACGAGTTCGCGGAGTGGGCGGCCCAGGGCACGGGTCGGTTCCGCATGGAGGACCACTACGAGCGTGTCCGGCGCCGCGAGGGCTGGCTGCTGCGCGACGGCAAGCCGATCGGCGGGAAGTTCAGCCTCGACGACCAGAACCGCGAGCCGCCGCCGAAGGGTGCGACGACCCTCGGGCTGCCCGAGCCGTGGTGGCCCGACGAGGACGACATCGACGAGCAGGTCCGGCACGACCTGGACCGGTGGGAGCGGGACGGCACGGCGCGGTTCGTCGGCCGCGACGACACCCGTCGCTTCGCGGTGACGGCGGACGAGGCCCAGCGTGCGCTCGACGACTTCGTCGCGGTGCGCCTCGGCGACTTCGGTCCGTTCGAGGACGCCACGTTGACGAACGACTGGACGATGGCGCACTCGCTCCTCAGCGTGCCGATGAACCTCGGCGTGCTCGATCCACGCCAGGCGATCGACGCCGCCCTCGAAGCACACCGCACCGAGGCCGCCCCGCTCGCCAGCGTCGAGGGCTTCGTCCGCCAGGTCGCTGGCTGGCGCGACTACGTCTGGCACCTCTACTGGTGGTTCGGCGACGACTACGGCGCATCGGAGAACGCCCTCGGCGCGCACGGACGGCTGCCCGGCTGGTGGCAGGACCTCGACGCGTCCGAGGTCGAGGCAGTCTGCGTGCGGACCGCGATCGAGGGCCTGCACGACCACGGCTGGCTGCACCACATCCAGCGCCTCATGGTGCTCGGCAACTGGGCGTTGCAACGCGGCTACGATCCGGTGCACCTGACGGAGTGGTTCACGGACGTGTTCGTCGACGGCACCGACTGGGTGATGCCCGCGAACATCATCGGCATGTCCCAGCACGCCGACGGCGGGATGGTCGCCACCAAGCCGTACACGTCGGGCGGCCGCTACATCGACCGGATGTCGGACCACTGCGGGGGCTGCCGCTTCGACCCGACGAAGCGGGTCGGCGACGACGCGTGCCCGTTCACGGCCGGGTACTGGGCGTTCCTGTCGCGCGTCGAACCGGCGCTCCGCGACAACCACCGGATGGCCCGTCCGCTGCAGCAGATGCGGTCGCTGGCAGACCTCGACGAGGTCGTCGCGCAGGAGGCTCGTCGCACCACGCCGTGACGTCACCCGGTCCCGATAGGGTCGTGAGCGTGAGCAACGAGGCATTCGACGACCGCTACGAGCTGCGCGAGTTCGCGCCCGGGACGGATGACGAGGGGGCGCCGAACGCCGAGACGGCTGCGTGGATGCAGGCCGTCGGCCTCGGCTTCCACGAAGCCGATCCCGACGCCGAGGGTGCAGCGCGCATGGCGTCCCACTTCATCGCCGACGAAGAGACCTTCCTGGGCGTCTACGTCCGGAAGCCCTTCCCCGGTTCCGTCGACGAGACCTGGCCCGCAGGCACCTTCACGTGGTTCCGCAAGGCGCTGAGCTGGGGCGACGGGTCGTCCGTCGACACGCAGGCCATCTCCGCGGTCACGGTCCGACCCACCGAGCGTCGCCGCGGCATCCTGCGCCGCATGATGACGCACGCGCTCGAGCGCGGTGTCGCCGAGGGCTACGCCGTGGCGTCCCTGACCGCGTCCGAGGGCACGATCTACCGCCGCTTCGGCTTCGGCAGCGCGATCCGCGAGCGCGCGGTGCGCGTGCGTCGCGAACGCGCGCTCCCCCTCCTCGCCCCGACGTCGGGCGCGGTGTCCGTCGTCACGCCGCAGTGGCTCGCCGACGGTCCCGGCAAGGCGGTCTTCGAGCGCTTCCACACCCGCACGCCCGGCTCGATGGTCCGCAACGCCGGCACCTGGCCGATCGTCTTCGGGCTGCTCGGCAACGACGGCCAGAAGGCGAAGGACGTCCGTGCGGCGGTGCACCGTGCCGACGGCTCCGACGAGGTCGACGGCTACGTCACCTGGCGTGTCAAGGAGGACCGGGGTTCCGACACCGCACTCGAGATCGTCGACCTGGTCTACGCGAACGACCAGGCGTACACGGCGCTGTGGGAGTTCCTGCTGTCGATCGACCTGAACGACGTCGTGAAGTACAACCGCTCGCGGCTCGACGACCCGATCGTCGCGGCCCTCGGCGACAACCGCGCCTACGACGTCGACCACGAGGAGGACCACGTCTGGCTGCGCGTCCTCGACGTGGCCGCGGTGCTCGAGTCGCGGCCGTTCGCCGTCGACGGCTCGCTGACACTCGCGGTCACCGATGCGCTCGGCCACACGACCGGCACGTACCGGCTGGACGTCCAGGAGGCCCGTGGCAGCGTCACGCGCATCGCCGACGACGCCGACGCGGCCGGTTCCGACGTCCAGCTCGACGTGGCAGAGCTCGGTGCGCTGCTCATCGGGTCGGTCTCGCCCGTCACCCTGGCGGCCGCCGGCCTGGTCCGCGCTGCGGATCCTGCGTCGGTCGAGCTGCTGCGCGCGATGCTGCTCCCGCCCCGGACCCCGCACGGCATCACGTACTTCTGATGGACGTCCAGGACCTGAGCGACGAGGTCGAGGCCGTCTCCGCGTTCTACGCCGAGCGGCACGGCATCGACCGCACCGACGAGTGGTTCGTCCTGAAGCTCGGCGAAGAGGTGGGTGAACTCACGCAGGCGTTCCTCGCGCGCTCGGGTCAGGCTCGGCGCAAGGGCCGCACGGACGACGAGATCGAGCAGGGTTTCCGGGACGAGATCGCGGACGTCCTCGCGCAGGTCCTGCTCATCGCGCGGCACTTCGACGTCCCGCTCGATGCCGCTGTTCGTGAGAAGTGGGCGAAGTGGCACCCCGATCGGCTGGCGGCGGAAGGTTGAGCAGGGCCACGGAGCCGCTGGCACGCGCACGGCAGGTGGTGTCGGCGGTGGCGAGCCGGACACTGCGCCCAGCGCTCGTCGATCGCGTTCAGCTCGACGAGCGGACCATGTCCGCGGTCAGCGCGTTCGACTGGCTGGATGTGGACGGACCCGATGTGGCGCTGCTCGGCCGTACAGCGCAGGATCTGCAGCGTCTGCAGGCGCCGGCCGCGCTCCTGGAGTTCGACCGGATCCACCGGATGCCCGTGAAGGACGACGAGCGGCTCCCGCTGTCGACGCGCATCGTCGAGTTGGTGTTCGAGCGACTCGGATCGTCACGCCCCGTCAGCGAGGCGGTGCTGAACGCCGCCATCGCGATGTTCTGCGAGGACGTCGCGATCGTCCGACGTGACGCCGTCGACCTCGGTGTGGTCGATCGGACCGACGACGGCTCGTCCTACCGGTACGTGGCGGCGGGCTTCCGCACGGCGTAGCCTCCGCGCCATGAGCGACGACGCGGTGGTCGAGTGGCTGCTCGACTCGGACCCGGCGGTCCGGTGGCAGGTCGAGCGGGACCTGGTCGGTGCGCCGCCGTCCGTGTGGCAGCAGACCCGGGGGCGAGTCGCGACCGAGGGCCTCGGGGCGGCGATGCTCGCGCACCAAGACTCCGACGGGCAGTGGGCCGGTGGCGCGTACTTCCCGGCGGACTTCGACTTCGACGGTCCCGAGGCGGACGAGCCCGGACAGCCCTACACGGCGACGACCTGGTCGCTGAACGCCCTGCGCGACTGGGGGCTCGATCCGGCGGTCCTCGGGGACACGGCTGCACGCCTCGCGACGAACAGCCGTTGGGAGTACGAGGACCTGCCCTACTGGAGCGGCGAGGTCGACTGCTGCATCAACGCGTTCACCCTGGCGAACGGTGCATGGCTCGGTGCCGACGTCGGTCAGCTGGCGGCGTGGTTCCTCGATCACCAGCTCGACGACGGCGGGTGGAACTGCGAGTGGATCGAGGGGTCGACCGTGTCGTCGTTCCACTCGACCCTCAACGTCATCGACGGGCTGCTGCAGCACGAGCAGCTGACCCGCGGCACCCACCCCCGCGCGGCGGAGCTCCGTGCGGCTCGACACCGCGGCGCCGAGTACCTGCTCGAGCGTCGACTGCTGTTCCGGAAGCACGACGGCGAACTCGTCGGGCCGTGGGCGACCCGGTTCGCGTACCCGCTGCGCTGGATCTACTCGGCGCTGCGGGTGACCGACCACCTGCGGGCTGCCGCGCTGCAGGACGGCACCGCGCCGGATCCCCGGGCAGCCGAGGCGGTCGAGGTCGTCCGCGCCGCCGGGAACGCCGACGGGACGTGGACGCAGGGTGCTCGGCCGCCGGGTCGGCAGTGGTTCGAGGTCGACGTGCCCGAGGGCGAGCCGTCGAAGTGGCTCACGCTGTACGGCACCCGCGTGCTGCGCTGGTGGGACGCCGCCTGAGCTACGCCCGGCGCCGCACCCGCGGGTCGACGAACGCGTAGACCACGTCGACGATCACGTTCGCGGTGACGATCAACAGCGCCGAGAACAGCGTGAAGCCGACGACGACCTGCAGGTCGAGCGTGTGCACGGCATCGATGAGCAGCGCGCCCAGGCCCTGCATCGAGAACACCTTCTCGGTGATGACCGCACCGCCGAGCAGCGACCCGAGGTCGAGCCCGAACAGCGTCACCACCGGCAGGATCGCGGTGCGGAGTCCGTGCCGCACGACGACCTGGCGCTCCCGCAGGCCCTTGGCCCGAGCGGTCCGTACGAAATCCTGCGACATCGACTCGAGCATCTCGCCACGGGTCAGTCGGGCGTAGATCGCGGCGCTGATGAACGCGAGCACGCACCACGGCAGGATCAGGTGCGTGAACCAGCCGACGGGGTCGTCGGCGAACGCGACGTACCCGCTCGTCGGCAGGATCCCGAGCACGAACCCGAACAGCAGGATGCCGAGCAACCCGATCAGGTACGCGGGCGACGAGACCCCGGCGACGGCGACGGTCATCACGGCCCGGTCGACGAAGGTGCCACGGCGGAGCGCCGAGACCGTGCCACCGAACACCCCGGCGACGAGCCAGAGCACGGCGGCACCGACGGCGATCGACGCGGTGACGGGCAGGCGGGACAGGATCAGTTCGGTGACGCTCTCGTGCAGCTGGAACGAGTACCCGAAGCACGGTGCGGCGCAGGTGATCACGGACGCTCCGCTGCCGAACGTGCGGCCGGTGAAGATCCCCGCCAGGTACGCGCCGAACTGCGCCAGCCAGGGCTTGTCCGTCCCCAGGAACGCCTGGACCTCGCGGAGCCGGTCCGGCGTGCAGGGCTTGTCGCAGATCGCGCGCGCGGGGTTCGTCGGCAGCAGCATGAACAGCGCGTAGGTGATCGCCGCGACGACGAGCAGCACGACGGCAGCACCCAGGATGCGGATCGCGATGAAGCGGAAGGTGCTCATCGGCGTGCTCCCCTCGGGTCGAGTGCGTCCCGCAGGGCGTCGCCGAGCACGTTGAACGCGAGGGTGATGAGGAACAGGGCCACTCCGGGGAACACGAGGTACATGGGGTCGGTCTGCACCCAGCCGACGGCGTCGCCGATGCTGCGGCCCCACGACGGCGTCGGCGGGGTCACACCGACGGCCAGGAACGACAGGGCGGCCTCGGCGCCGATCATCGACGGGATCGAGATCGTCGCGTAGACGGTGATCGTCGCCGCCAGGTTCGGCAGCAGCTGCGTGCGGATGACGTGCCACCGGCCGGCGCCCATCGCCGTGGAGGCGACGACGTAGTTCCGGCTCACGAGCGACAGCGTCTGACCGCGGACCACGCGGGCCACGGACGGCCAGCCGAAGAAGCCGATGACCAGCACGACCAGGACGGGCTTCGGGAACGACGTCGGCACGATCGCGGTCAGGGCGATCATGAAGACGAGCGACGGGAAGCCGAAGATGACGTCGACCACGCGGGAGAGCACGCGGTCGTACCAGCCGCCGAAGAAGCCGGTGGTGACGCCGACGAGCACGCCGATCACGATCGACACCAGGGTCGCGGCGAGCCCGATGCCGAGCGACGTCCGGGCGCCGTAGGTCACGATCGCGAACAGGTCGCGTCCGGTCAGCGGCTCGACGCCGAACCAGTGCTCGCCGCTGATCCCGCCGCCGAAGCCCTTGGGCGCGCCGAACGAGTTGAGCGCGTCGATGTCGTACCCGTACGGGTCCTGCCCGGTGACGGCACTGATGAGCGGCGCCGCGACGGCGACCAGGAGGAACACCACGATGACGACGGCCGACGTCACGGCCCAGCGGTCTTGCCGGACCCGGCGCACCACGGCGCGGAAGCCGGTCGCGCGTGCGGACGACGCCACGGGGCGCTCGACGACGTTGGCGGTCACGAGGCCACTCCTTCCCAGGCGCGCCACGCTTCGCGGCGCGCCGCCTGTCGCACGGGATCGGCGACGGGCGCCGCTGCGAGCAGCATCCGCGTGTAGTCCTGCTGCGGGTCGTCGAGGACGGCGTCCGTGGTCCCCCGCTCGACCACGCGACCGTCGTGCAGGACGACGACTTCGTCGGCGAGCTGTCGGACGACGGCCAGGTCGTGGCTGATGAGGAGCATGCCGAACCCGAACTCGTCCTGCAGCTGTGCGAGCAGGTCGAGCACGGCCGCCTGCACGGTCACGTCGAGTGCCGAGGTGGGCTCGTCGGCGATGACGAGCGCCGGACGGAGCGCCAGGGCCCGCGCGACGGCGACCCGCTGGCGCTGTCCGCCGGAGAGCTGGTGCGGGAACCGCTCGGCCCACGAGGGGTCGAGCTGCACGGCGGTCAGCAGGTCACGGACGCGTTCCGCACGGTCGGCAGCCGAAGCCGTCCCGTGCACGAGGAGCGGTTCGGCGATGCTCCAGCCGATGGTCTGGCGCGGGTTGAGCGACGACGCCGGGTCCTGGAAGACGATGCCGACGCGGCTGCGGAGCTCGCGGAGCCGTCGGCCCCTGGCGGTCCGCAGGTCGCTGCCGTCGACCTCGACCGAGCCGGCGACGACGGGCACCAGCCCCGCCAGGGCGCGTCCGATGGTCGACTTGCCCGACCCGGACTCCCCCACCAGGCCGACGGTCTCGCCGGCCCGCAGGTCCAGGTCGATGCCCGAGACGGTCGGTCCGCCGCGGCGCGAGTACCGCACGGCGACGTCGCGCAGGCGCGCGACGAGCGGACGGGAGGCGTGGCTCGCCTCGGCGAGACTCGCTTCCGCCGGTCCGAGACTCGCGTCTGACGACACGGCTCGGGTCCCGGGGGCCGCGTCCTGTCGTCCAGGCCGACTCTCGGGGTCCGCAGCCGGCGTGGCGGACGCGGGACGGGCCTCCAGGCTGGGGACGGCGGCGAGGAGCTCGCGCGTGTAGTCGGCGGACGGGTGCGCGAAGACCTCGGCGACCGTCCCGTGCTCGACCGGGTCGCCGCGCCGCATCACCAGGAGTTCGTCCGCGACGTCCGCCACCACGCCCATGTCGTGCGTGATGAGCAGGACGGCGAGGGAGCGCTCGCGACCGAGCCGGCGGAGCAGGTCGAGGATCCCGGCCTGCACCGTGACGTCCAGCGCGGTCGTCGGCTCGTCGGCGATCAGCGCGACCGGGTCCCCGGCCAGGGCCATCGCGATCATCGCGCGCTGCAGCTGTCCGCCGGACAGTTCGTGCGGGTACGCCGTGCGGATCCGCTCGGGGTCGGTGAGGCCCGCGGCACGCAGCAGCTCGTCGATGCGCGCGGACACCGCCGCACGGTCGAGGTCCGTCGGGTGTGCCCGGATCGCTTCGGCGACCTGCGTGCCGATGGACAGCACCGGCGTGAACGAGTTCATCGGTTCCTGGAACACGACGCCGATGCCGGCGCCGCGAACGGCACGGAGCGTGTCGTCGGAGGCACCGACGAGTTCCTCGCCGCGGAACCGGACGCTGCCGGAGACCCGCGCTTCGGGCGGCAGCAGACCGAGCACGCTCATGGCGCTGACGGACTTGCCGGAGCCGGATTCGCCCACGAGCGCGAGCACGCGTCCGGGGGTCAGGGTGAAGGAGACGTCACGGACGACGGGCTCCGCGTCGCCGAACGCGACGCGGAGCCCCTCGACCTCGAGCAGCGGCGAACTCACTTCGCGAGCGAGACCTTGAGGTAGTTCGGGTACGCCGGGAAGTCCGCGATCTGGAAGTTCTGCACGTTCGAACCGGCCAGGAACGACTGCTTCGCGTAGATCAGCGGCACCGACGGCGAGTCGGCCATGATCTTCTTGTCGGCCTCGGCCCAGAGCTTCTGCGCGTCCTGCTGGTCGACCGTCGCGCTAGCCTTCTTGATCAGCGCGTCGACCTCGGGGTTGCTGTACTTCGACACGTTGTAGCCGCCGCCACCGATCTGCGACGAGTCGTACAGCGGCTGCAGGTTGGCGTTCGCGCTCGGGAAGTCCGGCTGCCAGCTCGAGAGCGACAGGTCGAAGTCCGTCCCGTTCGTGGTGGCCTGGGTGAAGGAGTCGTAGTCGAGCGGCTTCAGCGTCACGGTGATGCCGGCACGCTTCAGGCCGGACTGCAGCGCCTGCGCCTGTGCGAGGTAGGTCGGGTCGTTCTGCGTCACCAGGGTGAGCTTGAGGTTGCTGACACCGGCGTCCTTCAGCAGCGACTTCGCCTTGTCGACGTCGCCCGTGGCGCCCGTCTTGTACAGGTCGTAGTCCTCGCGCCCGGCGATGCCCGGGGTGATCAGCGTCGACGCGTACGACCCGGCGATCGCGCCACCGGCCGCGATCCGGAACGACTTCTTGTCGACGGCGTACTGCAGCGCCTGGCGGACCTTGAGGTCCTTCAGCGCGCCCTTCTGGGTGTTGATCGCCATGTACGAGATCGGACCGGCCTTGGACGTGGCGAGGCGGTCCTGCGCTGCGGGGTTGCTGCGCACCTGGTTCAGCTCGGCCGCGCCGAGGTAGATGGCGCCGAAGGAGTCCTTCGCGTCGCCGTTGTCGGCGATGAGCGTCTGCGTGATCGTGGAGGCGTCCTGGCTCTCCTTGAACACGATCTTCGAGGGGCCGGCGGTGCGGACCTCGTCGGTCTTGGCGCTCCAGGCCTTGTTGCGCACGAGGGTGACCTGCGTGCCCTGCGTGTTCGACTGCACCTGGTACGGGCCGGAAGCGACGGGCTTCAGGTCGTAGGCGCCGGTGTCCTTGCCGTCGCCCTCGGGGACCGGCGTGAACGCGGGCATCGAGGCGAGCCACGGCCAGTCGCCGTAGGCGTCGTTCAACTTGAAGACGATGGTCTTGTCGTCCGGGGTCTCGATGCTGTCGAGGGACTTGCCGTCGAACGGGCCCTTGTAGCTGTCACCGCCGACCAGGAGCGACTTGTGGTAGCTCAGGCCGCCCGAGAGCGTCGGGGCGAACGAGCGCTCGATCCCCCACTTGATGTCCTTCGTGGTGATGGGCGTTCCGTCCTGGAACTCGAGCCCGTCCTTGAGCGTGTAGGTCCACGTCTTGCCGCCGTCGCTGGACTTCCCGGTGTCCGTCGCGAGGTCCGGGACGACCTTCGCGGTCTTGCCCGGCTCGACGTCCCACGTGGTCAGACGCCGTGCGACGAGGCCGAGGGACGTGATGCCCAGGCTCTGGCTCGTCGCCGGGTCGAGGTGGAACGAGGTCTGCGGCGTCAGGATGTTGAGCGTGCCGCCCTTGGCCGTGCCGCTCGTCGCGTCGTCCGAGGAGCTGCCGCCCGAGCAGCCGGTCAGGACCAGGGCTGCTGCTGCGGCGACGGCCGCGGTGATCGTCAGGCGGTTCGGGCGTCTCATGACGGTGGGGCTCCTCGTGGGAAGGGTGGTGGCGACCGTGCGGCAGTCGCTGCGGTTCCGCGGATCGGGTCACCGGGCGGCGTCCATCCTGACACCGCTGCGGTCACCCGTCCGAATTCCACGTGCGAAGGACGTCGCACGACGAAACAATCCAAGTCCCGTGCGACGTCCGACTATTCCCGATGGATCTGCACTGCTTCCACCCCGAGGGCGAGGGTCAGCGGTCGAACAAGCCCCCGAGGAAGTCGTTGCCGAGGTTCGACGCCTGCTCGCCGAGGCCGGATGCCTGCTCGCCGAGGCCACCGAGGAGCTGTTCGCCCTCGCCCGCGATCCCCTCGAAGCCACCGCCGAGGTCGGCGCCGAGGTCTCCGAGCCCGAGGTCGCCGATGCCCGAGGCGATGCCGTCGAAGTCGACGCCGAGGTTCGCGGCCTCCGCCAGCACGGGGCCGGCGGCGGCGCTCAGCACCGCTCCCCCGGCGACGGCGACGCCGAGGCCGCCGAGCGCCATCGCGCCGGCGCCGACAGCGGCACCACCGGCGAAGGCGCCACCACGGCCGCGGCCGTTGCCGTTGCTCGAGCCGCCGAGGACGCGTCGGATCAGACCCGGACGCGACATCTCACCGCGCGTCATCGCGCGCGCCATGCCGCCCGCCGAGTCGTCGCGCAGGTGCTCGTGCGGCGGCAGTTCGGAGTTCAGGCGGTTGCGCACCTGCTGCCGCTGCGCCGGGGTCAGCCGGGCGAACGCGTCGTGGTGGACCTGCTCGAGCTGGTCCGGCGACGAGGTGCGGAGCAGGTAGTCGTACTTCGCCAGGGCGACCTTGTCGGAGTCGGCCGGGCCGTGCTGCTGCGGCTGGCCGTACTGCTGCTGCTGCTGCGGGTGGCCGTACTGCTGCTGTCCGTACTGCTGCTGGGGCCGCTGCTGCTGGCTCCGGTCGTCGCCGGTCAGCCGGTCCGCAGCGCCGCGGACGACGTCACGCCAGTCGGTCCCGCCACCGCGCTGCGCTCCGTTGCCGGGCGCACCGTCCCCCTGCCCACGCTTCTGGAGCTGCTTGTCGATGACCTTCGAGGCCATGCCGAGGATGCGGTTGAAGTTCGCCATGCCCCGACCTTTGTGGATGCACATGTGCGCTCCCAGCGACGAACCGGCGGGTCGCCCGCACATCCGGTGGGCATCCCCTGTGAGCTGCGCCAGTGACGCCCCGTCAGGACAGGACGCGCGCCAGGTACGCGTTGCGGAACCGCCCCGTGGGGTCGACGTCACGGGCGACCGCGGCGAAGTCCGACAGCCGCGGGTACACCTCGTGCAGACGCTCGACGCTCACGCCGGACACCTTCCCCCAGTGCGGCCGTGGGTCGAAGGGCGTGAGCGCCTCCTCGATCCGCGACACCGCGGTCGCTACGGCAGCGGCGTCCCGACGGAACGTGAAGTGGATGCCGACCGACTGCCGACCGGACGACGGCGCGAGCCACGCGGTGTCGGGCGCGATCGTGCGGAGCTCGGCGGCGATGAGGATCGGCGCGAACACCGGTTCGAGCGGACGGAGTGCCTCGAGCGCCGCAACGGCCGAGGCCGCGGGGATCAGGTACTCGGCCTGGATCTCGGCGCCCGTCGACGGGGTGAACGTGGACCGGAAGTGCGGCAGCCGCTCGGCCCACGGACCGGGGACGCCGCCCTGCTCGGTGACGCCGGCCGGGTCGTTCTCCCCCGGGTGCACGGGGCCGGTGGCGGGCCGCGCGCCGAGGGCGACGAGGTCGACGGTCGGTGCGGGTTCGTCGGTGCGGTGCTTCACCCAGACCTGCCGGGCGCCGCGGTCGTCGAACGACGTGAACATCGACACCGAGTACGCGTCGGACATCACCTGGTCGAACTGCGCGGCGACGGCGTCCCACGGCAGGTCGAGGTGCACGGTCGTGGCGACCTGGAACGTGGGCTCGATCGCGAGCTCCACGGCGGTGACGATGCCGAGCGCGCCGATGGCCACCCGGTGGGCGTCGAGGGCGCCGTCCGGCGAGGACGCATCGACGTGCGCGAGCTCGCCGGAGGCGCGCACCACGTCGAGTCCGACCACCGCCTGCGCGAGCGACGGGTTGCGGACGCCGGAGCCGTGCGTGCCCGTGGCGACGGCCCCGGCCGTGGAGATGTGCGGCAGGGACGCGAGGTTCCCGAGTGCCCAGCCACGGGCCTCCAGACCGGCCGCGACCTGACTGTGCGTCATGCCGGCGGCGACGCGGACCACGCGCCGCGACGTGTCGATGTCGAGCACCGGCGGCAGGTCCTGCAGCGACACCTGCACGGCGTCGGTGTCGGCGATGGTGTTGAACGAGTGTCGCGAGCCGAGCGCCGTCAGGCGCGGCGTCGACGCGACGAGCCGCTGGAGCTCGTCCGTCGACGTCGGGCGCACCAGCGCCGAGGCGCGGTAGGTGACGTTGCCCGCCCAGTTCGTCCGCGTGCGCTCGGCCGCGATCACGTCGTCCATCGTGGGGTCCTGACTCCTCAGAAGCCGCGGTCGAGACGGTGCCACGTCTGCTGGAGACGCAACTCGTCGCGGAACCCGCGGGCGGTGGTGTGCTCGTCGATGACCAGGAACTCGGTGCCGACCATGGTGGCGAGGTCCTCGACGACCTGCAGACCGACGGCCGTCGTCATGACGGTGTGGTGGGCGGCGCCGGCGGTGAGCCAGGCCTCGGCGGCGACGGGGAACGACGGGCGCGGCTCCCAGACGGCACGGCCGACCGGCAGCTTCGGCAACGCCGAGGTCGGGGGCACCACGTCGACGACGTTCGCGGTCAGGCGGAAGCCGTCGCGGGTGTCGGAGAGCGCCACGACGACGGCCTCGCCGGAGTCGGCGGTGAAGACCAGGCGCACCGGGTCGTCCTTGCCGCCGATGCCGAGCGGGTGGATCTCGAGCGTCGGCTTCGTGGTGGTGAGCGTCGGGGAGACCTCGAGCATGTGCGCCCCGAGGATCTTCTCGGCACCCGGGGTGAGGTCGTAGGTGTAGTCCTCCATCAGGCTCGCACCGCCGGGCAGACCGGCGCCGGCGACGTTCATCGCGCGGACCAGGACGGCCGTCTTCCAGTCACCCTCGGCGCCGAAGCCGTAGCCGTCGGCCATCAGGCGCTGCACGGCGAGGCCGGGGAGCTGCTTGAGCGTGCCGAGGTCCTCGAAGTTCGTGGTGAAGGCGGCGGACCCGTTCTGCTGCAGGAGCGTGCGGAGGCCGATCTCGATGGCCGCGCCGTCGCGGAGCGCGGCGTGCCGTTCGCCGCCGTCGCTGCGGAGTGACGGGTCGACGTCGTAGGCCGCTTCGTACTGCGCCACGAGCGCGTCGACCGCTGCCGTGTCCGCTGCAGCAGCGTCCACCGCTGCCGCGAGCTCGTTGACGGCCCAGGTGTTCACCTGCACGCCGAGCTCGATCTCCGCCTCGGTCTTGTCGCCCTCGGTGACGGCGACGTAGCGCATGTTGTCGCCGAAGCGGGTCAGCTTCAGCTCGCGGACGGCTGCAGCACCGGCTGCGGCACGGGTCCAGTTCGACACGCGCTGCTGCACGCGCGGGTCCGAGACGTGCCCGACGGCGGTGGCGTGCCGGACGCCGAGGCGCGCCAGGGCGTAGCCGAACTCACGGTCGCCGTGCGCTGCCTGGTTGAGGTTCATGAAGTCGAAGTCGATGTCCGCCCAGGGCAGCGTGACGTTCGCCTGCGTGTGCAGGTGCAGCAGCGGCTTCGTCAGCGCCTGCAGGCCGCCGATCCACATCTTCGCGGGACTGAACGTGTGCATCCAGGTGGTGACACCGATGACCTTGTCGTCGGCGCTCGCCTCGATCAGGGCGCGGCGGATGCCGTCGGCGTCCTTCAGGACGGGCTTCCAGACGAGCTTCACCGGCAGGTGCCCGGCGAGTTCCGCGTGCACCGCCTTGCTCTGCTCCTCGACCTGGCGCAGGGTCTCCTCGCCGTAGAGCCCCTGGGAGCCGGTGAGGAACCAGACCTCGTAGCCGTCGAGCGTGGCCTGGGGGTCGACGGTGGTGTCCGGCGTCGTGGTGTCGTGTGTCGGGGTGTCGTGCGTCGGGGTGTCGTGCGTCGGGGTGTCCTGCGTCATCGCATGGCTCCTTCGGGGTTCTGTCCGTAGACGTTCTGGTAGCGATCGAAGAGTCGATCGATGTCTGCTTCGGCGATCGGGACGACGTCTCCGCCCTGCTTCGCGATGTGCACCGTCCGGGCGACGTCCTCGCACATCACGGCCGCCTTGACGGCGTCCTTCGCGTCCTTGCCGATGGTGAAGACGCCGTGGTTCTGCATCAGGACCGCGCGGCTCCGGTGTCCGCTGAGGGTCTCCACGATGCCGTGGCCGATCGAGTCGTCGCCGATGATCGCGAACGGGCCGACGGGGATCGGGCCGCCGAACTCGTCGGCCATCGCGGTGATCACGCACGGGATGGGTTCCGCTCGTGCGGCCCACGCCGTCGCGTACGTCGAGTGGGTGTGCACGACGCCGCCGACCTCGGGCATGTTCCGGTACACGTGGGCGTGCGCGGCGGTGTCGGAGGACGGGCCGTGCTCGTTGCCCCAGCCGTCGGCCGGCTGGCCGTCGAGGGTGCAGACGACCTGGTTCTCCGGGGTCAGGTCGTCGCTCGAGACGCCGCTCGGCTTGATGACGAACAGGTCCGTGCCGGGCACGCGCTCGGAGACGTTGCCGCCGGTCCAGATCACCAGGCCGTAGCGGACGAGTTCGCCGTGCAGGCGGGCGACGCGCTCGCGGGTGGCCGCGACGGCCCGCCGGGTGTCGTGGTCGGTTGCGCTGGTCATCTGGTCACTTCCTGCTCTGCCGGGAGGCGCGGCTCGGCTCCCGCCGTCCCCTCGCCCCGGGTCGTGGTCGCGCCGGCGCCGGGGGCGGCTGCCGCACCGGTTCCGGTCGCGTCTGGTCGGGTCGCCGCTGCCGCCACGGCCTGGACGGGCAGGGCAGCGCGGTACCGGCCGAGGTACGTCTGGAAGCCCTCGACGTCGCGCGGCCCTGGCTCGGCCACGTGCACGGCGTCCCCGCCGAACACGGTGTCCGACAGGTAGTCGGCGAGCTGCTGGTCGGTGTGCTCGAGGTAGGCGGCCAGGACGGCGATGCCCCACGCCCCGCCCTCGCCCGCGGTCTCCTCGAGGGCGATCGGAACCCGCAGTGCGGCGGCGAGCAGTCGCTGCGGGGCACCGGGCGTGCGGAAGAGCCCGCCGTGCGCGGTCATCCGGTCGACCTGCACCTGTTCGCCGTGCAGCACGTCCATGCCGATCGCCAGGGTGGCGAACGCGCCGTGCACCTCGGAGCGGACCAGGTTGCCCAGGGTGAAGCGGGCGTCGGGGGTGCGGAGCAGCAGGGGTCGGCCGTCCTCGACGTGGGTGACGGGTTCGCCGGCCAGGTAGTTGAAGGAGAGCAGGCCGCCGGCGTCGGGGTCGGCCCGTTCGGCTTCGTCCAGGAGGACCCGGAACACGTCATCCGTCGGCATCGGACTGCCCGATGCCTCGGCGAAGCGTCCGAACACCCGCGCCCAGCTGGCGATCTCGCTCGCGCCGTTGTTGCAGTGCACCATCGCCACGGCGTCGCCGGACGGGGTGGTCACGACGTCGAGCTCCTCGTGCGGGGTGCTGAGCGGGTGCTCGAGGACCACCATCGCGAAGATGCTCGTGCCGACGCTGACGTTGCCGGTGCGGGGGGCGACGGCGTTCGTCGCGACCATGCCGGTGCCGGCATCGCCCTCGGGCGGGCACAGGGGCGCACCGGGGCTGAGCGAGCCGGTGGGATCGAGCCACGCGGCGCCCTCGGGGGTCAGGGCTCCGGCTTCCTCGCCCGCGACGAGCACCTCGGGCAGGACCGCACGGAGGTCGGGGACGTGCTCGCCGAGCAGGTCCTGCGTCGTGGCGAGCATGTGCCCGTCCCAGTCGCGGGAGCCGGGCTCGCCCGGGCCGCTGTCGACGGGGCCGCTCTCGATCGGGAAGACACCGGAGGCGTCCCCGACCCCGAGCACGTTCCGACCGGTGAGTCGTCGGTGGACGTAGCCCGCGAGGGTCGTGATGCCCGCGACCTCGGCCACGTGCGGCTCGTCGTCGAGCACCGCCTGGTACAGGTGTGCGATCGACCAGCGGAGCGGGACGTTGAAGGACAGGGCCTCGCTGAGCCGTTCGGCGGCGGGTCCGGTCGAGGTGTTGCGCCAGGTCCGGAACGGCACGAGCAGCTCGCCCGCGGCGTCGAACGCCAGGTAGCCGTGCATCATCGCGCTCACACCGACGGCGCGGAAGGTGGTCGGACGCACGCCGAACTGCGCTTCGACGTCGGCGACGAGCGCGGCGTACGCGGCCCGGAGGCCGGTCTCGACGGCGTCGAGCGAGTAGGTCCAGCGGCCGTCGACGAACTCGTTCTCCCACTCGTGGGACCCGGCGGCGATGGGCACGAGGTCCTCGTCCACCAGACACGCCTTGATGCGGGTGGAGCCGAGCTCGATCCCGAGTGTCGTGCGGCCGTTCGCGACCTGCTGGGTGGGGTCGTCGCCCATGCGTTCCTCCAGAACTCCGTCGTCCTCCGTGAGCGCTCACATCCTGGCACGTGAGCGCTCACTCTCGCAATGCCCGGGCGCGCCGCCCCGCTCACGCCCGTCGGGGTTCCACAACACGCCGCCCGGTGAACGCATCCGCGGAGAGGACTCGCCCGACCCCCTCCCGCCGAGGTTCCACAACGCGCCGCCCGCGCACCGCCCAGGTTCCACGATCGGCTCGGATCCGCGCCCAGATGCCGAAATCTCGGAACCCCGGGCGCCGAGCGGCAACCCGGGCGCCGAGCGGCAACCCCGGGCGGCGGCCTTCGGCGCGGTCCGTCCAACTCCTCGGCGCCGAAGACTCGCCCGGCCCCCTCCCGCCGAGGTTCCACAACACGCCGCCCGCGCAACGCCCAGGTTCCACGATCGGCTCGGATCCGCGCCCAGATGCCGAGATTTCGGAACCTCGGGCGCCGAGCGGCAACCCCGGGCGACGGGCGCCGACTACGGGCCGGCGGTGCTCTCGCGGATGACGAGGGCCGGGGCGACCGATGCCGAGGCCGCCGCACCGCCGTCGATCAGGCCGAGGAGCGCCTGCCCCGCCACACGCCCGAGCTCCTCGAGCCGCAGGTCCACCGTCGTCAGCGGCGGCCGCGAGGCGAGCGCCATCACGTCCCAGTCGTCGAAGCCCGTGACGGCGACGTCGCCGGGCACCGATCGTCCGAGCTCCCGCAGCCGATCGCACACGCCGCGGGCGATCTGGTCGCTGCCGCACACGATCGCGTCGACGTCGGGCGACTGCCGGGCCAGCACGTCGACGGCCTGGCGCCCCCACCGTTCCGACCACTCGCCGAACAGCGGCGGCGTGACGAGCCGCGACCCGAGCACGGAGGCCGCCCCCGCCACCCGGCGTTCGGCGGAACGGTGCCGCGAGGGCCCGGTGACGACGGCGACGCGTGACCGGCCGAGGGTGAGCACGTGGGCGGCGACGGCCGCGCTGCCGGCCTCGTCGTCGAGGGTGATCGAGACGTCGTCGGCCGAGGTCGACGGGGTGAAGGCGTAGACCACGGGGATGGACACGTCGATCGGCGGCCGGGCGTCGGCGGAGCGGCCGGTGACGATGATGCCGTCGACCCCGCGGGCCGCGAGTGAGCGCAGGTAGTGGGCCTCGCGGACGTGGTCGTCGCGGGTGTCGCACAGCAGGACGGCCATCTGCCCGGCGGACAGGGCGTCCTCGGCGCCGAGCAGCACCGGGATCGAGAACCGGCCGAAGGAGTCGGTGGTGATCATGCCGACCGTGTAGGTGCGGCCCGACGACAGCGCGCGGGCCCGGGCGTCGCCGACGAACCCGAGCTTCTCGGCGGCGTCCTTGACCCGTGCCCGCGTGGAGTCGCGGAGCTGCCCAGTGCCGTTGAGCGCCTTCGACGCCGTGCCGATCGACACCCCGGCGAGCGCGGCGACGTCGGTGATGCGGACGGGCTGCGCGCCGCGGTCGACACCGGTGCGCTCGAGGGTCACGGCAAGGTCCTTTCCGGATCGCGGGAGGTGACGATGAGCATACGCAGAAAACCCGTCACGCCCCTTGCGCGGTGCAGATCCGTGTCGTAACGTCCACCGCAGAAACCGTTTTCCGAATGCTGCCTCGCCGGCGGCGTCGGGACGGTACCAGTCACATCGCAAGGAGGCGACATGACCACCACGCTCGCGACCGACAGTCGTGCACACACCGCGACCCCGGTCCTCCCCACCGCTGACGCGCACCTGACGCTCCGGCCACTGCCCACGGGCGACGCCCGGATCACCGGCGGGTTCTGGGCACTCCGGCAGGAGCGCAACGGCCGTGACGCGGTCCGCGGCGGGTACGCCCTGCTCGAGACCGCCGGCAACTTCCGGAACCTGCGCATCGCCGCGGGGCTCGAGGAGGGCGAGGCCACCGGCCCGATCTTCATGGACTCCGACGTGACGAAGTGGCTCGAGGCGGTGGCGTGGGAGTACGGCCGGGCCCCGTCCGAGGACCTGCTCGACCTGCAGCGCGAGGTCACCGCCCTGTACGCCCAGGCGCAGGCCGACGACGGCTACCTCGACTCGGTGCAGCAGATCCGTGGGAAGGGCGAGCGGTACACGGACCTCAAGTGGAGCCACGAGATGTACTGCGCCGGGCACCTGTACCAGGCGGCCGTGGCGCAGCACCGCGCGACGGGCGACACCGGGCTGCTCGAGGTCGCGATCAAGAACGCCGACCACCTCGTCCGCACGTTCGGCGACGGCACGGCACCCGACGGCACGCCGAAGACCCGCGACGTCGATGGCCACCCCGTCGTCGAGATGGGCCTGGTCGAGCTGTACCGCGAGACGGGCAACCGCGACTACCTCGACCTGGCGCACTGGTTCGTCGACGCTCGTGGCACCGGCATCATCGAGCGCGCCGGTGGCGAGCCGACGTACTTCTCCGACCGGGTGCCGAGCCGGCAGGCCACGACCGTCGAGGGCCACGCCGTCCGCGCCGTGTACCTGGCCGCGGGTGCTGTGGACGTCGCGATCGAGACCGGTGACACCGAGCTCCTGGCCGCGAGCGAGACGCAGTTCGCGGACATGATGGCGACGAAGGCCTTCATCACCGGCGGCCTCGGTGCACGCTGGGACTGGGAGGCGTTCGGCGACCCCTACGAGCTGCCCACCGACCGCGGCTACGCCGAGACCTGCGCGGCCATCGGCGGTGTCCAGTGGGCCTGGCGCCTGCTGCTCGCCACCGGCAAGCCGGTCTACGCCGACGCGATCGAGCGCCTGCTGTACAACGCGTTCCTGGCCGGGGTGAGCCTGGCGGGTACCGAGTACTTCTACGTGAACCCCCTGCAGCAGCGGGACCACGCGCACCAGGACGAGAACCGCTCTCCCGCACACGGGCGCCGCGGCTGGTTCGACTGCGCCTGCTGCCCGCCGAACATCATGCGCACCTTCGCGAGCCTGGACGGCTACCTGGCGACGGCGACCGACGGCGGCCTGCAGATCCACCAGTACGCGACCGCGGACCTCGGCCCGGTGTCGGTCGAGACCGGCTACCCGCACGACGGCCGCGTGGTCGTCACCGTCACCGAGGACGGCCCGCTCGCCCTCGGCCTGCGGATCCCGGTCTGGTCGGACACGACGACGGTGCAGGGTCCGGACGGCACCGCGCACCCGGAGCCGGGAACGCTGCACGTCGTCGACCGGCACTGGACCGCCGGTGACACGGTCGAGCTCGTCTTCGACACGACGCCGCACCGGTACGTCGCCGACTCCCGCATCGACGCCGCCCGCGGTCAGGTCGCCATCGAGCGCGGACCGCTCGTGTACGCCGTGGAGCAGGCGGACCAGCAGGGCTTCACGGTCGACGACCTGACGGTCGACGCGGTCGCCCCGATCACCGAGGAACGTCGCGACGACCTGCTCGACGGCATCGTCACGCTGCGCGTTCCCGGACACGCCCCTGCCGCACACGAGCAGGCATCGTGGCCGTACCAGCGGCTGGACGCGACCCGGTCTGGAGGAACGGATCACGCCCTGGACGCGACCAGCGTCGGCGACGCGGCCGGCTCGCAGGGCGCCACCCCGGGCCTCCCGTCGGTCACCGCGACAGCGGTTCCCTACTACGCCTGGGCGAACCGGGGCGCGGCGCCGATGCGCGTGTGGCTCCCGCTGGCGCGGTGACGTCGTGGACCGCAGAGCGTTCCTGGTCGGCGGTGTCGCCGGCGGCGCAGCACTCGCCCTGGCGGGGTGCTCCGGCACCCTGCCGAAGGTCGACGCGAAGGCGGCGAGCTTCGGGAAGGACGCGACCGGCACCGTGCACGTGTGGTGCCGGTCCGCGACCCAGGCCGGGCTGACCTCGGCGGTGGCCGGGTTCAACAAGGCGAACCCGAAGCTGCAGGTCGAGCTGACCCCGGTGCCGGACGGGCAGTACGTGACGAAGCTCGCGACGGCCATCCGCGGTGGTGAGCCGCCGGACGTGGTGGACATCGACGACATCAACTCGCAGCTGTTCATCTTCCGCGAGGCGTTCGCCGACCTGACCGACGTGGTGCAGGGCCTCGACTACTTCGACGCGATCTCACCGGGGCACCTGCGGTTGCTCGAGTACCGCGACCGGTACTATGGACTGCCCTACCTGGCGGACAACTCGCAGCTGTTCGTCAACACCGAGCTGTTCGACCGGGCGGGGCTCGACGTCGAGGAGTCGACGAAGGACCTCTCCACGCTGCTCGACGCGGCGAAGGCCATCCGGAAGCTCGACGACGACGTCTTCGGCTGGTCGATCTCCGGCAACGCCGCCGGCATCATCGGCTTCGTCACGCAGCCGCACGTCTGGGCCACGGGCGTCGACACGATGTCCGGCGAGGTCGGTAAGCAAACGGCGAACATCACCGGCAACGAAGCCCTCGAACGGATGCTCGAGTTCTACCGGCAGCTCTGGAAGGACGGCGTTCTGTCGAAAGCGACGTACGCCGACGCCGGCACGACCTGGGGCGCCGACTTCCGGGCCGGCAAGGTGGGGATCTTCCCGACCTCGTACGGCGCGACCGTGCCCGCGGCCACCAAGGCGATGCGGGCGAAGATGCAGACGGTGCTCATCCCGTCGTGGGACGGCCAGCGGTCGTTCTTCGACGGCGGCGACAACATGTGCATCCCGAACGGGGCGGCGAACCCATCGGGCGGCTGGGCGTTCATGCAGTACGCGAACGGTCTCCAGCAACAGCAGGCCCTGCCCGACGGCGGGTACTTCCCCACCCGCTCGGACGCCGCGACGCCCGAGTACCGGAAGCGGTTCCCGCTGGCGTTCGGCCCGCTCGACGCCATCGAGAAGGGCTACGCGCCGCAGACCCTGGCCTACAACCTGCTCGTCAACCAGCCGTCGTCGCCGTACTTCGCGATGTTCCGCGAGGCCGTGTTCGGTTCGGGCACCGCTGCCGCGATGCGGACGGCGCAGGCGGACTACACCCGCATCCTCGACCAGGTCCAGGCCTGACCGTCCGCTCGTTCGCTCGTTCGCTTGTTGCACAGAGAGGTGCAGACATGACCACCATCTCCACCCGACGGACCGGCGCCGGCCGCCCGACCGTCGGCCGCGGCGCCGGCCGCCCGGGCCGCTCGGGTCCGTCCCGCGGTTCGCTCACGCACCCGCCGCGCGCCGGCGCCGTGCTCGTCACCCCGGCGATCGTCTTCGTCGCGGTGTTCGTCCTCGCCCCGCTCGTGTTCGCGCTCTACATCTCGTTCACGAACTGGCCCCTGATCGGGCCGTACCGGTTCATCGGGCTGCAGAACTACCTGACGCTGTTCCAGGACCCGACGTTCGTGCACGCCATCGGGTACACGCTGCTGTACACCGCGATCGTGACGGTACCGATCCTGGTGCTCGGCTACTTCCTGGCCGTGCTCATCCGGGCACGGCGACGGGGCAGCACCCTGCTGCGGACCGTGTTCTTCCTGCCGTACGTCGTCGGCCTGACCACGCTGTCGTTCATGCTCGTGCTCGAGGCGCAGCCGAACTCCGGAGCCGTCAACATGGTGCTCCGCTGGCTTGGCATCACCGACGGCAGCACGGCCTGGCTCGTCAACGGCCCCCTCGCCACGCTGCTCATCTGCGTGCTCGTGGTCTGGGCGGTGTCCGGGCTGACGATGGTGCTCCTGATGTCGGCGATGCAGGGCATCCCCGACGAGGTGTACGAGTCCGCGCAGCTCGAGGGCGCGTCCTGGTGGCAGACCGAACGGCTCATCACCCTGCCGATGATCCGGTCGACCATCGCCCTCAGCGCCATCATCTCGGTGATCGGTTCGCTGCTCGCGTTCAACCAGTTCTACATCCTGACCCAGGGCGGACCCGGTACCGAGACGACCACGATCGTGAACGCGATCTACAACCGTGGCTTCGTCAACCTGCAACTCGGCGCCGCGACCGCCGAGTCGATCGCCCTCGTCGTCGTCATCGCCGCCGTCACGGTGTTCCAGTTCTGGGCACTGCGAGAGAAGGACTGAGCCATGAGCACCACGACCTCCCGCGCCGGCCTCGCAGCACCGGACCTGTCCACCCGCACCCTGACCACCACCGGCGACGGACACCGACGGCGCCACCACCAGGGCAGCGTCCGGCATCCGCGCGACACCGCCGTCAAGCGCACCCTCTACGTGATCGCCGGCGTCGGGTCGGTGCTCGTCTTCGGCGTCCCGCTGCTGTGGTCGATCCTGCGGGCGTTCCAGTCCGAGGCCGTCATCACGCAGGCAGCCGACCCCGCGACGTTCTTCCAGCTCGGCTGGCAGAACTTCGCGGCGGTGTTCAGCTCGTCGTCGCACCTGCTGACCGGCGTGTTCAACTCGCTGATCGTGTCGATCGCCACCGCCGTGCTCACCGCGGTGATCGCGACGATGGCCGGGTACGGGTTCGCCCGCTTCCGGTTCCGCGGCTCCGGCATCGTGTTCGGCCTGGTGCTGCTGACGATGATGGTGCCGTTCCAGGCGATCCTCACCCCGCTGTACCTCGAGATGAACGCCATGAAGCTCACGAACTCGCTGCTCGGGCTCGTGCTGTTCTACACGACGGTGAACCTGCCGTTCGGGGTGTTCGTGATGCGGAACGCGTTCGAGTCGATCCCGACCGAACTCGAGGACTCGGCGTTCGTCGACGGGGCCTCCCGCTTCCGGGTCGTCGTGTCGGTGCTCCGCCCGCTCCTGCTGCCCGGGGCCGCGACCGCTGCGCTGTACGCCTTCCTGGCGTCGTGGACCGAGTTCCTCGGGGCGCTGACCTTCCTGACGAAGGACTCGCTCTACACGCTGCCGGTGGCGCTGCTCAACCTGCAGACCGGTGCGTACGGGCAGGTGTCGTACGGCAACCTCGTCGCCGGGTCGGTCGTGGCGATGATCCCGTGCATCGCGCTCTACGTCGGGCTGCAGCGGTTCTACGTCGCAGGCCTGTCGTCCGGTGCGTTGAAGGGCTGACGGTCGGGTCAGCTCGGGGCCGGGCCCGCTCGCACCGTGCGGGGTTGCCCGCTCGGTGCGGGACGGCCACGACCTCGCACCGTGCGCCGCCCCTCGGCCGGTGCGGGGTTGCCCGCTCGATGCGGGGTTGTAGCGCCGCACCGAGCGGGCAACCTCGCACCGGCCGCACAACAGCGCACGGTGCGAGGGGCGCTACGCGCTGCGCCGCACCACCAGCTCGGGCGCCAGCAGCGTCTCGTCGCGCGGCTCGCCCTCGACCAGGGCCCGCACGGTGTCGAGCACCCGTTCGCCCATCGCCCGGAAGTCCTGCCGCACGGTGGTCAGCGGCGGCGTGAAGTGCGCGGCCTCGGGCACGTCGTCGAACCCGACCACCGCGATGTCGTCCGGCACGCGCAGGCCCTCGTCGGCGAAGGCGTGGAGCACCCCGAGCGCCATCTGGTCGTTGCCGGCGAACACGGCATCGACGGCCGTCACGTCGATGTGGCGTGCGGCCGCGAACCCGCTCCCCGGCGTCCAGTCGCCGTCGAGCACGACGGGCTCGAGGCCGGCCGCTTCCATGATCCGGACGTACGTGGCACGGCGCACCTCGGACTCCTGCGACACCGGTGGTCCGGCGATGTGCACGATCCGCCGGTGTCCGCGCGCGAACAGGTGCTCCATCACGAGCGACGTCCCCGCTGCCTGGTCGATCGCGACCGCGGCGACGGTCGACGCCGCCGGGGTCCGGACGGCGTCGCGCTGCACGGCGTTGGAGACGACGACCGGCACGGTGACCGGCACGGTGAGCGACCCGAGGGCGTCGAGCACGCGGTTGTCGGCGGCGACGAGCACGATCGCGGCGACGTCCTGCGCGAGCAGCGTGGTCAGTGCACCGGACAGGTCGGACGGCGTCGGGTCCTCGGGCAGGGTCGAGAGCAGCACGTGGTACCCGGCCGAGCGGGCCGCGCGTTCGAACCCGATCGCGGTGCTCGACGGACCGTACAGGGCGTCGCCCGCGGTGATGATGCCGAGCGCGCGGCTCCGGCCGCCGGCGAGTGCCCGGGCGGCGGCGCGGGGCCGGTAGCCGAGTTCGTGGACGGCGTCGGTGACCTGCGTGCGGAACGCGTCGCGGACCGTCGGATCGCCGTTGATGACGCGCGAGACGGTCTGGTGGGAGACGCCCGCACGCTCGGCGACGTCGAAGATCGTCGGCGCCTTCCGGCGTTTGCCGCCCGTGCCCCCTGGGGCGGTCGTGGTCGTCACGAGGCCAACCGTACCGCGCAGTCCGACGCGCGCGGCAAGATCGCGAAACGGTCACGTCGAGTTGACACCCCGTCACGGAACCCACAAGATGTGAGCGCTCACACGAGCACATCCCTCGGGGCACAGCAGCCCCGGCACCTGAGCGCGTCGAGGACGACGCGAGAGGAACAGAGGTACTTCGATGACGAAGCGCAGGATCATCGCGGGCGTTGCAGCCCTCGGCATCGCGATCGCACTCGCCGGCTGCTCGGCCGGTGGCCGTGCGTCCACCGACGGCGGCGGCAGCACCGACAACAAGGGCGCCCTGGTCGGCGTCGCCATGCCGACCAAGGTGTCGGAACGCTGGATCAAGGACGGCGACGCCGTCAAGAGCGACCTCGAGAAGGCCGGCTACAAGGTCGACCTCGAGTACGGCGACAACAAGGTCCAGCAGCAGGCCCAGCAGGTCAGCAACATGATCACGAAGGGCGCGAAGGTCCTCATCATCGCGTCGATCGACGGCGGAGCCCTCTCCGACCAGCTCGACGCCGCCGCCAAGGCCGGCATCAAGGTGATCTCCTACGACCGCCTGCTGACGGGCAACGAGAACGTCGACTACTACGTGTCGTTCGACAACGAGAAGGTCGGCGTCGACCAGGCGACGAGCCTGCTCACCGGCCTCGGCGTCCTCGACGACAAGGGCGAGAAGACCGGCGAGAAGGGCCCGTTCAACATCGAGGTCTTCGCCGGCTCGCTCGACGACAACAACGCCAGCTTCTTCTTCAACGGCGCCATGAAGACCCTCAAGCCGTACCTCGAGGACGGCACGCTGAAGATCCAGTCGGGTCAGGACCAGCTCTCGCAGGCCGCCACGCAGCAGTGGGACCCGGCGACCGCCAAGGCCCGCATGCAGAACCTGGTCGCGAAGTCCTACTCGGGCGGCACCACGCTCGACGGCGTGCTCTCGCCGTACGACGGCATCTCGATCGGCATCATCTCGGCACTGCAGGGTGCCGGCTACGGCACCAGCGACCGTCCGCTGCCGATCGTCACGGGCCAGGACGCCGAGGCGGCCTCGGTCAAGTCGATCATCGCCGGTCAGCAGTACTCGACCATCTACAAGGACACGCGCAAGCTCGCCAAGCAGTCGGTCACCATGGCCGAGGACCTGCTCACCGGCAAGAAGCCCGAGGTCAACGACACGAAGAGCTACGACAACAAGGTCAAGGTCGTCCCGACCTTCCTCTTCCAGCCGACGGTCGTCACGAAGGACAACTACAAGGAAGTCCTCGTCGACTCGGGCTACTACACCGAAGCCGACCTGAAGTAGTCGCAACCCACCTGTCGGACAGGAGGCACGGGTCGACCCCGCCCCGTGCCTCCCGTCCGCCCCATCCGCGCGCCACGGCGCGCACCACGGAAGGCGGTCGACGTGACGGACACGATCCTCGAGATGCGTGACATCACCAAGACGTTCCCCGGCGTGAAGGCCCTGCAGGGCGTCTCGATCGAGGTCCAGCGTGGCCAGGTCCACGCCATCTGCGGCGAGAACGGCGCCGGCAAGTCGACCCTGATGAAGGTGTTGTCGGGCGTCTACCCGCACGGCTCCTTCGAGGGGCAGATCCTGCTCGACGGCGCACCGGTCTCGTTCGCGGACATCAACGACTCCGAGGCCTCTGGCGTCGTCATCATCCACCAGGAGCTCGCGCTGAGCCCGTTCCTGTCGATCGCCGAGAACATCTTCCTCGGCAACGAGCGGTCCAAGGGCGGCTTCATCGACTGGAACAAGACCAACCTCGCCGCCGCCGAGCTCCTGCAGCGCGTCGGCCTCAAGGACAACCCAGTCACGAAGATCGTGGACATCGGCGTCGGCAAGCAGCAGCTCGTCGAGATCGCGAAGGCACTGTCGAAGAAGGTCAAGCTCCTCATCCTCGACGAGCCCACCGCCGCCCTGAACGACGACGACTCCGCGCACCTGCTCGAGCTCATCCGCTCGTTGCAGGCCGAGGGCATGACGGCGATCATCATCAGCCACAAGCTCAACGAGATCAAGGCGATCGCCGACAAGGTCACGATCATCCGCGACGGCAAGACCATCGAGACGCTCGACATGCACGCCGACGACGTGTCCGAGGACCGCATCATCCGCGGCATGGTCGGCCGCGACCTGTCGAACCGGTACCCCGAGCACGATCCCCAGATCGGCGAGGAACTCCTGCGGATCGAGGACTGGACGGTCCACCACCCGCTCGACGGGTCGCGCGAGATCATCCACCAGGTCAACCTGAACGTGCGCGCCGGCGAGATCGTCGGCATCGCCGGACTGATGGGCGCCGGGCGGACCGAACTCGCGATGAGCGTGTTCGGCAGGTCGTACGGATCCGGCATCAGCGGGACCGTCTACAAGCGCGGCGAGCCGATCAAGACCCACACGGTGTCACAGGCGATCGACCACGGCATCGCGTACGTCACCGAGGACCGCAAGCGGTACGGCCTGAACCTGATCGACGACATCAAGCGGAACATCTCCGGGTCGGCGCTCGGGAAGCTCGCGAACTGGGGCTTCGTCAACGCGTCCGAGGAGACCACGGTCGCCGGGCAGTTCCTGAAGAACCTCAACATCAAGGCACCGAACGTCGACGTCGTCACGGGCAAGCTCTCCGGCGGCAACCAGCAGAAGGTCGTCCTGTCGAAGTGGATGTACACCGATCCTGACGTGCTCATCCTCGACGAGCCGACCCGTGGCATCGACGTCGGTGCGAAGTACGAGATCTACACGATCATCAACAGCCTCGCGGACCAGGGCAAGGGGGTCATCGTGATCTCCTCGGAGCTCCCGGAGCTCCTCGGCATCTGCGACCGCATCTACACGCTCTCCGAGGGCACCATCACCGCTGATGTGCCCCGCTCCGAGGCCACCCCAGAGGTCCTCATGCAGTACATGACCCAGGAACGGGAGACCCCTGTCAATGAACGCGCTTAAGTCCGCCGCCGGCTACCTCACCGGGCAGCTCCGACAGATCGGCCTGTTCATCGCGCTGATCGTCATCGTCGTCTTCTTCCAGGTGACGACCAACGGCATCACCCTGGCCCCGATCAACGTCTCGAACCTGATCGTCCAGAACAGCTACATCCTCATCCTCGCCATCGGCATGGTCATGGTCATCATCGCCGGCCACATCGACCTGTCGGTCGGGTCGGTCGTCGCCTTCACCGGCGCGATGGCCGGCGTGATGATCACGCAGTGGCACATCCCGTGGCCGATCGCCGTCGTGCTCTGCCTGGTCGTCGGTGCGCTCGTCGGCGCCTGGCAGGGGTTCTGGATCGCCTACTTCGGGATCCCGGCGTTCATCGTCACCCTGGCCGGCATGCTCGCCTTCCGCGGTGCGGCGCAGATCGTGCTGCACAACCAGCAGATCTCGCCGTTCCCGGACGGGTTCCGCGCCCTCGGGTCCGGCTTCCTGCCGTCGTTCGGCACCACCGGTTACGAGCCGCTCACGATGATCCTCGGCTTCGCCGCCGCGGCCGTCATGGCCGTCACCGCGTTCCGCGGCCGCGCCACCCGCCGCAAGTACCAGCTCGAGAGCGAACCGTTCGCCTGGTTCATCGTGAAGCTCGTCTTCGGCGTGGTGCTGGTCGTCTACGTTGCCCTGCTGCTCGCGAGCTACAACGGCACCCCGATCGTGCTCGTCATCCTCGGCGCGCTCGTGGTGATCTACTCGGTCATCATGCGGAGCGCGGTGTTCGGCCGACACGTCTACGCCATCGGCGGCAACGCCCTGGCCGCGCAGCTGTCCGGCGTGAAGACCAAGCGCGTCACGTTCATGCTCTTCGTTAACATGGGTGTCATCTCGGCCCTGGCCGGCGTGGTCTTCACCGGTCAGCTCAACCTGGCGGCCCCGGGTGCGGGCAACGGCTTCGAGCTCGACGCCATCGCCGCGGTGTTCATCGGTGGCGCGGCGGTCACGGGCGGCATCGGCACGGTCCCGGGCGCCATCGTCGGTGGTCTCATCATCGGCCTGCTCAACAACGGCATGTCGATCCTCGGCGTCGGCACCGAGTACCAGTCCCTGATCAAGGGCCTGGTCCTGCTCGCCGCCGTCGCGTTCGACGTGTTCAACAAGCGTCGGGCGGCCGCCGCGCGCAAGTAGGGCGTCCGTCCGGGGTCACCCCCGCGAAAGCGACAGAGTGCTGCGGAACATCCGCGCACTTCTGTCGCTTTCGTGCGTCAGCGGGACAGGACCGCCCACCCCCGGGCCGGGAGGCGCAGGGTCCCGTCCCCGAGATCGGCACCGCCCGCCTCCACCTGCGTCGCGTCGGCTGCGGGAACCTCGACGGGGTCGGCCGACAGGTTCAGGGCGGTCACCACGGCCGCGTCCGACGTCGCGGTGCGCAGGACGACCGCGGTGTTCGTCAGGTGGACGACGTCGGTGTGCGCCCGGTGCAGCCACGGGTTCCGGCGGCGCAGGGCGATGAGCGCCTCGTACGCGTGCGTCAGCTCGCCCGGTGCGGGTGGTGTGGGCGGGAACTCCGGCCGGACGGCGTCGTCGCCGCCCTCGCGTTCCTCCTTCACCCCGGTCCAGCCGTACTCGTCACCCGCGTAGACGATCGGCGTGCCGGCGACGGTGAACAGCACCGCGGCCGCGTGTCCGGCGAACGGCTCCCCCACGGCGCTCGCGATGCGGGTCACGTCGTGGTTGCCGATGAAGGTCGTCGGGGCGAACGTCTCGAGCAGGGCGTCGTGCCGCTCGATCGCGTGCGCCAGCTCGTGACCGTTGCCGTCCGCGATGCCGTGCCAGATCCCCTGCCACAACTCGTACTGCGTCAACGAGTCCATCGTCGACTCGCGGGCGATCGCCGCCGCGTCGCCGTGGATCACCTCGCCGCTGAACCACGCGTCCGGGAACCGCTCCCGCACCCGCGGCAACACCCTGGCCCAGAACGCCGGCGGCACGGCGTACGCAGCATCGAGGCGCCAGCCGTCGATCCCCCGCTCCAGCCAGTGCGTCATCACCTCGACGACGAGGTCCTCGGTCGCTGCGCTGTCGTGGTCCAGCGCCACGAGGATGTCGTGCCCCTCGAACAACCCGACGGGTACCGGCTGCCCCGGCGTCCACCCGGACCAGTCGATCGCGAAGAGGTCAGCGGTCGCTGCGTCCGGCCCCTGCTCCTCGAGCGCCCGGAACGCCGGGTGCTCGCGGCCGACGTGGTTGAAGACGCCGTCGAGCAGGACCCGGATCCCCCGCTCGCGCGCGGCGGTGACCAGGTGGTCGAAGTCGGCGTCGTCGCCGAGCCGGGGGTCGATGCGGAAGTGGTCCACCGTGTCGTAGCCGTGCGTCGAGCTCGCGAACACCGGTCCGAGCACCAGGCCGTTCAGGCCGAGGTCCACGACGTGGTCGAGCCAGGGCTCGATGCGGCCGAGGCGGTGCTCGACGGCGCGTTCCTCGACAGCGGACCCGGGTCGGACGTCCGCCCCGACGAACCCGAGCGGGTAGACGTGCCACCACATGACGTGCGGGACCCACGTGGGCTCGGGCGGGCGGATCGGTGCGGTGTCGGTGCTCACCGGTCCGATGCTGCCAGCCGGACCCGCGCCGGGTGCGCTCGTGCTGGGAACGGACAGGAGCAGCAGGACGAAGATGCAGGCATGGGACGCGCGATCAGGACGGAAGCGGACGCTGCGGCGAACGAGGCGGAGCACGCCGAGCGCACGTGCGCGTCGTGCGGTCGGACGATGCCCGCGTCCGCGGCCCCGGAGGCGCGGTACTGCTCCGCAGCGTGCCGGAAGCACGGAGTCGACGCCACCGACCGGGCCCTCGAACAGCGCATCGACGAACTCCTCGCCGCGCGGGCCCGGACCTCGAGCATCTGCCCGTCCGAGGTCGCGCGTTCGCTCGAGCCCGACGACTGGCGGCCGCTCATGGAACCCGCCCGGCGAGCTGCTCGGCGGATGACGGCCCGCGGCGAGGTCGAGATCACCCAGGGCGGCTCCGTCGTCGACCCGTCGACCGCGAAGGGCCCGATCCGTATCCGTCGCCCACGATGAGGGAACACGTGTCGTCCATCGTCGGTTGCATGCAGGGATGACTGCAACCGGATCGACCGAACCGACCTCTGTCCAGCCCCGTGCCCTCGTCGTGGGAGCGAGCGGCATCACGGGCTCCGCCCTGGTGAGCCACCTGCTCGACCTCGACTGGGACGTGACCGCGTTGTCCCGCCGGCCGCTCGCCGTGCAGGGCGTCCGGACCGTCGCCGCGGACCTGCGTGACCCCGAGAGCCTGGCGACCGCACTCGCCGACGAGCAGCCGACCCACGTGTTCTTCACCGCGTGGCAGCGTCAGGAGACCGAAGCCGAGAACATCCGCGTGAACGGCGGCATGGTCCGCGACCTGCTCGCTGCACTCGCGCACGCCCCGCTGGCGCACGTCGCGCTGGTGACCGGGCTGAAGCACTACCTCGGCCCGTTCGAGGCCTACGCCGCGGGCGAGATGCCCGACACCCCGTTCCACGAGGAAGAGCCCCGCCTGGACACCCCGAACTTCTACTACGCGCAGGAGGACGAGCTGTTCGCCGCCGCCGAGCGCCAGGGGTTCACCTGGTCGGTGCACCGCTCGCACACCGTGATCGGGCACGCCGTCGGCAACGCGATGAACATGGGCCTGACGATCGCGGTGCAGGCGACGCTGGCGAAGGAGCTCGGCCTCGACTTCGTGTTCCCGGGCAGCGAGGCGCAGTGGAACGGTCTGACCGACATGACCGAGGCCGGGATCCTCGCCGAGCAGATGGTCTGGGCAGCGACCGCACCCGAGGGTGCCGACGAGGCCTTCAACATCGTGAACGGCGACGTCTTCCGGTGGCGCTGGATGTGGCCGCGGCTCGCGGCGCACCTCGGCGTCGACCCGGCGCGCGTGATCGGCTACCAGGACGAGCCGCGGCCGCTCGAGCAGCAGATGGCACCCTACGAGTCCGAGTGGGCCGGCATCGCCGAGCGACACGGTCTCGCGGAGGCGGACATCACCCGTCTCGCCTCGTGGTGGCACACCGACGCCGACCTCGGTCGCGCGATGGAGGTCGTCACCGACATGGGGAAGAGCCGCGAGGCCGGGTTCACGGCCTTCCGCCGGACCGAACGGGCGTTCGCCGACCTGTTCGCGCGCTACCGGGCCGACCGACTCATCCCCTGAGCCGTCGGCCCCGAACAGCGGGCTACAGCGCGAGCAGGAGCACCACGAGCGTCGCGACCGACAGCACCAGCAGGACGACGGCGCCCTGCAGGTCGCGGTCGTGCGCTCGGAGGTGCGCCACCACGGCACCGACGAAGTAGACCACCGCGCCGACGGCCGCGGCGATGGCGAGCGGCACCCACCAGATGCCGATGACGAGCCCGGCGGCAGCGGCGACCTCGAGCAACCCGAGGACCGTCATCTGCGCGGGGGTGACGTGGACGGCCTGCATCGAGGCGACGATCTTCGGGTTGCGGACGAGTTTCATGACGCCCGAGCCGAGCAGGGCCACGGCGAGGACGAGGGACAGGACGACGGCAGCAATGTGCACGGGGAACTCCAGGTGATGAAACGGATGGTTGTCCCCGTTTCAAACCGGAGACTGCTCCCCGTATTCCCGGCCACGCGATCTAGGCTCGGTGCATGACCCGCCGAGACGTCGCCCGGAACCGTCAGGCGCTCGTCGACGCGGCCCGGTCCGCGTTCACCGACCACGGCCTCCAGGCTGCACTGGAACCGATCGCGGTCGCAGCGGGACTCGGCAACGCGACCCTGTACCGGCACTTCCCGACCCGCGCCGCACTGTGGGAAGCCGTCCTGGTCGAGCCGATGCACGAGGTGCTCGACCTCGTCGAGCACTGCCGCGAGCTGTCCGCCTCGGACCCGTGGGAGGGCTTCGCGACCTTCGTCCGCGAGACGGCGGCGATCGAGGCGCGCCGCACCGGGTTCAGCGAACTCATGACCACCGACTACCGCGACGCTCCGGAACTCCTCCGGCTCCGCATCGCCGTACAGGACGGGATCGACGCCCTCTTCACAGCCGGACAGGCGGCCGCGGTCCTCCGCGCCGACGCCACGCTGGCCGACGTCGCACTCCTGCAGCTGTCGATCGCGGAGACGATCCGCACCTTCGGCCGGGTCGCGCCCGAGGCGTACCGACGCTGGGTGGACCTGGTGCTCGACGGGTTCCGGGCAGCGGACGTCCCGCGCGGCGTGCTGGCCGGACGCCCCCTGCGCGGCGACCAGGTCCGTCGGGCACTGGCGGAGCGCCACCAGCCCGCCGGCCGTCAGAAGGCGTAGCGGATGCGGCAGGACGGCAGGTGCTCGGCGACGAGTTCGCGGAAGCGCTCGACGAGCTGCCCCTTCATGCCGGACCGGTAGCGGACGTTCACTCCGCCGTTCTGCGACACCTTCTGCTCCTGCAGGTCGGGGCGCCACAGCAGGTCCTCGGCCTTCGGGTGCCAGCCGAGGTTGACCTCGTGCAGGGGTTGGTTGTGCGTGAGGAAGATCACTTCCGCCGCGAGCTGCGCCTTGGCGGCTGGGGACAGCACGTCGTCGACCTGCCGCAGCAGTTCGGCCCAGTGGGCTTCCCAGGTCGGGGTGACGATGACCGGCGAGAAGTTCAGGTGGACCTCGTACCCGGCGTCGACGAAGTCGTTCACCGCGGCGATGCGCTCGGCGATCGGGCTCGTTCGGATGTCGGTGACCTTCGCGGTCTCGTGCGGCATGAGCGAGAACCGGATGCGGGTCCGGCCCATCGGGTCCCAGTCGAGCAGGTCGCGGTTGACGTACTTCGTCGCGAACGAGGCCTTGGCCGTCGGGGTCATCCGGAACAGGTCGCACAGGTCGCGGACGTTGTCGCTGAGCATCGCGTCGACCGAGCAGTCGCTGTTCTCGCCGATGTCGTAGACCCAGGCCTCCGGGTCGCACTGGTTCGGTTCGGTCTTCGGTCCCTGCTTCGCGATGTTCCGTGCGACGTGCTTCGTGATCTGGTCGATGTTCGCGAACACCGTCACCGGGTTGCTGTAGCCCTTGCGCCGCGGCACGTAGCAGTACGCGCACGCCATCGCGCAGCCGTTCGCCGTCGAGGGCGCGATGAAGTCGGCGGAGCGACCGTTCGGCCGGGTGACCAGCGACTTCTTCACGCCGAGCACGAGGGCCTCGGTCTTGATCCGCACCCAGCGCTGGACGTTCCGTTCGTCGCCGTGCACCTCGGGGATGTTCCAATGCGACTCGACTGGGACGATCTCGGCGTCCGGCCACTGCCCGAGGATCTCCTGCCCACGCTGCAGTTCGAGCGCGGCCGGCTCGGCGTAGATGCGTCGGACGTCGAGCATCGGGCGGACGCGGTCGTTGCTCATCGGCTCCTGTCTACCCGACACCACTGACGGTGCAAGACTCGGGGCATGACCGCCGAAGCCGACGACCGTTACTTCTTGGTGAACGGCCGACGCTGGCGCCGCACCGACCCGGCCCTGCCCGAGGAACTCGCGGCCGCGCTCCGTTCCCACCTGGGGCGCGGGCGCAACGCGGTGAAGACCGCGAAGCGCGCGGGCGACGACGCTGCGCTGGCCGCGGCACGGCACCGGAACGGGCTCGCGAAGCACGGTCTGGGTGAACGCGGCCCGGAGTGGTGGACCCGTCCCGAGGCCGATCGGATCGCCGACGCCGAGCAGGCCCTGGCCGACCTGGACGCTCTGCCGTGACGACGATCCGTCCGCCGCGCCTGGAGCGCATCCTGAACCTCATCGTGTTCGGCCCGGTGATGATCGGGACAGGAGTCGTACTTGCGAGCGTGGCTTTCGTGCCCGGAGCATCGGCGCGGGTGTTCGTCTTCGTCCTCGGTGTCGCCTTCATCGCCGGCGGGACCTGGGCCACGGCCAGGCTCCGACGCGTCGCCGTCCACCTGTCCGACAAAACCCTCCGGTACTCCGGCTTCCTGTCGTCGTGGACCGCACCGCGTGCGGGCGTCACTGCGGTGCTCGACGACGCGTACGTCGAGTGGCGCGACGATCGCGGGGTCGACCACCGACGGCAGATCTGGCTGCTGACCCGAGCATGGGAGGACGACGGCACGAGGTTCGCCCCGCTCTGGCGCTGGCGACGCGAGGCGCTCCTCGAGGTGCAGGCGTGGGCAGCGACTCACGGAGTCCGAAACGTCCCATGACGCCCGCGGTGGAAACCAGAATCGGGCGTCCCTGGTCGGAAGTTCCGACCAGGGACGCCCAATTCGACCAGGGACGCGCGGCTACGCCTCGGTGTGCCCCAGGTCGGGCTGCACGAGCAGGTGCGCCGTCCGGGACGCCGACGCGTGCAACTCGAACACGACGAGCTCGTTGCGACCGTGGCGGAGCACCGGCCCCGGGATCGCCAGGGTCTGCTGCGGGCCGCGCGACCAGTACCGGCCGAGGCAGAACCCGTTGACCCAGGCGACACCCTTGCGGAAGCCGTCGAGCAACAGGTAGCGGTCGTCCACCGCGTCGAGGTCGAACGACCCCGTGGCGAACGTCGGTCCGGCGAGCACCTCGCCGTCGACCGGTTCCACGGCGGACAGCGCATCGAGGGCGGACGGTGCGATCGGGTCGAGCGCCAACGGCGACGCGGTCCAGCGCGAGAGCGGGACCCCGTCGACGGCGACCCCACCGATCAGGCCCTTCGGCTCACCGATCCGGATGCCGTAGTCGACCCGCCCCTGGTCCTCGACGAGCAGTTCGAGCGTCCCGGTCACCGGCGGCAGGGCGATCGCACGGTCGTGGTGCTCGCGCTCCAGGACGCCCACGACCACACCGTCGACGGACACGATCCCGCGGTCGCGGACCTCGGTGCCGACGGTCAGCACGCCGCCGGACGGCAGGTCCACCTCGGCCCGGTACAGGACGAAGCCGCTGGCCGCACCGAGGGCGTCGAACGTCGGCGGCTCGTCGTGCGCCGACCACGTCGTGAGCGTGGGCAGCAGGGAGCGGAGCGACGCGACGCGGTCCAGGCGGACGGCGAGGTCCGTGGCGGGGACGCCCCGGGCCTCCCGGTCGGCTCCGTCCGCAGCATCGGACGCGAGCCGACCCGATCCACCCGGCTCCATCGATGCCGGCAGCGGCGGCACGGGCGCGTAGCGCTCGATGACCGCGCGGAAGGCGTGGAACTTCGGGGTCGGCCGACCGGCCTCGTCGAGCGGGGCGTCGTAGTCGTAGGACGTCGCGATCGGACGGTAGACGCCCTTGTCGTTCGCGCCGTTCGTGAAGCCGAAGTTCGTGCCGCCGTGGAACATGTAGATGTTGACCGAGCCGCCGGCGGCGAGCAGGTCGTCCAGGTCCGTTGCCGAGGCGGCCGCCGGCGTGGTGTGGTGGTGCTCGCCCCAGCTGTCGAACCAGCCGTCCCAGAACTCGGAGCACATCAGGGGGCCGGTGGGCTGGGCCTGCCGCAGGCGCTCGAGGCGGGCGACGGACCGCGAGCCGAACGAGCCGGTCTTGTGCAGCGACGGCAGCGAGCCGTCCTCGAGCATCGTGCCCATCGGCTGGTCGACGCTCGTGAAGGGGACGGTGAGCCCGATCGCCCGGTGCATCTGCTCGAGCTTCGACAGGTAGACGGGGTCGGAACCGTAGGCGCCGTACTCGTTCTCGACCTGCACCAGGACGATGGGTCCGCCGTTGTCGATCTGCCGCGGGACCAGCACCGGCGCCAACGCGTGCAGGTACGAGGAAACGGCGGCGAGGAACCCCGGCTCGTCGCGTCGGACGCCGACGGTGCCGTCGGCGAAGAGCCAGTACGGCAGCCCGCCGTTGGTCCACTCCGCGCAGATGTAGGGGCCGGGACGGACGATGGCGTGCATGCCCTCGGCGGCGACCAGGTCGAGGAACCGGCCCAGGTCGAGCCCGCCGGTCAGGTCGAAGACGTCGGGCGACGGGGCGTGCGCGTTCCAGGCGACGTAGGTCTCGATGGTGTTGAGCCCCATCAGCTTCGCCTTGCGGATGCGGTCGGCCCACAGGTCGGGGTGCACGCGGAAGTAGTGGATCGCGCCGGACAGGACCCGGTGCGGCTCGCCGTCGAGCAGGAAGTCGGTGTCGCCGATGGCGAATCGCATGGTGTGACTTTCTCATGGCCGGCCGGAGCCGGGCGTGGAGCGGGGCCGTGCGGACGTGTCCGCACGGCCCCGCCGAGGGTGCGGTGCTACTTGGTCGAGACCGTGAAGCCCTGGTCCTTGCCGTACTTGGCGAGGGCCTTCTGCCAGGCCTCGAGGCCGGCGTCGAGCGAGGTGCCGTTCTCGTACGCCTGACCGACGGTGTCGGCGTAGACGCTGTTCGCGTACACCTGGTACGGCAGGTAGGTGAAGTCGTTGTCCGAGGACTTCGACGCGTCGACGAGCACCTTGTTGATCTGCTGGCCGCCGAAGTACTCCGGCTTCTCGTCGAGGAAGGCCGACGAGTCGAGGTCGGCGGTGGTCGAGGGGAACCCACCGGACTTCATGAAGACGTCGGTCGACGCCTTCGACGAGTTCAGCCACTTCAGGAAGCCCGCGGCGAGGGCCGGGTTCTTCGACTGCTTCATGACGACCTCGGCGCTGCCGCCGTTGTTCGCGGTCTGGGCGGTGCCGCCGTCGTAGGTCGGCATCGGGGCGACGCGCCAGTCACCCGAGGCCTGGGCGACGCCGGACTCCAGGTTGCCGGGCATCCACGCACCGGTGATCATCGTGGCGATCTCACCGTTGCCGAGCTGCTTGTACCAGTCGTCGGTCCAGCCGACGGTCTTCGACAGCAGGCCCTGCTCGACGAGCTCGTTCCAGGTGCTCGTCCACTTCTTGGTGCCCGCGTCCTGCAGGTTGATCGTGACCTTGTCGCCGTCGGTGGTGAACGGCGTGCCACCGGCCTGGGCGATCATGCTCGTGGTGAAGCCGGCGTCGCCGGAGTCCGCCGCGATGTACGCGTTCGGGTCGGCCTTGTGCAGCTTCTTCGCGGCGGTGACGTACTCGTCCCACGTCTTCGGCACGGCGATGTCGTGCTTGTCGAAGACCGTCTTGTTGTAGAACAGCGCCATGGGGCCGGAGTCCTGCGGCAGGCCGTAGACCTTGCCGTCGATCGAGACCGAGCTCCAGGTGCTCTTCGCGAACTTGTCCTCGAGCGAGTCGAAGCCGTAGCCGGACAGGTCGAGGAGCGAGTCGGACAGGGCGAACTGCGGCAGCGCGAAGTACTCGACCTGGGCGACGTCGGGGGCGCCGGAGCCGGCCTTCACGGTGTTCTGCAGCTTGGTGTACTGGTCGGCGCCGGTGCCGGCGTTGACGAGCTTGACCTTCACCTTGGGGTACTGCTTCTCGAACGCGGCGACCTGGGCCTTGGCGGAGGGGGTCCAGGACCAGTAGGTCAGGGTGCCACCGTCCTTCAGGGCCTTGTCGATGTCGTCGGACGAACCGCCGGAGGACGAGCCGCCGGACGCGCAGGCAGCGAGGGCGATCGCGGCGGTGACGCCGATGGCGAGGGCGCTGAGCCCGCGCCGGAGACGCTTGTTCATGGGGGTGCCTTTCACTTCTTCGTGGAGAGGGGGTGGAGCTTGCTGTGTCAGGCCTTGACCGACCCGGCGGCGAGGCCGGACTGCCAGAAGCGCTGGAGGAAGAGGAACGCGACCACGATCGGGATGATCGTGAGGAGCGATCCCGTGACGACGAGGTTGTAGATCGGCTGCGCGCCGGACCCGGTGGCCTGGGCGTTCCACTGGTTCAGGCCGACCGTCAGGGGGTACCACTTCGGGTCGCTCAGCATGATGAGCGGCAGGAAGTAGTTGTTCCAGGTGGCGACGACCGCGAAGAGCAGGACGGTGACGACACCGGGAGCGAGCAGGCGGAGCGCGATCGTGAAGAAGATCCGGAACTCACCGGCGCCGTCCATGCGGGCGGCTTCGAGGAGCTCGGCGGGGATCGCGTCGACCGCGTAGGTCCAGATCAGGTACATGCCGAACGGGCTGATGAGCGACGGCAGGATGATCGACCACGGGGTGTTGGTCAGGCCGACCTGCGAGAAGAGCAGGAAGGTCGGGACCGCCAGCGCCGTGCCGGGGACCGCGATGGCACCGAGCACGATGGCGAACACCGCGCGGCGTCCGGGGAACTGGAACTTCGCCATGCCGTAGCCGGCGACGGTCGCGAGCAGCGTGGCGCCACCGGCACCGACGACCACGTAGAGCAGCGTGTTGCCGAACCACTGCAGGAAGATGCCGTCGTTGTAGGTGACGGTGTCGACGATGTTCTGCCAGAGGTTGAAGTCCCCGCCGAACCAGAGGCCGAAGGTCGACAGCAGCGACGCCTGCGTCTTCGTGCTGTTCACGAGCAGGTAGAACAGCGGCGCGAACGAGTACACGACGAAGACGACCATGACCGCGGTCAGCAGGCCGGAACGCTTCGGCTTGCGTCCGTCGACGTGCTCCTCGGCCTTCCTGGAGGCACGGATCGAGCGGGTGCGTGGCGCACGTTGCGTCGTGGTCGCCTCGGTCACCGTGGCCGCTGCGGGCCCGGCGGGGTGCTGGATGGTGCTCATCGGTTCTCCTCGCGGGTGCCGCGGACCTGGACGACGTAGGCGATCACCGCGGTGATCACGCCCATCACGATCGCGACCGTGGCGGAGTAGTTGAACTGCTGACCGCTGAAGGACAGCGAGTAGGCGTACATGTTCGGGGTGAAGGCGCTGCCGATGACGTTCGGTGCGAGCGTCTTGAGCAGGTTCGGCTCGTTGAAGAGCTGGAAGCTGCCGATGATGGAGAAGATCGTGGCGATGACCATCGGGCCGCGGAGCGCCGGGAGCTTGATCGAGAACACCGTGCGCAGGGGGCCGGCGCCGTCGAGCTCGGCGGCCTCGTACAGCTCACCGGGCACCGTGCGGAGTGCGGCGTAGAAGATCAGCATGTTGTAGCCGAGGAACTCCCACGTGACCACGTTGCCGATGCTCGTCAGCACCCAGGTGGGGCTGAAGGGCTGCAGCAGGTCGATGCCGAGGGCATCGTTCGCGGCGCCGGTGAGACCGAACTGGTTGCCGTAGATGAAGCCCCAGATCAGGGCCGCGACGACACCGGGGACGGCGTAGGGCAGGAAGACCGCGATGCGGAAGAACGACGTGCCCCAGAGTCGGGCGCTGTCGAGCGCGAGGGCGGCGACGAGTGCGAGCCCGAGCATGATCGGCACCTGGACGACCAGGAAGATCGCGACGCGGCCGAAGCCGGACCAGAACTTGGCGTCCTGGAAGAGCTGCACGTAGTTGGCGAACCAGACGAACTGGTTGCCGCCGATGAGCTGGTCGCGGAACAGGCTGAGCCAGAGGGCGTAGCCGATCGGGACGATGAGCATGGCGACGAGGACGACCACGAAGGGGCCGACGAAGAGCCAGCCGGTCCAGCGTCCGCGCGCCTTGGTCCGACGACCGGCCGGGCGGGGTGCTGCCGGCTGCGCTGCGGCTGCTTCGCCGGGCCGCGCTGCGAGCGTGCTCATGTGACTCCTTCGTCTGCTGCGTTCGGGTGGTCGATGTCGACGCCGCAGCCCCGGACGGATCAGGGGTCCGGGGTGAACACCGATGTTGACGTCAACATCGAACGTCAGGACGATAGCATGGCAACGTCAACATGCACTACCGTCCGGGGAGGCAGACTGCGCGAACCCGCAACGGAAGGAGCGAGCCGATGACGACCGAGTCCCCCGCCGGCACCCGCCGCTCGCCCTCGATGGCCGCCGTCGCGGACGCAGCCGGGGTCTCCATGCAGACGGTCTCGCGTGTCGCCCGAGGGTTCGACAACGTCAGTCCGGACACTCGCGACCGGGTCCAGCGCGCGATGGACGCCCTCGGCTACCGCCCGAACCGCGCAGCCCGTGCCCTGCGATCAGGGCGCTTCCGCACCATCGGCGTGATCATGTTCACGCTCGCGTCCTTCGGCAACATGCGCACGCTCGAGGCGATCGCCGACGCCGCCGGTGCCGCCGACTTCACGATCACACTGCTGCCGATGGCCTCGCGCACCGAGGAAGGCGTCCGCTCCGCGTTCTCCCGCCTGCACGAGCAGGCCGTCGACGGCGTCGTGATCATCATCGAGTCGCACATCATCGACACGGCCGAGGTCGTCCTGCCCGACGGCGTGCCGATGGTCATCGTCGACTCCACCGGCAGCACGGAGCACCCGGCGATCGACACCGACCAGACCGACGGTGCCCGCCAGGCGACACAGCACCTGCTCGACCTGGGCCACGAGACCGTCTGGCACGTCGCCGGACCGACCTCGTCGTACTCCGCCGCACGCCGGTTGGCCGCGTGGCAGGACACCCTGTCGCGCGCCGGACGGGTCGTCCCGCCGGTCTTCCACGGCGGCTGGACGACCGAGCACGGCTACTCGGCGGGGCTCGAGATCGCCGCACGCCCGGACATCACCGCAGTGTTCGCCGCGAACGACCAGACCGCCCTCGGGGTGCTCCGCGCCGCACACGAGTCCGGGCGGTCCGTGCCGTCGTCGCTCAGCGTGGTGGGGTTCGACGACTTCCCCGAGTCCGACTCCTTCTGGCCGCCGCTCACCACCGTGCACCAGTCGTTCGACGAGGTCGGGCGCCGAGCGGTCGCGAACCTGCTCGCCCAGATCGACGGCGCGTCCGTGTCCTCCGCCCCCGACCTGGTGCCCGTGCGCCTGGTGGAGCGGTCGAGCACCGCACCCCCGCCCGCGCGCTGACGGTTCGCGGCCCTGGTTCGCGAAAGCGACACTGTGCCGCCGACCTTCCGCGGAGAACTGTCGCTCTCGCGGACAGGACGGCGCCGCCGGCCGCACATCTGTCGCCTTCGCGACCAACAGGCGGACGGGAGGCACGGTGCGGGCCCGCCACGGGCCTCCCGTCCGCCGCTCGGGGCGCACCCGCGAAAGCGACACTGTGCCGCCGACCATTCGCGGAGAACTGTCGCTTTCGCGGTCCGGACGCCGCACCATGCCGGGAGACTGTCGCTTCCGCGGACCGGCCCGGACCGACACGCGACACGCGACATGCGACCTGCCCCGCGCACCCGCGCACCCGCGCGAGAACGAGCAGAGGACGTCGGGCGCGAGCGCCCGACGTCCTCTGTGCTCACTCGACGCCCGCCGCAGCGCACGCCGAGGCGTCTCAGCCGATCGACACGGCGGTCCAGGACACGGGCGGCAGCTCGATCGTGATGGTGTCGCCGTCGCGGCTGACCGTCTCGTTCGTGCGGAGCCCGACGCGCTCGGTGGACGACAGGTCGTTCACGGCGTGGATGTCGTCGTCCCAGATGCCCTCGGCACGGACGTCACCCGAGGCCGCCAGGCCCGCGAGGTCGATCGTGACGGTGGTCGACTCGGACGGGTGGCGGTTGACCAGGAAGACCGCTGCCGTGCCGTCCTCGGTCACGGTGGCGGCCGAGTCCACGACCGGCACCTCGCCGTACGTGCCGCCGTCGACGGTGTCGCCCGAGGCCTTGACCTGCAGCGACGTGCCGTTCGCCAGGCGCGACGTCAGCGCGAACGGGAAGAACGTCGTCTGGCGCCAGGCCGGCCCGCCGGGCTCGGTCATGATCGGGCCGATCACGTTGACGAGCTGCGCGAGCGACGCCGAGGCGACGCGGTCGGCGTGCCGGAGCAACGAGATGAGCAGCCCACCCACGACGACGGCGTCGGCGACGGTGTACACGTCCTCGAGCAGGCGTGGGGCAACCGGCCAGTCCTGCGGCCCGAAGGTCTTCTGCTGCTCGTTCCACTTCGTGATCGACCAGACGTTCCACTCGTCGAACGAGATGTCGATGCGCTTGTCGGACTTCTTCTGCGCCTGCACGTGGTCGGCGGCGGTGGTGACCGTCTTGATGAAGTGGTCCATGTTCACGCCAGCGGCGAGGAACGACGCCAGGTCGTCGCCCTCTTCGTAGTAGGCGTGCGCCGAGATGTAGTCCACGTCGTCGTAGGTGTGCTCGAGGACGGTGCGCTCCCACTCGCCGAACGTCGGCATCGACGCTCCGGAGGAACCGCAGGCGACCAGCTCGAGGTCGGGCTGGATCTGCCGCATGGCCTTGGCGGTCATGGCGGCGAGCTTGCCGTAGTCCTCGGCGTTCTTGTGGCCGAGCTGCCACGGGCCGTCCATCTCGTTGCCGAGGCACCACATCTTGATGGCGAAGGGCTCCTGACGGCCGTTCGACTTGCGGTACTCGGACAGTGCGGTGCCGGCGTTGATGTTCGCGTACTCGAGGAGTTCGATCGCCTCGGCGGTGCCGCGCGTGCCGAGGTTGACGGCGAGCATGAGTTCGGAGCCGACCTGGTCGAGCCAGTGCTGGAACTCGTGCAGGCCGACCTCGTTCGTCTCGGTCGAGTGCCAGGCCAGGTCGAGGCGCTTCGGGCGCTGCTCGACGGGTCCGACGCCGTCCTCCCACTTGTAGCCCGAGACGAAGTTGCCGCCGGGGTAGCGGATGGCGGAGACGCCGAGTTCCTTGACGAGCTCGACGACGTCCTTGCGGAAGCCGTGCTCGTCGGCGGTCTCGTGCGCGGGCTCGTGGATGCCGTCGTAGACGTGGCGGCCGAGGTGCTCGACGAACCCGCCGAACAGGCGACGTCGCACCGGCCCCACGGTGAACGCGGCGTCGAGGACGAGGTGTGTGCGGGGCATGGATCTCCTTCGATCGTGCGAGAGCGGGTACTGCGGGTCATGCGGTGGGCGGGCACGGTCCGGCGCTCGGGAAGCGAAGCGGACCGTCACGAAAGTGAGCGCTCACCTGACCGAAACGCTACCGGGTTCCACGCCGACGCGAAAGGGGTGGCGGACAGCGAAGGCGAGGGCTAATGTGAGCGCTCACGGAACAGCGACCCACTGTTCCGTGTCCGGAACAGCGATGCTCCGGCGGGAGCACCGACCCTGTTCCCGAGCCCGGCCCATCCCGATGGAGTGATGCCATGCCGAACCGCCCAGCAACACCCGCGTCGCGCCTCTCGCGCCGCGGCTTCCTCGCCGCAGGAGCGGCGGCCGCGACGGTCCTGCCGCTCGCCGCGTGCTCGAGCCCGATCGCAGCCGGCCTGGCCGGCAGTGCGCTCAACCCCGAGACGCTCGTCTTCTGGAACCTCTTCGGCGGAGGTGACGGCCTCCGCATGCAGGCGATGGAGGACGGCTACGCGAAGCAGCACGGCGGATCGAGCTCGCTGCAGGCCACCACGTTCGCGTGGGGCAACCCGTACTACTCGAAGCTGACACTGGCCACCGTCGGGAACAAGCCGCCGGACGTCGCGGTCGCCCACCTGACCCGGGCGAAGCCGCTGTGGGACGGCGACCTGCTCGACCCGATCACGTCCGAGGACCTGGCGAGCGTCGGCCTCAGCGCGGCCGACTTCAACCAGAAGGCGTGGACGGCACAGAAGACCGACGGCAACAACATCGCCATCCCGCTCGACACGCACCCCTTCGTGCTCTTCTACAACGTCGACGTGTGCAAGAAGGCGGGCCTGCTGGACGCCGACGGCAACCTCAAGGACCTGTCCGGCATGGACACGTTCGAGAGCGCCCTCGCCGCGGTCGCGAAGGTCACCGGCGGCACGGCCCTCAACGTCGCCAACGTCGTGCCGGAGACCGCCACCCCGTGGCGCTTCTTCTGGACGATGTACAACCAGATCAACGACGCGACCCCCTTCATCAGCGACGGCGGCGCGAAGCTCACGGTCAACGAGGACGCCTACAACGAGGTCACCAGCCGCACCCAGAAGTGGGTCAAGCAGGGCTGGATGAACAAGGCGCTCGACTACGCCACGGCGCAGTCCCTGATGTTCGACGGCAAGGCCGGCTTCTTCATGCAGGGCGAGTGGGAGATCAGCACCGCGCAGTCCATCAAGGGACTGAAGTTCGGCATGGCCCCGATCCCGCAGCTGTACGACAAGCCCGCGACGCAGGCGGACTCGCACACGTTCGTGCTGCCGAAGAAGGACCGCACCCCGGAGCAGCGCAAGCAGCACATGCTCTTCATCAAGCAGATGCTCGAGCAGAGCCTGACCTGGGCCGAGGGCGGGCACGTGCCCGCCTACATCCCGACGTTCGACAGCAGCGCCTACAAGGAGCTCAAGCCCCAGTCCAACTACGCCGCCGCCGCCGAGACCGCCGTGTTCGACGACCCCGCCTGGTACGGCGGCTCCGGCTCGACCTTCGAGGGCACCGTCGGCGCCCAGCTGGCACTCGTGCAGCAGGGCAGCTCGTCGCCCGCGCAGGCGCTCCGTGCCATCAAGTCGCAGCTCGCGACCTACCTGAACACCCCGAGCCCACTGTGACCGGGCCCGCGACCACCGGGCGTGCACCTGCCCGGCACGTGAACGCCGTGAACACCGCGCGAAAGGCACGATGACGTGACCACAGCACCTGTCCTCGACCGGCCCACGGACGCCGCGACCGCGTCGCGTCCGCGCCGGAGCCGCACCTACGGCACCAGCCTGACCCGTGGCCAGGGCCGCAGCGGCTGGCTCTTCCTCGCCCCGTTCGGCCTGTTCTACGTGGCCTTCCTGCTCGGCCCGACGGTCTGGATGATCGTCTCGAGCTTCTTCAACACCTCGACCGTGCGCACCGGCCTCGGCAGCTTCGCCGGGTTCGCGAACTACGCGGAGATGCTCGGACGCTCCGACTTCTGGTCGTCGCTCTGGCACACCCTGCAGTTCACGCTCTACACGACGCCGCCGCTCGTCATCCTGGCGTTCGTCTTCGCCGTCCTGACGAACCGGATGAACCGCGGCCAGTGGTTCTTCCGACTGGCGTTCTTCCTGCCGTTCATCCTGCCGTCGGCGACGATCTCGCTGATCTGGGTGTTCATCTTCACGCCGGCGACCGGCCTGTGGGCCAGCATGCAGTCGGCCATCGGCCTCACCCCGGGCTCCGGCATGCTGTCCAGCCCGAACACGGCGATGATCGGTGTCGCGATCGCCACCGTCTGGTGGACCCTCGGCTTCAACTTCGTGCTCTACCTGGCCGGCCTGCAGGAGATCCCGCGCGAACTGTACGAAGCGGCCGCCGTCGACGGTGCGTCGAACTGGCAGCAGATCAAGTCGATCACGTTGCCGCTGCTCGGCCGCACCACGACGCTGGTCATCCTGCTGCAGATCATCGCGAGCCTGAAGATCTTCGACCAGGTGTACCTGATGACGAACGGCGGACCGGGCATCTCCACCCAGGTCTCGCTGCAGCTCATCACGGGCGTCGGCTTCACCGACAACCGACTCGGCGCCGCCTCGGCAGCGTCGGTGCTCCTGTTCATCGTGATCGTCGCGATCGCGGTCATCCGGCAGCTCGTCGAGCGCGCTGCCGCCAAGCGAGAGATCGGGGCCTGACATGACCGCCACCGAGAGCATCACCACCGGCCGCGCCAAGCTCCGCACCGGTGTCTCGGCCGCCGCGCCCGCGAACGCCGCCAAGATCGGCGTCTCCGGCAAGGGCTTCAACCTGGTCGCCGGCATCATCCTGATCGTCTTCGCGATCATCTGGCTCATCCCCAGCCTGTTCGCCCTGAAGACGTCACTGTCCGACAACGGCGTCGCCGCCCTCGGCGCGAACTCGATCCTGTCGAACTGGAACCCGACGCTGCACTCCTACGCGGCACTGTTCCAGGCCGGCGACATCTGGAACTGGTACCTCGCCAGCGCCATCACGAGCGTCGTGACGGCCGTCCTGACCGTCATGTTCGCCTCGATGGCGGCGTTCGCGTTGTCCCGCCTGGTGTTCCGCGGTCGGAACATCGCGTTCCTGCTCATCATCCTCGGGATCATGATCCCGACGCAGGTCCTGATCATCCCGATCTTCCAGGAGCTCAACGCCGTCGGCCTGCTGAACACCTACTGGTCGGTCATCTTCCCGCAGGTGCCGGCCGTGATCGCGGTGTTCATCTTCAAGCAGTTCTTCGACGGGATCCCGAAGGAGCTGGAGGAGGCGGCACGCATCGACGGCGCCAACATCTGGAAGATCTACTGGTCGGTCATCCTGCCGCTGTCGCGTCCGGTGATCGCCGCGGTGACGATCCTGACGTTCGTCGGTGTCTGGAACAACCTGCTGCTACCGCTGTTCGTGCTGTCGAACCCGGACCTCATGACGATCCCGGTCGGGCTCGCCACGGTCCAGGGCAGCTTCGGTCAGCGCTACGCGGACATCCAGGCCGGAGCGATCCTGGCGGCGTTGCCGCTGATCATCCTCTACCTGATCTTCCAGCGGCAGATCGTGGAGGGCGTGACGGGTTCCGGCCTCAAGGGCTGACGCCACCCCACGACGGACGGGAGGCCCGGTGCCAGCTGGCACCGGGCCTCCCGTTCGTCGGTCGGTCGCGTCTCGGGCGTACCAGGCATCGCAGGTGCCAGGGGAAGGAACGGGCGCCGCTCAGGCGGAGACGGACTCCTTGGCCTCGTGCTTCCAGAAGCCCGAGAACGTGATGCGTGACTTCGGCAGACCCGCACGGTGCAGGTGCCGGCGCCCTTCGGTCGCCAGGGTCGACTCGCCGACCACGAACGCGTAGCCCCGGTCGTCGACGGGCACGTGCCGCTGCAGCTCGGCGAGCGCGGCGCGACCCGGCACGGCGTGGTGGTCGACCTCGTCGCGGACGATCCACGTGACGGTCACGCCGCTGGGTGCGTCGATCTCGCGGACGTCACCGGCGGTGGGGACCTCCTGGATGATGCGGCCGACGGTGTCCCGCGGCAGCGACGCGGCGATGCCGAGCACGCCCGGCAGGCCGGTCTCCTCGGCCGCGATGACGACCTCGCTGGTGTCGTCCGGGCAGTCGAAGATGCAGCCCTGGTCGAGCATCGCCAGCTGGTCGCCCGGTCGGGCCGCACACGCCCAGATGGCGGCGCGGCCCTCGGGCTCGCCGTCGGCGTCGGTGTGCACGACGAAGTCGATGTCCATCTCCGCGGTGCCGTCGGGCATCGGGCGGAACGCGGCGACGGTGTAGTTCGCGCAGTGCGGGCGGACGTCCTCGGGGATGGCCAGGAACGTCGGCCACCACTTCTTGCCGTCCAGCTCCGGCATCCGGAACGCGTCCTGGTCCGGGCGCCCGGTGAACAGACGGAACCAGTGGTCGAAGCCCAGGAACGGGAACTCGTGCAGGTCGTCGCCGGTGACGGTGACGCGGTGCATCGACGGCGTGGTGCGCTCGGTCCGCAGGACCCGGGCGCGGAAGAGCCGGGGATTCTCGGGCAGGAGCCGCGGAGTCTTCGCCATGAGGCAAGGCTAACCTAAGATGTTCTCCGTGCCAGCCCCCTCTCCCACTCTGGCTTCCGTCCCGGAGGCCCGCGTCACCGATGCGACCACCGCGCTCGGCGTCCACCGCACCGCCGTCCGCCGACACGTCCTGGTGATCGCCGCACTGGTCGTCGTGCTGGTCCTGGTGGCGGTCGCGAGCATGCTCCTCGGCAGCAACCGGATCGGCGTCGACCGGGTGCTGGACGGCCTGTTGCGGACCGGGTCGACCACCGACGAGGCGATCGTCTGGGGCTCCCGGATCCCGCGCACGCTCATCGGTGCCGCGGTCGGTGCGGCCCTGGGGATCGCGGGGCTCCTGATGCAGGGGCACACCCGCAACCCGCTCGCCGACCCCGGACTGTTCGGGGTCTCGTCGGGTGCCGGGCTGGCCGTCGTCCTCGGCGTCTACGTGTTCGGGGTGACCAGCACCGGCGCGACGGTGTGGTTCGCCCTCGGCGGCGCGCTGGTCGCGAGCGTCGTGGTGTTCTCCGTGACCGTCGCGGGCAGCGGCACCGCCAGCCCGGTCCCCCTCGCCCTCGCCGGCGCCGCGGTCTCGGCCCTGCTGGGCGCGCTGACCTCGTTCGTCGTGCTGACCGACCAGGACTCGCTCGACGCCTACCGACTGTGGGTCGTCGGTTCCCTCGCCGCACGGCAGCTCGACGTCCTCGGCGCGGTGTGGCCGTTCCTGGTCGCCGGGCTGGTGCTCGCGGTCGTGAACGTCCGGGCCCTCGACGCCCTCGGGCTCGGGTCGGACCTGGCGAAGGGCCTGGGCGAGAACGTGCTCGTCGCGCGGCTCGTCGGGCTCGGCGGCATCACCCTGCTCGCTGCCGGCGCGACCGCCGCCGCGGGCCCGATCGGCTTCGTCGGCCTGACCGTGCCGCACGTCGCCCGTGCACTCGTCGGGACCGGGCACCGGTGGACGCTGCCGGTGTCGGGACTCGTCGGCGCCGCGCTCGTCCTGCTCGCCGACGTCGTGGGGCGGCTCATCGGCGGGTTCTCGGAGGTCGAGGTGGGCATCGTCCTCGCCGTCATCGGCGGTCCGGTGTTCGTCGCCGTCGCCCGTCGCCGATCGCTGGTGTCCCTGTGACGGGCGCAGCGGTCCGTGCGCCCGGCCGCGCCGGCGTCCGCATCGGACCGATCGGCCTCGCCTGGCGCCCACGGGTGTTCTGGTACACGGTCGCGTCACTCGGTGCCGTCCTGGTGCTCGTCGTCCTCGGCGTCGCGATCGGCTCCACCTGGATCGCCCCGGGCATCGTCGTCCGCTCCCTGGTCGGGCTCGAGACCGGCCCGGACGCCTTCATCATCACCACACTCCGACTGCCGCGCGTCCTCACCGGGGCACTCGTCGGTCTCACGCTCGGCATCGCAGGGGCGCTGACCCAGACCTTCACCCGGAACCCCCTGGGCACCCCGGACATCATCGGCGTGACGTCGGGGGCGAGCGTCGGCGCCGTGGCGGCCATCGTGCTCGGCGGTGGCACGTACTCGGTGTCCTCGTTCGTGCTCAGCGGCGGGATCCCGGTGGCCGCGACGATCGGTGCGTTGATCGCCGCCGCCGTCGTGTACGGGCTCGGCTGGCGCGGTGGGGTGCAGAGCTACCGGCTCATCCTGGTCGGCATCGGCGTCAGCGCGACACTCGACGCGGTGACGAGCTACCTGCTCGTCCGCGCCAAGATCACCCTCGCCACCGCCGCGTCGCAGTGGCTCGTCGGCAGCCTGTCGAGCACCTCGTGGTCGAGCGTCTGGCCGCTGCTCATCGTCGCCGCGGTCGCGGTGCCGATCGCCCTGGCGACGAGCGCGGCGCTCGGCATCGGACAGCTCGGTGACGAGGTCGCCACCGGGGTGGGGCTCGCCGTGCAGCGGCACCGCCTGCTCGTGATCGCGCTGGCCGTCGTGCTCACCGCGGCTGCCGTCGCCGCTGCGGGACCGGTCGGCTTCGTGGCGTTCGTGGTCCCGCAGGTGGGCCTCCGGCTGGCCGGGACGAACCGCCCGCCCCTGCTGCTCGCCGGGCTGCTCGGCGCCGCACTCGTCCTCGCCGCGGACCTGCTGTCGCGCGCCGCGTTCCCGTGGCAGGTGCCCGTCGGCATCATCACGACCGTGATCGGCGCCCCGTACCTGATCTGGCTCCTCATCCGTCACCGCAAGGAGATGTCCCGATGACGACACCCCTGTCCACCCCGGTCCTCGAGGCCCGCGGCCTGTCCGTCGGCTACGACCGGCACCCGGTGCTGACCGACCTGGACCTGCGGGTCGAGCGGGGCACCGTGACGACGTTCCTCGGCGCGAACGGCTGCGGCAAGTCGACCCTGCTCAAGGCCTTCGGCCGGGTGCTGAAGCCGCAGTCCGGCGAGGTCCTGCTCGACGGCGCCCCGATCCGCAAGGAGCCGAACCGCCAGGTCGCCCGGAAGCTCGCGATCCTGCCGCAGTCCCCCGTCGCGCCCGCCGGCACGAGCGTGCTCGACCTGGTGATGCGCGGGCGCAACCCGCACCAGTCCTGGGCGAAGCCCTGGACCGCGGATGACGCCGACGTGGCCGAGCAGGCCATCGCGGCGACCGGACTGACCGACGTCGCGCACCGCGACGTCGCGAGCCTGTCGGGCGGGCAGCGCCAGCGTGCGTGGATCGCCCTGGTGGTCGCGCAGCAAGCCGACACGCTGCTGCTCGACGAGCCGACGACCTACCTGGACCTCGCACACCAGCTCGAGGTCCTGCGCCTGGTGCGCCGACTCAACCGCGAGCAGGGCTCCACCGTCGTGATGGTCCTGCACGACCTGTCGCTCGCGGCCCGGTTCTCCGACCGGCTCGTCGTCCTGCACGACGGCGGCGTCGCTGCTGACGGTGCACCGCACGAGGTGCTGACCCCCGCGTTGCTCGAGCGCGCCTTCGGGCTGCACGCGCGCGTGTTCCCGGACCCCGTGACCGGCGCCCCGATGATCGTGCCCGAAGCCGACGAGCACGACGCGTCGCTGCACCGTGAACGCGAGACCGTGCTGGCGAGCGCGGCCGACTTAGGTTAGCCTCTCCTAACGTGAAGCTCTCCCGACGCGGCTCCCTCCGAGCCACCCTCCTGACCTCCGTGGCCGTCTCGGCCCTCCTCCTCGCCGGCTGCTCGAGCACCGACTCGAACGACTCCGACGGTGACACCTCGGCGTCGAAGGCCTGGTCCTACGAGGACGCCACCGGCACGACCGTCAAGGTCGACCACACGCCGAAGCGCGTCGTCGTGCTGAACGACATCGCGATCTCGTTCATCGAGTACGGCCTGAAGCCGGTCGGCACCTTCGGCCAGCTGACCATGGCGAAGGACGCCCGGTTCGACGACCTGGACACCGACGGCATCACGCAGCTCGGCACCGGGTACGGCGACATCGACCTCGAGAAGCTCGCAGCGCTGAAGCCCGACCTGGTCGTGACCTCGGTGTACCCGACCGACGAGAAGGGCACGCTCGACGACACGCAGCCCGGCTACGGCTTCAAGGACAACGAGCAGGAGAAGCAGATCGAGGCCATCGCGCCGGTCGTCCAGGTCAAGTGGGGCGGCAAGGGCGAGGACGTCATCGAGAAGATCGCCGACCTGTCCGAGTCCCTCGGTGCGAAGGAGTCGACGATCGAGGCTGCCGAGAAGCGCTTCGACACCGCCGGCGACGAGCTCGAGAAGGTCGCGAAGGAGCAGGACCTGTCGGTCGTCTCCATGTACGCCGACGGTGACGGCGCCTACGTCACCCGCCCGACCGACGAGCCACTGCTGCAGATGTACTCGTCGTTCGGTGTCGACTTCGTGAACCCGAAGCCGAAGGGCTTCTACTGGGGCATCTACTCGTGGGAGAACGCGGGCCAGATCAAGGCCGACGTCCTGCTGCTGTCGCAGCAGGGCTACCAGGTCGCGGACCTCGAGAAGCAGCCGACCTTCGCCGACAACGCGGCACTGCAGGCCGGCCAGGTGCACAGCTTCACCTTCCCGGCGCTCGACTACGCCTCGCAGGCCGGCTACATGACGGAGCTCGCGGGCTGGCTCGAGGACAGCAAGAAGCTGTCCTAGGACGCAACCGACGATCGGACGGGAGGCCCGTTGCCAGCTGGCAACGGGCCTCCCGTCCGTTCTGTGGTGCGTTCTCGGGCACGTGGCCCGCCTGGTGTCGTCACCCCACCGGCAAGGCGGCGTTCACCGCGGTCTGCGCATCGCGCCAGACCGCTGCGCGGGACCCCGCGTAGGTGCCGCCCTGACCGTTGGAGTAGTACCGCAGGTTGTGCTTCCCGCCGTCGGTGTTGCCCTGCCAGTAGGCGGTCACCGCGCGCGAGCTCCCGCCGACCAACCACACCTGGTCGGCGGCGTCGGCCGTACCGGTCTTGCCGAACAGCGTGGTGCCGTCCGGGGTCTGGCCGCCGCTCGCCGTACCGCCCCGGAACGCGCCCTGCGAGACCTCGAACGCGGTCGCCGCGGTCTGCGGCGAGACGGCCTGCGAGCAGGTGCGCGGCTGCCCGCCGAGCTCCGTGCCGTCCGGTGCGGTGACCTGGTCGATGACGACCGGCGCGCAGTACCGACCGCCGTTCGCGACGCCCGCGTACGCCGCCGCCATCGTCAGCGGCGCGATGCTCTCGGTGCCGAGCAGCGATGCGGGGTTCCACGGCAGCTCGCCGCCGGCGGCCAGGTGCACGCCGAGGCGCTTCGCGACGTCGCGGATGTCGCACAGATCGAGCTGCGCCGCCATCGACTGGTAGGCGGCGTTCACGGACTGCGCCGTGGCCGAGCGGACCGAGTACGGCCCCTTCTGGCCGGGCGAGTCGTTCTTCGGCTGCCAGAAGGCCGTCGTCTGCTCGCCGCACGCCGTCCACGTGCTCTGCGGGTGCGGGGTGCCGTTCACGACCGTTTCCGGGCTGCGGCCGGCCTCGAGCCACGCCAGCAGCGTGAACATCTTGTACGTCGAGCCGGTCTGGAAGCCCGTCGAATCGCCGTCGGCCTGGTCGACGGCGTAGTTCAGGGACGTCGCCGTCGGTGGCGCCTGCTCCGACCGGTCGTAGTCGGTGTTCTGCGCCATCGTGAGCACCCGGCCGGTGCCCGCCTCGACCGTGTTCAGCGTCGCGCCCAGCGCGAGACGAGTCTCGGTCTTCGGGTCGTACCGGTCGAGCAGTTCCTTCTGCTTCGCGTTCAGGTCGAGGTCGAGCGTCGTCTGGATGCGGTACCCACCCGTCCGCCAAGCATCGGCGCGCTGCTGCTTCGTCGCGCCGAGCTGCGGCAGACGTGCGGCGACGCGCTTGGCGTAGTCGCAGAAGAACTCCGCCCCGGTCTCGACGGCCTCGCACCCCTGCTGCGGCGCGGTGATCCGGACGTAGTCGGCCAGCCGCGACAACCGTGCCGTGCGGTACTCGTCGGTCGTCAGGTGCCCCTGCTCGTGCATCGAGCGGAGGATCACGTTCCGCCGCGCGGCGTTGTCGCGGTAGTGGTCCGGCGTGGACAGGTCGCGGCGCTCCGGCCACTGCACGATCGCGATGAGCGATGCCGCCTCGGCCGGGGTCAGGTCGGTGGCGGACTTGCCGTAGTAGTGCTGCGCGGCCGACTGCACGCCGTAGGTCTGGTCGCCGAAGTACGCGATGTTCAGGTACGCCGTCAGGATCTGCTCCTTGGTGTACTTCTTCGCCAGGCCGATCGCGAGCTTCATCTCGGCGAGCTTCCGCTGCGGCGACCGCTTCGTCGCCTCCTTGTAGCCGGCCCTCTGCTCCTCGAGCGTCGGCAGCTCGCTCGCCCGCTGGATCTTGATGTTGCGCACGAGCTGCATCGTGAGCGTCGAGCCACCCGATCCGCCCTCGCCCTGCGACGCGGCAACACTCACCAGGGAGCGGACCATCGACGTCGCGTCCACACCACCGGTCTCGTAGAACCGCTTGTCCTCGCCGTCGACCGCAGCGTGCTTCAGCTGGTCGCTGATCTGGTCGAACGACAGCTCCTGCCGGTCCTGCGCCCACACGTTCGCCAGGTGCACCGGTTCGCCACCGCGGTACGCCCAGACCTGGTTGCGCTGCGGCAGGTCCCCGATCTCGATGTGCTCCGGCAGCGACTCGAACACCCCGATCGCCGACGTCGTGCTCACTCCGGCGACCGCGATCATCGGCGTCACGCCGACCCCGACCATCAACCCGGCGAGCACACTGCCGCCCACGAAGCCGAGCGCGGCTCCCCCTGCACGTCTCATCGTCATCGCTGTGGATCCCCCGTGGTGCATCACCGCACCGATCTGGTGCGGTAGTTCGGGAGCGTCCCAGCCGATCTCGGGCGGTCGCCGGGACTTCGCCGCGGAACACCGCCGTGTCCGCTGGGAAAGCGCCCGTCGTGACGGGATCGTGACGTCAGTGGGGGCGATCTCGGCCCTCCGGACGATGACGGGCGACCCCGAGAGCACTCGCTCCTGCACGTTTCGTCGCAGGCGGTCAAGTACGAGCGTGCAGCACGTGAGACACGAGCTCCCGATGCACCTCCATCGACAACACGTCGGTCGTCGCGGCGCACGCCCGCGGCAACGAGGTAGTCCTCGCGCCGAGCCGTGTCCCCCTGCCGGACGCACAGGCGAGCCAGACCCGATCTGCATCGCCACGTTGTCTCGCAAGCCACTGTGAATGACACCTTCACCGAAGACGCTTGCGAGACATGGTTGTGAGAACCGCCGCACCCCGGATCCCGCGGGACGGAACGCCGCGGCGGTGCTACCGACGAGACGTTTCGCAACCGTAGGGCTGCGAGCACAAAGCCGGTGGCGGCTCAGACCGCCTCGGGGACTAATAGCCTCGCCGGTACAGCAGCTGGAACACAATCACCCAGGCGATGACGAGGGCGAGCCCCACGATTCCCACCCACACGTGGTTCGCGCTACCCGTGGTCAGGAACAGCACGAAAACTACCCCAAGGACGCCGGAGCCGAGGGCAATCGGCCACCTATACGCCTGTGTCCAGGTACGCGGAGTGTCAACTACGGCCTCGGGTTCAAGTTCGTTGTTTTCTTCCACATGGTCAGAGTAGAAGCTGCGCCGCCGCCACGTCAGCGCTTCGACTGTGGAGTAGGGGCTTTGAGCGGTGATCCGCGCCATATTGGCGTGCCTACGCCGACACGTCTGGCCCCGAGCAGCGTGAACTGCTCGGGGCCAGACGTGTCAGTATCTTCCGGACTTACTGCAGGTCTAGTACCTGCTGGTGGCCTGGTCGCGCGTCAACTGAGTTGATCATCCCGAGCAGGTGATGGTGCCGGTGATCAACCCGGTGACTCCGCCGAGAACAGCACCGGCCGCAGCCCCCTCGATCCCGCCAGCCGGTGCTGTTGCCAACGCACCGGCGATAGCGGCGCCGGTTCCAGTAGCCAGTACGGAGTTGGCGACGCAGCGAGCATACGAGACAAGGGCTACACCACCGGCAGGTGTGTGACCGACGGGGTCGGAACATCAGCTGGCCGAGGAGTCCATCGGGTTGTGTCCCGCGAGCAGATCGAGCACGCCGTCCGGGAACACCGGGACGTCCGTCTCGACGGGCACCCAGCGCACCGGGCTGCCCTCGTCCAGCACCATGAGTTCGGCGTCGAGCGGCACCGCGTCCAGGTCAGCCGACCGGATGGCGAACACGTGGACGTACTCGTGTCCGGGCTGGACCTCGTACTCGAACAGGTTCTCCAGGACACCGAGCAGCCGGACCTCGTCGAGGGCGACGTCGAGCTCCTCGCGGAACTCCCGGCGGAGCGCCTGGACCGCGGTCTCGCCGAACTCGATGCCGCCGCCGACTGCACGGTGGAAGCGGAGGTCCCGTACCCCGTCGAACGACTCGGAGAGCAGCACGTGGCCGTCCTTGACCGGCAGCCCGACCGCGATGTTCCGGATGCTCCCCATCACGCCACTCTGCCACCGGTGCGGGTTCGGTAGGTTCGGACCATGCACGCCATCCGCTCGATCGTCACCCTCGCGATCGTCTTCCTCGGTCTGGGCTTCCTGCTCACCGCCGGTGGTTCCGTCTGGACGATCTTCACTCCGGACGGCACCGGCGTGAACTTCGCCGCGGGGTTCATGTACATGGGCGGCATGGCCGTCGGCGTCGTCGGGATCGCACTCGGGATCGCCGCGCTCGTGATCGTCGCCCGGGCGGCCAAGCGCAGCGTCCGCTAGCCGGCGAGCGACTCGGCGGCAGCGCCCCACCCGGTCGGGTCGTCCCCCGGCGGGGTGAACAGCATCGTGTTCCAGAGCACCAGGACGTCCCACCAGGCGAGCTCGTCCTCGGTGAGCGCGTTCACCGAGCGGTAGCCGTCGAGCAACTGCCGGTGGACCGCTGCGGGGACCGGCCCCCAGTCGTGGAAGAGCGTCCCGAGCAGAACGGCCGACCGCGCCAGTTCGACGCTGCGGTGGTCGCAGCGCAGGTCCTCGAAGTCGATGACGGCGACGACGTCCGAGTCGGCGCAGAGGACGTTCGCCGCTCGGTAGTCGCCGTGCACGATCTGGACCGGCAAGTCGTCGGAGGGCGCGGCCTCGAGCCGGCGTCGAAGCGTCCGCTGGACGCGCTCCGGCAAGTGCATCGGCGCGGCCTTGAGCCATCCCGCGACCTGCTGCACGAGCGGGGTCGGCGGCGGGCGTACAGCAGCCGCGCGCGCCCGATCGGGGCGGTCGCGCAGGGCATCGTGGAAGCGGGCCAGCGTCGCGCCGGCTGCGTGGACCTGTACCGGATCACGAACGTCCAGCAGTGTTCCGCCGATGACGTGCTGGAGACCCATCGAGACCCCGTCGTCCTCGACCTGCACCCGTCCGTCGAGCGTCCGCACCGGGGCGGAAACGGGCAGGCCGCGCTCCGCGAGCCACGTCGTGAGGTCCGCCGCGAACGCCAAGCGCTGGAACCCCTCCGGTGCGATCGACCACTTCAGGAGCATCCGTCCCTCGGCGGTCGACACCCAGGCGAGTGCGTTGTGGTCACTCATCACGATGCGCTCGCACACGACGACGTGCACGTTCCACCACCGGTCGAGCGTCCGGATGACCCAGTCCTCGGCAGCGGCGACGTCCGTGAACCCGAAGCGGCTCCGCAGCACCTGGGCGGGATCGGCGCGTTCCCAGAGCATCTCGAGGGTCATCGCTCCACCCTCGCAGGTCGCGCTGGCATCCGGTACCGGTCCCCCCGACGGAAGCGGGACCGTGTCGCGGCGACGGTCACGCACGCGCAGCTGACGCCTCAGCGGCGGCGGGTGCGGAGCCGCTGCACGCCCACCCACCCGGCGACCGCGAAGCAGCCGGCGGCCAGGACGTACGAGACGAGCAGGTCGGCCCACGTGCGCGGGTTGATCGATCCGTCGGGCAACCGTTCCTGGAGCTGGAACGACGACGGGAACAGCCAGTACGAGGTCGCGTACACGGTGAGCGCTAGCCCGACGAGAACCGAGCCGACGATGATCCACCGAGCGCCGCGCGCTCCGACGGTCATGCGGACGCCCCCTTCACGGATCGTCGCGACGCCGACCGCGGTGGGTTCGCTCGCAGGTGTTCGCTGATGCGCCCGAGGATCCGGGCGAGGTCACTCGCGTCGTCGTCCGTGATCGGTGCGAACAGGAGTCCGTGCACGGTGCCGATGTGGCCGGGGAACACGTCGGCAAGGACTTCGCGCCCCGCGTCGGCGATCGCGACGACGGTGCTGCGTTCGTCGTCCGGCGAGGGGGACCTCGTGACGAGGCCGCGCTGTTCGAGCAGTTGCGCCTGGTAGGTCAGACCGCTGCGGCTGTACACGACACCGTCGGCCAGGTCCGTCATGCGCAGGTGCCCCTCCGGAGCATCCCCCAACCGCGCCAGGAGCTGGAACTGCACGTAGCTCAACCCGCCGACGTCGCGGAGCTGCTTCTCGACCGCGGGGCGCAGGAGCGCACTCACCTCGGTCAGCGCGAAGTAGGCGCCGAGCTGTGTCGGGGTCAGCGCGGTGGGGGTGTCGCTCATGCAGCCATCCTACCTGTTGCTTCGAGTTCAAAGCAGTGGTAGTGTCCCGAGCAAGCGCTTCGAATTCGAAGCAACTACGAGAGGGCATCACCATGAAGGCAGTGCAGTTCCACGAAGTCGGCGGACCCGAGGTCCTCCAGTACGGCGAGGTCGAGCAGCCGACCCCTGCAGCGGGTCAGGTGCGACTCCGCGTCGCGGCCTCCGCGTACAACGCTGCAGACAACGGCATGCGGGCCGGCTTCCTGCCGATCCCGATCCAGCTGCCCCACGTCCCCGGCTACGACGTCTCCGGTACGGTCGACGCGATCGGCGAGGGCGTGACCGGTTTGGCCGTGGGCGACGCGGTCATCGCGTTCCTGCCGATGGACCGCGACGGCGGGGCAGCCGAGTACGTCATCGCACCGGCGGACGCCGTAGTCGCAGCGCCGACGAGCATCCCACTGGCCGACGCGGCCGCGCTGCCGTCCGTCGCGCTGACCGCCTGGCAGGCCCTGTTCGACGACGGCCGGCTCACCGCCGGACAGCGGCTGCTCGTCGTGGGTGCCGGCGGGGTCGTCGGCAAGTACGCCGTCCAGCTCGCCAAGCGCGCCGGAGCACACGTCATCGCGACCGCCAGCCCCCGCAGTGTCGATGCCGTGCGCGCGGCCGGTGCCGACCAGGTCATCGACCACACCGACGTCGACCTGCTCGACGCCCTCGACGGTCAGGTCGACGCGCTGCTCAACCTGGCGCCGATCGAGCCCGAGCAGTTCGCGGCGGACGTCGCAGCGGTCCGCGACGGCGGGGTCGTCGTGAGCACGACGGCGTTCATGGCCACCCCGGGTGACGAGTCCCGAGGCGTGCGCGCAGCGACCGTGTTCGTCCTGCCGAACCGCGAACGCCTGACGGAGCTCGTCGCGTTGGTCGACGACGGTGCACTGACGGTCGAGGTCACGCGACGCATCCCGCTCGCCGAACTCCCCGCACTGCACGCCGAGGGCGCAGCCGGGAGGATCGCCGGCAAGGTCATCGTCCTGCCCTGACCCGGCTCACGGGAGCGACCAGTGCGACGGGCGGTCCAGGTCGTCGGGCAGCACGGTGGACGCATCGCCCTGTGCGGCGTTCACCTGCGGCTGGGTGAGGAACAGCGCGTTCGACAGGTCCGCTCCCCCGAGCCGGCATCGCGCAGGTCCGCCCCGAGCAGGTCCACGCCCGACAGGTCGCATCCCCGCAGGTCCGCGGCGATCAGGTACGCACCGCGCAGGTCGGCCCCGGGCAGGGAGCGGGCACGGAGGTCGCGGCCGGCCAGGTCAGCCGACGGGTGCAGGTCACCGGCCGCCTCGCCGCCAGCGGGGTACCCACCCCGGGCCTCGGCACTGACGTCGATCAGGACGGAACGGACCTCGGACCGGAGCGACTCGACGTCCACCGCGAGGACGTCCCCCAGCTCGCCGTCGAGGATCAGCTGGACACGTTCCCGGAGCACGGTCGGTGCCTCCGCTGACCCCAGGGCGGTCGAGCGGGACACCGCCTCGGCCAGGTACCAGAGCATCTCGTGGAGCTGCCGGGCGACGGCGAAGGCCCGGAACATCTCGGGCTTCGAGTCCGGGCGGTCGAGCCAACTCGTGCCGTCGAACAGGATCTGCGACACGTACTGGCCGGCCCCGAAGCAGTCGAACGTGGTGCACCCCGCGAAGCCCCGCGGACGGAGCGCCTGGTGGATCGTGCAGGAGAAGTCGTCAGCCAGGTTCCGGCACGGGGTGTCGGCAGGCTTGTCGATCGGGAAGTCGCTGGACCGCTGGAACCCGAAGGCGGTACAGCAGAGGGCGAAGCAGTCACCGCACGAAGCGCGGAGCCCCGAGCGGGAGGTGTCGCTGGGTGGGCTCTGCGTCACAGAGCGGGAGAACGTGTCACTGCCGCCAGGCTAGCGGCGCGCGACTGCGCTCGTCCGCAGTCCGGACGCGTACGGTACCCATGTGACCAGAACCCACCCGGCAAGACCGCACCGCCTCGTGCTGATCGCCGCCGCCGTCGTGCTGGTGATCGGCGTCGTGCTCCTGTTCACGCCGTGGGACGGGCTGATCCCCGTGCTCGCCTGGGTGCTCATCGTGGCGTCCATCACCCTCGGCGCGATCACCCTCGTCTTCGCGAGGGCCCCGCGCAGCTAGGACCCACCACGGCTCGGACACCGCGCAGCTAGGACCGCGCCACCAGTCCGTGCTCGTAGGCGAAGATCACCGCGTGCACCCGGTCACGCAGCCCGAGCTTGCCGAGCACCCGCCCGACGTGCGTCTTGACCGTGGACTCGCTCGTCACCAGGTGTGCGGCGATCTCCGGGTTCGACAGCCCGCGGGCCATCGCGAGCAACACGTCGCGCTCGCGCGGGGTCAGGGGCTCCAGCGGGTCCGGACCCGCCGGCCGGTCGTCCGGCAGCACGGAACCGAAGAGCTCGAGCATCCGCCGCGTCACCCGCGGTGAGACGGCGGCCTCGCCCGCTGCCACGGACCGGACGGCGTCGAGGAGCTGCGCGGCGCTCACGTCCTTCAACAGGAACCCGCTCGCCCCGGCACGCAGGCCACCGAACGCGTACTCGTCCAGGTCGAAGGTCGTCAGCACGAGCACCCGGGTCTCGGGGACCTGTTCGACGATCGCGGCCGTCGCCGTGACGCCGTCGACGTGGGGCATCCGGACGTCCATCAGCACGACGTCCGGACGCAGGGCACGGACGAGCCGCACACCTGCACCGCCGTCGCCGGCCTCACCGACGACCTCGATGTCGGGTTGCGCCTCGAGCAGCAGCCGGAACCCGGTCCGGATGAGTTGCTGGTCGTCGACGATCGCGACGCGGATCACCGGTTCTCCGTCCTGACCGGGATCGTCGCCCGGATCTGCCAACCGTCGGTGCCGTCGCGGGAGCCCGCGCGCACCTGCCCACCCAGCGCGCGGATGCGCTCCTCGATCCCGATGAGCCCTCGACCCGACCCCGTCGTGGCGTGCGCCGACCCGTCGGGCCGAGTCGGGCCTCCTGTCCGTCCGTCGTCGGTGACGACCACGGTGACCTCGGTGGCGGACGCGGCCACCTGGACGTCCACCGATCGGACGTGCTGCGCGTGCCGGGCGGTGTTGGTGAGGCCCTCCTGCACGACCCGGTACACGGCGAGCTGCAGGGCGTCGTCCTCGGGGACGACGCCAACGAGTTCGAGGGCGACGGGCGTGCCCAGCGCACGGAACCGGTCGACGAGTTGCGGGACGTCGTGGACGCCCGGCTGCGGCGCGAGCGCGGGTTCACCGTCGCCGCCGAGCACCCCGAGCATGCGGCGCATGTCCCCCATCGCGCCGCGGCCGACGTCGGCGACTCCGCGCATGGCCGCGGTCGCTGCGGACTCGCCCCCACCGGACGACGCCCCGGCGGGAGACCCAGCGGAGGCCCCGGCCGCCGCACCCTCGGCCAGCCGCACCATCACCGTGAGCGAGTGGGACACGATGTCGTGCATCTCGCGCGCGATCCGGGCCCGCTCCGCGGCGGTGGCGAGCTGCGCCTGCTGGTCGCGCTCCCGGGCGAGCTGGTGCGCGCGGTCGATCAGGGCCTGCGTGTAGCGACGGCGGTTGGCGACGTTGATCCCGATCAGCACCGCTGCGAGCAGGAACGCCACGGGCTGCGGGTACAGGACGTCGGCGAGCCCGCCGGATCCGGGTGCGATCACCCAGACGCGGAGGGCCGTGGCTCCGGCAGCCAGCACCGTGGCGACCGCGGCCGTCCACCAGCCGGCGGCGCGCGACCACCACACGGTCGCGGCGTAGACCGTGAAGAGCACCGGGGAGTACCCCGCTTCCGTCCACGTCATCGCGACGACCGACGCCAGCCCGAGCACCGCCGTCGCCGCGGGGTGCGTGCGCCGGAGCGGGATGCCGGAGACGGCGATGACCACGAGGACGACGACCGTGAGCCGCGCGGCGGGGCTCCCGTCGACCTGCCACGCACTCCGGAACGCCACGACGACCTCGATCGCGCCCCAGAAGACCATGAGCAGCGCATCGGTCAGGACCGGGTGGCGCGCCCAGAACCGCCGGAGTCGGCCGGGTGCGTCGGGCAGGGCGATGCCCCCGGCGCCGTCCTGGACGGCACCGGGGGCGAGGTCGGGAGGGGTCACGCGTCCCGCTTCTCGACCAGGGCGAGCGCCGTCACCGAGGCGACGACCACCCAGGCCAGCAGTACCGCGAATCCGCTCCATCCCCCCAAGGCTAGGACGCCGTCGTGCCATCCCGAGGTGACCTCGGTGCCGAACTGCATGAGCGGCTGGCCGGCGTTCTGCGGCAGCAGGTTGGTGAGCGTGCCGAGCCACTTCGCGCCCGTGAACGACTGCACCAGCTGCACGACGACCGGGGCGACGAGCATCAGCCCGAGCACACACGCGATCGCCCCGGCGGTGGACCGCAGCACCACCCCCACCGCGAAGGCGAGCAGCGCGATGAGCGTCAGGTAGACCGAGGCGCCGAGCAGCGGCATCGCGACGCTCGCGTCCAGCGACGCCTCGACGTTCCGGCCCGCCGCGATCGGCAGGGTGGTGAACGCGGTGGCCCACACGCTGACGGCACTCGTGACGAAGACGACCACGGCGAGGACGATCGCCTTCGCCGCCAGCGCGACCGACCGCCGCGGGACCGCCGCGAACGAGGAGCGGATCATGCCGGTGCCGTACTCGCCGGTGACGACGAGAGCGCCGATCACCGCGACGATCAGGACCGAGAGCATCGTGCCGCTCGTGCTGTACTGCACCAGGGCGTTCCGCGCCGCGTCGCCGGTGAGCCCCTGCCTGCCGGTGTCCGCAAAGGCCGCCAACAGCACGCCGATGCCGATCGGCAGGACGAGCAGCAGCAGGAAGCTCCACGCCGTCGACCGCAGTGAGCGGAGTTTGATCCACTCCGAGCGCAGGACGCCGGAGAAGTGGACGCCGGCTCCGTCGTGCCGCGGCAGGGTGTTGCTCGTGACCGCGCTCATCGGGTCACCTCCGATCGGTACTCGACCAGGTCGTGCGTGAGTTCGAGGTAGGCCTGCTCCAGGCTCGCTTCGGTGGTGGCGAGCTGGTGCAGGACGATGCCGGCAGCACCCGCTGCCTCACCGATCTGCTCGGCACCGAGGCCGCGGACCTGCAACGACCCGTCGCCCTCGTAGCCGATGGTGACGTCCGGTCCGGCGATCGCGTCGAGGAGCCGCTCGGGCTCCGGCGTCCGCACGGTGACCGACCGCTCCGTGGCGGCGGCGACCAGGTCCGCGATGTCCGTGTCCGCGAGCACCCGGCCGCGACCCATCACGACGATGCGGTCGGCGGTCAGGGCCATCTCGCTCATCAGGTGGCTCGAGATGAACACCGCACGCCCCTCGGCGGCCAGGCTGCGGGCGAGTCGACGCACCCACACGACGCCTTCGGGGTCGAGGCCGTTGACCGGCTCGTCGAGGATCAGCGTCTGCGGATCACCGAGCAGTGCCGCCGCGATCCCGAGCCGCTGCCCCATGCCGAGCGAGAACCCGCCGACGCGCTTCTTCGCGACGTTCTCGAGGCCGGTCATGCCGATGACCTCGTGCACGCGGGCCGTCGGGATCCGGTGCGTCGCGGCGAGCGCCGACAGGTGGTCGAAGGCGCTGCGTCCCTTGTGGACGGCCTTCGCCTCGAGCAGCGCGCCGACGCGACGCAGCGGGTCGCGCAGTTCACGGTAGGGGCGCCCGTCGACGTGGGCGGTGCCCGAGGTCGGCCGGTCGAGTCCGACGACGGCGCGCATCGTGGTGGACTTGCCCGCGCCGTTCGGACCGAGGAAGCCGGTGACGACGCCGGGGCGCACCGTGAAGGACACGTCGTCGACGGCGACCTTCTCGCCGTAGCGCTTGGTGAGGTTCTGGATCTCGATCATGCGGCAACGGTACGGAGACGGCCGGGTCCGCCACATCGCCATCGCAGACGATCTCCGCGGGGCGGTCGTGGTACCCCGGTACCACCCGCAGCGGTGCCGGATACGGTGGGGACATGGTCGTCCAGCGCTGGCACGAGGACGTCCTCGGGGCGCCCTACGAGCGACTCGAACTCCCGCTCGGCACCGACTCCGAGGGGCCCGTCGTCGCCACTCTGGTCCGTCGTCGCCACACCCCGACCGACCTGTTGCTGCACGGGCGCGGACCGCTGCACGGCGCTGACGTGCTGTACGTGCACGGGTGGTCGGACTACTTCTTCCAGACGGAGCTCGCCGAGCGGGTCGAACGGCTCGGTGCCCGCTTTCACGCACTGGACCTGCGGAAGTACGGCCGGAGTCTCCGCCCGCACCAGACCCCGGGCAACGTCGACGACCTGGCGGTGTACGACGAGGACATCGCCGCTGCGCTCGACGCCGTCTCCGCCGAGCACCCCGGCCCCGGCGAGCGGCGGCTCGTGCTGATGGGGCACTCCACCGGCGGTCTGACGCTGTCGCTGTGGGCTGCGCGGCACCCGGAACTCGTCGACGGGATCATCCTGAACAGTCCCTGGCTCGAGTTCCAGGCGACGGCCGTGGGCCGGGCGATCGTCGCACCCGTCATCAAGCTCGGCGCGAAGCGGAACCCCCTCGCCCCGATGCCCGCCGTCGACCCCGGGTTCTACACGCGCACCGTGTCGGCTGCCGGCGAGGGCACGTGGACGTACGACCAGCAGTGGCGGCCGGACCGCGGGTTCCCCCTGCACCCCGGGTGGCTCGCGGCGGTGTTCGCGGGACAGGACAAGGTCGAGCACGGGCTCGGCATCCAGGTCCCCGTGCTGGTCATGCTCAGCGACAAGAGCATGTTGCAGCCCCGATGGGACCCCGGGATGGCGCACGCCGACGTCGCGTTGAACGTCGACACGGTGGCGCACCGGGCGCTGTCGCTCGGTGACGAGGTCACGGTGCGGCGGCTCGCCGGCGCGGTCCACGACGTGGTGCTGTCCGCGCCCGATGTGCGGGAGCAGGCGTACGACGCGATCGGGCGGTGGGCCACGACGTTGCTCCCCCGCTAGCGTGTCGGGATGACCGACCGCTCCGTCCGGCTGACCCGCCTCGACCCGACCGGGGTCGACCACGACGCCCTCGTCGACTTCCTGTCGACCGAGGAGTTCCCCTTCCACGTGCGGCGGACGTGGAGCCGGGCGGACGCCGTCGAGGCAGTGGACTCCGGGTCCTACCGCGACGACGAGCACGACTCCTACTGGATCGACCACGCGGAGCACGGTCGCATCGGGTTCGTCCGGCTCGAGGACCTGGAAGACCCGGTCCCGCTGTTCGACCTGCGCATCGCCGGTGCGTTCCGCGGTCGCGGACTCGGCGTCCCGACGCTGCGCGCGGTCACCGACCACGTCTTCGGCACCCTGCCGTCGGTGACCCGGTTCGAGGGGCAGACCCGCGAGGACAACACGGCGATGCGCCGGGTCTTCGTGCGCGCTGGGTGGGTCAAGGAGGCGCACTACCGCGAGGGGTGGCCGATCGAGGGTGGCCGCGCGGTTGCGTCGGTCGGCTACGGGATCCTGCGCCACGACTGGGAGACGGGCGAGACGACGCCGGTGCCGTGGGACGACGACGTGCTCCCGGACGACTGACGGTGCGGCGCGATCCGGGTCGCGACCCAGGGCGAACGGGAGGCCCGGGTGACGCCCGCCACGGCCCGTCCGCCGGGGCGGGTGGCTACGTCCAGGGCGTGACGCGCGCGATCAGCCGCCGGTGGCCGTCCGGAGCGCGCTGCACGTGCGCCGGAACGCCGCGCTGAGCGGCTTCGCTCAGGCGGGGCGACTGAAGAGGTTCACGAGGTTGCCGTCGGGGTCGCGGAACAGCGCCGACCGATTGCCCCACGGCATCGTCGTCGGCGGCAGCACCACGTCGTCGAGGTCACCACGCAGCCCCGCGAACACGGCGTCGACGTCGTCCACCGCGAACTCGAGGAACACGCCGCCGTTCGTGCGGGGCTCCGGCGCAGCCGGTCCGAGCATCGCCACCGTCACCGGGGTCGCGAGGGCGAGCACGGCGCCTCCGGTCACGATCTCGGCGAAGACCGGGGCGGGCCGCCGAGCCTCGGTGCCGGTGACGCGCTCGTAGAACCGCACCATCCCGTCGAGGTCGTCGGTGATGATCCGGATGGATGCGAACTGCACGGGAAGCCCTCCTGGCCGGCCACCGTGACCGGACTCGTCGAGCATGCGGGACCACCGCGACAGCGTCCTGTCGGTGTTTCGGCGGATCAGCACGCGGATCGGGCGGCTCAGTCGCCGAGCACCGGACGCAGCACGCCGTGCGGGATGTCGAGTTCGTCGAGGTGGACCACCCGCGGCGGCGCCGGCTCGTCGGTCTCCGCGACCGCCAGCACCCGGTCACCACGGAAGGCCCGGACGCCGTCACGCAGCCGGCACCACGCGACGAGGTACCAGTCCTCGCCCTTCCCGATGTACCCGAGCGGTTCGACGACGCGATCGGTCTCCGCGCCCGCTGCGTCGCGGTACCGCATCCGGACGACGCGCCCGCCGGTCAGTGCTCCGGCGAGCGCCGTGGGAGCAGGTGTGCGCTCCCCCGACTCGAGCAGGTGCACCCGGCTCGCGAGTCGCGCTGCCCGTCGGGCGTCGTCCTCGGCCAGCACCGCGGTGACCTTGCGGGCAGCGCTGCGAGCCGCGTCACGGAAGGGGCTGGAGCCGAGCGTGCCGAGGCCGATCGCCACCGCGAGCGCCTCGTCGACGGTCAGCCCGAGCGGCGGGAGCGTCGCACGGGCGTCGATCGTGTACCCGCCGGTCCTGCCGGGCTCGGCCCAGATCGGCACGCCGGCCTGCTGCAGGGTCAGCAGGTCCCGCTCCACCGTGCGCACGCTCACCCCGAACCGCTCGGCGAGTCGGCGTGCGCTCCGCAGGGCGGGCGCCGCGGCGCGGAGCTCCTCGACGAGCGCGTACAGGCGGTCGGTCCGGTTCACGACGCGACCATAGCCCGTGACGCTACCGGGCACCGGACGGGAGGCCCGTGACGACGCCGCCACGGGCCTCCCGTCCGCCATGCCGTCACGCGCAGGGCGCGGGTCGCGTCAGGAACGCGACAAGCGTTCGACCGTGGCGTGGGCGCCGTCGGCGATGAGCCCGTCGAGGGCGTCGCGGTACGCCGCGACGAACCGCTCGTCGTCGATCAGGTCGCCGAAGACCTGGCGGTTCGCGATGAAGGCGAGCCGGTCGTCACGCTGGGTGAGTGCGATGCGGTGCAGTGGTTCGGCCAGCCGGTCGACGATCTCGATCGGCTCGCCGGACTCGTCCGTGCCCTCGTCGTAGCGCGCCCACGACGCGACGATGCCCGCCGACAACGTGACGGGGCGGTCGGCGGCGAGGTTCTCGCGCACGACGGGCAGCAGCCACTTCGGGATCCGGTCGCTCGACTCGGCGCAGAGCCGGGCCAGGGTGTCGCGGACCTCGGGGTTCTGGAAGCGCTCGATGAGGGTGGACTTGTAGTCCTCGAGGTCGATGCCGGGCACGGGGTGCAGGGTCGGCGAGCCCTCTTCGTCCATGTACCGGCGCAGGAAGGTGGCGATCGCCGGGTCCTGCGTGGCCTCGTGCGCGTACCGGTAGCCGGACAGGTACCCGAAGTAGCACAGGCCCTGGTGCGAGGCGTTGAGCAGCCGGAGCTTCATGAGTTCGTACGGCTCGACGTCCTCGACGATCTGCACGTCGGCGTCCTGGTACGGCGGGCGCCCCGCGGGGTGGTCGTCCTCGAGCACCCACTGGAAGAAGGGTTCGGCGACGACGGGCCAGGCGTCCTCGATGCCGAGCTCGTCGCGGACCCAGGCGCGGTCCTCGTCGGCGGTGACCGGTGTGATGCGGTCGACCATCGAGTTCGGGAACGACACGTGCTCGTCCATCCAGTCCGCGAACGCCGGGTCCTGCAGGCGGGCATAGGCGGTGAACACGTCACGGGCGACGTGGCCGTTGCCCTGGATGTTGTCGCACGACATCACGGTGAACGGCTGCTCGCCGCGGTCACGCCGTCGACGCAGGGCTTCGACGACGAGGCCGAACACCGTGCGGGGTGGTCCGTCGCCGCGCAGGTCGGCCGCGACGCCGGGTTCGTCCGCGACGAACTCGCCGGTGACGTGGTCGAAGTTGTAGCCGCCCTCGGTGATGGTCAGGCTGACGATCCTGGTGTCCGGGTGCGCCATCTTCTCGACCACGGCGTCCGGGTCGTCGACCGCGAGCAGGTAGTCGACGATGCTGCCGACGACGCGGGACTCGCGGGTGCCGTCCGGGTGCTTGAGGACGAGCGTGTAGAGCCCGCCCTGCTCCGCCATCGCGGTGGCCATCCGGCGGTCCTGCTCGAGGACACCGACGCCGCAGATGCCGTACTCACGCGCTTCGCCCTGCTGGAGCAGACGGTCGACCACCATCGCCTGGTGCGCACGGTGGAAGCCGCCGACGCCGAAGTGCACGATGCCGGCGGTGATGCCGCTGCGGTCGTAGGTCGGGACGGCGACGCCGCTCGCGGCGATCTCGTCGAGGGTCTCCGGGGACAGGCGGACGGGCATCGGGTACTCCTTCGTACGGCGGGCGTGCTGGCGGTCGCGCCGCCGGTCGCACCGGCGGTCGTGCTGGGTGCAGTCAACCACGTGCACATCTGTTCAGAACCGTGTTTCCGCCGCGGGGTACGAACCTGAAGATGTACTCCTGCTCGTTGCACCGAGTGCATCGATGCACCTAGTGTTTTCATCTGTGACCCTCACGACCGACCGCCGCGCCGCCCTCAAGGCGAAGCACCGTGCGGCGATCCTGCAGGCCGCTCGTGACCTGATCGACGAACGCGGCGGCCGTGAGTTCAGCGTCGACGACCTGGCGGCGCGGGCCGACATCGCCCGGCGCACGGTGTTCAACCACTTCGCCTCGCTGGACGAGGTCCTGCTGGCCGTGTGCGAGCAGGAACTGTCCGTGATCATCGACCGGTTCCTCGCCGACATGGCGCGCACCCCGATCGGCGACGGCAGCCGGGCCTCGATGTTCGACGAGCTCGAGTCCGCCGCACGCGGTGCCGACCTGGCGGCCGCGATCTCGAGCATGTACCGGATCCTCGGCGACCCGGGCAAGGACGACCCGAAGGCCGCGGTCCTCACCCAGACGGCGTTCTCCCGGGTCACCGAACGACTCCGTGACGAGGTCGCACGCCGCTACCCGGCGGCCGATCCCCTCGACGCGGCCCTGCTCGTCGAGTCGCTCATGAGCGGCATCGTCGTGATCGCGGAACACTGGCTGGCCACCTCCGGCCCCGCGGTCGACGAGCAGTCCGTCGCCGACTGGGACGCCCTGCTGGCACGACTCGTGCACAGCGTCCGCAGCGGCTACATGCCCACCGACTGACACTTCCCTCACAGGGGTCCACCGGCGCACCCCGCTCCACACAGCACCTGCAACGAAAGGAACGGGGCAACCGCATGGCCGGTCTCCTCTACCGTCTCGGACGGTTCTCCGCACGACGCCACTGGCTCGTGATCATCACCTGGGTGGTGATCATGGCCGTCGCCGGCGTCACCTACAGCCTGTTCTCGGGCACGATCTCGTCGGCGATCTCGATCCCCAACACCAAGACGAGTCAGGTGCAGGACGAGCTCGCCGACAAGTTCCCGTCCGCGAACGGCGGCAACGGCACGATCGTCTTCGAGACGAAGAACGGCAAGGCGTTCACCGACGCACAGAAGTCGGAGGTCGCGGAATTCCTGAGCAAGGTCGAGAAGCTCGACGGCGTCAAGGGCGCGACGAGCGGGTTCGACACCCAGGACCAGCTCGACGAGCAGCGCCAGAAGATCGTCGACGGCCGCAAGGAGATCACCGACGGCCGCGCGAAGCTCGAGACCGGACAGGACCAGCTCGACGCCCAGAAGGCGCAGCTGACGGCCGGCAAGCAGCAGATCGCCGACGCGCAGGCGCAGCTGGACGCGCAGAAGGCCCAGGCGCAGGCAGCCGGCTCCGCAGCGGTCCCGGCAGCGCAGGCGCAGGCCGCGGCGGCGCAGCTCGAGCAGGCGCAGGCCCAGATCGACGCCCAGCAGGCGCAGATCGACGCCGGCGAGCAGCAGATCGCCGACGCGCAGAAGACGATCGACGCGAACACGAAGAAGCTCGACGACAGCGCCGAGGAGCTGGAGCAGGGCTCGAAGCTCCTCGACCTGTCGAAGGACGTCCGCTTCGTGTCGTCGAACGGCAGCGCGGTCATCGGCACCGTCCAGTTCACGAAGTCGACCTACGAGGTCCCCGCCGACACGAAGACGGCGATCGCGGACGACGCCGACTCGGCCGACATCAGCGGCGTGAACGTCTACGTGTCGAACGACATCGCCCAGGGTGTCCCGTCGATCCTCGGCCCGGGCGAGATCGTCGGTGTCATCATCGCCGCGCTCGTGCTCTTCCTGATGCTCCGCACGATCATCGGTGCGGCGATCCCGCTCGTCAGCGCCGTGCTCGGTGTCGGTGTGGCCTCACTCGCCTCGCTGTCGTTCTCCGGCCTGGTCGAGTTCATCTCGGTCACGCCCGTGCTGGGGGTGATGCTGGGCCTGGCGGTCGGCATCGACTACTCGCTCTTCATCCTGAACAGACACCGCACCCAGCTGAAGCAGGGCATGCAGGTGCACGAGTCCATCGGCCTCGCGAACGGCACCTCGGGCAACGCCGTGGTGTTCGCCGGCGCCACCGTCATCGTCGCCCTGCTCGCGCTGAACATCACCGGGATCCCGTTCCTCGGCCTCATGGGCACCGTCGGTGCGGTCGCGGTGTTCTTCGCGATCCTCATCGCCACGTCCTTCACGCCGGCACTGCTGTCCCTGATCGGGATGCGGATCCTGCGGAAGAAGGAGCGCGCGAAGATCGGCAACACCGGCTCGACCCGGGTGCCGAACAAGCCGATGAAGACCTGGCGCGCGATCGTCACGCTCGTCGCCGGCGTTGCCGTGCTCGGCACCATCGCGCTCCCCGCGACGCAGATGCGCCTCGGCCTGCCGACCGGCGCGTCCGAGTCCGTCGACTCGAGCCAGTACAAGGCGTACAAGGCCCTCGACGAGGAGTTCGGCGCCGGCCAGAACGGCCCGCTGCTCGTCGTCGCGACGCTGCCCGAGTCGATCAACAAGTCCGACGTCACCGCGACCGAGGTCACCATCGGCGAGGCCCTGGCGGAGAACGACGACGTCAAGGCCGTCCTGCCGATCGGCACCTCGTCGGACCGCGACATCATCGCGTTCCAGGTGAAGCCGGCCGGTGGACCGGACAGCATCTCGACCGAGAACCTCGTGAAGGACCTGCGTGAGCAGACGGTCACGACCGACGACGGCACCGTCACGCTCGGCGTCGCGGGCAACGCGTCGGCCAACATCGACGTGTCCGAGAAGCTGTCGAACGTCCTGCCGCTCTACCTCGTGGTGGTCGTCGGCCTGTCGCTCATCATCCTGATCATCGTGTTCCGGTCATTCCTGGTCCCGATCACGGCGACGGCGGGCTTCATCCTGTCGGTGATGGCGTCCTTCGGTGGCCTGACCGCGATCTACCAGTGGGGCTGGCTCGGCTCCGTGTTCGGCGTGCACGACCCGGCGCCGATCCTGAGCTTCCTGCCCATCATCGAGATCGGCATCCTGTTCGGCCTGGCGATGGACTACCAGCTGTTCCTGGTGTCCGGCATGCGTGAGGCCTACGCCCACGGCGCCTCGGCGAAGGTCGCGGTCCAGCGCGGGCTGCACGCCGGTCGCGCGGTGGTCACGGCAGCGGCGATCATCATGATCTCGGTGTTCGCGGGCTTCATCTTCTCGGACTCCTCCACCATCAAGCCGATCGGCTTCGGGCTGGCGTTCGGTGTGCTCATCGACGCGTTCGTCGTCCGCATGCTGCTCATCCCGGCTGCGATGCACCTGCTCGGCCAGAGCGCGTGGTGGTTCCCGAAGTGGCTCGACCGGATCGTGCCGGACGTCGACGTCGAGGGCGCGAAGCTCGAGCGGTCGCACCCGGTCGCCGGCCAGCCCGGTCAGCCCGGCCAGCCCGATCAGCCCGGCCAGCCCGGCCACGAGGACACCCACACGGGGTCGCACGCCCTCCCCGTGGCGCCGGACGCCAACACGCACGACTCGGGGCACCCGCCCGCGCACCGCGCGTAGTCGACGCACCCAGCCTGGAGGCCCGGGGCCGGTCCACGAGACCGGCACCGGGCCTCCCGTGCGTGCGCCACCCCGCGCCCCGCGACCGACTGCATGCGTCCGCACCTTCCGACGTTCCACCCGTTGATCGACGCGTGGAACGTCGGAACGTACACACGCATCTGATGCGTCTGCACCATGCGACAGAACACGCGTCGATCGGCTGCTGTTCTGTCGATACCTATCCCTGCATGAACGCGCCCACCGCGCCCCGGGAACACTTCGTGGGCGAACGGTATCGTGGGCGCATGACCACCGATCCCGACCCGCTCGCGCTCGACCGGCAGCTCTGCTTCGCTCTCGCAGCGACGAGCCGGAGCGTCATCGGGCTGTACCGCGACCTGCTCGAACCGATGGGCCTGACGCATCCGCAGTACCTCGTGATGCTCGCGCTCTGGGAACGGGACCCGCGGTCGGTGCGCGAGATCGCCGGCGAACTCCGGCTCGACTCGGCGACCCTCAGCCCGTTGCTCAAGCGGCTCGAGGCCTCGGGCTACGTCCGCCGGACCCGCAGCGCGGCGGACGAACGACAGCTCGAGGTCTCGCTCACCACGGCCGGGCGGGCACTGCGCGACCGGGCCCGAGCGGTCCCGCTGGCCGTCGCCGACCGGCTCGGCTGGCCACTCGAACGCCTCGAGGCGCTCAAGGACGACCTGACCGAGCTGCTGGATCGTGTCGACCAGGTGTGATCTGCGGCCGATGGTGCCATAATGGTTCGTGCACGAACGAAAGGATGCACCGTGGGTCGCTTCGGCAAGTGGTACGAACGGTGGAACACGACGCTCATCAACAAGATGGGTCCGTCACAGATCGGCGCCGGGCACCCCGAGGGCGTCGACGACCGGTCGGTGGACCGCGGCTGCCCCATCTGCGGCAAGCCCCTCTCGCTGCACCAGGTGATCCGCCCCGAGGGCCAGGTCCGCTCCTCGACCCTAGTGTGCCCGCGCGACTGACGGCGGGAATTGCACCGAGCAACGCGACGTTGCTCCCCTCGTGAAGCTCTTCGAACCCACCTCCTTCGGCGCCCTGCGCCTGTCGAACCGCGTCGTCATGGCCCCGCTCACGCGCACCCGCGCCGGCGAGCACGGGATCCCGAACGACCTGCTCGTCGAGCACTACCGTCAGCGTGCGGGCCTCGGCATGATCATCACCGAGGGCACCTGGCCCGTGCAGGAGGGCCGCTCCTACCCCGGGCAGCCCGGCATCGAGACCGACGAGCAGATCGCCGGCTGGCGCCGCGTCGCCGACGCCGTGCACGCCGAGGGCGGCACCATCGTGATGCAGCTCATGCACGGTGGCCGTGTCTCCCACCCCGACATCTCGCAGACGCCGCGCATCGTCGCCCCGAGCGCCATCGCCGCCCCCGGACAGACCCACACCGCCACCGGCAAGGCCGACATGCCCGTCCCCCACGAGCTGACCACCGCCGAGGTGCAGGACGCCGTGCAGGGCTTCGCGCAGGCCGCCCGCAACGCGATCGCCGCCGGACTCGACGGCGTCGAGGTCCACGGCGCCAACGGCTACCTCGTGCACGAGTTCATGTCCCCGGTGTCGAACACGCGCACCGACCAGTACGGCGGCTCCCCCGAGAACCGCGCCCGCTTCGCGATCGAGGTCACGACCGCCGTCGCCGAGGCCGTCGGCGCGGACCGCACCGGCATCCGCCTGTCGCCCGAGCACGGCATCCAGGGCGTCATCGAGGACGACGCGGCCGACGTCCGCGCGACCTACACGGCGATCGCCGAGGGCCTCGCCCCGCTCGGACTCGCGTTCATCGACGTCCTGCACGCCGAGCCGACCGGCGACCTCGTGCAGCACGTCCGCCGCACCGCGGGCGCACCGTTCATCGTCAACTCGGGCTTCAGCGCGATGACGACACGTGAGGAAGCGATCACCGTCGTCCACGACCAGGACATCGCCGACGCGATCGCCGTCGGCCGTCCCGCCATCGCGAACCCGGACCTCGCCCACCGCTGGGAGCAGGACGCTGAGCTGAACGAGCCCCGCCCCGAGCTCTTCTACGGCGCGGGCGCCGAGGGCTACACCGACTACCCGTCGCTGGCCGAGGTGCGCGCGACCGTCTGACGCTGCGGGGGGTTCCGCGACACCCCGCGTGCGTGCTGCCGAGGTTCCACGACACCCCGCGTGCGTTCCGTCGAGGTTCCGAACAGGACGGTGCGTGCCCGCGAGGTTCCGAGATCTCGGAACCTCGCGGGGTGGGGGCGAGCGAACGACGGACGGGAGGCCCGTGGCGGGACCGCCACGGGCCTCCCGTCTTCCCGCACACCGTCCCAGGGCGTGACGCACGTCTCGTAGGATCGTCGCAGTGAACACTGCAACGCCGGGCGAGCGGGGCCCCGCGCACCGCGCGCGCGACACGACGCGGTGGGACATCCAGGGTCTCCGCGCCTTCGCGGTGCTGGCCGTCGTCGTGTACCACCTGTGGCCGCACGCCCTGCGGGGCGGCTTCGTCGGCGTCGACGTCTTCTTCGTGATCTCCGGGTTCCTCATCACGGGACTCCTGCTGCGCGAACAGCTCGCCACCGGCACGATCCACCTCGGCCGGTTCTGGTCACGCCGGGCGAAACGCCTGCTGCCGGCCGCGCTCCTCACCATCCTGACCACCGGCGCCGCAGTGCTCGTCGCCGTACCGAGCGCGCTGTGGGGGCAGTACGGCCGCGAGCTCATCGCGTCGACCGTCTACCTGCAGAACTGGGAGCTGGCGGCGAATTCGGTCGACTACCTGGCCTCGGCCGACGACCCCTCGCCGTTCCAGCACTTCTGGTCGCTGTCCGTCGAGGAGCAGTTCTACATCGTCCTGCCCCTGCTGCTGATCGGGCTGGCGGTGGCCGTCCGCGGCCGCCTCTCGACGCTGACGACCGCACGACTGTTGCTCGGTGCGGTCGTCGTGCTGTCCCTGGTGTGGAGCATCGTGCAGAGCAGCACGAACCCCGGCGTCGCGTACTTCTCCACCGGCACCCGGGCGTGGGAGTTCGCGCTCGGCGGCCTCGCCGCGACCGTGCACCTGCCCGAGGTCCGCACCGAGGTCGCCCGACGAGTGCGCATGATCCTGACGAGCATCGGCGCCGTGGCCCTCGTCCTGTCGCTGTTCGTCATCGGGGCGGAGACGCCGTTCCCCGGGATCGCCGCGCTGCTCCCCGTCGCCGGCGCGACCCTCGTGGTGCTGTTCGGCGGACGCACCGTGTTCGAGTCGATCGGAGCGCTCGGCCCGGTCGCGTTCACCGGGCGGATCTCGTACGCCCTGTACCTGTGGCACTGGCCGCTCGTCGTGATCCTGCCGATCATGCTCGGCCGCCCGCTCGACTGGGCGACCAGCACCTCGGTGCTCCTGGTGTCGGTCGGGCTCGCCACAGCCACGACCATCTGGTTCGAGGAACCCGTCCGGTTCTCGAACTGGCTGCGTGACCTGCGGCCCCGCGGGGTCGTCGCCCTCGGCGTCATCTGCACCTTCACGGTCGTGACCCTCGGCGCCTCGACCCTGACCGCGGTCTACGTGCAGGAGGTCCACGCGGAAGGCGCCACCAAGCAACTCACGAAGCAGCTCGCGACCGAACGGGCGCAGCACGACGAGTCCTGCATCGGCGCCGCGGCACGGATCAGCTCCGCCGACCCCTGCGTCGACCCGGCGCTGGCCGACACGCGTGTCCCCGACCCCGCCGCTGCCGAGGACGACGACGCGAACCGCCCCGAGTGCTGGAGCGGCACCTTCCGCACCTGCGTGCTCGGCAAGGCGACCGGCTGGTCCAAGCACCTCATCGTCATCGGCGACTCGCACAGCAACGCCCTGCTCGGCGCCTACGAGAAGATCGCCGACGACAACGGGTGGCGCATCGACCTGGCCGGCATCGGCGGGTGCTACCTCACCACCGCGCAGCAGAACTCGGTGAACGCCGGCTCGCTGCGCGGCTGCAACGCCTGGAAGCACGCGGCCATCGACTACGTCCGCGCCCACCGCGACGCGGACGCGCTGGTCGTCACCCACTCCGCCACGCAGATGCCCGTCAGCCTGCCGGCCGGACCCTCCCGCGACATCGCGACCCGCAACGGCCTCGTCGATGCCTGGGAGCAGGCCGCCGGCGACGAGCTCCCCGTCATCGCCATCCGCGACAACCCGGTCCCCCGACCCGACGTCATCGCGTGCGTGAGCAAGATGTCCGGGCCGACGAACGCGTCGTGCGACCGGCCCCGCTCCGAGGCCCTCGCCCAGACCGACTCGTCGATCGAGGCCGTGCGGGCGTTCAAGGCCGCCGGAGGACGAGCCGGGGTCATCGACCTGACCGACTACTACTGCACCGAGACGACGTGCCCCGCGGTGATCGGCGGCGTGCTGGTCTACCGGGACACGACGCACATCACGGCGACGTGGGCGACGTCGTTGGAGCCGTACCTCGAGCGCGGGCTGCAGAAGCAGCTCACGGCGCTCGGGCGCTGAGCGCGAGCGCTTCGTGAGCGCTGAGCGAGAGCGCTTCGTCGCGGCGACTGGCCCGCTGGACCCCGAACGCGGGCCCCCGCTGCGGGCGCCGTCCCTCTACTCTTGGGCCGGACCTCGCACGCCCGCAGTTCAGCACGTGCGCCGACTGAACGGAAGACACCCGTGACCGACCTCGCCCCCGAGCGTTCCGCGCCGGACACCTCCGCCCCGAGCACGGACGGGACGCCCGGACTCCCCCGCTGAGCCTGCCCGCGGTCGTCGCGATCGCGCTCGCCTTCGTCGCCCCGATCGGCGGCGTCGTCGTCGGGTTCATTGCGCGGCACGAGGTCCGACGGACCGGCGAGCGCGGTGACGGACTGGCGTTCGCGGCCATCCTGATCGGCGCGACGCTGACGCTGTTCGGCGTGCTCGTCCCCGGAGCCCTCGCGCTGTCCGGCGTCATCGACTCGACGATCCAGCCCTGGGGCTGACTGGTCGGGCCGTCCTTCCACCAGCCGGTGGCCGCCGGCCGCAGCGCTCAGGAATGGCCGCGCCCGATGACGGCGTGCCGCACCCCGCCTGCCGGCGCCGGCACATCGCCGGCGAAACGCGGGATGACGTGCAGGTGGGCGTGGAAGACGGTCTGGCCGGCGGCGGACCCGTCGTTGAACCCGACGTTGTAGCCGTCTGGGTGGTGTTGCTCGTCGAGCCGGGCCTTCAGCAGCGCCACCATCCGGGTCATCGCGGACAGCTCACCCTCGGTCGCATCGAACCAGCTGGTGATCCGCCGCTTCGGGATGACGAGCGTGTGGCCAGGTGACACCGGGTGTGCGTCGAGGACCGCGAAGACGAGCTCGTCGTCCGCGACCCACTGCGCGCGAGGTATCCGTTCGAACACGGACGTCGTCGTCATGTTCCCCATCCAACCTCGCCGTGCTTCACTCGGACCATGACCGCGACGACCGTCCTCGCATCCTGTGCCATCGGGAACGTCGACTGCCACGACACCGCGTCGGTCGACCTGCTCCCCCTGCTCGTCGTCGTCGTGCTCATCGTCGTGGCGCTGGTCGCCCTGGGGATCGCGCTGCTCGGGCGTCAGCGCCGGTGAGACGCGACTCGCGCACAAACCGCCAACAACGAAGGGCCCCAGCGGAATCCGCCGGGGCCCTTCGTCTGTTCGGTGTCATGCCGTTCAACCGGCACTGTGCGCTCGAAGGGACTCGAACCCCCAACCTTCTGATCCGTAGTCAGATGCTCTATCCATTGAGCTACGAGCGCGTGGCCTTGCGGCCGTGGAAGACTCTACAACAGCTCCGGCCCGGGCGCCAATCGAGGCCGCCCGACCGCTCCACTCGGCGTGTCGCGAGGCGACAGCCGAGCCCTCGACGTCACAGCGCCGCGGCCTCCTCGCCGAACACTTCGGCCAGGAACACGCGCAGGGCCTGCCATGATCGACGGTCCGCACGCTCCTGGTACTGGGCGCCGTGGTCGGGGGCATCGGTGCCGGGAACGGCGAACGCGTGCATGGCCCCGGCGTACGTGACGACCTGCCAGTCGACGCCGGGTTCGGTCCGCATCTCGTCCTGCCAGGCGTGCACGGCGTCGTCGGGCACGACGGGGTCCGCTCCGCCGGTCAGGACGAGCAGCTTCGCGCGGATCGCCGAGGCGTCGGCGGGGTCGTGCGTGATGAGGCCGCCGTGGAACGACACCGCTCCGACCAGGTCGGCGCCGGTGCGTGCGAGCTCGATCGCGGTGGAGCCGCCGAAGCAGTAGCCGATGACGACGATGCGGGTGGAGTCGACGTCGGGGTCCTGCCGCAGCCGCCGAGTCCGGCGGTGGCGCGTGCCCGGAGCAGCGGCAGGTCCTGGTAGTACGAACCGGCGACCTGGCCGGCGGTGTCGTCACCGGGCCGGACGCCGGCGCCGTAGATGTCCGCGCCGAAGGCCACGTAGCCGAGGCGGGCGAGCATCGTCACGCGCGCTTCGACGTGCTCGTTCACGCCGTGCCAGTCGTGCACCACCAGGACGGCGGGGCGGGGCCCGGCGATGGCCGCGTCCTTCGCGAGCACGCCGAGCAGGTCGGTGCCCTCGTGGTCGTAGTGGACGGGCTCGACACGGATGTCGGCGCCGGCGGGTTCGGGAACGGTCTGCAGGACGTCGTCGATGGTGGTCACGTCGTCCGACGGTACGCCGCCGTCCGGGTCAGGCGTCGATGTTGTCCCAGTCCTCAGGACCGCTCGAGCCGGCCGGGTACTCGTCGAGGGGCGTCGTGCCGGCCTTCCACGCGTCGAGGAACGGTCCGACGACCTTCCAGCCCTGCACGGCGCTGTCGCCACGGACCGACAGGGTCGCGTCACCTTCGAGCACACCGGCCAGGACCTCGCCGTAGGCGCTGAGCCGTCCGGGGTTGAACGTCGTCTCGAGGCTGGTGCGGTCGATCGTGTACGGGTCGCCGGGGCCGTTGACGTTGAGCTCGAGCTGCATCTCGTCCGGGGCGATCCAGATCCGGAGCCGGTCCGGGTGCGCGGCGCCGGACAGACCGACGGGCACCTGCGGGGAGTCCTTGAACGTGATGACGATCTCGCGGCGCTGCTTCGCGAGCGCCTTGCCGGACCGCAGCGTGAAGGGCACCCCGGCCCATCGCCAGTTCGCGATCTCGAGGGTCAGCTGGGCCAGGGTCTCGGTGCCGAGCGACGGGTCGACGCCGTCCTCGTCGGCGTACGACGGCAGCTTCCGGTCGCCGACGGTGCCCGCGGTGTAGCGGGCGCGCTTGCCGGCGGCGACGACGTCCCCGCCCCACGGCCGGACGGCGCGGAGCACGAGCTCCTTCTGGGTCCGCAGGTCGTCGGCGTCGATCGACGCCGGCGCCTCCATCGCCACGACCGCCATGACCTGGAGCAGGTGGCTCTGGATCATGTCGGTGAGGGCGCCGGCCTTGTCGTAGTAGCGGGCGCGTCCTTCGAGGCCGAGGGTCTCGTCGTACACGATGTCGACGCGTTCGACGTGCTGCGAGGACAGCAGCGGCTCGATGATGCGGTTCGCGAAGCGCAGCCCGATCAGGTTGAGCACCGTCGAGCGACCGAGGAAGTGGTCGACCCGGTGGATGCGCTCCTCGGGGATGAACGAGTGCAGCAGGTCGTTCAGGTGTTCGGCGCTGGCGGCGTCGGTGCCGAACGGCTTCTCGAGCGCCAGGCGGGTCCGCTTCGGCAGGTCGAGGTGGGCGAGCTGTTCGCAGCTCTTCTCGGTCACGGCCGGGGGCAGGGCGAAGTAGATCGCGGGGTCGTGGTCGCACGCCCCGAGCAGCGCGCGCAGGTCGTCGGGACTCGTGACGTCGGCCTTGCGGTACGAGGACGCCTCGATGACTGCCTGCAGCCGCGCGGACAGCGACGTCTCCCCTTCCGCGCCTTCGTCGCCCTCGTTCTTCGACGCCTGCGCGTTCTCGAAGGACTCGCGCACCTGCGCCTTCCAGTCGGCGTCGGAGAGGTCTTCGACACCCGCCCCGATGAGCTGGACGTCCCAGTCGTCCTTGACCTCGAGCAGGGTCGCGAGACCCGGCAGGAGCAGGCGCTTGGACAGGTCGCCGCTGGCTCCGAGGATGAGCAGGCTGGTCTGGAGGCTCGACATGCCCCCGACGGTACTCATCGGCCCCGGTGGATGGCCGGGCCGCTACGGTGGTGTCAGTCCGGCGCGAAGGAGCACCATGAGCAGTGGGTACGAAGGACGACGCCTCCGCGTCGTCGTGGTCGGCACCGGCATGATCGCGGGGGTCCACGCCCGCGCGGCCCGGGCTGCGGGTGCCGAGGTGCTCGGCGTGCTCGGCCGGAACGCGTCACGCTCCGAGCAGGTCGCGGCGCAGCTCGACCTGCCCCGTGGGTACGCCTCGCTCGACGACGTGATCGCGGACGCCCCGGACGTCGTGCACATCTGCACGCCGAACGACCAGCACCACCCGCAGGCCATGGCGGTCATCGCCGCCGGCATCAACGTGGTGTGCGAGAAGCCCCTCGCGATCGACCCGGCGCAGGCCGCCGAACTCGTCGCTGCGGCTGCCGAGGCCGGCGTGGTCGCCACGGTGCCGTTCGTCTACCGCTACCACCCCATGGTCCGCGAGATCCGCGCGCGCATCGCCGACGGGGAACTCGGCCGGCTGCTCGCCGTGCACGGTCACTACCTGCAGGACTGGATGCTCGACGAGGACGCCTCGAGCTGGCGGGTCGACCCGACCTCGAGCGGATCGTCCCGCGCGTTCGCCGACATCGGCTCGCACTGGTGCGACCTGGTGGAGTTCGTCACCGGCGAGCGCTTCACCTCGGTGTCCGCGGCGACCGACATCGTGTACCCGACCCGGCCCGCGGCATCGGGGCCCTCGTTCTCCGGCTCACCGGATCCCGACCCGGTCGCCGATGCCGCCGAACGGGCCGAGGTCACCACCGAGGACACTGCGGTCGCGACGTTCCGCACCCGCACCGGCCGGATCGGCAACGTGGTGATCTCGCAGGTCGCCTCGGGCCGGAAGAACCGCCTGTGGTTCGAGGTCGACGGCACCCGCGGCAGTGCCGCCTTCGACCAGGAGCAGCCCGAGTCCGCGTGGTTCGGCAACGAGCGCGGTGCCCAGATCGTGGTGCGCGACCCGTCGCAGGGGTACCCGGACCAGCGGCGTCTGGCCATCGTGCCGGCCGGCCACCCGCAGGGGTACCTCGACGCGTTCGCCGCCTTCGTCGCCGACACCTACACCGCGGTCCGCACCGGTGTGGCACCGGACGGCCTGCCGACCTTCGCGGACGGCGCTCGCTCCGCCGACATCATCGACGCCGTGATCGGCAGCGCCGCCGAGACCACCTGGCGGGAGATCCGGTGAAGCTCGGCATGCTGACGGCCTGTCTGCCGGCCTGGCCCCTCGACCGCATCGCGGAGTTCGCCGCTGGACAGGGCTACGAGCGCCTCGAGGTCGGCGTGTGGCCGGGCACCGGTGGCCGTGACTTCGAGGCGGCGCACCTGCCGGTGACGACGTTCACCGACGAGGACGCTGCGACGACCCGAGACCTGCTCGAGCGCACCGGGCTCGAGATCTCGGCACTCGCGTACTACGAGAACAACCTGCACCACGACCTCGCCCGGCGCGAGGAGGTCCGCACCCACCTCAGGCACGCGATCGACACCGCGCAGGTGCTCGGTGTGCCGTACGTGGGCACGTTCATCGGCCGCGACACCACGAAGTCCATGCGCGAGAACATGGCCGAGGGCGACCGGGTGCTGCCCGAACTCGTCGACTACGCCGGCGAGCGGGGCGTGCGGTTGATCATCGAGAACTGCGTCATGGAGGGCTGGCACCCCGACGGGTACCCCGGCAACATCGCGTACTCCCCCGAGCTCTGGGGCTGGGTCACCGGACTCGGCTTCGGACTGAACTGGGACCCGTCGCACCTAACCTGGATCGGCATCGACCCGGTCGAGACGATCCTGCCGTTCGCCGAGCACATCGTGCACGCGCAGGCGAAGGACCTCGAGCTCTTCCCCGCGAAGCGCAACGAGTACGGCTTCTTCGGCAAGGTCGACAAGGGCGACGACCCGTGGGACATGGGGTGGTGGCGCTTCCGGGTGCCGGGCCGCGGGGTCGTGGACTGGCCACACGTCGTCGACCGTCTGTACGAGGCCGGCTTCGACGGCACCCTGTCCGTCGAGCACGAGGACCCGCTCTGGGGCGGCACGGACGAGAAGGTCCTCGAGGGGCTGCGCATCGCCCACCGCACGCTCCGCCCCCTCATCGCGCAGGAACCCCCGTCCATGTGAACGTCGTGTGACGACTTCGAGGTGACACTGGCGGGTCGGCTGTGCGTCCTCATAGGTTCTCCGACGATGAACCTCCACTCCTCTCCGCGCCGCCGACGGCGCATCGCCAGCGGCGCGGCCTTCGCCACCGCGGGTGTGCTCGTCGCACTGTCCGTCCCCTCCACCGCCGTCGCCGCCGAGGGCGACACGACGATCGACATCATCGACGTCAACGACTTCCACGGCCGCATCGAGTCCGAGGGCACCGCCGTCGACAAGGCCGCGGGCGCAGCGAAGCTCGCCGGCGTCGTGCAGTCGTACCGCGAGGCCAACCCGAACACGATCTTCGCCAGCGTCGGCGACAACGTCGGTGCCTCGACGTTCACCTCGCTGATCCAGCAGGACACCCCGACGATCGACGCACTCAACGCGATGGACCTCGACGTCAGCGCGATCGGCAACCACGAGCTCGACAAGGGCCAGGACGACCTGACCGGCCGCATCGAGGACCGGGCCGACTGGCCGTACGTCTCGGCGAACATCGTGGAGGAGGGCACGACCGACCCCGCGTTCGAGCCGTACTCCATCGTGGAGAGGGGCGGCGTGAAGGTCGGCTTCATCGGCGCGACCACCGAGGACCTCATCCCGGGGCTCGTCAGCCCCGGTGGAGTCGAGGGCCTCGCGATGGCCCCGATCGTCAGGCAGGTCAACAAGTACGCCGAGCAGCTCACGGACGGTGTCGACACCAACGGCGAGGCCGACGTGCTCGTCCTGCTCGTGCACGAGGGCGCGCCGACGAACGCACTCGCCGACGCGACCGGCTCCGGCGTGTTCGGTGCGATCACCTCGGGCGTCTCGTCGAAGGTGTCGGCCATCGTGTCGGCGCACACCCACGCGACGTACAACCACTCGATCGCGGGTCCCGACGGCACGAAGCGTCCGGTGATCCAGACCGGTTCCTACGGCGTGAACTACGGACACCTGCGGCTCACGGTGGACGCCGACAAGCAGCTCACCGGCATCACGTCCGAGGTCGAGTCGGTCAACGGTGCGACCCGCGTGCCGGCCGATCCCACCTCCGTGAACGCGGTTGCCGACATCGTGACGGCCGCGAAGGCCGTCGCCGACGTCGAGGGCAGCAAGAAGCTCGGCGAGATCACCGGCGACCTGCGTCGTGCGGTGCAGTCGGACCGCACGACCGAGAACCGCGGTGGCGAGTCCGTCCTGGGCAACTCCATCGCCGAGGTGCAGCGCTCCGCGACCGAGCGGAACGGCTCACAGGTCGCCTTCATGAACCCCGGTGGCCTGCGCACGGACATGCTCTACGCGTCGAGCGGCGCGGGCGACCCCGACGGCACGGTGACCTACAAGGAAGCCGCGCTCGTCCAGCCGTTCGCGAACACGCTGGTCACCGAGGACATGACCGGCCAGCAGATCAAGGACGCCCTCGAGCAGCAGTGGCAGCCGGACGGCCTGCCGCGTCCGTTCCTCAAGCTCGGCGTCTCGGACGGCTTCGCGTACACCTACGACCCCGCGAAGGGCCGTGGCGAACGCATCACCGGCATGACCCTCGACGGCGAGCCGATCGCCCTCGACGACACCCTCAAGGTGACGGTCAACTCCTTCCTGTCGACCGGTGGCGACAACTTCGCCGCCTTCGCGACCGGCACCAACACCGCCGACTCGGGCCAGGTCGACCTGCAGGCGCAGGTCGACTACTTCCTGGCCAACCCGACGGTCACGCCGCCGTCCGATCAGCGTGCCGTCGGCGCCACGGTCACGCCGACCCCCGAGGGTGGGTTCCGGCCCGGAGACGAGATCACGGTCGGCCTGTCGTCGCTCGTCTTCAGCACCGACGACCCCGCCGCGGCCGGCACCGTGTCGGTCAGCGCCGGCGACGTCGAGCTCGCCACCGCCGAGATCGACCCGACGATCACCGACACGAACGACGAGCAGGGTCGTGCGACGCTGACCTTCGCCGTGCCGACCGCCGAGTCGTCTGCGGACGCAGCCACGGTCCGGTCGGCTGCCCGTGCCGCCGCCACGACGGACGAGCCGCTCGTCGTCACCCTGCCGGGCGGCCAGACGATCACGCTCGCCGTGACCATCCCGCTCGCCGCGGCCGCCGACCCGACGGACCCGACCGACCCGACCGAGCCCACGGACCCGACCGACCCCACGGAGCCGGCCGACCCGGACGCGGGGAACGGGGACGGCCCGGGTGCCGGCAGCGCCCCCGGAGCGGGCACCGGGACCGGCACGGACCTGGCGGGCGACCCGTCCGACTCCACGAACGCCGGCGGTGACCTCGCCTACACGGGTGCGGACCTGACCGTGCCGGGGATCGCAGCGGGCCTGCTCCTCCTGGCAGGCACCACCGCACTCGTCGCCGTGCGCCGGAAGCGCGCACGGACCGACGCGAGCGTCGGGACGGACTGAGGCCGAGCCTCCAGTCCGACCCGAACGGGCCGTCCCACCACCGTGGGCCGGCCCGTTCCGGCGTTCCGGGAGGCACGGATCACGTCCGTCGCGCACCGCGCGCGGATCCGCTGCCGCGCTCCCTGTCCCATAGCAGCACCGGCACTGCGGATCCGGGGATCCGCGGGGTACTGTCAGCCCTGTCGCATTGCGACGCGTCGCGCCGGGTCGCCTCTCAGGTCGGCGGTGGTTCCGTTCGACGAGACTCCGCGACGCGGGCGCCCTCCGCCTCCAGGGAAACGGCGGAGGGTGCCCACCCTCCCGGCGACGTCAGCGCGCACCGTGCACGCTCAGCGGAACAGCTGCTCGCCGATGTACGACCCCTTGCGCGGTGCCGGCGGGATCGCGAACACGGCGGACCCGATGTGCGAGATGTACTCGTTCAGTCGGTCCGAGGCGCCGAGCTTCCGCTGCAGCTGCGTGAAGTGCTCCGGGTCGTTCATGTACGCCAGGAACAGCAGCCCGGCGTCGAGCTGGCCGTACTCGTTGAGGCCGTCCGTGTAGTTGTACGGACGGCGCAGGATCTTCACGCCGCCGTTCGCCTCGTGGGCGGCCAGGGCGATGTGCGACGTCGCGTCGATCTTCGGGGCACCGTCGCGGTCGGCGGCAGCGAAGTCCGGCGTCGTGTGCTCGGTCCCACCGGACAGCGGTGCGCCCTCGATCTTGGTCCGGCCGAACACGCGCTGCTGGTCGCTCACGACGTCGGCATCCCAGATCTCGATGTTCATCCGGATCTTCCGCACCACCTGGTACGTGCCGCCGGTCATCCACGCCGCACCGTCGCCCGGCTCGTCGACCCACACGAAACGGTCGTGGTCCTCGTCCGTGGTGATGTTCCGGGTGCCGTCCTTGAAGCCCATCAGGTTGCGCGGCGTCGACTGGTGCGGGCCGGCCGACGCGCGGCCGAAGCCGAGCACCGTCCAGCGCACGGTCGCGGTACCGCGGGCCATCCGGGCCAGGTCGCGGACGGCGTGGTACGCCACCTGGGGGTCGTCGGCGCAGGCCTGCAACGACAGGTCGCCGCCGGTCAGTCCGGCCTGCAGGTTGTCGCTCGGCAAGCGCGGGACGTCGGCGAGCGCGGCCGGTCGCTTGTCGGCCAACCCGAACCGCTCGTCGAAGACGCCGGGGCCGAGTCCGACGGTGACGGTCAGGGACGCCGGGCCGAGGTCGAGCGCCTCACCGGTGTCCGCGCCGACGCCGTCACCGTGGGCGGGCTCGACGCTGCCGACGGTCTTGCCGGCCTGCAGCTGGGCGATCGCCGCCGACCAGCGGGCGAGGAGCACCTGGAGTTCGGTCGTGACGCTCGTGGACAGGTCGAACGTCATGAACACGCAGTACCGCTGGGGCGCGGTCTGCACACCGCCCTGCGGCTGCCGTGCGGCGGTCGCGTAGAACGGGTGGCTCTGCGACAGGTCGATGGACTCGTCGCCGTTCGCGGCCGCCGTGAACGGGTTGACGCCCGTCGCAGCCGTCGCGCCGCCGATGCCGGCAGCGGCGCCTGCACCGGCTCCGGCCGCGGCGAGTCCCGCGCCGAACAGCCCGCGCCGGGAGACGTGCCCCGAGCCGCGCCCCGCTGCCGTCATCGCGCCCCGTTCCTCCGGGGCGCGATGACCGTCAGCGGGCGCAGCCGGCACAGCGTGCGCAGCCGGACCAACCGATGCAGCATCGTCCGGCTCGGTCACGCGGTGGCGACCTTCTCGGCGAGGCGGGACAACGGATCCTGCAGCGCCTGGATCTGCTGCGAGACCGCGTTCGCGTCGGACTTCTTGGTCGCGGCGTCCCACGTGTCGAAGCCGCCGAGGTCGTCGGCGTTCCGGTAGCCGTCCATCATCGTGTTCGTCGCGTCGAACTGCTTCGCGATCTGCTTCGTCAGCGTCGGGTCGAGCTTCGTCAGGCCCGGCTTGAGGTAGGCGAAGGCCTGGCGGGCGCCCTCGACGTTGGCGGCGAGGTCGACGAGGTCGATGTGGCTGTACGCCTCCTCCTCGCCGGTGACCTTGTTCGACTGGACCTCTTCGAGCAGGCCGGCCGCGCCGTTCGCCAGGTCCTCCGGCTTGTAGTCCAGGGTCGGGACGAGCTTCGCGAGCAGCTGGACGTTCTCGGTCAGGTCGGCGGCGGTCTTCTTCGTCGAGGCGGTGATCTCCCCCGCCTGGAACAGGTCCTTCTCGACGGCGTGGAACCCGCTCCAGCCGACGGCCGGGTCGAGGTTCGACGCGCGCATGTCGATCAGGTAGTCGAGGTTGCCGGCGTTGTCGGTGGCCTTGTACCCCTTCTTCACGAAGCCGTCGACGTCGCTCTCGACGTGCTCGTAGAACGGGCGGGCGTTCGCGTAGTCGGTCTTCGCAGCGTCGAGGTCGCCCGCGTCGACGTCCTTCTGCAGGAGCTCGACCGCGGTGACCATGTCGGTGACCTGGCCGTCGACGTAGTCGGCGTAGCCCTTCGTGCCCTCGTCGAGCAGGGAGGCGGCGCTGCTGTTCGCGGTCGAGGCGACCTTGCCGGTGACGGTGAAGTCGGTGAGCTCGGTGTCGGCTCCGGGGCAGTACACCTTGTACTTCCCACCGGTCAGGGTCGCGGTGAACTGCACGGCGTCGAGCCCGGGCGCGAGGTTCTCCTTCTCGCCCAGGATCCGCTGGTCCTGCAGGAGTTCGACCTCGGTGATGGCGGTCGAGGACTCGTTCTCCACCGAGAACGTGACGGGGCCGGCCGGCACCTTCGTCTCGGAGACCTTGCACTGGTCCGAGCCGTCGTTCGTCAGGGTGATGGTGACGCGGGAGACCTTCGCGGCGTCGGTGGAGCTGTCGGAGGCACCGTCGGAGCTCGCGCAGCCGGTGAGCGCGAGGGCGGTGACGACGCCGAGGGCGCCGAGGGTGATCAGGGGTCGAACGGGCTTACCGAACGGCATAGTCGTTGCTCCTTGCAGGGTCCCCGGCGGGTGGGCCGCGTGTCGGGACGGTTTCGGGGGTGGGTGTCACGGGTGCCGTCCGACGACGGCGGTCTCGCAGCGCGAGCAGCGCCTGGGCGGCGGCCGCGACGCCGAGGGCGATCGGCAACCAGGCCTTCCAGAGCAGCAGCTCGGCGGCCCGTGTGTCCGCGGTCGCCACCGCAGTGGCGGACTGCTCGACGCGGGAGTCGGGGACGGACCACACGGAGCGGTCCAGGGTCGTGGTGCGCGCGGACGGGAGGCCCCCGTCGCTCAGCGTCAGCACCGTGCGTTCGTCGCGGGTGGCGTCCAGGACCCCACCACCGACCGTCCAGAGGGTCACGGTGTCGCGCACCGCCCACCGGGCGGTGAACGGACCGGGGTTCGTCGACGGTGAGACGCCCACCGGGATCCGGCCGAACAGGTCGACGAGGTCGTCGAGCGTCAGCGTCGCGGGGCGGTCCGCGGCGGTGGCCGACGTGCGGATCCGCCACCGGTCGGCGGCCACGCCCGCCCGGGTCAGGCGGCGGTGGGCCGACGTCGGCAACGTCAGCCGCGCCTCCTGGCCGGTGGTGGTGCCGGCCACGCGGAGGACGCCGGACGCTCCGTGGACGTCCGCCGAGACGGACGTGGCGTCGCCGCTGACCGCAGCGGTGCGCGGCAGATCGATCCCGCCCGTCGGCACGGCGATCGCCAGAGCCGCGGCCGCGAGGGCGAGCGCGCCGGCGACGGCGGCGCGGACCACGGGGACGCGTGCCGGTGACGGACGCCAGGCGCGGGGCCAGAGCGTCAACGCCAGGACGGGCACGACGTACAGGACCCAGCCGAGCACCTCGATGACCCGAGGGTCGGGCGGGATGCCGAGCACGCCGGTGACCAGGGCGCCCTGCACCGAACCGTTCGGGGCGAGCCAGGACAGGTCGACGGTGCGCTGCTGCCCGGTGACGACCCAGCCGGCCTCGTGCGCCCGGCGGAGGACCGTCAGCACGAGTCCGCCGGCGACGAACACCAGGAAGACCCCGGTGCCGGTGAAGAACTTCGACAGGTTCAGCCGGACGCCGCCGGTGTAGATGCCGTAGCCGACGGCGACGGCGCCGGCGATGCCGATGACGGCACCGAGGGCGGCGAGGCCGGTGTCGGACGATGCCTGGAAGGTGGCGAGGAGGAAGACCGCGGTCTCGAAGCCCTCCTTGAGCACGGCGAGGAAGGCCATGCCGGCCAGTGCCCACGCGGTGCCGCGGCCGAGCGCCTCGGTCGCGCTCGCCTCGAGTTCCTTCGTCAGCGTGCGCGCGTGGGTGCGCATCCAGACGATCATGCCGGTGACGAAGACCACGGCGACGATGCCGATGACCGCCTCCATGCCCTCCTGCTGCGCTTGCGGCAGCGCCTGCTCGACGACCTGCAGGCCGAACCCGACGGCGATGCTGAGCACGACGGCGACCCCGACGCCGAACCACATGGGGGCGAGGGGGACACGGTTGCGACGCAGGAACGCGGCGATGATGCCGACGATGAGCGTCGCTTCGAGGCCTTCACGGAGGCCGATGACGAGGGTGGCGAGCATGACGTAGGTGAGGCTAACCTAACCGCCGTTCGGCCCGCCAGTCGTCCGGCGTGGGGTTTGATGGTTCTCATGAACCTGCTGTCCGTCGAGGGCCTGGCGTCGGTCACGAACGTGCTCGACCTCGCCGGGGTGTTCGCGTCCGCCCTGCTCGGTGGATCGATCGCCCGGGCGATGGACTTCGACCTGTTCGGTTTCCTGGTCGTCGGGTTCGTGTCGGGGCTGGGCGGCGGCATGCTGCGCGACACCCTGCTGCAGAACGGGCCCCCGGTCGCGCTCGTCGACCCGCTCTACGTGCCGGTCGCCCTGGCCGGGGCGCTCATCGCCTTCTTCGTGTCGTTCTCCGAGATCACCTGGGACCGCCTGTTCACCGTGCTCGACGCGGCGGTGATCGGGTTCTGGGCGGTGGTCGGGGTGCAGCGCACCTACGACGCCGGCCTCGAGTGGCCCGCCGCGATCATCATGGGGACGATCACCGCGGTCGGCGGCGGCGCCATGCGCGACCTGCTGCTCCGCCGCGTGCCCGCGGTGTTCGGCGGGAACGCCCTGTACGCCACCGTGGCCGTCGCGGCATCGGCGGTGATGGTCGTCGCGTCCGCGCTCGGCTCGCCGACGATCGGGATCGTCGCCGCGATCGCGCTGTCACTCGGACTGCGGTGGGGTGCCGTCCGCCGTGGCTGGGGGCTGCCGAACGGCCGCGACTGGCAGCCGAAGTCGACGCTCGGCTCGCTGCTGCGGCGTGGGCGGAGCCTCCGACCGGACGCACTCCGGCTGCTCCGACGCCCCGGACGACGCACCGGGGCTGGCAGCGTCCGCGAAGAACACGACACGTCGACGGATTCCTCGTTCGACGGCTGAGGGGTGTCATCTGTCCGCGCTCCGGCGTAGCATCGCTACCGTCGGGTATCGACCCGGCTCATGTCGTCCGCACCGAACCGACGCGACCCGAACTCGGCGGTTCCGCGCAGACGTGGTGATGGGGGCTTCGCTGATGCCGCGCGGGTTCAGACGCGCGGCGCGGCAGGTCTCCCGCCTCCAGCGCGAACACTCCGCGCCCTCCGATCCCGGTGCCCCGCCCCTGCAGGAACGATGAACGACGACGTCTCCGACTCTCCCACGCCGCGGACACCACGCGCCGAGGTCCGAGAGCGCCTGCTCACCGCCGGCGCCGCCCTCTTCGCCGAACAGGGCGTGCACGGTGCACGGCTCGACGACGTCGCCGCCCGTGCCGGGTTCAGCAAGGGCGCGGTCTACTCGAACTTCTCGTCGAAGGAGGACCTGCTCGCGCAGGTCATGCAACGCGGGACGAACCTGGTGCTCGAGTCCTTGCGCGAACTCGTCCGCGCCGACATTGCGGCGACCGACATCGGCGACGTCGTCCGGGCGGCCTTCGGGCGGCACGACCAGCGCGCACAGTTCGCCCTGCTGTCGGAGTTCCGCGCCTACGCGACCCGGCACCCGGACTTCCTGCCCGAGTTCGTGCGGCAGCGACGGGTGCTGCAGGACGGTGTGCACGAGCTGGTACGGCTGTGGTTCGGGGCGCACCCGGAGGTCGACGCCGGCATGCCGCTCGACACCTTCGCCACCGTGCTGATCGGGGCGAACGTCGGCATCGTGTTCGACGGCCCCGCGCTGCCGGGCGTCGATCCCGGTGAGACCATCGCGGCCCTGGTCGAGGCGGTCGTCCGCCGCCGGTGACCCGGCGGCGCACGGTGCAGCGGCGGCGATCCCGTGCGGCGTTGACCGCTCGGTGACCGGCTGTAGCGCTGCACGGAGCTGTCAACCTCGCACCAGCCGGCGAACCGCGCACGGTGCCGCGGCCAGCCGGGGTCAGGCCGGGGGGTCAGGCCGGGCGACGGGAGCGGCGACGGCCCTCGTGCGACCACGCCGACGACGGCAGCAGGCTCGGCGGCAGCAGGCGCGACCGCACCACCCGCCCACCGGACACCGCGGCGTCGAGGGCGTCCCGCGCCTGCTGGACGTGCCGCACCAGCGCGTCGCCGTCGACCGAGGCGACCCCGGCGCCCGCGAACCGTTCACGGTCGACGGCATCGACCACGGCGTCGAGGTGCGGGATCGCCGAGGCCGGCAGCACCGGACGGAGTCGCCCGAGGACGGCTCGGGCGGTCCGGGCCGCAGCCGCTGCGTCGCCCGGTGGTGCCAGTCCCGGGGCGTACCCGTGGTCGGCGACGTCGTCGAGGGCCTCGCGCCAGGCGTTCACCGCCGGGGAGCGCCCGGCAGCGACGGCGGACAACCGCGATCGCCGCCGGAGCACACGGACCAGACCGGGTGCGACGAGCAACGCGAGGACGAGTGCCGCGCCGAAGAGCAGGCCGGCCGGACCGCTGCCACCCGCGGCCCCGGACGCACCGGGCAGCGCCGATGCCGAGGGGGTCGGGGTCGCGGAGGACTCGGCGGGAGCGGACTGCTCGGGCGCGGGGAGCGGCGACTCCGGGGTCGCGGGGGTCGGGCTCGCCGTCGGTTCCGTCGACGGCTGCGCTGCCGCGTCGGAGTCCGGGGTCGGCTCGAAGGCGACCCACCCGGCGCCCTGGATGTACAGCTCGGGCCAGGAGTGCAGCTGCCGGTTCGACACCGCGTACTCACCGTCGGGCTGCGCCGACCCGGCCCGGTACCCCACTGCGATGCGGGACGGGATGCCGAGTGTGCGGGCCATCACGGCCATCGCCGACGAGAAGTGCACGCAGTACCCCTCGCGCACCCGCAGGAAGGTCGAGACGACGTCCATGCTGTCGCCGTCGTAGCCCTGCTCGACGGGGGCGGTCTCGGAGTAGGTGAACAGGTCGCTGCGGAACCACTGCTCGAGCGCGCGGGCCCGGGCGTAGTCGTCGGACGAGGCCCCGGCCACCCGTTCGGCCGTCGACGAGATGTTGCCGGGCAGGTCGTCCGGCAGGGTCAGGTCGGTCTGCAGCTGGTCGCCGCTCGGCTCACGGAACCCCCGGCCGTCGGCACGGGACAGGGCACCCGAGGCCGCGACGGCGTCGAGGTACGCGTTGGCGAAGGTCGAGGCGCCGTAGACCTCGTACGTGGCACCGCGTGGCGTGGCCGGACCGGTCGACCGTACGGTGCTCGAGGCACCCATCCAGCGCCACTGGGACAGGTCGAGGTTGGTGGACCGCGAATCGATCGACACCGCGCCGGACGGCACCGGCAGGTAGGTGCTGGACAACCCGGTGATCCGGACCGTGACGTCGCCGCGGGTCGCCAGCCGGGGGTTCACGCCCTCGGCCCACTGCTGCTGGTCGGCGGTGTCGGCATCGGCGGCGTTGGTGACCGTCGGTACCCAGTCCCCGGTACCGAACTCGTCGAGATCGGCGAGCTTGAGGTACTCGGGCTGACCGTCCGACGACCGGTAGCGGAGCACCTCGAGTTCGCTCGGCTGCCGCAGGTCGTTGCCGAGCTCGAGCAGGGTGCCGGGGCGACCGGGCTGGATCGGCGACTGGACGGCCCCGGTGACGCCGGACAGCCAGCTCGCGTTGAGCGGCACGATCGCGGGCAGGCCGATCGCCACGACGAGTCCGATCGCGCCGACGACCGCGGCCGGCACCGCACGTTGTACGGGCCGGACCGACAGCCACAGCAGGGCGAGGAAGGCGATCGCCGTGGTGACTACGAGTGCGGTGCCCGCCGGCTGTCCGGTGATGATGCCCGGGACGATGAGGATCACGAGCGCGGGCGCGGCCGCGAGCGACGGGATCCGGGCGATGGCGGCGAGGAAGAGCGAGACGCCCGCCACCCAGGCGATCGACACGGTCACGACCAGACGGATCGCGTCGGTCTGCGGCAAGGGAGCGGGGTTCAGGCGGATGGCCGCGAGCGTCTCGCCCAACGCCCCGTCGGCGTCCAACCAGCCGAGGGGTTGCACGTCGTTGACCAGGGCGGCGGCGCACGAGCACAGCACGAGGGTGGCGACGAGCGCGACGAACCGGATGCCCGGGGGCCGGCGGCGCACCGCGAGCATGACGGCCACGAGCACCGCGACGACCACGACGCCGGACACCCACCAGGCGGTGCCCTGCACGAGTGGACGGATCGCGAGCGCGGCGACGAGCACCGGGACGGGGGCGAGTGCGACGACCCAGGTGCTGGGGGTGTCGCGGGTGTCGGCGTCGCGGTCCAGGACCTCGCGCACGTCGACGGGTCGTCGCGACGGCGCAGCGGTGCCGCTCACCGGGCGACTCCGGCCGCGGTCGCCCCGACGACCGGCACGACCAGCGTGCGCCAGCCGCCGCGGTCGAGGATCCCCCGGACGACCGGGTCGGGCGGCACGATCGTCGCCATGATCCCGCGGCTCGATCCGCTCGTCGCCGCCACGAGTTCGGCCGCCTGCTCGGCGGTGCAGTTGCCGGTGACGACGGCGGTCATGCCGTGCACGTCCCGTCCGCGCACCTCGGGCAGGACCTCGGTCACCGGGCGGGCGTCGCTGCGGAGTCGGACGTCGGCGAGTCCGACGAGCACGTCGGTGAGGCCGCCGACGTCGCCGGCGTGGCGGGTGCTGCCCGACGGTCCGTCGCTGACGAGCACGACGCGCGACGTCCGGGCAGCGAGGGCGCGGGCCACACTGGCGGCGACGACGACCGCGTGTTCGAAGGCCTGGTCACCGCCCAGGTCGGACAGCTCCGCCAGGTCCTCGCGCCCGAGGCCCTGGTACGACTCGCGCCGGACGTCGAGGGCGATGACGGCCTCGGGCGGTTGCGCCTGCGTGGTCTGCCGGACGTGCAGTTCGCCGCGACGAGCACTCTGCGCCCAGTGCACCCGACGGATCGGGTCGCCTGGACGGTACGGCCGGAGTTCGCTGTCGTCGGCGGACCCGCCCTGCCCGACCCGCCCTTCGTCGGCGGAGACGGCACCGGCCAGGGCGCCGGTGTCGATCGCGGCGAGGGGTGCGCTCGCGGGGACGACGACGACTTCTTCTGCCGGCACCACCGGGCGGTCGATGCGGAGCAGGCCGAAGGGGTCCTCGACCCGGATGGTGACCGGTCCGACCAGCGTGCGGCCGCGGTGCATGGCGAGCGCCTCGACGTCGAGCACCGCCGGCGGCAGCCCGGGTCCGACCTGGGCGTACGTCTCGGCCTCGGACACGCTCGCGAAGGCGTCCTCGAGCTGTTCGCGGACGAGCAGGGTCGATCGCGGACCGATCGGCAGACTCGTGCTGCCGAGGGTGATGCGCTCGCGGTAGACCTCGCCGACCTGCACGATCGCGCGGGCCGTGCTCCGGCTGCCCCGGAGCGGCGCGGCGACCACGAACGCCATCACGATGCCGAGCACGACGAGCACGAGCAACAGCAGACCGGCCGACACGGCGACGCTGGTGGTGCCCACGAGTCCGCCGCCGATCAGCCCGATGCCGATCGCGATGACGGTCCAGCCGCGCACGGTCGGGCGGGGGAACGGCGTCCGCCGGAGCAGCGACAGCCCGCGGCGGCCGAAGCGCCCGAGCGTCGAGCGCGCGGCACCGGTGCGCCGCAGCAGCGACGACGGTGCCGATCGGCCGGGCATCAGGAGCGGACGGGGGTCGCCGTGAACGGCACGGCGGTGTCGGAGACGATGCGGACGACGATCTCGCGCACGGTGTCCTCGCCCGTGCCGCCGAGCCCGCGGGCCACCGGCACGAGCCGGTGTGCGAGCACGATCGGCGCCAGGGCGGCGACGTCGTCCGGGGTGACGAACGGCCGGCCGAGCAGCGCCGCGTGGGCACGAGCCGCCTGCGCCAGGTGCAGTGTCGCGCGGGGGCTGGCACCGAGCACCAGGTCGGGGTGCGTGCGGGTGGAGCGGACGATCGCGATGACGTACGCCTCGACGTCGGGGGCGATGTGGACGTTCGCGACGGCCTCGATGATCGCGCGCAGGGTGGTGACGTCGACGATCGGACGCAGGTGCGACAGCGGATCGCCACCGCCGCGGTTCGCCAGCATCTGCCGTTCGGCGTCGACGCTCGGGTACCCCATCGCGATGCGCGCCATGAAGCGGTCGCGCTGCGCCTCGGGCAACGGGTAGGTGCCCTCCATGTCGATCGGGTTCTGCGTCGCCACGATCATGAACGGCCGGTCGAGCTGCCGGGTCACGCCGTCGACGGTCACCTGCGACTCGGCCATCGCCTCGAGCAGGGCGGACTGGGTCTTCGGGCTCGTGCGGTTGATCTCGTCGCCGATGACGACGTTCGCGAACACCGGCCCCGGTGAGAACCGGAACGTGCTCGAGGACTGGTCGAAGATGTTCACCCCGGTGACGTCCGACGGCAGCATGTCCGACGTGAACTGGATGCGGTTCACCGAGCCGCCCACCGAGGCGCCGAGCGCCTTCGCGAGGACCGTCTTGCCGACGCCGGGGACGTCCTCGACGAGCAGGTGCCCCTCGGCGAGCATCACGGTGAGCGCGGTGCGGATCGCCTCCGTCTTGCCGTCGATGACCGTCGACACGGACGCGACGATCGCGTCGCCGACCTCTCGGATGCGCTCGAGGGGGAAGGCGGGGTCGGTCGGCTCCGGCACGCAGGGCTCCTCGTCTCGGGACAGGTGTCGTGCATGCTACCTCGGTCCGGTGACAGCGCCCGGTGGGCGTGTCACCGATGCGCAGTGGACGCCGCGTCGGCTGCGCGCAGGACCTCCGCGGCGACCGCGACCCCTTCTTCGCGGCCGAGCTCGGTGTCCTCGTGCTCGATGTTGACCCACATGTCCGGGTCCACCTCGCGCAGGGCCTCGAGGAACGCCGACCAGTACGCCTCGTCGTGGCCCTTGCCGAGGGCGACGAAGTCCCACGCGGATGGCTTCGGCCACTCGTTGGCCCACTCGTCGCCACCGAGGTTCGTGCGCGGCTCGTCCGGCGAAAGCCGACGGAACGAGTTGTCGAGCACGCCGTTGATCGCCGCGTGCGGGTTGATCCGGACGTCCTTCGCGGCGGCGTGGAACACCAGGTCGCCGAGGTCGCGGACGACCGCCACCGGGTCCATCTGCTGCCAGAACAGGTGACTCGCGTCGAGTTCGACGCCGACGTTCGTCAGGCCGCCGCGCTGCACGAGCTCGCGGATCGTCGCCGGGTTGAACACGACGTTCTGCGGGTGCAGCTCGAGCGCGACCTTCACGCCGTGCTCGCGGGCCAGGGCGTCGATCTCCTGCCAGAACGGCACCGCGATGCTCCACTGGTACTCGATGACGTCGAGTGCGGCGGAGTTCCAGGCGTTCACGATCCAGTTCGGTCGCGTGCCGCCGGGCTCGCCCGCGGGCAGCCCCGACATCGTGACGACGCGGTCCTGACCGAGGCGTGCGGCGAGGCGGATGCTGCGCCGGACGTCCTCGGCGTGGGCGTCGCCGATCGCACGGTCCGGGTGCAGCGGGTTGCCGTTGCAGTTCAGGCCGGCGATCGAGACCCCGGTGCCGTCGAACCGGGCGAGGAAGGCGTCGCGGGCCTCGTCGGACTCGAGGATCGCGTCGATGTCCGGCACGTGCACCGGGGGCAGGAACCCGCCGGTGTTCAGCTCGATGCCCGTCAGGCCGTTGCCCGCGATCGCCGCCAGGGCGTCGGCGAGCGGTCGGTCGTGGAAGATCGCGTTGTACAGCCCGAGCTTCATGCGTGTGCTCCTTCGGTGGTGCGGACGGGCGGCACGTCGAAGGCGGCCCCGCCGGCCGCGGCGGACCGGGCCACCGCGTCGAGGACCTCCATGTTGTGCACGCCGTCGTCGAACGTGGCGTTCGCCGGCAGCGGGTCGGCGACGCCGGTGACCTCGTCGAGGAACGCGCGGGCCTGGTACTCGAACATCTGGTTCTGTCCCCAACCGACCCCGGGGGCGTCCATGGCCATGCCGCCGGCGACGTAGGGGTGGTCCGGGCCGAGGACGACCTGGCGGTACCCACCGAGTCGTGAGCCGTCGGACTGCAGGGCGAGGCCGATCTCCGACGCACGTTCCTGGTCCCACCGGGCAGCACCGTTCTCGCAGAAGACCTCGACGACCAGACCGTTCGGGTGCGCGGTGGCGACCCGGGACACCTCGAGCGAGCCCACCACGGAGCCGTCACCGAAGCGCGCGTTGAAGGTGGCGTAGTCGTCGTTCTCGACGTCGGCGAACTCACCCGTCAACGGGACGGCCTGGCCGCGCAGGGCGAACCCGGCGGCGATCGGGCGCTTCGTGATGGCCGTCGTGAACATGCCGCCGTTGACGCTCTGCACCTCGCCGGCCAGGAACTCGGCCACGTACGCCAGGTGCGAGCCGACGTCGGCGAGGGCGCCGGTGCCGGGGGCACCCGCGAAGCGCCACGAGAAGGGCACGTCGGGCGAGGAGCCGTAGTCGGTCCAGTAGCGACCGGAGACGTGCAGGACGCGACCCAGCGTGCCGTCCTCGACGAGCTGCTTGATCGCGGCGAGGCCGGGAGCGCGGCGGTAGGTGAAGCCGACACGGGCGACGAGCCCCCGCTGCGATGCCTCGGCGGCCGCGGTGGCCATCGCCCGTGCGTCCTCGAGCGAGTCCGACAGCGGCTTCTCGCACAGGACGTGCTTGCCGGCGGCCAGCAGGCCCTCGACGATCTCGCGGTGCAGCGTGTTCGCGACCACGACGCTCACGACGTCGATGTCGTCGGCCTCGGCGATGGCCCGCCAGTCCGTGTCGTGCCGTGCGTAGCCGAAGCGCTGCGCGGCCTCGGCCGCGAGGGGCTCGTAGACGTCGCCGATCGACACGAGCCGCACGGGCGGCAGCGTCGGGGCGAAGAGTGAGGGGGCGTTCCGCCACGCGGCCATGTGGGCCTTGCCCGCCATGCCCGCCCCGATGACGGCGACGCCGATGCTGTCGCTCATGGTTCTCTCCTTCGAGAAGTACGGTGCAATTCTGGAACGTTCCAGAACGCGTCGGTAGACTGTAGCCCGACCACCCCATGTCCTGTCAAGGAGCCGCGTGTCACGACCCCCGACGATCATCGACGTCGCGACCCGTGCCGGCGTCTCGAAGTCGCTCGTCTCGATGGTGCTCCGCGACGACCCCGGGGTCTCCGACGCACGCCGCTCGGCCGTGCTCGCAGCGGCCGCCGAACTCGGCTACCGCCCCAACCGCGCCGCCGCGATCCTCGCCGGCACCCGGACCCGCACCATCGGGGTCATCGTCGACGACTTCCGCAACCCCTGGTTCGTCCCCCTGCTCGACGGCATCCGCGACGCGCTCGCACCGCACGGCCTGCGACTCACCCTGGCGGACACCCGCGCGAACGCCCACCTCGACTCCTCGCCGTTCGACGACCTCGTCTCCCTGCGGGTCGACGGCGTCGTGCTCGCCGCCGAGGGCTTCCCCGACCTCGTCGTCCCGGCCGACACCCCCGTCGTCGTCGCCGGTGCACGCGCCGACGTGCCCGGCGGACTCGACGTCGTCGCCTCGGACGAGGCCGCCGGCGGCCGGTTGGCAGCGGATCACCTGATCGGCCTCGGTCACCGCCGCATCGTCCACGTCACCGGCTCGGGAGGCCCGGCTGCGCTCCGCCGCGAGGCCACCGTCGCGCGGATGGTCGCGTCCGGCATCGAGCCATTGGTGTACGGCGACGGTCCGACCTCCGAGACGACCGGCTACGAGGGCACCCGCCGCGCCCTGCAGGACCACCCGGACCTCACCGCGGTGTTCGCCGCGAACGACGTCATGGCGATGGGCGCGATCGCCGCGGTGCAGGAAGCCGGACTCCGCGTGCCGCAGGACGTCTCGGTGATCGGCAACGACGAGACCCCGCTCGCCGCCTCACCCCTGCTGCGCCTGACCACGGTCGACCCGCACAACGACGAGGTCGGCCGGCTCGCGGCCGCGCGGTTGATCGACCGCATCGGCTCGCCGAGGCCGGAATCGGGGTCGGGGTCGGCGGGGCCGATCCGGACGCTCGTGCCGCCGACGCTCGTCGTGCGGTCGACGACGGGGCCGCCGCGGGCCTGAGGCGCGACCACCCACCGACCCCAGCACGCGAGGCGGCGGCACTCCGAGCCTCCCGGTCGACGGGTCAGACGGTGGCACCCTCGAGCCGGTCGACCGCGACGGCGAGCTCCTCGAGCTCCGGCACCTCGCGCGCTTCGGCGAGCGCCCCTTCGAGCGCCGCGGCGTGGATCGGTGTCGCGCGCTCGAGCAGCACCTGCCCCGCGTGGGTGAGCTCCGTGTACATGCCCCGGCGGTCATCGGCGCAGAGGACGCGGGTCAGCAAGGCACGCTCCTCGAGCCGGTTGACCAGGCGGGTGGTCGCACTCGGGCTGAGGGCAGCGGCCCGGGCGAGCTGCTGCATGCGCATGTGGAAGCCGTCCTGTCGGCGCAGCGCGTCGAGGACGGTGAACTCGACGACGGACAGGTCGACGTCCCGCAGCGCGCGCTCGAGCTGCGTCTCGATCAGACCGTGCAGCGCCGCCAGGGTGCGCCAGCCGTGGGCGCGGACGGCGGTGGAGGTGTCGTCGACGGACATCGGGCTCCTTCTGGTGAGTTGCTGGCGCGTGCAGTTGCTTGCGCCGATAGTCCGCGTGTGCAACTATCGATATCCCGCGCCTGCAACAACCAGCGTACGCGGCACAGCTGCACCGCACAACGGAAGGAACCCCCATGCCCGCGGGACTCATCGCCCTCGCACTCGGCGGATTCGGCATCGGACTGACCGAGTTCGTCATCACCGGCCTGCTGCCCGAGGTGGCGGCCGACTACGGCGTCACCGAGACCACGGCCGGCTGGCTCGTCACCGGCTACGCACTCGCCGTCATCGTCGGAGCGCTCGGCCTGACCGCCGCCACCACCCGCCTCCCCCGCAAGCCCGTCCTGCTCGGGCTGCTCGTGCTGTTCATCGTCGGCAACACCCTGTCCGCGATCGCGCCGACCTACGAGGTGATGATGTCCGGACGCGTCATCGCCGCCCTGTGCCACGGTGCGTTCTTCGGCATCGGCTCCGTCGTCGCCGCGAACATGGTCGACCGCTCGAAGCGCGCCTCGGCCGTCGCCCTGATGTTCACGGGGCTGACCGCGTCGAACGTCCTCGGGGTGCCGTTCGGCACGTTCCTCGGTCAGGCGCTCGGCTGGCGCTCGACCTTCTGGGCCATCGTCGCGATCGGGGTCGTCGCCCTGGTCGGTGTGCTCGTGCTCGTCCCCGCCGTCCGCGTGACGGAGAGCCCGTCGCTCGCCCGCGAGCTCGGCGCCTTCCGCTCCGGGCAGGTCTGGCTGTCGCTCGGCATGACCGTGCTCGGCTACGGCGGGATGTTCGGGGCCTTCACCTACATCGCGTACACGTTGACCTCGGTGTCCGGCTTCCCGTCCTCGGCGGTGCCGTGGCTGCTCGTGGTGTTCGGCGTCGGGCTGTTCGTCGGGAACTTCGTCGGCGGCAAGCTCGCCGCACGCTCGATCGACCGGACCCTGCTCGTCGTGCTCGTCTCCCTCACCGTGGTGCTCGGACTGTTCGCCCTCGTCGCGACCTCGCCCGTGCTCACCGTGATCGCCCTCGTGCTCATGGGTGCCTTCGGGTTCGCGACCGTGCCGGCCCTGCAGACGCGGGTGATGCAGTACGCGGACCACGCGCCGACCCTGGCGAGCGGGGCGAACATCGCCGCGTTCAACCTCGGGAACGCGCTCGGCGCCTGGATCGGTGGGCTCACCATCGCCGCCGGGCTCGGGTACACCTCGCCGATCTGGGCGGGCGCGGGCATCACGCTCGCAGCCGTGGCCCTGACGCTCGTCGCGATGGCTGCGGTGCGGCGTGGGCGTTCGCGCGGCGTCGCGGTGCCGACCACGACGGGGAGCGTCGCCGCCGCCTGACAGCCGCCGAGAACGACGAAACCCCGGTCCGATCGGACCGGGGTTTCGTGGAGTGCGGAGACGGAGGGATTTGAACCCTCGGTCCCCTAAAGGGGACTCCACCTTAGCAGGGTGGTGCACTCGGCCGGACTATGCGACGTCTCCAAGCGCTCTCGCGAGCGCTCCAACCACCATACAGGAGGACCGGGCGACTCTCGACCCGACCACACCCCGCGCGTGGCACGGTCACGGAACACCGGTCCCCCGAATTGGGGACAGCTCGGCCTTGTCCCCGCGTACCCCGGTGCATAGCATCGTCGAGACGCGGCAATCACGTTCCGGGGCTCGTCCCCGCAGTCGCGACACAGCACCGACGTCGCTCTCCGAGCCGGGCCCGGCGCGCCCGGTTGCCTGGCGCCCGCTCGGGGAGCGGCTTCCGGGGGCGCGGTCCACCACCGCGCCCCCGTTTCTGCGTCCGGGCACGGCGGCCGACCAGTACGCGAAAGCGACAGTGTCCCGGCACGGCCCGCGGTCCGTGCCGTCAGCGCGACAGTGTGCCGCGGATGTTCGGCGGCAGACTGTCGCTTTCGCGAGACGCGGCGAGACGCGGGGCGGGGCGGGGCCTCAGCCCCGCGTCAGTAGCCGAATGCCTTGGAACAGGTCTGCTGGTCGGCGGACTGCCCCTCGAGCCCGTCGATGGTCTCCGGCGTCGCGGATGCCGTCGGAGCAGCAGCGGGTGTGGACGGAGCAGCGGCGGCAGGTGACGACGGCGCGGCAGCCGCGGGCGAGGACGCCGGAGCCGACGGCGCGGCAGCAGCCGGCGACGAGGCCGCTGCCGACGGCGCCGCGTTCGTCTCGGACCCGATGCCCGTGCTGTCCTCCCCCAGGGAGAACGACTGGTCCGCCTTGATCTTCGCGAACAACCGGTCGGCCAGGTACGTCGTCGGCTGCACCTTGCCCTCGTAGACCCCGGTGCCGCCGGTCGTGCCCGGGTACTGCACGAAGTTCACCTGCGACAGCGGGAGGTCCTGCAGCGCTCGACCCATCTGCACCATCGTGCCGATGTCGTTCAGGCTCTCGGACAGCTGCATGTTCGACGCCGCGGCGCGGGCCAGCTTGTACAGGGTGGTCGGCGAGGTGAGCGTGTCGTTCGACTTCACGGTCCGGAGCAGCGACGACAGGAACACCTGCTGGCTCGAGATCCGGCCGAGGTCAGAGCCGTCACCGACGCCGTGCCGGGTCCGCAGGAAGGCGAGGGCCTCGTCGCCCTGCAGGGTCGAGGTGCCGGCGGGCAGGTCGAGCCCGGTGTACGGGTCCTCGATCGGCTGCGCCACGCAGACCGGCACGCCACCGATCGCGTTCGACATCTCGATGACCCCGTTGAACGAGACCGCTGCCGAGTACTGGACGTCCAAGCCGGTGAGCCCCTGCACGGTCTGGGTCACGCAGTTGAGCCCACCGTCGCTGAACGAGGTGTTGATCGGCTGCGCGGCCATCGCCGACGCCGTGCCGGAGCCGTCGGTCTTCTTGCACGCGGGGATCGGGGTGACGAGGTCGCGGGGGATGCTCACCGCCGTCGCGTTGGTGTGGTCCGCCGAGACGTGGAGCAGGATGTTGACGTCGTTGAGGGTGGCGTCGCGCTCCCCGAACTCCGCGGACTGGTCCGGGTCGTTGTCCGTCCCGACGACGAGCATGTTGAAGCCGCCCTTGTAGGCGCTGAGCGACGGAGCCCTGGTGCCGTTCGACCGCGGCGCCGGCTGACCCTCGATCTGCACGCCGTCGCCGAGGTCATCCGTCACCTGCTTCGCTGCGATGGCCGCCACGGAGGCGGTACTGACGAACGCCACTGCGGCCACGCTCGCGACCAGCGCAGCGACGGTCCGGAGGGGTGCGGAGCGTCGGAGACGTCCGTGGCGTGCGATCCCGTCGGCTCGGTTCAGGCGGTGGGAGCGATCGCGGACGTCGTGCACGGGCTCTCCTGTCGTCGGTGGACGCGCCGGTGTGGCAACCGGTCAAGGCTGCCACGGAGCTCCCTGGCGATCCAGTGCGAACGACGTCGAACCCGAGTGCGCGATCCGCCACCGGCCCCCGGATCCGTGCGCCGCGACGCCGACCTGTGCGAACCCGCAGCCTCGTCCGCTCAGGAGGCCACGGACACCCGGAACCGCTCCGGCAGGGCGATGAGCGCCGCGGCGAGCTCGAGCAACACCGCCGCGCAGTCGTCGACCGCGTCGCGCTCCGCTGCCCGCACGGCCAGGTCGACGAGGTCGAGTCGCCGCGCCCGGTCGACCACGGCGTCGATCCCGTTGGCCAGGGCGACGTCGTCCGTGAAGAACATGTCGAGGACGGTGCGCTGGGACAGCATCCAGTCGGCGCTCACCGACGCGCCGCGCCGTCGCAGGAACCACGCGGCGAGTTCGACGAAGGCCCCGGCTTCGGTCCAGCACTCGCGGAGCCAGCTGTGGTCGAAGCGATCGTCGGGCCCCACACCGCTCGCCGCCGGGTCGACGATCATCGCGCGTGCGATGCGCAGCCGCTCGGTCATCTGGTCGACCGACCACTGCGTGATCACCACGCCGACGTACCGCTGCACCGTGACGAGCTGGTGCGACTCGAGGGAGACGAGGGCTTCGCGCACCGGGGTGCGGGAGACCTGCATGTCCTCGGCGATGGTGTCGAGCCGGAGTCGCTGCCCACGCCGGTACTCGCCGCGCAGGACATTGTCGAGCAGACGGAGGAACACGGCGTCGCGCAGCAGGCTGCGCCGCAGTCCGCGGAGATCGAGGTCGCTCCGACCGACACGCAACGGTGACTTCTCCATGCGGCCAGCCTCACGCACGGCGAATGCCCTCGGCGGGGGCGCCGCCACCATCGTGGATCGTCGTCGTCGGGGTCGCGCTGTGGAGGAGTGCCATGCGGGCACAGTGGCACCATGTCGACGACGCCGCTAAACACTCTGCATTCAGAATGTTGCATGGCCGAGGCCGTGCGTCAGCGTCGCTGCTCCTCCGCGTCGCCGGTCAGGACCGAGAGTGGTTGCGTCACGTCCTCGAGCCCCTTCCGGGCGGCATCGACCCCGAAGACCAGGGCGATCACCCCACCGGCGATCATCACCGCGGACCCGAGCAGGTAGCCCCAGAAGAGCGGTTCACGCGAGGTTCCGTCCCCGATGAACGCCCCGTAGATCAGCGGCGCGATCGCACCGAAGACCTGCGCGAGGGCGAAGAAGTACGAGATGGCCTGCGACCGCAGTTCGAGCGGGAAGATCTCGCTCACCGTCAGGTACGCGCTCGACGCACCGGCCGAGGCGAAGAAGAACGACACGCACCAGAAGGCCACCTGCACCGTCGCCGAGATCGCGTCGGCGCGGAACAGGAACGCCGAGGTCGCCAGGACGAGCCCGGACACCAGGTACGTCAGGAAGATCATCTGCCGCCGGCCCCAGGTGTCGAAGAAGCGACCGAGGATGATCGGCCCGAGCAGGTTGCCGATCGCGAAGGGGAAGAAGTAGATCGACGTCTGCGCGGTCTTCAGGCCGAAGAAGTTCGTCAGGACGAGCGCGTAGGTGAAGAAGATGGCGTTGTAGAGGAACGCCTGCGTGATCATCATCGACGCCCCGACCAGCGTGCGCGTCGGATACTGCTTGAGCAGCACGCGCGCGATGGTCAGGAACCCGACGCGGTCGGTCGGCGTCACGGTCATGGCCTTCGACTCGTCGACGTCCGGCAGCCGCTTGCCCGTGGACTTCTCGACCGCCTTCTCGATCTGGGTGACGGTCGCCTCGGCCTCTTCCTCCCGTCCGTGGGTCATCAGCCAGCGCGGACTCTCGGGGATGTGCCGCCGCAGGAAGATGATCGCGATGCCGAGTACCGGGCCGAGGAAGAACCCGATGCGCCAGCCGATGCTCTCGGAGAAGTTCGCCGTGTCGAGCAGGTAGATGTTCGCGAAGGCGCCGAGCGCTGCGCCGCCCCAGTAGGTGCCGTTGATGGCGATGTCGACGTGGCCGCGGTACTTGGCCGGGATGAGTTCGTCGATCGCCGAGTTGATCGCCGCGTACTCGCCGCCGATGCCGAGACCCGCGACGAACCGGAACGCGGCCAGGAACCAGAAGTCCTGGGCGAGGCCGGCGACGCCGGAACCGATCAGGTAGATCGCGAGCGTCAGGATGAAGAGCTTGCGGCGCCCGAGCCGGTCGGACATTCGCCCGAACACCAGCGCTCCGACCACCTGACCGACCAGGTAGATCGTGCCGAGGGAGGTCACCTGTTGCGTCGACAGGTTGAGGTCCGCCTGGAAGCCCGCGTTGGAGACGATCTGGATCTCCAGCCCGTCCAGGATCCAGGAGACCCCGAGTCCGACGACGACACTCCAGTGGAACCGCGTCCACGGCAGTCTGTCCATCCTGGCGGGGACCAGGCTCTTGATCGCCCCGTTCGTGCTGCTCACGAGAGGGGAACCTACGCCGAGATCGGCGAGATGGTTCACATTCGGTACGACGGGGCCGGCTCGGAGCCGGATCCCCCTATCGAATCCGGCTCCGATGCCGGAGCCCCAATCATCGCGGTCGCTCCGGAAACCCACAAGCGGACGGGAGGCACGGTGCCAGCTGGCACCGTGCCTCCCGTCCGCAACGGCGTAACGTCCAGGACGTGACCCGACCCGACATCCACACGGTCGGCGAGCTCCGCACTTCTGGCCACGTCCAGAAGACGGTCCGCGCCGAGATCCGCGACAACCTGCTCACCGCGCTGCGCGCGGGAGACGACCCCTGGCCCGGCCTGCACGGGTTCGAGACGACCGTGATCCCACAGCTCGAACGTGCCCTCATCGCCGGCCACGACGTCGTCCTGCTCGGCGAGCGCGGCCAGGGCAAGACCCGCCTGCTGCGGACGCTGCAGGGCCTGCTCGACGAGTGGACCCCGGTGATCACCGGCTCCGAACTCGGCGAACACCCGTACGAGCCCATCACCACCGCGAGCGCCCGCCGGGCCGAGGACCTCGGTGACGCCCTACCGATCTCGTGGCGCCACCGCGACGACCGCTACGTCGAGAAGCTCGCGACACCGGACACGAGCGTCGCCGACCTGATCGGCGACGTCGACCCGATGAAGGTCGCCGAGGGGCGCAGCCTGGGCGACCCGGAGACCATCCACTTCGGACTCGTCCCCCGCGGCCACCGCGGCATCGTCGCCATCAACGAGCTGCCGGACCTGGCCGAGCGCATCCAGGTCGCGATGCTCAACGTGATGGAGGAACGCGACGTCCAGATCCGCGGCTACGTGCTCCGGCTCCCCCTCGACGTACTCGTGGTGGCCAGCGCGAACCCGGAGGACTACACGAACCGCGGCCGGATCATCACACCGCTGAAGGACCGTTTCGGCGCGGAGATCCGGACCCACTACCCGATCGAACTCGAGGACGAGATCGCCGTCATCCGGCAGGAGGCGCAGCTCACCGCCGAGGTGCCGGACGCGATCGTCGAGATCCTGGCCCGCTTCACCCGTGCGCTGCGCGGGTCGAGCGCGGTCGACCAGCGCAGCGGTGTCAGCGCCCGGTTCGCGATCGCCGGCGCCGAGACGGTCGCCGCGGCGGCCGTGCACCGCGCAGCACGCCAGGGTGAGCCGGACGCCGTCGCGCGACCGATCGACCTCGAGACGGCGGTCGACGTGCTCGGCGGCAAGATCGAGTTCGAGAACGGCGAGGAGGACCGCGCGGACGAGGTGCTCGAGCACCTGCTGCGGACCGCCACGGCGGAGACGGTGCGTGCCCGGTTCCGCGGGCTGGACTTCGGGGTGCTCGTCGAGGCGCTCGACGGCGGGACGATGGTGACGACGGGCGAGCAGGTCGGGGCACGGGCGTTCCTCGAGGGGCTGCCGTCGATCGGCGAGTCCGACCTGTACGACCAGGTGTGCGAGCGCCTCGGTGCCACGAACGACGGCGAGCGCGCGGGTGCGATCGAACTCGCGCTCGAGGGGCTCTTCCTCGCCCGCCGCATCAGCAAGGAGTCCGGCGGGGGCGAAGCCGTCTATGGCTAGGCAGAACCGTCGCCTGACGCGGGACACCCGGTACGGCAGGTACACCGACGGTCCGGACCCGCTCGCGCCGCCCGCCGACCTCGCCGAAGCACTCGACGCCATCGGGCAGGACGTGATGGCCGGCACGTCGCCCGAGCGCGCGATGCGGGAGTTCCTGCGCCGTGGCGGCCGGACGCAGCGCGGGCTCGACGACCTCGCGCGCAAGGTCGCGGAACGGCGACGGGAACTCACCGCGAAGAACAACCTCGACGGCACGCTCCAGCAGGTCCGCGAACTGCTCGACCAGGCGCTCCGTGCCGAACGCGGCGAACTCGCCCGCAACGTCGACCTCGACGACGGGGACCGCGCCCTGGGGGAGATGCAGCTCGACAGCCTGTCCCCGTCGCCGGCCGCCGCCGTGCAGGAGCTCGGCGACTACGACTGGACGAGCCGCGAGGCCCGGCAGAAGTACGACGAGATCAAGGACCTGCTCGGACGCGAGGTGCTCGACCAGCGCTTCGCGGGCATGAAGCAGGCGCTCGAGGGTGCCACGGACGAAGACCGCGCCGCCGTCAGCGCGATGATGCAGGACCTCAACGAGCTGCTCGAGGACCACCGCGCCGGCACCGACTCGCAGGAGCAGTTCGACGAGTTCATGGCGAAGCACGGCGAGTACTTCCCGTCGGGCCCCGCGAACGTCGAGGAGTTGCTCGACGACCTCGCCGCGCGGGCCGCAGCCGCCCAGCGGATGCGGAACTCGATGACGCAGGAGCAGCGCGACGAACTCGACGCGCTCGCCCAGCAGGCCTTCGGCTCCCCCGACCTGATGGGGCAGCTGTCCCAGCTCGACGGCACCCTGCGGTCGCTGCGCCCCGGTGAGGACTGGGGCGGGTCCGAGCGCATGGACGGCGAGCAGGGCCTCGGACTCGGCGACGGCACCGGGGTCTTCCAGGACATCGCCGACCTCGACGCCCTCGCCGACCAGCTCGCGCAGTCCGGACCCGGCTCCGAGCTCGACGACCTGGACCTCGACGCCCTGACCCGGCAACTCGGCGCCGAGGCGGCCGTCGACGCCAGGACCCTGCAGCAGCTCGAGAAGGCCCTGCGGAACTCCGGGGCGATGCGCCGCGGAGCTGACGGACAGCTCCGGCTCACCCCGAAGGCGATGCGACAGCTCGGCAAGAGCCTGCTCCGCGACGTCGCCGAGCGGATGTCCGGCCGACAGGGTGCACGGGACGTCCGGCAGTCGGGCGCGGCCGGCGAACCGTCCGGTGCGACCCGGCAGTGGGCGTACGGCGACACCGAGCCGTGGGACGTCACCCGGTCGATCACGAACGCCCTGACCCGGACCGCCGCCACCGGCCGGGTCGGCCCCGGCGTCCGCCTGACCATCGACGACGTCGAGGTGCAGGAGACGGAGGCCCGCACGCAGGCCTGCGTCGCGCTGCTCGTCGACACGTCGTTCTCGATGGCGATGGAGGACCGCTGGGTGCCGATGAAGCGCACGGCCCTGGCGTTGCACACACTCGTCTCGACGCGGTTCCGCGGCGACGACCTGCAGCTCATCGCGTTCGGGCGCGAGGCCGAGGTGGTGGACATCGAGCAGCTCGTCGGTCTCGACGCCATGTGGGACAAGGGCACGAACCTCCACCACGCGCTGCTCCTCGCCAACCGGCACTTCCGGAAGCACCCGTCGGCGCAACCCGTGCTGCTCATCGTCACCGACGGCGAGCCGACGTCGCACCTCGAGCCGAACGGGCAGGTGTGGTTCGACTACCCGCCGGACCCGGTGACGATCGCGCTGACCGTGCGGGAGCTCGAGAACGCCGGCCGGCTCGGCGCCCAGACGACGTTCTTCCGCCTCGGTGACGACCCGGGGCTGGCGAGGTTCATCGACGCGATGGCGAAGCGGGTGGACGGCTCGGTCGTCGCTCCGGAGAACGACGACCTCGGCGTCGCCGTCGTGGACTCCTACCTGGGCTCGCGCCGCGGCGGACCGTCGTTGTTCGACTAGTCCCCGAGATGGTCCGGACAGGGACTGTTGCGCGGGATTCCGCGGCCGTATGCTGAGCGCCACCACCGTTGCCCCAGACCCCGGCCGCTGTGGCCGTTCTTCCCGCGCCGATCTGTCGGTGCGAGGGAAGCGGTCGGCCGAGGGCACCTGATCCGTTCTCGACCGGTCGACCCCCGCGGGGTCCCGGAGTGCAACGGCGCACGCCACCGGACGTCACGGGTGTCCGCGTCCACGGATCACGGACGCGGACCGGTCGGTGGGGTCCGGACCCGACGGGCCCCGCCGACCCGCACCCGACGGGCCACAGGGGCCGCCAGGTCCGCCGGGCGTGGGGTCAGAACAACGGCCACGGCACCGCGGGGCCGTGCCCCGGCGGTGGCGGGAAGATGCCGACGGCCCGCAGTGCCGCGCACCGCGCACGCAGCGTGTCGACCTCTTCCGGTGTCAGGTGCTCGGCGAGTTCGTCGCCCAGGGCACCGCGGAGCGCTTCCGACACCCGGTCGAGCCCCTCGAGTTCGTCCGGCCCGAGCGGCTCGCCGATCCACCCCCACAGCACCGTGCGGAGCTTGTGCTCGACGTGGAACGCCAGCCCGTGGTCGACCCCGAACCGGTGACCGTCGGGCATGGCCAGCACGTGCCCGCCCTTGCGGTCGGCGTTGTTCACGACGACGTCGAAGACGGCCATGCGACGCAACGCCTCGGAGTCCTCGTGCACCAGCGTCACCGGCTGGTCGTGCTCGTCGATCGCCTCGAGGACGGGCAGCCACGGTGACCCGTCGGCCTCGGCGACCTCGGGCGCGACGAGGTCGACTGCGTCCTGATCCGGGTCGATCGTCTGCCAGCGCTGCACCATGCCGGGGCCGAACGGGCCGTCACCGAGCCAGGTCGGCGGGACGATCCCCCAGCCGAACGCCTCGGACACCAGGTGCGCCCCGATCTCGCGGCCGGCGAGCGTGCCGTCCGGGAAGTCCCAGAGCGGGCGCTCCCCCTCGATCGGCTTGTAGACGACTGCCTCGCCGTCCAGTTCGGCCAGGAACGTCGCGTTCGAGGCCTCGCGGATCCGCGCCGTGATGTTCAGTGAGCCGTCGCTCATGCGTCGCCGGGCCGACGGCCGGCGGCGACGATCTCGCGCGTGCGCTCGACGAACGCGCGGGCGGTGCCGACCGGGATCTTGACCTGGAAGAGCTCGTCGGGTTCGGGGATCTCGACGACCGCCTCGATCTCGATGCCGTCCTCGCTCTCCTCCGACACGATCTCGACGTCGTCGTCGATCGGGTACGCCTCGATGACCACCTGCGCCGTCGACGGGTCGAAGCCCAGGCTCAGGGCGCCGGCACGGAACTCCGGTTCCACGGGCTGGTCGAGGGGCTCCGGGTCACGGAGTTCGACGGGAGCGGTGTCCGGCACGCTGAAGCGGTTCGCCTCGACCGTGGCGACCTCGTCCAGCAGCTCGTCGATCTTCTCGGCGAGCACTGCGGTCTGCTCCTTCTCGAGGGCGACGCTGGTGACGCGCTTGCCGGAACGGGCTTGCAGGTAGAACGAGCGCTCGCCCGGACGGCCGATGGTGCCGACGACGAGGCGGTCCGGCCAGTCGAAGCCGTGGACGATGGAGGGCATACCCGCATTGTAGGAGTGCGGGCCTGCGCCCGTTCAGGGTCTGGCAGGACCTGGCTCGGACGGGGCCTCCGGGTGTCCGGCCCCGCCGCCGACCGCCGCGTCCCCGCTCGGCGCCGGAGCGGTCGCGAGCCACGACAGATCGCCGGACTCGGTGTTCGTCGCGACCACCTCGGGGCGGTGCTCGCCGTACCGGACGACGGACACCGACGCCGGTCCGACACCGATGCGCTGGAACAGGTCGAGGTGCATGCCGAACGCGTCGGCGAGGACGGACTTGATGATGTCACCGTGGCTCACCGCGACCCAGACCGCGCCGGGACCGTGCGCCGCCTCGACCTCGGCGTCGATGCGGCGGACCGCCGACACCGCCCGAGACTGCATGGTCTGCATGGACTCGCCGCCGGGGAACACCACGGCGCTCGGGTTCGCCTGCACGGTCCGCCACAGCGGCTCCTTCGACAGGTCGACGAGCTTCCGCCCCTGCCACTCGCCGTAGTCGGCCTCGGTGATCGCCCGCTCGACCGCCGACGCGGGGTCGCCCGACTGCCGCTCCAGGATCGCCCGGGCCGTCTGCCGGCACCGTTCGAGCGGGCTCGAGACGACGGCGACGAGGGGCACGGCCGCGATGCGCTCCGCGGTACGGTCGGCCTGCTTCCGGCCGACGGCGTCGAGTCGCACGCCGGCGGTGCGTCCGGCGAGCACGCCCGTGGCGTTCGCGGTGGTGCGTCCGTGTCGGACGAGGAGGACGGTCGCCATGTGCCCGATCCTAGGCGGCACCTGCCACGACGGGCGTCGGCGAGCGCGGCGACCCTTGACGGGCCGTCGGCCGACCGATCAGATGGTCACATGACCCGGCACCCTCGAGGGGCCCTGTTCGCCACGTCGACGATGACCGGCTTCGGCATCGCCACGTGGGTGACCAGGACGCCCGCCATCCGCGACGAACTCGGGGCGTCGATCGAGGCGATGGGGCTCGTGCTGCTCGGGCTGTCGATCGGGTCGATGATCGGGATCCTCGGTGCCGGTGCGCTCGTCCGACGGCTCGGGACGCGACCGTTGATCCTGCTCGGTGGCGCGCTGCCCGTGGTCGGCATGGTCCTCGTCGCCCTGCTGGCCCCGGCGCAGGTGCCGGCGGGTGTCTGGGCGGGGCTGTTCCTGATCGGGTTCGGGTCCGGAGTCGCCGAGATCGGCCTCAACGTCGAGGCCGCCGCGGTCGAACGGCACATCGGCCGCCCGGTGGTGCCGGTGCTGCACGCCTGCTTCAGCCTGGGAACCGTCGTCGGCGGGGTCGTCGGCATCGCGATGACGGCCGCACGGACGCCAGTCGTGGTGCACCTGCTCGTCGGAGCGGTGGTGATGGCGGCACTCGCGGCGTTCGCTGCGCGCAACCTGCAGCCACTCCCGCGTGCCGCGGCACAGACGGGCGGAGCCGACGCCGCAGACGCCGCCGGCGCGTCCCGCGTCACCACGGCGACGCGTCGATCCGTCATCACCGTGCAGCTCGCCCTCATCGCGGTGATCACGCTCGCGATGGCCTTCGCCGAGGGCGCCGCCAGCGACTGGCTCCCGCTCCTGATGACGACCGACCACGACGCCCCGGAAGCGGTCGGCTCGCTGGTCTTCACCGGGTTCGCGCTCGCGATGCTCATCGGTCGGTCGGCCGGAACCCCGCTCGTCACGCGGCTCGGGCGAGGCCCGGTCGTCCGGCTCTGCGCCGCGGTCGGCGGGATCGGGGTCCTGCTCGTGGTGGTCTCGCCGAGTCCGGTCGTCACGGCGATCGCCGCCGCCGTGTGGGGGCTCGGCATCGCCCTCGGGTTCCCACTCGCGATCTCGGCAGCGGGTGACCACCCGACCGACGGGGACCGCCGCGTTTCGGTCGTCGCCACCGCCGGGTACATCGCGTTCCTGGTCGGACCGCCCCTGCTCGGCTTCGTCGGCGAGCACCTCGGGCTGCAGGCGGCGATGCTGGTGCCCCTCGTGCTGCTCGTCGCCGCCTTCGTCGTCGCGCCCGCCGCCCGTGACGCCGACGTGCGGCGGACCGTCCCCACCTGATCCGCGAGGCCGGGCGCGCGTCCGTGCGCGGGTCCGGGCGCGCCGCCCCGCGGATCGGTACGGTCGATCCCATGCCGTTCTTCCGCGACAGCCTCCAGCCGACCACCCCCTCGAAGATCCAGGCGGCGTGGTCCGACTCGGCGGGCCGCCTCGCGACGCGCTGCCTGCAGCTGATCATCGTCGTGGTGGTCATCGCGGGCGTCGTCTACGCCGGCGGCGTCCTGAGCGTCGTCACCATCCCGGTGCTGCTCGCGCTCATCATCGCCTCGGCCATGCACCCGGTCGTGTCCTGGCTCCGCAAGCACCGGGTGCCGTCGGTGCTGGCGACCCTCGCGGTGCTCATCGGCGTCCTCGCGGTGCTGGGCCTGGTCGGCTGGCTGATCGTCGTCGCGGTCGAGAACCAGTGGTCGCAGCTGCAGAAGTCGGCCGTGGACGGCTTCCAGCAGTTGCAGGACTTCGCGAAGAACCTGCCGTTCTCGATCTCGGACAAGCAGGTCGACGACGCGGTGGCGTCCGTCACCGACTTCGTCACGAGCGCGCAGTTCGGCTCCGGCGCCCTGGCCGGCGCCTCGGCCACCGCGAACTTCCTGACCGGCCTGGTGCTGATGATCGTGGTGCTGTTCTTCTTCCTCAAGGACGGCCCGAGCATCTGGGAGTTCCTGCTCCGTCCGTTCACGGGTGAGCGGTACGCACGTGCACGCCGGGTCGGCGACCGCGTGGTGTCGACCCTCGGCGGGTACGTTCGCGGCACCGCCACGGTCGCCGCCGTCGACGCCATCGGCATCGGTGTCGGCATCGCGATCGTCGGCGTCCCGCTCGCACTCCCCCTGGCCGTCGTCGTGTTCATCACCGCCTTCATCCCGATCGTCGGTGCGACCGCGGCCGGCATCCTCGCGGCCCTCGTCGCATTGGTCGCGCTCGGCCCGGTCCAGGCGCTCATCGTGGTCGGCATCGTGATCCTGGTGAACCAGCTCGAGGGCAACTTCCTGCAGCCGGTCCTGATGGGTCGCACGCTGAAGCTGCACGGCCTGGTCATCCTGATCGGTCTGACCGCGGGCACCGTCCTGGCCGGCATAACCGGGGCCATCATCTCGGTGCCGCTGCTGGCCGCCGCGTGGGGCGCGATCCTGGTCTGGGACGGCCCGAACACCCCGGCGCGTCCGTGGCGGAAGAAGCGCAACGAGGACGTCACGGCCCACGAGCTCCCCGCCGACTGAGTCGCGGGGCGTTCTGCGGACATCCGTTTCGCGCAATCGGGACCGTCGCACGAAGATGGACCCGTGCTCGTCTCCATCGTCTACATGAGTCGCGCCGTCGTCCCCTTCGACGACGGCGACCTGGCGACGCTGCTGGACGGCTCACGCCTCCGCAACGAGGCGCTCGGCGTCTCCGGACTGCTCGTGGTGAAGGGCGGCCGCTTCATGCAGTTGCTCGAGGGCCCGGCGTGGAGCGTGGACGACCGGTTCGCCGCCATCAGCCGTGATCCGCGGCACGGCGAGGTGAAGTCGCTCATCCGCGAGGACATCGAGCGACGACGCTTCGACGGATGGTCGATGGCCTACCGCTCGCTCGACGACGCCGACGTCCACGCGGAGCCGGGCTTCAGTCCGTTCCTGTCCGGCGAGACGGACTTCCCACGGTCGTTCGACCGCACGAGCGCTGCGTGGCTGCTCAAGTGGTTCCGCGACCGCGAACTCCACGACCGCTGAACGTCTCGTCCACCACCCCGAGCAGTCGGTCGCGGTGCGCCGGGTCCGCCGTGGCCGTCAGCACGACCCGCCACATCGTCGCGACGGCCGGGAACAGGTCCGAACGCCCGGTGCGGACGTCGGACACGAGTTGCACCCCGGTGAAGTACGGCACGACGGTGGCGCCGAGCTGCTCCGCGCTCAGGTCGGTGCGGAGCTCACCGGCCGCGATCGCCAGCCGGAACACGTCGACGATCCCGCCGATCCACTGCTCGTAGAAGCTGACCGTCGCCGCGTGGAACTCGCCGCGCTCCAGCGACAGCCGGATGCCCGCCCGCACGATCGGGTCGGTCCGCAGCAGGTCCGCGATGGCGTGTGAGGCGCCGACCAGGGCGGCTGCGGGCGACTGCTCGGTGTGGCTGACGACGTCGAAGGTGCGGACGTTCTGCTCGTCGATCACACCGAGCGCCAGGGCCAGCTTGGTCGGGAAGTGGAAGTACAAGGCTCCCTGCGAGACGCCCGCGCCGCGGGCGATGGCCGCGATCGTCGCGGCGGCGAAGCCGACGCGGTCGAACTCCTCCGCAGCGGCCACCAGGATCTGCTCACGTCGTTCCACGTGACCAGTCTGACGGTCTGGAGGCGCGGGGCGGGCGTGCCCTGTGCCTCCAGACCGAGGGGTGGTCGCGTCAGACCGCGTCAGGTGGCCCGCGCGCTCAGGTGAGCGCCAGCAGGTTGTTGACCTGCTCGTTGGTGCCGGTCAACGTCGAGATCGGCTTGCCGTTCGCGTAGACGTTGTCGAAGGCCGGCTGCAGCAGCGCCTGCACGTCCGCCGGGTTGCGGGTGACGGGGAACAGGAAGGTGGTCTTCTCCTCCACCTGCCGGGTGAAGGCCGACACGTCCAAGCCGCGCTTCCGGAACGACGCGACCGCCGCCTCGGTACCGGCGGGACGGGCCGGGAACACCACGCCCGCGCGACCGACGATCTCCTGCGCGGTGTCGCTGCCGAGGAACGCGACCCACTTCGCCGCGGCCTCCGGGTCCTTCGCCTGCTTCGTGATCGAGTCGCCCAGCCCGTTGAACATCGACGCCCGCTTGCCCGTCGGCCCGATCGGCGTGGGTGCGACGGCGATGTCGAGGTCCTGCATGTTCAGGTAGGAGCCGATCATCCACGAGCCGTTGAACGACAGCGCGCACTTGCCCGCACCGAGCTGCACCTCCGGACCGGTCGTGGTCGAGAAGACGCCGTACTTCGCCATGTAGCCCTTGTCGGCCAGCCGGTAGTACCAGGCGAGGGTGTCCTGCACGGTCTGCTCGTCGTAGCGGAACCTGTCGCCCCACGGGTTCTCGTTCGTGTAGAACCAGTCGGTCGAGCCGGTGAAGGGTGACCACTGCGTCTGGCCGAAGCCGTCGCCGCCGGAGCCGTTCGACGAGATGCCGTAGACCTCGACGTTCTCCTTGTCGAACCCGGACTCGTCACCCCGCCGCCCTTTGGCGTCGATCGTCAGGTGCGCGAGCATCCGCTCGAACGAGCCGCCGTCGTCGGGGTTCCACTCGAGCGTGGCGAGCTCGTCGTCGGAGACGCCGGCCTGCTGCATCGCCTTCCGGTCGTAGAACATCCCCACGGTGTCCCAGTCCTTCGGTGAGCCGTAGCGGTGTCCGTCCTGGCCCTTCCACAGCTCGGCGAGGCCGGACTGGTAGTCGTCGTCGCGGATCGACTTCGTCGCCTCGAGCTCGTCGAGCTTGTACAGCACGTCGAGGTCCGAGTACTGCGGGAACTTCGTCAGGTGGTCGGTGAAGACGTCCGGGGCGGTGCCGGCGATGAACCCGGCCGTCAGCTTGGTCCAGTAGTCGGCCCACCCGAGCTGGGTGATCTGCACCGTGATGTCGGGGTTCTCGCGGTGGAACGCCTTCGCGACCTGCTGGTACGCGGGCAGCTGGTTGGAGTCCCAGAGCCAGTAGCTCACGGTGCGGGGGCCGCGCTTCGACGCGGTCCCCCGGCTCGGTGACGAGCAGGCGGCGAGGGCACCGAGGGCGAGGGCTGAGGCGCCACCGGCGAAGAGTGCGCGGCGGGAGAGGGTGTTCGTCATGGTGTGGTGGTCCTGTCCGAGCCGGGGCTACTTGATCCCGGAGAAGCCGATGGAGTTGACGATCCGCTTGGCGAAGACGCCGAACAGCACGATCATCGGGAGGGCCGCGACGAGGGTCGCGGACATGAGCCCGGCCCAGTCGGTGCCGGACTGCGGGGACTGCGACTTGAAGACGCCGAGCGCCACGGTGAGCACCCGCGAGCTGTCGGTGTACGACACCATGAGCGGCCAGAAGTAGTCGTTCCAGCTCGTGATGTACGTCAGCACGGCGAGCGTGGCGATCGGTGCGGCGGCCATCGGGATGACGAGTCGGAAGAACACCCGGACCTTGCCCGCACCGTCGATGAGTGCGGCCTCCTCGACCTCCTTCGAGATGCCGAGGAAGAACTGCCGCAGGAAGAACACCGCGAACGGGGTCATGAACATCGTCGGCAGCGCGATGCCGAGCAGGTTGTCGACCAGCCCGAGCTGCTTGATGAGCGTGAAGTTCGGCAGCAGCGTGAAGATCGCGGGCACCATCAGGCCGGCGAGGAACACCCCGAAGACCTTGTCGCGTCCGGGCCAGCGCAGTCGGGCGAAGGCGTACGCTGCGGCGGCCGAGAAGAACACCTGGCCGACCGTGACGAGCGTCGACACGATCACGGAGTTGAGCAGGTACCGCCAGAAGTTCAGAGCAGCGCCGGAGCCGCCCTGGGCCAGCGCCTCCTCGGTGGTCTGCAGGCCGAGGACCCGCTCGAAGCCGCCCAGGCTGAAGCCGACCGGCAGCAGTGACGTCGGGTCGGAGTTGATCGCGCCGTTCGACGACAGGGCGGTGCGCAGGATCCAGTAGAACGGGAACAGGGTGACGACGATGACGAGGATCATCGCGACCCAGGCGAGGACGCGGCCGACCGACGGACGGCGACGGTGGCCGGCTCCGGGACGGGGCGGACGCTTCGTGGTGACGGAACGGGTGAGGGTCGTGGTCATGGTGCGGCGCTCCGTTCAGTCCAGGTCCGACTCACCCGAGCGGGTGAGTCGGTACTGGATGATCGTGATGATGCTGAGGACGATGAGGAGCGCGACCGAGACCGCGGACGCGTAGCCGAACTGGAACCGGCCGAACGCCAGGTTGTAGATGTAGTTCTGCACGACGTTCGTGGCGTTCGCGGGGCCGCCCTGCGTGGTGACGGCGACGGTGTCGAACACCTGGAACGAGCCGATCACGGTGATGATGAGCACCAGGGACAGGATCGGGCGGAGCAGCGGCACCGTGATGCGCCAGAACATCTTCCACTCGCTCGCCCCGTCGATGCGGCCGGCTTCGTAGACGGTCTCGGGCAGCGACTGCAGGCCCGCGAAGATCAGGAGCGCCGTGTAGCCGACGTGCCGCCACACGTTGATGAGCGCGATCGACGGGATGCCCCAGACGTCGCTCTGCAGGAACGGGATGCGGTCGAGTCCGAGGGCCGCGAGCATCTCGTTGCCGATGCCGAGCTGGGTGTCGAGGATCCACAGCCAGACGAGCGCCGCGACCACGTTCGACACCAGGTACGGCGCCAGGACGATGCCGCGCACGAAGGTCGACTTCGTCAGGCGGTGCATCATCACCGCGATGAACAGCGCGACGACCGTCTGGATGACGATGTTGATGAGCACGTACTCGACGGTGACCACCATCGAGTGCCAGAAGATCGAGTCCTGCACGAGCCGCGCGTAGTTCTGCAGCCCGGTGAACTCCGGTTCGGTGAGCAGGTTGTACGACGTGAAGCTCAGGTAGATGCCCCGCACGGTCGGCCAGGCGAGGAACACCACGAAGCCGATCGCGGCCGGCGCGATGAAGACGAGCGCGAGCCACAGGTCGTTCCGGGGACGGCGGCGGCGGGGGACGGTGGTGCTGGCGAGCGGGAGGTCGGCTGCCCGACTCCTCCGTCTCGTGCTGGCGGTCGTCAAGGGTGACGACACAGGGCTCTCGGTGGCCATCGCGACTCCTTCGTCTGCGGTGGACTGACGTGCAGCAGTCCGTGAGCCGGGAATCTACACGTGGGGACACGGGGTGGCAAGGGGCTTTTTCCCGTTCCCAATCGGGGGTTGTCACGTGTAGACGATCGTGTCAGGATGGCGGTCGATCGCATCGGCGCGACCTGCCGGCGACGCACCCCTCACCCCTGGAAAGGTCACTGATGATCTCTGTCGGAATGGTCGGCGCGGGCCAGTTCGCCCCCCAGTTCGCCAAGCTGTTCAAGCTCCACCCGGACGTCGACCGCGTCTTCGTGACCGACCTCGTCGACGACCGCGCGTCGGAACTCGTCGAGTCGCAGCACCTCGACGGCACGTTCGCCGACTTCGACGCCGTGCTCGCCTCGGACGTCGACGCGGTCGCGATCTTCACCCAGCGCTGGACGCACGGGCCGCTCGTCGTCAAGGCGCTCCGCGCCGGCAAGCACGTGTACTCGGCGGTGCCGATGGCGATCTCGGTCGACGAGATCCGCGACATCATCGAGGCCGTCCGCGAGACCGGGCTCACCTACATGATGGGCGAGACGAGCTACTACAACCCCGCGACGGTGTTCGCCCGCAAGCAGGTCGCCGAGGGCGCCTTCGGCCGGGTCTTCTACTCCGAGGGCGACTACGTGCACGACATGGACCTCGGGTTCTACGCCGCGTACCAGTTCAGCGGCGGCGAGGACTGGAAGCGCACCGCCAGCTACCCGCCCATGCTCTACCCGACCCACTCGGTCGGCGGCGTCCTCGGCGCCATCCCCGGACACGCGGTCAGCGTCAGCTGCATCGGCGTCAAGGACGACCGCGGCGACGGTGTCTTCGACAAGGACGTCAGCCAGTTCGACAACGACTTCTCGAACGCCACCGCCCTGTTCGAACTCGACAACGGCGGCGTCATGCGCATCAACGAGATGCGCCGCGTCGGCTACCCGTCGCACATCCGCGAGTCGCGCTTCCGCTACTTCGGCACCGAGGCGAGCTTCGAGCAGCTCGCGAAGGTCAGCGTCTGGCAGGACAAGGAGGACTCGCACGACATCAGCGACAAGATCAACACGCAGGCGACGATGGACCTCGACGACCCGCGTCTGGCCGGCGTCGACCCCTCGCTGCGCGACGCGTTCGTCTCCGGGTACGCCGAGGTGCACGACACCGACCGCCTGCCCGCCGAGTACGCCGGCGTGCCGACCGGACACGAAGGATCGCACCAGTTCCTGGCCGACGACTTCGTCCGCGCCGTCGTCGACCGGACCCTGCCGCCGGTGAACGCCTGGACCGCCGCACGCTTCACGCTGCCCGGCATCATCGCCCACCAGTCGGCCCTGCAGGGCGGCGTCCGCCTCGAGGTGCCGGACTTCGGCGACGCCCCGGACACCGTCGAGGCGGTGCCCTCGTCTAGGATCGCCAGCGAGTAGCACGTGGTGTTCGAGTGCCGGTCCGGACGGACCGGCACTCGAACACGACTCCCGAGCCGACGAAGGTGGCATCCGTGACCGTCCCGACGACCCCGAGGGCGGTCACCCGCGCCGACGTCGCCCGGTACGCCGGCGTGAGCACCTCCGTCGTCAGCTACGTCGTGCACGACGGCCCCCGGCCCGTCGCGGCCGCCACCGCCGCCCGGGTCCGCGACGCCATCCGCGTCCTCGGCTACCGCCCCAACGCCAGCGCCCAGGCCCTGCGCACCGGGTCGTCGAAGATGCTCGGCCTCATCGTCCCCGAGCTCGACAACCCGTTCTGGTCGGAGCTCGCCGTCGAGGTCACCCACGCCGCAGCCGCCCGCGGCTACGACGTCCTGCTCGCGAACAGCGACGGTGACGCCACCCAGGAGCGCGAGCGGCTCCGCAGCCTGTCCGCCCGGCAGGTCGACGGCATCATCCTGACGAGCATCATGACCCACCCGGACCTGTCCAACGTCTCCGACCCGGGCATCCCACTGGTCCTGCTCAACACCTTCTTCGAGGTCCCCGACTACGCCAGCATCGGCGTCGACGCCCTGCGCGGCGCGTACGACGGCACCCGGCACCTGGTCGAGCACGGGTACGAGTCGATCGGCCTGGTGATGGGGCACGCGGGGTCGATGGAGCTCCGTGAACAGGGGTGGATGCGGGCCCTGCGCGACGCCGGGCTGCCCGACGGCCCGATCGTCCGGTGCGACTTCACCCGACGGGGCGGCTACGAGGCCGGACTCCGGATGTTCACGAACGGCACCGGACCCCGCGCCGTCTTCGTCAGCTCGGACATGCAGGCAGTCGGCGTCCTGCGGGCACTGTGGGAGCTCGGCCTGCGCGCGCCGGAGGACGTCGCGATCGTGTCGTTCGACGGCGGTGCCGAAGCGGACTACACGAACCCGCAGCTCACGACGGTCCGACAGCCGATCGAGACGATGGCGACCGCCGCGGTCGACCGCGTGCTCGGGCTCGACGCGGACAACCAGTGGCACCGCGACCTGGTGCCCGCCGAGTTGGTCCTGGGCGCGAGTTGCGGGTGCGACGTGCGTCGCTGACGCGCCCACCAGCCGGACGGGAGGCGCGGGGCGGGACCGCCAGGGGCCTCCCGTCCGTCAGATGGCCGGGTCCATGACGGCGGTGAGCCGCTGGATCGGCACACGCTGCTGGGACTCCTGCGTCACCGCGACCGCTTCGACCATCTCACCCGACTCGGCGTCGACGAAGCGCAGGTCCGACGTCAGCTCGGACGGACGGTACCGGTCAGCCCAGCCGCCGAGTGCCAGGAGCACCAGCGAGAGGTCGCGGCCGGCGTCGGTGAGGACGTACTCCTCGCGCGCCCGGGCACCCTCCGGCTTGTAGGTGGTGCGCTCGAGCACTCCCCCGTCGACGAGGGAGGCCAGTCGCGCCGTGAGGACCTCGCGCGGGACGCCGAGGCTCTGCTGGAACTGGCTGAAGCGCGTCGAGCCGGCGAGGGCGTCGCGCACGATCATGAGCGTCCACTTCTCGCCGAGGACGTCGAGGGACCGTGCGATGGGGCAGCGCTCGTCGCCGCCGAGGATGCCGAGCATGCGTTCATCCTAGCTGGGTTCGATTTCCGGACACAACGTGCTAGGTTCGATTTCCGTACTCAACTTCTTCGTCTGGAGCACCACATGACCGACCTCACCAACGCGATCGTCCTCGTCACCGGAGCGAACGGCGGCCTCGGCGCCGAGTTCGTCCAGCAAGCCCTGCAGCGCGGCGCCGCCAAGGTCTACGCGACCGCCCGCACCCCGCGCACCTGGGACGACGAGCGCATCGTGCCGCTCGCCCTCGACGTCACCAGCCAGGACAGCGTCGACGCCGCAGCGCGCGCCGCAGCGGACACCACGATCGTCGTGAACAACGCCGGCATCGCCGGGTCCGACCCGCTCGTGGACACCTCGGTCGAGGAGGTCGAGCGCATCTTCGCCACGAACGTCTTCGGCGCGCTGCGCGTCGCCAAGGCCTTCGCCCCCTCGATCGGCGGCGGCGCCTTGATCGACGTGCACTCGGCCCTGAGCTGGATCGCCCTCGCCGGTGCGTACTCGGCATCGAAGGCGGCGTTCTGGTCCATCACGAACTCGCTCCGCCTCGAGCTGGCGCCCCAGGGCACCCAGGTCGTCGGCGCGCACCTCGGCTACACGGACACCGGCATGACCGCGGGGCTCGACGTCGAGAAGTCCGACCCCGCAGACATCGTCCGGCTCATCTGGGACGCCGTCGAGGCCGGTGAGCACGAGGTGCTGGCCGACCAGGTCAGCCGTGACGTCCGCGCCGGTCTCAGCGCGCCGCTGACGGCGCTGTACCCGGCGCTCGCGACCGCCTGACACTCGTGGACGCCCCAGCAGCCCCCGCCGCTACCATGACCGCATGGGGACGGCGGGGGCAGTGTCGGAGCGGCGCACGGGGTGGACGTCCGCGGGGTGGGCGACCCTGTTCTGGGTGACGACAGCGCTCGGAACGGTCGCGGGCTTCGCCACGTGGTTCTGGCTGTACCTGGCGTCCGACGTCGACAACCGACGTTCAGCTGACGACTTCTCGCACCCGAACGAGGGCGCGCTGTCCCTCGGCCTCCCGGTGGTGGTGGTCGCGCACGTCATCGGTTTCGGGTTGTTGCTGCTGACCGCCCGGAGGGCACGCCGCGGCCGCCGATCGGCGTGGTGGTTCGCCGCGGTCGCGCTGGTCACCAGCTCCCTGATCGGGATGGTGGCGCTGATGCCGCTCACCGACGGCCAGCTCCTGATGCCGTACCCGCTGCCGTTCGTGCCGTGAGCGGGACCGGTCAACCGCCGGCGCCGCGCCCGGTGATCCGGCGGTTCGTGGCCGTGATGGCGGCGCGTTCCCGGTCCGACAAGCCGCCGGCGAGCAGGATCCGGGCCAGCACCTCGCTCTTGCGCTCGATGTAGTCGTCGATGTCCTGCGCCTCGGCAGCGGCTCGGCGCTTCACCGCGGCGTACTCGTCCCGGAGCTCCGGGTCGGCGCGCAGCACGTCGCGGACGGCGAGGTGGTTCCGGAGCGAGAGCGATCCGGCGGTGACGACGTAGGTGTTGCTCGGGGCGAAGTGCTCGGGCGTCCGGAAGGCCTGCCGGTCGGGGACACCGAGGTCGCCCCGTGGCTCGAAGCCGATGGTCGCGAGTGCTGCAACCGCCGCCGTGACGTCGCCGGCATCGACCACGATGTCGACGTCGATGACGGGCTTCGCCGCGAGGCCGGGCACCGAGGTGCTGCCGACGTGCTCGATGCTCCGGTACCGAGCGCCGGCGGCGTCGAGCGCTGCGGCGTAGGCGTCCCGCAACACCGCGAACCGCTCGGGCCAGGACGGCTGGTACTCGACGACCTCGATCATCGAGTGCGCCGCGTGGCAGGCGGTGGTGCGAGGAGTTGGAACATGACGTGGTCGCGCCAGGTGCCGTCGATCTTGATGTACTCCGGCGCGAACCCGTAGCGGGTGAACCCTGCGGACTCGAGGGCACGCTGCGACCCGACGTTCTCGGGCAGGGTCTCGGCCTGCACCCGGTGGAGTCGGAGGACGTCGAACGCGTGGCCGGCAGCAGCGACGACGGCACGGGAGGCGTGCCCCTGGCGGAGTCGGTCGGCGCGGATCCAGTACCCCATCGCGCACGACTGCAGGGCGCCGCGGGTGATGCCGCTCAGTGTGATCCGCCCGAGGAGTTCACCGTCGGTCGACTCGATCACGAACGGCACGGCGCTGCCCGCACGCTCCGCGGCCAGTGACTGCACGATGACGTCGTGCTGGCCCTGCTCGGTGAAGTACGCCGGTGCCCGGGTCGGCTCCCACGGTCGCAGGTGCTCGGCGCTCGCGGTGATGACGGCGGCGAGCACCGCCGCGTCGTCGACGCGGAGCAGGCGCAACCGGGTGTCCATGGCGGAGGGTGTGGGATTCGAACCCACGAGACATCTCTGCCCACCTGTTTTCAAGACAGGCTCCATCGGCCGCTCGGACAACCCTCCAGTGACGCGACCACGTGGCGAGACGTGATCGCGTCCCGGGAAGTCTAACGGGCCTCCCGTCCGCCGTGCGCGTCAGCGCATGCCGCGGTCAGCGCGGCAGGGAGTCGAGCGCCGCTGCCAGGCCGTCGTCGGACACGCCACCGGTGAGCTCGTTGCCGGCGTCGACGACGTCGTCCGGAGCCTGGCCCATCACGACGCCGCGACCGGAGGTCGAGGCCCAGCGGAGCATGTCGATGTCGTTGCGGCCGTCACCCGCGGCGAAGACGCGGGAGCGCGGGATGTCGAGCCACTCGCGCACGCGTTCCATCGCGGTGGCCTTCGTCACGCCCTCTGGCGCGATGTCGAGCCACGCGGTCCAGCCGACGGTGTACGAGACCTTGTGCAGGCCCATGTCCTCGACGATCTGCAGGAACTCCTCGAGCCCGTGCTCCGGCGAGATCACGACGACGCGGGTGGCCTCGACCGTGAGCAGCTGGTCGAACGGCACCAGCTCGCCGGCGTTCGTCATGGTGTCGGCGGGGAAGTTCTCGGAGAGCCGGAAGTGGCCGGTCTCGTCCTCGACGCCGAAGGCCGCGTTCTCCAGGGCCCCGCGGATGGTCTGCAGGACGTCGCTCGGGTCGAAGTGCTCGACGTGGACGCGCTCGTAGGAGCCGTCCGGACGGCGGGCCAGGGTCAGCGCTCCGTTGGCGCAGACGAGGTACTTCGGCTCGATGCCGAGGGTCTCGAGCAGCGGCACCGTCATGCCCTCACTGCGGCCGGTCGACAGCATGACCTCGTGCCCCGCAGCCTCGGCGTCGCGCACTGCGGCGACCACGGCCTCGGTGATGACGCCGTCCTCGCGCATGGTGGTGCCGTCGATGTCGAGGGCCACCAGCCAGCGCTTCGTGCGGGCGGGAGCGCCGGTACCCGCGCCCTGCGCCGCACCGTCCACGAACCGCCCCTGCGCGCTCATCGGGGTTCGATCACCTCGACGCCACCGAGGTAGGGGCGCAGCACCTCGGGCACGACGACGGAGCCGTCGGCCTGCTGGTGCGTCTCGAGGATCGCGACGATCCAGCGGGTCGTCGCGAGGGTGCCGTTCAGGGTGGCGACCGGAGCCGTCTTGCCGCTCTCGGTGCGGTAGCGGATGTCGAGGCGACGGGCCTGGAACGTCGTGCAGTTCGACGTCGAGGTGAGCTCGCGGAACGTGCCCTGCGTCGGGACCCAGGCCTCGATGTCGTACTTCTTCGCCGCGCTCGTGCCGAGGTCACCGGCGGCGACGTCGATCACGCGGTAGTGCAGTCCGAGGTCCTGCAGCATCTGCTCCTGGTACGACACCAGCTTCTCGTGCTCGGCCTCGGCCTGGTCCGGGTGGACGTACGCGAACATCTCGAGCTTGTTGAACTGGTGCACGCGCAGGATGCCGCGGTTGTCCTTGCCCGCCGACCCGGCCTCGCGCCGGTAGCAGGTCGACCAGCCGGCGTAGCGGTGCGCGGTGTTCTCGATGTCGAGGATCTCGTCGGCGTGGAAGCCGGCGAGGGCGACCTCGCTGGTGCCGGTCAGGTACAGGTCGTCGGCCTCGAGCCGGTAGACCTCGGCCGCGTGCTCACCGAGGAAGCCGGTACCCGCCATGGTCTCGGGGCGGACGAGCGTCGGGGTGATGAGCGGCTCGAAGCCGGCGGCGATGGCACGGTCGAGGCCGAGCGACATGAGCGCGATCTCGAGCCGGGCACCGAGGCCGCGCAGGAAGTAGAAGCGCGAGCCGGAGACCTTCACACCGCGGGGGATGTCGATGATGCCGAGGTGCTCGCCGAGGTCGGCGTGGTCCTTCGGCTCGAAGTCGAACTCGGGCTTCGTGCCGACGGTGCGGAGGGTGACGAAGTCCTCTTCGCCACCGGCCGGGACACCGGGCAGGACGACGTTCGGGATGGCGCGGACGACCGAGTTGAAGGTGTCCTCGGCCGCGGTGACGGTGGCCTGGGCCTCCTTCACCTGCGCCGAGAGCGCCTGGGCCTGCTGCACGAGCGCGGCCTTCTCGTCCTTCGGGGCCTTGGCGACGGTCTTGCCGAAGGCGTTCTGCTCGGCGCGGAGCGACTCGAACGCGGTGATCGCGCTGCGGCGGGCGGCATCGGCGGCGACGGCCTCGTCGACGACGGCGACGGAGGCACGGCGGGCCTCCTGCGAGGCCTTGATGACGTCCGGGTTGTCACGAAGCAGCTGGGGATCGATCACCGCTCCATCCTAGAGGCGGCCACATCCACGTCGACCGTCCGCGCGGGGCTGTCCACGCGCAGCATCCGATCGGTACCGTTGGTCGCATGTCGACCCCTTCGGAGACCGCGCCCGCGGACCAGGACGCCCTCCCCACCGAGCACCGGACGGCAGCCGTGGTCTACAACCCGGTCAAGGTCCACCTGCCGACCCTCAAGCGCACGGTCCAGGAACACCAGGAGCAGGCCGGCTGGGCCGAGACCCTGTGGTTCGAGACGTCCGAGGAGGACCCGGGCGGCGGCATGGCCCGTGCGGCGATCGAGGCCGGTGCCGACGTCGTCGCGGCTGCGGGTGGTGACGGCACCGTCCGTGCGGTCGCCGAGGTCGTGCACGAGTCCGGTTCGACCCTCGCGCTGCTGCCGAGCGGCACCGGCAACCTGCTCGCCCGCAACATGAAGCTGCCCCTCGACGACCTGGCTGCGAGCGTCCGGACGATCTTCCACGGCGACGACCGGAAGATCGACTTCGGCATGCTGAAGATCGAGCGCCCCGGCGGCGAGCGCGAACGCTTCGGCTTCCTGGTGATGGCGGGCCTCGGGCTCGACGCCCGCATGCTCGTGAACACCCGCCCGGAGCTGAAGAAGAAGGTCGGTTGGCTCGCCTACGTCGATTCGCTGTTCCGCTCGGTGCGCGACGCCAGCGCGTTCGATTTCCGCTACCAGCTCGACGAAGACGGCAACCACTCGCTCCGGGCCCACTCGCTCATCGTCGGCAACTGCGGGATGCTCCAGGCCGGCGCGATCCTGCTGCCCGATGCCGAGATCGACGACGGCGTGTTCGACATCGCCGTGATGCGTCCCCGCGGGTTCTTCGGCTGGGTGCGGATCGGTGCTCGGGTGTTCTGGGAGAACGGGATCCTGCGGGCATTCCGCCGGTCGACCCTCGCCAAGACCGCCGTCGGCAAGAAGATCGTCTCGAAGTCGCGTGAGGAACGACCGCTGCGCTACCTGCGCGGGCAGGAGTTCACGGCACGGCTCGAGCGGCCCGACGAGTTCGAGATCGACGGTGACCCGGTGGGCAAGGTCATCGCGTTCCGCTCGCGCATCGACCCGATGGGGCTCGCGGTGCGCGTACCGGACCCGGCGGACGACCGGCACGGCTCGCGCCAGGTCCCCTGACCCGAACGGGACCGCCCGGACCGGGCGTCCGACCGTCAGCCCGCGTCGGGCTCGCCGGACACGATCGCGCGCAGCCAGTCCCGCGCCTCGACGAACGCCGCGTCCGAGTACCGCGTCGGCACCTCGGGCTGCACGCCGTCGGCCCGCGGGTACGACCCGAGGAACGTCACGCGCGGGCTGAACCGGCGCAGCCCGAGGAGGGCGTCGGCCACGCGCTCGTCCTGCACGTGCCCGTCCAGGTCGATGACGAACCGGTAGCGGCCGAGCTCGTCGCCGATCGGGCGTGACGACAGCAGCCCCATGTTGATGCCGCGGGTCGCGAACTGCTCGAGCATGTCGACCAGGGCGCCGGGGTGGTCGGCGGGCAGCTCGACGATGACGCTCGTCTTGTCGGCGCCGGTCGGTTCGGGCAGCGCGAGCGTCTTCGACACGAGCACGAAGCGGGTGACGGCCGAGGCGTTGTCGCCGATCGACGACGCGAGCACGACGACGTCGTGGTGGTCGGTGATGCCCGGCGGGGCGACGGCGGCGTCGGCTGTGGGGTTCGCCTCGAGCAGGGCCAGCGCGGCCGCCACGTTCGACGACGCCGGGATGTGGCCGTGGCCGGGCAGGTTCGCCTCGAGCCAGTTGTGGGTCTGCGCGTACGCCACCGGGTGGGCGTTCACGGTGCGGACGTCGGCGAGCGTGGTGCCGGGGCGTGCGACGAGCACGAAGTCGACCGGCACCAGGTACTCACCCACGATCCGCACGCCGGGGATGCGGGCGAGGGCGTCCTGCGTGGCGCTGACCCCGCCGTCGACGCTGTTCTCGATCGCGATGACCGCGCCGACCGAACGGCCGGACATGACGTCGTCGAGGGCCTCGCCGACGTTGTTGACGCTCCGCCACGGCTTGCCGGCCGCGGCGTCGACGAGCTTGAGGGCCGCCTCGGTGAAGGTGCCGGCCGGTCCGAGGTAGGAGTACGTGTCGGACGGCGCGGCGGGGTCGGTCATGGGCCGAGCCTATTGCAGAGAAGGAATCCGAACGGCCGCAAGAAGCGCCCATTCGGAGACACCAGGACCCCATCCGGAGTAGGCGTCAGTCCGCCGCCGCGCCCGTCAGCCGCTGCTCGCAGATCGCGGTGTCGTCGTCGTCCCGCGGGTACGTCAGCGCCGCGAACCGCCCCTCGGGGTCGAGCCGCGTCAGCAGTGCGGCCGCGATGCCGTCGAGCTGGACGACCTGCTCGTCGCTCAGCGCGTCGATCACGACGTGGCGTGCGGTGCGGACGTGGTCGGGCGCTGCCTCGACGATGGTGGCGTAGCCGGCGTCGGTGAGCCGGACGTCGGTGGCCCGGCGGTCCGAGGTCGACGGGCAACGGGTGACGAGTCCGCGCTTCTCGAGGCGGGACACCACGTGCGACAGCCGCGGCAGCGAGGCGTTCGTGGCCGAGGCGAGCGCCGACATCCGCAGCGTGCGGCTGTCGGTCTCGGAGAGCATCGCGATGACCATGTAGTCGAAGTGCGTCAGGTCGGCGTCGCGCTGCAGCTGTTGGTCGAGCGCGGCCGGCAGGAGTTCCATGACGGCCACGAGCTTCATCCACGCGCGCAGCTGCTCGCGGGTGAGCCACGGGGTCTCGTCGGTCATGTCGTCATCCTACCGAAAGGTTGTCGCTTTAACCAGTGGTCTGCGAGCCGCGCACGGCAGACCGCCGCGCCCGCACCACCCCGACGACGAGCACCGCCACCACCACGAGCAGCAACACCCCCTCGACGATCAGCAACCGCGTGCCGTAGTCGAACGGCAGGACCGTGGGGTTCTTCTGCCCGTGCCGCTTCGCCGCGATCTCGGGCAGGACCACGAGCGCGAGCACGCTGCCGAGCACGATCGCCGCCTGCACGACCACGAGCACCCAGGCGCGCAGCGACCGGCCGGCCCGCCGGAGCAGCAGCCCGGCACCGACGACGAACGGCGACAGGATCGCGTCGTGCAGGATGACCGCACCGAGCAGCCAGGCGGCCAACCCACCGATGCGCTTCGGCGACACGGACGTCACGAGGACGAACGCCCCGAACGCGATCACCAGCACGCCGACCACGACGAGCACGATCCGCGCGGCCTTCACCGCAGCACCTCGATCTTCTCGATCCACTTGGTCTGCAGCACGCCGGGGCGTCCGGGAGCGATGACCCGCGCCGGGAACCCGTGGTCCAGGTCGAGCGTCGAACCGTTCAGTTCGAGCGCCACCAGGGTCGTCGGGTCCTCGGCGTACTCCGGCCCCATGTCCATGATCCGGTAGCCACCGTGCCGCTCCAGGCTCGTGACCCGCACGTGCGATCCGGGTTCGGCCTGCACGGCACCGAGCAGGTCGCGCATCCGGATGCCCTTCCACGTCGCCATCTGGCTCCACCCCTCGACGCACGAGATCGGCAGGTCGACCTCGGTGGTGCCGAGGGCGACGAGTTCCGCACGCACGAAGGTGCGGGTCACGTCGGGTCCGACGACCGTCAGGGTCCAGTCCGCGGCGGTGGCACTGGCGAGCACGCCCGCCGCGCGGGCGGTGCGGTTGACCGGCAGGCCGTTCGCACCGAGACCGCGCTGGCGCGCTCCGAACACGTTGAACGGTTCGGCGAGCTTCGAGGACTGCCCCGCCGTCAGGGCGACGACGCCCACGACCGCGGCCGTCACGCCGCCGAAGAACCCGCGTCGCGCGATCCGCTGACGTCGGCCCTGTGCACGCTCGTCGACCGACCGGGAGGCCCGGGTCGGCTCCGCCGTGTCGGCCGCCGGTCGCGCGGCGACCTCGTCCACCCCGTCGATCCAGCGGAACACGCGGCCGAGCAGGCCGGGTGCCGCGGAACCGGCCGTCTCGGCGACCGCAGCCTGCGGGGCGGACGCGGGCCGGGCCTCCCGGGTCGGCGGGAGGAGCTCGCTGCCGGACGCGGGGTCCGCGATGAACCGGCCCTGCTCGTCGTACGAGTCGCGCTTCCGCCAGTAGCGGGCGATGACCGGCAGCTTGGCCGCGATGTGGATGACGAGCGAGCCGATGATCACGTACGCCATCGCGTTGTGCACCTGGCGGAACGGGAACGGCCACGGGTACCACTGGTACGTGTTGAGCAGACCGGTCGCGACCTGGATGATCGACGCCGACACGAGCACGGCGATCGAGAGTCGCTCGAACAGGTGCAGCACGCCGCGCACCGGCGGCACCTGCACCAGCGCGGGCATGACCGTGTTGAGCTTCGCCAGCAGCAGCGGGATGATCGCGATGCCGGTGGTGATGTGCAGGCCCTGCGTGAACTGGTAGAGCTGCGTCGGACGGGTCGGGAACCGCATCCAGCCGAGGGGCTCCTGCAGCAGGTGGCTGTAGATGCCGGTCCCGAAGCAGACCACGAACGCCAGGCCGAGCAGTCGTCCGAGCACCACCGCGGAGCGCGCGTTCCGGTTCGGCGAGGCCAGTGCGGCCCGCGCCTCGAACAGCAGGTGTCGCACGCCCGCTAGCCTCGACGGACCATGAGCGACCGACTGCGTGCCGTCCGACCGTCCTCCGCCGTCGGTCCGGGTGCCCGTCTCGCCGTCGTGGGAGCGGTCGTCGGAGTCCTGGCCCTCGCGGGCGTCATCGCCTTCGGCGTCACGCATCTGGGGTTCCTCCGTTCCGATACTCGTTCGTCATTCGTTGCGTGGACGCTGATCGCTTGGACGGTGTTCGTGATCGCCGTGCTCGCACTGCGCTTCGTGCCCGCCCGGTGGACGACCGCCGTGGTCGTGGTGGGGGCGGTGGTGGTCGGGATCGCGGCGTTGGCCGGTCCCCCGAGCACGAGCACCGACTCGGCACGGTACGCGTGGGACGGCATCGTCCAGCATGCCGGTGTCTCACCGTACGCGCACACCCCCCAGTCCACGGCACTGTCCGGTCTGCGGCCCGACTGGCTGTTCCCGGACAAGGTGGACGGCACGTGCGACGACCTCAAGCCCCGGTTCCGCGGCCTCGGCGACGGCGCGGACGGCCACTGCACCGCGATCAACCGGCCGGACGTGACGACGATCTACCCGCCCATGGCGCAGCTCTGGTTCGCCGCCGTCCGCGCCTTCGTGCCGGCCACCGCGCAGTACATGCCGTTCCAGGTGGCGGGCCTGCTGCTGTCCCTCGTGGTGACCGTCGCCCTCGTGGTGGTGCTGCGGAAGACCGGTCGCCCGACGTGGTGGGCCGCGCTCTGGGCCTGGTCGCCGCTGGTGGCGTCCGAGGCCGTGACGAACTCGCACGTCGACGCCCTGGGCGCGGCGCTCGCGACCGCGGGTGCCGTGCTCGTCGCGTTCGGCCGACCGATCTGGGGCGGGATCGCACTGGGAGCGGCCACGGCCACCAAGCTCATCCCGGCGATCGTGTACCCGCCGCTGCTCGGCCGGTGGCGGTCCTGGTGGGCGATCCCGGTCGGCATCGCCGTGTTCGGGCTGCTCTACGTGCCGTACGTGCTGACGACGGGGCTCGACGTGCTCGGGTACCTGCCCGGCTACCTGAGCGAGGAGGGCTACGAGGACGGCTCCCGCTTCGCCCTGGTGTCGATGGTCTTCCGGGGCGACGCGGCGACCGTGGTGGTCGGGCTCGCCGTGCTGCTCGCCGCGTTCGTCGCGTGGCGCCTGTCCGACCCGTCCAGGCCGTGGTCCGGCGAGGTCCTGATGATCGGCGTGACGTTCCTCGCCGTGACCCCGCGCTACCCCTGGTACGCGCTGCTGCTCATCCCGTTCGTGGTGCTGTCCGGGCGGTGGGAGTGGCTGTCGATCGGACTCGCGATCGCGCTGCGCGGGGTGTGGCCCTCGACGGACGCCTACCGGTGGTGGCTGCTCGCCGCGGTGGCCGTCATCGTGGTGGTCACGCTCCTGCGGACGAGCCGGTCCGACTGGCGGCGCTGGTGGGAACGGCTGTCGTTCCGGCGCGTCGAGCACGTACGCTGAGCCACATGGCACCCGCGACCCTGCTCGGTACGACCGTGGACCCGGCGTCCGCCGGACTCGTCGACCGCTTCGGGCGTCGCGCGATCGACCTGCGGGTGTCCCTGACCGAACGCTGCAACCTGCGCTGCACGTACTGCATGCCGGCCGCCGGACTGCCGTTCGCCCCCGACGACGCCCTGATGACCGCTGCGGAGATCGAGCGACTGGTCCGCATCGGGTCGTCGCGGTTCGGCGTGCGCAAGGTGCGGTTCACCGGCGGCGAGCCGATGCTCCGGCACGACCTGGTCGACGTGATCGCCCGGTGCGCGGCACTGCCCGACGCCCCGGAACTGTCGCTCACCACCAACGCCATCGGCCTCGCCCACCGTGCCCAGGCCCTGTACGACGCCGGACTGCGGCGCGTGAACGTCTCGCTCGACACCGTCGACCCCGACGTGTTCACCACCGTGACCCGCCGCCCGTTCCTCGACAAGGTCATCGCCGGACTTTCTGCCGCACACGATGCCGGCCTCGACATCAAGGTGAACGCGGTGCTGCTGCGCGGGATCAACGACGAGGCCGCGCCGGAGTTGCTGCGCTGGTGCCTCGACCGCGGCTACGAACTGCGGTTCATCGAGCAGATGCCGCTCGACCCCGACCACGCGTGGGACCGCACCGAGATGGTGATCGCGACCGAGACCCGTGCGCTGCTGGCGTCGTCGTTCCTGCTGACACCGGACGATGCCCCGCGTGACGGCGCCCCGGCCGAGCGGTACCGGGTGCAGGACGCACGCTCCGGTGCGCCACTCGGCACCGTCGGGATCATCGCGAGCATCACCGAGTCGTTCTGCGCCGACTGCACCCGCACCCGGTTGACGGCCGACGGCAACGTCCGGAGCTGCCTGTTCTCCGACGCGGAGACCGACGTGCTCGGACCGATGCGCGCGGGGGCCTCCGACGACGAGGTGGCCGAGCTGTGGCGCCGGGCGATGTGGGCGAAGCCGCGCGACCACGGCGACGACAGCGACGAGCTCGTGCACCCCACGCGCGGCATGAGCGCGATCGGCGGCTGAACGATGACCACGATCCGGTTCTTCGCCGCTGCCCGGGCGGCGGTCGGCGTCGACGACCTGTCCACGACAGCTGCGACGATCGACGAGGCCCTGCGCGAGGTCACCGCCACCGACCCGTCGCGCTGGAGTGCGTTGCTGGAGCGGTGCTCGTACCTGGTCGACGGCGTGACCACGCGCGATCGCAGCACCGTGCTGTCCGGGGTCGCGGTCGTCGACGTCATGCCCCCCTTCGCCGGCGGCTGACCGGCGCGCCCGTTCCTTCGACCAGGTACGCCGCCGCGCCGCCCCCACGCTACGGCGAGACGGACAGCACAATGAACGCGGCGAAGATCACCAGGTGCACCCCACCCTGCAGTCGCGTGGCACGACCGGGCAGCACCGTGAGCACCGCGGCGACGATCGTCAGGGCGAGCAGCACGATCTGCGACGGCCCGAGCCCCAGCAGCAGCGTGCCCGGCATGAACAGCGACGCGACCGCGATCGACGGGATCGTCAGACCGATCGACGCCATGGCCGACCCCATCGCCAGGTTCAGGCTGGTCTGGATCCGGTTCCGGGCGGCGGCCTTCGATGCGGCGATGCCCTCGGGCAGCAGGATGAGCAGGGCGATCACGACGCCGACGAACGACGGCGGGAAGCCGACCGCTGCGACGCCGGCCTCGATCGCGGGCGACTCCACCTTGGCGAGCCCGACCACGGCGACGAGCGCGACGACCAGCAGCCCGAGCGACACCATCGTGGTGCGACCGGACGGGCGTGCGGCGTGGGCGTCCTCGGACTCGACGAGCACCCCGCCGGCACGGTTGACCGGCAGGAAGAAGTCACGGTGGGCCACGGTCTGCGTCACGACGAACAGTCCGTAGAGCACGAGCGAGGCCACGGCCACGAAGACCAGCTGCGTCCCGGTGAAGGACGCGTCGTCGGTGCCGGTGGTGAACGTCGGCAGCACCAGGGTCAGCACGGCGAGTGCGGCGACCGTCATCGTCGCGGCGCTGGCGCCCTCCTGGTTGAACCGCACGGTGTTGTGCCGGAGCGTCCCGATCAGGATCGCGAGGCCGACCAGCCCGTTCATCGTGATCATCACGGCCGAGAACACCGTGTCGCGCGCCAGGGTCTCGGCCTGGGCACCGCCGGAGCTCGACAGCGAGATGATCAGCGCGACCTCGATGATCGTGACCGCGACGGCGAGCACGAGTGACCCGAAGGGTTCACCGACCCGGTGGGCGACGACCTCGGCGTGGTGCACCGCCGCGAGCACGGTGGCGGCGAGCACGACCGCGACGATCGCCACGACCACGGTGCCGAGTCCGTAGCGGCCGTACGAGAACGCGAGCACGACGGCCGCCAGGACCGGGATGGCCACGGGCCACGCCTTGGGGAACCAGGAGGTCATCCGACCATTGTCTCAACCGCGAGGCGCGTAGACCGCCAGTTCGGACGCGGGAACGGCCACGTGGACCGCGTCACCGGGTCCGATCCCGAGCGCGGTGACCCGCGCCAGGGTCAGGTCGGCGACGAGGTCCCCGGCGCGCACCCGCACCAGTCCGTCCCGCGGTTCGAGCGACGTGACGGTGCGCACCGGCCCGGCGCCGTCCCGCGTCAGCCGGGCGACCGTCGGGTGGAAGGCGCCCAGGGCGGGCCGACCGGGAGGCACGGCGTGCGTCCCCGACACCAGCTCGCCGCCGCCGTCGGCCGCGATCCCACCCGCGGTGGCGGTCCCGCGCACCAGCGCGAGCCCGGAGAACGCCGCCGCGAACGCACTCGTGGGCCGTCCGAGCACGGCGGCGGGGGTGCCCTCCTCGACGATCCGGCCGTGCTCGACGACGACGACCCGGTCGGCCAGGGCGACGACCTCGACCGGGTCGTGCGTGACCAGGAGGCTCGGGCGCCCGGCGATCGCGGTCCGGAGCGCTGCACGGACCTCGTCACGTGCGGCGACGTCGAGCGCCGACGTCGGTTCGTCGAGCAGCAGCACCGCCGGGTCGGTGGCCAGCGCCCGCGCGATCGCGACGCGTTGGGCCTGCCCGCCGGACAGCGTGTCCGGGGTCCGGTCCGCCAGGCCGTCGGCGCCGACGGCCGCCATCGCACGGAGCGCGCGGGTCCGGGCGGCGGCCCGTCGGACCCCGGCTGCCCGCGGGCCGAACGCCACGTTGCCGATCACGTCGAGGAACGGGAACAGGTCGGGCCGCTGGGCGACGAGCCCGATGCGGCGGCGGTGGGCGGGTACCGTCCGGCTGTGGTCGGCCACGACGGTGCTGCCGAGGACCACCTGCCCGGCGTCGATCGGCAGCAGACCGGCCAGGGCCTCGACCACGGTGGACTTGCCCGCGCCGTTCGGCCCGATGACGGCAACGCACTCCGCCGCGCCGACCTCGAGGGCGACGTCGACGTCCCGCCGCTCGACGACGATCCGCGCCGCGACCCCGGTCACGCGGCCACGCCCCGGGTGCGGAGCGACGAGGCACCGATGACCACGACGGCGACCACGACGAGCACGACCGCCAGGGCCACGGCGGTGTCGGGGTCGACCTCGCGCTGCAGGTAGATCTCCAGGGGCAGGGTCCGAGTGACCCCCTGCAGGCTGCCCGCGAAGGTCAGGGTCGCGCCGAACTCGCCGAGCGCACGCGCGAAGCAGAGCACCAGTCCGGAGACGATGCCGGGCAGGACCCGCGGGGTGGTGACGGTCAGGAACGTGCGGGTGGGGCCGGCGCCGAGGGTCGCGGCGACCCGCTCGTACCGGTCCCCCTCGACGCGGAGCGCCCCCTCGATCGCGGACACCAGGAACGGCATGGCCACGAACGTCTGCGCGATGACGACCGCCGTGGTGGTGAACGCGATGTGCAGCCCGTGGCCGTCGAGGAACGCCCCGACCACCCCGAGGCGGCCGAACGCCGCGAGCAGTGCGAGTCCGCCGACGACGGGCGGCAGCACGAGCGGCAGGAGCACCACGGCGCGGGCGACCCCGACCCACCGTGAGCGGGACCGAGCGAACAGCACGGCGAGCGGGTACCCGAGCACGAACGCGACGGCCGTGGCGGTCAGCGCCGTGCCGAGGCTGAGTCCGAGTGCGGTGAGCGATGCCGTGGAGGTGACGAGGGCGACGAACGACGACCAGTCCACCCGACCGAGCATCGCGAGCACGGGCACGACGACGAACAGGCCACCGAGCACCGCGGGCAGTGGCAGCCACCAGGCGACCGGCGGCCGTCCGTCAGCCCGCGAGGTCACGGGTCACGGCTTCCCGAAGCCCGCGGCGGCGAGCACCTTCTGGCCGGTGGTGGAGCGGACGTACTCGGCGAACGCCTGCGCGAGGTCCGGGTCCTCGGACTCCTCGAGCACGCCGATCGGGTACGTGTTGACGGCCTCGCTCGACTCGTCGAACGGGACGCCGTCGACCTTGCCGTCGGCGCCCTGCACGTCGGTCACGTAGACGAGTCCGGCGTCGGCCTGACCGGACTCGACCTTGCCGAGCACGTCGGTGACGGACTGCTCCTCGCTGACGGGCCGCAGGTCGACGCCCGCGGCGGATGCGACCTTCGCCGTCGCGGCGCCGCACGGCACCGGCGCGGCGCACGTGACGAGCTGGACCCCGGACCCGGTCAGGTCGTCGAGGCCCGTGATGCGCTTCGGGTTGCCCGGCGCGACGGCGATCTCGAGGACGTTCGTCGCGAAGTCGCGCGGGGACCCGCTCGCCAGGTCGCTCGAGGACAGCTTCGCCATGTTCGCCTCGTCGGCGGACGCGAACACGTCGGCGGGCGCGCCGTTCTGGATCTGCGTGACCAGGTCGCTCGACCCCGCGAACGAGAACCGGATCGAGGCCCCGGGGTTGGCGAGTTCGAAGTCCTTGCCGAGCGTGGTGAACGTCTGCTGGAGCGAGGCAGCCGCGAAGACCGTGATCGAGCCGGTCGCACCGCGGTCCGTCGCGGTCGTCGACCCCGACGAGGACGACCCCGCCGGGGCGTCGGCGGTCGAGCACGCCGACAGGCCGAGCGCCGCCACGACGACGAGGGGCACGAGCAGCGAGCGGGAACGACGGCTCATCGGAGGTCCTCCTGGAGTGCGGGCGCCTCGACGGCGACCATCGTGGCCTTGACCGACGCGACGGCGACGGACCCGACCTCGAGCCCGAGGTCGCGCACCGCCTCGGCGCTCATGAGCGAGACGACGCGGTGCGGGCCGCACTGCAGCTCGACCTGCGCCATCACGGTGTCGACGACCAGGTCGGTGACGATGCCGACGAACCGGTTCCGCGCCGAGCTCTTCACGCCCGACGCCGGGTCGGCGAGCTCGGTGCTCCGCGTCCGGGCGTACTCGGCCACCTGCCGACCGTCGACGACCGCTCGACCGGCCTCGTCCGTGGTCCGGTGGAAGGTGCCGCCGTCGACGAGTCGGCGCACGGTGTCGTCGCTGACACCGAGGAAGGCGGCAGCATCGCGGATCCGCAGTTGCGTCATGATGCGACGATCCTAGCCGCGGAAGCGGCGCCCTGGACCCGATCCGTGTCGGATCAGGCGGTGCGCTCGATCGCCACGGGCAACCCCTCGCGACGCCAGGCCTCGAACCCGCCGTCGAGGACCGCCACGTGCCTCCAGGCCGGCTGTGCGGCAGCCCATGCGTCCGCACGCGGGCCACGGGCGCAGTAGACGACCACGTCCGCCGCGTCGGCGTCGCCGGCGACCACGTCACCCGTGACGGCGCCGGCGACCACGCCGTCCGCGCGTTCGGCGTCGGTGCGCACGTCGACGACGACCACCCGGTCCGTCGGGTCGGCCAGACGTGCGGCGAGCGCCGACGGGGCGATGCGGTCGGCACCGGCGGGAGCGACCACGACGGGTCGTCGTGATGCCGGGCCACGCCGGACGACGCTCTCGCTCCACCGCCACCGACGGGCGTCGACGGTCAGGACCCGTCCGAGCAACGGTTCCCCGGTGCCGGTGACCAAGGCGAGCACCTGTCCGGCCATCACCGCTCCGACGGCGCCGCACAGTGCGGGAACGACGCCGTCCAGGGCGCAGGATCCCTCGTCGGGCAGCGCCTCCGGGTGCAGGTCGTGGAAGTCGACACCGTCCGCCCCGGCGTCGCGGAACACGCTGACCTGCCCGTCCTGGCCGAGGACCGTGCCCCACACGAACGGCACACCGGCGTCGGCGCAGGCGTCCGAGACCGCCCGGGTGACCAGCACGGAGTCCGCCGCGTCGACGACCACGTCGTGCCCGGCGACGAGTTCCGGGGTGAAGGACCCGACCACCGCGACCGCGTCGAGTTCCGGGTCGACGGCGCGGGCGCGGGCCACGGCGACCTCGGCCTTCGACGAGCCGACGTCCGCCGCCGTGAAGAGCGTCTGGCGCGCCAGGTTCGTCGCGTCGACCACGTCCGGGTCGATGACCGTGAGCCGTCCGACACCGGTGAGGTACGCGACGACGGGCGCGCCGAGGCCGCCGGCGCCGACCACGAGGACGCGTGAAGCGGCCAGACGGCGGAGCCCGTCGGCGCCGACGTCGGACAGGGCAGCGGTCCGCGAGCCGAGCCGTGTCCGCCACGGGGACAGCGCTGCGACGGGGGCGACGAGGGGGTCCATCCCGTCATTCTGGTCGGTCGCACCGAATCCCTGCATGTGAATGCTCAGCGGGTGGACGCGGCGGATGCTCAGAGCCGCTCGGTACGGTCGCGGGCGTGAGTTCCCCCCGCACCGGCACCGTCACGGTCCGACGCACGACGTCGGACGCGTCGACGCGAGCACGGCTCCGGGCACTGGCCCTGTCGACCGTGCGGGCCCTGGCGCGTGCGCCCGAGATCACCGTCGGGGCGGTCGGTGTCGTCGTCGCGGCGGCCTTCACCTGGGTGCCGTCGGTCTGGTACGACGAAGCCGCCACCCTGACGAGCGCACAGCGCAGTTGGCCGGCGCTCTGGGCGGAGCTGCAGAACGTCGACGCCGTGCACGGCCTGTACTACGCGCTCATGCACGTCTGGCTCGCACTGGTCGGGTACTCCCCGTTCACGCTCCGCTTCCCCAGCGCCCTGGCGATCGGGATCGCCGCCGCGCTCGTGGTGGCGCTCGGCCGGCGGCTCGGCGGCGTCCGGCTCGGGGTCGTCTCCGGCGTGGTCTTCCTGCTGCTGCCCCGCGTCGCCTGGGCAGGGACCGAGGGCCGCCCCTACGCGACCGTCACCACCCTCGCCGCGCTGCTCACCCTCGTCGGGCTGACCGCGGTCCGTCGCACCCGGGCCCGGCACCACGCGACGCGGTGGTGGGTCGTCTACGGGGTGCTCGCAGCGGTGGCCGTCCTCTTCAACGTCTACCTGGCCCTCGCCGTCGTGGCGCACGGCGTCGTGCTCGCGTGGACCGGCGTCGCCGACCGGGCGGCCCGCCGGGAGGCGTCGGTCACCGGCCGCAGCGGTGCGGTGCCCTCGGCGATGGTGGACCGTGCCGTGGCCGTCCGCTGGGCCGTCGCCGCCGTGGCCGCAGCCGTGGTGGTGCTGCCGTTCATCGGCCTCGCTGCGGGGCAGGCCAAGCAGGTCGGCTGGATCACCGGCATCGGGTGGGCCACGCTGCGCCAGGTGTTCGCAACCGCGTGGTTCGGGGTCGTCTACCCGTACGCCGCCGTCGCGTGGCTGCTCATGATCGTCGCGGTCGTGCTGACGGTCCGCGCGGCCCGACGCCCGTCATCCGGAGCCCGCGACGTGCTCCGCATGCAGGCCGTCCGTGTCGCCGTGCCCCTGACGGTCGTGCCCACCGCGCTGCTCGTCGCCGCGACCGCCGCCGGCGAACACCTGTACTCCCCCAAGTACGCCAGCCTGAGCCTGCCGTTCGTCGCGCTCCTGATCGGACTCGCGATCACGGCGCTCCGTCCGCGGCGCTGGGTCGCCGTGGCGGTCGCCGCGATGGTCCTGCTGTCCGTGCCGACCAGCACGATCGTGCGACTGCCGCACGCCAAGCAGTCCTCGCACTGGGCGAACGCGGCGGCGATCATCGAACGCGAGCGGGACGTGACCACCGACGCCGACGAAGGCGTGGTCTACGGCAGCGTCTGGGGGCACCCGACCGCGACCGCGCAGGTCATCGCCGACGCCTACCCGGAGGCCTTCAGCGGCATGCGGGACCTGGCGGTGGCGAGCACGGGCGCGGAGCGCGGTCAGCTGTGGAACGTGAACGGCGACATCGCCACGACCGTGCCGGCACGCCTGACCGACATCGACACCGTGTGGTTCGTCGGTGCCACGTCGCGGAACATCCGACCCCAGGTCTCCGAGACGCTCAAGGACCAGGGCTTCCACGTGGTGCGGTACTGGCACACGGACACGGTCATCCTGTGGAAGTACAGCCGCTGACGGTCGTCGCCGTCAGTGCACGACGCGGGCGCCGTGCACGGGTCCGGTGGCTCGGAGTGCGACGAGACCGGCTGCGCTGAGTTCGACCTGCAGTTCGAGTGCAGCGTCACGGTCCCCGACCAGGAACGCCACCGTCGGGCCGCTGCCCGACACCAGTCCCGCGAGCGCCCCGGCCTTCTCACCGAGTTCGAGCGTCGACGCGAGTCCGGGCTGCAGCCGCATCGCCGGGGCCTGCAGGTCGTTGTGGACGCAGTCGGCGAGCAGGTCGGGGTCGCCGGCGCGGAGCGCCTGCAGCACGTTCGACTCCACCACGGGGTGGGACGGCGCCGGTGCGATGTCGGCGCGGTAGCGCTCGCGGTGCTCGTCGAGTGCACGGTAGACGGCCGGTGTCGACAACCCGTCGTCGCTCAGCGCGAGGACCCAGTGGAACTCGCCCTTCGCCAGCGCCGGGCTGAGTTCGTCGCCGCGCCCGGTGCCCACGGCCGTCCCGCCCGCGAAGGCGAACGGCACGTCCGCGCCGAGCTGCGCGGCCAGGCGGAGCAGTTCCTCGCGACCGAGGGCGGTGCCCCAGAGCGTGTCGACGGCGAGCAGCGTGGCCGCGGCGTCCGCCGAGCCCCCGCCCATGCCGCCGGCCACCGGCACCTGCTTGTCGATCGTCAGCCGGACCCCGCCCTGGTGTCCCGCGGCGTCGGCCACGAGCCGGGCTGCACGGATCGCCAGGTTCGACTCGTCGACCGGCACGTTCGACGTGTCGATCGGCCCCGTGAACGTCACCGAGAAGTCGTCGGCGGGCTCGGCCGTGACGTCTTCGTACAGCGACACCGCCTGGTACGCCGTGGCCACGTCGTGGTAGCCGTCGTCCTGCAGTGCACCGACGGACAGGAACACGTTGATCTTGCCGGGGGCGCGCGTCCGCACGCGGGTCGGGGCGGCCAACGTGGTCATGCCCCCAACCTATCCCGCTGCGGCTGCCGCGAAGCCCCGCGCCAGGTCGGCGAGGACGTCGTCGATGTGCTCGAGGCCGATCGACAGGCGGATGAGCCCGTCGCCGACACCCGCAGCGGCCCGCTCCGACGACGTCATCTGCACGTGCGTCGTCGACGCCGGGTGCACGACGAGCGAGCGGACGTCACCGATGTTCGACACGTGGTCGAACAGCTCGAGGGCGGCCACGAACCGCCGTCCGGCGTCGACCCCACCGTCCAGGTCGAACGCCAGGACCGCCGAGGGGCCCTTCGGCACGTACCGCTGCTGCAGGTGGTGCCACGGCGACGACGGCTGTCCCGCGTAGTGCACGCCGAGCACCTGGTCGTGCGCGTCCAGCCACGTCGCGACGGCGGCCGCGTTCGACACGTGCCGCTCCATGCGCAGGGACAGGGTCTGGATGCCCTGCAGCACGAGGAAGGCGTTGAACGGTGCGATCGCCGGACCGAGGTCGGCGGACAGCTTCGACCGGGTGCGCTGGATGAACGCCCGGCGGCCGAACTTCTCGGCGAAGTTCGTGTTCGCGAACCCGGACTGCTCGGTCGTCGCCAGCTGCGGGAAGGCGTCGGCGTGGGCCGCCCAGTCGAAGTTGCCGCTGTCGACGACGAGCCCGGCGATGGCGCTGCCGTGACCGGCCAGGTACTTCGTCGCCGAGTGCACGACGATGTCCGCACCGTGCTCGATCGGTCGGACCAGGTACGGCGTCGCGATGGTGTTGTCGACGATGAGCGGGACACCGGCCTCGTGCGCGACCCCGGCGACCCCGGCGAAGTCCAGGACGTCGCCGCGGGGGTTCGGGATGGACTCGCCGAAGAACGCCTTCGTCTCCGGACGCACCGCCGCCGCCCACTCGTCCAGGTCGGTGGGGTCCTGCACGAAGGTGAACGCGATCCCGAGGTCACGCAGCGTCGACGCGAACAGCGTGTACGTCGCGCCGTACAGCGAGGCACTCGACACGACGTGGTCGCCCGCGCGGGCGACGCCGAGCACGGCGAGCGACGTCGCCGCCTGTCCGGACGCCAGCGCCAACGCACCGATGCCACCCTCGAGGTCGGCGATCCGACGCTCGAGCGCGGCCGCCGACGGGTTGTTCACCCGCGAGTACGTGTGCCCCGGGGCGTTGAGCATGAACCGGTCCGCCGCGTCCTCACCGGACGGGTAGACGAAGGCCGCGGTCTGGGCGATCGGCGGGACGTTGCCGCCGAACCCCGGATCGGCCTTGAAGCCGGCGCGGATCTGCCGGGTCTCGAACGCCCAGCCGTCCTCGGTGTTGCTCGCGCCGCTGCCCATCACACGACCGCCTCGGACGGCGCGGCCACCGACGGGCGGACGAGCGGGATGACCTGTTCGCCGAAGCGGTCCATCTCCTCGAGCTGCGGCGAGAACTGCAGCAGCAGCGTGTCGACCCCGGCGTCCTCGAACTCCCGGATGCGGTCGGCCACCTGCGACGGCGTCCCCACGAACCCGGGGCGCAGACCGCGGTTCGACACCGAGTAGTCCTCGAGCGAGGGGACGTGCTCGAGCTGCGACTTCGAGATGAAGTCCTGGTACGACTCGTACGCGTTGCCGTGCTGCACGTCGGTGATCCGCGCGAGCTCGGCCTGCGCCTCCTCCTCGGTCTCGCGGACGATGACGTAGGCGGCCATGCCGAACGCCTCGAACGGCGGCAGTCCGGCGTCGACCCGGCGCTGTTTCATCTCGGCGATCTTCGTCCGGAGCTCCTCGACCGTGCCGCCGTGGGTGACGTAGGCGTCGGCGTACCCCGTGATCGCCGCCTTGCCCGCCTCGCTCTCGCCACCGGCGTAGATGCGCGGCGTCACGCGGGGCTTCGGCTCGAGGTGGGCGTTCTGGACGTCGTAGTACTCGCCCGAGAACGAGTACGGGGTCTCCCGCCACATCCCCTTCATGACCTCGACGAACTCCGCGGTCCGCTTGTAGCGGTCGTCGTGCTCCGAGAAGATGCCGCCGTACTGCTTGGCCTCTTCTGCCCACCACGCGCTCACCACGTTGAACGTGAAGCGGCCGCACGAGATGTCGTCGATCGTCGCCGCCTGCTTCGCCGTCACCGCGGGCAGGTGGTAGCCGGGGCGCATCGCCGCCATGATCTCGAGGCGCTCGGTCGTCGCCGCGATGGCCGCCGCGAGCGACCAGGCCTCGAGCGACGGCGCCGCCGTGCCCTTGATGTCGTTGAGGTTGAGCTCCGGCACGAGCGTCAGGTCGAAGCCGATCCGCTCGGCGCGCTGCGCCAAGCGCTTCACGTAGTCGAAGGTGACCGGCATGTTCTCGTTGTCGACGTTGCGCAGCCAGCCGCCGAAGAGCGGGGTCCAGTATCCGAATCGCACGGGGTGAGTTCCTTGGGGAGGTGGGGAGTGCCCTGCAAGGGGCGCGGAGCGGACTGGAGGCCCGTGGCGGGCCCGCCACGGGCCTCCAGTCCGGTGGTTCTTGCGTTCTCAGGCGGTCAGTTGCGCTGCGTACTGCGTCTCCAGCAGGCCGCCGAGGTACCGCGCGATGGAGCGCGGACCGGAGGCCGGCGCGGACTCCTCGACCGCGGGGTTGTAGTTCGTGTTCGTGTTGATGTCGTAGACGACCGTGCGGCCGTCCGTGGTCTCCATGAACTCGACGCCCGCGATGGTGACGCGCTGGTCGGCGAGGAACGTGCGGAGCTGCTGGACCAGCGGGTGCTCGGCGGTGATCTCGGTCCGGACGCTGAACGCGCTCGGCTGGTCGGCGCCCGGTACGTCGCAGACCGCTCCGGCGATGACCTGCGGGACCTCGCACGCGTCGGCCGGGCACAGCTCGAAGCTGCCGGCGCTGGTGTCGACGCGGACGGCGTAGACGAACTCGCCGCCGACGAACTCGACGCGGGTGATGAAGGGCTCACGGGCGGTCAGGAACTCCTGCAGCAGCGTGATGCCGTCGACCGGGGCCTCGAACTCGGGGCTGTCGACGTAGGCGTCGAACTCGGCGAGCGAGTCGAACCGCCGGACGCCCAGGCCCTTGCCGCCCTGGTTGTGCTTCGTGATGAACGGGACGTCATGGCCGTTCGTGAAGGTGCGGGCGGCGTCCTTGAGCGTCGTCGTGCCGAACACGGCGGTGGTGCGGGGCACGTCGAACCCGGCCTGCTGCAGGAGCCCGTGCTGGGCCACCTTGGAGACCTCGAGCTCGAGCACGTGGCTGCCGCCGACGACCTGGCGGCCCGCCCGCTCGAGCCAGCCGAGGACCGCGCGGGTGTACTCCTTGCTGTGCTCGTGGCCGCGGGTGTGGCTCGACGCCGACATCCGGGACCAGTAGACGCCCGGCTCCGGTTCGGCACCGAGGTCGATCTGTCCCTCGGTCAGCAGGATCTCCTGCACCGGGACGCCCTCGGCCTCGAAGGCGGCGGCGAGCGGCGGGAACCACTCGGGGTTCTCGTGGATGACGTACACGCGGGGAGTGCTCACAGGCCCACCCTAGGCACGGTATACCGCACGCGGCCAAGTGTGTGACGCGGGGTTGCTTCGTGTGGTGCGTCCGGGGGGGGAGATAGCCGGGGGGTCCGGGTCGCACGGTGCGCGCTTGTCCGGCAGGTGCGAGGCTGGTCGCTCGGTGGCGGGATGAAGCGTGGCACCGAGCGGTCAACGGCGCACGGGATCATCAGCCTCGCACCGTGCGGGCTCGACCAACCTCGCACGAGCCGAACGGACCCGCACCGTGCGCCGCGTCAGCCGGCGAAGGTCTGCTGGCCGACGACGCCGAGGAGCTCGAGCTTCTGCGCGTCCTCGGAACCTGCGGGCGCGGTGAACAACAGCAGTGCCTGCGCCTGGTCGTCGGTGTGCAGCACCTGGCAGTCGACGGTGATCCGGCCGAGCTCGGGCTGCACGATCGTCTTGTTGTCGGACCAGCGAGTGGCCACCTCGTGCCTCGCCCAGAGCTCGCGGAACTCCGGGCTGCGGGCCTCGAGCTCGCCGATCAGTTCGGTGGCCCGACGGTCCCCCGGTCCAGCGAGCCCCACCGCCGCCCGCAGCGACGCCACCACGACCCGGGCCAGTCGCTCGTGTTGCTCCGGCGCGTACTTCGCGAGCTCGTCCCCGGTCACGAACCACCGCCACGCCTGGTAGCGCTCGTTGCCGGGCAGGCTGACGGACGACCCGAGCAGTGCCGCGGCGAGCCGGTTCTCGACCAGCGTCTCGCCCAGGTGACTGACCACGATCGCGGGGGTGTCCTCGAGCCGGTCGAGCACCCGCAGGATCGCGGGGTCGACGTGGTCGGCGCGGTGCATCCGGGTCGGGGCGTTCTGCCCGGCGAGGTGGAACAGGTGGTCGCGCTCGTCGAGACTGCAGCGCAACGCACGGGCGATCGCGGCGATCATCTGCTCCGACGGCTGCGGCCCACGCTGCTGTTCCAGACGCGTGTAGTAGTCGACCGACATGCCCGCGAGCGCAGCGACCTCTTCACGGCGGAGCCCCGGGGTCCGGCGTCGCGGCCCCTGCCCGAGGCCGACGTCCTCGGGGCGCAGCAGTTCGCGGCGACGGCGGAGGAAGTCGGCGAGCGCAGCACGGTCCATGGTCCCGATTGTCGTCCGCTTCCCGCCACCGTGCCAGGGATCGCCGATCCCCCGATGACCGCGCTCTGGCTGCCGCCCTGCCCGTGGAGCATCGTGGTGGTCATGGACATCACGAACTCCACCGTCTTCATCCCCGGCGCGACCTCGGGCATCGGCCTCGCCCTCGCCCAGCGCCTGCAGGCCGCCGGCAGCACCGTCGTCATCGGCGGCCGTCGCCAGTCGCTCCTCGACTCCCTCGCCGCCGAGCACGGCTTCGGCACCGTGCAGATCGACGTCGCCGACGCGTCGTCGATCGAGGCCGCCGCCGCCTCGGTGCTCGAGGCGTACCCGTCGCTCGATGCCCTCATCACCATGTCCGGGATCATGCGCGACGAGGACCTCCGCGACCCCGCGCACATCCACGACGCTCTCGAGCTCGTCCAGACGAACCTGGTCGGCACGATCCGGCTCGTCGACGCGTTCCTGCCGCACCTGCTCGCACAGCCCTCGGCCACCCTGATGACAGTCACGTCCGGACTCGCGTTCGTCCCGCTCACCGCGTCGCCGACGTACAGCGCGACGAAGGCGGCCGTGCACGCCTACACGCAGGCCCTCCGCCAGCAGCTGGTCGGTTCGTCGCTCGAGGTGCTCGAACTCGCCCCGCCGGCCGTGATGACCGACCTGATGGGCGGCGCCGACTTCGGTGGGATGCCGCTCGACGCCTTCGCCGACGAGGTCATGGCCCTCATCGAGTCCGGCGCTGCCCCGGAGATCCTGGTGCAGAACGTGCACCCGCTGCGCTTCGCCGAACGCAACGGCAACCACCAGCAGATCCTCGAGATGATGGCGTCCCGGGAGCACTGACCCGGGCGCCGTCTCGCACGGTGCGAGGGGCGCGTCAGTCGTCAGTGCCGTCGGTCTGCTCACCACGGCGACGGGCGAGCCGGTCGAGGGCACGGCGCGCGAGCGGCAGCGCCGAGGCGATCACCGCGCTGTACAACGCCGAGTCGAGGGGCTTGTGGTGCAGGCGTGTCACCGCCCAGGCTGCGGTGAACGCGGTCACGGCCAGTGCTCCCTCGGCCACCCGACCCAGACGGTCGAGGCGCGGCGGCGGACGGAAGTCGTCGTCATCATCGCGATCGCCCGGATCGTCGCGGAAGGCCGAGACCGCGACCCCGAACACGGGGAACGCGACCCCGAGCAGCACTCCCGCCCATGCCGCGTCGTTCTGCGGGTCTCGCACGACAGCGGGCACAGCGAAGAACTCGATGACGAGCCCGCCGAGCACGGCGACGATCGCGAGCCACTGGGAGAGGGTGATGCGACGCACTCGCCGATTGTAGGGGTGGGACGACCGTGCGCGCGGTCCCCCGTTCGCGGCGTCAGAGGCCGCCGCGCCGCGTTATGGCGATCAGCCGCCTCCGGCCCCGCGGTGTGTCGGCTACTCCGCAGCCGCGAGGACCGTCCGACCGAGCCGTACGAAGTCGTCGACACCGATCGCCTCGCCCCGCGCGGTCGGGTCGATGCCCGCCGCCTTCAGGACCTCGGAGGCGTGGGCGCTGCCGCCGAGCACACCGGACAGGCTCTGCCGCAGCATCTTCCGCCGCTGCTGGAACGCCGCGTCCACCAGGGTGAACACCCGCGACCGCAGCCGATCGTCCCCCGGGGGCTCGTGCCGGTCGAACGCCACCAGCACGCTGTCGACGTTCGGCACGGGCCAGAAGACCTGACGGCTGACGAGCCCGGCGGTGCTCCACGAGCCGTACCAGGCGGCCTTGACGCTCGGCGAACCGTAGACCTTGCTGCCCGGGCCGGCCGCGAGCCGGTACCCGACCTCGGCCTGCACCATCACGAGCGACCGCTCGATCGAGGGGAAGGTCGCGAGCAGGTGCAGCAGCACGGGCACCGAGATGTTGTAGGGCAGGTTCGCGACGAGGTGGGTCGGCTCGGTGTCGAGGTCCGATGCGGCGACGGTCATCGCGTCCTGCTGCACGACCGTCAGCGACGCCGCCGGCTGCAGCGCACTGACCGTCGACGGCAACTTCGCCGCGAGCCGCTTGTCGATCTCGACCGCGGTGACGGGCGCCCCGGTCTCGGTGAGCCCGAGCGTCAGGGAGCCGAGGCCGGGCCCGATCTCGAGCACCCGGGACGAGGGCGTCACGCCGGCGACCGACACGATGCGCCGGACGGTGTTGGCGTCGTGCACGAAGTTCTGCCCGAGCTTCTTCGTCGGGGTCACGTCGAGTTCAGCAGCGAGCTCCCGGATCTCGGCGGGGCCGAGCAGCGCGCCCACTACTCGTCCACCGTCACGGGTTCGGCGTCCCACGCGCCGTAGACGAGTTCGGTGTTCGAGGCGATCTGCGCGGCGAGCATCGAGGCGTCGGTGCCGAGGGTCTCCGCCATCGACCGTAGGGTGATCGGGATCAGGTACGGGGCGTTCGGCCGGCCGCGGTACGGTGTCGGGGTCAGGAACGGCGCGTCCGTCTCGACCATGATCAGGTGCCGCGGCGCGACGAGCAGGGCTTCGCGGAGCGGGGCCGCGTTCTTGAACGTCACGGTGCCGGCGAACGACATGTACCAGCCGCGCTCGGCGCAGAGCCGAGCCAGGTCGGGGCCGCCGGAGAAGCAGTGGAACACCGTGCGCTCCGGAGCCCCGACGCGGTCGAGCACCTCGACCACGGCGTCGTGCGCGTCGCGGTCGTGGATGGTCAGCGCGAGGCCGTGCTCCTTCGCGATGCGGATGTGCTCCTCGAACGAGCGGATCTGGGCGTCGCGCCCGTCCTCGCCGGTGCGGAAGAAGTCGAGTCCGGTCTCACCGATCGCCCGGACGCGGGGCAACGCCGCCAGCCGCTCGATGCCGGCGAGGTGCTCGTCGAGCAGCCCCTGCTCCTGCAGCGACGGCGCCTCGTTCGGGTGCAGTGCGACCGCCGCGAGCACGCGGGGTTCACGGGCGGCGATCGACGCGGACCACTGCGAAGTGGCGAGGTCGGTACCGACCTGCACGACACCCCGGACACCGACGCTGGAGGCTCGGCCGAGGTGCTCGCGGTAGTCGAGCGCCCCGTCGCCACCGTCGGCGATCTCCATGTGCGTGTGGTTGTCGTAGACCGGGACCACGAGCGCCTCGGGCAACGGCGGGTAGGTCAGGTCGCGCTTGGAGCCGTCCCCGTCGCCGCGGGAGCGGAGGTGGGCGTCGGTCACGCGGAGACCTGCTCCGACTGCTCGATGCGCGGGAACAGCCCGCTCCCGAGCGCCACGACGTGCGAAGCACCCTGCCACTCGAAGGCACGGTCGACCCGCTGCTCGGCGATCGAGCCGCCGGCACCGATCGACGCCCACAGCTTCTCGGTGGCCTTCGGCATCACCGGGGAGAGCAGCACCGCGACCGTGCCGAGGCCGCGCAGCGCGGTGGTCAGGACGGTGCCGAGCCGCTCGCGGTTCGCGTCGTCCTTCGCCAGGGCCCACGGCTGCTGCTCGGTGATGTACCCGTTCAGGGCGTCGACGAGCTCCCAGACGGCGGCGATCGCCTCGTGCGGGGCGAATGCGGCGATGGCTGCGTCAGCGCGCTCGGTGACCGACACGGCCAGGGCGTCGACGGCTTCGTCCGACTCGGTCAGGGACCCGCGTGAGGGCACGGCGCCGTCGAAGTACTTCTGCAGCATCGCGACCAGGCGCGAGGCGAGGTTGCCGAAGCCGTTCGCGAGTTCGGCCTGGTACCGCGCCGAGATGTCCTCCCAGCTGAAGTTGCCGTCCTGCCCGAAGGTGATCGCGCGGAGGAAGTAGTAGCGGAAGGCGTCGGACCCGAACGTGTCGGTGATCTCCGACGGTGCGATGCCGGTCAGCTTCGACTTGGACATCTTCTCGCCGCCGACGAGCAGCCAGCCGTGGCCGAACACGCGTTCCGGCACCGGCAGGCCGGCAGCCATGAGCATCGCCGGCCAGATGACGGCGTGGAAGCGGGCGATGTCCTTGCCGACGATGTGCACGCTCGGCCAGAGGCGCTTGAAGGCCTCGTCGTCCTCGGTGCCGTAGCCCAGCGCCGTGACGTAGTTGAGCAGGGCGTCGAACCACACGTACAGGACGTGGTCGCTGTCCCACGGGATCGTGATGCCCCAGTCGAAGCTGGACCGCGAGATCGACAGGTCACGCAGACCCTGCTTCACGAACGAGATGATCTCGTTGCGCACGCTCTCCGGCTGGATGAACAGCGGGTTCGACTCGTACAGGTCGAGCAGTCGCTGCTCGAAGTCCGACATGCGGAAGAAGTAGTTGCGCTCGGCCAGCACCTCGACCGGGATCGAGTGGATGGCGCAGACCTGCTGGCCCTCGTACGCACCGGTTCCGGGAACCAGGTCGCTCGGCTGCTTGTACTCCTCGCAGCCCACGCAGTAGAAGCCCTCGAACTCGCCGGCGTAGATGTAGCCGTCGTCGTAGAGCTTCTGCAGGAACGCCGTCACCCCGCGCTCGTGGCGCTCGTCGGTGGTGCGGATGAAGTCGTCGTTGGCCACGTCGACGGTGTCGAGCAGCGGCTTCCAGGCGTCGTTGACCAGGCGGTCGGCCCACTCCTTCGGCGTGACGTCGTTCGCCGAGGCGGTGCGCAGGATCTTCTGCCCGTGCTCGTCGGTACCGGTGAGCAGCCAGGTGTCGTCACCCCGCTGCCGGTGCCAGCGCGCGAGGACGTCCGCGGCGACCTCGGTGTAGGCGTGCCCGATGTGGGGCACGTCGTTCACGTAGAAGATCGGCGTGGTGATGCTGAACGAGGACCCGTCGGACATGCGGACCATCCTACGGGCGCGCGGAACCCGCATGACGCGCGCGGCGGTGGTCTGTGGAAAACCGGATCCGGGAGGCCCGTGGCGGGCCCGCCCCGCGCCTCCAGACCGGAGTCCCCAGCCGTCTACCGCGCCGCGAGCGCGCCTTCGTAGAGGTCCCGTTTGGACAGCCCGGTCGCGTCCGCGACCGCCGCAGCGGCCTCCTTCATGCGCATGCCGGCGGCCACCCGCTCCAGCACCAGTCGGACCCCGTCGTCGAGCGTCGCTTCCTCGGTGGCCTCGGCGGCTCCTGCGACCACGATGCAGATCTCGCCCCTGACCCCCTCGGACGCCCACGTGACGAGCTCGTCGAGCGGACCGCGCCTGACCTCTTCGTAGAGCTTCGTGAGCTCGCGGCAGACCGCGGCACGACGATCGCCGCCGAACCCGACGGCCATGTCGGCGAGCGTCTCGGCCAACCGGTGCGGCGACTCGAAGAAGACCATCGTGCGCTGCTCCCCCGCGAGCGCCTGGAACGCACGGCGGCGCTCCCCGCCCTTGCGCGTCGGGAACCCCTCGAACGTGAAGCGGTCCGTCGGCAGGCCCGAGACGGCGAGCGCCATGAGCACGGCGGACGGGCCGGGCAGCGCCGTGACGGTGACGCCGGCCGCGGCCGCCGCCTCGACGAGCGGGAAGCCGGGGTCGCTGATGGCGGGCATGCCGGCGTCGGTGAGGACCACGACGTCCTCGTCACGGGCGAGCTCGACGACCTCGGACGCCTTCGCCCGCTCGTTGTGCTCGTGCAGGGCGATGAGCCGCGGACGGTTCTCGATGCCGAGGGCGCGCATGAGGTGGATGGCGGTCCTGGTGTCCTCCGCCGCGACCACCGTGGCGTTGGAGAGGGTCTCGACGAGACGGCGCGAGGCGTCCCCGAGGTTGCCGATGGGCGTTGCTGCGAGGACGATCACGCACCCATTGTCGTCGCAGCACCGACGCAGCGCGGACATGTGGTCTCTCCGTAGGATGCTCAGCGATGACCAGCGAGCTGACCGACGACCGCACGGCCGTGCCCGACGGGCCGGTCGGCTCGCGCCTCGACGACTGGTGGGGGCGGATGCTCTCCACCGCCCAGCGCGTGGCGGTGTGGCGCTGGGCGGGACCGATCGCGGTGACGCTGCTCGCCGCCGTGCTGCGCCTGGCCAACCTCGGGAACCCGCACTCCCTGGTCTTCGACGAGACCTACTACGTCAAGGACGGCTGGTCGATCGTCCACCTCGGGTACGAGGGCACCTGGCCGGCGAACCCGAGCAGCGACTCCGCCCCGACGACCGACGACCGGTTCTCGAGCGGTGAGACGGACATCTTCACCAGCGCCGCGGAGTTCATCGCGCACCCGCCGCTCGGCAAGTACCTGATCGGCCTCGGCATGCTCCTGTTCGGGGCGGACAACTCGTTCGGCTGGCGGTTCGCGGTGGCCGTGCTCGGCATTGCGACGGTGTTCCTCACCGCCGTGATCGCCCGGTCGCTGTTCCGCTCCACCCTGGTCGGCACGCTCGCCGGCGGCCTGCTCGCGATCGACGGCCAAGCCATCGTGATGTCCCGCGTGACGCTGCTCGACGGGATCTTGACGTTCTTCGTCGTGCTCGGGTTCGGAGCACTCCTGCTCGACCGGCGCCGGAGTCAGCGGCGGCTCGACGACTGGGTCGCCGAGCGCGTCGCCGCCGGCCGGGACACCCTGTGGGGGCCCGTGCTCTGGTGGCGTCCGTGGCTGTTCGCGATGGGGCTGACGATGGGGCTGGCCACCGCGACGAAGTGGTCGGGGATGTACTTCCTGGCGTTCTTCGCCGTCTACTCCGTGCTGAGCGACATGGTGATGCGTCGCCGAGCCGGGGTCGAGTTCTGGTCGTCGAGCGCGCTGCTGCAGCAGGCTCCCGTGTCGTTCCTGCTCACCGTGCCGATCGCCGCCGTCACCTACGTCGCGTCGTGGACGGGCTGGTTCGTGTCGAAGGACGGCTGGGACCGCAACTGGCTGGCCTCCGGCGGGGAACGCTGGACCGGGGTGCTCCGGTGGGTGCCGGACAGCCTGCAGAACTGGTGGCACTACCAGTCGGAGATCTACAACTTCAACATCGGGCTGCACACGCCGCACTCGTACCAGGCGAACCCGCTGCTCTGGCTCGTCATGCAGCGCCCCACCTCGATGTTCTACGTCGGCACCGACGCCGGCCAGGACGGCTGCTCGGCCAGCCGCTGCGGCGAGGCCATCACCGGCGTCGCGAACCCGTTCATCTGGTACGCGGCGGTCATCGCGACGGTGGCGCTGCTCGTGCTCTGGATCCTGCGCCGACGGTGGCAGTACGGGTTCGTCCTGCTCGGCGTCGCCGCGGGGTACCTGCCGTGGCTCATGTACGTCAACCGGACGGTGTTCCAGTTCTACACGATCGCCTTCGAGCCCTTCATGGTGATGGCGCTGGCTGCGGCGATCGGGTTGGTGCTCGGGTCACGGACCGATCCGCGGCCCCGACGGACCCGGGCGATCGTCTGGGTCGGCGTGTACCTGGTCGTGGTCGTGCTCGCGTCGGCGTACTGGTACCCGATGTGGACCGCGATCCAGGTGCCGTGGGACTTCATCCGGTCGCACTACTGGCTGCCGAGCTGGCTGTAGCGCGCGTCGGGTGCCGGCCCGGCGCACTGGTCGCGACCAGACCGCCGGACGGGAGGCACGGGTCGACTCCGCCACGGGCCTCCCGTCCGGAGTCGGCCGGCACCGGAGCCGCGCGCCGTCCGCGGGGACGCGTCAGGACTGCGCGTGCAGCGCTCGCTCGATCGACTCGCGGTCGAGCGGGTCGCCGACCATCTTCGTGGCGGTCTCGCTCACGGTCTGCGGCAGGACGCCCTCGATGAGGAGCTCGGCGTACCGGCGCCACGCGTTCGGGTCGTGCTCTCGGGTCGCGTCGGCCACCGCGCCCACCATCGCGGTGAGCATCGGCAGGTCGCGGTAGTCGAACCCGGCACGGACGACCCCGGCGGTCTCGGCCCGACCGATGATCGCGGAGACCTGGCGTTCCAGCCGGTCACGCTCCTGCACGATCGACGGACGCGCCTTGCCGGCCCGCACGATGGCGTCGGCGAGCGCACGGTCGCGGGCGCGGAACTCGAACACGCCGGTCAGGTAGACCCGGAGGGCCTCGCGCGGATCGACGACGTCGGCGGCGCGGGCAGCAGCGTCGTTCATCGCCTCGAACTTGGTGGCGAGCAGCGCCTCGATCAGGGAGTCCTTGTCGGCGAAACGTCGGTACACGGTGCCGACGCCGACGCCCGCTTCGTGCGCGATGTCGTTCAGGGTGACCGACAGACCACGCTCCGCGAAGCACTTGCGAGCGGTCTGCAGGATCAACTCGCGGTTGCGTGCCGCATCGGCGCGCAGCGGGCGCTCGAGGTCGGGCGCGGACTCGGTGGTGCTCACGGTGCCGAACCTAGTTGAACTTTCTGGGAATAAGTGGATGCGGACCTTCCGTTTCGGTCTACACTGTCGACAAACGGATGCCGCGCATCCGTTTGACACCTCCCCTCTTCGAAACGCCCGACGGCGCGCGCTTCGTGCTCCCCCTCCAACCTTCTCGAAGGAGGCTGCCGTGACGGCAGAACACACCGTGCCGACCCCCACCGGGGCAGCACCCACGACCTCTGGCTCCACCCCCGCCAAGAGCAACCACCGCTGGATCGCCCTGGCGGTCATCGCCTTGGCCCAGCTGATGGTCGTGCTCGACGCCACCATCGTCAACATCGCGCTGCCCTCGGCCCAGGCCGACCTGGGGTTCGGCACCGACCAGCGCCAGTGGATCGTCACCGCGTACTCGCTGGCGTTCGGTTCGCTCCTGCTGCTCGGCGGTCGCCTCGGCGACCTGTTCGGCCGCAAGAACACCTTCATCATCGGCCTGGTCGGCTTCGCGGTCGCATCGGTCCTCGGTGGCCTCGCCGACTCGTTCGGCCTGCTGGTCGCCGCCCGCGCCCTGCAGGGTGTGTTCGGCGCGCTGCTCGCCCCGTCCGCCCTCGGCATGCTGACCACGACCTTCCGCGACCCGAAGGAGCGCGGTCGTGCGTTCGGCATCTTCGGGTCCATCGCCGGTTCCGGTGCGGCCATCGGTCTGCTCCTCGGTGGCGTGCTGACCGAGTACGCGTCGTGGCGCTGGTGCCTCTACGTCAACGTGGTCTTCGCCGTGCTCGGCGTGATCGGCGCGCTCGTCTTCATGGAGAAGCCGCCGAAGGTCGACCGACCGCGCATCGACGTCCTCGGGGTCATCACCATCACCGCCGGCCTGGTCGGCGTCGTCTACGGCTTCTCGAACGCCGAGACCAACGGCTGGGACTCCCCCGTCACCATCGCGATGCTCGCCGCGGGCGTGGTGCTCATCGCCGCGTTCGTGTTCATCGAGACCCGTGTGGCGCACCCGCTGCTGCCCCTGCGCGTGGTGCTCGACCGCGACCGCGGTGGGTCGTTCATCGCGATCGGCCTGGTGGCGATCGGCATGTTCGGCATCTTCCTGTTCCTGACCTACTACCTCGAGCAGACCCTCGGGTTCAGCTCGCTGCAGACCGGTCTGGCCTTCCTGCCGATGCCGCTGTCGATCATGATCTCGGCAACGCAGATCGGTGGGCGCCTCCTGCCCCGCGTCGGCCCGAAGATCCTGATCTTCGCCGGTGGCCTCGTCGCCGCGACCGGCCTGCTCCTGCTGCTGCGCACCGACCTGGACAGCTCCTACGCGGGCACCGTCCTGCCGGCGCTGGTCGTCATCGGCCTCGGCATGGGCACGATCTTCTCGTCCGCGATGAACACCGCGACGACCGGGGTCGCCCGCGCCGACGCCGGTGTGGCCTCGGCGACGGTCAACACGATGCAGCAGATCGGTGGCTCGATCGGCACGGCGCTGCTGTCGACGATCTTCGCCGACGTGGTGTCGAACAGCCTGTCCGGGCTGTCCGCCGCCCCGACGAAGCTGCAGCAGGCGCAGGCCACGCTCGACGGCTACCACGTGGCGTTCGGCATCTCGGCCGGCGTGCTCGTGCTCGTCGCCCTCGCGGGTGGGCTGCTCATCAACCGGCAGTCGGTGCGGGTCGAGCGGCTCGCACGTGCCGGGTCCGCCACGACCGGCAGCATCCCCGCCGCCGCGCACTGACGTCGCAGCGGGGCAGTGCTGACTCGGAACGACGATCGCGATGTCGTACGACAACCGCCTTGTCGTTCCGAGTCGACGCACCAACCACCACGCGCGCCCCGGTTGCGCAGTGTGTCGGTTTCCCTGTCGCCCGTCAGAGGTCCGCATTATCGTGTGCGGCATGGCCCCCGTCCTGACCTCGCCGCTCGTGTCGACGCAGTGGCTCGCCGACCACCTCGGTGGTGACGAGCTCGTCGTCCTCGACGCCTCGGTGCACACGGTGGGGACCGGCCTCGAGACCACGTGGCGTTCCGCGGTCGACTCCTACGAGCAGCGCGGGCACGTCCCCGGCGCCCGCTTCGCCGACCTCGTCGACGCGTTCTCGACGCCGGGAGCCGCGGTCCCCTTCACCCGCCCGAGCGCCGAACGGTTCGAGGCTGCGGCCGGAGACCTGGGTGTCACGAACACCTCGACGGTCGTGGTCTACGACGACAGCGTCGGCGAGTGGTCGGCACGACTGTGGTGGATCTTCCGGTCGTTCGGCTTCGACTCGGTCGCGGTCCTCGACGGCGGCTTCACGAAGTGGCATGACGAGGGCCGTCCGGTCCGCGTCGGAGCACTCCGTCACGCATCCGCGCCGGCGAAGTCGCCCGACGACGACCGCGCCTTCCTCGCCGGTGAAGAGCGCCCGCTCTGGGCCGACCACGCCCGTGTCCGCCGAGCCGTGACCGGTGAGCAGCCCGCGGCGCTGGTGTTCGCGGCGCCCGACGTGGCCCTCGGCGACGACCACCCGCCGATCATCCCGGGCAGCACCCCCATCACGGCGGACACCCTGGTGGACCCGGAGACGAACGCCTACCTGCGGGGCCCGAAGCTCGCCGAGGCGTTCGCCGCCGTCGTCGGCGAGGACGAGATCGTGACGTACTGCGGGGTCGGCAGCGCCGCGTGCGTCGACGCCCTGGCACTGACCGTGCTCGGCCACGACAAGGTCACGGTGTACGACGGCTCAGTGCTGGACTGGTGGCGACACGAGCCCGAGGCGCTGGCCTCCTGACGACGCGGCCCGCCGGCGACCGTCCCGCTAGCGTTGGCGCATGAGCTCCAGACGCGCGGTCATCCTCGGCGGCACCGGCGGGATCGGTTCGGCCGTCGCACGTGAACTGCTCGACGCTTCCGGCCGAGGCGGCGACGACTGGCAGGTCGACGTCCTGGCCCGTCGTGGGGGCCCGGCGGCCGACGCCCTGAGCGCATCGGGCGCGAGCTTCACCGCCGGTGACCGCCGCGACACGAGCACCCTGCGTGACCTCCTCCGCCCCGGCGCGGACCTGCTCGTCGACACCGTGGGGCTGACCCGCGACGACGCGACGCAGCTCCTGCCGTTCCTCGACGACGTCGGTTCCACCGTCTTCGTCTCCTCGCGCGCGGTCTACGCCGACGAGCAGGGGCGGCACGCGAACTCGACCGACAAGCCGGTCTTCGGCGGCGCGGTCACCGAGATCCAGCCGACCGTCACCGCGGGCGACGGCGACCCGACGAGCCGCGACGGCTACGGCGCCGCGAAGGTGGCGTCGGAGCAGGTCCTGCTCGACCACGGCGCCCCGGTCACGGTCCTGCGACCGTCGAAGGTGTACGGCGTCGGCATCGGCCGTCCGCGCGAGTGGTTCGTGGTGCGACGGGTGCTCGACGGGCGCGAACGGATCCTGCTCGCCGACCACGGCCGCGGCGTCGACCACACGACGGCGGCGAGCGGGATCGGCTCACTCGTCCGCCTGGTCGCCGATGCTCCTGACCGGCGCATCCTCAACGTCGCCGACGACACCGCTCCGACGGCGCTCGAGATCGTGCGGACCATCGCCGGGCACCTCGACCACCGGTTCGACGAGGTCCTGCTCGACGCGGACGCCCCCGCCTTCGTCGGGACCACCCCGTGGTCGTCGCCGTCACCGTTCGTCCTCGACACGACGGCGGCGCGGGCGCTCGGGTGGCAGCCGCCGACCTTCGCCACGGCGGTCCTGCCCGAACTCGACTGGTTGGTGGAGACCGCGCAGAGCACACCGGCCGACGGCGACGTGCCGTGGGCCGACGACCCGTTCTGGGAGCGCCTGTTCGACTACGGCCCCGAGGACGCCGCCCTCGCGCTCCTGTCGCTCGGCCTCGGGTGACGGTGCGGAGCGTGCCCCGCTCCGAGGTCCTGTTCGTCGGCGGGCGGTCCGGCGTGGGCAAGTCCACGGCCGCCGAGGCGCTGCACGACCTGCTCGTCGCAGCGGACGTCCGTCACGCGGTGATCGAGGGCGACCTGCTGGACCTCGCGCACCCGGCGCCGCACGTCGAGCACCCCGAGGCGCACCTGGCCGAGCGGAACCTCGCCGCGATGTGGCAGGCCTACCGCGAGCTCGGCCACCACCGACTGGTCTACACGAACACGGTGTCCGTCCTCGAGCACGAGCGTCTGGCCGCCGCCATGGGCGACGACCCGGTGGTCACGACGGTCCTGCTGCGCGCGGCAGACGGTCCCACCGCCGAGCGGCTGGCCCGACGGTCGGGTGGCGACGTCCCGCAGGCGCAGCTCGCGCACAGCACGCGGACGGCCGGGAGGCTCGACGCGGCTTCCGGGGACACGGTCGCCCGGCTGGACACGGACGATCTCACCCCCGCCCAGGTCGCGCAGCGTCTCGCCGCGTTGACGGGGTGGCTCCACCGCTGACCGCTCGGACGAGGGCTGTGGAGATCGACGATCCGTCCACAGATCGCGGCGACCGTTGGTCCGCCCAGTCGCCACGGGGCACGCTGGAGGCATGAACGACAACCGACTCGGCACCTCGGTCAGCCCGTACCTCCGTCAGCACGCCGACAACCCCGTGGACTGGCGCGAGTGGGGCCCCGAGGCCTTCGCCGAGGCACGGGAGCGCGGCGTGCCGGTCCTGGTGTCGGTCGGCTACGCCACGTGCCACTGGTGCCACGTCATGGCGCGTGAGAGCTTCGCCGACCCGGAGATCGGTGCACTGCTCCGCCAGGACTTCGTCGCCGTCAAGGTCGACCGCGAAGAGCGTCCCGACGTCGACGCCAGCCTGATGGCCTCGGCGAGCGCGTTCACCCAGCAGCTCGGGTGGCCCCTGACGACGTTCCTGACGCCCGAGGGCCACGTGTTCTTCGCCGGCACCTACTTCCCGCCCACCCCGGTCGGTCAGGTGCCCGCGTTCCGGCAGATCCTGGCGGCGGTGCTCGACGCGTGGACCGAGCGGCGACACGAGGTCGACGCGAACGCCGCGGCCATCGCGACGGCGATCCGGCAGGGGGCCGAGGCGGACGCGACCGCCCGCGCCGGCGACGGTCCTGGCGGAGCCGACCCGCGCCTCCCGTCCGTCGACAGCATCCGGGCCGTCACCGGTCAGCTGTCGCAGGCAGAGGACACCACCTACGGGGGTTTCGGCGGTGCGCCGAAGTTCCCGAGCACACCGTTGCTGGAGTTCCTCGCCGACGCAGCACGCGACGGCGATGCCGAGTCCGACGGCCTGCTCGACCGGTCGCTGCACGCGATCCGGGCCTCCGAGCTGACCGATGCCGACGGCGGTGTGTTCCGGTACGCGACCAAGCGCGACTGGAGCGTGCCGCACTACGAACGGATGCTCTACGACAACGCCGGCCTGCTCGCGGTCGCCGGGGCCGAACAGGCACGCGGCATCGCGGACTTCCTGCGGGACACCCTGCAGCAGGACGACGGAGCGTTCGTCGCCGCGCAGGACAGCGAGTCCACGATCGACGGCCGGCGGGTGGAGGGCGAGTGGTACCGACGGCCGCTGTCGGAGCGCGCCCTCCTGGACCCGCCACCACTCGACGACCAGGTCCTGACCGGGTGGAACGGCCTGGCGATCCGCGGGCTCGCGATCGCCGGTGAACGCCACGACGACCCCGAGATGATCGACCTCGCCCGATCGGCAGCCGATGCGCTGCTGCGGTCGCACGTGCGTGACGGGCACGTCGTGGTCCGCTCGAGCACGCCGCGCGGGCCCTCGGCGGCCCCGGCGACCATCGAGGACGTCGGGCTGCTGGCCGAGGGGCTGCTCGAGCTCGCCCTGGTGACGGGCGAGGCCGCGTACGCCGTGACCGCCCGTTCCCTGGTCGACGACGGCTTGGCCGGCCGGTTCGACGTCGACCCGGTGCTCGCCGGGGCGGGCACGGCGACCGGGGAACAACCACAGACCGCGATGCGTTCCGGGACGGTGGCACTGGCCGCAGCGGCAGCCGAGCTCGCGGCGTTGACCGGCGACTCCGCGTACCGAACAGCCGCGGAGCAGTTGGTGGCGGACCGGGCGACGACGGGGACCGAGCGGCCGCTCGGGCACGCGGACGCACTCGGTCTCGCACTCGGGCTGCAACGGCCCTCGCGCGAGATCGTGGTCGTGACGTCGGACCCGCACGACCCGCTGCGGGACGCCGTCCGCGCCGCGCGCCGACCCGGCACGATCATCGCTCGCGTGACCCCGACGCAGGCCACGGCGTGGGCAGCCGCGGGGTTCGAGCTGTTCGAGGCGCGGGATGCGCTCGAACCGGCCGCGTACGTCTGTCACGACCGCGTGTGTGCCCTGCCCGCTCGGTCCGCGGCCGACCTCGCCGCCGGGCTCGCAGCACCGGCGGCGTGACGGTATCCTGGAATGCTCATGTCTCCCACGCCGCCAGTCATCACGTACCCGCCCGAACTGCCGGTCTCGCAGCGGCGGGACGACATCGCGGCCGCGATCCGTGACAACCAGGTCGTCATCGTGGCGGGTGCCACCGGCTCGGGCAAGACCACACAGCTGCCGAAGATCTGCCTCGAGCTGGGACGCGAGCACATCGGGCACACCCAGCCCCGCCGGATCGCCGCCCGCACGATCGCGGAACGCGTGTCCGAAGAGCTCGGCAGCGACCTCGGCGACCTGGTCGGCTACCAGGTGCGCTTCACCGACAAGGTGTCGTCGAACACCCGCATCAAGCTGATGACCGACGGCATCCTGCTGAACGAGATCCACTTCGACCGCGACCTGAAGCGGTACGACACGATCATCATCGACGAGGCGCACGAGCGCTCGCTCACCATCGACTTCCTGCTCGGGTACCTCAAGCGGCTCCTGGTCCGGCGCCCCGACCTGAAGCTCATCATCACGAGCGCGACGATCGACCCCGAGTCCTTCTCGAAGCACTTCGGCGACGCCCCGATCATCGAGGTCTCCGGCCGGACCTACCCCGTCGAGATCCGGTACCGCCCGCTCGTGTCCGAGGACCCCGAAGACACCGACGAGGACGACGAGACCGACTCACGCACGGCCGACCGTGGCGGGTCGAACGGCGCCGACGACCGCGACACCCTGCAGGGGATCACCGACGCGCTCGACGAACTCGCGCGCGAAGAACCCGGCGACGTGCTCGTGTTCCTGTCCGGCGAGAACGAGATCCGTGACGCGCAGGACGCCATCGAGGGCAAGCGGTACCAGGGCACCGAGGTCCTGCCCCTGTACGGCCGGCTCTCCGCCGCCGATCAACACCGTGTCTTCGACCGACGCACCACCCCGGGGGTGCGCCGGCGCGTGGTGCTCGCCACGAACGTCGCCGAGACCTCGCTGACGGTGCCGGGCATCAAGTACGTCATCGACACCGGGACCGCCCGCATCTCCCGGTACTCCCCGCGTGCCAAGGTGCAGCGGCTGCCGATCGAAGCGATCTCGCAGGCCAGCGCGAACCAGCGTTCGGGTCGAGCGGGCCGCACCAGTGCCGGCATCGCGATCCGGCTCTACTCCGAGGACGACTTCGAGCGTCGGGACGAGTTCACCGACCCGGAGATCCTGCGGACGAACCTCGCCGCGGTGATCCTGCAGATGATCTCGCTCGGTTTCGGCGACATCGAGTCGTTCCCCTTCCTGCAGCCGCCGGACTCCCGCGGCGTGAAGGACGGCCTCGACCTGCTGCGCGAGCTCCGCGCCGTCGACAAGGACGGCCGGATCACGAAGTCCGGCAGACAGCTCACCCGGCTGCCGATCGACCCCCGGCTCGGCCGGATGGTGCTCGAGGCCGGTCGCCAGGGCGTCGGCCGCGAGGTCGTCGCCGTCGTCAGCGCCCTGAGCATCCAGGACCCCCGTGAACGCCCGCTCGAGAAGCGCGCCCACGCCGACCAGATGCACGCCCGCTTCGCCGACCCGACGAGCGACTTCCTGACCCTGCTCGCCCTGTGGAACTACATCGAGGACAAGCAGGAAGAGCTGTCGTCGAGCGCCTTCCGCCGGCTCTGCAAGGCCGAGTTCCTCAACTACCTGCGCATCCGCGAGTGGCAGGACCTGTACCGCCAGCTCTCCCGCGCCGCGAAGCAGGTCGACGTCCGGGTCGGGCAGTCCCGCTCCGACGACGGCGATGCCGTGCACCGGTCCCTGCTCGCCGGTCTGCTCAGCCAGATCGGGCTGCGCGACCGCGAGAAGCGTGACTACCTCGGCTCGCGGAACACCCGGTTCGTCGTGTTCCCGGGCAGTGTGCTCGCGAAGAAGCAGCCCGACGCGGTGATGGCGGCCGAACTCGTCGAGACCAGCCGGCTGTTCGCACGGACCGTCGGCCGGATCGATCCCGCGTGGGTCGAGCCCCTCGCCGGTGACCTGCTGAAGCGCACCTACGGCGAACCGCACTGGGAGAAGAAGCAGGGCGCCGTCGTCGCGTACGAGCGGGTGACCCTGTTCGGCGTCCCGATCGTGCAGCGCCGCCGGGTGCAGTACGCCCGGATCGACCCGGAGCACTCGCGTGAGCTCTTCATCCGCCACGCCCTGGTCGAGGGCGAGTGGGAGTCGCAGCAGGCGTTCGACCGCGCCAACCGGAAGCTCCGCAAGGAACTCGAGCAGCTCGAGGAGCGCACGCGCCGGCGCGACATCCTGCTCGATGACGAGAACGTCTACGAGTTCTACGACGCGCGCATCCCCGCGGACATCGCGACGACCCGTGACTTCGAGGGGTGGTGGCGGCCGACGCGCCGCGACCAACCGGACCTGCTCACGATGCGCCGGGCGGACCTGCTGGACGAATCCGCTGCCGAGGCGGCGGAGGACGACGCCGAGTACCCGACACAGTGGCGCAGCGGCGACCAGCGACTCGCGATCCAGTACCGCTTCGAGCCGGGCGCGCAGGACGACGGCGTGAGCGTGCAGGTGCCGCTCGCGCTGCTCCCCCGTATGCGCGAGGAGGGCTTCGACTGGCAGGTCCGCGGCCTGCGCAAGGAGCTCGTGACCGCCCTCATCAAGTCGCTGCCGAAGCAGATCCGCAAGAACGTCGTGCCTGCCGCCGACTGGGCCGAGAAGATCGTCGCCGAACTGCCGGATGACGCCCCGACCGAGCCCACCGAGTCGTTCCGCGCGACCCTGGCCAAGGCGATCCAGCGCATGACGTACGTGCCGGTGTCGGAGTCCGACTTCGACCTGTCCCGGGTGCCGTCGCACCTGCTGCCGACGTGGGCAGTCGTCGACGAACGCGGTCGGCGGGTCGAGGCCGGCAAGGACCTGTCGGTCCTGCAGACGAAGCTCAAGGACCGCACACAGCAGAGCGTCGCCTCCGCCACGGTGCGGGCTGCGGGACGACCAGGAGGCGCGGCTCGCGTCGCCGCCGCCGGTGGCGGTGCCGGGGCGGAGCAGTCCGGCCTCACCACGTGGCCGGCCCAGGACCTGCCGCAGACCCTCGACACCAAGCAGGCCGGTGGTGTCATCCGCGCGTACCCGTCCCTGGTGGAAGAAGGTTCCGGCCCGAAGGCGACCGTCGGGGTGCAGCTGCTCGCGACGCCGTCCGACCGGCAGGTCCGCATGCCCGCCGGGGTCCGTCGCCTGGTGATGCTCGCGGTGCCGTCCCCGGTGTCGTACATCCAGTCGCACCTGACGGCGCAGGAGAAGCTCGCACTCGCGGCGAGTCCGTACGCCTCCACGAACGCGTTGTTCGACGACGTGCTCGCGGCCGTCGTCGACGCGGTGATCCGTCGCGCCCACCCGGACGGTCTCGTGTTCACCAAGGCCGAGTTCGAGGCGGTCCGTGACGCCGTGTCGGCGACCGTCGTCGACACGATGTTCACGGCGGTCTCCGAGCTCGCCGCGGTGCTCGCCGCCCAGCGCTCCGCGGAGCGAGCACTCAAGCAGGCCAACTCGATGTCCCTGCTCGGTGCGTTGACGGACATGCGCCAGCAGATGGAGCGGCTCGTCTACCCGGGGTTCGTCTCCGTGGCCGGGCTCGACCGGCTCCGACGTATCCGGGTGTACCTGCAGGGCATCGAGGCACGCGTGCAGAAGCTGCTGCAGAACCCGGGGCGCGATGCCACGTGGATGCGCGAGGTCACCGTCGCCACCGATCGGTACGTCGACGCGGGCGGTGCGTTCCCGCCGCCGGTCGGCGCACACCCCGAGCTCGTGCACGCACGGTGGATGCTCGAGGAGTTCCGCCTCAGCCTGTTCGCGCAGGAACTCGGCACCGCCGAGACGGTGTCGTTGCAGCGGATCACGAAGGCCCTGACCGCAGCGCGCTGATCGGTCTAGCCTGACGGCCATGATCGGCACACTCGACATGGTCGTCCTGGACTGCGCAGACCCCCGCGGCCTGGCCCGCTTCTACGCGGAGCTGCTCGGTGGCGAGATCGTCGGCTTCGACGAGGACTGGGCCGAGGTCGCGCTCCCCTTCACCGACCACCGGCCGCTCCTGGCGTTCCAGCAGGTCGAGGACTACCGCGCCCCGGAGTGGCCCGGGCAGCTCGTCCCGCAGCAGAGCCACCTCGACGTGAAGGTCGAGGACCTCGACGACGGCGAGGCCGCGGTCCTGGCCATCGGTGCGACCGCGACGGGATCGGCGACCGAGACGTTCCGCGTGTACCTCGACCCGGCTGGCCACCCGTTCTGCCTCATCCGCCCGAATGACTGATCAGGCTTCGGTCGCCAGGCCCTCGACGACCTGCACACCCGGCAACGTTCCGAGGACGGAGCCGGGCAGGAACACCTTCGCACCGCGGAGACCTGCACCGATCACAGCGTCCGGGGCATCGAGCACGCGGGAATCGACGTACACCGGCCACGAAGACGGCAGCCCGATCGGCGTGATCCCGCCGTACTCCATTCCCGACAGCTCCACGGCCTGGTCCATCGGCGCGAAGCTCGCTTTCCGCACGTCGAGCAGCTTCCGAACGACACGGTTCACGTCGAGGCGGGTGTGGGCGAGCACGACGCACGCGGCGAACCGGACGTCCTCGCCGCGCTTGCCCGCGACGACGATGCAGTTCGCCCCTCCGTCGAGTGGGAAGCCGTAGGCCTCCGAGAACGCGGCGGTGTCTGCCAGGTCCGGGTCGATCGGAGCTGCTTCGATGCGTGCTGCGACATCGGCGGGCAACGCGGCGAGTGCCGCGGCGGTCGGTGCGGCCAGCAGTTCCGGGGCGGTCAGGGCGGGAACCCGGTCGAGCGTCGGCATGGCTCCACCCTACGGAGCACCGCGTGACCATGCTGGCCCCATGTCGACGTACGTCACCCACCTCACCGCCCTCGCCGGAGCAGCGCAACGGTTCGACGACATCCTGCGGTCCAGCGACCGTGCGGCACCGGTGCCGTCGTGCCCTGGCTGGTCCGTCGGGGACGTCGGTACCCACCTGACCGACGTGCACCGGTGGGCGCTCGGGCAGCTGACCAGTTCGGAGCCCGCACCGCTCGCGCACGACGACCTCGCGGACCGCTTCCGCACGGGAGCCGACGAACTCGTCGCAGCGCTCTGGGCACGCTCCTCGGACACCCCGTGCTCGGCGATCTACCCGCCGGACACAGCCGCGACCTGGGCACGTCGCCAGGCGCATGAGACCGCGATCCACCTGTGGGACGCGCAGCGGGCGCTGGGAGCCGAGCCAGGCCTCCCGGTCGAGCTGGCGACCGACGGCGTTCGTGAGGTCGTCGGCGAACTGTACCCACGTCAGGTGCGGCTCGGCCGCATCGCGCCGCTGGCGCGGACCGTCGTGTTCGCGTTCTCCGACGCACCCGGCGAGGCCACGCTTGGCGGCGCGGGCGGCGATGCCGTCGTCCGGGTGACCGGTCGAGCCGAGGACGTGCTGCTCCTCCTGTGGAAGCGACGGGCGCTCGACGAGGTCGCGCTGACGATCGACGGTGAGCGGGCAGAACTCGACGCCGCACTCGCGACCAGACTGGTGCCATGACGGAACTCCGACCGATCGACCTGGACACCTGGCCGCGCCGCGAGCACTTCGAGCACTACCGGCAGCGCGTGCAGTGCTCCTACGAGGTGACCGTCGACGTCGACGTCAAGGCGTTCGTCGCGGCCGTCCGCACGAGCGGGGCGAAGACGTACGCGTCGCAGATCTGGGCGATCGCGACCGTGGTCAACCGTCACGCCGAGTTCCGGATGCAGCTGCTCGACGACGGCTCCCCCGGCGTCTGGGACGTCGTGCACCCGATGTTCACGGTGTTCCACCCGGACACGGAGACCTTCTCGGCGTTGGTCGTGCCCTACGACGAGGACTTCGGGCGGTTCCACGCCGCCGCGGTCGACACGATGGATCGGTACCGGGACGACGTCCGGATGTTCCCGCAGGACGACCGGCCCCGGAACGTGTTCGACGTCTCCACCTTCCCCCGCACGTCGTTCACGGGGTTCGCGCTGCACGTCCGCGACGGGTACGACCACCTGTTGCCGATCGTCACGCTCGGGCGCTACCGGACCGAGGGCGACCGCACGGTGATACCGATGGCGCTGCAGATCAACCACGCGGCGGCCGACGGCTTCCACACCTCGCGGTTGGTCCAGGAGCTCGAGGACCTGTTCACCGCCCCGTCGTGGCTGGCATGACGGTCAGACCCGCGCTGCCGACCGATGCGGCCGCGATGGCCCGCGTGCACGTCGCATCGTGGCGAACGACGTACCGCGGCCTGATGCGGGACAAGGTCCTCGACGCCCCGTCCTTCGTCGCCCGTCGCGAAGCGTTCTGGACGACGGCACTCACCGACGCCCGGTTTGCAGCGAACCGGGTCGCCGTGGCCGAACACGATGGAGCGGTCGTCGGCATCGCCATGGCGGGCCCCGCGAGCGGCGGGGCCGACCACGGCGACGTGCACCTCTTCGTGCTCTCCCTGCTCGACGGCCACCACGGATCCGGGGCCGGTAGCGAGCTCCTCGACGCGGTGGCCGGCCCGGACGAGCGAGTCACGCTGTGGGTTGCGGACCCGAACCCCCGTGCGCAGGCGTTCTACCGCAAGCACGGCTTCGTGCCGGACGGCGGCGAGCAGGTCGATGACGGCGTCCGCGAGGTTCACATGGTCCGCGCTCCAGTGGCCTGAGCAGCCGCACCGGGTTACAACGGCCGCATGACGAACGCCGTGGTGCACGTCGAACGCATCGGCCCCGACGCGGATCGGTTTCGCGCCTCCTGCGCTGCGCCTCGGGCTGGCCGAACCACGCTGACGGACGGGAGGCCCGTGGCGGACCCCGCCACGGGCCTCCCGTCTGCTCGCCCCGAGTCCAGGGCCACGCAAGACGCCGTCGTGTGGGCGAGACGCCGCGGAACTGCGCGGCGTCTCGGAGACATGGAGGTGTCTTGCCACGACGGCGGCGTCACACGCCCGCGCGCGCCTCCAACGCCTGCTCGAACTCGCGCCGCATCGCGTCGCCGCCCCGGCGGCGCCAGTCGCGCACGACGGCCTTCCACCCCGACACCGGTGCTCGGCCGAGCAGCACGTCGTTGATCGCACTCGTGGCGGAGGTCCCGATGGCCGGTCCCTTGGTGGAGTTCGTCGGCGAGTACAGCCCGTAGGTGGGGTTCGTGATCCCGTCGTCCAACCACGAGGACAGCGACTCGTAGACGACGTCCGTCATCTCCGGGGCTCCCGCGTAGAAGAGCGGCAGTGGGCACTCCGTGAAGTACTGCAGCGGGAACTCACCGAGCGCGGTCTCGCTGTTGCCCGTCTTCGTGAGGACGGGGGCGCCGTCGCGGAAGTCGAAGTCCCGGCCCTCGATGCCGAACTTCCGGTACATCCAGGCCTCGGTCCCGAACGGCGACGCACACCAGTTCAGGACGCCGAGCAGCATGCGGATGCGCTCCTCGGGCGCGGCCGCGAGTGCGGTGATCGCGTTGTTCGGGTCCCCGAGCCACGGTTTCGGCTTCGCGCCGCCCGGCCCGACGAACGGCGCCATGGTCATGCGGAACCCGCTGCCGGGCTCGGCCTGCTGCAGCAGTCCGGGGATCGCGCTGTAGCTGTCCTGGAGCATCAGCGCCGAGCCCTGCACGAACCACACCTTGCCGTTGTAGGCGGTGACGCTGTCCGGGTGGACGAGGCCGTCGGCGAGGAGCTTCCGCGAGGCCTCGAGCATGTCCTGGTACGCGTCGACCTCGTACATGTGGGTCAGGCGGCCGCCCTGCTCGTCCCACTGGTTGGGCACACCGAACATCGACGCGAGGATGTTGGTCGGCACGGAGCCCAGCGCCCAGCGGTTGCGCCGCGGGTCGGAGACCTCGCGGCAGAGCGCCTCGAACTCGTCGAGGTCACGGAAGGACGGGTCGACGCCGAGCTGCTCGAACAGGTCCTGCCGTCGGTGCAGCACACCGGTGGTCAGGGGCCCGCGGGGCACGGGGACGCCGTAGATGCCGCCCGAGAACACGGTGCCGCGCCAGGACGCGGTGGGCAGGTTGGCCAGGTACGGGTAGTCCCGGACGCCGCTGCCGGAGAGGATCTCGGTGAGGTTCGCCGCCTTGGCCTCGAGGAACTGCGGCAGGTACGAGAACGTGCCGAACACCGTGAACACGTCGCCGAGGGTGTCGCCCGCGACCTGCGTGGCGAACTTGTTGCCCCAGTCGGCGTTCGGGGTGATGGTCAGGTCGAGGTCGACGCCCATCCGCTCGTCGAGGCCCTGCCAGTACGGGTTGCTGCCCTTCGACGGTGGGACGGGCGAGTTCGTCGGGACGCTGCCGTGCAGCGTCGACCCGTCGCCGGGTACCCGGTCGGTCGGCACCAGGTCCGACGGGATGCGTCGGAACGCAGAGGGCATGAGCGCGCTGGTCTTCGGGAGCACCGGGTCCGGTCCGCCGGCCCACGGCACGTAGTCCGGCAGGGTCACGGCCCGGTTGATCGCTTTGACGTCGGTGGAGCGGGTGACGGTGTCACAACCGGCCAGGAGGCCCGTGGCCGCGATCCCGAGACCGCCAGCGATCAGGCCGCGGCGGGTGATGCCCCGTGGTGCGTTGGTCGTCATGGTGTCAGCCCTTCACGGCGCCGGTCAGGACACCCTTGGCGAAGTGCCGCTGCAGGAACGGGTAGAGGATGAGGATGGGGACGATCGAGACGACGAGGATCGCCATCTGGATCGACGCCTGCGGGGGCAGCGCGTCGGAACTCGTGCCGAGGTCGGCGCCGCCGAGCTGCGCGTTGTTGATGACGTAGGTGCGCAGCACGAGTTGCAGGGGCCACTTCGCGGTGTCGTTGATGTAGAGCAGGGCGTTGAAGAAGGCGTTCCAGTACCCGACCGCGTAGAACAGGCCGATGACCGCCAGGACGGCCTTCGACAGCGGGAGCACGATCCGCAGGAAGACGCCGAAGTCGCCGGCGCCGTCGATGCGGGCGCTCTCGATGAGCTCTCGCGGGATCGCCATGAAGAACGAGCGCATCACGATGACGTTGAACGCGCTGAGTGCCGTGGGCAGGATGAGCGCCCAGTACGAGTCGAGCAGCCCGAACTGCTTGACGACGAGGTAGTTCGGGATGAGCCCCGGCGCGAACAACAGTCTGACGAGCACGAGGCTCAGCACCACCCCGTGTCCGTAGGACCCCGGCCGGCTCAGCGCGTACGCGAGCATCGCGGTGACGAACAGGCTGATCAGGGTGCCGACCGTGGTGATGCCGACGCTGACGAGCAGTGCCCGGGTGACGACGCCACCGGCGAAGATGCTCTCGTAGGCACTGAAGTCGAGCCCGGTCGGCCACATCACGAAGCCCCCGGCACCGTTGACCTGGCTGGACGGCGCGACGCTCGTCGACACGATGCCGAGGAACGGCAGCAGGACGACGAGGCAGATCACGAGCAGGACGAACCCGGTCAGCAGCCGTCCGGGCAGCGGCGGGGCGTCCAACGGGCGGTGCTTCCGGGTGGCCCCCGCGGGCACGGTCACGCTCCGGGTGGCGCTCATCGCGACTCCTTCTGGTAGACGCCCGCTTCGCCGAAGACGTGCGCGAGCTTGTTGGCGCCGAGGACGAGCAGCACGCCGACGACGCCCTTGACGAGTCCGACGGCCGCGGCGACGCCCCACTGTCCGCCGAGCACGCCGTTGTTGTAGACGTAGGTGTCGAGGACCTCGCTGGCCGCTCGACCGACCGCGGCCTGCTGCAGGAGGATCTGCTCGAACCCGACGGTGAGCGAGTCGCCGAGCCGGAGGATGAGCAGCAGGATGATGATGCCGCGCATGCCGGGCAGGGTGACGTGCCAGAGCTGCCGCCAGCGCGAGGCGCCGTCCATCTTCGCCGCCTCGTACAGGCTCGAGTCGATCTGGGAGAGCACGGCGAGGAACAGGATCGTCGCCCAGCCGGTGTCCTTCCAGATCACCTGGCTGGTGAGCAGCGCGATGAAGCCGTTCGGGTTGCCGAGGAAGTCGATCGCGTCGCCACCCGCCGCCCGGATCGCGTTGTTCACGAGCCCGGAGCCGCCGAGGATCTGCTGGAACACCGCGACGACGATCACCCACGACAGGAAGTGCGGCAGGTACAGGATCGACTGCACGACCTGCTTGATCCGCTCGGACAGCAGCGAGTTGAGCATGAGCGCCAGGATGATCGGCGCCGGGAACACGAACACGACCTGCACGAGCGTGATCACGAGGGTGTTCCGGAGCGCCCCGAGGAACTCCGGATCGCCGTCGAAGACCACCGCGAAGTTCTCGACCCCGACCCACGGGCTGCGCCCGAGGGGGACGAAGGGCAGGTACTCCTGGAAGGCGATGAGGTTGCCGAGCAGGGGCAGGTAGTGGAACCCGAGCAACAGGGCGACGCCCGGCAGGCCCATCAGCAACAGCACTCGATCGCGCCGGATCCGCTGCCAGGTCGTACGCCGTCGGAGCCCGGGGTGCGGCGGCGGTGCGGTGTGCGCGGCGGTCGTCGCGCTGTCGTCGAGCTTCGTCACTCGGTGGCCTCCTCCGTTGGATTCCTGCAGCGACCCTGGCGCGCGGGGCAACACGGTGGCAATCCGTTGCCAAACGTTTCCATCGTTGTAACGCTCCAGTGAGCGCACACCCGCAGCTCGACGACACGAGGCCACCGGCGACCGCCCGCGCTACGCTCGTCCCGATGCGCGCAACCGTGCGGGACGTGGCCACCCTCGCCGGGGTGTCGCCGAAGACCGTCTCCAACGTCATCAACGGCGGCGTGGTGGTGCGCCCGGAGACCCGCGAGCGGGTCGAGCGTGCCGTCGCCCAGCTCGACTACGTGCCGAACCTGTCCGCCCGCGGGCTGCGGAACGGCCGGTCCGGGGCGATCGCCCTCACGCTGCCGGAGATGGGCAGCGCCTACTCCGCCGAGCTCGCGCAGTGGTTCGTCGAACTCGCGCGCGAGCGGGGGTGGGTCGTCCAGCTCGACCAGACCGGCAGCGACCCGGCCCGCGAGCGCGAGCTGGTCTCACGGGCACGCGCCCACCTCGTCGACGGGCTCGTGCTCAACCCGGTGTCGCTCAGCGCGAGCGTCCTGGCGTCGACCGAGGGGCTGCCGCCGACCGTCGTGATCGGCGAGGTCGAACCCGAGCACGTCGACCAGGTGCACATCGACAGCCGGGCCGCCGCCGAGCAGGTCACCGCCCACCTGGTGTCCCGCGGCCACCGCAGGATCGCGATCGTCGGTGCCGCCCGCGCGTCCGAGGCCACCGCCACGAGCGAGCTGCGGGAGCGCGGGTACCTCGCCGCGCTCGCGAGCGCCGGGATCGAACCGGACCCCGCGCTGCGGGTACCACTGCCGTCCTGGACGACGAGTTCGGCGGCGACGGCCTTCGCGACCTGGCTCGACGAGCACCCGCTGCCCGACGCCGTGTTCGCGTTCACGGACTCGATCGCCTTCGGTGTGCTGCACGTCCTGGCGGCCCGGGGTGTCCGCGTTCCCGAGGACGTCAGCGTCATGGGGTTCGACGACATCGACGGAGCGGCGTACGCGATCCCCGCGCTCAGCACGGTGTCGTTCGACCGACGGGCGTTCGCGACGGCGGCGCTCGACCTGCTCACCCGGCGGATCGAGGACCGGGACCTGCCGCCCGAGACGGTCGTGGTGCCGCACCGCATCGTCGAGCGCGCGAGCGTCGCCGACCGTTGAACAGCTCCGGCCGCTGAACAGCTCCGACCGCTGCTCGGCGTACGCTGCGCGGCATGACCAGCGAAGACGCCTCGATGCCGACGCTCGCCGCCACCGTCCTGCAGTCCCCGGAGCCGATCGCGCTCGCCCGGTTCTACGGCGCCCTGACCGGGTGGACCGTGTACGAGGACGGCCCGACCTGGGCCCGGATCCGTCCCGCGGACGGCCCCGGCCTGTCCGTGCAGTTCGAGCCCGAGTACGTCGCCCCGACCTGGCCCGGCACCGCGGACGCTCCCGGCATGCAGCTGCACCTCGACTTCCAGGTGGAGGACCTGTCGGCTGCCGTCGCCCGTGCCGAGGAACTCGGTGCCACGCAGGCCGCGTTCCAACCGCAGGACGACGTCCGGGTGCTGCTCGACCCCGACGGGCACCCGTTCTGCCTGTTCCTGCCCGGGGCCTGACACAGGCCGGCCACGTCTCGAGGTTCCACAACACGCCGGATGATCGCCGCCGAGGTTCCGAACTGCGGCGATCCGAGCGCCGACATGCCGAGATTTCGGAACCTCAGGACGAGACGAGACGGGACGAGACGGGACGAGACGGGACGGGGGCGCTTCAGCGCGGGTCGGCCGCGGCGAGCACCGCGGCGCGCGTCCGGGCATCGCCGAGGATCCGGAAGTGCCCGCCGACCGGCAGCCGCACGTTCGTCGCCCCCGACAGCTCGCTGCCCTCGGGGATGAGCGTGTCGAACACCCCGTAGACCGACGTGATGCGGGCGTTCGCGTCGAGTTCCCGCGCCAGTCCCGCCAGCACGGGGTCGGCGGCGCGGAACACCCGGAGGTGCCGCACCGGAGCGAGGCGCGCGTAGCCGGACCCGGCGAACGGCGTCGACACCGCGACCATGCGGTCGATGCGGCCGTGGTCGTCCAGCTGGGTCATCGCGTACTTCCCGATGAGCCCGCCCTTGCTGTGCGCGAGCACGAGGACGCTCCGCAGGTCGTGCTCCTCGAGGTACGCGAACACGTCGCGCGCCGAGACCGGCACCGGCCGCAGGTTGTGGCGCAGCACCGGCAGCACGTGCACGGGATGGCCGCGGTCGTGCAGGGCGTCCATGAGCGGCCGCATGAAGTGCCAGGTCTCGTAGACGCCGGGGATCACGACGACGGGTTGACCGTCGCCGGTCCGGTAGTCGTCGGCGGTGGTGGGCCCGAGGCTCCGCACCTGCCACGTGATCGCGTACCACCAGTCGAGTGCGGCCCACGTCGCGCGTCGCACCAGCGGGATGCCGGGAGGCACGGGTCGGCCCGTGCCTGTCGCTTCCGTCGAGGACGTGGTCGGCTCGGTCATCGGAGGCCCTCCAGCGTCTGGGCCCGGCGGAACTCGTCGACGAGGCGGGCGAACGCGACGGGGTGCCGCTCCTGCAGGTGGTGCGGCCCCGGGAGTTCGACGAACGACCCTCGCTGCGCGCGCGTCGCCACGCCGACGGCCCAGTCGCGGCGCACGATCGGGTCGTCGCTGCCCCGGACGACGAGGACGGGTCCGCGCACGTCGGCGATCGTCTCCTCCAGCCGGTACCGGAGCATCGGGCGCAGCTCGCGGACGTACTGCCGGACGCTCCGCAGGTAGTCGGTGACGAGCACCCCGTTCATCCGGAGTCCTTCGCCCGTCCCGTCACGGAACAGGTCGGACGCCACCAACAGCAGGGACCGTCGCTCCACCGGGATCACCGGGCTGACCAGGACGACGGAGCCGACGGCCCCGGGGTGCTGCCGGGCTGCCTCGGTCACGACCTGCGCGCCCATCGACTGTCCGACGAGCACGAGGTCCTCCGCTCCCCGCGCACGGACGGCCCGGACCACCAGGTCGCCGAGCTCGGCCATCGACAGCGTCCGGCCGGCAGCGGGGAGCCCGCCGAAGCCGGGCAGGTCGACGCTGACCGTGCGGTGGGTCGCAGCGAGTGCACGCTGTGACCGGGCGAACGACCGATGCGACATCCCGATGCCGTGGACCAGCACGACCGTGGGGTCGAGGTCGCTGCGTACCCGGCCGGCGGGCGCAGCGGTGTGGAGGCGCACCGGCAGGCCGTCGATCCGGATCGTCTCCACCTTGGCGCGCACGAACCGAGGCTACGCGGCGGTTCGCAGCACCGGATCAGCGTCGTCATCGGCCACGCATAGGCACGCGGTGTGCACTGCCTCCCATGAGCGACACCACTCCCCCGAACGGCCACGCGCCGGGCGGCTCCACCCGCACCCCTCCCGTAGCGGCTCCGGCCGGCTGGGGTTCGGCCCCGACGCCGACCTCGACGGCCACCCTCGACACCCCCGCCCCGAACGGCGCCACCCCCTGGTTCGGCACCGCGGCACCGACGAACCGCACGAGTGCCCCGAAGCCGCCGTGGTTCTGGCCAGTCCTCGCGGCGATCATCGGGCTGGCCGCACTGCTCGTCGGCGGTGGCATCGGCTTCGCCGTCGGGCACGCGATCGGCGGGGACCAATCCCGGTCGACCACGCAGCTGCCCGGCACGAACGGCGGGACGAACCAGTTCCCGGGCGGAAGCGGCAGCTGATCCGCAGTACGCTCCGGCCATGCGCAAGGTGACAGCAGGGCTGTTCACGTCGGTCGACGGCGTCGTGCAGGACCCGTACGAGTTCCAGTACGACAGCTTCGACGACGAGCTCGGGGCCGGGATGGGCGCGTTCATGGCCCGCACCGACACCGTCCTGCTCGGCAGGAACAGCTACCTCGAGTGGTCCGAGTGGTGGCCGGCGCACCCGGACGACGGCTTCGGGCAGTGGATCAACCCGATCGAGAAGTACGTGGCCTCCACGACGCTTGGCGACGACCTGACCTGGCAGAACACCACCAGGATCCCGGGCGACCTCGGCACGTTCGTCCACGAGCTCAGGGAACGTGACGGCGCCGACATCGCGGTGTGCGGCAGCGTGAGCGTCGTCCGGCACCTGCTGTTCGCAGGGCTCCTGGACGAACTGCAGCTGATGGTGCACCCGGTGATCGCCGGCGCCGGCCGCAAGCTCTTCGAGCCGACGGACCCGGCCACGCGCCTGCGGCTGGTCGACAGCACCGTGACGAGCAAGGGGAACGTCGTGAGCACCTACGCACGGCTCGACGCCTGACGGAGCCGACCCGTGCCTCCCGGTCGGGCAGTGGACGGGAGCGGTCCACAGCGCGCGTACCCTCGTGGGTGACCACCTCACGAACCGAAGAAAGCCGGATCAGCATGCCCCAGGACACCCGCCCGCACGTCGTCATCGTCGGCGGTGGATTCGCCGGTGTCGCCGCCATGCGCGAGCTGGCGGACGCCCCGGTCCGGGTGACACTCGTCGACCGGCACGTCTACAACATGTTCCAGCCCCTCATGTACCAGGTGGCGACGGGCGGGCTGAACGCGGGCGACGTGACCTACTTCCTGCGCAGCCTGCGGGCGAAGCAGGACAACGCCGAGTTCCGGCACGGCCTGCTCACCGGCATCCGGACCGACGAACGCATCGCCGAGATGTCCGACGGCGAGCACCTGCACTACGACTACCTCGTGCTGGCGAACGGTGTGAACACGAGCTACTTCGGCACCCCGGGCGCCTACGAGTACGCGTACTCGATGTACTCCCGCTCGCAGGCCCTGCGGATCCGCGACGAGCTGTTCACCCGGCTGGAAGAAGCTGCGGCGAACCAGGGCCCCGACGAGATCAAGATCGTCATCGTCGGCGGCGGCGCGACCGGCGTCGAGATGGCCGGAGCGCTCGCGGAGCTCCGCGACCAGGCACTCGAGGGCGCGTACCCCGAGCTCGACAAGGGCGCCATCACGATCACCCTCGTGCACCGCAGCGGCGAGCTGCTCAAGCCCTTCGCGCCGCGCCTGCGCCGGTACGCAGCCAAGGTCCTGCGGAAGCGCGGTGTCGTGCTCCGGCTGAACACCGGCGTCTCCGAGGTCAAGACCGACGGCGTGATGACGGCCGACGGCGAGTTCATCCCCGCCTCGCAGGTCATCTGGGCGACCGGCGTCGCCGCCCACAAGGAGGTCTCCGGGTGGGGCCTGCCGCAGACGAGCGGCGGACGCATCCAGGTGGGCGACGACCTGCGTGTCAACGGTGTCGAGCGGATCTTCTCGGCCGGCGACATCGCGGCGCAGTCCGAGGCCCTCGCCCAGCTGGCACAGCCGGCACTGCAGGGTGGACGGCACGTCGCGAAGCAGATCAAGCGCCTGCTCGAGGGCAAGCCCACCGAGCACTTCAAGTACTTCGACAAGGGCACGATGGCGACGATCGGCACGAACGCCGCAGTGGCCCAGCTGCGCGGCGGGATCACCATGGTCGGGCCGATCGCCTGGGCCGCGTGGGTCGTCGTGCACATCGCGTCGCTGCTCGGCAACGGCAACCGGCTCTCGACCCTGTCGCACTTCTTCGTCCGCTACCTGTGGTTCATGCGGAAGCGTGCCATCCCGATCGTCGGTGACGTCCGCCCCGTGCGCCCGAACGGCGACCGCGAACCCGACCCGTGGCAGATGCAGAAGGCGGAGTAGCAGCGCGTTCGCGGCGTTCGCGTTCGCGGCGTTCGCGTTCGCTTCGTGAGCAGAAATGGTCGGGTCCGGAGACGGAACCCGACCATTCCTGCTCACGATCCGCGGGTGCCGGTACTGCCCCGCGCCGCCTACGCGACCCGCACGTCGAAGTAGGCGCCCGCGGCGATGTCCTCGAGCAGCCCGGGGCCGGTCGGCTGCCATCCGAGGAGCTCGCGGGTGGCCTCGGACGTGGCGGACATCTCCATGCCGAAGAACCGGCCGATGAACCCGAAGTGCGCGTCCGCGTCCGCCGGGTCGATCGAGGTCACCGGCAACCCGAGCCCCTCGCCGATGGCCTCGGCGATCGCGCGGGTCGGGATCGCGGTCTCTGCGACGGCGTGCAGGCGCGTGCCGGCCGGGGCCTGCTCGAGGCCGAGCCGGACGAGCCGTGCCGCGTCGGTGACGTGCACGGCGGCCCAGCTGTTCGTGCCCTCGCCGATGTAGCCGGAGACGCCGGTGCGCTGTGCGGCTCCGACGATCGCGGCGATGAACCCGTGGTCGCCGGTGCCGTGCGTGGTCGGGCTGAAGCGGGCAGCGATCGTCCGCACGCCCTGCTCGACGAAGTCGAACCCGCGGTTCTCGCTGCCGCCGCGCATGCTGTCCGGGCCGACGAACGGGCTGGGGTCCGCTTCGGTCGAGGGGCGACCCGGGGCGAGGCCGGCGACACCCGAGGCGACGACGAACGGGCGGTCCGTGCCGACGAGCGCTGCGCCGATGGTCTCGACCGCGGCGCGCTCGCTGGCGTTCGTGGCTGCCGGGTTCGCCCAGTCGTGCTTGTTGGCGAGGTGCAGGACGCCCTCGGCCTCGGCGGCTCCTCGGCGAATGGCGTCCAGGTCGTCGAGGTCGCCCCGGACGACGGCGACGCCCTTCGCCTCGAGCGCGGCGGCCGACGAGTCGGAGCGGGCGAGACCGGTGACGGTGTGTCCGGCGGCGAGCAGGTCGTCGACGGTGTGGGAGCCGATCCAGCCGGAGGCCCCGGTGACGAACACGTGCATGTGCTTTCCCTTCGCAGGTGTCCACGGCGGTGATGTCATGAACTGACATCACCGTAGCACTCGATGTCAGCCGCTGTCATCAAAGCGTCCTGATCAGTAGACTCTCCGCATGGCTCGATGGCAACCCGGAACGCGTGAACGACTGCAGGCGGTCGCGCTGCAGCTCTTCGCGTCCGAGGGCTACGACGGCACCACGGTCGCGCGGATCGCCGCCGAGGCCCAGGTCACCGAGCGCACCTTCTTCCGGCACTTCGCCGACAAGCGCGAGGTCCTGTTCGCCGGACAGGACGACTTCCTCGCGATGTTCGTGGACCCGATCGCGGCCGCACCGGCCGACACAGCGCCCTTCGACCTGGTCGGCCGCGCCCTCGACGCCGCCGCGGGGTTCTTCCCCGAGGACCGCCGGTCGTGGTCACGGGCCCGGCAGACGATCATCGACGCGAACGCTGCCCTCGGCGAACGGGAGCTCGGCAAGCTCGCCACCCTGAAGGCACGCCTGGGCGAGGTCATGCGCGAGCGCGGCGTCCCCGAACCGGCGGCGACGATGGCCGCCGAGACCGCCGTGACGGTGTTCCACCTGTCCTTCGCGCAGTGGATCGCCCCGGGTGAGGCGCGCCCGTTCGCGGCGATCGTGCACGAGCGGCTCGACGCCCTGACGGCGCTGGTGCACCCCGCTCGCTGAGTGCACGGCGGTCGACCGACCGTAGGCTCGGCGCGTGACCACGGAGCGCACCGACGTCCTCGTGGTCGGCGGCGGTCCCGTCGGCCTGTTCCTCGCCGCGCTGCTGGCCACCCGCGGTGTCACCGTGCAGGTGTGGGAGCGCCGCCCCGGTCCGCCCGAGGGGTCCCGCGCCATCGGCATCCACGCGCCGTCCCTGGACGCCTTCGCCGAGATCGGGCTCGACGCCCCGGTGCTCGCCGAGGCCACCCTCGTGCGCACCGGCGTCGCGCGGAGCCGTGGGCGGACGCTCGGCACGCTGACGTTCGACCGCGCCTCGGACAGCCACCCGTACGTCGCGACGCTCGACCAGCACCGCACCGAGTCCCTGCTGCGGGACCGGCTCGCCGAACTGGACCCGACCGCGCTGCGCACCGGGACGACGGTGACGGGCCTGACCCGCCACCGCGACCACGTCGACGCGGTCGGCAGCAGCCCGGACGGCACAGCGGTCGCCGTACGCGCGGCCTTCGTGGTCGGGGCCGACGGCGCGAGGAGCGTCGTCCGTGACCTGCTCGGCATCGGCACCACCGGACGCGACTACCCGGATCGCTACGTGATGGGCGACTTCGCCGACCCCGAGGACGCCGACGCGCGGACCGCCGCCCTGGTGGACGTCGGACCCGGCGGCGTCGTCGAGTCCTTCCCCCTGCCGCACGGTCGACGCCGGTACGTCGCACTCGTACCGGACTCGCTCGCGTTCGCCCCGAGCGGCGTCGCGCCCGACCCGGTGACGGCCGCACGACTGGCCGCGATCGTCACGGCACGCACCGGCGTCACCCCGGATCCGTCCACCTGCACGATGCTCAGCGGGTTCCGGATCCGGCGTCGCGCGGCCGTCCGCGTCGGGGTCGGCCGGGTGGTGCTCGTCGGCGACGCCGCCCACGAGATCAGCCCGATCGGCGGGCAGGGCATGAACCTCGGCTGGCTCGACGCGGCCGAGCTCGCGCCGTTGCTCGCCGTCGCCGTCCGGATGGGTGTGGCCGGACCGTGGCCCGGCTACGCCGCCCGCCGCCAGGCAGCTGCCCGCCGCGCGGCCCGGCAGGCCGAGGCGAACATGGGGCTCGGTCGTCCGCTCGGCACCGTCGCCACCATCGGACGGGAGGCGCTGCTCCGGGCCGTCCTGTCGCTGCCGACCGCGCACGGCCTGGCCCGGCTCTACGCCATGCGCTGGGCCTGACGGCTCGCGTCGGCCCCGAGCACCGCCGTACGAGCCTCGCAGTGCGACCCGCGCGGGCGCGCGTCAGGCGACGAGTCGCGCCCCGGCGAAGCCGAGCTCGACGACGAGCACCAGGGACGACGCGATCACGAGCCGGAACAGGGTCCGCGACGCCCGTCCCGCCAGCACCAGTCGGACCCCCACCACGGCGAGCGCCAGCACGACGACCGCCCCGATCACGGCGAGCACGACACCGACGCCACGGACCGGGTCGTCACCGAGCACCTGGCCACCGAGCACGAGGGCTGCTGCGAGCACGAGCGAGCCGAACGCCGTGATCCCGGCGCCCCGGAGCCCGAGGCGGTGCGGGAACCCACGGACCCCGGTGGCGGCGTCGTCGACCAGGTCCGGCAGGACGTTGGTGCAGTGGATCGCGACACCGAACACCGCGCCGGTGGCGATCGCCCACCAGGCCGGCCACAGCCCCTCGGGACCGGCGGACACCGCGACCACGGACAGCAGTCCGAAGGCGACGACGAACGGCACGACCGACCACACGGTGCGCTTCAGCCCGGCGTCGTAGGCCCACCCCGCGGCGACGAGCACGAGGTGCGCCACGGCGGCGACGGGGCCGAGGAACAGCGAGAGGACCACCGCGGCTCCGGCCGTCACGAACGCTGCCGCGCGGACCGTCCCGACGGCGATGAGTCCGCGGGCGACGGGCTTGTCGCTCCGGCCCACGGCACGGTCGCGGTCGGCGTCGATCCAGTCGTTGGCCAGGCCGATCGACAGTTGCCCGGCGACCACCGTCAGCGCGACCAGCGCCACGAGCCAGACCGGGTGCCCGACGGCGGCGGCGATCACGGCGGCGAGCACCGTGACCGTGACCGTCGGTCCGGGGTGGGACGAGGCGAACAGCAGTCGCACCACGTGGGGGTCCTGGCCGGCGGTCACCCGGCCAGCGTACGGGCGGGGCGTGCGCGACGGCGCAGACTCCGGCGGCCGAGCACCCCCGAGGCCAGCGCGATGCCGAGCAGCACGACCAGCCCGCCGACGGGCTCGTTCCACCGCACCCGCTCGCCGAGGACGAGCACGCCGAGCGCGACCCCGACCACCGGCGTCAGGTAGGTGACCGTCGACGCCCGACCGGCGCCCCACGCCTGCACCAGCCGCGTGTTCCATGCGTAGGCCAGCCCCGTACCGACGCAACCGAGCGCGACCATCGCGGCCACGATCCTCCCGTCCAGCTGGACCGGGCCGGTGGCGATGACGGGCGCGACCAGCAGGAGCATCCCCGATGCCAGCGTGAGCTGCACCGTCGCGATGGTGACCGGGTCGTGGGCGCTGCCCACCGCCACGCGCCGGAGGTAGGCGAGTCCGATGCCGTAGGACGCGGTCATGCCGAGCAGCGCCACCTGTCCCGGGACGCTCGCCAGGACCGCGGGGTCGCCGAGCAGGTCCCACGGGCCGACGAGCACGAGCACACCGACGATCCCGACGACGATGCCCGCCACCTGCCGGCCCCGCAGCCGTTCGGACGGGACGAGCACCGCGAGTGCGGCCAGCGTCATGATCGGGGTCGTCGCGTTGTAGATGCTCGCGAGTCCGGACGGCACGGTCTGCTCGGCCCACGCCATCAGCGACGACGGCAGGGCGTTCAGGAAGAACGCGACGACCGCCAGGTGTGCCCACACGCGCGGCTCCCGCGGCCAGCGCCGACGCGTGGCGAGCAGCAGGACGACGAGCGTCACGCCCCCGAGCACGGTCCGCACGGTGGCGACCTGCTGCGGTTCGAGCCCGTCGAGGCCGATCTTCGCGAACAGGAAGCTCGAACCCCAGGTGAGGGCGACGAGACCGTAGAGGAGGGCGTTCATGTGGCCTAGTGTCGAACCACTCCCGCACATGCGGCAAACGCATGTGGTTCATACCGTCATGAGGAGCACGCATGCCCGTCTCGGTCCCCCAGCTCCGAGCGTTCGTCGCGACGCTCGACGCCGGGTCGTTCACCTCCGCAGCCTCCGTGCTCGGCGTGGGCCAGTCCGCCGTTTCGCACGCAGTCGCCGGGCTCGAACGCGAGGTCGGCGGGCCGGTCGTCCGTCGTGGTGCGGTCGCCGTCGCGACCCCCCTCGGTGACCGCCTCCTGGCCCACGCCCGCAACGTGCTCGCCTCGGTCGACGCCCTGGAGGCGGTGGTCCGGCCCGCCACGGCGCGCGGCACCGTGCGCCTCGCGGCCGTCCCCACCGTCTGCCAGGGCCTGCTGCCGCGGCTCCGCGAGCTGTGGGCGGTGACGCTGCCCGACGTCGACGTGCAGGTCTACGAGGGCGACGACGACGAGATGCCCGAGTGGCTGGAGAGCGGGACCGTGGACGCCGCCGTGCTCGTCGACCCCTCCCCGCTGCCGAGCGGCGGTGTGGTCGTCGCCCGGGACGAGATGGCCGCGGTCGTCCGGCGCGATCACCCGCTCGCCGAGCTGCCCGCCCTCACGCTCGACGACCTGCACGAGGACGGCCTGGTCGCGGGCGGCGGCGGGTGCGAGTACCAGATCCAGAAGCTGCACGAGCTCGACGGACGCCCCTTCCGCTACGCCCACCGGGTGCGGGAGATGAGCACGATGTTCGGGATGATCGAACGGGGCGAGGGGGTGTCGATCGTCCCGACGCTCGGCCGGGTGATGCTGCCACCGGACCTCGTGATGATCCCGATGGCCAGGCGGCTCGAGCGGACCCTGGTGCTGAGCGGGCCGTCGTCGCGGGACTGGCACCCGTTGGCGAAGGCGTTGGTCGACGCGGTCTGACGAGTTGCACTTGCAAGTGCAACACCGGTACCGTTGAGCCAGTTGCCCACCAAAGAACGCGAGAAGGAGACCCGGTGCACCAGACGACGACGCCACGGCCCGTCCGCGTCGATGAGGTCGCTCGCGCCGAGGCCGTCGACATCGTCGACCGCGCTGGCGATCGACAGGTCGCGACCGTCGAGCTCCACCTCGACGACGGCACGGAACTCGTGCTCCCGGAGCGACTCGGGGGCTTCGTCGCGAACCTCGTCCGCAGCATGGCCGACGGGGCAGGCATCTCGACGAGCATCCTTCCGGACGAGATGACGACGACCGTCGCCGCCGACGTCATCGGCATCTCCCGACCCACCTTGATGAAGGCCATCGGCCGCGGTGAGATCGCTGCACACACCGTCGGGACCCACCACCGGCTCCGGCGCGCGGACGTCCTCGCAGCCCGAGACGCACGACGGGTCGCCCGCGCTGCGGCAGCTCGCGAACTGCTCGACTCCGGTGATGCCTTCGACTGACGCCCGGCCGCACTAGGCTTGATATGTGATGCTTCAGCGGGTCTTCGTCGATGCGAACGTCTTCTGCAGCCGGACGTTGCGAGACTGGACGTGCCTGCTCCGACTCCACACCGACGGGATGTTCCAGCTCCACACGACCGAGGACGTGCTGGCCGAGACCACGCACACCCTCCGTCGGCTGCACCCCGACCGACCCGGGTCGGCCGTCTCCCGGCTGCGAGCAGCGATCCTCGCCTCCGTCGACGAGCTCGTCGACGACTTCGACGCCACGGTCGAGTACCACGGAACCGATCCCGACGACCGGCACGTGCACGCCGCCGCGATCGCCTGCGGGGCGCACGTCCTCCTCACGCAGGACCGTGGTCTCCGCGCGACGGATGCAGCGATGTACGAGGTGTACCGCTGTGACGAGTTCTTCAGCCTGGTCGACGACTCGGCGCCGTGGATCGTCCGCGACGTCGTACGCGAGCAGGCGCGGTACTGGTCCAGCCGTCCCCGCGGCGCACGGAAGAGTCTGCCCGGAGCGCTCCGTGACGCCGATTGCCCGACGTTCGCCGGGCGGGTGGAACGACATCTGCGGTTCCTCGCCGGATGACCGTGCGCTGAACGGAGGTCGACGACCCGTCGGCAGGATGGACCGATGGCCGAGACGCACGTGAAGACCTTCACCACCCCGGACGAAGCGGCAGCCGAAGCCGCCGGACTCCGGTGGCTCGCCGACGCCGAGGACGCGGGCGGCACCAGGACCGCGCGGGTGCTGGGCCGACCGAGCCCGAACGTGCTCGACCTCGAGCTGATCTCCGACGGCTCCCCCACCGCTGCGCAGGCCGAGCGCTTCGGCCGCTCCCTCGCGCACACCCACGCCGCGGGCGCCGACCACTGGGGTGCGCCGCCCGCCGGCTGGACGAAGGGGGCCGCACTGCGGATGGGACGGTCCCGCACCCCGTTCGTCGACGCCGCACACGCACCAGCGACGTGGGGCGAGTTCTTCGCGGAGTACCGGATCCGCGACTTCGTCCGTCGCATCGTCGACGCCGGCGGGCTCGACCACGCCCAGGCCGCGGTGTTCGACCGGGTCGCCGGCCGGGTGCAGGACGGCACGCTCGGGTCCCCGCAGCCGGCGCTGGTCGGGGACCGTCCGGCACGGCTGCACGGCGACCTGTGGGCGGGCAACGTGCTCTGGCCGACGGACTCGTCCGAACCGACCGGGGCGGTGCTCATCGACCCGATCGCGCACGGCGGACACGCGGAGACCGACCTGGCGCTCCTCGGACTGTTCGGGCTGCCGAGGCTGGAGACGGTGCTCGCCGCCTACGACCGCGAGTCGCGGCTCGCCGACGGCTGGCAGGAGCGCGTCGAGTTGCACCAGCTCGCGCCGCTGCTGCTGCACGTGTTCCTGTTCGGCGGCTCGTACACGGGGGCGGCTCTGCACGCGGCGCAGCGGTACGCCTGACTGCGCACCGTGCGGGCTCGCTCGGCCCGTGCGAGGTTGCTCGCCCGGGGACCGGCGCCGCACCGTGCGCGCTCGCTCGGCCCGTGCGAGGTTGCTCGCTCCGTGCGGCGCTACAACCGCGCACCGGGCAGGCAACCCGGCACGGGCCGGACGACAGCGCACCGTGCGCCGCCCCAGCCCCGCCAGCCCCGCGTGCGCCACCCCAGCCAACCGCGCACCGTGCGTCCTTAGCCGGCGCACAGCCGGCGCAGTGCCGCGCTCGGGGAACACCCCGGATGCTCATCGACATGACCACGTACCCGATACCCGTGACCGACCGAAAGGGCTCCGCGCAGACCGACGCGCAGGATCGGCGCCGCAAGCCGCTCGCCCGCCTGTTCCTCGGCGAGCGCGAGGACGCCCGCTGGCTCCGGCCGGCGTTCTGGGCGCTCCTCGCCGTGACCGCCGTGGTGTACCTCTGGGACCTCAGCGTCTCGGGGTACGCCAACAGCTTCTACGCCGCCGCCGTGCAGGCCGGCACGAAGTCGTGGGAGGCGTTCTTCTTCGGCTCCCTCGACTCGTCGAACTTCATCACGGTCGACAAGCCCCCGGCGTCGCTCTGGGTGATGGTGTTGTCCGCCCGGCTGCTCGGCTTCTCGAGCTTCAGCCTGCTGCTCCCCCAGGCGCTCATGGCCGTCGGTTCCGTCGCCGTGGTCTGGGGCACGGTCCGCCGCACCCTCGCCCGCGTCGGCACCACCACCGCGAACGTCGGTGCGCTGCTCGCCGGCTTCGTCGTCGCGGCGACGCCGGCGGCGGCCCTGATGTTCCGGTTCGACAACCCGGACGCGTTGCTCGTGTTCCTGATGACCGCCGGCGCGTACTGCACCGTGCGCGCGCTGCCCCGGGGCAGCTGGAAGTGGATCGCCCTGGCCGGGGTCGCCCTCGGCTTCGCGTTCCTGACGAAGATGCTGCAGGGCCTGCTCGTCCTGCCGGCCTTCGGCCTCGTCTACCTCTTCGCCGCCCGCACCGGATGGGTCCGGCGCGTGGTCGGTCTGCTCATCGCCGCGGGTTCCCTCGTGGTCGCCGCCGGCTGGTGGGTCGTCGCCGTGTGGCTGTGGCCCGCGGAGTCCCGCCCGTACATCGGCGGTTCGACGGACAACACCGTCCTCGACCTGGTGTTCGGCTACAACGGCCTCGGTCGGATCTTCGGCGGCTCGGGCAACGGCGGCGGGGGCGGCAGCATGACCGGTGGCACCGCGGGCGGCTCGTTCGGTGGCTCGACGGGCCTGAACCGACTGTTCTCGTCCGAGATGGGGCTCGAGATCTCGTGGCTCCTGCCCGCGGCGCTCATCGCGCTGGTCGTCGGCCTGGTCGTCGTCGGCCGCCGCCACCTCGCCGACCCGGCCCGCGCCGGCCTCGTCCTGTGGGGTGGCTGGCTCCTGGTCACCGGCCTCGTGTTCTCGTACATGTCCGGCACGATCCACCCGTACTACACGGTCGCGTTGGCCCCGGCGATCGCCGGACTCGTCGGTACCGGCGGCGCCCTGCTCTGGCACGCACGAGCGCGGTTCGTCGGCCGGATCGGCCTGGCCGCGATGATCGGCGTCACGGCGTTCTGGGGCTGGTGCCTGCTGAACGAGAACCCGACCTGGCTGCCCTGGCTGCGCTGGGTGATGCTCGCCGGTGGCCTGCTGTCCGCAGCACTGATCGTCATCGGCAGCGTGCCGTCGCTGCGCAGGCTCGTCACGATCGGCGTCCTCGCCGGCACCCTGTTCGGGCTGTCCGGCACCACCGCCTACGCCCTCGCCACGACCACCGTCGCGCACTCCGGTTCGATCCCGAGCGTCGGTCCGGCGGGCAGCGGCTCCGGCGGGATGGGCGGCGGTGGCACCGGCGGCATGCCGGGAGGCACGGGTGGACCCGGCGGTTCGGCCGCCGGTTCCGACAGCGACGACTCCACCGCCGGCGACGGCTCCCAGCAGGGTCCCGGCGGGACCCTGCCGGAGGGTGCCTCCGGCGAGGCGCCGGAGATGCCGGACGGCACGTCCGGCACGGCACCGGGCAGTGGTCAGGACGACACGGACGACGCGACCTCCGAGGGCGGGTCGGGGACGGGCCTCCAGGCCGGGGGTGGTGGCGAGGGTGCGTCGACCTCCTCCGCCCTGCAGGAGCTGCTCGAGGCGTCCGACGCGAAGTGGGCGGCCGCGGTGAACGGCTCGCAGTCGGCGGCGCAGCTCGAACTCGACACCGACACCGCCGTGATGGCGATCGGCGGCTGGTCGAGCGACCCGGCACCGACGCTCGCGCAGTTCAAGGCGTACGTCGCCGACGGGGACATCGGGTACTACGTGTCGTCCGGTTCCGGTGGCGGCGGGATGGGCGGCGGCTCGTCCACCGCCTCGGCGATCCAGGAGTGGGTCGCGGCGAACTACGAGTCGACCACGGTCGGCGGGCAGACCGTCTACGACCTGAGCACCACGAAGTGATCGACGACGAGGGCGCGGTGGATAGGCTCGCGGACGTGACCGGCCAACCGCTGCTGCGCACCGACGGCACCCCCGTCCGCGCCCTCGTCGTCGACGACGAGCACGCCCTGGCCGACGCCGTCTCCCTCGCGTTCGAGGGCGACGGCTGGGCCGTGCGGACCGTGCACCGAGGCCGCGACGTCCTGTTCGCCGCACGGGAGTTCCAACCCGACGTCATCGTCCTCGACGTGATGCTGCCCGACATCGACGGCTTCGAGGTCCTCGAGCGGCTCCGGGACTCCCGCGACGCCGTCCGTGTGCTGTTCCTCACCGCGCGCGATGCCCCCGAGGACCGCCTCGCCGGACTGACGGGTGGCGGGGACGACTACCTGACGAAGCCCTTCGGCATCGAGGAGCTGCTCGTCCGCGCGCGGATCCTGGCACGGACCTCCGCTCGGGTCGCATCGGTCGGCGGGAGCGTGGGGGTGGTGGTCGGTGACCTCAGCCTCGACGAGGACGCCCGCGCCGTCAGCCGTGGCGGCGACCCGATCGAGCTCACGCCGACCGAGTACGAACTCCTGCGGCACCTGGCGCGGAACGCCAACCGGGTGCTCTCGCGGGAGCAGCTGCTCGCCAACGTCTGGGGGATGGACTTCGGATCGTCGTCGAACCTGGTCGACATGTACGTGTCGTACCTGCGGAAGAAGCTCGACGCCGGACGTGAGCCGATGCTGCAGACCGTCCGTGGGGCGGGGTACGTGCTGCGGCCGACGACGTGAGCCGCGGACGGGCGCCGTCGTTGCGGTGGCGGGTCGTCGCCGCCGTGGCGCTGCTGCTCGTCGCGACGAACGTCGTCGTGGGGGCGGTGACCGTCGTCGCGTTCCGGGGGTACCTCGTCGACCGTCTCGACGCGGAGCTGTCGACGGCGGCGAACCGGACCCCCGGCGGCCGGGACGGTGCGGAGGCGCCCACCGGACCGCCGCCCGGGTCGTCGTCGTCGGATCGGCCGGATCCGGACAACGCCTTCATCGGAGCGCCCGGACAGTCCGCCGGCACCGTCGTCGCGATCGTCCGCGACGGCGTCGTCGTGCTCGGCGGGTACACCGACAGCGACGGCGACCAGCACGGGCTGTCGTCGGCGCAACGGAAGACGCTCACCGCGGTCGACAGCGGCGCCGAGCCGTCGACGATCGACCTCGGCTCGCTCGGCACCTACCGGGTGCAGGCGGTCGGGGACGACGGCGACGTGTTCGTCACCGCGCTGCCCCTCGGCGACCTGGACGCCGCCATCGCACGCCTGCTGCTCGTCATCGGGATCGTCACGGTGCTCGGCCTCGTCGTCGCCGCGTGGGCGCTCGCACTGCTCGTGCGGCGCTCGCTCCGGCCACTCGAACACGTCGCCGCGGTCGCCTCCGGGGTGACCGCCCTCGACCTGGAACGCGGCGACACCGACATCCCGGCGCGCGTCGCCGACGCCGACCTGACCGCGAACCGCGAGGTCGGGCAGGTCGGCACTGCACTGAACCGGCTGCTCGGGCACGTCGCCCGGGCACTCACGGTGCGCCGCGACGCCGAGGCCGGCATGCGGACCTTCGTCGCCGACGCCTCGCACGAGCTGCGGACCCCGATCGCCACTGTCCGGGCGTACGCCGAGCTGTCGGAGCGGACCTCCGACCTGGACGCCGTACACCGCAACGTCGAACGGATCGGACGCGAGGCAGTCCGGATGGGCGACCTCGTCGACGAGCTGCTCCTGCTCGCACGGCTCGACGCCTCGGCCCTGGCGTCGGGGGCTCCCGTCTCCCCGCTCGTCCGCGAGCCGGTCGACCTGACGTCGCTCGTGGTCGATGCCACCATGGACGCCCGCGCGACGGCGCCGGACCACCGGTGGACGCTGCAGATCGTGGACGACGAGCCGCTGCTCGTGGCCGGCGACGAGGTGCAGCTCCGACGGGTGGTCACGAACCTGTTGACCAACGCCCGGACGCACACGCCGCCCGGGACCGCCGTCGTGGTGTCGTTGCAGTCGGTGCCCAGGTCGGGGTCTGCGTCTGCGTCTGCGTCTGCGTCTGCATCTGCGTCTGCGTCTGCGTCTGCGTCGGACGGTGCCGTCGTCCGCTTCGTCGTGGCGAACGACGGGCCGCCGATCCCCGCCGAGTCCCTGCCGACCCTGTTCGACCGGTTCACCCGGGGTGAGGCCTCGCGCTCGCGGGAGCACGGGACGAGCGGCCTCGGGCTCGCGATCGTGCGGGCCGTGGTCGTGGCGCACGGCGGCAGCGTGCGGGTCGCGTCCGAGCCGGGCCGGACCGCGTTCACCGTGGACCTTCCGGGGCCGCCCGACGTGCTCGCCGAGCTCGTCCCACTCGCCGAGTGAGCAGAAGACGTCGAGTCCCGCGACCCGATTCGATGTCTTCTGCTCACCCGATGCGGCCGGGCCGGAGGATGGCACATCATCGCGGCGCTGGACGGATCGTCAGACGATCGTCCAACGTCCTGGCCGAACGCGTGCGGCCGGAGACCCGGCGACGCAGGCTGGGTCCTGTCCGAGCAAGACGACCCGACCGGGTCACCACTGCAGAGATGGGAACACGATCATGAACTCGTTCAAGCGCAAGTCCGTCAAGCTCCTCGCCGGTACCGCCCTCGGCGGCGCCGTCATCGCCGGGGCGTTCGTCGCAGCACCGGCACAGGCCGCCGAGCCCGCACCGAGCACCTCGGCCTCCGTCGGCGGCAACGTCAACGTCAACCTCGACCCGGTCGCGATCGTCAACGCGATCAAGGACGCCGTGAACGACCAGAGCGACCGCGGCGGCGCCGTGCAGGCAGCGCTCGACGTCGGCTACTGGAACGCCGGCAACCCCGACCGCCTCACCGTCGCGGTGGTCAACAAGAACCAGGACATCACGGTGTCCGGCGATGTCGCGGACGCACAGTCGATCGACATCAAGGGCGGCAACTACGTCATCTACTGGTTCAAGGGCCCCGGATCGATCACGAACAACGGCGACGGCGGCTGGCTGAACTGGGGTGCGTTCGGCAACATCGAGCGCATCGACAACGTCATCCACGTGAACGGCGGCTGATCCACCGGCGCTGCAGCGACGCCCCCGGGGACCTCGGTCTCAGGGGGCGTCGTCGTGCGCCGGCGCTTCGATCGCCGACGGCGGGTTGCGCGCAGCCAGCCGGAGGTCCCGCCGAGACCGGATCCAGCCCCGGACGAAGGCGACCGACACCAGCGCCGTCCGGTTCGGCGCGTTCCACGACTTCATCAGCCGCCCGAGGTGCCAGGCCACGGCCTGCCGGCTGTACGCGGTCTCCTTGGCGATGGCGTCGTTCGAGAGCCCGCGGGCGGCGAGCGCCAGCATCCGTTCCTCGGTCTCGTCCAGACCGGGCGCCGACGCCACCAGGTCGATGTCGTCGGTGCCGAGCGCTGTCGTCGCGTCCCCCGACGCGCCTCCCCGGTGCTGCGCCCAGGCCTCGGCCCAGCACGAGCCGAGTTCGTGGGCGACGAGTGAGGCTCGGCTCATCGCGAGCATCGTCCGGCCGGCGTGGTCGATCGTCGTCGCGTGCTCGCGGGTGGCCGTGTGCATGACGAGGGCGAAGACGCGGATGGCGGGCAGGGCGCCGCGGAGCACGACCGAGACGTCGACCTGCGGGTCTCCGGCGCTGGCGGCTGCGACCTCGCGCAGCCGGACGAGGCAGTCGGGATCGAGCGGCTCACCGTGCTCGACGGCCCGCAGCGCCGCGGGGAGCACGAGGGGGACGATCTGCTCGTAGCGACGCCGGAGCCAGTCGTGCCCGTCGGGTCGGATGCCGTGCAACGGTGGCGCGAGCAGCAGTTCCTCGAACTCCGGACACCGCTCGTCGAGCGCCAGGCCCAGCCGCTCCCCGGGGAGCAGCACGGCCGTCCGTCGTGCGTCGTCGCGCTCGGTCGTCATCGTCCGTCGACCGTATCCGGACAACAGGTGTCGTGTCCGCTGCGTTCACGTGGTGTTCGTTCTTACCCGGGCCACAGCGCCCTGCCTCGGCCCCCGTAGCCCCGCTGCCGAGCATGAGCGGCATGACGGAGACGAACCAGACCCACGACATCGACATCGTCGTCCCCTGCTACAACGAGCAGGACACGCTCGCGGCCCACGTCCGACGCCTGCACACCTTCTGCCGGACGTCGTTGCACCACACCTGGCGGATCACGATCGCCGACAACGCCTCGACCGACGACACCGCGCGCATCGCCGACGACCTGGCTGCCATGCTGCCCGGCGTGCACGCGGTCCACCTGGCCGAGAAGGGCCGTGGCCGGGCGCTCAAGGCCGTGTGGGGTGCTTCCCCGGCAACCGTGCTCGTGTACGTGGACGAGGACCTGTCCACCGACCTGGCCGCCCTCGAGCCGCTCGTCGCACCGCTGCTCTCCGGGCACTCCGACCTGGCGATCGGCACACGGCTGGCGGACTCGTCGCGTGTGGTCCGGGGCAGCAAGCGCGAGTTCATCTCCCGCTCGTACAACCTGCTGCTCCGCACGACGATGGGGGTGTCGTTCTCGGACGCGCAGTGCGGGTTCAAGGCCGTCACGAAGCGGGCGGCGGAACGGCTGCTGCCGTTGTGCGAGGACGACGCGTGGTTCTTCGACACCGAGATGCTCGTGCTGGCCGAGCACGCGGGGCTGCGGATCCACGAGGTGCCGGTGGACTGGGTCGACGACGTGAACTCGTCGGTGCAGATCGCCTCGACCGCCACGGAGGACCTGAAGGGCATGTGGCGCGTCTCGCGGGGCATCGCCACCGGGCGGGTGCCGGTGGGCACCGTGTACGACGCGATCGGTCGTCGTCCGTTCACGCCCCCGCACGTCGGGTTCCTCGGGCAGGTGCTGCGCTTCGGCGCCATCGGGGTGCTGTCGACCGTGGCGTTCGCGGTGCTGTACGCACTGTTCCGTCCGGCGATCGGGGCACAGACGGCGGACTTCCTCGCCCTGCTGCTGACGGCGATCGGCAACACCGCGCTGAACCGTCGCTTCACCTTCGGGGTGCGCGGACGTGCCGGTGCTGGTCGGCACCACGTGCAGGGGTTGGTCGTCTTCGGCATCGCGTGGGCGATCACCTCGGGCTCGCTGGTCGTGCTGCACAGCAGCGTGCCGGGAGCGTCGCACGGTGCCGAGATCCTGGTGCTGACGGCCGCCAACCTGTTCGCGACGTGCGTCCGGTTCGTGTTGTTCAAGGCGTGGGTGTTCCGCAGCGGTCGTCGTCGTCCCGAGCTCATCCGCCCGGGGACGACCCCCGCCGCCGACGCCAGCACCGCGGCGACCGAGCCGATCGCCGTCGACGAGCGGACCGGCGAGCGCGCAGCCTGACACCGTGCCGGGCTGTCCACCCGGTGCGCGGTTGTTCGGCACTCGCGGCCCGCCGCACCGTACGCTGTGGACCATCCCGTGCGAGCTTCCACGCTCCGTGCAGCGCAACGACCTCGCACCGAGCGGGCAACCTCGCACCAGCCGAACAGACGCACGCGGTGCGGCGCACGGCGCGGTGTTGCGTGGGCGGTATACCAAGCCGTAGCATCGCGGTACCGCACCACCACCCCACAGGGCCCGACTGCCACCATCGGTCTGCCCGCGGCGAGCGCTCCATCGATGCAGCCCGCGCCGTCCGCTGCCGGCAACGCCCCACTGGACCCGCACGTGAACCCCACCTCTTTCGGTCTCTACGACCCTGCCCGCGAATCGAGCGACTGCGGCGTCGGTTTCATCACCCGACTCGACGGGACGCCGAGCCACGACGTCATCCGCAAGGGCGACGAAGCACTGTGCGCCATCCCCCACCGCGGCGGCAAGTCCGCCGAGGGTGTCGGGGACGGCGCGGGTGTCAGCATCGACCTGTCGGTGGAGTTCTTCAGCGCCATCACCGGACAGGAGCTGCGCGCCGGCCACTTCGGCGTCGCGAACTGCTTCGTCCCGAGCAGCGACGGAGCGCACGGCGCCGACGAGCGGGCCCGCGCCGAGCAGACCGTCACGGACGCCATCACGGCCGAGGGCTTCGAGCTGCTCGTCGTCCGCGACGTCCCGGTGGACCACTCCGTCGCGCGGCCCGAGGCCGAGCAGTACCAGCTGCCGATCGTGCAGTGGGTCTTCCGTGCGCCCGAGCAGTGGGACCGCGCCGAGGTCGACGCGGCAGCGAACCGTGCCCTGCTCGCGATCGAGTCCGTGTCCTACGGCGAGGCCGCCGAGCAGCGAGCCGAGCACGCCGCGCTGTACCCGCTGTCGCTCAGCGCCCGGACCCAGATCCTGAAGGGGCGCCTGAACTCGGGCGAGGTCATCGGGTACTTCACGGACCTGCGCGACCCGCGTCACTCGGTGCGGACGCTGTACTTCCACACGCGCTTCTCGACGAACACCGAGCCGCACCCGACGATGGCGCAGCCGTTCCGTCTGATGGCGCACAACGGCGAGCTGAACACCGACCGGAAGAACCGCCTGTCGGACGAGGCGCTGGCCCGTGCCCGCACCCGCAGCATCGTCCGCCCGCCCGGCCAGTCCGACTCGAGCCGCCTCGACCAGACCCTGCAGAGCCGCGTGTTCGACGACGGGCTCGAGATCGTCGAGGCCGTGGTGTCGCTCATGCCGCCGGCGTGGGAGAACGACCGCACCCTCACCGCCGACGTGCGGGACATGCTCGAGTACTTCTCGCTGTACGAGGAGAAGAACGACGGCCCTGCCGCCGTGATCTTCAGCGACGGCGACGTCGTCGGCGCGCGACTGGACCGCCTCGGGCTGCGCCCGCTGCGCACCGTCGAGACGACCGAGTACCTGATGGTGTCGTCCGAGGCCGGCCAGGTCACGTTCGACGCGGACGAGGTCGTGCACCGCGGCCGCATCGAGGCCGGCGGCATGCTCGTCGTCGACCACCGCACCGGGACCCGGATGCGGACGGGCGAGGTGCTGCGCATGCTCGCGGCCCGCCGTGACTACGGCACCCTGCTCGAGGCCGCCCGCGTCAACCTCGACGACCTGCCCGCGCCCGCGTACGACCGCACCAGGAACACCCTGGGCTACGCGGGCGACCTGTCGCTCGCCGGTCGGTACGTGGCGTACTCGCTGAACCAGGAGAGCTTCCGGTTCATGCTCGACCCGATGCTGCAGAACGGCTCGGAGCGGATCTCGGCGATGGGCTACGGCAACGCCATCAACGCGCTGAGCGACACCGAGGGCGGGATGGCGAAGTACTTCTCGCAGCGCTTCGCCCAGGTGACGAACCCGCCGCTCGACTCGATCCGCGAGGCCGACGGCATGTCGATGCGCGTCGCGCTCGGCGCGAAGCCCGACGGCACGGGCACCACGGGCCGTCAGCTCGTCGTGCAGTCGCCGATCCTGGGGCACCTCGACATGGTGCGGCTGCGCGAGCAGGACATCGTGCCGCTCGAGCGCTTCGACATGCTCTACGTACCGGTGCCCGCCGACGAGCAGGCGAACGCCGACGCGATGCGCGGCGCGCTGGACGCCCTGTGCGACGCGATCGAGGCGTTCGCGGCGCGCGGTGGCGGGATCGCGGTCGTGACCGACCGCGAGGTGTCGTCGACCCATGCGCCCCTCCCCGTGATCCTGGCCGTGGCCGCCGTGAACCAGCGGCTCATCGAGACCGGTCTGCGCCTGCGGGTGTCCGTCGTGGCGGAGAGCGGTCAGCTGCCATCGTCACACCACGTCGCGACCGCGCTGGGCTTCGGTGCCGCCGCTGTGTACAGCTTGAGCGCTCGGCTGCGTGCGGAGGAGAAGTACCCCGCCGCGCCCGCACCCGCCGGCGAGCTGACCGCGACCGACCTGGCGCTCAAGCAGTTCCGCAAGGCGGCCGAGAAGGCCCTGGCGAAGACCATGGGCCGCGTCGGTCTGTGCACCGCCGAGAGCTACATCGGCGGTGAGTTCTTCGAGCCGAACTACCTCGACACCGGCGACGACGTGCTCGCCCGGATCTTCCCGCACATGCAGGCCCCGGTCGGCGGCGTCGGTTTCGCGCGCATCGCCCAGGCGGCGACGGACTGGCACGAGCGTGCCCGCTCGGTGGCGTCCGAGGGCCAGGTCCCGCTGCTCGGCCTGTTCAAGGAACGCTCCGACGGCGCCGGCCACTCGTTCGGCGTCGCGAGCGTGCGCGGGTTCGGCGGCATGACCGAGGAGCGTCCGGCCTTCGAGCGCTCCGGCGACTCGGACGCGCTGCGCCTGCTCACGCTCGGTCAGCTCGACGACTCGTTCGGCATCACCGACGCCGCGTACCGCAACACCGGGTACGACCGCCTCAGCGACGCCGAGATCGACCAGCACCGGATCACGCCGGGCTACGTCACGTTCCTGCAGACCACGCACGACGAGCGGTCGCGCCGTCCCGCTGCGCTCCGCGACGTGCTCGCGCTGCCCGCGGACGTCACGGGCATCGACACGGCGGAGGACTTCGCCCGCGAGCTCGGTCGCTTCTCGACGAGCGGCAACGCCAGCGTCACGGTGCGCGGGCTCTCCGGCTCGCGTCCGGCGGACGACCAGGACCTGCCGGGAGGCACGGAGCGGTTCCGCCTGGAGCTCGCGTCGACGGGCACCACGGGTGCACTGCGCCACCAGGCCCTCGCAGACGGCCTCGCGCTGCTGTACCCGGGCCAGGTCGACGTCGACGCCGTCGACGACACCCGGGTGACGCTCCGCGCCACCGGCGCGGCAGTCGGTCTGCTCGCCCTGCTCGAGAGCGCTCCCGACAGCGTCGAGCTCGACGAGGTGCAGCCGGCGCACGAGATCACCCGGACCCTGGCGTCCGGTGCGATGAGCCACGGTGCGCTCGTCGCCACCGCCCACGAAGCGGTCGCGCACGGCACGAACATGGTCGGCGGCATGTCGAACAGCGGTGAGGGCGGCGAGCACCACTCCCGCTACGGCACCATCCGCGGCTCGCGGATCAAGCAGTTCGCCTCGGGCCGCTTCGGGATCTGGGCGGGGTACCTGGCCGACCCCATGCTCGAGGAACTCGAGATCAAGATCGGGCAGGGCGCGAAGCCCGGCGAGGGCGGCCAGCTGCCCGCGCCGAAGGTCACGGTGGACATCGCCGCGGCCCGTGGCGGCACGCCCGGCGTCGAGCTCATCTCGCCGCCGCCGCACCACGACACGTACTCGATCGAGGACCTGGCGCAGCTCATCCACGACTGCAAGGCCGCCCGCGTCCGGGTGATCGTGAAGCTCGTGTCCTCCGAGGGCATCGGCACCATCGCGGTCGGCGTCGCCAAGGCCGGCGCGGACGTCATCAACGTCGCGGGCAACACCGGTGGCACCGGGGCCGCGGCCGTCACGAGCCTGAAGTACGCGGGCCGCTCGGCGGAGATCGGCGTCGCCGAGGTCCACCAGGCCCTCGTCGCGAACGGCCTGCGCTCCAAGGTCACGCTCCGCTGCTCGGGCGCGCACCAGACCGGCTCCGACGTCGTGACGAGCGCCCTGCTCGGTGGCGACAGCTTCGAGTTCGGCACCACCGCGCTCATGATGCTCGGCTGCGTCATGGCGAAGAACTGCAACGTGAAGTGCCCCGCCGGCCTGACCACGAACGCCGAGGCGTTCGAGGGCGACCCCCGTGCACTCGCGCAGTACCTGCTCAACATCGCGCACGACGTGCGGCAGATCCTCGCCCGCCTCGGCCTGCGCTCGCTGCGCGAGGCACGGGGCCGCACCGACCTGCTGCAGCTCCTCGACCACCCGGCGAGCGTCGGTCGTCTCGACGCCCGCGCCCTGCTCGCGCAGGTGCCGGAGAAGGTCGTGACGGACCCGGAGTACCTGGAGAAGGACTTCCACACCGACGACGCGCTGCTCGAGCGCATCCGCACGGCACTGGTCGACCACGCCCAGGAGCACGTGCTCGTGCACGGCGTCCTGCTCGGCAACAGCGACAAGTCCGTCGGCGGCCAGCTCGGCATCGACGTCGAGCGCCTGCTCAACCACGAGCTCGGCGCCGAGGACGTCCAGGGCCTGCCCGCCGTGGCGACCGACGACCGCGGGCGCCGCCGGCTGGTCGACGGTGCCGTCACGATCCGCACCCAGGGCTCGGCCGGTCAGTCGTACGGCGTGTTCAACAACGACGGCATCGTGCTCGAGCACACCGGCACCGCGAACGACGGCGTCGGCAAGAGCCAGAGCGGCGGGCGGATCATCGTCCGTGCGCCCGGCGGCGGCAGCGCCGACCAGGGCGGCAACGTCCTGATCGGCAACTTCGCGCTGTTCGGGGCCACCGGTGGCCGCACGTTCGTCGAGGGCGAAGCCGGCGACCGCTTCGCCGTGCGGAACTCCGGCGCCACGGCCGTGGTCGAGGGCGTCGGCGACTTCGGGTGCGAGTACATGACCGGCGGTGCCGTGTTCAACCTCGGCGCGTTCGGCAAGGGCCTGGGCAACGGCATGTCCGGCGGGTTCCTGTACCAGTACGACCCGTCCGGTCAGGTCGCCCAGCGTGCCAGCACCGACTCGCTCCTCGTCTTCCCCGTCACCGACACCGAGCGCGGGGCGTTCCACGAGGCCGGGGCGCGACTGCTGCTCGAGTGGCACCTCGAGGCGACCGGGTCGGCGTTGGCCGAGCGCCTGCTGGCCGACTGGGAGACCACCCGTCAGCACGTGTACGTCGGCATGCCGCGCGCCCTGCTGCTCACGCAGGACGCCGGCGAGATCCTCGCGGCAGCCACCCGTCCCGAGCTGCTCGACGAGCTCGCGACCTCGATCGCCACGGACAAGCTCCGTGCGTTCAAGGTCGACTACCGCGACCAGCGCACCGTCCTCGACGGCCGTGCCCCGGCGCTCGGCGACCAGGGCGACGACATGTTCTCGCTGCTGTCGTCGTACACGGTGCTCGGCGTCGCCCAGGACGTCGCCCTCGAGCGCGTCCCCGGTGCTGGCCAGAACGACCCCCGGGTCGCCGAGGCGGTGAAGAACCTCGTCCTGACCGAGGACTTCTCGGTCAAGCAGCGCGTCGTGAAGTACCTGCGCGGCACGCTCGACCGGTTCGCCGACGACCAGCTCGCGACGCTCATCGCGATCAAGCGACTCGACGACTACAAGCGTGCGCTCACGCAGCGGAACAACCGCAGCATGGACGCGCCGGGCACCACGGGGTGGATCATGCACCAGAACGCCAAGAACGACGGTCGCGTCCGCGAGGCGCGCTTCGACGAGCTGCTCGCCACCGCGGCGCTCGAGGACATCGCGCGCCGTGCACCGCAGGCGCCGACCGAGGCGGTGTCCGCGTGAGCCTGCTGCCCCCGACCGGGTCGCTGATCCCCGTCGACGCACCGTTCTCGGCTGCCCAGGAGTCCTGGCTGGCCGGGTTCATCGCGGGCATCGCCGCCGCCGGCAAGAAGGCGTCCGCTGCCGCCCCGACGACGACGATCGACGTGCTGTTCGGCACGCAGACCGGCAACGCGGAGTTCCTGGCCGACGAGCTCGTCGCCGGGGCGAAGGCCCGCGGGCTCGGTGGCCGTGCCGCCGCGCTCGACGCGGTCACCCCGGAGCAGCTCGCCGAGATGACCCACGTGCTCGTCGTCACCTCGACGTACGGCGAGGGCGAGATGCCCGACAACGCCGGACTGTTCTGGGACGCGATCCAGGCGACCACCGTCCCACGACTCGAGGGACTGCAGTACGCCGTCCTCGGCCTCGGGGACACCAGCTACGACGAGTTCTGCCAGGCCGGCAAGCTCCTCGACACCCGCTTCGAGCAGCTCGGCGCGACCCGGGTGCACGACCGCGTCGACTGCGACGTGGACTTCGAAGACGCGGCCGCGCTGTGGAGCGCCGCCGTGCTCGACCGGCTGGCTGCCGAGGCCGGCGCGACGGTCGCACCCGGCGCGACCACGGGCAGTGGTGCCGGCGACGGTGCCACCGCGACCGGCGGGGCGGGCGCGGGCCGTGCCTCCCGGCCGGGGTCGCAGTGGAACAAGCGCAACCCGTACCCGTCACGTCTGGTCGAGAACCGGCTGCTCTCCTCGCCGCGCAGCGCGAAGGAGATCCGGCACTACGAGTTCGACCTCGGCGACTCCGGCATCGAGTACGCCGCCGGCGACGCCCTGGCGGTCGTGCCGGTGAACGACGAGGTCTTCGTCGCGGAGCTGCTCGAGCAGGTCGGCGCGAACGGCGGCGAGTCGTTCGACGGCCGCCCGATCACCGAGGTCCTGCGGAGCGACCGCGAGATCCGCACGCCCTCGAAGGACCTCATCGCCGACCTCGTGCAACGCGCCCCGGCGAGCGAACTCGCCGCGGTCGTCTCGCACGGCGACAAGCACGAGCTGGACCGTTGGCTGTGGGGCCGCGACGTCCTGGACCTGCTGCGCGACGCCGGACCGGCCGCTCCCGGGCTCGACGAACTGCTCCCGAACCTGCGCCCGCTGCAGGCACGCCAGTACTCGATCTCGTCGAGCCCACTGGCGCACCCGGACCGCATCCACCTGACCATCGCGTCCGTCCGCTACGGCGACCCGCACCGGATGTACGCAGGGGTCGCGTCGACGTTCCTCGCCGACCGGGTCGACCCCGACGGTACCGTCGACGTCTACCTGCAGCCGAACGCGTCGTTCGGGGTGCCGGCGGACGAGTCGGCCCCGATGATCATGATCGGTCCGGGCACCGGCATCGCGCCGTTCCGCGGGTTCCTGCACGAGCGGGCCGCGGCGGGAGCGACCGGCCGCAACTGGCTCTTCTTCGGCGACCAGCACCGCGACACCGACTTCGTGTACCAGGACGAGCTCACCGAGCTGCAGGAGCAGGGCGTGCTGAACCGCCTCGACCTGGCGTTCTCGCGCGACCAGGCCGAGAAGGTCTACGTGCAGACCCGGATGCGGGAGCAGTCCGCCGAACTGTTCGCCTGGCTCGAGGACGGCGGCCACGTGTACGTGTGCGGCGACGCCTCGCGGATGGCGAAGGACGTCGAGGCGGCGCTGCTCGACGTCATCCGGACGGGTCGCGGACGGGACGAGGACGACGCGCTGTCGTACCTGGCCGACCTGCGCCGCACGAAGCGGTACGTCCGCGACGTCTACTGAGCCCGCACCACGCGGAGCGCGCAGCGCACGGACTCGCGGCGCACACCCGACCAGGGCAGCAGAACGCCCCGGCAGCGGAACCCGAATCCGACAGCCGGGGCGTCCTGTGGAGGGTGCCGGTCAGTGAGGCCTGACCGACGAGCCCAGAGGCGTGACACATGGAACCGGGTACGATGACCCGGCTTCCTGGACGACGAGTCTCCTGATCCGGGACTCCCGTCGTGCACGCCGCTCAGTCGCCGATGGTTGGTCGGCGCCGGGCGCGCACTGCATCACGGTCATTCGGGTCCCCCTCCTCCCGCGGTTCCTTGCCGTCACCGGCTCCCTGGATGCCGGCCCGAAGGGACGTCACTGATCCGCGGTACCGAAACCGTACGACGATGATGTGGTCTTCGGAACCCGTTGACGGGAATCACTCAGCCGTGCTACCGCTCGGTGTCCCCGAAGCGTCATCGGCGTCCCCCGGGGCGACGGCTCGTGACCACGCCGAGTCGGCCGCGGTGCTCGTGTCCGGCGGTTCCGGGGTCAGGACGAGCCCGGAACCGGACGTGGCCGAGGCGTAGAGGTCCTCGAGCCAGCTGCGGTTGATCGAGGGCACCCGACTGCCGGAGAACTTGAAGTGCAGGCTGACGTTCGGGTTCAGCCAGATCGTGCTGCGGCCGTTGCCGTGGATGACGTCGTCCTTCCACGAGAACGCGAACCGGTGCTCACGTCGGAGCATGTTCACGATCACGATCTGCAGGTGTGTCATGGCGCGGTCGTCGATGCGGAGGTCGAGCGGCTGGCCGTCGTAGATGAGCTGACCCATGGCCCCTTCTACTCCACGGTGCCGGTGTGCTCGACCGATCTCGCCCAGGTCGTGATCGTGGTGTCGAACCAGACGGCGTCCACGTTCCGCTCCCAGGCGTGCTCGGCCGGCTCGCTGACCGCCAACGTCACCGTGCCGGGGTGCGCGCCGGCGAACTCCTGGCTGACGGCGAACGGCACGGTGGTGTCCCCCGACGAGTGGATGAGCAGGGTCGGCGGCAGGTTCCGGGGCGCGTGCAACCAGGACAGCGCGCGGACGTCCACCGGCGAGCGGAGCCCGACGACGCGGCACACGAGCGGCAGCGCCATCGCCCGGAGCGCGGCACCGACGACGAACCCGGGGAGTCCGGCACGACCCGCCTGGGACCGCACCGTCGTCTCCCAGTCGAGCGCCGGGGACACGAGGACGAGGCCGGCGATCCGGTCTCGGTGGGCGGATCGAGCGAGCAGTTCGTGGGTGATCGTCGCGCCCATCGACCACCCCACGATGACGAGCCGTCCGGCCCCGTTCGCGACGGCGTGGTCGAGCGCGGCTTCGACATCGGGCCACTCGCGGGCACCGAGGTGCGAGGCACGGCCCTGCCAGGGCGCCTCGCCGTCGCCGCGGAACGACGGGACGATCGAGGTCCAGCCGGCCTCGAGTGCCGCCGGGACCGTCCGGAGTGCCGTCACGCGGGTGGTGCGGATGCCGTGCACGTGGACGGCCCACGTCGTGGCGGGTGCGGCCGCGGCTGGTGCGGGTGCGGCGGGTGCGGGTGCGGGGCCGCCGGGCCGGATGACCCACGCCGGTGCCGGCCCCACGGGCGTCGGCAGGTCGAGCTCCGCCCAGTCGACGTCCATCGCGGCGGGGTCCGGGTGCACGTGCCCGCTCCACCGCACCCGTGCCGACACGTCGCCGCTCGTCCGGACCACCGCACGGCGGACGGTGCCGGCAGCCTCGTCGACCTCGAGCACCGGTCCGACCGTGGTGTGCCCGGTGCCGTCGTGCCACAGGCCGTACTCCCCCGGGCGGACGGTGTCGTCGGTGATCGGGAGCTGGATCGAGTCGTCGGTCGTCTCGAGCACCGGGGTCCAGCGATCGCCGCCGGGCAGCACGATCTTGCCGACGACCTTCCGCAGCACGAGCAGGAACGCCGCCGCCAGCACGACGAGCACGCCGAGCACCCACCAGACGATCGTCATCGCATCAGCCTCCGAGACTGCGGGTCAGGGTCAGTTCCGCTGAGCGCACCTGGGCGAGCTCGGAATCGTCGAGGGTGCGGCCCTGCACCTCGGCGTCGCGGATCGCGATGACGAGGTCGTAGGTCCGTGCCTGCACGTCGCCGTCCCGTTCGACGGCGCGCACCGCGTGGCGGCGGGCGATGCGCCGGAGTCGTCGGTGGTGCCGACGGCACGCCACGTCGCGCCCCCACCGCCGGAAGGTCAGGGACGCCATCGCGACGACGATGAGGACGATGCCCAGGTAGAACGGCGGGTCGAAGCCCAGGCGGAGTCCGTCACGCACCGCTGCGGGGAACCACCCGAAGTGGTCGGCGGTGAGCGACAGCAGCTCGTCGATGCTCGCGATGACCACCAGCGACTGCCCGACCCGGAAGACCACGAGCGCGACGGGGTTCCGCAGCACACCGTGCCGGAGCGTGGCAGCCGCGATCGCGCCGACGCCCACCATGTAGATCGAGCTGTACAGCCACATCGCCGGCTGGTGGATCTCCCGCACGATGAAGTGGAAGTCGGTGCCGCCCCGGTCGCGCACGGTGAAGAACGGCACGGCGAAGGCCACGACCACCACGAGCAGTGCCAGCGGACTCGCGAGCAGCGGGCGCTTCGGCAGGTCGGAGGTGCTCGCCCGGAGCATCAGCCAGAAGGCCACGGTGGCGCACACGTTCTGCACGAGGTTGATGAGGTTCGTGCCCCCGAGGGCGCCGTCGAGCACGGTCTGCGGCACGACGCTGCCGAGCGTCAGCAACCCGAGCGCGCCGACCCCGGTGGCACCCCAGGCGGCACGGCCGCGCGGGTTCCGGAGCACGTAGGGCGTGCGGGCGAGGAAGATCAGCGCCGCGCACCAGAAGGCGGCGGCGTGCAGGACGACCATCAGCCGTAGGCCCGCTCGTCCGCGCCCGCGCTGCCGGCGAGCAGCACGGTCGCGAGCTCGTACGCGAACCGCTCGGCGAAGTGCTCGTCGTCGTCCGAGATGCTCACCAGCCCGGTGTCGCCGTCGAGCGCACGGCGGCACACGTGGCCGCCCGAGGCGAACTCGGCGATGGACGTGGCCGAGGGCGCACCGACGTCGCCGTGCACCAGGTGGCCGAGCTCGTGCAGGACACAGTGCATCCGGTACAGCTCGGGAGCGCCGGCCGGCACCAGGACGAGGTTCTCGTGCTCGAACTGCGACACCAGCGCGGTGAGCGGACCCCAGCTCGGACCGTCGACGTCGACCACGCGGGTCGTCTTGCCGACGAACCGCCCGACCCCGGCGACGACGTCGGGGAGCCTCGGCGACGGGGGAAGCGTCGCGACGAGGGCTCCGACGGTGTCCGACGCACTCCTGCCCACTGCCATCGCCCCTTTCGATCTCAGCGGACAGACTACCTGCACGATCCCCTTGCGCACGAGGTCGCTCGGACGGAGCCTGGGACCAGGACCGAACCCGACGACCGAACCCGACGACCAGGAGCGACGATGCCCACCACGTCCGTCCACACCGATCCCGAGGCACTCGCGATGACCCTCGTCGCCGAGTCCACGGTGCCGGTCGAGCGCCTCTTCGGCGCCTTCGCCGATCCCCGTCAGCTCGAACGCTTCTGGGGCCCGCCCGGCTTCCCCGCCACCTTCACCTCGTTCGACCTGCGGCCCGGTGGCCGCGCGGACTACCGGATGACGTCGCCGCAGGACGAGCGGTTCCACGCCGTCTGGCAGGTCACCGAGGTCGACGAGCCGCACCGCATCACCTTCCGCGACCTCTTCACCGACGCCGACGGCACGGTCGACGACTCCCTGCCAGCCGGCGAGACGGTCCTGTCCTTCGAGGCCGTCGGCTCCGGGTCGCGCGTGACCGTCCGGTCGTCGTTCGGGTCAGCCGCCGACCTCGAGACCATGATCGACATGGGCATGGTCGACGGTTACGAGCAGGCCTTCGGACAGCTGGACACCGTCCTCACCGACCTGCGCGAGGACGCCCTCGGCACGGGCACCGTCACCGAGCTGGTCGACGACACCCACGTCCGCATCACGCGGGCGTTCGCGGCGCCGCGCCACCTGCTGTGGCGGGCGCACACCGAACCCGAGCTCGTCCGGCAGTGGCTGCTCGGTCCGGACGGGTGGGAGATGACGGTGTACGAGAACGACCTGACGCCGGGTGGCACGTTCCGGCAGGCGTGGGCGCCGACGGGTGACACCGAGGGGGAACCGTTCGGGTTCGAGGGCGAGAACCTCGTCGTGGAGCCGGAGCGCCGGATCGTGTCGACCGAGCGGATGACCGGTGCCCCGTTCCCGCCGAACACGAACGACCTGCAGTTCGACGAGGCCGACGGCGTCACCCTGATGACGCTGCTCGTCACCTACCCCGACCGGGCGCAGCGGGACGTGGTCCTCGCCACCGGCATGACCGACGGCATGGAGACCAGCTACCAGCGTCTGGAACGCGAGGTCCTGTCCGCCACGTGACCCCAGGACGGACGGGAGGCCCGGTGCCAGCTGGCACCGGGCCTCCCGTCCATCACGCGGAAGCGACAGATCCCCGCGAACGTTCCGCGGGGATCTGTCGCTTCCGCGGGTGGGTCGGACCGGTCAGGCCGGCGTGGTCGCCTCGTAGTGGCGCGCGCCGCCGCGCACACCGGCGAACCGGTACGGCCCTGCCGTGACGCGCGGACGCTCGACGTCGTCGCTCGTCGCGGCGCCGGTCGCGTGCAGCTCGCGGTACGCGTCCACGGTCAGCGGGACGCGGGCGGACAGCAGCTGTCGGACCCGGCCGACGCGACGGTGGTCGCGGTACGACGGCTGCACGATGCCGGTGAGGAGCTCGCCGACGCTGCCGGAACCGTAGCTGAACAGGGCGATGCGCTCCCCCGCCAGGTCCTCGTCGAGGTCGAGCAGTGCTGCGAGCCCGATCCAGAGCGACGCCGTGTACGTGTTGCCGGTCTGCTTGTTGTACGTGAAGCCGACGAACAGCTCCGACTCGTCGAAGGGCACACCCACGTGCTGCGTCAGCTTCCGGTGGGCCTTGAGCGCCATCTTCGTGAACGGCTGGTGGTGGACGAAGCGCACGATGTCCTCGTACGCGGGGCCGCCCTGGTCCGCCAGGTCGTCCCACGCGCCGACGAACGCGTCGACGTAGGCGCTCACGGACAGGCGGCCGTCGACCAGTGCCGTCGACCGGTCGTTCGGGCGCCAGAAGTCGTCGACGTCCGCGGTGAAGACACCGGCGGCCGGCTCGATCTCGATCAGGTCGGGATCGGCGGACACCAGGATCGCGGCGGCGCCGGCACCCTGCGTGGGCTCGGCGGCGGTGTCGACGTCGTACCGCGCGACGTCGGCGGCGATCACGAGGACCCGCTCGCCCGGCGCCCGGGCGATGATGCCGAGGGCGAGCTGGACGGCGGCCATCCCGCCGTAGCAGGCCTGCTTCAGCTCGACGACGCGGACGTTCTTCGGCAGGCCGAGCAGGCCGTGCACGAAGACCCCGGCGGCCTTGGACTGGTCGACGCCGGACTCGGTGGCGAACAGCACGGTGCGGATGCCCTCGACGCCGTGGCGGTCGATGACCTCCTTGGCCGCGGCGGCGCCCATCGTGACGATGTCCTCGTCCGGGGCGGGCACGCTGAAGGCGTCCTGGCCGATGCCGACGTGGTACTTCGCCGGGTCGACGCCGAGGCGTTCGGCCAGGTCGTCGAGTTCGAGCACGTGGTGCCCGGTCGCGATGGCGATGTCGTGGATGCCGATGCGCAGTGCGCCGTTCGCCGTCATGCTGCACCTCCGGCGGGCTTCGCGCCGCGTCGCTCCATGGCGACGTGGGCGGCCATCAGCTCACCCGGGTTCGTCTGGGCGGCGAGGAGCGAGAGCTCCCCGCACAGCACCGTGGCGGCGCAGAGCGCGGCGAGACGACGGGCGTTCGCACCGGGCTCGCGGTCCTCACGACAGCCGAGCCGCACCAGGGCGTCCTCGACGACGGGCAGGTCCCCGCCCTTGCCGTTGCCGACCGTGCCGACGATCAGGTGCGGCAGCGAGGTGGCGAAGTACAGGTCGCCGTCGCGGTTCTCGGCGCTCGTGATGCCCTGCGAGCCCTCGACGATGTTGGCGGCGTCCTGCCCGGTGGCCAGGTAGAAGCCGAGCAGCATGTTCGCGTAGTGGGCGTTCGCGGAGCGCAGGGCGCCGGCGATGGTCGACCCGATCAGGTTCTTCGCGATGTTCAGTTCGACGATGCGCTCGGTGCTCGACCGCAGGCGCTTCTCGACGACCTCGCCGGGGATCACGATCTCGGCGATGGTGTTGCGGCCACGGCCACGGATGCCGTTCACGGCGGTGGCCTTCTTGTCGGTGCAGAAGTTGCCGGACACGGAGACATACCGCAGGCCCGGCTGCCACGCCAGGATCGCCGGCAGGAGCTTGTCCGCCGCCTGCGTGACCATGTTGTGGCCGGAGGCGTCGCCCGTGGTGAACGCGAACCGCAGGAACAGCAGGTCGCCGACGATCTCCGGGTGCACCTCGATGAGCTTCGCGAACCGGCTCTGCCCGGCGACCAGCGCCTCGAGTTCGTCCTGTCGCGCCAGGATCTGCCCCGCAGCGACGTGCGCCGCGGCGGCACTGGCCGCGCGGACGACGACCGATCGGGTCATGCGCTCGTCGACGACGGTCGCGACGATGCCGTCGTCGACCATGCGCGAGATCCGGGCGCCACGGCCGACGGACGGCCAGAGCGGCGACTCGTACGTGGCGAGCGGGACCTCGTGCTCGCCCTGGACCGCGTTGCCGCTGATGCGGATCGGCCCGACCCACTTGGTCGGGATCGGCGTGAGCAGGTCACTCATCGAGGGCTCCTTCTGGTGCTCGCACCGCGACGCTGAGGTGTCTGATGTCGTGCGCCTCCCAGGCGCGGTGGATGCCGGCGGGGTCGGTGTCCGCCGGGACGAGCGCGATGCCGCAGTCGCCGCCACCGGCGCCGGACGGCTTCGCCGCCCCGCCGGCCGCTTCGACGACGTCGCACAGGGTCGCGAGGCGTTCGGTCTCGATCTTCGACCCGACCGAGTCGCCGAGCCGCTGCATGAGCACCCGGGCACGTCGGAGCGCGTCGAGCGTCTGCTCCGCGTCGCCGGTCTGGAGGCCCGTGGTCAGGTCGTCGACGCAGCTCCGGCTCTCGTCGAGGAACGCCTGGTACCCGCCGTTGCGGTGTCGACGCACCACCCCGACGAGCTTCGTGGTCGAGGCCGGCGAGCCGGTCCAGCCAACCAGGAGCTGCAGGTTCTCGGGGGCCGGGAGTCGCTGGACGTCGAACCCCGCCCACGCCTCGGCGTCGGTGAGGATGTCGGACACCCGGCGCTCGTCGACGAACGAGGCGAGGTGGTCGCGGTCCGGGGCGCTGTAGCGCAGCCAGCCGCCGAAGGTGCTCGCGGCCAGGTCACCGCCGGATGCCCGCGGGTTCACCCGGATGGTGGCGAGCAGGGCGACCTGGAAGCGCTGCCGCTGGGTCAGGCCGATCCCGTAGAAGCGGTCCAGGGCACCGACCGTGGCGACGGTCACCGCCGCTGAGGACCCGAGCCCGAACTTCCGGCCGCTGGCGTCGTCGAGCTGGCTCTCGATGCGCAGGTCGTGGAACCGCGGCGCGATGCCCCGTTCGGCGCGGAGCTTCTCGACGAGGTCGATCGTCGCCATCACGTAGTCGTAGGGGTGGTGCTCGCGGTCGAGGGCGAGGCCGTCCTCGTCCCGCGTCCACGTCAGCGGCAGGTGGCCGTACTCCTCCGAGTGCACGCTGCCCGCACCGTGCGCCTCGGACACACGCGCCGTGATGGCGCGGTCGAGGGCGATGAGGACGGACGGCTGGCCGGGCTCGACGACGGCGTACTCGCCGGCGACGAACAGCTTGCCGTGGGCGCGGAACTCGATCACTGCACGGACTCCTTCTGGTCGGGATTGCTCCCCGACTCTTCGGAGCGGAGCACCCGAGCGGCAGGTCCGGTGCCGGACTCGATCACGTCGCCGAACGACGCCAGCGCGGTGGCCACGGCGGAGCGGTCCGCGGGCTGGCAGAGCACGACCACGTTCGGACCGGCGTCGGCCGTGGCGTAGGCCTCGAGCCCCGCGGCGCGGAGTTCGCCCACGGCGTCGAACACGGCGACGCTGCGCGCGTTGAGGTAGCGGATCGGCGGGAAGGCGCCCTCGATCGTGGCGTGCATGCGCAGCGCGTTGCTCTCGGTGATCTCGCCGATGCGGGTGAAGTCGCCGGCTGCGCAGGCGTCGAGCATGTCGCCCACGGTCTCGGTGGTCGAGGTGACCCACGCCGGGTAGAACGGCGACGTCGCGATGGTTCGGCGCATCGCCTCGCGCGAACCGATGGGCTTCGGGCCGGCGTCGATCGTCACGACCACCATGGCCATCGGCGGCGCCGGGATCGGTTCGGCGAAGGAACTCTGGTCGTCGCCGGCGTGCCAGACGGCGACGCCCCCGGGGATCGACCGGGTGGCCGACCCCGAGCCGCGGCGGGCGAGGCGGGAGAGGTCGCGCGCGGACAGGTCGAGACCGTACGCCGCCGACGCGGCGGTCGCGAGCGCCGCGAACCCCGAGGCGCTCGACGCCAGCCCGGCACCGGTCGGCACGGTGTTCTCGGACACGACGGACGCGCGGGTGTCACTGCCGGCGAGCTCCCGCACGAGGTCGAGGAACTGCTGCACGCGCACCAGGGCACCGTCCTCGACGACATGGCCGTTCAGCGTGAAGGCGTCTCCCCACGGGCTCGGCCTGCCCGCCGCTTCGCGACGGTCAGGTACCGGCCCGCGTGGGCCCAGAGCCTCCGCACCGGCACCGGACCCGCCGTCCAGCGTGACGGTCGTCGTCGTCGGGAACACGTCGAGGCCCATGGAGACGCTGCCCGTGGCGGGCAACGCCAGCTGCGCGTCCGCCTTGCCCCAGTACTTGACGAGGGCGATGTTGGGGTGCGCGACGGCGGTGGCGGTCATCAAGCGCGGGCTCCGATCGTGGTGGTCCAGGTGGCTGCGGCACCTGCGCCGCGGAGTGCGGCCGCGATGCGGTCCGCGTGGTCGTCGTCCGCGGCGAGTGCGAGCACGCACCCGCCCCGCCCGCCGCCGGTCAGCTTCGCGCCGAGGGCGTCCGCAGCACGTGCGGCGTCGACGAGCCGGTCCAGGTCGGCACTCGACACGTCGAGTGCGCTGAGCAGGTCGTGCGCGGCGTCCATGGTGACACCGAGCCCCTGTGCGTCGCCAGCCTCGAGTGTCCCCCGCGCCTGCCGTGCGAGTTCGCCGATCCGGTCGATGACGCCGTCGACCGCCGCCGGGTCCTGGTCGTGCCGTTCCCGCACGGCCGCGACGGCCTGCCGGGTGTGGCCGGGGACGCCGGTGTCGGCGACGACGAAGGTGAAGCGTGCCCCGAGCGCGACGGGCTCGATGCTGCCCCCCTCGAACCAGACCGGCACCGCGGCGACGACCCCGCGGGCGTCGAGGCCCGACGGTCGGCCGTGGGCGACGCGCTCGCACTCCTGGATGAGGTCGTGGTGGGTCTCGGCGTCGAGTGTCTCGCCCAGCGCGTCCGCGACGGCTGCCGTGACGGCCGCGGCGACCGCTGCGCTCGAGCCCATGCCGCGGGCCGTGGGGACCTCGCTGTCGACCCGGACGTGGAAGTGCCGGTCGGTCACGCCGAAGTGCCGCAGCGTCGCCGTGACGGCGGTGACCGTCGGCATCACGGCCGCGGGTGCGAGGTCGAGCGGGCCGGTGTGCACCGTGGACTCGAGGGTGTGCCCGACGGTCGTGCCAGCTGCTTCGTCCCCCCGTGCGGTGACCGGGCTCACCGTCGCGACGACCCGTGCGTCGAGCACCGGCAGGACGAGAGCGGGTGCGCCGTAGACCACGGCGTGCTCACCGATCAGGATCGTCTTGCCGTGGGACGACGCCGATCCGTTGCCGGGGGTCGTGGTGGTGTCGAGGTGGGTGCTGGTCATCGTGGGTCACGTCAGCCTAACCGTCCGGGCCGTCGGCGTGTTCGTCGTGACCTGAGCATCGGCTGCGATGAGTTGTGCACAACCGGGTTGCGTGACAGGCTGATGCCATGCCCGTGACCGACGAGATGGTGTGCTTCTCCCTCTACGCAGCGAGCCGCGCGACCACGCAGGCGTACCGCACGATGCTCGAGCCCTGGGGCCTGACCTACCCGCAGTACCTGGTGCTCGTCACCCTGTGGGTCGAGGGCGACCAGACCGTCTCGAGCCTCGGGGAACACCTGCAGCTCGACTCCGGCACCCTGTCGCCACTGCTCCGCCGCATGGAGCAGAGCGACCTGGTCCGCCGTGAGCGCCGCAGCGCCGACGAGCGCGTCGTCACCGTGACCGTGGGTGACCGCGGGCGGGAGCTCCGGTCCGAGCTGAGCGGCATCCCCGCACGCATCGCCGCCGGCATGGGCCTGGCCGACGAGCGGGCCGCCGCCGAACTCATCGCGACCCTGCACCGGCTGACCGAGACGATGCACGCCGCGGCGGACGCCACCGATCGCGCCGTCACGGACCACTGACCCCACGAAGGAAGGAACACCATGGAAACCCTCTACACCGCCGAGGCCCTGGCCACCGGCGAAGGCCGCAACGGCCACGTCGCCACGAGCGACGGCACGGTCGAGTTCGACCTCGCCATCCCGAAGGAGATGGGTGGCTCCGGCAACGGCGCCAACCCCGAGCAGCTGTTCGCCGCCGGCTACGCCGCCTGCTTCCACTCCGCACTGCAGGGCGTCGCCCGCAGCCAGAAGGTGAAGATCACCGACTCGTCCGTCGGCGGTCGCGTGTCGATCGGCCCGAACGGCAACGGCGGCTACCAGCTCGCCGTCATGCTCGAGGTCGTCATCCCCGGAATGGAGCACGACCAGGCCCGGGCCCTCGCCGACGCAGCCCACCAGGTCTGCCCCTACTCGAACGCGACCCGCGGCAACATCGACGTCACCATCGTCGTCTCGGAGGACTGACCCATGAGCACCACCCCCACCACCATGCGCGCCGTCGTCCACGAGACCTTCGCCGAGCCCGCCGACGTCCTCGAGGTGCAGGAGCGCCCCGTCCCGACACCCGGCGCCGGCGAGGTCCTCGTCCGCACGGTCCTCTCCCCCATCCACAACCACGACCTGTGGACCGTCCGCGGCACCTACGGCTTCAAGCCCGAGCTGCCCGCAGCATCCGGCACCGAGGCGCTCGGTGTCGTCGAGGCCCTGGGCGAGGGCGTCACGAACCTGACGGTCGGCCAGCGCGTCGCCGGCGGCGCCTTCGGCGTCTGGGCCGAGTACTACACCGCGAACGCCGCCGGACTCGTCCCGGTCCCGGACGCGATGTCCGACGAGGCCGCCGCACAGCTCGTCTCGATGCCGTTCAGCGCGATCAGCCTGCTGCACTCGCTCGACCTGCACGAGGGCGACTGGCTGATCCAGAACGCCGCGAACGGCGCGGTCGGCCGCATGGTCGCCCAGCTCGGCGCAGCCCGCGGCATCAACGTCATCGGCCTGGTGCGTCGCGCCGCCGGTGTCGAGGAGCTGCGCGAGCAGGGCATCGAGCGCATCGTCGCCACCGATGCGGCCGACTGGAAGGACCAGGTCGCCGCGATCACCGGAGGCGCTCCGATCGTCGCCGGCGTCGAGTCCGTGGGCGGCAAGGCCGCCGGCGACATCGCATCGGTGCTCGGCGAGAACGCCACCCTCGTCGTCTTCGGTGCGATGGCGTCGCCCACGCTCGAGATCCCGTCGGGCAAGGTCATCTTCGGCCAGCTCACCGTGAAGGGCTTCTGGGGCTCCGTCGTCAGCAAGACGATGCCGGCCGAGACGAAGGGGCAGCTCTTCGGTGAGCTCATCACCCGCGTGCTCGACGGCTCGCTGACGCTCCCCGTCGCCGAGACCTTCGCGTTCGAGCAGGTCCGCGACGCCGTCCGCGCCTCGGACACCGCCGGCCGCGTCGGCAAGGTGCTCCTGCGCCCGTAGCGCGACCAGCAGACGGACGGGAGGCCCGTGGCGGATCCGCCACGGGCCTCCCGTCCGTCCTGGGGGCGTCCGTCGGCGTCAGCCGCCGATCACGTGGATGCCGTAGGCGGCGAAGAAGCCGAGGACGGCGATGAGGCCCGTCCAGGGTCCGGTCTTTCGGAACGCCTCCGGCAGCATGGTGTCGGCGAGCATCGCCAGGATCGCTCCGGCGGCGACGGCGGTCACGGCGCTCTGCACGCCGGCCGGTGCCTGCCCGAGGACCGCGTACCCGCCGAGTGCCGACAGGGCGCACGCGAGGGCGATGGCGCCCCACACCGTGAAGACGTAGCGAGCGCCGCGGCCGTTCGCCTTCATGTCCGAGGTGCTCGACAGCCCCTCCGGCAGGTTCGAGATGATGACGGCCGCGACGACCGCGATGGACAGCGACCCGCCGGCGGCGAGTCCGACGCCCTGCACCGCCGTCTCGGGGATCCCGTCGAGCAGTGCGCCGAGGGCGATGCCGAGCCCCGTGCCGGACCCCGTCGAGCCTGTTCCGCTGCGCTTCTTGCGCGCCCCGCGGCGTTCGAGCAGGACGTCGAGCCCGACGTAGACCACCGCGCCCCCGAGGAACCCGGCCATCGCCGTCCAGAACGTGCCGGACCGGGTCGCCTCCGCGACCAGGTCGAAGGAGAGCGCAGAGATGAGGACGCCCGCGCCGAAGGCGGTGATCGTGGCGACCACGGTCCGTGGCACGCGGACGAACCAGGCGATCGCGGCGCCGACGACGAGGGCGAGACCGGAAGCCAGGCCGGCCCCGGTCGCCAGGAAGAGGGGATGCACGGGTCGAGTGTAGGAACCGGGCGATGCGGACGCGCCAAGGTCGCCCGGACACGATCGCGTGCCCGTGGTGAGCAGAAGACGTCGGGTGCCCTGGGGCGACCCGACGTCTTCTGCTCACTCCGTGCAGCGTGGTGCGGACTAGCGGCGCGACGCCTTGTCGGGGACGGTGAAGATGTTGCCGGTGGTGACGCCCTCTTCCACTTCCTCGAGGGTGCGACCGCGGCTCTCCGGCACGAACTTCCAGATGAAGAGCAGCGCGAGCAGACCGACGATGCCGAATCCGAAGAACGTGCCGGTGATGCCGGTCGCGGCGACGATCGTCGGGAAGTACAGCCCGAGGAACGCGTTCGCGATCCAGAGGCAGAACACCGAGATGCCCATGCCGAGCGCGCGGATCTGCGTCGGGAAGATCTCCGACAGCACCACCCACACGGCGATGTTCAGGAAGGTCTGCATCGAGCCGACGAACGCGACGACGAGGAACAGGATCACCCACGGGCGGGCCGGGTTGCCCTCGGGCAGCGCGACCGAGGCGATGCCGATCAGGAAGTGGCAGACCGTCGTGAGCGAGAACCCGATGATCAGGGTCGTCCGGCGGTTGATCTTCTCCATGTTGTACAGCGCGATGACGCCACCGACCACGGCGATCACGCCGGGGGCGATGTTCGCGATGAGGGCCGCCGACGCCTGGAACCCGGACTCGATGAGCACGGTCTGGCCGTAGTACATGATCGAGTTGATGCCGGTGAGCTGCTGGGCCACGCCCAGCCCGGCACCGATGAGCACGATGCGGATGAGCCACTTGTTCCCGCGTAGCGTCTGCCATCCGCTGACGCGGTCTTCCTTCGCCTCGAGGTCGTTGCTCCGCTTGATGTCGTCGAGCTCGGCGGTCGCACGCTCCGTGGTCCGGACCTGCTGCAGGACGGACAGCGCTTCGTCGTAGCGCCCCTTCGACGCGAGCCAACGCGGCGACTCCGGCACCCGGAGCATGCCGACGAAGAGTGCGATGGCGGGGAGCGCGCAGACGGCGAGCATGACGCGCCAGACACCGTTGCCCTCACCCCAGAGGTTGCCGATGATGGCGTTGACCACGAACGCGGCGAGCTGCCCGATCACGATCATGAGCTCGTTGCGGCCGGACAACGAACCGCGGATCTCGTACGGCGCGAGTTCGGCGAGGAACACCGGGACGACGGTCGATGCACCACCCACCGCGAGGCCGAGGAGCACGCGGCCGACGACGATCACACCGAACGTCGGGGCGACGACGCAGATGAGCGTGCCGAGGAAGAACGTCACGGCGAGGGCGATGATCGTCTTGCGGCGCCCCCACCCGTCGGCGATGCGGCCGCCGAGCATGGCGCCGATCGCGGCACCGAACAACAGGGAGCTGGTGACGACGCCCTCGGTGAAGTTCGTGAGACCGAGCTCGGCCTTCATCGGGTTCAGGGCACCGTTGATGACACCGGTGTCGTACCCGAAGAGCAGTCCGCCGAACGTGGCGACCAGGGCCAGGACGCCGAGGCGTCGGCGGTGCGGTCCGGTCCCGATCGGGGGCAGTGCGACAGTCGGGGCTGTCGGCTTGATGTCGACCATTCGGTGACTCCTTCGTCGGTGATCGCGCTTCAGTGCGTGCACCGATGGTAACCCGAATCCATGTCCTGTCAATTGGACATTCTGTCGTCAGGACGATTGGATCGGTCCACATAACACCTGATCAGAACGGGAGCGCTCCAACGCACTCCGAGCCCGCGTCAGGACTCGTCGGGCTCCGGGCTGTCCCCCAGCACGTCACCGAGCGAGGCCATGTCCGCACCGTGGTCCGTGTACCGCCGGACCGTCCGCCGGGCCGCTGCGCTGGCGGCACCGGAGAGCGCCGGGTTGCGTCGCGCGGCATCGGCGACGCGACCCGCGTGCCCCGCGGTCGAGAGCAGGACGTTCGCCAGCGCCCGGGCATCGCCGCGCTCGGGCACCCCGGTCACGGTCCACGCCGTGCGCACCTGGGCGTCGGGCGTCACACCGCGTCGCGTGCCCATCCGGTGCCAGTCGGACAGCACGCCCTCGGTCCGGGAGGCCGCACGGTCGGCCTCGGCCGCACGCCGGCGTGCGGCGTCGCGCGCGTCGGACTCGCCACTCGTGCCCTCGACCGTGTCGTACCGGTCGGTGAGGCCGTCGGCTCGGCGGCGGACGCTGTCGGCCCGTTCGCGCGCGGCACCGTCGTCACCGCCTTCCTCGGCGATGCGGGCGGCGTGCGCGGCGGCAGCCGCGGCGAGGATCTCCGAACGCTCCATGGCCTCGACCGTAGCCGCTCCGACCGACACCGAGCTGCCACCGGGTTAGCATCGACCTGAGGGGGAATCATGAACCGGATCGGCGCCATCGCTGTCGTCCTGGCCACGACGGTGGCGGTGTCGGGGTGCTCCCTGCTGCGCGGGCCGGATCCCCTGCCTGCCCCCTCGACGCCGTCGGCGACCACGACCCCGAGCGACACCCCGTCCGCGACACCCGACGGCGAGTCCGCGTCCGACCTGCTCGAGGCCTCGGCGAACCCGCGCACGCCGACCCCGGAGCCGACCGAGTCCGCCGCGCCCGCGCCGACACTCACGCCGATCCCGGCGGGCACCGTCCTCGCGCAGGGCGACGTCGCATCGCCGAAGGGCAGCATCCACTTCCACTTCCGGGTGGTCGCGAAGGGCGACGACACCTTCACCGCGCAGTACTCCGGCTTCACCTCGACGCTGCCGGTGCCGGTCGGCGTCGGGCTGTTCGACCTGCCGCGTGCGGTCGGCGACGGCCTGACCTACCCCGGCGTCGGCGACCGGGTCCTCGGCGGGCCGACCAGTGCGGCGACCGCGGTGGACGTCCCGCTGAGCGGCTCCGGGGTCGACCCGTCGCACCTCGGCACCCTCGTCGTGTCCTCGGCGGCAGCACCGGGACAGGACGTCCCCGTGGAGATCGCGGCCGGCAAGGTCCTCGCGGTGTCGACCGTGAGGTGGTCGGTGCCCGCACGGCAGACGAACGTGCACCCGGAGGACACCGGAACCCGTGCGAACGCGGCCGGGACCGTCGCGGGGACGACCGCCGCCGGGGCTCCTGCGGCGTACACCGTCGCACCGGACGACCTCATCGGTGACGTCGCCGCGCGGTTCGGCATCACCGTCCGGGACCTCGTGTGGCTGAACGAGGGCGTGCAGGTCTTCGGGCAGGACCAGCACCTGTACGAGGGCACGACGCTCAACCTGGACCCGCTCGGCCGCTGACCGCTGGCCGCTGACCGCGAAAGCGACACATCTCCGATGAACATCGGCGCACATCTGTCGCTTTCGCAGGCCTGACGACAGCCCAGGGCACGCAACTGTCGCATTGACAGCACGCACGAGACGGACGGGAGGCCCGTGGCGGATCCGCCACGGGCCTCCCGTCTCGCAGGTGGGTGCGTCGCTACTTGCGCAGCTCCAGGTACTTCGCGATGAGCGCCTTGGTCGAGGCGTCCTGCGCGTCGAGCGCGGCCTGGTCGCCCTCGACGGCCGGCGTGACCTGCAGCGCCAGCTGCTTGCCGAGCTCCACGCCCCACTGGTCGAACGAGTCGATGCCCCAGATGGTGCCCTCGGTGAACACGATGTGCTCGTAGAGCGCGATGAGCTGCCCGAGCACGCTCGGGGTGAGCTCCGGCGCCAGGATCGACGTCGTCGGCTTGTTGCCCGGGAACGTGCGCGCCGCGACGATGCCCTCGTCGGTGGTGCCCTCGGCGCGGACCTCGTCGGCGCTCTTGCCGAACGCCAGCGCCTTCGTCTGCGCGAAGAAGTTCGCCAGGAACAGCGTGTGCACGTCGGTGCCGGGCGCGACGCCCTTGCCGTCACCGGTCTCGTCCTTGAGTGGACGGGCCGGGTTCGCGACCGTGATGAAGTCGGCCGGGATCAGGCGGGTGCCCTGGTGGATGAGCTGGTAGAACGCGTGCTGGCCGTTCGTGCCGGGCTCGCCCCAGAAGACCTCGCCGGTCTCGGTGGTCACGGGCGAGCCGTCCCAGCGGACGCGCTTGCCGTTCGACTCCATGGTGAGCTGCTGCAGGTACGCGGCGAAGCGGTGCAGGTACTGCGTGTACGGCAGGACCGCGTGGCTCTGCGCACCGAGGAAGTTCGTGTACCAGACGTTGAGCAGGCCCATCAGGACGGGGACGTTCTGCTCGAGCGGCGTGGTGCGGACGTGCTCGTCGATGGCGTGGAACCCTGCGAGGAACTGCTCCCAGTTCTCCTGACCGATCGCGACGATGACGCTCGTGCCGATGGCCGAGTCGACCGAGTAGCGGCCGCCCACCCAGTCCCAGAACCCGAAGGCGTTCTCGGGGTCGATGCCGAAGGCCTCCACCTTGTCGAGGGCGGTGGAGACGGCGACGAAGTGCTTGGCGACGGCGTTCTTCTTCTCGTCGTCGGCGGCGTCGGTCAGGCCGAGCTCCTCCCACAGCCACTGGCGGGCGAGCCGCGCGTTGGTCAGGGTCTCGAGCGTGCCGAAGGTCTTCGACGCGACGATGAAGAGCGTGGTCTCGGGGTCGAGGTCCGCCGTCTTCTCGTAGATGTCCGCCGGGTCGATGTTCGACACGAAGCGGGCTTCGAGGCCGGGCTGGACGTAGGGCTTGAGCGCCTCGTAGACCATGACCGGGCCGAGGTCCGATCCGCCGATGCCGATGTTGACGACGGTCTCGATGCGCTTGCCGGTGACACCGGTCCACGAGCCGTCGCGCACCTGCGACGCGAAGCCGTAGACCTTGTCGAGCGTGGCGTGCACGTCGGCGTCGACGTCCTGGCCGTCGACGGTCAGCGGTGCCGCCGGGACGAGGCCCTCGGTCGCCTTCGGACGGCGGAGCGCGGTGTGCAGGACGGCACGGTCCTCGGTGACGTTGATGTGCTCACCGGCGATCATCGCCTGGAAGCGCTCGGCGACGCCGGTGTCCTTCGCCACCTGCAGCAAGGCGGCGAGGATCTCGTCGGTGACGAGGCCCTTCGACAGGTCCACGGTCAGGTCTGCTGCCTGGAACGTGTACTGCTCGGCACGGCCGGGGTCACTGTCGAACCACCCGCGCAGGTCAGGGGTGAAGTCGGCGGCGATGCCGTCGAGCTTCTTCCAGCCTTCGGTCGATGTGGGGTCGACGGGAGCGGATTCGGTCACTTCGGTCCTCCTGGGATCACGTTCGAGACGTACAGCCCGCAGGTCACCGCACCAGTGCGTCGCGGACCGTCTTCGAGCGTAGTGCCGTCGGCGCCGTGGTGCGCACCGCCGGACGGGAGGCGCGGGCTGCGTTCGCTGCGCGCGTCACGTCCGGCGGGTGGCCGGCCTCAGGGCCGGGGTGCGAAACGACGCAGCCGCAGGCTGTTCGTCACGACGAAGACGGACGAGAACGCCATGGCGGCGCCGGCGAGCACCGGGTTGAGCAGCCCCGCCATCGCGAGCGGGATCGCCGCCACGTTGTACGCGAACGCCCAGAACAGGTTGCCCTTGATGATGCCGAGCGTGGCCCGCGACAGCCGGACGGCGTCGGCGACGACGGTGAGCCGACCGCTCACGACCGTGATGTCGCTGGCCGCGATCGCCGCGTCGGTGCCGGCGCCCATCGCGATGCCGAGGTCGGCCGCGGCGAGCGCCGCGGCGTCGTTGACACCGTCGCCGACCATGGCAACGCTCCGTCCCCGGGCCTGCATGCCCCGGACGGTGTCGAGCTTGCCGGCCGGGGTCGCGCGGGCGTGCACCTCGTCGATGCCGACCTGCGCGGCGACGGCTCGGGCTGCTCCGTCGTTGTCGCCGGTGAGCAGGACGGGGTGGAGGCCGAGGGCCACGAACCGCGCGACGGCGTCGGCCGCCTCGGGCTTCACGGTGTCACCGACGACCACGACGCCCAGCACGCTGCCGTTCCGGGCCACGACGACCGCGGTCCCGCCGTCGGTCTCGGCGGCGGTGATCGCCGCGGTCACCGCGTCGGGGACGGGGATCGCCCACGACGAGGTCAGCCAGCGGGTACCGCCGACGAGGACGACGTCGCCGTCCACGACGGCCTGCACGCCGGCGCCGGGGGTCGACTCGAACTGCTCGGCGGTCGGGACGTCGAGGTGCCGGGCCCCTGCCGCACGGACGACCGCACGGGCCACGGGGTGCTCGGACCCGTGTTCGACGGCCGCGGCGAGGCGGAGCACGGCGTCCTCGTCGAGGGCGGCGTCGGCGGAGGTCACCGCGCGAACGGTCATCTCGCCGGTGGTGACGGTGCCGGTCTTGTCGAGCAGGATCGTGTCGACGCCACGGGTCTGCTCGAGTACCTGCGGCCCGCCGATCAGGATGCCGAGCTGCGATCCACGGCCGGTGCCGACGAGCAGCGCGGTCGGCGTCGCGAGCCCGAGGGCGCACGGGCAGGCGATGATGAGCGTGGCGACGGCTGCGGTGAACGCCGCCGTGACCGAACCGCCGAGCACGAGCCAGCCGACGAACGCCAGCACGGCGAGCGCGATGACGATCGGCACGAAGACGCCGGACACCCGGTCGGCCAGGCGTTGCACGTCGGCCTTGCCGGTCTGCGCGTCCTCGATGAGTCGCCCCATCCGGGCGAGTTCGGTGTCGGCGCCGACGCGGGTGACCTCGACCACGAGCCGGCCGCCGACGTTGATCGTCGCACCGGTCACCCGGTCGCCCGGTCCGACCTCGACGGGGACGGACTCGCCGGTGACCATGCTGCGGTCGACGGCCGACGACCCGTCCCGCACGAGGCCGTCGCTCGGGATCCGCTCCCCCGGCCGCACGACGACGACGTCCCCGACGACGAGGGCCGACGCCGGGACGCGCTGCTCGACGCCGTCCCGCAGCACCGTGGCCTCCGTCGCGCCGAGTTCGAGCAGGGCGCGGAGGGCTGCTCCGGACTGCCGCTTGGCGCGGGCCTCCATGTACCGGCCGGCCAGGATGAACACCGTCACGGCCGCGGCGACCTCGAGGTACAGGTCGGTCGCCTCGGGGTCGGTCGCGATCCACGAGAAGGTCATGTGCATGCCGGTCGTGCCGGCGTCGCCGAGGAAGAGGGCGTACAGGGACCAGCTGAAGGCCGCGAGCACGCCCACGCTCACCAGGGTGTCCATGGTCGCCGCGCCGTGTCGGGCGTTCACCCAGGCCGCACGGTGGAACGGGAGCGCGCCCCACACCGCGACGGGGGCCGCCAGCGTCAGGGCGAGCCACTGCCAGTTCGGGAACTGCAGGACCGGCACCATGGAGAGCACGACGACCGGGACGGCGAGGACCGCGGACACGACGAGTCGACGGCGCAGCGCGGCAGCCGGGTCGTCGGCGTCGGTGTCCGCGTCGGCCGTGGTGTCGGCGGGCGGGGTGGGCACGGTCGCGCCGTACCCGGCGGACTCGACGGCGGCGATGAGGGTCGCGGGGTCGGCGGTGCCGTCGGCCGCGACCTGCACCTGCGCCTTCTCGGTGGCGTAGTTGACGGTGGCGGTGACCCCGGGCAGCTTGCCCAGCTTCCGTTCGATGCGGTTCGCGCACGAGGCGCAGGTCATGCCCGTGATGTCGAGTTCGACGATGCCCTCCGTCACGACGGCACGACCTCGTACCCCGCCTCGGCGACCGCGCCGCGGAGCGCCTCGGGGTCGACGGGTGCGTCCGAGGTGACGGTCACCGACGAGGCACCGCCGGGGACGAGCGCCACGGCGACGTCGGACACCCCCTCGAGTCCGGTGAGTTCCTCGGTCACGCTCATCACGCAGTGTTCGCAGGTCATGCCCTCGACGAGCAGCAGTTCGGTGGTCATGGTGTCTCCTCCTGTGGTTCCGGTGGGGGCGGGGGTCACGAGCGCACGAGCCGGGCGATGGCCTGGCTCGCTTCGCGGACCTTCTCGTCCGCGGCGTCGCCGCCCTCGGCCACGGCCTCGGCGACGCAGTGCTTGAGGTGGTCCTCGAGCAGCGAGAGCGCCACGCGCTCGAGCGCCCGGTTCGCCGCGGAGATCTGGGTGAGGACGTCGATGCAGTACGTCTCGTCCTCGACCATCCGGGCGATGCCGCGCACCTGCCCCTCGGCGCGACGGAGCCGCTTGAGCAGGTCGTCCTTGTCGCCGATGTACCCGACGTGTTCGTGCATGGTGGCCTCCACGGTGCTCAATACGGTACCCCCCTAGGGTATTCCCTTCGGGTGACGGACGGAGCGCGAACGCGGGTATTCACCCCTGCGCGCGGTCGGTGTCATGATTTCGACCATGACCGATCCGACGACGAACGGCTTCCGCAAGCTGCGGTTCGCCGACGGCGACGGCTCGGACTACTCCGACATCTTCGAGGCGGAGTACCACGGGTCCGACTTCGCCTCGGAGACGTACGCGACGGACGACACCCGCTACGAGTACACCGTGGTCGGCGACGACGACCTCACGCTGCGGACCATGCGCGCCGAGGGCGGGCGCCGCGGCGGGGTCATCGGGGCGCGGCAGGACCACGTGGTCTTCTGGCTCACCAAGGGTCGGCTCGAGATGCACTTCGCCGACCGCACGCGGGTGGTCGAGCCGGGCAGCCCCTACATCGCCAGCGCGTCCGAGGCGTACCGCTTCGAGTCGGACGGCACGGTCTACAACGGGGTGCACATCGCGGACTCGTTCCTGCGGACCGTCGGGCGCGACCTCGGCTACCGGCTGCCGGACGGCCCACTGCTGTTCGACCAGCAGGACGAGGTCATCGCCCGCCGCGAACCGCTGCGCCACCTGATCGGGGAGCTCGGCCCGGCACTCGTCGACGACCGCGTGGTCGGTCCGATGCGGACGGCGCTGAACCGCCGGTTGGCGATCGTCGTGCTCGACACCTTCCCGATCCGCAACCGCGGTGACGACGTCCCCGTCGCGAACCGCCTGCGCGACGCGATCCGGTACGTCGAACGGCACGCGGCCGAGCGTCCGGCGGTGTCGGAGATCGCCGCGGCGTGCGGGCTCAGCCAGCGCGGTCTGCAGGACGTGTTCGCACGCACGCTGGACTCGACGCCGCACCGGTTCCTGCGCGAGCACCGGCTCGACCGGGTCCGGAGCGAGCTCCTGCGTACCGGCGACGACCGATCCCCCAACGCCGACAGCGTCGCCGTGGTCGCGCGCCGGTGGGGCTTCACCAACCCTGGTCGGTTCGCCACCGCCTACCGGGAGCGGTTCGGCGAGGACCCCGCCGCCACCCGCCGCGCCTCCCTGTCCGCACGACCGGACAGCGGCCGTTCCTCGTGGCGGGTCCGCCGTGCCGTGGCCTTCATCGAGGAGCACGCCACCGAGGACCTCTCCCTGCAGGAGATCGCCGACGCCGCCGGGGTCCTGCCGCGACGGCTGCAGCAGCTCTTCCGGGCCGAGCGAGGTGAGTCCCCGATGGCGTGCGCCCGGGCGATCCGCGCCGCTGCAGAACGCAACGTGGCGGACGGAACGCGCGAAACCGCCTGAGTGGACCACCAGGGGGTACAGCCACATCCCCGTGTCCCCGCGGATCCCTGGAATTCTCCCGAGTCCGGAAAGTCATGTGTGACGAATCTCTGGTGCAGCCCGTCTCATCCGTGAACAGCAACCGCTGGGAACGCCCGGCGGGTCAATCGGAAGGAACGAACCATGGCTGACTCCATCACCACCACCCCGGCCACCACCGCAGCGGCCCGGACCACCTCGCACGCCGGCTCGAACAGCGGCGTCACCGGCAAGACCGTCATCGACGACACCGTCGTGTCGAAGGTCGCCGGCATCGCGGCCCGCGAGGTCAACGGCGTGCACTCCCTCGGTGGCGGCGCCGCCCGTGCGATCGGTGCGCTCCGCGACGCGATCGGCCAGCGCGACTTCGGTCAGGGCGTCAAGGTCGAGGTCGGCGAGAAGCAGGTCGCCGCGGACATCGTCATCGTCGCCGAGTACCCGGTGTCGCTCCAGCAGGTCGCCGACGGCGTCCGCAGCAGCGTCGCCCGTGCCCTCGAGCAGATCGTCGGCATGGAGGTCGCCGAGGTCAACGTCACCGTCCAGGACGTCTTCATCCCGGGTGACGACGACGACCACGACAACGACGAGAAGAAGGAAGCGCGAGTCGCATGAGCAACACACTGATCGGTGCCCTCATCGGCGCCGTCCTCGCAGTCGTCGCACTGCAGTTCGGGTTCTGGGGCTTCGTCCTGGTCATCGTCTTCGGTGCGATCGGCGCCCTCGTGGCCGCCCTCGCCACCGGCAAGATCGACCGCGGCGCCCTGACCGACGTGCTCACCGGGCGCCGGAGCTCCCGGTGAACGCCGGCCCGGTCGTCCCGGGCCGCGTCGAGATCACCGCTCGTGCACTGACCTCGCTGGCGCGGGCCGTCGCAGCCGAACGGCTCGGCGCCCCCGCCAAGCGGGTCAGGGTCGGTCTCGGCGACGCGTCCGGTGCGATGTCCCTCGACGTCACCGGCCCGATCGCCGCGGGCGACGACCTCGTCGCCCGCTCGGCCCGGGTCGCCGACGAGGTCAAGAGCCGCGTGAGCGAACTCACCGGCCGACGCGTCGGCAGTGCCCACATCGAACTCACCGGGATCGTGCGCGAGCGCGAGTCCCGAACCCGCTAGGAGACCATCATGAGCAACGGTTCCGTCGAACGACGCATCCGTCGTCGGAGCGTGCACCGCTCCCGCTCGACCGCAGTCGCCGTGGCGCTGGTGGTCCTGGCACTGGTCGCCGCGTGGATCGGCACGGAGTCGGTCCTGCGAGCGATCGGGCGGCCCCCGCTCCTCGCCGACCCGCAGACCGCCGTCGATGCCGCACTGCAGCCCGACGCCGCCTTCGTCACGATCGCCGAGGTCATCGCCGTCGTGCTCGTGGTCCTCGGCATCGTGCTGATCGTCCTGGCCCTCAAGCCGGGTCGTCAGCACCGCTCCGTCGTCCAGCACGACCGTGGGGCAGTCGTCATCGACACCCGCATCGTCGCCTCGACCGCGGCCAACGCCGCCGGGACGGCAGCGGGGGTCCCCGAGGGCAACGCCTCGGCAACCGCGCGCGGTCGCCGCACCGACGTCCGGATCGTGCCGGTCACCGGCATCCCGGTCGACGAACAGGCCGTGCAGGCGGCCGTCCGCGACCGCCTCAGTGGTCTCGACGAACGCTTCGGCCAGAACATCCGCGTCCGCATCGACGAGAAGGGGACCCTCGCATGACCAAGAGCAACCGGACCATGAACCGGATCATCCTCTTCGTCCTCGGCCTCGTCGCCGTCGTCGTCGGTCTCACCATCGGCGCGGGTGTGCTGCCCGCCGTGCAGGACGCGATCAAGCCCTACGTCGACCTGCCGAGCAACCTGGACGTCCCCGCGTCCTCGCTCTGGATCGTCGCCGTCGTCTGCGCCGTCGTGATCGTGCTCGCCCTCGTCTGGGTGTTCACCCGCGGAGGGGGCGGCACGTCCGTCGCCGTCCGCGAACGCTCGGGTGAGGACGCCGTCACGGTGAACGTCGCCCTCGTCCGCGACGTCGTCGAGCACGAGCTCGCCGGTGTCCGCGACGTCGTCGGCTCCCGCGTCGACACCTACCTGGTGCGCAAGCAGCGTGCCGCTCGCATCCGCGTCGCGGTCCGCCGCGGCGGGGACGCCGTCTCGGTGCTCGACGCCGTCGACCGCGCCGTCGCGGTCCTCGACCGCACGCTCGGTCGCCAGGTGCCCGTCCTGGTCCACCTCACCGGTGGGACCCGTTCGGCGCTCGCGAAGTCGACCCGCGTCCGCTGACACCCGTCAGCCGGACGCGACCCCGGGCCTCCCGGCCCACCGAAGACCCACGCAACACCCACCTCCGGGCGCAGGCCCGACCGATGAAAGGACCCGTCATGGGACTCGACGACAAGATCAAGAACGCTGCTCAGGACCTCGCCGGCAAGGCGAAGGAGGCCGTGGGCAAGGCCACGAACGACGACTCCAAGGTCGCCGAGGGCCAGAAGGACCAGGCCTCCGCGAGCGTCAAGCAGACCGGCGAGGACGTCAAGGACGTCTTCAAGAAGTAGGACGCCCGATGCGTGTCGGGGCACTCGCGACGTCGAGTGCCCCGATGCGTCCGCGCGGACCCGAACGAGGAGGAACCATGCAGCACGACCCCCATGCGCACACGCAGGTCACCGAGGTGGCCCTGCCCGCAGAACTGACGGAGCCGCTGCCCGACGACGCGACCCCCGCGATGCTGATCGCGCGGACCGCGGCGGAGACGGCGCTCGGTGTGCCCGGCGTGCACCACCTCGGCGGGACCGTCTCCCGGGCCGCCGACGAACTGCGGAAGCGGCTCGGCCGCTCCGCCGGCACCGCCGGCGTCCAGGTCGACGACGAGGACGGCACCTTCGCGGTGCACGTCTCCGTGATCGTCACCTACCCGCGGAACGTCCGCGAGGTCGCCGACGAGGTGCGCCGACAGGTGACCGCCGCCGCCGGTCAGGTCTCGACCGAGCCGACGACGGTGGACGTCCGCGTCCTCGACGTGCACGGACCGTTCGACGACGAACCCTCGCCCGTCGAGCGTGCCGCCACTGCCGTCGGCGACGCGGTGCAGGACGCCGCGAAGGCGACCAGCGACACCACCAAGCGCGTGGCATCCGCGACCGTCGACGCCACGAAGCAGGCAGCGGACGCCACCGCCGAGGCGACGAGGCGCGCCGCGGACGCCACGGCCGACGTGACGAAGCAGGCTGCGGAGGCCACCGCGGACGCGACCAAGCGTGCCGCCGACGCGACGGTCGACACCGCTCGACGCGCAGCCGACGCCACCGCGGACACGACGAAGCGTGCCGCTGCCGCGAGCGCCGACGCCACGAAGCGTGCCGCCGACGCGACCGCGGACGCAGCGGAGCGGGCCGTCGACGCGACGACCGACACGGCTGGCCGTGTGCACGACGCCACGTCGGACGCACTCGACCGGGCGTCGGAGGGCGCCCGGGACGCCGCGGACACCGCCCGCGACGCAGCCGACCGCGCACGGACGGCCGCAGCGGCAGACGACACCGCTGCGACCTCCGACCCGGCCGGTGCTACCGCCGCCGACGCAGCGGTGCGTGCCGCCGACTCCGCCGAGGACGCCGCGCAGGACGCTGCCGACGCTGCGGCCGACGCCAGCGAGGCAGCGCGGGCAGCCGCCCGCGATGCCGACCAGCCGACGACGCCGGCCGCTGACCGCCCGTGACCCCCGCCTGGTCCGGCGGTCGTCGGCCCCGCGACCGACGACCCCGGCCACGTGGGGTGTGGATCGCGGGTGGCATCGGCGTGGTCCTGGTCGCCGGGGTCCTGCTCGGGGCGTTCCTGCCCCTGGTCGGCTTCCTCGGCGGCGTCACGGCCACCACCGCGGGCCTCGTGCCCTTCCCGTTCATCCGGGTCACGGTGATCGCGGTGCTCGGCCTGGTCGTCGTGCTGGCGCTCCTCGCGCTGGCGCTCACCCGGCGGCACACCACCACGGCGACGATCGCCGTCGTGCTCGCCGTGCTGGTGAGCATCGCCGTCACGATCGTCCCCGTGGTGCTGGTCGCCGTCGGCTCCGCCGACCGCGCCGGCGACGTGTGGCCCATCGTCACCGAGCTCTGGCAACGCTTCACCGGCTGAACCGCCGGCGGACGGTCAGGAGTCCCGGATCACCTGCGCCGATCGGCGCGCGTGATCCGGGCCTCCGGTCCGCTAGCCTCTCGACGTGAAGCGTCTCTCCCCCGGCCAGCGCTGGGTCATCGGTCTCGGCGCGTTCGCGCTCGTCTGTCTCGTCGTCGGCATCATCGCGATCGCCGTCGGCGTCGAGAACGGACACGCGATGTGCGGCTCGTCCGAGGACGGGTTCTGGGAAGCCTGCCCCGGTGACACCTCCGGCGTCGTCTGGGGCAGCGTGCTCGGCGTCATCGGGCTGCTCCACCTCGGCCTGACCGGCGTCACCGGAGCACTCGTGTGGACGTCGACCCCGACGATCGGCCCGAAGCCGATCCGGCGCCCCGCGCCGTGGCCCGGCACCACGCACCGGGTGTTCTCGTACGGCACGCTGCGGCAGCCGCTCGTGCAGGAGTCACTGTTCGGCGACCACGTGCCCACCACCCCGGACACGCTGCCCGGCTGGCGGCTCGACTGGGTGGCGATCACCGACCCCGAGGTGGTTCGGACCAGCGGTTCGGACCTGCACCCGATCCTCCGCCGCGGCACTGCGGACGACGTCGTCGAGGGGTCGACCCTGACCCTCGGCTACGAGTGGCAGCTCCGCGCGGTCGACGACTACGAGGTCGCGGACTACCAGCGCATCCGGGTCGAGCTCACCTCGGGCCTGTCGGCCTGGGTCTACGTCGCGGCCGACGAGGTCTGAGCCGCCGCCAAGCGCGCGAGACCCTCGTCGATCGACACCGAGGGCGCCCACTGCAGGTCGGCGCGGGTGCGGCGCTGGTCGAACCAGTGCGCCGTCGAGAGCTGCTCGGCGAGGAACCGGGTCATGGGTGGCTCGTCCTGCCCCGGACGCACCCGCCACACGACCTCGACCAGGGACCCCGCGGCCCGTGCCACAGACGCCGGCACGTGCCACCGGGGTGCTGCGACGCCCGAGGCCGCACAGATCCCGGCGAGCAGGTCCGCGACGGGCCGGGGCTCGCCGTTCGTGACGACGTAGGCGCTGCCGTGCACGTCGTCGTCCGCCGCGTGCTCGAGCGCCGCGACCATGGCCGAGGCGGCGTTGTCGACGTAGAGGGTGTCGATCAGGGCGGCCCCGGCGTCGAGCAGCGGGAGCCGTCCGGCCCGTGCCCGCTCGACGATGCGGCCGATCAGCTGGGTGTCTCCCGGCCCCCACACCAGGTGCGGCCGGACGGCGACGACGGCGAACCCCGGAGCATCGGCGTCGAGCGCGAGCAGTTCGGCCGCGGCCTTCGTGCGGGCGTAGTCGCCGCGCGCGTGCTGCGGTTCGGCGACGCCCGCTCCGGCGCCGACGAGCGACGATCCGGTGTGCGCGACCGACGGCGACGACACGAACACGAACCGCCGGGCGCCGGCACGGCGTGCGGCGTCGACGAGCGCTCGGGTGCCGTCGACGTTCACGCGGGCGAAGTCGGCCGGGTCACCGGCCAGGGAGACCTTGGCGGCGAGGTGCACGACGGCGTCGACACCGTCGACCGCGCGGGCGACTGCTGCGTCGTCGGTCATCGTGCCGGCGACGTCCTGCACGCCTGCGACCCCCGAGGGCCGCCGCTGGAACGTGCGGACCTCGTGCCCGGCGTCGCGCACGGCGGCGGCGGTGGCCTGCCCGAGGAACCCGCTGGCCCCGGTCACCAGGACCGTCACGGCCGCGTCATCCGTCCACCGGACAGCACCGCGGTCGCCCAGCGGGACAGCCGGGTGCGGTCGACCTTCGAGTTGTGCCGGATGTCGGTCGGCAGCACCGGCACGGTCAGCACCGCTGCGAGCGGGACCCCGGCCGCGGCACGGACCGATGCCGCCAACGCCGGCGACGCCAGGGCGGGACGACGGGCACGTCGTCCGCTCGTGGTCTCGACCACCGCGACGACCTGCTGCGTCCCGCGCGGGCCGATCCCCGCGACGCCGGCACGACCGACCCCGGGTACGCCCTCGATGCGCTGCTCCGGTCCGACCGGGGTGACGACGCCCTCGGGGGTGGTGAGCACGTGCTGCATCCGCCCCTCGACCCAGAGGCGCCCGGAAGCGTCCAGGTGTCCGACGTCGCCGGTGCGGTGGCCGCGCGGGTCCTCGACGCCGAGCCGCGCGACCCGGTTCGTCCGCCACAGTCGGTCGTAGTGGTCGCGCACGTGCGGTGCTGCGACGACGATCTCGCCGGTGACGCCCGCCGAGTCGGTCAGCGCCCCGGTCGCGGCGCCCGAGGCGTCGAGCGGCGCGATCCGCACCCGGACGTTCGCCGCCGGAGCGCCGACGCAGATGCCCTCGTCGTCCGAGGCCGCAGCGGAACGGACGCCGTCCAGGTCGACGTCGGTCATGAGCAGTCCCTCGGTCATGCCGTAGGGGGTGTGCGCGCTCGCGTTCGGCATCAGCTCCGTCGCCGCTGTGAGCAGCGCGGCGGACACCGGGGCACCCGCCGACAGGAACAGCCGGACGCGTGCGAGTGCCGCACGGTCGGCACCGTCCAGCGCCGACGCCGTCGCCACGACGTTCGCCAGTGCCGCCGGTGACAGGAACACCACGGTCGCGTCGGCCGCGGCCACCGAGGCCGCCACGGCACGGGCCGTCAGGGTGCGGGGCGCGGTGACGTCCATGTCCGGAGCCACCGACCGCGCCCCGAGGGCGGGACCGAGCAGGGCGAAGGGTGCGAAGCCCGCGACGAGCCCGGTGCCGACACCGATGTCGTACTGGGTCGCCAGGACGTCGCGGACGGCTCCGAGCTGTCCGTGCGTGTACACGACGCCCTTCGCCGGCCCGGTCGACCCGGAGGTGAACAGGATCGCTGCCGGAGCGTCGGACGACGGCACCGCCGGCAGCGACGTCCCGTGAGCGAGTCGACGGGCGCCGCGCCGGGCGACGTCGACCAGCGTGTGCTCCACGCGCAGGGCACGCCGAGCGGGGGCGGGCAGCGGGACGGTCGCGATGCGCCGACCCGGCCAGCCGAGCGCACGGGCGGCTCCGAGTCCGGGCAGCGCGCCGATGATCCAGTCGGGCCGGGCTCCGCGCACCGCACGGGTCAGGCCGCGCAGACCGAGTCCGGCATCCGCCACGACCACGACCGCGCCGATCCGCACGCAGGCGTACAGGACGGCGGTCAGGTCGGCTCCGGGGGTGACGAGGAGCGAGACCCGGTCGCCGCTCCGGACACCGAGGTCGTCCAGCCCGGCGGCGATCTCGTCCACCCGACGTGCGAGCAGGCGCCACGTGATCGTGCGGGGCCCGCCGGCAGCAGCCATCTCGACCAGGGCGGGTTCGTCGCTGTCGCGCAGGTCCTCGAGCGCAGCGCCGAGCGGGCGGCTCACGTCCGCGCGCTGGTCGGGAGCGGACGGGAGGCCCGGGGTGGCGTCGTCGGGGACGCTCCCGCCCGGCAGGCGGTCGCCGATCCAGTCGAACACCGCCCCCGCCACGTCGGCGTCGTCGGGCAGCAGGTGGCCGGCACCCTCGAAGCGGTGCACGTCGGCGTGTGGCAGCCGCTCGGACAGGTCGTCGAGGTAGCGCTCCAGGAACACGGGGTCGCGGGGACCCCAGAGGAGCAGCGCCGGGACCTCGAGCGCCGCGACCCCGGCGGCGATCCGGTCGAGCTCCGGCGCACTCCGGTGCCGGGCGTCGACGGGGATGTCCGCGACGAAGCCCCCGATGCCGCCGCGTCGGGCGGCACCGCGGTAGGGCGCACGGTAGCCGTCGGCCACGGCACGCTCGAGCTTCGGGTGCGCGATGCCGAGCGTCGTCTCGAGGAACGCCGGCGTCACGACGGTCGCTCGGCCGAGCAGCCCCGGTCCCAGGGCGAGCCGCAGCGGCGCGGGGATCGGGGCGTCGTCGGGCTGGTGCACGGCGGTGTTGCACGTCATGACGGCGGCCAGGACGTCGGGGTGGTCGACGGCCCACCCGAGCGACACCACGCCGCCCCAGTCGTGGCCGAGGGTGACGACCGGGCCGGTCAGCCCGAGTTCGTCGGTCAGGGCGCCGAGGTCCACGACGCGCTGCGGCAGCCCCCGTTCCACCCCGGTGCGCTCCGAGAACCCCATGTCGAGCTGGTCGACGGCGACCACGCGCCACGCCGGGCCACCGGCGCGGGCGACCTCGAGCGAGGTGCGGAGCACCGACCGCCACAGGTACGACCACGTCGGGTTGCCGTGCACGCACAGGATGGTGCCGACCGGTTCCACGCCGAGCGCGGCCAGGGACCCGGCCGTGTCGAGGAGGTGCCAGGTGCGCGCGGCGTGATCCATTCCTCCCGTCCGGTCCCCGGACCACGCGGGAACCGTCACCAGGCGTGACCACGCCGGGTCGAGACCGGGCAGGGAGGGCGGCTGCGTCGCCGGAGCCGTGCTCGCGGCGACGCGGGGAAGCCGGGACCTCACCAGTGCAGTTCCATCATCGCCGTATTGATGCCGGAGCCCACGCCACCCAGGAACACGCGGTCGCCGCGGCGGATCCCGCCGGACTCGACCTCGTCGGCCAGGGTGATCGGGATCGACGCCGGACCGACGTTGCCGAACCGCTGGTAGGTGGTGGGGACCTTGTCGCGCGGGATGCCGATGGCCTCGACGAACGCGTTGGTGTGCACGTCGGAGACCTGGTGCAGGACGTAGCGGTCCATGTTCGCCCAGTCGAAGTGGGCGCGGGCCTCGGTCCACGCGGCGACGACGAGCTCCATGCCGCCCTTGAGCAGCATCTTGGCGTCCGTGAACATGCCGTCCACGCTGCCGACGCACAGGTCGTACCACTGGGTCGCCGCGCGGGTGACGCCGCCGACGATCCGGTGGCCCTCGGGGTGCAGGTCCGCCGGGCCGAGCACGGCGGCCGCGGCGCCGGACCCGAGGGTCAGGCTGGCGAACTCGCTCATGAAGTCCTTGCGGTTCCGGCCGCCCTGGTTCAGACGGTCGATGGTGTTGAGCTGCACCTGGTCGGCGTCCTCGCCGTCGACGACGAGCGCGTACTTGATCTGACCGGAGTCGATCATGCCCGCCGCGACGCTCATGGCGTTGACGAAGCCCAGGCACGCGTTCGCGATGTCGAAGTTGATGGCGGACGACGGCAGGCCGAGCCCATGGTGCAGGCGCACGGCGACCGACGGCTCGAGGTGCGGACGGGTCACCGAGGTGTTGATGAGCAGCCCGATCTCGTCGGGACGCACACCCGCCTCGGCCATCGCGCGACGACCGGCGTCGATGGCGGCGTCCTGGAAGGTCTGGCCCTCGCCCCAGTTGCGACGCTCGATCACACCGGCGACGCGCTCGAGCAGGCCCATCGGCAGACGGAGTCGACGGAGCACGCCGCGGAGCCGGGCCTCGATGTCCGCAGAGGTCGTCACGCGTTCGGCCGTCGTCGTCGCCACGGACAGCAGCGAGACGTTGTGGTGCTTCGCCGTGGCGTTGCCGGGCTGCTCGGGTTCACTGCTCGCCGCCCGCTGCCCGTTCGCTGCCTGGTCGACCGGCCGTTCCGTCATGATCGTCACCGACACATACTTCCTCATTTCGCCTGTGTGTGCAGTCCGGCTCGGCTGGACGCGCGGTGTCAGGCGTCCTTCGGGAGCTTCCGGATCGTGCTCCGACGGCGTCGACGGTCCGGCACCATCGAGCGCATCTCCTCGAGCTTGCCGAAGCAGAGCAGCCGGTCACTTGCCTGCAGCGTCACCCCACTGCGCGGGTTGGGGATGACGGTCGCGCCCCGGTGCAGGGTCAGGACGGTGATGTCCCGGTCCCAGAGCCCGGACTCCTTGATCGTCTTCCCGACCAGGTCGGCGTTGGTGTGCACGAGCAGCTCGGCGACGCCGTAGCCCGTCGAGACGCTGAGCCGCTGGCGCACGTCGATCTCCGGGAAGGCGACCTGGTTGCCGATGAAGTCGATGATCGCGCCGGCGACGTCGAGGCCCGTCGCACGCTCGACGCCCTCGAGCCCCGGTGACGAGTTGACCTCCATCACCAGTGGGCCGTCGTTGCCCTCGAGCATGTCGACGCCGGCGACCTTGAGGCCCATGATCTGCGCCGACCGGACAGCCACCGCTTCGTACTCGGGCGACAGCGTGACCTTCTCGACCGTGCCGCCGCGGTGCACGTTGGACCGGAACTCGTCCCCCGACGCCGTCCTGCGCATCGCGGCCACGACCCGGTCGCCGACGACGAGCGCACGGATGTCGCGGCCACGGCTCTCCGAGATGAACGACTGGATCAGGACGTTCTGCTTCGTCGAGTGCAGGGTCTCGACGATGGACTCGGCGACCTTCTCCTCCGGCGCCAGGATCACCCCGATGCCCTGCGTGCCCTCGAGCAGCTTGATGACGACCGGAGCGCCGCCGACCCGCTCGATCGCGCCGCGGACGTCGGCCCGGCTGTTGACGAACGTCGTCGCGGGCATGCCGATGTGGTGCCGGGACAGGATCTGGTTCGCCCGGAGCTTGTCCCGTGAGTTCGTGATGCCCGTCGCGGTGTTCGGCGTGTAGACGTCCATCTGCTCGAACTGCCGCACGACCGCGGTGCCGTAGTAGGTGATCGAGTTGCCGATCCGGGGCAGGACGGCGTCGTAGTCGGACAGGAGCTTGCCGCGGTAGAGCAGGTCCGGGTCCTCGCCGGACAGGTCGATCGCGAAGCGCAGGGTGTTCAGCACCTTGACCTCGTGACCGCGGTCCAGCGCTGCCGCACGGAGGCGTTGGGTGGAGTACGCCTGCGGGGCGCGCGACAGGATGGCGAGTTTCATCGAGGGGTTCTCCGCGGGGTCGGATCGACGGCGACGGTCCATCAAAGCACGCGGACACTGCCGTCGGGCGTACGACAAGATGGGGCCATGGCGCGTGCTCCGAAGTCCCCCGACGGCGGGCTCGTCGTCGCCGGCTGGCGCGAGTGGGCCGGCCTGCCGGACCTCGGGCTGCCGTGGATCAAGGTCAAGCTCGACACCGGTGCGCGCAGCTCGGCGCTGCACGCCTTCGACCTCGAGGAACTGCCCGGCGACCGGGTGCGGTTCTCGGTGCACCCCTGGCAGGACACCGATGCCGACGCCGTCACGATCGAGTGCGCCGTGCACGACCGGCGCGTCATCCGCAGCTCGACCGGGCACACCCAGGAACGCATCGTCGTGCTCACCACGATCACCCTGGCGGGGCGCGCCGTCGAGTCCGAGGTCACCCTGAGCAACCGCGACCAGATGGGGTTCCGGATGCTCGTCGGACGAGAAGCCCTGCGACAGGGGTTCCTCGTCGACCCTGCGAGGTCCTTCATGGCCGGTCGGGCTCCGAAGGAGATCCGGCGCCGGAACCGCGGGCGCGCCTGAGCGCTCCCCGTCACGTTCCGCGTGCCGTGGGCGCGACCGGTCGACGGACAGGAGGCCCGGTGCGGGCCCGCCACGGGCCTCCCGTCCGTCTCGGCGCGCGTCCAGGGCGCGACTCGGGTCAGCGACCGAGGTGGCGAGCGAGGAACGCGAGCTGCTGCGGCGCCAGGCGCCGCCAGTAGCCGTGGGTGTGCGCGCCGGGTTCGAAGCCCCCTGCCGGTGGCGCGTCGAACCCGTCGACGTAGGTGTGGACGGCCGGTGCGAACCCGTCGCCGTTGCCGCAGTCCACGCGCACCGCGACCCCGTCGAGCGCGCGCTGCCGACCGAGGACGGTGTTCTCGCGGAAGTCGGCCGCGTCGTCGAATGCTCCGCGGGCGGTGTCCGCTGCTGACGTCCAGAGTGCGGGGCTGATCGCCGACACCGCGCGGACGCGGGATGCACCGAGCACCCCGCCGAGCCGGAGGGCACCGAACCCACCCATCGAGTACCCGGTCAGCGCGAGCCGGTCGGTGTCGAACCCGCGCCGTGCGATCCGGGGCAGGAACTCGTCGACGACCATCGCTGCGGGGTCGTCCCCGTCCGACCGGTGGTGCCAGTACCGGTTGCCGCCGTCGATCGAGGCGATCGCGAAGGGCGCCCCACCGTCCGCGATGTGCGCCGCGAGGAACCGGTCCCAGCCGAGCTCCCGCCCGAAGAACGACGCGTGGTCGTCGCCGTAGCCGTGCAGCGCGACGGCGACGGGCAACGGGGTGTCCGACGCCGGGGCGGCGATGGTCCAGCCGACCGTGCGCCCCTTCCTGGACGCCGACACGAAGGTGCCGGAGACGGAGGGCACGGGGTCGACATCGGGGATCGTGCCGTCGGCACCGTTGAGCCCGAGCACGCGGTACATCGTCGACCGACCCGGGAGCAGGTCGAGGTTGACCGCCTCCGCGGTTGCACCCGCGGCGACGACGCCGATGCCACCGATCAGCAGCGACCGTCGGGTGATCGTCGACGCACGCGAACGGGTCATCCGAGGGGCACCGTTCCGTCAGAGGTCACGCGCTGCATCACGAGGGTCGAGGAGAGTCGCTGCACACCGGGCAGGGTACCGAGCGTGGTGTCGGAGAACCCCGGGGCTGACGAGCGGTCAGGCGGCTTGGACGAGCACTGCGGCGACCGCGCGCGCCGTCGACGTCCCGACCGACGGGTCGCGCAGGCGCATCGCGAGGTACCCCGAGACGACGAGCAGCAGCTGGTCGGCGAGGGCACCGGCACGGTCGCCGACGACGGGCGCGGCCCGCGCGGTGAGCCGGGTGCGGAGCGCGCCGGTCTCGCGGTCGAGCACCGCGTGCACCTCGGCAGGGGCGTCCGCGTACTCGGCAGCGGTCCCGAGGAAGGCGCACCAGCGTGAGCCGGCGGCGGTGGTCCGGTAGTCGTCGAGCGCGTCGAACACCGCGAGCAGGCGGCCACGGTCGTCCGGAGCGGCTTCGACCGCACGGTCCCACGTCGCGAGCCAGTCGTCGTGCCGGCGCTCGAGTGCTGCAGCGACCAGGGCCTCCTTGCTCGCGTACCCGCGGTAGAGCGTGGCGCTCGAGATCCCGGCGTGGTCGAGCACGGCGTCGATCGGGGTCGCGGCGATGCCCTGCGTGAAGAAGAGTTCCTCGGCCGCGTCGAGCAGCTTCTGCTCGGTTCCTGGACGCATCGCCATGGAAGCACCCTAGGCTCTCAAAAGTGAAACGATCGTTTTCGTTACGACAGTGGGTGTTCCTCGGTAGCGGGGTGGCCCTGATCGCCGCGACGTACGGGCTGGTCCGCCTGGCGTTCGGTCTCTTCCTGCCCGACGTCGAACGTGACCTCGGGCTGCGTCCGGACGCCGCCGGGTGGGTCTCCTCGGGCGCCTCGGCGATGTACTGCGTCGGCGCGGTGGTCGGGTTCCTGGTCGCCGCACGGGTCCCCCGTGTGCTCGTCGCCGCGGCGTCCACGTTCGCCGGGGTCGGCGCGCTCGCGATGGCGACGGCACCGGGGCCGTGGACCTTCGGGATCGCCGCGGTGCTCGCCTCGACCGGAGCCGGGCTCGCGTCACCGGCCCTCGTGCAGCTCGTGTCGCGCGCGGTGCCGGAGTCCGTGCAGGGAACGGCGCAGGCGGTCGTCAACTCGGGGACCGGCCCGGGGCTGGTCGCCGCCGGCGCGCTCGCGCTCGTGCTGCTGCCGGACTGGCGGACGGCCTGGGCGTGGTCCGGGGTGTTCGCCCTCGCCGTCGGCGTCGTGCTGCTGCTCGTGTCGCGCGGGAGCGGGTCCGGCGCCGGCCGGGCCACCGCACCGGGGACGGCGTGGCTCGCGGCGCACCGTCGGGTCCTGACGCTCGCACTGCTCTTCGGCGCCGGGTCGGCGGTCGTGTGGACGTACGGCCGGTCGGCGCTGGTCGACGCCGGCGCGGCGGCCGTGGTGTCCGTGTCGGCGTGGATCGCGCTCGGCGTCGGCGGCGCCGCGGTCGCCGTGACGGCTCGGTGGACGAGCGGACTCCGCGCGCGGGTGCTCTGGGCGGTGACCGCGGGCGCCGTGGCGGTGGCCGTCGTCGCCCTCGGGCTCGCGCCGCAGGCCACGGTGGTGGCGATGCTGGCCTGCGCGGTGTTCGGCTGGGGCTACACGGCCGCGACCGGCGCGTTGATCGCCTGGACGACCGAACTCGACGCTGCGCGGTCGTCGGCGGGGACGTCGATGCTCTTCGTCGCACTCGTGCTCGGGCAGGCCGTCGGAGCGGCGGCGACGGGCGCGCTCGTCGGTCTGTCGGGCTACGCGGCGACGTTCGTGGTCGGTGCGGTCGTCACCGCGGCGAGCGCCGTACCCGCCGTGGTCGGCAGGCGCGGAGGCCCTCCGCACGGTGATACTTCCGTCACAGGAGTGGACGCAGCTCGATCTTCCGGTTGCACGCCTGCGACGCCTCGTGCGCCACACGGAGCGCCGACTCGGCATCCGGCAGCTCCATGACCCAGAAGCCCGCGACGAACTCGGCGGTGTCGGTCGCCAGCCCTGGAGTCGTGTCCGAGCCGCCGCTGCGCGCGTCGACGACGGTGCCGTCGGCCGGAGCGGACACCCCGGCGGCGAACACGACCGCGTCGCCGAGACGTTCGTTCAGCGCGTCGACCGCATCGGCCTCGGCCTGGGTGGCGGACTCCGTCCGACCGGCGGCGACGGCCTGCCCGTCGTCGATGACGTTGACGAGGAACTGCACGGTGACTCCCCTGCTCGTTGGCGGGAGGCTACTCCCGCCCGGAGCCACCCGCTAGCGTTTGCTGCATGGGGACGACGGCGGAGTGGTCACGGCTGCCGGTGGGGCGGCACGAGTACCGGCAGGACATGGTGCTCGCCGTGGTGCTGGCCGGGGGGCTCGCCGTCACGACGTTCCTGTACGGGTCCGCCGGTACCTACGGCGACGACCAGGCCGCATGGTGGGTCTCCGCGCTGATGATCGTCGCGAACGCCGCCCCGATCGCGTTCCGCCGACGGTTCCCGATGTCGGTGGCGCTGGTGTCGGCGGTGGCGTTCGCCGCGACGCAGCTGCTCCAGGTGCCCGAGGTCTTCCTCGTCAACTTCACGCTCTTCATCGCGCTGTACACGGTGGGCGCGTGGTGCTCGGACCGCGTCCGGTCCGAAGCCGTGCGCTGGGTCGTCATCGGCGGCATGTTCGCGTGGCTGTTCGTCGCGATCTCGTTCGGGTGGGCGTCACCGAACGCCCTGCCGAACGACACGGACTCCCCGGTGGCTCCGTACGTGGCGATCTCGCTGTTGAACATCCTCATCAACGTCATCTACTTCGGCGCTGCCTGGTACGCGGGCAACCGGGCCTGGGCCTCGGCCGTGGCCCGGCACCAGCTCGACGAACGCACCGCGGAGCTCGCGGCCGAACGGGAGCGTAGCGCCGCCCAGGCCGTCACCATCGAGCGGGTGCGGATCGCCCGTGAGCTGCACGACGTCGTCGCGCACCACGTGTCCCTGATGGGCGTGCAGGCCGGTGCCGCCCGACGCGTCATCGACCGCGATCCGGCACAGGCGACGGCGTCGCTCGGCGTGGTCGAGGAGAGCGCGCGCACCGCAGTCGAAGAGCTGCGGCGGATGCTCGGCACCCTGCGGTCGGCCGACGAACCGAGCGCCGGGAACCCCGGTGTCGGGGACGGTCCGAGCACCGAGGGCATCGCGCGCATCGGTGAGCTCGCCGAGTCGGCCCGGGTCGCCGGGCACCCGACCGAGTACGTGGTCGTGGGCGACGAGCGTCCGGTGCCGCCGACGGTCGCCGCCGTCGCGTACCGGATCGTGCAGGAGGCCGTGACGAACGTCCTCAAGCACGCCGGTCCGACCGCCCGCGCCGACGTCCGGTTGCGGTACCTGGACGACGGTGTCGAGGTCGAGGTCACCGACGACGGCCACGGCGAGCGCCCGGCGCGGAACCCGTCGGGCAGCGGCCTCGGGCACGTCGGCATGCGGGAGCGGGTCGCCGCCGTGGACGGACGGATCGAGATCGGGCCACGCGCCCGGGGAGGCTACCTGGTGCGGGCATGGCTGCCGACGACGTGAACGCGACGACCGACCTGACGATCGTCCTCGCGGACGACCAGGAGCTGGTCCGGGCCGGGTTCCGCGTGATCCTGGAGTCCGAGCCGGGGTTCCGGGTGGTCGGCGAGGCCCCCGACGGTGCCCGTGCGGTCGAGGCCGTCCGGATCCTGCGCCCGGACGTGGTGTGCCTCGACGTGCAGATGCCCGGCGTCGACGGGCTCGAGGCGGCGCGGCGGATCGCAGCGTTGCCGGCCCCGCCGGCGGTGCTCATCCTGACGACGTTCGACAGCGACGACGCGCTGTTCCAAGCGCTCGAGGCGGGTGCGAGCGGCTTCCTGCTGAAGAACGCCTCCCCCGAACGGCTGATCGACGCCGTCCGGACCGTCGCCGCCGGGGACGCCCTGCTCGCGCCCGACGTCACGCGGCGGGTGATCAGCCGGGCGACGGCGGCGCCGGTGTCGAGCGGCCGCGCCTCCGACCTGTCCGGCGACGCCGCCCTCGCATCCGCCGGGCTCACCGAGCGCGAGACCGAGGTGCTCCGGCTGCTCGCCCGGGGGCTCAGCAACGCCGAGATCGCCGCCGAACTGTACGTCGGTGACGCCACCGTGAAGACCCACGTGTCGAACGTGCTGCAGAAGCTCGCGCTGCGGGATCGCATCCAGGCGGTCGTCTGGGCGTTCGAGCACGGCGTCGCCGGCTGACCGAGCCGATCGATCCGGCACCGGCAGGACAAGTCCGCATGGTGCCGCGCTCGCACTACGCCCGCACCGTGCGCCCTCGCTCAACCCGTGCAGCGTTGACCGCACCGTGCCCCGCCACGACGACGCACCGAGCAACCAAAGCCCCACGGGCCGAACAACCCAGCACCGTGCCGACCCGGCCCACCGGACCGACCCACCCCCTCCCCCGTGCGGTGGAGCCGACCACCCACCCAAGTCCCGCCTGGCGGCGGAGGCGGGGCGTGCCTCCCGGCCAATAGCGTCGGACGCAGCGACGACCAGCGTCGCGAGAGGGGTACGACATGCTCACCATCGAAGGGGTGACGAAGCAGTTCGGCGACCGCCGGGTGCTCGACGACGTGGGGTTCACGGTCGGCGACGGCCGCCTCACCGGGTTCGTCGGCGGCAACGGCGCCGGCAAGACGACCACCATGCGCATCATGCTCGGCGTACTCCAGGCCGATGCCGGCTCGGTCTCGATCGACGGCACCGAGGTCCGGCCCGCCGACCGCCGCCGGTTCGGCTACATGCCCGAGGAACGCGGCCTCTACCCGAAGATGCCGGTGGCCGAGCAGATCACCTACCTGGCCCGGTTGCACGGCGTGGACAAGCGCGCAGCGACCACGCGCACCACCGAGCTGCTCGAACGGCTCGAGCTGACCGGCCACGCCGACGACGCCGTCGAGAAGCTGTCGCTCGGCAACCAGCAGCGGGTGCAGATCGCCGCGGCCCTCGCGCACGACCCCGAGGTGCTGGTGCTCGACGAGCCGTTCTCGGGCCTCGACCCGATGGCGGTCGACACGGTGCTCGGTGTCCTGCGCGAGACCGCGGCGCGGGGCGTCCCGGTGCTGTTCTCGAGCCACCAGCTGGACGTCGTCGAGCGGCTCTGCGACGACGTCGTCGTGATCGCGGGCGGCACCATCCGCGCTGCCGGCCCGCAGGACGAACTCCGCAAGCAGGCCGGCCCCGCCGCCTGGGAGCTGCTCGTCGACGGTGACGTCGCCTGGCTCCGCGACGAGCCCGGCGTGACGGTCCGCGAGTTCGACGGCGGCTACGCCGTCTTCGAAGCCGAGCCGGCCACCGCCCAACACGTCCTGCAGCGGGCCGTGCAGCACGGCACCGTCGGCTCGTTCGCCCCGCGGGTCCCGCGGCTCAGCGAGGTCTTCCGGGAGGTCATCCGATGAACGACTCCTTCGTGCAGGCCGTGCGGCTCGTCTCCGCACGCGAGATCCAGGCACGCATCCGCAGCAAGGCCTTCGTGGTCTCCGCCCTCATCCTGATCGGCATGGTCGTCGCGTCCATCGTGGTCGGCGGCATCGTCGGGAAGGCCACCGCCGACGACACCACGCCGGTCGCGGTCGTCGACGGCGTCTCGCTGCCGACCACCACGGGCCTCGACGTCACGGACTCCACCTCGGTGGCGGACGCCGAACGGCTCGTGCAGAACGGCGACGTGGACGCGGCGATCGTGCCGTCCGACGATCCGCTCGGGTACAAGGTCGTCGGCCTCGACGAGGCACCGACCGACGTCGTCTCCGCGTTGAGCGTCACACCGCGGATCGAGCTGCTCGACCCGGACGCGCTGCCCGGCGGCCTCGTCTACCTCATCGCCATCGCGTTCGGCGTCGTGTACTTCGCCTCGGCCGTGACGTTCGGCCAGTCCATCGCGCAGAGCGTGGTCGAGGAGAAGTCGACCAGGGTCGTCGAGATCCTGATGTCCGCGATCTCGGCCAGGGCGCTGCTCGCCGGCAAGGTCCTCGGCAACAGCGTCATGGCGTTCGCGCAGATCGTCGCCGTGGCCATCGCCGCGGTCGTCACCCTGGCGGTCACCGGGCAGGACAACATGTTCTCGATGCTCGGCCCGAGCATCCTGTGGTTCGTCGGGTTCTTCGCCGTCGGCTTCGTGCTCATCGCCTCGCTGTTCGCCGCGGCGGCCGTGCTCGTGTCGCGTCAGGAGGACGTCGGCAGCGTCACCACCCCGGTGATGATGCTCGTGATGATCCCGTACATCCTGATCATCGTCGCGTACAACAACCCGACGGTGCTCGGCATCATGTCGTACGTCCCGTTCAGCGCTCCGATCGGCATGCCGATGCGGATCTTCCTGGGGACGGCCGAGTGGTGGGAGCCGATCCTGTCGCTCCTGATCGTGGTCGCCTCGGTGGTCGTGGTCGTGCTCGTCGGCGCTCGCGTCTACGAGAACGCGCTGCTGCGGACGGGCAGTCGCGTGAAGCTGACGGAGGCGCTGCGCGGCTGACGCCGCCGACCCCGCAGATCGGACGGGAGGCCCTCCCCGCGTGAGCAGGTCGGCTCACGTGATCCGGGCCTCCCGTCGTCAGTCCGCGCGCACCGAGAAGACGTCGCCCGGCTGGCACCCGAGCTCCTGGCAGAGCCGGGTGAGGGTGGAGAACCGGATCGCGCGCGCCCGGTTGTTCTTCAGCACCGACAGGTTCACCACGGTGACCCCGACCCGGTCGGCGAGCTCCGTCAGGGTCATGCCGCGAGCCGCGAGCAGCTCGTCGAGGTGACAGACGACCGCATGGCCGTCCTCCTGCTCCGGGGGCATCAGACCAGCCCGGACTGGTCGCGCACCATCCGCTGCGACGCGGTGAGGGCGAACCGGAAGCAGATGACGACGAGCAGGCCGAGGTACACGGGCACGAACTGGTGGTCGACGTCCGGCGTCGGCAGGTACCCGTCCCACCCGAGCCCCGACACCACCCAGTTCCACCCCATCCGGCGGACGAACTGGGGCACGAAGCCGGCCACCAGCACCGCGGCGGCGAGCCAGTCGAGGATGCGGGTCGTCGACCGGTCGAACAGCCCGCCGCGCGAGATCTTCCAGGCCACCGCCGCGACGAGGGCGATGAGCGCACTGACCAACAGGACCTCGAGCGCGTCACCGACCCGGATGTACCCGATCGCCCCGGCCGGCACGTCCGCGACCGGAGCCCGGAGCACGAGGTGGTCGGCGGTGACGGTCGCACCGCCGGGCGGCTGCGGGACGTCGCTCGTCGCGGTCATCCGGACGGGCACCGACACCGTTCCGGAGCCGACTGAGCGGACGAGCAGGTCGACGTACCGCCAGACGACCAGGACGATGCCGATCGCGCAGCAGGCGACGTAGGCGAGGTAGGAGTTCCGCCCGCGGGGCGGTTCGTACACGGGTGCGGTCACGGCGTCTTCCCCTGTCGATCATCGGTACCATCGAAATTCGATACAACGATAAACGATGGGTACAACCGCTGCAAGACCCTGCCCCGCCCGACCTACAGCAGGCCGAACACCGCCTGCGCCCCGAGGCTCGTGCCCGCCACCAACACCCAGAGCGCGATGCCGAGCAGCATCGGACGGAACCCGGCACGGCGCAGCGCCGCGAAGTCCGTCGAGCAGCCGATCGCGGCGAGCGCCACCGTGATGAGGAACGACGCCACGGTCGAGAACCCCGGGGCAGCCCCAGCCGGCAGCACCCCGACCGTCCGGAGCAGCACCACCACGAGGAACCCGATCAGGAACCACGGGACCAACCGGAACACGCGGAACCCGCTGCGCGACCCCGTGTCGGGCGCGAGCTGCTCACGGGAGGCGCGTCGGGCCTCCAGGCCGGCCAGCCCGATGACGATCGGGATGATCATCAGGGTCCGCACCAGCTTCACGACGACCGCGGTGTCGGTCGCCTGGCGACCGTAGACCGTGGCGGTGGCGACGACGGACGACGTGTCGTTCACCGCCGTCCCCGCGAAGACGCCGAAGGCGTGCTGGCTGAGCCCGAGGGCGTGGCCGAGCAGGGGGAAGGCGAACACCGCGGCGATGTTGCAGAGGAAGATCGTCGACATCGCGTAGGCGACGTCCGCGCTGACCGCGCCGATGACGGGCGTGACGGCCGCGATCGCGGACGCGCCGCAGATGCCGGTCCCGACGCCGATCAGGGTGCGGAGGGCACTCGACACCCGCAGCAGGCGACCGATCCCCCACGCTGCTCCGAGGCACACCACGAGGGTCGTCAGCATGACCGGCAGGGTCTCGCCGCCGATGCGCAGCACCTCGCCGATCGACAGCTGCGCGCCGAGCAGCACCACGGCAAACTGCAGCACACGGCTCGACGAGAACTTCACGCCCGGAGCGAGCACGGCGAGGCTGCCACCGGTGCGCCGCCGGACGAGCCAACCGAGCACCGCGCCGATCAGGACGGCGGGGACGGGCCCGCCCACGACCGGGACGGCCGTGCCGACCAGGGTGGCGACGAGGCCGATCGCGACGGCGACGGCGACACCGGGTGCGGCGGTGCGGGCGAACTGCATGGGACCAGCATCTCGTGCTCGCGGCCGTCGTGCGGTGCAGCCGGGCAGGATGGTGCGGTGGAGTACGCGGGCGAGCGGTGGGTGCAACGGCTGCGCGACGGCGAGACGCCGATGCGGTGGCCGGTCCTGCTCGTGGCCGCGGTGACGACGACAGCGGGGCTCGTCGTGCTCGTCGCCGAGTTCGCGTCGCCGGACTTCCTGCGCGGTCTCGACAGCGCCCGCACACAGGCCAACTTCATCCTGTGGCCGCTGCTCGTCGCCGGGTTCGGCCTGCTGCTGGCGGTGGTGACCTGGAGCGCCGGCCGGACCGATCGCCGCACCCTGGCACGGATCCGGGAACGCCGCGCGCCCCGCTTCCACCTGCCGGTCTCCGCGTCGGGGTTTCGAGCGACCGACGACCTGCCGGGCCCCCGACCCGAGATCTGGACCGTCGACGCGTCCGGTCTGCACGCGTGGGCGCCGTCCCGGGCGGAGCCGGTGTTCGACCTGCCCTGGACTCACATCCGGAAGTTCTCCGTCGCCACGAAGGACGCACGCGGACAACGGGTCGACTTCGGCGTCTGGATCAGCACGACGGTCGGCGAGGACGTCGTGCTGGAGCCACGACCAGCGCTCGGACGCGGGTTCGAGGGCGGTCCGGACAAGCTCGCGACGATCGTTCGAGTCCTCCGCGCCCTGCAGCGCGAACTCGGCGGTCGGGGTGCTGCCGCCGATCAGCCCTGAGCGGGCGGGACCTCGCCGGTCATGTCGACGCGTTCGGTGCCGTCGTTCCAGATGTAGGTCGCCGTGGTGCGACCGGATGCGTCCGCGTTCGCCTCGTTCGCCTTCGCGTAGGTGTAGGTCACGGAGATCGAGGCGTCGGACAACCGCTCGACCGCCGGCTCGAACGCGTACTGCTCGGACGTCGCGGTGCCGAGGTACCGGCCCTGGTGGAAGAGCAGGATCGCGTACGGCGAGCCGGCCGTGGCCATCTCGGGCGAGACCACGGACCAGGAGAGTGCCGCGCAGGCGTCGTAGCCGGAGTAGTCGGCGTTCGCGGCGTCCCACTTCGTGCCCTCGAGGCCGGCGGGCGACGGCAGCGCGGCGATCCCCGATACCGCTGCCTCGGCGCCGCTCGCGGGTCCACACGTGGGGGTGGGCGTGGGGGTCGGCGTGGTCGCCGGCGTCGGGGCGGCCGCTGTTTCCGTCGGTGCCGCGGTCACGGTCTCGGTGACGGTCGGGGTCGCGTCACCGCCCTCGCCGCCGTCTCCACCGCCCGAGCACCCGGTCAGCAGGGCCACCAGGGCGGCGCCGGTCAGGAACAGGACGGTCTTCGAGGTACGCACCACTCCACGGTGCACCGACGGCGGAGTCGACGCGCGCATCGTTACCGGCCCGTAGTCTGCTGGCATGGGGGGGAACAGCGGGGACGGTCGACGTCGTGGACGACGTGCTCGCGGGTCCCCACGGCCCGGTGCCGATCCGGCGGTACCGGGCTGCGGACGCCCGGACCGCGCCGACGCTGGTCTGGTTGCACGGCGGCGGGTTCTTCCGCGGCGACCTGGACCTGCCCGAGTCGGACGCCGTGGCTCGAGCGCTCGGTGCCCGCGGCGTCCCGGTCGTCACCGTCGACTACCGGCTCGGTCCACTGCCGGGCATGCCCTGGATCGGTCGGACGGGCGCCCGAGCGCGCCGCCGTGCGCCGCATGCACGCGACGAGGTCGTGGCGGTGCTGCGCGAACTCGCGACGAAGTGTCCCGCCGGTCTGGTGCTGGGCGGCGCGAGCGCTGGAGCGTGTCTGGCGGCCACGGCGATCCCGGCCGCGCCCACGCTCGCCGGCGCGGTGCTCGCCTACGGGTTCTTCCACGCGCGGACACCCCGCGACCGAGCAGTGCAGCGGCTCGTGCGCGGGCACCGGCGCATCACGCACGCTCCGCTGCTGCTCGACGCCGCGAACCGCACCTACGCCGGGCCGCTCGGTGCCGGAGCGTTCCCGGCACCGCAGGAGCTCGGCACGTTCCCGCGCACGCTGGTGCTCGACGCCGAGCGGGACACGATGCGCGCATCCGGCGACCGGTTCGCCGGGCAGCTCCGCGCAGCCGGGGTCGACCTCGAGCGCGAGGTGTTGCCCGACAGCCGGCACGCCTTCCTGAACCGTCCGGCCAGCAGCGACTTCGCGGCCGCCGTCGACCGGATCGCGTCCTGGATGGTCCGACGAACCGACTGACCGCGGGAGCGGATGCGACCGCTGGACATTCCGGTGACGGCACGACGAAGCGGACGTATCCTGCTGTCGGAAGCAACGGCGGTTCCGAACACCCTTCGCCACGTTCACCGTCGTGGCGTCCCGCCTCTGCGACGAAGAGTCCCACCGTGACCGAACACCTGATCGAGTACGTCGCCCGTGACCGCACGGGCATCACCGCCGTCGTGACGACCACCAGCGTCATCGACGTCGACACCGTGATCCAGCACATCAGCTCGGGCCACACCGGCTACTACGTCGCCGCCGACTCGTGGAAGCGGACACCGGTCCGGAGCATGTCGTTCGTCGGCGGCACCTACCTGTTCGCGAACTGGGACGGCTCGAAGCGGAACATGCTGCACGACCTGGCGTTCCGGTCGCCGACCCGGGCGGTGCAGACCACGGAGGTGCCGGAGTCCCGCTTCGCGCGGTTCCTCAGCGCAGTGTTCGGTCGCCGGCTGCCGCAGCCCTGACCCCTGAGCGCTGCTGGCGCTGGCGCTGACGGCGACGCGGTGTCGGCGCGGTGTCGACTCGGAACGACGTCCTCGATGTCGTACGACGACGAGGACGTCGTTCCGAGTCGACGAGCGCCCCCTACTTCTCCCCGTCCTCTTCCGGGTTGAAGTGCGAGTCGTCCCCGACGTGCCCAGCGGCCAGGCCGTCCGGGTCGTTGGGGATGGTGTTGTCGTCGCCGAGCCCGCCCGGCTTCTCGGTGCCCTCGGAGTCGTTCACGGGGGCCTTGGTGTCGTCGTCGTGCGTGTTGCTGCTGTCGGTCATGGTCTGCTCCAGTGCAGTGGTCGAACCGAGGGCGACGCCCCCGGCAGGTGCTGACCTCGGACGCTACGTGCCGCTGCTCGGAATCAGGTGACACGGCGCCGCGCGCTCGGTAGATTGTTCAACAACCCGCGACGACAGGGAGTCCCCGTGACGACGATCGACCTGAACAGCGACCTCGGCGAGGGCTTCGGCGCCTGGACCATGGGCGACGACGCCGCGATGCTCGACGTCGTGTCGAGCGCCAACATCGCTTGCGGATTCCACGCCGGCGACCCGACGATCATGCTCGCCACCGCCCGCGCCGCCGCCGAGCGCGGGGTCGCCATCGGGGCGCACGTCGCCTACCGCGACCTCGCCGGCTTCGGTCGCCGACCGGTGCACGTCACCGCGGACGAACTCCACGCCGACGTCGTGCACCAGCTCGGCGCGATGGCCGCCACAGCACGGGTCGCCGGAACCGCCGTCACCTACGTCAAGCCCCACGGCGCCCTGTACAACACCGCGTGCGCCGACCCGGTCCAGGCCGAGGCCGTGGTCCGGGCGATCGCCGACGTCGACGGCTCGCTGGCGGTGCTCGCGCTGCCGGGTTCCGAACTCCTGCTCGCCGCCGAACGCCACGGGCTCCGCGCGGTGGCGGAGTCGTTCGCCGACCGCGCGTACGAACCCGACGGCTCCCTGGTGTCCCGCAGCAAGCCCGGCTCCGTGCTCCACGACCCGGACGAGGTCGCCGCCCGGGTCCTCCGCATGGTCACCGAGGGCGTCGCGACCGCCGTCGACGGCTCCGAGCTGCAGGTCCGTGCCGACTCCGTCTGCGTTCACGGCGACTCCCCCGGTGCCGTCGCGATGGCCCGCGCGATCCGAGCGACTCTGACCGAGCACGGCGTCACGATCGCGCCGTTCGCACCCGCCGCACCGTGACCGGCGTGGACTTCCGGCCCGCCGGCCGCGCCGCCCTGCTCGCCACCTTCGACTCCCTGCCGCAGGTCGTCGCGTTCCGCACGGGGCTGGCCGAGGCGCGGCTGCGCGGCCTGACCGAGGTCGTGTCCGGCGCACGGACGCTGCTGCTCCGCTTCGACCCGGCGACGACCGACGCCACACGGCTCCGCAGCGCACTCGAACGGGTCGCACCCGCCGCCGACGCCGATGCGGCGAGCGCCGCGGATCCCCTCGTCATCCCGGTGGTCTACGACGGCGAGGACCTCGACCAGGTGACCGCCCTGACGGGCATGGACCGCGACCGGTTGATCGCGTGGCACACCGGCCAGCTCTGGACGAGCGCGTTCTGCGGCTTCGCCCCGGGCTTCAGCTACCTCACCGGCACCGAACCGTCGCTCGACCTGCCACGCCGGAGCGCGTCGCGCACCGCCGTGCCGAGCGGTGCCGTGGCCCTCGCGGGCGAGTTCAGCGCCGTCTACCCACGCGTCTCCCCCGGCGGCTGGCAGCTCATCGGCCGCACCGACGTGCCGATGTGGTCGCTCGACCACGAACCGCCGGCACGGGCGCCGGCCGGCACACGGGTTCGGTTCGTCGACGCGGGTGCGGCATGAGTGCGCTGACCGTCCTGCAGGTCGGCTTCGGCGTGGCCACGCAGGACCTGGGACGGCCGGGCTTCAGCGACATGGGACTCGGTGCGGCGGGTGCCGCCGACCGCGGGTCCGCAGCGCTGGCCAACCGACTGGTCGGCAACCGTCCGGATGCGGCCGTCCTGGAGGCCCTGCTCGGCTCCGTCACGCTGCGCGCCGACGCGTACGTGGTCGCCGCCACCGCCGGGGCCGCCTGCCCGGTCGAGATCGAGCGGGCAGACGGCCGGGTCCGCGGAGCGGCCTCGCACGAGGTCCTGATGCTCGCCCCGGGCGACACCCTCCGGATCGGCATCGCCACCACCGGGCTACGCTCGTACGTCGCGGTGCTCGGCGGGTTCGCGGTCGAGCCCGTGCTCGGCAGCCGCTCGTGGGACGCACTCGCACGCCTCGGGCCGCCCCCGTTGTCGTCGGGCGACGTCCTGCCGATCGGCGATGCCCGCGCCTCGTGGCCGATCGTCGACGCCGTGCCGCAACCCGACGAGCGCTGGCCGGACGACCCCGTGGTGCTCGAAGCGACCGCCGGACCCCGCGACGACTGGTTCACGCCGGGGTGGCGCGACACGCTGACCGGCCAGGACTTCACCGTCGGGTCGGACAGCGACCGCGTGGGTGTCCGCACCACGGCTCCGCAGCCGCTCGTCCGCGCCGTGACGGTCGAGTTGCCGAGCGAAGGGGTCGAGACCGGATCCCTGCAGGTCCCGCCGGAGGGCTTCCCGGTGCTGTTCCTCGCCGACCACCCGGTGACGGGCGGCTACCCCGTCGTGGCGGTCCTCACGCCGGAGTCGGTCGACCGTGCGGCGCAGCTCCGTCCGGGCGACACCATCCGCTTCCGGCTCGTCGGCTGACGGCGGGCCTGCACACCGATCCGGAACAGGTCGGCACCGCCGCGGGTTGAGTCGGACACTGCCGACCAGTTGCGTCGGACTGCCGACGAAAGGTGCACCACATGTCGATCACCGTCCTGCTCGATGTCCAGTTCCGGAGCGACGTCCCCAACGACACCGTCGAGGCGGCGATCCGCGAGACGCTCGCGCAGACCCGCGCCTTCGACGGCTGCGAGTCCCTCGAGGTCCTGGTCGACGACGCCGACCCGACGCGCGTGGTCGTCGTGGAGTCCTGGACGAGCGGGGCCGCCCACGACGCCTACGAGGCGTGGCGGGCGACCCCGGACGGTGCCGCAGCGATCGGGCCGATCGTCGCCGCTCCGCCCGTCGCGCGGACGTTCGAGCGGACGATCGCGCTCGGCTGACCTGCTGTCGGTCAGCGCGCGGCGTGCTCCCGCGCTTCCATCGCGTCCCAGGCGAAGCTCGCGAGCCAGTGCGTGGAGTAGTACTCCTCGCCGACACTGGCGGCCAGACCCGAGGCCAGCAGCCGGTCGGCCGCCTCGTCGAGCAGGCTCGCGAGCCCGTCGTCGTCGAGCTCACCTGCGCGCAGGGCGTCCGCGATGCGCCGGGCCGATCCCGCTCGCGACAGGTCGAGCCCGAACAGGTGCACCTGCTGCGGGTCGGCCTCGTCGCGGACCACGGTCGACTGCAGGATCGCATCGCCCGCCCGCACCTGGGCGAAGAAGCCGTCCGACCACGTCGCGAACTCGGCCGGGGTCAGCACTGCCCGCATCAGGTCGGCCTCGGCCAGCCCGGCCGACAGGAAGTCGTGTCCGCTGCGCTCCCAGGCGAACGGCCAGCCAGCGTCCTCGCCGAACCACTCGCGCGCGGCACGCTCCACCGTCGCGGCGAGCTCGTCGCGCCCGAGCGACCGTGCGGCCTCGAGCACGAGCAGCAGCCCGAAGGCCGAGTTCGAGTGCACGCCGTGCCGGACGGGGTGGGCGGCACCGTCGACCCAGCGGGTGACGAGGTCCTCGAGCACGTCGACGACGGGCACGAACCCCGGGGCGAGCTCCCGGATCGCCGGGACGTCCGACGCGGAGACCTCGGCGGCGAGCTTCGCGAGCCAGGCCCACCCGTAGGGGCGCTCGTAGTGCGGCGTCGTGTGGAAGTAGGCGGCTTCCGTCGCCAGGTGATCAGCGCTCAGGTGGGCCCGCAGGATCGTGGTGAGTCGGGCCTCCAGGTCGGCCGACAGGCCGTGCGCGACCAGACGCGCTGCGAGCCAGTGCATGTGCACGGACGAGTGCCAGTCGTAGGACGTCGCGAAGGCGGGGTGCAGCTCGACCGGCAGCGCCCGGTCGTCCGGACCGGACGTCGTGTGGTGCGCCGCGTACGGGTACTCGCGCGTGGTGTTCTCGGCAGCGACGGCCGCGAAGCGGTCGGCCCACGCGGCCCGGGCCAGGTCGAGCGGGGCAGCATCAGAAAGCGACAAGGTACATGACTCCCATGTTGACGACGAGCAGGATGGCGGCGGTCGGGATCTGCGCCTTGATCGGGCCGTACTTGTCCCGCATCTCGAGCAGGGCAGCCGGAACCAGGTTGAAGTTCGCGGCCATCGGCGTGACCAGCGTGCCGCAGAAGCCGGCGAGCATGCCGATGGCGAAGATCGCGGCGGGGTTGCCGTCGAAGCCCTGCACCAGGACGGGCCATCCGATCGCGGCCGTCATGATCGGGAAGGCGGCGAACGCGTTGCCCATGATGATCGTGAAGAGCGCCATGCCGAGGCAGTAGACGACCACCGCGGCGATCAGCGAGCCGCCGGGCAGGATCGACTTGATGATGGTGCCGACGGCATCGCCGACCCCGGCCTGGGTGAAGACGATGCCGAGGGTGGAGAGCATCTGCGGCAGGAGCGCTGCCCACCCGATGGCCTGCAGCAGTCGACCGCCCTCACGGATGGGCGTCGCGATCCTCGGCGGACGCAGGACGAACACCGCGACGACGACGGCGAGCACCGAACCGATGCCCAGGCCGGTCAGCGTCGCACTGCCCTCGGCGAGCAGGGGCGCACCGCCGATCGAGACGAGCGGCCCGAGCGTCGCGACGAGGACGGCGACCACGGGCACGACCAGGGCCGGGATGAAGAGCTTGTTGCCGAACCGGGTGGCGAACGCCGCGCGTTCGTCGGGGCTGGTGGTGGCGAGGACGCTCGTGCTGGCGGACGGCTTCGTGGCGGCAGCGGTGGGTTCGGCCGGGCCGGTCTCCGCCCCCGTGCCGGCACCGGGGATGCTGGCGACCCGTGTGCGGCTGGTCGTCCCGGTGAACCCGAGTCCGGCGAGCGCGACCATCACCAGGACGGCGATGCCGAGCACCCACGACGGCGCGGTCTTCGCGGCCACGAACGTGCCGTAGAAGAACGAGACCCCGAGGATCCCCCAGAACGCCGCGTTGCCGAGCCGCTTGGCGTGCGACGTGTCCGTGACGATGAGGACGGCCACCGCGATGAAGAACGCGCCGATGAGCCAGTAGAGCCATTCGCTGGTGATCACGCTGCAGCTCCCTGCGTCGGGGCGTCGACGCGGGCGTCGGCGGCCATCTTGTCGAGCGTGCGGTCGAACAGCAGCAGTCGCGTGCCGTGGACCAGGAGCGCGGCGATGCCCGTCGGGATCGCCCACAGCGCCAGGTCGATGGGCTCGAGCGACAGACCGTAGGTGGCGTCGACGAAGGTGGTGATGAGCAGGATCGAGCCGACGGCGACGAACACGTCCTCGCCGAAGAAGACCCCGACGGTGTCGGACGACGCCGAGTAGCCCTTGATCTTCTCGCGCATCCGCTCGTCGATCCGGCCGTACTTCTTGATCGCCGCACCTTCGGCCATCGGGTGCACGAGGGGCCGCACGGTCTGCGCCGGCCCGCCGATGCTGGTCAGGCCGACCGCGGCCGTGACCTGCCGGATAGCCAGGTACCCCGCCAGCAGACGACCCGTCGTGAGCTTGTCGAGCTTCGCGATCAGGCGCTTGGCCTGGTCCTGCAGCCCGTAGCGCTCGATCAGGCCGATGACGGGCAGGACGAGCGCGAAGGTCGTGACGGACCGGCTCGACGCGAAACCGTCGCCGAACGCAGTGAGGATGCCGACGGGACCGATCCCGCCGATGGCCGCGGTGACGATGCCCGCGACGGTCACGACGAGCAGCGCGTTGATGCGCAACGCGAACCCGATGATGACGACGGCGACGCCGATGAGGACGAACATGCGGGACAGTCTGGCCCGCATTGTTCAACAATCGCAAGAGGCTGTTCTGCTCTGTAACACGACGGTCACACGGTGCGAGGTTCGCACCTGCGACGCCCGAGGCCGTGTCAGGATCGGGACATGACCCGAACCGTCAGTGGTGCCGACTCGACGGCCGATCGGCTGCGCACCAGGATCGCGTCGGGCGAGTTCTCCCCCGGGGCGCAGCTGTCCGAGGAGCGGCTGAGCGACCAGCTCGGGGTGTCGCGGAACACGCTGCGTGAGGCCTTCCGGCTGCTCGCGCGCGACCGGCTCGTCGAGCACGTCTTCAACCGCGGGGTCTTCGTGCGACGACTCTCCGCCGAGGACGTCACCGACCTCTACGCCGCCCGGCGGGTACTGGAGGAAGCCGCGGTGCGGGCGTGCACACCGACGTCACCGGCGCTCGACGCGGCGGCTGCCGCCGTCACGACTGCGCGGGACGCCGCCGCCGCGGGCGACTGGGGCACCGTCGGCACGGCGGACGTCCGGTTCCATGCCGAGCTCGTCCGAGCGGTTCCGAGCACACGGATCCACGGGCTGATGGACGGGCTGCTCGCCGAGATGCGGCTGGCCTTCCTGACGGCCGACGACCCGGCGTCGTTCCACGCCGAGTTCGTGGAGCGGAACGAGGCGATCGTCGTGGCGCTGCGCGCCGGTGACCAGACTGGGGCCTCAGCACTGCTGGCTGACTACCTCGCCGATGCGGAGCGGACGCTGCGGGTCGCCGCGGGCGCGGCAGGCTGACGGGAGGCCCGGTGCGGGTCGTTCCTGCGGGCTCGCGCCGCCGCGACTAGCGCTGGTACCGGCCGAGGCCGCGCTTCTTGTCGCGGAGCGCGACGGCGAGCATGCTGCCGCCGAGCACGAGCCACAGGACAGCCATGAACACGCGGAAGCCACTCGGTTCGATGACCGCCATGACACTCCACAGCACCCCGACCGCGATCCACACCGCGCCGACCCAGACCAACGGCCGACCGAAGGCTGCACGGAGTACGCGATTGTCGCTGCTCATGGGCCGGACCCTACGCCCGGTCGTGGGACACGTCAGCCCCCGACGAGCGACTTCACGGCGTCGACCACGATCTGCCGGCGCCGCGCAGGTGCGACCGCCGCGACCAACGAGCCGTACTCGGGAGAGGTCGAGCTCCAGAACGCGGCGAGGTGCAGCACCAGGCCCAGCAGCACCGCCGGCCGGTAGCTGCGCGGCAGGACCCCGGCGCGCTGGGCGTGCTCGACCGCGGCGACGGCCTCGGCGTTGCTGGCGATGACGGCTTCGAGCGCACCGTCACTCGTCCGCTCCAGGCGGTGCCACGTCGCGAGCCGCTCAGCCCACGGGCGTCGGACGTACGAATCGTGCAACCGTGCGGCCCACTCGGCGAGGTCGTCGGTGTCGACGGGGACCTCGTCGAACGTGTCAGCGACGGTCTGTGCGACGAGGGCGTCGAACAGCCCCTCCTTGCTGCCGAAGTAGTGGAAGATCTGCGCCTTGTTGCTCGACGCCGCCGCGGCGATCCGTTCGATCTTGGCGCCGACGAGCCCAGCCGCGGCGAACTCGTCGCGTGCTGCGAGCAGGAGTCGTGCGCGCATCGCGTCGGCGGCCGGGGGCGTGAAGCGTGCCATGCACACAACCGTATCGACCGAGTCGGCGCCGCGGGGCCCCGCCAGAGCGACGAAACGTTGCGCGCTGCCCTGGAGCACAGCAGCGAACACGACGCGCCGGTGACGTTGTACATTTCACCGGTTACCGGCAGGTTGGTGTCCATTCGGCGAGAGACGCCGATCAGGAGGGAAGACCCATGACGTCAACTACCGTCTCAGCGAGCAAGCTCGCAGTCGTTGGACTACTAGCCGCCGGACTGTGCGCACCGATGCTGGCCACCCCGCCAGCTCAGGCAGCGACAGGAGCTCCATCGTCATCGGTCGCCTCGATCGTCGAGGATCTCGACATTCAGGCCGTCGATGTCGAACGGGGACTAGCGCTCATCGAGAGTATTCCGGAAGCTGTACTGCTGAACGGCCAGACTGCGTACGAGAAATGGGTAGCTGGTAACCCGACGATGCAGCGAGCAGCTCGGGCGAGCATCCTCGAGTGCACGGGCGCGATCGCCGTCTTGATCGCATCGACGGCATTCCCAGTCGCCAAGATCTTGAAGATCAAACGTTTGATCAACTCACTCGGCGGTGTCACAAAGGCAGTCCGAATCATGTGGGGCGCTTCGTTCAGCTGGGAGAAGATCCGAGCCCTCGGCGGGGCCGCGGCCGCACTTGGTGCGGAGCTCCTCGGGGTCGCGGCCGTGAAGCGAGGGTGCTTCCGATGAGTCGCTGGACGCCAGCACTGATCGTCCTCGGTGGAATCGCGTTGACCGCCTGCGCATGGTTCACGCTCGACCTGCTCTACTCGTGCATGGCCGCGCTCGCGACGATCACGTACGCCACCTTCGCACCGGGCATCGTGGGAAACACGCCGATCCCGCGAGGGTCAGCGCCTGACCCCAGCCAGGTGAAGAGATGGCGCGAAACGCACCCGGGCTCGACCGTGAGCGAAGCAATCGCAGCCGTCACGAAGCGCTAAGGAGTCGGCTCGGAGGCCTGTCGGGACAGCGCCTCCGAGCCCCTCCCGGTGCCGCTGACTCCGCGCACCACGGCTACCGGCGCGCGACCAGTGATGCATTCGTGCGCGAGAGAGTCGGTTTGCCGCGCGGAGAACGGCGCCGCGCACGATTTCCCCACAAATGGGCAAGAATGCGTCTCCCGATCCTCCCTAGGCTCATGACAAGCGCACCACCACGCCGCAGATCCGCGGCCGGCCCAATGACGGGAGGTTCGACATGTCACAGTTCGTCCAGGAGTTCACGCAGGGCGCCATCGTCGGAGAACCCGAGGTCGTCGAGGACCGCACGTCGGTGCGCGAGGTCGCCGAGCACCCCGCGTGGACGCGGCTGAAAGCCGCTGTCGTGTCGTTCCGTGCGTTGCAGACGGCCGACGGCTCGATACCCGACCACGCGGACCACGCGACCGCTTCCGAGCACCTGGCCACGATCCTCCCGGCCGTTGCCGAACTGGCCCCCTTCTTCCCGCACGATGCGGCGTACCTCGCTGCACTGCAGCGCGACTTCGCACGCTGGGAACGCGACGGTTTCGGCGTTCCCGACTTCCTCGACGCACTGAACGAATTCCAGCCGCAACAGCACCGCGTCGACGGGCTCGGCCATCTCGTCGTCTTCCCGATGGTGACGCAGAACGGCAGTTCTTCGCGGCTCGTCGAAGCCGTCCTGGTCGAGGTCATCTGGCCGGAGTTCATCGCGGAACTCGAAGCGGGCGACTACAGCAACAAACTCTTCGTCGCACTGCGGTTCGTCGACTTCACGCCCGGGTACGACACGAACTCGGCGGTGCTGTTCCCCGAGACGGTCGCGATGCGCGAGATCCCGACGTTCACGTGGGGTGCGATCTTCCAGGACCGCGAAGCCGCTCGCTACCGCAGAGTCGTCCGTGCCGCTGCGGAGATCACCAAACTGGAACTGCCTGACGACGCTGCAGCGATGCTCGACGACCAGGAGCTGACGGAACAGGTGTTCGTGATGTGGGACCTCATCCACGACCGCTCGCACATGCGCGGGGACCTGCCGTTCGATCCGTTCATGATCAAGCAGCGGATGCCGTTCTTCCTCTACTCGCTGGAAGAACTGCGTTGCGACCTGACGGCGTTCCGGGAGTCCGTGCGACTCGAACGTGCACTTTCTGCATTGCCGGAAGCAGATCTCGATGATGCCCAACGCGCAATCCGCGACCACGCCCGCCTGGTGCAGTACGCCGTCGTCTTCGACCGCATCTTCCGGTTCGCGATCACCGGCAGCCGTGTCCGGAACTACGACGGACTCGGCGGGCAGTTGTTGTTCGCGTGGATGCACCAGCACGATGTCCTGCACTGGACGGACACGCAGCTCACCATCGACTGGGATGCGGTGCCGGACGTGATCATCGCGCTCAGCGATCAGATCAACGAGTTGTACCGGCGGTCGATCGACCGGCCGAAGTCGGCGCACTGGCTCGCTGCGTACGAGATGCTCACCCGGACGCTCACGCCGCACCCGGCGTCGAGATGGGCGCGGGGACTGCCGGAGGAAACGCTCGCCGGAATGCCGAAGGGCTACACCGACGCAGTGATGGACGATGAATTCCCGCTGTCGATGTTCTACGAAGCGCTGAACAAGAAGATGGCAGCGGTCATCGCCTCGACCGCCGGCATCACCGGTTCGTCGTCGGATGCTCCGTCCGCTGTTCCGTCCGTTCCGGACGTCGCCGCGTGAGCGCTCGGTCCTTGTCCGGTCGCACGGTGCTGATCGCAGGTGCGACCAGTGCCAGCGGCGCGGCGGTCGCGCGCGCACTCACCTCCGCCGGGGCGGCCGTCGTCGCGGTCGGCACCAGACCTGACGCACTGGAGGCCCTGCACGCCTCCGTCCCGGGCGTCACGACCCACACGTGCGACCTCGCAGACCTCGGTGCGGTCACCGCGCTCGCGGCTGCGGTCCGCAAGACGTCGGGACCGGTCGACGGGCTGGTCCACCTGGTCGGTGGATGGCGTGGGGGCGGCGGCATCGCCGGCCAGTCCGACGACGACTGGGACTTCTTCGACCGAGCGTTCCGCACCCTCAGGAACACCACGCGGGTGTTCTACGACGACCTGGTGGCGTCCCCGGCCGGACGGCTCGCGTTCGTCTCCTCCACCGCGGTCGACTCCCCCACCGCGGGCGCCGCCAACTACGCAGCTGCCAAGGCCGCTTCCGATGCTTGGGTCCGTGCCGTCGCCCAGGGCTTCCGGAAGGACGCACCGGAGTCGGCGGCAGCCACCGTGTTCGTCGTCGGCGCTCTGGCCGGTCTCGAAGCGCGGCTCGGCGACGAGGTCGTGCGGCTCTGGACGGCACCGCCCGCCGACGTGAACGGCGCCCGTCTCCCGCTCTCCCTTTCCTTAGGATGAACCAGTGACCCTTCGACTCCACGACCTGGACCTGCGGGGCTTCGCCTCGGACAACTACGCCGGCGTCCACCCCGAGGTCCTCGACGCGATCGCCGCGGCCAACGACGGCCACCAGATCGCGTACGGCGAGGACGTCTACACGGCCCGCCTCAACGAGGTGATCGCCGACCACTTCGGCTCGCAGGCGCAGGCGTTCCCGGTGTTCAACGGGACCGGCGCGAACGTCGTCGGGCTGCAGTCGATGCTGCCGCGGTGGGGTGCCGTCGTGTGCACCACGACCGCGCACATCCACACCGACGAAGCGGGTGCTCCCGAGCGCATCGGTGGGATCAAGCTGCTGCCGGTCGAGACCCCCGACGGCAAGCTCACCCCCGAGCTCATCGACAAGGAGGCCTGGGGCTGGGGTGACGAGCACCGCGCCCAGCCGCTCGTGGTGTCCATCACGCAGACCACCGAGCTCGGCACCGCCTACACGGTCGACGAGATCCGGGCGATCGCGGACCACGTCCACCCGCTCGGCATGACGCTGCACATGGACGGTGCTCGGATCTCCAACGCCGCCGCGACCCTCGGGCTCCCCCTGCGTGACTTCACGACCGACGCCGGTGTGGACGTGCTGAGCTTCGGCGGCACGAAGAACGGCATGCTCTACGGCGAAGCGATCGTGGTGCTCAACCCCGACGCGTCAGAGGGACTGCACTACCTGCGCAAGATGAACATGCAGCTGTCGTCGAAGATGCGGTTCGTCTCGGCGCAGCTCATCGCGCTGCTGTCCGACGACCTGTACCTGCGCTCCGCCGGGCACGCCAACGCCATGGCCGCTCGACTCCGCGGTGCGCTGGAGGCCCGGATCGCCGACGGCAGCATCCAGGGCGTCGGGTTCAGCCAGGAGACCCAGGCGAACGGGGTGTTCGCGACGCTGCCCGCCGGGGTGGCCGAGCGGCTCCGCAAGCACTTCCGGTTCTACGACTGGGACGCCAGCCGCAACGAGGTGCGGTGGATGTGCGCGTACGACACGTCGGAGCAGGACATCGACGACTTCGTGGCGGCGTTGACGCGGGAGCTCGACGCGGCCTGATCCAACGTAGAATCCCGTGTGATCTCCGAGCACCCCGAACCCAGCGGCATCCTCCCCGAGGACCTCGACGCCACGCTCCGGGTGCTCGAGCAGATGACCGAGATCGACGAGACGCACCCCGACTTCGTGCGGGTGCGTCAGGCCACGGCGAAGATGTTCAAGGCCGTGAAGCGGGCGCACCGGCTCGAGAAGCGCGCGGTCATCGCCGAGGCCGACCGCCTCGTGATCGCCGCCACCGCGACCGGAGCAGCCGACCGGATCGACGACGAGACCCGCGGCGTCCCGATCAGCACCTCGACCACGGCGCCCACCGCCGGCACCCTGCTGAAGTCACGCCCCTGCTACATGTGCAAGCAGCAGTACACGGTCGTCGACGCGTTCTACCACCAGCTGTGCCCCACGTGCGCGGCGATGAGCCACGCGAAGCGCGACGCCCGGACCGACCTGACGGGCAAGCGGGCCCTGCTGACCGGTGGCCGCGCGAAGATCGGCATGTACATCGCGCTCCGCCTGCTGCGTGACGGGGCCCACACCACCATCACGACGCGGTTCCCCCGCGACGCCGTCCGTCGGTTCACAAGCCTGCCCGACTCGGCCGACTGGATCTCGCGCCTCAAGGTCGTCGGCATCGATCTCCGCGACCCTGCCCAGGTCATCGGGCTCGCCGAGGACGTCGCCGCGGCCGGCCCCCTCGACATCCTGATCAACAACGCCACCCAGACCGTGCGCCGGTCGACCGGTGCGTACCAGCCCCTCGTCGACGCCGAACTCGCGCCGCTGCCGGACGGCCCGCTGCCCGAGCTCGTGACCTTCGGACACACGAACGACCAGCACCCGCAGGCGCTCGCCCGGTCGGTGACGGCGCACCCGATCCTCGCGGCCGCTGCAGCCCGGGCCGACGAACTGACCGAGCAGGCCATGGCTCCGGGATCGAGCTCGCTCGAGCGCCTGGCCATGGGCACCGCCATCGATGCCGGCGGCCTCGTGCCCGACCTGCACGACGTGAACTCGTGGACGCAAGCCGTCGACGAGGTCGACCCGCTCGAGATGCTCGAGGTCCAGCTCGCGAACACGACGGCTCCCTTCATCCTGATCTCGAAGCTCCGGTCCGCGATGGCGGCGAGCGATGCGCACCGCACCTACGTGGTGAACGTCAGCGCGATGGAGGGTGTGTTCGGCCGCGCCTACAAGGGGCCGGGGCACCCGCACACGAACATGGCGAAGGCCGCCGTGAACATGCTGACCCGCACGAGCGCACAGGAGATGTTCGAGACCGATCGCATCCTGATGACGAGCGTCGACACCGGGTGGATCACCGACGAACGGCCGCACCCGACGAAGGTCCGGCTGGCGGAGGAAGGCTTCCACGCGCCGCTCGACCTCGTCGACGGGGCTGCCCGCGTGTACGACCCCATCGTGCGGGGCGAGGCGGGCGAGGACGTGTTCGGTGTGTTCCTGAAGGACTACAAGCCGAGTTCCTGGTGACCTCCGTAGGGCAGTGACGCTGCGCAGCCCAGAGGAATGACCTGGTACGAAGAGACCGTGATCGATCAGATGCTGGGGCAACCGTGACGACGCGAAGACCGACGTCCAGTCGGTGAGCAAGCACTGGCAGGGCCTCGGCATCCAGGTCGAGGAGTACCAGAGCGGAGGCGCGAATCCAGTACCCGGCGTCCGCGGTCGAGGCGGTCCGGTGACCTCGGCAAGCTTCAACGCCTACCCCGGCAATTACCGGATCTCCGCTACCTCCGCATGCTCCGACGGTGTGCCCGACAAGCTCCGGTCGCCGCCAATCGCACGACGAGGGCATCGAGGCGTTCTCGGAGACGGACCAGACCGAGGACCTGCGCGCGATCACCGGGCCCGTCCGCGTCCTGCAGGGCGACGACGACCGGGTCGTGCCCGACGCGGATGCCGTTGCCCACCGTGCGCCGGTCAGGTCCAGGGGCCGTCCGCAGTGCCGAGGCGCTCGTGCCCGAGCGGCGTGATCGGCACGACGCCCAGACTGGTGAGACCGACCTGCAGGAGCGCGGCGCGGGACGTCCCGACGCGGCCGATCGCACCCATCCCCTCGATGACGGCGCAGAAGTAAGTACCGAGCGCCTCCGCGTCGGCGTCGGCCTCGATCTCGCCGGCCTCCTGCGCGTCGACGATGCACGCGGTGTAGTCGGCACGGATGGCGTCGAAGGCCTCGGTGACGGTCGCCGCGACCTCCGGATCACGAGCGGAGAGCTCGACCGCCGCGCGGAGCAGCAGTGATGGTGGACCTTGGGCTTCACCATGCTCGACCGCCGAGGACACGAGCTGCGTCCGGATCCGGGCGATCGGGTGCTCGGCCCCCTGCAGGACGGTCTTCACCGCGTCGACGGCCTCCGCGGTGTCGCTGAGGAAGGCCCGCATGAAGAGTTCCTTCTTGCCACCGAACGCGTTGTACAGGCTCTGACGCCCGAGTCCGGTCGCCTCGAGCAGGTCGTCGAGCGACGTCCCCTCGAACCCGCTCTCGGCGAAGGTGCGTCGGGCGCGTTCGATCACGTCGGCCTCGTCGAACTTGCGTGGTCGCGGCATCGGAACTCCTGCAGGTCGATTGTTGACTGATCCGTCCATTATGACGTACCGTTCTGGATCATTCAGTCAAGAACAAGGAGGACACCATGACCGGTGCACTGCAGGGCAAGACCGCGCTCGTCTCGGGCGGCACGTCGGGGATCGGCCTCGCCGTCGTCCACCGCTTCGTCGACGAAGGAGCGCACGTCTTCGTCACCGGACGACGCCAGGAAGCACTCGACACCATCCGCGAGGAACTGGGCGACGCCGTCACGCCGATCCGCGCGGACAGCACCGATCCGGACGGCATCGCGACCGTCTTCCGCGCCGTCGCCGAGCGAGGGTCCGGCCTCGACGCAGTACACGTCAACGCCGGGATCGGCGAGTTCAAGCCCCTCGCTGACGTCACCGCGGAGGACTTCGAGGCGACCTTCGGCACGAACGTCCGCGGCACCACCCTCACCGTGCAGGGCGCACTGCCGTTCCTGCGCGAAGGATCCGCGATCGTCGTCACCGGGTCGACGGCAGCCTCCGGCACGGAACCGTCGTTCGGGCTCTACGGCGCGTCGAAGGCCGCGATCGCGACCCTGACCCGCACCTGGGCCGCGGAGCTCGCACCGCGACGCATCCGGATCAACACGGTCGTCCCCGGGCCCACCGAGACGCCCGGGCTGAAGGGCCTCGCTCCGGACAACGGCGACGCACTGCTGGAACAGATGGCCGACGGGATGCCCCTCGGTCGGCTCCTGCGTCCGGAGGAGGTCGCCGCCGCAGTCCTCTTCCTCGTGTCCGACCAGAGCTCCGGCATGACCGGAAGCGAGCTCCTGGTCGACGGTGGCAGCACCATCGCCTGAACCGGGCCACACGGCGGACGGGAGGCGCGGTGCCAGCTGGCGCCGCGCCTCCCGTCCGCCCCGCCAAGCGAAGTCCAAGCCGCTTTCCAGACCGTTTTGAGGATCTCGCCTCGGCCCGGATCTACGATGATCGCGTCTCCGGTGAACAGCCGGATCGACGACAACTCGACACCAGGAAGGGGACTCTTCAAGATGGCTGTGACGTTTGATCCTTTCTCCGAGATGGACCGCCTCGCGGGCGCCCTGCTCGGCTCGCGACAGGGACCGAAGCCGATGCCGGTCGACCTGCACCGCGACGGGGACCGCTACGTGCTGAACGCCGATCTGCCCGGCATCGACCCGGGTTCCGTCGACATCGACGTGGACGGGCAGCTGCTCACCATCCGGGCCGAGCGCTCCGCCGCCCAGTCCGTCGGCTCGTGGATCATCCAGGAGCGCCCGCACGGGTCGTACCTACGCCAGTTCAGTCTCGGCGAGGGCATCGACTCGGCGAACATCTCCGCCCACTACGACAACGGCGTGCTCTCCCTCGTGATCCCGGTCAGCGAGCGCGCGAAGCCGCGCAAGATCGAGGTCGTGAGCGGCACCCCCGCCGGTCAGCAGACCGCGATCGCGAGCTGAACCCGGAGGCGGCGATGCAGCTGGTCGAGGAACTCGCCCTCTCGGACACCGACGCCGACGCGCTGGTCCGCGAAGCCGAGACGATCGTGCACGACGCGTTCGTCCGCGTCCGGGTCGGCACCAGGGTCGAGGTCTCGACCGCGGTCGGGCCGCACCACCGTCGACCGGGAGGAGCCGGGAACATCGAGGCTGCCAGACCGATGGCCGGGCGTGAGCGGTCGTCGGTCACCCCGTGGGCCCGATCGCCTCCGACGCGGCCGAGCCGAACACGCTGAACTGCAGGACGAGAGCCCCGCTGCCGATGGGCAGCGGGGCTCTCTGCACGCGTCAGGCGGTCACCGGACGGCGACCACCCGGACGTCCCACGGCCCGAGCTCGAGCACGGCACCGGCCGCCAGCGGGGTTCCGTCGAGCACGTCCTCCGCAGCCACCGGTACCGTGAACGTGCTCGGCATCCACGACCAGTTGTGGACGACGTGCACCGTCTCACCGCGGCCGTTGACCGAGCTCGCGACCGACTGTGTGTCGACCTGCGGCTGCCAGCTCGTCGACCCGCTGCCCTGCGCGACCGCCCACTCGGCGATGGCTGCGGCGAGCGCCGGGTCCGGAACCGTCCCGACGTAGGTGACACGACCGGCACCGTGCGACCGTGTGGTCACGGCGGAGAACCGTCCGTGGTGCGGGTGGTCGTACCCGACCAGCACGTCGGCGTCGTCGACGAGCAGTCCGTCCGCCCACCGCGTGGCCGTCGCTCCGGCCGGCACGTCGAACCCGTGCGCTGCGGCATCGGCTCCGGCGGACACCGGGATGCGCCGGCCGAGGTTGCTGAACTCGTCGTAGTGCACGCCCGCGGCGACGTCGAGGAAGGCGGGCTTCCGCTCGAGCCGAGCTCGGGCTTCCTCGTCCTCGTACCCGGTGCGGATGCCGACGACCAGGTGCCCGCCGGTCTCGGCGTAGGCGGCGAGCCACTGCAGTTGGGCGTCCGTCGCGATGGTGAACGCAGCGGCGACGAGCACGGAGCGCTCCGCGGCGAAGGACGCCGGGTCACGGTCGAAGACCTGCGACGGGTGCACCGTGTTCGCCTGCAGTCCGGCGTCGAACACCCCACGGGCGAAGGCGTCGTGGACGGTCTGCCACGAGCGCCGGTCGGGCTCCATGCCGTCGCCGAGCGCCGGGTGCTCGTTGAGCGCCCACTTCGACTCGTTCGAGAACAGCAGGGCGACGTCGGCGTGCGGGCGGAGTCCGGCGACCCGGTCCCCCGCGTGCGCGAACTCCGCGCCGATCCGGGCGATCTCCTCGTAGGTGCGACCGGGCTGCTGCGAGTGCGGCAGCACGCCACCCCAGTACGTCTCGACGCCGTAGTGCAGCGTGTGCCAGTGCCAGTACTCGATCATCGAGGCACCGCGGGACACGAGGGCCCAGGCGGCTTGGCGCCACTGCCCCTCGTAGGCCGGTTCGTTCATCCACGAGAAGCCGATGGCCTGCGCGTTCGTCTCGGTGACCAGGAACGGTGCTTGCTTCGACCCGTACATGCGATCGCCCGAGGCGACGATCGACCAGGCGCCGGACGAGGTCCAGAACTGTGCGGGCTCCTCGGTGCTGGGCAGCTCGAGGGCGTCCTGCATCCGGTAGTACGGGTTGCCGGCGGTGACGTCGAGGGTGCGGGTGAGCACCTCGTCCTCGACGGTCGGCCGCTCGTACGCGATGCACGTGGTCACGAACTGGTCCGGACGCGAGTACTCCCGCACGACCGACGCTTGCCAGGCGATGAAGTCCGTCGTGATCGAAGCCTGGAACCGCCGCCACGCCAGGTCGTACTGCGGCTGCGCGTTGCCGTCCGGCGTCCACAGGTCGGCCCAGGTGGAAAGTCGGTGGGACCAGTACGTCAGTCCCCACTCCTCGTTGAGCCGCTCGACGCTGCCGTAGGTGTGGCGCAGGTGGTCGACGAAGCGCTGGAACACCTCGGGGTTCGCGATGAGCTCGTTGCCCGGTTCGTTGTCGACCTGGTACCCGATCACGGCGGGGTGCTCGGCGTACCGGGCGACGATCTTCCGGATGACCCGCTCGGCGTGGAACAGGAACGCCGGGTGGGCGTAGTCGATCTCCTGCCGAGCACCCCAGCCCATCGCCTCGCCGTCGGTGCGGCGGCGGACGTTGATCTCCGGCACGATGCGGGCGAGCCACATGGGCACGGCGTACGTGGGCGTGCCGAGGATCACCCGGATGCCGTGTTCGTGGGCGGCGTCGAGCACGGGCGCGAGCCACTCGAGGTCGAAGCGGCCGTTCTCCGGTTCCCAGGTGCTCCACACGGATTCGCCGACGCGGATGACCGAGAACCCGGCCTCCTGCATCAGGCGCATGTCCTCGTCGAGCCGAGGGGTCGGCTGGTACTCGTGGTAGTAGGCGGCGCCGAAGAGGACGCGGTCGTGCTGCATGGTGCTGGGTGCTCCGTTCGAGAGGGTGTGGTGGTGGGCGGGCGCGCCGTTCATCCCTTGACCGCCCCCGCGGTCAGGCCGTCGAGCAGCTGCTTGCGGAGGAGCAGGAACACGAGGATCGTCGGCACGCTCGCCAGCACGGCGCCGGCGAGCACCAGGTCGTACGACCGGTTCTCCGACGCGAAGATCGCGTTGAGGCCGAGGGGCAGCGTGTACTGGCTCGAGTCGGACAGCAGGACCAGCGGCCACTGGAACGAGTTGTAGCTCTGCAGGAAGCTCCACACAGCGAGGGCGCCGAGCGAGGGCCGCAGCAGCGGGAGCACGACCCGGCGGAACGTGCCGAACTCGGAGTTGCCGTCGATGCGGGCCGCCTCGATGAGTTCGTCGGGGATCGCCTGCACGATGAACTGCTGCATCATGAAGATGCCGAACGCCGGCGCCACCCAGGGCACGACGAGTGAGAACCACGGGTTCGTGAGTCCCGACTTCACCACCAGGATGAAGAGCGGCACGAGGATCACCGCGAACGGCACCGAGAGCGACGAGAACATCACCGCGAACAGGATCCGCTTGCCCCGGAACCGGAACTTCGCGAACCCGTACCCGGCCATCGCGCAGACGAACACGGACACGACGGTCGCGATCAGGGCGGTGCCGACGCTGATGCCGAACCAGGCCCAGAACGGCTGCGTCGCGAGCAGGTTCGTGTAGTTCTCCCCCGTCGCCGGACTCGGGATGAGCGTGGGCGGCGTCGCGAAGATGTCGCCACGCTGCTTGAACGAGCCGGACAGCGCCCAGAGCAGCGGGAACACGAACACCAGCAGCAGGGCCACGAGTGTGGCGTAGAGGAGGCCACGGCGAGCGACCCACCCCTTGGTGCGTGGCGGGCCGGATCGCGGTGCCCGGCTGCCGGCGGTCGTGACGGCCCGGGTGTCCGGGCGGTCGGTGGTGGCGGTCATGCGTCCCTCCCGATGGCGAGTGCGCGGTTGAGGATCTGGCTGACGCCGAACACGATGACGAACAGCACGACACCGGCGGCTGCCGCGTACCCGAACTGCTGCCGTTCGAAGGCGGCGCGGTAGATGAACATGGCGACGGAGAGGGTGGCCTCGCCCGGTCCGCCCTTGGTGAGCAGGTAGGGCTCGTCGAACAGCTGCGCGGCACTGATGAAGCTCGTGACCACGACGAACGCCGTGACCGGACGGATCGCGGGGAGCGTCACGTTGGTGAACTTCCGGAACGTGCCGGCCCCGTCGAGCGACGCGGCCTCGTACTGCTCGGGCGACACGTTCTGCAGTGCCGCCAGGAAGAAGATCGTCAGGTACCCGACCGTCCGCCACAGGAGCACGAAGCCGATGGCGACCTTCGCAAGCGTCGGGTCACCGAGCCAGTCGGTGTTCGGCACCCCGAACAGCGCCTTGAGCGTGGCGTTGAGCAGGCCGTAGTTCGTGTCGAACACCAGGCTGTAGATGAGCGCGATGACGATCGGTGACAGCACCATCGGGATGAAGAACGTCACCCGGAACAGGTCGCGGGCGCGAAGCCCCTTGGCGTTGAGTGCCTGCGCGACCAGCAGCGAGCACGGCACGATGACGAACACGGCGATGAGCGTGTAGATCAGCGAGTTGACCAGAGCGGTACCGAAGCTGGTGTCCCGGAACAGGTTCGCGTAGTTGGACAGGCCGATCCAGTTCGGTGTGCCGAGGCCGACCCACTCGGTGAGTGACAGGTACACGGCGGCGAGCACCGGCACGATCATGAACAGCCCGTATAGCACGTAGAACGGTGCGATGAACAGGTAGGGCGCACTGCCCCCGTTCGTGTTCAGGCGTCGGCGCCGAACTGGCGGATCGGCCGTGGTGGTGGCGGACACCGGGATGCCGGTGGCGGTTGACGTGGACATCGAGGGTCCTCCTCAGGCGCGGGTCTGGCCGCGGAAGTCGGCCGCAGCGGCGTCGAGCGCCTGCTTCGGGGAGATCTGGCCCTTGTAGGCCTTGATGAGGTAGCCACTCAGGACCGTCTGCAGGATCGAGGCATCGGCGCTCTGGTGCTGCGAGGGCACGTCGTCGACAACCGACTTGTAGACGCCGAACAGCTGCTGGCCGCCGAAGTACGGGTCGCTCAGCGCCGCGAGCCGCGGGTCGTCGTAGACCGATCGCAGCGTCGGCAGGTAACCGAGGTCCTGGTAGCGCTTCACCTGCTGGTCCGGGTCGAGGTACGCGGCGAGCACCAGGTCGATGCCGGCCTTCGTGAGCGGCTTGTCACGGAGCACCGAGAACCCGGTGCCACCACCGACGCTCGTGGTGCTGCCACCGCCGGCGAACCGGGGCAGGTTCCGCACCTTCCACTTGCCCTGCTGCTCGGGCACGTTCGGCTTGATGCCGTAGCTGGCGTACCAGGACGGCATGTCGACGGCCAGGATGGTGCCGCCCTTCAGCCCGGACTGCAGGCTCGGTCCGTACATGTCGGCGACCGTCGCGATCGCACCGGACTGCACGCCGTCGACCAGGAACTGCAGGGTGCGCTCGGCCTCCGGCGTCTGGATGTCGATGCCGCCGTCCTCGTCGTAGAGGTCGCCGCCGCGCTGGAGCAGCAGGATCTGGTAGCTCTGCAGCGTCCCGCCCGGGTCGGTGACCGCCACGGCGTGCAGCGAGACGCCCTTGCGCTTGTTGAGCTTCGCGCCGACGTCCATGTACTCCTCCCACGTCGTCAGGTCGTCGGGGATGCCGAGGGCCGCGAACTGGTCGGCGCGGTGGTAGTAGACGCACAAGGGTGTGTCCGAGTCGAGCGCGTACAGGTGCCCGTCCTTCGAGAACGGCGTGAGTCGCGCGGCGATCAGGTCGTCCTTGCGCGACGCCACCGACGGCGACAGGTCACTCAGCAGCTCGGATGCGATGTCACCGCGGAGCATCCGGCAGAACGCCCCGATCTCGAGCCCGGCGACGTCCGGCGTGCCCGTGCCGGCGACGGCCTGCGCGATGAGCTTGGTCGGGATGTCGGCCGCGGCGATGGTGGTGATGTCGAGCGCGAAGTCGAAGTCCGACTTCCGGTCGGCGACCGGCAGCGCCTCGGTGAAGAACTTCTCGTAGCCGGGGTCGTGCGTCCAGAAGGACAGGTCGGCGCGTCCGGAACGCACGGCTGCGGTGGACTGTGGAGAGCAGCCCGCGAGCAGCGCGCCGAGGGCGATGCTGCCGCCCGCGGCGGCGCCCCACCGGAGCAGGTCGCGTCGGCTCGGTCCGCGGTCTCTGCCGGGAGGTACGGGTGGCGCAGGTACGGAGAATCGCCTGGGTACTGGGGTCACGTTCAGGTCTCCTGACGTCGTCGTCGAGGTGATCGGGGAATTGGCGGCGAGCGCATGTGAGCGCTCACTCACGGGACGGACGCAAGCCGCGCCTCCCGTCCGGGGGTTCAGTCGGCGGGGCGGAGGTGACGCCGCGCAGGCGACGGCGGCGCGCTGGTGGCGCGCGTGATCAGCTGGCCGGGCAGCATCCGGTGGCGCTCGGCGGGCGGGTGGCCGTCGAGTGTGCGGAAGAGGCGGTGCATCGCGAGGCGGGTGGCCTCGTCGAAGTCCTGGCGGATGGTCGTGAGTGGTGTCGGCAGGTAGGCGGAGATCGGCATGTCGTCGAAGCCGACGATGCTGACGTCAGCCGGCACGGACAACCCGTGCTGCTGGATGGCGGACATCGCGCCGATCGCCATCTGGTCGTTCGCGACGAAGACCGCCGTCAGGTCCGGGCGGCCGAGCAGTGAGCGCATGGCCTCGTAGCCGCTCTGCGGCGACCAGTCCCCCTCGACCGGCGCGTGCTCGGCGACGCCAGCGTCCTGCAGTGCAGCGCGCCAGCCCGCCAGACGGCGTGAGCTCGAGGTCCAGTCCGCGGGACCCGCTATGTGCCACACGGTCTCGTGCCCGAGGGCGAGCAGGTGATCAGTGGCCGCGAAGGCGGCACCGCTCTCGTCGAGGCCGACCGCCAGGGTGTTCTCGCGGTCGGCGACGTCCGGCGGCCCGAGCGTCAACACCGTCACGCCCTGCGGCAGGCGGAGCTGGTCCATCTGGTTCTCGACCGGCTCGGAGAAGACGATCGCCTCGACGTCCTGGCCGACGAGCGAGTCGACCGCCGGCTGGAGCTCGGACGCCGTCGCGGCCACGGTGCGGACGATCGCCAGGCTGTAGCCGTTCGTGCGACAGGCCTGCTCGACGCCGGTGAGCATGGCAGTCGGGCCGTACAGGTTCGTGCCGATCGTGATGAGGCCGACGCGGCGGGAGCGCTGGGACTTGAGGGAGCGGGCGGCGGCGTTCGGACGGAAGCCCAGCTCCGCGATCGCCGCTTCGACCTTGGCACGGACGGCCGCAGTGACGTGCGGTTCGTCGTTGACGACGCGGGAGACGGTCTTCTGGGACACCCCGGCGAGGGCCGCGACGTCGGTCATGGAGGCCGGACGGAGGCGGTGAACCGAGGCGTTGCCGCTCATCGTCAGCTCCTTCGCTGCTCCGTGGGACCGGCCGGGGCCGGGTGTGGGAGCAAGACAACCACGGGATTGTCTACGTAGTCAAGGCCGATTCCGCGGTGATCATCGCAGCTGCAAGGTTGTGGCGAGTATTGATGGGCGGTTCGCGACGGCCGGAGTCTTGCGCGTGCGGTGTGGGCGAGCGCGGAGGTTCGTTGATGAGTCCCTCTGCACGTCGCTGAACGGTGTGCGTTCGACGCGGTGCGGATACGATCGTTCGCGCATCCTGATCCAGCGAGGGCAACGGGGTGTTCGAGGGGGAGAACGTCGTGGTGCGTCAGCAGAGGAGCCCGGTCCCCGGACCGCTGGCCAGACGCACGCTTGCAGTTGGTCTGGCGATCGCCGTGTCGGCCGCAGCTCTGGTCGGCATCCGTGCAACGGCAGGATCAGCGGACACCGCAGCCTCGGCGGTGACGGTCACCAAGGTCACTGCAGCCACCGCCGGCGCCTCGACCGGCAGCGCCGTGCGCACCACCCTGAAGCTCAAGAACGCCGCCTCCGTGCGGAAGCCGGCTTCCTCCGCTTGGCTCTACCTGTCCGCCGGCACCAAGAAGTACACGCTCGGCCGGGTCGCGGTGAAGGCACTCGGCCCGGGATCGAGCACGACGGTCACCGCAGTCCGCGCGACGCCTTCCCGTGCCGCGGCCGGGAAGTACTCCGTCCTCGCCTGCGCGGGTGGGTACTCCGCGAAGCAGTGCCGCACGGCAGCCGCGACCGTCAGCACGAAGCCCACGAAGCGCGCGCGTCCTGAGACGGGCGTGATGCTCGACGTCGCTCGCGCCTACTACCCCGTGGCGCTGATCAAGCGGTACATCGACCTGCTCGACGACAACGGCGGGCGCTTCCTGCACCTGCACCTCACCGACGACCAGAACGTCGGGATCGAGAGTGCAGTCCTCGGCCAGACCCTGGCGAACGCGGATCTCGACCACGGTGTCTACACAAGCCGGGTGACCCATCGCCCGTTCCTGAGCGCCGCGCAGGCACGCACGATCACCGCCTATGCGTCGAAGCGGGGCATCGCGGTCGTGCCCGAGATCGACACCCCCGGGCACATGGCTGCTGCCTTCGCCCTGCTCGAGGCGCAGCACGGCACGAAGTGGGTCGATCGCATCCGCTCGGGTGAGAGCGAGCTCGACCCGTCGGCGCCCGGCAGCCTCGCGCTGGCGACCAAGCTCTACGCGGAGGTGCAGTCGACGTTCCCGTTCAGCCGCGCCGTGCACATCGGCGCCGACGAATGGGGCGACGACGTCACCGCCGCCCAACGCGTCGCGTGGATGAACGCGATGGCGGCCGCGCTCGGCGACCGCGAGGTGTGGGCCTGGAACGACGGGATCGATCGAGTTGCGGTCGGGCGACTCGATCCTCGCATCCACGTCACGTACTGGAGCTTCGACGGCGACACCGAGGACGCAGCGGAGCGCCGCGAACGACGAGCGCGGCGGGCGAGTGCGGTCGACCTGCAGCAGGCCGGGATCGACCTGCTCAACTACAACTCGTACTACCTGTACGAGGTGCCGACCGACCTCGACCCGGCCGACAGCGAGTACACGGTCGCCGACCTCCGCGAGAACTGGTCGCTCCGGACGTGGGACGGCGACTCCGGTTCGCTGCTCGCAGCTCCGATGTCGGGCGCCGCCGTCGCGATCTGGGGCGAGGACCTCGACAGTCCACCTGCTGACGCCCTCCTGCGGTGGAGCGCGCCGCACGTGACGGCGATGCTCGAGACCGCAGCCTCCTGACGGACGCGTGTCGCGCCTCCAGGCCGATCGCTGGAACCGCCTGAACCGCCGGATCCGCCGGATCCCCGCCTGTCTACCCGAGCGGCTCGACGCCGTAACCAGCGACCACCGCTCGCAACTCGTCCAGGTAGGCCTGCGCCTGCACGGTGAGGGGAACCGAGGCGTGCGCGATCCAGCCGATCTCGATGCGTTCGTCGACATCGAGGGGGATGGCGACGATCTCGGGGTCGAGGTCGTCGCTGATGAGCCCGGTGGAGATCGTGTACCCACCCAGGCCGATCATGAGGTTGAAGATCGTCGCGCGGTCCGAGACGCGGATCTCCCGCTTGCTCGACATCGTCGACAGGATCTCCTCCGCCAGGTAGAAGGAGTTGTTGGCGCCCTGGTCGAACGTGAGCCGCGGCAGGTCGGCGAGCTCCTCGAGAGTCGCGCGCTCCCGTGATGCGATCGGGTTCCGCCGGGCCACGAAGATGTGCGGCTCGGCGACGAACAGCGGAGTGAAGACTACGCCGGCGTCCCGCAGCAGTTTGCCGAGCACCTGCGTGTTGAAGTCGTTGCGGTAGAGGATGCCCACCTCGCTGCGCAGGGTGCGGACGTCCTCGATGATGTCCCACGTGCGCGTCTCTCGGAGCGAGAACTCGTACTCGTCCGCAGCGGCCGCCTCGACCATCCGGACGAAGGCCTCGACGGCGAACGAGTAGTGCTGGGCGGACACCCCGAGCAGTCGACGGGACCGCTGGCCGCCGACGTACCGCTGCTCGAGCAGGGAGACCTGCTCGACGACCTGTCGGGCGTACCCGAGGAACTCGACGCCGTCGACGGTGAGTACGACTCCCCGGGCCGATCGGGTGAAGAGCGGGCGTCCGATCCGCGTCTCGAGGTCCTTCATCGCGGCGGACATCGTCGGCTGCGACACGTAGAGCAGGTCGGCCGCGGCGCTGATCGAGCCCTCCGTCGCGACCTCGATGAAGTACCGGAGCTGCTGCAGGGTGATGTCGTTCGACACACGGGCCATAGGCCGAGGCTATACCGGTGCATAGCGTCTCGGTATTACCTGATGGCTCGTGGTTCCCGCCATCATCGAGGTACCCCTTCCCCAGTGCCCTCGGGCGCTCGACGAACAGATTGCCGACCATGGCGAACGACCTCACCTTCAGCATCACCCGGACCCGGTTCGACGAGGACTACTCCCCCGCCGACAGCTCCCGGCTGACCACGAACTTCGCCAACCTGGCGCGGGGCGAGCACCGTCAGCAGAACCTCCGTGCTGCGCTGGCGATGATCGACGGACGCGCGAACGACCTCTTGGCTGCCGGTGATCGCTACCGCTTGCAGCTCGACATCGTTTCGGCCTCGCTGCAGTTCTTCGACGATGGAGCGGACGCCGAGTTCCCGCTGCTCGAGATGCTCGACGTCACGATCGTCGACCAGCTCACCGGCGAGCGCCACCACGGCATCCTCGGCAACAACTTCTCGTCGTACCTGCGCGACTACGACTTCTCCGTGCTGCTGCCGTCATCGCCGGGCTTGCCGTCTGACTTCGGGGCGCTGCACGGGGCGCTCTTCCAGCGGTTCCTTTCGTCGCCGGCGTTCCACGACGGGTTCGGTGCCGAGCCCGTCGTCTGCATCAGCGTCTCGACGAGCCAGACCTACCGCCGGACCGGGTACGTCCACCCCGTCCTCGGCGCCGAGTACGAGCACGAGCACTCCTCGCTCACCGACGACTACTTCGGTCGGATGGGCATGCGGGTCCGGTACTTCCAGCCCGCCGGAGCGTCGGCCCCGCTCGCGTTCTACACGCGCGGCGACCTGACCGGGGACTACACGGACATCCAGCTCATCGGCACGATCGCCACCATGGAGACGTTCCAGAAGATCTACCGCCCGGAGATCTACGCCGCGAACACCCCGGCCGGCAACATCTACCGCCCCACGCTCGACCACACCGACTTCACGCCCACTCCGGTCACCTACGACCGCGAGGAGCGCAGCCGCCTCGGGATCACTCAGGGCCGGTGGACCGAGGAACACCTCGTGACGCCGCACGGTGCGCTCCTGTCCCGTTTCGCTGCCGAAGCCGCCATTCCTTCTCGTTGATCGTTAGGACTCGCAACCGCATGACCTCCCTTCTTCCCACCTCGATCGTCGGCAGCCTGCCGAAGCCGTCCTGGCTCGCCGAGCCCGAGCGGCTCTGGTCCCCCTGGTTGCTCGAAGGAGACGCCCTGACCGAGGGCAAGCAGGACGCCCTCCGCTCCGCCGTCCACGAGCAGGAGCGCCGCGGCATCGACATCGTCAGCGACGGCGAGCAGACCCGCCAGCACTTCGTCACGACGTTCATCGAGCACCTGGACGGCATCGACCAGGACCGCAAGGAGACCGTCCGGATCCGCGACCGCTACGACGCTGCCGTCCCCACGGTCGTGGGCGCCGTGAGTCGTCCCGCCCCGGTCTTCGTCGACGACGCCCGGTTCCTCCGCGCACAGACCGACCGACCGATCAAGTGGGCGCTCCCCGGCCCCATGACGATGATCGACACCCTCTCCGACCAGCACTACAAGAGCCGCGAGAAGCTGGCGTGGGAGTTCGCCACGATCCTCAACCAGGAGGCCCGCGAGCTCCAGGACGCCGGCGTCGACGTCATCCAGTTCGACGAGCCCGCCTTCACCGTCTTCCACGACGAGGTGCAGGACTGGGGCGTCGCCGCACTCGAACGAGCCGCCGAGGGCCTGCGCGCCGAGACCGCCGTGCACATCTGTTACGGGTACGGCATCGAGGCGAACAACAAGTGGAAGGAGACGCTCGGCGCCGAATGGCGGCAGTACGAGCAGTCGTTCCCGCTCCTGCAGCAGTCGTCGATCGACATCGTCTCGCTGGAGTGCATCCACTCCCATGTGCCGCTCGAGCTCGTCGAGCTCATCCGGGGGAAGAAGGTCATGCTCGGGGCGATCGACGTTGCGACCGAGACCGTGGAGACCCCGGAAGAGGTCGCGGAGGTGCTGCGGCGGGCGCTCGAGTTCGTCGACGCGGACAAGCTCATCCCCAGCTCCAACTGCGGGATGGCACCGCTGGCGCGTGGGGCCGCGCTCGACAAGCTCGGCGCGCTGTCCGCAGGGGCGGACATCGTGCGGGCCGAGCTCGCCAGCGTCGCCGTGCCGGTATAGCGCTAGCGGCCCGGATGCACAGGACGGCTCGCCTCGGCAACGGGGCGGGCCGTCTTCCATGTCGCGCCCGGCAGGGGCTCGCGTTCTCGGGCCGGTCTGGAGGCGCGGCTCGGTTCCGGTGGTCAGGTCGCGGTCGTCACTCCTGACTGTCGAGGCTCATCTTCTCGAAGTCCCCCGCGATGCACTGTGAGCTGCCGTCGATCGTGTACCCGCGGGGATCGGCACGGAAGTCGGAGGAGCTCACCGGGCCACCCCTGCCCCGGACGCCGAGGATCGGGTCCTCGCCGCCGGTCTGGTACCGCTCGGTCGTGACCCCGAGCTCCTTCCAGTGCTGTTCCACCGCCTCGACGTCGGCCTTCGGGTCAGGGCTCGCGGACCGGACTTTCGCGTAGACGTACTGGACGCCCCCGACCCCGACGCCGAGTCCGCACTTCCCCAGCCGTGGACCGTCGTTGGGTTCCCAACCGTCGCCGACAACGTCGGTCGACTCGTCGACGAACGTGACGATGGACTGCTTCGCTTCTTTCGTGTTCATGCCAGACCCTTCGCTGCAACCAGTGAGGACGGCGACAGCGAGCAGTACGGCTCCTGCCGACCGGAGGACGATGACGGCTTTCCGCCGAGGTTGTTTCATTTGGCAGCCCCACCCCGTTCGCTTTGCTTCTGCGATGTTCGCATGATCATCGCGTGAGTCGTTTGGGCTGGCCGGTTACGGCGTACCCGACGCTCTGCAGCGGCTGCGTGTCGTCGTCGAGGTAACCGCCGCGGGACCAGGAGCGAACTGACATCCCTGCTTGCCCACACCGCATCGGCGTGGATCTCGTCGACCCAATGAATACTGTCCGGGGTCCCCGCCACACGAAAGACGCGGGCGATCCAAGAGGCCTCATCGGCTTTCCCACAGCGGATGATGGTCGGCGTCCCGCGAGCTTGATCCCGGTAGGCTCGCTATTGCCGGGGGAAACATTGGGGGATCTCGTGGGTGCGATACCGTTCGACGACGCCGTGGCTGATCGCCTGGCCCAGGCTGCAAAGACTGCGGCAGATGTCATGCGGGCGCAAGCCTGCGCTAGGCGTGGAGCTGCTGAGGACGCAGCTCAGGACTTCAAAGGTGCCTACGCGGGCCTCTTCATCGAATCCGTGGGTATAGAAGCCGGGGACCGTCTGAAGCTCGCGTCTGCCTTGGATGGCCTCAGCGAAGCCGTGACCGCCGCCAAGGCTGACGCCGAGAAGGAGCGCACAGGTCTTCACGGCATCAGCAACCACCACGAATCCGCCGATCACGAGTAGCGACTTGGCTCGACGCATGATCCAACGGACTCCCCAGCTGCCGACGGTTCGTTTGTCGGCAACGATCGCCGTAGTCGCGGCAGCGGTATTTTCATTGACGGGATGCAACGGAGGAACCATCGTGGAGAACGAGCAGACCCCTACCCAGGCAAAAGAGGCCGTCATGGCGATCGTCGACGACACCGCGAACGCGGTCGGCGGCGCGTGGTCGGTGGCGAGCGGACCGGCAGTCCAGGGCTGCAATCGCGACAGCGGCGGACGCGGCGCTGCGTACTTCTACACGAAGATGCGGGAGCAGCGCAGCAGCGACCCCGCCGAAGACGTGGCGAACGTCGAACGGCTCTGGAAGGAGAAGGGGATAGAAACCGAGCGATACAAGAGCGGCGGCGCGGATCCGACGCTCGGCCTCCGAGGTGTCGGTGGCCCGATGAAAAGCATCGACTTCCTCGCCGACGAACGCGGCTACAGTCTCGACGCCGTCTCCTCCTGCACCGCTGGCGACGCGGAGGAGCTCCAGCGCAACGGGGAGTGATCCAAGAGGCGCGGGAGCTCGAAGCTGCGGCCGTCGACGTCATCCAGTTCGACGAGCCCGCCTTCACCGTCTTCCACGACGAGGTGCAGGACTGGGGCGTCGCCGCGCTCGAACTGCGGGATGGCACCGCTGGCGCGGGGCGCGGCGCTCGGGAAGCTCAGTGCACTGTCCGCGGGTGCGGACATCGTGCGGGCCGAGCTGGCGGACGTCGCGGTACCGGCAGCGCGGTAACGGCGCGGCTCCGGACCGACCTGGAGGCACTGCTCGGCTCCGGCAGGCGGGTCACGTCCGTCAGTCCTGGCTGTCCAGGCTCATCCGGTCGAAGTTTCCCACGAAGCACTGCGAGCTGCCGTCGATGGTGTACCCGCGGGGATCAGCGCGGAAGTCCGAAGACTTCGCTGGGCCACCGCGACCTCGGACGCCGAGGATCGGGTCCTCGCCGCCGGTCTGGTAGCGCTCGGTCGTGACCCCGAGGTCCTTCCAGTGCTGCTCCACCGCCTCGACGTCGGCCTTCGGGTCAACGCTCGCGGACCGGACCATGGCGTAGGAGTACTCGACGCCGCGGACGCCCGGGGCGAGGCCGCACTTCCCGAGCCCAGGGCCCTCACTGACCTCCCAGCCGTCCCCCACCACGTCGGTCGAGCCCTCGACGAACGTGACGATGGACTCCTTCGCCTGCTCGGGAGTCTTCCCGATGCCGGCGCTGCAGCCGGTGAGGACGACCACCATGAGCAGTGCGGCTGCGGTCGTTCGGAGGCCGGCGACAGCCCTCCACCGAGTGGGTGCCACGCGGGAGTTCCTCGCAGACCGGTCGGCATCTGCGAGGCGCACCCTCGTGCGGAGATCAGCGCTGCCGGACAGGATCGCTCCACTTCGGGAACGGCTCCGAGACACCCGGCTCGGATTCATCGGGGAAGTCGGCGGGGTCGCGCAGTGCGATCGCCTTGATGAGCTCCGGAGCATCGTGTGCCCAGAACGCCTCGCTGTACGCCCCGAGCGAGTACTGCCCGTTCGGCCGCACGTTCCAGGTCACCAACCATCCGTCACCGGTGTCGGCCCGGACCTCGTGATCCGTACCGACCTTCGCGCTGCTCCAGCGCCACCCTTCTTCATCGAAGTAGCGCTGCATCGGATCGAGGTCCTCCACCCCGCCGGTCGCACCCTCCGGTTCGATGATCCGTACGGCTCGGAACGCGTAGGAGTTCTCGTTGGTCGCACCCTCCGGCGCCTTGCCGAACGCGTCGTCGCCTGCGGGCAGAGGACGGACGTCTCCGCCGTTCCAGTACCACGTGCCGTCCGAGATCTGTCGTTGTGCGGCTGCGAGCACGGCCTGCCCGTGCTCGTACCGCTCGCCAGCCAGCTCGAACTCGTCCTGCAACGAGAGATCGGCTACCTGTGCCTGGGTCTTGCCTGCTGCGTCTTGCGCGTCCTGTCCGGTCACGTCGCCTCCTCTGCTTGCGCCGCCTGAGGCGCATCCGGTCGTCGTGAGCACCACGGCCGCGAGCATGGTCACGATCGCGCCGCGCAGTCGGCGACGAAGCTTGACTCTCATGGCCCCATCTTCCCGTCTGCGACGATCTGCGCCAGCGTGCGGAGCGTGGTCGAATCGTTCGAGAGGTACCCGACGTCGTCCGAATCGGAGTCGTGCCACATGTCGTGGCCCGTCACCCCTCTCGTACCCTCGGCTGCTTCCGAGGAGAACTCCTGCACGCCGTCGAACCCGAGCGGATCCGCTCCGGTCGCCATGCCCAGCCACTGACCGACCGGCGCGAGCGGATCGTCCTTCGCGTACACGTTCGCGGCGTGGACGTCGTCGATCTCGGTCCCGCGCGGGAAGGCGACGGACCCGTACGACACGAACGAGTCGACCTAGCAATGGCGTCCGCACTCGCCCTCGAGATCGGCGGAGCGGTCCTCGTGATGTGGTTGACGTGGAGAGCTGCGACCGGGCAGCTCGGCCGGAACTACCTCGCCGGCGTCCGGACGCGCGCCACGGATGTCCAGCGACGACGCCTGGCGGACCGGGCACCGAGCGGCGCTACCTCCGACGCCGATCTCGGGCGTGATCACCGTCCTCTGGTGCGCGGTGTGCATCCCTCGTACCCGCGCTCCGCACCCCGCCCCGCCCCGCCCCGCCCCGGCGATCGTCGCGTCGGTCATCCTCGTGGGCGGCGCAGCTCTCTCCGTTCCTGCTGCCCACCTCGCGGTACGCCGAGCGGCGCTCGAGGATCAGACCGGTCACGAGGACGCGCAGACTGACTCACCGGTGTCAGGCCGAGGGCGTTGACTGCACACATGATCACGAAGGACCAGATCCACGAAGTGGAGCACGCGACCGTCCGAGACCGCGACGGCGCATCGGTCGGCAAGGTCGCGCAGGTGTTCCCCTCCGACGAGGACGGCAGCGCTGCGTTCGTCAGCGTCGCGACCGGACTCCTCGGGGGTCACACCACGCTCGTCCCGGTCGAGGACGCCACCTTCGACGGCACGGACCTGCACGTCGGGTACACGAAGAGCGCGATCAAGGGCGCGCCGTCCGTCGGAGTCGGAGTCGGACAGACCTTGTCCCCTTCCGAGGCGAACGCCGTCCGCAAGCACTTCGGGCTGTCACCCGCAGGCAAGGCGACCGGCGACATGGGTGACCCGCACGAGAACCTCGACCAGGCCGGCACCGCTCCGGCTGGCGCAGACGACACCGAGGGCGCGGGAACGACGCCGCCTGCGTGAGGCTGAGCAGCCGTCGCTCGACGTCGTCTCGCTGGAGGCACGGCGGCGGTCGACCCTCAAGACCCGCCCTGGCCATGTGGTCAACGCTCCCGGACTGGATCGCTCCACTTCGGGAACGGCTCCGAGACAGCGGGCTCGGTCTCATCGGGGAAGTCGGCGGGGTCGCGCAGCGAGATCGCCTTGATGAACGCTGGAGCATCACGCGCCCAGAAGGCCTCGCTGTGCACGCCGAGCGAGTACTGCCCGTTCGGGCGGACGCTCCAGGTCACCCCGGCCCGGACCTCGTGGTCCGTCCCGAACTTCGCGCTGCGCGACCGCCATCCTTCTTCATCGAAGGAGCGCTGCGTCGGTTCGAGGTTCTGCTCCGCGCCGGTCGCGCCGTCGGGTCCGATGATGCGGACGCCTCGGAAGGAGTAGGAGTTCTCCTTGGTCGCGCTCGTACCGCTCGCCGGCCGAGTCGAACTCGTCCTTCAACGACAGATTCGCGACCTGTGCCTGCGTCTTGCCGGCCGCGTCTCGTGTGTCCTCTCCGGTCACGTCATCTCCTCTGCCGGCGCCGCCCGAGGCGCATCCGGTCGTCGCGAGCTCCACGGCCGCGAGCATGGTCACGACGGCGCCGCGCAGACGTGTGCGGGTCGGGACGGTCATGGCCCCATTTTCCCGTCTGCGACCATCTGCGCGAGCGAGTCGAGTGCTTCGGGACAGTGACCGGACGGGCTGCGTGAGAAGGCTTCCGGTCAGTCCGATGACGAACGGACGAAGAGGTAGTCGGGACGCGGCACATCGAGTGATCCGACGTAGAAACCGAGTCCGTCGTTGGTCGAGTAACCCTGGCGCACGAAGCGGTCATCGAAGTAGAACCGAATGCCGGTCGAGTCCCCGTCGGCCACCTTCCAGCGTCCGGAAAAGCTCGCCGAGTCCCCGCCGCCCGCGCAGCCCGGAGGGCTCGTCGCAGCGTTCCTGGTCCGGCACGCGAGGTCGATCGGGATGTTGCGCGCCGTGTACGTTCGATCCGCCGACACGGTGAACTCCGCCGCTCCGTCGCCGTCCGCACCCTTGAGGACCCAAGTGCCGGCGTAGTCCTGCGGCTCAGGCTGTGCCGTGACGGCGCAACCGGTCAACAACATCGCCAGCACCGCGATCGAGGTCGCGACGCCCGCCAGGTGTCTAGTCACAACTTCACCTTCTCCGTCCACGTGAACCGCTCCGTCACCCGCGAGAACGGACCGTGGTCTCCAGCGGCTCGGTTCAACGCGTCGTAGTCGAGCCCGGGAATCCGCAGGGCGGAGCCGAGCGTGGTCTCGTTCGTCGCCGTGTACTCGACCACGGTGGTTCCGTCGTCGCCCTTCGACACGACCTTCGCGTCAACGTCGTACGTCCCGAGGGCCAGGAGAGTGCGATCCCGTTCAGACGCCACCGGCCAGGTGACAACCGTGCGGATGTCCCGGAGGAGGTTCTGGTTCGTCAACGACGCGGGTCCCGCCTGGTAGCCGTACCCGGTCGCGACGCCCGTGTCCTTCAGATCGTCGAGGATGTCCCTGCGCTGGTCGCCCGGCAGCTCGTTCCTCACGACCTGCGTCATCTTGCTGTCCGATCCGTAGAGCAACGTCCGAGGTGACGTGCCCGTCGCCCACCCGAAGAGCATCTCACCCTGCCCACTCGTCAGGACGGTCCCGGCGTAGAAGTCCGCTGCCATGCCGACAGGGATACCGACCAGCGGGAGCGGACTGAGCGCGCCGAGGACGACGCCTGGGCCCGGCATGCGTGAGTCGAGGAGCGACATGCCGAGCAGCCATGACAAGGCGTGCGAGGCGTGCAGATCCCCGTCCATCGAGAAGGCGCCGTTGTTCGACAAGTGGTACGAGATCCCGAGCAAGCCCTGTCGGCCGGCTCCGTACGCCGCGAGTTCCGCGTCCGTGATCGGTCGGAGTCCGGTCGGGTCGGTCTGGTTGACCGGGTCGTTGCCAGCGAAGGCGTACGGGTTGTCGGCCCAGGCCGCACCCGCCACCGGGGGCAGGGGATCTGGGGACAGGAACGACCGTACCGACGGATCGTACGCTCGTGCTCCGCTCAGCTCGAGTCCACCGACCAGGACGGTGCCGGTCGGACTGACCTCGATGCCGTCCGGGAGGCGCGGTGACGTCGCGACGTCGGTCGAGAACCACGGGTCGTGTAGCTGCGCGGAGCGAGAACGACGCCACCCCGAGGTGATCCAGCTCCCGTCGACGCCGAGCATCCCGGGCGCGGTGACGATCGGAACGTCACCGATCGCCAGCAGGGTGGGCACGGGTGCCGTCGGATCCCAGCAAAGCGCCGTGCCGTTGACCTCGGCGAGTTCACCGAGAGCGTTGAACCACAGGTCGGAGCGCTTCACGCCCACCCCGTCTGCGCGCACGACTGTGCGGAGCTGACCGAGCTCGTCCCACACGTACGTGGTGGTGCCGTCGTCGGTTGCGGAGAGGACACGCCTGCCTGAGCTGTCGTACTCGAACCGGACGACCGCGGTCCCGTCGCCTCGGCTTTCGGTTTGCAGGAGCGCTCCGGTGGCGTCGTGCAGGTACGAGGTGTTCACGAATGCGTCTCGCTCCTCGACCATCCGGCCGGAGCGATCGTAGGTCCAAGTCGACGCGGTCGTCCCGGTCGCGGCAACCAACTGCGACGCCTCGTCGTACTCGTACGTCACGGTCATCCCGTCCGGATCGCGCACGGCAGCGACGCGCCCTCGGCTGTCGCGCTCGAGCGTGGTCTTCCGCCCGTCTGACACATGCCAGACGACGAAGCCATCGCGGTACTGCCACGACTGACCCACGGACCCGGCGACGACCTCGGTCAGCCGGCTGTCACCGTCGTACCGGAATGAGGCGTCGGGGAAGTCGGGCCGCCTAATGCCGGTCAGGATGCCTGCACGACCACGGTCGTACTCGGTCCTGACGCCGTCCGGCGTGGTCATCGCGCGCTGGTTGCCAGCGGCGTCGTACTCCCATCCGGTCGTCATGCTCCGCCCGGCACGAGTCGTCGTGCGCCGGAGCAGCTCGTGCCGGGCGCCGTACTCCAGCCGGTGCTCGGTCTGCTCGCCGTCGGGGTGAGTCCTGTCGGTGATCGTGATCAATCGGCCGGACTCGTCCCGCGCGACTGCCGCAACGAGTCGGCCGTCCTGACGGACCTCGGTCACCCGCCCTGCTGGGTCGTGGGTCCACGTGGTCGTGTGGCCATCGGGATTCGTGCGGGCCGTCGGTCGGCCGGCTGCGTCCCGCGTCCACGTCACGGCGCGGCTCATCGGGTCGGTCGTCGACGCCATGTCACCGAGCCCGGTCCAGGTGTTCAGCGTGCGCCCGCCGGAGGGCCCGACCATCTGCGTGACCCGCCCGAGGACGTCCCGGTGGAAGGTCGTGGAGTGCCCGAGCGCGTCGTCGACCGCGACCGCCTGCCCGGCAATGTCCCGGGTGATCGTCCGGCGACCGTTCGGTGAGTCGTCGACAGTGACCAGACGCCCGGCAGGGTCGTGACCGTACCGCGTCGTCCCGATGCCGGGCACTCGTTCCGCAACCAGCCGTGAACAGGCGTCGTATTCGAACGTGGTGACGGCACCCGAGGGCTCGATGCGTTCCACAATCCGCGAGTCCGCATCGTATCCGAGCATCGTCCTGCCACCGTCTGCATCGGTCCACGCCGAGAGCCGACCGCAGACATCGTACTCGATGGTCGTACGGTCACCGAGCGGAGACGTACCGGCGACTACGCGGCCCGCGAGGTCGAGGTCCAAGAACGGTACTGCCGCAGGACGATCTGTCTGCTCGACGACAGAGCGGACGCCTGCTGGATCGATCCGTGCCGTCGGGCGCCCGACGGCGTCATACTCCCGGAGCCATCGCCCACCTGCCGGATCCGTCACCTCGCGCAGTCGCGAGAGCGCGTCGTGGAGCATCTTCCAGTGAGTACCGTCCGGCAGGAGGATCTCGTGCAGGTTACCCAGATTGTCGTACCGAACGTCGCTCGCCCGTCCGAGCGGATCCGTGGCGCGCGTGACGCTGCCACCGGTTCCGTACTCGTATGTTGTCTGCCCGCCCACCGGATCGACGACCGAGATGACACGACCACCCGCGTCGCGTTCGAACGTCCACACGGAACCGTCTGGGGCTTCACAGGACGTCACGAGGCCGGCGGCGTCACGTTGGAAGCGCGTCCGGTGTCCCAGAGGAGTGGTGGTCGTGATCACTTGACCAACGTGGTCCCGCGTGTACAGGGTCGTCCCGCCGAGCGCGTCCGTGACAGCGACGAGGTCACCCGAAACGTCGTACTCGTACATCAGCACGACGCCCTCAGGGTCCTCGACGCGGACGAGCAGGTCGTCGACCCAGTTCATCGTGAAGCGAGCGCCTCGTTCGTCGACGACGAGCGAGGGGTACGTCGCCGAGGGGTCGGCGTACGTGAACGAGACGCTTCGCCCGTCGCGCTCGATGCGGTGCACGCGGTCGTGATCGTCGTGGGCGACGACCGTGTCGGTCCCGTCCGCTGCGACGGTGCGGGTGAGGCGCCCGCGGTCGTCGTACTTGTGCACCGCGACTGATCCGTCACGAGCGGTCGAGGCCACGAGGTTCCCGTGCTCGTCGTGGCTCAACGACTGTCGTCGACCATCCGCGTCGGTGATCGCGACCACGCGACCGTGGCGATCGGATGTCCACGTGTTCGACTGTGTGCCGTCCTCATCGGCGACGGACGTGACCCGTCCGGGAAGGTACGCGAACCGGACCGTGCGGCCTTGCGGAGTCGTCTGCAGGAGGACACGACCGTGCTGGTCGTAGATGTTCGCACACTCGACGACGCCGTCCGCCGCCGTCACCCGCTCGATGCGACCGCCATCCTCCCATGTGTACGTCCGCGTTCCGCCGGGACCCGTCACCGACCTGAGTGCACCGTCGTCGGCGTAGTCGTACGTGACCGTGCGTCCGTCGGAGGAGCGCGCCGAACGGACCAGCCCGTCGCGGTGAAGGAAGTCAATGAACCGCCCGCGTCGGTGCTGGAGCCGCACGAGCCTGTCGTCGCCGTCCCGCACGGCCTTGGTGGTCGCCGCGGTCCCGGTACCCGCGGCGATCCACACCCCTCGGGATGTGAACGACCACCAGGAGCCGGCGTTGTCACGGACGACGAGGACCACCTCACGGTCAACCGTCGAACCCGCCGTCGGGTCGGGTTCTGGTGCCAGCCACAGGTTCTCTCCGACGGCACGAACCGCGATGTCGCCCCGGGTCGGGAAAGTGCTCCGTCGGCCGTCATCGTGCACCAACTCAACATGGTCGGCGAGGACCTCGAGGCGCTTGTCGAGGACTGAGGACCACCCGCGACCGAAAGAACCAGTGACGAGGTCGAACGAGTTGTACAACCGCGTGAGCTCGAAGCCCTCAGCGCCTCCGGCGAAGGAGAGGTCACGCTCCAGCTCGACGAAGTTGCCGGTCGCCGTGTTCACGGGGTCGGCTGCGAAGCCACTGGTGGGGACCGCGCCGAGCAACGACGGGGCGCCGAAGTCGAGGTCGGTCCGCGTCCGGCCCACCCCCGCCGCCAGTAGCGCGGCCAGGAGCGAAGTGTCGTTCAGCGAGACGACGTCTCCGCTCGCCCCGGCTGCTTCGAAGGCAGCTGCGATCGTGTTCGCCCGGTCCACGTCGCCTTCATTGGCGGTCGACCAGGCCCGGAAGCCCGCGAGGAGCGTCGACAGGTCAACTCGGCCGAAGTCGCACCTTTGGGTGAAGGCCGCCAGGGCAGCCTCGATCCGCCCCGGGAGCGCCTGCAGGCTGCCGTTCAGGGAGGCGGATCCGGACGCGAACGCCCGGAGGCGGTCTGGTCGCGCGGACGAGACACTTCCCCCGGTTCCCGGACCGGCACCCGGCGTCGGTGTGCTCCTGGTACGCGCCGTGTAGCTCGTACTCGGGAAGGCCGGAACGTCGACCTTGCCACTGCTCGGCGGGGGTGCTTCACCGAAAATCTGGTCCCAAGTACTGTCGACGAGGTCAGTCCGGCGGGCCATCACGCGGTCGCGCCAGGCCCGGGCCTCTCGCCGGCGGGTGTTCTCCGCCCGCGCGGCATCGCTGAGCGCACGGATGCCGCTCGCGACCTCGCCGAGCTTCGTGGTGAGCTCGCGCGCGTCCTCCTGGGCGATCTGCGCGTTCGACCGGAAGGTCTCCGCGAAACCGCCTGCGAAGTCGGTGCCGGCCAGCGTGACGAGCGCCGCGCGCGACGGCGATTGGAGCTCCACCGTTGTCTTCGCCAGGTCGCACTGTCGTGCGAGGTCGTCGGCCGCGGAGAAGTCGTACGTCAGGTCCGGCAGTGCGTACGCGGTCAGGTCTGTCGTTCCAGTCACCGTTGTGTCCCCCCATGGAAAGCGGTGTTGTCTCAGTCGAACCTAACGCAGGCTCGTCGCCCGTGTCGCTGGTCCCCCACGTAGCCAGCCCGAGCGAGCGAGCGGACCAAGCATCTCTCTGGCCTGCTACCGCACACACGAATCGGCCCGCTCCGACATCGAATCACCAGAACAGGGCCTGCTCCGCCCAGGCACATCAGATCTGCGGGCGCAGTCAACGTCGCCTGCGGGCGGGCCCCGGATGACAGCGCCGTCCAATCGCCCCGAGGGGAACTCGGACTCGACCGAGGGCGCATTCGATGGACGACCAGAACGCACGGCCCAAGGAGGTCGCCGCCCTCGTCGAGTCCGCGCCGACCACCGCCACCCGCTGACCGGACACGTCAGTGCGGTCCGGCGAACGACGACGCCCCGCCGGCAGAAGCCAACGGGGCGTCCCTCGAGTCAGACCAGGCTCAGAAGTCCCAGTCCTCGTCCTCGGTCTTCTCCGCCTTGCCGATGACGTACGACGACCCGGACCCCGAGAAGAAGTCGTGGTTCTCGTCCGCGTTCGGCGAGAGCGCCGACAGGATCGCCGGGTTCACGTCCGTCGTCTCCTTGGGGAACATCGGCTCGTAGCCCAGGTTCATCAGCGCCTTGTTGGCGTTGTAGTGCAGGAACTTCTTGACGTCCTCGGTCAGCCCGACGCCGTCGTAGAGGTCCTGCGTGTACTGGACCTCGTTCTCGTAGAGCTCGAACAGCAGGTTGAACGTGTAGTCCTTGATCTCCTGCTTGCGCTCTTCGGAAGCGCCTTCGAGGCCCTTCTGGAACTTGTACCCGATGTAGTACCCGTGGACGGCTTCGTCACGGATGATCAGGCGGATCAGGTCGGCAGTGTTGGTGAGCTTGGCGCGCGAGGACCAGTACATCGGCAGGTAGAAGCCGGAGTAGAACAGGAACGACTCGAGCAGCGTCGAGGCGACCTTGCGCTTCAGGGGGTCGTCACCGGTGTAGTAGTCGAGGACGATCTGGGCCTTCTTCTGCAGGTTCACGTTCTCGGTGGACCAGCGGAAGGCGTCGTCGATCTCGGGCGTCGAGGCCAGCGTCGAGAAGATCGACGAGTAGCTCTTCGCGTGCACCGACTCCATGAACGCGATGTTCGTGTAGACGGCTTCTTCGTGCGGGGTGATCGCGTCGGGGATCAGGCTGATCGCGCCGACGGTGCCCTGGATGGTGTCGAGCAACGTCAGGCCGGTGAAGACCCGCATGGTGAGCTGCTGCTCGGCCGGCGTGAGCGTGTTCCACGACTGCACGTCGTTGGACAGCGGCACCTTCTCGGGCAGCCAGAAGTTGTTGACCAGCCGGTTCCAGACCTCGACGTCCTTGTCGTCCTGGATGCGGTTCCAGTTGATGGCACTGACCGCACTGATCAGCGGGATGGACTTGCCCGTGGCGTGGACCGGGTCGGTGAGGGTCATGGGATTGTCTTCCGGATTCGGGATGGTGATCTGATGACGGACTGGAGGCGCGGGGCGGGGCCCGCCCCGCGCCTCCAGGAAGAGAGCAGCAGCTCTACAGCATGCAGCTGACGCAGCCCTCGACCTCGGTGCCCTCGAGGGCGAGCTGGCGCAGACGGATGTAGTAGATCGTCTTGATGCCCTTGCGCCATGCGTAGATCTGCGCCTTGTTGATGTCGCGCGTGGTGGCGGTGTCCTTGAAGAACAGCGTCAGGGACAGGCCCTGGTCCACGTGCTGCGTCGCCGCGGCGTACGTGTCGATGATCTTCTCCGGGCCGATCTCGTACGCGTCCTGGTAGTAGTCCAGGTTGTCGTTCGTCATGAACGGCGCCGGGTAGTAGACGCGGCCGAGCTTGCCTTCCTTGCGGATCTCGATCTTCGACGCGATCGGGTGGATCGACGACGTCGAGTGGTTGATGTACGAGATCGAACCGGTCGGCGGGACGGCCTGCAGGTTCTGGTTGTAGATGCCGTGCTCCTGGACGGACGCCTTCAGCGCCTTCCAGTCGTCCTGCGTCGGGATCGTGATGTTCGCGTTGTCGAACAGCGATGCCACGCGGGGGGTCGCCGGCGTCCAGGCCTGGTCGGTGTACTTGTCGAAGAACTCACCCGACGCGTACTTCGAGTCGCGGAAGCCGTCGAAGGTCTCGCCGGTCTCGATCGCGATCTTGTTCGACGCACGAAGGGCGTGGAACAGCACCGTGTAGAAGTAGATGTTCGTGAAGTCGATGCCCTCTTCGGAGCCGTAGTAGACGCGCTCACGAGCGAGGTAGCCGTGCAGGTTCATCTGGCCGAGGCCGATGGCGTGCGACTTGTCGTTGCCGTCCTCGACGCTCCGGACCGACGTGATGTGCGACATCTGCGAGACCGAGGTCAGGCCGCGGATGGCCGTCTCGATGGTCTTGCCGAAGTCGGGCGAGTCCATCGTCAGCGCGATGTTCAGCGAGCCGAGGTTGCAGGAGATGTCCTTGCCGATCTCCTTGTAGGACAGGTCCTCGTTGAAGGTCGTCGGGGTGTTGACCTGCAGGATCTCGGAGCACAGGTTGGACATGTTGATCCGACCCTTGATCGGGTTGGCCTTGTTCACCGTGTCCTCGAACACGATGTACGGGTAGCCCGACTCGAACTGGATCTCGGCGATGGTCGTGAAGAAGTCACGCGCCTTGATCTTCGTCTTCTTGATGCGCGAGTCGTCGACCATCGCGCGGTAGTTCTCGGAGATCGGGACGTCACCGAAGGGGACGCCGTAGACCTTCTCGACGTCGTACGGCGAGAACAGGTACATGTCCTCGTTGTTCTTCGCGAGTTCGAACGTGATGTCCGGCACGACGACGCCGAGGGACAGCGTCTTGATGCGGATCTTCTCGTCGGCGTTCTCGCGCTTGGTGTCGAGGAACTTCATGATGTCCGGGTGGTGGGCGCTGAGGTACACCGCACCGGCACCCTGACGCGCACCGAGCTGGTTCGCGTAGGAGAAGGAGTCTTCCAGCAGCTTCATCACGGGGATGATGCCCGAGGACTGGTTCTCGATCTGCTTGATCGGGGCGCCGGCCTCGCGGATGTTGGAGAGGAGCAGGGCCACGCCGCCGCCGCGCTTCGAGAGCTGCAGCGACGAGTTGATCCCGCGCGAGATCGACTCCATGTTGTCCTCGATGCGGAGCAGGAAGCAGGAGACGAGCTCGCCGCGCTGTGCCTTCGCCGTGTTGAGGAACGTGGGGGTCGCGGGCTGGAAGCGGCCGGCGACGATCTCTTCGACCAGGTCGATGGCGAGCTGCTCGTTGCCCTGGGCCAGGCCGAGGGCGGTCATGACGACGCGGTCCTCGAAGCGCTCGAGGTAGCGCTTGCCGTCGAACGTCTTGAGCGTGTAGCTCGTGTAGTACTTGAACGCGCCGAGGAACGTCTGGAACCGGAACTTCTTCGAGTACGCCAGGTCGTTGAGTCGCTGGATGAAGTCCAGCGAGTACATGTCGATCGTGGCTTTTTCGTAGTACTCGTTCTCGACCAGGTAGTCGAGCCGCTCCTTCAGGTTGTGGAAGAAGACGGTGTTCTGGTTGACGTGCTGCAGGAAGAACTGCTTGGCGGCCTCACGATCCTTGTCGAACTGGATGTTCCCGTCCGCGTCGTAGAGGTTGAGCATCGCGTTGAGGGAGTGGTAGTCCATCCCCGTCTGCGGCGACGTCAGATCGACGTCTGCAACTGCTGCGTCCAAAATGCATCCAATCCTGAGTTGACCGCCGACACGTCGTCAGGGGTCCCGAAGAGTTCGAATCTGTAGAGAAGGGGGACGTTGCACTTCCGCGCGATGACGTCCCCTGCCAGGCCGTAGGCCTCGCCGAAGTTCGTGTTGCCGCCGACGACCACACCGCGGATGAGCGAGCGGTTGTGCACGTCGTTGAGGAACTTGATGACCTGCTTGGGGACCGCACCCTCGCCGTTGCCGCCACCGTAGGTGGGCAGGAACAGGACGTAGGGCTCGTCCACGTGGAGGAAGGGTTCGCTCGGGTAGAGCGGGATCCGGTCCGCGTCGCGGCCGAGCTTCTCGACGAAGCGTGCGGTGTACCCGGACACGCTCGAGAAGTAGACCAATCGGCTCATGGTGCGCTCCTGTGGTGAAGGTGCGGAACAGGCGGACCGGAGGGTGTCCTGCGGGCGGTGATCCGGGCCTCCTGAGCGGGTCCGGGTGACCGCCCACAGGACGGGAGGCGACTACGCCAGTTCGGCGCTGAGCGTCGCGATCTTGTCGGGGCGGAAGCCCGACCAGTGGTCGTCGTCCGTGACGACGACGGGGGCCTGCATGTAGCCGAGGCTCTTGACGTGCTCGAGCGCTGCTTCGTCCGTGGAGACGTCGTGCACTTCGTACTCGATGCCCTTGTTGTCGAGGGCCCGGTACGTCGCGGTGCACTGGACGCAGGACGGCTTGGTGTAGACGGTGACGGCCATGTTCTCCCCTGGTTTCTACTGATCTCTCACGTGCTGTGGAGGTGGTGCTGATGTCTGTCCGCAGTCGTGTCCGGGAGGGGCCGCTGCGATGTCTCCACACTACATCTAGTGGCTAGCCGCGGCACCGACCACAAGAGGAAGTGTTACAGCCATGTAGTTCTCCACAACGCCCTCCACAGTCTGTGGATTCCCGGGAGGCCCGAGTTTCCGCCAGTCTCCGCCCGACCACCGACACTTCCCCACACCGGTGGACAGCCACGATCCACATGTGTGGAATCAGCGTGTCGGCGTGTCGCGATCCACACCTCCCCCGGACGGGTGACACCCCGTTCCGTCCGGTCCGTACACTCGTCTCGTGAGCACGTACGGCCCCCTCCTGAAGACCCCCGGCGTGGGTCGTGTCATCGCTGCACAGCTCACCGCACGCTTCCCGTTCGGGATGCTCTCGCTGGCCTACCTGCTGCACGTCGAGCACGTCTTCCACTCCTACGGCGCCGCCGGTCTGGTGCTCGCGACGACGAGTGTCGGGCAGGCGCTCGCGGGCCCGCTCACCAGCCGTTGGATGGGCAGCTGGGGCATGCGCCCCGTCCTCATCCTGACGAGCCTCGTCGCGCTCGTGAGCATGGGCGTCATCGGGTTCGTCCTCATGCCGCTCTGGGGCTACGTGGTGGTCGGGTTCCTCGGCGGCCTCGCGGTCCCGCCCGTGCAGCCGGCGGTGCGCACCATCTACCCCAAGATGGTGACCTCGTCGCAGCTCACCCCGTTGTTCTCCCTCGACGCCAGCGCCCAGGAACTCATCTGGGTCGCCGGCCCGGTCATCACCACGTTCGTCGCGACCCAGATCGGGACGGTCGAGGCGATCGTCGTCGCCATGGTCTTCCTCGTCGTCGGCGGCATCTGGTTCATCGCCTCGCCCGAGCTCGGCCGCGTCCGCATCCCCCGCTCGAAGCGCGCGTTCGGCGTGGTCCTGAAGCGCCCGTCGGTCGTCGTCGCCACCCTGACCGGTCTGCTGCTCATCGGGGCGTGCGCCGCGGTCGAGGCCAGCGTCACCAGCGTCTTCGGCGAGGGCAGCCCGAACGCCGGGATCGTCCTGGCCGTCTTCGCGGTCGGGTCGCTGTTCGGTGGCCTGGCGTTCGGCCACCGTCCGATCTCCCCCAACACCCTGTGGACGCGCATGGCGATCGTCTTCGTCGGTCTCGCACTCGCCCTGGGCGGCACGAACTTCTGGTGGCTCTGCCTCGCCCTCGTCATCGCGGGCATCGGCATCGCGCCGGCCCTCGCGGTGATGTTCGGGTCAGTGTCCGCCACGGTGAAGTTCTCCGACACGGCCGAGGCCTACGGCTGGATGGGCACCGGCCAGCTGATCGGTGCGGCCGGCGGTTCCGCCGTCGCCGGCTTCCTGATCGACAGCAGCGGCCCGGTGGGCGGCTTCACGGTCGGTGCGGTCATGGCCGGGGTGGGCGTGCTGGTCGCGCTCGGGGCCAAGCGCTGGCTGCCCGACCTGCGCGGCCGTGACGCGAGCCCCATCCCCGACACCGAGCCGGTGGTCCTGCCGACCTGACCGGCGGGAAACGGGCGTCCGGCCGCGCGGGTCGCGTTCTCCACAGGCGACCGGGAGGCCCGGCGCGCGCCCGCCACGCACCGGCAGGATGGGTGCATGGTCAGTTCACTTCCCCTCCGCGACGGCGCCGCGATCCCCGCGATCGGGTTCGGCGTCTACAAGGTCGACGACACCGAGGCCGAGACGGCGGTCGGTCTCGCGCTCGACGCCGGCTACCGCCATGTCGACACCGCCGAGATGTACGGCAACGAGACCGGCGTCGGGAAGGCGATCCGGGCCTCCCGGCTGGACCGTGACGACGTCTTCGTGACGACCAAGGTGTGGAACGACCACCAGGGGCACGACGCAACCCTGCGGGCGTTCGACGGCAGCCTCGAGCGGCTGGGGCTCGACGCGGTCGACCTGTACCTGATCCACTGGCCGGCCGCGGCGAACGACCGCTACGTCGAGACCTGGCGCGCGCTCGTCGAACTGCGCGACTCCGGGCGGGCGCGGAGCATCGGGGTCTCGAACTTCCAGGTGCCGCACCTGCAGCGACTCATCGACGAGACGGGCGAGGTCCCGGTGCTGAACCAGGTCGAACGGCACCCCTGGCTGCCCCAGCACGAGCTCGTCGCGTTCCACCAGCAGCACGACATCGTCACCGGTGCCTGGTCGCCACTCGGACGCGGTCGGCTGATCGACGAACCGGTCCTCACCGGGATCGCGGACGCCCACGGGGTGAGCGTGGCGCAGGTCCTCGTCCGGTGGAACGTGCAGCAGGGTGTCGTGGTGCTGCCGAAGTCGGTGACGCCGTCGCGGATCCGGTCGAACCTCGATGTCGACGGCTTCGTGCTCAGCGACGACGAGCTCGCGGCGATCGCCACGCTCGAGTCCGGTCAGCGAACGGGCTCGCACCCCGACTCGGTGTCGTAGCCGATCTAGCCCCGGCGGTCCTCCTCGGACTGCCACGGCAGGTGCAGGTCTCCGGGCTCGGGTTCGACGTCACCGGCATCGTCCGCGCCACCGGTGCCCGGTGCGGCGATGACCTTCGACGGATCGATGCCGTCCGCACGCAGGTCGGCGTCGTCGCGCTGCTTCGTCTGCGACGCGTCCATCTCGCGCTCGCTCGACGGGCTGTACGCGGTGTCGGCCGCCCGCTGCTCGCGCTCACTGACCCCGTCGACGTCGTCGCTGTGTGCGGCGTCACGCAGTGCGTCGGTACGTGCACGATCGTCGGACGGCTCGGGGCCGGGGACCTGGGGGATGCTGTCGCTCATGCCCCCGGACGGTAGTCCGTGTGCCCCGAGTGACAGTTCGGTCACGACGGTCGGTCGTGCTCGACCCCGGCGGTACGCTCACCGACGTGGGGGGGGGGAACGATGACACGGAAGCGAGCCGCGGCGAGCGCGGTCGTCGGCACGGCTCTGGTGGGGCTGCTCCTCACGGGGTGCACGGCATTCGGCGGGGACGACTCCCTGCCGAAGCCGACCCGACAGGCGGCCGAGCGCACGGCGGTGCCGATCCCCGATCCGACGCTCACGACCGAACAGGTCGACGACGACCCGGACGAGGTCGAGCAGGTCCTGCCCACGGGCGCGGTCGCTGCGGAGACCGACGTCACGTCCCCGAGCGGTGACACGAGCATCCACGTCCGCATCGTTGCGAACGACAGCGGCACGTTCACCGCGCAGCTCTCCGGCTACCGCACGACCAACCCGCAGCAGATGAGCCTGCAGTTCCGCCACCGGCACGCGAGCCCGCTCGACGGCGGTGACGCCTCGGCGCGGGACACGACCGAGTGGACCGCCGCCTCCGGCCCGCCGAAGACCGTGGTGATGAAGGAAGCCGGTGCACGACCGGACTACCTGCGCAGTGTCGTCCTCGTCCCCGCGTCGGTGCCGGACGAAGACCCGTCGAAGCGCCCGTGGGTCGGATCGGTGCTCGCCGCCGCTGACCTCACGTGGACGATCCCGAACCCCTACCCGGACCTGCGGCTCACCGTGGGCACGGACCGACCGGGGGCGTACGGCATCGTCACGGAGGCCGACGGCAGCCCGGCCGGCTACCTGGTGGCGCACGGTGACGAGCTCTCGACCGTCGCCGAGCGGTTCGGCATCACACCGGCCGAGGTGCAGTGGCTCAACCCGTACATGGAGACCCGCGCCGACGACTGGTTGCTCGAGGGCAGCACGCTGAACCTCGATCCCGCGCGCCGCTGACCTCGGCGCGGACGGCACTCGACCGTCCGTTACGCTCGACGGGCACCAGCCCCGACCAGGAGGTCCCCTCGTGACGATCGTCGCCGCAGCAGACGGCTCAGCCCTCGGCAACCCCGGCCCCGCCGGCTGGGCCTGGTACGTCGACGACGACCGCTGGGCCGCCGGTGGCTGGCCCCGGGCGACGAACAACATCGGCGAGCTCACGGCCGTCCTGCAGTTGCTCCGCGCGACGAAGGACACCGGCGAGCCGCTGCACATCCTGTGCGACAGCCAGTACGCCATCAAGGCCTGCACCGAGTGGCTCGCTGGGTGGAAGCGGAAGAACTGGCGCAAGGCAGACGGCAAGCCGGTCATGAACGTCGAGATCATCAAGGAACTCGACGCCGAACTGCAGGGCCGCAAGGTCACGTTCGAGTGGGTCCGCGGGCACGTCGGCCACGAGATGAACGAGGCCGCCGACGTCCGCGCCCGTGGTGCCGCCACCGCGTACCAGAACCACACCGACGTGCCGCACGGTCCGGGCTGGCCCGGCGCCGAGGTCCCGGAACCGTCCGCACTGCCCGAGGCGACCCCGCCCGCCACGCTCTTCTGACGCGGCCGTCCGAACGGACGACCCAGGCACCGAGCGGGTCAGACGGCCCGCTCCCACAGCGCCACGGTGCTCTCGAGCCCGTCGTACCGGTACGGCTTCCGCTCCCCCGTCGGTGCGTACCCGAGTGCCCGCCAGAACGGCTCGGCACCGGCGGCGTTCGTCGCCACGATGCCCAGCCGCAGTCGGTCGGCGCCGGCGTCGGCTGCCATGGACACGACGGCCTCGTGCAGCCTGCGTCCGAGACCCTCGCCGTGCCGATCACCACGGGTGATGAGCAGACCGATGTACGCCGTGGTCGGTGCCGGGTACCCGAGCAGGACGTCTGCGAACGCCACGAGCGCGTCGCCGTCCCACAGCCCGATGCCGTGCTTGCCCGCCGGGTCGAAGCCGTCCGGCACCGACACCAGCGCGCTCAGTCCGTCGGACGGCCCAGGCGGGTACCCGGTGATCCGCTCCGCGTAGTCCGGCACGGTCTCGAGCAGCGCCTGCAACGCGTCGACGTCGTTCGCGCCGAGTGCGCGCCAGACCGTCGTCGCGGACACCTGCGGGCTCCTAGTAGGTGCCGTCGCGCCGATCCTGCTGGGTGATCTGCTCACCGGAGGCCGGGTCGACGGCCGAGCGGGTGGTCGTGGTGGTGCGGCGACCACCGAAGGCGACGGCGAGGCTGATGATGAGCAGCACGACGCCGGCTGCCATCAGGATGTAGCCGATCAGGCGGAGGTCGACGCCGGCGAGCTGGATGTCCAGCGCGAAGGCGACGATCGCGCCGATGACGATCAGGGCGATGCTGGATCCGATGCGCATGACGCAGTCCTCTCGGGTGGGGTGGTGCCGGAGACGGTACACGTCCGGCACCACCCCCGCCGGTCAGTCCACGTCCACGTCGGTCCACCCGTCGAACCGTCCGATCTCGGTGACCCGGACGACGGCCTCGCCGGCTTCGTCCGAGGCGTCGAGGTCGATCGTCGCCGAGAACCCGAAGTCCTTGTCGCCCGACGGGTCCGCGAAGATCTGCCGTGCACGCCACACGCGCGATGCACCCGCAGCCGCCGTCGCCCCGGCACCCGTCGCTCCCGTCTGGTCGAGCACCAGGTACGACATCGACCGGGCGTCGGCGTCGGTGCGGATCTCGTCGTGCGACTCGTAGTACTCCTCGAGCACCGCGTCCCACGCGTCCCCGTCGAACCCGGCAGCCGCGTCGAGCGCTCCGAGGCCGTCGACGTCGTCCCGCGCGGCGAGCAGCACCCGCTGGAACAGCGCGTTCCGCACGAGCACCGTGAAGGCGCGCACGTTGCCGGTGAGCCGTGCGGGCTGCGGCGGCGCGATCTCCTGCTCCTCGGCCAGGGCGAGGAGGACGTCACCGTTGAGCAGTGCCTCCCACTCGTCGACGAGCGAGGAGTCGGTCTGCCGGACGACCTCGCCGAGCCACTCGATCAGGTCGTCGAGCTCCGGGTTCCGCTGCTCCTCGGTGATGGTCTGCCGCATGGTGCGGTAGGCGTCGGACAGGTACCGGAGCACGAGCCCCTCGGAGCGGGTGAGCTGGTAGAACCGCACGAAGTCGCCGAAGGTCATCGCGCGCTCGTACATGTCGCGGACGACGGCCTTCGGCGAGAGCTGGAAGTCGAGGACCCAGGGCTGTTCAGCCGCGTACGCCTCGTACGCCGCCTCCAACAGCTCGGACAGCGGGCGAGGCCAGGTGACCTCCTCGAGCAGCTCCATCCGCTCCTCGTACTCGATGCCCTCCCGCTTCATGCGGGCGACCTCTTCACCGCGCTCCTTGAACTGCTGCTGCGACAGGATCGCGCGCGGGTCGTCGAGGGTGGCTTCGACGACCGAGACCATGTCCAGCGCGTAGGTGGGAGACGAAGGATCGAGCAGTTCGAACGCGGCGAGCGCGAACGGCGACAGCGGCTGGTTGAGGGCGAAGTTCGACTGCAGGTCGACGGTGAGACGGTACGTGACCGGAGGCCCCGGCACCCGCTCGATGACCTGCGCGTTGATCAGCGTCCGGGCGATGACGAGTGCGCGCCGGGCCATCGCGAGCTGACGGGAGCGGGGTTCGTGGTTGTCGAACACCAGCGATCGGACCTCGTCGAACGCGGAACCCCCGCGGGCCACCACCGACAGCACCATCGCGTGCGTGATCCGCATCCGCGACACCATCGGTTCCGGTTCGGCGCCGATGAGCCGGTCGAACGACGCCTGCCCCCACGAAACGAACCCCTCCGGTGCCTTCTTCCGCTTGATCTTGCTCTTCTTCTTCTGGTCGTCCCCGGCCTTGGCGACGGCGCGGGCGTTCTCGATGTCGTGCTCGGGGGCTTCGGCGACGACGTCGCCCTCGGTGTCGTACCCGGCGCGTCCGGCACGGCCCGCGATCTGGTGGAACTCGCGCGCGGACAGCTGGCGCATCTTCGTGCCGTCGAACTTCGTCAGTCCGGTGAACAGCACGGAGCGGATCGGCACGTTGATCCCGACGCCCAGGGTGTCGGTGCCGCAGATGACGGGCAGCAGCCCGCGTTGTGCGAGCTGCTCGACGAGCCGTCGGTACTTCGGCAGCATGCCGGCGTGGTGCACGCCGATGCCGGCGCGGATCAGGCGGGACAGGGTCTGTCCGAACCCGGCGCTGAAACGGAAGCCCGCGATCGCTTGCGCGATCTGGTCTCGACGCGCCCGATCAGCGACCTTCGCCGACATCAGTGACTGCGCCCGTTCGAGCGCTGCGGCCTGGGCGAAGTGCACGATGTAGATCGGTGCCTTGCCCTCCTCCAGCAGTCGTTCGACGGTCTCCTGCACGGGCGTCATCACGTACTCGTACTCGAGCGGCACCGGTCGGCTGACACCGGTCACGCGGGCGGTGGGTCTGCCGGTGCGTCGGGACAGGTCGTCGGCGATGGTGGTGACGTCACCGAGGGTGGCCGACATGAGCAGGAACTGCGCGCGCTCGAGCACGAGCAGCGGCACCTGCCAGGCCCAGCCGCGGTCGGGGTCGCCGTAGAAGTGGAACTCGTCCATCACCACGACGTCGACGTCGGCGTCCGGGCCTTCGCGCAGGGCCAGGTTCGCCAGGATCTCGGCGGTGCAGCAGACGATGGGTGCGTCGCCGTTCACGCTGGAGTCGCCGGTGACCATGCCGACGTTCTGCGCACCGAACAGTTCGACGAGCTGGAAGAACTTCTCGGAGACGAGCGCCTTGATCGGTGCCGTGTAGTAGCTCCGCTTGCCCTCGGCGAGCGCGGCGAAGTGCGCGCCGGCCGCGACGAGCGACTTGCCGGTGCCGGTGGGCGTGCTGAGCACGACGTTCGCGCCGGAGACGAGCTCGATGACCGCTTCGTCCTGCGCCGGGTACAGCGGCCGTCCGCCCGCTTCCGCCCATGCCGCGAAGGCCTCGTAGACCGCGTCGGGGTCGACGACGCCGTCCACCGCCGCCGGGATCGCGGCGACGAGCGGGGGCACGGTGGTGGCGTCGGTCATGCGCCCATCCTCCCAGGCTGCGGTGACGAGGTGGTCGGGACGGACGACCGGGAGGCCCGGCTCCATACGCGCGCATAGACTCGCGTCATGCGCGAACTCGGCTTCCTCACCTTCGTCCCGAACCACGGCGGCACGGAGGGTGCGGCGAGCGCCCTCGAGGACGGCCTCCGGCTGTTCGAGACGGCCGAGTCCCTGGGCTACGGCACGGGCTGGGTCCGTGGTCGCCACTTCGAGCCGTTCCTGACGAGCCCGATGACCTTCTTCGCCGCCGCAGCCCAGCGCACGAGCACCATCGCCTTCGGCACCGCGGTGCTCGGCATGCGGTACGAGGACCCGGTGCGGCTCGCCGAGGACGCCAGCACCGTCGACCTGCTGAGCGGTGGGCGTGTGCAGCTCGGCATCAGCACGGGCATCGCCGGGTACGGGCCGATCCTCGACCCGGTGTTCGGCGCCGTCGACCGTCCGTTCCGCGACGAGGCCGAGGCCCGCGCGGCCCGCCTGCTCGAGGTCCTGCAGGGCGAGCCCCTCGGCAGCGCGGGCAAGGGGTACGAGAGCATCCCGGCGGGCGCCGACCTCACCCTGCAGCCGCTCAGCCCCGGTCTGCGCGATCGTGTCTGGTGGGGCGGCGGCAGCATGGGCACGGCGGTGCGCACGGCCGAGAAGGGGCTGCTCCTGCACTGCTCGACCCTGAACACCGAGGACACCGGCGCTCCCTTCGCCCAGGCGCAGGCGGACCAGATCGCCGCCTACCGCGAGCGGTTCACCGAGTTGCACGGCGAGACCGGCCGCACGTCGAAGGTCGCGGTGGGCCGCATCGTGGTCCCGCTGCTCGACGACCACGACCGCGCGGTGCACGAGGAGTTCCTGACCGGGTACGCCGCCGGTATGGACGACGAGGGCCGGCCGCTCTCCGGTCCCCCGTTCCGGTTCAGCAAGGTCCTGTCCGGCGAGCCGTCCGCCATCGTCGACGCACTGCTCGCCGATCCCGCTGTCACCGCGACGGACGAGCTGGTGATCACCCTGCCGGCGAACGGGGACCTGGTCGCCCACGAGCGGATCCTGCGCATCGTCGCCGAGGAGATCGCACCGGCACTGCGGGCCTGAGGACGGATCAGGACATCCGGCGGGCTCAGATCGGATCGGTGAGTCCCGAGAGCCCTGCCGGATGACCATCTCGTCCCTGATCCGCACGGGATGGTGGGACCATCGTTCCACCTACCGAGCGGTTTGTCACACCGAGACGGACCCTCGGGCGAAGAAAGTTGATCATCCTTCATCCGTTTTGCCCGGATCGCACGAAGTCCGTCAACCGGTTCGCCGAACCGACGACCGACCGGGCGTGGATCCGGGCCGGAACGGACGAATGCGCCCCCGCGCGGACGCGGGGACGCATTCTGGACGCACCGGGGAAGCTGGGGCATCGTCAGCCGGATCAGGAGGCTGAGTCGCACAACCAGCGACCCCGTAGTCGGTGCGTGCGCCGACGGTAACCAGCCGACTGGCGCACATCGATGGTACTCAACAGGCGTCGTCGATGCGCGGAAACCGGACGAACTCACTCACTCCAGTTCGAGGGCCGCGGTTCCGGACTCGTCGCTGACCGACGCCCCGACGTGCAGCGTGAAGGCGCCGGACTCGTACTGCCAGGCCCCGTCCCAGTGCGCGAACGCCCGGGCCGGTACCTCGATCGAGACCTCGGTCGACTCTCCCGCTCCGAGGCGGACCGGGGCGAACCCGACGAGCCACCGCACCGGGCGGTCCACGGCAGAGGACTCCCTCGAGGCGTAGACCTGCACGACGTGCTTGCCGGCGCGAGCACCGGTGTTCGCGACCGTCGCGGTGACGATGACCGCATCCCCCTCGGACACGGTCGGGGTCGCGGCCACCCCGTCGATCGTCCACGAGGTGTAGCCGAGGCCGTGCCCGAACGGGTACGCGGGCTCGGTACCGGCACGCAGCCAGGCACGGTACCCGATGTGGACACCCTCGTCGTACGACACCTCGCCGTCGACGGGGGTCACGTCCAGCACGGGCACGTCGGCCATCGCGACCGGCCACGTGGTGGGCAGTCGGCCGCCGGGCTCCTGGGCGCCGGTGAGCACGTCGGCGAGTGCGTTGCCGTACTCCTGACCGCCGAACCAGGTGAGCAGGACCGCGGCGACGTCGTTCCGCCACGGCATCTCGACGGGCGAGCCGGCGTTCACGACGACGACCGTGTTCGGGTTCGCCGCGGCGACGGCGCGGACCAGGTCGTCCTGGTGGCCGGGCAGCGCGAGCGACGAGCGGTCGTACCCCTCGGACTCGACCTTCGAGTTCGTGCCGACGACCACCACGGCGACGTCGGCGGACCGGGCCACGGACACCGCCGCATCGATCAGCACGGACGGGTCCTCGTCGCTGGGCTCGGTGCCGAACTGGTACGCGAGCACCCCGCCGAGTGTCTCGTCCTGGATGACGTCGTGCTCGATGCGGATCGCGACGTCCTGCCCGGCGGTCACCTCGACGGGCACCGACCTCGCCGGCGGGTTGAGGAACGCCGCGCCGAGCTGGTCGCCCTCGAACGGCACGTCCTCGTCGAGCAGCAGCTCGCCGTCGATCCACATGCGCGACCGGCCGGCCGCGCCGATGCCGATCCGCACGGTGCCGGTGGACGGCGCGGTGTAGGTCGTGGTGATGTCGAGCCGGTCGGCTTCACGCGTGGGGGCGTCGCCGCCGAACCAGAACAGCGCGGTGGCGCGGCGGTCCTCGACGTACAGTTCCTCGCCGTCCTTGACGAAGGCGACGCGGGCGCCGGGCTCGCCGGTGCCGGGGTTCGTGATGGTGGACAGCGGGAACTCCGCGATGCCCTCCTGCACGACGGCGCCGATCGCGTACTCGATGGTGGCACCCGGGAACGCCGAGCGGATCCCGTCGAGCGGCGAGACGACCTGCGACGGCACGACCGTGGCCGAGCCACCGCCCTGCGTGCGGGCCTGGTCGGCGTTGTGGCCGATGACGGCGATGCGGGAGACGGCCGGCGCGTCGAGCGGCAGCACGCCGGTGTTGCGGACGAGGACGGTGCCCTCGGCCTCGGCTTCGCGGACGAACGCGACGCCGTCCTCGACGTGCACGGGCTGCTCGGCGACGGGCTCGAAGCCCTCGAGCGCGCCGACTCGGGCGGCGAGGGTCAGGATGCGGCGGACCTTGCGGTCGACGGCCTCGATCGGCACGTCGCCGGACTGCACCGCGGCGAGGAGCGGCCCCTCGCTCCACCACTGGTTCGGTCCGGGCATCGCGACGTCCTGCGACGCCTTCGCCGAGTCGACCGAGCGCACGCCGGTCCAGTCGGACACGACGATGCCGTCGAAGCCCCATTCCGAGTTCAAGGGGGTCTCGAGCAGGTCGTGCTCCGACGCGGTGACGCCGTTGATCGAGTTGTACGACGACATGATCGCCCAGGCGTGCGCCTCGGTCACGGCCTTCTCGAACGCGAGCAGGTACAGCTCGCGCAGGGCTCGGTCGGACACCTCGGTCGACGCCGTGAAGCGGTCGGTCTCGTAGTCGTTCGCGATGTAGTGCTTCGGGGTGGCGGCGACACCGTTCTCCTGCACGCCGTCGACGTAGGACGCAGCCAGGTCGCCGGTCAGGACGGGGTCCTCGCTGAACGCCTCGAAGTGACGACCGCCGAGCGGTGAGCGGTGCAGGTTGATGGTCGGGCCGAGCACGACGTCGACGCCCTTGCGGCGGGCCTCGACGGCTGCTGCGGCGCCGTAGCGCTTGGCGATCGCGCGGTCCCACGACGCCGACAACGCGGTCGCCGAGGGCAGGTTCAGGGACGGGTCGCGCTCGTCCCAGACCTCGCCCCGGACACCGGAGGGGCCGTCCGACATCAGGATGCGGCGCAGCCCGATCTTCTCGATCGGCCAGGTGGTCCAGAAGTCGCGCCCGGTCAGGAGCTGCACCTTCTCGTCGGTCGTCAGCTGGTCGACGAGCGCGCCGATGCGCTCAGCGAGGGGCGAGGACGTACTGGAGGGGATGGTCACGTCGTCGACGGTAGTCACGGTGATCGGTCCTTTCGTTCAGAGCCGGAACAGGTGGTCAGCGCACGCCGCGGATGCGGGACACCGAGGCGATCCCGAGCAGACCGACGACGGCACCGGTGATGAAGAATCCGCTGTACCCGCCGGTCAGGGCGATGACGCCCGGAGCCGCCGCGGGCACGATCGACTGGGGCAGGGCCTGCGCGATGTTGACGACGCCGAGGTCCTTCGCGTTGTCCTCGTCGGACGGCAGCACGTCGGTGATGAGCGCCAGGTCGACGGCGTAGAAGACGCCCATGCCGGCACCCATCACGAACTCGCCCACCAGGACCATGCCCAGGGACGGCGCGAGCGCGATGATGACGAGCCCGACGACGCCGACGATGCCGGCGACCGCGACGAACAGCTTGCGGCGGCCGAGCTTGTCCGACAGCCAGCCGGCGATGAGCGAGGTGAGCACGATGCCGACGACGTTCCACAGCGTGCCCTGGAACACCGCGTTCGCGACGTGGTCACTGTCCACACCGATGTCGTCCCGCAGGAAGTACGTCAGGTAGCTCACCGCGGTGTACTGCGCGGCGACCATCAGGAAGCGGGTGAGCCAGGCCCATCCGAGGTCCGGGTGCTTCACGGGGTTGAAGACGAACGATCCGAAGAGCTGCCCGATGCCGAGCTTCGACGTCGGCCGGTTGGTGAGCACGCGGTCGCGGAACACCAGCGCGTAGAGCACGACGACGATCGACCCGATCGCGCCGGGGATGATCATCTGCGTCGCCGAGGTCGAGAAGAGCTGCACGAGGAAGGTGCCGCCGACCAGCGCGAGGTTCTGGGCGAGCCCGAGCAGCGCCGCGACCCGGCCACGCTGCGACCGCGTGACGTGGTCCGGCAGGACGGCCGTCAGGGCGGCGATCGTGGCGTTGTAGGCGATCTGCGTGACGCCCCACGCGATGACCAGCACGACGGTGGAGGTGGTCGTCGCGACGACCACGAGGCCCGCGAAGCCGACCACGGTGCCACCGATGATCCACGGACGACGCATGCCGAGCCTCCCGTACGTCCGGTCGCTGAAGCGACCGGCCAGGGGGTTGGCGACCATCGCGGCGAACGCGCCGACGCCGAGTGCCAGACCGAGGACGCCCGCTTGGTTGTCCGGCGCGATCTCGGCGACCTTGAGCGCCATGGCGACCAGCACCGGTGGCAACAGGGCGATGTACAGGCCGAGCATCGCGATCGGCATGCCGAGCGTGTACATGAGCGGGGCCCCTCGGCCGTGCGTGGGGGCGACGGCGGTCGGGGTGTCGCTGACTGTCAGGGCGTCTTTGGCCACTGCAACCTCTTCTCGGGTGCGCCACCTACGTCGGTGACTCGCACGCCTTCGTCGGCGGCTCGTGCCACCGTAACACCAAAACCAAGCCTGGCTAGGTTTTAGGGGTGCACTCCGAGCGGTACAGTCCTGCCATGGCACGACGGGGTTCGTACGCGAAGGGCATCGCGAAGCGCGAGGAGATCCTCACGGTCGCGCTCGACCTCGTCGCCTCGCAGGGCTTCCGCCGCACCAGCATCAAGGACATCGCCGATGCCGTCGGACTGACCCAGGCCGGCCTGCTGCACTACTTCGACTCGAAGGACGAGCTCTGGGTCGAGATCCTGCGGCGACGCGACGAGCTCGACCTGCAGTACGACTGGCAGGCGTCGGACCCGGCCGCGCTGCTCGCCGCGATCGTCCGGCACAACGCCGAGGTCCCCGGCCTGGTGCAGATGTTCGTCAACCTGTCGGCCGCCGCTGCGACCGACTCCGAGCACCCGGCGCACGCGTACTTCCAGGAGCGCTACGAGCGCAGCCGTCGCGACCTGTCCGCCGACTTCCGCGCCATGCAGCAGGACGGACGGCTCCGCGCCGACGTCGACGCCGAGGAACTGACGAGCGTGCTGCTCGCGGTGTCCGACGGCATGCAGATCCAGTGGCTGTTCGACCCCTCGCGGGACATGGCGCAGCACGTCGAGCTCGTCGCCCGGCTCGCGATCGCCCAGGTCGCCCCCACCGCCTGACCCCGGGCAACGGGGTACGGACAGGGCCTGGTCGGGTCAGGCAGCGCCGGGCAGGATGGGGCGTGCCCGTCAGGGCGACCCGACAAGGATGTGGAGTGACGCGATGACGCGTGTAGTGGTGACCGGCGGCAGCGGCAAGCTCGGACGAGCGGTGGTGCGCGACCTCGATGCGCACGGGTACGACGTGGTGCTGCTCGACCGCGTGCCCTCCCCCGACCAGCCGGAGGGCGTGCAGTTCGTCCGGATCGACCTGACCGACTACGGCCAGGTACTGAACGCCCTGCTCGGCGTCGACGACCGCTACGACCACGTGGACGCCGTCGTGCACCTCGCGGCCGTCCCCGCCCCGGGGCAGGTCCCCGACGTGGCGCTCATCACGAACAACGTCACGGCGTCGATCAACGTCTTCCACGCCGCTCGCGCCGCGAAGATCAAGAACCTGGTGTGGGCGTCGAGCGAGACCCTGCTCGGCATCCCGATGGGCGAGCACCACCCGCCCTACCTGCCCGTCGACGAGGAGTTCGCGGTCCGCCCGCAGTCGTCGTACTCCCTCGGCAAGGCCGTGGAGGAGGAGATGGCACGCCACTTCACTCGCTGGGACCCGGAGCTGAAGATGATCGGCCTGCGGTTCTCGAACGTGATGGACGAGACCGACTACCCCGCGTTCCCGTGGGACGCCACCCCCGAGGCGAAGACCTTCAACCTGTGGTCGTACATCGACTCGCGCGACGGTGCCCAGGCGGTCCGCAAGGCCGTCGAGGCCGAGCTCACCGGGTTCGAGGCGTTCGTCATCGCGAGCCCCGACACCGTCATGGACACCCCGACGATCGAACTCGTCGAGCGCTACGTGCCCGACATCGAGCGTCGCGCGGACATCGACGGCGTCAGCTCGCTGCTGTCGTCGGAGAAGGCCCGCGAGCTGCTCGGCTACGCACCCGAGCACAGCTGGCGCGACGGGCGCTGACAGCGCCCGCGACCGCGGCTACGCCGGCAGCAACAGCCCGTCGAGCACCAGGTCGCGCGCCGCTGGCAGCAGGTCGGCGGCGAGCACCTGCTCGTCGACACCCGTGATCTGCGCGAGCGCGCCGACGATCGCGGCGACGGACAGGTCGCCGTCGCACGCTCCGACGAACGCGGCGAGCGCCGTGTCCGCATCGACCCGACGTCCGAGTCCGCCGCCCTGCACGAGCGTCATCACCGTCGGGTCGTCGTTGCCCGGCCAGTAGTAGCGCTCCTCGGTGACGTCGCCCGCCACCGTCAGGTGCGCCACGGCGAGCGCGGCGTCGTCGTGGTCGGCGAGCCAGGCGGCCGCGTCGAGGACGCGAGCGACCGTGGCACCGAGCCCTGCGGGGTTGGAGCCGAGCGTCTCGGGGACGCGCTCGAACCGGCGGAGGCTCGCCGTTCCTCCTGGCTGGGCTCGACGCGCCACGACGTAGCCGAAGCCGACGCCGGTGACGCGGCGGTCCGCGAAGTCGTCGAGCCAGGCGCCCACCAGCGTGTCGAACTCGGGCGTTCCGGGCTTCGTGCCGCCGTCGCGGATCCAGGTCTCGGCGTACGACGTCGGGTCCTGACGCTCGCGCTCGATGACCCATGCGTCGAGGTCGGTGTCCGCGAACCAGCCGCGCACGCGGTCGAGGCCGTCGACGCCCCAGTGGTACTCCCAGTTGCCGAGCAGCTGCGCGGTCCCACCGGGCTCGAGGTGGTCGGACAGCCCACGGAGCACGGTCTCGACGAGGGCGTCGCCGACCATGCCGCCGTCGCGGTACTCGTACGAGGGGACGCCCGGCCGCCGGGGCGTGATGACGAACGGCGGGTTCGAGACGATGCGGTCGAACCGCTCTCCCGCGACGGGCTCGAAGAGCGAGCCGTACCGGAAGTCGATCCCGTCGATGCCGTTCAGCTGCGCGTTGAAGCGGGCGATGTCGAGGGCGCGGCGCGAGATGTCGGTGGCGACGACGTGCTCGGCGAAGCGCCGGGCGTGCATGGCCTGGATCCCGCAGCCGGTACCGAGGTCGAGCACCGTGCGGACGGGCACCGGCACCTGGAGGCCGCTCAAGGTGGTGGTGGCGCCGCCGATGCCGAGGACGTGCTCCTCGCTGATCGCGTGCCCGAGGGCGAGTTCCCCGAGGTCGGAGACGATCCACCAGCTGCCGGCCCCGAGGTCGTCGACGAAGGCGTAGGGGCGCAGGTCGACCGTCGGGCGGACGTCGTCTCCGTCTCCGTCTCCCGTCAGCAGCCCCGCCGTGATCACGGCGTCGAGCCCGGCGGTCGGGAACGCCGCGGCGGCGTCCGCTCGGGACGTCGGCAGCCCGAGCACGAACAGGGTGGCGAGTGTGCCGAGCGGGGTCGTCTCGCGCGCTGCGAGTGCACGGAGGGCCGCGACTCGTGACCCACGGTGCAGCGATGCGGCCGCTTCGGTCCCCCAGAGTGCGTCGACCCGGTCGACGGTGAAGCCGGCGGCGTCGAGGTCCGCGGCGAGCGCCGTCGTCACGGCGGGCTCGGCCCCGATGTCGGGGAGTGTGTGCACGTCGGCACCCGCGCCGGGCACCGTGCTCACGACTCGATCCCGTCGCGGAGCAGGGCCGCGGGCACCTGCCAGTCGAGCACCAGGTCGAGCAGCCCCGGGAACCGCTGCTGCACGTCCTCGATCCGGACGCGGCTGATGCGGGTCAGACCCTCGAGGTGTTGTTCGAGCAGTCCGGCCTCGCGCAGGACCCGGAAGTGGTGGGTGAGCGTGGACTTCGGTCGGTCGATGCCGACCCAGCCGCAGCTCCGCTCACCACCGGCCGCGTCGACGAGGTAGCGGTGCAGGATCGCCAGCCGGATCGGGTCGCTCAGGGCGTCCAGGACGATGGGGAGGTCCATCTCGGCCACGGACGGCTGGGGCAGCCGCTCGGGGGCATCGACGTGCGCGGGCATGGACGGGACGCTACCACCGTTCGGCTTGCTGTACGACTTGCGTCGTACAGCGGACTGCGGTACGAATGCACTCGTACAACGGACCATCGGAAGGATGCTCATGCAGCAGTCAGCTCGCTCGGTCGTCGGGTTCTGGATCCTCGCGGCGATGCTCCTGGTGTCGGTCGCGTCATCCGCGGTCCCCTCGCCGATCTACCCGGTCTACGCCGCCGAGTGGCACCTCACGCCGCTCATGCTGACCGGCGTCTTCGCCATCTACGTCGCCGGACTGCTCGCGAGCCTGCTCGTCGCCGGACGCCTGTCGGACCACGTCGGCCGCAAGCCCGTGCTCGTCGCCGGCGGTCTCGGCGTGGCCCTGTCGCTCGGACTGTTCGCGATCGCGGACGGCGTCGGCGCGCTCATCGTCGACCGCATCGTGCAGGGTGTCTCCGTCGGGCTGCTCATCGGGGCGCTCGGCGCGGCCCTCATCGACAACTCGCTCGAGCGGCACCCGACCCTGGCCGGCGTGCTGAACGGCGTCATCCCGCCGATCGCCCTGGCCACCGGTGCGATGTCGAGCGGCGCGCTCGTCCAGTGGGGTCCGGCGCCGGAGCAGCTCGTCTACCTGGTGTTCGGCGCACTGCTCGTCCTCCTCGTCCTCGCGCTGTTCGTGGTGCCCGAGCAGGTCCAGCGGCGCCCCGGAGCCCTCCGCTCCCTGCGTCCGACGATCAGCGTGCCGCGGAGCTCCCGCCGGTTGTTCCGCGGGGTCGTCGGTTCCCTCGTCGCAAGTTGGGCGCTCGGCGGCATGTTCCTCTCGCTCGTCCCCTCGGCCCTCGGTGCCGTGTTCGGCATCACGAACCACTTCGCGGCCGGAGCACTCATCGCCGTCGTCACCGGCGTCGGCGCACTGACCGGGCTCGCGACGCAGCGCATGGACGCACGTCGTGCGGTGCTCGTCGGACTCGTCGCCCTGGTGCTCGGTCCGATCGTGACCGTGGCGTTCGTGATGGCGCACTCCCTGCCCGGCCTCGTGGTCGGCAGCGCGATCGCCGGCATCGGCTTCGGTGCCGGGTTCCAGGCACCGCTGCGGATGCTGCTCGCGACCGCCGCACCAACGCACCGCGCCGGGCTGCTCTCCACGATCTACGTCGTCAGCTACCTGGCGTTCGGGGTCCCCGCGGTCATCGGCGGGCTGCTCGAACCGTCGATCGGCCTGGTCCCGGTGATCGCGGGGTACGGCGGGTTCATCGTCCTCGCCGCCGTCGTCGCACTCGTGCTGCAGCTGGTGTCGAAGGACGCGGCCGCCGTCGAGGAGCAGGCCGCCGAGGTCATCGAGCGCACCGCCACGGGGTCGGTCCGCGTCGCGGCGGAGTAGACGCGCTCGACGCGCCCGCACGGTGACGGCCGCGACGACGCGACCTAGTGACCCGGGTGCGCCGAGTTCGCGCCGCGCGCCCGTCCACGAGCACGCACCCCCACCGTCCGAGCAGCACCCGTGTGGGCGGCGTCGACATCGGCCTTGCCACGGTCGGCTGCGTCACGCAGTCGCTTGGGTCCGTGTCGCTTGGCCCAGTCCCAGAAGCGGTGCAGCTGCGCCTTGAGCCACACGATGATCTTGTGGAAGAAGTGGAACTCGCTCGCCAGCACCGTGAGGCCGATGAACACCACGAGCCAACCGGGCCCGGGCAGCGGCACCAGGATGAGTCCGATGATGACGACCAGCCCGCCGACGATCCCGACGAGCACCTTGTAGAACAGGTGCAGGTGCGGTCGGGCGTGGATCCAGGTCCGCACGTCGTGGAACCACTGGAAGCGCTGACGGGGCGCACCCTCGGCCAGGCTCTCGCCGGGTCCGTCGTTCGGGTCACCGTCCATGCCGAAAACGTAGGGCGTGCGGCTGGGAATCCGCGGCGCACGCGGTGGACGCGCGGTGCGCGTGAGGGGCGCGACGTGGCGGGCCCGCACCGTGCCTCCAGGCCGTCAGTGGGTGTCTGCCGGGAGGCCCGTCATGCGTGCGCGACGCACGTCGCGGCCCACGGGACGGCGGCCAATCGGGCCGCTGGGATCGGTTCTCCTCCGACCGTGCACGTTCCGTAGGTGCCCGCGTCGAGCCGCGCGAGCGCGGCGTCCACCTGCTCGATCCGTTGCCGTGCCGCGTCGCGGACGGCACCGAGCGAGCCGCGCTCCCACGCGAGGGTCGCGCCCTCGGGATCGTGTTCGTCGTCGGAGTTGGCGTCCTGCCGGGCGTCGCTGACGTCGCGCATGCTCCGCTCGACGTCAGCGAGCAGCCGTTCGTTGCGGGCGCGTTCGGTGTCGAGTGCGGCGCGGGGGTGGTCCATGGCGGACACCGTAGTCGTGACGGAATGCGCGGTTCTCCGGATGCGTTTGCATCGACATGACGAAGATCGGGTTCCTGTCGTTCGGACACTGGCGCGACGTGCCGGGGTCGAAGGTGCGCAGCGGGCGTGAGTCCCTGGTGCAGGCGATCGACCTCGCGGTCGCTGCTGAAGAGGCCGGCGTCGACGGCGCCTACTTCCGCGTGCACCACTTCGCTCCGCAGCAGGCTGCTCCGTTCCCCCTGCTGTCTGCGATCGCCGCGAAGACGAGCCGCATCGAGATCGGGACCGGCGTGATCGACATGCGCTACGAGAACCCGCTGTACATGGCGGAAGAGGCAGCGGCGACCGACCTCATCTCCGGCGGACGACTGCAGCTCGGCGTCTCCCGTGGATCACCCGAGACCGCCCTCGCTGGTTACCAGCAGTTCGGCTACGTGCCGGACGCGTCCGACGAGAACGGCGGCGACATGGCAAGGGCGCACACCTCGGTGTTCCGTCGCGCCATCGCCGGCGAGCCGATGGCGAACGCCAACCCGCAGATGACCGGCTCGGTCGGGTCGCTGCCGATCTCCCCGCTCTCCGACTCGCTCGGCGACCGCATCTGGTGGGGTGCCGGCACCCGGGCCACCGCCGAGTGGACCGCCGAACAGGGCATGAACCTGATGTCGTCGACGCTGCTCACCGAGGACACCGGTGTGCCGTTCGACGAGCTCCAGGCTGAGCAGATCGAACGCTTCCGCCGAGTGTGGGCGGAGTCGGGCTGGGAGCGGACCCCTCGGGTGTCGGTCTCGCGGAGCATCATCCCGATCATCGACGATGAGTCGCGGCACTACTTCGGCGTCCGCGCACAGGTCGAGGGGCAGGACCAGGTCGGACACCTCGACGGTGGGCTCGCCCGGTTCGGCCGGTCCTACATCGGCTCGCCCGAGGACCTCGTCGCGGAACTGGCAGCCGACCAGGCCGTCCGCGCTGCCGACACCGTGCTCGTCACTGTGCCGAACCAGCTCGGCGTCGACTTCAACGCGCGGCTGCTCGCCGCCGTGAAGGACGTGTTCACCGAGGTCGACGCGGCGCCCGTCCCGGCCTGACCTGTTCGGTCAGGCGCTGACGGTCGGCGGCAAGTTCGACGTCGGCGTCGACGTCGGCGTCGGCATTGGCCAGAGCAGCCGGAAGCGCTCGCAGACCACCGGCATGTCCGGTTCGAAGCCGCGCGGGTTCTCGGAGTGCGCGCGCCAGTACGCCTCGTGCACCCTGCGCCAGTGCTCGAGGGTCCGGTCGCCTTCGCCTTCGGCACGCGCGTGCTCGGCTCCGACGGCATCGAACGGGACGATCCGGACGTCCGTCGTCTCGATGACGGCCCGCGGAACGCCGGCACCGTCGGTCACGATGCTGCGCTCCCCGGTCACGGGGAGCGGGTCACCCGTCGCCTCGTAGTCCCAGAGCGACGACGCCGTTCCGTCCTTGACGCCACGGAGCACGAGGCCGAGGAGGTCGTCGGCCTGCTCCGGTGTGGCACCGAATGACCACGCCTCCGGCGCCTCGATGGGCAGTTCCGGAGCCTCGCTGCGCCGCGCGTTCCAGAAGCCGTCGAGGGTCGTGGTCACCAGCCGACCGTAGCGCACCGCCGGGTGTCCGCACTTGTGCCGACACCCGCCTTGGGACTGTGGCAGGACCGTCCCGACTCGTACCGTCGAGGAGCACCATCCCCCGCACCTCGAGGAGTCCCCGTGACGCTGCCGGCCGCAGGCTGGTTCCCGGACCCGCAGGACGCCAGCCGTCTGCGCTGGTGGGACGGTCACGCCTGGGGCGCTGCGACCCGTGTCCTGCCGAGTGCTCCGGAACCGGTCATGCCGATCGTCGTCGCACCCGTCGGCCCCGCGTTCTCCGTGCACACGGCATCGATCCGGACCCGCGCGTGGGCGTCCGGCGGCGGTCGCTACCGGCGGCTGTGCGCGTTCACGCTGCTCGCGGTGCTGCTGGCCCTGACGTCGATCATCATCAACCCGCTGGGTGTCTGCAGCGCGCTCGCCCTCGTGTGCGGGTTCGTCGGTGTCGTCCGCCCCGGTGCGACCGGCGGGTGGCGTGTGCTCGCGAGGAGCGCTTCGGCGAGCGCCATCGTCGTGGCCGTCGCGACCGCCGCGGTCGCGGCCTCGACCCAGTTCCACCTCTTCTGACGCGCTCGCGTCCGCTACCGCCGCGCCCGCGGATGCGCCGTCTGGTACACGTCCCGCAGCATGTCCGCCGTGACCATCGTGTAGATCTGGGTCGTCGCGACGCTCGCGTGCCCGAGCAACTCCTGCACCACACGGACGTCGGCTCCGCCCTCGAGCAGGTGCGTCGCGAACGAGTGCCGGAAGGTGTGCGGCGACACGTGCGCCTCGAGGCCTGCAGCCGCTGCCGCCGACTGGATCACGAGCCACGCGCTCTGCCGTGAGAGCCGAGCACCCCGGGCACCGAGGAACAGCGCCGGCGTCGAGGGCCCGCGTGCCGCGAACACCGGCCGCGCACGCACCACGTAGGCGTCGATCGCCGCCCGGGCGAAGCTGCCGAGCGGTACGACCCGCTGCTTGTTCCCCTTTCCGGTGACCTTCACGACGGCGAGGCCGTCGGCGTCCGGAGCCGAGTCGTCGGACAACGTGGTCACATCGTCCACCGACAACCCCACCGCCTCGGAGATCCGCGCGCCGGTGGCGTAGAGCAGCTCGAGCAGGGCCTTGTCCCGCAGCTGAACGGGGTCGTCGGCGTCGACGGACACCGCGCCGAGCAGCCGCTCCATGTCCTCCACCGAGATCGCCTTCGGCAGCCGCATCGGGGCCTTCGGCGGCCGGACGGCGGTACCGGGGTCGAGCGGCAGCCAGCCCTCCCCCGCCGCGAAGGCCGTGAACGACCGCACCGAGCTGAGCATCCGGGCGATCGATCTCGGTGCCAGCGGACCGTCCGGCTTCGTCGCCAGGTGGGTCACGAACTCCGAGACGTCCGCACGCGCCAGCCGCCCGACGTCGTCGATCGCAGACGCCCCGCCGGCCCGGTCGGCTCCGTCGGAATCGACCACCGGAGCGGTCGCCAACCACGACGTGAACACCGCGAGGTCACGCCGGTAGGCCGACAGGGTGTGCTGCGACAGCCCGCGCTCGATCGCGACGTGCCGTAGGTACGTCTCCGTGGCACGGTCGAGTGGGATCACGACAGCAGGCGCACGGTCAGTGCAGCGCCTCGTCAGGCGCCCCGACCCGGTACCCGGTGAAGCTCACGGTCAGGCCGGCACGCGTCGGAGCAGCGCACAGCAGTCCGGCCGACACGGCAGCATCGGGATCGAGGTACGCGACCCGCACGAGGCGCGGCTGCTCGTCGTCGGCCCACGCCCGCACGGTCACCGCATCGCCGTCGCGGCTGACCCGGACCGTCACGACGCGTCCCACCCACTCCGGCACGGGCGCCACCGACCAGTCCGAGAAGTCACGGGTCACCACGGCGCCGAGCTGCGGCGTCCCGTCGGATACCTCGACACCGGCCTTGATCCAGTTCCGCTCGTCGACGCGCAGGAAGACGCCGGCCTGGTCGAACTGTTCCGTGTAGTCGAGCACGAACGAGACCTCGACCGAGAACGACCCGTCGATGCGCTCCACCAGCGCGTGCTCGGAGTCGTGGACGAACCCGTACGAGGTGGTCCGCCAGGCGTCGCTGCCCTCGACCGCGGTCACGCGCAGCACGTCGCCGTCGAGCACTGCCGCCTCGGGCTCGTGCGTCCAGCTGGCCGTGTCGACCAGTTCGCGCAGACTCATGCGCGGCGACGCTCGAGCGCATCGACGGCGAGCACGGCCACGACGAGCCCGGAGTTGTGCAGCCGTCCGTCGAGGATCGCCTCCACCAGCTCCGCCCGCGGCACCCACCGCTTGACGATGTCGGCTTCCTCGGCCTCACGCTCGAACGCGGTCGCCGTGGGCCGGACACCCCGCGCGCGGTAGACCTGCAGGAACTCGTCGCTCCCACCGGACGAGGTGTTGTACCGGACCAGCGGCTCCCACGTGTCCGCTTCGAGGTCGGCCTCTTCCGCGAGTTCTCGCGCGGCGGCGACCTGGAGGTCCTCGCCCTCCACGTCGAGCAGGCCGGCCGGAAGCTCCCAGTCGCGCACCCGCACCGGGTGCCGGTACTGCTGGATCACGAGCACCCGGCCGTCGTCGTCCTCGGCGTACACCGCGACGGCACCGGTGTGGTCGATGTACTCGCGGACCATCGTCTCGTCGTTGTAGGCGATCGTGTCCCGCCGGACGTCCCAGACGGCGCCCTCGTACACGACGGTCGACTCGGTGACCTCGAACGAGGCGGGTTCGTCAGCGATGGGTGCGTCAGTCACGGAACCATCCAAGCACGCGCCCCTCGCGGAACCAGGTTCCGGACACAGCACCACGCCGTTCCGCGGTTCCGTGTCCGGAACCAGGTGCCGTGGGCGCGACAGACGACGGACGGGAGGCGCGGTGCCCGCTGGCACCGCGCCTCCCGTCAGAGACCACTCGCGTTACGCGACCTGCTCCTCGTTCTGCGGGTCGAACAGGCTGGACGCCTCGTGGCGCTCGATCGCGGCCGCGACGAGCCCCGCGAACAGCGGGTGCGCGTTCGTCGGACGCGAGCGCAGCTCCGGGTGCGCCTGCGTGGCGATGTAGAACGGGTGCACGTCGCGCGGCAGCTCGACGTACTCGACCAGGGTGCCGTCGGGCGAGGTACCCGAGAACACCAGGCCGGCGTCCGCGATCTGCTGCCGGTACGTGTTGTTGACCTCGTAGCGGTGACGGTGGCGCTCGGACGCCTCGGGCGCACCGTAGAGCGACTCGGCCAACGACCCCGGCGTGAACGTCGCCGGGTACAGGCCGAGGCGCATGGTGCCGCCCATGTCGCCGCCGGCGATGATGTCCACCTGCTCCGCCATGGTCGCGATGACCGGCGTCGAGGTCTCCGGGTCGAACTCCGTGCTCGACGCGTCGGTGAGACCGGCCTCGTGGCGGGCGTACTCGATCACCATGCACTGCAGGCCGAGGCACAGGCCGAGCGTCGGGATGCCCTGCTCGCGGGCGAAGCGCAGCGCACCGAGCTTGCCCTCGATGCCACGGACGCCGAACCCGCCGGGGATGCAGATGCCGTCCACGTCGCCGAGCTGCTTCGCAGCACCCTCGGGCGTGGTGCAGTCGTCGGAGACGACCCACTTCAGTGTGACCTTCGCGTCGTGCGCGAAGCCACCGGCGCGCAGCGCCTCGGTGACCGACAGGTAGGCGTCCGGCAGGTCGATGTACTTGCCGACCAGGGCGATCGTGACGTCCTTCTTCGGCTCGTGCACCGCACGGAGCACCGGGGTCCACGCGGTCCAGTCGACCGGGCCGGCCTCGAGCTTGAGCGCATCGACGATGACCTGGTCGAGGCCCTGGTTGTTCAGCAGCGTCGGCAGGTCGTAGATCGACGGGACGTCCACGGCGTTCACCACGGCGTCCTCGTCCACGTCGCACATCAGCGCGATCTTCTTCTTGTTCGAGTCCGACACCGGACGGTCCGACCGCAGCACGAGCGCGTCGGGCTGGATGCCGATCGAGCGGAGCGCAGCCACGGAGTGCTGCGTCGGCTTCGTCTTCTGCTCGCCCGAGGCATTCATGAACGGCACGAGCGACACGTGCACGAAGAACACGTTGTTGCGGCCGAGCTCGTGGCGGACCTGGCGTGCCGACTCGATGAAGGGCTGCGACTCGATGTCGCCGACGGTGCCGCCGACCTCGGTGATGATGACGTCGGGCTGCGGGTCGTTCTCCGCCTGCTCACGCATCCGGCGCTTGATCTCGTCGGTGATGTGCGGGATGACCTGCACGGTGTCACCGAGGTACTCGCCACGGCGCTCCTTGGCGATGACCGTGGAGTACACCTGGCCGGTCGTGACGTTCGCCGACTGCGCCAGGTTGATGTCGAGGAAGCGCTCGTAGTGCCCGATGTCGAGGTCCGTCTCCGCACCGTCGTCGGTCACGAAGACCTCGCCGTGCTGGAACGGGTTCATGGTGCCCGGGTCCACGTTGAGGTAGGGGTCGAGCTTCTGCATGACGACCTTGAGGCCGCGAGCCGTGAGGAGGTTGCCGAGGCTTGCTGCCGTCAGGCCCTTGCCGAGAGACGAGACGACCCCGCCGGTCACGAAGATCTGCTTCGTCACCTTCGGGGTCGGGGTGTTTGCCTGGGTACCGCTGCTGAGAGTGTCCGCCACGGGATTCCATCGTACGTCAGAACTGCCGGGAGGCGCGACCCCGGTTCGCCGTGGGCGTTGCGCGGGTGGGTCGCCGGGTGCTCGGGCCGCGCTCACGCTCGGCCGCCGGCCGGCGGTCGGTTGATCGGGGCGCGCTCGCGTCCGCCCGCCGGCCGGCGGTCGGCCGGTCAGGCCGTCTGGCCGGCCACGTCGAGGAGCTCGCGGGCGTGCTCCACGCCGCTGGCGCTGTCGCCGAGGCCGGAGAGCAGCCGCGCCATCTCCTGCAGGCGGTCCTCGCCCTCGAGTCGTCGCACGCTCGACGAGGTCACGGCGCCACTGGCGTCCTTCACCACGTTGAGGTGGTTGTTCGCGAACGCCGCGACCTGCGCCAGGTGCGTGACGACGATGACCTGCGTGCGCTCGGCGAGCTTCGCCAGCCGACGACCGATCTCGATCGCCGCCGCACCGCCCACGCCGGCGTCGACCTCGTCGAAGACGAACGTCGGCACCGTCGTGCTGCCGGCCATCACGACCTCGATCGCGAGCATGACGCGTGAGAGCTCGCCACCCGACGCGCCCTTGCCGATCGGCCGGGGGTCGGTGCCGGAGTGCGGCTGCAGCAGGATCGAGACCTGGTCGCGTCCGTGCCGGCGGTACTCGCCTGCGTCGCTGACCTCGACCACCAGCGTGGCGCCGGCCATCGCGAGGGTCTTCAGTTCAGTCGTGACGCGCTTCGCGAGGTCCGCTGCCGCCTTCGTGCGCGCAGCGGTCAACGCCGCCGCTGCCGCCCCGAGTGCCTGCTCGTCCTGTTCGACGGACTGCTGGAGCGCCGCGATGCGGTCGTCGTCGCCGTCCAGCTCGAGCAGGCGGTCGCTGGCACGCTGCCCGTAGGCGATGACGTCGTCGACGGTTTCGCCGTACTTGCGGGTGAGGCCGGCGAGCAGCGCGCGTCGTTCGTTGATGAGCTCGAGGTCGTGCCCGGCCTCGGGCTCGAGCGAGCCGAGGTAGCTGGAGATGCTCGCAGAGGCCTCAGCCGCCTGGATCCCGAGTTCCGTGAGCTGCTCGAGCACCGGCTGCAGGGCGGCGTCGGAGTCGGCGACGCGCTCGACGGCACGGCGGGCGGACTCGACCAGGCCGACGACGTCCGAGACACCGTCGAGGGACTCGCTGGACAGGGCCTCGTGCGCCAGGGCGGCGGACAGTCGGAGTTCCTCGAGGTTGCCGAGCCGGTCGGCGCGCTCGGCGAGCTCGACGTCCTCGCCGGGCTGCGGGTCGGCCGCTTCGATCTCGTCCGATGCGGCGCGGATCCGGTCGGCCTCGGCCACCCGCTCGTCATGGTCCCGCGTCAGCGTCTCGAGCTCCCCCGTGTGCTGCTGCCACGCGTCGTACGCCGTGACGTACCGGTTCAGGACCTTCTCGAGGGCCGCTCCACCGAAGCCGTCGAGCGCCGCACGCTGCGCGGTCGACGAGGTCAGTCGGATCTGGTCGGACTGACCGTGCACCGTCACGAGCTGGTCGGCGAGTTCACCGAGGACCGCCACGGGGGCACTCCGCCCGCCGACGGTGGCGCGGCTGCGGCCCTCGGCCGAGACCGTGCGCGTGAGGATCAGTTCGCCGTCCTCGACGGCGCCGCCGGCGTCCTCGACGCGTTCTGCGACCGCGGCGTGCTCGGGGACGTTCCAGCGGCCCTCGACCACGGCGCTCGACGCACCGCGGCGGACCGAACCGGCGTCCGCCCGGGCACCGAGCAGCAACCCGAGGGCGGTGACGATCATGGTCTTGCCCGCACCGGTCTCGCCGGTGACGACGGTGAACCCCGGACCGAGTTCGAGTGTGGTCTCGCCGATGACCCCGAGGTCACGGATCGCGATCTCCTCGATCATCGGTGGTCCTCCTGTCGGCCGGTCACAGGTCGTCCTCGTCGGTCTGCGGCCCGCGCCACCCGGTGACCGGGAGCCGGAACTTCGCGACCAGCCGATCGGTGAAGGGGGCGTCCTTGAGGCGCGCGACCCGCACCGGGTCCGGCGACCGTCGGACCTCGACCCGAGCGCCGGGCGGCAGGTCGTGCGTCCGGCGACCGTCGCACCACAGGACGCCGACGCCGCTCGTGCGCCGGAGGACCTCGATCGCGAGGACGCGGTCCGGACCCACCACGATCGGGCGGGAGAACAGGGCGTGCGCGCTGAGCGGCACCATCAGCAGGGCGTCGACGTCGGGCCAGACGATCGGACCACCGCCGGAGAACGAGTACGCCGTGGACCCGGTGGGGGTCGACACGACGACGCCGTCGCACCCGAACGAGGACAGCGGACGACCGTCGACCTCCGTCACCACCTCGAGCATGCGCTCGCGCGAGGCCTTCTCGATGGTGGCCTCGTTGAGCGCCCAGCTCGAGTAGACGATCTGGTTGCCGACGACGACGTCGACCTGCAGGGTGACGCGTTCCTCGACGTGGTACTCCCCCGACAGGGCGCGCTCGACGGTCTCGGCGAGGGCGTCCCGCTCGCTCTCCGCCAGGAAGCCGACGTGTCCGAGGTTCACACCGACGATCGGGGCACGCGTCTCGCGCACGAGTTCGGCCGCGCGCAGGATGGTGCCGTCGCCACCGAGCACGATGACGATCTCGAGCTGGTCCGCCTGGACGTCGACGCCGAGGATGTCGACCTGGCCCACCGAGGCCTCGGCCCGGCGGATGTCGGCGTACTCGTCGAACGGCATCACCGGGACCAGACCGGCGGCGTGCAGCAGGTCGCAGACCTCCACCGCAGCATCGATCGAGTCACGGCGACCCGTGTGGGAGACGAGCAGGATGTGCCGGTCGTCGCTCATGCGGTCCCCTCTGTGAGTTCGGTTGCCCGGACTCTCCATTCTGTCGGATTGCCACCGACACCACGCTGGAAGCGCGCGAGGTACTCGTGGTTGCCGTGCGTCCCGATGATCGGCGACGCCGCGAGCCCGGTGGTCCCGAAGCCGAGGTCCCACGCCGCCCACAGGACGTTCATCAGGGCGTCGTCACGGAGGGCCGGGTCGTGCACGATGCCCTCGCGCACCCCACCACGGCCGACCTCGAACTGCGGCTTCACGAGCAGGACGAAGTCGTCGGCGGGCACGGCCTCGGCCAGGGCGGGCAGCACCAGCCGCAGCGAGATGAACGACAGGTCGCCGACGACCAGGGTCGTCTCGGCTGCGGCGCCGTCGAGCGCGAGGTAGTCGGACCGAGTCAGACTGCGGGCGTTGGTGCCCTCGACCACGGCGACACGCTCGTCGACCGCGATCGACGGGTGCAGTTGGCCGTGCCCGACGTCGAGCGCGATGACACGACGAGCACCACGGGCCAGGAGCACCTGGGTGAAGCCGCCCGTGCTGGCGCCGACGTCCAGCACCACACGACCGGACGGGTCGACCGCGAAGGCGTCGAGCGCTCCGACGAGCTTCCGGGCAGCGCGGGAGACCCACTCGTCGGCCGCGTCGACCACGATGTCGGCACCCGGGGCGGTCGGGGCAGCGGGCTTCACGACGGGACGGCCGTCGACCGTCACCCGGCCGTCCTGGATGAGCCTGGAAGCAGCGGTCCGCGACCGCGCGAGTCCGCGCGTCGCGAGGAGGGCGTCGAGGCGGACCGGGGTCGCGTCGGGCACGGCTCCGTCCGGTTCAGGCACTCGCGGAGCCGCCGCCCTCGAGCCGCGTGCGCAGCTCGTCGTGCAGTGCGGAGAACGCGTCGGCGCGCTCGACGAGCGGCAGGGCTTCGGCCGCCGAGGTGCGCGCGGCGAACTCGTCCTGCGGTTCCAGGTCGGCGGACGGCTGCTCGGGGGTCGGCACGTCCGACACGCTACTCGCCCCCGTACAGCTGCGGGTCCACGTCGAGGCCGTAGATGGCCAGACCGGACTCCCAGATCAGGGCCGCACCGGCGCGGAGGCGATCGATGTCGCTCCCCGCGTCGAGCACCCGCACGACGTGCCCGCGCATCGCCACGGTGGCGCTGCCGACGGTGACGTACCGCGTGCCGTCGTCGTCCTGTCGCCGGACGGTCACCGGGTAGGGCTCGGACAGGCCGCGGAGGTCCTCGAGCACGAACACCGGACGCGAGCGTTGGTCGGCGGCGAGCACCTGCTTCGCCTGGTCGATGCCCGTCAGCACGAGGACGCTCGGGATCCCGACGTCGTTCGCCCCCTTGATGTCGGTGTCGAGACGGTCACCGATGAACAGTGTTCGCCCGCCGCCGAAGCGCTCGACCGCTGCATCGAAGATCGGACGCTCCGGCTTGCCGGCGACCACGGGCATGCGTCCCACGGCCTGGTGGACGGCGGACACGAGCGTGCCGTTGCCCGGCGCGATGCCGCGCTCGACCGGGATCGACCAGTCCATGTTCGTCGCGACCCACGGGATCGCCGGATCGGCCAGCGCGAAGGACGCCTCGGCCAGCTCCTTCCACCCGAGGTCCGGGGAGAAGCCCTGGATGACCGCGGCCGGGGAGTCCTCGGCGCTGCTCGTCACCGTGAAGCCGGCGGCCTCGACGATGCTCGAGAGTCCGAGTCCACCGGTGACGAGCACGGTCGAGCCGGCGGGCACCAGCGTCGAGAGGAGCTGGACACCCGCCTGCGATGACGTGACGACGTCGTCCTCGGACACCTCCAGCCCGTAGCGCTCGAGGTGCTCGGCCACGTCGATCGGTCGCCGGGAGGCGTTGTTCGTGATGTACCCGACGCGGGCGCTCAGCGATGCCCGTGTGAGCGCCTCGACCGCGTGCGGGATCGCGTTCCGGCCCCGGTAGACGACGCCGTCGAGGTCCGTCAGGACGACGTCGACGCCGTCCGTCGGCGCGGTCGGGACGTCAGTCGGCTGCGGAGCCGTCGACGTCGCGGGGGTTGTCGTCGTCGACTTCGCCGGGCTGGTCGGCTTCGCCGGGCTCCCCGACGACGTCGGGCTCAGCGAAGACTGGTTCATCGGCGAGGTAGGCGTCTTCGGAGTCGGCGTCGTCGAGCTGCTCGGCGTCGTCGAGCTGCTCGGCGTCTCCGTGTTCTTCGACCTCGAGCGTTTCCTCGACCACATCAACTGTCTCCCAAGCGTTCTCGTCGGCGGCTTCGGCCAGGGCCGCTGCCGCACGGTCGACACGGGCCCACCACTCGTCGGCCTCGTCCTGCCGGCCAAGCTCCTCGAGCGTGGCCGCGTAAGCACTGTAGAGCGCCGGCGACCACGTGTAGGCCGTGGACGGGTCGAGCTGTGGAATCTCCAGCTCACCGAGCGCGGCTGTGGGGTTCCCGAGGTCGAGACGAGCGCCGGACATCGCGATCGCGAGCTCGACCTGCACCGCGGTGTCGAGCGCGGCACGCTCCACCGAACGTCCGAGCTCGAGTGCTCGCTCCGGACGGCCGAGGCCTCGCTCGCAGTCCACCATCATCGGGAGCTGGTCGTTGCGACCGGAGATGCGCCGGTAGGTACGGAGCTCGCGGAGTGCCGTCGCGAAGTCACCCAGGCGGTACGCCGTGATCGCAGCGGTCTCGCGGACGACACCGACGCGACCCGCACGACGAGCGGCGCTGAGGGCGTGCTCGTTGGCCAGGGCGGGGTCCTCGTCGACGAACAGCGCCGCAGCCACGAGGTGCCGGGCGACCCAGTCAGCGTTGTCCTTGCTGAGCGTCTTCAGCTCCATGCGCGCTGCGGGGTCGAGGTCACGCGCATCGATCTCGTCGGGAATGTCCGGGTCGTCGTGACGCGGACGGATCGACTTCGTGCCGTACGGGTCGCGGTCTTCCCAGTCGTCACGGGCCGCTTCGCCGAAGCGTGCGCCGGCGTGACGCGTCCCGTCCCCGAAGCGGCGTCGGTCGTCGCCACCATCACGGCGCGGACGGTCGCCGTCGCGGGCGGGACGGTCGGAGCCGCCGCGGAAGGCCGGGCGGTCGCCATCACGACGCGGACGATCCGACGATCCACCGCGGAACGACGGGCGGTCGTCGTCACGACGCGGACGGTCACCGTCGCGGGCGGGACGATCGGAACCGCCGCGGTACGCGGGACGGTCGCCATCACGACGAGGACGATCCGAGGGACCACCGCGGAACGGACGATCGCCGTCACGAGCCGGGCGGTCCGAGCCGCCACGGTACGGACGGTCTCCATCGCGAGCGGGGCGATCGGAACCGCCGCGGTACGCGGGCCGGTCACCATCGCGACGCGGACGATCCGAGGAACCCCCGCGGAACGGACGATCGCCGTCACGAGCCGGGCGGTCCGAGCCGCCACGGTACGGACGGTCACCGTCGCGTGCGGGACGATCGGAACCGCCGCGGTACGCGGGCCGGTCGCCATCGCGACGCGGACGATCCGAACCGCCCTGGTACGGACGGTCGCCGTCACGACGCGGTCGGTCCGAGCCACCGCGGTAGGCGGGACGGTCGCCATCTCGGGCGGGACGGTCCGACCGGAACGGCCGATCACCATCACGACGCGGGCGGTCAGAACCGCCCTGGTACGGACGATCGCCGTCGCGGCGCGCGCGGTCCGCACCCCGAGGGCCATCGCCGCGAGGCGGACGCCCGGAGTCACCGCGATCGCTCCGCCACGATGGACGATCGTCTCGGTCACCGGAACGGAACGACCGGTCACCCCCGCTCCGAGGAGCGCTGTCACGACGCGCAGCACCGTCGCGGAACGGACGGTCGGAGCGCTCCGGGCGGTCGCGACGCTCGCCCTCGCGTCGTTCGAAGTCACGAGGGCCGGACGACCAACGGCCTCCGCTCGCACCCTCACCCCGCGGGGCTCCGTCGCGGCGAGGAGCCCGATCGTCTCGTCGGGGTCGATCTCCCCGGTCGCCGTCGTTCCGTCGCTCGTCGTCGTTCGCCACCGTTGCTCCTCATCGCGTGCCCGAGCCTGAGGTCGGGCGTTCGTCCGCTGTGTCGTTGTGTTGGGTGCCGCGTCGGTCGGACCGACGTTCAGGCTCCAGTCCATCACGAACCGGAGCCGGCGTCGAGCGTCGAGCGGCGAAACAGAAATGGCCACCGGCCGCCACCGTGAACGAGGGTCTCCCCTACGAGTTCACGATGGAGGGCCGATGGCCACATCTTCTTACGTTAAGTCCGGCGGCGTCCTACTCTCCCACAAGGTCCCCCTTGCAGTACCATCGGCGCTGAGAGGCTTAGCTTCCGGGTTCGGAATGTGACCGGGCGTTTCCCTCTCGCTATGACCACCGGAACACTGTCGACCATGATCTGGTCTCAAACATGTCCCAGCTGTAGCTGAGTTATTCAGTTTGATTCCCGATCGTCTGTCGGGAACCACAAAGTGGACGCGAGCCCGTGCAACAAGTGCACGGAAATCAGTGTGTTATCAAGTCTTCGGCTTATTAGTACCGGTCAGCTCCACGGGTCGTTAGTCCCCGCTTCCACATCCGGCCTATCAACCCAGTAGTCTGCTGGGAGCCTCTCACACTCAAGGTGCATGGAAATCTCATCTCGAAGACGGCTTCCCGCTTAGATGCTTTCAGCGGTTATCCGGTCCGAACGTAGCTAATCAGCGGTGCCCTTGGCAGAACAACTGACACACCAGAGGTTCGTCCATCCCGGTCCTCTCGTACTAGGGATAGATCTTCTCAAATTTCCAACGCGCGCAGCGGATAGGGACCGAACTGTCTCACGACGTTCTAAACCCAGCTCGCGTACCGCTTTAATGGGCGAACAGCCCAACCCTTGGGACCTACTCCAGCCCCAGGATGCGACGAGCCGACATCGAGGTGCCAAACCATGCCGTCGATATGGACTCTTGGGCAAGATCAGCCTGTTATCCCCGAGGTACCTTTTATCCGTTGAGCGACAGCGCTTCCACAAGCCACTGCCGGATCACTAGTCCCGACTTTCGTCCCTGCTCGACCTGTCAGTCTCACAGTCAAGCTCCCTTGTGCACTTACACTCGCCACCTGATTGCCAACCAGGTTGAGGGAACCTTTGGGCGCCTCCGTTACTCTTTGGGAGGCAACCGCCCCAGTTAAACTACCCATCAGGCACTGTCCATGAACCCGATCAGGGTCCTACGTTAGACATCCAGAGTGACCAGAGTGGTATTTCAACAATGACTCCACGAACACTAGCGTGCCCGCTTCACAGTCTCCCACCTATCCTACACAAGCCACACCGAACACCAATACCAAACTGTAGTAAAGGTCACGGGGTCTTTCCGTCCTGCTGCGCGTAACGAGCATCTTTACTCGTAGTGCAATTTCGCCGAGTTCGCGGTTGAGACAGCTGGGAAGTCGTTACGCCATTCGTGCAGGTCGGAACTTACCCGACAAGGAATTTCGCTACCTTAGGATGGTTATAGTTACCACCGCCGTTTACTGGGGCTTAAATTCAGAGCTTCGCCCAAAGGCTAACCCTTCCTCTTAACCTTCCAGCACCGGGCAGGCGTCAGTCCGTATACATCGTCTTGCGACTTCGCACGGACCTGTGTTTTTAGTAAACAGTCGCTTCCCACTGGTCTCTGCGGCCTTCAACGCTCACGGAGTAAATCCGGTCACGTGTCCGGCCCCCCTTCTCCCGAAGTTACGGGGGCATTTTGCCGAGTTCCTTAACCACGATTCTCTCGATCTCCTTGGTATTCTCTACCTGACCACCTGAGTCGGTTTCGGGTACGGGCGGCTGCAACCTCGCGTCGATGCTTTTCTCGGCAGCATAGGATCACTGATTTCCCCTTACGGGTACGCGTCGGATCTCAGGCACACAGACGACGGATTTGCCTATCGTCAGCCCTACATCCTTACACCAGGTTCACCTTACGGATACCATCGCCTGGCTCAGCTACCTTCCTGCGTCACACCTGTTCATACGCTAACCGCACCAGCATGGGGTCGAGCGTTAGACCGGCCACCATCACCCCGAAGGGATCCGGTCGTCCGGGTTAGGACTCTTAGCACCACTGGATTAGCTTGGGCGGTTGTTCGCCGGTACGGGAATATCAACCCGTTGTCCATCGACTACGCCTGTCGGCCTCGCCTTAGGTCCCGACTTACCCAGGGCGGATTAACCTGGCCCTGGAACCCTTGGTCTTTCGGAGGACGGGTTTCTCACCCGTCTTTCGCTACTCATGCCTGCATTCTCACTCGTGTAGCGTCCACGGCTGGATCACTCCGCCGCTTCACTCGCCACACGACGCTCTCCTACCACTCCGCACGACTGAACCACGAAGGCTTGTCAATGTGCGAAATCTACAACTTCGGTGGTGTGCTTGAGCCCCGTTACATTGTCGGCGCGGAATCACTTGACCAGTGAGCTATTACGCACTCTTTCAAGGGTGGCTGCTTCTAAGCCAACCTCCTGGTTGTCTATGCAACTCCACATCCTTTCCCACTTAGCACACGCTTAGGGACCTTAGTTGGTAGTCTGGGTTGTTTCCCTCTCGACGATGAAGCTTATCCCCCACCGTCTCACTGCTGCGCTCTCACTCACCGGCATTCGGAGTTTGGCTGACGTCAGTAACCTGTTGAGGCCCATCGGCCATCCAGTAGCTCTACCTCCGGCGAGAAACACGCAACGCTGCACCTAAATGCATTTCGGAGAGAACCAGCTATCACGAAGTTTGATTGGCCTTTCACCCCTATCCACAGCTCATCCCCTCCATTTTCAACTGAAGTGGGTTCGGTCCTCCACGACGTCTTACCGTCGCTTCAACCTGGCCATGGATAGATCACTTCGCTTCGGGTCTAGAACATGCGACTCAAACGCCCTATTCAGACTCGCTTTCGCTACGGCTGCCCCACACGGGTTAACCTCGCCACATATCACTAACTCGCAGGCTCATTCTTCAAAAGGCACGCCGTCACCCCTACTAAGGAGGCTCCGACGGTTTGTAAGCAAACGGTTTCAGGTACTATTTCACTCCCCTCCCGGGGTACTTTTCACCTTTCCCTCACGGTACTTGTCCGCTATCGGTCATCTGGGAGTATTTAGGCTTATCAGGTGGTCCTGACAGATTCACACGGGATTTCTCGGGCCCCGTGCTACTTGGGATACACATCCGGCCATAACACCATTTCGTCTACGGGGCTGGCACCCACTACGGCCCGGCTTTCAAACCGGTTCGACTATGATGCGCTGTAACCGCCCCAGTCCGGCAGAACTGAGTGACGTGTCCCACAACCCCGACCATGCAACGCCCGCCGGCTATCACACATGATCGGTTTAGCCTCATCCGCTTTCGCTCGCCACTACTCACGGAATCACATGTTGTTTTCTCTTCCTGTGGGTACTGAGATGTTTCACTTCCCCACGTTCCCTCTACCCGCCCTATATATTCAGGCGGGAGTCACCAGGTCACAAAAGCGCCCAGCGGGGTTTCCCCATTCGGAAATCCTCGGATCAGGGCTCGATTATCAGCTCCCCGAGGCTTATCGCAGATTTCTACGTCCTTCTTCGGCTCCAGATGCCAAGGCATCCACCGTTTGCTCTTAGAAACTTGACCACAAAGATTAAAATTGCGATCCGTCATCACCCACAACCATCAGCCCGAAGACCTCAGATCGATTGGATGACGCGAATCAAAGATGCTCGCGTCCACTGTGTAGTTCTCAACATACGATCGGCACCACACTCCCCACCGTCCAGTGACAGTGCTTCATGCGGCCCAACGAAGGACACACCACGGATCACTCCATGCGGCCCAACCCCCAACCCGCCTCACAGCAGATCAGGAAGCCTGGTCCCTCAGGACCCAACAACGTGCACCAGCCAGCCCGTGCGACACCAACCCGTTCCAACCCCGCAAGCGGAGCGTACTGAGGCCAGCACCATCGGTACCAGCTGCACTGTCAATGTTCCACCCATGAGCTACCCGTCGGACACGTTCGGTCCGAATCAGGCGCCTGGACCATGCGTGCCCCAATGAAGGGACACCACGAGGCCAGATGCTCCTTAGAAAGGAGGTGATCCAGCCGCACCTTCCGGTACGGCTACCTTGTTACGACTTAGTCCTAATCACCGATCCCACCTTCGACGGCTCCTTCCACAAGGGTTAGGCCACCGGCTTCGGGTGTTACCGACTTTCATGACTTGACGGGCGGTGTGTACAAGGCCCGGGAACGTATTCACCGCAGCGTTGCTGATCTGCGATTACTAGCGACTCCGACTTCATGAGGTCGAGTTGCAGACCTCAATCCGAACTGAGACCGGCTTTTTGGGATTCGCTCCACCTTACGGTATCGCAGCCCTTTGTACCGGCCATTGTAGCATGCGTGAAGCCCAAGACATAAGGGGCATGATGATTTGACGTCATCCCCACCTTCCTCCGAGTTGACCCCGGCAGTCTCCTATGAGTCCCCGGCATAACCCGCTGGCAACATAGAACGAGGGTTGCGCTCGTTGCGGGACTTAACCCAACATCTCACGACACGAGCTGACGACAACCATGCACCACCTGTACACCGACCACAAGGGGGCGACCATCTCTGGCCGTTTCCGGTGTATGTCAAGCCTTGGTAAGGTTCTTCGCGTTGCATCGAATTAATCCGCATGCTCCGCCGCTTGTGCGGGCCCCCGTCAATTCCTTTGAGTTTTAGCCTTGCGGCCGTACTCCCCAGGCGGGGCGCTTAATGCGTTAGCTACGACACAGAAACCGTGGAAAGGTCCCTACATCTAGCGCCCAACGTTTACGGCATGGACTACCAGGGTATCTAATCCTGTTCGCTCCCCATGCTTTCGCTCCTCAGCGTCAGTTACGGCCCAGAGATCTGCCTTCGCCATCGGTGTTCCTCCTGATATCTGCGCATTCCACCGCTACACCAGGAATTCCAATCTCCCCTACCGCACTCTAGTCTGCCCGTACCCACTGCAAGCCCGAGGTTGAGCCTCGGGATTTCACAGCAGACGCGACAAACCGCCTACGAGCTCTTTACGCCCAATAATTCCGGACAACGCTTGCACCCTACGTATTACCGCGGCTGCTGGCACGTAGTTAGCCGGTGCTTTTTCTGCAGGTACCGTCACTTTCGCTTCTTCCCTACTAAAAGAGGTTTACAACCCGAAGGCCGTCATCCCTCACGCGGCGTTGCTGCATCAGGCTTTCGCCCATTGTGCAATATTCCCCACTGCTGCCTCCCGTAGGAGTCTGGGCCGTGTCTCAGTCCCAGTGTGGCCGGTCACCCTCTCAGGCCGGCTACCCGTCGTCGCCTTGGTGAGCCATTACCTCACCAACAAGCTGATAGGCCGCGAGTCCATCCCCAACCAAAAAATCTTTCCACCACCAGACCATGCGGCCAGTGATCATATCCAGTATTAGACGTCGTTTCCAACGCTTATCCCAGAGTCAGGGGCAGGTTACTCACGTGTTACTCACCCGTTCGCCACTAATCCACCCAGCAAGCTGGGCATCATCGTTCGACTTGCATGTGTTAAGCACGCCGCCAGCGTTCGTCCTGAGCCAGGATCAAACTCTCCGTAAAAAAATACAGACCCAACACTCGAAAGTGTCAGACCGAGTTGATTCTGACTGTTGACTGTCTACTGACAATCTTCAATCCAAAAGGAATTGTCTCAAACCCAACCAACCCGAAGGAAGGCCAGGCACGAGGTCAATCAATAAATTGGCATTGACAATGTGCACGCTGTTGAGTTCTCAAGGACCAGACGCACTCCCCATTCGGTACCATCAGGCACTTCGTCAGAGAGGCATTCGTCTCGCGACACTGCAGGTCACCTCGGTCGAGACCGTGGTTTTCATGGGTGTCGGTTGCCTGAGCGGGACCCCGTCCGGACTGCATCTCCAGGTGGTTCCACCTGGTGACCGTCTCGGCCGTTCCGTTCTCCGCCTCAGCGGCAACGAGTGACAACATTACGGGGAGGTGAACGGGAGCGCCAGCCGGGCCACATCCCGGGCGTGTCGCAGGGTGGGCCCGCCCGAACCAGGTCCGTTACCGGTCGGACTGTCCCGATGGGTCCGCCCGCGGGACACCGGGACACCGGGACACCGGGACACCGGGACACCGGGACACCGGGACACCGGGACACCGGGACACCGGGACACCGGGACACCGGGACACCGGGACACCGGGACACCGGGACACCGGGACACCGGGACACCGGGACACCGGGACACCGGGACACCGGGACACCGGGACACCGGGACCAGCATCTCCCCCCAGGCAGCCTCATGACCAGCTTCGGCGGCGTACTCGGCTGGTCCGCTCAGACCGGGAACCAACACGCGCTCAGCTCGGACGACCGCCATCGGCCCACAGCGCAGCCGCTCATCACGGCGACCCCACCGCGCTCAGTCATGGATCGAGATCCCGTCGCGATCCACTGCGACGGCTCAGCACGGTTCAGAGCCAGCTCGAGGCACAGGCGTGCTCGCGCGAACCTCCCCGCTACAAGTCGGCCCGACGACTGAAGCCACTCACGGCTGCCAACGACCACCAGAACACACTGGCGGCGATGCCGCCCGTAACCTCGCTGCTCGCTCGTCACTGAGCCCCGCCGGCCCCGACGTACGCCGGAGCAGCAAACGACCGAGGCGGCACCCGCGCGCGACGCCTCGTCAGCAGAGAGGGCGGGTTGGCTGCCGTCGACGCAACTCGACCTTCGCTGCTCGTGAAGCACCAGCGCCGGCCACGAAGGGGGCAAACCAATTCGGAGGCAGGAATGGACGGACGGCATCCGCTGACAGCAGCCCCTTCTCCCCACGAAGAGCCGCCCCTGCAAAAGCACCGGAAACGCAGAAAACCCCTGACCAGTGCTGGTCAGGGGTTCCCTGGTGTTACTACGTTAAGTCCGGCGGCGTCCTACTCTCCCACAAGGTCCCCCTTGCAGTACCATCGGCGCTGAGAGGCTTAGCTTCCGGGTTCGGAATGTGACCGGGCGTTTCCCTCTCGCTATGACCACCGGAACACTGTCGACCATGATCTGGTCTCAAACATGTCCCAGCTGTAGCTGAGTTATTCAGTTTGATTCCCGATCGTCTGTCGGGAACCACAAAGTGGACGCGAGCCCGTGCAACAAGTGCACGGAAATCAGTGTGTTATCAAGTCTTCGGCTTATTAGTACCGGTCAGCTCCACGGGTCGTTAGTCCCCGCTTCCACATCCGGCCTATCAACCCAGTAGTCTGCTGGGAGCCTCTCACACTCAAGGTGCATGGAAATCTCATCTCGAAGACGGCTTCCCGCTTAGATGCTTTCAGCGGTTATCCGGTCCGAACGTAGCTAATCAGCGGTGCCCTTGGCAGAACAACTGACACACCAGAGGTTCGTCCATCCCGGTCCTCTCGTACTAGGGATAGATCTTCTCAAATTTCCAACGCGCGCAGCGGATAGGGACCGAACTGTCTCACGACGTTCTAAACCCAGCTCGCGTACCGCTTTAATGGGCGAACAGCCCAACCCTTGGGACCTACTCCAGCCCCAGGATGCGACGAGCCGACATCGAGGTGCCAAACCATGCCGTCGATATGGACTCTTGGGCAAGATCAGCCTGTTATCCCCGAGGTACCTTTTATCCGTTGAGCGACAGCGCTTCCACAAGCCACTGCCGGATCACTAGTCCCGACTTTCGTCCCTGCTCGACCTGTCAGTCTCACAGTCAAGCTCCCTTGTGCACTTACACTCGCCACCTGATTGCCAACCAGGTTGAGGGAACCTTTGGGCGCCTCCGTTACTCTTTGGGAGGCAACCGCCCCAGTTAAACTACCCATCAGGCACTGTCCATGAACCCGATCAGGGTCCTACGTTAGACATCCAGAGTGACCAGAGTGGTATTTCAACAATGACTCCACGAACACTAGCGTGCCCGCTTCACAGTCTCCCACCTATCCTACACAAGCCACACCGAACACCAATACCAAACTGTAGTAAAGGTCACGGGGTCTTTCCGTCCTGCTGCGCGTAACGAGCATCTTTACTCGTAGTGCAATTTCGCCGAGTTCGCGGTTGAGACAGCTGGGAAGTCGTTACGCCATTCGTGCAGGTCGGAACTTACCCGACAAGGAATTTCGCTACCTTAGGATGGTTATAGTTACCACCGCCGTTTACTGGGGCTTAAATTCAGAGCTTCGCCCAAAGGCTAACCCTTCCTCTTAACCTTCCAGCACCGGGCAGGCGTCAGTCCGTATACATCGTCTTGCGACTTCGCACGGACCTGTGTTTTTAGTAAACAGTCGCTTCCCACTGGTCTCTGCGGCCTTCAACGCTCACGGAGTAAATCCGGTCACGTGTCCGGCCCCCCTTCTCCCGAAGTTACGGGGGCATTTTGCCGAGTTCCTTAACCACGATTCTCTCGATCTCCTTGGTATTCTCTACCTGACCACCTGAGTCGGTTTCGGGTACGGGCGGCTGCAACCTCGCGTCGATGCTTTTCTCGGCAGCATAGGATCACTGATTTCCCCTTACGGGTACGCGTCGGATCTCAGGCACACAGACGACGGATTTGCCTATCGTCAGCCCTACATCCTTACACCAGGTTCACCTTACGGATACCATCGCCTGGCTCAGCTACCTTCCTGCGTCACACCTGTTCATACGCTAACCGCACCAGCATGGGGTCGAGCGTTAGACCGGCCACCATCACCCCGAAGGGATCCGGTCGTCCGGGTTAGGACTCTTAGCACCACTGGATTAGCTTGGGCGGTTGTTCGCCGGTACGGGAATATCAACCCGTTGTCCATCGACTACGCCTGTCGGCCTCGCCTTAGGTCCCGACTTACCCAGGGCGGATTAACCTGGCCCTGGAACCCTTGGTCTTTCGGAGGACGGGTTTCTCACCCGTCTTTCGCTACTCATGCCTGCATTCTCACTCGTGTAGCGTCCACGGCTGGATCACTCCGCCGCTTCACTCGCCACACGACGCTCTCCTACCACTCCGCACGACTGAACCACGAAGGCTTGTCAATGTGCGAAATCTACAACTTCGGTGGTGTGCTTGAGCCCCGTTACATTGTCGGCGCGGAATCACTTGACCAGTGAGCTATTACGCACTCTTTCAAGGGTGGCTGCTTCTAAGCCAACCTCCTGGTTGTCTATGCAACTCCACATCCTTTCCCACTTAGCACACGCTTAGGGACCTTAGTTGGTAGTCTGGGTTGTTTCCCTCTCGACGATGAAGCTTATCCCCCACCGTCTCACTGCTGCGCTCTCACTCACCGGCATTCGGAGTTTGGCTGACGTCAGTAACCTGTTGAGGCCCATCGGCCATCCAGTAGCTCTACCTCCGGCGAGAAACACGCAACGCTGCACCTAAATGCATTTCGGAGAGAACCAGCTATCACGAAGTTTGATTGGCCTTTCACCCCTATCCACAGCTCATCCCCTCCATTTTCAACTGAAGTGGGTTCGGTCCTCCACGACGTCTTACCGTCGCTTCAACCTGGCCATGGATAGATCACTTCGCTTCGGGTCTAGAACATGCGACTCAAACGCCCTATTCAGACTCGCTTTCGCTACGGCTGCCCCACACGGGTTAACCTCGCCACATATCACTAACTCGCAGGCTCATTCTTCAAAAGGCACGCCGTCACCCCTACTAAGGAGGCTCCGACGGTTTGTAAGCAAACGGTTTCAGGTACTATTTCACTCCCCTCCCGGGGTACTTTTCACCTTTCCCTCACGGTACTTGTCCGCTATCGGTCATCTGGGAGTATTTAGGCTTATCAGGTGGTCCTGACAGATTCACACGGGATTTCTCGGGCCCCGTGCTACTTGGGATACACATCCGGCCATAACACCATTTCGTCTACGGGGCTGGCACCCACTACGGCCCGGCTTTCAAACCGGTTCGACTATGATGCGCTGTAACCGCCCCAGTCCGGCAGAACTGAGTGACGTGTCCCACAACCCCGACCATGCAACGCCCGCCGGCTATCACACATGATCGGTTTAGCCTCATCCGCTTTCGCTCGCCACTACTCACGGAATCACATGTTGTTTTCTCTTCCTGTGGGTACTGAGATGTTTCACTTCCCCACGTTCCCTCTACCCGCCCTATATATTCAGGCGGGAGTCACCAGGTCACAAAAGCGCCCAGCGGGGTTTCCCCATTCGGAAATCCTCGGATCAGGGCTCGATTATCAGCTCCCCGAGGCTTATCGCAGATTTCTACGTCCTTCTTCGGCTCCAGATGCCAAGGCATCCACCGTTTGCTCTTAGAAACTTGACCACAAAGATTAAAATTGCGATCCGTCATCACCCACAACCATCAGCCCGAAGACCTCAGATCGATTGGATGACGCGAATCAAAGATGCTCGCGTCCACTGTGTAGTTCTCAACATACGATCGGCACCACACTCCCCACCGTCCAGTGACAGTGCTTCATGCGGCCCAACGAAGGACACACCACGGATCACTCCATGCGGCCCAACCCCCAACCCGCCTCACAGCAGATCAGGAAGCCTGGTCCCTCAGGACCCAACAACGTGCACCAGCCAGCCCGTGCGACACCAACCCGTTCCAACCCCGCAAGCGGAGCGTACTGAGGCCAGCACCATCGGTACCAGCTGCACTGTCAATGTTCCACCCATGAGCTACCCGTCGGACACGTTCGGTCCGAATCAGGCGCCTGGACCATGCGTGCCCCAATGAAGGGACACCACGAGGCCAGATGCTCCTTAGAAAGGAGGTGATCCAGCCGCACCTTCCGGTACGGCTACCTTGTTACGACTTAGTCCTAATCACCGATCCCACCTTCGACGGCTCCTTCCACAAGGGTTAGGCCACCGGCTTCGGGTGTTACCGACTTTCATGACTTGACGGGCGGTGTGTACAAGGCCCGGGAACGTATTCACCGCAGCGTTGCTGATCTGCGATTACTAGCGACTCCGACTTCATGAGGTCGAGTTGCAGACCTCAATCCGAACTGAGACCGGCTTTTTGGGATTCGCTCCACCTTACGGTATCGCAGCCCTTTGTACCGGCCATTGTAGCATGCGTGAAGCCCAAGACATAAGGGGCATGATGATTTGACGTCATCCCCACCTTCCTCCGAGTTGACCCCGGCAGTCTCCTATGAGTCCCCGGCATAACCCGCTGGCAACATAGAACGAGGGTTGCGCTCGTTGCGGGACTTAACCCAACATCTCACGACACGAGCTGACGACAACCATGCACCACCTGTACACCGACCACAAGGGGGCGACCATCTCTGGCCGTTTCCGGTGTATGTCAAGCCTTGGTAAGGTTCTTCGCGTTGCATCGAATTAATCCGCATGCTCCGCCGCTTGTGCGGGCCCCCGTCAATTCCTTTGAGTTTTAGCCTTGCGGCCGTACTCCCCAGGCGGGGCGCTTAATGCGTTAGCTACGACACAGAAACCGTGGAAAGGTCCCTACATCTAGCGCCCAACGTTTACGGCATGGACTACCAGGGTATCTAATCCTGTTCGCTCCCCATGCTTTCGCTCCTCAGCGTCAGTTACGGCCCAGAGATCTGCCTTCGCCATCGGTGTTCCTCCTGATATCTGCGCATTCCACCGCTACACCAGGAATTCCAATCTCCCCTACCGCACTCTAGTCTGCCCGTACCCACTGCAAGCCCGAGGTTGAGCCTCGGGATTTCACAGCAGACGCGACAAACCGCCTACGAGCTCTTTACGCCCAATAATTCCGGACAACGCTTGCACCCTACGTATTACCGCGGCTGCTGGCACGTAGTTAGCCGGTGCTTTTTCTGCAGGTACCGTCACTTTCGCTTCTTCCCTACTAAAAGAGGTTTACAACCCGAAGGCCGTCATCCCTCACGCGGCGTTGCTGCATCAGGCTTTCGCCCATTGTGCAATATTCCCCACTGCTGCCTCCCGTAGGAGTCTGGGCCGTGTCTCAGTCCCAGTGTGGCCGGTCACCCTCTCAGGCCGGCTACCCGTCGTCGCCTTGGTGAGCCATTACCTCACCAACAAGCTGATAGGCCGCGAGTCCATCCCCAACCAAAAAATCTTTCCACCACCAGACCATGCGGCCAGTGATCATATCCAGTATTAGACGTCGTTTCCAACGCTTATCCCAGAGTCAGGGGCAGGTTACTCACGTGTTACTCACCCGTTCGCCACTAATCCACCCAGCAAGCTGGGCATCATCGTTCGACTTGCATGTGTTAAGCACGCCGCCAGCGTTCGTCCTGAGCCAGGATCAAACTCTCCGTAAAAAAATACAGACCCGACACCCGAAAGTGTCAGACCGAGTTGATTCTGACTGTTGACTGTCTACTGACAATCTTCAATCCAAAAGGAATTGTCTCAAACCCAACCAACCCGAAGGAAGGCCAGGCACGAGGTCAATCAATAAATTGGCATTGACAATGTGCACGCTGTTGAGTTCTCAAGGACCAGACGCACTCCCCCGCTCGACACCCGAAGATGCTCCGCCAGAGAGGCTTGTGTACTTGGCTTGCCACCGGTGTGTCGTCGGACGCGGAGGTCCTGTGGCTCATCCCGAGGGGAGAGAACCGGTGGGCTTGTCATCCTAGGCGTCGAAGCGATCGAGCACAAGGCCAGATCTGAACTTCAGTGGAGGACGGTCCCGCTTGAGGGCCGGCGTGCTCTGGGCTTTCGCTCCAGCCGCTCCGCCGCACCTTTGGGGTGACGAGTAGGAACTTTACGCAGGCCTGGGCAGGTGTGCCAAGCCAGGCCCGATCCCGGGCGTGTCGCGTTGTGCAACACGCGTCGTCCGGGTGTCCGCGGGGTCAGGCCAGCGTCACACCGGCGAGGGTCTTCTTGCCGCGGCGGAGCACGAGGACTCCCCCGGGCAGGGCGAGGTCCGACAACGGTGCGGCGGGGTCCTCGGCACGGACATTGTTCACGTACACGCCGCCCTGGTCGATCGCACGCCGGGCTTCGCCGAGGGACTTCACGAGCTCGGTCTCGACGAGGGCCCGTGCCACGTCGGCTCCGGGCTCGAGGGTCACCGATCCCGGCAGCTCCGCGATCGCCGACCGCAGCGTGGCCGGGTCGAGCGCGCCGAGGTCACCGTTGCCGAAGAGCGCGGCCGCAGCGTCGATCGCGGCCTGGGTGGCATGGACCCCGTGCACCAGCGCGGTGACCTCGAACGCCAGGGTCCGCTGCGCTTCGCGTCGGAACGGTTCGTCGGCGACCGCCTGCTCGAGCCGCTCGATCTCGGCGCGGGACAGGAACGTGAACTCCCGCAGGCGGGCGATCACGTCGGCATCCGCCGTGTTGAGCCAGAACTGGTACAGCGCGTACGGCGAGGTCATCTCGGCGTCGAGCCAGATGGCGTTGCCCTCGCTCTTGCCGAACTTCGTGCCGTCCGAGTTCGTGATCAAGGGCGTCCCGAGCGCGTGCACGGTCGCACCCTCGGCACGACGGATGAGCTCCGTCCCCGAGGTCAGGTTGCCCCACTGGTCCGAGCCACCCGTCTGCAGCGTGCAGCCGTACTGCCGGAAGAGCTCCCGGTAGTCGAGGCCCTGCAGGATCTGGTAGCTGAACTCGGTGTAGCTGATGCCCGCGTCGGAGTTCAGCCGCGCGGCGACGGCGTCCTTCTTGAGCATCGAGTTCACCCGGAAGTACTTGCCGACGTCGCGCAGGAAGTCGATGGCGGACATCGGTGACGTCCAGTCCAGGTTGTTCACCAGCCGGACGCCGTTGTCACCGTCCGCACTGAGGAACCGTGACACCTGCGACTGCAGTCGCGCCACCCACTCGGCGACGGTCTCGCGGGTGTTGAGCGTGCGCTCCGCCGTCGGACGGGGGTCGCCGATGAGTCCCGTCGATCCCCCGACGAGCGCGAGCGGCTTGTGCCCGGCGAGCTGCAACCGACGCATGGTCAGGAGCTGCAGGAGGTTGCCGCAGTGCAGCGACGGTGCCGTGGGGTCGAACCCGCAGTAGTACGTGATCGGATCACCGTCGAGGGCCTCTTGGAGTGCGGTCTCGTCGGTCGAGACCTGCACCAGACCACGCCAGCGCAGTTCGTCCCACACCGAGGCGAAGGTGGGGTCGTTCTGCTGGCGCGTCAGGACGTCTTGAGCGGTATCACTGGACACCCCGCCATCGTAGCGGCGGCGCACCACCGACAGGCGCCGTCGAGCGGGAGGCCCGTGGTGCGTCCGTTAGTCGAGGGCACCCTTGTGCCGTCGGTACGTCGAGACCGTCGGGTCGCCCGTCAGCCAGAAACGCCAGGGGTACTGCGCACCGCCGGCGATGCCGCCGACGCCGGTGCGCGGTCCGCGCGAGATGCGTGGGACCGTTCCGGCCCCGCCGGGGCCGGGTGCGGTCTCGGTCAGGAGTTCCTCGACGACCCGGGCCGGCGGGGCGGAGGCGAGCCGGGCCTCCAGGCCGGGTGCCAACGTGAGCACGAACGGACCGGACCCGTCGAGCAGCGAGGTGCCGTCGTCCTGCCCGAGCACCGCGCCGAGTGCGCCACCGAGGTTGCCGGGGCCGCGCGCCAACGCGACGTCGGCGACCGACGGGCCACGTCGTCCACGTGCTGTCTCGACACCCTCGATCACCTGCGCCCCGCGGAGCAGGGAGCCGGAGGAGGTGCCCGCCGGCGCGCTCACGACGTTGACGCAGGTGTGGATGCCGTACGAGCGGTACGCGTACAGGGTCCCCGGAGCGCCGAACAGGTGACGGTTGCGCTCGGTCGGCCCGCGGTGGCCGTGCGAACCGGGGTCGGTGGGCCCGGAGTAGGCCTCGACCTCGGTGATGCGCAGCGTCACACCCCGGCCCGTGATCGTCGCACCGAGCAGTGCGGGTGCGACGATCGGCGCAGGCTCGGCGAGCATCGCGAGCAGCCCCTCGGTCATCGCGAGAAGGGTGCGCCCTCGGCGAGGTCGTGGACGCGGCGCGTGACGGAGGCCAGCTGCTCGGCGACGCGGTCCGGAGCGGTGCCGCCGACACCAGAGCGGGACGCGACGCTGCCCTCGATCGTGAGCACGGCACGGACACCGGGGGTGAGGTGCTCGGAGACGGAGCGGTACTCGTCGTCGGTCGGGTCGTCGAGTTCGATGCCGCGCTCTTCGCAGTACCGGACCAGCGCACCGGACACCTCGTGCGCGTCACGGAACGGCACGCCCTGGCGGACCAGCCACTCGGCCACGTCGGTCGCCAGCGAGAACCCCTGCGGTGCGAGCTCGGCCATCCGGTCCGTGTCGAACGTGAGCGTCGCGATCATGCCGGTGAAGGCGGGCAGCAGGACCTCGAGCGTGGCCACCGAGTCGAAGACCGGCTCCTTGTCCTCCTGCAGGTCGCGGTTGTAGGCGAGCGGCAGGCCCTTCAGGGTCGCGAGCAGCCCCGTCAGGTTGCCGATGAGACGACCGGACTTGCCGCGTGCGAGCTCGGCGATGTCGGGGTTCTTCTTCTGCGGCATGATGCTCGACCCGGTCGAGAACGCGTCGTGGAGCCGGACGAAGCCGAACTCCTTCGTGTTCCAGAGGATGACCTCCTCCGACAGGCGCGAGACGTCGATGCCGATCTGCGCGAGCACGAACGCGAACTCGGCGACGACGTCGCGGGCGGCCGTGGCGTCGATCGAGTTGTCGGCCGGTCGGTCGAACCCGAGCTCCGCGGCGATCACGGCGGGGTCGAGGCCGAGCGAACTGCCGGCGAGCGCACCCGCACCGTACGGGCTGACGCTCGCACGCCCCGCCCAGTCGCGGAGGCGCTCGAGGTCCCGCACGAGCGGCCAGGCGTGCGCCAGCAGGTGGTGCGCGAGGAGGACGGGCTGCGCGTGCTGCAGGTGCGTGCGACCCGGCATGATCGCCGCCGGGTGCTCGTTCGCCTGCTGGGTGATCGCGTCGACCAGGTCGATCACGAGCCGTCCGATGCGCCGCCCGTGGTCGAGCATGTGCATGCGGCCGAGTGTCGCGATCTGGTCGTTGCGGCTGCGGCCGGCGCGGAGCTTGCCGCCGAGTTCCGGACCGAGGTCGGCGATCAGCAGTCGTTCGAGGGCTCCGTGGACGTCCTCGTCGGACTCGTCCGGCTGCAGTGTGCCGTCCGCGTGCGCGGCCTCGAGCCGGTCGAGCCCGGCGAGCATGCGCTCGAGCTCGTCCGCCGTCAGGTACCCGGCCGTGTGCAGGGCCCGGGCGTGCGCGCGGGAGCCGGCGATGTCGTACGGCGCGAGCTGCCAGTCGAAGTGCGTCGACTTCGACAGCGCGGCGAGGGCCGCACTCGGGCCGTCGGCGAAGCGGGCGCCCCAGAGGGCTCCGGTGTTGGTGGCGTCGGTCTTCTCGTCGGTCATGTCGTCCTGCGTCGTTGTCGTCGGGCCGGGTGGCGGCGGGGTGTCGTCCCGCCGGGTGGCGGCGGTTGTCAGTTCGCCGCGTCGCGGCGGGCGGAGATCTTGCTGGGGAGCGACCAGAGCTCGATGAACCCCTTGGAGAGGGACTGGTCGAACGTGTCGCCGGTGTCGTACGTCGCGAGGTCGAAGTCGTACAGACTCTGCTCCGACCGACGGCCGGTCACCGTCGCCCGGCCGCCGAGCAGCTGCAGGCGGACGTCGCCGGAGACGTGCTGCTGGGTGTGGTCGACGAAGGCGTCCAGGCTGCGCTTCAGCCCGCCGAACCACAGGCCGTCGTAGACCAGGTCGGCCCACTCCGACTCGACACCGCGCTTGTAGCGGTTCACGTCGCGCTCGAGGGTGAGGCGCTCGAGTTCCTCGTGCGCCGTGATGAGCGCGATCGCCGCGGGGGCTTCGTACACCTCGCGCGACTTGATACCGACGAGGCGGTCCTCGACGACGTCGATCCGGCCGACGCCGTGCTTGCCGGCCACGGCGTTCAGCTCCTGGACGATCCGCAGCACGCTGAACCGCTGCCCGTCGAGCGCCACCGGGACGCCGCGCTCGAACGTGATCGTCACCTCGTCCGCGTCACGCTGCACGGCGGGGTCCTGCGTGTAGGCGTAGAGGTCCTCGGTCGGGGCGTTCCACGGGTCCTCGAGGAAACCCGTCTCGACCGCACGACCCCACACGTTCTGGTCGATCGAGTACGGCGACCGCTGCGACTGCTGGATCGGCAGCGCGTGCTGTTCGGCGTACGCGATCGCCTTGTCGCGGGTCAGGGCGAGGTCGCGGACCGGTGCCACGCTCCGCAGATCCGGGGCGATCGCCGCGACCGCTGCCTCGAACCGGACCTGGTCGTTGCCCTTGCCGGTGCAGCCGTGCGCGACGCTGTCGGCGCCGAGCTGCTTCGCCGTCAGCGCGAGGTGCTTCGCGATGAGCGGGCGGCTCAGCGCCGACACCAGCGGGTAGCGCTTCTGGTACAGCGCGTTGGCCTTGAGGGCAGGCACGATGTACTCGTCGGCGTACTCGTCCTTCGCGTCGACCACGATCGACTCCACGGCCCCGCAGTCGAGCGCGCGCTGCCGGATCGCGTCGAGGTCCTCGCCGCCCTGGCCGACGTCGACCGCCAGCGCCACCACCTCTTTGCCGGTGGCGTCACGCAGCCAGCCGATCCCGACGGAGGTGTCGAGGCCGCCGGAGTACGCGAGGACGACGCGGTCTGCCATGCGGTGCGCCTACGCGGTTGCCGCGGCGGTCGCCGTCGCGGTCGCGGACGCGCCGTTCGCGGCGAGGAGCCAGGCCAGCAGCGCCTTCTGGGCGTGCAAACGGTTCTCCGCCTCGTCCCAGATGATGCTGCGTGGACCGTCGATGACGTCGGCGGTCACCTCGTAGCCGCGGTCGGCGGGCAGGCAGTGCATGAACACCGCGTCGTCGGCGGCGTGCGCCATGAGGGCGTCGTCCACGCGGTACCCGGAGAAGGTGTCCAGACGCGACTGCTTCTCGGACTCCTTGCCCATCGACACCCACGTGTCGGTGACCACGACGTCGGCGCCAGCGACCGCGGCCACCGGGTCGGTCACGACCAGCACGGACCCACCGGTCTCGGCCGAACGGTGCTCGGCATCGGTGACGACCTGCGGGGACGGCGAGAACTCGGCCGGGGCAGCGACGCGGACGTGCATGCCCGCCGTCGCGCCGGCGAGCAGGTAGGACTGGGCCATGTTGCTCGCACCGTCGCCGACGAACGCCACCGTCTGGCCCGCCAGCGTGCCGCGGTGCTCGCGGATGGTGAGCAGGTCGGCGAGCAGCTGGCACGGGTGGAAGTCGTCGGACAGCGCGTTGACGACGGGGACGGTCGTGTCGGCAGCCATCTCCTCGAGACCGGCCTGGCCGTAGGTGCGCCAGACGATCGCCGACACCATGCGCTCCAGCACGCGGGCGGTGTCGGACGGGGTCTCCTTGCCGCCGAGCTGGCTGTTCGCCGTCGAGATGATCAGCGGGCTGCCGCCCAGGTCGGAGATGCCGACGTGGAACGACACCCGGGTGCGCGTCGACGACTTGTCGAAGATGACCGCGACGCTCTGCGGGCCAGCGAGGGGCTTCGCTCCCCAGCGGTCGGCCTTCATCTGGTCGGCGATGTCGAGGATCGCGGACTGCTCGGCCTGGCTGAGGTCGTCGTCCCGGAGGAAGTGGCGGGTCATGCGGAGGTCTCCTGGGCGGCAGCGACGGCCGCGAGGCTCTGGGCGAGGATCGACACGAACTCGTCGATCTCGGCGTCGGACACGATGAGCGGCGGCGCGAGGCGCAGGCTCGACTCGTTCGGGGCGTTGATGATGAGGCCACGCTCGAGCGCGGCGGCGTTGACCGCAGCCGCGACCGGACCGGTGAGCCCGACGCCGATGAGCAGGCCGGTGCCGCGGACCTCCTCGACGAGCGGTGAACCGATGCCGGCGATGCCGGCCCGGATCCGCTCGCCCTTGACCACGGCGGCCGCGACGAGGTCGGCGCGCTCGATCTCGGCGAGGACCGCGTTCGCCACCCGGGTGCCGAGCGGGTTGCCACCGAAGGTCGAACCGTGCTGGCCGGCCGAGAACAGGTCGGACGCCCACCCGAAGGTCACGAGCGCACCGATCGGGAAGCCGCCGGCGATGCCCTTGGCCACCGTGATGGCATCGGGCGTGAAGCCGTGCCCCTGGTAGGTGAACCAGTTGCCCGTCCGTCCGACGCCGGTCTGGATCTCGTCGAGGATCAGCAGCGCACCGTGCTCCTCGGTCAGTCGGCGTGCCGCGAGCAGGAAGCCCTCCGGCAGGTCGACGACGCCGGCCTCGCCCTTGATCGGCTCGATGATGATCGCCGCGACGGTGTCGTCGATGGACGCTTCGAGCGCTGCGACGGTGGAGTCGATGTGCTCGACCCCCGGGATCATCGGCAGGAAGTCCTGCTGCAGCGCGGGCTTGCCGGTGAGCGCGAGCGCACCCATCGTGCGGCCGTGGAACCCCTGCTTGAGCGCGAGGATGCGGGTCTTCTGCCCGTCCGCGCCCTTGTTCAGGCGCGCGAGCTTGAAGGCGGCCTCGTTCGCCTCGGCACCGGAGTTGCCGAAGTACACGCGCCCGGCGTCGCCCGCACCGGTGATGCGCTTGAGGCGTTCCGCGAGCTCGAGCTGCGGCGGGGTCGCGAAGTAGTTCGACACGTGCACGAGCTTCGCGGCCTGGTCGGCGATCGCCTCGACCAGGACGGGGTGCGCGTGGCCGAGCGAGTTGACGGCGATGCCCGCCAGGAAGTCGAGGTACTCGTTGCCCTCGACGTCCCAGACACGGCAGCCCTGTCCGCGCTCGAGCATGATCTTCGGCGGCGTCAGGGATCGCATGAGCGACGCCCCGAACCGGTCGTTCCAGGTCTCGGTCTGCGTCTCGCTGCTCACTGCTGCTGCCCCTTCTCGGTCGTGCTGGCCACGTGTTGGCCGGTGCTGGTGCTCGTCGACGGTGCTGCCACGCGTCGGCCGATCTCGGCGTGGGTCATCTGGTTCTCGGTTCGTCGGCTCGGGTCCGGGATCACCTCGGTGCCCGCACCGCGCAGGGTGAAGACCTCGAGCAGGATCGAGTGCGGGATCCGGCCGTCGATGATCGTCGCCCCGCCGACCCCGCCGACCACGGCGTCGAGGCACGCGGTCATCTTCGGGATCATGCCCGACTCGAGGGACGGCAGGAGCTCGCGGAGCTCCTCGACCGCGATGAGGTCGACGAGCGAGTCGCGGTCCGGCCAGTTGCGGTACAGGCCGGGGACGTCGGTGAGCATGATGAGCTTCGACGCACGCAGCGCGATCGCCAGGGCACCGGCCGCCGCGTCGGCGTTGACGTTGAGCGCCTGGTCCGGGTGGGCGTCGTCGATCGCGATGCTCGAGACCACCGGGATCCGGCCGGCCTCGATCGCGGCGAGCACCCCGGAGGGGTCGACGTGGGTGATGTCACCGACGTGGCCGAGGTCGTACTCCTGCCCGTCGACGACCACGCCCTTCTGCTCACCGGTGAACAAGGACCCGCCGTCGCCGAACACGCCGACGGCCAGGCCCTCGCCGTGCTCGTTCATCAGGTCGACGATCTCGCGGTTGACCTCGCCCGCCAGGACGTCGCGGACGACCGTGATCGCCTCGGTCGTGGTGACGCGGTAGCCACCCCGGAACTCGGACTCGATGCCCTGTTCCTTGAGCGCGGCCGAGATCTGCGGACCCCCACCGTGCACCACGACGGGGTGCAGGCCGGCGTAGCGGAGGTAGACCATGTCCTCGGCGAACGCCCGCTTGAGGTCGTCGTTCACCATGGCGTTGCCGCCGAACTTGACGACGACGACCTTGCCGGAGAAGCGCTTGAGCCACGGCAGGGACTCGATCAGGGTCGCGGCCTTGACGGCCGCGAACTCGTGTTCTTCTTCCTTCGTGAGGGGCGTCCCGGCCCCTTCGGTGTCGTTCGCCATCAGCTGGAGTACGCGCTGTTCTCGTGCACGTAGTCGTGCGTGAGGTCGTTGGTCAGGATCGTCGCCGCGTGCGTCCCGACACCGAGGTCGATGCGCACGTGGGTGTCGCGCGGCGTCAGGTCGACGGTGTCGCTCGGCTGGTCCGGCGCACCGGCGTGGCAGACCCGGACACCGTTCATGCTGACGTCGACCGCGTACGGGTCGAAGTCGGCGTCCGTCGTGCCGATCGCCGCGAGCACCCGACCCCAGTTCGGGTCGTTGCCGAAGACCGCCGCCTTGAACAGGTTGTTGCGGGCGACGCTCCGGCCGACGGTCACGGCGTCGTCCTCGGTCGCGGCGTGCACGACCTCGATCGTGATGTCGTGGCTCGCGCCCTCGGCGTCCTGCTGCAGCTGGCGGGCCAGGTCCGCGCAGACCGCGGTCAGGGCTTCCTGGAAGTCGCCGACCGCGGGCGTCACCCCGCTCGCGCCCGACGACAGCAGCACGACGGTGTCGTTCGTCGACATGCAGCCGTCCGAGTCGACGCGGTCGAAGGTGATGCGGGTGGCCGCGCGGAGCGCCTGGTCGAGTTGGTCCGGCGTCTGCACGGCGTCGGTGGTGATCACGACGAGCATCGTCGCGAGCCCTGGTGCGAGCATGCCCGCGCCCTTCGCCATGCCGCCGACGGTCCAGCCGTCCTCGGTCACCACGGACTGCTTCGCCTTGGTGTCGGTCGTCATGATCGCCGTGGCCGCATCCGGGCCGCCGTCGGCGCTGAGTGCGGCGCTCGCCAGGTCGACCCCGCGCAGCACGCCGTCACGGAAGGTCTGGTCGCCGACCCCGATCAGGCCGGTGGAGCAGACGACGACGTCGCCTGCGCCGATGCCGAGGGCGTCGCCCACTGCTTCGGCGGTCATGTGCGTGGTCTGGAAGCCGAACGGGCCCGTGAAGCAGTTGGCACCGCCGGAGTTCAGGACGACGGCACGCGCAGCGCCGTCACCGACGACCTGTCGGGACCAGATCACCGGGTGCGCCTGCGCACGGTTGCTGGTGAACACCGCGGCCACGGCCGCGTCGGGGCCGTCGTTGACGACGAGCGCCACGTCCGGCTTGCCGCTGGTCTTGAGGCCGGCGGTCACGCCGGCCGCGCGGAAGCCCGCTGCTGCGGTCACACCCTGCAGGGCCGGGAGGCCCGTGGCCGCGTCCGTCCCGCCGGTGGCGGTCGGTTCGTTGCTTGCGTCGGTCACGGTGCGACTCCGTCCACGCTCAGGCCCAGGGTCTCCGGCAGACCGAGGGCGATGTTGGTCGACTGGACGGCGGCGCCCGCCGTGCCCTTCGCGAGGTTGTCGAGTGCCGTCACGGCGACGACGCGGCCCGCGGCCTCGTCGACGGCGATGCCGACGAGTGCGGTGTTCGCACCGATCGTGTCCGCGACACGGGGGAACTCGCCCTCGGGCAGCAGGTGCACGAACGGCTCGTCGGCGTAGGCCTGTTCCCAGGCGAGTCGCACGTCGCGCTCGCTCACCCCGGGGGTGATCTTGGCGGTCGTCGTCGCGAGGATGCCGCGCGACATCGGGACGAGCACGGGCGTGAACGAGATGGTCACGTCGGCAGCACCCGCCACGACCAGGTTCTGCTGGATCTCCGGGACGTGCCGGTGCGTGCCGCCGACCGCGTAGGCGCTGGCGGAGCCCATGATCTCGGACGCCAGGTAGGTGTTCGCGAGCTTCTTGCCGGCACCGCTCGGGCCGACGCTCAGCACCGCGACGATGTCGTCCGACTCGACGAGTCCGGCCTGGATGCCCGGCTGGATGCCGAGCGTCACCGCGGTGACGTTGCACCCGGGGACGGCGATCCGCTTGGTGCCGACCAGGGCCGAGCGCTGCTTGCCCTGCGATGCGATGTCCTCGACCTCGCGCCACTCGTCGGCCGAGCCGGGGGCCGGGGCGGCGAGCAGGAGCTCGGGCAGGCCGTAGGTCCAGGCGCCGTGGTACTCGCCGCCGTAGAACTGCTCCCAGGCCGCGGGGTCCGTCAGGCGGTGGTCCGCGCCGCAGTCCACGACGAGGGCTTCGTCACCGAGCTCCTCGGTGATCGCGCCGGACTGACCGTGCGGCAGCGCCAGGAACACGACGTCGTGCCCCCGGAGCGTCTCGGCCGTCGTCTTCTCGAGGGTCAGGTGCGACAGCGAGCGGAGGTGCGGCTGCGTCGCGATCAGCGGCTGTCCGGCGTTCGAGAACGCCGTCACCGTCCTGACGTCGAACTCGGGATGGGCGGAGAGCACGCGCAGGAGCTCGCCACCCGCGTAGCCGGAGGCTCCCGCCACGGCGACGGATACGGACATGGGATTCCACCTTTGGTCGGACTGGTCGTCGAGAGAGTCGGAGGCGGCGACCCCGGGCGGTGCTGATCCCGTCGTGGGTCAGTCGCGCAGGGTCGCCCCGAATCGCTCGCCGGCACGTCGGACTGCGCCGTCGCGGGCCTCGGTGGCCTCGGCAGCGGTCAGCGTGCGGTCCGTGGCACGGAAGCGCAGGGCGAACGTCAGGGACTTCTGTCCCTCGTCCACGCCGGAGCCCCGGTAGTCATCCACGAGCCGAGCATACTCCAACAGGTCTCCGGCACCAGAGCGGACCGCATCCAACACGTCACCGGCCGGGACCCCGGCGTCGACGACCAGGGAGAGGTCCTGCGTCGCAGCGGGGTACGACACGATCGGCGCGACCGCGACGAGGTCGGGGGCCGCGGCCACCATGGCGTCGAGGTCGAGCTCGACCACGGCCACCACGCGGGGCAGCACCGCAGCAGCGGACAGCTCCGGCAGGAGTTCGCCGGCGACGCCCACGACGGTGTCGCCCACGAGCAGCGACGCCGCGCGGCCCGGGTGCAGCGACGGGTGGGTGGTCTGCGCGACGCGGAGTTCGATGCCGACGGCCCACGCGACCTGTCGCGCCGCGTCGATCGCGTCGGCGATGCCGTACGGTTCGGCGGCGACGCCCGCCTGCTTGACGACTCGGTTGCCGGTGAGCAGTGCGGACACGTGGAACGGCTGTGCGGGCAGGGACGCGTCGAGTGCCTGGAGGGTCGCGCGGTCGGGCAGCGCGGCACCGGCCGGGACCTCGTCGGTACCGAGCGTCACGCCCGTCGCCGGCAGGAACACCCGCGAGGTCTCGTAGAGCGCGACGTCGAGCAGGCCGCGCGCCACGTTGCGGCGGGCGGCGTCGACGAGGGCCGGTACACCGCTGCGGCGGAGCAGGTTCTGCTCACTGTCGAGGGCGTTCGCGAGCACGACGCTCGGGCCACCGTCCGGGTCGATCCCCGGGTAGGCGTCCTGGGTCGCCGCGGAGACGAACGGTGCCGTCACCGCTTCGACCAGGCCCGCCGCCGCGAGGGCTGCGGAGACCCGACGTCGCGCCTGCTGGTGCGGGGTGAGTCCGCGTCCGGGCGGGGCGACGGGCAGCACGCTCGGGATGCGGTCGTACCCGACGATCCGCGCGACCTCCTCGACCAACGTGGTGTCGTCGGTGAGGTCGGGGCGCCAGGTCGGCGGCGTGACGGCGAGCTGCTCGCCGTCGGCCTGCACCGTGGCGCCGATCGCGCGGAGGGTGTCGACGACCTCGGCGTCGGTGTAGTCCACACCGATGAGCTCGGCCGGACGAGTGGTCCGCATGGTGACCGTCGCGCGGGGCTCGGTGTCGACGAGGGTCGATCCGAGGGCGTCGGCCGTCCCACCCGCCAGCTCGACGAGGAGCTCGACGGCGCGGTTCGCAGCGGCCTCGGCCACGAGCGGGTCGACGCCGCGCTCGAAGCGACGGGAGGCTTCGCTCGGCAGCTTGTGCCGGCGCGCGGTCCGCGCGATCGAGACCTGGTCGAACCCGGCGGCCTCGATCAGGACGTCGGTCGTGCTCGCCGAGATCTCGGTCCGCGCACCGCCCATCACGCCGGCGAGTCCGACGGGACCGTCGTCGTCGGTGATGACGAGGTCCTCGGGGTCGAGCTTCCGCACGGCACCGTCGAGGGTCTCGAGCGTCTCGCCCGCAGTCGCACGACGGACACCCAGGCCGCCGCGCACGGTCGACAGGTCGTACCCGTGCAGCGGCTGGCCGAGTTCGAACATGACGTAGTTCGTGATGTCGACGGGCAGTGAGATCGAGCGGACACCTGCCAGGGCGAGGCGGGACACCATCCAGGCGGGTGTCTTCGCCGTGGGGTCGATGCCGCGGACGACCCGGGTGACGAAGGTGCTCGCGCCGACGCGACCCCGGATCGGGGCCCGGTCGTCGATCGTCACCGAGAAGCCCTCGGCCGTGCGGGGGGCGACGCGGTCGGCGGGGTCGTGGAAGCTCGCCCCGGTGGCGTGGGCGTACTCGCGCGCGACACCGCGCATGCTGAGCACGTACCCGCGGTCCGGCGTGACGTTGATCTCGACCGCGGCGTCGTCGAGGCCGAGGAGCGCGATGGCGTCCTCGCCCACGGTCGGCTCCATGCCGAGGTCCGCGAAGCGCAGGATGCCCTCGTGCTCGTCGCCGAGACCGAGCTCACGTGCCGAGGCGATCATGCCGTCGGAGACGTGGCCGTAGGTCTTGCGGGCCGCGATCGGGAACGGGCCGGGCAGCACGGCGCCGGGCAGCGTGACGACGACGAGGTCGCCCACGTCGAAGTTGTGCGCGCCGCAGACGATGCCGCGGGGCTCGGGCTCGCCGACGTCCACCTGGCACCAGTTGATGGTCTTGCCGTTCTTCTGCGGCTCGGGGACGCGTTCGAGCACCCGGCCGACCACGACCGGGCCGGTCAGGTCGAAGGTGTGGACGTCCTCTTCCTCGAAGCCAACCGACACGAGCGCCGCGTGGACGTGCTCGAGGGTGACGTCCTCGGGGAGGTCGACGGACTCGCCGAGCCAACGGAGTGGGACGCGCATCAGACCACCGTTCCGAACTGCTGCGAGAAGCGGATGTCGCCCTCGAGGAAGTCACGCATGTCGTTCAGGCCGTTGCGGAACTGCAGCGTCCGCTCGATGCCCATGCCGAAGGCGAAGCCCTGGTACTCGTCCGGGTCGATCCCGGCGGCACGCAGGACGTTGGGGTTGACCATGCCGCAGCCACCCCACTCGACCCACCGGGCACCGCCCTTGGCGTTCGGCTGCCAGACGTCCATCTCGGCGCTGGGCTCGGTGAACGGGAAGTAGTTCGGGCGCAGGCGGATCTGGGCCTCGGCGCCGAAGACCTGGCGGGCGAAGTGCTCGAGCGTGCCGCGCAGGTGCGCCATCGTCAGGCCCTTGTCGATCGCGATGCCCTCGACCTGGGTGAAGACCGGCAGGTGCGTGGCGTCGAGCTCGTCGGCGCGGTACACACGGCCCGGGGCGATGACGTAGAGCGGGAGGTCGCGGGACAGCAGCGACCGCACCTGCACCGGCGACGTGTGGGTGCGCATGACGAGGTGCCGGTCGACGGGCTCGACGAAGATCGTGTCCGCCATGGCCCGGGCCGGGTGGTCCTGGTCGAAGTTCAGCGCGTCGAAGTTGAACCACTCGTGCTCGAGCTCGGGGCCTTCTGCCACTTCCCACCCCATGCCGACGAAGATGTCCGCGACGGCTTCGTTGAGGAGCGAGAGCGGGTGGCGCGAGCCGGTCGGGCGGTGCGTCGGCAACGCGGTGACGTCGACGCGCTCGGCCTCCAGCCGCGCGCGCTCCTCCGCCACGGCGAGGATCGACTCCTGCTCCGCGATCGCCGCGTTCAACCGGCCGCGGGCCTGGCCGACGAGCTTGCCGGCGGCGGCCTTCTGCTCCGGCGGCACACTGCGCATCGACGCGTTCATCCGAGCCAGCGGCGACTGCTCACCGGTGTGCTCGGCCCTGGCCTGCTTCAGTTCGGCGACCGTCGTCGTGGCGCGGACGGCGGCGAGTGCTGCGTCCACGGCGTCGGCGACGGCCGATTCGCTGATCTCGAGAGGTTCTGACACGAGACCCAAGCCTACCGGCCGACGGGATACCACCCGCCTGCACCGGTCGGACTGTGGAGAGGAGGGGTCAGCTCCGGAGCGCGAACGCCGACTCGTACAGGCAGACCGAGGCAGCCGTCGCCAGGTTCATCGACTCCGCCTGGCCGTAGATCGGCACCTTGACCGCACGGTCGACGAGCGCGAGGTCCTCGGTGGTGAGCCCGCGGGCCTCGTTGCCGAACACCCACGCGGTCGGGCCGTCGAGCATGCCCTCGGCCCGGACCACCGGCAGGTCGTCGCCCGACACGTCGGCCGCGAGCACCGTGTACCCGAGCGCCTTCGCCCGCGCGATCGTGTCGGCCAGGGTCACGCCCACCGACACCGGCACGTGGAACAGCGAGCCCGTGGTCGAACGGACGACCTTCGGGTTGTACGGGTCCACCGACCGCCCGGTGAGGACCACCGCGTCGGCGCCGGCGGAGTCGGCGGCGCGGATGATCGTGCCGGCGTTCCCCGGGTCCCGCACCTCCTCGAGGATGGCGACCAGCCCCGGCAACGTGGCCGGCTCGTCGGCGTCCCCACGGGCCTCCAGGTCGACGGCAGCAGCTGCGTCACCGACGCGACGGTCGGGGAAGACGTCCTTCACCGACGTCGGGAACTGCTGGCAGACGGCGACGACGCCCTGCGGCGTCACGGTGTCCGCCATCGCGTCGAGCACCTGCTCCGTCACGAACCAGGTGTCGACCGGCGCGTCGTCGAGCCCGTAGCGGGCTGCGGCCGTCGGCGTCACGTAGAGCTCGCGCAGGAGCTCCGGGGCGTACTCGAGTGCTTCACGCACCGCCTGCGGCCCTTCCAGCAGGAACAAGCCCGTTTCGGCACGGACGTCCTTCTTCGACAGGGCCGCGACGGCCTTCACGCGTCCGGCACGGGGGTTCTCGAGGAGATCGCTCACGACCCAAGTCTAGGAACGACGAAACCCCCGCCGTGCGGCGGGGGTTTCGCGAGCAGAAGAACTGACTACGCAGCCTTCGGGGCCGAGGTGTCGGCCGGGAGGGCCTTCTTCGCGGTCTCGACGAGCGCGGTGAAGGTCTCGGGGTTGTTCACCGCGAGGTCGGCGAGGATGCGACGGTCGACCTCGACACCGGCCAGACCCAGACCCTGGATCAGACGGTTGTAGGTGAGGCCGTTCGCGCGGGACGCAGCGTTGATGCGCTGGATCCACAGGCGACGGAACTCGCCCTTCTTCGCGTGACGGTCGCGGTACGCGTAGACGAGGGAGTGGGTGACCTGCTCCTTGGCCTTGCGGTACAGACGCGAACGCTGGCCGCGGTAGCCCTCGGCGCGCTCGAGGATGACGCGGCGCTTCTTGGCGGCGTTGACCGCTCTCTTTACTCGTGCCATTGCACTATTCCTTTACGATCCGGGGGCTCAGTGGCCGAGGAGCTTCTTGACGTTCTTCGCGTCTGCCTTGGAGAGGACCTGGTCCTCGTTCAGGCGGGCCTTGCGCTTGGAGCTCTTGACCTCGAGGTTGTGACGCATACCGGCCTGCTGCTTCATGACCTTGCCGGTACCGGTGATCTTGAAGCGCTTCTTCGACCCGGAGTGGGTCTTCTGCTTGGGCATGGTGGTGCCTTTCCGTGGGATGGATGGGGGCCGCGTCGTTGCGGGGTCGGTCGGGGTGACCTACTCGGCGGGGCTGTCGCTGTCGGCAGGCACGGAGGCCTGCTCGGGTGCGGCGGCCGCCGCCGGCGCCTCGGCCGGCTGGTCCTTCGCTGCGTGCTCGGACGCACGACGCTCGGCCTTCTGCGCAGCGCGCTTCGCGTTCTGCTCGCCCTTGACGTCGGACTTGTTCTTGAGGGGGGCGATGATCATCGTCATGTTGCGGCCGTCCTGGGTCGGACGGGACTCGACGACGCCGAACTCGGCGATCTCCTCCGCGAACTTGTGGAGGAGACGGACACCCTGCTCCGGACGCGACTGCTCGCGGCCACGGAAGAGGATCATCGCCTTCACCTTGTCGCCACCGAGGAGGAACCCCTCGGCGCGCTTGCGCTTCGTCTCGTAGTCGTGCACGTCGATCTTCAGGCGGAAACGGACCTCTTTCAGGTCCGTGTTCACCTGGTTGCGACGGGCTTCCTTGGCCTTCTGAGCGGCCTCGTACTTGAACTTGCCGTAGTCCATGATCTTGGCCACGGGCGGCTTCGAGTTCGGCGCGACCTCGACCAGATCCAGTTCGGCTTCCTGCGCGAGGCGCAGTGCCATGGCGATCGGGACAACGCCGACCTGCTCACCCTGCGGGCCGACGAGTCGGACTTCGGGAACGCGGATTCGGTCGTTGGTACGGGGATCGGTGATGCGGAGCTCCTTCAATCAGGTGGTGGTCGTCCGGGACGTATGCCCTGGACGACAGCACGAGAGAGGAGATCTGACGCACGGATCGGAACCCGTTCGGCAGCCGCCCTGCATCGGATCCGTGGACCCGACCGACGTGTGCACCCAGTTGCGGTGCACTCGCGGAGCGGTGGTGACCCGGTAGCCTGGTGGAACGCGGCCGCGGGTGGGAGAGACTCCTCTTTCGTGACACCGTCCGAGCGATCCAGGAGAACCTGGTGGCACACGGACAGCGTCTGCCGCGAGCGAGTCTAGCAGAGGAGCACCGTGACCGACACCCCGATCGACGACGACGGCAGCGGCATCGACGCCGCCAGGGACATCTCGGAGGTGCCGGCCGTCGAACTCATCAACACCGTGGCCGTGCACCTGCTCAGCGCGGCGGCCGTGAAGGTCGGCCTGGCAGACGACCCGCAGGAGCAGACCGACCTCGACGAGGCGCGCAAGCTCATCACCGCGCTGGCCGGCCTGGTCACCGCTGCGGCGACCGAGATCGGCGACCACCACGCCCGTCCGCTGCGCGACGGCCTGCGTTCGGTGCAGCTCGCGTTCCGCGAGGCGTCGGCGATCCCGGACGCGCCGGGCGCCGGCCCGGGCGAGAAGTACACCGGCCCCGTCAACTGACGGCTGGCAGCTGACGCGCGACGGGCCCTGTCCGTCATGGCGTCGGACGGGAGGCCCGTGGCGGGATCGCCACGGGCCTCCCGTCCGTCTCGGGGGTGCGTGGGTCAGGACGCGCTGCGGCCGACCAGGCGCGTGACGGCCGCGAGCGGGATGCCGACCCAGTCGGGTCGGTTCCGGGTCTCGTAGACGACCTCGTAGACGGCCTTGTCGAGCTCGAACGCGTCGAGCAGCTCGCGGTGGGCGCCGAGGTCCGCGCCGGTCCCCCGCTGGTAACCGTCGAGGAACCGCACACGGGCCTCGTCCGCCCACGCTGCGGCGTCGACCGGATCCGCGTCGTGCGCCAACGCTCCGGCGACGTAGTCGAACGACCGGAGCATGCCGGCGACGTCACGGAGGGTGACGTCCGGCAACGAACGTTCGGCCAGGGGACGGAGCGGCTCCCCCTCGAAGTCGAGGAAGACCCAGCCGCGCGGCTCGGGGGCGGCGAGCACCTGGCCGAGGTGCAGGTCGCCGTGGATGCGCTGCAGGTCCGGCCAGGGCGTCGCCGTGGCACGGGCGTAGACCGCTCGGATCGCGTCCGCATGCTCGGCGACGGCCGGGGCCTCGCGCGCGGCCGTGTCGAGCCGCTCGTGCATCGTCGCGACCGCTGCGTCTCGTTGGGCCTCGTCGGCGGGTTCGGACGGCAGCGCCTCGGCGAGGGTGCGGTGGACGTCCGCCAGCGCCGCACCGAGCTGCTCGGCCCGGTCACCGAAGGGTGTGCCCGCGTGTGCTTCCTCGAGCGCCACGCGCCAGGCGTCCTCGAGGCCGGGGAGGAACTCCTGCGCGAACGCGAGGTGGCCGGTCGCCGTGCCGTCGCCCTGCCCGACATCGGGCCAGCTGCCCCGCAACGCGCCGTAGACCAGGGGGACGCGTGCGCTGCCGGCGGCGGACAACGCGAGCTGCGTCGTGACGTCGGGGTTGTCGCCGTGGTGCAGGACGCGGAACACCTTGATGATGACCCGGGCGCCGGACTCGGTGTCGCAGATGACCGAGGTGTTGGACTGCTCACCCGTCAGGACGCGCGCGCCGGTGACCCGGCCGATGGGGCGCAGGCTCTGCGGGTCGGCGTCGATGCGTGCGGCGAGCGACGTGATCCACGCGTGGTCGGTGGTGGCGTCGGCGATGGTGCCGTCGGGGCCGCTGACCACGGGTGACTGGTAGAGGACCGGAGCCGCGGGTGCTGCGGGGGCTTCGTCGAGGACGAGTCGGGTGCCGTCGGCGGTGGAGAGAGTGCGGAGGCGCGGCACGGACCCCTTCGACGCGTACCACCGGCGGTCGGCGATCCAGGACTCGAGGTCGTGGTCGCTGGGGGCGGTGTCGCTCGGGGGTGCTGCGGTGTGGCTCGGGGGTGCGGTGTCGCGGGTGTCGGGTGCGGTGTCGCTGGGGTGGCGGGCTCCGTCGCTCATGCAGCGGACCGTACGCGCCGAGTGCTGGCGAGGTGCCGAGTCCGTGCGTCATCCCTGCACAGCTCGCGGTTCTGGGCCACCCGTCCACAGAACGCGCCCGCGCTCGGACCGCACGGGCGCCGGCGGACGACACTTGCGGACATGCCGAGCCAGCACCCCGCCCCCGACACCGCCCGCACCGACCCCCGCCGGAGCTGGCGGATCCCCGACGACCGCCGACTGCCCGCGCTCGAGCCCCTCGCGTCGGCCGTCGAACGGCACGAGGCGGTGACGCTCCGCGAGACCCTCTGGGACAGCGAGGAGCGCGTGCTCGCGGGCGAAGGGGTGACGCTCAGCCGTGCCCACGACGGTTCGTGGAGCCTCGACCGCGGCGAAGGTCCGGAGCCGCTGGGCCCGGACCTCGACTTCCCCGACGACGAGCAGCCCCCGCGCGATGCGGTCGAGGTGTTCCTGCGCGGGCGGGCGGTGGCGACGGTCCGCCTCCGGGACACCACGACGACCCTCGTCACCCTGCGCGGGAAGGACGGTCGGGTCCGGGCCGAGATCGCCGACGTCCGGGTGGACGAAGGGGACCCGGACACCACCACGCTGCGGTCCGCGCGGTGGTGGGCGCTGTCGGACGACGGGCGGGACGGCGCCACCGCACGGGCGGCGGAGCGGGCCCTGGACGACGCGGCCACGGAGCCACCGTCGACCTCGGCGGTCGCGGTCCCGCCGACTCCCGTGCTCGCTCCGGAGCGGCGCGGCAGCCGGGCGAAGCGACCACGTTCGGGCACCGCTGCGGCGTTCGTGCTGCGGGTCCTCGAGTCGCTGCGCGCCGACCTCGTCGCGGTCGACCCGCGGGTCCGTGCGGACGAGCACGAGTCCGTGCACGACTTCCGGAAGGTGGTCCGTCGGCTGCGGAGCGTGCTCGCGGCGTACCGCGGAGCGCTCGACCGCGACGCGACCGAAGCGCTGCGGGCCGCCCTCGCCCAGGTCGGACGGGTCGCCGGTGCCGCCCGCGACGCCGAGGTCCTGCACGGCGGGCTGTTCCGGTCGGCAGCGCGGGCTCCCGACGGCTTCGTCGACGCGCCGACGCTGGACCGGATCGGCGAGCGTGCGGCGGCACTCCGGAGCGCGGCCGCAGCGGAACTCCGCCAGGTCTTGCGTTCCGACGACTGGTTCCGCGCCCTCGATGCGCTGGACCAGATCCTGCTCCGCGCCCCGGCCGGACCGCACGCCCAGGACGACGCCGCCTCCTTCGTTGCGAAGCGCGTCGACCGCGAGCGCGCCCGGGTCCGGCGGCTGGTCGACGGCGGATCGGACGACCTCGACGCCCTGCACGAGATCCGGAAGGCGGCACGGCGCCTGCGGTACGCGCTGCAGGCAGCCGGTGACGTCGCCGATCTGGGGAAGCGGCGGCTCGGTCGGCTGCGGCGGGTGCAGGAGACGCTCGGCGAGGCCCTCGACGCCGCCCACGCGGCAGCCGCCTACCGTCGGCTGTCCGGTCCCGCTGCTCAGGACGGCGCCGACACCTTCGGGTACGGGGCGCTGGCGACGGCCGAGCACGCGGTGCTCGAGCTGGGGCTGCGACGCTCGAGGAAGGTGCTCGCCTGGCTGTGAGCGAAGCCGGGCGTGATGTTCGGCGCGCTGCTCGTCGGGCCGCTCGTCGGGCTGCTCTGCGGGCTGCTCTGCGAGAATCGCAGGCGTGCCCCACTACCTCGAGGACCTCGCCGCCGGACAGACCTTCACGACCCCGGGTCGCACGATCACCGAGGCGGACGTCGTGTCCTTCGCCTCGTGGACGAACGACAACAACCAGGTGCACACCGACGTGGAGTTCGCCGGCAAGACCCGGTACGGGCAGCGGATCGTGCACGGGCTGCTCGGCACCTCGCTCTGCCTGGGGCTGATCGCACGGACCGGGGTGTTCGAGGGGTCGGCCGTGGCACTGCTCGGGATCGACCAGTGGCGGTTCACCGAACCGGTGTTCATCGGGGACACCGTGACCTGCGAGGTCGAGATCCTGTCGACACGCCTCACGAGCTCCGGGACGACCGGCATCGTCGAGCGGACGGTCTCGCTGCGGAACCAGCGCGGCGACGTCGTGCAGCAGGGACGCATGGACGTGATGGTCCTGACGCGCGACGCCGCGATCGCCTGACGCCGCCCCGGGCACCCACCGGTTCCTCCGGGCGGCAATCGTTGCGACGCTCTTTACAACGATGTACCGGAGCGGGAGCATGGAGCCATGAGCACGCTCGACGGCACCGTGGCCGCACCTGACACCGCATCCGCTCCCGCACTCCCCCTCGCCTCGCGGCAGGACGGCACGTACCCACGGCCGCAGATGCTCCGCGCCGCCTGGGCCGACCTCGACGGCACGTGGTCCTTCCGGAACGACGGCGACGACTCCGCCTGGAGCACCGGGTTCCCCGACGCCCGCGAAATCGTCGTGCCGTTCCCGCCCGAGTCCGCGGCCTCGGGCATCGACGAGCCCGGCTTCCACCCGGTGGTCTGGTACTCCCGCGCGATCACCCGCGCCGCCCTCGAGGCAGCCGGACACGGCACCGCCGCGCCCCGGCTCGTCCTGCACTTCGGCGCCGTCGACTACCGTGCCCGGGTCTGGATCGACGGCCAGTTCATCGGCGAGCACGAGGGCGGCCACACGCCGTTCTCGTTCGACGTGACCGACGCCCTCGCCACCGACCCCGACGCCGTCCACACCCTGGTCGTCCGCGCCGAGGACGACCCGCACGACCTGACCCAGCCCCGCGGCAAGCAGGACTGGCACGAGGACCCGCACGCCATCTGGTACCGCCGCACCACGGGCATCTGGCAGACCGTCTGGATCGAGGCCGTGCCGACCGCCTCGATCGAGTCCCTGCGCTGGACCAACGTCGACCACGCCACCGTGCGCCTGACCGTCCGGATCGCGGGCGACCGCACCGGCGGCGAGCGCCTGCGCGTCGTCGCCCGGTGGGACGAGCGCGACGAGCACCTCGCCACCGTCGAGTCCACGCTCGGCGACACCTCGGACGAGTTCGACGTGGTCGTGCCGATCTCGCGGCAGACGAACGGGCAGGCCGAGGACGAACTGCACTGGACCCCGGACGCCCCGCGCCTGGTCGACGCCACGGTCTCGCTGCTCCCCCGTGCCGGTACGACGCCGATCGACTCGGTCGCGTCCTACTTCGGGCTCCGCACCGTCGGGATCGACGGCTGCACCTTCCTGCTGAACGGCCGCAGCCACGACGTCCGCAGCGTGCTCAACCAGGGCTACTGGCCGGACTCGCACATCGCCGCACCGTCCCGCGAGGCACTGCGCCGCGAGGTCGAGCTCATCAAGGAGCTCGGCTTCAACGCCGCCCGCAACCACCAGAAGATCGAGGACCCCCGGTTCCTGTACTGGGCGGACCGGCTCGGCATCCTGGTCTGGGGCGAGGCCCCCGGTGCCTACGCCTTCTCGCCGCGGGCCGTCCAGCGCCTGATGCGCGAGTGGATGGACGCCGTCGAGCGCGACGCCTCACACCCGTCGATCGTCACCTGGGTGCCGGCGAACGAGAGCTGGGGCGTGCAGCACATCGCCACCGACCCCGCACAGCAGGCCTACGCCCGGGCACTCGCCGACGTCACGCGGGCGATCGACCCGACGCGTCCGGTGATCTCGAACGACGGGTGGGAGCACACCAACTCCGACATCGTCACGGTCCACGACTACGAGGGCGACGGGCCGCGGCTGGCGGCGACCTACGCGGACGACACCGCACGGACCCGGCTCCTCGGTGGCATCGGCCCGGCGGATCGCCGCATCCTCGTCGGGGGTGCCGAGGACCAGGGCCAGCCCGTCATGCTCACCGAGTTCGGCGGCGTGAACTACCAGCCGGGCGTCCAGCGCGAGGACGGCTGGGGCTACACGTCGGCCAGCGACGGCGACGACTGGGTCTCCCGCATCACGGCGCTGTACGACGCGATCCGGGCGAGCTCGTTCCTGGCCGGCTCCTGCTACACGCAGTTGACCGACACCATGCAGGAGACCAACGGTCTGCTCAACGCCGACCGCTCCCCGAAGGTGCCGATCGAGCAGATCCGTCGCGCGGTCACCGGTCACTAGCCGGGAGGCCCGCACTTCGTGAGCAGGAATGATCGGGTCCGGCAGACGGACCCGACCATTGCTGCTCACGATGCACGCAGATCGGCGCGCGGCCCGGCGCGCGGCCACCCGCCGGAGCGGGCACGGGCCCTGGTCTGGGAGGATCGGGCGGGTGACGAGCGTGGCGGAGACGACCCGGGCCTCCCGGTCGGGGGTGCGCAGCCTGCTGACCGGGCCCCGCAGTGCGTGGACCGCGCCCCTGCTCATCTGGGCGGCATCACGGGTGGTGAGCACGCTGCTGCTCGCCACGGCGTTCGTGCTGGCGACCGCGAACGACTGGACGTTCGCGTCGTACCGGAAGGACCCGTCGTTCTTCACGTTCTCCGGATCGTGGGACGCCTCGTTCTACCGGACCATCGCGGAGCACGGGTACCCGGCCGTGCTCCCCCTCGACGACGCCGGCCACGTCCTGCAGAACGCCTGGGCGTTCCTGCCCGTGTTCCCCGCGATCGTCCGGGTCGTGATGACCATCACCGGAGCCTCGTTCTGGGTCGCCGGCGTGCTCGTGGCGACCATCGCCGGCGCCGGCGCCTGCGTGCTGCTGTACCGGCTCGTGCTCGCGGTGGGCTGCTCGCACCGTGCCCGCTGGGCCACCGCGCTCTTCGCGTTCGCGCCGACCGGGTTCCTGCTGCAGGTCGCGTACGCCGAGAGCCTGCTGCTCGTGCTGCTGTTCGGGGCGCTGCTGGCCCTGGTGCGGCGGCGGTACTGGCTGATCGCGCCGCTCGGGGTGGTCGCGGCGTTCACCAAGCCCGGAGTCCTCGCGCTCGCGGTGGCGCTGGCCGTGCACCTCGTCGTGCGGTGGGTGGAGTCCCGGCGGTCCGCGCGACCCGCCGAGGTGTTCCCCTGGCGTGACCGCATCGCGATCGTGGTCTCCGGACTCGTCGTCGCGGCGGCGGGCCTGGCGTGGCCGGTGATCGCCTCGGCGGTGACCGGGCGGCCGAACGCCTACCTGGACACCGAACTGTCGTGGTGGGTGGGGTTCGTCGGGCGACGACACTTCGCGCCGCTGACGCCGTGGTTCACGATGGCCTCGACGTGGCTCGGGCCGCTCGGCATCGTGCTGGTCGTCGCGCTGCTCGCCGGCGCGGTGTGGTTCTTCTCACGCAGGAGTACCCGGGCCCTGGGCACCGACGTGCTCGCGTTCACGGCGTCGTACGGGTTGTACCTGGTCGCGGTGTTCCTGCCGCAGCAGTCGTTGCCGCGGCTGCTCATGCCGATGGCGCCGTTGCTCGGGTCGGACGTGTTCGTGCGGACGCGGAGACGAGCGGTGACGTGGCTCGTGGTCGGCGTATGCCTGCAGCCGATCGCCATCGTGCTGCTCTGGTTCCTCGGGTACCCCTGAGCTGCTCGGGGTGTTCCTGAGCTGCTCGGGGTGTTCGTGAACGCGGCGCGGGGCCCTCGGGCTACGCGTCGAACGTGTGGAACCAGGCGGTCCCGCCCGGGTGCTGCACCGTGATCATCTCGTCGAGGTCGCGGTAGGGGCCGTCCTGGTTGTGGCTCGCCGACTTGATGCGGATGGTGCCGTCGGACTCGGTGAAGACCTCGGACACGATGGTGGTGTGGTCCGGCGACCCGTTCGCGTTCCAGTCGTAGAAGACGATGTCGCCGACCTTGACCTTGTCGCGCTCGTCCGAGGAGCGCCGGGTCAGCCCGAACTCCGCGGCGTTCGTCTCGAGCCACGGGTCCATCGTCGGGCAGTACGTCCACGTGGCGCTGTGCTCGGCACCGGCGGCCCGGTTGTACCAGTCGGACCGCTGCTCCCAGCCGCGAGCGATGAGCGTCTGGCTGACGTAGTTCGCGCAGTCGCCGCCGATCGGGTTCATGGTGCCGTACTCGGACAGGTTGTAGTCCTTCCAGTGCGCCATCGCGTACTGGAGCTGCCGGTCGACGTCGGTCAGCGCGGCGTAGGCCACCGACGACGTCGCGACAGCCGTGGACGCGTCGGGTACCGGGGCTGCCGTGGGTGCGGGCGTCGCCGTGGCCGAGTCCTGCGTCGCACCGGTCTGCCCGTCGTTCGCGGCACTGCCGTTGCCGTCCGACGACTGGTTGGCCGACGGGCTCGGCTCGATCGACTCGGTGAAGAGCGCGACGTCGGCGTCACCGGCGGTGTACATCGCCTGGTGCGGGGCCGTGAAGGTGACCTTCGACGCCGTGGCCGTGACGTCACGAGCGGCGACCCCACCGACGGTGACGCCCTTGACAGCAGCGAGCCCGGTTCCCACGACGGTGACGGTGACGCCGCCGGCGAGCGGGACCTGCGCGGGGCTGAGGGACTTCGCCACCGGCTTCGCGGACGGGGTGGACGACGTCTCGCCGCCGGCCGAGCCCTTGCTGCCGTTCTTCTTGCTGCCGTTCTCGTCACTGCCGGACGAGCACGCGGCGACCGCGAACCCGATCCCGGCGACGCCGGCGAGGGACAGGAGGGCGCGACGGTTCATCGAGGCAGTCATGACACAGCCAGCGTAAGCGACACACCTGACGTTCCGGCACGGCATGATCGTCGTCGGGGGGCGAGCGTCCTCCGTGTCCGCACGGACGCCTTCGAGAGGATCAGCAGACAATGCCCGAGAGTCACGACTTCTTCGTCGCCACCGACCCCGAGACCGCTCGCGGCCAGGTCCGCTCGGCACTCGCCAACGAGGGCTACACGGTGGAGGACGCCGAGCAGGGCGCGCTCCGAGCCACCCGCGGCAGCCTGGGCCTCACGCTGCTCATCGGTGGCCTGGCGAACGACCGCACCTTCCACACCCGCCTGGACGTGCAGATCATGGTCACGCCGGACGGCCGCACCGTCGCACGGCTGCTGCGCGGCTCCGGCAAGTCCGCGATCAAGGGCGGTGCGCTCGGGATCTCGCGCGGCAACCGTGCCTTCGAACAGGCCGCGAACGCGATCCACACGTCCTTCGCGCGGACGGGTGTCCTGACGGACAGCTTCGCGAGCTGACGCGGACGCGTCGCTGACCCGCGGCACGCGGTGGCCGCGGGTCCTTGCACGTGTTCTCCGACACGACACGCGGTGATCGACTCGTGGATCGTCGCGGACCGCGTGCGGGGTCGTCAGGAGCAGGACCAGTTGCGGTCGATCTCCGTCGAGCCGAACGGCGTCTTGTACTGGGTCATCGCGATCGGGCCGCCGAGGAGCCGCGCACCGGAGCATGCTGCCTGCGTCTGGTCGAGACGGCCGTCACCGATCGCGATCCAGCTCGGCAGGGGCCGGAGCGGGCTCGTGGTCGGGACGGTGCCCATGATCGTGCGGAACTGGTACGAGGTCGAGTAGACGCCGATCTGCGTGACACCGCTGCGCTTCAGGGCCGCGACCATGCCCTCGAGCGCCACCCGGTTCTGACCGGTGTCGCTCAGGTGGGACAGGCCGGTCTCGACGTCGAGCCACCAGCGGTACTGCCCCGGGTTCGCGACGCCCCGGGTGTTCGCTGCTTCGTAGGCCCTGGCGTAGCCGTACATGTACGAGCACGCCGACGTCGTCTTCCAGGTCGGCTTCGCGCCAGACTGTGCCGTGCACGTGCCGTACGGGTTCGTCACGGGCTGCCCGTTCGGCGCGGCGTTGGACGTCGGCCAGACCGATGCCGCAGCCGCCCCGGGATTGGCGAACAGCGCGTAGACCTGCGTCTTCGGCTGTGCGGTACCGCCGGCGGACGATGCAGCCCAGGACAGCTGCTGCTGCAGGCACGGGTTCGTGGTGTTGCCGAGGCTCGAGTTCACCCCGACGATGCCGAAGGACTGGTCGGTCGGCACGCTCTTGCCGCACTGCGGGTACGAGACGTCGACCCCCGTCCCCGACCCACTGTTGCCGTTGAGGAAGTACCCCACGACGTCGACGTACACGGTGGCCCTGCCCGCAGACACCTTCGCCTGCACCTGCCCACCGGACGCCAGCGGTGCGATGAGGGCGTTGCCGATGGTCTGCCCCTTGGCGTAGACCTGCGTGGGCACACTCGAGGCGAGCCCGGCGCCGACGACGCGGAGCGATCCCCCGACGCTGCCGCCGCCGACCTTGGCGTTGATGACGGCCGCGGTGGCGTTGCGCGGGACGCCCGCGGTCCCGGCGACGGTCACCCTCGTGGCGGTGGTCCCCGCGGCGACGGTCGCGGCGCGGACCGGGTGCGCCGACACGAACACCGACCCGTCGGCGTTCGGCGCGTAGAACCCGACGACGTCGGCGAGCACGCGCGCGGACCCGGAGGAGACCCTGGCCTGGACGGCACCGCCGGACAGCCGGACCGTCGTCGTGTTCGCGACGGTGGTGCCCTTGGAGTACATGAGCGAGACGACGCCCGCGTTGTTGCCGGACGGGGTGAGGCGCAGCCGGCCGCTCGTCGCCGGACGGGACACGTCGGCCTGCAGCACGACGGCGGTGGCGTTCGACGGCACGCCCGCCTTGCCCGCGACGACGATGCGCTTCGCGCCCGTGTTCACGGTGCCGTTCAGCACGTTCGTCGGCGCGAGCGGCGTGTACGTCGATCCGGTGGCGCTGGTGCCGTACCAGCCGGCGACGTCGAGCGCGACGGTCGCCTTGCCGGCCGAGACCTTCACCTGGGCCTTGCCGCCGGTGAGTCCGACCGTGGTCGTGCCCGAGATCGGTTGCGCCCTGGCGAAGTTCTGGATGGCAGGGCTCGCGGTGCTGCCGAACGGGGCGACGCTCACGTACGCGGCCGCACTCGGCGAGGTCACGGTCGCGGTCAGCACGACGGCCGTCGCGTTCGACGGGATGCCGTTCCGGCCGCCGAGCGTGACGGTCGTCAGCTTGCTCGTCGCGGTACCGGACCAGGCTCGCGCGGGTGCCACGGGCGTGAACCGACCGGTGGTCGGCGCTGCGGCCGATGCCGGCGCCACCGGGGCGACCACGAGCAGCCCGGCAGTGACGGCGAGCACCGTCCCGATCGATGCGATGGCAGTCCTGAAGCGCACGTGTTCCCCCGTTCCCCGCGCCCCGTCGGCGCACCGGGAGTCTAGGACGATGCGCTCAGCAACACACCACCCCTGTCCGCGAACTGTGCACGACGACACAGTGACGCGAGCCTGTGGAACACACCGAACGCAGAACGGCCCGGAACCTGTTGGTTCCGGGCCGTTTCGGTGTTGCCTTGGTGGAGCTAAGGGGATTCGAACCCCTGACCTTCTCATTGCGAACGAGACGCGCTACCAACTGCGCCATAGCCCCAAGTGCTCGACCACACTAGCACCACCGTTCGGCCGAACCGAAATCGTGGCCAGTCGGGCGAGCCGCGACTCAGACCGCGCGGCGCCGACGCATGATCGCGTCGAGGTCGGCCTGCTGGTACGTGTCGTCGTCCAGGACCCCCATGCCAGCCCACTTGCTCGGCGGACCCGTGGGCGTGGTCGGCTCGTCAGGCGTCTCGGCGACGAGCTCCGGAACGGCGGGAGCACGCAGCCCCAGCCGCTCGGCGAGACGCCCCTGGTCGTGCGCCGACAGTGACGCCGCCGCCTCTTCGAGCTCCGGACGCATCCGGGACACGGTGGCGAGCGACGGATCGGACTCCCCCGCACGGATCGCTGCGGCTTCGGCGTCCGCCTCGGCCTTGGCCTCGGCGACGCGCTCCTTGAGCCGCGCGGCGAGTTCGGCGGACGACTCCGGCGTGGCAGCGGGGGCGGTCGGACGCTCCACGTACAGCGGCTTCGGCACCCGGTTCGGGGTCCAGCTGCGGTCCTGCGCGGCTTCGGCGGACTGCTCGGTCGTCAGCGGCGGCGCCGGGTCCGTCCACGTGGTCGTGGGCCGGGAGGCACGGGTCGCGCCCGCCTCGGCCGCCGCGACACGGGTCTTCCGCGCCGTCGCCACCTGGTGCAGCTGGGCGAGGACCGCTGCGGACCCGCCCGCGGCGAGGAGTCCCGCGACACCGACGAGCCACAGGGCGGGTGCCGCGACGAAGACGACGAGTGCGACGACGACGCCGAGCGTGCCGAACAGGGTGGCTCCGAGGCGGGAGCGGCGCATGCGCATCGCGGTCAGGGCGGGCACCGACGACGCACGCTCGAGGACCGGGGCCTGCTCGGCGAGCCGGCGGGTGATCTCCCGCTGACGCGCGGCTTCGTGGGCGCGGACGATGGCGGTGCGCTTGGCCTCTTCGGACCGGGCGACACGCTGCGCCTCGGCCAGGGACTTCGCGTTCATCTCGACACGGACCTCGTCGGGGAGTTCGGCGGTCTGCGCCAGGATCCGCAGGGTCTGCTGCAGCCGGATCGCGTTGCGTTCGGTGGCCAGGTACTGGCGTCGGGCGGCCCACGACGGCATCAGGTAGACGAGCCAGAGGACGGCCGCGACGAGCAGGACGATGCCGCCACCCCACGAGCCGATTCCTGCCATGCGAACACGGTAGGGGCGGGGGTATCCCCGTCGCGTGATTGCGGAACGCGTGTTGCGCGTGTCGCGGCGGAATCTACAGCCGGGGCGTGGTGGTGATCGGCAGCGCCGCTTCGTCACGGGCGGCGAGCGGTACGGCGCCGAGTCCGGGCGGCACCTGTCCACGGACCCACCGCTCGAGGACGCCCTCTCGGACCTCTTCGGCGACGAGCGCGAAGCAGAAGTGGTCGCGCCAGTCGCCGTTGATGTGGATGTACCGGCGGCGCAGCCCTTCGTACCGGAACCCGAGCTTCTCGACGACGCGCAGGGACGGGGCGTTCTCGGGGCGGATGCAGATCTCGATGCGGTGCACGCCGACGGCCCGGAAGCAGTGGTCGACGGCGAGGGCGACCGAGATCGGGGTCACGTTGTGCCCGGCGGCGTCCTCGACGACCCAGTACCCGATCGAGGCACTCGCCAGCGACCCGTAGGTGATGCCGGAGACGTTCAGCTGCCCGACGAACCGGCCGTCGAGCTCCATCGCGAACGGCAGTCCGAGTCCCGCGCGGGCGTTGGCCTGGAGCGCGCGGATGCTGCCGCGGACATCGGTGGAGACGTGTCCTGAGGGGTTCGTGGCCTCCCAGGTGCGGAGCCACGATCGGTTCGACGCGAGTGCGACGTCGAGGTCGCGCGTGTCACGGAGCCGGAGGGGCCGGATGGTGACCCGCCCGTGGGACAGGGTCGGGATCGTCGTCATCGCTTGGTTCCTCCGGGATCCCGCCGCTGTGCGGGACGGGGTGTCCCGCCCGGGTCCGTGTGCACGGGCCCGGGCGGGATGGCCGACTCATTCGCCCGCGTTGAACTCCTTCAGCCACGACTTGAGGTCGGGGCCGAGGTCATCGCGGTCCGAGGCGAGCTGCACGATCGCCTTGATGTAGTCGAGTTTGTCACCGGTGTCGTACCGGCGTCCACGGAACACGACGCCGTACACGCCGCCGGTCCACTCCTCGGCGCTCGCCATCTTCATGAGCGCGTCGGTGAGCTGGATCTCGCCGCCCTTGCCGGGCTCCTGCTTCTCGAGGACGTCGAAGACCTCGGGGCGGATGACGTAGCGGCCGATGATGGCCAGGTTGGAGGGCGCCTCGCCCTGCGGGGGCTTCTCGACGAGCCCGGTGATCTTCACGACGTCGTCGGTGTCGGTCGGTTCGACCGTGGCGATGCCGTACAGGTGGGTCTGCGACTCGGGGACCTCGAGCAGCGCCACGATCGTGGCGTTCTTCTCACCCTGGACCTCGATCATGCGCTTGAGCAGCGGGTCGCGGGCGTCGATGATGTCGTCGCCGAGGAGCACGGCGAACGGCTCGCGGCCGACGTGCATCTTCGCGCGGAGCACCGCGTGGCCGAGGCCGAGCGGGTCGCCCTGACGCACGTAGTGCATGTCGGCGAGGTCCGTCGACTGGTTGACCTTCTGCAGCTTCTCGTGGTCACCCTTCTTCTTGAGGGTCTCCTCGAGCTCCGACACGTGGTCGAAGTGGTTCTCGAGTGCGTTCTTGTTGCGGCCCGTGATCATCAGGACGTCGGTGAGTCCTGCGCCGACAGCCTCTTCCACCACGTACTGGATGGCTGGCTTGTCGACGACGGGGAGCATCTCCTTCGGCATCGCCTTGGTCGCGGGGAGGAAGCGAGTGCCCAGCCCTGCCGCTGGGATCACCGCCTTGGAAATCTGGAAGCCCATGCCCCAGACCGTATCCGATCCGGGTTTCCGGGGCATGTCATCGCTACAGGGGACACGGCATCAGCGCGTTTCCCGGCGGGAAGCCGCAACGGGTGCCCTCGGTAGACTCCTGCGCATGATCGCCGATCTCGGGAACGAGAAGCGCGCCCTGCGAGCCGAACTCCGGCAGCGGCGGCGCACCCGGACCACGACGGAACGCGACGCGGACAGCGCGGCGCTCACCGCCACCCTGCAGCGCTTCGCCGAGGAGCGCCAGGTCACCTCGCTGGCGCTGTACCTGTCGGCGTCCGACGAGCCGAACGTCCGCCCGTTCCTGAACTGGGCGTTCGCGCACGACATCCGGGTCCTCCTGCCGGTCACGCGTGAGGACGGCCTGCTCGACTGGGCGGTCGGCGACGGTGAGAGCGAGACCGAGGGCATCTTCGGCATGCCGGAGGTCGTGGGCGAGGTGCTGTCCCCGCTCGCCATCAACGACGTCGACGCGATCCTCGCCCCCGCGGCTGCGGTCGGGCACGACGGCGTCCGGATGGGATGGGGTCGCGGCTACTACGACAAGACCCTCGGGTCCATGGCGAAGCGCCCGCCCGTCTATGCTGTGATCTTCGACGCGGAGTACCTCGACGAGGTCCCGCGCGAACCCCACGACGAACCCGTGGACGGCATCATCACGCCGTCGCGCATCATCACGTTCCGGAGCTGACGTGCCCACCTACTCGTACCGTTGCACCGAGTGCGACAACGCGTTCGACATCAAGCAGTCGTTCTCCGACGCCACCCTGACCGAGTGCCCGGTGTGCGGCGGTGTCCTGCGCAAGGTGTTCTCCCCCGTCGGTGTGACGTTCAACGGCGGCGGCTTCTACCGCACCGACTCCCGCCCGGCGCCGAAGTCCGAGGGCTCGTCGAGCACGCCGGCGAAGTCGGAGACGAAGGCCACCCCGGCCAAGACCGAGTCGAAGCCGAGCACGCCGAAGCCCAGCGCCTCCTGACCACGAAGACTCCTCGCCGATAGGTTGATGGGGTCGCCGTCCGGCGACTGTCCTCGACCGGAAGGAGACCCTCGCATGAAGGGCTTCAAGGAGTTCCTGCTCCGCGGCAACGTCATCGACCTGGCCGTCGCAGTCGTCATCGGTGCTGCGTTCACCGCGATCGTCACCACGATCGTCAACGCACTGATCAACCCGCTCATCGGCGCGGTGTTCAACGCGTCGAGCCTCGACGAGGCACTGGTCTGGAAGATCCCGACGGTGTCCGGCGGCCACGCGTCGATCCTCTTCGGCGCGATCATCGGCGCCGCACTGAACTTCGTCATCGTCGCCGCGGTCGTCTACTTCGCCCTCGTCGTACCCGTGAACCACCTGAAGAAGGTGGCGTTCGAGCGCGTCAAGAACGACGAGCAGCAGACCCCGCAGGACGTCCCCCCGACCGACGTCGAGGTGCTGCTCGAGATCCGCGACCTGCTCCGCTCCCAGAACGGCGAGCCGACGAGCACGGGTTCAGGTGCGCACGTCGCTCCGAGCACCGCGCCCGAGGGCCCCGGCATTGGCGGCTCCACGAAGCTCTAGCAGCGCACCGGAACCAGGTTCCGGGCACGACACCACGGAGATCCGCGGTGCTGTGTCCGGAACCAGGTTCCGTTCGGGGCGGGCGACCGTCAGGCGGTGACGCGGCGGCGCTTGGCGAACATCGCCACGGCGTACTGGATGCCCGCCAGGACGTGCCCTACGGTGCCGAGGTAGACGAAGACCAGTGCGACGACCCGCACCCACGGCGCGTTCTCGTCGACGGCGTGCACGGCCGAGAAGAGCAGCACCGGCAGGCCCATGAACAGCAGTGCGGAACGGATCTTGCCCGTCCACGTGACGTCGAGGTCCGGGTTGCCACGGAACAGCACGCTCGACAGCACGACGAGCACCAGGTCGACGAGCACCACGACGGCGACGACCCACCACGGCAGCAGTCCGGTCAGCACGAGCGACAGCACGATCGCGATGATGGCGAGTCGGTCGGCGACGGGGTCGATCGCCTTGCCGAGCTTCGAGCCCTGGTCGAACTTGCGGGCGATGAAGCCGTCCGCCCAGTCACTCACCCCGATGACGACGAGTACGACGAGCGCCCAGCCCGGGTGTCCGGCGACGACGAGCCACACGAACACCGGGATCAGCAGCAGCCGGACCAGCGAGATCAGGTTGGGCCAGGTCTGCCAGTCGGGGCGCTGCCGTACGGTGTCAGTCATCGCAGGCCAGGCTACCTGCTACCAGTGGGGCGGGACGTCGCGCCGGAGCTGGTCGTCGTTCTCCCCGTCGCGGTGTCGCGCCGGTTCCGGCGGCGGTGCCGGGTCGTAGCCCGGCACCGCCTGGGTGGTGACGCGTCTGCGGCGCCGCACCGGGCCTCCCGACAGATCGTCCGTCTCGCGTCCGGTCGACGCTGCTGGACCGGGAGGCGCGGCCGACGACGCGTCGTCGGCTCGCGTCCACGTGCCCACCAGCTGGTCCGTCTCCGGCGTGACCGGACCGGCGGGCCGGGAGGCCCGCCGACTCGGCCGGTCAGTCATCGGCGGGCGGGGATCGGTGGGATCGAGATCTCCTGCGTCGCACCGCGGTCGACACCGAGCACCGCGGCGACGGTGTTCGCGACGCGGTCCGGGTCGGAGAACAGCTGGAACGCGTGCACCCGCACGTAGTGCCAGCCGAGTCGGCGCAGTACCTCGGGGCGCAGGCGCAGGGACTCACGCAGCGAGCCCTTGACGAGCGACGCGTCAGTCTCGATCGTGACGCAGACCCCGCCGTGCGCGGCCACCAGGCCGAGCTTGCCGCGGTGTCCGAGCGCCACCGGGATGCCGCGCATCTCGAGGCGGCGGGCCAGGTCCACGAGCAGCGGGTCGGAGTCGTCCGGCACGTACTCGGCGGTGGTGCGCGCACGCACCTCGGCCAGGATCTCGGCGAGGGCGACGGTGCCGTGGCCCATGCGCTCGGCCTCGATGTCGGACGGCTGGAAGCAGGTGACGATCACCATCGAGCGGCGCGCACGGGTCATCGCGACCGCGAGCAGCCGCTCGCCGCCGGGCTTGCCGAGCGGACCGAAGTCGCGCAGGACGCGGCCGTGCGGGGTGCGGCCGTAGCCGATGGAGAACACGACGCGGTCGCGGCTCTGCGCCACCGACTGCTCGAGCGTCGCCACGATGAACGGCTCGGCGCGGTCGCCGATGACGAACTCGGTCAGGTCCTTGTGCCCCTGCGCCGCGGTCAGCACGGCCTGCTCGACGCGCACGGCGTGCTTCGCCGACGCGGTGATGACCATGAGCGACTCGCTCGGGCGGGTTCGGGCGTGGTCGATGACGAGTCGGACCACGCGGTCCACCTCGGCGTCGACGCTCTCGACGGCGCCGGACTCGGGGTCCGGCACGGCCTTGCCGTCGCTGACGTAGTCGAGCGCGATCGAGCCGTGGCCGAGGAACGACCCGGCCCACGGGAGCGACTCGATCTTGCCGCCGTAGAAGCGACGGTTCACGAGCTCGGCCAGGTCCTCGCCGCCGGCACGGTACGACCGCGAGAGCGAGAGGGTCGGCAGGAGGGTGGAGAGCTTCGCCAGGGCGGAGTCGGCGTGGAAGGCGTCGAGGGTGCCCTCGTCGACCTGCAGCGCACGGTGCTCGGGGTCGACGGCGATGCGGAACGGCGACGGCGTCTGCGTGACCGGGTCACCGAAGACGACGGTCTGGCGCGCACGACGGACGGCTCCGACGGTCTCGGCGATCGTCACGGCCCCGGCGTCGACCAGGATCACGGTGTCGAACGGCATCGTGTCGGCGATCTGCGACACCTCGTACGGGCTCGCGAGCCACACGGGCGCGATGGACCGGGACAGGTGCGGTGCGGAGTCCTGGAGCAGCCGCGAGGTGATCGCACCCTCGCGCAGCTGGGTCTTCAGCGCCGTGGCCTCTTCCGGCCAGTCGACGAGTCCGACCTTCCAGTTCTCGGCGAGCTGCCACGCGAGGCCCTGGGAGACCCCGGCCGCGTGGGCGTCGTCGACGAGGCGGAAGTCCGCCTCGACCCGGTCGAGCATGTCGGTGTTCGCGCCGAGCAGGGCCCGGTCGGACTCGAGCATGGTCTCGAGCGCGGACTGCCACCAGGCGAGCTCGAGCTCGGCCGGCACCTGCAGGTCCGGCACGTGCCGGTTCGCCAGGTCGGTGATGAGCGGCTCGAGCTGCAGGTCGCGCAGGGTCTGCATGAGCTCGGTGCGCTCCTGCAGGTTGTGCAGGACGTCGGACTCGGCGGCGAGCTCGGCGATGGTGGGGACGAGCTGGTCGACCGGGGTGTTCGCGAGCTGACGGTCGCGCTCGGTCCGGCCGAGCGGCTCGTCGAGGCGCGCGAGGTCCTCGGCGACGTTCGAGAACAGCACCTGCACGTCCGCGATGCCCGTGGGCACCTCGGGGTTCACGCCGGCGGCGACGTAGCGCTGCCAGAGCACGCGCTGCTGCTGCACCCGGGTTAGGGCCTCGTGCAGGTCGGAGACGTGCACGCCGGGTCGGACGTACTCGCGAGCGAGCTTCTTCAGGCGACGACGGTTCGTCGAGGACATCGGGGCGCCCTCGCCACGCGGGGCCGTGGCGGCGACGAGCTCCGACACCGAGCGGTCGAAGACCACCGGCAGGAAGCGGTCGAGGGTGTCACGGATCTCGGTGAGCAGGCGCAGGTAGATGCCGAGCTCGTTGATCGTCGTGAACTGGCGCATGTGCGTCGTGGCGACGAGGTCGTGCGCACGGCGGAGGAGCGTCGGCAGCCCCTCGGAGTCGAGGTCCTTCGCGATGCGGTGGGCGCGCTGGGCGCCGTCGCTGGTGGAGAACTTCGCCCCGTACCAGGGCGAGTCGTCGGGGCCGTAGCGGAACTCGCCGAGGTTGGCCGCGCTGACCATCGTCTCGGCGACGCGCGAGCGCCCCTCGACCATGGACGCCACGGACTGCTTCGACAGGCGCGCCGTCGTCGACGGTGGGACGGGCAGGAGCGACAGCCGCGACAGCTCGACCAAGCAGTCGAGCACCGAGACGCCGAAGTCGGCGTCCTTGCGGGTGAGCGAACCGCGGTAGTCCTTCAGGACCTTGCGGAGCCGGACCAGGGCGTCGTCGACCTCGCGGAGGTTCGGACGTGCGGCCTTCTCGTTCCGGGCGATGGCACGGACGACGTCGCGGCGCAGGGTCGACGGCGTGACCGCGACGCCGGGCAGCTGCACCTCGCCGAAGCGGGCCGCGATGCCCCGCAGGGTCGCACGGCGCGGGCTCACCACGAGGACGCGCTTGTTCGCGGCGACCAGGCCACCCAGGGCGTTCACGATCGTCTGGGTGCCGCCGGTGCCGGGCAGGGTCTTCACGACGATGGAGTTGCCGGCCGCGATCTGCGCGATCACGTTCTCCTGCTCGTCGTCGGCGTCGAGCAGCAGGGTGTCGGTCTCCGGGCTGCGCTCGTCCGACGGGGTCTGCTCGACCGGGTGGTAGGACTGCTCGACCTGCCACTTGGCGCTCGGGTTGCCGGCGAGGGCGTCGAGCACCGGGTGGGACAGGTCGCCGGTGTCCTCGACCATGCCGGTCGCGACCTCGGCGAACGTGGAGACCACGAGCCGGGCGTGCACCGAGAAGCCGGGGATGTGCGCGGTCAGGCCGCGCAGTCGGTCGATGACGGGGTTCGGGGTGAACGAGCCGTCCTGCTGCGCGAGCGCCACGAAGGACTGCGCGTCGAGGATGACGCCGAACTGTTCGTGCAGGGCGTCGGCGAGGCCCGGGTTGAGCACGGGCTCGCCGAGGAGCCGGACCTCGAAGTCACGGCCGTGGCGGCGGATCGCCAGCGGGCGCAGGAGCACCGGGCCGCGGAACTGCTCGTCGCCGTGCTTCCAGTCGGCCATGCCGATGCCGAGCTTGACGGCGTCGATGCCGCGCACCGTCGCGAGTTCGGTGCCCTTCGCCTCGACCTGGCCGGCGGCGACACGGGCAGCACGGAGGGCCACCTCGTCGCGGATCAGGCTGGACAGCAGGGTGGTCTTGCCGGTGATGAACTGGGCGAGGCCGCCCGGGTGCGTCGTCGACAGCTCGATGCGGGCGCGGGGGTGGTCGCTGAAGTGGGTGAGCGGGCTCGTGCCGCCGACGCCGGTGAGCTGGCCGCGCCAGCCGTCCCACGTCGGTTCCGCCGCGTTGCCCGCCTGCAGCCGGGGGTCGCCGAGGCTGATCGCCTGCGGGCTGGTCAGCTGCAGTTCCGGGCGGAGCGTACGGTCCGGTTCGTCGTCGGTCCGGTCCTCGTCCACGTCCTGCTGCTCGTCTCGGTCGTCTCGCTCATCGCGGTCGTCTCGCTCGTCGTCGGGGCGCGCGGGGGCACCCTCGACGGGGACGTCGTCGTTCACGTCGTCCTCACCGTCGGTCACCCTGTCCGCTCGCCACACATCCGACACTGTAGGCGGGAACGCGCGCCCTCTCTGGCAATGAACCGAGGTTTCGGGGTTTCCGGTACACGGCGTCAGGCGTCCGATCCGACGCGACAGACCTCCGATCGGCCGTCCGGCACGTCCGATGTGGTACCAACGGGGCATGGCCATCGACGACCGCACCACCCCGTCCGCCCCCACGCCGAACCGGCGTCGATCGGTCCCCGCCGAGATCTCCCGCTCGTGGCTGCTCGTCTCCGGTACCGCGACCGACCGGTTCGAGAAGTCCCAGCGGTCCCGCGCCGACCAGATCATCCTGGACATCGAGGACGCCGTCGACCCCGCCGCCAAGCCCTCGGCACGGCAGGGCGTCGCCGCATGGCTGGCCGGAGGCGGCGAGGCCTGGGTCCGGATCAACGACGTCACCACCGACTTCTGGGCCGACGACGTCGAGGAGCTCCGCGGCCTGCCCGGGCTGCAGGGCGTGATGCTCGCGAAGACCGAGTCCCCGGCCCAGGTCACCGACACGTGGCACCGGCTCGGCGGCCAGACCCCGGTGATCGCGCTGGTCGAGTCGGCGCTCGGCATCGAGGAGTCCGTCTCGATCGCGCGGGCGCAGGGTGCGTTCCGGCTGGCGTTCGGCTCCGGCGACTACCGCCGCGACACCGGCACGAGCGCCGACACCCTGGCGATGGCGTACCCGCGGTCGAAGCTCGTCGTCGCGTCGCGCGTCGGCGACCTGCCCGGCCCGATCGACGGCCCGACGGTGGGGTCGTCGCACCCGATCCTGCGCGAGCAGTCCCAGGTCGCGGTGTCGCTCGGGCTCACCGGCAAGCTGTGCCTGGACACCGAGCAGCTGCCCGTCATCAACGAGGTCATCTCCCCCACGCCGACCGACGTCGCCTGGGCGCAGGACTTCCTCGACGACTTCGAGGCCCGCGGCAAGGTCATCCGGGACGGATCCGACCTGCCGCGCCTGGGTCGGGCGCAGAAGATCCAGCGGCTCGCACAGGCGTTCGGCGTGGAAGCGCGGTAGGACTGCTCCCATGACCTGGTCCAACGTCCCCGGCGGTCCGCCGCAGTCCTCGCCCGGCCCCCAGGACCCGCAGCGCGCGGCCTGGGAGCGCGGTGGCACCACGCTGTTCCCGCCGGCGAAGCTCGCCGACCGGATCTCGACCGTGCTGCTGCTGGCCTTCGGTGCGGTCATGACGATCGTCACCGCTGTCGTCGGCATCATCGCCGTCATCTCGGCGACCGCGACGTGCGACGCCTCGGCCGGGTGTACCCCCGGCGGCTACATCGGCGGCACGGCCATCGCGGTCGGTGGTGCGTTCGTGATCGGGGTCGCCACGATCGTGCTGGCGATCGGCGCCTGGATCCGCCGGAAGTCGTCGTGGTGGATCGCCGCGATCGGCTTCGTGCTCGCGATCGGCGTGATCGCGTGGGGCGGGGTCGTCTTCGCGAACGCGGCCGACGGCGAGACCGCGTCGTCGTCGGTGTCCGCGAGCGCCTAGCGCCGACGCGCACCGCGCTGGTCCTGCCGGACCGACTCCGAACGACACGATCGGGGTCGTACGACAACGAGTTCGTCGTTCGTTGCGACCGCCGCCAGTTGCGCGCGCGCAGCGGCGACATCGTCGATGTCGTACGACGTCGACCATGTCGCACCGCGTCGCGTCGCGCGGGCCGACGCGACCGGGCGCCGGACGGGAGGCCCGTGGCGGACACGGCCCCGGGCCTCCCGTCCGACACGGCGTAGCGTCCAGGGCATGGTGACGGTGTCGCGGACGACGGTCGCGGTGGTCGGCGGCGGCCCCGCCGGGGTCGTCCTCGGACTGCTGCTCGCACGGGCCGGCATCGACGTGCGCGTCATCGAGCAGCACGACGACTTCAACCGGGACTTCCGGGGCGACACCGTGCACGCCTCGACGATCCGGCTGCTCGACGAGCTCGGCCTCGGCGAGCGCTTCCGGGCACTGCCGCAGTCTCGGCTCGACGACTTCTCCCTGCCGATGCCCGACGGGTCGCGGCTGCTGCTCGGCGACTTCTCGCGGCTCGAGCCCCCGTACGACCACGTGGCGATGGTGCCGCAGTGGGACCTGCTCGACCTGCTCGTCACCGCTGCCCGGCAGGAACCGTCGTTCGACATCGCGATGGGCCTCGCGGCGACCGGACTCATCGAGGAGAACGGCGTCGTCACCGGGGTGCACCTGCGCCGGCGCGACGGGAGCGGGGACGCCGAGGAACTCCGCGCCGACGTCGTGATCGCGTGCGACGGACGGAACTCCGTCCTGCGTCGGGCCGCGGGCTTCGTTCCGCGGGCGTTCCCGGTGCCGTTCGACACCTGGTGGTTCCGGCTGCCCCGGCGTCCGGGCGACGCGGCGAGCGCCCTGACGCCCGCGTTCTCGGACCGGGACGTGCTGCTGAGCTTCCCGCGGCCCGACTACCACCAGGTCGCGTACTTCGCCCCGAAGGGTTCGGACGCTGCACTGCGGGCCGAGGGCGTCGGCGCCTTCCGGGCGCGGGTGGCCCGGCTCCGTCCGGACTTCGCCGACCGGGTCGACGCGATCGGGTCGATGGACGACGTGCACGTGCTCGACGTCCGGATGGACCGGTTGCGGCGGTGGTGGCGGCCGGGTCTGCTGTGCATCGGCGACGCGGCCCACGCGATGTCACCCGCGGGTGGGGTGGGGATCAACCTGGCGGTGCAGGACGCCGTGGCGACCGCCGCGATCCTGGTGCCGGCGCTCCGGCACGGGCGGAGCGGTACGGCGCTGAACCCTGCGCTGGCCGCGGTGCAGCGCCGTCGGAGGCCGCCGGCCGTGGTCGTCCAGTCAGCGCAGGCCGTGCTGCACCGCGTCGTCTTCGAGCGGGCGTTCGCGGGGCAGCTGCGGAACGGGCCACCGCTGCTGCCCGTGCTGCTCGCCCGGTACGTACGGCCGTCGCGGGGCCTCTACGCCCGGGGCATCGCGTTCGGCCCGCTGCCGGAGCACGCGCCGGGCTGGGCGCGGCGCTGAGCCGGGGACGGGCGACGCTCCCTGGGCGTGACCGTGCGCCCCCGGCGCATGCTGGGGCGTATGAAGCAACGAGTCATCGGAGACGTGTCGGTCAGTGCCATCGGTCTGGGCGGGATGCCCATGTCGATCGAGGGACGACCCGACGAACGACAGTCCATCGCGACCATCCACGCCGCGCTCGAGAACGGTGTCACGCTCATCGACACCGCCGACGCGTACCACCTGGCCGCCCACGACGAGGTGGGGCACAACGAGGAGCTCATCGCCCGGGCCGTGCGGGAGTTCCACGGCGACACCGAGTCCATCCTCATCGCCACGAAGGGCGGACACCTGCGACCGGAGGCCGGCGCATGGGCGCAGAACGGCCACCCGGAGTACCTGAAGCAGGCGGCGAAGGCGTCGGCGAAGCGCCTCGGCGTCGAGGCGATCGGCCTGTACCAGTTCCACCGTCCGGACCCCGCGGTCCCGTACGCCGAGTCCGTCGGAGCACTCGGTGAGCTGCTCGACGAGGGGGTCATCCGGATGGCCGGCATCTCGAACGCGGACCCCGAGCAGATCCGGACGGCGAACGAGGTCCTCGACGGACGGCTCGCCTCGGTGCAGAACCAGTTCTCGCCGAAGTTCCGGTCGAGCGAGCCGGAACTCGAGCTCTGCGACGAGCTCGGGATCGCGTTCCTGCCGTGGAGCCCACTCGGCGGCATCGCGAACGCCGCGGACCTCGGCACCGCCTACGAGGACTTCGCGTACATCGCGCGGGACCGTGGCGTCACACCGCAGGTGATCGCGCTCGCGTGGGAGCTGCAGAAGAGCGACGTGGTCGTCCCGATCCCCGGGGCGTCGCGCCCGCAGTCGATCCTCAACTCGCTGACCGCACCGACCGTGAAGCTGCGGCCGGAGGACGTCGCGCGACTCGACGCATCGCAGCCGGCCGCCGTCTGAGCCGTCCCCGGCACGACGACGCCCCGCGGTTCCGGTCGGAGCTGCGGGGCGTCGTCGTGTCGGGATGTGGTGTTGCGACTAGTTGCTCGGGCAGACCGCCGAGACCTCGTCCAGCGAGGACTGCACGTCGGTCTGGGCGTCCTTCGCCTCGGCGGAGTCGCTCGAACCGCTGGAGGTGAGCGCCGAAGCGTAGCCCTCCGCGTCCTCGCTGAAGTCCTCGAAGGCGTCGTGGACGTCGTCGTTGGTGACCTTCGGCAGCGCAGCGTCGAGGCGGTCGGCGAACTCACCGACGAGCTTCGCCCGCGCAGCGGGATCGGCCGGCGCCGACGACGACGTCTGCTCGTCGATGAACGACTTGAGCTCGTTCTCGACCAGGGCGCACGCCTCGGCCTTCGTCTGCGCGGGCGCAGCGGCCGAGGTCTTCGACGGTGCGGACGTCTTCGACGTCTCCGCCGAGGCACCGTCGTCGGACGATCCGCCGGAGCAGCCCGCCAGCAGCGTCACGGCGACGAGCGCGGTGGTGACCGCGGTGAGGGTTCGGCGCATCAGGAGTTGCACTCCTTCTGGAAGGCGTTGCCGGCGTCCTGCACCTTGGTGCTGGACTTCGTGAGCGCCGAGACGTCGGCCGACTGCGTGTCGTCAGCGATGTCCTCGATCTGGTCGACGAGGTCACCGTATGCGTCCTCGAACGCCTCGCCCTTGTCCTGCAGGTCGTCGTCGGACAGGTCGTCGACGCCGTCGGAGATCTTCTCGTCGAGCTCCTTGAGCTTCGTGACGGCGGCGTCCGGGTCGGACTGCAGGTTCGCGGCCTCGGACTGCACGCCCTCGGCGGCGGACTTGACCGTCTTCTCGAACTGGGTGCACTGCTCGGCCTTCGACGGCCCGGTCGAGCAACCGGCGAGCAGGGTGAGCGCGAGGCCGGCGGTGGCGAGCGCGATGAACTTGTTCTTCGGCATGGTGGAGAGTCCCCCTCGATCGGTCCGCACTCCCCCGGATGAGGTGCAGATCCGTCATCGAGCGTACATGGGGCACTCACAGGATGACCGGCCGGCCAGCGTACCGTCGAGGGCATGCGCGCCATCACGTTCGACGACACCACCATGTCCGTGACCGACCTGCCCGACCCGGTGCCCGCCGCGGGCGAGGTGCTCATCGAGGTCGCCGCCGCCGGGGTGAACAACGCCGACCTGCAGCAGCGCGCGGGGAACTACCCGCCGCCGCCCGGTGCTTCGGAGATCCTGGGGCTCGAGGTCTCCGGCACCGTCCGGGCACTCGGCGACGGGGTGACCGCGGTGGCCGTCGGTGACCGCGTGTGCGCGCTGCTGTCCGGCGGCGGCTACGCGTCGCTCGTCGTGGCACCGGCAGCCCAGGTGTTGCCCGTCCCCGACTCGGTCGACCTGGTCGAGGCTGCCGGCCTGCCCGAGGCCGCCTGCACCGTGTACTCGAACATCGGCATGCTCGCCGGACTCCGCCCCGGCCAGACCCTGCTCGTGCACGGCGGCACCGGCGGCATGGGCTCCCACGCCGTGCTGTGGGCGAAGGCCCTCGGTGCCACGGTGATCGCCACGAGCGGCGGCGACCGCAAGGTCAAGGCGTCGCGGGACCTCGGTGCCGACCTGGTCGTCGACCACCGCTCCGAGGACTTCGTCGAACGCGTCCTGGCGTTCACGGACGGTGTCGGAGTCGACGTGGTGCTCGACGTCGTCGGGCCGGCCTACCTGGCACGGAACCTGCAGGCCCTCGCGCCCAACGGGCACATCGCCGTCATCGCCTCGGGCAGCGGCAGCACCGCCGAACTCGACCTCGGTGCCCTGATGCGGAAGCGGGCGTCGATCAGCGGGACGACCCTGCGCGCCCGACCGCTCGCCGAGAAGGCCGCCATCGTCGCCGCCCTCCGCGAGCACGTCTGGCCCTTCGTCGCCGACGGCAGCGTCCGACCGGTCATCGACACCGTCCTGCCCCTGGCCGAGGTCGAGGAGGCGCACCGGAAGGTCCGCGACGGCGAGGTCGTCGGGAAGGTGCTGCTGACGCCCTAGGCGTGGACGCGGGAGAGGAACTCGACCAGCGCCGGGTGCTGCGGTGCGTCGAGGACCTCGGCGGGGACACCCTGCTCGACGACCTCTCCCCGGTGCAGGAACACGATCCGGTCGGCGACGTTCCGTGCGAAGTGCATCTCGTGCGTTGTCATCAGGATCGTCGAGCCCTGCCGCTTCAGTTCGGTGACCAGGTCGAGCACCTCGCCGACGAGCTGGGGGTCGAGGGCGCTCGTGACCTCGTCGAGCAGCAGGAGCTCGGGGTCGGACGCGATCGCCCGGACGATGGCCACACGCTGCTGCTGGCCGCCGGAGAGCCGGTCCGGGTAGGCGTCGGCGAACTCCGCAAGCCCGATGCGCTCGAGCAGCCGACGCGCGGTCGCCTCCGCCTCGGCCCGGCCGACGCCGTGCACCTGCCGCGAGGCGAGCGTCACGTTGTCGAGCACGCGCATGTGCGGGAACAGGTTGAACTGCTGGAACACCACGCCGATCCGTGCACGGACGCCGTCGACGGCGATACGGGGATCGGCGATGTCGGTCCCCTGCAGCAGGATCTCGCCGTCGTCGATGCCCTCGAGCAGGTTCACCGTCTTGAGCAGGGTCGACTTGCCCGAGCCGGACGCCCCGATGACGCAGATGACCTCGTGGCGGTGCAGCGTCAGGTCGATGCCGCGCAGGACCTCGTGCTCGCCGAAGGCCTTGCGCACCCCACGCAGTTCGAGGACCGCAGCGTCCGCGCCCGACGCACCACGGGCCTCCTGGCCGACCTCGCTCATACGGTCCCTCCGATCTGCTCGCGCCGCTGCTGGCGGCGCGCGATCGCGTCCGTGACGCGGATCAGCGGCAGGCTGATCACCACGAACAGCAGTCCCGCGACGAAGTACGGCGTGAAGTTGTAGGTCTCCGCCTGGGCGATCTGCGCCGACCGGACCGCGTCGACGGCGCCGAGGATCGAGACCAGGCCGACGTCCTTCTGCATCGACACGAAGTCGTTCATCAGCGCCGGTGTGACCTTGCGGATCGCCTGCGGCAGCACCACGAGCCGCAGGGTCTTCGCGTGCGACAGTCCGAGCGACCGGGCGGCGAGACGCTGCGACGGGTGCACGGCCTCCATGCCGGCACGCAGGACCTCGGCGATGTACGACGAGTACGTCAGGACGATCGCGATGGTGCCCCAGACCTCGGCGGGCAGCCGCGGGAACACCCCGAGCCCGGGGATCCCGTAGCCGACCAGGTACAGCACGATGATGAGCGGCAGGCCGCGGAACAGGTCCGTGTAGCCGGTCGCCAGCATCCGCAGCGGGAAGAACACCGGGTTCCGCAGGCCCCGCACCACCGCGAGCAGGGTGCCGAACACCGCGACGCCGATGGCACTGAAGAACAGGATGCGGACGTTCAGCCAGAGGCCCAGCAGGATGTCCGGGAACGTGTCGATCGCGGTCTGCGGATCGAAGAACGACTGCTGGACCGCTGCCCAGCCCGGGGTGTTCACGACGCCGAAGTAGGCGATCGCGATCACCACGAGCGTCGACACCACCGACACCACGATCGACCGGCGTCCGCGCTGCCGGCGGTAGAGCCGCCGCTCGGCCTCGACCTGGCTCGGCGCGGCTGCGGCGACCGGGGTCCCGGCGCCTGCTGGCACGGTCATGCGGTTACTTCAGGACCGGGGTGTTGGTCTCCGAGGAGAGCCACTTGGTCTGCAGGTCCTCGAGCGTGCCGTCGTCCTCGAGCGTCGCGAGCGCCTTGTCGACCTTGCTCGTGAGCTCCGAGTCCTTCGGCAGGACGAAGCCGAACTGGTCACCCTTGCCGTCGGACGGGAACTGCGCCGACACCGTGCCGTCGTCGAGCTGCGCCGCGGCCATGTAGAACGCCGTCGGCAGGTCGGTGACGATCGCGTCGATCTGGCCGGACTTGAGCGCCAGGACGGCGTCGTCGTTCGAGTTGAAGACCTGCGGGGTGATCCCGAGCACGCTCTTCACGCTCGCGATCGACGTGGACCCGGTGGCGACCCCGATCGCGTCCTGCTTGAGGGCGGCGATGCTCGTGTCGTCGACGGCCTTCGAGGTGCTGGTCGTCACCACGGCCTGCGTGGTCGTGTAGTACGCGCTCGACATGTCGACGGCCTTCTTGCGCTTGGCGTCGATGGAGAACTGCTGGACGTTGAGGTCCCAGTCCTTCGGGCCCGGGGCGATCGCGCTGTCGAAGGTGCTGCGCTTCCAGACGACGTCGGACTTGCTGTAGCCCATCTCCTTCGCGACCGCGTAGGCCACGGCGGACTCGAAGCCCTTGCCGGACTCCGGCTTGTTGTCCTCGATCCACGGCGAGTACGCCGGCTCACCGGTGGCGATCGTCAGCTTGCCGTCGGTGACGGTGCCGTCGTCGTTGCTGCCGCTGCCGGCGGAGCACGACGTCAGGGCGAGGGCGGCGACCGCGGCTGTTGCGACGGCGAGGGTGAGGCGGAGGGATCGGGTCACGGTCGGGCCTTCGTGCGAGGGGGTGGGGGCAGGTCGAAGTGTACTTCGCGGTGGGATACCAACGCGAAACGGTGTCGCGGTACTACTCGGCCTCGTCGGCCATCGTGAAGTCCTCGAACGAGAAGCCCGGCGACACGAGGCAGCTCAGCAGCACCTCGCCGTCGTTCGGGATCGTCCGCTGCCACACGCCACCGCGCACGAACGCCTGCGCGTCGTTCACCCGGTCGCGACCGGCGTCGGGCCCGAGGGTGATCCGCGCGCCGGGCTCGGGAGCATCACCGGAGCCGCCGAGTTCGAGCTCGACGGTGTCGGGCCCGTGCCACATCCAGATCTCGTCGCTCGAGACCCGGTGCCAGGCCGAGGCCTCGCCCGGGGGCAGCAGGAAGTGGATCAGGGTGGCGGCTGGACGGTCCCCCGCGGGCGTCGTCACCGTGGCCGGCGAGGTCCAGGTACGGACGTACCAACCGCCCTCGGGGTGCGGCTCCATGCCGAGGGCGATGGCGCGCTTCGGCACGTCGAGCCACTCGATCAGTTCGCCGTCGACGGTGCGACGGGCGGCCATGCCGGGGCGGGGTGCGGTCTCGGTCATGATTCCTCCACAGGGATGACAGGGCGGGCGGGGCGGTCGGGCGACGACGTGGGCACGCCGGTCAGCGCTCCGTCGACGGCGCGGACGACCCCACGGATGACGGTGGCGGCTGCGCGCCCGGCGCCGTCCTCGACGAGCTCGGCGAGTGCGTCGGGCACGGTCCGGGCGTCGACGTCGAAGACGGCCAGGTCGGCGCGGGCGCCCACGGCGAGGTGGCCGATGCGGTCCGGTCCGACGGCGAGCCCCATGGCGTGCGCACCGCCGAGCGTCGCCGCCGCCAGGAGCCGCTCGTGCAGGTCGCGGTGCCCGTAGCCCTGGGCGCGGGCGATCCGGTGCAGGGCGGTGACGTCGGCCATCAGGTCGAGAGACGGGGACGACGACAACGAGTCGGTGCCGATGGCGATCGGGCTGCCCTCGCGCAGGTAGTCGGCGACGGGCGGCGGGTCGAGGCCGATGACGGCGTTCGACCGCGGGCACAGTGCGACGGCGGTGCCACGGGCGCGGAGGAGCGCCCGGTCGGCGGCGGTCATGTAGACGCCGTGCGCGATGTGGCAGTCCGGGCCGAGCACGCCGAGTCGGTCGACGAACGCGGTGGCGCTCGCCCCGAACCCGAGGGCCCGCAGCGCCCGGAACGAGGGCACGTTGGCCAGGTGCCAGTCGTTGCCGTGGCCGACGCCGTCGACACCGTCGAGTCCGGGGACGGGTCCGAGGGCGACGCGCTCCCCCTCGAAGGCCGCTTCGCCGAGGTGCAGGTGCAGTCGGAGTCCGCGCTGCCGGACGATGTCGGGGAGTTCGAGCAGGGGCGCGACCTCGAGCGAGTAGGGCGCGTGCGGTGACAGGCCGGCCCCGGGGGTGGTCGGGATCCGGGCGAGTTCGTCGAGCACCTGGTCGCGGCCGTGCGACTGCCAGGCGTCGTTCTCCCAGTCCATCACCTCCCAGTAGGCGATGCCGCCGAGGCCGGCGTCCTCGAGCGCGGTGGACGCCTCGATGTCGGTGACGATGTCCGCGATGCTCGTGACGCCGGCGCGGATCGACGCCGCCGCGCCCGCAGCGGCTTCGGCCCGCCAGTCGTGCGGCTCGGCGTAGTCCTGGTTGAACGCGGCCGCCCAGTCCTCGAAACCGGCGTACTGTCCACGGCCGACACTGGCCATGCCGGTGTACTGCAGGTGCGAGTGCGCGTTGACGAGGCCCGGCAGGAGGGCTCCGCGCCACTGCCGTTCGGTGAACGTCGTGCCGGAACCGGCGAGCTGGTCGACGACCCAGGACCGGTCGCCGACGTGCAGGATGCGGCCGTCCTGCACGGCGACCGCGCCGTCGGCGATCGGGGGCGCGGTCATCGGCACGACGACACGTGCCGAGTGCACGACGACCGAGTGGTCGGCACGCGGGGACGTGGCACTCATGCGGGGTCTCCGAAACGGCGCGTCCAGACGTCCGGCTCGCGGTCCGCCGGGTGTTCGGCAAGGCGGACGGGAGGAACGGGTCGAATCCCGAACGCGTCGAGCGCCACGCGGGCAGTCGCGTCGTCGACCGCGGGATCGATGGGCACGACGGCTCGCGCCAACTCGTCGCCCCGCTCGAGCAGCATGCGGACCGCCCCGAGCTGCGCCGCGAAGGACAGGTCCATGATCTCGATCGGGTTGCCCTCGGCCGCCGTGATGTTGATGCACCCGCCGCGGTCGAGCACGATGGGCCCGCCGTCGGCATCGGGGAACACGAGGCGCTCGGCCTTCGGGCCCACTTGCTGTCGGGTCGCACCGGCCGCCACCGCGTCGGCCAGCGCGACCTCGTGGTCGACCCCGCCCGCGACGGCGACGACCACCCCGTCCGCACACGAGCGCAGCACCCGCAGGTCGATGGTGTCGGCGACCCCGGTGGCGCTCAGCACGAGGTCGGCGTCCTGCACGGCCTCGGCGAGCGGCGCGACGGCGTGGCCGGCGAACAGCGCCTGCAGGGCGCGCACGGGATCCGTCTCGGCGACCGTGACCCGGAACCCGAGGGCGGACAGCACCAACGCGACCCCTTCGCCGACGTGCCCGAACCCGGCGACGACCGCCGCGCCTCCCGGGATCACCCGGTGCGTGCCGGACGCGAGCCCGTCGACCAGGTCGAGCACCGCGAACACCGTCGACTGCCCGGTGCCGTACCGGTTGTCGAAGAACGTCTTGGTGCGGGCGTCGTTGACGGCGACCACGGGGATGCCGAGCTCGCCCCGCGACGCCATCACGCGCAGGGGTCGGAGGCCGCTCGTGGTCTCCTCGGCCGCGCCGAGCATCGTCGGCAGCAGGTCCAGTCGTTCCTGGTGGGCGAGCCGGATGACGTGCGAACCGTCGTCGAGCAGGATGTGCGGTCGGGTGTCGAGCATCGCGAGGGCGAGCGCCTTCTGCTCCGGCACTGAGGCGGTGCTGCTCGCGTACACCGTCAGACCCGCTGCCCGGAGCGACGCGGCCACGGCGTCGTCGGTCTCGTCGGCGTGCGCGTAGACGACGACCTCTGCCCCGGCGTCCCGCAGCAACAGGCTCAGCACCGCCGTCTTCGGCTCGAGGAACATCGCGACGCCGATGCGGGTGCCACGGAGCAGTCCGCCGTCGCGGAGTTCCGCGGCGACCGCACGCGAGACGGGCATCGAGCGTCGTGCCCAGCGCAGGCGGGCGTCGGCGGCCGGGTCGTCCTCGGGGTCGCGGCCGGTGGAGACCAGGAAGACGTCGTCGGAGAGCATCGGGACGCCGAGCACCCCTGGGCGTGCGGTGACGACGGGACCGAAGGCGTCCTCGTCGACGGCGGGCAGGTGGCGGCCGGCGTCGATCACGATGAGCGTGGCGCCGCGGGGACGGTCGGCCTCGCGCTCGATGACGGGGGTGGAGTCCTCGGGGGAACCGAGGCACCACAGCTGGTCGATCGGTTCGTGCTCCGCGGCCGGGCGTGCGCCGAGTCCGGTGAGCAGCTCGTGCAGCGCCGCGGCGTCGCGGGGGTCGCCGCCGACGATGCGGAACCGGCGAGCCGCCACGAGCAGGTTCGTCACCGCGGCGAAGCGTCGGACGGCCGCCGACGCCCAGGATCGCGTCTCGGGGTCGGGTCCTGGCGGCATGCGTCAATCGTAGGGAATGCGCGGGGGCCCGCCGACGTACTCTCTGGGCATGAGCGATGCAACCACGACCGAAGCGTTCGACAAGGTGACGATGTTCGGCGCGGACTGGTGCCGCGACTGCCGCCGGTCGAAGGCGCTGCTCGACACCCTCGGCGTCGACTACGAGTACGTCGACGTCGAGCAGGACCTGTCGGCGGCCGACCGTGCCGAGGCGATCAGCGGGCGGAAGAACATCCCCGTCGTGGTGCTGCCGAACGGCAAGCACTTCGTCGAGCCGTCCGACGCCGAGCTGCGCGCCGAGCTCGAGGCCTCCGGCGCCGTCTGAGCTGCGGGCGCTCGAGCCCGCGATCTGTCGCTTCCGCGAAAGCGACAGATCTCGGCCGAACATCGGCGGCAGACCGTCGCGCTGGCGGCACCGACCGTGCGACGGGACGGGATCTGTCGCTTTCGCGCCAAGCGCGCCGAGCAGCACCGGGCGGACATCGGATGAATGGGGCATCATGAGCGGGTGATCATCGACGCTCACCACCACCTCTGGGACCCCGCCGACCGGCCGTACCCCTGGATGGACGACTCCGTCGCCCCGATCCGGCGGCGGTTCGACGTGGACGACCTCCGCGCGGCGACGCAGGGCACGGGCGTGACGCGGACGATCGTCGTGCAGGCCGTGCACGACCCCGGCGAGACCGCCTGGCTGCTCGAGCAACCCGGACCCGTCGCAGGCGTCGTCGGCTGGGTGGACCTGACCGCGCCGGACGTGACCGACCGGATCGCCGCCGTTCGAGCACTGCCCGGCGGCGAGCGCCTGGTGGGGATCCGGCACCAGGCACAGGACGAACCCGACGCGGACTGGCTCGCCCGCCCCGACGTCGTCCGCGGGGTCCACGCACTCGCCGCCGCCGGCCTAGTGTTCGACGTCCTCGTCCGTGCGCGCGAGCACGCCGCAGCACTGACCCTGATCGATGCCGTCCCCGAGGCGTCGTTCGTCCTGGACCACGCGGGCAAGCCGTCGATCGACACCGGCGACCCGGCCTGGCGGGGCCGGCTGACCGACTTCGCAGCGCGCCCGAACGTCACGTGCAAGGTCTCCGGCCTGTTCACCGAGGCCGGCCCGGACTGGCGCGACCGCCCCGTCGACCGGTACGTCCGCGGGGTCGTCGAGCAGTTCGGTCCCGAACGGTCGATGTTCGGCTCGGACTGGCCGGTGTCGACCCTGGCGACAGGGTACGCCGACGTCGCGCAGCGGACGACGTCGGCACTCGCCGACCTGTCGACGACCGAGCACGAAGCCGTCCTCAGCGGTACCGCGGAACGCGTCTACCTTGTCCGGGGGCGTCCACAGACATAGGATGTCTCCGGCTGCACTGGCGCAGCCGGAGAGCGAGGAACGATGCAGTTCGCACGACTCGGCCCGGCGGGGAGCGAGATCCCCGTGGCCATCGACACCGACGGCGAGGTCTTCGACCTCCGCTCCATCACCAGTGACGTCAACGGGGCCTTCCTGGCCTCGGACCCGGTCGGCCGCGTCGACCACGCACGCAGCGCCGGCGACCTGACGAGCATCGACCGAGACCGGGTCGACGGCATGCGGCGCGGTGCACCGATCGCCCGGCCCGGCAAGGTCGTCTGCATCGGCCTGAACTACCGCGACCACGCTGCCGAGACCGGCGCCGACATCCCCACGGAACCGATCGTGTTCATGAAGGACCCGATGACGGTGATCGGCCCCGACGACGAGGTCCTGATCCCCAGGAACAGCACGAAGACCGACTGGGAGATCGAGCTCGCGATCGTCATCGGCCGCACCGCCCGGTACTGCGAGTCCGATGCAGCGGCCGAGGCGTCGATCGCCGGCTACGCCATCGCGAACGACGTGTCCGAGCGCGAGTTCCAGCTGGAACGCGGCGGGCAGTGGGACAAGGGGAAGTCCTGCGAGACCTTCAACCCGCTCGGCCCGTGGCTGGTGACGCCCGGGTCGCTCGAGGCCGCCGGCCTCGACCCCGCGGCACTCGCGCTCCGGCTGACCGTCAACGGCGAGGTCCGGCAGGACGGCACCACCGCCGACATGATCTTCCGGCCCGTCGAGATCGTCCGGTACCTGTCGCAGTTCATGGTGCTGTACCCCGGCGACGTCATCAGCACGGGCACCCCGGCGGGCGTCGCACTGGCCGGTCACGCGCCCTACCTGCAGCCCGGCGACGTCGTCGAGCTCACCGCCGACGGGCTCGGCTCGCAGCGCCAGACGGTCGGGGCAGCCTGATGGCAGACCCAACCGGCAGCACCGGCAGCACCGGCACCGCCGGCAGCCACGACGGCGTCCGGGCGATCGTCACCGGGGGCGCGTCCGGCATCGGCGCCGCGATCGCCGTCGCGCTGCGGGACCGCGGCGCGGCGGTCGCCGTCCTCGACCTCCAGCCGTCCACCGCCGAGGGGTTCGTCTCCGTCACGTGCGACGTCGGCGACGACGCCTCCGTCCGCACCGCCGTCGCCACCGCCGTCGAGCAGCTCGGCGGCCTCGACGTCCTGGTGAACAACGCCGGCATCGGTGCGCAGGGCACGGTCGAGGACAACCCCGACGACGAGTGGCGCCGCGTGTACGAGGTCAACGTCCTCGGTGCCGTCCGGCTGTCGCGGGCCGCGCTCCCCCACCTGCGGGCGTCGGGCAACGCGAGCATCGTGAACACCTGCTCCATCGCCGCGACCGCGGGGCTGCCCCAGCGGGCGCTCTACTCGGCGACGAAGGGCGCGATCGCCGCCCTGACCCGCGCCATGGCAGCCGACCACATCCGCGAGGGCATCCGCGTCAACGCCGTGAACCCGGGGACCGCCGACACCCCATGGGTGGCGCGGTTGCTGTCGACGGCAGGTGACCCGGCCGCGGAGCGTGCTGCCCTCGAGGCCCGGCAGCCGCACGGTCGGCTCGTGCAGGCGGAGGAGGTCGCCGAGGCGGTCGCGTACCTGACGAGCCCGCTCGCCCGGTCGACGACGGGCGTCGACCTGGCCGTCGACGGCGGGATGCAGGCCCTCCGGCTGCGGCCCGCCTGATGGTCGGGCCGTGACGACCGGGAGGCCCGGCTATCGTCGACCTGTCGGCTCGCGTCCGCGAGCGGGCCGGGATCAGGAGGTGGTGACGTGGCGTCGCTGACCGACGATGCGATCGCACGCATCCAGCAGATGATCGTGAGCGGTGAGCTCCAACCCGGGCAGCGCCTCCCGCCCGAGAAGGAACTGAGCGAGTCGCTCGGCCTGTCCCGGAACAGCCTGCGCGAAGCGGTGAAGGCCCTCGAACTCATCCGCGTGCTCGACGTCCGACGCGGCGACGGCACCTACGTGACGTCGCTCGAACCGGGTGTGCTGCTCGAGGCCGTGTCGTTCGTCGTCGACATGCACCACGACCGGTCCCTCGTCGACCTGCTCGAGGTCCGACGCATCCTCGAGCCCGCGTCCGCCGTCCTGGCGACGGCGCGGGCCTCGGAGCAGCAGATCGACGAGCTCGCGACCCTGATGCAGTCCGTCGGCGAGGACACCGGCGTCGAGGACCTGGTGGCCCACGACCTGCTGTTCCACTCGACCATCGCGGGCATCGGCGGCAACCAGTACCTGTCCGGGCTGCTCGACGCCCTGTCGAGCAAGACCGTGCGGGTGCGGGTCTGGCGCGGGCTGACGCAGAACGGCTCCGTGCAGCGCACCCTCGACGAGCACGCCGCGATCGTGGACGCCATCCGACGGCGCGATCCGCAGCTCGTGCAGGCCCTGGTGGTGTCGCACGTCGAGGGTGTCGAGCGCTGGTTGCGACGCTCCCTCGACTGAAACCGAGAGCGCGTGCAGGTGGGTGGGTGTTGCGTTGGTCGTCGGCCCTGACTCCGGCAACCATGCCGCGGCAACCGCACCCACGAGGAGGAAACCGTGCTCGGTCTCATCATCAGCTTGATCATCGTCGGACTCATCGCCGGCGCCATCGCCCGGCTCGTCGTCCCCGGCAAGCAGAACATCTCGATCCCCATGACCATCCTGCTGGGCATCATCGGCTCGTTCGTGGGCGGGTTCCTCGGCTTCCTGATCTTCCAGCACGACCCGATGGACGGCTTCTTCCAGCCCGCCGGCATCATCGGCTCGATCATCGGCGCCATCATCGTGCTGATCATCTACGTCCGCTTCTCGGGCCGCGGCGCCAAGACCCGCTAGGCAGGTCGCACCGGCACGACCCGCCGCACGACCGAAGTCACCCCGAACCGCGCATCCGTGCGGTTCGGGGTGACTTTCGTCGTGCGGGGATCAGACGCTGAGCAGGCCCGCGGCGCGCAGGTCCTCCCACAGGGACTCCGGGACGACGGCGGCGGCCCGCTCCACGTTCGAGCGCACCTGCTCCGCGGACTGAGCGCCGAGCGCGATCGCGGCGACCGCAGCCGCTCGGCGCGGGAACGCCAGCGCGGCCTCGGGCAACGTGACCCCGTGCCGCTCGCACACGTCGGCGATGGCGTTCGCCCGCGCGACGAGCTCGGCCGGAGCAGCCGCGTAGTCGTACGTCGCCGTGGCGTCCGGCCGGTCCCGCCCGAGCAGGCCCGAGTTGTAGACCCCGACCGCGACGACCGCGACACCGAGCGAGGCGCACCGGGCGACGAGCTCCGCCGCGGGTTGTTCCAGGAGCGTGTACCGCCCCGCGAGCATGATGACGTCGCACAGCCCGGTGGACACCGCGGCGTCGAGGGCATCGACCGAGTTCGACCCGACACCGACGGCCCGGACGACACCCTCGTCCCGCAGCTCGGCGAGCGTCGGCAGTGCCTGTGTCAGGCCGTCCTCGAGCGAGTAGACGTCGGGGTCGTGCAGGTACGCGACGTCGACGTGGTCGAGTCCGAGGCGTCCGAGCGACTCGTCCAACGACCGCCGCACGCCCGACGGCGACGGATCCCACTGCCGCACGGTGTCGTTCGGCACCGCGAACCCGCCGGACGCCAGGTCGTCCCCGTCGCCGCGACCGGGCACGAGCAGCCGCCCGACCTTCGTCGACACCAGGAACGAGTCACGCGGGCGGTCGGCGAGCGCCGCCCCGAGCCGTCGTTCGGACAGCCCGAGGCCGTAGTGCGGTGCGGTGTCGAACCCGCGCACGCCGGCGTCCCACGCGGCGTCGACCGTGGCGCGGGCGTCGTCGTCGGACACCGCGCGCAACAGGTTGCCGATGCCGGCGCCGCCGAACCAGAACGGTCCCCGGTCGAGGTCGAGCTCCGTCATGCGTCCACCTGGCCGGCGAGCGACCAGACCCGCGGGATCCCGTCGTCGTTCCCCGAGTAGTCGTCGTCCGCCTCGAGCAGCGGGTTGATCGTCTCCTGCCACGCAGCGTTGACCGGGTCGTCGGCGAGCGCCCGACGCATCGCGCGGTAGTCCTCGACCTCGATCAGGTGGACCAGGTCCAGCCCGTCGCGCCACACCGTCCAGTCGTGCACGCCGGCCTCGCGCAGCCGGGCCGCGAGCGCGGGCGGGACCGAGGCGTGCACGGCGTCGTACGCGGTCTCGTTCCCCGCCCGCAGTCGGGTCCTCGACAGGATGCGCTGCATCAGTCGCGCAGGAACAGTTCGACCACCGGCACGGCGACGTCCGGCCGCACGATCGGCAGCGTGAGCGTCAGTGTCCCGTCCGGCTGCCCGCCGAGCCCGGTGTTCTGCGCGCGGGTCCCCGGCGGGATCTCGCGGAAGTGCAGCTCCGACGCGTCGTTCAACAGCTGCGCGTACGCCACCTTGCCGGCCAGGTCGGGCAGGTGCACGTGCTCGAACGGCCACGCGAACAGGTGCAGGTACAGGCGGTTGCCGTTCTGCGTGTACACGGTGTTGCGCGGCGCGACGAAGGACGACGGCCCGGCGCCGTAGACGGACCGGGCGTGCTGGTGCATCCACGTGCCGATGCCGTCGAGGGTCTGGCGGGAGACCCCGTCGAACTCGCCCCGGCCGGTGGGGCCGATGTTGAGCAGCATGTTCCCGTTGTTCGAGACGCCGTCGACGAGCATGCGGACGAGCAGGTCGACCGGCTTGAGGTTCACGTTGTCGCGGTCGTAGCCCCACGAACCGTTGAGTGTCTGGCAGGCCTCCCACGGCACCGGAGCACCGTCGACCTCCATCGGCTTGTCCGGCTGGTACTGCTCCGGGGTGACCAGGTCGCCGGGGATGTCGAGCCGGTCGTTCACGATGATGCCGGGCTGCAGGCGCTTCGTCAGGGCCATGAGCTCCTCGGAGCCCCAGTCGTCCCGACCCTTGCCGCCCCAGATGTCCTCGTGGTCGTTGTCCCGGTACGAGAAGTCGTAGAACAGGTAGTCGACCTGCCCGTAGTCGGTGAGCAGCTCCTCGACCTGACCGTGCAGGTACTCCCGGTAGCGCGACATGTCGCGGCCCCGGTCGAACGCCTCGATCTCCTCGGGCGAGTCGTCGCGCCGGGGGTGCACGCCGTCCACGGTGAAGTCGGGGTGGTGCCAGTCGATGAGCGAGTGGTAGAAACCGACCCGCAGCCCCTCGGCCCGGACGGCGTCGACGAACTCGCGCACGATGTCGCGGCCGAAGGGGGTGTTCGTGGACTTGTAGTCGGTGAGCTTGCTGTCCCAGAGGCAGAAGCCCTCGTGGTGCTTCGTGGTGAGCACGACGTACTTCATGCCGGCCTCGCGAGCACGGCGGGCCCAGTCGGCGGCGTCGAACAGGTCGGGGTCGAAGTGGTCGAAGTACTTCTGGTAGTCGGCGTCGGTGATCCGTTCGCGGTTCTTCACCCACTCGTGCCGTGCCGGCAGGGCGTAGAGCCCCCAGTGGATGAACATGCCGAACCGGTCGTGGGTGAACCACGCGGGGAACTCGGCGGCGTCGGTCGCGGTCTGCGGCTCTGCAGGTGCGGTGATGGTCATGAGGCCAGTGTTCCTTTCAGAGGGGGGGGGGAGGGGTGTCACCGGCCGCCGAGGCCGCTGGTGACGATGCCCTTGACGAGGTGCTTCTGCAGCAGGACGAGCAGGATCACGGTGGGCAGCATCGAGATCACCGACGCCGCCATCACGAGGTTCCACTCGGAGCCCTGCTGCCCGAAGAACTGCTGCAGGCCGAGCGGGATGGTGCCCCGGGCCTCGACGTCGTTGACGATGACGAGCGGCCAGAGGAACGAGTTCCAGTACGAGATGAACGAGAACACCGCGAGGACGGCCATCGTCGGCCGGGCGAGCGGGAGCATCACCGAGAAGAAGGTCCGGATGGCACCGGCGCCGTCGACCCGGGCGGCGTCGTCGAGTTCCTGCGGCACGGTCAGGAAGAACTGCCGCACCAGGAACGCGCCGAGGGCCGTGAACGCCCACGGGATGATGAGCGCCTGGAACGTGTCGACCCAGCCGAAGCCCTGCATCATCACGTACATCGGGATGACGAGGACGTCCTGCGGGATCATCAGCGTCGCGAGGAACAGGACGAAGACCGTGTTCCGTCCGCGCCACCGCAGCCGTGAGAACGCGTACCCGGACAGCACCGCGACGGCGACGTTGATCGCGGTGCCGGCAGCGGCGACGAAGATCCCGTTGAGGATGAAGCGGGCGAAGGGCAGGTACGTGAACGCCTGCGCGTAGTTGCCCCACTCGATCGATGAACCCCACAGGGTCGGCGGCGTCGTGAACACGTCCGCCGAGGGCTTCAGGCTCGTCGCCACCATGTAGATGAGCGGCGAGACGAACAGCAGGGCCACCAGGCAGAGCAGCACGTAGCCGACGGCGTGCCGCACCCGGCCGGACTGGCGGTGCGTGCGGGGCAGCGCCCGCGGGTTGATCGTCCGGTTGGACGAGGTCAGTTCAGTCATAGTGCACCCACCGCTTCTGTCCGAGGAACTGGATGGCCGTGATGCCGAGGATGATGACGAACAGCACCCAGGCGCCGGCCGATGCCAGTCCGAGCTGCTGCGTCTGGAACCCCGTGTTGTAGATGTACTGCACGAGGGTCTCGGTCGAGGTGCCCGGTCCGCCCTTCGTCAGCACGAACGGTTGGACGAACACCTGGAACGACGTGATCAGGGTCATCATCGTGGCGAAGAAGATGGACGGCGAGATGAGCGGGAACTTGATCCGCCAGAACATCTGCCAGGCGTTGGCACCGTCGAGCTGTGCCGCTTCGAGTTGGTTCTCGGGCACCGAGTCGAGTGCCGCCGAGAAGATCAGCATGTTGTAGCCGAAGCCCTGCCAGACGCTCATCGCGACGACGGCGAGCATGGCCCAGTTGTCGTCGGCGAGGAAGTTCGGTGCGTTCACGCCGACGGTCGACTGCAGGGTCGCGTCGATGGCGCCACCGGGCTGGTAGAGCATCCGCCAGACGACGACGTTCGCGACGATCGGCGTGATGGTCGGGATGAAGAACAGCACCCGGAACACGTGGCGGTGCCGGATCTTCGGTGTCAACCACGCGGCGAGGCCGAGCGAGACCACGAGGTTGAGCGGCACGTAGAGCACGACGAACAGCACCGTGTTGAGCGTGACCGTCCGGAAGATCGGGTCCGAGAAGAGCTGCGTGTAGTTCGACAGCCCGGCCCACGACCGTTCGCCGAGCATCGGCCAGTTCATGAAGCTCACGACGAGCGACGCGAGGATCGGGAACGCCGTGAACACGACGAGTCCGATCGAGTGCGGTGCGGCGAAGGCGGCGCCCCACCACGAGCGGCGGCCGAGTTCGGCGTCGGCGCCGCCGGTCTTCCGGCGGGGTGTGCCGCCGGTCGCGACCGCGACCGGCGGAGCGGCGACCGCCGCTTCGGCGGGTGGGTCCTGGATGGTGGTCATGCGACGACCTCCTCGTCGTTCGCGCGGTCCTGCACTTCGGATGGGGCGGACGGGAGGCGCGGGGCGGGCTCGACCCGCGCCTCCCGTCCGTCAGGGGGTGACGCCCGTCACTGCGAGCCGAGCTGGCTCGCGATGGACGACATCGTCTCCTTGCCGGAGGTCTGTCCGTTCACCGCCTGCAGCGCGTACTGCGCGAAGAGCTGGTTCAGCTGGTCGCTCTGCTTGTTGCCCGGCAGGGGCGTGGCGTCGTCGAGTCCGGTCTTCAGCGCGTCCTCGACCCCGTCGATGCCGGCGTTGTCGTACCAGGCCTGCTGCGCCGCGGTGCGTGCCGGGAAGGCGCGGCCCTGCTCGGCGAGCGAGGTGAGCGTGGCCTCGTTCGTCATCGTGCTGATGGCCTTGAACGCCTGCTCGGGGTACTTGCACTGCTTCGAGATGCCGAAGCCCGACCCGGCCGCGAACGAGCTGGGCCCGTCCGTGCCGGAGGGGATCGTGGTGATGCCGAGGTCGAACTTCACCTTGGCCTTCTGGCTGATGATCGACCACGGGCCGTCGCTGTACATCGCGACGTCGCCGGACACGAACGCGTTGTCGTCGGTGGAGCCGTCGGTGCTGGCCTGGGTGGCGTAGCCGTCCTTGACCAGGCCGCCGATCCAGTCGAGCCCCTCGGCGAACTCCGGGTTCGACGCGTCGAGCGTGCCGTCGGCGTCGATCACGCGGCCGCCGTTGTAGCCGAGGATCATCGACTCGAGCGGGATGTCCTCGACGCTCGTGCCCCAGATCGGGGTGCCGGCCGCCTTGAGGTCCTTCGCGGCGGCCTCGAACTCGTCGACCGTCCAGCCGGGCTTCGGCTCGGCGACGCCGGCCTTCTCGAAGATGTCCTTGTTGTAGAACATGACCATGGGGCCGGTGTCGTAGGGCAGACCGTAGAGCTTGCCGTCGACCTTCATGCCGTCGAGCCCGGTCTGGTCGTACTCGCTCAGGTCGAGGTTCGCCTTCTCCGCCATGTCGTCGATCGGCACGAGGACGTCCGTGTAGTTCGCAGCACGGAGCGACTGGATGCTCACGATGCACGGCGCGGTGCCGGTCGAGAGCTGCGTGCGGAGCTTCGTCCAGTAGTCGTTGAAGGGTGAGCCCTGGATCGTGACGTCGACCTCGTCGTCGGTCTTGACGGTGTCCGCGACCTTCTGCCAGGCGGCCTTGTCCTCCTTCCCGGCGATCCACATGGCCCAGGTCAGGGCGTCCTCGGACTGGCCGTCGCTGGCGGTGCTGCCGGACGAGCAGCCGGTGAGCACGAGGGCGGCAGCTGCTGCTGCCGCGAGCCCCGCGGTGAGTCGTCGTCGTTGCATCGGTGTCTCCACTTCGTCGTGGTGATGGGGTGTGTGGGGTGGGTTGCTGGCTCGCTTGCGTGCCGTCTCAGGCGACGCGGACCGCGTCGGGGACCGTCTCGGTGTCGACCACGGCCCAGGCCGGGCCGTCCGGGAAGGCGTGGGCGTCGAGGGAGTCGGCGAGCATCTCGGTGCCGGCTCCGGGGACGGTCGGCGGCCAGTAGCGACCGTCGTGGACGTCCACCGGGGTCACGAAGTGCTCGTGCAGGTGGTCGACGAACTCGATGCAGCGGGTGTCGAGGTCGCCGGTCAGCGCGACGGCGTCGAACATCGACAGGTGCTGCACCGCCTCGCACAGGCCGACCCCGCCGGCGTGCGGGCAGACCCGGACGCCGTGCTTCGCGGCGAGGAGCAGGATCGCGAGGTTCTCGTTGACCCCGGCGACGCGGGTCGCGTCGATCTGCAGCACCGACATCGATCCCGCCTGGATGAGCTGCTTCGCGATCACCCGGTTGGCCATGTGCTCACCGGTCGCGACGGGGATCGGGGCGATGCGCCGGGCGATCTCGGCGTGCGCGAGGATGTCGTCGGGGCTCGTCGGCTCCTCGACCCAGGCGATGTCGAAGGGGCGGAGCCGCTCGATCCAGGTGACGGCTTCGTCGACGTCCCACCGCTGGTTGGCGTCGATCGCGATGCGGATGTCGGGGCCGACCGTGGCGCGGGCGATGCCCATCCGGCGGACGTCCTCGTCGACGTCGCCGCCGACCTTGAGCTTGATCTGCTCGAAGCCCTCGTCGACGGCCTCGCGGCAGAGCCGGGCGAGCTTCTCGTCGTCGTAGCCGAGCCAGCCCGGGGTGGTCGTGTACGCCTGGTAGCCCTGCGTTTCGAGCCGAGCCCGACGGGTCGCACGGTGCGGCTCGGCGGCACGGAACAGCTCGAGCGCCTCGGCGGGGGTGATGGCGTCGGTGAGGTACCGGAAGTCGACCAGGTCGACGAGCTCCTCGGGGCTCAGGTCGGCGAGCAGGGCCCAGAGGGGCCGTCCGGCGCGCTTCGCCCGGAGGTCCCAGAGTGCGTTCACGACGGCGCCGATGGCCATGTGCATGACGCCCTTCTCCGGGCCGAGCCACCGCAGTTGCGAGTCGTGGACCATCGCGCGCCAGGTGCCGCCCATGTCCGCCAGGACCGCCTCGGTGTCGACACCGACGACGTGGCCGCGCAGGGCGGCGATCGCGGCTTCCTGCACCTCGTTGCCGCGGCCGATGGTGAAGACGAAGCCGGTGCCGACGAGGCCGTCCAGGGCGTCGGTCGTGATCTCGACGTAGGCGGCCGAGTAGTCGGGTGCGGGGTTCATGGCGTCGGATCCGTCGTGCTCCCGAGAGGTCGGGAAGCGGATGTCGCGCACGTGCAGACCGGTGATGCGGCTCATTCGTGTCTCCTGCCGTCCGGTCTCCGTCGACCGAACGAGGCAATCAAAACATCGGATGTCTCCAGCGTCAAGAGAACTCTTCGTCACGTTCTGGTCTCGAACAGCGCGAAGTGGTCGGATGGCTGCGCGGCTTGCGACCGGACCACGGACGGGAGGCGCGGTGCGGGTCGGACCCGTACCGCGCCTCCAGGCCGTGGTCGCGTGTCAGGCGGTGGCGAGCCGGCCCATCTCCGCCACCACGCCGCGGAGGCGGTCCGCCAGCTCGTCGCGCGAGCCGTCGGCGAAGCGGTGCGCCGACTCGATGAGCGCCGCCATCACGAGCGTCACCGCGGTCCGCGCGGAGTCGACGTCGGTGCGCTCCGCGGCGACCTCGAACACGGCGAGCCGGGCCCGCGCCATCCACTGCAGCATCGCGGGCACCATCTCCGGGCGCTCCTGCACGAGTTCCTTCACGCGGCGGCGGTCCGCGGGCAGCGTCACCGTCCGGGCGACGAGGTCGCACAGGTCCGACACGAGCGGGCCCTCGGCGGTCAGGAACGCCTGCCGAGCAGCCTCGGGGACCGAACCGTCGGGGAGCCCGAGTGCCGCGTCACCCTTCGACGGGAAGTAGTTGGAGAAGGTGCGGGGCGAGACCCCCGCGTCGGCGCAGATCTCCTCGACCGTGACACCGGCCAGGCCGCGGTCGATGACCAGCGCCAGCGCAGCCTGGTGGATCGCGTGCCGGGTCTGTTGCTTCTTGCGCTCCCGCAGGCCGCTGTCACCCGCCGGGTGGGATTCGATCGTGCTCACTGCTGCCCCTCGTGCGGGTCCGGGGCCTCCCGTCTGGCGACGGGAGGCCCCGGTGGCCGCTCCTACGCGCGGTCCCGCTGGACGGGGATCGAACCGGTGACGGGCGCCGTGGGCGACCCCATCGTGTCGGCCGCCTTCACGGCCTGCACCTCGAGGTCGTCAGCGGTCCCGGCCTGGTCGGCCTGCTCCTGCAGGGCCGAGCTCTTGCGGAGCGGCGGTGCCTTGAAGAACCAGCTGAGGACGAACGCGAGCAGGATCACGGCGAAGCCGACCCAGTAGACCGTGACGGCCGACGCGTTGAAGCCGGTCATGACCGGCTTGGTCAGGGCCGGGGTCGCGCCGTTGAGGTAGGACGTGTCGCTCGTCTCGCTGCTCGAGCTGCTGCCGTCACCGGCCCCCTCGTCGATCTGCTTCGACAGCTCGGGAGCGAGCTCATCGACCCAGTACGAGCGCTGCGCGGCGTCCGACCAGTCGACCACGAGCTTGCCGTCCTGCACGCTGGCGTGCGCCTTGTCGGCTGCGGCGGTCAGGGCCTGCTGCTGCACGGCCTCCGGGGCTCCGGCCGTGGCCGTGGTCACCTGCGCCGTGGCCTGGTCGAGGCCCGACTGCACCTGCGACTTCACCGGGGTGACGATCGGGTTCCAGATCTGCTCCATGACGCCCGCGTTCGCCTTCGCCGTGGCGACGGTCGGGTTCAGGGCGGCATCGAGCGCACCCGACAGGTTCTTCTGGTCCGCGGTGGCGTGCAGGATGTTCGCCGGCATGATCGAGAACAGGACGCTCAGCAGGACCGCCGTACCGAGCGTTCCACCGATCTGGCGGAAGAACGTGGCGGACGACGTCGCCACACCCATGTCACGCGGCTGCACGGAGTTCTGCGAGGCCAGGGTGATGCTCTGCATGAGCTGTCCGAGGCCGAGGCCGATCAGGAACATGCCGATCATCAGGAACCAGAGCGGCTTGTCGATCGTCATGAACGTCAGGACGACGTAGCCGACCGAGACCAGGGCCGTGCCGATCACCGGGAAGATCCGGTAGCGACCGGTGCGGGCGACGATCTGCCCGGAGGCGATCGAGGCGATCATCAGACCGCCGATCATCGGCAGGGTCGCGAAGCCGGACTCGGTGGGCGTCAGGCCGGTCACGATCTGCAGGTACAGCGGGATCGTCAGCATGGCGCCGAACATCGCGAAGCCGACCAGGAAGCCGAGGATCGTGGCCATCGAGAAGGTGCCCGAGCGGAACAGCTTGAGCGGGATGATCGCGTCGTCCTTCATGAGGGTCTCGATCACCAGGAAGGCGACGAGTCCGAGCGCGCCGATCACGTAGCAGGCGATGGCGCCGGCCGAACCCCAACCCCAGGTGCGGCCCTGTTCGGCCACGAGCAGGAGCGGGACGAGGGTCGCGATGACCGAGGTGGCACCCCACCAGTCGATGCGCGGCTTCGCCTTGGCGTCGCCGAACTTCGGCAGGTGCAGGAAGGCGATGACCATCAGGAGCGCCGCGACGCCGATCGGCACGTTGATCAGGAAGACCCAGCGCCAGCCGGTCACGCCGAGGATCGTGCTCGCGCCGGCGAACAGACCACCGATGAGTGGGCCGATGACGGACGAGATGCCGAACACGGCGAGGAAGTACCCCTGGTACTTGGCACGCTCACGCGGGGCGAGGATGTCCCCCATGATCGCGAGCGGCAGCGACATCAGCGCACCGGCACCGATGCCCTGGAAGGCGCGGAACGCGGCGAGCATGATCATCGAGGTCGACATCGTCGAGAGCAGCGAGCCGAGGATGAAGACCGCGATGCCGAAGATGTAAAGGGGCCGGCGGCCGAAGACGTCGGAGAGCTTGCCGTAGATCGGCGTCGTGATGGTCGACGCGATCAGGTAGGCGGTCGTGACCCAGGCCTGCTGGTCGAGGCCGTGCAGGTCGTCGCCGATGGTGCGGATCGCGGTGCCGACGATCGTCTGGTCGAGCGACGACAGGAACATGCCGGCCATGAGGCCGTAGATGACGAGCAGGATCTGACGGTGCGACATGATCGGCTTGCCCGGCGTGCTGGCCGGGGAGTCGTGTCGTCCGCGCGACACCTCGACGGGTGCGGTGGCAGTAGACATGGGGGTCCTTCAGGGGTACGTGGTGGTCGTCGTGCGGGCAAGGGACGCCGGAGCGTGTGTGGCGGGCCGTCGAACGGCGGGTCAACCTTGCAGACGCTGCAACTTTACATCACGAGCACGTTTGCCGCCAACGCAAACTTGCCATCCGTGCACGTTGGTGAACGGCTTCTCAGGTAGCGTCGTCGGGCATGGGGCGAACTGCGTGGACGGACGTGCCGGCGATCCTGCGCGAACGGGTCGAGCAGACCCTCGGCGGAACGGTGACCACCGCCGAGTCCCAGGCGGCCGGGTGGTCGCCGGGGAGTGCCGACCGCGTGGTCACGGCGACGGGGCGACGGGCGTTCGTCAAGACGGTCTCGCGATCGCGGAACGCCGACGCCTTCGACCTGCACCGCCGGGAAGCCCGTGTGGTGGCGCAGCTGCCGTCGACGGTGCAGGCGCCGCGCTTGCTGGACGCCTTCGACGCCACCGTCGACGGCGACGAATGGGTCGTCTTGGTCCTCGACGACATCGAGGGCAAGCACCCCGGGGCAGCACTCGACGGCAGGGACACCGCGGCGGTGCTCGACGCGCTGGACACCCTGCCGCCGGCGACCGGGGATCTCCGTGCCCTCCCCCGGATCGCCGACGACCTGCGCCACGAGTTCAGCGCCTGGGACCGGATGCTCGGCGACCCGACCCTGGCCGACCGGGTGGTCGAGGTCGTGCCGGCACACGTCCTCACCGCCGGACCCGCGATCGCCCGAGCCGCCGACCGAGCAGCGACACTCGTCGACGGTGAACACCTCGTGCACGCCGACTGCCGTGCCGACAACCTGCTCGTCGACGGTTCCGGGGTCGTCTGGGTCGTGGACTGGCCGTGGGCGAGCATCGGCGCGCACTGGCTCGACCCGCTGACCTACCTGGTCGACACCCTCGTCCGCGGCGAGGACAGCGACGTCGAGCACCACCTCGCCACCCACCCGGTGTTCGCCGGCCTGCCCGCCGCGACGGTCGACGCCGTCCTCGCTGGTCTCGCCGCACTGTTCTTCGAGCACGCGCTGCCGCCGGCACCGCCGAACATGCCGACCATCCGCGACTTCCAACGACGCGAGGGGGTCGCCGCGGCGGAGTGGTTGCTCCGCCGGTGGGACGCGGCACCGCGCTGACGACGGGCAACAGGCGTCGGGTACCCCGACTGTCCAGCAAGCGCGGCACCCCGGAGCGTACGGTCCCCCGCATGACTGATGAGCACCGCACTCCGCGTCCCGAAGACGACGCAGCGCGCCTCGGTCTCGTCGTCGTCGGAGAAGCAGCAGCGCTGCGCTCCGGTGACGAGGCGGCACTGGACGCGAGCGAACAGAACATCCGCGACACCATCGACGAGATGATCGACGAACCCCTCACCCCACGCCAGGAGCAGGTGGTCGAGCGGCTGGCGTCGGCCGGCGGGACCCTGACGGCGGGGCTCAGTGGCGCGCTCGCTGCGCAGACCGGGCGCAGCGTCGACGACGTCCTCGAGGGCGCGGCCCGCAGCGTCGTCTGGCAACAGCGGCTCGCCGACCAGCGCGATGCCGCCGCCGCTGAGGACCCGCGCGACACCGATCGGCGCAGCGGCGGCCAGCGCGAGGACGCCGGTGGACAGCAGCGCGAGCGCCGCGAACAGAACGGGCGCGACGAGGACTGATCCTCGCCACGCCCGCTCCGGGTAACGCTGACGACTACTCGGTCGGCTCCACGACGCCGGTTGACTGCTCGCGGACGACGGCCCGGGCTGCGGCCTGTCCCGTCGTCGCGCTCTTGACGATGTCGCTCAGGGTGAACCCGGCGGTCGTCCCGAGCAGGGCGTCGACCTCGCTGAACTGACTCACGACGCTCTTCGACAGGGCACCGGCGCCGTCGGAGGACACCACGGTCAGCTTGTCGATGTTGCCCATCGGCGCCGCGAGCTCGCGGGCGATGCTCGGCAGGGTCTCGATGGCCTTGACACGCAGGACGGCCTCGGAGTGCTGCGCGAGTGCGTCGGCCTGGGCCTTGGTGGCGTCTGCCTCGGCCTGACCCTTGGCACGGATCGCGTCGGCAGCTGCCTCACCCTCGGCACGGGAGGCATCGGCGGCCAGCTTGCGGGCCTCGGACTCGGCCTTCGCCTCGGCGGCGATCGCCTCGGCCGAGATGCGACGGGCCTCGGCCTGGGCACGAGCGGTCTCGACCTGGGCACCGGCGGCCGCTTCGGCCTCGACACGGGTCTTGCGCGCCTGCGCCTCGGCGACGGCGGAGACCTCGGACTCGAGCTCGGCACGGCGCAGTTCTGCGCGCTTCTGCGCGGTGATCTGCTCCTGCTCGACGACGCCCTGCGCCGCACGGGCCTGGGCGAGCGGCCCGGCGGCTGCGGCCTCGGCCGACGCACGGTCGGCGTCGAGCTGCAGCGCGGCACGACGGATCGCCAGGGTGTTCTCGGCTTCGGCGATGGCCTGGTCCGCAGTGGCACGGGCCTCTCGCGCTTCGCGGTCGGCCTGCGCCTCGGCGTTCTCCGCCTCGAGCCGGACGCGGGCGCGCTCGGCACGACCGAGGTCGCTGATGTACTCATTGCGGTCCGAGATGCCCTTGATCTCGAAGGAGTCGACGTCGAGGCCCTGGCTGTGCAGGGCGTCCTTCGCCACGTCGAGCACCGCGACGGTGAGCTGGTCGCGGTTGCGGATGATCGTGGACACGTCGGTCGCACCGATCGACGCACGGAGCGAACCCGACAGGACCTCGCGCGCGAAGTCGTCGATCTTCTTCTCCTGCCCCAGGAACCGCTGCGCGGCCGCCCGGATCGAGGCGTCGGTCTCGCCGACCTTGACGAGCGCGACCGCCTCGACGTCGATCGTCACGCCGCGGGAGTCCTGGGCATTGACGTTGATGTCGATCGCTCGCGAGCTGAGCGAGAGCTTCGCGACCTTCTCGAAGAACGGCCGGACCAGGACGCCGGCGCCGAGGACGACCTTGATGCCGGACTCGACGGTCTCGGTGCCGTCGTCGTTCTTGACCTTGCGCGAGCGCTTGCCGGTGATGATGAGCGCTTCGTCGGCGCCGGCGTTGCGGTACACGACCTTCGCGTAGATCAGCGCGATCACGGCGAGGACGATGATCCCCACGATGATCAGCGGGATGGCTCCGAGCGCGAACAGGACTTCCATGACTCCCCCTCCGGACCAGACGACAGCCTGGATTCCGCATCTGTTGTTCCGTCGGCTCCCATCCTAGGAGACCGCGCGGACGGACAGGAGGCGCGCTGCAGGATCACCTGCAGCGCGCCTCCTGTCGATGGTCGCGTCAGCGCCTACGCGCCCGCACGCCACCAGTCGTCGAAGGGCGTCGCCGGCACCTGGCGCTTGTGCTCGGTCGCGCGGTACCGCGACTCGATCGCCTCGGCGACCTCGAGCGGCACGTCGTGCCCCTGCAGGTAGGCGTCGATCTCGGCGTAGGACAGCCCGAGGTTCGCCTCGTCGGTCTGGCCGGGCGTCTCGTCGAGCAGGTCCGCGGTGGGGGCCTTCTCGTACAGCCGGGCCGGGGCGCCGAGGTGCTCGAGCAGCTGCCGCCCCTGGCTCTTCGACAGGCCGGTGAGCGGCGTGAGGTCGACGCCGCCGTCGCCGTACTTCGTGAAGAAGCCGGTCACCGCCTCGGCCGCGTGGTCGGTCCCGACGACGAGCAGCCCGCGCTGGCCGGCGACGGCGTACTGGGCGACCATGCGCATCCGGGCCTTGACGTTGCCCTTCACGAAGTCGCTCAGCTCGACGCCGGAGGCAGCGGTGTCCTGCATGACGCCGTCGACGCCGTGCTCGATGTTGACGGTGATGCCCGGGTCGGCCGCGATGAACTGCAGGGCGAGCTGGGCGTCCTCCTCATCGGCCTGCACGCGGTACGGCATGCGGACGGTCGTGAACTCGGCGGGGTGCCCCTCGGCGCGGAGCGACTCGACGGCGAGCTGGGTCAGGCGCCCGGCGAGCGTGGAGTCCTGGCCGCCGCTGATGGCGAGCAGGAACCCCTTCGCGCCGGTCGTGAGCAGGTAGTCGCGGAGGAACCCGACACGGCGGGCGACCTCCTGCTCCGGCTCGATGGTCGGCTGGACGTTGAGGTCCGCGGCGATGGCGGCTTGGAGTTCACGCACCACCCCAGTATCCCGCTGCACCGGCCGGTGTGCACAGCGTTCAGCGGACTGGTTCTGCGCCCACCGGCCGGATCGTGTTGTCGTGGTCGACGCCGATCGCGCAGGTGCAGACGACGCCGAGGGTCTCGGCGGTCTGCGTCAGCCGGAACCGCTCGACGTGCGTCGGGCCGACCCGACGGTCGAGCGGGTGGGTGTCGTGATCGTGCACAGTGACGTCCTGATCCTCGAGTGACTCCCGGTAACGGCACCGGGACCGACAGGCGGGTGGTGAGTCCGCACGGGTGCAATCTACTCGCCCGTGAACACGGACCAGCACACCCGTCCGGGGGGCATTCCTTGCAAACCCCGCGCGCGTTGACAGTTAGATATCAAACAGTTAGAGTCCTGATCATGCAGGCACCGGACCTCACCACCCCGCTCGAACTCATGCGGTGGATCGGATGGGCACAGCGCAAGGCGGCCGACGAGTGGGTCCGTGATCGGGACCTCACCCGCGAGCAGAGCTTCGTGCTCGGGTACCTGCAGCAGAACCCCGGGGCGATCCAACGCGACATCGCCGAGATCACCCGGACCAGCGCGGCCAGCGTCTCGAGCCTCCTGCAGGGCCTCGAGCGGCGCGGCCTCGTCGAACGACGCCCCGACGCCACGAACGGCCGGACGAAGACCGTGCACGCCACCCCGGCGGGCACCGACCTCATCGCCGGCTTCACCGACGCGATGGTCGCCCTCGACGACACCCTGCTCGCACCACTCGACCCCGACGAACGGGCCACCCTGCAGCGTCTGCTGCAGAAGGTGACCGCGGAGCTCGCACCGCCGACGCGGTAGCGCCCCGACCCGGCAACGTCCCCGACCCGGCAACGTCCCCGACCCGGCAACGTCCCCGACGCGGTAGCGCCGCCCCGGGACCGACGTCACCGGCGCGCTCGACGCGCCACGGGCCTTCCGGCCCCGCCCCCGCACGCGGCGACATCCCGTCGCGCCCTCCGCCCTGCCCAGAAGGAGGCAGTCATGACCACCACGACCCCCGAGAACACCGCCGCGGCCACGAACCGCTGGTACCTCTCCGCCGCCCCGATCGCCCGGGCCCTCGTGCACCTGTGCGTGCCGATGGCCGCAGCGATGGTCGTCAGCGCCCTGTACAACGTCATCAACGCCGGCTTCATCGGCGCGCAGCACGACACGTCGCTGCTCGCCGCGATCACCTTCGGCACCCCGCTGCTCGGCATCGTCATGGCCGTCGGCGGCGTGTTCGGTGTCGGCGGCAGCGCCCTGATGTCGCGCCTGCTCGGTGCCTCGGAGCACGACCCCGCCAAGGCCCAGGACATCAAGCACGTCGCCTCGTTCGCGCTGTGGGGTGCCGTCGTCACCGGCGCGGTCCTGGCCGTCGTCGGGCTCGCGTTCCTGCGACCGCTCGTCGCGGTGCTCGGCGCCGACGCCGCAGCGGTCCCCGCCACGAGCGAGTACGTCGCCGTGATGCTCGCGTTCGTCCCGGTGCTCGCCTCGTCGTTCGCGCTCGAGCAGATCGTCCGCTCCGAGGGCGCCGCACGCCAGGCGATGATCGGTCTGGTCCTGTCGACCGTCGGCAACCTGGTCTTCGACGTGCTCTTCATCCTCGTGCTGCACTGGGGTGTCGGTGGTGCCGCGCTGGCCGTCGGACTCGCGAACGTCGTGTCGATCGCCTACTGGGTGACCTGGCTGCAGCGGAACAGCGAGAACGTCAGCTTCGCCCCGAAGTGGTTCACCCTCCGTGCCGACGTCCTGAAGCCCGTCTTCGGCATCGGCGTCGGCGAACTGCTGCAGTCGGCCTTCCTGATCGTCACCACACTCGTGCTCAACAACCTCGCCGCCGCCTACGGCGACGACCCGCTCGCCGCCATGGGTGTCGCGGTCCGCATCGCGCAGGTCCCGGAGTTCCTGGTGATGGGCGTCACGATCGGAGTCCTGCCGCTGCTCGCCTACGCCTTCGGCAAGGGCGACGCCGCACGGCTCCGGGCCGCCCTGCGCGGAGCCGCCGTCACGGTCGGCGCGATCGTCCTCGTGTTCTCCGGCGCGGTGTTCACGTTCCGCGAGCAGGTCTTCACGATCTTCTCCGGTGACCACTCGGTACTCGCGATCGGCCTGACGATCCTGACGGCACAGCTCGTCGCCGCGATCGTGAACGGGTTCACGGGGCTGCTCACCTCGCTCTTCCAGGCGACCGGCATGGTGCTGCCCGCGATGGTGCTGTCGCTGGCGCAGGGCGTGCTGTTCATCCCGATCGTGATCGTCGGCAACGTGTGGTTCGGGCTCGCCGGGATCATCTGGGCGCTCACCGTCACCGAGGTCATCGTGTTCGTGGCCGCCCTCGTGCTGTGGCTGGCATCACGCGGGAAGATCGCGCGTGGCCTGGCCGCCGGCAGCGAGGAGCGGGCGGACGCCGCGCTCGCGGAGGCGCCCGCCGTGTAGCGCCCGCCGCGCTCGTGCCGCCTTCGCATGGTGAGCAGAAGAAGTCGGGTCCCGTTCCAGGACCCGACCTCTTCTGCTCACGAAGCGGGGTGAACGCGGCCGGCGTCGGACGGGAGGCCCGTGGCGGCCGGGTGGCGGGCCTCCCGTCCGGCGCGTGTCCGGGTCGCGGGCGCAGCACATGGTGAGCAGGAATGGTCGGGTCCCGGAAGGCGACCCGACCATTGCTGCTCACGAAGTGAGCGGGGCGCGCTACGCGCGGCCGCGACCGCGTCCGCCGCGGCGCAGGAGGAGCACGACGACGGCACCAGCGGCGAGGACCGTGCCGGCGCCAAGCGCGACCCAGACGCCGGGCGCGATCCCGGGCGCGGAGTCAGGGGCACCGTCCGAGGCCCCGGTGGCCGTCGCGGTCGACGTCGGAGACGGAGACACCGGTTCCGACGTCGGCGGAGTCGTCGCGGACGGTGTCGCGACCGCGGCCCGGTACTCGAACCCGTACGAGCCGTCGATCGGGTGTCCGTCCGGCGACACGTACCGCCAGAGCACCGTGTACGCGCCGTTCTCGAGCTCGACGGCCTTGCCCATCGTCATACCGGACACGGTCACGTCGCCCGTCGACACGTCGGTGCCGTCGGCGTCGGTGACCTGGATCCGCAGTCCAGCGTCGAGACCCGCGAGCGGTGCCTCGCTGAAGGTCAGGTCGACCCGGTCGAGCGGCTCGGTGACGACCGCGCCGTCAGCGGGCGTGCTGCTCGTCAGTGCCGAGTGCGCCGATGCCGGCTGGACCCCGAGGATCGCGAACACCCCACCGATGACGATCGCGAGGGAAGCTGCCGTCGTTCGTCCTGTCCGCATGCACAGACTCTACAAGCCGTAGAGCAGCGGACCGGGACGGGTCAGATCTGTTCGCCGAGGAAGTCGGCGTAGGACGGCTCGCGACGGGCGTCACCCGTAGCGGTGGAAGCGTGGCCCGTGCCTTCGAGGCGCTCGGCCACGAGGGCTTCGAGGTCCTCGGGCGACCGGAGACCGTGGCGGTGCCAGTCGTTCTGCATTCTGGCGGTCATGATGACCAGCCCTTCGTCGAGATGATGCGCATCTCGGATTCGTCCGGATCGACCCGCTGTGCCAGACCCCACATCTGTGAGGAGCATCGTGACGACGGGTCCCTGATGACCGATCCGGTACCTCCACGGTAGGGGTTCCGTCCGACGTCGTCGAGCGCGATGCGCTTCTCGGCCGACCGCGCGCCGGCTGGTCCGCGCGCCGGCGCGCGGTGGTGCGCTCCGGACAGGACGGGAGGCGCGGTGCCAGCTGGCACCGAGCCTCCCGTCCGTCGGGTCCGTGCCATCAGGGCACGTGACCGGTCGCGTGGTCTCGCTCTGGTCAGTCGGTGCCGGAGTCGAAGGCCGCGCCCTCGGAGGCGAGGTCCGTCCGACGACCGAGCGCGTCCTCGGCGTCCGAGGCGATGACGGCGCCGCCGAGGATCTCCTCGGACTCGCCCGCCTCGAGCTCGCCGACGAGCTCGGCCGTCGCACCACCGATGAGACCGGCGGCCGCGTACTGCTCGAGCCTTGAGCGGGAGTCCGCGATGTCGAGGTTGCGCATCGTCAGCTGACCGATGCGATCGTCCGGACCGAACGCGGCGTCGCCGACCCGCTCCATCGAGAGCTTGTCGGGGTGGTACGACAGCGCCGGACCCGTGGTGTCGAGGATGGTGTAGTCGTCGCCGCGACGCAGGCGCAGCGTGACCTCACCCGTGACGGCCGACGCGACCCAGCGCTGCAGGGACTCGCGGAGCATGAGCGACTGCGGGTCGAGCCAACGGCCCTCGTACATCAGGCGCCCGAGGCGGCGCCCCTCGTTGTGGTACGACGCGACGGTGTCCTCGTTGTGGATCGCGTTGAGCAGCCGCTCGTACGCGATGTGCAGCAGGGCCATGCCCGGTGCCTCGTAGATGCCGCGGCTCTTCGCCTCGATGATGCGGTTCTCGATCTGGTCGGACGCACCGAGGCCGTGTCGGCCGCCGATCGCGTTCGCCTCGTAGACGAGCGCGACGGCGTCCGTGTACTCCTCGCCGTTGATCGCGACGGGGCGTCCGGCCTCGAAGCGGATGCTGACGACCTCGGTCGCGACCTCGACGTCGTCACGCCAGGCGGCGACGCCCATGATCGGCTCGACGATGTCCAGGCCGCTGGAGAGCTCCTCGAGGCTCTTCGCCTCGTGCGTGGCGCCCCAGATGTTGGCGTCGGTCGAGTACGCCTTCTCGGTGGAGTCGCGGTACGGGAAGCCGCGGGCGACGAGCCACTCGCTCATCTCCTTGCGGCCGCCGAGCTCCTCGACGAACTCGGAGTCGAGCCACGGCTTGTAGACGCGCAGCCGCGGGTTCGCCATCAGGCCGTAGCGGTAGAACCGCTCGATGTCGTTGCCCTTGTAGGTGGAGCCGTCGCCCCAGATGTCGACGCCGTCCTCCTTCATCGCGCGGACGAGCATCGTGCCCGTCACCGCACGACCGAGGGGCGTCGTGTTGAAGTAGGTCTTGCCGCCGGAACGGATGTGGAAGGCGCCGGTCTGCAGGGCGACGAGGCCTTCTTCGACCAGGGCGCTCTTCGCGTCGACCAGGCGGGCGATCTCGGCGCCGTACTCGTGGGCGCGGCTCGGGACGGCGTCGATGTCCGGCTCGTCGTACTGACCGATGTCAGCCGTGTACGTGCAGGGGATCGCCCCCTTCTCGCGCATCCAGGCAACGGCGCAGGAGGTGTCGAGACCCCCTGAGAACGCGATGCCGACTCGTTCGCCGACGGGGAGACTGCTCAGGACCTTGGACACGGGGTCAATCGTACGGGGAGACCGGGGCACGCTACCGTCCAGCGCGACGGTTGTGGAGAACTCGTCCCGCGAACCGGGAACCGATCCGCTGCGCCCGGACAATACAGGGCATGAACCAGATCACGGGGGACCGAGCGGACTGGGCGCTGGGCATCGCCGGCGACGGCCGAGCGGTCGGACGCGTCTTCGACCGGCACGCCCCACGCCTGCGCCGGCACGCCGTCGGCCTCGTCCCCACACCGGCCGACGCCGACGACGTCGTGGCCATCGCGTTCCTCGAGGCCTGGCGGAAGCGCGAACGCGTCCGCTTCGTCGACGACTCCATGCTGCCCTGGCTGCTCGTCACGGCGACGAACACCGCGCACAACCTGACCCGCGCCACGCGCCGTCACCGGCTGTTCCTCGGGAGGTTCCCGGTCGACGACCCCGCTCCCGACCCCGCAGAGTCGTTCACCGACGCCGAAGCGGTCGCAGCGTTGCGCGGGCTCCCGATCGCGGACCAGCGGGTCCTCACCCTCTGCGTACTCGAGGGCCTCGGCGAACGCGAAGCGGCCGCAGCCCTCGGGGTCGCACCGGGGACCGTGAAGTCCCGGCTCCACCGGGCGAAGGCACGACTCCAGCAGCAGTACTCGACGTCAGCGGAACCCCTCGGAGGCACACTGTGAACGACCACATCTCCCCTCGTCTCGCGGCGATGCGCGACGCCCTCGTCGCCGACGTCGACGCGACCGCCACGGCCAACCCACCGGCCCGTCGACGCCGCCGACCGACGCGGGGCACGGTGATCACGGTCGCGGCGGCCTTCCTCGCCGGTTCGGCCGTGACCGGTGGGATCACCGCGGCGGCCCTGCCCGCGACCGACCAGGACGCCGTGCTCGAGACCGCCCTCGCCACGTCGACGCGGTACCAGGTGGAGGAGGGGAACCACGCGACACTGCTCGGCACGCCGGCGTTCGCCGTCACCCGCGGCGACGGCTCGTTCCCCCTCGGCACCCGTCCCGACGGCGCGGATCGCGTGACGCTCACGTGGGAGTGCCTCGAGCCGGGGACGTTCACGATCCGGGTCGACGGGACGACCGTGGACTCCGCCGCCTGCACCCCCACGAGCACGAAGGACCAGGTGACCGTGCTCGGTTCCCGCTGGGGCATGTACCCGGCGCCGGGATCGGGAGGAGCCACCGTGTCCGTGTCCGGCGAGGGTTCGGCGCGGTACGCGGTGTGGGCCTCGTGGGCGAAGTCGGCCTCGATCGCACGGCCGTCCGCTCAGCAGCGGGCGGAGACCGCCGACGGGAAGGTCACACTCGACGAGTACACCGCGGCGTTCAACCGGCTCCAGGCCTGCCTGGCGCAGGCCGGTCAGTCGATGGGCACCGTCCCGCTGTCGTGGTACGCCGACGGCGCGTGGACGAGCCGTCCGACGGGAACCGGACCGTGGTACCTCTACTCGACACCCTCGGACGGTTCGGAGATCTTCGACACCCAGTGCTACCCGCGCGAGTTCGGAGACGTCGACGCCGTCTGGCAGGACGAGCACCCGATGCCGGAGGACCCGCCGGTCCAGCCGGCCGCGGGGTGATCCGCAGCGATGAGATCGGCGTCGGTGCCCCTGGAAGGAGCTGCAGGGACGCGAACCCCTTCGACCTGCTGGTGCCCCTGGAAGGCGCTGCAGGGACGCGAACCCCTTCGACCTGCTGGTGCCCCTGGAGGGACTCGAACCCCCAACCGTTTCCTTAGGACGGAACTGCTCTTCCATTGAGCTACAGAGGCTGGCCCGTCCACTCTAGCGGCGGAACGGCTCCAGGAAGGTCGTGAGCTCGTCGACGTACAGGGCCGGCTGCTCGAACGGCGCGAAGTGTCCCCCGCGCGGCATCATCCGGTACGACACCAGGTTCGTCGTCCGCTCGAGCCATGCGCGCGGCGGCTCCACCAGGTCGCCGGGGAACAGCGAGAACCCGGACGGCACCTCGACCCGGCGGGCGAGCTGGTCGGCCGGGATCGCGGCGTTCGCGTGGTACATCCGCATCGCCGAGCCGATCGTGCCGGTGGCCCAGTACTCGGTCAGCAGTGCGAGCACCTCGTCCTGCGTGTACACCGACCACAGGTCGCCGTCGCAGTCACTCCAGGACCGGAGCTTCTCGACGATCCACGCGGCGAGCCCGGCGGGTGAGTCGTTCAGGCCGACCGCGACGGTCTGCGGCTTGGTGCGGTGCATCATCGCGTAGGCGCCCTCGGCGTCGCGCCAGCGGGCGGTCGCGGCGACGAACCCGCGTTCCTCCGGCGACAACGTGTCGAGGTCGATGCCCGGCCAGGCGAGCCCGCCGTCGATGCGGTGCACGGCGACGACCCGGTCGGCGTGGTCGAGCGCGAGGTAGCGGGCGACGTGCGTGCCGATGTCCCCGCCGGCGACGGCGAATCGTTCGTGGCCCAGTTCCGTCATCAGCTCGGCCCACATGCCGGCGACCGCGCGGGCGTCGATCGGCTGCGGTGGCGCGTCGGAGAAGCCGTACCCGGGCATGTCCGGCACGACCACGTCGAACCCGGCTTCGACGAGCATCGGCAGGACCTTGCGGTACCGCCACCCGGAGTCGGGCCAGCCGTGCGCGAGCAGGAGCGGCAACGCGTCGGGCGTGCCGGCTCGGGCGTGCAGCACGTGGATCCCGGTGCCGTCGATCGTCAGCCGTCGGCTGGGCAGCGCGGCGAGCTGTGCCCGGTGCGCGTCGAAGTCGAAGCCGTCGGCCTAGTACGCGATGAGGGCCCGGAGTTCGTCGACGTCCGCCCCGAGCGACCACCCGGCGCCGGCGGGTGCGTCCGGCCAGCGCGTGGCACGCAGTCGCGCGCGGAGGTCCTCGATGGTCGCGTCGTCGATCTGCGGTGTCTCGCCCATGGCGGCGACGCTACTCAGCGGGACCGACACCCGGACCGCGGGCGCCGTGCGACGTCTTCAGCAGCACTCGCAGGCGTCGGCTGCACGCTCGCCGGTCAGGGCAGCGACCGGCTGCTTGCACGCGTCGCCGCGCCAGGCCTCGAGCCCCTCGCGCACCGCGAACACGACGACGACCAGGCCCGCGACGGGGTCCGCCCACGACCACCCGAACAGCGTGTTCAGGAGCAGACCGATCAACACCGCGGCGGACAGGTAGCTGCACACCAGGGTCTGCTTCGAGTCCGCGATCGCCGACGCCGAACCGAGTTCCTTCCCGGTACGACGTTCGAGCAGGCTGAGGAACGGCATCACGGCGAGGCTCACCGCCGCCAGCACGATCCCGACGGTGCTGTGTTCCGGCTCGCGCACCCCGGTCAGGGTCAGCGCCGCGTCGACGCTGACGTACAGCGCCAGTGCGAAGAACGACACCGCGATGACCTTGAGCGCGACGCGCTCCCGCGCCTCGGGGTCCGGCCCGGCGAACTGCCACGCGACGGCAGCGGCGGACAGGACCTCGACGACGGAGTCGAGTCCGAAGCCGATCAGGGCGGTCGAGGACGCCACCGAACCGGCGGCGATCGCGATGACCGCCTCGATGACGTTGTACGTGATCGTCGCGGCGACGACCCACCGGATCCGTCGCTGCAGCACGCGCCGGCGGTCGGGGACGACCGCAGCCGTCACGCCGGTCATGCGCCGGGTCCGCAGCAGAGCGGGACGTCACAGTCCTCGTCGGTGCACGCTTCGCCGTCGTCGACGGCGAGCACGACCTCGAGGAGCGAACGGATCGCGGCCCCGAGGTGCGGGTCGGCGATCTCGTAGCGGGTGGAGCGCCCCTCGGGTACCGCGACGACGATGCCGCACCCGCGCAGGCAGGCGAGGTGGTTCGAGACGTTCGACCGGGTGAGCCCGAGGTCGGTGGCGAGCCGGCCCGGGTGGACCGGCGCCTCGAGCATCTCGAGCAGGATCCGGGATCGCGTCCGGTCCGCCATCGCCCGGCCGAGCCGGTGCATGACGTCGAGCCGCGGTGCAGTGGTCAGCATGCACTGACCATACAGCGTTCGCTGACCTGTCGGATCCCCATCGGCAGGCGGACCCGGGATGCGGCAGGCTGAGGCCGTCAGCCACCCACCAGGCACCACACACACCACCGGGGAACCACATGACGGATCAGACGACCGAGAACGCGTGGCAACGCTTCTGGGCACGCGGCGGGTGGTGGCGTTCGATCCTGCTCGCCGCCGTCTACCTGCTCGTGTACCTCGGCATCAGTCAGCTGATCGGCCTGTTCGTGCGGCCGTTCATCGACCTCGACGACCTGTACGGCGACCCCGCGAGCGTGCTCTGGGCCTCGATCCTGCCGATCGGCCTGATGGGACTGCTCCTGCTGCTGTTCGCGCGCTCACTCGGGTGGTTGCCGCACCTGTTCCGCCGGCGCACTGCACGCGCCCCGCGGTGGATGTGGATCGCGGTCGTCATCACCGTCGTCCCGCCGGTGATGAAGCTCGCCGGCACCGACTGGTCCCGGTTCACCCCCGCACTCGTCCTCGCGATCCTGTTCTTCGGGTTGTGCGTCGGGTTCGCCGAAGAACTCCTCACCCGCGGTCTCACGGTCGAGCTGCTCGAACACCACGGGTACAGCGAGCGTGCGGTCTACGTGCTGTCGTCGGTCGTCTTCGGGTTGATCCACTTGCAGAACCTGCTCGGCGGCGGCAACCCGCTGCTCGTGTTCGCGACGGTCGGCTACGCGATGGGCTTCGGCGCGATGATGTTCCTCGCGCTCCGGGTGAGCCGGTGGCTGATCGTCCCGATGCTCCTGCACGCCCTCACCGACCCCACCACCCTGATGGCGGCGGGCGGGCTCAACGATGCGCACGCCGTCGTGACCGGCGGATCGCACGCGCTGGTCACCTTCGCGTCGCTGTTCAACTTCGTCTACATCGCCTTCGGCATCGTTGCGGTCTTCCTCTTGCCGGGCCGCAAGCGCGCGCTCTGAACGCACCCACCTGACGGACTGGAGGCACGTGGCGGGTTCGCCACGTGCCTCCAGACCGAACATGGTGAGCGCGGCGGGCCGGCCGCTACGCGGCCACGAGGTACTCATCCCACTCGGCCTGCGGACGCTCGATGCCGCGCACGACCCACGACGACCCGTGCGGGATCTTCGGACGGAAGCGCAGCCGCCACCCCATCTCCTGCGGGGTGCGGTCACCCTTCTCGTTGTTGCAGGCCAGGCAGCAGGCCACGAGGTTCTCCCACGAGTCCTGCCCGCCGCGCGACTTCGGCTGCACGTGGTCGATGGTCGTCGCGTGCCGGTCGCAGTACGCGCACCGGTTCGCGTCACGGCGCAGGACGCCTCGCCGCGACACCGGCACGAGTCTCGAGTGCGGGATCCGCACGTACCGGGTGAGGATGATGACGGACGGACGGTCGTAGCTCGACGTCGACCCGGTGACCGGGTGTTCGAGGTCGGCGGCGACGATGGAGGCCTTCTGGTTCATGACCAGCACGAGGGCTCGTCGGAACGAGATCACCGCGAGGGGCTCGTAACCGGCGTTGAGGACGAGAGTGCGCATTGGTTCCCTTCCGACGTGCCTGGACGGCTTCCAGGCGCTGCGGGTGCGTCGGACCGGGGTCCTTCGCAGGTGACCGTCGCTCGCGCACACGTCCCCTGAACCACGAAGAGCACCACCCGGATGGGCAGTGCTCTCGTCATGCAGGGGCGTGCTCGTGCACGCAGGCGGTGGTCGACCGTATGTCGATGCGCGCGCGCCGACCCATGGTTCGGGTCGTGCGGAACATCGACATGGGGTCTCCCTGCTCGGGGCCTTGCGGACCGGTGCAGCGCCAGGCTACGTCAGAAACCGGCCCGGCACGAGGGTGCACGGGCCGGTTCCGGCGATGTTCACGGGATCGATGCCCCGCGGTCGGGTCGGACGCCGCGGCGCCTCAGATGCCTCAGATGCCGAAGCGGACGATGTGGTAGTCGCTGGTCCAGATCGGACGGATCGACACGGAGCCACCGGGCTTCGGGGCGTCCATGATCATGCCGTTGCCCATGTAGAAGCCGTCGTGCGCCTCGTTGTTGAAGATGACGACGTCACCGGGCTGCGCCTCGGACTCGGGGATCGTGGTGCCGGCCTGGTCCTGCAGCGGCACGGAGTGCGCGAGGTTGATGCCGTACTGCGCGTACACGAACATGACGTAGCCGGAGCAGTCGAAGCCCGACGGGTCGGCGCCGCCGAAGACGTACGGGGTGCCGATGTACTGCTTGGCGGTCGCGACGACGGCCGGCAGCGAGAACGGGGTGTCCGCGGCGGTGGAGCTGGCCACGTAGTCGGCGGCGGACGGGCCGGTGTACGAGGCGTACTGCTCGGCGGTCTGCGCACGCGCAGCCTGGGTCGCGGACGCCTGCTCCTCCGCGTCGGCTGCGGCCTGCGCCGAGGCCGCGGCCTGGTCGGCCGCTGCCTGCTTCGCCGCTGCGCGGGCGTCGAGCGTCGCGGTCGAGGTCGCGCCGTAGCCGTCGCGGCTCGTACCGGCCAGGGCCACCGCGTCGGACACCGAGAACTCCTGGCTCTCGGTCGCGCGGACCTGACGCTGGGCGTTCGCCGCGTCGGTACCGGTGGCGGGCTGCGCGGCGAAGGCCGGTGCGACCGCCACGGTGCCGAACATGCCGGCGGCGACCGTCAGGACGATGGGGGCGAGGAACTTGCGCTTGCGCGACGCCGAACTGGCCTTCGCTGCGGTGGCACTGGCTGCAGCCTGCGCGGCACGACGGCCGCCGGGGAGCGGCGCGGACCGCACGGGGACGACCTTGCGGGTCGTGCGCGCATCGGCCTGGCGGGCGGACCGCCGGGTGAGCGGGGCGTCGGTGGCGTTCTCGGTGTTCGTCGGGTTCGCGGGCGTCTGGTCGTCCGCGGCGGAACCGGTCTGCGTCAAGGGTGTGGTCTCCGGCGTCTCGTCATCACGCTGCCGTGGGTGTCCGGCGACGTGCAACCCCATCCGTTCGTCATCGTTTCCGATCGAGGCAGGAGACGGGTTCGAGACGTCCTGCCACGGGTCTCCGGCTCAGGCGCAGCGCGGGGACTCGACGAGTGTACGGGGCCGTCGTTACCTTGTCGAGATGAAACGGCCCGTTTGTAACGAAACGGTTAAGAAGCCCTGGTCAGAGCGGGGAAATCAATTCCGCTCGATGTACACGTGCTGCGCGACCTCGACGGGGAGCTCGATGCCCGAGTCCTCGCCCTCGACACGCACGGCGACGTAGGCCCCGGCGCGCTGCACGCCCGCGAGCCGACCGGGCATGACGCCGGCCGTGCGGAGCTGGTGCAGGAGTTCGGGTTCGAACTGCACGGGCTCGCCCAGACGTCGGATCACACCGGTCGCGACGGCGTCGGTGCCCTCGGTCGCGGCGACGATGTTCTGCACGCCGTCGAGGAACCCGGCGGCTGCGGGGCCGCCGATCTCGGCCAGGCCGGGGATCGGGTTGCCGTACGGCGACTCGGTCGGGTTGCCGAGCATCTCGAGCAGGCGGACCTCGACCTGCTCGCTCATGACGTGCTCCCACCGGCAGGCCTCGTCGTGGACGAAGGCCCAGTCGAGCCCGATGACGTCGGCGAGCAGTCGCTCCGCCAGACGGTGCTTGCGCATGACGTGGGTGGCGCGTGAGCGGCCCTCGTCGGTGAGTTCCAGGTGGCGGTCGCCGGAGACGACGACCAGGCCGTCGCGCTCCATGCGGGCGATGGTCTGCGAGACCGTCGGGCCCGAGTGACCGAGCCGCTCCGAGATGCGGGCGCGCAGCGGAACGATCGCCTCCTCCTCGAGGTCGAGGATGGTGCGAAGGTACATCTCCGTGGTGTCGACGAGATCGGTCACGGTCCGCCTCTCATGTCTGGGCCCAGCGGCCACCACCCTACTTGTTCGGACCGACGAACTCCGACCGACACTTGCACGGGGCAAGAAGAGCGCCGCAGCCGCACCCCGACGGGCAACCCCGTCCGGCCGGTACAGGCGCACCAGCACTGGGATCGCGCTCGGTAGGATCGGCGCATGGCAGACATCGTCATCCCCGCCGAACTCCTCCCGACCGACGGCCGCTTCGGCTGCGGACCGTCCAAGATCCGCGGCGCGCAGCTCGAGTCCCTCGTGACGCGCGGGGCCACGATCCTCGGCACGTCCCACCGCCAGAAGCCCGTGAAGGACCTGGTCGGCAGCGTCCGCTCCGGGCTCGCCGACCTGTTCCAGGTCCCCGAGGGCTACGAGGTCGTCCTCGGCAACGGTGGTTCGACCGCCTTCTGGGACGCCGCCGCGTTCGGCCTCATCGAACGCCGTGCGGAGAACCTGTCCTTCGGCGAGTTCGGGTCGAAGTTCGCCAAGGCGGCCGGCGCACCGTGGCTCGAGGCGCCGCACGTCGTCGAGGCCCCCGGCGGATCACTCGCCGCGCTCGAGCCGATCGACGGCGTCGACGTCTACGCCTACCCCCACAACGAGACCTCGACCGGCGTGATGGCCCCGGTCGTCCGCGCCGCCGGTGACGCCGGTGCGCTCACGGTCGTCGACGCCACGAGCGCCGCCGGTGGTGCCGCGTTCGACGTGGACGCCACCGACGTCTACTACTTCGCACCGCAGAAGAACTTCGCCTCCGACGGCGGCCTGTGGCTCGCGCTGTTCTCCCCCGCCGCGATCGAGCGCGTCGAGCGCATCGCGGCGAGCGGTCGGTACATCCCGGAGTTCCTGTCGCTCAAGAACGCCGTCGACAACTCGCGCCTGAACCAGACGCTGAACACCCCGGCGATCTCGACGCTGCTGCTGCTCGACGACCAGGTCCGGTGGATCAACGAGTCCGGCGGCCTGGCGTGGGCGGACACCCGCACGAAGACCTCGTCGTCGACGCTGTACGACTGGGCCGAGTCGGTCGACTACGCGACCCCGTTCGTCACCGATCCCGCAGCCCGCTCGCAGGTCGTCGCCACGATCGACCTCGACGACTCGATCGACGCCAAGGCCGTCGCCGCGACCCTGCGCGCGAACGGCATCGTCGACACCGAGCCGTACCGGAAGCTCGGCCGCAACCAGCTGCGCGTCGCGACGTTCACCGCGATCGACCCGGACGACGTCGCGAAGCTCGTGCAGGCGATCGACTTCACGGTCGACGCCCTGCGCTGACCCCACGCCCCGCCGTCCGGTCGACGGACACCTGGGAAACGACGAAGCACCACGGGAGACCGTGGTGCTTCGTCGTTCTGGTGGCGCGGGTCAGGAGCGGTGGAAGTCCGGGTCGACCTCGCCCGCATCGAGCTGGTCGACCACGAGGTCGGCGTCCGGGTCGACCGGCCGCACGCGCTGGGCGCGGCGACGGCGGGGCGGCTGCGGAGCCTCGTCGACTGCGTCGTCGTCACCGTCGGAGGCGTCATCGTCGACCTCGGCGAGCGCGTCGACGTCCACACCCTCGATGTCGTCGTCGTCCGACTCGTCCAGGTCGTCCTCGTCGGCGTCGAAGTCGTCGTCGTCCGACTCGTCGTCGGCTTCGTCGTCGTCCGCGTCGTCGTAGTCGGCGTCCTCGTCCGAGTCGTCGTCCGACTCGTCGTCGAAGTCGTCGTCCTCGTCGTCGTCGGACTCCTCGTCCGACTCGTGGTCCTGCGCCGCCCGGTACTCGGCCAGTCGTTCGGACCACGGCACCCACTCCGGTGCCACGAGCGAGCCGTCGCCGGGCATCAGCTCGACCTCGAGCACGGTGGGGTCCTCGTCGCCGACCTTCGCGACGCTGACGGTCCAGCGCCAGCCGGGGTACCCCGGCATGCGGTTCGCGAACAGGACGGAGACGACGCCGTCGCCCTCGTCCACGGTGCCGACGGGCGCGCCGATGCTCGACTCCGGGGTCACCTCGAGCAGCGCGGTCCGCGCCAGGTCGGTGTAGTCAACAGGTACTGCGTCGCTGTCTGTCATGGCGTCACGCCTCCAACTGGTCTGCGACGTGCCGCAGGATGGCGGCGAGTCGATCGCCGTTCTTCGGGTAGCGGCCGTGGCGGAGGTCTCCGCTGATCCGGTCGAGTTCCTTCACCAGGTCCTCGACGATCACGGCCATGTCGTCTGCGGAGCGACGGGTCATCCGCGACAACGACGGCTGCGGGTCGAGGAGCCGCACGGACAGTGCCTGCGACCCCTTCTTCCCCTGCACGACGCCGTACTCGAGCCGGGATCCCGCCTTCACGGTCACGACGCCGTCGGGCAGCGAGGAAGCGTGCAGGAAGACCTGGTCGCCGTCGTCTCCGGTGATGAAGCCGAAGCCCTTGTCGTCGTCGTAGAACTTGACCTTGCCGGTGGGCATGCGTGGACTCCTCGAGGTCGTGGTACGGCCGTGGTGCGTCGGATATCCTGGGTCGATGGCCAATCCGACCCGATCAACCGGGAACCCGCAGGATTCCGCAGAACCCCCGGTGACGTTCAATCGTACCGAACGCGCTCTGGCGTTCATGGTCGGTGGCATCTTCATCGCTGCGTTCCTCTGCATGGCGGCGATGATCGTCATGTGGCTGACGGTCCCGAGCGCGCAGGGTTCCATGCCGTGGCCGGTGATCATGGCGATCCCACTCGTCGGGTTCCCGATCGGCATGGTGCTGGTCTTCACGCTCCTCGGCATCACCTGGACGCGTCGCGCACGAGCCAACCGGACGGCTCGCTGACGTCCGCCCCGGACGCTGGCACCGGACGATGACGACCACCGCCGACCTGGCCGCCCGACTCCGGGCGCTGCCGGACGACTCCCTCGAACGACTCGTCGCTGCGCGGAGCCTGCCCCCGGCCGCCCTCGGCGAGACCGGTCCGCAACGGATCACCGACTTCTTCGACCTGGCCGAGGCGCTCCGCACCGACGACGCCGTCGACGCCGCGGTCGAGCACCTGCCCCGCGCCACCATCCTGGCGCTCCGTGACGGCGGTGACGCCGACAGCCTGGGCCCGGCGATCACGCTCGGCCTGGCCGACGAGGACGGCGCCGTCGACGACGCGGTCGCCGCACGCGTGGCCGCCCACCCCGACCTCGTGGCACTGGAACGGTCAGGAGGCCCGGATCGCCCCGACCGCGCTCCGCACGCCGACGACGTGGCCGGTCAGGACCGCGCACGCACCTCCGGCGCGGAGCAGGCGTTCTCGAGCATGACCGTGCTCGCCGAACTGCTGCGTGCGGTGGACGCCGGCTCGGTCCGCGAACTCGTCAAGGGCGGCATCGGCACACCACTCGCCAAGGCGCTGGCCGAGCGCATCGGCACCGAGGCGGACCTCGTGCCCGGGAGGCTGGAACTGCTCGACCGCGTGGGCTTCGCGGACCCGGGCTCCGGCCGCTGGACGGTCACCGACGCCGGGCAGGCCTGGCTGGTCGCCGACTGGCCGGACCGCTGGGCGACGCTGGTGTCGGCCTGGGCGGACACCCTCGGTACCGCGGTGCACGAGGTCCTCGCGCTCGCAGACGACGACCTGCGCGACCTCGTGGCGCTCGGACGCTGGGCGTACCCCGCGGGCTCCCGTTGGCTCGACGCCCTCCTGCTCGACGCCGCCGGTACCGCCGGGTCGCTCGGACTCGCGGTCGACGGCATCGTCACGAGCACCGGCCGGGCGCTCCTGGACGGTGACGCCGGACCCGCGTCGGAGGACCTGCCCGGCACCGTCGACCAGGTGTACCTGCAGCACGACCTGACCGTGATCGCTCCCGGGCCCCTCGCACCGGTCGACGACGCCGCCCTGCGCACGGTCGCCGTGCTCGAAGCCCCCGGGTTGGCCGCCCGGTACCGGATCTCCGAGGACACCCTGCGCGCGGCGTTCCGTGCCGGGCACTCCCGCGACGACGTCCTGGCGCTGCTCACCCGACTGTCGTCGACGGGTGTCCCGCAGCCGCTCGCCTACCTGGTCGACCAGGTCGCCGGACGCGACGGCAGCATCGTCGTCGACCGCGGCGAGGGTGGGGTCGGCGCCGTGGTGCGCGGCACCGCGGACCAGCTCGACCTCATCGGTGTCGACGCCGAACTCCGGCAGATGGCGTGGGAGCGCAGCGACCTGACGACGCTGACCACCCGCTACCCGGCGCACGTCGTGCACACCGCGCTCGAGGACCAGCGCTACCCGGCCGTGCTCGCGACCGGCGCCCGCCCCGAGACGCACCACGGGCCTCCCGGTCGGCGCAGCCCCACCGGACGCTCGCCGGAACAGGCGGCGCACGCACTCGTGGAACGACTCCGCCTGACCACCCAGCGTGGTGACGCCGAGCCGGAGCAGGAGTGGCTGGGACGGCAGATCGACCTGGCCGTGCGCGGGCGGACGCCGATCCGGCTCACGGTCCGCATGCCGGACGGGTCCGAGCGGCCGTTCTCGATCATCCCGACCTCCGTCGCGGCCGGCCGCGTCCGCGGCCGTGACACCAGCGTCGACGTCGAACGCACGTTGCCGTTGTCGCTCGTCGTGGCGGTCGAGAGCGACGCCTGAGGGGCGCGGTCACCCGAACGCAGGTGACGACGGCTAGGCTGGCAGGTCATGAACGGACCGCTGATCGTGCAGAGCGACCGCACCGTGCTCCTCGAGGTCGCTCACCCCGACGCCGAGGACGCACGCCACGAGCTCGCGGCCTTCGCCGAACTCGAACGTGCCCCCGAGCACGTGCACACCTACCGCATCACCCGCCTCGGCCTGTGGAACGCACGGGCCGCCGGACACGACGCCGAGGCGATGATCGCCACCCTCGAGCGGTTCGCCAAGTTCCCCGTCCCGCAGAGCGTCACGGTCGACATCCGTGACACGGTGTCGCGCTACGGGCGACTCGTCATCCGGCGGGAGGAGCGCGAGGACGCCCCGGTCATCGCGAACTCCCCCAGCGAGGAACTCGAGCGCCTTCCCGTGCTGCTCCTCACCGCCGAGGACCCGTCCGTCCTGGCCGAGGTCATCCGGTCGAAGCGGATCAAGCCGTTGCTCGGCGACATGCGGAGTCCCTCCGAGGTCGAGCTGCAGCCGTGGGCTCGCGGGCAGATCAAGCAGGAGCTCGTGAAGCTCGGCTGGCCGGCCGAGGACCTGGCGGGCTACACCCCCGGGCAGCCGCACCCGATCGACCTCGACACGGCCGAGTGGCACATGCGCCCGTACCAGGAGCAGGCCGTCGACACGTTCTTCGCGCAGGGCTCCGGTGTCGTCGTGCTGCCCTGTGGCGCCGGCAAGACCCTGGTCGGCGCCGGTGCGATGGCGACCGTCAAGGCGACCACGCTCATCCTCGTGACGAACACCGTGTCCGCACGGCAGTGGCGCAGCGAGCTCCTGAAGCGGACGACCCTGCAGCCGGAGGACATCGGCGAGTACTCGGGCAGCGTCAAGGAGATCCGGCCGGTCACGATCGCGACGTACCAGATCCTCACCGCCCGCCGGAAGGGCGAGTACACGCACCTGTCGCTGCTCGACGCCCTCGACTGGGGCCTCATCGTGTACGACGAGGTCCACCTGCTGCCGGCACCGGTCTTCAAGCTGACCGCGGACCTGCAGGCACGCCGTCGCCTCGGCCTCACGGCGACCCTCGTGCGCGAGGACGGCCGCGAGGGCGACGTCTTCTCGCTCATCGGCCCGAAGCGCTACGACGCTCCGTGGAAGGAGATCGAGGCGCAGGGCTACATCTCCCCTGCCGAGTGCTACGAGGTGCGCATCGACCTGCCGCACCAGGAGCGCCTGGAGTACGCGGCCTCGAGCGACGACGAGCGCTACCGGCTCGCCGCCACCTCGCCCGCGAAGACCCCGGTCGTGCGGGAGCTCATCGAGAAGCACCGCGGCGAGCAGATCCTGGTGATCGGGCAGTACATCGACCAGCTCGACGAACTGGCCGCGTCGCTCGACGCGGCCGAGATCACCGGTGCGACCCCGGTCGACGAACGCGAGCGGCTGTACGACGCGTTCCGAGCCGGCGAGGTGGACGTGCTCGTCGTGTCGAAGGTCGCGAACTTCTCGATCGACCTGCCCGACGCCACCGTCGCGATCCAGGTCTCCGGTTCCTTCGGGTCACGGCAGGAGGAGGCGCAGCGCCTCGGACGACTGCTGCGTCCGAACAAGGACGGCCTGCCCGCGTCGTTCTACACGCTCGTCGCGCGGGACACCGTCGACCAGGACTTCGCGCAGAACCGGCAGCGGTTCCTCGCCGAGCAGGGGTACTCCTACACGATCTTGGATGCCGACCAGGTCCAGGCGCCCGTGGGCTGACGTACGCACCGCTCTCAGGAAACCATTAGGGAACGGTCAGAAGATAGGACCATGAGCGATGGCCCCAAGATCCTGATCGTCGACGACGAACCGAACATCCGCGACCTCCTGACGACCTCGTTGCGCTTCGCCGGGTTCGCCGTCCGTGCCGTCGGCAACGGCGCCCAGGCGATCTCGGCCGTGCTCGAGGAAGAACCCGACCTGATCATCCTCGACGTGATGCTCCCCGACATGAACGGTTTCGGCGTCACCAAGCGCCTCCGCTCGTCGGGCTACACCTCGCCGATCCTGTTCCTCACCGCGAAGGACGACACCGAGGACAAGATCACCGGTCTCACCGTCGGCGGCGACGACTACGTCACCAAGCCGTTCTCCCTCGACGAGATCGTCGCCCGCATCAAGGCCATCCTGCGGCGCACGATGAACGACGAGGAAGACGCGATCATCCGCGCCGGCGAGCTGACGATGGACCAGGACACGCACGAGGTCACGATCGGCGACGCGCAGATCGAGCTCTCGCCCACCGAGTTCAAGCTGCTCCGCTACCTCATGCTCAACCCCAACCGCGTGCTGTCGAAGGCGCAGATCCTCGACCACGTGTGGGAGTACGACTTCAACGGCGACGCCGGCATCGTCGAGTCCTACATCTCGTACCTGCGCCGCAAGCTCGACCAGTACTCGGCCGAGCCCATCATCCAGACCAAGCGCGGCTTCGGGTACATGCTCAAGGCGTCCAAGGCCTCGTAGCGTCCGTTCTTCACGGCGGCCGTCCGGTTTCACCGGGCGGCCGCTGTCTATCGTTGGGGCAGCATGCACACGCGAATGAGCCGCTGGTGGGACGGGATCTCCCTGCGCACCAAGATCACCGGGATCACGGTGCTCCTGGTGGCGCTCGGCCTGCTCGTCGCCGGGCTCGGCACGATGACCGTCCTGTCCACGTACCTGATGGCGCAGCTCGACAACAACGTCAAGGGCACGACGGAGCAACTCGAGGGCCAGAACATCAGCGACGGCGAGCAGTACTGCAAGCTGTCGGTCGTGCTGTCGCAGAGCGCCTACGTCGCCGCGTACGACGCCGACGGCGACAAGATCTGCCAGACGAAGGCGTCGAGCCGTCCGGACATCCGCGAACTCGACTTCTCGGCAGCAGCGCAGAACGGTTCGCGTTTCTCGCTCTACGACAGCCAGCACAACCACGAATGGCGTGCCCAGGTCATCCCCGCGTCGCTGCAGAACCAGACGAGTGGCTCCACCGAGACCGGCTTCGTGCTCGTCGCGGTGTCGAGCGCCGACACCGACCAGACGATCCTGCGGTTCACCGCGATCTTCCTGAGCTTCGGTGCCTCGGTGATCCTGCTCGGGGCGATGCTCACGCGGCTGCTCGTCACCGCCACGTTCGACCCGTTGCGGGACGTCGAGGACACCGCTGCGCGCTTCGCCGCGGGTGACTTCAACCAGCGCCTCGAAGCGGACACCCCGAACACCGAGGTCGGCCGGCTCAACCGATCCCTCAACGTCATGCTCGAGCGCATCGACACCGCGTTCGAGGACCGCCAGCGCACCATCGACCAGATGCGCCGGTTCGTCGGCGACGCGTCGCACGAACTCCGCACGCCGCTGGTGTCCCTGCGCGGGTACGCCGAGCTGTACCGGATGGGTGCACTGCGCAAGGAAGAAGACGTCGCCCAGGCGATGGAGCGCATCGAGAAAGAGGCGAAGCGGATGGGTCTGCTCGTGCAGGACCTGCTCCAGCTCGCCCGCATCGACGAGTCGAAGCCGCTCGAGCTCGGGCCGGTCGATCTCGTCGCCATCGCACGCGACTCGGCGCTCGACACCATGGCGTCCAACCCGGACCGCGAGATCCAGGTGCTCGTCGAGGACGCCATGACGGGCGAGAGCGTGCCCCAGGCCGTGCGGCCGCCCTCGTCCTCGTCGTCGCTCTCATCGGGCTCGCCGTCCGACACGGGCGAGGTCCCCCCGGCGTCGCCCACCTCGGCGAACACCACGGGCCCCATCGCGTTCTCGCGGCAGACGATCGCGCGTCTCCGTGCTCGTCGGACCCGGGCGATGGACATCGAGGCCGGTGCCGCCCCCACCGACGAGACGACACCGCTGCCCACGGTCGTGATGCCCAAGCGCCCGCCGATCGTCTTGGCGGAGGAGAACAAGATCCGCCAGATCGTGACGAACCTGATGGGCAACGCCATGCGGTTCACCGAGCACGACGACCCGATCGAGATCGGCGTCGGCGTGGACGACGACCGCGGCATGGCCCACATCGACGTCATCGACCACGGCGAGGGGATCCCCGCGCAGCTGCGCGACAAGATCTTCCAGCGGTTCTGGCGTGCCGACACCTCGCGCGCTCGGGACACCGGCGGCTCGGGCCTCGGACTCGCCATCGTGTCGGGCATCGTCGCGGCACACCACGGCTCGGTCGAGGTCTTCGACACCGAGGGCGGCGGCGCGACCTTCCGCGTCTGGCTGCCCCTGCTCCCCCGCGACTACGCCGCCTGACGCGGGCGGGCGGCGCGGCTGCGCGCCCGCGCCAGCGCGCGCGCGCCGGCGCGCGCGCCGGTACCTGCGCCCGAGGTTCCAAAATCTCGGCATCTCGCGCCCTGTGGCGCTCGAGTTCGGAACCTCGGCGTTCAGCACACGGCGAGTCGTGGAACCCCGGCGCACCGAGTCCGCCGCAACCCGTTCTGTCCGGAGCCGCATCACACCGACCAGCGAGGCCGTCCATCGACGAGGAGCGGCACGAAGCTCTCGCCCTGACGGAGCATGCGCACGAGACGCCGGGCCGGCCGCGGTCGGACGCAGCGACGGAGAACGACGCTGGACGGGCCTCCAGTCCAAACCGACCGGCTCGGCGAGGTTCCACGACATGCCGCGCGTTGACCGCCGAGGTTCCGAACAACGGCGAACCCGGCCCCGAGATGCCGAGATTTCGGAACCTCACGGGCGGGGCAGGACGGGGCGGGACGGGACGGGCGAGACGGGACGGGACGCGCGCCACACGGACGCCCCCCCGCCCCCGCCCCCGCCCCCGCACGCGGAAGGGCCCCGCACGCGCAGCGTGCGGGGCCCTTCCGGAACAGCGGACCTAGAAGTCCATGCCACCCGTCGGGTCGCCGGCCGGAGCGGCCGCGGCACGCTCGGGCTTGTCGGCGACGACGACCTCGGTCGTCAGGAACAGACCGGCGATCGACGCAGCGTTCTGCAGCGCCGAGCGCGTGACCTTGGCCGGGTCGATGATGCCCGCGGCGATGAGGTCGACGTACTCGCCGGTCGCAGCGTTGAGGCCCCAGCCCGACTCGAGCTCGCGCACCTTGGCGGCGACGACACCCGGCTCGAGACCGGCGTTCAGCGCGATCTGCTTGAGCGGCGCGTCGATGGCCACGCGGACGATGTTCGCACCGGTCGCCTCGTCACCCTCGAGCTCGAGGGCCTCGAGTGCGACGGCACCGGCCTGGATGAGGGCGACGCCACCACCGGCGACGATGCCCTCTTCGACGGCAGCCTTCGCGTTGCGGACGGCGTCCTCGATGCGGTGCTTGCGCTCCTTGAGCTCGACCTCGGTCGCGGCACCCGCCTTGATGACGGCGACGCCACCGGCGAGCTTCGCGAGGCGCTCCTGGAGCTTCTCGCGGTCGTAGTCGGAGTCGGTCGCCTCGATCTCGGAGCGGATCTGGCGGACACGGCCGGCGATCTGCTCGGCGTCGCCGGCACCCTCGACGATCGTGGTCTCGTCCTTGGTGATGACGACCTTGCGGGCACGACCGAGCAGGTCGAGCGTCGCGTTCTCGAGCTTGAGGCCGACCTCTTCCGAGATGACCTGGCCACCGGTCAGGATCGCGATGTCCTGCAGCATGGCCTTGCGACGGTCGCCGAAGCCCGGGGCCTTGACGGCGACGGACTTGAAGATGCCGCGGATCTTGTTCACGACGAGCGTGGCCAGGGCCTCGCCGTCGACGTCCTCGGCGATGATCAGGAGCTGCTTGCCCGCCTGGATCACCTTGTCGACCACCGGCAGGAGGTCCTTGATGTTCGAGATCTTCGAGTTGACGATCAGGATGTAGGCGTCCTCGAAGACGGCTTCCTGACGCTCGGGGTCGGTGACGAAGTACTGCGACAGGTATCCCTTGTCGAAGCGCATGCCCTCGGTCAGCTCGAGCTCGGTGCCGAAGGTGTTCGACTCCTCGACGGTGACGACACCTTCCTTGCCGACCTTGTCGATGGCCTCGGCGATGAGCGCGCCGATGGTCGGGTCTGCAGCCGAGATCGACGCGGTCGCGGCGATCTGGTCCTTGGTCTCGATGTCCTTCGCGTTGGCGAGGAGCTGGTCGGAGACGGCGGAGACGGCCTTCTCGATGCCGCGCTTGAGCGACACGGGGTCGGCGCCGGCGGCGACGTTGCGGAGGCCCTCGCGGACGAGTGCCTGGGCGAGGACGGTCGCGGTGGTCGTACCGTCACCGGCGACGTCGTCGGTCTTCTTGGCGACCTCCTTGACGAGCTCCGCACCGATCTTCTCGTACGGGTCGTCGAGCTCGATCTCCTTGGCGATGGAGACACCGTCGTTCGTGATCGTGGGGGCGCCCCACTTCTTCTCGAGGACGACGTTGCGGCCGCGCGGGCCGAGCGTCACCTTCACGGCGTCGGCCAGCTGGTTCAGGCCGCGCTCGAGGCCACGGCGGGCCTCCTCGTCGAAAGCAATGATCTTAGCCATGTGAGTTCTCGTCCCTCCCGGACGTCGTGGGGTCGTGCTGGCACTCAACGTGAGCGAGTGCCAACGCCGATTCTGGCACTCGCCCGGTGCGAGTGCAACACGATCTGGAGGCTCGTCACGTCTTCCCAGCACACGTTGCGCCAACAGCGCACCCCGACCACCGCCGCGGGCCGCCCGCCACGCACGCCGAGCGACGCGGCCCACGCACGACGAACGCGCCGCCCCTGACGGGACGGCGCGTTCACGATGCGTGTCGTGTGGTCAGGCCGGTCGGACTGCCTCCGCCTGCGGGCCCTTCGACCCGGTGCCGACGTCGAACACCACTGCCTGGCCCTCCTCGAGGACCTTGTAACCCGACATGTCGATGGCCGAGTAGTGCACGAACACGTCCTGGCCTCCTCCATCGACGGTGATGAAGCCGAAGCCCTTTTCAGCGTTGAACCACTTCACGGTTCCGTTGGCCATGATCTCTTGCTCCCTGGTACTGCTGTGCGAACGACGTGTTCGTCGTCTGCAAGGGACTCTGCTGGAAGCACGCCGATCAGGCAAGAGGTGTGACGTTGTTTCACGTCGATTCCGACAGAAATCAACGTGCCCGAAACACGACCGTCACAAATGCGGGCGGAACGGGCCCGCGGAATGCGGATCAGCCGGTGTAGTCGGCCCCGAGCACGACGCTCACGTCGGCGTTCGGGAACGCTGCCGACTGCTGCACGGCGGTGACCCCGAGCTGCTTCGCGATGCCCTGCGCGACGGCCGCCTGTGCGGCCTGCTGGTAGTACACGATCGTCGACGTCGACCCGGTCGTGCCGGCGTCCCCGGTCGAGGCGACCTGCCAGCCGGCGCCGGTCAGCGTGGCGCTGGCGCGGGCGGCGAGGCCGGTGGTCGTCGTGCCGTTCAGGACGACAACGGTGGTCGTGCCCTGCTGCGCCGGCGTGGCCGCGGCCGCTCCGGAACCGGCATCCGCACCGGCCGACGAGGAGGCCGAGGGCTTCGAGGTGGCGGACGCGGACGGCTTCGACGTGGCCGACGAGCTCGTCGACGCCGAGGGCGAGTCCGACCCGCTGAACGAGTAGCTGCCGTTCAGGAGTGCGAGGACGAGCACGCCGATGCCGACGAGCACGCCGGTGGCGAGTGCCGCCCAGGCGAACGCGATCCAGCCACGGCCGCGGCGCTGGGCACCGCGGTGTGCGCCGACCCGGGGGCCGTCGGCGACGTCGTCGAACCGGTCACGGGGGAATCTGGTGCTCATCGTTCCTCTTCACGTCCTTCGGGAGCGCCGCCGGGCGCGACGAAGCTGCGCGTCGCCCGGGCGCTGGTGCGCGCGTGCCGGAGCCGCTGCAGCCTGGTGACGAGCTGCGGGTCGTACGCGAGTGCCGCGGGCGAGTCGATCACGCGGTTCAGCACCTGGTAGTAGCGCGCCGGCGACATCTCGAACTCGACCCGGATCTCCGCTTCCTTCGTGCGGTCGTGCCGTGCCCGGTCGTGCTCGAACGACAGCACGTGCCTGGCGAGCTCGGTGAGCTCGTCAGCGCGGTGCTCGTCGGTGGGGCTGGTCACGGCGGTTCCGATCACGTGTCGGGGAACGGGTCTCGCACATCGTAGGGGCGTCGAGCATCCGGACCCTGGCACGGCGCTGGACTGTCGCGAACACCGGTCACAGGTTCGGGTCGCGGAACCAGCGCACCCGCGTGCCGAACGGGTCCGAGACGGCGACCGCGGTGCCGTCGATCGAGACCGTGGCGAAGGCGTCCGGATCCGCGGGGTCGACGTCGTCGGGCACCGTCGCCGCGACACCGCGCAGGATCCCGGTGCGTTCGAGCGCGATCCAGTGCACACAGCGTTCGCGGACGCGGTCCACGAACCGCTGGCGCTCGGCGCCCGGCACGTAGACCAGGGTCCCGGTGGTCAGGACGACGGGCTCCACGTCGTCCGGCAGGGCGTCCAGTGCACGGTCGAGGTCACCGGGCAGCGTGCCGACGAGGCGGACGGGAGGCGCGGCGAGCGTCGCGCGCGCCGCCTCGCGCATCAGGGCGATCCGGTCCGTCGCCTCGGGCGGGACGGCCTCGACCAACCGGTCGAACGCGCCCGGTGCGGCGAGGTCGATCGGGTTCGGATCGAGCAGGACCCGTGCACCGATCGAGATCGGCGAGCGCGCCGGCGCGGGCACGTCGCCGGTGACGTCGACGACCAGTCGGATCGACGGGTCCTCCGGCGCCGTGTGCATCCGGACGACGTCGCCCTCGGGACCCACCCGGTGGTCGAGGGTCACCCGGTCCGGGATCGAGCAGAGCCCCGCCGCGGCGCCGGCGTCGACCAACCCGAGCGGCCGCGGTGCCCGCTCGGCGAGTGCCGCGAACAGCGGGACGACGGGACCGAGCCGCCGCGGGTCGTTGGCCTGCACCGTGGCGGAGGCGAGGGCCGTGACCAGGGCGGGGCGGGCCTCCCGTCCGATCGCGCGCAGCGCACCGGGATCCGACGGGTCCGCGCCCAGCCGCCGCGCGACGGCGAAGAGCAGCTCCGGCTGCCGCTGCTGCTCGGGGACCTCGGCGAGGAGCGCGACGAGCGCGGGGTCCAGCGACCGTGCCCACGCGGCGTACGTCGGCGAGACCGCCTCGATGCGGTCGGCGTACGCGGCGTACCGGGCCCGTGTGTCCATCAGCGCCCGGGGCGGTGCATGCCGACGTGGCGGATGCCGGCTTCGTCGTACGGTTCCCCGAACCGGACGAAGCCGTACTGCTCGTACAGGGCCGCGACGTACTCCTGGGCGTGCAGGACGAACGGGTCGTGCCCGTGTCGGTCGAGGACGGCGGCGACGAGCCGTCCGGCCACACCCTGTCCACGGTGCTCCGGGTGGGTGGCGACCCGGCCGATCACCCACTCCGGTGGCGACGCATCGGCCGGGTGGACCTCGTCCGCCGCCGGACGGATGAGGCGCAGGTACCCAACCGCATCGGTGTCGGTACCGAACCACCAGTGCTCGGTCTCGGGCTCGCGGTCACGGCCGTCGAAGTCCTCGGCCGTCACCCGTTGTTCGAGTGCGAAGACGCGGTTCCGGAGCACCACGATGCCGTACAGTTCGTCCGTCGTCAGACGGGTCCAGCGGGCGTGGTGCACGGAATGCTCGGACATCGTCGCGAGTTTACTGAAGTGGTCGGGAGTGCCCGGAAGAACCCGACCGGAAGCAGGAGGAACCAATGGCATACAACGTCGACAAGTCCGACGCCCAGTGGCGCGAGGAGCTCTCCCCGGACCAGTACGCCGTCCTGCGTCAGGCGGGGACCGAGCGGCCGTGGACCGGTGAACTCCTCGACGAGGAGCGTGCCGGCGTCTACACCTGTGCGGCCTGCAACGCAGAGCTGTTCAAGAGCGGCACGAAGTTCGACTCCGGCTGCGGCTGGCCGTCGTTCTACGAGTCGGTGAACCCCGACGCCGTGCAGCTGATCGACGACAAGTCGCTCGGCATGGTGCGCACCGAGGTCCGTTGCGCGAACTGCGGCTCGCACCTGGGCCACGTGTTCCCCGACGGTTTCGGTACCCCCACCGGTGACCGGTACTGCATGAACTCGATCTCGCTGAACTTCTCGGAGAAGTCCGGCGAGTGAGCGTCCGACGCCCTCACCGGTAGGATGAGCGGCGTCAGCCGGCATGGCGCAATTGGTAGCGCACCGTACTTGTAATACGGGGGTTGCGGGTTCAAGTCCCGCTGCCGGCCCCAGGACCGCCATCCGGCGGAGCGATGCCCCGGGTGATCACTCACCCGGGGCATCGGCGCGTGTGGAACACGGATCAGGGAGTGTTCCGGGCGCTCGACGCGGTAACCAGCCGGTCGTGCGACGAGGATGACACCTCGCCGAACCGTGCGTCCACACCCGGACCCCACATCAGCGCGAATCCGCACGAACGTGCACGGATCTTCAGCGTCCGCCGGTGATCTTGCGCTCCCGCTGAGCGACGCCGGCGGTGCCGTACGGGTAGTCGTCGATGCGTGGTGCGCTGGCGTCGGTGAGCTCCGTGAGCTCCGCTTCGGTCAGCACGAGGTCGGCCGCACCGAGGTTGTCCTCGAGCTGCGACACCGTCCGGGCGCCGAGGATCACGCTCGTCACCGCCGGCCGGGCGAGCAGCCAGGCGAGGGCGACCTGCGACCGTGAGGCGCCGTGCGCATCGGCAACCGCGGACACCGCGTCGAGGACGGCCCAGGTGCGCTCGTCGCCGTTCCGCGCTTCCCACGCCTCCATGCCGCGCGACGGGTTCTCGCCGAGTCGGGTGGAGCCGGTGGGTGCTTCGTCGCGCTGGTACTTGCCGGACAGCCAGCCGCCGGCCAGGGGCGACCAGGGCAGCAGACCGATCCCGGCGTCGAGGCTGGCGGGGACGATCTCGTGCTCGATGTCGCGGACGAGCAGGTTGTACTGCGGCTGCAGGGTGACCGGCGGTGCCCAGCCGTGCGCCTTCGCCTCGTAGACGGCCTTGGTGATCTGGTAGCCGAGGTAGTTCGAGAACCCGTAGGACCCGATCTTGCCCGCGGAGACGGCGTCGTCGAGGAAGCGCAGGGTCTCCTCGATCGGTGTCAGGGCGTCCCACGCGTGCATCTGGTACAGGTCGATGTGGTCGACCCCGAGGCGCTCGAGCGAGGCGTCGAGGGCGACCCGGAGGTGCCGGCGCGACAGGCCGACGTCGTTCGGGCCGTCCCCCTGCGGGAAGCGGCCCTTGGTGGCGAGGACGACCTGCTTCGCCTCGGTGGGGTGTGCCGCGAGCCAGCGGCCGATGATCCGCTCGGACTCGTTGCCCGAGTAGACGTCGGCCGTGTCGATCAGGGTGCCGCCGGCCGCGACGAACGTGTCGATGATGGTGTGGGAGGTGGGTTCGTCGGCTTCACTGCCGAACGTCATGGTGCCGAGGGTCAGCGTCGACACCGATGTCCCGCTGTTGCCGAGGAGTCTGTAGTCCATGGCGGGGACGGTACGCGCGACGTCCCCCTTCAGCGAGGACCTGGCAGTACCCGTCAGCGCGACGCGGACAACGCGCGCCGGTCAGGAACGCAGGAACGCCAGCGCCGCTTCGCGGAACGCCCGCGAGGTCGGCGCGTTGAAGTGGTTGCGCCCGGGGATCTCGAAGAACGACGCGTCCGGAGCTGCCTGCGCCAACCGCACGGCGCTGTCGCGGATGCCGTCCTCGCTGCCGGCCGCCATCAGGATCGGCTGCGCGGGGGCGTTGTCGGGCGTGGGCTCGATGCTGTTCCGCATCCCCTCGACCATCGCCACGAGCGCCGCGAGGTCGTTCCCCTCGACGTTCCCGGCCATGGTCAGGTAGCCGTTCGTCACGCGGTCCTCGATCGGCGTTCCGTCCGCCAGGTACGCCTTCGCCTGGTCGACCCGCACGCGGCGCATCGGGTCGGCGTCCGGGATGCCGCCGAACACCGCGCGGGTGATGCGGTCCGGCAACCGTTCGGCGGTGTGCCAGCCGACGCGTGCGCCGAGCGAGTACCCGAGGAACGCGACCTCGTCGAGCAGGTACGTGTCGATGACGGTGGTGACGTCCGCGACGAGCAGGTCCATCGAGTACGCGCCGGGGTCGCGCGGCTTCGCGCTCCCACCGTGCCCGCGCTGGTCGAACGCCAGCACGCGGTAGCCGGCGCGGACGAGGTCGCGGGTCCAGCCGGAGGCGTGCCAGTTCAGCACCGCCCCGGAGGCGAACCCGTGCACCGCGACGACGGCGGGGGCGTCGGGATCGCCGAAGTCGTAGGTCGCGAGCCGGAGGCCGTCGGGCGACATCACGATGCGAGGACGGGGCGCTTCGGGGACGAGTGACATGTCCCCTCCAGGGTACCGGGGCACTGTGGTCACCATGGACGGCTACGGCGGTGACCAGATCCGAGCGGCGGAGCGGCCGCACCTCGACGCGGGCGAGCCGCTGATGCAGCGGGCGGCCGACGGGCTCGCACGCATCGTCGGCGACCTGCTCGACGACCCGGCCGTCCGGCCGGGCGACGGACCAGGGTCCGTCCTGCTGCTGGTGGGCAGTGGCGACAACGGTGGTGACGCCCTGTTCGCGGGTGCGCGGCTGGCGGCGGCCGGGAGGCACGTGGCGATCCTGCGCGTCGGCTCACGGGTGCACGAGGCGGGCCTGGCAGCGGCGCTGGACGGCGGAGCGCGCCTCCTGGACGGTCCGTCCGGTCCACGTGCCGGCGGTGTGCCGGCACACGACGGCGACCGCCTGGCCGCGGTCGCGACCGACGCGGCGCTCGAGGCCGACCTGGTACTGGACGCGATCCTCGGGATCGGCGTGCGGGGGCCTGCGGCGCTCCGCTCCCCCGCCCGCGAGGTCGTCGACGCCGTCCGCGAGCTCGCCCGCGACCAGCGCGCACCGTTCGTCGTCGCCGTCGACGTGCCGAGCGGCATCGACGTCGACACCGGCGGGATCGCGGACGACCACGTCCTGCACGCCGACGTCACCGTCACGTTCGGCGCGGTGAAGGCCGGGTTGCTGATGGGGCCGGCCGCCACCCTCGCGGGACGGATCGAGCTCGTGGACGTCGGGATCGGCACGGACCTGGCGACGGTGGAGCCGCTGGTCCGCACCTGATCCCGATCCGATCAGTGGTGCTGGTAGAGCACCGGCTCCGGCAGGCCGTGCTCGGCGCGGATGCTGCGCGCGATGCCCTCGACGGCGATGAGGGCGTCGACCACGAGCTCCGGCGTGACCGGGAACGGCATGTTGTGGATGGTCTCGCCCTCCACCGTCGCGGCCTCGGCCACGGCGCGGAGCTCCGTCGTGTCGTCGACGGTCAGACCGATCTCGGTGAGGGTGTTCGGCAGACCGACCTTCGTGGTGAAGACGACGAAGTCCTCGATCTCCTCGGCGGGCGCGCCCTCGAGCACGAGCTGCGCGATCGTGCCGATGTTGACCTTCTGGCCGTGCGCCAGGCCGTGCGCCTGCGGGGCCGCGGTCAGTCCGTTGTGGATGGCGTGCGCCGCCGCGAGCCCGCCGGACTCGAACCCGAGGCCCGACAGCAGGGTGTTCGCCTCGACGACCTTCTCGAGCGCGGGCGTGACGACCTTGGCCTTCACTGCCTCGATGGCCTGCAGGGCGTTCTCGTGCAGCAGCTTCCAGGACAGCTCGGCGAGCGCGACGCCGGTCTCGGTCTGCAGGCCGCCGGCCATGGTGTCGGCGTTCGCACGCTTGGCGGCGCGGGCCTCGACCCAGGTGGCCAGGGCGTCGCCGATGCCGGCGATCAGGAACTGGACGGGGGCGTTCGCGACGAGCTTCGTGTCGATGAGCACGAGGTCGGGGTTGTGGGGGAAGAACCGGTACTCGATGAACTCGCCGGCCTCGGAGTAGATCACCGCGAGGGCCGACGTCGGGGCGTCGGTCGACGCCGCTGTCGGCACACTGGCCCAGCGGATGCCGGCGAGGTGCCCGGAGGCCTTGGCTGCGTCGATCGCGGATCCGCCGCCGAGTCCGACGATGACGTCGGCGTCCGTCGAGCGGATCTCCTCGACCAGGGCGTCGACCGCCTCCGGGGTGGCGAACCGGCCGAACCCGACACGTTCGATCCGCAGGTCCGCGGTCCGGAAGCTCTCCGTCACCGCGGCCTCGACGATGCCCCACACCACGTCGTCGGCGACGATCAGGGGGCGCTTGCCGATGGGGGCGACGAACTCGCCGACGCGGGTGATCGCGTCCTTGCCCTGCACGTAGCGGGCGGGGCTCATCACGGTGCTGATGGGAGTGGCCATGGTTGCGGTTCCTTCCGGTTGTACGACACGTGTCGGGGTCGCCGACGTCCTCGACGGTACGCGCGGGGCATGCGTGCGGCGTGCGAGTCCCGCGGGCCGTACATTCGGGGGCATGACGTTCAACGACGACTCGCGACTCTCCGGCGGCCGAGTGAAGCGCCGGGGCCGGACCGCCGCGGTCGGCGGAGGCGCGGTCGGCGTCACGGCCATCGTCGTGTTCCTGATCGCCCAGTTCACGGGCTTCGACCTGAGCGGGTTCGTCGGCGGGGACGGCACGACACAGATCCAGCAGCAGGGCGAGACGGTCGACGCCGCGCCGGAGTGCCGCACCGGCCGTGACGCCAACCAGCAGGTCGAGTGCCGGATGGAGGGGGCTGCCGAGTCCCTCGACGGCTACTGGACCGCCGAGGCCCGGACGCTCGGCATCTCGTACACGGCACCGGACTTCTTCCTCTTCGACGGCTCGACCGACACGTCGTGCGGCCAGGCGTCGGCCGCCACCGGGCCCTTCTACTGCCCACCGGACCGCGCGATCTACCTCGACACCGCCTTCTACGACGACCTGCAGTCGACGTACGGGTCGTCGGGCGGGCCGCTCGCGCAGATGTACGTCGTCGCGCACGAGTGGGGCCACCACATCCAGCAGCTGCAGGGCGCGTTCGCCAGCACGGACCGCTCGGGCACCGGGGCGTCGTCCGGCAGTGTCCGCGTCGAGCTGCAGGCGGACTGCTACGCCGGCGCCTGGGTCGGCGACGCGGCGAACACCGAGGACGCGGACGGCGAGACCTTCTTCGAACCGATCAGCCGGGCCGAGATCGCCGATGCGCTGTCCGCCGCGAGTGCCGTGGGCGACGACAGCATCCAGGAGCGCTCGAGCGGCCGGGTCGACCCGGACTCGTTCACGCACGGTTCGAGCGAGCAGCGTCAGCGCTGGTTCGTCCGCGGCTACCAGCAGGGCGCGACGAGCTGCGACACGTTCAGCGTCCCCGGTTCGTCCCTGTAGGCAGTGGACCCGGCCACGGACGACACGGGAGGCCCGGTGCCAGCCGGCACCGGGCCTCCCGTCCGTTCGTCAGCGCGTCAGCGCTTGGTCGGTGTGGGCGTCGGCGTCGCGCTCCGCGTGCGCGAGGGCGTCGCGCTCGGCGTGGGGGTCGGGGTCGCCTCGGTGGCACCGGCCGCGGTGACCACGAAGGTGCGGAAGTCGTCGTTCGTGATCGGCGACGTGAGCTCGTACTGCTGCCCGTTGACGAGCACCAGGGGCGTGCCGGGGAACTCGCTCAGCGACGAACCGGGGATGTCCCCGCCGGACACCGCGGTCGTCTGCTCGTCGACCCACTTGCTGTAGTCCTGGTCGGCGATGCAGCTCGCGACGGCCCTGCGGTCCTGCAGACCGGAGACCCCGGTGACGATCTTGGTGAGCTGCGCATCGGTGAGGCCGGGTGTGCCCTCTTCCGGCTGCTCGGCGTAGAGCGCCTTGTTGACCGCGTAGAACTGGTCCGGCGAGTGCTCGGCGACGCAGGCGGCGGCGTTCGCGGCGCGCAGCGAGTACTTCGTGCCCTGCGACCGGTTCGACAGGATCGCGAGGGGGTGGATGTCGACAGTGGCGGCGCCGGAGTCGACCAGGCTCTCGATGTAGTCGCCGTTGGCCTGCTCGAACTCGCCGCACGTCGGGCAGAGGTAGTCGACGTAGAGCGTGATGCGCACCGTGCCGACACCGGCGGTCGCCGAAGCACTCGGCGACGCGCTGCTCGACGCCGTCACCGGCTTCAGGCCCTCGCCGAGGGTGATGCCACCCTGCGACATGGTCGACGGCCCGGGGCCGGCGGGCTTCACGGAGTCCACCAGGACGAGCGTGACGATGGTGGCCGCTGCGAGCAGCACCACGCCGAGCCCGATCTGGAGTCCGAGCCTGGTCCCGCGCTGGCGGCGCTTCTGCTGTGTCCTGTGGCGCTGCGCTCGCTGTCGGGCGGCTTCGCGGCGCTCGTTCCGCGCGGCGCGGGCGTCACCCTCGGGGCGGTTGGTCATCGGTGCGTCGTCCTCCTGATCGGCGTCCGCACGACCTACCCCCGCTCGGCGGACGGACCCGGCGATTGTAGTGGGCCGCTCTGGGAACCACCCAACCACGCTCTGGGAACCGACCGGCCAGGTGGAAAACAGTGGCGCACCCGCGAGAACTCGTGTTGTATGAACCTCGATGGTCGACGACGACCATCCGGGGCCCTCGCGGGCTGACCGCTTCACTCGGATCGTCCGGCACGTACCTGCCGGTGAAGAAAGGACCGAACGCTCATGGCGTCCGTCACCTATGACAAGGCAACCCGTCTCTACCCCGGAGGCACCCGCCCCGCGGTCGACTCCCTCGACCTGGACGTCGCCGACGGCGAGTTCCTCGTCCTCGTCGGCCCCTCGGGTTGCGGCAAGTCCACCTCGCTCCGCATGCTGGCCGGCCTCGAAGAGGTCAACTCCGGTCAGATCCGCATCGGCGACCGCGACGTCACGGACGTCCCGCCGAAGGACCGCGACATCGCGATGGTGTTCCAGAACTACGCGCTCTACCCGCACATGACCGTCGCCGAGAACATGGGCTTCGCGCTCAAGATCGCCGGCGTCGGCAAGGACGAGCGTGCCACCCGCGTGCAGGAAGCTGCCAAGCTCCTCGACCTCGAGGACTACCTCGGCCGCAAGCCGAAGGCGCTCTCCGGTGGTCAGCGTCAGCGCGTCGCGATGGGCCGCGCGATCGTCCGTCAGCCGCAGGTGTTCCTCATGGACGAGCCGCTGTCGAACCTCGACGCCAAGCTCCGCGTCCAGACCCGTACGCAGATCGCGTCGCTCCAGCGTCGTCTCGGTGTCACCACGGTCTACGTCACGCACGACCAGACCGAGGCACTCACCATGGGTGACCGCATCGCGGTGCTCAAGGACGGCATCCTGCAGCAGGTCGGCACGCCGCGCGACCTGTACGAGAAGCCGAACAACGTCTTCGTCGCGGGCTTCATCGGCTCGCCGGCGATGAACCTGCTGCCGGCCGACGTCGTCGAGGGCGGCATCAAGTTCGGCACGCTCAACCACGCGATCGACCGCGACACGCTCTCCAACGCGCGTTCCGGCCAGATCACGGTGGGCATCCGCCCCGAGGACGTCGTCGTGGCGCAGTCGGGCGAGGGCCTGCCCGTCACGGTCGACGTGGTCGAGGAACTCGGCGCCGACGGCTACCTCTACGGTCACGCCGACGTCAAGGGCACGCGCGTCGACATCGTCGCCCGCGTGGACGGCCGTTCGCACCCGTCGATCGGCGACACCATCGTGGTGACGCCGAAGTCGGGCCACGTGCACGCCTTCGACACCGAGTCGGGCGAGCGCCTGGACGACAAGGCCGTCGTCAGCGCGTAACCGAAGCGCACTCCCCGAGAGCCCGCGCCGCCTCACAAGGGCGGGTCGCGGGCTCTCGGCTGTCCCCCACGACACCGAAGGATCCACCGTGCCCGACTCGATGTCCATCACCGCAGCCACCGTCGACCCCGGCCTGCTCGACCTGCCGTGGGACCTGCCGCTGGCGGACTGGCCGGACGAGACCATCGTCGCCCTGCCGAAGGGCATCTCCCGGCACCTCGTGCGCTTCGTGCACCTGAGCGGCTACGTCGCCGCCGTGAAGGAGACCGGCGAAGAGGTCGCCCGTGCCGAGTACGACATGCTCCGCACGCTGCAGCGGATGGACGTGCCGTGCGTGGACCCCGTGGCGGTCATCACGAACCGGGTGGACGCCGACGGCGAGCAGCTGCACCCCGTGCTCGTGACGCGCCACCTGCGCTTCTCGCTGCCGTACCGCGCGCTGTACTCGCAGACCCTGCGCCCGGAGACCGCCACCCGGCTCGTCGACGCGCTCGCCCTGCTGCTCGTGCGGCTGCACATCATCGGCTTCTACTGGGGCGACGTGTCGCTCTCGAACACGCTGTTCCGTCGCGACGCGGGCTCGTTCGCCGCGTACCTGGTCGACGCCGAGACCGGCAAGCTCTACCCCGGCGGCCTGTCGAACGGGCAGCGCGAGAACGACCTCGAGGTGGCGCGCGTGAACATCGCCGGCGAACTCCTCGACCTCGAAGCGGGTGGGCGTCTCGACGAGAACGCCGACCCCGTCGACGTCTCCAACCGCATCGTGGCGCAGTACCGGACGCTCTGGACCGAGCTCACGGGCACCGAGCAGTTCGACATCAAGGAGCGCTGGCGCATCAACGACCGCGTCGAGCGACTCAACGAACTCGGCTTCGACATCGAGGAGCTCTCGATCCACACGACCGAGGGCGGTTCGCAGGTGCGGATCCAGCCGAAGGTCGTCGACGCCGGGCACCACCAGCGACGCCTGCTGCGGTTGACCGGCCTGGACGCCGGCGAGAACCAGGCCCGACGTCTGCTCAACGACCTCGACTCGTACCGGGCGCGCAACGGCCGCGACGAACTCGACGAGGAGATGGTCGCGCACGAGTGGGTCTCGCGGGTCTTCGAACCCGTCGTCCGTTCGATCCCCCGCGACCTGCGCGGCCGACTCGAACCCGCCGAGGTCTTCCACGAGCTGCTCGAGCACCGCTGGTTCATGTCCCAGCAGGAAGAGCGTTCGGTCTCACTGCCCGAGGCCACGACCGCCTACATCAACGACGTGCTGCGCCACCGCCGTGACGAGCGCCTGCTCATCAACCCGCCGACGTCGTCGATGACGCTGCCCATCCCCGTGGTCGACGACGCCGAGCCCGCGGGCGACGAGTCCGACGACGTCGAGGACTGGCGCGCTACCGTCTAACCGCGCCCGCCCGTTCCATTCCCGTTCCGTTCCCGTTCCGCCGAGATTCCGAAATCTCGGAACCTCGGCGCGCGGAACGGCCGTCTGTGGAACCTCGGCACGACGCGTGCGGCGAGTCGTGGAACCTCGGCACGACGCGCGCGGCGAGTCGTGGGACCCCACGGACGCACTGGAGGCCCGGCGCCGGTCTCGTGGACCGGCACCGGGCCTCCAGGTGGTGACGTCGACCGCCCGCAGCGGCCGGGCCGACGCCGGTGCGGCTACTCGGCGCGACGGCGCCGGGCGACCTCCCACAGCGTGACGCTCGCCGCGATGCCGGCGTTGAGGGACTCGGTCGCACTCGAGATCGGGATCGACACGATCGCGTCGCAGGTCTCGGTGACGAGGCGTGACAGGCCCTTGCCCTCGGAACCGACGACGATGACGATCGGACGGTCGGCCAGCGCGAGGCCGTCGAGCTCCACGTCGCCGTCGCCGTCGAGACCGAGGACGAACAGGCCCATCGACTTCAGGGACTTCAGCGTCTGGGTGAGGTTCGGGGCCATCGCAACGGGGGTGCGGGCCGCGGCACCGGCCGAGGTCTTCCACGCCGACGCCGTCACGCCGACCGAGCGACGCTGCGGCACGATGACGCCGTGTCCGCCGAAGGCCGCGGTCGAGCGGATGATCGCACCGAGGTTGCGCGGGTCGGTGATGCCGTCGAGTGCGACGAGCAGCGGCACCTGGTCGCGCGAGAACGCCTGCTCGACGATGTCCTCGGACACGGCGTACTGGTACGCCGGCACCTTGAGGGCGACGCCCTGGTGGACGCTGTCGTGGCCGGTGATGCGGTCGAGCTCGGGGCGCATGAGCTCGATGATCGGCACGCCGCGGTGGTTGGCGAGCGCGAGGATCTCCTTGACGCGGTCGTCGACCTCGATGCGCGACGCGATGTAGAGCGTCGACGACGGGGTCTTCGTGCGGAGCGCCTCGAGCACGGAGTTGCGTCCGGTCACGAGCTCGGAGTCGTCGGTCTTCCGGGCCGGCGGGCGACCCGTGCGACCCTGCGGGGTACTCGAGGAACCGTGACGACCCTTGGCGGCCTCGAAGCGGTCCTTCGCGGCCTTCCGCTTGCCGGCGGGGTGGTACGGGCGGTCCTCGGCCTTCGGGGTCGGCTTGCGACCCTCGAGCGCCTGGGCGCCCTGTCCGCCGGAACCGACCTGCTTGTTGCCCTTGCGACCGGTGCGGACGGCGCCGGGCCGACCCTTCTTGCTTCCCGAGACGTTCTTCATGCGTAGCTCCTGTTCGGCACTGCCGTGTTCAGGCGATGCTCCAGCGTGTTCCGGACGGCGTGTCCTCGATCGTGATGCCCGCGGCGGCGAGGTCGTCGCGCACGCGGTCGGCCGCGGCGAAGTCCCGTGCTGCCCTGGCGTCCGCGCGCTCCTGCACGAGGCGTTCGACGAGAGCGGCGAGCGGGCCTGCCGAGGTGTCCTGACCGCCCCCCGACCAGTGGGCGGCTCGCGGGTCGATGCCGAGGACCTCCACCATCGCGGCCACCTGATGGTACGCGACCCCGAGCGTTTCCGCATCGTCGGCGTCCAGGGCGGCGTTGCCGGTCCGCACGGTCTCGTGCAGGACGGCCAGCGCCTGGGGCACCGCGAGGTCGTCGTCCATCGCCGCGGCGAAGGCGTCCGGCACCGCGGGGGCGTCGGCGAGGTGCACCCCTTCGAGCCGTACCTCGGCCCGCTGCAGGAACCCGTCGATGCGGTCGTAGGCGGCTTCGGCCTCGGCCAACGAGCCGTCGTGGTGGTCGATCGAGGAGCGGTAGTGCGCCGCCCCCAGGAAGTACCGCACCACGGCGGGGCGGGCAGCGGCGAGGAAGTCGGCGGCGAAGATCGAGTTGCCGAGCGACTTCGACATCTTCTGGCCCTCGACCGTGACGAGTCCGTTGTGCAGCCAGTAGGACGCGAACGGGTCCCCAGCGGCGGTGGACTGCGCGAGCTCGTTCTCGTGGTGCGGGAACCGCAGGTCGAGCCCGCCGCCGTGGATGTCGAACGCCGGGCCGAGGTACCGCCGCGACATGGCGGAGCACTCGATGTGCCAGCCCGGGCGACCGGGGCCCCACGGGGAGTCCCACGCCGCGGTCGACGGCTCACCCGGCTTCGCACCCTTCCAGAGTGCGAAGTCGCGGGCGTCGCGCTTGCCGCGGGGGTCGGCGTCGGTTGCCTCGACCATGTCCTCGCGGCGCTGCCGGGTCAGGGCGCCGTACGACGGCCAGCTGCCGGTGTCGAAGTAGACGTCACCGGAGTCGTCGGCGGCGACGTAGGCGTGGCCGCGGTCGATGAGCTTCGTGATGATGTCGTGCATCTGCGGCACGCTCGCGGTGGCGCGGGGCTCGTACGTCGGCGGCAGGATGCCGAGGGCGTTGTACGCGGCGGTGAACTCGAGCTCGACGCGGTAGGCCCGGGCGAACCAGGCTTCGTCGGTGCCGGCGGCCAGGTCGAGCACCTTGTCGTCGATGTCGGTGACGTTCCGCACGAGGGTGACGCGCAGACCACGGTAGGTCAGCCAGCGGCGCCAGATGTCGTAGACCAGGGCGGAGCGCAGGTGCCCGATGTGCGGCGACGACTGCACCGTCGGACCGCAGACGTAGACGCTGACCTGTCCGTCGACCAGGGGGACGAGGTCGACGACGGCTGCGGCGCGGGAGTCGTAGAGGCGAACGGTCACGCCCCAAGCCTAGGACGTCAGGCCGGTCGGACGAGGGCTGTTGCGATCGCGGCGAGCCCTTCGCCCCGACCGGTGAAGCCGAGGCCGTCGGTCGTCGTGCCGGACACCGCGACGGGGGCACCGACGACGGCGGACAGGGCGTCCTGCATCTCGGCGCGACGTGCACCGATGCGCGGTCGGTTCCCGATCACCTGGACCGTGACCGAGGCGGGGGCGAGGCCGGCGTCGAGGAGCATCGCCACCGCGCCACGGACGAAGACGTCGCCGGCCGCGCCGGCGTAGGCGGGGTCCGCGGTGCCGAACGTCCCGCCGATGTCGCCGAGTCCGCCGGCGGACAGCAGCGCGTCGCACACCGCGTGCGCCACCGCGTCGCCGTCGCTGTGTCCGGAGAGCCCGGGTTCGCCGGGGAAGTCGAGCAGGCCGACGCGGCACGGCGACGCCGCGTCGAACGCGTGCACGTCGACCCCGAGGCCGAGCCGGACCGCCGAGGCAGCGGGCACACCCGGCGCCGAGGCCCGCGACCGGACGATCGACTCCGCCCGCCCGAGGTCCCACGGCGTCGTGATCTTGAAGGCATCGGCGTCGCCCGGGACGAAGCGCACCGTGCCACCGGCCGCCTGGAACACGCCGGCGTCGTCGGTCTCGGACTGCGTCGACACCGCGTACGCCCGGCGGAGCGCGTCGAGCGGGAAGCCCTGCGGCGTCTGGACCCCGACGAGCGCGGACCGGTCGACGGTCTCGACGACGACGTCACCGGCGACCCGCTTGATCGTGTCCGTGACGGGCAGCGCGGGGACGTACCCCGCACCAGCACCCGAAGCGACCGCGTCGAACACCCGGTCGAACTGCGCAGCGGGTGTGAGGCACCGAGCCGCGTCGTGCACCAGCACCGCGGTGACGGAGTCCGGCAGCACGGCCAGGCCGGCCTGGACCGAACCATGGCGATCCGTGCCTCCTGGGACGACCGCCGTGTAGGCGACCGCAGCGCCCGCGACCGAGGCGACCACCCGGCGGCAGTCATCGAGCAGCGCCGACGGCGCGACGACGACCACCAGCGTCGGGGACGACGACGAGAACAGCGGCTCGAGCGCGCGCGCGAGCATCAGCTGCCCGGCCACGGGCACGAACGCCTTCGCGGTGCCGATTCCGAGTCGGGTGCCGGACCCGGCTGCAACGACGACGACCGCCCGGTCCACCCCTTCGGGGAACCGTGCGGTCGTCGTGGTGTTCAGTGCTGCTGCGCTCAGTGGTTCGACGCGCTCAGGACGCGAGGACCTCGTCGAGGACGGTCGATGCCTTGTCCTCGTCGGTCTTCTCCGCCAGGGCCAGCTCGGAGATCAGGATCTGCCGCGCCTTGGCCAGCATCCGCTTCTCCCCCGCGGACAGGCCGCGGTCCTGGTCGCGACGCCAGAGGTCGCGGACGACCTCGGACACCTTGATGACGTCCCCGGAAGCGAGCTTCTCGAGGTTCGCCTTGTACCGGCGCGACCAGTTGGTGGGTTCTTCCGTGAACGGTGCCCGGAGGACCTCGAACACCTTGTCGAGCCCTTCCTTGCCGATCACGTCGCGGACTCCGACCAGGTCGACGTTGTCCGCCGGTACCTCGATCGTCAGGTCACCCTGCGTGACCCGCAGTTTCAGGTAGACCTTTTCCTCGCCCTTGATGACGCGCGTCTTGACTTCAGAGATGGTTGCCGCCCCGTGGTGGGGGTAGACGACGGTCTCGCCGACCTCGAATTGCATGTATCAGGCTCCGTTCCCAGACTTCCAGTTTACCACAAGGGGTGTTCGGGTAAGGGGACCCTCAGCACTGGGGCTTCCCGGTGATCGCTAGGATGGAGCGGGACCGTCCGGTCCTCATCGACTTACGGAGGAATCTCTTGCGAGCTCGGGTACTCGTGTCCGTCGCCGTTGCGGCAACCATCGCGCTGGGCGCCACCGGGTGCGAGTTCATGTCGCCTGCGCACACCGTCGACATCAAGCAGATCACCGACGGCGTGAACGTCTCGACCGGCAAGGTCGACGTCCGCAACGCCATCCTGATCTCGGACGACGGCGAGGGCGCACGCTTCATCGGCACGCTCGTGAACAACTCCGACACCGACGGCATCACCGTCTCGGTCGAGATCGGTGGCGACACCGAGACCGTGCTGGTGCCGGCGAACTCGCACGTCGACCTGGCGAACGACTCGCAGCACGACACCCTCGACTTCGACAGCGCGGACGCCGAGCCCGGTTCGCTCGTCAAGGTGTACTTCTCCTACCCCGACGCCGAGGGCGTCTCGGCCAACGTGCCGGTGCTGACCACCTCGCAAGAGGAGTACGCCACCCTCGCGCCGACCTCGACCCCCGAGCCGACCGGTCAGGTCACGCTGCCGGTCGAGACCCCGTCGGCCACGCCGACGGACGGCGAGTAGCCGCTCCGCGCACGCGGCACCGTCGCAGCGCGCAAGCGCCACGCTTCGCACAGGAGGCCCGGTGCCGGTCCCAGAGACCGGCACCGGGCCTCCTGTCCGTGCGTCTCAGGCCTCGATGCGGTACCCGAGACCGCGCACCGTCACCAGGATCTCCGGGGTGGACGGCACGCGCTCGATCTTCGAGCGGATGCGTTTGATGTGGACGTCGAGCGTCTTCGTGTCGCCGAAGTAGTCGGAGCCCCACACCCGGTCGATGAGCTGGCCACGGGTGAGCACCCGGCCGGCGTTCCGGAGCAGGAGCTCGAGCAGCTCGAACTCCTTGAGGGGCATCGCCGTCTCCGAGCCGTCCACCGACACCGTGTGCCGCTCGACGTCCATCCGGATGCCGCCGACCTGCAGGATCCCGCTGTCCGCCGGGTCGTCCTCGGTGCGGCGCCGCAGGACCGCGCGGATGCGGGCCAGCAGCTCGCGGGTCGAGTACGGCTTCGTCACGTAGTCGTCCGCGCCGAGCTCGAGCCCGACGACGATGTCGACCTCGGAGTCCTTCGCCGTCAGCATGATGATCGGGGCGTTCGACCGGGTGCGGATCTGCCGGCAGACCTCGGTGCCGGACAACCCGGGCAGCATGAGGTCGAGGAGCACCAGGTCCGGGTTCTCCGAGTCGAACTTCGACAGCGCGGTCACGCCGTCGGCAGCGACGGAGGTCTCGTACCCCTCGCGCTGCAGCAGGAACTCCAGGGGCTCGCTCAGGGCCGGCTCGTCGTCGACGATGAGGATCTTGGTCACGATGGCTGCTCTTCCAGTTGCTCTTCGAGTGCGGTGGTCAGTTCGGTGTCCGCCTCGGGCAGGCGGATGGTGAAGGTCGAGCCCTTGCCGGGTTGCGACCAGACACGGACGTCGCCGCCGTGGTTGCCCACGACGTGCTTGACGATCGCCAGGCCGAGGCCGGTGCCGCCGGTGGCGCGCGACCGGGCGGGGTCGACGCGGTAGAAGCGTTCGAACACCCGGTCGAGGTCGGCCTCGGGGATCCCGACACCCTGGTCGGTGATCGCGATCTCGACGAAGCCCTTCGCGGACCGGACGCCGACGCCGACGCGGGTGCCGTCGGGTGAGTACTTCACCGCGTTGGCGATCAGGTTCGACACCGCGACCTGCAGCAGGCCGGGGTCGCCCATCACCCGGAGCTTCGACTTCTTCGCCCGGATGATCTCGATCGACCGGGCACGCGCGACGACCTCGTTCGCGTCGATCGCGGCCTGCACGATCTTGTCGACACCGGTCTCCTCGCTGTTCTCCAGCGCGTCGACCGACTGCAGCCGGGACAGCTCGATGATGTCCTTCGTCAGGGCGCCGAGCCGTTCGGACTCGGTGATGAGCTGCGCGGCGAACTTCTTCACGTGCGCGGGGTCGTCGGCCGCGAGGACGAGCGTCTCGGACAGCAGGCCGATGGCGCCGATCGGGGTCTTCAGCTCGTGCGAGATGTTGGCGACGAAGTCACGGCGGACCTCGTCGATGCGCCGGCTCTCGGTCAGGTCGTCCGCGGTGATCAGCACGTACCGGTTGCCGAGCTGGGCGGCACGGAAGCTGAGGTACCCGATGAGCTCCCCGTGGCGTCCGCGCGGGAGTTCGAGGTCCTCCGCACCCATCTCGCCGCTCTTGCGCACCCGGTCGACCAGGTCGAGGAGCTCCTGGTGCACGAGCCGTCGCCGGACGACGAGCCCGACGGTCAGCGCCTGGGGCGACGCGGCGACGACGGTGTTCGACGGGTCGATGACGACCGCCGGGTTGTGCATCGTCGCGATCACTGCTGCGACGCCGTCGGGCAGGGTCCGCTCCGCCACGTCGGCAGCACGTGCCGTGCGCTCGGCGGTGATGATCAGCACCACGACGCCCGCGCCGAAGACCCCGCCGAGGAGCATCGACAGTGGCACGAGCCACGCGTTGTCCATGTCGCCAGTGTAGGGATGGTCACGCGGGGTTCCGGTACCGTTCACCCGCCCCGGAAGGCCGGAACACGAAGCGTTCAGCCCCACGTCACCGTTCGTTCACCTGGGCTGACGACACTCGTCCGGTACGCAGAGAGAGGTACTCCCCCATGCGCGAAGTCTTCCAGCAGGAACTCCAGGACGTCCAGGAGCGACTGACCGAGATCGCCGGACTCGTCGAGTCCGCCATCACCCGGGCCACCCAGGCCTTCAGCGACTCCGACGTCGCCCTCGCCGAGGAGGTGATCGCCGACGACCAGAAGATCGACGAGGCCGCCAACAGCCTCGACGAGATCGCCATCGACATCCTGGCCCGCCAGGCACCGGTCGCCCGCGACCTGCGGGTCGTCGTCACCGCCCTGCGCGTGAGCTCCTCACTCGAGCGCATGGGTGACATGGCCGAGCACATCGCGCAGCTCGCCCGTCAGCGCTTCCCCGAGAAGGTCGTGCCGAAGGGTCTCCGCGGCACCTTCAAGGAGATGGGCAAGCACGACGTCGCGATGGCGCAGAAGCTCACGCGGCTGCTCGCGACCGAGGACATCGCCCTGGCTGCGGAGATCCGCGACGAGGACGACGCCGTCGACGAACTGCACGCGAGCGTGTTCGACTTCGTGCTCGGCGAGGCCTGGAAGGGCGGGCCGATCGACACCGTCGACGCCACCCTGGCCTCGCGCTACCACGAGCGCTTCGCCGACCACGCGGTCTCCATCGCGAAGAAGGTCGAGTACCTGGCGACCGGCGACTGGACCGGCGCGTCCACCTCGACCGCCGCGGTCTGACCGGCGTCGGTCCGCCCGGGCCGCTCGATTCTGCGAGGATCGTGACATGGCCCAGGTCGCGATCATCGTCAACGGCATGCCCGGTTCCGGCAAGAGCACGATCGGCGCGGCGCTGGCCGAGGTGCTCGGCTGCCCGTTCCTGTCGAAGGACCGCATCAAGGAGCCCCTCGCCGACATCGTCGGCCCGATGATCGCGTCGCGTCCGCTCGGCGGGATCGCGATGGACACCGTGTGGGCGATGGCCGGCGCGGTCGAGAACGGCGTCGTCCTGGACGCCGTCTGGGTCACGCCGGAGAGCCGGGACTTCCTGACCGCCGGACTCCTGACGGCCGGTTCGCCCCGTGCCGTCGAGGTCTGGTGCCACGTCGACCGCGCCACGGCCGACGAACGCCTGCGTGACCGCTACGAGCCGGACGCTCCGCTCCGGCACGAGGTCCACGGCGACCTGGCGTCGATCATCGACGCCTGGGACACTCTCGGTCCCACCGCGGGACCGACCGGGCTGCTCCCCGTCGTCCGCGTCGACACGACGAAGCCCTACGACGTCGGGGCCCTCGTGCAGGAGATCGCGTCGCACTTCGTCTGACCGGCCACGGCCCGGGGAGCCGACCGCCCTGCGGAAGCGACACGTCGCCGATGCGGTGATCCGTTCCTCCCGGCAGAGCGACAGAAGTCGGCGGAACGTTCGCGGCACACTGTCGCTTTCGCGAACGCACCCGGCCGCACGACGAACGCCCCGCCCGGACTCCGGACGGGGCGTTCGTGTGTGTCGAGCTACTTCTTGGCGCCCTGGGCGGCCACGGCGGCAGCGCCGGCGGCAGCGGCCTCGGGGTCGAGGTAGTACGCCGGCTTCGTCGGACGGAAGTCGTCGTCGAGCTCGTACACCAGCGGGATGCCCGTCGGGATGTTCAGCCCGGCGATGTCGTCGTCGGAGATGTCGTCGAGGTGCTTCACGAGCGCGCGGAGCGAGTTGCCGTGCGCGGTGACCAGCACGGTCTTGCCCTCGCCCAGGTCCTTCGTGATGTCGGATTCCCAGTAGGGCAGCAGGCGGTCGATCACGAGCTTGAGCGACTCGGTGCGGGGCAGCTCGTCGCCGAGGTCGGCGTAGCGACGGTCGCCGGCCTGCGACCACTCGGCGCCGTCGGCGATGGGGGGCGGCGGGACGTCGAACGAACGGCGCCACTCCATGAACTGCTGCTCGCCGTACTCGGCCAGCGTCTGGGCCTTGTCCTTGCCCTGCAGGTCGCCGTAGTGGCGCTCGTTGAGGCGCCAGTCGCGCTTGACCGGCAGCCACGCCAGGTCGGCCTGGAGCAGCGCGATGTCGGCCGTCTGGATCGCACGGGTGAGGAGCGAGGTGTACAGGACGTCGGGGACGATGCCCGACTCGGCGATGAGGTCGCCGGCGCGCTTCGCCTCCTTCTCGCCCAGCTCGCTGAGCCGGACGTCGACCCAACCGGTGAACAGGTTCTTCTGGTTCCAGTCACTGTTTCCGTGACGGAGCAGGACGAGCGTGGAGGTCATGCTGCCGAGTCTACCGAGCGTCAGCAGGCCCGTACCCTTGACGGCATGCCCATCGGGAACGTGACGCGCGGGACGACCGGGTACAACCGGCTCCGTCGTGTCGACCGGTGGATCGCGTCGTTGCCCGCGCTCCGCAGGGGCGACGACCCGCTGGTCGCCGACGTCGGCTACGGGGCCTCGCCCACGACGACGCTGGAGCTGCGCGACCGTCTGTCCCTGGTGCGCCCGGACGTCGAGGTCACCGGCATCGAGATCGAACCGGCACGCGTGGCGTTCGCGAACGCCGGCACCCGCGACGGCGTGACGTTCCGGCTCGGCGGCTTCGAGACCCCCACGCCCGGACAGCGCCGACCGGCCGTGATCCGGGCGTTCAACGTGCTGCGGCAGTACGACGAGTCCGCCGTGGTGGCGTCGTGGCGGATCATGCAGGACCGCCTGCAGCCCGGCGGAGCACTCGTCGAGGGGACCTGCAACGAGGTCGGCCGGGTGGCCTCGTGGGTGACGCTCGACGACGTCGCGCCGCACACGTTCACGGTGTCGCTCCGGCTCGCCGGGCTCGACGTACCGAGCATCGTGGCGGAACGGCTGCCGAAGGCCCTGATCCACCGGAACGTGCCCGGCGAGCGGGTGCACGCGTTCCTGCGCGACCTCGACCTGTCGTGGGCTGTCGCGGCTCCGCTCGGTACGTACGGGCCTCGGCAGCGGTGGATCGCCACGGTGCGGGGAATGCGCGACCGCGGGTGGCCGGTCCTGCACGGGCCGACGCGGTGGCGGCTCGGCGAGCTCAGCGTGCCGTGGTCCGCGGTCGAGCCCGCCTGACGACGACCCGGCGACCCGGCGACCCGCCGACGCATTCGCGACGATCCACGAGTCGATCGCCGCGTGCGCTGTCGGAAGATGCACACGCACACGATGCATGCGCATCACCCGACAGAACACCAGTCGATCGACTCGTGGACTGTCGGAACCTGCGCACGCATCAGGCGACGGCGACGACCCCTAGGAGCGCTTGACGGCTCCGAGCCGGGGCAGCCGCGGGACGTTCGCCGTGGCGCCGGCCTCCGGCGGGACGATGGTCTCCTGCGCCGCCGTCACCACGACGTCGTCGGCGGTGAGCGTCAGGGTCGCGGTGGGGTCGAGGGAGCGTTTGACCACAGCGAGACCGATCGGCCCGAGTTCGTGGTGAACCGCCGAGGCTGCCAGCCGTCCGACTTCCTTGTCGCCGAGCACCACGGGAGTCCCCGGCGCCGGCAGGACCGCGTCGGAGCCGTCGAGGTGCAGCTGCACGATCCGACGCGGCGGGTGGCCCAGGTTGTGCACCTTCGCGACGGTCTCCTGCCCGCGGTAGCAGCCCTTCGTCAGGTGCACGGCGGAGCGGAGCCAGTCGAGCTCGTGCGGGATGGTGCGCTCGTCGGCGTCGGACAGTGTCGGGCGCCAGGCGGCGATCCGCAGTGCCTCGAACGCCAGCAGCCCGGCGACGGGCCGGTCGGACGCTGCCAGACCGGTCGCGGCCCCCGGCGTGAGCACCGCGATCCGGAGGGTCCAGTCGGAGCCGGGGTGAGCCTCCAGGCTGGCGTAGCTCCACCCACCGGGCGTGACGGCCGCCCATGGGTCGACCCACTCGACGACCGCGTCGGCGACGGCACCGGCGTCGGTGAAGGACCCGACGGTGACGAAGTCGGCACTGCGGTCCGCGACCTCGACCCGGAGCATGAAGCGCATCGAGTCGAGCCAGGCGGCGAGCGGTGCCGCGTCCTGGGGCTCGGTGAGGAGCCACGCGACCGAACCGTCGTCGACCACGCGGGCGGCGTGCTCGACGCGGCCGGACTGGTCGAGCACGAGGGTCTCGGTGCTGACGCCGGTCGGCAGGCCGGTCAGCTGCTGCGAGGTGATCGAGTTGAGCCACGACAGGCGGTCCGGTCCGGCGACGGTGACGACGCCGAGGCCGAGCTCGACGACGGCCGAGCCACGTTCGAGCAGCCGCTGCTCACCGATGGGGTTGCCGAAGTGTGCGGCGGGTGCGCCGAGCGCACCAGATGACGCGACGAACCCGTCGCGCACCGCGAACGCCGACATCAGTCGACCTTCGCGAGCTGCCCCGAGGCGTGCGAGGTGAGTTCGCGACCGAGCGCGGCGATGTCCCACGCCCAGAAGAGCTTGCCCTCGACCAGGCCGTACAGGCGGGTCGCGGCGGAGTAGTCCTTCGCGTTCGGCGAGCGCATCACGGCGTCGGTGGCCAGGTCGATCCGGCCCTTGAGCACCCGGCCGACGTAGAGCTCGTTGACACCCGTCGGGTGGACGATCGCGGCTTCGACGTCGAAGCCGTCCGTGGTGTTGCGCAGCGCCTCGACGCTCTCGACGGTGCTGAACGGGGTCGGCCCCTCGCCCAGGAGCATCGCGGGGCCGCGGTCACCGGGTTCGGTCGGACGGTCGATCCGCCAGTAGCCCATCTCGGCGGCGAGCGGGGTGTGGTCGTCGTCGAGCAGCCACGTGGTGGACGAGTAGTTGAGGTACGGCAGGCCGTCGTGGCTGAAGCTCACGCGCTGGCCGAACTCGTAGGTACGGGGTGCTTCTTCGTCACCGACGGGGTACTCCACGACGCCGGTGCCCTCCCAGACGCCGACGAGCCACGACAACGGGACCAGTTCGGGCGCCAGGCCCTCGGGGAGCTCGATCAACGCTGACCCTTGAACAGCTTCACGACGACGACCACCGAGATGAACGCGATCGCGAGCGACGCCAGGCCGAGGAGGCCCACGTAGAACAGCTCGAGCGCAAGCAGCGAATCCATGCCCCGGAGTCTACGCGGCTCGGCTCAACGCGCCAGGAGCACCACCGCGGTGACGAGCACCACGACGAAGGCACCGGAGGACGCGATGCTGATCCGCTCGACCAGTCCGTCCTTCGTCGCGGTGATGAGCTGGAGCACGAAGCTCACCATCACGCAGGCGACGAACACGAGCAGCAGCCAAGCGAAGGAGTCGCGCTCGGCGAGCGTCAGGACGAGCACCGCCCCGACGACGGCCAGGATCCAGACCGGCAGGACGGACGTCAGCGTGAGACGCCGCTGGTCGGTGGGCTGCACTGGCTGGGTCACGCGTTCCATCATGACAGGGGTCGCGCCCGGCGCGCAGGCGCAGCGCGGCCGTGCAGCGCCGCGGTGCACTGCGTGCGCGCTTGCGGGTTCCCGCGCAAACCGTCCGGCCGGATGAGGACTTCCCGAGCATCACTAGGATGTGTCCACGACGTCATCCACCTGCGGAGGTCCTGTGGCACAGCTCCTGGTACTCACCTCGACCGCGCCCGGCGACGTCCTGCCGAGCCTGGGTCTCCTGAGCCACAGGATCCGTCACGTGCCGGCCGAGGCCGCGCAGCTGGTCAACGCGCCGCAGAGCGACCTCATGTTCGTGGACGCCCGCACCGACCTGGTCAGTGCGAAGGCCCTGTGCAAGATCCTCGCCTCGTCCGGGTCGACGACGCCCATCGTGCTCGTGGTCACCGAGGGCGGGCTCACCGCCGTCAACAGCGACTGGAACGTCGACGACGTGGTGCTCGAGAGCGCCGGCCCCGCCGAGATCGACGCCCGCATCCGGCTGTCCGCGGGCCGTGCGGCCAAGGGGCAGTCCAGCTCGAAGATCCAGGCCTCCGGTGTCGTCATCGACGAGGCGAGCTACTCGGCGAAGGTCCGCGGCCGACCGCTCGACCTGACGTTCAAGGAGTTCGAGCTCCTCCGCTTCTTCGCCACGCACCCGTCGCGCGTCTTCACCCGCGAGCAGCTGCTCAGCGAGGTCTGGGGCTACGACTACTTCGGTGGCACCCGAACGGTCGACGTGCACGTCCGTCGACTCCGCGCGAAGCTCGGCGACCTCGAGTCGCTCATCGGCACGGTCCGCAACGTCGGGTACCGCTTCAACGTCTACGACGACGAGGCCGAGCGCCTGATGGGCCAGTAGTGCCGGACCTCGCACGGTTCGTCGCCCCCGGCGAGGCGCCGCCGTTCTCCGACCAGACCCTGGTCGACGTCCGCGCGGGGCGCGCGACGGTCCTCGAGGCCGACGACGGGGTCGCCGTGGTCCGGGACGCCGAGCTGGAACTCGTCGTCGACCGGGAGGCCCGTGGGCACGGCACCGGGACCGCCCTCGTCACGCAGGCGCTCGCGCTGGGCGGCGGGGCCGCTCCCGTGCTCGCCTGGGCACACGGGGACCACCCGGCAGCGCGGGCACTGGCCGATCGGTTCGGCTGGCGCGCCGTCCGGACCCTGCTGCAGCTCCGAGCGCCGATCGACGAGGCCGACGCCCCGTCCGTCGACGTGCCGGCCGGGTACAGCCTGTCCGCGTTCCGACCCTGCACCGAGGACGAGGCCGACTGGCTCACCCTGAACGCCGCGGCCTTCGCGCACCACCCCGAGCAGGGGCGGATGACGCTCGACGACCTGCACGCCCGCGAGTCGGACGCCTGGTTCTCCGGCGACGACCTGCTGCTGCTCCGCGACGCCTCCGGGCAGCTCGCCGGCTCGTGCTGGCTCAAGGTCGAGGACGGCATCGGCGAGTTCTACGCCGTCGCCGTCCGGCCCGACCTGCAGGGGCAGCGGCTCGGCGGGGTGCTCATGCGCGCGGGCACCGCTCGGCTCAGCGGCCGGGGGCTGAGCGCCGCCGCACTGTACGTCGAGGGGGACAACGAGCCGGCGCTCGCGCTGTACCGGCGGTCCGGGTTCACGCAGCACGCGATCGACGTGCAGTACGCCGCGCCGGAGCACGCGGAGGCTCCGACCGGCCGGTAACATTGCGTGGTCGGCGAGGGGTCGGCCAGTGGGGGAATCGGGAAGTCGGGGACGCGGTGGCGCAGTACGGTCAGGGTGAACCGCTCGGTGCGTCGTACCGGTTGGTCGAGCTGCTCGGGACCGGTGCCACCGGCGAGGTCTGGCGCACCGAGCACACCGCGACCGGCGAGCACGTCGCTGCGAAGCTCCTCCGTGCCGAGCTCGCGGCCGACCCGCAGATCGTCGAACGCTTCGTCCGCGAGCGCTCGGTGCTCCTCGCCCTGCAGCACCCGTCCATCGTGCGTGTCCGCGACCTGGTCGTCGAGGGCGACCGGCTCGCGATCGTCATGGACCTGGTGCCGGGTGGGTCCGCGCGCGATCTGCTCGCATCGAACGGTCCGCTGGCACCACGGGACGCACTGACCATCACCGCTGAGACCCTCGACGCCCTCGCGGCGGCGCACGAGCGCGACGTGACCCACCGCGACGTCAAGCCCGACAACGTGCTGCTCCAGACCCCGTGGGTCCCCGGTGCGACCGGCGACGTCCGGGTCACCGACTTCGGCATCGCGTCCGTCGTCGCCGAGCGCGAGCGCACCACCACCGGGCTCCTCGGCACGCCGCAGTACATGGCCCCAGAGTCGATCAGCCACGGCCGCGCGGGTCCCGCTGCGGACGTCTACGGCGCCGGGGTCATGCTCTACGAGCTGCTCTCCGGTCGCACACCCTTCGCCGGACCGGGCACGGACTTCGCCGTGGCGTACCGGCACGTCACGTCGAACCCACCGCCGCTCGACGTGCCCGATGCGCTGTGGTCTGCGGTGTCCGCTCTGCTGACGAAGGACCCGAACAGCCGTCCTGCAGCAGCGGACGCCGCGGCGACCCTGCGCCGGCTCGCCCGGTCCCTCGCCGCGGCCCCCGCGCTGGCCGCGACGAGCGACCCGGACGCGTTCGACGAGGTCGAGCGGCCCGCCACCGTGGTCCGTGGGGTCCGCCCGGAGCACGACGCCGACCGGGGCGACACCGGGACGCCCGAGGACGAAGCCGTGGTCGGCCCGGCGCCGGAACTCGGCCCCGCCGGTTCCCAGACCGTCATCCGGCCGATGGCACGACAGCCGCCCCCGGCCGCGCCCGCTGCCGAGCCCGCACCGGCGCGTCGGTTCACCCGCCCCGAGTGGCTGACGAACCGTGCGCTCCTGTTCGGCGGTGTGGGCGTCGTGCTCGTGGCCGCGCTCGTCGTCGGCGGGGTCGTCTGGCTGCCCGGTGCGCTGCGGAAGACGCCGGGCGCCGGCACCGCGACCGCACAGGCCGCCAACGCCTACCAGCAGGACCGCCCACTGCCCACGGGTCTCGCCACCACCCGCCGCGCGACCATCGACCCCGCGAAGGGCACCGTGGACCTTCGCGTCACGTACGCAGCGCAAGCGTCGGCCCTGACCGGTCCGTTCCTCGAAGTCGTCCCCGGTGCCCGCTCGGGTGCCTCGTGCCCCGCCGTCACCTGGACCGGCGAGGGCATCTCGGCGAAGCGCAACCAGCCCTCACTGACGGGTGTCGACACCGCGTGCGCCTGGGCCCTGTCCGGCGTCGAGGTCCCCGCCGGCGGCGACGTCACGGTCGAGGCCTCGGTGCCGCTCGCCTCCGTCACGGACGGCGCGGCGCTGCAGACGTGGCTCGACGGCGTCGGCGAGGCGACCACAGCTGCCGTGACCGACGACTCGGTGCGCGGGACCGCCTACCCGGTGCAGCGGTTGCAGGGCATCGAGGTCCGGACGCCCGACCGCACGGTCAGTCAGACGGCCCTGCCGGTCACCCTGGTACCGGTGTGGCCGAACGGTGCCGACGAGCTCAACCCGCTCTACCGCAGTCCCGCCACGGGACGCCCGTCGCAGATGCTCGTCGACGTGGCCGGCGGGGAGTCCGGCGTGCGGTTCGCCGACGGCTGCTCGGGGGCACTGGCGGTGTCGTCCGACGGGCTGGTCGTCACGGCCCTGTCGGTCGCGCCGTCGTGCACGGTGCGGGCGACGGTGGGGAACTTCACGAACCTCGAGAGCTCGCCCTTCGGGATCACGACGCGCGACTGAGCGCGCTGTCCACGCGACCAGGTGGCGGACGGGAGGCCCGTGGCGGGCACGGCCACGGGCCTCCCGGCCGACGGTCTCGGCGTCGCCGTCAGCTGCCGGCGGACGCGGTCTGCACGAGACGGACGGCCCCTCCCGATGCGGCGTAGCCGCGGCCGACGGTCAGCGCGACGGGCGCGCGACGCGGCAGCGTGACGCCGAGGAGCTCGCCGTCGTAGTCGACGTCCGGCTGCAGCAGCACACCACACCGTGACTTCCGGACCGAACGGGTCCAGTGGCTGTACAGCGACCGGAGGTCAGCGGACCGGCCGGCCGCCACGACGCACAGTCCGGGGCGCTCGGTCGTGAGCAGCGTCGCGATGGCCTGGTCGCCGTCCTCGAACCGCTCCGCGTCGTCGATCAACAGCAGCACCGGACCGCGTTCGAGCCGGAGCCCGGCCAACAGGGCCGGGACCTCGTCAGGGCCGACGGCGATGCGGTCGAAGGAACCGGAGGCGAGCGGGGAACGGCGGTCACAGATCGCCCACACGGCCGGACGCACGCCCTCGGCCGTCCGCGCGAGCTCGGCGACGGCGAGGAGCACGCTCGACTTGCCGGACCGGGCCGGGCCGGCGATCAGCACGTGCTCGCCGTCGTAGACCTCGACCGACGCCGGCTGCAGGTCGTCCTCCGCGATGCCGATCGGGATCCGCCAGGGCTCACCCGCGAACACCGCACCGGCGCCGAGCTCGTCCACGAGCACGGCATCGGGCAGCCGACCGACGGCACTCGCCTTCCGGCTGCTGCCCGGACGGGTCTCCGCGATCCGGGTGACGGCCTCGGCGAGCGGGACGTCCGGGGTCGCGACGTGCGACTGCAGCCGCATGGTCGAGTCGATGAAACGGCCGGGCACCGGCGGCGGGACGTCCTTGGGGCGAACCCCGATGGACGCGTAGTCGTAGGGGTCCGCGAGGCGGAACATCCACTTCTGCGTGGTGACCTCGTCCATCGCCGACGGCACGGCCTTCGCGCGCGTCGTCGAGACCGCGAAGGAGATGCCGAGCGCGGGGCCCTCGGCGTACACCCGGTAGAGCGCATCGAGCAGCTGCTGCCCCTCGAAGTCCTGGTACTCGTCGCGCAGGGCGGCGAGGCCGTCGATGAGCACCACGGCACGGCGCCCACCGGGTGCCGCACGACGACGCTCGAGCTCGACGCGGAGGTGCCGCAGGAACCGCGTCTGCAGCTCCCCCGCACCCGCACCGGAGCCGACGTAGGCCGTCGTGTGCGGCAACTGCGCGAGCGGAGCGAGGTCCCCCGGACCCATGTCGAGCACCAGCAGGTCGAGCTCGTCGGGGCTCGACGCTGCGGCGAGCTGCAGCGCGATCGTGGCGAGCGCGGTGCTCGTCCCGCTGCCCGGGATGCCCATGAGCATGAGGTTGCCCTCGTCCAGATCCCATCCGGTGGTGACCTGACGCTGGTGGTCGGGGTCGTCGGCCAGGGCGACGGGGACGGTTCCGGACCGTAGGTCGGTGCCCGGGCCTGACTCGGTGAGCTCCGCCAGCTCGACGCGGTCGCCGAGCGCCTCGGGCCAGATCGGACGCGGCGGGGCGTACCCGGCTGCCGTGTTGGCCTGCCCGATCGCCTCGATCAGCTGGTCGAGGTCGGTGACGTCCGAGGCGGTCGGCGCCGGTGCCGGCATCGGCGCGGGGACACCGAACACGTCGGTCGGACGGACCGAGACCGGCTGCTCGGCACGCTCGTCACGGGCTCGGCCGGTGACGAGGGCGGTCTGCACCGGGGTGATGTCGTCCTGCCCGAGCTTGACGTAGGCGCGACCGGTCTGCTGTCGACCGATCCCGGCTGCGGCGGGGACACCGATGACGTTCGTCGAGTCCTCACGGCTCTGCACCCGCAGGGCGACCCGCATGTTCGTGTTCGCGAGGATGTCCTCGCTCACCACACCAGCAGGCCGCTGGGTCGCCAGGATCATGTGGACGCCGAGCGTGCGGCCGACGGCCGCGATGCTGACGAGCGACGTCAGGACGTCCGGGAAGTCCTTCGCGAGCATCGCGAACTCGTCGACGACCAGCAGCAGCCGCGGCATCGGCTCGACCGGCTTCGTCGCCAGGTAGGCATCGAGGTTGTCGATGTCGGCTCCGGCTGCCGCGAACACCCGCTGACGTCGTTCGAGTTCGGCTTCGAGTGCCCGGATCGCACGGTCGGCGAGCTGTTCGTCGAGGTTGCTGATCGTGCCGATGGTGTGCGGCAGTCGCTCGCAGGCGGCGAACGCGGCCCCGCCCTTGAAGTCGACGAGCAGGAAGTTGAGGCGCGTCGGGTCGTTGCGTGCAGCGAGCCCGGCGACGAGCGACCGCAGGAACTCGCTCTTGCCCGAACCCGTCGTTCCGCCGACCAGGCCGTGGGGGCCGTCGCGCACCAGGTCGATCTCGAGCACACCGCTCTCCGACGAGCCGATCGGGGTCGAGAAGCCCGTGCGCGTGTCCCACGCCGTGCGGATCCCGTCGCCCGACAACAGCTCCGGCAGGCGGACGAGCGCGGGCAAGGACGCCCCCGGCACGAGCAGTTCGGGATCGTCGAAGTGCGCCACGCTGCGCGCGCTGCGCTCAGCGGTCTCGACGCTGAGGCCGGCGAGCACGACGTCCTCGACACGGGTCCGGTCCTCCGGTCGGTACACGGTGGCTGCAGCGTCCGCACCCACGGTGATGATCGACGTGCACGCGGCGGGCAGCTGCTGCTCGTTCGTCGCGATGACGATCCCGCTCACCCGGTGTGGTCGTTCCCCTGGGCGCAGGGACTGCCCGGGCACCGAGCGGCCCTGACCGAGCAGGTTGCGGGCAGGGGCATCCCGTCCCTCGGTGAGCACCTCGGAGTCGACCACGACGAGCAGGTTCGGCGTCGGCAGCTCGTCGAGCGACTCCCGCAGGCCACGGAGCATCGCCGCGCTCTGGTCGCGCTGCGCTGACATCCAGCGGGCGCCGGTACTGCTCCCCGCCACACGCGCGTGCGGCAGCCAGGAGGCCCACCCCCAGTCCTCCGCACGGCCCGCGTCGCAGAAGACGCCCACCGTCAGGTCCGCGGGACCGCAGTGCACGGTGGCCTGCGTGAGCAGGCTGCGCGCGAGGGCGAGGGCGCCCTGACGATCGCCGACGATCCCGACGACGCCGGCGTCGGACAGGTCGGCCACCACCGGCGCGGCCGTCAGGCGACTGTCGGCGATGGCGGCCTTCGCCTCGTCCTCGAGCTTCGCGGACGTTGCACGCTGATCGACCTCGGGCCGCCAGGGAGCGTCCCCGGTGCCGGCGTGCAGGCTCAGGAAGTCCTCGTCGTCCGATCGACGCTGCCACAGCAGGGTGGTCGGCAGTTCTGCTCGCCGCACCACGGTCGCCGGGTCGGGCACGAGCTCCTGGCGGCGAGCGGCCTCGACGGCCGCGGCCTCGGAGATCTCACCGCGGAAGGACTCCACAGCCTCGGCGAAGCGGGTGTCCTCTTCTTTGAGGTTCTTCGCGCGGCGGTGCTTCTGCTCGAACCACATGCCGATCGCGGTGACCGGGGAGAGCAGGGCGAACAGCGCGAACCGCGCGTCGCCGAGCAGGAGCACCATCGCCCCGGCGAGCACCAGGGGCGCGGCGACGGTGATCCAGCTGAACTTCGAGGCCGGCGGCACGTCCTTGCGTCCGGGCGGCACGACCGTCTCGGCGTCGGAGGTCCGGCCGGCGCGTGGTGGGCGGTTGAACGGTGCCGTCGCCGCCGGGGTCAGGTTCGCCATCGAGCCGGCCGCGGGCACGGGCACCTCGTCGAGCGCCGGCCGGACGAGCAGCACGGCCCCGCCCACGATGACGCTCGTCGTCCCGGTGAGCAGGACGCCCTCGGCATCGATGCGCTCCCCGGCGATGACGGTGCCGTTCGTCGATCCCGCATCACGCACCCGGACACCGTCGTCCTCGCGCTCGACGGTGCAGTGCTCCCACGACGCGCTCTCGGTGGGGAGCACGACGTCGGCCTGCGGCGCCCGGCCGACCACGAGCTTCCGCCCGCGCGGGACCGGCACCACGAGCCCGGCTTCGAGCCCGCCGGCGAGCGTGACGGTCCAGCCGTCGGTACTGAGCGGCCGTTCGTCGGGGGTTCGTCCGATGCGGGAGCCCTCGAGCAGCACGAGGTCACGGAGCGGGGTGTCGACGCTGGTGCGGTGCCCGTCGACCGCCAGGGTGGTGCCGGGTTCGAGTGTGAGGCCGACGGCCGCGGACACGAGCTCCCCGAGTGAGGATGCGCCGGACCACCCGTCGACCTCGACCGCTTCACGTCGGTCGTCGAGCTCGATCAACAGGCGCATGCTCGCGTTCCTCTTCCGGGTCGGTGCGTGGGTGGGTCAGTCCGTGCTGGAGTCGTCGAACCAGACGAGCGACGCGGTCTGGGCAGCGTCGGTTCCGCTCCCGGTGCCGTCGCCGGACGCGGTGCTGGCCGGACGGAGACCGAGCTGCTGTGCCGACGCCGCGAGCACTGTCGCGTGTGCGCCGAGTGCCTGCTGCTTCGTGAAGTCGAGCGCCGGACCGGCGATGCCCGCATCGGCGTCGATGTCGAGCGCAGCGAGGGCGTCGGTGACGTCCGCCGGCTCGATGCTCCGCGCCGTGCCGACGGCGCGGACCAGGGCGATGACGGCGTCGTGGCTACGCGAGTCCGCTGCGCCCGCGACCGCCGAGAACGGCTGGTCACCGGTCAGGTTCTCGGCGTCCTGGTCGCCGGCGAGCACCCGGACTCCGCCGAGGAAGGCGGACATCGCGCGGCCCCCGGCGTCGGAGGCGAGCGCGCGGGCGTCGTCGGTGGCGACACCGACGGTCCGGAAGGAACCGCTCAGGCTTCCGCCGGCCTCGACGAGTGCGGCGCCGAACGCCGGGCTCGTCGCATCCGGCGTGAGGACGACCGGCACCGTGACGTTCTCGGCCTGGAGCGCGGCGACGAAGGCGCCCTGGCGTTCCGCGGAGCCGCTGACGACGACGGCGTCGGAGTCAGGCGTCGGGGTCTTCGCGTCGGCGTCGGCATCTGCGTCCGCGTCTTGCTCGTTGCTCGTCGCGCCGGTGCGCTCGGCGATGGTCGTGGCGAGCGCTGCGGTGTCCGCGGTGTCGTCACCGTCCAGGACGTGCGCCACCCGCAGGCCCGCCGGAGCACCGCCGCCCAGGTCGACCAGCAGTGGAGCGTCGGCGTCGCCGAGTGCCGTCGTCATCGCCTTGCTGATCGAGTCAGCGGCCGGCGCCGTCGACCAGGAGTCCTTCTCCGCCGGTGCGTAGGGCAGGACGACCGGGATCCCCTTCGCCGCAGCTGCCGTGAGGGCGCCGGACACGTGGCTGCCCGACGAGGCGACGACGATGCCCGCGACGCCGCTCTTCGCCAGGGCGTCGACCGCGGCCGTGCCCCCGGCCGCGGTCCCGCCGTCGTTCTTCGTGACGAGCGCGACGTCGGTGCCACCGAGTGCGAGCCGACGCTCCGCCACCAGCGCGCCCTGCGCCGCTTCGTTCCACTCGGACCCCTCGCCGTCTCCGAGCGTGACGATGATGCCGATCTTCGTCTTCGCCGGGACGTGTGCCACCGTGATCTTCACCGGCACGGTCGCCGACACCGCTTCGGCCGGGGTGCTGCTGCCGAACGCCCGGGACGTCAGGACGGCGACGACGATCGCGGCCACGAGGAGCACCGCGATGCCGACGAAGAGCAGCGGACGGCGGCTGCGCGGACGCGTTCCGTCAGCGCCCTCGGTCGCAGTTGCTTCGGTCGTCTGGTCACTCATCGGTCGGCCCCGATCCGGAAGGTGTACAGCGTGGTCGACGTCGCGCTGGCCGGGACCTTCAGCTGGAACGCTGGCAGCGTCGTCGCCGCATCGAGCGATGCACGGAACTGCTCCTGCTGGAGCAGGATGCCGGCGACGTCCTCGGCGCGGACGTTCGCGTAGCCCGCGGCGTTCTGCGACGCCAGGGCGAGCTGGTAGTCGGCGGAGTCGGACTTCGCCGCGCTCGTGGCCATGGCGCCGAGGATGCCGGAGCCGTTGACCTTGCGGTCGCCCAGGTCGAGCATCACGCGGTTGAGGTCGCCGGTCAGCAGCGTCGAGGCACCCTGCACGTCGCGCGTCGAGGCGCTCGTGCTGGCCGCGATGCGCTCGAGGCTGGACGCCGTCTGCCGGTCGACCGCGGAGGAGAGCTCCGAACCCTCTTGCTCGAGCGTGCTCTTCTGCTCGTCGATCGTGCCCTTCGAGTCCTTCGTGACCTCGTCAGCGGTGGACTGCAGGCCCGAGATCGACTTGTCGAAGGCGTCGCGGACGGCTTGGTTGCTCTCGGAGGCCGTGGTCGAGACCTTCCGCACCTGTGCGTCGATGGCCTTCTTGAAGGTCTCCGACGACTGGTCGGAGGCGTCCTCGAAGGTCTTCTGGACCTCCGCAGCGAGGTCGATCTGCGTCTGGCGGACGGTCCCGAGCTGTGTGGCGATGACCGTCTGCGACCGGTCGGCGTCCGAGACCGCTGCGCGAAGGCGCTCGATCGTGGAACCCACGTCGTCGCTCCCACCACGGACGGCATCACGGACAGCGCGGATGCTGTCGTCGAGCTCGGTCAGATCGGTCCGCAGGCCGGCGACCGCGCTGCCGATGGACCCCTCGGTCGTCGCGTCGGCACTGGTCGAGTCGACGACTTCCTGCCAGCGCGCCGTCTGGTCGTCCAGTCGTTCGTCCATCGGGTCGGTGAACCCGAGGCCGGGCTGGAGCACGGTTCCCTCGGGCGCACCGGCGCAGGGCTCGGCCGTCAGGTAGCCGCGGAGGCGATCAGCATCGGCCTGGTCGAGCTGTCCGAGCGTCGCGAGGGCGCAGAGCTGGTCCGCGACCGCCGAGTTCTGACGCTGCATCGACAGCGGGAACCCTGCACCGTCGACCAGGTCACGTGCTGCCTCGGCACGGTCGTGCGTGGTCTGCACGGCCGTCGCCAGTGCGTCGATTCGCGTGCCGATCTGGTCCGCGCTCGTCGACAGCGCGCGCAGTGCGTCACCGGTGCCGCCGTCCCCACCGTTCTCGTACTCGTCCAGTGCGTCGGAGATGCGGGTGAGCTGCGTGTCAAGGTCGGCAGCGCTCGCGATCGCGGCGTCCACCGTCTCCGGCTGCAGCCGCGCGGCGAGTGCCTGCCCGGTGCTCACCAGGCCGATCAGCGAACCGTTGATCGCGGTGGACGACTCGTAGAGCGTGCAGGTCAGCGAGTCTCGCGCGTCCGTCGCGGCGCAGGTCGTCGCGTCCGGGGCCTTGGGGCCGACGGCAGCGGCGAGCTGCGCACTCACCTGCTGCTTGCACGCCTCGCTCGCATCGGCGTAGCCCTTGAGCTGCGACGAGACACTGAGCAGGTTGCCGTAGACGCTGCCGCCCGCGGTCGAGGTCTTGGGCGTCGCCGCGCATCCGTTCCCGTCGAGGACCGGAGCGGGCGCCGTCGCCGAGGTGTCGCCGAGCAGGCCGTCGAGACTCGTGGTGGTCTGCTGGAGCTGCTGCAGCACGGTGGACTGTGTCGCCTTGACGGTCGTGCTGAGATCGCCGTTCAGGGAACCGAGCTCGCCGGACAGGGACCGCATGGTGCCTGCCAGGGACGAGCTGCTCTCCTTGAGTCGCTCGGCCGTGCTGACGCCGAGGGTCTTCGACGTGGTCTCGAGGTTCGACCGGACCTCGGTGATCGTGCCGCCCGCTCGTGCGAGCACCTCGTTCACCTGCGAGATGAGGTCGATGGTGCGGCGCTGGAGCGCGAGTTCGGAGTCACTGTCGGACCCGAACGCCGCGTTCACCACGCCGGTCGAGGACAGGTCCGTGGACAGCCCGGGCTGCGCGGCGACGTCGAACGTGGGCGCCGTGAAGTCCTTGACGTCGGCGACGAGGTGCAGCGTGCTGCTCGCGCCGGACGTCGGCGGTGCCAGCAAGCGGCCCCACTGGACGACCGCGTCGCCGTCCTCGTTGGTGCTGACGACGCCGTCGGTGGACGAACCGGAGTCGGCGGCATCCGTGACGATGCGGTCGGCCGCGGTGCCGGTGAGGACGGTCGAAGCGGCGACGCTGAAGGGCGCGCCCACGAGCGCCGGCGTCGAGCGGGAGGTGCCGGCGACGTCGTAGGTCAGGTTCTTCGACGTGACCGTGAGGTTCTCGATCGTCAGGTCGATCGCGATCCTGCCCGAGTACCCGTCGAAGTCGGCGAGGTCGGTACCGGTCTTCTTCGACGTCGAGTACTGCGTCGTGATGCGGAGCGGGAGGTCACCAGCCGCCTTCGCGGGGTCGTGGTCGGTCGTCGCCGACGAGGAGTCCTTGCCCGCGACGGAGATCGCGGTGTCGGAGATCGACGTGATCGAGCCGTCCGCGGCCAGACGCGTGTCGACCGTCTGCAGGATCCGCGACGGGTCAGCCACCGGCTTGTCGTCGGACGTGCACCCGGCGAGCACCAGCGCGGCGACACCGGTGACGGCGACCGCCCCCACGAGTCGGCGACTGGTGCTTCGTGCTCCGGTGTTCCCGGCACGCTGGTTGATCACGGTCTTCCCCCCAAGAGAATCGTCGAGCACATCGATGCTAGTTGCTCGATGACGTCGGGTCCGCGTGGATCGGCCGCCCTGGCCGCCCCCGTTCGGGCCACAGACCCCGACTGGCATACAACGTATCGCATCCGGAGCGTCGAGCGGTCGCTGTCCACAACCGCGCTGGTACTCTCCACGCATGATCCAGGGGGACCAGGGCTTCGGGCCCATCGAACGACGACGTCCGCACGCACGACCGGGGACAGATCGGTGACGCTCAACCTCTCGCCGGTCCTCATCGCGCTGATCGCGATGATCGCGATCCCGGCCGCCGTCAGCGCGCTCGTCCGCCGGAGCGATCGCAAGCGACCACCGTCCACCGTCGTCGGCGACGAGGCGTACGGCGTGCTCTTCACCGTCCGCGCACGCCGGTGGAACTACCTCCTGCTCCGCATCATCGGGATCGTGTTCATCGTCGCGGGAGGGTTCTTCTTCCTCGCCACGCTCACGCTGCTCGACGACCCTGACGCGATCGGGATGCTCATCACTGCTGTCGCCATGGTGCTGTTCGGGATCCTGTTCGTCTACCTCGGCGTCGGGCAGAAGCGCCGTCGTGTCGAGGCGTACGACTCCCAGCTGGTGGTCACCCCGATGTTCCGCGCAGCACGGACCGTCGACCCGACGGCGATCAAGCACATCCGTCCCACCACCAACCGGTTCGGCGGCCTGGACATCAAGGTGAACGGGCAGCGCGGCGTCATCAGCGTCATCTCCATCGATGCGGCCTACCCGGAACTGTGCGCATGGCTCGAGCAGCGTGCGCCGGCGCAGTGGAACGACTTCGTGCGGGTCTTCGGGCGCTGACCGCGCGCCGCATGTGGAATCGCAGACATGACGGCACAGATTGGATCTGCTCACTACCGCGTGTCGTACACGCGGCGAGAGGGCTCGGTCGCGCCAAGAACCATCGCTCCACCCTCGCGCGCAAGAGCAGCACTCCGCCCTTCATCCGCCAACCGTCTCCATGCTATGCGGGCACCTCTGCGTAGCGGTAGATCGTCGGGACCACTTTCACGACCTTGAGCATTTTCCGTAGCTTGAACGAGCCAGCGCCAAGTTCGAAACGGTATTCGGCACCCGCATTCACTGCGGACGCTACATCGTTCATGTTCGAGCGATCCCCACCAACCCAAAGCAGATTCCCACAGTCGGTGTCGAAGTTCACTTGGGGCTGCGAACCACCCCTCGACGAATGAACTTCCGCAGCAACAGACCGGACGCGACAGACAACGTTCACGCGGTGCTCATCGTCATACTGCCCTAATACCCACGGGCCGACACCGAACGCCAGGACAGGGACCACCACGACACCCGTGAGAACGACGATCGCGCTAGCGCGGTCACGAAGAACACGACCACGGGTACTTCTTATGTGCCTTGCGGTCCGTCGGCCATATCGCTTGCTGCGTTCTACACGTCGATGGTGCCGCACGATCGCTCCATTGAAAGACGGTTCAAGTCTCGTCGGCAGCCGCGCTCATCGGCTCGCCGCTCGCCGGCGCACTGGTCAGTTTCTAGTCATGCTTTCCGATGGCTTCGAACCAGTCCACAAAGGATTCTTTGGAGGAACTCGTCAGTGCGGCGACAGGGTCCGTGGACTCAGATTCTTCGACGAGGACAATCGAGTCACCATCAATGCCCTCCATCACGGGCGCTGCCGCAGACTTCGGATCGGCACCCTCTGGCCAACAGAGATACAGGAGGGGCTCTTCGGTCACCGACTCGACCACGAGGCGCTTCTTCGCCAGGAGGGCCACGATGTCAGAGACGGCAAATGAAGCGGCTCCCGCTGCGCAGGTGATCTCGATGACAGGCCTGCTCTTCCCGCGATTCGTGGAGATCACCGACACTTCCGCTTGAACACTCTCAGCACTCCACACCGGAGCGTTCGGCACGTCGACCTCCGAACGCTTTGCTCTTCCAAACACAACACATCCCCGTTCTGTGGACCCGGTCAAACGGCGCGTTTCGTAGGGTCAGCGAAGGCCCGGTACCGCAAATGCGAGCCGATGCAAGCTGCCGCAAAACTCGCAAGCACGAAAGGAGGGACGGCGAACATCCAGCCACCTCCGAGTCGTGTGAGCACCAACAGCCCTACGAACAACGCAACGATCATGATGCGCGTGCCCGACGAAACCGGCCGGAGCCGCAGGCTCAGACCGCCACCGATTGACCCAGCGACGCCGCCCACGATCGAGTACGGCGTTGCTGCGAGAGCATGATCGCCCGCGATTGCGATGGGGAAGATGATTCCGAACGAGCCGAGGACCACGGCAGCAATGAGGACGCCACGGTGCTGTCCAACGCCCCCCGCGTTCGGTTCCTGTGCTCTCGATCGGCCGCTCACGGAAGTCCAAGGTACTCTGCCGCATTGCGAACGCCGTCGGTGCCCACGCCGACCGCTGCACCGACTCCAGCCGAGTCCCAAAGCCGCGTGGCGTTGGCGCCAGACCCGAAGACACCGCCCGCTGTACTGGGGTTGAAGCGTCCGAATTGGTTGAGCGTGGACGACTGGCTGGGTCCACCCGGGAGGAAGGTGCCTCCGGCGCCTACTGCGCCGTTCCACAGCAGGTCGAATCCGGACGTTTCCTTGCCGCTGACCTTGTCCCCGACCCACCCCCCGAGCATGCTGCCACCGCTACCGACACCGGCGGTCCAAGCCCGCGCGACACCCGAGTTGGCAAGGTTTCCGCCCATCTTCGCCAAGGTGCCCCCCGCCGGACCAGCCAAGCCTCCGACGCTGCTCGAGAGGCCTCCTCCGACCATGCTCCCAGCGAGGCCTTGCAGGGAGAAGTCCTTCTGATGGGACATCGAGTACGAGAAGCCCGAACCTGCGCTACCAACAGCCCCGTTGACGGAGGCGTTCGCCAAGACCGCTCTCCCGACACGGCCGGCACTCGCGGCTGTCTGAGCCACTCGCGCCCCCGCTGCCACACCCGCACCTCCGAGAGCGCCTGTCACACCCCCGATGACTGTGTCGACTCCAACAGCGCCCCAATCAACCTTTCCGTCCTTCCCGCGATTCGACTTGATGGACATACCCCCGGCAAGCGCCGCGCCGCCACCGGCCATCACGGCAATGGCCACCAACGGACCCAGCGGTGTGCACATCGCCAGGACAGTTGCGGCGATCCCGACGCCGATGGCGATGTTGGAGATGAGCTCCGAGTGCTCGTCAGCCCAGTCACGCACGTTGGCGATCGCACCCTGGTTCGCATCCCGGTACGCCTGCAAGTCCTTGTCCGTCGCCGGCCGCAACCCGAGCGGGTCGACAGCCTGCAACGGATCGTTGCCGGCGTACGAGTACGGGTTCCCCGACCACGCCGCACCCAGGATCGGCGCGAGTGGATCGACCGACAGGAAGCCCCGCGCCGCAGGGTCGTACACACGTGCGCCGAGCCACTCCAACCCGGCGACGGCCACACCGCCCGAGCCGGTCAGTGACACTCCCGCCGGCAGCCCCATGTCCGTGACTGCAGCGAGCGCCGCCCACGGATCCGCAGCATCGGTGGCGCGCGCGCTGCGCCACGCGGGCTGCGTGACAGCATCGCCGATCGCGGTGACACCACCGGGCAAGTCGAGCAGCGAGGTGTCGGCGATGCTGATCAGCGACGGCACGACCGCGGCGGAGTCCCACCACGCGGCGACCCCACCCACCTCAGCGAGCTCACCGAGCGCGTCGACCCAGACGTCGAGCCGACCGGTCTCGGCGTACGAGGCGTCGCGGTCGACGACGGCAGCGAGGTACCCCAGGTCGGACCACGCGTACTCGGTGGTGGATCCGTCAGCGGCGGTCCGTCGGATGCGTCGACCGAGACCGTCGTGGACGTACTCGATCCGGCCGGCTTCGGTGGTCGTCGCGACCAGCTGTCCGGCAGCGTCGTACTCGTGGCACGTCTCGACACCGCGGACGGTCTCGGCGACGAGTCGCCCACCGTCGTCGTAGGCCCACGTCGAGTCCCCGGCGCGCACGAGCTGGCCGGCAGCGTCGTACTCGTACGACACCGTTCCGGACGGGCCGTCGATCGCGGTGATCCGCGCGTCGGCATCGCGCTCGATCCGCGTGCTGGTGGCACCGTCGAGCGTGGTCGAGGTGTGCGCGACCAGCGCGCCTCCCTCGTACGACCACGACTGCACCAGGTCGCCCGTGGCCGCCTGGACGATCCGCCCCGAGGCGTCGTAGGAGAACGTGTCGGCAGCGGTGCCGTCACGGTCCACCCCGACGACCCGGCCGACGGCGTCGCGACGGTAGGTGGTGCGGGTCCCGTTCGGGTCGACCCGAGCGGTGCGGTTGCCGTCGGCGTCGTACTCCCACGCTACGGATTGGTCGCCCCGGGCTCGGCGGACGAGCAGGCCACGGCGGTCGTGCTGGAGCTCGTGCTCGATCGTCCGGCCTGCCCCACGGGTGTGGTCCGACACGACGACCGTTCGGTGGACGGCATCGCGGGTGATCTCCGACTGCACGGCACCGTCGACGAGCACGGCCCGCTGGCGGCCGGCTGCGTCGTACGTCCACTCGGTGGTGCGGCCGTCGGGATCGGTCTGGCGGATCTGGCGCCCGGCCGGGTCGTAGGCCGCCGTGGTCGTCCGTCCGAGCGGATCGGTGACGGCGACCACGTGGTCGGCGGCGTCGTACTCTCGTCGAGTGGTCCCGCCGGCAGGGTCGGTGATCGTCACAAGGCGCCCGCGCTCGTCGTACTCGAACGAGGTGACCCCGTCGAGACCGTCGACGACCTGGATCAGCTGGCCCGCGGGGTCGTAGCGGAACCGACGACGGCCGAAGCGTGCGTCGTGGCTGGAGACGAGCCTCCCGGCCTGGTCGTAGCGGAACCGCGCGGTGCCGGAACCCGGAGTCGTCTGCATGACCACGCGCCCGACGGCGTCGTACGTGATCTCCTCGACCTCGCCGGTGGGCAGGGTCCGGGCCACGACACGCGAGTCCGCGTCGTAGGTGAGCGTCGTCTGCGCCCCCGCGGCGTCGGTGGCCGCGGCCGGACGCCCGCAGGCGTCGTACTCGTACGTGGAGCGCGCGCCCGAGGGGGCGACCAGCGCTACGACGCGACCGGCGAGGTCGCGCTCGAGTCGGGTCAGTTCGCCTTCGCCGTCGACGAGTTCGACGGGGCGACCGGCGGCGTCGTAGGTGATGAATTCGGAACCGGTCTCGTCAGACGTGGACTCGACGGATCGGCCGTACTCGTCGAACCGGACGGTCGCGGTGTCGAAGGCGTCGCGCAGCGTCGCGACGCCTGTCGCGACGTCGTCCGAGAACTCCTGACGGACGCCCGTCGGGTCGACGGTCGCCTTCAGCTCGCCGACGACGTCGTACTCACGACGCCAGGTCGCGCCGGCGGGGTCGGTGACGGCCTGGAGGCGCGACAAGGCGTCGTGCGCGAACGTCCAGACCGCGCCGCCCGGCAATGCGAGCTCCGCCAGGTTCCCCTGGTCGTCGAACGTCCGCGAGACACGCCGACCCAGCGGGTCGGTGGTCGTCGCGAGCTCGCCGTTCGGGGCGTAGTCGAACGTGGTGCGTGCTCCGAGTGGGTCCACGACCGCTGCGATGCGTGAGCCGGCGCCGTACTCGAAGCGCCAGACGGCTCCGTCGGCGTCACGCCGTTCGACGAGGAGCCCCGCTGCGTCGTAGCGGTACTCGCTCCGGGCGCCGGACGGGCTGACAGCGGCGACCGGGCGACCGGCGGCGTCGCGCTCGATCCGAGCGGTGGCGCCGACGGCGTTCGTGGTCGCGACGAGCTCGCCGAACGTGTCGTGGTCGAAGGTCAGGACCACGCCGGTCGGGTCGACGACGTGGGTGAGCGCGCCGTCTCGCCAGGTCAGCTCGGTCCGGCCGCCGACTGGGTCGGTGATCACCGACGGGTCGCGGTCGTCGCCCACGTACTCGTAGGAGACGACGGCGCCGGCCTCGGTGACGACGGTCGTGACGCGGTCCTGCTCGTCGTACCCGTAGGTCAGGTCACCACCGGACGGCGTGACGGTGCGGGTCTTCCGGCCGCGGTCGTCGTACGCGTGCACGGTGACGGACCCGTCGCGCTCGGTCGCCGACACCAGGTTGCCGTGCCGGTCGTAGCTCATCGACTGGCGGCGGTCGTCGGAGTCGATGACCCCGACGAGACGCCCCTTGGCGTCGGCGATGTAGGAGTTCGACCGCGAGCCGTCGTGGTCCGACACCACCGTGACACGACCGGGCAGGTAGGCGAAGCGCACGGTGCGGCCGTGCGGGCTGACCTGCTCGACGACGCGGCGCTGGTCGTCGTAGGTGTTGTCGACCTCGACGACACCGGCCGCGCTGGTGACCGTCGTGATCAGGTCGTCGTCGTTCCAGCCGTAGGTCCGGGTGCCGACGGCGTCGGTCACCGTGACGAGGCGGCCCCGGTCGTCGTACCCGTACTCGACCCTGCGGCCGTCGGACGTGCGGAGCACCGCGACCCGGCCGTCGACGTGGTCGACGTCGATCGAGCGGCCTCGCTCGTGCACCAGGCGGACGACGACGTCGTCGCTGTTCCGTTCGATGCGGACCGCTGTGCCGGCTCCGCCGCGCTGTCCGAGCCACTGCCCCGACGGCGAGAAGTCGATGCGCTCGCCCTGGTTGTCGCGGACGACGAGCCGGTCGCCCTCGACCGAGAGCCAGCGGTTCTCGCCCACGCCGCGCGCCCAGCCCTCGCCGTCGCGCGGGAACCGGACCTGGCGGCCGTCGGCACCGACGAAGGACGCGCCCTCGTCGTCGATGAGCAACCGGGTCTCGAGGATCGACGCCCACCCCGGACCGAAGAGCCCGACGTGCTGGTCCAGCGAGTTGTACATGCGCGTGACCTGTAGCGCCGCCGATGCGCCGGCGAACCCGAGGTCGAGCTCCGGTTCGAGGAAGTTGCCCGTCGTGGTGTTGACCGGGTCCATCGAGTAGCCGGTCGTCGGCTGGGCCCCGTAGGCGGATGGCGGATCGAACTGCAGGTCGGTGCGGGACTGTGAGACCCCCGCGGCAGCCAGAGCTGCAGCGAGCGCGGCATCCGAGACCGTGGAGACGGCGCCTTCACCGCCGGCAGCAGCGAACGCGTCGGCGATGGTGTTCGCCCACGTGACGTCCTGGCCGTTGGCGGTGATCCACTGCTCGAAGGCGTTCACCAGGCTCGTCGCGTCGATGTGCCCCCAGGAGCACTTCGACGCGAAGTCGGTGAGCTTGCCGCGCAAACCGGCCGGCTTGCCGTCGAGGGACTGGTTCAGCGTCGACGACCCGGTGGCGAACGAGCGGAGGTCGGCGGGCTTGGCGGACGACGTTCCACCGCCGCCCCCGCCACCGGACCCGGGGTTCGGCGTCTGGCGCGGAGTGCTCGGTCCGGTCGCCTGGTCGAAGGTCGGTGCGTCCTCGTGGTGGACGGTGGGCGGCACGGGAGCCCCGGCGACCTTGTCGTGCACCCACTCGAAGAAGTTCCGGTCGCCGTACTCCGCTTCCCAGTCGCGGGCTTCCTTGCGACGGGCGTTCTCCCGCTCGGCGGCGGCCTTCATCTTGTCGACCCACCCCGCGACGGTGCGGAGGTTCGCGGCGATCGTCGAACCGTCGGACGCTGCCGTCGACGCGTTCTCCGCGAAGAGCTCGGAGAAGTGCCCCCGGAACTCCTGCGACGCGGTGGTGACGTAGGACTGCCGTGAGCCGGCCTGTCCCTCGATCGACTCGGCCGCGCCGTTCAGTGCCGTGCTGAGTGCGTCGGCCGTGGCGTTGTCGAACTCGACCGGATCGTTGCCGTGCAGGTCAGCCATGGTTCATCCCCCGAAGTCGTACTGGTCGTGCTGGTCACGCGGCCCCACCGACCGCGAACGCCCGGACCGCCGCGAGCGCGACGGTCCGGGCGGAACGAGTGGCTGCTTACGCGCCGCCACCCGCGGTGAAGATGTCCTGCGAGATCTTGTCGAGCTGCGTGCGGAGCTGCTCGAGCTCGGTCTTCGCCTTGTCGAGGGCGGCCTTGGTCTCCGGCCAGGTCGACCCACGGAACGTCGCCGCGAGCGGGCCGTCCCAGACGTTCGAGTCGGACAGGATCCGGCCCTGGGCGTCGAGCTGCGAGATCTGGTCGGTGAAACCACCGTTGATGATCGACTGGACCTGACGGATGGCGGTCTTGGCCTGCTCGGTCGAAAGGACACGCGACATGATGAACCTCTTTCATTCGTAGCTGCACCCCCGCGCAGTGGAATCCCCCCGGAGGCTCTGACGGGACCCACCATACCCACAAACCGACGCAGATGTCACCGTTCGTATATCGTGACCGTTCCTTCACAAACAGTCCGTTCACCGCGGGTTTCCACAGCGTCCACCGGAGCCCCTCCGGCCGTGGTGCCCTGGTGGCAGGATGTGGACATGGACACCGAACCGCAGCTCGACGGCGAATCCGTCGCACCCGACCTCGACGACTTCGACGAGGTCGTCGAGATCGAGCACGAGTCGCTGCCGTCGGACCGCTACTTCGACCGTGAGCTCAGCTGGTTGCGCTTCAACCAGCGGGTGCTCGAACTGGGCGAGGACCGCACGCAGCCCCTGCTCGAGCGTGCGAACTTCCTGGCGATCTTCGCGTCCAACCTCGACGAGTTCTTCATGGTCCGGGTCGCCGGCCTGAAGCGCCGCATCGACACCGGCATCGCCGTCCCGACCAACGTCGGCCGTGCACCGAGCGACGTCCTGCGCGACATCGCGAAGAAGGCCCACGAACTGCAGGACCGGCACGCCCAGGCGTTCATCGGCTCGCTCAAGCCCGACCTCGACGCTGCCGGCATCCACATCGAGCACTGGTCCGACCTGGACGAGGCCGACCGGCTGCGGATGCGCGAGTACTTCAACGAGCAGATCTTCCCGGTCCTCATGCCCCTGGCGGTCGACCCAGCGCACCCGTTCCCCTACATCTCCGGGCTCTCGCTCAACCTGGCGGTCCGGGTCCGCAACCCGAAGTCGCAGCGGCAGGAGTTCGCGCGCCTGAAGGTGCCGCAGAACTTCTCCCGCTTCATCAAACTGCCGGACGACAACTCCGGGCGGATGCGGTTCATCCCCCTCGAAGACCTCATCGCGAACCACCTCGACGACCTGTTCCCGGGGATGGAGGTGCTCGAGCACCACGTGTTCCGGGTCACCCGCAACGAGGACGTCGAGATCGAGGAGGACGAGGCCGAGAACCTCATCCAGGCCCTCGAGCGCGAACTGCTGCGTCGCCGGTTCGGTCCGCCCATCCGCCTCGAGATCACCGAGGACATGGACCCGGTGACCCTCGACCTGCTCGTGCGCGAGCTCGACATCACCGAGCAGGAGGTCTTCCGGCTGCCGTCGCCGCTCGACCTCGGCGGCCTGTTCGAGATCTCGAAGATCAACCGTCCGGACCTGCACTACCCGAAGCACGTGCCGACGACCCCGGTGCAGTTCCAGCCGGGCGAACCGAACACGAAGCCCGACCTGTTCCGCGCGATCAAGGCGAACGACGTCCTCGTGCACCACCCGTACGAGTCCTTCGCGACGAGCGTGCAGGCGTTCCTCGAGCAGGCCGCGGCCGACCCGCACGTGCTCGCCATCAAGCAGACGCTGTACCGCACCTCTGGTGACAGCCCCATCGTCGAGGCCCTGATCGACGCCGCCGCCGCGGGCAAGCAGGTCCTGGCGCTCGTCGAGATCAAGGCGCGCTTCGACGAGCAGAACAACATCACGTGGGCCCGCAAGCTCGAGAAGGCCGGCGTGCACGTCGTCTACGGCCTGGTCGGGCTGAAGACGCACTCGAAGCTCGTGCTCGTCATCCGGCAAGAGGGCGGCACGCTCAAGCACTACAGCCACATCGGTACGGGCAACTACAACCCGAAGACCTCGCGCATCTACGAGGACATGGGCCTGTTCACCGCGGACGACACCGTGGGCAAGGACCTGACGCGCCTGTTCAACGAGCTGTCCGGCTACGCGATCGAGAAGAAGTTCAAGCGGCTGCTCGTGGCACCGCTGCACCTGCGCAAGGGGCTGCTCAAGCGCATCCAGACCGAGGCGGACAACGCGCGCGCCGGCAAGCCGTCCGGCATCCGGATCAAGGTCAACTCGATGGTCGACGAGCAGATCATCGATGCCCTCTACCTGGCCAGCCAGGCCGGTGTGCCGGTCGACGTCTGGGTGCGCGGCATCTGCTCGCTCAAGCCGGGGATGGAAGGGGTGAGCGACACCATCCGGGTGCGGAGCATCGTCGGCCGGTACCTCGAGCACTCCCGCGCGTTCGCGTTCCACAACGAGGGCGACCCGGCCGTGTTCATCGGCAGCGCCGACATGATGCACCGCAACCTCGACCGCCGGGTCGAGGCCCTCGTGCGGTTGACGGCGCCGGACCACATCAACGAGGTGCTCGAGATGTTCGACCTGGCGATGGCCGACACCGCGAGCTCGTGGCACCTCGAGTCCGACGGCGAGTGGACGCGGCACTCGACCGACGATGACGGTCGTCCGCTCGAAGACGTGCAGAATGTGACCATGCGGAAGATCTCGGCTCGGAAGCGCTCCACTCGGTGAGCGGCGGTCCCTCGGGCCCCGTCCTCGCCGCCGGCGCAGTCGTCTGGCGCGAACAGGACGGCACGCCCCTCGTGCTGCTCATCCACCGCGACCACCACAAGGACGTCTCCCTGCCCAAGGGCAAGGTCGACCCGGGTGAGGCCGTCCCGACCACCGCCGTGCGCGAGATCGACGAGGAGACGGGCTACCGCGTGCACCTCGGTGCCCCGCTCGGCACCGCCGAGTACGTGCTGCCGAACGGCCGCGACAAGGTCGTGCACTACTGGGCCGCGCGCGTCTCGGCGAAGGAGTACGCCCGTGCCGGCGACTTCACCCCGAACCACGAGGTCGCCGCACTCGAGTGGGTCACGATCGACGACGCCCGCAACCGCCTGACGTACGAGCGCGACGTGGCGATCCTCGACCGGTTCGCCGAGCGCGCCGCCGCGGGCCACCACCGCACGTTCGCCCTGATCGCGCTGCGGCACGCGAAGACCGTGCCCGGCTCCGACTGGAACGGCCCGGACGCCACCCGTCCGCTCCTGCCCGTCGGCCGCTCGCAGGCCAAGGCCGCAGCGTCGCCGGTCGCCGCGTTCGGTCCGAAGAAGATCGTGAGCAGCACGGCAGCACGGTGCCTCGCCACCGTCGAACCGCTGTCGGCCACCACGAAGCTCGGGGTCTCGAGCAGCTCCGACATCAGCCAGGACGCCCACGACCGCGGCGCCGCCGATGTCAAGGGCGTCGTCCGTCGGCGACTCGACAAGGGCAAGACCGCGGTGCTGTGCTCGCACGGGCCGGTGCTGCCGGACATCATCGCGCGGATCGCCACCGCGACCGCCGACGACTCCGGCCGGTTCGACCTGCGCCGTGCCGCGATGCTGTCGGTCGGCGACTTCTCGGTGATGCACATCGCCGGCGAGACCCTCGTCGCCGTCGAGACCCACCGCAACACGATCCCGGCGTAGCGACCACACGCCCTGCACCCGGCCGCGCGCCGGGCGTGCGCCGTGTCCGGGCACGTGATCCGGGCCTCCCGTCCAGCGCCCTGCAGAACATGCGTCTGCATCTTCCGCGCGCACGCACGACGTCCCGATCCTGCTCCTGGCGCGGCGGCGCCGCACGCCGCCCCGACCGGGACAACCCCTCGTTCACCTTCCGTTCACCAACGCGCGTGATCCCCGTCACCTCGCGTCCCTACAGTCGCTCCCGGGTCGGCACCGGCCCAGGGACCGCAGTGGTCCCACTGCACCCCATCCCCGAAGGGACCCCTGTGAACATCAAGCGAATCGGTTCGATCGCAGCAATCGCGATCGCCGGCGCAGTCGTGCTCTCCTCCTGCGCGGCGAACGAGGACGCGGGCAGCACCGAGTCCTCCTCCAGCAACAGCGACTACTCGAGCCTCTCCGGCACCCTGACCGGCTCCGGCTCGTCCGCCCAGCAGACCGCGCAGGCCACCTGGGCCGCCGGTTTCCAGGACCAGGCCTCGGGCGTCACGGTCAACTACTCGCCCGACGGTTCGGGCGCCGGTCGCAAGAACTTCATCGCGGGGGCCGCGGACTTCGCCGGCTCGGACGCGGCACTGAACGACGAGGAGCTCTCGGGCTCCTTCGACCTGTGCAAGGCCGACACCAAGGCCATCGACATCCCGGTCTACATCTCCCCGATCGCGATCGCCTACAAGGTCGACGGCGTCAGCGACCTGACCCTCGACGCCAAGACCATCGCGGGCATCTTCTCGGGCAAGATCACCAAGTGGAACGACTCGCAGATCGCCGACCTGAACGACGGCGTCGACCTGCCGGACGCGAACATCACGGTCGTCCACCGCTCCGACGACTCGGGCACCACGCAGAACTTCTCGGAGTACGTCTCCGCGAACGCCGGCGACGTCTGGACCGAAGAGCCGAGCCAGACCTTCCCGTACTCGGTCGGTGACAGCGCGAAGGGCACCTCCGGTGTCGCCTCCGCGATGGGCAGCGCCACCAACGCGATCACCTACATCGACGACTCCGGCGCGGGCGACCTCGACAAGGCGAAGCTGATGGTCGGCGACAAGGCCACCGAGATCTCGGCCGACGGCGCCGCGCAGGTCGTCGCCGACTCGAAGGTCGCCACCGGCCGCGAGGACAACGACCTCGCGATCGACATCGACCGCAAGGACACCGCTGACGGTGCCTGGCCGCTCGTCCTCGTCTCCTACGCCATCGCGTGCCAGGAGTACAAGGACTCCGACAAGGCCGACCTGGTCAAGGGCTTCCTGAGCTACGTCGTCACCGGCGACGCGCAGGACGCCGCGGCGAAGGAGGCCAAGTCGGCCGCCCTGTCGTCCGACCTGGCCGAGAAGGCCGCTGCCGCGGTCGACTCCATCAAGTAACACCCCCAAGCGCCCGGACGCCGGTCCCACCCACCTGACCGGCGTCCGGGCCCTTGCCCGTCGCGACGCGAGCAGCCCGGCCCGACAGCCAGCGCCCGTCCGACCGGCACCTCCGCAACACGTACGTCCCCCCGAACCCGTCGCCTCCCCCGGCGTACCTCCGACAGGAGCCCCATGACGACCGCACCGGCCCAGCCAGGGGCCACCGTCACACCCGAGAAGCCGAAGGCCGTCGTGCGCGTCGGTGACCGGGTGTTCTCCGCCGCCTCGGTCATCGCCGGCGGCCTCATCCTGTTCGTGCTCGTGCTCGTCGCCGCGTTCCTCGTCTGGCAGAGCATCCCGGCGTTCTCCGCCAAGGTCGGCGAACTGCCGAACAACGCCACGAACTTCTGGGACTACGTCGGCCCCCTGGTGTTCGGCACCGTCTGGTCCGCGCTCATCGCGCTCGTGATCTCGGTCCCGCTCGCCCTCGGGATCGCACTGTTCATCTCGCACTACGCACCGCGGCGGCTCGCCCCGGTGCTCGGCTACGTCATCGACCTGCTCGCCGCCGTGCCGTCGGTCGTCTACGGCCTCTGGGGCATCGTCGTGCTGGCGCCGTTCGTGAAGCCGTTCTACGCCTTCCTGAACGAGTACCTCGGGTGGTTCCCGCTCTTCTCCGGTCAGGTGTCCGGCACCGGCCGCACCATCCTGACCGCGTCGATCGTCCTCGCCGTGATGGCGATCCCGATCATGACGGCCGTCATGCGCGAGATCTTCCTGCAGGCCCCCACGCTCAACGAGGAAGCCGCCCTGGCCCTCGGTGCCACGCGCTGGGAGATGATCCGTCTGTCCGTGCTGCCGTTCGCCAAGTCCGGCATCGTGTCCGCGATCATGCTCGGGCTCGGTCGGGCCCTGGGCGAGACGATGGCGATCGCCCTGGTGCTGTCGGTCTCGACGAACGTCACCTTCCAGATGCTGACCTCGCAGAACCCCTCGACGATCGCCGCGAACATCGCGCTGCAGTTCGCCGAGGCATCGGGGACCGCCCTGAACGCCCTGATCGCGTCGGGTCTGATCCTGTTCGTCATCACCCTGGTCATCAACATGCTCGCGCGGTACATCGTCCGCACGCGGGTCAGCTGAGAGGTCGCACCCGATGTCCCTCGCGCTCCGTCAGACCGGCACCGCCGGCAACGTCTACGCCAACGGCAAGCTGCACCGCTCGGTGCCCTGGCTGCTGCTGGTCGGCAGCTGGGTCGCCCTGGTGGCCGTGTTCGCCCTGCTCAACGCCGGCGGTGCGGTCAAGGACTTCAACGTCGTCGCCGCACTGTTCCTCGGCACCGTCCTGTTCGACGTCCTCATCGTGGTCGTCTCGCGCATCGTCGAGGGTGGCCGTCAAGCCGTCAACCGGCTGATCACCTCGCTGGTCATCACGGCCTTCGTCATCGCGGTCCTGCCGCTGGTGTCCCTGCTCTGGACCGTCGTCGCCGACGGCCTGGCCCGCTTCGACGCGAACTTCTTCTCGTACTCGATGCGCGGCGTGATCTCCGAGGGCGGCGGCGCGATCCACGCCCTGATCGGCACGCTCGAGATCACCCTGTTCGCGGCGCTCATCTCGGTGCCGATCGGTCTGCTCACCTCGATCTACCTGGTCGAGTACGGCCGCGGCGCGCTGGCGAAGGGCATCACGTTCTTCGTCGACGTCATGACGGGCATCCCGTCGATCGTCGCCGGTCTGTTCGCCTACTCGCTGTTCGCGCTGTTCCTCGGCCCGGGCGCCCGCTTCGGTCTCGTCGGCTCCGTCGCCCTGTCGGTGCTGATGATCCCGATCGTCGTGCGCTCCACCGAGGAGGTGCTGAAGATCGTGCCGATGGAGCTCCGCGAAGCGTCCTACGCCCTCGGCGTCCCGAAGTACCTCACGATCCTCAAGGTCGTCCTGCCGACGTCGCTCGCCGGCATCACCACCGGCGTCATGCTCTCGATCGCCCGCGTCATCGGCGAGACGGCCCCGCTGCTCGTCACCGCCGGCTTCACCGCGAGCATGAACTACGACCTGTTCAAGGACCCGATGATGACCCTGCCGGTGTACGCGTACACGCAGTACTCGCAGCAGGGCGCCAACCCGCAGCCGTTCGTCGACCGTGCCTGGACCGCCGCGCTGGTGCTCATCCTCATCGTGATGGCGCTCAACCTGCTCGCCCGGTTCGTCACCCGACTCTTCGCCCCCAAGCTCTCGCGCTAGCGAACCCACTTCCCCACCCACCAGAAGGATCAACGTGTCCAAGCGCATCGAGGTCGACGGCCTCAACGTCTACTACTCGAAGTTCAAGGCGGTCGAGGGTGTCGACATCACCATCGAGCCCCGCACCGTCACCGCCTTCATCGGCCCGTCCGGCTGTGGCAAGTCCACCTTCCTCCGCACCCTGAACCGCATGCACGAGGTCATCCCCGGCGCCTGGGTCGAGGGCTCGGTCAAGATCGACGGCGACGACCTGTACGGTCCCGGGGTCGACCCGGTGCTCGTCCGTCGCCAGGTCGGCATGGTCTTCCAGCGTCCGAACCCGTTCCCCACCATGTCGATCAAGGACAACGTGCTGGCCGGCGTGAAGCTCAACAACAAGCGCGTCTCGAAGTCCGAGGCCGACGACATCGTCGAGCGCTCGCTGCAGGGCGCGAACCTGTGGAACGAGGTCAAGGACCGCCTCGACAAGCCCGGCATGGGCCTGTCCGGCGGTCAGCAGCAGCGTCTCTGCATCGCCCGCGCCATCGCCGTGCAGCCCGACGTGCTGCTGATGGACGAGCCCTGCTCGGCGCTCGACCCGATCTCCACCCTGGCCATCGAGGACCTGATCGAGGAGCTCAAGAAGGAGTTCACGATCGTCATCGTGACCCACAACATGCAGCAGGCGTCGCGCGTCAGCGACAAGACCGCGTTCTTCAACATCGCCGGGACCGGTGCGCCGGGCAAGCTCATCGAGTTCGACGACACCGCGACGATGTTCTCGAACCCGTCCGTCCAGGCCACCGAGGACTACGTCTCGGGTCGCTTCGGTTGATCGGCATCCGTCCGTCGTGCTGACGGACGACCGGGAGGCCCGGTGCACGTCCGCCACGGACGCGCACCGGGCCTCCGTGGTTGCGCTGGGTGCCGGGGTCGAGCGGACGCAGAACGACACCCTCGATGTCGTGCGACGTCGAGGGTGTCGTTCGGGGTCGATCTTCCGGGAGGGTCAGGCCGACGTGGTCGGGACCGCCATGATCGGCGTCGTGGTCGGCTGCTCGGAACCACCGGCCGGCTCGACCGTCATGCCGATCGTCGCACCGTCGGACATCGAGCCCTTGAGCACGGCCGAGTGCACGCCGTCGGCGACACCGTCGACCAGGCCAGCAGACTTGATCGTGCCGCCCTGCTCCTCGGAGCCGATGTACCAGAGCTCGTACGTCTTGCCCTTCGGCGCCTGCTCGACACCGTCGAGGATCACCGCGGACTTGCCGAGGTCGTTCGACCACACGACCGTGGCCGTGCCGCCGCCCTCGACCTTGGTGGTGCTGCGCTGGAAGTCCGACGCGGCGTAGATGCGGTCGAGTCCGCTCGAAGCCTGCGTGGTGCCCGTCCCCGGTCCGTCGGACGGACCGTTCGCGACACCGACACCCAGGCCGACACCGAGGAACACCACGGCGACCGCAGCAGCACTGGTGAGCATGGCTGCCGGACGCTGGAACCAGCGGCGGCGGGCCTCGGAGGACGCCCGGCCACCGGTGGTGGAGCCGTCGGCGATCGAGGCGACGTGCCTGGCGGGCTCGGGACGGGCCTCCTGGAAGGAGGTGGTCTCGGCGACCGGGGTCTGGTCGACCGCCGTGTCGGCCAGTGGTGCGGCCTGCGGGGTCGTCGCGATCTGTGCCAGCAGCGACGCCTTCAGCGACGTCGGCGGCTCGATCGGAGCAGCGGCGAAGGCGAGCTGCAGCGCGGTCTCGCGCAGCGAGTCGGCTTCGGCCTGGAGTTCGGGCGACGTCGTGAGGACGTCCTCCAGGAGCATGCGCTCATCGTCGGACAGCGCATCGAGTGCGTAGGAACCCGTCAGCAGGGCGGGGTCGTCGTGTCGTTCGGTCATGAGGTCACCCCCATCTCGTCTCGGAGTCGGATCATCCCGTCACGGAGACGGGTCTTGACGGTGCCGATGGGGACACCGAGGTGTTCGGCCATCTCGCTGTGCGAGAAGCCTCCGTAGTACGCGAGCTGCACGGCCTGCCGCTGGAACTCGGTCAGCTTGGCCAGGGCCCGCCCGACACGTTCGTGTTCGATGCGGATCTCGACCGATTCGGAGACCTGGTCGAAACCGGCCTCGAGGTCGCGGATGCCGATCTTCGTGTCCCGGTCGTGCGACGCCTGCGAGGCACGGACCCGGTCCACCGCTCGGCGGTGTGCCATGGTCAGGACCCAGCTGGAGGCGGTTCCGCGCTTCCGGTCGAACCGGGTGGCCTGCTGCCAGACTTCGAGGAAGACCTCTTGGGTGACCTCTTCGGACTGGGCGCGGTCCCGGAGGAGGCGCGTCACGAGCCCGAGGACCCGGCCGGAGAGGACGTCGTAGAGGTCCGCGAAGGCGGCTTGGTCACCGGATGCAACCTGAGCCAGGAGGTCGTCCGGCGATGCCTGGGCGGGCTCTGACGAGCTCCAGCGTTCGGTGTCGCTATCCACGAGGGCAAGCATTGCAGGTTTCCCTCCTCTCGGGTGCGTCGGCGGCCGGTTGTGGCCGTTCTGTCAGGGGGTGCTACGTGTGCCGTGGTGCTGGTGGTGCTGTGCTGCGGTCCACCCGGGTAGGGCGAAGCCGCCGCGTCGTGCGGTCGAGACGAGAGGCCAGCGTGACCCACAGGGAATTGACCGGCGGATACCGGTCCGGGTCACGCCGGGCCTCTCGCGTTCGTGACGGTCATCAAGTCCGTCACGCTGATGATTCGGCGCGGTGCCCGTGGTGGATTGGATCGGTTGCCGAGAAGTTGTGGGGAGGCCGCGTCCGAGCCGTCTGCCGGGCACGCCCGGGTCCGGATCTGTCCACCGAGAGTGAACAGGGCAGCGGACACAGCCCACGCGTCGTAGAGTGGGTGTCGCCGGGCCGCAGCAAGCCCCGGGCTCCAAAATTCGCCGCTTCGAGCGGCCTCGCGCCGAGAGGCGCTTCTGCGGCCCGGTTTTTCTCTGCCCGGTTGGTCTCGGCCCGGTTCTTCTCTGCCCGGTTCGTCTCTGCCTCGTCGCGGCTGTCGCCGTCCGACCGGGAGGCCCGGTGCCGGTCCGGCGGGTCTGCTCGCTAGTCCAGGCTGTCGCGACGCCAGAGCGCCGCCGCCTCGGTCAGGTCGGCCGCCAGCTCCGTCAGACGCAGCGCGCGCGTCGTCAACTCACTCGCGCGGGCCTCGGCCGTCAGGTCGGAGTCGTCCGCCACCGCCGTCGCACCCGCCGCCGTCAGCCGGCAGAACGCCGCACCCCGGTCCAGCGCCACCGCGAAGTCGCCGGTGTACAGCCCGTGCAGGATGCGATCCGCCAGGGTGAGGATCTCGGCAGGACCCGTCGGCTGCTCAGCACCCGCGACGGCCTGGTCGATCGTGCCGATGCGCTCCGTGCCGCGCGCGAACAGGAAGGCGATCTCCTCCGGGTTCTGCCGGATCACGGTACGGACGAGGTACACCCGCCAGAGGGCCCCCGGCAGCGTGTGTGCGCCGACACGTGCCCAGAGTTCGGCGATCGCGTCGATGCCATGCACGTCCGTGTAGGTCACGAGCCGCTCGACCACCGCGGGGTCCGGGTCCTGCCGCACCCGGTGCAGCAGCGCGTTCGCGGTCTCGTGCGCGACACGGTTCACGACGGCCGGGTCCTCGCCGCCCTGGATCGCAGCGAACTCGGCATCGGTGAAGTGGACAGGACGGTGGTGATCGCGAGGCACCGCGTCAGTGTAGGCACGGCCGGTGACACGCCCGCCCTCCGTTCGCCCAGAACGCAACGGCAGCGCCGCGGGTACGGTGTCTCGTCGGGAGGCGCTCCTCCCGACCGTGAAGGAGAGGACTCCCCCATGAACCCCCTGCTCATCATCCTGGCCGTCATCGCGGTCATCCTGCTGTTCGTCGGTGGTTTCACCGCGAGCCTCAAGTTCCTGCTGTGGGTCGGCATCGTGCTGCTCATCGTGGCCGTCGTCCTGTGGCTGCTGCGCACGCTCACCGGGCGTCGCGGCTGACCCTCGGCACCAGGTTCTTCCCAGAGGCCCTCACCCGCTAGCCTTGCGGGTGAGGGCCTCTAGCTCAGTTGGTAGAGCACCGGACTTTTAATCCGAGGGTCGTGGGTTCGAGCCCCACGGGGCCCACGCAGAAAACCCCCGGTCAGGTCCTGTCAACACCTGCCGGGGGTTCTGTGCATAACTCGGGTCGGGGGGCAAGCGGGGGGCAGCTGCCGTCACGCACCAGCGATACTGATGGCGTGACGACTGCACGAGGAACCATCCGCTCGACCGAGACTCGCGAAGCAGAGGCGAGCGGCAACTCTGCCGGCGAAGCCCGAGCCGCCGCGATCGGTCAGCTCGACCTGAACGGCTTCGAGCTGCAGCAGGCGACCACCGTCATGAGCAAGGCGACCGAAGAGACCGCCATCCGTGCAGTCGCCCGCTCCATCGAGGCTCGGCCGCACGAGGCGTCTGGATCGGACTACCGTGCTGCGCCATCGACTGCTTCGCGGTCTCAGGAAAGGGTAGCGGTAGTGGTCTCCCACCCCGTCTGGTAGGTGTCGGACGCGTCGGGCAGAATCATTGACATGGCCTCAACTACGTGTCCGTTCTGTCAGAGCTACTCTCACGTGACTATTCAGTGGGGTGCGCTGAGTAACTCTGGACGGACCGTTCGATTCGCAGCGACGTGTGACCAGTGCGGAAGGATCCTGACTGGTGAGGGCTCCGTGCGCGAACCTGTCTACGGAGGTTCTTCGACGAACTCCGACTACGTGGTCCGGACTGTCGCGAAGGTCAAGGACGGCGGGCTCGAATGGTGGCCGAGGTCTGGTTCGGCCCCTCTCATCGAGGATGTCCCAGAGTCGATCGCGCGCGCGGCAGCCGAGGCGTACTCCAGTGCAAGCGTTGCGAATCACATGGCTGCGATCCTGATGGCGCGCACCGTCATAGAGGCGTCTGCGAAGTACAAGGGCATCACCTCCGGAAATCTCTCCGGCAAGATCAACTCGATGCGGGACAATCAACTGATCCGTCCTGCGGTCGCTGAACAGGCGCACGAGGTGAGGTTCGCGGGGAACGACATGGCGCACGGAGACATCGACGTCGCTCCCGATGCTGTCGATTCCGAGGAGATACTGGCCCTAATGGGGTCAGTCCTGATGGAGGTGTTCCAAGACCCGGCGCGCCTGGAACGGATCCGTGCGAAGCGCAAGGTTAGCGACTAACCGAGCTCCAGGTAGCGACCATCTTTCAACGGCCGGGCTTCTTTGTCTCTGCCTGGCCATCGTCAATCTTCTCGTCCCCGGGCTCGTCGACGGCGACCGCCGGCTCCGCATGCGAAGTCGCTCGGAGACGGTTGTCTTCACGGTGACGGTCGACAGCTCGACGTCGGGCTCGAGGTACGAGGAGCGCATGCTCGCCTCGATAGCGCATGCGCGTTCTGCAGGTTGGGGCGGACCCCGGTGATCGCGACGCCCTTCCGCGCGACGGTGAACTTCGTTTCGGTGCCGGTCTGCTCGGCCATCGTGTTTTCCTCTGAACGGGTCGGATCGTCGCGGGGCGGTCGGATCGGGGTGTCGAGAACACCCGGGCGCTTCCGTGCGGCCACTGCCTCGCATGCACGGCGAGCAGCCTGCGACGCCTGGCCACCCTGTCGGCCGGAGCGGCGCAGATGGGGCCAGGGGCAGAGCGCGCGGAGGTTCTCGAGCCGGCGATCGTTGCGGTCGCCGATGTGGTCGCAGTCGGATGCGTACAGGCCACAAGCCTCACTGGCGTCGGCGCGCTCGTGCTGGCGTTGGTACTTGTCGCGCTCGAGGACGGCTGAGCGCCTGCGTTCCCAGTCGGCGGGGAGCGTGACCGGTCGGGCTGCCGGACCAGCCAGTCACGGCAGCAGCCGGTCGCGGTAGAGCACGGCGATGACATCCGAGGTGATGTCTCCGACAGCGGACGCCGTCGGCTCGTGGGGCGGTTCTTAATCGCGGCCGCGCGCTTCAGTGTGGGCCCGTGCCATCGTCCGCTGGTCGTCGTAGACGTGGACGTACACCCGACGGCGTCGGCCGGACGCGCGGGTGGCGACGCGGAAGCGAGCAACCATCGTCCTGAGGCTTGCTCCGCCTTACGCTGCTTTAGTGCTCGACGAACTCATTGCCTCCGCCACAGCAACCCTCACACCTGCGCCCGCTAGCCCCCACGACGCGTACGCCTGGTGGAGCGACATCTGGCTCCCGTTGATCGTTGGTGCGGGCAGCATCTTCATCGCGACCGTGGCGGTCCGTGTTGCGAACCGGTCAAACCGCCACGCAGCGGCAGCGATCCGGGCGGCAGCGAAGTCCAATGCACTCGCCGAACGCGCGATCCGCCAAGAGGAGAAACGGACAGCGGACGCCCGAGCAGAAGCAGCACGGCAAGAACGCCGCCGACTCGGCGAACGATTTCTCGTGCACATCGACGAGACTGCAGAAGAGCTCCAGAAAGATCCGCAGCTGTGGTCTAGGCCGGCGGCCGCGGTCGGTGACAACGCGCTCTTTCGGATGACTCCGATGATTTTCGAAGCCATCACGAGAGGCTGGTCGGATTTCCCGGGCGATAAGGCCATCGAGCTGATGCGGAGCGGCGCCGAAGCCGGAGGCGATTCACGCCGTATGCAACTCGTCCGGAACGCAGCTCACACCATCGTTAACTACTGGATCGAAGACCCACTGCTCTACGGAACGATGCTTGAGACCATCCAGAAGGACACGGCGGAAAGGATCGCTTAGCCAGGCCTAACAGGATTGCTGCACTGCCGCTCACCCGGCCAGGTGCGTTGTGCATCCTGGAACCACTGCGCCACCACGTCATCGAGGTGCATAGCAGGCAGGTACTTCCGCAGATGGCTCTTGAGCGCCGTGTACGGATGTGGCGAGGTCGCGCACTTGGCGAAACCGGGGGCGCGGATCCAGGATTCCCTAACCACCACGCGCCTTCAAGTACAGGCCGCGGACCTCCGTCGCGGTGACGCCGTGCGTCCACTCGTTCAGCCAGACCGGCCGGTCCTTGTCCGACGCTCCGCCACGCGCCTCCAGCTCGGCGGGCAGCTCCACCACCGCGCCGTTTACTCGCCACCGCCGAGGCGGCGCGGACAGCGCGGCGGACGTCGACGCCGCCTCGGTCCCGTTCTCGTCGAAGAGCCCGAGCGTCTCGTTCCCCTAACGCACCTGGTACGCCGACTGCTGCAGCGCCTGCGCCTGCGCCGCGTCCCCGTCGTCGCCGGCCATCGGCTCGATATGCACGGCCTTCACCCGCGGCTCACGAGCGTCCACGGTGGTGGAGGTGCTCGACGTGCACCTCCACGACGGCCGGCACCTGTACGCATCGTGGCTCATCCAGGACGGCGTCCCGCTCCAGGAAGTCGGCCGTCTCCTCGGCCATGTGTCGCCGCTCACCACGCGTCGGTACGCCCACCTCGCGGAGACGCCGAGCGCCTCCGTGCTCAGCGCGCTGAGGCGTCCGGAGCGGATGGCAGACGGGGGCAGGATGTCGCTCCGATCGACTCCAATGTGCTCCAGTTCCGACCCCGCCGAACCGGCTGACACCCCGCACCGCTGCTGGAACGCGCTCCGTTCGACTCCGATCCACGCGAGCCCCCCCCCGATCCGCCTCGGCACACTTCTAATCCGAGGGTCGTGGGTTCGAGCCCCACGGGGCCCACCTCAGCTGCTGTTCCGATCCCGTTGTCTAAGATGTGGCGGATGGCACGACGACTCCTCCCCGGCATCGCGCTCGGAGCAATGGCTCTCGGCGTGAGCGGGCTGCTCGTCATCCTGCCGACCGTCTCGAGTGCCTGCCAGCCCGTCACGACGTCGTCGAGCGTCTCCTCCGCACAGGTCGCCGACGCGATCGCCCCCGGCTCCGACGTCCTGATCGTCGGTGACTCGTACACCTCCGGCCGTGGCTCGACCAGCGGTGTCGACGGGTGGGCACAGGACCTCGTGGCCGACCGGCACTGGGACGCCACCATCGACGGCTACCCGGGTACGGGCTACGTCGACACCGGTCGGACCGGGTCCTCGCACTACACGTTCGGCCCTCGCTTGGAACGGCATGCCGAGGACGTCGATCCGCAGCTCGTCATCGTGCAGGGCAGCCAGAACGACTGGCTCGTCGACTCGTCGACGCTGCAGGCCCGCGTCGAGAAGACCCTCCGCGACGCGGAGCAGACCTGGCCGGACGCCGTCGTCGTCGCGCTCGGGCCGTCGGCGCCACTGCCGTGGGCGAAGTCGACCGTCGGGGTCGCCGCCTCGGTCTCCGCTGGGGCAGCTGCAGCGGGCGTGCCGTACATCGACGCGCTCGCCGGGCAGTGGTTCACCCCGGCGAACAGCCCGGGCTACGCGGCAATCGACGGCGGCCACCTCAACGACGCCGGCTACCAGTACCTGGCGGACCGGGTGTCGGAGTCCCTCGACGCGCTCGCGGCACCCGGCGACGAGCGCTGCGCCTGACCACCACACCGGGGTACAAGTCGTCCCCAGCTGGCTCATGGCGGATCCCCTGCACACATCAGCCAGCGCACAGCCGACTGTTGGGCTGCCGCCGATAGTGTCGTTCCCGGATCCGATCACCGGGTCCTGCAGCACCGCACCACCACGACCGAACGGGGTACACCGTGATCGAGCCCATCGAAGCCACGCAGACCAGCAGCACCCGGGACGCGCGCCGCATCGTCGAGCTCGCCGCAGCGACCAACACGACGATGAGCAACGAGCTCCTGCTCGACACGCTCCGCCGCAACGCGCAGGTCACGACCCGGCACATCCGCAAGGACTTCATCGAGGTCGCCACGGCCACCGCGGTCCTCGGCTACGTCTGCCGGCAGCGCAAGGACTTCATCGCCCTGCGCGGGGACGACCCGGCCTGGGCGCACGAGGTCGGCCGGTACGCCAGCGAGTCCCTCGCGGTCGAGGCACTCCGCATGCGCCGCGGCTGACCACCAGCTCCCCGACACGAACGCAGAGAGCCCCGCCGGACGTCCGGCGGGGCTCTCTCAGTGCACGAAGGCGATCAGGACCAGACGCGGCGGATGCCCCAGGAGCCGGTCCAGGTCTCGTCGGGCTCGAGCCAGCGCAGACCCTCGCCGGAGTTCAGTGCGTTGGCCGGAGCGGTCATCGGCTCGACCGCCACCGCGAGGCCCTTGCCGTCGCCGCGGGGGTACTCGCGTGAGGTGAACACCTGCACGTACGGGAACGAGGCGTCCTGCCAGAGCTGCACCCCGTCGCCCTCGGGGCCGTGCAGCGTCGTGTGGCGGACCCCGTCGGCATCCGGGGTGATGTCGGAGTACGCGGTGTCGAGGTCCGAGTCGCCCGCTCGACGGCCCTGACGCAGGTCGAGCGGCGTTCCCTCGACCGGCGCCGACCCGTTCGGCACCTTCTGCTCGTCCGTGGTGAACGCCGTTGTGGCGTCGAGCGTGACGACGAGGTCCTCGGCCGGGGTGTCACCGGCGCGCAGGTACGGGTGCGCACCCACGGCGAACGGTGCGCGGACACCGGAACGGTTCGTGATCTCGTGCGTCACCCGGATGCCGTCGTCGACGAGTTCGTGGTGCACGCGGGTCTCGAGGGTGAACGGCCAGCCGTGCTGCGGGTGGATCGTGGCCTCCTGCACGATCCCGGTCTCGGTCTGCGACACCACGCGGTACGGCGCGAAGCGGAGCAGGCCGTGCGACGCGTTGCCGTACTTCGGCTCCGAGATGTCCAGCTGCTGCCGCTTGCCGCCGAGCTCCCAGACCCCTCCGGCGACGCGGTTCGGCCACGGCACGAGCACGATGCCGTTGGCGCCGGGCGGCTGCTCGGAGACGGGGAACGGCTCGGTCAGGTCGAAGCCGGCGACGCGGAGTTCACGGATGCCGGCGGCGACCTCGGTCACGACGGCCTCGACGACGCCGTCCGGTCCGGCGTGGTGCAGGCGGTACTGGCCACCGGTTGGTGCTGCGGTCATGGGGTGTGGTTCCTTCCGGGTGTGTCCTCGCCGTCCGCGACGACGACCTCGACGCCGGCCGCCCGGATCGTGGCGACCGCGTCGGCTTCGACCTCGGCGGTGACGACGACGTCGATGTCCTCGAGCGCGCGGACGACCCCGATGTGGGCCCGGCCGAACTTCGACCCGTCCGCGACGACGACGGTACGCCGAGCGGTGGCCGCGAGCATCCGCTTCGCCTCGGTCTCGGGCAGGTTGACGTTGGTCAGACCGTGCGCGACGTCGACGCCGGTGCCACCGAGGAACACGACGTCAGCGGCGATCATCGGCAGCAGCGTGTTGTTGAACGGCGCGACGAGCGAGTGCTGCAGCGGCCGGAGCGTGCCGCCGGTGACGATCACGGTGAACCGCGGCACGGCGCGCTCGAGGGTCAGTGCGGTGGTCAGCGAGTTCGTGACGACGGTGACGTCGACCAACTCCGTGCGGGCGACGAGCGCCTCGGCGACGGCGGCCGGGGTGGTGCCGACGTCGAGCACGACGCATTCACCGGACCGCACGAGCGCAGCGGCCGCACGGCCGATGGCGGCCTTGGCCACCTGGTGCTCGACGGCGGTCTCCTCGAAGGGGCGCTCGGTGGACCCGGCCCCGAGGCGGACCGCGCCCCCGTGCACCCGACGGATCCGGGCCTCCTGGTCGAGGACGGCGAGGTCCTGCCGGACCGTCACCTCACTCGTGCCGAGCGACGCGGCCAGCGCGGCGGTCCGGACCATGCCGGGTGCGCCCTCGACGATCGAGACGATGCGGTCCTGCCGGAGGGGTGCTGGCAGCGATCCGGCCAGGAAGGAGAGGTCGTCGTCGGTCACGGGTCCAGTTTCGCTTGCTTCCGAAGACTTTCGCAATGCTTCGGATCGACGCTAGGCTGTTCCGGTGATCACCAAGCGCGCGACGAAGCTCGCGGACGGCCGCGACCTGTTCTACTTCGACGATGCGGACAGCACCCTGCCCGCTGAGCGTGCGATCGACGAGCGTGCGCTCGACCCTCGGCCGGAGACCGCGCGGATGCGCCAGGACGTCCTGACCGGCGAGTGGGTCTCCATCGCCGCGAGCCGTCAGAACCGCGCGTTCCTGCCGCCGGCCGACCAGGACCCGCTCGCGCCGCAGACACCGCAGAACCCGTCCGAGATCCCGAGCACGTACGACGTCGCCGTGTTCGAGAACCGGTCGCCGTCGTTCGGTCCGCTGCTCGAGGCCGACGACGCCCCGTCCTCGCTGCAGTCCCTGTCCGACGTCGGCCTGAACCGGCAGCTCCGGTCCGTCGGCCGGTGCGAGGTCGTGTGCTTCTCCCCCGCGACCGAGGGGTCCTTCGCATCGATCTCCGAGTCGCGCGCCCGCACGGTGGTCGAGGCCTGGGCGGACCGGACCGCCGCGCTCTCCGCGATGCCCGGCATCCAGCAGGTGTTCCCGTTCGAGAACCGCGGTGAGGCGATCGGCGTCACGCTGCACCACCCGCACGGGCAGATCTACTCGTACCCGTACATCACGCCCCGCACGCAGCGCCTGCTCGACTCCATCGAGCGCTTCGGGCCGGACCTGTTCGAGCAGCACCTCGCGAACGAGCGTGCCTCGGACCGGGTCGTGCTGCAGGGCGCGCACTTCACCGCCTTCGTGCCGTTCGCCGCGCGGTGGCCCATCGAGATCCACATGCTGCCGCACCGCCACGTCCCCGACTTCGCCGGCCTGACCGAGGCCGAGAAGGACGAGCTGGCCCACATGCACCTGCGCCTGACGCGGGGCATCGACAAGCTCTACGACGACCCGACCCCGTACATCGCCGCGTGGCACCAGGCACCGGTGCACGTCGGACGGGACACCGTGCGGCTCATGCTGCAGATCACCTCGCCGCGTCGAGCGGCGGACAAGTTGAAGTTCCTGGCCGGCAGTGAAGCCGCCATGGGCGCTTGGATCGGGGACCTCGTACCCGAGAAGGCGGCCGAGTTCATCCGACGAGGAGTCGAGCGAGCATGACGTTCCAGCAGACCTACGGGTACGAGCCGACCGTGCGGTACTCCGCCCCGGGGCGCGTCAACCTGATCGGTGAGCACACCGACTACAACGACGGGTACGTCCTGCCGTTCGCGATCGACCGCCGCACCACTGCGACGATCGCTCCGCGGCCGGACCGTCTGCTGCGTGTCTCGTCCGCGTTCGACGCCGGCACCGTGATCGAGCTGTCGCTCGACGACCTCGACCCGTCGAACATGACCGGCTGGTCGGCGTACGTCTTCGGTATCGCCTGGGCCCTCCGCGAGCAGGCCGGCGCGGACCTGTCGGACAAGACCGGGTTCGACGTCTTCATCGAGTCCGACGTCCCCGTCGGGGCCGGCCTGTCCTCCAGCGCCGCGATCGAGTGCGGCGTCGCGCTCGCCTTCAACGACCTGTGGGAACTCGGCCTCGACCGCAAGACCCTGGCGCGCGTCGGCCAGTACTCCGAGAACCACGCCGTCGGCGCACCGACGGGCATCATGGACCAGTCCGCGTCGCTGCTCGGCGAGCAGGACGCCGTCGTGTTCCTCGACTGCCGAACGCTCGACACCGCCGTGGTCGACCTGGCGCTCGAGGCGAACGGGCTCGAGGTCCTGGTCATCGACACCCGGGTCGAGCACGCCCACGCCACCGGCGGGTACGCGGCTCGTCGTGCCTCGTGCGAGAAGGGTGCGCAGGTGCTCGGTGTCGAGGCCCTGCGCGACGTGAGCGTCGACGACCTGCCCCGTGCGCAGGAGCTGCTCGACGACGAGACCTTCCGCCGCGTGCGCCACGTCGTGACCGAGGACCAGCGCGTCCTCGACACCGTCCGGACGCTGCGCGAACAGGGCCCGCGCGCGATCGGTTCGCTGCTCGTCGCGTCGCACGAGTCGATGCGCGACGACTTCGAGATCTCCGTGCCGGAACTCGACCTGGCCGTCGCGACGGCGGTCGAGCACGGTGCCGTCGGTGCGCGGATGACGGGTGGTGGGTTCGGTGGCGCGGCCATCGCCTTGGTCGACCAGGAGGCGCGGCAGACGATCGCAGATGCGGTCACCGCCGCCTTCGCCGCGGCCGGGTACCGCGAGCCGAACGTCTTCACGGTGCACGCCGCGCAGGGCGCCCGCCGCGACTGAGCCGGACCGGCAGTCAGCGGGTCATGTGGCCCGTGGTGACGGTGACGCCGCCCCACGGGAAGCCGTGGGGGTGCAGCACCTCGTGCTGGAGCTGGTCCGTCACGACGTGACCCTGCCACACGCTGTAGACCAGGAACCCGGCGATGATGCACACCGGAACCGCCAGGTACGTCGAGTACCGCACGACGTCGCCGAGGGTCCGGTGCCCGTACCGTGCGAGCGTCGGCGGCAGGACGATCCCGACGACCACGACGAGCAGCAGCGCCGCGAGGGCGGCTGGCGCGACGTGCGCTTCGACCTGCACCGTGATCGGTGCGGTCTCCAGGACCTTGCCGCCGTTGTCGATCCAGTTGTCGTCGGCGTCGACCCCGCCGTAGCCAGTCGACGTGCTCCAGAGCACCAGGTTCGGTGACAGCACGAGTGCGACGACCCCGATGAGCGCCAGCCCCCACGCACGCGGACGAAGCTGCTTGCCGGTGGCCGCCATCACGGGCGCGGTCTGGACGTTCTCCCCCATGCGGTGACCGTAGCACTGGGGGCGGCTCCGCACCCGTCCCCCGCACGCGCGGGGCGGGGGCGAGCCGTGCCTCCCGGCCGCCGTGCACGCGACCGTCCCGCAAAAGCGACAGATTCCCGCGAACTGTTCGCGGGAATCTGTCGCTTTCGCGGCACAGACCGCGGCACAGGCCCGGCACAGACCGCGGCACAGACCGCAGCCCGGCACGGTCCGCGCCCTACTTCAGGTGGCGCTCCGCGGCCTCGACCACGTTCTTCATGAGCATCGCGCGGGTCATCGGGCCGACGCCTCCGGGCACCGGCGACATGAAGCCCGCGACGGACGCGACGGCGGGGTCGACGTCGCCGTGCAGCTTGGCCTTCCCCGTCTCGTCGTTCACCACGCGGGTGATGCCCACGTCGATCACGGCCGCACCGGGCTGCACCCAGTCCGGCTTGACGAGCCCGGCGACCCCGGCGGCCGCGACGACGATGTCGGCGCGACGACACTCCGCGGCGACGTCGGCCGTCAGGGAGTGCGTCAGGGTGGCGGTGGCCTCGAGGCGGGTGAGCAGCAGACCGAGCGGCCGACCGACCGTCAGCCCCTGCCCGATGATCGTGACGTGCGCGCCCCGGATCGGGATGTCGTACGCCTCGAGCATCGCGACGATGCCCCGCGGGGTGCAGGGCAGGGGCGCGTCGATCGTGCCGGCACCACCGGGCACGGCGAGCACGAGCTCACCGAGGTTCGTCGGGTGCAGGCCGTCGGCGTCCTTCGACGGGTCCATCAGCTCGAGCATCGGCGTCGGGTCGATGCCCTCCGGCAGCGGCAGCTGCACGATGAACGCGGTGACCCGGGGGTCGTCGTTCATCTGCAGGATCGCCGCTCGGATGTCCGCAGCACTCGCGGACGACGGCAGGTCGATGCGGTGCGAGTCGAGCCCGATCTGCGCCGAATCACGGTGCTTGCCCGCGACGTACGACATCGAACCGGGGTTCGACCCGACCAGGATCGTGCCGAGCCCCGGACGGATGCCGTGCTCGTGCAGACGGTCGATGCGGACCCGCAGTTCCTCGAGGGTCCGGGCGGCGAGGGCGGTGCCGTCGATGCGGACGGCAGTGCCCTCCCCCGCCCATCGTTCGACGGGCAGGGGGGTCAGGGCGTCGCTCACGCGTAGAGGGGGAACGCGTCGGTCAGGGTCTTGACCCGGGCCGAGAGCGCTGCGATGTCCGGGTTCGGCATGAGGGTCAGCGCGATGATGTCCGCGACCTCGGTGAACTCGGCGTCGCCGAAGCCACGCGTGGCGAGCGCCGACGTGCCGATGCGGACACCCGACGTGACCATCGGCGGACGCGGGTCGAACGGCACGGAGTTGCGGTTCACGGTGATGCCGACTTCGTGCAGCAGGTCTTCGGCCTGCTTGCCGTCGACCTCGGACGTGCGCAGGTCGACGAGCACCAGGTGCACGTCGGTGCCACCGGTGAGGACGTCGATGCCGGCCGCGCGGGCGTCCGGCTGCGTGAGCCGATCCGCGAGCAAGCGGGCGCCGCGGATGGTGCGCTCCTGGCGGGCCTTGAACTCGGGGGTGCCGGCGAGCAGGAACGCGGTGGCCTTGGCGGCGATCACGTGCATGAGCGGGCCGCCCTGCTGGCCCGGGAAGACCGCGGAGTTCAGCTTCTTGAACAGCGTCTCGTCGTTGGACAGGATGATGCCCGAGCGGGGGCCGCCGAGGGTCTTGTGCACCGTCGACGAGACGACGTGGGCGTGCGGGACCGGGGACGGGTGCAGACCGGCGGCGACGAGGCCGGCGAAGTGCGCCATGTCGACCCAGAGCTTCGCGCCGACCTCGTCCGCGATCTCGCGGAACTTCGCGAAGTCGAGCTGACGCGGGTAGGCGGACCAGCCGGCGATGAGGACCTTCGGCTGGTGCTCGATGGCCTTGGCGCGGATGTCGTCGTAGTCGACCTCGAACGTCTCGGGGTCGACGCCGTACGCCACGGCGTTGTAGATGCGGCCGGAGAAGTTGAGCTTCATGCCGTGGGTCAGGTGACCGCCGTGCGCGAGCTCGAGGCCGAGGATCGTGTCGCCGGCCGAGGCGATGGCGTGCAGGACCGCGGCGTTGGCCGTGGCGCCCGAGTGCGGCTGGACGTTCGCGTAGGACGCCCCGAAGAGCGCCTTGGCACGGTCGATGGCGAGCTGCTCGGCGACGTCGACGTACTCGCAGCCGCCGTAGTAGCGCTTGCCGGGGTAGCCCTCGGCGTACTTGTTGGTGAGGACGGAGCCCTGGGACTCGAGCACGGCACGCGGCACGAAGTTCTCGGACGCGATCATCTCGAGGGTGTCGCGCTGACGGCCGAGCTCCTGCTGCAGGACGGCGGCGATCTCGGGGTCGACCTCGGTGAGGGGGGCGTTGAAGGCTGCGCGGTCGGTGTCGACGGAGCCGTCGACGGCGGGCAGATCGGTGATGGACACGGTTCTCCTACGTGGGTTGGCGACGACCGGGAGGTCGCGCACGGACGATCGGTCGGTGCAGCCCAGGCGTACGGCCGCGCACCGTGTCAGGTGTCGCTCCCCGATGGTGACCCATCCAACGCCAGTCGCGACCTCACGATCGTACCGAGCCGCCCGCCCTGTGTCACCCTGGATGCATGACGCTGACCTCGCCCGACGTGGACGAACGGACCACCCCGGACGAACGCACCAGTGCCCGCGCGGACACCCCGTGGGTCACCGTCGTGTGGGACGACCCGGTGAACCTGATGTCCTACGTCACCTACGTCTTCCAGCGGCACTTCGGCTTCGGACGCGAGCAGGCGGAGCGGCTCATGCACCAGGTGGACACCGAGGGGCGGGCCATCGTGGCGACGGGGCCGCGCGAGGCGATGGAGGCCCACGTCCAGTCGATGCACGGCTACGGCCTGCAGGCGACCGTCGACAAGGCCCCCGAAGCGTGATCCCCTTCGTCCGCCGAGCCGACGGCGTCCACCTCGGCATGTCCTCCGGCGAGCGCGGGCTGCTCACGTCCCTGACCGAGCAGCTGCGCCAGGTGCTCGACGGCGGTCTGACGGCGGACCCGGTCACCGAGCGGATGTTCCCGGACGCCTACCCGGACGACGACGACGCCAGCGCGGAGTTCCGGAAGTACACGCAGTCCGACCTCCTGGCGCAGAAGACCACGAACGCGACGACCGTGCACGAGTGGCTGACGGGCACCCGCGACGGCGCCCTCGCCCCCGAGGACGAGCAGGCCTGGCTCCGCACCCTGACCGACCTGCGGCTGACGATCGCCGACCGTCTCGGGATCGTCGACGCCGACGACGAGGAGCGTTCGGTCGAGGCCGACGCGGGCGTCGGCCTGCGCGACGTCTACGACTGGCTCGGGTACGTGCAGGAGCACCTGATCACGACGATGACCGACCCGCGGTGACGGTCGCCTTCCGCGCTGCCACCGCGGACGACCGGGAGGCCCTGCTCGCGTTCTCGACGTCGGAACCGGTCGCGTGGATCGGTCCGGACCGGTATTGCGCCGAGTCCGGCACGGACAACTACCGCCCGGAGTGGTCGTGGCTGGCCGTGCGCGACGGCCGTCCGGTGGCGCGGGCACTCTGGTGGGGCGGCACGGACGCCGCGGCGCCGGCGACCCTCGACGACCTGCTGGTGGCGCCCGACGTGACGGCCGACGACCGTGTGTCGATCGCCGCCGGGCTGATCACGGCGGGGACCGCTGCGTTCGGGACGGTCCCGGAGTGGATCGTCGACGTCGCGGTGGACTGGCACGACGATCCCGCAGCCGTCGCCGCGGTGTCGTGGCGCACGGCAGCCGCTCGGTCGGCGGGACTCGATCGGTCGACGGAGCGGGTGAGTGTGGCGTGGACGCCGGACCGCGGGCTGCCGGTGCCGTCCTCGCTCCGCTTCCGGCCCGGTGACGACGACGAGTTCGTGGACCTGTTCGCTCGTGTCTCCGTCGGGAGCCTCGACGCCCACACCGTGGCGTCGGTGGACGAACTCGGCCCGCGGGGCGCCGCCGCCGACGACCTCGAGTTCTACCGCTCGCTGCCGGGGTCGCGCGACGGCTGGCGGGTGGCGCTCGACGCCGACGGGTTGGTGGTCGGGTTCGTCCTGGCGACGCGGACGGCGTACGACGCGGCGATCAGCTTCATCGGGGTGCTGCCGCAGCACCGTGGCCGCGGTGTGGTCGACGGCCTGCTCGCCGAGGGACTGCGCGTGCACGCCGAGGCCGGCGAGCCGAAGGTGGTCGGCACGACGGACGCGGCGAACACCCCGATGCGCCGGGCGTTCGAACGGTCCGGCTTCGTGGTGATGAAGCGCCGGATCGTGTTCGAGCGCTGAGCCGGGTCCGGAGCGGCGCGTCCGGAACTTGCAAGGCAGCCTTGCAAGTCGTGCTGCCGAAGTAGTACCGTTCCGGTATGGAATCACCCGATCCGACCGTGCTCGCCGGTGACCTGCTGACGCTGTACGGCCGGATCCGGCGCACACTGCTGACCGGCAAGGCCGACGACGTCACGGCGTCCCAGACGGCCGCGCTCGGACGCCTGCTCCGGTACGGCGAGACCACGGTCGCCGAGCTCGCCCGCGCCGAGGGCGTCCGGCCGCAGTCGATGGGCGCGACCGTCCAGGCGCTCGAGGACCTCGGCCTCGTCGAACGGCGTCCAGACCCCGCCGACGGCCGCCGTGCGCTCGTCCGCGCGACCGACCGGGGCGCCCGTGCCCGCGAGGACGCCTGGACGACCCGCACCCGAGTCCTGACCGACCGGCTCGCCGCGCTGCCCGACGCCGACCGCGACACCGTCGCCCGAGCGATCGCGATCCTCGCCCCGCTCACCGAACGCTGACCCCGGAAGAAGCACTCCCACGTCCACCTCGACCACCCCCACCCCCGTCGTCGCCCCGGGCAGTACCGCCAGCGGCTTCGGCCCGAAGCTCCTCATCCCGGTGCTCGTCGGCCCGCTGCTCAACCCGATCAACACCACGATGGTGTCCGTCGCCCTCACGCCGATCTCCCGCGACCTCGGGATCGGAGCGGCGCAGGCGATCTGGCTCGTCGCGGCCCTGTACCTGGCGAGTGCGATCGCGCAGCCGACGATGGGCAAGCTCGCCGACCGCTTCGGCCCGAAGAAGGTGTTCCTGACCGGGCTCGTGATCGTCGGCGTCGCCGGTGTCGTGCCCGAGTTCCTGACCGGCTTCGGCGGCGCGGTGTTCGCCCGCGTGCTCATCGGCATCGGGACCTCGTCCGCGTACCCGGCGGCCCTCACCACCCTGCGGCAGCACTCGGCACGGATCGGGAAGCCGACGCCCCCACTCGTGCTCGGAGCGCTGTCGATCACCTCGCTCGTGTCCGCGGCGGCCGGGCCGCCCCTCGGCGGTGCGCTCATCGCCGCGTTCGGCTGGCACGCGATCTTCCTGGTGAACGTCCCCCTGGCGGCGTTCGGCATCGTCGTGGCGTCGATGTGGCTGCCGTCCGACCGCCTCCGTCCGCGTGACGACGAGGCCCTGCCCGTCCTGCAGGGGCTCGACCCGTTCGGCATGCTGCTCATGACGGGCACGGTCTCGGCGCTGCTCGTGTTCCTGCTCGACCTGTCCGCCGGGCTGTGGTGGCTGCTCGCGGTCGCGATCGTGCTGCTCGTCGCCCTGGTGCTCTGGGAGCTGCGGGCGGTCCGACCGTTCGTCGACGTCCGGATGCTCGCGCGGAACGGCGCGCTGTCCCGCACCTACGTGCGGCTGTTCCTGACCTACCTGCTCGCGTACACGATGACCTACGGGTTCTCGCAGTGGGTGCAGGACGTCGCCGGGTACTCGAGCGACGTCGCCGGGTACATCCAGCTGCCCGCCGCGATCGTGGCCGGGATCGCGTCGTTCGTCGTCGCGCGGAAGACCGCCGTGCGTGGCCCCCTCATCGTCGCGGCCGTGGTGCCGATCGTGGGCGGGGCACTCCTGCTCTTCCTGCACACCGGATCGCCGGTCGTGCTGCTCGCGCTGGCGCCGGCACTGTTCGGCGTCCCGCAGGCGCTGGCGTCGGTGTCGAACCAGGCGGCGCTGTACCGGCTCGTGCCCGCGGCGTACATCGGCACCGCGGCCGGGCTGTCCCGCACGGCGGTGTACATCGGGGCGATCGGGGCGTCGTCCCTCATCGGTGGCGTGTTCGGCCAGGCCCCGACCACACCGGACCTGCACGTGCTGGCGTGGGTGATCCTCGGCGTCGCGGTGCTCCTGACGGTCCTGACCCTGGCCGACCGCCGCCTCCGCACGGCGGCCGCCGCGGCCACGCCCGCTTCGTGAGCAGAAATGGTCGAGTCGCGTGACGGCACTCGACCGTTTCTGCTCACGAAGCACCGCGCTCGCCGCGCCCGGTACCCTGATCCGGTGACCGACCCGACCCCCACGCACTGGACCCTGACGCTCGTCTGCGACGACCAGCCCGGGATCGTGCACGCCGTCTCCGGAGCGGTCGTCGCCGCGGACGGCAACATCACCGAGTCGCAGCAGTTCTCGAGCGTCGACACGAACACGTTCTTCATGCGCCTGCAGGTCATGGCACCGGTGGACCGCGCGACCTTCGAGGCGGCCCTCGCCCCCGTCGCCGCCCGCTACGACGCCCGCGTCCAGCTCGACGTCGTCGGCCGGCCGCTGCGCACCCTCGTGCTGGTGTCGAAGGCCGGCCACTGCCTCAACGACCTGCTCTACCGCCAGCGCGGCGGGCAGCTGCCGATCGAGGTCCCCCTCGTGCTGTCCAACCACCCGGACCTGTCCGAGCTCGCGTCGTTCTACTCGGTGCCGTTCGAGCACCGCCCCGTCACCGACGCGGACAGCAAGGCGGCCATGGAGCGCCGGGTGCTGGAGGCGGTCGAAGAGCACGACATCGAACTCGTCGTCCTCGCCCGCTACATGCAGATCCTGTCGCCGGAGCTCTGCGCCGCGCTCCAGGGCCGAGCGGTCAACATCCACCACTCGTTCCTGCCCGGCTTCAAGGGCGCGAACCCCTACCGGCAGGCACACGCCCGCGGCGTGAAGCTCATCGGTGCGACGGCCCACTTCGTCACGAGCGACCTGGACGAGGGCCCGATCATCGAGCAGAACGTCGTCCGTGTCGACCACACGAAGGACCCCGCCGAGCTGGTCTCCATCGGCCAGGACGAAGAATCCCGCACCCTCACCCAGGCAGTGCGCTGGATCGCCGAGGACCGTGTCCTGCTCGACGGCGCCCGCACCATCATCTTCAAGTAGGCAGCACCATGACGAACGCCCCGCAGTCCCCCGTCGACTGGGAAGCAGTTCCCGGCCCGGCACCCGTCGGCAAGCAGCGACGACCGTTCGACGCCTGGCGCGTGCTCCGCATCCTGGTCTGCACGTTCGGCCTGCTCTCCCTGGCGTTCTGGGGGTACTGGTCGTGGCAGCTCCCCCTGCCCGGCTACCTGTTCATGATCGGTGCCCCGCTGTTCGCGGCGGTCGTCTGGTACTTCTTCCGCTCGCCGGCCTCGCCGATCGAGACCGACATCGTGGGCAAGACGATCGTCGAGGTCGCCCTGGTCATCGCCGCAGGCGCGACCTGGATCTCCATCGGCCTGCCCATCGTGGGCTTCGTCTTCATCGTCATCGCCGCCCTGAGCGGCGTGATCGCGTTCCGCAGGGAGACCGCATGACCGCCACGGGCCTCCAGACCGGCCGGGAGGCCCAGCGCACCCTGGTGCGCGCATCCCGCGTCGTCGACGTGGCCGGCTCCACGGCGGACGGCTGGGTCCTGCTCACCGGTGACGTGGTGCACGCGGTCGGCTCCGGCCCCGAAGCCCCCACGGCGAACCAGGTGGTCGACCTGGGCGACGCGGTCCTGACGCCCGGGTTCATCGACCTGCACGGACACGGCGGGGCCACCGAGTCGTACGAGGACGACTCCTTCGCCGGGTCGCTGGCCGTGCACCGTGCGCACGGCACGACCCGCTCGGTCCTGTCGCTCGTCGCCAACCCGGTCCCCGCGCTCGCGGACTCGCTCGCGCGGATCCGTTCCGTGATGGCCGCGGACCCGCTCGTGCTCGGTGCGCACCTGGAGGGGCCGTTCCTGTCCCCGCACAACAAGGGCGCCCACAACGAGTCGTTCCTCATCGGCCCCTCACCGACAGCGGTCGAGGCACTGCTCGAAGCCGGCGAGGGCGTCATCCGCCAGGTCACCATCGCCCCGGAACTCCCGGGCGCGCTCGATGCCGTCCGCCGGTTCGTCGCCGCCGGGGTCACCGTCGCCGTCGGGCACACCGTCGGCACCTACGACCAGGCCCGTGCCGCGTTCGACGCCGGTGCGACGCTGCTGACCCACGCGTTCAACGCGATGCCGGGGCTGCACCACCGCGCGCCGGGGCCGATCGGTGCCGCCGTGGCCGACGACCGCGTGACGCTCGAGCTCATCCTCGACGCCGTGCACGTGCACCCGGTCGTCGCGGACACCCTGCTCCGCGCTGCCCCGGGCCGGGTGGCGCTCATCACCGATGCGATGGGGGCTGCCGGCGCTGCCGACGGCTCGTACCGACTGGGGTCGCTCGACGTCACCGTGACGGACGGCGTCGCGCACGTCGCCGGGACGGACACCATCGCGGGGTCGACGTTGACGCAGGACGTGGCGCTCCGCAACGCGGTCTCGCTCGCCGGACGGACGCTGCCCGAGGCCGTCGCGGCCCTGACGAGCGTGCCGGCTGCGGCACTGGGGCTCGGCGACCGGCTGGGGCGGCTCGCGCCGGGCTCCGTGGCCGACCTCGTGGCGCTGTCTCCGGCGCTCGAGGTGCAGCGGGTGTGGGCCGGCGGGCGCGAGCTGCGCTGACCCGGTCAGCGCCGGGCGAGCGCTCCCGCGACGAGCCGGAGCAGCAGGGCGACGGCGCCGACCACGGCGACGGCGACCCCGATGACGACGACGATCACGAGTCGGGCGAGGGCGTGCGCCTCGGTCTCGTCCTCGCGGACGCCGAGGTACGACGCGCCCACGAACACGAAGACCGCCGCGACGAGCAGCAGCACACCGATCCAGGTCGTGGCGCGGAGCGCGGCCGGTGCTGGTACCCGGTTCCGCTCGTCCGGCGACGCTGGTCGGGCCTTGGCGCCCTCGGTCTCCCAGTCGGCGAGTTCGGTCATGGTGCTCCCCCTCTGTCGGGTCGATCGTAGGGCCTGCACGTCAGCACCAGATCCCTCCGGCCAGCGTGCTGGCCGTTCCGTCGACGCTCTCTGAGCGATCAGGGAGCGCCGTACCCTGGTTCCCGTGGCAGGGGGAAGCACGAAGGCGAAGCCGGGACGACGCGGACGACGACCGCGGAAGCGCCGCCCTCGCGAGCCGCTGACATGGGCCCGGTTCTGGCGAGGCCTCCGGACGTACGCCCGCGACACCTGGTCGCGCTGGTTCACGATCATCGGCGGCCTCGCCGTCCTGCTGACGGTGTTCCACCTGCCCGGCGACGTCCTCGCTCCGGCAGAACACCGACCTGCAGCAGCGCGGGCGAACGGCGCAGGCGGTCGTCGTCGAGGTCAGGCACGAGCACCACAGCGGGTACCGGGGCGGCTCCTGGGACGAGTACTGGCCGGTGACCGAGCAGACCGTCGACGGCGACGTGTTCACGGCTTCGCTGCGCCGGTACTCCACGCGTGATCCCGATGTCTACGAGCGTGGGCGCCGCATCGAAGTGCTCTACGATCCGGACCACCACTGGACGGTCGCGCTCGCAGGAGATGATGCTCGCGCCGCCCTGGAGCGACAGGTGCGGAGCGCGAGCACGGTCGGAGCGGCCGGCCTCGCCCTCGTGGCCGTCGGCCTGCCGGTCGACCTCCGCCGCGCGCGACGGAAGCGTCGGCGCGCGGAGACCGCGCGGCCACTCGGCACCGCGCGGCGCAGACCCCGCCGCTGACCGCACCACCAGAGGGCGAGACCCCGACGTGTCCGGCCCGACTCAGCGGTCGATCGGCCGCCCCCGAGTGCCGCTCGCCCACGTCGTGTCCGCCGTGTCCCCGACCCGCAGCGACAGCGTCCCACCGCGCGTCACGAACGACGCCGGCACCCACGACTTCTCGAGGGTTCGTCCGTTCAACCGCGCATCGTGCACGTACGGCGCCGTGCCGGAGGACCGGACGACGATCCGCTCCCCGCTCGACCGCCGGATGTCGACCGTGCTGAACGTGGGGCTGCCGATGAGCATCTCCGCCCGCCCTGGCGTCTGCGGGAACAACCCGATCGATGCGAAGACGTACCAGGCGCTCATCGTGCCGAGGTCGTCGTTGCCCGGCAGCCCGCTCGGCCCGGTCGAGTACGCGTCGTCGACGACCTGGCGCACGGTCTCCTGCGTCTTCCACGGCTTCCCGAGCGCGTTGTACATCCACGGCGTGTGGATGTCGGGCTCGTTCGTGGGGTCGAACTTCGTGGCGTCGCCGCCGGTCACCGCGAACGCACCAGTGCTGTCGTGGAAGAACGCGTCGAGTCGCGCGACCGCCGCGTCGTCGCCACCCAAGGCCGTCGACAGCCCCCGTACGTCCTGCGGTACGAGCCAGGTGTACTGCGCACTCGTGCCCTGCGCGAACCCGGTTCCGGTCGAGGGCGACCAGTCGGGCGTCCACGAGCCGTCGGCCTGGCGAGCGGCCTGGTAGCCGACGGCCGCGTTGAACGTGTTCTTCCAGTAGGTCCCGCGCTCCGCGAACATCCGGGCGTCGGAGCGCAGCCCCAGGGAACCCGCCCAGTACCCGAGCGCACTGTCGGAGATCGAGTTCTCGAGCGTCTCGGCAGCGCCGCCCCAGCACGAGCAGTCGTCGTTCGCGGCGTACTGGCGCTGCAGGTACTCGTCGAGTGCCGGGCGTTGCGCCAGGCACTGGCCCGGGCACCCGATGTCGCTCTCGGCGTCGGCGTTCTCGACAGTCGCCTGGTGCTTCAGCGAGGCGTAGGCGGCTCGCACGTCGAAGTTCCGGACCCCCATCGCGTACCAGGTGGCGAGGGTCGCTGCCGAGGGGTCACCCGTCATCACGTGCGTCGGCGCCCCGAGGTGGAGCCAGCGGTCCCACACCCCGCCGTTCTGCTGGGCGAACCGCAGCATCGACTGCGCCATGTCGCCGGCGACGTCCGGCCGGAGCAGTGCGAGCAGTTGGATCTGCGCCCGGTACTGGTCCCACCCGGAGTACGTGCCGTAGACGGCCCGGTGTCCCCGGTCCATCCGGTGCACCCGCTGGTCCGGCCCCAGGTAGCGGCCGTCGCGGTCGTTCAACGTGTTCGGCTGCATGAGTGCGTGGTAGACGGACGTGTACAGCTGGGTGGTGCGGTCCGCGGTGCCGCCTCCGACGCGTAGACGCGACAGTTCGCGGTTCCAGGAGGCCCGGGTGCCGGCCGCCACGCTGGCGACGGTCGAGCGCTGGGTCACCTCGCCGTCGCGGTTCGCGATCGCTCCTGCGGCACTCACGTACGAGATGCCGATCTTCGCGTGCACCGTCGCACCGCGACGCGCGTCGAACCCGACCCACGCGCCGGAGCCGCGTCCGGCACGGTCGGCGCCGGTGAGGTACCCCTCGCCACCGGAGGAGGACGTGCCTCCCGGTCGGACCGTGCCGTCCTGCCAGGTCCCGGTGCTCGTGAACGCCTTGTCGAAGGTGGCCGTGAAGAACAGCCGGTAGTAGCTGCGGCGGTCGGGGTTGGTGGCACCGCCGCCGTTGGCGCGGCGGCTGCAGAAGCCGCCGGTCAGGACGCTGCCACTCACCGTGCGGGTGCGGGCGTCGACGCGGGTGGTCGCGGCCTCGCTGCCGTTGATCGAGTTCGAGGTGCGGAAGAGCAGGTTCGCGGCCTTCCCGGCGGGGAACGCGAACTCACCGATCCCGGCACGGGTGGTGACGGCGAGGTCGGCGCGGACGCCGTTGTCGAGCGCGACGCCGTAGCGCCCGGGGCTCGCGGACTCGTCGTCGTGCGAGTAGCCGGCGGCGTAGACCGCGTCGGTGCTGTCGGCCGACGGCGACGTCGTGACCGCGGTCGTGACCGGCATGATCGGCACGTCACCCGCGGCCCCAGGCGCGCAGCCAGCGCCGTTCAGGTGCGTCAGGCTGAACCCGCGCAGCCGGTTCACGTCGTACGAGTACCCGTTCGCGACCGGGGTCGAGGTCTGGTCTCCTGCCGTACCGGTGGGGCTCCACTGCATCATGCCGAACGGGGCGGTGGTGCCCGGCCAAGTGTTGCCGTCGCCGCTGGTGCCGATGAACGGGTCGACGTACCGCGCCGGGTCGGAGACGGTCCGCCCCGCATGCGTCGCCTGCCCTGACGGTGAGGCGACGGCCGGCGCGGCGACGACCCCCGTCCCGAGCAGCGCGGCGATCGTGGCCACCGCGGCGAGCGGGAGCGGGCGGACGAGCGGGCGACGGTGCACGCGGGAACGGTTCACGTCGGCGACGCTAGCCCCCTCGGACGGGGGAGGTGCGGTCCGTCACCGAGCGCTCTCCTGCTGTTCACGTCGGCCTTCGACGAATGCCCGGACCCGCGCGCGGAACGCCGGGTCCGCCGCCGGGCCCTTCACCGGCACGACGTGCAGTCGCCGGTCACCTCGACGGAGGGCCGGTCCGACGAACACCCCCTCGGTGACGTCCGGTGCGGTCGCGGCCCAGAGGGTCGAGCGAGCGCCGTCCGCAGCGGTCCGGGCCATGCTGCGGGCGACCATGCCGCCGAGGCGCTGCGTCAGGGTCTCCGCCTGGTCGTTCATCCCCGTCGCCGCGATGCCGGGGTGCGCGATCACCGAACGGATGTCCGAACCGGCAGCACGGAGTCGTTCGCCGAGGTCGACGCTCAGCGCTGCGGCCGCGGTCTTCGAGTCGGTGTACACACCGAACTGCGAGTAGTCGTCCGGACCGTCCACCCCGCCGGGGCCGGGTACGCGGCGGGTGCGCTGCGACAGGTTCGAGCCGACGAGCACGATGCGGGGCGACGGCCCGCTGAGCAGCGGGAGCATCGCCTCGGCGAGCACGGCCGGTCCGACGACGTTCGTCGCCCAGGTGCGCTCGATGCCCTCGTCGGTGCGCCCGAACGTGCCGAGTGTCGCACCGGCGTTGTTGACGAGGGCATCCACGACGATGCCGTCCGCGGCGAGCTGCCGGGCGAACGCCGTGACGGACGCGACGGAGGATGTGTCGACGAGCCGCGCCTCCAGGTCGAGACCCGCGGGGAGGACGCGAGCCGCCTTGTCGAGGTCGCGCACCCCGGCGACGACGCGGGCGCCGGCCGAGGCGAGGGTCGTGGCGACGACGAGGCCGAGCCCACCGGTCGCGCCGGTGACCACCACGGTCCTGCCGTGCTGGTCGGGCATCGCTGCCGGTTCCCACTCGAAGCGGTCCATCGTCGTCTCCTGCTCGTTCGCCGTACCGAATCGGATGATTCATCCGGAACGCTAGCACAACCGGATAGAGTGTCCACATGACGATCGCAATGGCCCGGCCCGAGGCGCTGCGCTCCGATGCCCAGCGCAACCGGACGGCGCTGCTCGACGTCGCCCGCACCTTCGTCGACCGGGGAGAACCCGCCCTGCTCAACGCCGTCGCGCACGAGGCCGGAGTCGGGGTCGGGACGGCCTACCGGCACTTCCCGAGCCAGCAGCACCTGCTCGAAGCGCTCGCGATCGACGCGCTCGAGGACATGCTCGACCAGGTCCGCGACGCCGTCGTGCTGTCGGACGCGGCCGATGCGCTCCGCGGGGTCGTCACCGCCGCGTTCCGGAGCATGGTGGACGACGCAGCGCTCGGCGACCTGCTGACGAACGGCGGGTTCTCCTGTGCGGACACCGCTGCCCTCGCCGGCGACCTGGTCGTGTCCGTCGATGCGCTGCTCGCGCGGGGACGCACCGAGGGGATCGTCCGGACCGACGTCGACGCCGACGACCTCCGCCGACTGCTGTGCGGCCTGCGTGAGGCTGCCGTCGCCGGCGGCACCCGGGTCAGCGATCCGGAGCGCTACGTCGAGATCCTGCTCGCCGGGCTCCGTCCGACGAACCGACCGACGCCCTGATCGCGGCGAAGCCGACGAGCGCCCCGAACCCGCAGACGGCGACCGCCGCCACCGCGACCGCGATGTAGGCCGCCTCGGTCGAGGAACCCCGGTAGGGCATGTCGTCGAGCCACCCCAGTCCGGCGACCACGATCACCACGCCGATCGCGACACTGCCGACCACCACCAGCACCGCGTCACGGACTGCCCGGAGCACGGTACGCGAGCGGTGTTCCACGGGTCCATCCTGCCGGGCGGCAGCGAGCACTGTCAGGATGGGCGCATGAGCGTCATGGTCTCCGTGTTCGATGCGCACCGCAGCCGTACGAGCGAGAAGTACACCGCCTACCCGCCGGACGTCCTGCCGATGTTCGTCGCCGAGATGGACTCGATGCTCGCGGAGCCCGTGCGTGAGGCCCTCGTCGCCGCGGTCACCAACGGCGACACCGGGTACGTCGGCCACGGTCGGGCGCTGCCCGAGGCGTTCGCGGACTTCGCCGAGAGCCGATGGGCCTGGCGGGTCGACCCCGACCTCGTCCGCACCACCACCGACGTTTCGGTCGCCGCGGTGGAGATGCTGCGGCGGATCATCGAGCCCGGCGACCAGGTCGTCATCATGCCGCCCGTGTACCCGCCGTTCTGGGAGTACGTGTCCGAGGCCGGCGGCACCGTGACCGAGGTCCCGCTGCTCGCACCCGACGGCCCCGCCGACCCGTTCGACACCACCGCCGGCTGGCGGATGGACCTGGACGGCCTCACGCAGGCGTTCGTCGACGGGGCCCGCACGGTGCTGCTCTGCAACCCGCACAACCCCCTCGGGCTGGTGCACGACCGCTCGTCGCTCGTCGCACTCGCGAAGCTCGCCGCCGAGTGGGACGCCGTCGTCGTCTCGGACGAGATCCACGCGCCGCTCGTGCACGCCGACGCGGTCTTCACGCCGTTCCTGGAGTCCTGCCCCGAGGCAGCCGCGCTCGGCGTCGCGTTGACGAGTGCGAGCAAGGCCTGGAACCTCGCGGGGACGAAGTGCGCGCTGATCGTCGGCGCCTCGGAGCGGGCCCGTGCCTGGTTCGACGCCCTGCCGACCGAGGTGGTCGAGCGCACCGGCATCCTCGGCTACACCGCGAGCGTCGCCGCGTTCAGCGAGGGCGAGCCGTGGCTCGCGTCACTGCTCACCGAGCTCGCCGCCAACCGTCGCACCCTGGCCGAGCGGATCGGCGACGACCTGCCCGGAGCGGAGTACCGGCAACCGCAGGCGTCCTACCTGGCGTGGCTGGACCTGCGCGCCCTGCCGTGGGGCGACGACCCCGCGGCGCTGCTGGTCGACGAGGCGAAGGTCGCGCTGGCCTCGGGCCCGGCGTTCGGACGCCAGGGACAAGGGTTCGCGCGGCTGAACTTCGGGTGCTCGGCCGAGACCCTGGACGACGGTCTCAGCCGCCTGCACACCGCGTTCCGGCAGCGCGCAGACGGCTGATCGTCGGTTCTACTCGAACACCTGCCACGCCGGCTTGTTCGCGTACGTGTAGCGGTAGTAGTCGGCGAGCTGCAGGCCGGCCGCGGCTTCCTCGTCGACGACGACCGTCGCGTGCTCGTGCAGCTGCAGGGCCGAACCGGGGACGAACGAGCTGAGCGGCCCCTCGACCGCAGCGGCGATGGCGTCGGCCTTGGCGGAGCCCTGCGCGACGAGGACGAGCTGCTGGGCCTCGAGGATGGTGCCGAGTCCCTGCGTCATGCAGTGCGTCGGGACCTGCTCGGGCGAGTCGAAGAACCGCGCGTTGGCGTCACGGGTGGAGGGTGCCAGGGTCTTGATCCGGGTGCGCGAGGCGAAGGACGACGTCGGCTCGTTGAACCCGATGTGCCCGTTCGCGCCGATGCCGAGGATCTGCACGTCGATCCCGCCGGCGGCACGGATCGCGGCGTCGTACTCCTTCGCCGCGAACTCCAGGTCGTCGGCACGACCGTCGGGCACCCGCACCCGCGAGGGGTCGAACCCGAGCGGTGCCACGACGTCGCGCGCGATGACGCTGGCGTACGACTCCGGGTGCTCGAGCGGGATGCCGACGTACTCGTCGAGGGCGAACCCGCGAGCCTCGGCGAACGAGATCTCGCCGGCACCGACCCGACGCTGCAGGTCGGTGTAGATGCCCTGCGGACTGGATCCGGTGGCGAGACCGATGACGGCGGACGGCTTCTTGGCGACGACGGACGCGATCTTGGCCGCGGCGACGCGACCGACCTCAGCCGGCGTGGGCAGGATGATGATCTCCACGCCCCCATGCTACTGGTCATGACCAGTCTCCGACAGGGCCGGATCGGTAGCGTGGGCGCATGCCCACCCCCGACTTCGTCCTGTCCCTCCGCTCGAAGATCGGCACCGATCCGCTGTGGCTGACGGGCGTCACCGCCGTGGTCACGCGGGGTTCCGGTGCCGACCAGGAGCTCCTCGTCGTCCGCCGAGCCGACAACGGCTCCTTCACCCCGGTGACCGGCATCGTCGACCCGGGTGAGGAACCGGCCGTCGCCGCCGAGCGCGAGGTCCTCGAAGAGGCAGACGTCGTCGCCGTCGCGGAACGGCTGGCGTGGGTGCAGGTGCTGCCGGAGTTGACGTACGCAAACGGCGACCGGGCGCAGTACCTCGACCTGGTGTTCGCCTGTCGCTACGTGTCCGGCACCCCGAACCCCGCCGACGGCGAGAACACCGAGGCGTTCTGGGCACGACTCGACGACCTGCCCGAGATGCACCCGAACATGCGTGCCCGCATCGCGGCAGCGTTGGCCGACGAGCGCGAGGCGCGCTTCCAGCGCTGACCTCACCGGACGGGAGGCCCGGTGCCAGCCCGCCCCGCGCCTCCCGTCCGCCCGTGGTCGCGCCCACCCCGCGAAAGCGACAGTGTGCCGCCGACGTTCCGCGGGGAACTGTCGCTTTCGCGGAGGGGACGCGCCTGGCCCGGCGAGGGCTGTCGCTTTCGCGGTCAGGCGAGCGGGGCGACCGCCACGGGTGCGCCGAGCAGCCGGACGGCGACTGGCTCGCCCGCGGCGCGACGGTCGCCGACCTCGTGCTGCACGGTCACGACGGTGTCGTCGTCGAGCCGGACCGTGGTGCGGCGGATCGAGCCGAGGAAGCTCGACGAGACGACGGTGCCGGTGATCCCCTCCGGGGCGAAGGCGACGTCCTCGGGTCGGACGTAGGCGAGCACCGGCCCGTCCGGGACCGAGGCGTCGAGCGCCGGCACGCGGAACCCGTACACGAACACGTCGCCGGCGCGCAGGTCGCCCTGCAGGCGGTTCGACTGCCCGACGAAGTCCGCCGTGAACGCCGACGACGGGGAACGGTAGAGCTCCTCGGGCGTGCCGACCTGCTCGATGTCACCGGCGTTCATCACGGCGATGCGGTCGGAGACGGCGAGCGCTTCCTCCTGGTCGTGGGTGACGAACACGGTGGTGATGCCGAGGTCGCTCTGGATCCGGCGGATCTCGTCGCGCAGCGAGACCCGGACCTTGGCGTCGAGGGCGGACAGCGGCTCGTCGAGCAGGAGGACCCGGGGCCGCGTGACGAGGGCGCGGGCGAGGGCGACGCGCTGCTGCTGGCCGCCGGACAGCTGGTGCGGGTAGCGCTCGGCGAACGCGCCCAGGTGCACCATGTCGAGTGCCTCGACGACGCGGCTCCTGCGCTCGGCGGCGGGGACGCGGCGCATCTCGAGGCCGAACGCGACGTTCTGCCGCACCGTCATGTGCGGGAACAACGAGTACTGCTGGAACACCATCCCGATGTCGCGCTTGTTCACCGGGGTGGCGGCGACGTCCTGACCGTCGATGCGGATGGCTCCGGCGTCGATGGCCTCGAGGCCTGCGAGTGCTCGGAGCGCCGTCGTCTTGCCGCAGCCCGACGGTCCGAGCAGGGACACGAACTCCCCCGGTTCGACGCGGAGCGACAGTCCGGCCAGGGCCCGGTGTGTGCCGTAGTGCTTCTCGACGGCCTCGAGCTCGACGACGGCGCCGGTGGTGGCGAGGGACGCCGGGGCTGCCGGTGCGGTGACGGTCATGCGGACTCCTTGACGGGGGTGCTGCGGACGGCGCGGACACGGCCGGCACGACGGCCCGTCCCGATGCGGCCGATGACGACGAGCAGGACGAACCCGAACACGAGGGCGGCGACCGAGAAGATCGCGGCGACGTAGGGGTCGGTCTGCTGCACGAGGACGAGCGCGGTCTGGAAGGTGGTGCGGGACAGGAACGCCGCGAGCGTGTACTCGCCGAGGACCACCGTGATGGTGAGGAAGCACGCGGCGGTGATGCCCCGGCGGAGGTTCGGCAGGAGCACCCGCCAGGTGACCGTCCACCACGAGGCCCCGAGCGACCGGGCAGCCTCGGAGAGCACCGTCATGTCCGTCGCGGTGATGGCCGCGGCGATCGGGCGGAACGCGAACGGCAGTGTGACGATGCCGATCGCGAACGACAGGGTCCATGCGCCAGAGCCGAAGACCTGGGCGACGACCTGGTACACGGGGATGAACCCGACGACGAGCACCACGACGGGGACGGTGATCGGCACGATGCACACGAACTCGAGCACGCGGCGGAGCCTCGGGTAGCGCAGCGCCGTGATGATCTGGGCGGGCAGCAGGACGAACAGCACGATGCCGACGGTGATGACCGCGATGAGCAGCGATGCCCCGAGCCCGTCGAACACCGGCTGGTAGGTGAACGCGTTGACGGGATCGGTGACGGCTGTCCAGTGCGCGAGCGTCAGGCCGCCGTCGGTCCCCTGCCGGAAGGTGAACTGCACCAACGCGACCAGCGGGACGGCGAAGACGACCCCGACGGCCGTGAGCACGGCCGTGGCGGTGCCCCGTGACGGGGCCGTGCCGAAGCGGCCGACGCGAGCCGCGCCTCCCGTCCGACCGGACGCGACCGACGTCGGACGCGACGGCCCCATCGGCGCTGCCGCGCTCATCGCTGCCACCTGGCGGCCCGACGCTGCAGCAGCGAGTACGCGCCCATCACGACCGCCATCACGACGACCATCCCGAACGCGAGCACCCCGGCGACGTTCTGCAGGCCGATGAGCGTCTCGCTGGTGAGCTGCGTGCGGATCGTGAGCGGCACGATGCCGCCCTGCGAGATGAGTGCGGCGGCGGTCGCGAAGGACGAGAACCCGTTCGCGAAGAGCAGCAGGAGCGATCCCCAGAACGCCGGCGCCAGGACCGGCAACGCGATCCGGCGCCAGTACGTGGCGCGCGAGGCGCCGAGGGTGGCGGCGGCTTCACCCCACTGGGTCTTGACGCCCTCCAGTGCGGGCATGAACGTGAGGACCATCAGCGGCACCTGGAAGTAGACGTAGGGGATGACGAGACCGGGGACCGTGTACAGGAACGCACCGTTCGCGTTGAGGTCGACGTGGAACACGGAGACCAGCCACGTCGTGACGAGCCCCTGCGCGCCGATCGTGGCGATGAAGGCGAAGGCGAGCATGACGCCGCCGAACTGGGCGAGGACGCTCGCGGCCGAGTCGATCATCGACCGGACGAGCCCGTCGGGCCGCAGTGCCGACAGTGCCCAGCAGACGAGCGCTCCGATGACGGCACCGATGACCGCGGACACGGCGGACAGGCCGAACGAGCCGCCGAAGGCCCGCAGGACGGAGGGCTCGGCGAACGCTGCGAGGTTCGCGAGGGTGAACGCGCCGTCGTCGGTGAAGAACCCACTGCCGACCGCGATCACCGCGGGGACGGCGAGGAAGAGCAGGACGTACGCGGCGAACGGGGTGAGGCCGAGCCAGGCCAGGCCGACGCGGCGCCGGACACGGGGTGCGGCACCGCTTCGGACGGCATCGGCGGACGCTCGTGTGGACGTCGGGAGCACGGGGCTCGTCACGCTCGTCGCCGGTGCGCTCGCCGCTGGCGCGGGCGCGCCCGCCGATGCGGTGGTCATGCTGGTCAGGAACCCATCGTGGCGGACCACTTAGCCGACAGCACCTTCGCGGCGTCGGCGACCTGCGCGTCGGTCAGCTCGACGTAGTCCTTCGGCGCGCCACCGGCGGCGTCGAGGGCGTCCTGGTCGACCTTGCCCGACTTCTCGAGCGCGGCGAGGGTGGACGGGAAGGCGCCGGCCTGCAGGTAGAGGTTCTGCACGTCCGGGCTGGCGATGTACTCCTGCCAGAGGCGCGCCGCCGCGGGGTGCGGGGCGTCCTTGTTGATGGCCTGCGAGTAGTACGAGCCGAGCGCTTGGCCCTCGGGCACGACGGTCTTCCAGTTCTTGTTGCCGCTCGCACCCGCTGCGGGGCCCCACGCGAGGTTGTTGTACGACCACTGGATGACGACGGGCGTCTCGCCCGACGCCACCGTGGCCTGCGTCGGCAGCACGTTCTGGAAGTTGCCGGCCTTCTTGAGGTCGCCGAAGTAGTCGACGCCCTTCGTGATGTCGTCGGCCGAGCCGCCGTTCTCGATCGCCGCCAGGTACACGGCTGATGCGGCCTGGTTGGCCTGCGTCGGGTCACCCGCGATCGAGACCTTGCCCTTGTACTCGCTGCCGAGCAGGTCCTGCAGGTCCTTCGGGGCGTCGGAGATCTTCGACGAGTCGTACCCGATCGACATCAGGCCGGTGTAGTCACGCGTCCACGCGCCGTCCTTGTCCTTCAGGTCGGTGGGGATGTCGTCCCAGTTCGCGACCTTGTAGTCGGTGAGCAGGTCGAGGTTCTCCTGCAGCACCGCGTTGCCGAGGTCGAGCACGTCGGGCGCGGTGGACTGGCCCTTCTGCGACTTCACTGCGGCGACCTCGTCGGCGCTCGAGCCGTTCGGGTTCGCGGAGTTGATCTTGATTCCGTACTTCTTGGTGAAGCCGTCGATGATCTTGCCGTAGTTGGCCCACGACGGCGGTAGCGCGATGACGTTGAGCTGTCCCTCGGCCTTCGCGGCCTTCACGAGGGCGTCCATGCCACCGGATGCCTCGGCGCTCGTGGCGGTCTTCCAGTTCGTGTCGTCCTTCGTCGTGCTGGCCGAGCTCGTGGCCGAGCATCCGGCGAGGGTGACGATCGCTGCGGCGGCGAGGGCGATGCCGGCGATGGTGCGCTTGTGCTGCACGGGAGGTGCCTTTCGGGTGGGTGCTGCGGGTGCTTCAGGTGGGGCCGCTGTTCTCGGCCCGGGACGATCGTGGAGGCGGCCGGTTTCCGGCCCGTGCTGCCGCGGTGAACGGTGGCGGAACAGCGGGTACGCCTGTACGTTTCCGTTGGACGGGCGGCTGACGCCGCGCCCGGACTGGAGGCACGGATGCAGTTCACGACGACGGTCCTGCTGGCGAGGAAGACGGCCACCGGGCTCCCGGTCCCGTCGTCCGTGATCGATGCGCTCGGCTCGGGGAAGCGCCCACCCGTGGTCGTCACGATCAACGGCGGCTACACCTACCGGTCCACCGTCGGGGTCATGGACGAGCAGTTCCTGGTGCCGCTGTCCGCAGCACACCGCGAGTCCGCCGGGATCGCTGCCGGGGACACCGTCGAGGTCACGCTCGTCGTCGACACGCAGCCCCGGGTCATCGACCTGCCCGACGACCTGGCGGCGGCGCTGCAGGACGCCGGGGTGCGTGCAGCGTTCGACACCCTGTCGAACTCGCGGCAGCGGGCGCTCGCCGACCCGGTGTCGCAGGCGAAGGCGCCGGAGACCCGAGCCCGGCGCATCGCGAAGGCCGTGGAGGCGCTGCAGGGCTGAGCGGGGGCGCGGCGGCGGGGCTGGCGGGACGGGCGGCGTACCTGGTCGATTCGGGCGTACCTGGTCGGAAGTTCCTGGCAGGTATGCCCGAGAGCATCAGGTATCGCGCGCGCCTTGGGAAAGATCCGGCGCGGTCAGGCGCCGAGCTCGACGAGCACGCGCGGGATCTCGGTCACGAGTTCGCTCGCCAGGTAGCCGAGCGGGCCGACCTGCACCGCGAGCCGGTCCCCCGCGGCAGCGTGCACGTAGGACGCCCACGCAACCGCCTGCGCCGGTTCCGCGCCACGAGCCAACAGGCCCGTCACCGCACCCGACAGGACGTCGCCGCTCCCGCTGGTCCCGAGCCCACCTGAGCCCGTGCCCTTGATCCAGGAACGCCCCTTCGGTGTCGCGATGGCGTCACCGAGGGCCACAACCGCACCGAACCGCTGCGCGATCGCCATCGCGTCGGCCACCGCGTCGTCGCTGCCCTCCCGACCGAGGAGTCGCTCGGCTTCGCCGGCGTTGGGCGTCATCACCAGTCGGCCCCGGAGCGGTTCCAGCTGGTCCCGGACGTCGGCCGCCACCCCGAGGGCGAACGCATCGAGCACGACGGTGGTCTGCGGTCCGACGACGCCGGCGAGTCCGGCCACGAGGTCACGGGTGCCGTCGGGGTCGTCGAGTCCCGGGCCGACCAACACCGCCTCCGCGCTCGCGGCCGTGTCCGCGATCCCCTCGATCGCGCCGACGGCGACGTGACCGTCCGCGTCCTCGTCGAGCGGCTCGACACCCGACTCGGGCACGGCGACGGCGACCTCGTTCGCGATGCTCCGTCCCACTGCGAGGGTGAGCCGCCCTGCTCCCACCCGCAGTGCGGCGAGCGCCGAGAGCATCGCGGCTCCCGGTGTCCGCGCGGCGCCGCCGACGACGAGCACCTGCCCGCGCCCGTACTTGCCGGCACCGGCCTCGGGGAGTGGCCAGTCACGCAGGAAGTTCGGGGTGATGGGTTCAGCGGGCATGCTCGTCGTCCTTCCGTCCGGTGTGCGCGGTGACTTCGTCGTCGTCGAGGTGGCCGACGGAGGAGAACTCCTCGAGCACCCACGGGGCACCCGCACGGTCGCGACGGAGCCGGGTGAGGGAGGCGTTCGCGACCGCGTGCGTCCGGGCGAACTCCATGAGCGTCGGCTCGTCGAGGTCCAGGCACACCGCCACGACCAGCATCACGACGGCATCGTGCGCCGCGATGACGAGCCGCTCGGTGCCCTCGATCCGTTCGACGTCGCTCAGTGCCGACCGGAGCCGGAGCATCACGTCAGCCCAGGACTCGCCGCCCGCAGGCCGGTGGTAGTACTTGCCGAGCCACTGCCGGCGACGTTCCTCGTCGGGGTGTCGGTTCCGGACACCCTGCAGGGTGAGCAGGTCGAGGACTCCGAGTTCGCGGTCGCGGAGCCGCTCGTCCACCCGCTTCTCCGGTTCGGCCAGCCCGCCGGCCCCGAGCGCGATCTCGATGGTCTGCTGCGCGCGCAGGTACGGGGAGACCCACAGCGCCACGGGTACGTCGTCGATGCCGCGGTCGGCGAGTTCCTGTCCGAGCGACCGCGACTGGGCCTCACCGAGCGGGCTGAGCGGGACGTCGGCGTCGCGGTACTCGACGTCGATGACGTCGTCGCCCGCGGCCTCGGCCCGGGCGGCGGCGACGTTCGCGAGCGATTCACCGTGGCGGACGAGCCAGATCTCCTGCACTGCCATGCCGCCACGCTAACCAGGCCGCGCTGAGCCGGCTCACCGACGCCCACCGACCGCGGTGGACCGAGCGCTCCGGACCGGGCGGATCGCGCACGGCAGCCCGTGCACCGCGGCCGCGGTGTCGTGCGACGCCGTCGCGACCACCTCCGCCCGAAACGGCCCGGCCCCACTCCGCCACCGCACACGACACGGCGCCGGACGGAACGCACCCGTGTCCCGTCCGGCGCCGCGGTCTCTCCCCCCGAGGGGGACCGAGGGGCCCGCTGCCTCAGGCCCGACGCACCCGCACCGTCACGATCTCGAACGGACGGAGGGTCAGCACGACGGGCTCCCCGGCCCGCCACGACGAGGCGTCGACGGGGCGTTCGAGCAGGTCGACGGCCGTCACGGACGCGACGTCGAACCCGAACGACACCCCGACGTCGGTCGCCCGACCGCCCGACGCCTCGTACAGGCGCACGATCACGTCACCGGAGCGGTCCTCGGCGAGCTTCACGGCCTCGACGAACACCTGCGGCGACGACACCGAGACCAGCGGCGAAACCGTGGTCGAACCCGTGACCGTCCGCACCGGCAGGTTCAGCCGGTAGCCGGAGTCGGCGGCGTCGAGCACCGACGCCCCCACCCGCAGCACGGTCCGGAACACGTGGTGCCCCTGGTCGGCGTTGGGGTCCGGGAACGTCGGCCCGCGCAGCAGCGACTCGCGCACGAGCGTCGTGGTCCCGCCGTCCGGCCGCGTGGAGCGTGTGATGTCGTGCCCGTAGGTGGAGTCGTTCGCCACCGCGACGCCGAACCCGGGCTCGGCGACGTGCACCCAGCGGTGCGCCGAGGTCTCGAAGCGGGCGTGGTCCCACGAGGTGTTCTGGTGGGTCGGCCGGTCGATGTGCCCGAACTGGATCTCGCTCGAGGCGGACGACGCACGGACGTCCACCGGGAACGCGAGCTTCAGCAGCTTCTGGTGCTCGTGCCAGTCGACCTCGGTCTCGATGGTCAGTTCGGGCTCGCGCTCGACGGCGGAGTACCGGGTCGTGAGCGTCGACGACCCGAAGGACCGTTCCACCACGAGCGAGGAGCCGTCGATCGCGACCGACGACGCCGACAGTACGGTGCCGTTGCGCTGGTACGCACGGTCGATGTCCCACGCCTCCCACTGGTTCGGGGTGTCGCGGAACACGGTGTACTCGGCAGCGGCCGCACCCGGTGCGATCGCGTCGCGTCCGCTGGCGCGGTCGACGAGCGACACGACGTGGCCGGCTGGGTCGATGGTCGCCGTGACGACGCCCGTGTCGAACACGAAGTGGTCACCGGAGCGGACGGGAGGCACGGGTCGCGGCGCCGAGCCGAGCGAACCACCCAGGGCGGTTGCGTCTCCTGCCGCGACCGGCGAGGCGTTGAAGCGCACGACGTTGCCGGACGAGCCGCTGCCACCGACGGCGTCGGAGCCGGAGCCGGACGGCGCACCGAGCAAGCCGCTGCCACCGCTGCCGCCCGCAGCCGTCGACGACGACGCACCGACCCCGGCGAGCGCCGCAGCACCCCCGTTCGCGAGCGCGGTCGTCGCGTTGCCGATCAGCCCCTCGAGGGCTTCGGCGATCTGCGCGTAGTTCTCCTCGGCGTTCTCGTAGACCCAGGCGATCGAGGACCCGGGCAGGATGTCGTGGAACTGCTGCAGCAGGACGGTGTGCCAGGCGCGCTCGAGTTCCTCGTAGGGGTAGTCGAGCCCGAGGCGCACGGCTGCGGTCGATGCCCAGAGCTCGGCCTCGCGCAGCAGGTGCTCGGAGCGGCGGTTGCCCTGCTTCGTGCGGATCTGCGACGTGTAGGTGCCGCGGTGGAACTCGAGGTACATCTCACCCGACCACACGCCGGGGGTCGGCAGCACCCGTTCGAGCTCCTCGAACACCTGGGCGGGGGTGCCGAGCTGCACGCGGGGCGAGCCGTCCAGGTCGTGCTGGCGTCGGGCTGCGGCGACCATCTCGCGGGTGGGGCCACCGCCGCCGTCGCCGAAGCCGTAGAGCAGCATCGAGGTGTTCGCGACGCCGCGCTCCTTGTTGTTCCGCTCACCGCGGTGCAGGTCGGCGGCGGAGACGTCGGAGTTGTAGGTGTCGGCCGGCGGCAGGTGCGTCAGGATGCGGGAGCCGTCGATGCCCTCCCAGTGGAAGGACGTGTGCGGGATGACGTTCGTCTCGTTCCACGACGGCTTCTGGGTGACGAACCACTTCGAGCCGGCCGCTCGGACGATCTGCGGGAGCGCCCCGGAGTAACCGAACGAGTCAGGGAGCCAGGCCTCGGGAGTGTCGATGCCGAACTCCTCGAGGAAGAACCGCTTGCCGGCGACGAACTGTCGTGCCAGGGCTTCGCCACCGGGCAGGTTGGTGTCGGACTCGACCCACATGCCACCGACGGGGATCCACCGGCCCTCGGCGACGCGCTGCTTGATCCGGGCCCAGATCGACGGGTAGCCGTCGCGGATCCACGCGTACTGCTGCGCGGACGAGCAGGCGAACGTGAAGTCGGGGTCGCGGTCCATCAGGTCGAGCACGTTCGAGAAGGTGCGGGCGCACTTGCGGATCGTCTCGCGCACCGGCCAGAGCCAGGCGGAGTCGATGTGGGCGTGACCGACGGCGATCGCCCGGTGCGCGGCAGCGCTCGCGGGGACGGCCAACACGGGAGCGAGGACCTCGCGGGCGTCGGCGGCGGTGCCGGCGACGTCGTCGGGGTCGAGGGCGTCCGCTGCCAGCTCGAGTGCGTGCAGGACGTCCGCGCCGCGGGTCCCGTCCGTGGGGAGTTCCGCCATCAGGCCGCGCAGGACCCAGAGGTCCTGCTGCAGCTCCCACACGGTGTCGTCACGCTCGACGAGCTCGAGGGAACGCACGCGGTAGATCGGCTCGTCGCCCGCGGTGGAGCGCGACCCGAGCGGCGTCGCGCCCTGGAACGAGTCACCGCCGATGTCCGGGTTCGCACCGGCCTCGACGTACAGCTCGAAGGACTCCCCGGGCCCGACCTCGACGGGCACGGTGTCGTTCCGCGGCTCGACGCCCTTGATCGTGGAGCCGTCGGTGCGGTACGCCAGGCCCTCGGCCTGGAACCCCGGGTGCCGCTTCGTGAACCCGAGGTCGACGAGCAGCTCCGCGGTGGTCCCGGGCGCGGTACCGAAGTCCGCCGGCACGGTGCCGGTGATCCGGAACCAGGTGGTCCCCCACGGCCGGCCACCCCAGGCGCTGCCCACGGTGAACGGTTCGTACGCCTGCTGGACGGCGGAGTCGAACGGCACCGGCTCACCCGGCACCTCCCACGCCTCGATCGTGACCGGCGCCGAGCGGCGGTGGACGGCGGGGTCGACACGGTCGCGGACGAGGCGGGCGATCCGGGCCTCGACGAGCGGTTCGTCCTTGTGCATGTGGTTCCTTTCGAGTGAGCCGGCCGGGGCCAGCAGATCAGCCCTTGATGCCGCCGGCGAGGGCGTTGCCGCCGCCGAGGCCTCGGGACACGATCACGTAGAGGGCGATGACGGGCACGGAGTAGACGATGGAGAACGCGGCGAGCTGTCCGTACGCGACCGCCCCGTTCTGTCCGAAGAAGTTGAAGATGCTCACCGCGGCGGGCACCTTCTCGGGCGAGAGCAGCAGGACGAACGGGACGAAGAAGTTCCCCCACGCCTGGATGAACACGAAGATGAACACCACCGCGATGCCCGGCCGCATGAGCGGGATGACGATCCGCGTCAGGGTGGTCATCATCGACGCCCCGTCGGTCCACGCTGCTTCTTCGAGCGAGATCGGCACCGAGTCCATGAAGTTCTTCGCCATCCAGATCGCCATCGGCAGGCTGGTCGCGGCGAGGAAGAAGATGCAGCCCCACACGTTGTCGATCAGGTTGAGTGACACGAACAGCGCGTAGACGGGCACCATCATCGCGGTGATCGGCAAGCCGGTCCCGAACAGGATGCTGTACAGGAACGGCTTGTTGACGCGCATCTTGTAGCGGGACAGCGGGTACGCGGCGAGCAGGGCGAAGACCACGGTGACGATCGCCGTCCCGCCGGAGAGCAGCAGGCTGTTCGCGAGCGGGATGAACGACAGCTCGGGCGTGAGCACCTTCGCGAAGTTGTCGAGCGTGAACTGCGTCGGCAGCTTCACCGACAGCGACGCCTGGGTGTCGACCGAGGCGAGGACGAGCCAGAGCAGCGGGACCGCGAAGCACACCGCGATGACGAGCAGCACGACGTTCGCCACCCACCGCATCGTGCGGCCGCGCGGTGACGTCATGTGCAGGGAACCGGGAGCGGTCACCGCACGGGTCGTGGTCGGGTCGAGGGACGGGGCAGTGATGGCCATCAGTCCACCTCCGGCTTGAGCGCGCGGATGTAGATGATCGAGAAGACCGCCCCCACCACGAGCAGGATGGTCGCGATCGCGGTCCCGAAGCCGAGCTGCGAGAACTTGAACGCCTCCTGGTACGCCAGGATCGGCAGGGTCGACGAGTTCGTGCCCGGTCCGCCACCGGTCATCACGAAGATGAGGGTGAACACCGACAACGTCTGCAGCGTCGTCAGCATGAGGTTCGTCGAGATGCTCCGCCGGATCACCGGGAGCGTGATGTACACGAGACGCTGCCATCCGGTCGCGCCGTCGACCTCCGCCGATTCGGTGATCTCCTCGGGGACCTCCTGCACGGCGGCCGAGTAGACGAGCATCGAGAAGGCGGTCCCGCGCCAGATGTTCGCCAGGATCACGGCGAACATCGGGAACGTGTAGAGCCAGTTCGGACCGCTGATGCCGATCGACGCCAGGAAGCTGTTGAGCGTGCCCTCGTCGTTGAAGAACGCGTACGCGGCGAACGAGGCGACGATCTCGGGCAGGACCCAGGCGGCGACGACGAAGGTGCCGACGATCGCCCGGACGGCCTTGTTGGCGGACCGCATCAGGAGCGCGAGGCCGAGCCCGAGCACGTTCTGGCCCACCACTGCCGAGGCGAGCAGGAACACGATGGTCAGGATGACGGACTTCGGGAAGTCCGGGTCCTGGAAGAGTTCGACGTAGTTCTGGAAGCCGACGAACTGCTGGTCGGCAGCGCCGGCGCCGGTGAGCGCGGAGTTCGTGAACGACCCGTAGAACGACGAGATGACGGGGCCGAGCAGGAAGATGACGAGCAGGACGAGGGCGGGCAGGAGCGGGACCGCTCGGCCGACGTTCCGCAGCGGTCGCCGCTTGCGCGGCACGGGTGGATCGGTGCGTTTCGGCGCACCGGGCGCCGACAGCGTCGGCGCGAGGGGGGTGCTGGACACGATGGGTGCCTTCCGGGTGCGGAGGGGTTCCGAAGGTGGGGAAGGACGGACGGGAGGCGCGGTGCGGGACCGCCCCGCGCCTCCCGTCCGTCAGTGGGTGACGTCCGTCAGCCAGCGGAGACGGTGTTCTCCTTGCCGACCACCTGCGTGACGGCCTTGTCGTACGCGGCAGCCGCCTGCTTCGGCGTCTGCTGCCCGGTCATGACCGCTTCCATCGCGACCTGGATCGCGTTGGACACCTGCGAGTAGTCACTCGTCGCCGGGCGGAAGTTCGTGTTCTCCACCAGTCCGGAGAAGAACTTGAACGTCGGGTTGGCGTCGGTGTAGGCGGTGTCGTCCGCGACGTCCTTGCGGACGGCGATCTGGCTGTTCTCGGTGTCGTACTTCAGCGAGCCGTCCTTGTCGAGGAAGCTCGTGATGAAGTCGAACGCTGCCTGCGGGTTCTTCGACTTCGCGCCGACCGCCAGGGTCCAACCACCGGACATCGAGTTGTAGCCCGGGTCCTGACCGTTCTGCGTCGGCATCGGCGCCTGACCCATCACGTCGTTCCACTCGGCCCACGGCGCGGTGCCGGACTTCAGCCACGTGCCGGACTGCCACGAACCGTCGAGGTCGATCGCGAGCTTGCCCTTCGGCAGCCACGTCTGGGTGATGGTCGTGCCGACGTTCGTGTCGAGCGCCTGCTGCGGTGTCGGGCCGAGGCCGCCCTGGTAGACGTCCTTCACGAACTGCAGCGAGTCGACGAACTGCTCCGAGCCCGTGACCCACTTCTTGTCCTTGTAGAGCGTGTTGCCGGAGCCGTCCGCCCCGTACAGGAGCATCTCGAAGCCCTGCATGGTCGACGCCTCGCCCTGCGCCTTGCCCGAGTAGATGTTGAACGGGATCAGGTCGGGCTTCTCGTCCTTGATCGTCTTCGCCGCGGCGAGCACGTCGTCCCAGGTCTTCGGCTTCCACGGCACGGGCAGTCCGACGGACTTGAAGATGTCCTTGTTGTACCAGAGGGCTCGGGTGTCGGTGCCCATCGGGACGCCGTAGATCTTGCCGTCGTCACCCTGCCCGGCCTGCTTGGCGTTGTCGAAGAACTGGTCCCACTCGTCCCACTTGTCCGTGTACTTGTCGAGTGGCAGCAGGTACCCGGCCTCGGCGTCGGCCTTGACGAGGAACGTGTCCTCGTACATGACGTCGGGAGCCGTCGCGGGCGCCTTGTTCATGAGCGCGAGCTTCGTGTAGTAGTCGTTGCCCTGGGCCTGGATCGGGACGAGCGTGACCTTCTTGCCCGGGTTGTCCTTCTCGTACTCCTTCTTGACGACCTTCATCTGGGCGTCGAGCTGCTGGAAGGCGCCGAACTTCTGGTACGCGATCTTGATCGTGTCGCTCGAGGCGGACCCCGAGGCTGAGCAGCCTGCCAGGCCGACCGCGGCGACGGCCACGGCTGCGAGTCCGGCGATGATGCGGGTGCGTTTCATCGGTGCTCCTTTGCACGGGTGACGTCCGCGGGCTCCATCGCCCGCGCGCAGGATTAGTCCAGCGTATGGACTTATCCGTGTCAAGGAGTTTCTCGCGCTGGTCCGGGCGTACCTTGCCGAATCGGGCGCTGCGGCTCAGTCGATCGGCGTCGCGCTCCCCGTCACGGTGATCCCGCCGGACGCGGGGACGTCGACGAGCAGCAGGCTCGGACGGCCGACGTGGCGCCCCTGCCGGATCGTGACGCGGTCCCCCGGCTCGACGGCACCGACCTCGCGCAGGTACGCCCCGGTCGAGGCCGCCGCCGAGCCGGTCGCCGGGTCCTCGGTGATGCGCCCGGCGGGGAACAGGTTGCGCGCCTCGTACTCACGCTCCCCGGTCCGGTGCAGCACCGTCACCGTCCCTCGCCAGCCGGCCTCGCGCTTGAGCTCGGCGAGGGGCCCGGGTGCGAAGCGGAACTGGTGGAAGAGCTCGCGGTCGTGCAGCACGAGCACCGGGTGCCAGTTGCCGGCGAAGGACTCGAGCACCGGGAACCCCGGCGCGATGTCGTCAGCGCACAGTCCGAGCAGGTCGAACAGCCGCCCCAGCAGGTCCGGTTCGATGTCCCGCGTCGCCGGTTCGACGCTCGTCATCGCGACCTGCACCACCCCGTCCGGACCGGTGGTGGCGTCGAGGGCGACCTCGCCGGCTGCCGTCGTGAACACGCGGCGACCGAGCCCGTCACGTTCGGCGAGCGCCACCGCGAGCGCCACCGTCGCGTGCCCGCAGAACGGCACCTCGGCGGCCGGCGAGAAGTAGCGCACCTGCAGGCCCGTCGCCGTGGCGCCGACGACGAACGCGGTCTCGGGGTAGCCGACCTCGCGGGCGATCGCGAGCATGTCGTCGTCGGACAGTGCCCCAGCGTCGAGGACGAGCCCGGCGGGGTTGCCACCCCCGGGCTCGGCGGCGAATGCGGTGTACCGGAGGACGTCGATGCTCACGATCCGACGCTACTGCGGGGCCGGGGCCGTCCGCGCGGGCCGATCGGCGACGGGTGGCCCGGACTGCTGCGGTGCCGCAGGTGGCTCCGAGGGCAGCGCGAGGAACACTGCGAGCGCGATGTTGCCGGCAGGCACGAGGTACAGCAGGACCCACCACCCGGAGCGGTTCGTGTCGTGGAGCCGACGCACTGCGATGGCGATCCAGGGCAGCAGCGCCGCGAGACCGACGACCACGAAGACACCCAGTGCGACCTTGGCGAAGACCGGCATCGACGTGAGCAGGAACCACCAGACCGGGAACGGGTTGAAGGACTGCATCGCCTGGTCGAGGACGCGCGTCTCGTCCGGGTTCGGCATCGACGGCCGCGTCATGAAGAGTCCGACGCCGTACGCGATGTTGATCGCAGCGGAGATGATCGCCCACCACAGCGCCCACCACCAGAACTCGGCACGAGCGGCACGACCGCGGAAGACGAGGTACCCCCGCCAGAACCGCGAGAACGAGGCGGTGAAGGTGGCCTGCTGCCAGGGGACCCCGACCGGTGGCTGCTGCGTCTGGTGCACCGAACCTGCTTACCGAAGCGACCTGGGCACTCCTGAGCACTCCTCGGCAGGCCCGGCATGGCGGGTGGGGGTAACCCCCGACCGCTTCCGGGTGCGCACGTGATGTTTCAGCAGGCGATCGGTCACGAGACTTGCTGCATGAGCACCGACACGCGCCCCACCACCGCCCGCCGCGCCCTCCGGGTCGCCCTCGCCTCCACCGCCGCGGCGTCCGCCCTGCTGCTGACCGCTGGCTGCAGCGCGATCCAGGACATCGTGCCGAACAAGACCCCGCAGAAGCACTTCGACGCGTACTCCGATGCGCCGCGATCCGGCGAGTCCGAGGACCTGGCGTTCTTCATGCCGGAGTGGGTGCCGGAGGACGCGAAGGACATCGACGTGCGCCTGCACGTCTCGCAGCCCGGGTACGTCATCGGGTTCGCGTCGAAGGACGGCGTCGATGTGGACGACTGCACCCCACTCGACGAGTCGTACGGCGGCACCGCGATGACCGCCGACTTCCTGCCCGAGGAGCTCCCGACGAAGGGCCTCGTCACCTGCGGCGACGGCCGCGCGGTCACCGAGATCGACGGCCGCTGGTACGGCTGGACCACGAAGGACGCCATCCCGGGTCAGGACGACACCCAGACCATGCACGGCACCGAGCACTGAACGCACGCACCCACCCGTCTGGAGGCGCGGGGCGGCCCCGCACCGCGCCTCCCGTCCGCCCCGCGGTCGCGCCCACCGCCCTTGGTGAGCAGGAATGGTCGGGTCCGCTGTGCGAACCCGACCATTCCTGCTCACGAAGTGCGCCCGCGGGGACTGGGGACTACTCCGCAGCCGCCGCCCTGCGGCGGCGGACGATCAGGACGCCGGCTCCCGCCGCGAGCAGCAGGAACGCCATGAGTGCTCCAGCACCGAGTCCCTCGGCGCCCGTGAACGCGAGCTGCCCGTCAGCGGTGATCGTGATCGAGGTCCAGCCCAGCACCGTACCGTCGGTGGCCGTCACCACGATGCGGTGCTCGCCGGCCGGAGCGTCGGCCGGGATCGTGACGCGCACCGTGCCGTCAGCGGCGACCGTCACCGTGCCGAGCAGCGTCGGGGTCGAGTACAGCCACACGTTCACCCGGTCGCCGGCGTACTGCGTGCCCACCGTGACCGTGATTGTCTCCCCCGCGCGGGCGGACGACGGGGCCGAGACGCTTCCACGATTCGTGTCCGTCAGGCCGGTCTCCGACGGGGCCACCGGGGCGATCGGAGCGGCCGGCGACGGGGTCGGCGTCGATCCACCGGTCCCGGGGGCCGGCGCGGGCGTCGATCCACCGGTCCCGGGGGCCGGCGCGGGCGTCGATCCACCGCCAGGAGCGGGCGTGGGCGTCGGCGTCGGGTCCGTGCCCGGGTCGGTGCCAGCACCCTCGCACGGGTACGTCCCCGTGCGCAGCGAGAACCCGTCCGTGTCGTTGTCGTCGGCGTGGAACGTTGCGCGCTCCCCGTCGGTGCAGACGCCGGAGACCGCGAAGCCCTCGTTGGCGAGGGTCCGGTCGGCGTTCGACGGTGCCTCGAAGACCTTCGCGGCGGTGAAGGCACCGTCGGTCAGCTCGTACAGCGCGGTGCGTCCGGCGCAGGCGTCGTCGCACGCCACCCAGAGCGCGTCGAGGGTCGGGTCGAACTGCACGTCGGCGACGACGGCGAACGGCGTACCGATGGTGGCCACGCGCTGGAACGAGCCGTCCGCCATCAGGGCGTACGCGTACACGCTCGCGGTGCCCTCGACGCCGACGAAGAAGAGCCCCTCGCCGTGTCCGGCGTAGGTCGACGGTGCGTAGGCCGCGCCGGTCTGCTCGTCGGCGAAGCCGTGCGCGGTGAGCCTGGTGTCCGGGATCCAGGTGACGCCCTCGAGGCCGGCGTTCGCGCCGAGCCCGGGGAAGTCCGCGGCGAGGTTCCACTCGTCGGTGGCCCGCAGGGTGCCCTCGGAGCCGTCGGTCGTGGCGTAGCGCAGGACCGACGGACGGCTGGTCTTCGACACGTCGTTGTCCCGCTCGGTCGACACGTACACGGAGCCCGGGTCGTCGCTCGTGACGGTCACGCCCTCGGCGTCCGGGGTCCCCGTGCCGTCGGCGTACCGCAGGTCCGTGCCCGCAGCGTTCGACGGTGCCCAGCCGCCCTGGCCGTCCGAGGTCAGGTGGTAGAGCAGGCCGTCGCCGTTCTGCACGGCCCAGAGCTGGCCGTCCCGCGAGCTCTTCGAGGTCGTCCAGTCGATGCCGCTCAGGTCACCGGAGAAGGTGTCCTCGTCGTCGAGCACGGTCTCGTCCGGGCCGCCGGGCCAGGGCTCGGCGGTGACGACGCCGGCGAACCGGTTCGCGGTGCCCTTCGTCGGCTCGGCGGTGTCGGCGAAGTCGCCGGTGCCGTCCGGGTTGCGGCCGTACGTGGCGGCAGCGTGGGCCGTCCACGAGTACGAGTCGACCAGCGCACCCCGCGGATCGACGACCCGCGCGGAGTCGGCCTTGCCGAGCCCGAAGCCGAAGTCCGCCTCGTCGAGGACGGTGAAGCCACCGGCCGCGACCGTCGTACCGGCGGGGATCGTGTACGCGTGGTCGTCCTCGCTGTCCTGCAGGACGTACCCACCCAGGTCGACCGTGGCGCTGCCGACGTTGGTCAGCTCCACCCAGTCCCCGGGGGTGCCGTCCTGCGACTCGACCTCGTTGATGCGCACGGGCGAGGAGCAGTCGTTGGCGGTGCCCTTCGTCGACGTGGTGGTGTCGACGAGCGCACCGGTCCCGTCGGCGCACCGGCCGTACGTGACGACCGCGTGGCTCGTCCACGAGTACCGGAGCACCAGGTCGCCGGCGGGGTCGTACACCCGCGCGGTGTCGGCGCCGCCGAGCCCGAAGTCGAACCCGGGTGCGGTGGCCGAGAGCTGGTCGATGACGAAGTACCCGCCGGGGGCGATCGTCGAGCCGGCGGGCAGGACGTAGGCGTCGTGGGTGCTGTCGTCGTCGAGGAACGCGTAGCCGGTCAGGTCGATCGACGCCGTCGACGTGTTCTGCAGCTCGACCCAGTCGGTGTCGTCGCCGTTCGACTCGACCTCGTTGATGACGAGGCCGTTCGCGGAGGCCGCACCGACGTTCGGGTCGTCGTCACCGACGGCGGCGAGGGCCGGGCTGGCCGTGACCATGCCGACACCGACGGCCAGCGCGGTGACGACCGCGGCACCGAGCCGCAGGGAGTGGGGGCGCAGGGCAGGAGTGCGCATGCAGGTCCTTCTCGGGAGGGGAGGGGAGACCTGCACGACTGTTCAGCACCTGCGCGTCCGACCGGTGGCCGGACGGTGAACGACAGGTGTCGCGCGGCGGCCAGCGCCGCGACCCCTCAGTGACCGGACCCGCTCAGTGACCGCGACCCCTCAGCGCGCGACTCTCAGCCCTGCGCGACCCCGGAGAAGTCCGGCGACCCGTCGGGCAGCGCCGGCAGCGGCGTGCCGTCGACGTACCGCGGCCACGCCAGGGCACGCGACGACGCCGGACGCGGCTCGTACCGGTACCGGTCCCCGCCGACCGGACCGACGGCCGTGGCAGCCGTCGGGGCGTCCGGCACCGGGGTGGCACCCCACGTCGCGATGGGCGCCGCGGGCGCGATCGGGGGCGCTGCCGGCTGCGCTTCCGGCGTCGGCCACGAACCGACCGCCGGCGCCGAAGCGGTGCCCCTCGGACGGAAGAGCGCGTTGCTGAGCGGCACGACGACCGTTCCGAGCAGGTCGAGGATGACCACCACCCACACGAGTCGCCAGTACCCCCGCGCGTAGTCCACGTCGGGTGCGAGCAGCGGGATCGACAGCAGGAGCGCGAGCAGCGCGATGACGCCGACGGTGGCCTTGGCGACGACCTGGAGCGCGGGCGTCGGGTACCGGCGGTGGATGACGAGCAGCAGGTGCACGTGCAGGAGCGCCACCCGGGCGACGCCGACGAGCCAGATCCAGTGCCAGAACCGCTCGGCGACGAGCCAGAGGTCGTCCCCACCGGACGGGTTCGTCGGGGCGAGCCAGACCTTGTACAGCCCGGCGACGAGCAGGTACATCGAGGTCACGATGCTGGCGAACGCGAACGTGCCCGATCGGCGCGACGACACGTCGGCGTCGTACCAGGACAGCAGCGCGAAGACGACGACCACGACGATCGTCAGGAGCAGCTGCACCGCGACCCGTCCGAAGTCGCCGAGCAGCACGGCCACGATCCCGACGAGCCCGGCCGCGACGACGGCGCCGATGATCGTGCGGAAGACGAGCGGTCGGACCTTCGCCCAGCGTCGGTCGATCGTGCCGTCGGTCCCGTTGTCCGTCATCTGTCCCCCGTCGTCAGCCGCGCACCTGGCGGATACGTCGTTCGCAGCGTAGCGGGAGGTGGCGGCGATCCTCGACCGTGGTCAGCGACGGATGAGCAGCCCGCTCGCCCGCGGGGACAACGCTGCGTCGAGCACCAGGCACGCGGCACCCACCGCGGCGACGTCGGCACCGCGGTCGCTCTCGACCACGTCGACGGGGTGCTTCGGGACGAGCAACGGCGACCCGACGATCGCGGCACGGGCGGCCGGCAACGCCGCACTCGCGATGCGCGACCAGAACGGTCCGCCGAACACGACCCGGTCGATGTCGAGCAGGTTCACGATGACGACCGCGGCATCGCCCATCACGGTGCCGGCCTCGGCGGCGAGCGCGACGGCGGCCTCGTCCCCCGCGTCGATGGCCTCGGCGAGTTCGTCCCAGGCCCGGTCCACCGCGTCGAGCGATCCCTCGGGCCCGGCGGTCAACGCCACACCCCGCTCCCGCGCGATCCGCACCAGCCGGTCCGGCGCCACGGCGGCGCCGACCTCGCCCCGGGTGCCGGACCCGTCCGGGGTGCCGGCGAGCGACCGCTGGTCGACCATGATGTGCCCGGCGTCCCCGGCGTTCGACCCGACCCCGCGCACGGGTTCGTGGTCGACGACGAGCCCGACGCCGAAGCCGGTGCCGAAGTACACGAACGCGAAGTTCCGGGCCGAGGACTCCCCCGCCAGGAACATCTCGCCGACCGCTGCGGCCGTGACGTCCTTCTCGAGCAGCACAGGGTGTCCCGTGGCCTCGGCGAGCGCGTCACGCAGTGGCACGTCCCGCCACCGGGGCAGGAACGGCGGGTCGACCACGATGCCGGCGTCGACGTCGATGGGGCCAGGGCTGGCGATCCCGACGCCGAGCACCCCGTCGACGTCCACGCCCGCGTCGGCGATCAGGCCGTCGACGGCGGAGCCGATGGTGCGGACGACCTCGGACGGGTCGTCGGCGGTCGGGGTCGACGTCGTGGACGCCGCGACGACCGTGCCGGCGAGGTCGAGCAGCACGTAGGTGACCACGGCCGGGTCGACGTGCACGCCGACGGCGTAGCGGCTGCCCGGTTCGAGTCGCAGGATGGTGCGCGGCTTGCCCCGACCGGCGACGACGGTGCCGGACTCGACGATCATGCCGGCCTCGATCAGGAACCGGGTGACGTTCGACACGGTCTGCGCGCTCAGGCCGGTGCGCGAGGCGAGTTCGACGCGGCTCAGGCCGTCCGGCGAGCGTCGGACGGCATCGAGCACGACCGTGCGGTTGAACCCGCCGATCGACGGGAGGTTCGCTCCACGCCGATGTTCTGCCATTCCGCGACAATACCGCGGCAACGGTGCGGTCTCGGTCTCCGGTCCGCGCTGGCCCCCGCACGGGTCGCACCGTTACCCTGGCGGCATGGCCGACCTGCGTCTCGAACCACTCTCCGCGAAGACCGCTGCCGCGGCGAACTCCCTGACGCTCAAGCCGGGTCAGGAGCAGTTCGTGCAGCCGACCACCTACGGGGTCGCCGAGTCCGACGTCAAGCCGAGCTCCGCGTGGACCCGGGTGGTCCTCGACGGCGACGAGGTCCTGGGCCTCATCATCGGTTCGTTCGACGCCGACAACGCGCAGGAAGAGCTGCGCAGCGCCATCTGGCGGGTCAACGTCGCCGGCTCCGCGCAGGGTCGCGGCGTCGGCCGCTTCGCCGTGCACGGCCTGGCGGACGAGGCACGCAGCCGTGGGCAGGAACGTCTGACGGTCGTCTACGAGCCCGGTGGCGACGACAGCCCCGAGGCGTTCTTCCGCGCCGTGGGCTTCGAGGTCGTCCGCGAGACCCAGTACGGCGACCACTTCGCGGTCCTGACGCTGTAGTCCTCACCAACGACGTGGTCGACGTGGAGATCCCCGCGCCGGAGCCCGACTTCGGGGCAGCGGTGGCCGAGGTCGTCCGGATGATCCCGCCCGGTCACGTCATGACGTACGGCGACGTCGCCGCGGCGCTCGGTTCCCGCGCGTCCCGTGCGGTCGGCAAGGTGATGGCCCACGAGGGCGCGGACCTGCCGTGGTGGCGTGTGGTGCGCGCGGGTGGGCACCCGCCGCTGCACCACGAGGTCCGTGCGCTCCAGCACTACCGCGCCGAGGGCACGCCGCTCGTGCAGGGGACGGCGGCCTGGAGGCTCGACATGCGTCGCGCGCGCTGGTCGCCGTCCACGGACGCGGACGAGCCGTTCTGACGGCCGGCTCGCGCAGGTCGGCCGACAGCCCGGCAGCGGTCAGCGCTCGAAGCGCTCGCCCTTCGGGCTGGTCGGGATCAGGCACAGCAGGTACACGACGAGCGAGCCGATGCCCGGCACGACGTGCAGGAACTGCCAGAAGCCGGACAGGCCGGCGTCGTGCAGCCGTCGGGCGCCGAGTGCGAGCGAACCGACCAGGGTCGCGAGGCCCCAGAGCACGAACAGGTAGGACCCGACGGGGTTCTCGAACAGCGCGGTGTCCGGGGTGAACGCCTGCGGGACGAGCTGCAGCACGAGGCCGATCGCGAGCGACGTCAGCCACCACCACCAGAACTCGGCACGCGAGGCCCGACCGGTGAACACGGTGTACTTCCGCCAGAACCGCCGGACGGCCTCGGTGAAGGGTGCGCCGTAGAAGGGGTCGCGGAGGGCGACGCCGCCGGGCTGCACGCTGTCGTTGCTCATGGAGCAAGCCAACCACGTGGTGCAGCCCGGCCGCGTCCTACACGAGCGAGTCGCGCCAGGCCGCGTGCAGCTGGGCGAACCGCCCGGTGCCGGCGATGAGGTCGGCGGGGGTGCCGTCCTCGACGATCTTGCCGTGCTCCATGACGAGCACCCGGTGGGCGATCGCGACGGTGGACAGGCGGTGCGCGATGATCACCGCGGTCCGGTCGGCGAGCAGGGTCTCGAGACCCTCCTGCACCAGCCGCTCCGAGGGGATGTCGAGCGACGCCGTTGCCTCGTCGAGGATGAGCACCTTCGGGTCCGCGATGAACGCCCGTGCGAACGAGAGCAGCTGTCGCTGCCCCGCCGAGACACGACCGCCGCGCTTGTTCACGTCGGTGTCGTACCCGTCGGGGAGCGCCATGATGAACTCGTGCGCGCCGACCGCCTTGGCGGACGCCTCGATCTCGGCGCGGGACGCCCCCGGCTTGCCGAGGGCGATGTTGTCCGCGACCGTGCCGGAGAACAGGTACGCCTCCTGCGTGACCATGACGATCGCACGGCGCATGTCCTTCGTGTCGAGGTCGCGCAGGTCCACGCCGTCGAGCTTCACCGAGCCCTGCGACGGGTCGTAGAAGCGCGCCATGAGCTTCGCGAGCGTCGACTTGCCGGCGCCGGTGGACCCGACGAGCGCGATGGTCTGCCCCGACGGGATGTGCAGGTCGAACTCCGGCAGCACGACCTTGCCCGCGTTGTACGCGAACACGACGTCGTCGAAGTCCATCTTCCCCGTGGCGTCGGCCAGCTTCGTCGGCTTCACGGGGTCCGGCACACTCGGCCGTTCCTCGAGGACGCCGGAGATCTTCTCCATCGCCGCCGAGGCCGACTGGTACCCGTTGTAGAACATCGCGAGTTCCTGCGCCGGGTCGAAGAAGCGCTTGGCGTACAGCGCGACCGCGAGCAGCGCACCGACCTCGAGCGACCCGCCGACGATCCGGAAACCGCCGACGATGACGACCGCCGCGAGCGTGGCGTTGCCGATGAGCACGAGCACCGGGTCGAACGTCCCGAACAGGTTGAACACCTTCGTGTTCGCCAGCCGGTAGTCCTCGACGAAGCCGCCGTACTCGTCCTTGTTGCGGGACTCCTTGCGGAACGCCTGCACGGCGCGGATGCCCGTCATCGTCTCGACGAAGTGCACGATCACGCGCGCCGAGGTGACGCGGGTGGCCCGGAACAGCGTCTGCGAGTTCGTCTGGAACCAGCGGATCAGGAACCACAGCGGCACGAGCGACACCGCGAGCACGAGCCCGGACGTCGGGTCGAGCAGCACCAGGGCCACGGCGGTGAACACCATGTAGAGCACGCCCTGGATGAGCTGGTTCAGCCCGGAGTCGAGCAGCTCGCGGATCGAGTCGAGGTCACTCGTCTGGCGGGAGATGATCCGGCCGGACGTGTAGGTCTCGTGGAACTCGAGCGACAGCCGCTGCGTGTGCAGGAACACCCGCTTGCGCAGGTCGAACAGGATCGCCTGGCTGATCCGTGCGGCGAGCACGGTGTACCAGGCGGTGAGCACCGCACCGAGCACGGCCACGACGATGTACGTCGCGACGACCCCGAACGCCGGCACCCAGTCGTTCTGGTCCATCACCGCGGGCAGGGCGTTGTCGATGCCCCACGCGATGAGCGCCGGACCCGCGACGGTTCCCGCCGTGGAGACCACGACGACGATCCCGAGCAGCACCAGGCGGAGCTTCAGCGGGGCCGCGAGGGAACCGAGCAGGGCGAGGGAGCGACGCCGCAGGCGCTTGCTCTCCGCCTTGGTGAAGTCCTCGCGCTCCTCGCCGCGCACGCCCAGGGTGGTGATCGAGGCGGTGACGGGCGCGGCAGACTGCGTGTCGGCGATGTCGTCGACGACGGGATCCGCGCCTCCCGACCCGGCCGACGTGTCAAGCGGCAGGTTCTTCTCTTGCTGGCTCATGCCATCGCCTCCTGTCGTGCGGTGGCGTCATCGTCGTCGAGCGACGAGATGACGTAGCGGTAGTGCTCGTTGGTGGCCATCAGGTCGTGGTGGGTCCCGACGGCGGTGATGACGCCGTTCTCCATCAGGGCGACCCGGTCGGCCAACGTCACCGTCGACGGACGGTGCGCCACGATGAGCGACGTCGTCTCGGCGAGGACGCGGCGGAGGCCCGCCTCGACCCGCGCCTCGGTGTCGACGTCGAGCGCCGACAGCGGGTCGTCGAGCACGAGCACCGACGGCCGGGCGGCGATCGCACGGGCGAGCGCCAGACGCTGGCGCTGTCCACCGGACAGCGACAGGCCCTCTTCACCGACACGGGTGTCGACGCCGTCGGGCAGGTCGTCCACGAAGGACGCCTGCGCGATGTCGAGCGCCTCGCGCATGAGCGCCTCGGCCTCGTCGCCCTCGACGTCCGGACGACCGAGCAGCACGTTCTGCCGCACCGTCGTCGAGAACAGGGTGGCGTCCTCGAACGCGACCCCGACGTGGCGTCGCAGCTCTTCACGGGTGAGGTCGCGGATGTCGACCCCGTCGATCGTCACGGATCCGCCGGTCACGTCGTACAGGCGCGGCACCAGCGACAGCAGCGTGGTCTTGCCGCAGCCCGTGAGCCCGACGAGCGCCATGGTCTCGCCCGGCTGCAGCTGCAGCTCGACGCCGTTGATCAGGTCCGGGTACTGCGGCGCGGAGTCCTGGTACCGGAAGTGCACGCCGTTGAACGACAGGGCACCGTGCGGCTCCGTGATCGTCTTCGGGTGCTCCGGGTCCGTGATCGTGTTCTCGGAGTCCATGACCTCGAAGAAGCGGTCGACCGCCGTGCGGGTGTCGAACGTCATCGAGAGCAGGAAGCCGATCGACTCGATCGGGAACCGCAGCACCGTCGCCGTCGCGAAGAACGCGAACAGCTGGCCGACGCTGAGCTGCCCCTGCGACGCCAGCCAGATGCCGGCGAGCAGACACAGCGCGAACGCGACGTCCGGCACGAGCAGCAGCCACAGCCAGATGCTCGCGATGGCCTTCGCCTTCTTGATCTCGGTGCCGCGCAGGGCCTCGGCCTGCTCGCTGAACTCCTCGAGCTTCGCGCCGCCGCGGCCGAACGCCTTGAGCACGCGGATGCCGTGCACCGACTGCTCGACGCTCGTCGCGAGGTCACCGACCTGGTCCTGGCTGCGGCGCGCGACGACGGAGTACCGACGCTCGAACAGCAGCCCGTTGATCCACAGCGGGATCGACGCGATCAGGAAGATCAGCCCGAGCAGCCACCCGAAGGTGAACAGCACGACGAAGCCGACGACGATCGTCACGACGTTCACGACGAGCAGGACGACACCGAAGGCCAGCCAGCGGCGGATCAGCGACAGGTCCGACACGGAACGGGACAGCAGCTGCCCCGACTCCCACCGGTCGTGGAACGCGACGGGCAGGTCCTGCAGCTTCGCGTACAGCGAGTTCCGCATGCTCGCTTCGATCCGCGTCGAGGGGCGCATCACCATGCGGCGGCGCGAGGCGATGAAGAACGCCTCGAGCACACCGAGGGCGAGCACACCGAGACCGGCGGGCCAGATCTGTGCTCCGTCCTTCGATGACAGCGGGCCGTCGACGAGCCACTGCAGGACGTAGGGGATTGCGAGCGCCACCAGGGAGGCTCCCATCGCTGCGGCCATGCCGCCGATGAGGCGCCCCTGGTGGGGCTTCACGTAGGGGTAGATCCGCGCGATCGCGCGGAAGGTGGACGGGCGCGCCGTGGTGGGCGACTTGGACATGCGTTGCGTCCTCATGCGTCTGCCGGGTCTCCGGGTCGCGCTGCGCGGTACCGCCTGCTGCGTGCGGCTGGCGTGCGGTGCGTGCGCGGCCTCGACCTGGAGGCTCGGTGTGGCGTTGCGTGGTGATCGTCGGCCGGGCGCGTGGTCGCGCCTCCGCCGTCACTCGCGTGACGTCGGTCGGGCCGGAGGGCACCGGGAGACACTCGTCCCCCGGGTTCAGGCGGGTGGTTCGCGGACGCTGGTCGTGCGGCGCCGCGAGGCCGTGGGAACGGCCTGGCTAGACGGCGGCCGCGACGCGCGGTCGCGGTGCGATCAGGGATCGCCGTGCGGGAGTGGTCCCCACGACGGACACGAGACCTGCGCGGGCGGCCGTCGCCACGGTTCCGGTCATGTTGTCCATCGTCACTCCAGTCGTCGTCTTCGTCACCGTTGTGTCCGCGGTGCCACCGGTCCCGAGGGATCGTCGGCTGCCTGTCGCGGAGCCTTACAGACTATTCACAGTGACTCGCAGCGCGCAATAGGGTGCCACGATTTGTTCACTTCAGTGGAAGAAGTGGCGCTCGCCCGTGAAGTACATGGCGACCCCGGCGGCCTTCGCTGCGGCGATGACCTCGTCGTCGCGGACGCTGCCACCGGGCTGGGCCACCGCGCGCACACCGGCGTCGAGCAGCACCTGCAGGCCGTCGGCGAACGGGAAGAACGCGTCGGACGCTGCGACGCTGCCGGTCGCACGGTCACCGGCACGGTTGACCGCCAGGTGGCACGAGTCCACCCGGTTGACCTGGCCCATGCCCACCCCGACGCTCGCGCCCTGGTTCGCCAGCAGGATGCCGTTCGACTTGACCGAACGGCTCGCCTTCCACGCGAACGCCAGGTCGGCGAGGGTCTGGTCGTCGGCGGGCTCGCCGGCGACCAGGGTCCAGGTCGACTGGTCGAACGCCGTGAAGCGGTCGGCGTCCTGCACCAGGAAGCCGCCGGAGATCTGCTTGACCTCACGCGGGGCCAGGGCGAAGTCGGCCGGCAGCGTGAGCAGGCGGATGTTCTTCTTGCGCGACAGGATCTCGAGCGCCTCGGGGTCGAACCCGGGGGCGACGACGACCTCGGTGAAGATGTCCTTGACGGTCTCCGCCATGGCCACGGTGACCGGGCGGTTCGCGGCGATGACCCCACCGAAGGCGGACAGCGGGTCGCAGGCGTGTGCGGCGGCGTGGGCCGAGGCGATCGGGTCGGCGGCGTCGGCCGGGGCGATCGCGATGCCGCACGGGTTGGCGTGCTTGATGATCGCGACGGCGGGGGTGTCGAAGTCGAACGCGGCACGGACGGCGGCGTCGGCGTCGACGTAGTTGTTGTACGACATCTCCTTGCCGTGGAGCTGCGTCGCCTGCGCGATGCCGGTGCCGTCCGTGCTCGTGTAGAGCGCGGCAGCCTGGTGCGCGTTCTCGCCGTAGCGGAGCGTGGCGGACAGGTCGGCGGTGACGCTGAGGTGCTCGTCGAACGCGCCAGGCGTCGCGATGTCGCCGCTCGTCGTCGGCGCTGCGGCGGCCACGACGACGTCGCTGGCGAAGTAGGACGCGACCGCCGTGTCGTACGCCGCGGTGTGCGCGAAGGCCTGGGCGGCCAGACGCTTGCGGAGCTCGAGGGAGGTACCACCGGCGCGGACCGCCTCGACGACCTCGGCGTAGGACGACGGCGACACGACGATCGCCACGTTCGGGTGGTTCTTCGCCGAGGCGCGGACCATCGCGGGGCCGCCGATGTCGACGTTCTCGACCACGGTCGCGGTGTCGGCACCCGACGCCACGGTCTCGACGAACGGGTACAGGTTCACGACGACGAGCTCGAAGGCCGCGATCCCGAGGTCGGCGAGCTGCTGCTCGTGCGACTCGAGGCGCAGGTCGGCGAGCAGGCCCGCGTGCACCGACGGGTGCAGGGTCTTGACCCGGCCGTCGAGCGACTCCGGGAACCCGGTGACGCTCGAGACGTCGGTGACGGCGAAGCCCGCGTCGCGGATGGTCTGGGCGGTGGAGCCCGTCGACACGATCTCGACACCCGACTCGGCGAGGGCGCCGGCGAGCTCGAGCAGGCCGGACTTGTCGCTCACCGAGATGAGTGCGCGGCGGACCGGCACCACGTCACGGTCGCGGTAGAGGCTGGGGTCGGCTGCGTGCACGCTCATGCGCTCGGGGTGCCCTTCAGGTCGGTGGTGCCGTTGGCGATGTCGAGGATGGTCTGGATGAGCAGGCGGCGCTCGACCGGCTTGATGCGGTCGTGCAGCGTCGACTCGGAGTCGCCGGGGAGCACGGGGACGCGCTCCTGGGCGAGGATCGGGCCGGTGTCCACGCCGTCGTCGACCGCGATGACGCTCGCACCGGTCTCCGTGACGCCGGCCGCGAGGGCGTCCCGCACGCCGTGGGCGCCGGGGAACTCGGGCAGGTACGCCGGGTGGGTGTTGATGATGCCCGGGGCGAACTCGGACACCACGGCCGGGGGCAGCAGGCGCATGAGGCCGGAGAGCACGAGCAGGTCGGGCGACCACGGGCGGATCTGCTCGGCGAGGGACTGCCCCCACTCGGCGCGGGTCTCGTAGCGCGAGAACGGCACCGTGAAGGTCGGGATCGAGAACTCCTCGCCCAGACCGAGGCCTTCGGCGTCGCGGTCGGCACCGATGGCGACGACACGGGCGGGGTACTCGGCGTCGAAGGTCGCTTCGAGCAGGGCTCGGAGGTTCGACCCGGTACCGGAGATCAGGACGACCAGTTCGAGCACGGCACCAACCCTACCGGGACCCGCGCGTCGTGACGTCGGCGCTAGTGGTCGTCCTTCGGACGGCGCCACCAGGGCAGCTCCTCGTCGGGGATCTGGTCGGTGACGTCCCAGTTCGTCGGACGGGACGACCGGGCGGGAGCGGCGGCGGGAGCCTCGGGTGCGGCCGGTTCGTCGTCCACGTCGTCCCGTCCGGCGACGAACTCCTCGGTGCTCCACGGGAACGCCGGCTGCGCGTCGGTGTGGTCGGCCGTGGACGTCGGGGTGGCAGGCCGTTCCAGAGCGGGTGCGGGGCGCTGCTGCTCGGCGTCGGCACCGGTCACGCGGTCGCGGAGTCCACCTGCTCGCTCACGGAGTCCGCCAGCTCGCTCACGGAGTCTGCCAGCTCGCTCGCGCACACCGTCGGCGGCACCGTGCAGTCGATCACGAAGGGCACCCATCGCGGCACGTCCCGACGAGCGGGGCTCGGTCGGGCCCTCGTCGGCCAGGCGCTCCGAGGCGACGGCGTCGGTCTTCGCCCACGCCGGCAGTTCCACGTCGTGGTCGGGATCGCGCGGGGGTGTCCGAGGCGATTCGCTGGGCGCCGGCACGACCGTTTCGTCGGCGATCGGTTCCGTCGGGCTGTCGACCGTGGTGCGCGGGCGGGCAGCGGTCGAGCCGTCGTGGGATTCCTCGACCACGAACCGGTGCACGTCGGTGGTCCGTCCCGCGCCGGCCTGGTCGAGCGCGGCGAGCAGCGATCCCGTCCCGGCCTCGGCTCCGCTGCGGTCCGCGTCGTCGTCCGCCTCGGTCCAGCGCTCCCGTGTCCAGCCGCGGTCGGGCAGGCGGACGAGGTCGCTGCCCGCGGCGAGGGCGATGACCGCCGGCAGGCCGATCTCGAGCGCGGCGAAGCCACCGACCACCAGGGCGTGGGGTCCGACGTCGGCCAGTCGTCCGGGGCCGAACGATCCGGACGACACCCAGGCGATCAGCCCGGTCAAGACCCCGGCGACGATGCCCGTCGCGACACCGGCGAGCGCTCGGTGGAGTGCGGAGTCGGCGTTCGCCAGCGCACGGACGAGTCGCGGGCGCATCGAGCCGCCGATCGCGAAGCCGGCGATCACCGGCACCAGGATCCAGACGAGCCCGAACGTGTGGCCCGAGGTCGGCAGTGCGCCGAACACCGGCAGGCCGGGGATCGGGCCGAGGGTCGTGGCGATCGGGGACACGCTCGACCCGGTGCCGATGGCGAACCCCGGGCCGATCAGCCACGAGGTCGCCCACCCGACGAAGTCCGGCAGGAACGCGAGCTGCCCGACGGTGAGGGCGATCCCGCCGATCACACCGGCGTGGGACTGCTCGTACAGCGTGATGACCTCGGCGAACGAGGTGAAGAGCAGGAGCCCGACGACGACTCCGGCGAACGCGACGACGACGGCGGTGGCGGCGGTCCCGGCGCGGAGCCCGAACCCGGCGACGGTCCGCCAGAGCACGGGCACCCGGTCGAGCAGGTCGATGACGCGTTGTGTGGCGGGGTCCGCCGGCAGGTCGCGCCGTCGTCGGCACACCTCCGAGCTGATGAGCGCCGGGATCCCGAACCACAGGGCGGGCAGGACCACGGACTGCCAGATCGTCGGCTGCGTGGCGGCGGAGGTCGACGACAGTGCGACGCCGAGGCCGAGCACCGCGACGACCGCCGTCCCGACCAGCAGGCCGGTGGTGCGGTGCTCCGTCTCGGCGAACCGACGGCCGGCACGGGCACCGAGCCAGGCGGTCACGACCGCGAAGCCGAGCGCCGCGAGCGTCACGCTGATGGGGTCGGCGGCACCGCTGACCCCGGAGCTCTTCGCCACCGCCGACCCGAGCAGGAACGAGACGTCGACGCCGTGGCCGACGAGCCAGACGCTGCCGGTCGCCTTCCAGAACACGTCCCAGTCGACCTGCAGCCCGTACTCGAACCCCCAGAGCAGCGTGAGCGGGACCAGGGCGATCCCGATGCCGACGCCGACCGTCACGACCGCCTCGATCGCGGCGAGCAGAGCGGTTCCCAGGCGGTTCATCGCAGCGAGGATACGTGAGCCGGCCCCGGAACGACGGGAGGCTCGGCGCGGAACCCGCACCGAGCCTCCCGGCTTCGGCCCGGCCGTCTGCCGGGCAGTGGTCGCTAGCGGGCCGCGACGACCTCGCGCAGCAGCGCAGCGGTCTCGGACGGCGTCTTGCCGACCTTCACACCGGCGGCCTCGAGCGCCTGCTTCTTCGCCTCGGCGGTGCCGGCGGAACCGGACACGATCGCTCCGGCGTGGCCCATCGTCTTGCCCTCGGGGGCGGTGAAGCCCGCGACGTAGCCGACGACCGGCTTGGTGACGTGCGCCTTGATGAACTCGGCTGCACGCTCCTCGGCGTCGCCACCGATCTCACCGATCATCACGATGGCCTCGGTCTCGGGGTCGGCCTCGAACGCGGCGAGCGCGTCGATGTGCGTCGTGCCGATGACCGGGTCGCCGCCGATGCCGATGGCGGTCGAGAAGCCCAGGTCGCGCAGCTCGTACATCATCTGGTAGGTCAGGGTGCCCGACTTCGAGACGAGGCCGATCGGGCCCTTGCCGGTGATCGTCGCCGGGGTGATGCCGACGAGCGACTCACCGGGCGTGATGATGCCGGGGCAGTTCGGCCCGATGATGCGGGTCGTGCCGCCCTTCGCCTTGGCGTGCGCCCAGAACTCGGCGGCGTCCTGCACGGGGATGCCCTCGGTGATGACGACGACGAGCGGGATCTCGGCGTCGATGGCCTCGAGCACGGCGTCCTTGGCGAAGGCCGGCGGCACGAAGACGATGGAGACGTCCGCACCGGTGGTGTCGATGGCCTCGCGCACGGTGCCGAAGACGGGCAGTGACACGTCGCCGTGGGTGACGGTGGTGCCGGCCTTGCGTGCGTTGACGCCGCCGACGACCTGGGTGCCGGCCTTGAGCATCAGTGCGGTGTGCTTGGTGCCCTCGCCGCCGGTGATGCCCTGGACGATGACCTTGGAGTCCTTGTTGAGGAAGATCGACATGGTCAGTCCCTTCAGGCCGCTGCGGCGGCGAGTTCGGCGGCCTGCTCGGCCGCGTCGTCCATGGTCGCGGCGACGGTGACGAGCGGGTGCGCTGCCTCCGCCAGGATCCGACGACCCTCTTCCACGTTGTTGCCGTCCAGACGCACGACGAGCGGCTTGGTGGCCGCGTCACCGAGGATGCCGAGTGCGGCGACGATGCCGTTCGCGACGGCGTCGCAGGCGGTGATGCCGCCGAAGACGTTCACGAAGACGCTCTTCACCTGCGGGTCGCCGAGGATGACGTCGAGGCCGTTGGCCATGACCTCGGCCGAGGCGCCGCCGCCGATGTCGAGGAAGTTCGCGGGCTTCACGCCGCCGTGGCGCTCACCGGCGTAGGCGACGACGTCGAGCGTCGACATGACGAGGCCCGCACCGTTGCCGATGACACCGACCTGGCCGTCGAGCTTGACGTAGTTCAGGCCGTGGGCCTTCGCCTTGGCCTCGAGCGGGTCCTCGCTGGCGGAGTCCTCGAGGTCCTTGTGCGCGGGGTGGCGGAAGTCGGCGTTCTCGTCGAGCGAGACCTTGCCGTCGAGCGCCAGGATCTGGCCGTCGCCCGTACGGACGAGGGGGTTCACCTCGACGAGCGTGGCGTCCTCGCCCTTGTAGACGTCGTAGAGCTTCGAGAAGACGTCGGCCACCTGGTCGACGAGCTCCGCCGGGAACCCGGCCTGCTCGGCGATCGCGCGACCGGCGGCCGCGTCGATCCCGGTGAGCGGGTCGACCTCGATGCGGGCGAGCGCCTCGGGCTTCTCGACCGCGAGCTGCTCGATCTCCATGCCGCCCTCGACGCTGGTGAGCGAGAGGTAGGAACGGTTGGCCCGGTCGAGCAGCACGGAGAAGTAGAACTCCTCGGCGATGTCCGCCCCCTGCGCGATCATGACGCGCTCGACGGTGTGGCCCTTGATGTCGAGGCCGAGGATGGCCTGCGCGTGCTCGAACGCCTCGTCAGGGGTCTTCGCCACCTTCACGCCGCCGGCCTTGCCGCGCCCACCGACCTTCACCTGGGCCTTGACGACGACGACACCACCGATCTCCTCGGCCGCCGCTCTCGCCTCTTCCGGGGTGTCGGCGATGATCCCCTGCAGTACGGGGACGCCGTAGGACTCGAAGAGGTCCCTGGCCTGATACTCGAAAAGATCCACGCTGTTCTTCTTCCCGCACGGTTCGTGCGATCGGCATCGGTTTCCCGGTCGCGCACTCCACATCGAGGGTCGCTCGATGTCGAGACAACGGCCGGGAGCCAGCCTAGCGCCGGACCGTGAACGTCCGGTGCGCGCGATCCCGGCCCGTTCCCCAGCGAGCTCCCGGCACGGTGGATCGGTGAACGCTGCACTCCGTACCCGCACCGCCGACGTGTTCGGCTGGCACCTCCGCCCCGACCAGGAGTCCGCCATCGACGCCGTGCTCGACGGGCGCGACGCCCTCGCCGTGATGCCGACCGGATCGGGGAAGTCGGCGATCTACCAGGTCGCCGGCCTCGAGCTGGAGGGCGTCGTGATCGTCGTCTCGCCCCTCGTGGCGCTGCAGGAGGACCAGGTGGTCGGACTCGAGCACCACGTGGACGCTCCCCGCGCGGTCGCGATGAACGCCACGAGGAAGGCCCGGGACGTCGCCGAGGCCTGGGAGGCGGTCGCCGCGGGCGAGGTCGGCTACGTGTTCCTGGCACCCGAACAGCTCGTGAAGGACGACGTGCTCGAACGACTCCGCGACGCCGGTGTCGCGCTCGTCGCCGTCGACGAGGCGCACTGCATCTCGTCCTGGGGGCACGACTTCCGCCCGGACTACCTGGCGCTCGGCGAGGTCGTGGAACGCCTCGGTCGGCCGCCGGTGCTCGCACTGACCGCGACGGGCTCCGCTCCCGTGCGGGACGACATCGTCGAACGGCTCGGCATGCGTGACCCGTTCGTGCTCGCCTCGGGGTTCGACCGCCCCGGCATCCGGCTCGAGGTGGTCCGGCACGCCGAGGACGCCGAGAAGCGAGCGGCCGTGGTCGACCAGGTCGTCGGACTCGACGGGGCCACCGTCGTCTACGTCGCCACCCGCGCCGCGACGACGGAGTACGCCGACGCGATGGCCGCCCGCGGCCGTCGCGCGCGGCCGTACCACGCCGGCATGCGGGTGACGGAGCGCGAGGCGGTCCACACGGGGTTCCTCGACGGCGACGTCGACGTGGTGGTCGCGACGAGCGCGTTCGGCATGGGCATCGACAAACCCGACGTCCGCTTCGTCGTGCACGCCGACGTGCCCGAGTCGGTCGACGCCTACTACCAGGAGATCGGGCGGGCCGGCCGGGATGCCGAGCCGGCCGGCGCGACCCTGCACTACCGGGCCGAGGACTTCGGCCTGCGCACGTTCTTCGCGTCCGGTTCGCCCCGACCCGCGTCGGTCCGCGCCGTGTTCGACGCGGTCCCGGCCACCGGCCCGATCGCCCGGTCGGCGCTCGCGGAGGCCTCCGGTCTGTCGTCCCGCACCGCCGGCCGTGCCCTCAACGCCCTCCTCGACGCCGGCGTCCTGCGCGACGACGTCGACGGGGTCACGCGGGTGCCGGACGGCCCGGCGACCGCGGCACACGCGGCCCGCGCAACGGCGGACCGCGCGGCGGAGCGCGAACGGGTCGAGGAGTCCCGCATCGCGATGATGCGCCAACTCGCCGAGACGACCGGGTGCCGACGGCAGTTCCTGCTCGGCTACTTCGGCGATGAGCTCCCGGAGCCGTGTGGCAACTGCGACACCTGTTCGTCGGGGACGGCCTTCGACGGCGGAGCCCACGTGGCCGACGGCGCGAACGACGACGTCTGGCCGCCGGATGCCCGCGTCGAGCACGCCGAGTGGGGCACCGGCGTGGTGATGAGCACGGAGGAGGACCGCGTCACCGTCTTCTTCGAGTCCGCCGGGTACCGCACGCTCGGACTCGCCGACGTCGCGGAGCGCGACCTGCTCCGGCGCGTCTGACGCCCCTGCGCTGACCGGCGGGGGAAGGCGCGGTCGCTCGACCACCCGTCGGCGACCGCGCTCCACTCCCCCGAGCACCGGCAGTGTGCACGTCCCTCGTGACGAGCAGGTGACGTCGAGGTGAACTCCCCCGGCGTCCCGGGTCGTCCCAGGGGGACCGGCGTACACCGGAAGACCCCGACGGAAGGACCCCGCATGACCGCGGAACAGAACCAGCAGGCGCAGGAGCGACTCGGCGAGATCCTGGAGGCGCGCGCCTTCGACCGCTTCCCCGAGGTCTGGGCCGACGACGTCGTGGACCACGACCCCGCCCCCGCCCAGCAGCCCGGCCTCGCGGGGATCGTCGACTTCTGGACCGAGTTCACCACCGCGTTCCCGGACCTCACGCTCGAGCCCGACCCGCTCGTCGTCACGGACGACTACATCACCGCGGTGTTCACGATCCGCGGCACCCACACCGGTCCGTTCCAGGGCCACGCGCCGACGGGTCGCACCTTCGAGGTCCGCGGCATCCAGGTCTCGAAGTTCCGTGACGGCAAGATCGCCGAGCGCTGGGGCGCGACCGACGAGAAGGGTCTGGCGGAACAGCTCGCGCTCGGCTCCGGCGACGTCCACTTCGTCAGCGCCTGACCACCATCCGACACCCGGCACCACCCACACCCAGGAGGACACCATGAGCGATCCCGGCATCAGCCCCGTCGACGACTTCGAAGCCCAGCAGCGCCGCGACGACGACATCGACCGCGAGCACGTCGGCCCGTACGAGGTGGACGAGTCCGAGGAGTCCCTCGAGACCGTGACGAACGACGCGGTCGCCGGCGAGACCGTCGAGCCGCAGCCCGGTGACGGCACCGACGACGGCCCGACCGGCGGCTCCCCGCGCGAGGGGTCGCCCGACCTGTGGGAGCACGACGCCGACGAGGACCGCCCGGACCTGGGCAACGACCTCGGCACCAAGCCGCTCTGACCAGCGGTCCCCAGGGACCCGCGGAACACGGCCCGTAGCATCGGGCCGTGTTCCGTCGTGTCCGTGCCAGCGTCCGCAGCACGCCGTCGGCCGCCCGTCTGGTGGCGATCGCGGCGATGCTGCTCGTCGCGGCCTCGGCGCACCTCGCGGCGCGTTCGGAGCCCGCGGGACGATGGGTCCCGCTCCTGGCCGTCGCGGTGGTCGGTGCCGTCGTCACCGGAGCACCGAGCCGCCGCTGGCCGCTCCCCGCGATCTGGCTCGTCGCCACCCTGCTCGCCCTGACGGGCGACGTCCGGGTCGACGGCACGTACCTGGTGATCGCCCTCGCGACCGGTGCGGTCGCGCTCCTCGCGGCGATCGCCGCTGATCTCGTCCCCGTCCTGCGGGCGCGACGCCGACGGGGTGCGCCGTGACCACCCCACGGTCTGGAGGCCCGGTGCCGGGCCCGCCACGTCCCTCCAGTCACGGCCGTCACCCCGCTGGCGCGGTGCGCCGGAACCGGCTGGTGGGGCCCACCTCCCGTCCGTCGTCCGGTCGCGTTGCAGAACGCGACCTGCGTCGGTTCCTCGCCGACAGCACACCCGTGGCCGCGGGCGGCCGCGCCATCCTGCTGCAGATCGCCGACCCGGTCGTCGCGGCAGGGGTCCGCCGGCACTCGGACTTCGCACGACGACCGCAGCAGCGGCTGGCCCACACCCTGATGTTCGTGTACGCCGTCGTCTCCGGCACGGAGCAGGACGCCGCGATCGCCGCCGGCTTCGTGAACCGGGCCCACGTCCCCGTGACCGGCGCGGACGACGTCGACCGGCAGCTGTGGGTGGCCGCGACCCTGTTCGACTCGGCACGTCGGGCGCACGACCTGTTCGGTGCGCCCGTCACGGCGGAGCGGGCGGAGGACGTCCTCGCCGCCTACGCCCCGATCGCGACGACGCTGCGGGTGCCCGCCGATCGCTGGCCGACGTCGGTCGCCGCCTTCGACCGGTACTGGGCGGACACCCTCGACCGGCTCGAGGTCACGGACGACGCCCGCGGGGTGGTGCGGGACCTGCTGCACCCGCGGTTCGCGCCGCTCTGGGTGCGCGCTGCGATGCCGCTGGTGCGGATCGTCACGGCGGGGATGCTGCCGGAGCAGCTGCGCGCCGCGTACGGGTTCGCGTGGGGGCCGCGCGAGCAACGGCGGTTCGGTCGGACGGTCGCGCTGGTCGGCGGTGTGCGATCGGTCCTGCCCGGCGCACTGCTGCGGCTGCCGGGCCCGCTGCTGCTCCGGGCGATGCGCCGGACGGCCGGGCGACACGCCACGGTACGGTAGCGGGCATGTCGGTCGACCACTTCGCCATCACGGTCCCCCGCTCCTGGTTCGAGCTGCCCGTCGAGCCGGAACGCCGCGACGACCGGATCAGCGCCCTCGTGCAGGAGCGCATCGAGGACCAACGCGAGCTCTGGGACCACCGCACCGAGATCGTCCGGGCGCTCCGCCGGTTCGCGCGGTCGGCGTGGGACAGCGGTGCCCGGTACTGCGCGGCCTTCGCCGAACCGAGCGAGGACGGCATCGTCTCCGGCGCCCTGACCGTCACGGTCCTGCCCGCGCCCGAGGCCGGCGGCGACCCGCTCGCCGCCCTGACCGACCACGTCGCCGCGCTCGGTGGTGACGACGACGGCATGCACGTCGACGTGCACGAGGTCCCCCGGGTCGGCCGTGTGCCGCGTGTCTGGGGTGTCTCGACCGTGCAGGCACCGGACGGCCGCGGCTCGTTCGACGTCGTGCTCATGCAGACGTTCGTGCCGGCCGGTGACCAGGTCGCGCTGGTGAGCGTGTCCTCGCCCGCGACCGACCTGGCCGAGCCCCTGTACGAACTGTTCGAGACCGTGACGGACACCTTCGAGCTCATCGACTCGGCCACCGTCGGCGGCGGGGTCGGCTGATGCGGATCTGGCCGTTCCGGAAGCGCCTGAAGCCCGTCGAACCCGTCGTCGAGCGGGTCACCGTCGACGACCTCGCGCGGATGGCGCAGCGCGGCGAACTCGCGCGTGCGGTCGTCACGCCGCCGCCGGCTCCCCGCGCCAGTGCCGACCGGGTGCGGGCGACCGTCGCGCAGCTGCCCGGGCGTCCGCTCGGCTCGGCCGGTGGGACGGCTCGACGCGACGCGGCTCCGGCGCGCCAGACCGCTGCTGCGGTCCTGGTCCTCGACGACCACCAGCGGGTGACCGTGTCCGGCGGTGGGCTGATCGGCCGCGACCCGGCGAGCGCCCACCCGGACGGCGGCTACGCGCACATGATCGCGCTCGAGGACCCCGACAAGCTGCTCAGCCGCACGCACCTGGAGTTCGGGTTCGGCGCCGAGGGCTCGCTCTGGGTGCTCGACACGGCGTCGGCGAACGGGGTCGAGCTGCGGCGGCCGGGGTTCCCGGCGACGATGGTGCCACCGGCGCAGCGCACGGTGGTGCAGCCGGGCGACGTCGTGGTGTTCGGCGGACACACCCTGCGCGCCGAACCGCGGACCGCGCTGGTCGGCGACGCCCCACTCGGCTGACGCCGCGCGGCGCCGCGACGCGACGCCACGGCCCCGCGCCGTCCTCGTCAGTCGGCGGGCACCTGCACGAGTCGCAGTGCCTGGTCGGCGTCGTTGAGCAGTGCTCGTCCCGGCACCCGGTCCTGCGTCACCAGGCTCTTCGACAGCTTCGTGCCGATCAGGTCGCCGTCGACGGTGCTGAGCGGCGCGAGCAGCACGCCGCGACGGGCCTTCTTCGCGTCGACCTGCCAGCCGCGGAACCCGCTCGCGACGCCCTCGACGTCGCCGGCGATGACGAGTCCGACCGAACGGCCCCGGTCGGAGTCCATGATCGCCCGGAACACCGGTTCGGCCGGGGTCTCCTTGAGCGCCTCGGCGTCGTCGACGAGCACGAGCGTGAAGCCGTCCGAGCCGGTGTCGACCGCGGCCGAGAGCCCCTCGGCACCGATCCCGGCGTCGGTGACGACGGTCGCGCGCGGTGCGCCCTCGAGCGCGCGGAGCGGAGAGTCGCGCGGCGTGACCGCGACGACCGACCCACCGGCCGACAGCACGTGCCGGGCCATCGCGACGAGCGCCGTGCTCTTGCCGGACCGCGGACTGCCGGCGACGATGAACACGGGGGTGTCCTGCACGAAGTCGTGCGTGAACAGCCGGAGCTCGTCGCCGCCGACGCCGAGGGCGACCCGGCCGACCGAGGCCTCCGCCGAGGGCAGGTACCGCACGGCCTCCTCGAAGGTGATGGACCTGGGCAGCACGTCGATCCGGAACGGCTTCGGCACGGTCGCGGGGACGTGGGCGCGGACCTCGTCGCCGATGCCGCGGAGCGCCGCCGCCTGGTCGCGTCCACCGAGGCCGCCGGGCAGCACGGCGACCTGGGTCTCCGTCGCGGTGGCGTTCCGGAAGCCGCGGCCGGGCGGGATCGACTCCGGCAGCTTCTTGCCGTTGATGCCCTCGTAGTTGTAGTCGCCGCGATCGGCCAGGGCGAGCAGCAGCTTCCGCTCCACCTGGCTCGACATCCGGCCGGAGGTCAGGGTGCGGTCGCCGGAGACGATCAGGTGCACGCCGACGCCGACGCCCTCGCGCAGCAGCGTCTGGACGGCGTCGTGCAGCGCACCGTTCTCGGCGTCGGCCAGGGTCGCCATGAAGCTCTCCCACTGGTCCAGGAACACGACGACGTGCGGCAGCGGGGTGGTGTGCTCGTCGGACCGCTGCTCGGCGATGGACGAGTAGCCGCCGCTCGCGAACGCCGCCTGGCGCTCCTGGACGGTGCGGAGCAGGATGCCGAGCAGCCGTGAGACCCGGTCGGGCTCGTGCCGCTGCACCACGGCACCGCAGTGCGGCAGGGCACCGAGCGCGAGCAGGGCACCGTTGCCGCAGTCGATCCCGTACAGGTGCACGTCGCCGACGCCGAGGCGCAGGGCCATCGCACCGGCCAGGGTGCGGAGCGTCTGGCTGCGGCCGGAGCGCGGCGACCCGATGACGAACAGGTGCCCGTCGGCGTCGAGGTCGAACACCGCGGGGCGCTGCTGCTGGTCGCCGGGGTGGTCCTCGATGCCCCAGGCCACGGCGAGCGGCGGCAGGTCCGCGGTGTCGGCAGCACCGGCGGCCTCGACGTCGTCGAGCCCGACGACCGCGCCGAGCGGGGGCAGCCAGGGCTTCCGCTGCTCGGGGGTGCCGAGGGCACGGGTGGCGTCGCCGATCGACGCGACGAGGACGCTCAGGTCGGTGACCTCCACGTCGCTGGCGGCGGCCTCGACGGCTGCCGGGCGGGGGGCTGGCTCGCTGTACGAGGCGAAGGTGAGCTCGCGGACCAGGGCGGGCCGGGCCTCCTGGTCGTCCGTGCCGGGCCGGCGGCCGCCCACCCGACCGGACTGGAAGGGCAGCAACGAGGCGGCACCGAGCCGCACGTACGCACGCCCCGGCGTGGTCTTCGCGATCCGCGCGGCGTCGTTCGCGCCGATGACGTCCTGGCTCTCGGACTGGTCGGTGACGCGCAACGCGATCCGCAGGTTCGTGTTGGCGCGGATCTCGGGCGACACGACACCGCCGGGGCGCTGCGTGGCGAGCACGAGGTGGATGCCGAGCGACCGTCCGCGCTGGGCGATGTTGACCAGGCCCTTGACGAAGTCGGGCAGCTCGCGGGCGAGCGAGGCGAACTCGTCGATGACGATGAGCAGCCGCGGCAGGCTCGGGATCGCGTCGCCCGACGCGGCGCGCTTCGCCTGCAGGTCCTGGTAGTCCTCCAGGTCCTTCGCACCGACCTCGGCCAGGGCGTGCTCGCGGGTACGGAGCTCGGCGCCGAGCGACTCGAGCGCACGCTCCACCTGGTGGGTGTCGAGGTCGGTGACCATGCCGACGGTGTGCGGCAGGTCGACGCAGTCCTTGAACGCCGCACCGCCCTTGTAGTCGACGAGCACGAAGTTCATCTCGTCCGGCCGGTTCGCGACGGCGAGCGACGCGACGATCGTCTGCAGCAGCTCCGACTTGCCGGAGCCGGTGGTGCCCGCGACGAGTCCGTGCGGGCCGTCGTTCCGCAGGTCGATGGCGAACGGCCCGTCGATCGACGCGCCGATGACGGCGGTCGTGCTGCGGCCGCCGAGCAGCCACCGGGCCTGCACGGCCTCGGACGTCGGCGGTTCGAGCTGGAGGACGTCGAGCAGCCGCGCGGACGACGGGATGGCGCCGTCCTGCACGTCCGGGCTGGCGTCGACGATCGGCGACAGCGAGCGGGCGACCCACTCGAGCCAGTCCTGGTCGACCAGGTCGGGTCGGGCGTCGTCGATGCGCTCGCTGCGCTGCTGGGTGACCCGGATCCGGTCGTCGCGGACGACGACCACGGCGTCGCACTCCTCGGGCAGGAGCCGCTCGTCCAGGTCGAGGCAGATGCTGAAGACCCCGACCGCCGGGCCCTCCTTGAGCACCTGCACGAGTGACGGCATCGCACGCAGGCGCCTGGCGCCGTCCATCACGACGACGATCTCGTCGGCCGGCGGGGTCTTCTTGCCGATCCCCGCCTCCTTGCGGGCGTCGATGATCGCGGCGAGCTCGGCGATGGCGCGCGCGGTCGTCGCGGCGTTCGACGCGATGCTCGTCATCGGCTGGTCGGCGCCGTCGCGGCGCACGTGCGGCAACCAGGACATCCACTCCCACAGCGCGGTGCGGGTGGTGTCGGTGAGCAGCGTGAAGGTGACGTCCTTCGGGCTCTGCAGCGTCGCGAGCTGCGCGACCACCCAGTTCGCCAGCCTGCGGGCGTCGTCGTCCGGACCGGCGATGCCGATCACGCCACGCTCCGCCAGGCGGATGCGGACCGGCACGTCGGTCGCGTCCCACGCGACGGTCCGCTTGTGCGACAGCTGTTCCGGGTCCTCGATGGTCACCTCGGACCGCTGCGTCGCCGTGCCGACACGGACGAGCAGGTGGTCGGGGTCCGTCCGGCGTCGCTCCCACAGGCGCGGCAGCGGTGTCACCGCGGTCTCGTAGACGGCAGCCGGGTCGGGGGCGCTCGCGATCCAGCGCGCCCGTTCGGACTGGAGGCTCTCGGTCGCGTCCGCCTCGATGCGCGCCTTGGTGTCCTCGTACTCCACGATCCGCTGGCGGTACGTCTTCTTGCCCTGCCGGCGGCCCTGGAGGCCCGTGATGATCATCAGGATCGGTGACAGCAGGGCGATGAGCAGGTAGATCCAGCGACCGGTGGTCGAGACGAACATCACGGCCATGCCCATCGGCGCCAGCGCCATCAGGATGGGCAGCGCCCGCGCCGGGGGCTCGGTCGGCGGGGCCGGGAGCTGGTAGCGGGTGTGCTCGTCGGGCGGCAGGATGCGCGGCGGCCGGTTGTACTCGAGCGACATGCCGTCGTCGGCCAGGGACAGGTGCGCCCCGCGGTCCGGCGCGCGACCGAACCCGAGCAGGACCCCGCCGATCGCGAGCTGCGCGGTCTCCGGCCAGTCGGTCTCCTCGGTGACGGCAGCTCCGTCGAGCACCGCCCCGGCGAAGCCGTTCGTCGGACGGACCTTGGCGCCGTCGGCCGTGACCGAGACGAGCAGGGCGACCTCCGGAACGGTCTCGGCTCCGGACGCCTCGGCCTCGACCTCGTCGGTGGTGCTCACCGGCACACGGACCGTGGCGTTCGTCGCCGTGCCGATCGTCACCGTGCCGGTGCCCACCCGCACGATGGTCCCGGCGTGCAGCCCGGACACGATCCGGATCTCGGCATCGGTCAGTGGACGGAGCGGCTGCGGCGGCACCTGCTCGAGGCTGCGCGCCACCACCACGCCCTCGCGCACACCGGACTCGGCGACCGTCGCGGCCAGGTCGAGCGGCTGCTCGCCGACGAAGTACGCCGGGGTCCGACCGGATGCCACCACGTCCGTCGCGATGAGGCGTTCGGCCTCGGCGACGAGCTCGCCGACCGCACGGGTGTCGTCCCCGTCGACGTAGACGTTGGCGGTCTGGCCGTTCTCGCGGTCGACCATCGTGAACGTGAAGGTCATGGCATCCCCCGTAGCGTTGACTACATGTCGCAGGACGATGGTAGTGTCCCCTGCAACACGCCCCGTTGGGGGGACATGACGAAACTCCGGGGAAAGGGAGTCACACCGTGGCGAACATCAACGTCTCGTACGCAGACCTCGAGGCAGCAGCCTCCGACCTCAAGGCGGGCCAGGCGGACATCGAAGACCGCCTCTCCGCACTGCAGCGCAAGATCCAGCAGCTCATCTCCGACGGCTACGTCACCGACAAGTCGTCCGTCGCGTTCGGTGAGTCCTACGACGAGTTCAACCGTGGCGTGACCCAGACCGTCCAGGGCCTCGAGGGCCTGTCGACGTTCCTGTCGAAGGCGTCGCAGACCCTGTCCGAGACGGACGAGTCGCTCGCTTCCGGCCTCAAGGGCTGAGACCGTCGTCGACCCCGTGCCCCGCGATCGCGTGGGGCACGGGGTCGACGCGGTTCCTGTGGCGCCGTCGTGGTGGCGCCGGTTCGTGATCGGGGAGGGATTGTTCCGTGGCAGGCAGACTGCTGGTTGACCTGATGGGGCTCGGGGAGCTCCAGACCGACCTGACGACCGTGCACAGCACGCTCGAACAGGCGCACAAGCGCGTCGACGCGTCCGACGACGAGATCGGATCGGGGACGGTCCAGGACGCCCTGCACGACTTCGACCACCGCTGGGGCGACAAGCGCGACAAGATCAGCGACTCGACGAAGGCGCTGGCGGACATGCTCGGCGCATCCGTCGAGACCTACACCGAGACCGACGCGCAGCTCGCACAGGCGCTGCAGGTCAACGACGAGAACGGCGGCGGCGGACCCGCCGCCTCGGGGGCGGTGTAGTCGTGGGGCGACCATCGGGGTGGGACGTCGTCGATCAGGGTGACGACCCGGTCAAGGGTGATCCGTCGACGTTGCGGATGATGTCGCGGGAGTACCAGCGCATCTCCGACGCCGCCGAAGACGCCTCGACCCGGCTGCAGTCGGTGAAGGGGTCCGGGTGGCTGACCGACTGGGAGGGTGAAGCGGCCGACGTGTTCGTCGACGCGATCGAGGACACCCCGTCGGACCTGACCAAGCTCGTGGCCTCGTACGAGGCTGCCGCAACGGCCCTGTCGGGGTGGGCGGACACCGTCGACGACACCCAGTACCGCGCCGACGGAGCGCTCGCGGACGCGAAGGACGCCACCGGGGACCTCGCCGCAGCGCAGGACCGGCTCGCCGACGCACAGTCGACCCTGTCGCACTACCAGTCGGCGTCGTCCGACCTGTCGAAGGTCGCGGAGAAGTACCCGGCCGGGTCCGAGGTGCCGGACGGGGTGGACGTTCCCTCGCCGGCGCAGTTGCGGGCAGCGTCCGACAACGCCTCCGTCGCGCAGGGGTCCGTGTCGTCGGCGCAGGGCGACATCGCGGCCGCGCAGTCCCGGATCGACGCGGCGAAGCGACTCGTCGCCGATGCGAAGGGCGACTGGCAGGACGCCGAGCAGCGGACCGCGACCAAGATCGGCGAAGCAGCCGATGCGGGGCTCGGGAAGCAGTCCACCTGGGACAAGATCTTCGGCTCCGAGGCGTGGGAGACCATCGTCTCCATCGCGAAGGTCGTCGTCGCCGTGGGCGGCATCATCGTCATGATCATCGGCGGGCCACTCGCCTGGATCGTGCTCGGCGCCGCCCTGCTCGTGCTCGCCGACACCCTGTACAAGATGTCGAAGGGCACCGCCGACGGGTGGGACCTCGCCTTCGCGTTGCTCGACTGCATCCCCGGGATGAAGGGCATCACCACCGCGGCGAAGATCGGTGAAGAGTTCGCGAAGGGCGCCTCGCTCGCCGCCAAGTTCAGCTCAGCCGGTCGGCACGTCGCATCGGAGAGCCGACAGCTGTTCGCACCGGGTCTGCACCTGGTCAACAACCTGCGCCACGGTGCAGCACTGCGCTCGGTCGAGTCGCTCCGCGCCCTCGCCGTCCACGGTGGGTCGGCGGCGGTCGGTTCCCTCCGGCGCCCTGGGGACGGCTTCATCGCCTCGATCCGATCGATGCCGGAGATCGCGAACAAAGCGACGCAGGCGTACTGGGACAACGGCGGCTCGTCGCTCGCAGAACTCGCACGGCACTGGCAGGGCGGCAAGGGCGGCTTCCAGAGTGGCTACCTGGGTGTCGACCGCTGGGCGAACGGCGACGCCGACTCGCTCGTCGGGCAGACGCTCCAGATCAGCGGTCCTGGCCACGGCAACTTCTACGTCCCTGACGGCACCATGCACGCCGGTGGCAGTGCCTCGAACTACAGCGAGTCCGTGCAGGTGGGCGTGCAGTCGCCAGCCGGACACGACGGTGTACCTGCAGGGGCACAGACGCACTCCGACTACCGCAACACGGGCGACAGCTACCTGGTGAACCAGCCGCTGCCGCACGCCGAGGGCACCGCGCAGGCGAACACCCAGTTCGGCGGTGGCGGGCAGCACCAGCTGTTCACGGACAAGTCGACGAACGACCTCGTGAACACCGGCGTGCTCAGCCCGGTCGACCAGGCGGGGAACGTCGTCCCCGACGGGATGAACCAGGTGCTGATGGACCCGGCCACGCGGAGTCCGCAGCCGGGGGTCCTCACGACGCACCAGTACGCGAACGCGCTGCAGGACCTCGGCGCCCGCGGACCGGCGGTCGCGGCAGGCATCGTGACGGCACCGTGGGACATCAGCGAGGCGACGCAGTCCGTCCAGGACCGACTGCGGTGACCCGGAGCGGCGTCACCCGGGCGGGTCACGAGCTCCTGGACCGGTCACCGTCCTGGAACGCCCTGCCCGAGCGCGCCACGGACGGCCGGTGGACCATCACCGACACCGTCGATCCGCTGTGGCCGGAGTACGGCGCGAGCCTGCGACTGCTCAACGCCCTGTCGTCCGACGGGTACGAGGTCGAGGACCTCGACGGCACGCTGTTCGAGCGTGGGCGCCAGGTCGTCGTCCCGCGCTCGGCACTCGTCCACACGACGTCCGCGCCCGCGGTCCTCGAGTCGGTGGCCCTGGCGGACTCGTTCCACGTTGCATCGTTCGCGGTCGACGGTCGAACCGACGTCAACATCGAGGACGGCTGGAAGAACGAGTACGAAGTGCGCCGCTTCCGCACGACGTTGAGCCCGGACCGAGCAGCGATCGACCGCCACGAACCCGGTGTGGTGCCGACCACGGTCTCCCGCATCGAGAAGACCGTGGAACCCCTGCCGGTCGACGAGCGCGGCACCTACACCGTGCCGTCCACCGGCCCGTACGAACAGGGATGGGGCAGGCTCGCGCCGGTCGTCCGCACGATCGCGGAACTGGGGCTCGACGTCCGTCCTGACCTCGGTGCGTACACGACGCTGTCCGGTGTCGTCCGCCCGACGTGGGGCACCGAGATCCGCGGAGCCGACGACTGGACCGAGCTGCTCGCCCGGTTCGTGTTCCCGCCGGGCATCCACTCGGAGGTACTCTCCGATGGGTACGCGATCATCCGCGACATCCCCCACCCCGGCGACCCGCTGCACCCGACGTTCGCGCTCGTGTTCACACCACCGTCGACGGCACGACCGAGCCTGTTCGCGAGGATCTTCTCCTGATGAGCACCACCACGAACATCACCTCCGCACAGCGACGAGCCTTGATGGTTCGCTCGCGCTTCGCGTTCGCGGCAGCCGAGGTCGTCGCACTCCGACACGACGAGCAGGGAATCCCGCTCGGCGTCGTCAGTCCTGAAGGCACCCCGCTCGCGCTGGCGTTCACCGATCCTGCAGCGGCCGCCGCCCGCATCCCGGCAGGTGTCGCCGCCACGCCGCTGTCGCTGCCGATGTCGCGCCTGGTCGCCGGCTTGCCGACTGACTGGGGTCTCGTGCTCGACATCGACCAGCCCTACCCGCAGGTCGTGCAGCCCGACGAGAAGCAGGCGGTCATCGCCGCGGGCGGCCCGTTCCCCGACGGCGCCGAGGTCACGCTCCGCCCGGCACCGTCCGCGTCCCAGGGGTTCTCCGACGCACTCGCCGAACGGGCGCCACGCACGCCGGGCGTGGTCCGGGTGTGGCTGTTCCGCCACGGTGTCGACATCGTGCCCGAGGACCTGATGGTCGTGCTGGCGACGACGGATCGCAACGCCGCGTTCGCCTTCTCCGAGATCGTGTTCGAGGTCGCACGCGCGCACGACGTCCCGGTGCCGGTCCTCACCGCCTGGATCGACGAGCTCCCCGTCGAGCACGCCACGTGGGTCCGGCAGCAGCAGCCGCTCGCGCACGTCGAACGGCGCTGAGATCGATGGGCCGTGGACGCTCGGCTGCCGTGGTCCAGCGGGTCGGCTGAGGCGATCGTGCACGCCCTCGGCAACCGCCCGCACCCGGCGATCTTCGTGGTCGAAGGCGCCCGAGGGCTGCCGCGTCCGTGGCGGACCGGAGCGCACGCAGCCGTCGAAGCCGCGTTCTTGTCACTCTGACAAGTACCGTGGTACGGTCGAGCCATGGCAGTCGAACTCAGCACCTGGGACGCCCAGGGCAACCAGACGACACCGACGTTCTCCACCATGCGGTTCCCCGCCGGTGAAGCCCACGTCAAGGTCGCGAACGACACCGCCGAGCCGGGGGGACTCACCGAGATCGCGACCCTGCGCGGCACGAGCGGCGACGACCTGATCATGCTCGGCATGTGGGCGGACGCCGTGCGGCAGCGCGGATCGAGGTCCGTCGCGCTCGTCCCCTACCTGCCCGGAGCCCGGCAGGACCGCGCCCTGCCGTTCGGCGCGAAGGTCTACGCGGACGTCCTCAACGGCTTCCACCTCGACCAGGTCATCGCGTTCGACCCGCACTCGCCGGTCATCGTCGGCCTGGTCGACAACCTGACCGTCGTCACGAGCGAGCAGGTCGTCCGTGACGCCGTGGTCGACGCGCCCGAGCACGACGGCGGCGACCCGTACACCGGCATCATCGCTCCGGACAAGGGCGCGGTCCCCCGGGCAACCGCGGTCGCCGAGGCGTGCGGACTGCCGCTCTACCGGGCCGAGAAGCACCGCAACCCCGACACCGGCAAGCTCGACGGCTTCACCTGCGAACCCCTGCCCGACACCGGCCGGTTCCTGGTGGTCGACGACATCTGCGACGGCGGCGGCACGTTCATGGGCCTCGCGGGCTCGACCGGCCTGCCCAAGGAACGCCTCGGCCTCTGGGTCTCGCACGGCGTCTTCTCCGGCCGGGCAGCACAGCTCGCCGACCACTTCGGCGAGATCGTCACCACCGACTCGTACCCCGCGCAGAACGCCATCGACGGCCTGCGCACGATCGCACTCACCCCCTACCTGACGGAGCAGATCCGATGACGCAGACCACGAGCACCACGACCAGCACGAGCACCGGGATCGAGCCGCGCATCACCACGGCGAGCCCGATCGCGCCGCTGCTGGCCGTCGACGGCTACAAGCACTCGCACCGGCAGGTCTACCCGGCAGGCACCACCCGCATCCTGATCAACTGGACGAACCGATCGAACGCGCACATGCCCGAGTCGACGCACGCCGTGGTCTTCGGGCTGCAGGCGTTCATCCAGCGCTCGCTCGTCGAAGCCTGGGCGCCGTTCTTCGCCGCCGACGAAGACGAGGTCGTCCGGCTGTTCGACGAAGCGCTGCAGAGCTACTTCGGCCCGAACCACATCGGCACCGACCACGTCCGGGCCCTGCACCGCCTCGGCTACCTGCCCCTCGAGATCCGTGCGCTGCCCGAGGGCACCCTCGCACCGATCGGCGTCGCGACCCTGACGGTCGAGAACACGATCGACGAGTTCTACTGGCTGCCCAACTACATCGAGACCGCGCTGTCCGCCTCGATCTGGCACCCGTCGACGGTCGCCACGAAGGCACTCGAGTACCGCGACCTGATGGAGGACTGGGCCGCCCGCACCGGCGCGGTCCCGGCCGGCATCGACTTCGCCGCGCACGACTTCTCGTTCCGTGGGCAGTCGAGCATCGAATCGGCCGCAGCGGGTGGCGCCGGCCACCTCCTGTCGTTCCTCGGCACCGACTCGATGCCGTCGCTCGACTTCATCGACCGCTACTACCCGGGCGACAACGGTTGGGTGGCCGCGAGCGTGCCCGCCACCGAGCACAGCGTGATGTGCGTCCGCGGCGCCGACGGCGAGCTGGCGACGTTCGAGCAGATCCTCGACGTGTACCCGACCGGCATCGTCTCGGCGGTCAGCGACGGCTTCGACCTGTTCAAGGTCATCACCGAGACCCTCCCGCAGCTCAAGGACCGCATCACCGGTCGTGACGGCAAGCTCGTCATCCGCCCCGACTCGGGCGACCCGGTCGACATCGTCACCGGAACCGTGCACGGCGTCGACGACGCTGAACTGTTCGCGGCCGACCGCAGCCACGAGCAGAAGGGCGTCGTCGAACTGCTCGACGAGATCTTCGGGCACACCGTGAACGAGCAGGGCTTCAAGGTCCTCGACCAGCACATCGGCGTCATCTACGGCGACAGCATCACGCTCGACCGTGCCCGTCGCATCTACGAGCGCTTGGCCGCCAAGGGGTACTCGAGCGACAACATCGTGCTCGGCATCGGTTCGTACACGTACCAGTACATGACCCGCGACAACCTCGGCAGCGCGGTCAAGGCCACGTGGGCCCTCGTCGACGGCGAGCCCGTCGACATCCAGAAGGACCCGAAGACCGGCAGCGGCAAGAAGAGCGCGAAGGGCCGCATCGCCCTGCACCGCGACGAGACCGGTGAGATCCGTCAGACGGACCAGGCCACAGCCGACGACGAGGCGACCAGCCTGCTCCAGCCGGTGTGGGTCGACGGACGCTTCACGCGCCTCCAGTCCTTCGCCGACGTCCGCCAGACGCTCCGCCACGAGCGCGCGGCCCGAGCCACCCGCCGGGCGGCCACCGCGTGAACGACGCCGCAGCGGCGATCCGCGACCAACCGCTCATCGCGATCGACGTCGTCCCGATGTCGTTCACGACGGCGGGCGGTCTCCGGGTCGCCACGGCGCGGCGGGCGTACGCCCCGTACGCCGGAGAGCAGGCCCTCCCCGGCGTGCTCCTCGACGGCACCGAGATCCTCGCCGACGGTGCACGGCGCGCCCTGCGGGCCAAGACCGGGGTCGGCCCGACGGCGGTGCACCACCTCGCACAGGTCGGCGCGTTCGACGGACCCGACCGCGATCCGCGGAGCGCCGCGATCAGCATCGCGTTCCTCGCGGTCATCGACCCGGCAGCGGACTCCGACGCGACGTGGCACGACGTCGGCTCGCTGCCGCTCGGCCTGCCGTTCGACCACGACCGGATCGTCGACGCAGCCCTCGAGCGCGCCCGGGTACTCCTCTGGTCCGACCTGCCGTTCACACGAGCACTGCTCGGCGACCCCTTCACCACGGCCGATGCCGCTCGGCTGCGGATCGCGCTGACGGGGACGACACCGGACCCGGGCAACCTCAACCGGACGCTCCGCACGAACACCGCGCTTGCGCGGGTCGTCGCCACGGCGAGCGCGGGGCCGCGGGGTGGGCGTCCCCCGGCAGCCTGGACGTGGCAGGACTGAGCACGGTTGGGTGGACGCATGTCCTCCTCCCTGTCTGGTGACGACTCCCTGCACCTGCCCGAGTTCGACGCACCTCCGGCGTCACCGCTCGACCTCGCGCAGCAATGGCTCGACGCTGCGGACGAGCGCCACGTCTCCGAGCCGAAGTCGATGACCCTCGCCACGGCCGGGCCAGACGGCCGGGTCAGCGCCCGCACCGTCGACGTGAAGCGGCTCGACGGCCGGGGGCTCGTGTTCGGCACGTCGACGCTCAGCCCGAAGGGTCGCCAGCTCGCCGAGAACCCGCACGCGGCGCTCCAGGTCTACTGGCGCGAGACGATGCAGCAGCTCCGCTTCGAGGGCCGGGCGGTGCAGCTGTCCGACGACGAATCAGATGCGCTGTTCGCCGACCGCTCACCGAAGTCCCGCGCCGCCACTGCCATCGCCGACCAGTCCGCCGTGCTCGAACCCCGGACGCTGCAGGACCTGATCGACGACGCCAACGTGCTGCTCGACGAGTCCGACGACGCCGTTCCACGGCCGGCTGGGTGGGTGGCGTGGCGGCTCGAGCCCGACGTGGTGGAGTTCTGGTACGGCAGCCGCGACCGGATGCACCGCCGCCTGCAGTACGTGCTCGCCGACGGCGTCTGGTCGGCCACCCGCCTGCAGCCGTAGTCGAGTCCGCTCCCGGTCAGTCCCGCTGCCACCACGACGGCTTCGCGGACTCGACGGTGATCGTCAGCGACCGGGCGTTGACGGACTTCCTGCCCACCACGAACACCGTCGGCGTGGGGTCCGCGGTCAGCATGCGCCACACCGGCCACGTGTACGGGCCGAGCTTCGGGTCGTACCAGGGCCCCGGTCCGTTGTCGGTCTCGACCAGCACACGTCGAACGCTGGCAGGGTCGAGTTCGGGGACGCCAGCAGCCCGCGCCTGCGTGAGGACAAGAGCGACACCGGCATCGACGGCCGTCGTCCGCGCGGCTCGGGCCAGCCGAAGCCGGCGTCGCGTGACCAGGTACCCGAGGGCGATGAGCCCCGCGGCAACCAGCACCGTGCTGACCAGGGCCGCTGCGGCACCGCGGTCACTCGACTGCTCCGCGACGACGACTCCCCCGACAAGGACCGCGCCGCCGAGCAACAGTCCGGCGCCTCGGATCCGCTTGATTGGCCGGCATGCACCGCGCCAGGTCTGATCCGCGTCGATGACGTCCCCGAGGTCGACCGTGACCTCGTCCCCACTCGTGTGCACCGCACCAGCTTCCCAGCTGCGGGCCATCGACGCGTACCACAGCCATGTCCGCGGACGAGAGCGCTCTGCGCCGAGGAGCACAGAGCGCTCCCGTCGATGATCAGCGTCGGCGACGGTACCGGATCGTCAAGCCGACGTAGCATCCGGCTCCACCGGCTGCGAGCCCGAGGGCGACACCTCCGAGAGCACGGCCCGGCGTGTCCGCCGTGGCGCTTGCGACCGCTGCTCCGACGATCACGAGTGCAATACCGAACGCGACAGCGAACGGAACGCTGCGCAGGATCTTCGCCATGGCGTGCCGACTTCCGCCTAGACGCAACGGGACGACTTCTTGGTGACGGGGTACACGCGAACCGACTTCGGGCTCGGGCACTTGCTGTGCGTGGCGAGGTAGGAGGCGCCGAGGATGACCGCGGCGTTGCCGACCACACAAGCAGCCGGCCCGAGCGCGCAGATGCCGACGAGCAGTGCCGCGCCCGTCCCGCCGATGATCACGTTCTGGTCGAACGTGTTGAAGGCGATGTAGACGCCGCGATTGTCCGACCCGAAGCCCAGGCGCTGCCGCGGGTCTGTCTCGTTGAGCGTGAACTCGAACCCGTCGCCTCCGTCGATGGTGACCGATCGAGTTCCGTCCCGTTGCACGTCCTCGCGCTTGACTGCCCCCGCCCGTCGCGCTTCCGAGATGGCCTCGTTCACCAACGCTGGCGTGACCTCCAGGTGGTCTGCTCCGACATTGACGGCGGGCTTTGGCACCTCAGCTGCCGATGCCGCGGGCGCAGCAACGAGTCCTCCCGCGACGAGCGTGCCAGCGAGCGCTGCACCAGTGAACGTGTTCCGCAGTTTCGACATTGCGTCCCCTACCGGTTCGTGGGCCGCCACCGTCGGCGGCCTGTTCGCACGACAGTAGAGGATCATCTACTGACCGGTGATGTTCTGAAATACATTCGTTACACAGCCAGGCAATGGGGAGTCGTCTGCAAGATCGGAGCCTCGTCGCCGCTCCGGCTGGTGCGAGGCGCGGGCCCTACCGCCCGATCGGGTTCGCCATCGCCCCCGCCCGGATGAGCGACGCCGACTGGTCCGTCAGGTCGACCATCGACAGGGTGTTCCGCAGCTGCAACCGGTTCAGGCACGAGTGCTCGAACGTCGGTACCCGCAGGTCCAGCGGTCGACGGCGGTCCGGGTGTGCAGCGGCGTGCGCGTCGATGCACTCCCCCACGACCTCCCAGAACCGGCCCTCGGGCAGGACCCCGTCGTCGTCGAGGATCGCGGCGACGAACCGCAGCACCCCGTCGAACACGTCGGTGACCACGGCGAGCGCTGCTTCGTCGTCGGACACCGGGTGCACGATCCGGTCGATGTCGGCCGGCACCGGACGGTCGTCGTGCCGCCCGAGCACCGCCACCTCTTCCCCGATGTCCTTCATCACGGCACGGACGACGGCGCCGTCGCGGACGACGAGCACGAGGTTCTCGCCGTGCGGCATGAACACCAGGTCGTGCACGGTCAGGCAGTGCACGACGGGCAGCAGGTACGCGTCGAGCCAGCGCCGCACCCACGCGTCGGCGGGAAGTCCCGACGCCTCGATCAGCGCGGAGACGACGGCGTCGCCCGAGGCATCTCGGTGCAGCAGCGCCGCCATCGTCAGCAGTCGCTCGCCGTCCGTCACCCGCGGCAGCGGGCTCTCCCGCCACAGTGCCGCGAGCATCTTCCGCTGTGGCGAGGACACGTCGACCCGGTGGTACGCGTCGCCGGTGTACCCGATGGCGGCGTGCTCCCGGAGCACCGAGAACCCGAAGGACGCGAGCGTCGGATCGGCGGAGACGATCGACTCGACCCAGTCGTTCACGGCCGGGGTGTTCCGCATGTACGCGGGCGACATCCCCCGCAGGAACCCCATGTTCTGCACGGCGAGCGCCGTCTTCACGTACGAGCGCGTCGGATCGGTTCGGTTGAACGCGGTGCGGATGGACTGCTGCGGCTGGTACTCGTCCGGCCCCTCGCCGAGGTCGACCAGGTCCTGGCGTCCCAGGTCCGGCGCGAAGGTCACGGCGATGCGGTGCTGCCACTGCCAGGGGTGCACGGGGATCCACACGTAGTCGTCGGGGTCGAGCCCGAGACGCTCCAGCGTGGAGCGGAACCCGGCCACGACCGTCTCGGAGAGCTCCGACTCCCAGTGCGCTTGCTCGGTCCGGTCGGCGGCGAGTGCCAGGTGCGTGTGCGCGCGTCGAGCGGCGAGCCACCGGTAGCGGAACCGGCCGCCGGACTCCGGCGCGAAGGCCCGGTACTCGTCGAGCCCGAACCCGATCCGCCCGTTCGCGGCGACGAAGGCCGGGTGCCCTTCGGTCATCGCCGTCTCGACGTCCTGGAAGGACGCGGTGACGCCGGCGACGCCGCCGTCGGACCGCCCGCGCGCCAGCTGCGCAGCCGACGGCCCACCCCGCCGGTGCTTCGCGGCGGCGCTCGCCAGGGTCGAGGCGATCTCCTCCAGGTAGGTGCCGAGCAGCTCGTCCGGGATCCCGAGCACGTCGCGCAGTTCGAGCACGAGGTCCTGGGCGCTGAGCGCGACCGGGGCACCGCCGCGGGTCCGCGTCAGCGAAGCCTCGTCGATCGACCAGTGCTCGAGCACGTGCTGCCGCGCACGGAACCGGTAGGTGGAGTCACCCGCGTCCAACCGCCAGCCGACACCGTCCTGCGTGGGCGCGATCATCCGCTCGTGCGTGAACTCCGCGATGGCCTTCGCGACGAGGTGCCGCTCAGCGGGTTCCAGGTGTTCGGGCCGCAGGTGCGCGGCCGGCCCGTCGTCATCGGACACACCGATGCGGTCGGTCTCGAGGACCGACAACAGCGCCCGCTTGCCGTCGACGTCGACCGCTCGCAACGCGCGGAACCCGACCTCGGCGTTCTTCGCCTGCACCGCGGTGTTCCGCACGTCCGGTTCGACGACGATCCGACGTGCCCCGAGGGCAACTCGGCAGTGCTCGACGACGGCGCGCATCACGGCGCTCGTCAGTCCGTGCACGCGGCCCCCGGCGGGCACCGGCGCGACGAGCAGGTGCATGCCGACGTCGCCGGGCTCCGCCGCCCACACGTCGGTGAGCAGGACGGCCGAGGGGTCGTAGGTCTCGACGAGGAAGCACGGTTCGCCGTCGCGGCGGCCGAGCCACGCGGCCTGCGCCGGGTCCCCCTGCACGCCGGTCAGGTAGTCCCGGACGCCGTCCACGTCGAGGTCGCCCATCTCCCACCACGACGACGCCGGGTGGGCGAGCCACGACTGGACGACGGCGGCGTCGCGGTCCGGGTCCACGGGTTCGACGGCCAGGAGGCCCGGAGCAGCTCCGGCGGACAGCGTCGCCTCGGGCGCACCGGCCGGTGCAGTGCTCGTCACATCGGCGCTCATGCGGGCACCTCCGCGCGCTCGGTGACCTGCCGGTCCGGCGCGCGGTGCGCGCCGGCGACCGGGGCCGTCGACCGGTCCGTGTCGGGCAGGCCGAACTCCTGGAAGGCGATCCGGGCCTCCAGGCCGTACACGGGGCGACCCGTGACGGACCGGATGATCGACGCGTTCCGCCACGCGCCCATGCCGAGGTCGGGCGCGGTCAGGCCGTGCGTGTGCTCCTCGGCGTTCTGCACCCAGATGCGCCCCCCGAGCGTGTCGACGTGGTTGTCGCGCGCGACGGCCAGGCGACCCTGGGAGTCGCGGGCGACGAGGTGCTCGACCGGATCGAGGAACCGCGGCGCCCGCGGGCGGTAACCGGTGGCGAGGACGAGCCGCTCGACCTCGTGCTCGTAGGTCGCGCCGAGCTGCTCGTGGCGGAGTGTCAGCCGGTACGTGCCCCGGTCGGCGAGCCACTCCGCGTCGACGACACTGGTCTCGGTGCGCAGACTCGTCGGGATCGGGCCACGTGCGCTGATCCGGTACAGCTGGTCGTAGAGCTCGTCGACGAGGTCGGCACTGATGCCCTTGTAGAGCCCGCGCTGCTCGCGCCCGAGGTGGTCGCGGACGGCTTCGGGCAGCCCGTGGAAGTGGTCCGTGTACTCCGGACTCGTCATCTCGAGGGTGAGCTTCGTGTCCTCCATCGGGAAGAACCGCGGCGACCGGGTGATCCAGTCGAGGCGGTACCCGTCCTGCCGGATGTCCTCGAGCAGTTCGCGGTAGACCTCGGCAGCGGACTGCCCGCTGCCGACGACGGCGATCGACCCGGCGTCGCGCAGGGCGTCCCGGTTCGGCAGGAACTCGGCGGAGTGGATCGCCGGCCCGGCGATCCCGCGCAGCGGGGCGGGAACCGACGGCTCCGTGCCGATGCCGACGACGACGTGGCGTGCGCGGTACGTCTCGGGACCCTGATCGGTCTCGGCGTGCACCGTGAACACGTCCGTCGTCGGGTCGTGCTCGACCGCCGTGACGGACCGACCCCAGCGGAGGGTGTCGAGTCGGTCGGCGGCCCAGCGGCAGTAGGCGTCGTACTCGCTGCGCAGGGGGTGGAAGTCCTCACGGATGTAGAACGGGTACAGACGGCCGGTCTCCTTGAGCCACGCCAGGAACGAGAACGGCGACGTCGGATCCGCCATCGTCACCAGGTCCGCCATGAACGGCACCTGGATCGTGGCGTCGTCGAGCATCATGCCGTGGTGCCAGGCGAAGCCGTCGGCGGCGTCGAGGAACACCGCGTCGAGGTCGTCGAGCGGGTCGGTCAGGCAGGCGAGGCCGAGGTTGAACGGGCCGATGCCGATGCCGATCAGGTCGTGCACGGTGCGGTCGGTGGTCATCGCGTTGCTCCTTCCGGGGCGGTGGTGGTCGCGCGGACCCGTGCTGCGGTCGCGGCGACGTGGTCGAGCGAGGCGCGCATCTGCGCCGGGGTCGTCTCGGGGTTGAGCAGGGTGAGCTTGTTGCACGGGCGGCCGTCGATCACGGTCTTCGCGATGAGGACCCGGCCCTCGGCGAGCAGGGCCGCGCGGATCGGGGCGACGAGCGCGTCGGCCTCGTCGTCGGTCACCCCGGCCGGCTGCCAGCGGAACAGCACGGTGCTGAGCTGCGTCGGGGCGACGAGCACCAGGTCGGGGTGCTCCTCGATGATCCGGTGGGTGGCGGCGGCGAGGTCGATGACGGCGTCGAACGCGGTGCCGATCGCGTCGGCGCCGGTCGCGCGCAGGGTGGCCCAGAGCTTCAGGGCGTCGAACCGGCGGGTGGTCTGCAGCGACTTGTCGACCTGGTTCGGCTCGACGGCGTCCTCGGGGTTGAGGTAGTCGGCGTACCAGGCCGTCCGGCGCAGGTCGGCCGGGTCGCGGACGAGCAGTGCGCTCGAGGACACCGGCTGGAAGAAGGACTTGTGCAGGTCGGTCGTCACGCTGCGCGCCCGCTCGATGCCGGCGAGCAGGTGCCGACGCGTCGGGGACACGAGCAGGCCGCAGCCGTACGCGGCGTCGACGTGCAGCCAGACGTCCTCGAGGTCGCACACGTCGGCGATCGGCTCGATCGGGTCGATGACCCCGCGGTCGGTGGTACCGGCGGTCGCGACGACCGCGATCGGGGTCCCGCCCGCCGCCCGGGTCAGGGCGATCGCCTCGGCGAGGGCTGCCGGCCGCATCCGACCGGCGGAGTCCGTGGCGACGTCGATCACCGCCTCGAGCCCGAGGAGCCGAGCGGACTTCGCGATGCTGAAGTGGGTCTCCGCCGTCGTGAACACGGTGCCGGCGACTCCGACGGCTTCGCGTGCCAGCAGCAGTGCCTGCAGGTTGGACTGCGAGCCACCCGAGGTGAACACTCCGTCACCGGCAGCGAACCCAGCCCGGCGGGCCAGCCAGTCGACCACGTGGCGTTCGATGTCCGTGCCGATGCGGGACTGGTCCCAGGTGTCGACCGACGGGTTCACCGCCGCGAGGACGGACTCGGCGGCGACCGCTGGAAGCGCGACCGGGCAGTTCAGGTGCGCGAGGTAACCGGGGTCGTGGAACCACACCGCCTCGCGGACGAACAGGTCGTCGAGTTCGGCGAGCGCCTGCTCCGTCCCGACCGGAGCGGCGTCCAGGTCGACGGCGCGCACCCGGTCGTGGAGCGCACGCGGGTCGGTCGCGGTCGTCGGGCGGTCCACGGCGGCGAAGCGGTCGGCGAGCCGGTCGACCATCGACCCGACCGTCGATCGGTAGCGCTCGGCGGTGGCCGCGGTCAGGATCTCGATGGGGGCTGTCTGATTGAGAGCTGTCACGTTAGGTAAGGCTAACCTCACCACGTTTTCGGTGCCACCCGAACAGGGGTGGACTCCCAGGTCTCGGGCGTGGCGCGACGTCCTCGTGCCCACGACGAACACACCCCGCCGGGGAACCGGCGGGGTGTACGGACGTTCAGCCGACTCTGGCTAGATCTTCTCGATCGGCGCGATCTTGATGAGCAGCTTCTTGCGACCGGCGGAGTCGAACGCGATCTCCGCGATGCGCTTCGCGCCCTGGCCGGTCACCGCGGACACCGTGCCCTCACCGAAGTCGACGTGCGTGATGCGGTCACCGGCGACGAGTTCCATGTCCCCGTTGTCACGGACCTGGCCGGACACCCGGTTCGCCCACTCGGTCTTCGGGCGGGTCTTCGACGCGGCTGCCGCACGGTCGTACGAGCCACCGCCCCAACCGCCGCCACCGCGGTACCCACCGCCGCCGCCACCGCCGATGCCACCCTCGCGCTTGGCGTTCAGCGCACGGGGCTGCGTGCCGCCACGGCTGTTCGCCATGCCCGGCGACTGCTTCCACTCGATGAGCCCCTCGGGGATCTCCTGCAGGAATCGCGACGGCATCGCGACGTTGACGTCGCCGAACTGCGCGCGCGTCATCGCCAGCGACAGGAACAGGACCTTCTTCGCGCGGGTGATGCCGACGTAGAACAGGCGGCGTTCCTCGGAGGGGCCACCCGGCTCGTTCGCCGACATCCGGTGCGGCAGCAGGTCTTCCTCGACCCCGGTCAGGAACACGGCCTCGTACTCCAGACCCTTGGCCGTGTGCAGCGTCATGAGCGAGACCGTGCCCGACGAGTCGTCGAGCTCGTCCGCCGCAGCCACCAACGAGACCTCGGTCAGGAAGTCCGTCAGCGTGCCCTCGGGGTTGTTCTTCTGGAACTCGCGCGTCACCGCCACGAGCTCGTCGATGTTGTCGGCGCGGGCGGCGTCCTGCGCGTCGGGCGACTTCCGCAGGTTCTCGAGCAGGCCGGAGCCGTCGAGCAACTGCGTCAGGGTGTCGACGACCGGCTGGGTCTGGGCCTTCTCGGACACGGAGTCGAGCAGCGCGGCGAACGCCGTGATGGCGTTGCGGACCTTCGGGCCGAAGCCGAGCTCGTCGGCGTGCCGCAGGGCATCGCGCATCGTGGTCTCGTGCTCGTCGGCGTAGCGCTGCAGGGTCGTCTCGGTGACGGAGCCGATGCCGCGCTTCGGCACGTTGAGCACACGACGGAGCGCCATCGGGTCCGCCGGGTTCGCAACGGTGATCAGGTACGCCATGGCGTCCTTGATCTCGGCACGCTCGTAGAACTTCGTGCCGCCGAGCACCCGGTACGGGATGGCGGCGCGGATGAAGATCTCCTCGAGCGCACGGGTCTGCGAGTTCGTCCGGTAGAACACCGCCATGTCGCGGTAGTCCATGCCGTCCTCGCGCAGGCGCTGGATCTCGTCGGCGACGAACTGTGCCTCGTCGTGGCCGGTGTACCCGGTGAAGCCGACGATCTTCTCGCCAGCGCCGACGTCGGTGAACAGGTTCTTCGCCTGACGGTCGAAGTTGTTCGCGATGACGGCGTTCGCCGCGTCGAGGATGGTCTGCGTCGACCGGTAGTTCTGCTCGAGCAGGATCACCTTGGAGTTCGGGAAGTCGCGCTCGAACTCGACGATGTTGCGGATGTCGGCCCCGCGGAACGCGTAGATCGACTGGTCCGAGTCACCGACGACGGTCAGGGACGCCCCGGCGATCGAGCCGTCGCGCTCGCGCATGCGGGCGACGTGCTGGCCGGAGTCCTCGAGCTTGTCGACCTGCTCGACCGGCACCGGACGCGTGAGCTCGCGGATCAGTGAGTACTGCGCGTGGTTCGTGTCCTGGTACTCGTCGACCAGGATGAAGCGGAAGCGCCGCTGGTACAGCGCAGCGACCTCGGGGAAGGCCCGGAACAGGAAGACGGTCTGGCCGATGAGGTCGTCGAAGTCGAAGGCGTTCGCCCGGCGCAGGTCGTTCGTGTACCGACGGAAGACCTCGGTGAACATGACTTCCTGCGGGTCGTTCACGTTGATGTTGCGCGCGTAGGAGTCGATGTCCTGCAGCTCGTTCTTGAGCTTCGAGATCTTCGACGCCGCTGCGCCCACGGTGAGCCCGAGCGTGTCCGCCTCGAGGTCCTTGATGATCCGCTTCAGCAGGGCCTTGGAGTCGGCGGAGTCGTAGATCGTGAACGACTGCGCGAACCCGAACCGCTCGGCCTCGCGTCGGAGGATGCGTACGCACGCCGAGTGGAACGTCGAGATCCACATGCCGTCGGACTCGCCGCCGACCAGCGCCCGGACACGCTCGCGCATCTCGGCCGCGGCCTTGTTGGTGAAGGTGATCGCGAGGATCTGCGACGGCCAGGCTTCACGGTTGGCGAGCAGCAGCGCGATGCGGCGCGTGAGGACGCTCGTCTTGCCGGACCCGGCGCCGGCCACGATCAGCAGGGACTCGCCGCGGTACTCGACGGCTTCCTTCTGCTGGGGGTTCAGGCCCGCGGTGAACGGGTCTTCGTACGCACGGGCACCGGCGCCCGGCTCGGGCGTCGATTCGAAGGGGTCGAGCACGATCGTCATGTTCGGGACAGTCTAAGCGGGACCCCCGACAGCCGACCGGGCGAGGACCGCCAGGTCGGTGTGGTCCGCGAACACCCCGTCGAGGCCGGTCCGGATCACCGAGGTGTACCAGCGCTCCCAGTCCCCGAAGGCCGCGACGTCCCCCCCGCGGCGCAGCGGCCCGGGCAGGAACCGGTTCTCCGGCCGGAGCGTCCACGTGTACACCGCGAGGCCCACGGCGTGCGCACGGTCGACGATCGCGCTCCGGACCGGCGTCGGGTCCTCGAGCGCGACGCTGTCCACCCCGGCCATCAGCGTGCCGAGGTCGACGCTGATGCCGTGGAACTCGGTCGCGAGGGACGCGAGGGCGTCCTCGGAACGCTCCGCGGCGTAGGTGGGAGCCAGCGATCCGTGGGACGCGACCTCGTCGGCGGCGCTGCCACGGGCCTCCTGGAGGTACACCAGCCGACCACCCGTGTGCCGCTCGCGCAGCTCGCGGAGCACGCCCTTCTCGAAGCTCTCGACCGTGAGCCGCTCGTCCCGGCGCCACCCGGCGTCACCGAGTGCGCGGTCGACGAGCTCGTCCATCGGGAAGCCCGCACGGTCGAAGAAGGCCGCGTGCTTCACCTCGGCGACCAGCCCGACCGGACGAGGCGCGGCATCGAGGATCGCGAGCAGGTCCTCGAGGCGCAGGATCGGTTCCTCGCCGTCGTGCTCGGCCGACCCGGGCCGCAGCGCGGGCAGGCGCTCGCGGGTGCGGAGCGTCTGCAGTTCGGCCCACGTGAAGTCCTCGGTGAACCAGCCGGTCAGGGACTGGCCGTCGACGGTCTTCGTCGTGCGCAGGTGCCGGAACTCCGGGTGGTCCGCGACGTCGGTGGTGCCGGACACCTCGTTCTCGTGGCGGAGCACGAGCACGCCGTCCTTCGTGGGCACCAGGTCCGGCTCGATCGCATCGGCACCGAGCTCGATCGCGAGCTCGTACGCGCTCCGCGAGTGCTCGGGGCGGTAGCCGGACGCGCCGCGGTGGGCGATCACGAGGGTCATGGCGCGACCCTACTGGGCCAGGGTGACGGCCGACCGTCCTGTGTCGCGGGACACACGCACCCGGCCCGAGCCCGTGCTTCCCAGCATCGACGCCGACCATCGCCGCATGACCGTCCGTTCGCTCTCCACAGCCGTCGAGGCCCGGATCGACCGCGCCGCCCGCCGACTGCTCGACGCCGGGCACCAGCCACACCGGCCCGTCCGGCTGTTCGTCACCGAGTTCCTGGTGTTCGGCGCGAAGCAGGCATGGGCGTGCGCGTTCGGGGCGCTGCTGCTCGGCTCCATGGCCGTGGCGCACCCGACCGTGCCCGTCGCCCTCCGGAACGACGTGCTGACCGTCGTGGCCGTGCTGCTGCAGCTCGGCATGCTCGTGTTCGGGCTCGAGACCGTGCGGGAGCTCCGGGTCGTGCTGCTCTTCCACGTCGTCGGCACCGTGATGGAGGTGTTCAAGACACACGTGGGTTCGTGGTCGTACGGACCCGGCGGGCTGTTCGTGATCGCGGGGGTCCCGCTGTTCTCCGGCTTCATGTACGGCGCGGTCGGGTCGTACATGGTCCGTGTGCACCGCCTGTTCGACCTGCGGTTCGACCGGTACCCGCGGCAGTGGCTGCTCGCCGTCGTCGCTGCCGGCGTGTACCTGAACTTCTTCGGGCACCACTTCCTGCCCGACGCCCGCTGGGTCCTGCTCGCGCTCGTCGTGCTGCTCTTCGCCCGCACGACCATGCACGTCCGGATCCACCGGGCGACGGTGCGCATGCCGGTGCTCGTGGCGATGGGACTCGTCGCCGTGGTCATCTGGTTCGCCGAGAACGTCGCGACCTGGGCCGGAGCGTGGAGCTACCCCGCGCAGCTCGCGCTGTGGCAGCCGGTGGCCCCGACCAAGATCGTCGCCTGGTTCCTGCTCATGACGATCTCGGTCGCGCTCGTGACCTGGCTGTACCCGGCACTGCCGTCGGGGTCGGCGCGCTCGACGGCGGACTCTCGACGTCTTCGAGGCGTGCGTGCAGCGGGCGCCCATAGGCTGCCGTCGTCAGGGCCCCCGGGCCCGCGTCCGCTCGCCGCGAATCCTCAGCCTTCCGCGACCGAGCGCACCTAGGCTGAGAGGACTCATATCTCCTAGGAAGAGGACACCATGGCCTTCAAGCCCGGTTTCGACCAGTCCCCCGCCTTCAACGCCCAGGGACCCAACACCTGGGGCGGGCGCGGCGCTGGTCAGCAGCAGGCCGGCTGGGGACAGACCCCGCAGCAGGCACAGGGCGGGATGACCCCCGAGCAGCTGCAGTACATGTACGACCGCCCGGCGGCATCGACGGTCGACACCGACCGCATGTCGTACGAGGACACCATCGTCAAGACGCTGCTCGCCTTCAGCGTGCTCGTCGTCGGTGCCGTGGCCGGTTGGAACCTGCCCCCGATCGTCTGGATCGTCGGCGCGATCGTCGGGTTCGTCCTGGCGCTCGTGAACATGTTCAAGAAGAAGCCGTCACCCGGCCTCGTCCTGGCGTACTCCTTCGCTCAGGGTCTGTTCGTGGGCGGCATCTCCGGCGCGTACAACTCGATGTGGGGCGGCATCGTCACCCAGGCGGTGTTCGGCACGCTGGCGGTCTTCGGCATCACGCTCGCGCTGTTCGCCTCCGGCAAGGTCCGTGCGACGCCCAAGGCCACGCGCTTCTTCCTGATCGCCATGGTCGGGTACATGGCGTTCTCGCTCGTGAACCTGGTCCTGATGTGGACCGGCGTGACGAACACCGCGTTCGGTGCCCTCGGGATCACCGTCTTCGGCATCCCGCTCGGGGTCCTCATCGGCATCTTCGTCGTCGTCATGGCGGCGTACTCGCTGATCCTCGACTTCGACCAGATCCAGACCGGTGTCCAGCGCGGCGCTCCCCGGATCTACGCGTGGACCGCGGCGTTCGGCCTCATCGTGACGCTCGTCTGGCTGTACCTCGAGATCCTGCGCATCCTCGCCATCATCGCGAGCAGCGCGCGCAACTAGTACCACCGCGTCCACGAAGGGCCCCGGCGCTGCCGGGGCCCTTCGTCGTTCCCGGAGCAGTGGGGCTGTGGCGTTGTGGGGCTGTGGGGCTGTGGGGACTCGCCGTGCCCGCGGCGCCGAGGTTCCACGACATGCCGCGGGTGTGACGCCGAGGTTCCACGGGTGCCCCGGGGGAGGCGCGAGATGCCGAGATTTCGGAACCTCGGGGAAGCCCGACGCGCGCCCGACCCGCGCCCCGACGCGCACCCCCGGACGCGCGGAGGCCCGGCACGCAGTGCGTGCCGGGCCTCCGGTCGTTCAGGGGAGCGTCACTCCCACTCGATCGTCCCCGGCGGCTTCGACGTGACGTCGAGCACGACCCGGTTGACGTCGGGCACCTCGTTCGTGATGCGGTTCGAGATCTTCGCGAGCACGTCGTACGGCAGGCGCGTCCAATCGGCGGTCATGGCGTCCTCGGACGAGACCGGACGGAGCACGATCGGGTGCCCGTACGTGCGACCGTCACCCTGGACACCCACGGAGCGGACGTCGGCGAGCAGGACGACCGGGCACTGCCAGATCTCCCCGTCGAGGCCAGCCGCGGTGAGTTCCTCGCGCGCGATCTTGTCGGCCGCGCGGAGCAGCTCCAGCCGCTGCTTGTCGACCGAACCGACGATGCGGATGCCGAGTCCCGGTCCGGGGAACGGCTGGCGGCCGACGATGACCTCGGGCAGGCCGAGCTCGCGGCCGACGGCACGGACCTCGTCCTTGAAGAGCGCACGGAGCGGTTCGACGAGCTCGAAGGTCATGTCCTCGGGCAGGCCGCCCACGTTGTGGTGCGACTTGATGTTCGCGGTACCGGCTCCGCCGCCGGACTCGACGACGTCGGGGTAGAGGGTGCCCTGCACGAGGAACTTGACCTCGGCATCAGAGTCGGAAGCCTGGGCCTCGAGCACGAGCGCCTCGGCCGCGGCCTCGAACGTCCGGATGAACTCGCGGCCGATGATCTTGCGCTTCTGCTCCGGGTCGCTGACACCGGCGAGGGCGTCGAGGAACTGCTGCTCGGCGTCGATCGTGATGAGCCGGACCCCGGTGGAGGCGACGTAGTCCTCTTCCACCTGCTTGCGCTCGTCGGCGCGGAGCAGCCCGTGGTCGACGAAGACGCAGGTGAGCTGGTCTCCGACGGCCTTGTGCACGATGGCTGCGGCGACGGCGGAGTCGACACCACCGGACAGGCCGGCGATGACGCGGTTCGATCCGACCTGGGCCTGGATCCGGGCGACCTGCTCGTCGATGACGTTGCTCGAGTTCCAGTCACCGGGCAGCCCGGCGGCGCGGTGCAGGAAGTTCTCGAGGACGGCCTGGCCGTGCTCGGAGTGCTTCACCTCGGGGTGCCACTGCACGCCGTAGAGCTTGCGCTCGTCGGACGCGAAGGCGGCGACGGGGGTCGAGGCGCTCGATGCGAGGACCTCGAAGCCCTCGGGTGCCTTCGCCACGGAGTCGCCGTGCGACATCCACGTGACCTGGGACACGGGCTGCCCACCGAGCAGGACGCTGTCGGTCCCGCTGACGTCGACGGACGTGGCGCCGTACTCGCGCAGGCCGGTGTTCGCCACCTCGCCACCGAGGGCGGTCGCCATGGCCTGGAAGCCGTAGCAGATGCCGAGCACGGGGACACCGAGCTCGAGGATGTCGCCGTCGAGTGACGGGGCACCGTCCTCGTAGACGGACGACGGACCACCGGACAGCACGATGGCTGCCGGGTCCTTGGCGCGGATCTCGTCCGCGGTGATGTCGTGCGGGACGATCTCGCTGTAGACGTTCGCTTCACGGACCCGACGCGCGATGAGCTGCGCGTACTGGGCCCCGAAGTCGACGACCAGGACGGGACGCTGTTCGGTCTCGCTCACCGAGCGGCCTCCTTCTCACGCTGCTGGGCAGCGATCAGCTCGTGGTAGGTGTCCATGGCCTTCTGCTGCATGCGGTGTTCGACCACGAAGGACATGAACGGGATGATGCCACCGAGGGCGATGAGCAGGAAGCGGGAGGGCCTCCAGCGCATGATGCTCCACAGACGGAAGTCCGTGAAGAGGTAGAGGACGTACAGCCAGCCGTGCGCGATGAGGATCGCGATCGACAGGTTGAACGTGCCGGGTGCTTCGCCGGCCGTGCCGTTCGGCACGAAGAACGGGCCGTTGCCGAGCTGCATCTCCAGCTGAAGCGGCGTGTACTTGATGATGACCTCGATCACGAGGGCCAGCAGCAGCACACCGGTGATGTACGCGGAGACGCGGTACCACTTCACCGCACCCGGGATCTTCGGGACGTCGCGGGTTCGGACGGTCAGGGCCATGACGACCAGCCTACCGTCGGTCGGCGAGGGCCCCGTCGACGCTGAGGGCCGCCTCACGCCGCTCCTCTTCCTCGCGCTCCCAGGCGTCCTTCACGAACCGGTACCAGAGGAACACCGCGAAGCCGGCGAAGACGACCCACTCGATCGCGTAGAACAGGTTCAGCCAGTCGAACTGGACCTCGCGCGACGGCGCACGGTCGGCGATGGTGCCGAGGTCCGCTGCCTGCGCGGTGGCGCCGTCGGCGACGACGTACCCGAGGTACATCCGGTCGTCGAAGGCCTGCCACGTGTTGACGAAGCGCGCTGGTGCCACGGCGGAGTACTCCGCCTGCTTGTAGGTGTCCTGGTCGGGCGACTCGGCCGGGTAGTAGCGGCCCTGCACCGTGATCGTCTGCCCGTCCGCCAGGCGGTCACCACCGGCGACGGCGGCCGACCGCTGGTCGGACCACCCGATGACGACCGGGAGGCTCGCCCCACCATCCGAGTCCACCATGTGTCCCACGGTCTGGTACGTCCCACCCCCGGTGCGGCCGGTCAGGATCGTGGTGTCGCCGGCGACGAAGGTGCCGGTGACGGTGACCTTCTGGCCGGCGATGGTCTCGCTCGCGGGCTCTTCGGGAGCGGTGATCGCCTCGAGCGTCTTGCGGGTCTCGGTGGTCGCCGGCAGCGGTTTGCCGTTGGCGATGCTCCGCTCGAGCTGCCACTTGCCCAGTCCCGCGAACACCGCCGCCAGCACGAGCGCCAGCACCAGCAGCGCGATCCACCTCGGTCGTCGGGCAACGGCCCACATCTGTATCAGTACTCCGGATCGCGCTGTCGGACCGGACGCTCGGGGCGCTCGGTGGGGATCTCGACGGGCGACGTGACGGGTTCGTCGGTCGCCTCCGGTGACCCATTGTCCTGCTCGTCCCTGCCAGCGGCCTCCACGAGCGCGAACTCCTCCGCGAACTGGCGGTCCCGCTCGGCACGGCGGGCCGCGGCGGCGGACGCTGCTTCGTCCGCTTCGGCCTCGGCGGCCTCGGCGGCGGCAGCCGCGGCGACCGCACGACGACCGCCGAGCCGCCCGCGCAGGCGGGCGAGGCGGGCGGGGCGCACCACGAGGCGGCCGATCCGCTCCGAGTTCACGGCGAGCAGCGGCCCGAGGATCGCCATGACGAGGACGTAGAGGCCCGCGAACGCGGTGATCCGCGCCTCCAGTCCGGCGGCAGCCGAGAGCGTCGCGAGGATCAGCGCGAACTCGCCACGGTTCACCAGGATGACCGCGGTGTTGATCCCCTGCTGGACGTTGAAGCCGTTCATGCGCGCGACGATCTGCCCGGCGACCGCGTTCAGCACGACCGTCATGCCGATCGCACCGAGGACCGGCCAGAGCACCTCGCCGAAGGTCGACAGGTCGAGACCGAGTCCGAAGTTCACGAAGAAGAACGCGGCGAAGACGTCACGCATCGGCAGGGCGAGCTGTTCGATGCGGTCGCGGTACCGGGTGGCGCCGCAGAGCAGGCCGATGACGAAGGCGCCGATGGCGTCGGTCACGCCGAGCAGATCGCCGATGCCGCCGAACATGACGGCGAGCCCGAAGAACAGCACCGTGAACAGTTCGTCGTCACGCGTCGCGAAGATCTTCGACACCCACTTGCCGGCGAACCGGGCGAGCGTGAACATCACGATCAGGAAGCCGAACGCGAGCGCGAGCTTGCCCACGACGGCCCAGGCGTTGGTGTCGCCGGACAGCACGACGGAGACGATCGCCAGGTAGATGGCGATGAAGACGTCCTCGATGACCGTGACGCCCAGGATCATCGGGGTCTCGTCGTTCGCGAGCCGTCGCAGCTCGATGAGGAGCTTCGTCACGATCGCGCTCGACGACGTGGCCGTCATGCCGGCGATGATCAGGGCTTCTCGGGTGCCCCAGCCGAGCGAGAACCCGAAGGCGAAGCCGACACCCATGTTGATGACGACGTAGGTGCCGCCCGACACGAGGAGTTTGCCGGCGTTGCCGTAGAACTCCTCCTGGTCGAACTCCAACCCGAGGTTGAACAGCAGCAGGATGAGCCCGAACGTCGCGATGAGCTCGATCGTGTGCGACTCGACGCTCAGGCCGATCCACGGGGTGTGCGGGCTCGCGATGAGCCCGACGATCATGTAGATCGGGATCGCCGGCAGACCGATGGTCTTGCCGAGCCGCCCGAGCACGTAGGCGATGACGAACAGCACACCGATGGTGAGCAGTTCACCGCCCAGGTGCATGCCCTAGCTCTTCCGCGGGGCCTCGGCCGATGCGGCCGCAAGCTCTCCGCTGCGGTAGAAGGAGAAGGCCTTGGCGACCTTCTCGGGGGAACCGGCGACGACGATGGTGTCCCCGGGGAACACGACGAAGTCCGGCGAGGGTGCCGGGTTGGCGCTGTCGCCGCGGACGACGGCCACGACGGTCAGACCGATGAAGCCGGAGTCGTGCAGGTCGCCGAGGGGCTTGCCGGCGATCGCGTCGTCGTAGTCGACCGAGAACCAGTCGATGGACAGGCCGGGGATCTCGTCGAGCTTGTCGAGGCCCTCGGTGATCCGGGTACCGCCCAGGAGTTCGGCGAGGGTGTGCGCCTCGTCCTCGCTGAGGCGCAGCGAGACCTTCTCGGACTTGTCCGCGCCGTCGGAGACGTCGGCGAACGAGATGAGGTCGGAGTGACCCGACCGGTGCGTGATGACACCACACTTGCCACCGTCGTCGGTGTAGAAGCTGTGCAGCACGCCGACTCCGGGGAGTTTGACGCGATGGACGTCGACCATGATGGCTCCCTTTTCGAGTACCCCGATGATAACCGCCGGGGGTGCCCGGCCATTCCACACCTGCCGGGCCGCTATCGTCACCGCATGGGGAGAACTCGGATCGTCGTCGGGGTCGTCGGGACGCTGGTCGTCGCGCTGTACGCGGGGTTGCTGGCGCTCAACGCGCTCGTGCTCGATCCGCTCGGCGCGGTGCCCGGGCAGTCGCTCGGTGCGATCTACCGTCACCTCGACGCGCAGGGGTACCAGGTGCGGACCGACGTCGTGGCGGTGCTCGTCATCGCGGCGGTCGGCATCGCGTTGGCGGTCACCGTCCTGATCGTGACGCTGGTCCGGCGGACGACGGCGCACGTCGCCGCCGCCTGGCTGCTGGCGATCGTGGCCGCCGGCGCCGTCCAGGTGTTCGGTTCCGGGTTCCAGCTCGGGATGGACGTCGCGGACGGCTACGGCATCGGCGGCGAGGACCACACCATCTGGGCCGGTGTCCTCTACGGCACCAGCCTCGTCGCGCTGGTCGCGATCCCGGTCGTGCTCGTCGTCGGCGAGCGACGCCGTGGTCGCACCGTGGCGGGGACGCTGGCCGCCTGACGGATCGCTACTCCGGCTCGCTCGTCTTCTCCCCCACCACCTGCTCGTCCGACGCCTTCGCGCCCTCGGCGCCGCCACTGCGGCCGCCACCCACGACGACGTCGTCCTCGTCGAAGCCGAACGCGATGTCCGGCGCCTCGAGCCGCACGCGGTCGGCGCTCTCGTCGTCGGGCTGCAGCTGCGACTCGCGTTCCGCGGCCACGCGCTTCAGGTAGTTCGACACCTCGTGCTCGGTCGTCTCCTGGTCCCAGCCGAGCACGTCGGCCATGAGCTTCGCGGCGACCGGGGCCGCCGACTCACCGCGGTCCCAGGCCTCGATCGAGATGCGGGTGCGGCGGGCGAGGACGTCCTCCAGGTGCAGGGCCCCCTCGTGCGATGCGGCGTACACGACCTCGGCCCCGATGTAGTCGTCGGCGCCCGGGAGCGGCTCGGCCAGGGTCGGGTCCTGCTCGACGAGCTGCAGCACCTCGGCGGCCAGGGTGCCGTAGCGGTTCAGCAGGTGCTCGATGCGGACCTTGTGCACGTTGAAGCTGCGGGCGGTCCGTGCGCGACGGTTCCACGCGGCCGGGTACCCCTCGGCCCCGAGCAGTGGGATGTCCTCGGTCGTCGACGCCGGGATCTTGCCGTCCATCGCGGCGACGGCCTCGTCGATGGCGTCCTTGCCCATCACCCGGTAGGTCGTCCACTTGCCGCCGGCGACGACCACGAGCCCGGGCACGGTGTGCGCCACGACGTGCTCGCGGCTGAGCTTCGAGGTCTGGTCGGACTCCCCCGCCAGCAACGGCCGGAGGCCCGCGTAGACACCCTCGACGTCTTCACGGGTGAGCGGGACGCGGAGCACCTTGTTGACGTGCTCGAGGATGTAGTCGATGTCCGCCGCGGTCGCCGCCGGGTGCGCCTTGTCGAGGTACCAGTCGGTGTCGGTCGTGCCGACCAGCCAGTGCCGGCCCCACGGGATCACGAACAGCACGCTCTTCTCGGTGCGCAGGATCATGCCCATGTTCGACTGGAACCGGTCGCGCGGGATGACCAGGTGCACGCCCTTCGACGCCCGCACCTTGAACTGCCCGCGGGTGCCGATCATCGCCTGCGTGTCGTCCGTCCAGACACCCGTGGCGTTCACGACCTGCTTCGCGCGGATCTCGAACCGCTCGCCGGTCTGGATGTCGTGGGCCTGCGCGCCGACGACGCGCTCACCCACCTTGATGAAGCCCTCGATCCGGATCCGGCTCGCGGCGTGGGCACCGTAGGACACCGCGGTGCGGACGAGCGAGGCCACGTAGCGGGCGTCGTCGACCTGGGCGTCGTAGTAGGTCATGCCGCCGACGAAGGCGTCCTTCTTGAGCGACGGCATCGAGCGGAGCACCTGCGTGCGGCTGAGGTGCCGGTGGTGCGGGACCCCGGGCGGGCGTCCACCGGACCAGCTGAAGGCGTCGTACATCGCCATGCCGATGCCGATGTAGAACCGCTCCCACACGCGGTGGTTGAGCGGGTACAGGAAGCGCACCGGCTTCACCAGGTGCGGGGCGATCCGCTGCAGCAGCAGCCCGCGTTCGATGAGGGCCTCGCGCACGAGCCCGAAGTTCAGCTGCTCCAGGTAGCGGATGCCGCCGTGCACGAGCTTCGACGAACGGCTCGACGTGCCGGAACCCCAGTCGCGGGCCTCGACGATGCCGACGGTCAGACCGCGGGTGACGGCGTCGAGCGCACTGCCCGCACCGACGATGCCGCCGCCCACGACCAGGACGTCGAGCTCCTTCGTCTTGAGGGTCTCGATCGCGGCCGCGCGTTCGTCGGGGCCGAGCTTGGCCGCGGGGTCGAACCCCGCTCCCGGCACGACGTCGCCAGGACGTCCGGCCGAACTGGTCTGCTTCGTGGTGCTGGACTTCGCCATCGTCGCCTCCGGGTCACGGTCGGCGCCGAGGCGTCACCCGCGTCGGTGCACGGGTGCCACCAGGATCACTGGTGGTACGGCGCCACGACCACTTCTACTCGCTGGAACTCCTTGGCGTCGGAGTATCCGGTCGTCGCCATCGATCGACGCAGCGCACCGACGAGGTTGGCACGGCCGTCGTGGGTCGGCGTCGGACCGTTCAGCACGTTCTCGAGCGGGGCGATCGTGCCCACTTCGACCCGACGACCACGGGGCAGCTCCGGGTGGTGCGCCTCGGCACCCCAGTGGAAGCCGCCGCCGGGCGCTTCGGTGGCACGGGCGAGCGCGGTGCCGAGCATGACGGCGTCGGCGCCGACCGCGATCGCCTTGACGATGTCGCCGGCGGTGTCGAGACCGCCGTCGGCGATGACGTGCACGTAGCGGCCGCCCGACTCGTCCAGGTAGTCACGACGGGCACCGGCGACGTCGGCGACCGCGGTGGCCATCGGCGCGTGGATGCCGAGCGCGGCGCGCGTGGTCGACGCAGCGCCGCCGCCGAACCCGACGAGGACACCGGCGGCACCGGTGCGCATCAGGTGCAGCGCCGACGTGTAGGTCGAAGCACCGCCCACGATCACCGGGACGTCGAGCTCGTAGATGAACTTCTTGAGGTTGAGGGGCTCTTCGTTCTGCGACACGTGCTCGGCCGAGACCGTCGTGCCGCGGATGACGAACAGGTCGACACCGGCGTCGACGACCGTCTTCGAGAACTCCTGCGTGCGCTGCGGGCTGAGCGAGCCGGCGACCGGGACCCCGGCGGCACGGATCTCGGCCAGGCGCGCGGTGATCAGCTCCGGCTTGATCGGCTCGGAGTAGATCTCCTGCATGCGCTTCGTGACGTTGCCGTCGGTGAGCGACTTGATCTCGTCGTAGTAGGGCGTCGGGTCCTCGTACCGGGTCCACAGCCCCTCGAGGTCGAGGACCCCCAGGATGCCGAGCTTGCCCATCTGGATGACCGTGGCCGGCGAGGACACGGAGTCCATCGGCGCGGAGAGGATCGGCGACGCGAAGGTGAACGCGTCGATCGACCACTGCACGCTGACGTCGCGCGGGTCACGCGTCCGCCTGGAGGGGACCACTGCGATGTCGTCGAACGCGTACGCCCGACGTCCGCGCTTGCCTGCACCGATCTCGACTTCGCTCACCCGGCAAGCCTACCGGGCGGGTCCGGTGGCGTGCACGGACCGGACGGTGCGGTCAGCGCTGGCGGCGCGGGGTCCGGCGGCGCTTGCGGAGCACCCGCAGCACGAAGCCGAGCAGGAGCGCGAGCACCACGAGCACCACCAGGAGCGCGGCCGCCACCTTCACGAGCAGCGCCGCCCCGACGAACAGCGCGACGAAGACCACCCACACCAGGGCGTCCATCGCGCCCGCCGACAGTCTCCGCACCTGCGGAACGATACCGACTCGACGGAGGCGATCCGGGCCTCCCGTTCGATCCGGAGCCGACCATGTACCGTCGCGAGCCGACGGGGCCCCACGCACCGTCGCGAGCCGACGGGGCCCACGTGCAGGAGCGGGGCCGTGCGGCGCGAAGCGACCACGCACGGCCCCACCCGTCGCGGATACCACCCCCACAGCGGTACCCGCAGTCGACACAGCGCGCTAGCGCCCTGCGTCGACGTCCTTGGCGAGCGTCCCCAGGTACAGCTCGATGACCTTCGGGTCGTCCGCGAGTTCCTTCCCCGTGCCCGAGTACGCGTTCCGCCCCTGGTCGAGCACGTACCCACGATCGCAGATCTGCAGACAGCGTCGCGCGTTCTGCTCCACCATGACGATCGACACACCGGCCTTGTTGATCCGTCGGGTCCGCAGGAACGTCTCGTCCTGCCGCACCGGCGACAGGCCCGCGCTCGGCTCGTCGAGCAGGAGCACCTTCGGGTCCATCATCAGCGCACGTGCCATCGCGACCGACTGTCGCTCACCACCGGACAGGGAGCCGGCCCGCTGGCCGCGCCGCTGCGCGAGCACCGGGAACAGGTCGTAGATGACCTCGAGCCGCTCGGCGAACTTGCGGGGCCGCAGGTACAGCCCCATCTGCAGGTTCTCCTCGATGGACAGCGAAGGGAACACGTTGTTCGTCTGCGGGACGAAGCCGACGCCGGCCTGGACGAGCTTGTTCGCCTTCAGGTTCGTGATGTCCTCGCCCTGCAGCGTGACCGATCCCTCACGGATCGACACGAGACCGAACAGGGCCTTCAGCAGGGTGGACTTGCCCGCACCGTTCGGTCCGATGATCCCGATCAGCTCGCCGGGGTAGCAGTCCAGGTCGCAGCCGTTCAGGATGTTCACGCCCGGCAGGTAGCCGGCGACGAGGTTCTTCGCGCTCAGCACCGGCTCGCGTTCCATCGTGGCCGCCTGGGACGGACTGGAGGCGCTGCTCGCGTTCGTGGGGTCGACTGCGTCCGTCATCGGGTCCTCTCCTCTGCTGCTGCGTCCGCCGCGTCTTCTTCCGCGACTTCCTCCGCGAGTTCCTCGAAGGTCTCCTCGGTGAGGAGCGAGTCGTCGCCCAGGTCGGTGTCGTGGTGCGCACCGAGGTACGCGTCGATGACCGCCTGGTCGTCCATCACGGTGTCGGCCGGACCCTCGGCGACGACCTTGCCCTCGGCCATCACGACCACCCAGTCCGAGATGTGCCGGACCATGTGCATGTCGTGCTCGACGAAGAGCACGGTCATGCCGTCGTCGCGCAGGGACTGGATGTGTCCGAGCAGCGACTGCGTCAGCGCGGGGTTCACGCCCGCCATCGGCTCGTCGAGCATGATCATCGTCGGGTCGGACATCAGCGCCCTGGCCATCTCGAGGAGCTTCCGCTGCCCGCCCGACAGCGAACCGGCGTAGTCGTCGGCCTTGTCGTCGAGCTTGAAGCGGGCGAGGAGGTCCTCGGCCTTCGCGGTGATCTCGCGCTCCCGCTTCGCCCACACGGGCTTGATCAGCGCCGCGAAGAAGTTCTCGCCGGGCTGGTCGCGGGCGCCGAGGAGCATGTTCTGCATGACGGTGAGCCGCGACAACGCCTTCGTCAGCTGGAACGTGCGCACCATGCCGCGGTTGGCGATGTGGGTCGCACTCGTCTTCTGCAGGGTCGCGCCGTTGAACTGCGTCCTCGCGCCGGGGCTCGGCTTGTCGAAGCCGGTCAGCAGGTTGAAGAAGGTCGTCTTGCCGGCACCGTTCGGGCCGATCAGGGCCGTGATCGAACCGCGCTGGACCTCGAGGTGGTCGACGTCCACGGCGGTCATGCCGCCGAAGTGCCGGGTGACGCCGTCGACGGTGAGGATCGGGTCGGCCTTCGTGTAGCCGTAGGTCTCAGACACTGAACGTCAGCTCCTTCTTGTTGCCGAGCAATCCCTGTGGACGGAACACGATCAGGAGCATGAGCGCGACGCCGACGAGCACGTAGGAGAACTGCTCCGCCTGCTGCGCGTTCATGATCGAGTCCGGGATGAAGTCGCCGGCCAGGGTGCGGATGAAGAGGCGGAGGACGAAGAAGAGCACGGCGCCGAGCACCGGACCGAACACCGTCGCGGCACCGCCGAGGATGAGCGCCGTCCAGATGAAGAACGTCATCGAGCGGCCCATGGCGTCCGGCTGCACCGAACTCGGCAGGACGTAGATGATCCCGGCGATCGCACCGAGTGCGCCACCGAACACGAGCGCCTGCATCTTGTACGAGTAGACGTTCTTGCCGAGGGAGCGGACGGCGTCCTCGTCCTCGCGGATCGCCTTCAGGACACGACCCCAGGGGCTGCGCATGAGCAGGAAGAGCACGAGCGTGAACAGGGCGACGAGCGCCCAGGCCGCGATGCGGATCCACCAGCCGTTGACGCCGTTGTTGGCGTAGGTGAACCAGAGGATCGTCGTGGTGCCGTCGGGCAGCGGGCTCAGGGCGGTGAAGGGGTCGCGGTAGCTCGACCCGGTGATGCCGTTCGAGCCGCCGGTCGTCGTGGTGAGCAGGCTCGAACGGCCGACCATGCGGATGATCTCGGCGCCGGAGATCGTCACGATCGCCAGGTAGTCGCCGCGGAGCCGCAGGGTCGGGACGCCGAGGATGATCGCGAACACGATGGCGACGAGCAGGGCGATGAGCACCGCCATCACGAACGGCAGCCCGTTGGTGATCGAGATCGCGAAGCCGTAGGCACCGAGCAGCAGGAACGCCGCCTGGCCCATGTTCACGAGCCCGGTCAGGCCGAAGTGCACGTTCAGTCCGATGGCCGCCAGCGCGAACGCCGCCGTGGTCGGGGCGAGGGCCTCCTGGGTGAGCGAGGACAGCAGGTTGAGGATGTAGTCCATGCGCGTGCTCCCTTAGCCGACCCGCTCGGCGCGGCCGAAGATGCCCTGCGGCCGGAACAGCAGGATGAGGATGAGGATGACGAGGGCGGTGGCGTACTTGAAGTCACCGGGGAGCACGAGGTTCGTGAGCTCGACGACGACGCCGATGATCATCGACCCGACGAGTGCGCCGTAGGCCGTGCCGAGGCCACCGAGCGTGACCGAGGCGAACATGAGCAGGAGCAGCTGCAGGCCGGTCTGCCAGTTCACGCCGTTCAGGACGAGGCCGAGCATCACGCCGGACAGCCCGGCGAGACCGGCGGCGAGCGTCCACACGAAGCGGATGACCCGGTCGACGTCGATGCCGGACGCTGCGGCGAGCGCCGGGTTGTCCGACACCGCACGGGTGGCCCGGCCGAAGCGGGTCTTCGCCAGGAACAGCCCGGTGGCGACCAGGACGACGAGCGCGATGCCCATCGCCACGTAGGACTGCACCGTGAGGGTGACCCCGGCGAACCGGACCGTCTCGGGGTTGCCCTGCTGGATGCGGACGGTCGCTGCGCCGAAGAAGTACTGGAACGCGTACTGGGCGGCGATCGACAGACCGATCGTCACGATCATGAGCTGCGTGAGGCTGATCCGCTTGCGCCGCAGCGGTCGCCAGATCCCGGCGTCCTGCAGGTACCCGGTCGCCGCGCACAACAGCGTGACGACGATGCCGGTCACCCAGATGTTCCAGCCGAGCTGGTTCGCGAACACGTAGGCCAGCAGCCCGCCGAGGGTGACCTGCTCGCCGTGCGAGAAGCTCGACAGCCCCGTCGTGCCGTAGATGAGCGAGAGGCCGATCGACGCGAGCGCGATGAGCAGGCCGAGGCGGATGCCCGAGGCGAACTGCTGCCATGCCCGCTGCGGGCTGACGCTCGACGAATCGGACGTGGTCGTCGCGCCCTTCTGGTCGGACAGCTGGAAGATCTGTCCGACGTTGGCGTTCAGCGTCGCCTGGACCTTGCGCTCGGCGTCGGCCGCGTTCGTCAGGTACTGGCCCTTCGGCAGGGTGGCCTGGTCGACGCTGACGGTGTACTCGCCGGCCTCGTCGACACTGACCGACCAGCGGCCGTCGGCGTTCGTCGTCGCCGTCTCGGCGAAGCCACCGGGGCCGGCGACGTCGACGTCGACGTCCTCGGCCGGTTCGCGCTCGGAGTCGGTGATCGTGCCCTGGATGCACCCGTTGTCGGGGCTGACGGTGCAGGACTGACTGGTCGCCGGCGCCGACGTGGCGCTGAAGGCCGGCAGGGTGACCGCCCAGTCGATCAGGAAGGTCGCCAGGAACGCGGCGACGAGCACGGCCGCGAGGACCGGTCGACGTCGCGCCTGGCGGAGGCGGAACAGACGCGGCTGCGCCCGTCCCGGAGGAGTGATGGATCCCACGGAAGAGCCTCTCGTTCGGATGACGAGGAACCTATGGGGATTTTGTGACACCCGTGTTTCCAACACGTTCCCTGTGTGATTCGTACCCGAACTGTGACGTTGTGGAGGAACGCGTCCGGAGGGGGCGCGATCCGTTCCCCCAGGCGGAACGCGGAATAGCGGGAGGGCCCGTGCGCGTTACCATGTCCTATCCGGAACCCGCCGTTGCGTTCCCGGTGTCTCGACCACTTCACTCGCCCACGAAGGGGACCCATGGACCAGCCGGATCCGTTCGGATTCATCGGACTCACGTACGACGACGTCATGCTCCTGCCGGGGCACACCGACGTCATCCCGAGCGAGGCGTCCACCGCGTCCCGGCTCACCAGGCGGATCTCCGTCAACGTCCCGCTGCTCTCCGCGGCGATGGACACCGTCACCGAAGCCCGCATGGCCATCGCCATGGCGCGGCAGGGCGGCATCGGGATCCTGCACCGCAACCTGTCCATCGAGGACCAGGCGGCCTACGTCGACAAGGTCAAGCGCTCCGAGTCGGGCATGATCACCAACCCGGTGACCACAACCCCGGACGCCACGGTGGCCGAGGTCGACGCGATCTGCGGTCAGTTCCGCGTCTCCGGCCTGCCCGTGGTCGAGGCGGACGGCACCCTCGTCGGCATCATCACCAACCGCGACATGCGGTTCGTGGCGACGTTCGAGCAGTCGACCACCTTCGTGCGCGACGTCATGACCAAGGCGCCGCTGATCACCGCGATGGAGGGCATCGACCCGGAAGAAGCCATCGCGATCTTCGCGCAGCACAAGATCGAGAAGCTGCCGCTGGTGGACGCCCAGGGCAAGCTCCGCGGTCTCATCACCGTCAAGGACTTCGACAAGAGCGAGCAGTACCCGGACGCCACGAAGGACGACGAGGGTCGACTGCGCGTCGGTGCCGCGATCGGCTTCTTCGGTGACGCCTGGCAGCGTGCCGAGGCCCTGCGTGACGCCGGCGTCGACGTGCTCGTCGTCGACACCGCCAACGGCGAGAGCGAAGGCGTGCTCGACATGGTGCGCCGTCTCAAGGCCGACCCGTCGTTCGCGGACATCGACGTCATCGGCGGCAACGTCGCGACCCGTGCCGGTGCGCAGGCACTCATCGACGCCGGTGTCGACGCCGTCAAGGTGGGCGTCGGGCCCGGCTCGATCTGCACCACCCGCGTCGTCGCCGGCGTCGGTGTGCCGCAGGTCACCGCCGTGTACGAGGCCTCCCTCGCAGCACGCGAAGCCGGCGTGCCGATCATCGCCGACGGTGGCCTGCAGTACTCGGGCGACATCGCCAAGGCCCTGGTGGCCGGTGCCGACACCGTCATGCTCGGCTCGCTGTTGGCCGGCACCGACGAGTCCCCCGGCGACCTGGTCTTCGTGGGCGGCAAGCAGTTCAAGGCGTACCGCGGGATGGGCTCCCTGGGCGCACTGCAGACCCGCGGCAAGAAGACCTCGTACTCGAAGGACCGCTACTTCCAGGCCGACGTCCCCAACGACGACAAGCTGATCCCCGAGGGCATCGAGGGCCAGGTGCCCTACCGCGGCTCGGTCGGCAACGTCGTGTACCAGCTCACCGGTGGGCTCCGGCAGTCGATGTTCTACGTCGGCGGCCGCACGATCCCGGAGCTCAAGGCCCGCGGCAAGTTCGTCCGCATCACGGCTGCCGGGCTCAAGGAGTCGCACCCGCACGACGTCCAGATGGTCGTCGAGGCGCCGAACTACCGCAGCTGAGCCGACTGCACCCCGAACGCCCCGCTTCCCACCGGAGCGGGGCGTTCGTCGTTGGCGGATCCGGAGGGCAACGAGTTCTGTCCTGCGTTCCGCGGCTGAACGCGACGGCTGACGCGGGACCGGTCCGGGCGCCGATCCCTGATCCTCCGCACAGGAACGTCACGGCTCGGTAACGAAACAGTTTTGCGTACCGCCCCGTCACACGGGCGAAACACATGGACCCTACGTTTCTCGACATCCAGTGGAGGCGCCGCGTTCGACCCGAAGCGGCAACGCCTCCGCGCAGAGAAAGGGCTCCACGGATGATCAGAACCACCCGTGCCACCACGGCACTGGCGTTGGCAGGCGCAGCAGCCGTCCTGCTCGCAGCGTGTTCCACGACCAGCAGCGGCGACTCCCCTTCCAGCTCGGCGTCGAGCGACGCGAAGAAGGACCCCGCCGCCAGCTGCAAGGCCCCCGACACCCCCAGCACCGACGCGCTGAAGATCGGCACGATCCTGCCGCTCACCGGCTCGCTCGCCTACCTGAACCCGCCGGCCGAGTCCGGTGTCGGCCTCGCGGTCAAGGACATCAACGCCGCGGGCGGCGTCCTCGACAAGGACGTCACCATCGACCCCGCGACCGACTCCGGCGACAGCAACGACATGACCGTGTCGAGCTCGGCTGCGACGAAGCTCGTGAACGCGAAGGTCCCGGTCGCGATCGGCGCCGAGTCCTCGTCGGTCACGCTCAACGTCATCGACCAGCTCACCAGCAACTGCATCGTCGAGATCTCGCCCGCGAACACCGCGAGCGACCTCTCGGGCTACTCGTCGTACTACTACCGGACCGCTCCGCCGGACTCGGTGCAGGGTTCGGCGCTCGGTCAGCTCGTGACCGGTGACGGCAACGCCAAGGTCGCGTTCCTCGTCTTCAACGACACCTACGGCACGGGCCTCCGCAACTCGGTGCAGTCCGCGGTCGAGGCCTCCGGTGGCCAGGTCGTCTACGGCGGCAAGGGCGAGGGCCAGGAGTTCCCGCCCGGTCAGACCACGTTCTCGTCCGAGGTGACGGCCGCGCTCGCAGCCAAGCCGGACGCGATCGTCGTCCTGGCCTTCGACGAGACGAAGTCGATCATCCCGGAGCTCGTCTCGCAGGGGAACACGGCGAAGATCTACATGTCCGACGGCAACACGGCTGACTACTCGAAGGACTTCGACAAGGGCACCCTGACCGGCGCCCAGGGCACCATCCCCGGTGCCTCGCCGAAGGACGACTTCAAGAAGCAGCTGTCCGCCTTCTACAAGGACTCGTCGGGCAAGACGCTCGCCGACTACTCGTACGCGGCGGAGTCGTACGACGCCACCGTCCTCGCCGCCCTGGCAGCGGTGAAGGGCAAGGGCACCGACTCCGGCACGATCCAGGCCAACATGGCCGCGGTCTCCGGAGCCGACGGCGGCACCGAGTGCGCCACGTTCAAGGAGTGCGTCGCGCTCCTCGACGACGGCAAGGACATCCACTACACCGGCCCGTCCGGCATCGGTCCGTTCGACGACAACAACGACCCGTCGAGCGCCTACATCGGCATCTACAAGTTCGACGGCGACAACAAGCCCGTCTACCAGAGCGCCATCCAGGGCGCGGTCAAGAAGTAGGGCACCGGCTCCACCCCACGAAAGCGACAGTCCCCCGCGGGTCATCCGCGGGGGACTGTCGCTTTCGCGTGCGGGTGGCTGAGCGGGCGGACGGGCGGACGGGAGGCCCGGGGTGCGCCCGTCAGGCGGGCTCGGCCGGAGCAGGTGCGAGCGCTCGGCGGCGGGACGCCCGCGCGGCGGCGAACGAGTCCGCCGTCAGTACCGCGAGCGCCAACCACACGATGCCGAAGCCGAACCAGCGCGCCGGCGGCATCGCCTCGTGCTGCACCACCACACCGACGAGCAGCTGCATCACGGGCGCGAGGTACTGCGTCAACCCCAGGGTCGACAGGCTCACCCGCCGCGCCGAGGACGCGAACAGCAGGAGCGGGACCGCCGTCGCCGGCCCCGTGAGCACCGTCACCAGGACGTGCACCCAGCCCTCGCTCGTGAACGTCACGCCGCCGCCGAGGCCCGTCGCACCGAGGACGAGCAGCGCCACGACCGCGATCGGCAGCAGCCACACGGTCTCGATCGTGAGGCCACTCAGTGCGTCGACCGTGCCGCCGACGCGCTTCTTCACCAGGCCGTAGAGGCCGAAGGAACACGCGAGCACCAGCGAGATCCACGGCACCTGGCCGTAGCCGACGGCGATCACGACGACCGCCACGACGCTGATGCCGACGGCCGCCCACTGCGCCGGCCGAAGCCGTTCGCGCAGGACCACGACGCCGAGTGCGATCGTGACCAGGGGGTTGATGAAGTACCCGAGTGCCGCCTCGACGGTGTGGCCGGTGGTCGTCGCCAGGACGTACACGGTCCAGTTCACCAGGATGAGGACCGCGGCCAGGCCCATCACGGCCATCACCCGCCGCTGCGCCATCAGGGTGCGGGTGCGGAGCCACGAGCGGGTGACGGCGATCGCCACCGCGCAGAACACCAGCCCGAAGACGATGCGCCAGGCGACGATCTCGAACGCGCCGGCCGGGGCCATGGCTGCGAAGAGCAGGGGCATGAGGCCCCAGAGCCCGTACGCGATGATCGCCTGCACCACGCCGACGGATGCCTCGCTGCGGACGGGTCGCGCCGGACTCGGTTCACTCACGGAACCATCCTAGGAACGACCGCCGACGAGCCGGACGGACCACGGGCCTCCCGGTCGCCCCGAACGCACGGACGCCCCGCCGGCCGACAGGCCGAACGGGGCGTCCGAGAGGAGTACTGGACTCAGTTGACGACGACCGCGAGGACGTCACGGGCCGACAGGACCAGCAGGTCCTCGCCCGAGTACTTGACCTCGGTTCCGCCGTACTTGGAGTAGATGACCTTGTCACCCACGGCGACGTCGAGCGGGACGCGGTTGCCGTTGTCGTCGATGCGACCCGGACCCACGGCGACGACCTCGCCCTCCTGGGGCTTCTCCTTCGCGGTGTCGGGGATGACCAGACCGGATGCGGTGGTCTGCTCCGCCTCGACCTGGCGGATGACGATGCGATCCTCGAGCGGCTTGATGCTGACGGCCACGGTGACCTCTTCTTTCTCGGTACGGACTCGGTACAGATGAAAACCGGGTTGGCACTACGCACAGGAGAGTGCCAACGCCAACTCTAGGGGGACACTGGCACTCGGTCAATCCGAGTGCCAGCACATCCGGAGAACATCCAGCACCTGGGAGGATCGGGACATGGAAGCCGCCGAACTCGCCGCACTGCTGACCCCTGACGGGATGGCCCTGCTCGACCGTACCCCCGGCGTCTCGGACGGCGGCGAGATCGTCCGGGTGGTGTCCCGGCTCCGGTCCGAAGGCCACGACCAGCAGCTCGTCTCGGCGGTCCTGACCCAGGCGAAGCTCCGGCAGAAGGCCCGTGGCAAGTTCGGCGACTTCGCCGCCCGCATGCTCTTCACCGAGGCCGGTCTCGAGCAGGCGACCCGCCTGCAGGTCGCCGCACAGCACGCCGGGCGCTTCGCCGCGGCCGGGCTCACGCGTGTCGCCGACCTCGGCTGCGGCATCGGCGGCGACGCGATGGCGATGGCCGCGCTCGACCTCGACGTCACCGCGGTGGACCGCGACGAGGTCACCGCTGCGGTCGCGACGCACAACCTCGCGGTGTGGCCGAACGCACGGGTCGAACTGGGCGACGCGGCCGCGTTCGACGTCTCCCGCGTCGACGGCATCTGGATGGACCCCGCACGTCGGACCTCCGGCCACTCGGACACCCGTCGCCTGGCCGACCCCGACGACTGGTCGCCGTCCCTGGACACCGTGTTCGCCGCCGCGACGAGCACCCCGACGGGCGTGAAGCTCGGGCCCGGCATCGACCGCGAACTGATCCCCGACACCGCCGAGGCGCAGTGGACCTCCGTCGACCGCGAGGTCGTCGAGCTCGCGCTGTGGTTCGGGCCCCTCGCCCGGCCGGGGATCCGCCGAGCGGCCACCGTGATCGGTGCGCACGGCATCGCCGAGATGACCGGCCCGGCCGACGCCGAGGACGCCGAGGTGGGCCCGCTCGGCGCCTACCTGTACGAGCCGGACGGCGCCGTCATCCGCGCACGGCTCATCGGCGACCTGGCACGCGCCCTCGACGGCCACATGGTCTCCGACGGGATCGCGTACGTGACCTCGGACCGTGCCGTGACGACGCCGTTCGCCCAGGGCTTCCGGGTGCTGGACACCATGCCGCTCGACGTCAAGCGCCTGTCGGCGCGGCTCGCAGCGGACGGCATCGGCACCGTGGAGATCAAGAAGCGCGGCGTCGACGTCGACCCGGCGCAGTTCCGCAAACGGCTGCGGCTGCGCGGGACCGGCCGGGTCACGCTCGTGCTCACCCGCCTGGACGGGCGGCACAGCGCGGTCCTGTGCGAGCGGCTCAGCTGATGAAGGCGCCGGTGCCCGAGTCGTAGTCGTAGGTGGAGTACGAGCTCTGGCCGATCGCGCCGAGGAAGATGATGAAGGCGATCCAGATCAGCCAGACACCGGTCATCACCCAGCCGGAGATGATGCCGGTGAGGGCGAGGCCGCGGCCGGCTTCGCCGTTCTGCTTGATCTTGCCGAGCGCGACGTGGCCGAGGATCGCGCCGGCCGGACCGAGCAGGATCGCGATGAACCACATCGGGATGGCGGCGAGACCGAACACGATCGAGAGGATCGCCAGGGTGTTGGTCTTCGGGCGCTGCGCGTAGGGCTGGTACCCGGTCGACCCGTAGGCGCCAGCGGGCGCGTACGGCTGCTGCTGCGGCTGCGCGTAGGGGTTCTGCCCGCCCTGGGGCTGCGCGTAGGGGTTCTGGCCGCCCTGCTGCTGCGCGTACGGGTTCTGCTGGCCGTACGGGTTCTGGGCCGCACCGTACGGGTCCTGGGGCGCCTGCGGGGCCGAGTACGGGTTCTGCGGCTGCTGCGGCTGCGCGTACGGGTTCGACGGCTGCGGCTGTCCGTACGGGTTGGACTGCTGGGGCTGGCCGGAGGGGTTCGGCTGCTGCGGTGCCGCGTACGGGTTCGACGGGTGCTGCTGTCCGTACGGGTTCTGCGGCTGCTCGGGAGCCGACGGGGCCCGCGGTGCCTGCGGTGCGTCCGGTGCGGGCGTCCCCTGCGGCTGCCCACCGGTCGTGCTGCCCGGCGTCGTCTCGCCCGGCTTCGGCCACTCGTTCTGATCGGACACCGTCCACCCCTCTCGGCGCCCGGTCTCTCCGACGCCACGTGAATCCTCCCACAGGCACCCGACGGCCGACCGGTCGGGGCCCGGACGGTTCAGACCTGGACGGTCGTCACCGGCAACGTCGAATCGGCCGCGATCCCGAGGTCGCTCGGCGCATGCCCCTCGGCGACCAGCCGTGCGCCGACGGCCGCGATCATGGCGCCGTTGTCCGTGCACAGGTCGAACGGCGGGATCCGCAGCTGCACCCCCGCGGCGGCGCACCGCTCCTCGGCGACCTGCCGCAGCCGGGCGTTCGCGACGACACCGCCACCGAGCAGGAGCCGGTCGACGCCGGTGTCGCGGCAGGCGTTCAGGGCCTTGGTCAGCAGGACGTCGACGACGGCTTCGCGGAAGCTCGCCGCGACGTCGGCCACGGGCACCTCGCGCCCCTCGTCACGGCAGCGCTCGACCCAGCGGGCGACGGCGGTCTTCAGTCCCGAGAACGAGAAGTCGTAGCGGTGCGCGGCCAGGTCCTTCGGCAGCGTCAGGCCGCGGGGGAACCGGATGGCCTTCGGGTCACCGTCGGCCGCGGCCCGGTCGATCTGCGGCCCGCCGGGGTACGGCAGACCGAGCAGCCGTGCGACCTTGTCGAACGCCTCGCCCGCGGCGTCGTCGATCGTCTCGCCGAGCAGTTCGACGTCGCCGACCAGGTCCTTCACGAGCAGCAGCGAGGTGTGCCCGCCGGACACCAGCAGCGCGATCGTCGGCAGCTCGATGTCGCTGCCGTCGGTGCGCAGGACGTCGGCGCCGACGTGCCCGACCAGGTGGTTCACGCCGTACAGGGGCTTGCCGGTGGCGACGGCGAGCGCCTTCGCAGCCCCCACCCCGACCATGAGCGCACCCGCCAGACCGGGTCCGGCGGTGACGGCGACGGCGTCGAGCTCGTCGAGGGTGACCCCGGCCCGCTCGAGCGCCTCGTGGAGCGTGGGGGTCATCGCCTCGAGGTGGGCTCGTGCGGCGACCTCGGGCACGACACCGCCGTACCGGGCGTGCTCGTCCATGCTCGAGGCGATGACGTTCGCGAGCAGGGTGCTCCCCCGCACGATGCCCACGCCGGTCTCGTCGCAGCTCGTCTCGATGCCGAGCACCAGTGGTTCAGTCCCGCTCACCGAGGGCCTCCTGTCCGATGGGTCCGACGCCCGACGACCGCTCGGCGTCCGGGCCGGGCAGTTGCGCCCGCATCACCCACGCGTCGACGCCGTCCGGCTGGTAGTAGCGCGGCCGGGTCGCGATGTGCTCGAACCCGAACGCCGTGTACATCGACTGCGCGACCGGGTTGTCGGCGCGCACCTCGAGGAAGACCTCGCGCACACCACGGCGGCGGGCCTCGTCGAGGAGCTCCGTGAACAGCACCCGCCCGAGCCCCTTGCCGCGCTGGTCCGCAGCGACCGCGATGGTCTGCACGTCGGCGACCGGGTTGCCCGCCAGCGAGGACAGTCCGGCGTACCCGACGACCAGCGGTGCCGCGGGTTGGTCGACGGTCTCGATGACGATGTAGTACCCGTGCGGCGAGTACAGCTCGCCGGACATCTGGGACGCCGACCAGGCGTCCGTCGGGAACGAGACGTGCTCGAGCCACATGATGTCGTCGAGGTCCTGCGGGTGCGCCCGCCGCAGGCGGAGCCCGTCCGGCAGGGTCACTGCTTCACCCGTTTCGGCGCACCCGGCACCGTGACGTCGGGTTCCCGCAGGTACAGGGGGGCGTCCTGGTCGAACCCCGTGCCGGACCGCAGGCGGTCCGCGGCGAGTGATCCGAGCCTCCGGGCGGGGATGGACAGGGCCGTCACGCGGTCCCAGCCCACCGCTTCGGGCCGGGAGGCACGGATCGCCTCGTCGAGATCGGCGGGCCTGGCGAGACCCGGACCCGCAACCCGCGTGCCGGTCTGGTCGTACGCGCTCCAGTAGACCTCGCGCCGGCGGGCGTCCGTCAGGACGACGAACGGTCCGTCCCGTCGGCCGTCGCGCTCATCGGCCGCGACCGCGTCGTGGCTGACGAGCGGCAGGACGGGGACACCGACCGCCGCGGCGAAGGTGCGCGCGGCAGCGATGCCGACGCGCAGGCCGGTGAACGGGCCGGGGCCCATGCCGGCGACGACACCCGTGACGTCCGCGCCGGTGATGCCCGCCTCGGCGAGCGCGTCGGCCAGGAACGGTCCGATCACCTCGGCGTGCCGGCGGCTGTCCTCGGTGTCACGGGTCGCGACGGGCTTGCCGGTGGCCGGGTCGACGACGGCGACGGATGTTCCGGCGGAGGTGTCGATGGCGAGGAGCACCCGTCCATCGTAGGCGTGCCCGTGGTGGCGGCGAGGCCGTGTCAGAGGGAGACGTCAGCCCACCGCGGGCCGGACGCGGTGACGACGACGCGGCGAGGCTCGTCGGGGACGTCGTCGGGGTCGTCGGCCTCGGCGGTGCTGGAGGCGTCGGCACCGGTCGCCCGCGTGATCTCGACGTCGAGCACGTTGTCGCTGATGCCGTCGACCATGCCGCGGCCCCACTCGACGACGACGATCGATGCGTCCCAGTCGAGGTCGAGGTCGTCGAGCTCCACGGGGTCGGACAGCCGGTACGCGTCGACGTGCACCAGGTCCGGGCCGGCGGTCGTCGGGTGCGTCCGGGCGAGGACGAAGGTCGGGCTCGACACCTGGCCGCGCGCGCCGAGGGCAGCGCCGAGCCCACGGGTCAGCGTCGTCTTGCCGGCACCGAGCGGCCCGGTGAGCACGACCAGGTCACCGGCACGCAGGACCGCGGCCAACCGCGCTCCGAGTTCGCCCATCGCGTCGGTGCCGTCGACGGCCGTGTCGAGCAGGACGCGTGCGGCCTCGGTCACGACTGGTCGCCCCGCAGGTACTCCCCGACGCGTCCCTCGATGTCGTGGCCCTCGTAGAACCGCGGCACGCGGGTCCCGATGCGGCAGACGATCTCCTCGCCGATGGTGCCGAGCGAACGGCCCCAGTCGAGGACCGTCATCTCGTCGTGCTCGCCGGTGCCGAACAGCGTCACGGTGTCACCGGTCTGCACGTCGTCGTCGCCGACGTCGACGAGGAACTGGTCCATCGCGACGCGGCCGGCGATCGGGTAGCGCTTGCCGCCGATCGCGACCTCGATGCGGCCCTGCGCCAGACGCGGGACGCCGTCCGCGTACCCGACGGGCACGAGCGCGAGGGTGGTCTCCGAGGTGGTGCGGTACGTGTAGTCGTACGAGACGCCGGTGTCGACGGGGACCCGCTTCGTCTTGGCGACCGAGGCCGTCAGGGTCATCACGGGTTCGAGCCCGAGGTCGGCGGCCGAGACACCGTCGGCGCCGGGGATGCCGAACAGGTTCGCACCCATCCGGACCATGTCCTTGCGGAACTCCTTGCGCTCCAAGCCGGCGAGCGATGCGGCGACGTGCTCCATCGGGACGTCGAGCCCCAGGTCCTCGGCGATCTCGATCGCGGCGTCGAACACGGCGACTGCGGCACTGTCCTCGTGGTCGGACGACTCGGCCAGGTGCGTGTACGCGGCGACGACCTCGATGCGGCCGTTCCGCTGGGCGTCGCGGGCGAGCTCGACGAGTGCGGGCCAGTCGGAGGGAGTCGCGCCGTCACGGTGCAGTCCGGAGTCGACGCCGAGGTGCACCCGGGCCGGGCGCTGGTCGACGGCGTCCACGACGCGCTGCAGCTCGGCGACGTTCGAGACGCCGAGGTCGACAGCCGAGTCGATGGCGTCGCGGAAGTCGAGGTCCGGGTCGTGCTGCCAGGTGAACAGGTGGACGTCCTCGCCGACGCCGATCGACCGCAGACGCAGGGCCGCGGGGACCGTGAGCACGCCGATCCACCGGATGCCGGCGTCCACCGCGGCGAGCGCGATCGGTTCGAGGCCGTGCCCGTAGGCGTCGGCCTTCATGATCGCCATGACCGCGACGGGGTCCATCCACTCGCGGACCAGGTCGAGGTTCGCGCGGTAGGCGTCCAGGTCGATCCGTGCCTGGCGCAGGGGTGCGGAGCTCACGTCGTCCTCCGGTGCACGCTGTGGCCGACCCGGGCGACCACCTCGTAGTTGATGGTGCCGATCGCGGCGGCCCAGTCCTCGACCGCGGGGTCGCCGTTCGCCGGGTCGCCCCAGAGCACGGCTTCGTCGCCGATGCTGACGTCGGCGTCGCCGACGTCGACGTGCATGGCGTTCATCGCGACCCGTCCGACCACCGGGAACGTGCGGTCGCCGATCCGGACCGAGACCCGGTTGCCGAAGTCGCGGTCGAACCCGTCGGCGTACCCGAGACCGATGACAGCGAGGCGGGTGTCGGTCGACGCCCGCCAGGTGTAGCCGTAGGACACGCCCTCGCCGGCGCGGACGTCGACGGTGCGGAGCACGGCAGCGGTCACACGCATGGCCGGCCGGAGGCCGAGGTCGGCGGAGGTACGGTCGGCGAACGGGCTCAGGCCGTAGAGGGCGAGTCCGACGCGGGACAGGTCGCGGCGCGTCTCCGGCACGGCGATGCTCGCGGCACTCGCGGCGAGGTGCACCAGCTCGGGCACGATCCCGTTCGCGGCGAGGCCGTCGAGCGCGCGCTGCAGTGCGGCGTCCTGGTCGAGGTCGTCCGTGCGCGACGCGTTGGACAGGTGCGACATCAGCCCCTCGACACGGGTGCGGTTGCCGCCCCTCGCCAGGGCCCCGGCGGTGGCGAACAGCTCGGCCCATTCGGACTCGACCGCACCGTTGCGACTCAGGCCGGTGTCGACGCAGATGTGCACGGCGCCGACCTCGGAGTCGGCAGCGGCCGACAGCTGCTCGACGCTCGACACCGCCGGGGTGATGTCGTACTGCGCTGCGCGACGGAAGTCCTCGTCGGGGGCGTGCAGCCACGCGAGGATCCGGACGTCCTCGTCGATGCCGCCCTGACGGAGCGCGACGGCTTCGTCGATGTCCGCGACGCCGAGCCACTCGGCACCGGCGTCCACGAAGGCCCGAGCGGCGTCGAGCGCGCCGTGGCCGTAGGCGTTGGCCTTGACCACCGCGATGACACCGGACGGCGCGACCTGCTCGGCGATCGTCGCGTAGTTCTCGATCAGGGCCTCACGATCGACCGTGATCCCGGTGAACGCACTCACTGAACCGTCCCCTCCAGGACCACGAACGCGGTCGCGATCCCTCCATCATGCGAGAGCGACAGGTGCACGCTCGTCACGCCACGCGCATCCGCCACCTGTCGCGCCTGTTGGTGCAGCGTCAGCGACGGGTTGCGCTGGTCGTCCGACACGACCTCGAGGTCCTGCCAGCTGAGCCCCGCGCTGGACCCGAAGGCCTTGATCAGGGCCTCCTTTGCCGCGAACCGTGCCGCGAGCGACGCGATCGGCCGTGGTTCGCCGTCACGGACCTGCTCGGCCGGGGTGAACAGCCGCGCACGCATCGCCGGCGTGCGCGACAGCACCCGTTCAAACCGCTCCAGGTCCACCACGTCGACCCCGATGCCGATGATCATCGTGCGACTACTCGACGGTGACCGACTTCGCGAGGTTGCGCGGCTGGTCCACGTCGAGGCCCTTGGCCGCGGCGAGCTCCATGCCGAACATGTGCAGCGGCGCCACGGCGAGCAGCGGCTCGAACAGCGGGGTCGCGAGCGGGATCCGCAGGACCTCGTCCGCGAAGGGCAGCACGGCGGCGTCGCCCTCTTCCGCGATGGCGATCACCCGGGCACCCCGGGCGCGGATCTCCTGGATGTTCGAGACGACCTTCGGGTGCAGCGAGCGCGGGTCACGCGGGGACGGCACGATGACGAAGACGATCTGCCCAGGCTCGATGAGCGCGATCGGGCCGTGCTTGAGCTCACCGGCGGCGAAGCCCTCGGCGTGGATGTACGCGAGTTCCTTGAGCTTGAGCGCACCCTCGAGCGCGATCGGGTAGCCGACGTGGCGGCCGAGGAACAGGACGCTGCGGGTGTCCGCCATCCAACGCGCGAGGTCCTTGATGCCGGCGGCGTCGTCGATGGTCTGCTGCAGCTTCGGGGCGAGGCCCTCGAGCTCCGCGACCTGCTCCGCGATCTGCTCGGGCGTGAGCGTGCCGCGCAGGGTGGCCAGGTGCAGTCCGAGCAGGTACAGCGCGACGCCCTGGGCGATGAAGGCCTTCGTCGAGGCCACGGCGACCTCGGGTCCGGCGTGCGTGTAGATCACGGCGTCGGACTCGCGCGGGATGGTCGCGCCCTGGGTGTTGCAGATCGACAGGACCTGCGCGCCCTGCTCGCGGGCGTACTTGACGGCCATCAGCGTGTCCATGGTCTCGCCGGACTGGCTGATCGAGACGACGAGCGTGCGGTCGTTCAGCACCGGGTCGCGGTAGCGGAACTCGTGCGCGAGCTCGACCTCGACCGGGATGCGAGCCCACTGCTCGATGGCGTACTTGCCGAGGACGCCGGCGTAGGCAGCGGTGCCGCAGGCGATCACGATGACGCGGTCGACGGTCGCCAGACGTTCGGCGATCGGGTCGAGGTCGGTCAGGGTCACGGCGCCGTCGTGCACGCGGCCGAGGATCGTCTTCGCGACGGCCTCGGGCTCCTCGCTGATCTCCTTCGCCATGAACGAGGACCACCCGCCCTTGTCGGCGGCGGAGGCGTCCCAGTTCACCTCGAACTCGCTCGGCGTGGCCGGGGTGCCGTCGAAGTGGATGACGTCGACGCCGTCGGGGCGGATCGTGGCGATCTCGTCCTGCCCGATCGACAGCGCACGCTGCGTGTAGGCGACGAACGCGGCGACGTCCGAGCCCATGAAGTTCTCGCCGTCGCCGAGGCCGACCACGAGCGGGGAGTTGCGACGGGCGCCGACGACGACGCCGGGCTGGTCGGCGTGCACGACGAGGAGCGTGAACGCCCCGTCCAGTCGCTGCACGGCCTGCTGCATGGCGGCGGTCAGGTCACCGGTCTCGCGGAACGCCCGACCGACCAGGTGCGCGGCGACCTCGGAGTCGGTCTCGCTGCGGAACTCGATGCCCTCGGCCTGCAGTTCGGCGCGCAGCTCGGAGAAGTTCTCGATGATGCCGTTGTGGATGAGGGCGAGCTTGTCGCCGTCGGCCAGGTGCGGGTGCGCGTTGCCGTCCGTCGGGCCACCGTGGGTCGCCCAGCGGGTGTGCCCGATGCCCGTGGTGCCGTCGGGGATCGGCGACGACTCGAGCTCGTCGACGAGGGCTTGGAGCTTGCCCGCCTTCTTGGCGGAGACGAGGTCCCCCGCGGGGTCGACCACGGCGATGCCCGCCGAGTCGTAGCCGCGGTACTCGAGGCGACGGAGGCCACCGAGGAGGACGTCCTGGCTGCTGTTGCTGCCGACGTAGCCGACGATTCCACACATGGAAGCGATCCTACGGTCTGCCTGAGCGCGCACCCTGCGAAGCAGCAGGGCTGGGGATAACGTTTCGGCCATGGGACGCTTCGACGACATCGCCATCACCACGCTGCACGGCGAGGACACCACGTTCGGTTCGTTCGCGGACAAGGCGGTGCTGGTCGTGAACGTGGCGTCGCGGTGCGGTCTCGCCCCGCAGTACGAGCAGCTCGAGGCCCTCCAGAAGCAGTACGGCCCGCGGGGCTTCACGGTCCTCGGGTTCCCGAGCAACCAGTTCCTGCAGGAGCTCGGCTCGTCCGAGGCCATCGACGAGTACTGCTCCACCACGTGGGGCGTCACCTTCCCGATGTCCGAGAAGGTCAAGGTCAACGGCAAGAGTGCCCATCCGCTCTACCAGGCGCTGAAGGAGACCCCGGACGCCGACGGCAAGGCCGGCCGCGTGAGCTGGAACTTCGAGAAGTTCCTCGTCGCACCCGACGGCACCGTCTCGCGCTTCCGTCCGACCACGAAGCCGGACGCCCCCGAGGTGATCGCGGCCATCGAGGCCGCCCTGCCCGCCTGACGCCGCCCTGCCCGGCTGACGGCCGCCCGTCTGTACGCTCGACTCCATGCCGATCCCGGAGACCGCCGTCGCGCACCCGACCCCGTTCGTGGAGATCCCGCGCAACGAGTGGTCGCAGCTCGCACCCAAGGAGCACCTGTCGCTCACCGAGACCGAGATCGTGCAGCTGCGCGGCCTCGGTGACCGGCTCGACATGCAGGAGGTGCAGGAGGTCTACCTCCCGCTGTCGCGGCTGCTCACGCTGTACGCGGCCGGTGCGCGCGACCTGCACGCCGAGACGAGCCGCTTCCTGGGTGAGCGAGCCGGACGCACGCCGTTCGTCATCGGCGTCGCCGGTTCCGTCGCCGTCGGCAAGTCCACCGTCGCCCGTCTGCTGCGCGAGCTGACGAAGCGCTGGCCGGACACCCCCCGGGTCGAGCTCGTGACGACCGACGGCTTCCTGTACCCGAACGCCGAGCTCGAGCGTCGCGGGATCATGGACCGCAAGGGCTTCCCGGAGTCGTACGACCGTCGCTCCCTGCTGCGGTTCGTCAGCCAGGTGAAGAGCGGCGCGACCGAGGTCCGGGCGCCGTACTACTCGCACCTGGTCTACGACATCGTGCCCGATGCCGAGATCGTCGTCCGCCAGCCGGACATCCTCATCGTCGAGGGCCTGAACGTCCTCGCCCCGCCGGTGCACGGGCGCCTCGCACTGTCCGACCTGTTCGACTTCACGATCTACGTCGACGCGAAGACCAAGGACATCGAGTCCTGGTACGTCGACCGGTTCCTCGCGCTGCAGGAAGAGGCGTTCTCGAGCCCGGACTCGTTCTTCCACCGGTTCGCGTCGCTCTCACGCGAGGACGCGGTCGAGACGGCGACGCAGGTGTGGCGGGCGATCAACGAGCCGAACCTGCTCGAGAACGTGCTGCCGACCCGGTCCCGCGCGACGCTGGTGCTGAAGAAGGGCGCGAACCACAAGGTGAACTCGGTCCTGCTCCGCAAGATCTGAGCCGGGGGCCGCCCGGAACCAGGTTCCGGACACCACACCACGGAAGAGCGCGGTGCTGTGTCCGGAACCTGGTTCCGTGAGCGGCGGAGGGGAACCCTACGCGGCGTCGAGCGCCAAGCGCTCCTGCACGACTGCGGCGAGCTCCTCGGCGATGCGCTGGGCGTCGTCCTGCGAAGCGGCCTCGACCATCACGCGCACCACGGGCTCGGTGCCCGACGGTCGGAGCAGCACGCGCCCGGTGTCCCCGAGCGCTGCCGACGCCGCGGCGACGGCGTCCTGCACGCCCTGGTCGGCGAGGCCGTGACGGTCGACGCCCCTGACGTTGAGCAGGACCTGCGGGAACACCGTCATGCACGAGGCGAGCTCCTGCAGGGACTTGCCCGTGCGCGCCATCTCGGCCACCAGGTGCAGCCCGGTCAGGATGCCGTCGCCCGTGGTGGCGTACTCGTTGAAGATGATGTGGCCGGACTGCTCGCCACCGATGGAGTAGTCACCCTCGGTCATCTTCTCGAGCACGTACCGGTCCCCCACGCCGGCCTCGATCACGGTGATGCCCGCGTCGGCCATCGCCCGCTTGAGCCCGAGGTTGGACATGACCGTCGCGACGAGGGTGTCGTCCTTCAGCCGACCGCGTTCCTGCAGCGACAGCGCCAGGATCGCCATGATCTGGTCACCGTCGATGGCGTTGCCCGCGGCGTCCACGGCCAGGCAGCGGTCCGCGTCGCCGTCGTGCGCGATGCCGACGTCCGCGCCGTGCTCGAGCACCGCACGGGCCAGGTTGTCGATGTGGGTCGAACCGACACCGTCGTTGATGTTCCAGCCGTCAGGGTCGGCACCGATGAGCGTGACGCGTGCCCCGGCGTTCACGAACACCTCGGGCGAGACGCCGGCGGCGGCACCGTTGGCGCAGTCGAGCACGACGTGGATGCCGTCGAGCCGGTGCGGCAGCGTGCCGAGCAGGTGGACGACGTAGCGGTCCTCGGCGTCGGCGAACCGCGAGATGCGCCCGACGTCGATGCCGGTGGGGGTCGGCGCGGAGTGGTCGTGCATGGCCGCCTCGATGCGGTCCTCGACCTCGTCCGGCAGCTTGCGACCACCCGTTGCGAAGAACTTGATCCCGTTGTCCGGGGCGGGGTTGTGCGACGCGGAGATCATCACGCCGAAGTCGGCGTCGATGTCCGCGACGAGGAACGCCGCAGCGGGGGTGGGGATGACCCCGGCGTCGAGGACGTCGACGCCGGCGGAGGCGAGTCCGGCCGCGACAGCGGAACCGAGGAACTCACCGGAGACGCGCGGGTCGCGCGCCAGGACCGCGCGCGGGCGCGGCCGACCGGACGCCCGGCGGGCGTCGGCATGGTGTCCGTGTGTGAGGACGGCCGCGCTCGCCTGGGCAAGACCCAGTGCGAGCGCGGCCGTCAGCTCGCCGTTGGCGAGACCACGAACCCCGTCGGTACCGAACAGACGCGGCATTGCGATCTTCAGCCGGTGACGACTAGCGCTTCGAGAACTGCGAAGCCTTGCGGGCCTTCTTGAGACCGGCCTTCTTGCGCTCGATGACGCGGGCGTCACGGGTGAGGAAGCCAGCCTTCTTGAGGGTCGCGCGGTTGTTCTCGCGGTCGATCTCGTTCAGGGTGCGGGCGATGGCGAGGCGGAGCGCGCCGGCCTGACCCGAGGGGCCGCCACCGGTGATGCGGGCGACGACGTCGTACGAGCCGAGGAGCTCGAGGACCTTGAACGGGTCGTTGATGAGCTGCTGGTGCAGCTTGTTCGGGAAGTAGTCCTCGAGCGAGCGACCGTTCACGACGAACGTGCCGGAGCCCGGAACGAGGCGAACGCGCGCGATGGCCTCCTTGCGGCGCCCGACGGCACCGCCGGAGACGTTGAGGATCTGACGGGGAGCGGCCTCGGCAGCGGCGGGTGCGCTCTCCGTGGTGAAGCTCTCCGGGGTCTGGTCGAGGGAATCAGCGATCTGAGCCATGAGTTTCTCTATGTCCTTGAAGTCGTCGTGGCCGGAACTACTGTGCGACCTGGTCGAAGATGTACGCCTTGGGCTGCTGCGCGGAGTGCGGGTGCTCCGCGCCGGCGTAGACCTTCAGCTTCTTGAGCTGCTCGCGACCGAGGGTGTTCTTCGGCAGCATGCCGCGGATCGCCTTCTCGACGGCGCGGGTGGGGTGCTTCTCGAGCATCTCCGGGTAGGAGGTCGCCGTGAGGCCGCCCGGGTAGCCCGAGTGGCGGTAGTAGACCTTCTTCGCGAGCTTCGACCCGGTCAGGGCGACCTTGTCGGCGTTCACGATGATGACGTAGTCACCCATGTCCATGTGCTGGGCGAAGGTGGCCTTGTGCTTGCCGCGCAGGAGCGCCGCGGCGTGGGTGGCGAGACGGCCGAGGACGACGTCGGTCGCGTCGATGACGATCCAGTCGTGCTGGACGTCTGCCGGCTTCGGTGAGAACGTGCGAGTCACAGGAGTGCTGCTTTCGTGTCGAGGTGAGGAGTCCGTGAATCCCACTCCGGTCGGGGTTCCCCGCGGCAGAAGCCGGCGGAACGCCCGGGTGGAGGGCTCATCTGACTGTCCGGCGCGCGTGGCGCACAGACCAAGGTGAGAGCCTAGCCGACGCGGGTCGCCTCGGTCAAGCGCAGCCACTGCCGGACGGGAGGCCCGTGACCGCCTGGCCACGGGCCTCCCGTCCGTCCTGCACTCGCGCCCACGGCGCGGCGTGACTAAGCGGCGGCGGCTGTCGCCCGGCGACGGCGCGCGATCATGACGCCGGCACCCGCCGCGAGCAGCAGGAACGCGACCAGCGCTCCGGCACCGAGCCCGGAAGCACCCGTGAACGCGAGCTGTCCGTCCGCCGTGATCGTGATCGGGGTCCAGCCGATCAGGCTCCCGTCAGCAGCCGTCACCGCGAGCCGGTGCGCACCAGCGGGGGTGTCCGAGGGGATCGTCACCCGCACGGTGCCGTCGGCCGCGACCTCCGCGGTCCCGATCAGCGTCGGGGTCGAGAACAGCCACACGTCGACCGTGTCACCGGCAGCCGCCGAGCCGACCGTCACCGTGATGGTCTCCCCCGCACGGGCCGTCGCCGGTGCGGACACCCCGCCGCGGTTCGCCTCGGTCAGGAGCGACTCCGACGGCGCCGCCGGGCCAGCCGGCGGGGTGATCCCGTCGACCGGCGGCACCGGCGTCGGGGTCGGGGTCGGCACCGGGGTCGGGGTCGGCACCGGTGCCGGCACCGGTGCCGGCGTCGGCGTCGGCACCGGGTCCGTCCCGGGGTCCGTGCCCGGGTCCGTCCCCGCGGCGTCGAGGTCGAAGCCGACCAGGATCGGGTCGTGGTCGCTCGCGCGGAACACGTCGTCGGTGTACAGGTCCGACGCGTTGTAGTTGTAGCGGCTGTACTCCAGGCCCACCGACTCGACCGAGTTGATGTTCCAGATGTCCACGCCCGTGACCGTCTCGGCAGCGGCGGGTGAGGCGAACACGTGGTCGAGCGACCCGCTCAGGCCGGAGAACACGTACGAGTACTCGGTGGCGTCGAGCGCCGGGCCGAGGTCGGTGTAGCCGGCGTCGTCGAGGACGACCACCGGGTCCTCCTTGCTGTAGGCGTTGAAGTCGCCGAGCATGAACACCTTGTCGGTGCCGTACTGCGCCTGCATGTCGGTGGAGAAGGTCACGAGGGCCTTCGCCTGCCGCACCCGGTCGGCGTTCGAGGCGCCCTGGCCGTCGCCCTGGTCGGCGTTCTCGCCGGTACCGGAGCCCTTCGACTTGAAGTGGTTCGCGATCACCAGGAAGTCGTCGTCCTCGATGCCACCGACGGGGCGGAACGCGTCCGCGACGGGCTGCCGGGCGTTCGTGAAGGCGTCGTCGAGCAGGATCGTGGACTCGCCGACGGGTGCGACACGGTCCTGCTTGTAGATGAGCGCGAGGCGGATGACGTCCTCGCTCGCCGGCACGGTCGCGGGCGACTTCGCGTACGCCCAGGTCTCCTCGCCGGTGGCGGCGTTGAGCGCGTCGACGAGGGTGGCCACGGCGGCGTCGCGGTCCTGGCCGAAGCGGGCCGAGTTCTCGATCTCCTCGAGCGAGACGACGTCGGCGCCGAGGCCGTTGATCGCCTTGACGATCTTGACCTGCTGACGCAGGAAGTCCTCTTCCTCGGCAGCACCGCGGGCGTCGCAGCCCGAGTTGACCGTGACGGGGTCGCCCGCGCGGTCGGTGTAGTACGAGCAGCCGGTGAGCTGGTCGCCGGTGGTCGGGAAGTAGTTCAACACGTTGAACCCGGCGAGCTTCAGGTCGCCGCCGACGTCCTGCGGCTTCGCCTGCCGCACGGTCGAGAACGACGCGGGCAGGTCGGCTGCCGGGGTCGCGCCGGTGATCGGCGCGGTCGGCTGGAACTTCCACCCGCTGTTGCGGTAGTCGAGGACGACCGGCTGCGAGAACGTGGCGGTCGCGCCGACGGTGACCGGCCCCTGGGTGAGCCACGACACCGGGATGCCCTGGTTCGCCTTCGTCAGGAAGTTGGTGCTGGCACCGTCGTCGAGCGTCACCTTGCGCGCGGCGTTCGACGCCTCGACGGCCTTCGCCTCGGCGCTGCCCGGACGGCCGACCTCGGTCGGCTGGACGAGCCGGCCCGCACCGCTGGCGAGGACGACCTCGCCGTACTGGTTCGTCGTGTAGTTGTCGGCGACCGTGTAGGAGCCCTGCGGCGCGATGAGCATGCTCTCGAGCGACTCCCGCTGTGCGTCCGAGGACGGGAACGCGACCGCGGCGGGTTGCGGGGCGACGACGGTGTCGGCGAGCTTCTCGAAGGACGCCGCACTCGACACCGTGAGCTCGGTCAGGCCGAAGTACTCGGAGACCCCACCGGTGACGCGCACGTGGTCGCCCTCCGCCACCAGCCCGGCGGTCGCGGACGAGAAGACGAAGACGGCGTCCGAGGCCGTGTGGGTACCGAGGTCGATCGCGCCGCCGGTGCCCGGGGTCTGGATCGTGTAGCCGTTGAAGCCGCCGGACGCGTAGACCGCGGTGACGACGCCGTCGGTGGTGACGGTCGTGCCGGCGTAGGGCGAGGTGTCCGTGGTGCCCTGCAGCTGGGCGATGGTGACGGCCTCGGCGGGCGCGCCGGGGTCCGTCGGCTCCGTCGGGTCGGTGGGCTCGGTCGGGTCGGTCGGCGCGGTCGTCGCACCGGCGGCGTTCCGCGGCGTCAGGGTCGTCGTCCCCGAGAAGTCGGCCCCGTTGTCGTCGGTGTCCGTGGTGCCCTGACGCACGAGGCCGTTCGGCACGCCGTTCGCGCCCTCGACGGTGCGTACCGTGCCCTCGTACGTGTTCGAGGCGCCGTAGCCGAGCAGGTCGACGACGCCCGCGGTACCGGTCGGCACCGGGCCGGCGGCGAGCGTCAGCGGTGTGGCGGTGTTCGACAGCACGATCGTGCCCGTGGTGCCGGAGGGGTTCAGCGACGCGGTGTCGTCCGCCGTCGGCAGGTCCGCACCGACCGCGGTGGCCCCGCCGTTGCCGGCCATCGACACCAGGAAGGTGCCCTCGGCCGGGACCGTGCCCTCGAGCGCGCTCGTCGAGAAGGCGCCGGCGCTCGTCGCCGAGCGGTACTGCAGCGACCAACCGTCGAGTGACACCGGGGCGTCGGTCGGGTTGCCGATCTCGATGAACTTCTGGTTGTAGAAGGCGCCGTTGCTGCCCGCCTTCAGGTAGGCCTCCTCGATGACGAGGCCGCTCCCCTCGGGGTTCGCGCTGGCGGCGGTGACGGTGACGAGCGGGGCGGCGAGGAGCGTCGCGGCAGCCGTGGCGCACAGCAGAGTGCGCCCGAGGAGGTTGGGCATGCCCGCACGCTACCGACCTGCGGAGTCCCTCAGGTTGCGTCGAGGTAAATGATTGCGCTCGGCAACATCAGCGGGACGTGCTTGCCCCGGTTCACGCTCCGCCCACCAGCCGGAAGAGCACGACAGCGACGGTGATCGCGTACCAGCCCCACAGGCCACTGCGCTTGCGCGTGAACCAGAGGGAGGCTGCACCGGAGAGGACGGCGATCCCGGCAGCGACGAGTCGGATCGACGGTGCTTGGCCGTTGACCCCGACGACGAACAAGCCGAGGGTCGCAATGACGATGAGGGTCCCCGTGCCGATCGATCGCTGTCGATCGTGCGTTCTTGTGTCTGCCACGTCACACCTCCGCTGAACGCGTGCGGAGCCAGCCTCCGACCAGAGGAACGCCGACCCACAAGAGCCCGGACGTCGCAGAAGGCGGGAACGGAGCAGATCCAGTCACCCCTGCCTGAACGGTGCTGAACCGGATGAAGTCCGACCAGGGCCCGGCGAGCGCCAGCGTCGTGTCGACGACGAGGATGATCAAGAGGACACTCACGAGTGCAAGCGCGAGGCCTCGAAGCGATGCACCGAGGCCGAAGCCCAGGGCTGCCGCCGAGAAGGCGAGCGCAGCGACCTCTCCGAGTTGTGCGACGAAGGACACCGACGACAACTCACCACCGAGCGCGCCGGCCACGATGACGGAGACAAAGCTCACAACTGCGCTCGCGATGACCAGACCAGTCACCATCGCAGCACAAGCACATACGCGCGCGAGGTAGAGCGTGTCACGCGAAAGACCCGTGAGTATTCCGTCGCGTTCACCACCGACCCGTCCGTCGCCCACACCGAACACGACGCCGACGATCGCCGATGCAAGCGCCACCGGGAGACCAACGATCACGAGCACTTCGCCGGCTCCGAAGGACGGAGCCGACTTCACGACAGAGATGCTGAGCGCACCGCAGGCGATGACCACGGCACACAACAGCGCGTACGCAGCGATGGCCCCCTGCGTATCGGTGCGTTTGCGGAGCTCCAGGAACGAGCTCTGGACGAACGAGATCATCGCGCCTCCCCCGCCACGTGCTCACCTGTGGAGGTGGTCGCGTAGAGGTCCTCGAGGTCGATCCCACGTTCCTCGACGCCGAGGACGTCGAGCGAATTCCTGACCGCTTCTCGAACAACGTCCGGCGCGGGCCGGTCGACGCTCACCCATTCACTGCGCATCGCGCTCCTGTAGCCCTGCCGACCCAAGATGTCGATCAACGCGGCCGGATCGCTCACTCGGATGAGACAGCCGATCTGTCCGATGCCACGCATCGACTCGATGCGTGTGATCGTTCCGGCACTGATGATCACCGCGACGTCGATGAACTGCGCCAGTTCGCTCAAGAGGTGGCTCGACACCACGACGATCACGCCCCGGCTCCGCAGGTCTGCGATGACCGACCTGACCCACGAGATCCCGTTCGGATCGAGACCGTTCATCGGTTCGTCGAGGATCACGAGGCCGGGCTCGCCGATGGTCGCTGCAGCGATCGCCAAGCGCATGCGCATGCCGAGGGACAGCGTGCCGACCCTCCGGCGTGCAACGGACTCCAAGCCAGCTCGGCGGAGCGCATCGTCAGCGGCTTCCGCTCCCACCCGCGCGTACAGGCCACGCAGGCGGATGGTCTCGCGGACAGTCCGTCCCGGGTGAAGTCCGTTGTCCGACAAGACGGCCCCGACGAGGGCAGGAGGTGACGACAACCTTCCCGACGAGGCCGGGACCAGCTGCGCGAGTACTGACATCAACGACGACTTCCCGGCCCCGTTCGGACCGATCAGGCCGTACACGACTCCTGGGTCGAAACGGATGCTCACCCCGTCCAGGCGCGGGCGACCACGCCCGCGCAAGCGAACGTCGACCATCTCAAGCATGGTGCTCCTCTCGAGCCACGGCTGCGGGGAGGGTTTCACCGATCCCCGCAGCCGTCTCGGATCAACCGAAGAAGTAGTTCCAGAGCGCGCTGAAGAGCTCGGTCACGCTCAAGTTGCCGACAGCCGTGATCCCGGTGCGGATCCAGCCCGCCAACCCGTTCCACCAGTTCTTGAACGCCTTGACACCGCTCCGGACCGCGTTCTTCATGCCGGTGACGATCGACGGCGCGTTCTTCTTGATCCAGTTGACGATCGTCCCGATCGGTACTCGATCCGTCGAGATCTCCCCCTGCGGGGCAGGCGAGCTCGGCACAGGGTTCGACCTCGTCGGGACCGGCACCGGAACGCCACGCTGGACAGCGTTGGCCGACGCTGAGATCGTCGACGCAGGTGTTGCCGTCGCAGCGGTTGCGCCCACTGTGCTCAGCATGGCGCCGGTGACAATTGCCCCGATCACCCCGACGGTACGAACTCGGTTCATTTTTACCCCAATCGTTGCGGCTTCTTCGCCGTCACCGATCCTGGCAGACTGACCGTTCGTATTTCAAGTTGTGCAATGATACGTATCGCACGTGCAACATCAGGGCCGAGCGTTCACCCCCGCCGCGCCCGCGTCTGCTCCGCCCGCCCCGCGAGCTCCCCGTCCGCCGGGTACCCCACCTCGGTCAGCGTCAGCCCCTTCGCCGGCGCCGTCTTGAACACGCTCGTCCGCGCCCCGGCGACGCGGAGCTCCTCGAGCTGCTGCGGACCGAACCGCCCCTCGCCGACGGCGATGGTCGCCCCCACCATCGCGCGCACCATGGAGTGGCAGAAGGCGTCGGCCTGGAGGCGCGCCACCAGCACGCCGTCCGGCTCGCGGTCCCAGCGGAACTGCTGCAACGTCCGGATGGTCGTCGCTCCCTCGCGCGGCTTGCAGAACGTCGCGAAGTCGTGCAGCCCGAGCAACGTCAGCGCACCACGCTCCATCGCTGCCGGGTCGAGGCTCGCCCCGTGCCAGACGGTGTGTCCACGTCGACGTGGATCGCGCGGGGCGTCGGCGTCCGCGATCCGGTACTCGTACCGTCGCCAGAGCGGGGAGAACCGGGCGTCGAACCCGTCCGGCGCGACCGAGGCCCGGGTGACGACGACGTCGCCCTCGGATGCCGCGATGCCGTTCACTCGTTTCACGAGCCCGTCGAGCGGCGAGCGCCCCGAGCCGCGCTTGGCGCTGAGCGCGTCCCACTGCTCGGCCGACAGGTCGAGGTGGGCGACCTGTCCGGTGGCGTGCACGCCGGCGTCGGTGCGTCCGGCGACGGTGAGCAGTGGCGGCTCGCCCCACCGGGTGAACACGGTGGCGAGGGCGGCCTCGAGCGCGCCCTGCACGGTCCGCAGCCCGGGTTGCCGGGCCCACCCGGAGAACGCGGCCCCGTCGTACGCGATGTCCAGCCGCAGCCGGACGCTGCCGGCGTCACCGCCGCCCTGCAGGCCCGCCGTCTCGTCCACGCGACCACCGTACCGGGGCCGCACCGCGCCTCCCGACAGTCCTGCACAGCACCTTCCTGACGCGTGCTGTCCACCGATGTCAGCGCCACGTCAGTGCCGCGTGAGCGCCCCGCGGCACCATCGTCCTCGACATCGACGAAAGGACATTTCGATGACCACGACACCGCTCGCGGTGGAGGCCTCCGGCCTCGTGAAGACCTTCGGGACGAACCGCGCAGTGGACGGTGTCGACCTCCGCGTGGAGGCCGGCACGGTCTACGGCGTGCTCGGTCCCAACGGCGCCGGCAAGACCACCACCATCTCCATGCTCGCGACCCTGCTCAAGGCCGACGGCGGCGAGGCCCGGATCTTCGGGCACGACGTCCGGCGTGAGGCGCAGACGGTCCGCACCCTCATCGGGGTGACCGGTCAGTACGCCAGTGTCGACGAGACGCTCAGCGCGACCGAGAACCTGGTGGTCTTCGCGCGCCTGCTCGGGCTGTCCCGCGCCGACGCGAAGCGCAAGGCCGTGGAGCTGCTCGAGCGCTTCGGGCTGACCGAGGCCGCGTCGCGCCCGCTCAAGAACTTCTCCGGTGGCATGCGTCGCCGGCTGGACCTGGCCGCGAGCCTCATCGCCCAGCCGCCGCTGATCTTCCTCGACGAGCCCACCACGGGGCTCGACCCCCGGACCCGTGCGCAGATGTGGGACACCATCCGCGAGCTGGTGGCGACGGGGTCGACCGTGCTGCTGACGACGCAGTACCTGGACGAGGCGGACCAGCTCGCCGACCGCATCGCGGTGATCGACCACGGCAAGGTGGTCGCCGAGGGCACGAGCGACGAGCTGAAGGCCTCGATCGGGAGTTCGTCGCTGCAGCTCCGCCTGACCGATGTGCTCCGGCTCGACGCCGCGCGCTCGATCGTGCGGAACACCCTCGGTGTCGACGCGGTGGCCAGCCCCGAGGGTTCACGCCTCACCGCACCGATGTCGGACCCGGACCGTGTGACCGACCTGCTCGTGTCGTTCCGCGAGGCCGGCATCACCCTCGCCGAGATGAGCGTGCAGAAGCCCACCCTCGACGAGGTCTTCCTGACCATCACGGGTGCTCCGGCGACCACCGACGACGACACCGACAGCACTGACCGCGAACTCGCAGGGAGCATCGCATGACCACCATCACCACGCCCACGGGCACCGCTGCGCCCCGGGTCACCCCACGTCCCGGCGTCGGTGCGACCGGTCTCGGCGCCACCGTCCGGCAGTCGCTCACGATGGCGTACCGCGGCCTGATCAAGGTCCGGCGCACCCCGGAGCAGCTGTTCGACGTCACCCTGATGCCGATCATCTTCACCGTGATGTTCACGTACATCTTCGGTGGCGCGATCGCCGGTGACGTCGCGAGCTACCTGCCGATCATCATCCCGGGCATCCTCGTGCAGACGAACATCACGTCGTCGATCGTGACGGGCGTGCAGCTGCGCGAGGACATGGACAAGGGCGTCTTCGACCGCTTCAAGTCCCTGCCCATCGCCCGGATCGCCCCGCTCGCGGGTGCGTTGCTCGCCGACACCGTCCGGTACGCGATCGCCACGACGATCACCTTCACGGTCGGCATCATCATGGGTCTGCGTCCGGCCGGCGGTTTCGGCGCGGTCGTCCTGGCCGGGCTGCTGGTCATCGTCGTCGCCTGGGCGATCAGCTGGATCTTCGCCTACTTCGGCGTCGTCGCGCGGACGGCGTCGAGCGTCTCCGGCATCTCCAACATGGTGCTGTTCCCGCTGACGTTCCTGTCGAACGCGTTCGTGCCGGCGGACACCCTGCCGGACTGGTTGCGCTGGTTCTCCGAGGTCAACCCGATCTCGCACCTGATCACGGCGGTCCGCGACCTCGTGAACCACGGCACGGTGGGCGTCGACCTCTGGATCAGCCTGCTCGGCGCAGCGGTCGTCGTCGCGGTGTTCGCACCGCTGACGGTCCGCGCGTACATGCGGAAGGCCTGACGGGCGCCGTCAGCGCACGCGGAACCGCAGCTCATCGAGCAGGAGCCGCGCCTGCGAGACGGCCTCGGCCCGGTTCGATCCGGCCGAGGCCGTCTCGGCGTCCGCCAGCACCGTGGCGCCGAGGGCTCCGGCCAGCACCTGCCGCATCCGTGTGTGTGCGAGCACGCCGAAGTCCTGCCGCGAACCGAGTCGGATCGCCAGCCCCCAGCACCGGGCTGCGTGCTCCCGCTGCCCGTCACGGGCGGCGGCGAGCGCCAACCCGAGCAGGGCGGTGCCGATCACGGGCAGGTCCAGCCACCACGGGTGGACGCGCAGCATCACGAGCGCACCGACGCGCAGGCGTCTCGCGACCGCCACGTCGTCGACCGGGAGGCCCGTCACGGCTCCGTCGGACCGGCGCACCGCCGCCTCGTCCCGCGCCGCGATCCGCGCCGAGCCCGCCATGAGCGTCCAGTGGGGTGTCTGCTTCCGCAGGGGCAGCACGGAGTCCCACGCGCGGGCGTACTCCGCCGCGGCGTGGTCGAGGGCTCCCTCCCAGCGCGAGCACTCCGCGCCGATGGCCATCGCGAGGACGCCGATCTGCACCCGGTCTTCGTCGAACCCGCCGCGGGCCTCGACCGGCCGGTGCTGGAGGTCGTCGGCGACCTGCCGGGCACGGACGACGTCGCCGGTGCTCGCGGCGCAGAGCCCGACGGTCCAGCCGATCTCGTACAGGTCGTCGTCGGCCCCGAACCGTTCGAGCTGTTCGCGGGCGACCTCGGCGGAGCGCAGGGCGTCGGCGTGCCGGCCGGTCTGCGCCAGGAGCTGGGTCATCGTGACGGCGATCGACCCGGTGGTCCAGGCGTCATCACTCGTGCGCGAGAGGGTCGCGGCGCGGGTCGCGTACCGCAGGGCGTCGGCGGAATCCCCGTCGTTCTCGGCGAGGGGCGCGCTGAGCATGTTCGCCAGGCAGGCGACACCGGGCTCCGGGTCGTCGCGGTAGCGGGCGAGCAGGGTGTGACCGTCGGCCGGTCGCCCCAGGGTGAGCAGCAGGGCCGCCTGGGCGTCGAGCACGGCGAACCCGGTGGTGCCGTCGCGCATCATCCGGCGCAGGGTCGACACCGCCAGGGCAGCGGTCCGTTTGTCGCTGAACGCGGACGACCCGCCGGTGACCACGAGCCCGAGCACGGTGGCGGCGCGGTCCTCGGCGACCGGTCGGGTACGGCGCAGGGCGGGGACGACCTCGGGGCCGAGTGCGACGACCTCGCCGTGCGCCCCGCGCAGCGACCAGTAGCCGCCGAGGGCCGCGAACAGGTGCGCGACCGCCGAGGTGTCGTCGACCGCCAGGCTCCAGCGGAGCAGGGTGACGAGGTTGTCGGATTCGCGGGCGACCTCACGGAACCGGTCGAGCTGTGCGGCACCCGTGATCGTGAGCAGGTTGCGGTCGGCGGCGAAGTCACGCCCCCAGCCGATCATCGCCGTGCGGACGGCCTCGGTCGCACCGCGCGCCTCGAGCCGGGTGGCCCCGAACTCACGCACGGTCTCGAGCAGCCGGTACCGCACGGGCCCGCCCTCGTGCTCGACGAGCTGCACGAGCGACTGTTCCACGAGTTCGGCGAGGTCGTCGAGCGCGTCCGCCCGGCGGTCCGGAGCAGCGACGGCCTCGACCGCGTCGACCGCGAGCCCGTCCGGGAACAGTGCCAGACGCGTCAGCAGGTCCTGTGCCCCGTCGTCGAGCAGGCGCCAGCTCCACTCGATCACGGCGAGCAGGGTCCGGTGCCGCTCCGGAGCGCTCCGGTCACCGCCACGCAGGAGCGCGAACCGGTCGTCCAGTCGGCGCTCGATCTCGTCGGCACTCATCCCGCGGATCCGAGCCGCCGCGAGTTCGATGGCCAGTGGCGAGCCGTCGAGCCGCGTGCAGATCCGGCGAACGGCGTCCACGGGCAGCACGGCGCCGGGTCGTGCGGCCCGCGCCCGCTCGGTGAACAACCGGACCGCGGCGCCGTCGGCCTCGACGGGCAGCGGCGCCAGGGGAGCCACGACCTCACCGGCGATGGCGAGCGGGGCGCGCGAGGTCGTCAGGATCCGCAGGGTGGGCACGGTCGCGAGCAGGTCCGCGGCGAAGGCGGCGACCTCGGCCACCAGGTGTTCGCAGTTGTCCAGGACGAGCACGGTGGGTCCGTCGGCGAGTGCTCGTACCACCCGGGTGCGCAGGTCTGCGGCGACGGCGTCCCGGAGCGACCGGGTGGACCGGAACTCGGCGATCCCGAGGAGTGCACCGAGTGCCGGCACGACGTCGTCGCCCGTGGCGAGCGGCGCCAGCTCGAACACGACGACGCCCTGGGTCGGCGGCAGGTCGGCTGCGACCGCCTGTGCGAGGCGGGTCTTGCCCAGCCCACCCGCTCCGAGGATGGTGACCAGCCGCCCGGTGGACAGCAGGTCCGCGACGGCGACGAGGTCCTCCTGCCTCCCGACCAAGGTGTTCGGCGCGGCACGCAGCCCGATGCGCCGGACGCCGCCCGTCGCGGGGCCGGAGCGGCGCAGCAAGTCAGCGTTGAGGCGGACCAGGTCGGCCGAGGGATCGGCGCCGAGTTCGTCGGCGAGTCGGTCGCGGTGCGCCGCGAAGACGGCGATGGCCTGGCTCGTGCGGCCGGCCGCGGCGAGGGCGCGCATCGAGCCGGCGACCGCGATCTCGTCGTAGGGGTCGGCGGCGGCTTCCGCCGCCCAGAGTTCGGCGGCCTCGTCGGCGTGGCCCTCGTCGAGCAACGTGCCGCCGAGCGCCCTGCGGAGCGTGCGACGGAGCGCTGCGGCACGGTCCGTGAGCGCCGCACCCAGGTCCCCCTCGACGTCGGCGCCCGGATCGCCGCGCCAGAGGTCGAGTGCGGCGCGGACCGCTGCCGGCCCCGCGACGCCCGCAGCACGCTCGGCGCGGACGAGGTCGACGTCCTCGGGGCCGCCGCCCAACGCGTACCCGGTGCTCGTCGACACCACGAGGCCCTCCGCCACGGTCCGGCGCAGACGGGAAACGAGCGTCTGCAGCGCCGCGCGGGCGCCCCGCGGCTGCGCGTCCGGCCAGAGTTCCTCGATCAGGGACTCGGTGGTCAGGGCGTGGCCGCGCGCGAGTACCAGTGCCGTCAGGAACGACCGTGCGAGCGCGCCCGGCACCGCCGTCTGCTCGCCGTCCGCACCCGTCACCGTGACCGGGCCGAGGACGGCGATGCGGGGTAGGACGGTCACGGTGCGAGTCTACGGAGCACGGGTCGTGCCTGATCCCGTGTCAGCCGCGCGGACGGTGGAACGCCGACGGACCGGTGCGGGTGTCGAGATTGTCCGTCGCGCGGCGCTCGGACTCCACGATGCCCCGCAGCGCCACCAGCGCCGACGCCGTCACCGCGACGTGCGAGGGGTTCTCGCGCGAGGCGTCGAGCGCGTGCTCGAGCCGCTCGATCGCTTCGTCGCCCTCGTCCTCCGGGCAGTCCCCGCGGATGACGCACGCGAGCTGGCGGATCGCAGCGGCCAGCGGCTCCGTGAAGGCCGGGTCGGGCCGGCCGAGGTTCGAGGAGACCGGACCGGACCGCGCCACGAGCTCGGTGAGGTCGGTCGTGTACCAGGCGACGCGCTCCAACGCGCGGAACCTGGCGCCGTCCTGCTGCAGCCGCGCGCGGGACCCGCGGAGCGCCCCACGCGGGTTGATCTTCCGGCTCTCGTGGGCGACGGACACCCGCGCGCGCACGTCGGCGATCGCACGGTCGAGCTTGTCCTGCTGCCGGTTCCAGGCGTCCTCGTCCCGCTTGCCGCTCTCCAGCACGCCCGCCAGGCCTTCCAGGTGTGCGGCCAGCACGGCGTTCACCTCGTCGATCCGGCGCTCCGCGTCCCAGAAGTGCAGCGGGGGGAACACCAGGAAGTTCACGAGCAGGCCGACGACCACGCCGATGCCCATCTGCACGAGGTACCCGAACGAGTAGCCCTCCGCGTTGGCCCCGCCGACGAGCAGCACGAACAACGCCGCTGTCGAGACCCAGGTGCTGCCCTCGCCGAGCACCCGGAACCCGCCGACGAGCACCCCGATGCCGACGGCCAGGGCCACGGCGAGGATCCCCGGGTCCCCCACGAGCATCGTGAAGCCCGCGACGGCGATGCCGAGCAGGATGCCGACGAGCGTCTGGATGCCGTTCCGCAGTCCGGCGTAGACCGTCGTCTGCATCGCGACGATCGCCCCGAGGGGTGCGTAGTACGGGTAGTCGGACGCGACCCCGGGCACGTGCCTGGCGATGACCCAGGCCAGTGCCGCGGCGCCGGCGGCCTTGGCAGCGTGCAGCAGTCTCGGCTGCGTGCCGGACGTGCGGCTCCACCGCCATGCGCGGCGACCGACTCCCGCGATGTGTTGGAACTCCATGTGGTGACTCTCCCTGTCGGGCGGACACGCTACGGGGCGCCCACTGGGAAGGCGACGGTCCTGCGTTCTCCGGACGTCGGGGCGGCTGACGGCCGCTCCCGGACGCGACGAAGCCCCCACGACCTGGGTCGCGGGGGCTTCGTCGTGGTGACGCGGGGTGCTACTTGGCGTCGTCGCTCTTCTCGGCGGCGTCGGCCTCGACCTCGGCAGCAGCCTCGGTCTCGGTCTCCGACTCGACCGGAGCGGACTCCTCGGTGGTCTCGGTCTCCTCGACCGGGGCCTCCTCGGTGGTCTCGTCGGCGGCCGGCTCCTCGACCGGAGCGGCGGCGGCCGGAGCCGCGGTGCGCTTCACCGGCGCGGGCGTGCCCGAAACCGGCTCGAGGACGAGCTCGATCGACGCCAGCGGGGCGTTGTCGCCCTTGCGGAAGCCGAGCTTCGTGATGCGGGTGTAGCCGCCCTGACGGTCCTCGACCTGCGGGGCGATCTCCGTGAACAGCGTGTGCACGACGGACTTGTCGCGCAGGGTCGCGATGACCCGACGACGAGCGTGCAGGTCGCCGCGCTTCGCGAACGTGATGAGCCGCTCGGCGACCGGACGGAGGCGCTTGGCCTTCGTCTCGGTGGTCGTGATGCGACCGTGCGTGAAGAGGGCGTTGGCGAGGTTGCTCAGGAGCAGGCGCTCGTGAGCGGGACCGCCACCGAGGCGGGGGCCCTTGGTGGGCTTCGGCATGTCAGTTCTCCAGTGGTGAAAGTGGTGCGCGCGGTGTCAGCGCGCTTGCGCGTGAGCGCGAGATCAGTTGTTGGACTCGTCCTCGTCGTACCCGCTGTAGAAGTGGGCGCCGTCGAATCCGGGGACGGTGTCCTTGAGGGACAGGCCGAGCTCGGTGAGCTTGTCCTTGACCTCGTCCACCGACTTCTGACCGAAGTTGCGGATGTTCATGAGCTGCGTCTCCGACAGGGCGACGAGCTCGGACACCGTGTTGATGCCCTCGCGCTTCAGGCAGTTGTAGCTGCGGACCGACAGGTCGAGGTCCTCGATCGGGGTCTGCAGCTCGTTCGAGAGGACGGCGTCGACCGGCGCGGGGCCGATCTCGATGCCCTCTGCGGCCGTGTTGAGCTCGCGGGCGAGCCCGAACAGCTCGACCAGCGTGCGACCGGCCGACGCGATGGCGTCACGCGGCGTGATCGCCGGCTTCGACTCGACGTCGACGACCAGGCGGTCGAAGTCCGTGCGCTCACCGGCACGCGTCGCCTCGACGCGGTAGGTGACCTTGAGGACCGGCGAGTAGATCGAGTCGATCGGGATCTGACCGGCCTCGGAGAACTCGGAACGGTTCTGCGTGGCCGAGACGTAGCCACGGCCACGCTCGATCGTGAGCTCGAGCTCGAACCGCGCGGTGTCGTTCAGGGTCGCGATGACGAGTTCCGGGTTGTGGATCTCGACGCCGGCCGGAGCGGAGATGTCCGCTGCGGTGACCTGACCGGCACCCTGCTTGCGCAGGTACGCGGTGATCGGCTCGTCGTGCTCGCTGGAGACGACGAGGCTCTTGATGTTGAGGATGATCTCGGTGACGTCTTCCTTCACACCGGGGACGGTGCTGAACTCGTGGAGGACACCGTCGATGCGGATGCTGGTGACAGCCGCGCCGGGGATCGAGGAGAGGAGCGTGCGGCGCAGCGAGTTGCCGAGGGTGTAACCGAAGCCCGGCTCGAGCGGCTCGATGACGAAGCGCGAGCGGTGCTCGGAGATCGACTCCTCGGTCAGGGTGGGGCGCTGTGCAATGAGCACTGTGGGATTCCTTTCGGCGAAGTGTCCGCTATATGACACTTGGCGGTACGACGGGGCCGCGTGGGCCCCGACGGGTCTGTTGAGTTGTGATCACGCGCACCGATGTGCGCGATCGAACGACCAGGAATGGCCGCGGGCCCTGCCCGACCCCGTCAGGGGACGAGCAGGGCGCGGCCGGTTGCTCCTCGCGTCAGACGCGACGACGCTTCGGCGGGCGGCAACCGTTGTGCGCCTGCGGAGTGACGTCGTTGATCGAGCCGACCTCGAGGCCAGCGGCCTGGAGCGAACGGATCGCGGTCTCGCGGCCCGAACCCGGACCCTTCACGAAGACGTCGACCTTCTTGACGCCGTGCTCCTGCGCCTGACGCGCAGCGGACTCGGCGGCGAGCTGCGCCGCGAACGGCGTCGACTTGCGCGAACCCTTGAAGCCCACGGCACCCGAGGACGCCCAGCTGAGGACGGCACCCGACGGGTCGGTGATGCTGACGATCGTGTTGTTGAACGTGCTCTTGATGTGGGCCTGGCCCACAGCGACGTTCTTCTTCTCCTTGCGGCGCGGCTTGCGCGCGGCAGTCTTGGGGGTAGCCATCGGGGTCTCCTATCGAGCCTTCTTCTTGCCTGCCACGGTGCGCTTCGGTCCCTTGCGGGTACGCGCGTTGGTCTTGGTGCGCTGACCGCGCACCGGGAGACCACGACGGTGGCGAAGACCCTCGTAGCTACCGATCTCGACCTTGCGGCGGATGTCGGCGGCCACCTCACGGCGGAGGTCACCCTCCACCTTGAAGTTGCCCTCGATGAAGTCACGGAGGGCGACGAGCTGGTCGTCGGTCAGGTCCTTGACGCGGATGTCACCGGAGATACCGGTCTCGGCGAGTGCCTGGACCGCGCGGGTACGGCCGACGCCGTAGATGTACGTGAGTGCGATCTCCACGCGCTTCTCGCGCGGGATGTCGACGCCTGCTAGACGTGCCATGTGATGGCTGCTCCTGTTGTCGATGGAGGTGTGGAGCAGTACCGGTGCCCGGGCCTCCGACCCGAGGTGTCCCCCGGTCGTCGTGCGACCGGGTTCTGGTACTGCGTTGTCGATCTTCAGTTGTGGGTCGTGCTCGAGCAGCCCGCTGTCCGAGGGACAGCGTCGGTGCCGGTCACGCGCCCGGGACTAGCCCTGGCGCTGCTTGTGACGCGGGTTGCTCTTGCAGATCACCATGACGCGGCCCTTGCGGCGGATCACTCGGCAGTGCTCGCACATGGGCTTGACGCTGGGGTTGACCTTCATTGTTCTTTCCTCGTGCTCGCTGGCTTCGTGCGCGGCAGGATTGCCGAGCCGTTCCTTTCCAGCTCGCGGATCACTTGTAGCGGTAGACGATCCGGCCGCGGGTCAGGTCGTACGGGCTCAGCTCCACGATCACGCGGTCCTCGGGGAGGATGCGGATGTAGTGCTGGCGCATCTTCCCGGAGATGTGCGCGAGGACCTTGTGTCCGTTCGTCAGCTCAACGCGGAACATCGCGTTGGGCAGAGCTTCGAGCACCGAGCCTTCGATCTCGATGACGCCGTCTTTCTTGGCCATAGCCTCACTGTCGCTTGGTTGTGGAACAGGTGTGATCCCCGAACCGGTCTGCGGGTCGGTCGCCACACCCGAGAGGGCATGACACACCAAAGATCGATCCTATGTGGTAAACCCCCAATTGCCAAGTGCAAGCACGGCACGCCCCCTCACCTGGGGCTTCCGGTCACGTGCCTGAGTGTTCCACAGTGGTTTGACGGCGCGCTCCGGGCCCGCGCTTGCGCCAGGACCGTAGCGTTGCTCCGCAGCCACGTCCGCCGCCGACGCACCCTGCGCGGACCACCGAACGGAGACCACGTGCCCGACGTCACCCGACGCCCCTTCGCCGCACACGGCAAGCTGGCCCGCCGCCGCGGCTGGACCACGCTCGTGACCGTCGTGGCCTCGGCGTTGGCCGTCGTGCTGGTGAGCGGGACGAGCGTCGCCGCCATCGCCGGCGCCCAGCTGGCGACCGCACCGCAGACCGTGCAGCTCAGCACCGACGACCAGAGCACCGCGAAGACCGCCGACATCACGGCGATCAAGGGCGGGGCGAACATCCTGCTCATCGGCAGCGACACCCGCGTGGGGCAGTTCGACTCCGACGAGGACGTCGAGGGTGCCCGCAACGACGTCACGATGCTCATCCACATCTCGCAGGACCACCAGCAGCTCACCGCGGTCAGCTTCCCCCGCGACCTGATGGTGCCGATCCCCGCGTGCACCAACCCCGCGACCGGCACCACGTACCCTGCGTCGACCTCCGCCATGTTCAACACGGCACTCGGCAACGGCGGCGTCTCGTGCGTCGTCGACACGGTCGAGAACCTCACCGGCCTGAGCATCCCCTACGCCGGGCTCATCACCTTCGACGGCGTGATCGAGATGTCGAACGCCCTGGGCGGCGTCGACGTCTGCGTCGCGGAGCCCATCGACGACACCTTCACCGGCCTGCACCTGACCGCCGGCTCGCACAACCTCGAAGGCTCGGACGCGCTCGCGTTCCTGCGCACCCGCCACGGCGTCGGCGACGGCAGCGACCTGGCCCGGATCAGCTCGCAGCAGGTGTTCCTGTCCGCCCTGCTGCGCAAGGTCACGTCCGACGGGACGCTGTCGAACCCCATCACGCTGTACAAGCTCGCCGGCGCGGCCCTGTCGAACATGACGCTGTCGGACGGTCTGGCGCAGACCCGCACCCTCGTCGGGCTCGCCTCGGCGCTGCGTGGGATGAGCACCGCCAACATGCTCTTCGTGCAGTACCCCGTCGCCGACGACCCCGACGACAGCGCACGCGTGATCGTCGACCAGGAGACCGCCCACACCCTCAACGTGGCGTTGCAGAACGACGTGAAGTCGTCGCTGAGCGACTCGAGCACCGGGCGCGCGTCCGAGGAGTCCCCGACCGCCGGGGCCACGGCGACGAGCGCACCGACGACCGGCACGACGCCGTCCGACACGAACTCGTCGTCCGCGTCGGGCGGCGCAGCGTCCGGCACGTCGTCCACGCCGAGCTCGTCCGCCACCACGACCGCGACGTCGACCCCGCTGCCGTCGTCGATCACCGGGCAGAGCGCCTCCGAACAGACCTGCTCCGTCGGCAACTGACCGCCGGACGAGGCCGACGGCGCGGCACGCCCGGGTACTGGACGCATGCGCCTGCGCGCGGCGGCAGACGGGACGGGAGCGAGCCGCGCCTCCAGGCCGTCACGACCGGGGCGGACGGGAGGCCCGACCTACGGGATCGGGACGGGCGTCACACCCAGCGGGGCCAGGCCCGCGGCGCCGCCGTCGGCGGCGGTGAGGACCCAGACGCCGTCGGCGTGCACCGCGACACTGTGCTCCCAGTGCGCGGCGTCCTTGCCGTCCGCGGTGCGGACCGTCCAGTCGTCGTCGTCCGTCGTGCTGTCGATCGACCCCGCCGTGACCATCGGCTCGATGGCGACCACCAGGCCGGGCTTCACGGCCGGACCGGCGCCGCGGACGCGGTAGTTGAAGACCGGAGGGTCTTCGTGCATGGACCGACCGATGCCGTGCCCGGTGTAGTCCTCGACGATGCCCCATGAACCGGTCTCGTCGATCGCGTCCTCCACCGCAGAGCCCACCTCGTGCAGGTTCTTCGCGTGCGCGAGCGCTGCGATCCCGTGCCAGAGCGACCGCTCCGTGGTGTCGCAGAGGGTCTGCCGGGCGGCGGTGACGCTGGCGTCCCCGCCGGGGACGACCGTGGTGAACGCGCTGTCGCCGTTCCAGCCGTCGACCTCGGCGCCGGCGTCCACCGAGACGATGTCGCCGGGGGCGAGCACGCGGTCGCCGGGGATGCCGTGCACGATCTCGTCGTTGACGGAGACGCACAACGTGTGCCGGTAGCCGGGCACGAGCTGGAAGTTCGGGATCCCGCCGCCGGCGCGGATCGTCCGCTCGGCGATCTCGTCGAGCGCACCCGTCGTGATGCCGGGCCGGATCGCGGCACGCACGGCGTCGAGCGCCTCAGCGGTCAGCCGACCAGGGCGCACCATGGCGCGGAGCTCGTCGGGCGTCTTGTAGATCGAGGGCTTGCGGAAGCGGACCACGCTGGGTCAGACGCCCGCGGTGAGCCCGCGAGCCGTCAACGCGGCCTGGATGCGGTCGCCGACCTCGTCGATCGGGCCGAGGCCGTCGACGTCGAGCACGAGGCCGCGGTCACCGTAGGCACCGACGATCGGGGCGGTCTGCTCCGCGTAGACCTGCTGGCGACGACGGATCGTCTCCTCGTTGTCGTCGCTACGGCCCTGCTGCTCGGCGCGCTTGAGCAGCCGGCCGACGAGCTCGTCCTGGTCGGCGACGAGCTGCACCACCGCGTCGATCCCGGTGCCCTGCTCGGCGAGCAGCGCGTCGAGGTACTCGACCTGCCCGACCGTACGGGGGTACCCGTCGAGCAGGAACCCTTCGGCCGCGTCCGCCTCGTTCAGGCGGGACTTCACGAGCTCGTTCGTCAGGGAGTCCGGCACGTAGTCGCCGGCGTCCATGATCGCCTTGGCCTGCACACCGAGGGGCGTACCCTCTGCCACGTTCTTGCGGAAGATGTCACCGGTCGAGATCGCCGGGATCCCGAAGGACTCGGCGATCCGTCCGGCCTGGGTGCCCTTCCCCGCTCCGGGGGGTCCGACGATGATGAGACGTGCGCTCAACGGAGAAGCCCTTCGTAGTGACGCTGCTGCAGCTGGGAGTCGATCTGCTTCACGGTCTCGAGACCGACACCCACGATGATCAGGATGCTCGCGCCACCGAACGGGAAGTTCTGGTTCGCGCCGAACAGCGCCAGTGCTGCCAGCGGGATGAGCGCGATGAAACCGAGGTAGAGCGAGCCGGGCAGCGTCACCCGGGTGAGGACGTAGTCGAGGTACTCGGCGGTCGGACGACCGGCACGGATGCCGGGGATGAACCCGCCGTACTTCTTCATGTTGTCGGCGACCTCTTCGGGGTTGAAGGTGATCGCCACGTAGAAGTACGTGAACCCGACGATGAGCAGGAAGTACAGCACCATGTAGAACAGGTTGTCGCCGGAGACGAGGTTGTTCTCGATCCAGGTGACCCACGCCGCGGGCTCGGAGCCGTCGGACGGCTTGTTGAACTGCGCGACCAGGGCCGGCAGGTACAGCAGTGACGACGCGAAGATGACGGGCACGACGCCGGCCATGTTGACCTTGATCGGGATGTACGTGTTGTTGCCGCCGTAGGTGCGGCGACCGACCATGCGCTTGGCGTACTGGACCGGGATCCGCCGCTGCGACTGCTCGACGAACACGACGGCCATCATGATGACCAGTCCGACCAGGATGACGAACAGGAAGAGCTCGAACGACTGCGACTGCTCGATGGCCCAGAGCGCCGACGGGAACTGCGCCGCGATCGACGTGAAGATGAGGAGCGACATGCCGTTGCCGATGCCGCGCTCGGTGACGAGCTCGCCCATCCACATGATGAGGCCGGTACCGGCGGTCAGCGTGACGACCATGAGCATGATCGCGTACCAGCTGTCGTTCGAGATGATCGACGAGCAGGAGGACGACGCGTTCGTGCCGAAGAGGGCACCCGAGCGGGCGACCGTGATCAGGGTGGTGGACTGCAGCACGCCCAGCGCGATCGTGAGGTAGCGCGTGTACTGCGTCAGCTTCGCCTGACCGGACTGGCCCTCCTTGTAGAGGGAGTCGAAGTGCGGGATGACCACGCGCAGGAGCTGCACGATGATCGACGACGTGATGTACGGCATGATGCCGAGCGCGAAGACCGAGAGCTTCAGCAGCGCGCCGCCGGAGAACAGGTTGATCAGGTCGTAGAGACCACCCGACGACGAGGCGCTGGCGAGACAGCTCTGAACGGCCGCGTAGTCGACGAACGGTGCCGGGATGTACGACCCGAGGCGGAACAGCGCGATGATCGCGAGGGTGAAGCCGATCTTCTTGCGAAGATCAGGGGTGCGCATGATGCGCGCGACCGCTCTGAACACGAGGACTCCGAACTTCTGGGACCGGGGCCGACGATCGCGACCGTTCCGGTGTCGGTCGGCAGGGCCGACCTGGCCGGCGGATGCCGGCCACTGTCAAGGAAACCGTAACGGCGGCCCGTGCGCAAACGCACGGGCCGCCGACGGGGGTTACTGGGAGACGGTGCCGCCAGCAGCCACGATCTTCTCGGCGGCGGACGCCGAGACCTTGTCGACCGTGACCGTGATCTTCACGGTGATGTCACCCTGACCGAGAACCTTGACCTTCTCGTTCTTGCGGACGGCGCCCTTGGCGACCAGGCCCGCAACGGTGACGTCGCCACCATCGGGGTAGAGCTCCGAGATCTTGTCCAGGTTCACGACCTGGTACTCGACCCGGAACGGGTTCTTGAACCCGCGGAGCTTCGGGGTGCGCATGTGCAGCGGCATCTGCCCACCCTCGAAGCCGACCCGGACCTGGTAACGGGCCTTCGTGCCCTTGGTACCACGCCCAGCGGTCTTGCCCTTCGAGCCCTCACCGCGACCCACACGGGTGCGGTCCTTCTTGGCGCCCTCGGCGGGGCGGAGGTGGTGCAGCTTCAGCACCTGCACGCGCTCGTTCTTCTCGTCGCTCATGCGTCGACCTCCTCGACCTTCACGAGGTGCGCCACCGTCGCGATGTACCCGCGGTTCTGGGCGTTGTCCTCACGCTCGACCGTACGGCCGATGCGCTTGAGACCCAGGCTGCGGAGCGTGTCGCGCTGGTACTGCTTCTCGCTGATAACGGACTTGATCTGCGTGATCTTCAGCGTTGCCATCACGCACCTGCCTTCTCGGTCGCGGCACGCAGTGCTGCGGCCTCGGCCTGGAGCAGACGAGCCGGGACGACCCGCTCGACGTCGAGGCCACGACGGCTCGCGACGGCGCGGGGCTCCTCGAGCTGCTTCAGAGCCTCGACGGTCGCGTGCACGATGTTGATGGTGTTCGACGAACCGAGCGACTTGCTCAGGACGTCGTGGATGCCGGCGCACTCGAGGACGGCGCGGACGGGACCACCGGCGATGACACCGGTACCCGGACCAGCCGGGCGCAGGAGGACGACGCCAGCAGCGGCCTCACCCTGCACGGGGTGCGGGATGGTGTTGCCGACGCGGGGGACGCGGAAGAAGTTCTTCTTCGCCTCTTCGACGCCCTTGGAGATCGCCGTGGGGACCTCCTTGGCCTTGCCGTAGCCGACGCCCACGAGGCCGTTGCCGTCACCCACGACGACGAGCGCCGTGAAGCTGAAGCGACGACCACCCTTGACGACCTTCGACACGCGGTTGATGGTCACCACGCGCTCGAGGAACTGGCTGTCGCCACCGCGGTTGTTGCGGTCGCGGCCCTGCTGACGGTCACGACCGCCACCACGACGGCCACGGTTGTCGGCCGAGTCGCGGTTGTTGGACGCGGAACCGGCAGCGGTCTCGACGGGACGCTCGGCGACGGCAGGTGCCTCCGCCTCCTTGCCCTTCGCGGCGGTGTCGGTGCCCTCGGCGGGTGCCTCGGTGCCCTCAGCGGTCGCCTCGGTGGCCTCGGTGGGCTCCGTGCTCGCCTCGGTGGTCTCGACGGCGTCCGTGGCCTCGACGGCCTCGGTCTTGGCGTCTTCGTTGGTGTTCGCGTTGTCGCTCACAGGTTCAGCCCTCCTTCACGGGCACCATCGGCGATCGCGGCGACGCGACCGGCGTACTTGCTGCCACCGCGGTCGAAGACCACGGCCTCGACGCCAGCCGACTTCGCGCGCTCGGCGAGGAGCTCACCGACGCGACGGGCCTTGGCGGTCTTGTCGCCGTCGAACGAGCGGAGGTCTGCCTCCATCGTCGAGGCGCTTGCGAGGGTGTGACCCTTCGCGTCGTCGATGACCTGCACGAACACGTGACGCGACGAGCGGGTGACGGCGAGACGGGGACGAGCCTCGGTGCCGGTGATCTTCTTGCGGAGACGGTTGTGACGACGCGCCTTGGCGGCCGCCTTGCTCTTGCCTCGTGTCTTGAGGAGTCCCATGATCACTTACCTGACTTTCCGGCCTTGCGGCGCACGTTCTCGCCGGCGTAACGGACACCCTTGCCCTTGTACGGCTCGGGCTTCCGGAGCTTCCGGATGTTCGCCGCCACTTCGCCGACTGCCTGCTTGTCGATGCCGGCGACCGTGACCTTGTTGTTGCCCTCGACCGCGAAGCTGATGCCCGCGGGCGGCTCGACCGTGATCGAGTGGGAGTACCCGAGCGCGAACTCGAGGTTCGAGCCCTTCGCCTGCACGCGGTAACCGGTGCCGACGACCTCGAGGCCCTTGGTGTAGCCCTGGGTCACGCCGATGATGTTGTTGGCGATGAGGGTACGGGTCAGGCCGTGGAGCGAACGCGACTCGCGCTCGTCGTCCGGACGGGTGACGAGAACCTGGTTCTCCTCGACCTTGGCCTGGATGGGCTCCGCGATGACGAGCGCGAGCTCGCCCTTCGGGCCCTTGACCGCCACGCTCTGACCGTCAACGGAGACGGTCACGCCGGCGGGGATGTCGATGGGAAGACGTCCGATTCGTGACATTGTCGATCACCACACGTAGGCGAGGACTTCCCCACCCACGCCCTTCTGCTCGGCTTCGCGGTCGGTCAGCAGCCCGGACGAGGTCGAGAGGATCGCCACGCCGAGGCCACCGAGGACCTGGGGGATCTCCGTCGACTTCGCGTAGACCCGGAGGCCCGGCTTCGACACGCGCTTGATGCCGGCGATCGAACGCTCGCGCTCGGGGCCGTACTTCAGGTCGATGGTGAGGGTCTGCCCGACGCGGGCGTCCTCCACCTTCCACTCGCTGATGTAGCCCTCACGCTTGAGGATGTCGGCGATGTTCTTCTTGAGCTTGGAGCTCGGGAGCGCGACGGCGTCGTGGTGCGCGGAGTTCGCGTTCCGCAATCTGGTCAGCATGTCTGCGACCGGATCGGTCATCGTCATGATGTTCGTCCATTTCTCGCCTGGTTTCGACACCCGTTCCACGAATGCCGACCTGAGCGATCGAGTGATCCCGGGGCGGTTCCCCAGGATCGGTGTGTTCGTGCGTGCGGGCCGGAGGACGTGAATCCTCCGGCCCGCACCGCCCGAAGTAGTTTAGACCGTCTGCTCGCTGGAGCGGAACGGGAAGCCGAGCTGGCGGAGCAGCGCGCGTCCCTCGTCGTCCGTCTTCGCGGTGGTCACGACAGTGATGTCGAAGCCGCGGACACGGTCGATGCGGTCCTGGTCGATCTCGTGGAACACGGACTGCTCCGAGAGACCGAACGTGTAGTTGCCGTTCCCGTCGAACTGCTTGTCGCTGAGACCGCGGAAGTCGCGGATGCGGGGCAGTGCGAGCGAGATCAGGCGGTCGAGGAACTCCCAGGCACGGTCACCACGGAGGGTGACGTGCGCACCGATCGCCTGACCCTCGCGCAGCTTGAACTGCGCGATGGACTTGCGAGCGATGTTGACCTGGGGCTTCTGACCCGTGATCGCCGTGAGGTCCTTGATGGCCCCCTCGATGATCTTCGAGTCGCGAGCGGCCTCGCCGACACCGGTGTTCACGACGACCTTGACCAGGCCGGGGACCTGGTTGACGTTCGCGTAGCCGAACTGCTCGGTGAGCGTGGCCTTGATCTCGTCCTTGTACTTCTGCTTGAGGCGCGGCTGGGCCTTGGGGGCCTCAGTCGTTGCAGTCGTGTCAGTCATCAGAGCGTCTCACCTGACTTCTTGGCGTAGCGGACACGGACGGTCTTCTTGACCCCGCCCTTCTCCACCTCTTCGGTACGGAAGCCGACGCGGGTCGGCTTCTTCGTCTTCGGGTCGACGAGGGCGACGTTCGACACGTGGATCGAGGCTTCGTGCTTCTCGATGCCACCCGTCTTCGAGCCGCGCTGCGTCTGGCCGACGCGGACGTGCTTCGTGACGAAGTTCACGCCCTCGACGACGACGCGCTGCTTGTCCTTGAGGACCTCGATGACCTTGCCCTGCTTGCCACGGTCGCCGCCACGCTCCTGCGTCGCGCCCGTGATGACCTGGACGAGGTCACCCTTCTTGATGTTCGCCATGGCTTACAGCACCTCCGGCGCGAGCGAGATGATCTTCATGAACTTCTTGTCACGGAGTTCGCGACCGACCGGACCGAAGATGCGCGTGCCGCGCGGGTCGCCGTCGGCCTTGAGGATCACTGCCGCGTTCTCGTCGAACTTGATGTAGGAGCCGTCCTGACGACGGGTCTCCTTCTTGGTGCGAACGATGACCGCCTTGACGACGTCACCCTTCTTCACGTTGCCGCCGGGGATGGCGTCCTTCACCGTGGCGACGATGACGTCACCGAGACCGGCGTAGCGACGACCCGAACCACCGAGCACGCGGATGGTCAAGATCTCCTTGGCACCCGTGTTGTCGGCGATCTTCAGGCGGGATTCCTGCTGAATCACTGCTGTCTCCTATTCCGAAGCAGGCCGAGGCCTACTTGGCCTTCTCGAGGATCTCGACCAGGCGCCAGCGCTTGGAAGCGCTGAGGGGACGGGTCTCGCTGATCACGACGAGGTCGCCGACACCAGCGGTGCCGAGCTCGTCGTGGGCCTTCACCTTGGACGTGCGACGGATGATCTTGCCGTAGAGCGCGTGCTTCACGCGGTCCTCGACCTCGACCACGATGGTCTTGTCCATCTTGTCGCTGGTCACGTAGCCGCGACGCGTCTTGCGGTAGCCGCGAGTGAGGGCGGCGGAGGTCTTCTCTTCGTTCGCCATTACTTCTCCTCGGCGGTCTCGGCCTCGGTCGACTCAGCCGGCTTGTCAGCCTTCTTCGTCGTCTTCTTGGCCTTGGTGGCGGTCTCGACGGGCGCGGGAGTGGCACGGATGCCGAGCTCGCGCTCGCGGAGGACGGTGTAGATGCGTGCGATGTCGCGCTTGACGGCACGGAGACGACCGTGGCTCTCCAGCTGGCCGGTGGCCGACTGGAAGCGGAGGTTGAAGAGTTCCTCCTTGGCCTTCTTCAGCTCGTCAGCGAGACGCTCGTTCTCGAACGTGTCGAGCTCCGTCGGACGGAGCTCCTTGGAACCGATCGCCATTATGCGTCGCCCTCCTCGCGCTTGATGATGCGTGCCTTGAGGGGCAGCTTGTGGATTGCACGGGTCAGCGCCTCACGGGCGATGTCCTCGGTGACGCCGGAGAGCTCGAAGAGCACACGACCCGGCTTGACGTTGGCGACCCACCACTCGGGCGAGCCCTTACCGGAACCCATGCGGGTCTCAGCCGGCTTCTTCGTGAGCGGACGGTCCGGGTAGATGTTGATCCAGACCTTGCCGCCACGCTTGATGTGACGCGTCATGGCGATACGAGCGGACTCGATCTGACGGTTGGTCACGTACGCCGGGGTGAGGGCCTGGATGCCGTAGTCGCCGAAGCTGACCTTGGTACCACCGGTTGCCTGACCCGAACGCTTCGGGTGGTGCTGCTTGCGGTGCTTGACTCGACGGGGAATAAGCATGGTTACGCCTCAACTCCTGCGCCGGCCGGCGCGTCCTGCGGGGCCTGCTGCGGGCGGCGGTCACCGCGGTCGCCGCCACGACGGTCGCCGCCACGGTCGCCGCGCTCACCGCGCGGGCCGCCACGACGCTCGGGGCGCGACGAACGCTGGTTCGCCTGCTCGCGAGCGAGCTCCTTGTTCGTGATGTCGCCCTTGTAGATCCAGACCTTCACGCCGATGCGGCCGAACGTGGTCCGGGCCTCGTAGAAGCCGTAGTCGATGTTCGCGCGGAGGGTGTGCAGCGGCACACGGCCTTCGCGGTAGAACTCCGAACGGGACATCTCGGCGCCGCCGAGACGACCCGACACCTGGATGCGGACACCCTTGGCGCCGGCGCGCTGTGCACCCTGCAGGCCCTTGCGCATGGCGCGACGGAACGCGACACGAGCGGAGAGCTGCTCGGCGATGCCCTGCGCGACGAGCTGGGCCTCGGTCTCGGGGTTCTTGACCTCGAGGATGTTCAGCTGGATCTGCTTCTTGGTGAGCTTCTCGAGCTCACCGCGAACGCGCTCCGCCTCGGCGCCGCGGCGGCCGATGACGATGCCCGGACGCGCCGTGTGGATGTCCACGCGGACACGGTCACGGGTGCGCTCGAGCTCGATGCGGGCGACACCGGCGCGGTCGAGGGTCTTCTTCAGGTACTCGCGCACCTTGATGTCCTCGGCCACGTAGTCGGCGTAGCGCTGACCGGCCTTCTTGCTGTCGGTGAACCAGTGCGAGACGTGGTCCGTCGTGATCCCGAGACGGAAGCCGTACGGGTTGACCTTCTGGCCCATTAGTTGCTCGCCTTCTTGCTCGTCGCGGCAGCCTCGGCCTCTTCCGGCGTCGCGAGGACGACCGTGATGTGGCTGGTGCGCTTGTTGATGCGGAAGGCCCGGCCCTGGGCGCGCGGCTGGAACCGCTTCAGGGTCGTACCCTCGTCGACGAAGACGCGGCTCACGTAGAGGTCGCGCTCGTCGAGGAAGCTGTTCGTCGAGTCAGCCTTCACCCGGGCGTTCGCGATCGCCGAGGCGACCAGCTTGTACACGGGCTCCGAAGCGCCCTGGGGGGCGAACTTCAGGATGGCGAGCGCCTCGTGGGCCTGCTTGCCGCGGATCAGCTCGATGACGCGACGGGCCTTCTGAGGCGTGACGCGGATGTGTCGCACGCGTGCGATCGACTCCACCATTTCGTTCCTCCTCTGCGTCCCCGCGTTAGCGGCGACGGCCCTTCTTGTCGTCCTTCACGTGACCACGGAAGGTGCGGGTCGGCGCGAACTCGCCGAGCTTGTGACCGACCATCGACTCGGTGACGAACACCGGGATGTGCTTGCGGCCGTCGTGCACGGCGATGGTGTGCCCGAGCATGTTCGGGACGATCATCGACCGACGCGACCACGTACGGATCACGTTCTTGGTGTTGGCCTCGTTCTGCGTGACGACCTTGCGGAGCAGGTGCTCGTCGACGAAGGGGCCCTTCTTCAGACTGCGTGGCATCTTCTGAACTCCTACTTGCGCTTCTTGCCGGCGTTACGGCGACGGACGATGAGCTTGTCGCTCGGCTTGTTCGGCTTGCGCGTGCGACCCTCGGCCTGGCCCCAGGGGCTGACCGGGTGACGACCACCGGAGGTCTTGCCCTCGCCACCACCGTGCGGGTGGTCGACCGGGTTCATCGCGACACCACGCACGGTCGGGCGGACGCCCTTCCAGCGCATGCGGCCGGCCTTGCCCCAGTTGATGTTCGACTGCTCGGCGTTGCCGACCTCGCCGATCGTGGCGCGGCAGCGTGCGTCGACGTTGCGGACCTCGCCCGACGGCAGACGGAGCTGCGCGTAGGGGCCGTCCTTGGCGACGAGACGCACCGAGGCGCCGGCGGAGCGGGCCATCTTCGCGCCGCCACCGGGGCGGAGCTCGATGGCGTGCACGACGGTACCCACGGGGATGTTGCGCAGCGGCAGGTTGTTGCCGGGCTTGATGTCGGCGCCGGGGCCCTGCTCGATGACGTCGCCCTGCTTGAGCTTGTTCGGCGCGATGATGTACCGCTTCGTGCCGTCCACGTAGTGCAGGAGCGCGATGCGCGCGGTGCGGTTGGGGTCGTACTCGATGTGAGCGACCTTGGCGTCCACGCCGTCCTTGTCGGAGCGACGGAAGTCGATCACGCGGTACTGGCGCTTGTGGCCACCACCGATGTGACGCGTGGTGATGCGGCCGGAGCTGTTGCGACCACCGGTCTTCGGCAGCGGACGAAGCAGGGACTTCTCCGGAGTCGAACGGGTGATCTCAGCGAAGTCGGCGACCGACGAGCCGCGACGACCGGGGGTCGTCGGCTTGTAGTTACGAATAGCCATGATTTATCCCTCTGGTCCTCAGCCGACAGCCGTGAAGATGTCGATCGAACCGGACTTGAGCGTCACGATGGCACGCTTGGTGTCCTTGCGCTTGCCGAGACCGAACTTGGTGCGGCGGGTCTTGCCCGGGCGGTTCAGCGTGTTGATGCTCGCGACCTTGACCTCGAAGATCTTCTCGATGGCGAGCTTGATCTCGGTCTTGTTCGAACGGGGGTCCACGATGAACGTGTACTTGCCCTGGTCGATGAGCGCGTAGCTCTTCTCCGAGACGACCGGCGAGATGATGACGTCGCGCGGGTCCTTGTTGAAGCCGCTCATGCGGTGATCTCCTTCGCGGTCTTCGACGCGATGAAGGCGTCGAGGGCGCTCTTGCTGAAGACGACGGCGTCCGACTTGAGGACGTCGTAGGCGTTCAGCTGGCCGTACGAGAGCGCGTGGACGTTCGGCAGGTTGCGGATCGACTTGAGCGTCAGCTCGTCGTTCGACTCGAGCACGATCAGCACGTGCTTGACCGGCGCGACCTTCTCGAGGAGCGTGCGGGCGACCTTGGTCGAGGGCACGTCGGCCTCGACGAAGCCGTCGACAGCCGAGATGCGGCCACCGCGGGCGCGGTCCGAGAGCGAGCCGAGCAGCGCTGCGGCGATCATCTTCTTGGGGGTGCGCTGCGAGTAGTCGCGGGGGGTCGGTCCGTGGACGACGCCACCACCGGTGTGCTCGGGAGCACGGACGGAACCCTGACGGGCGCGGCCGGTGCCCTTCTGCTTGAACGGCTTGCGACCGGCACCGCGGACTTCGCCGCGGTTCTTGGTCTTGTGGGTGCCCTGACGCGCGGCTGCGAGCTGCGCGGTGACGACCTGGTGGATCAGCGGGACGTTGGTCTCGACGTCGAAGAGAGCTGCGGGCAGCTCGACGGTGCCGGACTTGGCACCCGATGCGTCGAGGACGTCGATCGTGGTTGCGGTCGTGGTGGCCATGATCACTTACCCTTCACGGCGGTGCGGACGAAGACGGAGCGGCCACGAGCACCGGGGACGGCGCCCTTGACGAGCAGCAGACCCTTCTCGGCGTCGATGGCGTGCACCGTGAGGTTGAGGACGGTCACGCGGTCGCCACCCATACGACCGGCCATGCGCATGCCCTTGAAGACACGCGACGGGGTCGAGGAAGCACCGATCGAGCCGGGCTTGCGGTGGTTGCGGTGCGCACCGTGCGAGGCGCCGACGCCGTGGAAGCCGTGGCGCTTCATGACACCGGCGAAGCCCTTGCCCTTGGAGGTACCGACGACGTCGACCTTCTGGCCCGCCGTGAACGTGCTGTCCACGGTGAGCTCCTGGCCGAGCGTGTACTCAGCGGAGTCGTTGGTACGGATCTCGGTGAGGGTGCGACGCGGGGTCACGCCAGCGGCCTCGAAGTGACCGGCGGCCGGCTTGTTGACCTTGCGCGGGTCGATGGCGCCGGCGGCGATCTGGATCGCCTCGTAGCCGTCGCGCTCGGCGTTGCGGATCTGGGTGACCACGTTCGGGCCGACCTCGATCACGGTGACGGGGATGAACTTGTTGTTCTCGTCCCACACCTGGGTCATCCCGAGCTTCTTGCCGAGGAGGCCCTTGACGGTCTTGGTTGAGTTCGCCATTGGTCAGCCCCCTTACAGCTTGATCTCGATGTTGACGTCTGCCGGCAGGTCGAGTCGCATGAGCGAGTCCACGGCCTTCGGCGTCGGGTCGACGATGTCGATGACCCGCTTGTGCGTGCGCTTCTCGAAGTGCTCGCGCGAGTCCTTGTACTTGTGAGGGGAACGGATCACTGCGATCACGTTCTTCTCGGTGGGGAGCGGCACCGGGCCGACCACGGTCGCACCGGCACGGGTCACCGTGTCGACGATCTTCCGGGCCGACGTGTCGATGACCTCGTGGTCATACGACTTGAGCCGGATGCGGATCTTCTGTCCCGCCATGTGTCTCTTGTCCTCTCTGCGCCGCGCACCCTCTGGCCGCCTGACGCCGCTCGGCTCTGCATTCCTGCAGACCGTGCTGTTTTCCTGAACCAACCGGCCGCATCCGCTGGGGATGACCGCTGTTCACCTGTCAACCGCGCGGGCGACCTTGGCCGTCCAGCGTGGGCAATCGACTTCCTCGCACTCCGGGCGCAACAGTGTCGCGTCCGTCATGACCTCGGGGAGTCGTGTTCTGCTGCCTGCGGCCCAACCCAGCCCTGCTGAACAGGGGGGTTGTGCACTGCCAGAGCAGTGATCCTGCGGACTCGCACCCGCGGGGAATTCGGAACCGGACAAGTCTCGCATGTCCCGAGCCCGCGTGCAACCCGGGCGTGTCGCGGGATACCGGGCGTGTCGACACCGGCTCGCTTCCCGGGATCCACGCGGATCGGACGGTCGGGAGGCCCGGCTCGCCGCCGCAACGCGGAGCGCCCTCCGGAGATGGTCCGGAGGGCGCTCGTGGAGACGGTTACTCGGCCGTCACCGGGGGCACGAACCAGGGCGGGAAGACCGCCACGCGCGGCGCGTGTCCGCCGTGGTCGGCGAGCACCGCACGGACCGTCTGCCGTGCCTTGTCGTTCGGGACGCCGATCACCGCGACCGACGAGAACGGCACGCTCGGCCCGGCGAGGAGCTCGAGTCCGAGCATCTCCGGGTCGGAGAAGTCGGTGCGACGGATCAGGTTGGTCGCAGCGTCCGGGCCGACCGCGAACCGCACGTCGTCGGCGTCGGCGTCCTGGTCGGCGACGACCACCGAGGCGCCGAACGCCGACACCGGGACGACGAGCACGACGTAGTCGACGGCGCGCGTGCGGCGCGCGGCGTCGGACCACCGCTCGCCCTCGGCGCCGGTGCGGAGCTCGTCCCAGCGGACGGCGTCCGGCGACAGCGTGAAGGGCACGTGGCTGGCGATGGTGCTGCCGTCGGGCGCTTCGGCCTCGGCGCGGGCGGCACGGGTCTCCGGGCTGCTGACGTCGACGGCGGGCTCCGCCTGGTCGGCCGCCAGGATCGCGCCGGACCCGACGATGCCGTCGAGGTTGTCGATGTGGGTCACGTGGTGCGCGCGCAGCGACGCGAAGACCCGGGCCTCCGGCAGCTCGGCCGACGACGACCGGAGTGACGTCGGCGAACGGAGCGACGTCCCCGGGCCGGAGGCCGGCGGGTCGACGCGCAGGTTGGTGGTGATGCGGGTCCGCCGTGGCGTCGGAGCGGCAGGGATCGCCGACTCCTCACGCTGGCGGGGCGCGCAGATGTCGCAGAGTTCGGTGGGGAAACCGTGGATGCACTCGTCAGTCACGACTGTTGTGGGTCCTTCCGTGCCGTGTGGGGTGGTCCGGCACGTCGACCAACGCTACGTCATCCGGACGCCCCCGGGGTCATTGTCGGTAGAGCAGCGCCCGGACCTCGGACTCGGCAGCGTGGATCCGAGCCGGATCGATGGTCTCTCCGTGCTCGTAGGCGTCGAGCAACCGCGGGTCGATGTAGCTCTGTCGGCACACCGTCGGGGTGTTCCCGAGCTCCTCGCTCGCGGCCTTCACGGCGTGGGAGACGGCGCGCTTCCGCTTCGCCTCCGACGACAGCGGACCGGTCCGTGCCAGGTCGACGGCCGCGGCCACCGTGCCGTGCAGGGTGCGGAAGTCCTTCGCCGTGAACTCGTCGCCCGCACGTTCCTTCACGTAGGCGTTGATGTCCTCTGCGGAGAGCGGCTCCCATTCGTCCCCACGGCGTTCGCGGAACGAGAGCAGTCGCGCGTTCGGCCCGCGGCGCTTCATGCCGGCGATGACCGTGGCGAGGTCGGCGTCGTGGATGGACGACGACCACTCCTGGCCGCTCTTGCCGGGGAAGTCGAGCTCGATGTCGTCACCGGAGACGTGCGCGTGGGCACAGAGCAGGGTCGAGAGCCCACGGCTGCCGTGTTCCGTCGCGTAGCGTTCCGAACCGACCCGGAGGGACCCCTGGTCGAGCATCCGGAACGCAGCAGCGAGCGCCCGGCGGCGATCGGGCTCCGGGCGGCGGAGGTCCTGGGTCACCCCGCGACGCGCGACCGGCAGCGACTCGGCGAGGGCGAGGGCGCGGTCGTACTTGATCCGGTCCATCCGCTCACGCCAGGACGGGTGGTACATGTACTGACGTCGACCGGCACCGTCGATCCCCGTCGCGAGCACGTGCCCGTTCTCGTACGGCGAGATCCAGACGTCGTCCCACGCCGGCGGGATGACGAGGTCCTCGAGCCGTTGACGGACCGCGGCATCGGTGACGGTCGCACCGTCGGGATCACGGTACGAGAAGCCGCGTCCGCTCCGGACACGGTGGTAGCCACGACCGGAGGTCGTGGAACGGCGCAAGCGGGTCACCTGTCCGAGCCAACTCCACGATGCCTGGGACCCCGCACGGGGCGGACCGGCGCCGTCGCAGCGGACCCGCCCCGGGCCTCCCGTCCGACGCCCGTCGGGGCCGTGAGCGGCCGTCAGTGGCGCGTGGACCGGAGACGACAAAGCGGGGCCGAGCCCGAAGGCTCGACCCCGCTGAGGCAGGTAACCGGAGTTACTTGAGGATCTTCTCGACCGTACCGGCGCCGACCGTACGACCACCCTCACGGATGGCGAAGCGGAGGCCCTCCTCCATGGCGATCGGCTGGATCAGCTCGACCGTCATGGCGACGGTGTCACCGGGCATGACCATCTCGGTGCCCTCGGGCAGCGTGATGACGCCGGTGACGTCCGTGGTGCGGAAGTAGAACTGCGGGCGGTAGTTCGCGTAGAACGGGTTGTGACGCCCGCCCTCTTCCTTCGTCAGGATGTACGCGTTCGCCTGGAACTCGGTGTGCGGCGTGACCGAACCCGGCTTCACGACGACCTGGCCGCGCTCCACGTCCTCGCGCTTGAGGCCACGGATGAGCAGACCGGTGTTGTCACCGGCGACCGCCTGGTCGAGCAGCTTGCGGAACATCTCGATGCCCGTGACGGTGGTCTTCTGCGTCGCGCGGATGCCGACGATCTCGACCTCCTCGTTCAGGTTGAGCGTGCCACGCTCGACGCGACCGGTGACGACCGTGCCACGACCGGTGATCGTGAAGACGTCCTCGATCGGCATCAGGAACGGCTGGTCGGTGGCGCGCACCGGGTCCGGCACGTGCTCGTCGACCTGGGCCATGAGGTCCTGGACCGACTTGACCCACTTCTCGTCGCCCTCGAGCGCCTTGAGCGCCGAGACCTGCACGACGGGAGCGTCCTCGTCGAACTGCTGCGAGCCGAGGAGCTCGCGGACCTCGAGCTCGACGAGCTCCAGGATCTCCTCGTCGTCCACCATGTCGGACTTGTTCAGCGCGACGACGATGTACGGGACGCCGACCTGGCGGGCGAGCAGGACGTGCTCACGCGTCTGGGGCATCGGGCCGTCGGTAGCGGCGACCACGAGGATCGCGCCGTCCATCTGCGCCGCACCCGTGATCATGTTCTTCACGTAGTCGGCGTGACCGGGGGCGTCGACGTGCGCGTAGTGACGCTTCTCGGTCTGGTACTCGACGTGCGAGATGTTGATCGTGATGCCGCGCTGGCGCTCCTCGGGAGCGTTGTCGATCTGCGCGAAGTCACGGGCCTCGTTGAGGTCCGGGTACTGGTCGTGCAGAACCTTGGTGATCGCCGCCGTGAGCGTGGTCTTGCCGTGGTCGACGTGACCGATGGTTCCGATGTTGACGTGCGGCTTGGTGCGCTCGAACTTGGCCTTGGCCACTGTGGGTCCTCCTCAGGACTCGGAAGCGTCATCCCCGGCCGGCCCTGGATGGGCTCGCGACCGTTGATGCGCGGTGTGTGTCTTTACTTTACTTGGTGGCGGGGGGCCCGTCGCCGGGCACCCCCGCCTGTGGAGAGACGCTCGAGCGTCACTCCCCCGCGTTCTTCGCGATGATCTCCTCGGCGACCTTGGCCGGGACCTGGCTGTAGGTCTCGAAGGTCATCGAGTAGACCGCACGACCAGAGGTCTTCGACCGCAGGTCGCCGACGTAGCCGAACATCTCGGACAGCGGCACGCTCGCGCGGACCACCTTGACGCCCGAGGCGTCCTCCATCGAGGCGATCTGGCCACGACGGGAGTTCAGGTCACCGATGACGTCGCCCATGTACTCCTCAGGAGTACGGACCTCGACGGCCATGATCGGCTCGAGGATCGCCGGACCGGCCTTGCGAGCCGCTTCCTTGTAGGCGATCGAACCGGCGATCTTGAACGCCATCTCGGACGAGTCGACGTCGTGCGCCGCGCCGTCCTTGAGGGTGGCCTTCACGCCGACCGTGGGGTAACCGGCGAGGATGCCGACCTGCATGGCGTCCTGGATACCGGCGTCGACCGACGGGATGTACTCGCGCGGGACACGGCCACCGGAGGTCGCGTTGACGAACTCGTAGACCTTCTCGCTCGTGACCTCCATCGGCTCGAGCGCGATCTGCACCTTCGCGAACTGGCCGGAACCACCGGTCTGCTTCTTGTGGGTGTAGTCGTAGCGCTCGACGACCTTCGTGAGGGTCTCGCGGTAGGCCACCTGGGGCTTGCCGACGCTCGCCTCGACGTGGAACTCGCGCTTCATGCGGTCGACGAGGATGTCGAGGTGGAGCTCGCCCATGCCCTTGATCGTCGTCTGACCGGTCTCGGCGTTGAGCTCGACGCGGAACGTCGGGTCCTCTTCGGCGAGCTTCTGGATGGCCGTGGAGAGCTTCTCCTGGTCGGCCTTCGTGTTCGGCTCGATCGCGACCTCGATGACCGGCTCCGGGAACGTCATCGACTCGAGGACGACCTGGTTGGTCGGGTCGCACAGGGTGTCACCGGTGGTGGTGTCCTTGAGGCCGATGACCGCGTAGATGTGGCCAGCGGTCACGTTGGCGACCGGGTTCTCCTTGTTGGAGTGCATCTGGAAGATCTTGCCGATGCGCTCCTTCTTGCCCTTGGTCGAGTTGATGACCTGTGCACCGGACTCGATCGAGCCGGAGTACACGCGGACGTAGGTGAGGCGACCGAAGAAGGGGTGCACCGCGACCTTGAACGCCAGGGCCGAGAACGGCTCCGACGCGTCGGGCTTGCGGATGATCTCCTTCTCCTCGTCCTTGACGTCGTGGCCGATCATCGGCGGCACGTCGAGCGGGGACGGGAGGTAGTCGATGACGGCGTCGAGCATCGGCTGGACACCGCGGTTCTTGAACGCGGAACCGCACAGCACCGGGTAGAGCGTGCTGCTCACGGTGAGGGCGCGGATCGCGGCCTTGATCTCGGCGACCGAGAAGTCGGTGTCGCCCTCGAGGTAGCGCTCCATGAGGACGTCGTCCGCCTCGGCCACGCGCTCGATGAGCTTCTCGCGGTACTCGGCGGCGCGGTCCTGCAGGTCGGCCGGGATCTCCTCGATCTCGTACTTCGCACCCATCGCGACGTCACCCTTGGCGTCGCCGCGCCAGGTGAGTGCGCGCATCTGGACGAGGTCGACGACGCCTTCGAACGAGCTCTCGGAACCGATCGGCAGCTGGAGCACGAGGGGCTCCGCGCCGAGGCGGTTGATGATCGTGTCGACGGTGTAGTAGAAGTCCGCGCCGAGCTTGTCCATCTTGTTGACGAAGCAGATGCGCGGGACGTTGTACTTGTCCGCCTGACGCCACACGGTCTCGGACTGGGGCTCGACGCCCTCCTTGCCGTCGAAGACGGCGACGGCACCGTCGAGGACGCGGAGCGAACGCTCCACCTCGACCGTGAAGTCCACGTGACCGGGGGTGTCGATGATGTTGATCTGGTTGTTGTCCCAGAAGCAGGTCGTCGCGGCCGACGTGATCGTGATGCCGCGCTCCTGCTCCTGCGCCATCCAGTCCATCGTGGCAGCGCCGTCGTGGACCTCACCGATCTTGTGCGTGATGCCCGTGTAGAACAGGATGCGCTCGGTCGTCGTGGTCTTGCCGGCATCGATGTGCGCCATGATGCCGATGTTGCGGACCTTGTTCAGGTCGGTGAGCACGTCCTGTGCCACAGGGTTCCTCCGGAAGAGTTGTAGGAGAGGTTGGCGGCCGTCCGGGCGCCGGGGTTCTTGACCACCGGTGCCCGGACGGTGCCGGGACTACCAGCGGTAGTGGGCGAAGGCCTTGTTCGACTCGGCCATCTTGTGCGTGTCCTCGCGGCGCTTGACCGCGGCACCGAGGCCGTTCGACGCGTCGAGGATCTCGTTCATGAGACGCTCGGTCATCGTCTTCTCGCGACGGGCCTTGGCGTACGAGGTCAGCCAGCGGAGCGCGAGGGTGTTCGCGCGGTGCGGCTTGACCTCGACCGGGACCTGGTAGGTCGAGCCACCGACGCGGCGGCTGCGGACCTCGAGGGTCGGACGGACGTTGTCGAGCGCCTTCTTGAGCGTGACGACAGCATCCTGCTGGTTCTTGGCAGTGACGCCCTCGAGTGCACCGTAGACGATGCGCTCGGCGAGGCCCTTCTTGCCGTCGAGCAGGATCTTGTTGACGAGCTGGCTGACGATCGGCGCACCGTAGACCGGGTCGGCGACGACGGGACGCTTGGGGGCGGGACCCTTACGAGGCATCTAACTCAACCCTTCTTCGCGCCGTAGCGGCTACGAGCCTGCTTACGGTTCTTCACGGCCTGGGTGTCCAGGGCGCCACGGATGATCTTGTACCGCACACCGGGGAGGTCCTTCACACGACCGCCACGGACGAGCACCATCGAGTGCTCCTGGAGGTTGTGGCCCTCACCGGGGATGTACGCCGTGACCTCGGTGCCGTTCGACAGCTTCACACGAGCGACCTTGCGCAGTGCGGAGTTCGGCTTCTTCGGGGTGGTGGTGTAGACGCGGGTGCACACACCACGCTGCTGGGGGTTCGCCTTCAGGGCGGGCGCCTTGGTCTTGGTGACCTTCGGCGTACGACCCTTGCGAACCAGCTGCTGAATAGTAGGCAACTGTTCTCCTGGTTCTTCGCTCGTGCTCTCTGGCCGGCGCGATCCGCCGGCTTCCTCGTCCCACGCTGATGACCGCCTGACGGCGGAGGAACCTGCGGGGGACGGAGTGGTCCGGCTGGGCGATCTCGCTCGCCGGACTTTTCGGGCGCGCCCGAGGGCGCACACCCAGAAGAGACTACCCGCGTAACGGAACGAAATCAATCCGGGCCGGCACCACGCCGGACACCGTCATGAGCCGGTGTCCGAGGACCCGTTGCCGACCGCCGAGCGGAACGTCGCGCCGGAGCTCGAGAACCCCGTGATGTACCCGCTCGCGTTGACGTTGAGCGGCCCGGCCGAAGCCGTCCCGGTGCCGCCCGCGCCGGCGATGTCCGCCGTGAAGGTCGCCCGGCCGAAGGTGGTGGTGGAGACCAGCCACCCGTTCGAGGTCCAGCTGCCGACGGCGACCGTGGGCCGTGACTCGAGCGTCCACTTCTCGTTCGTGTACGTGTACGCGGGGTTCTCGCCGTAGGCGTAGAAACTGCACCCGGCCGGGGCGGCGTCGTTCGAGGCGATGCAGCCGTCGACCCATGCGTCCACGGCCCGCTTCGCCGCCTGCTCCCCCGCGTTCGTGAGCGCCGCGGTCATCTGCACGGATGTCGAGGCACCGACCCCGAATCCGCCCACGTCGGCGCTGCCGCCCGTGGCCTTCGTCCACTTGCCGCCGTCGTACGTGACCGCGTAGGTCCCGGGGAGCGCGCGGAGACTGACGGTGCCGTCCTTCGAGGTCTTCGTCGACGTCCCCGCGACCTCTACCGACGCGCCGGACGGGCCCCGGACACTGACGTCGACGCTGCCGAGCTCGGGCGCCTGCAGCTCCCACACCGGGAACACACCCCAGTCGGTACCGGTCTTGTCGAGCGTGAAGGTCGCCGCGACCTCCCGTCCGCTCTGGCGGAGGTAGGCGCGAACGGTGGCGGTGTCGCCGTCCGTCCGCGTCGCAGCCACCCGGTAGCCGGTGACCTTGGCCGTCGCCTTCGCGTACGCGGCGTCGGTGAGGAGCACGTCCGACTTCGTGCGGTCGACGCCCGCGGCGTCGAGGGCTTCGGGGACCTTCCCCGCGGTCAAGTCGTCGAGGAACGCCCGAACGGGGCGGTCGGCCGAGTGGGTGGCCGAGCCGACCGAGAACCCGACGACGCCGGCGACGAGCAACAGCACGACCGCAGTGCTGCCGGCGATGATCCCGACTAGCTGGCCGCGGCGGAGCTTCCGGCGCGGAACGCGCGGCGCGGGCGTGGTGAACCCGGCGCCTGCCGGCCCCTCGTGCGTCCCGCGGATCGACGCCACCGGCGGCACGGCTCCCCAGCCGCTCTGCTGGTCCGGATCCGGTGTGTGCTGGTCGCTCATGGTTCCCCCGTTGCGTGTGCGTCGTGCCCGGGCAGACTACCGCCCGGCGATGTCGTCGCCCGCGACCGTCGACTCCTGCCGCCGGTCTGCGTCCGGCGTCCGACCCGTCGTCCGGGCCTGGTGCCGGGCCATGGAGATCCCGCCGATCACCGACAGGAGCGCCACCACGACGGACCCGACGACGAACGGGCCGAGCGCGTAGCCGGCCGGGAAGACGAGGAGTTCGGTCAGGTCGCGGCGGATCACGGCGTACCCGACCGCGCCGACGCCGAGCATCACCAGGTAGGCGGTCGCGGCGGCGACCAGACCGGTGACACCGGGGTTGCCCTCACGCGCACCGACCGCGGTCGCGAGGAACACCACCACGGCGGCGCCGATCACCATGGCCGGGCCGAGGTACGGGGTCGCGTCCGGCTGCGCGATCGCCTCGACGTCGGCGAGGAGCGCTTCGAACCCCGCGACGGCGACGACGAGCGCGATGAAGAGGACGGACGTCATCGTCGCGATCAACCACCGGGACATGAGGTGATCGTATCGCCGCCGGGGCGGTCAGCGGGTGGCTTCGGTCCGCTCCGCGTGGTCGGCGTGGTCAGCGTGGTCCACCTGCTGCTGTGCTGCGGCGACGAGGGCGAGTGCGATCGTCGCAGTGATGATCGGGACGGTCTCGGTCATCGGAGCGGCCTGCGTCGTGCTGGCGGCCGGTGCGGCCTGGAGGCCCGGGGCTGCGTCCGCCTCGGAGGGCTCCTCCGACTCGTGGTCGCGCAGGGCGGGGCCGATGATCGGCAGGACCCCGGTGGTGGACGCCGGCTCGGCGTGCAGGACGGTCGCCTCGGAGGCCGCCGGCTCGCCGCGCTTCGCCGCGCGACGGGCGCGTCCCATCTTCACCAGGACGACCACGGCCACGATCGCCCAGATGCCGTTGACGATGGTCGACGGCACAGCGTGGTGTGCGGCCACGTTGACCGCGACGGCCAGACCCCCGACGAGGTTGAAGAGCTGGTAGACCGGCCCGTTCGGGAGCTTCCCCGTGGAGAAGAGTATGTAACCCGCCAGCACGGTTACTGCTCCGAACCAACCGAAGAATTCAACGATTCCGACCAACACGCGCGACTCCGGGCACGACGAGGAACGGCCGATTCGAGCCGACCGTTCGAGAGAGGATGAGCAGCCGCGATCACGGCCTCGTGAGCATCGTACGCAGGCCGACGGGTGTCGCGGAAGAGGGGGCGGCGTGGCGCGTCACACCCCAGTCCGCGGGGGTCGGATCAGCCCTTGGCAGCTGCCGTCGAGCTGGAGTCCGAGAAGACGTAGATCGAGCCGCTGAACGTCCATGACGGCTCTTCTGCCTGCGCGTCCGAGTCGGCGGCCGCCGTGCTCGGCGACGACGACGAGATCGAGTCGATCAGGAAGAGCCGCGCGTTCGACTGCGCTCCCTTGACGAAGGCGAGCGCCTCGGGGAACTCCCCGTTCACGGTCACGGACACGGGGATGACGGAGAAGTTCTGCGCCGTGATGCTGCTGTCGGTGGCCGTCTTCGGCGCAGCGGGTGTGGTCGCCGCCGCCGTCGGTGTCGCCGAGGACGTCGCCGTCGCGGCGCTGTCGGACGATGCCGACGCTCCGCCCGTCGTGCCTTCGGAGCTCGCCGCTGGCGGGGTGTACGCCGTCGCGTCCCCCACGGTGATCGTCGCGACCTGGACCCCGGCCGCGTCAGCGGTCCCGTTCAGCTGGCTGATGAACGACGAGGCGCCCGCGGAGTCCGGCACCGACGCCCGGAGCGTCGCGAGCCGGGTCCGCATCTCCGGCAGGCTCTTCGCCTGTTCGCGGAGGCGGGCTATCTCGGCGCGCGTGGTCGCGTTGCCGGCGCTGATGCTCTCGGTGTCGCTCTTCGCCGTCGCAGCACGGTCGAGCTGCGGCTGCACGCCGAGGAAGAAGCCGCCGGCAGCAACCACGACCGCGGCGACGACGGCGAGCAGGAGCATCAATCGGTTGCGGCTCATGATCCGTCCTTCGCTGCGTACTTGCCGTCGTAGACCTTCTCGTCGAGGTGGATCGTCATGTCCACCGTGTAGACGTTCGTCGACGTGTCGAGCGTCACCGAGTTGGCGTTCGCGTCGACGAACCCGCGCAGACCCTTCACGGAGTCGAGCCAGGCCGGCACCGACGGCAGCGTCGGGCTCGCGGCATCGATCGTGAGGGTTGCGACCCGTTGGCCCTGCAACGGACCGGTCGCCTGCGCGTAGGCCTCGAGCGGGGTCGCGGAGTCGATCTGGACACCCGTGATCGTCACACCGGCCGGGAGCGAGTCCTGCACTCGTTGGAGCGTCGTCTGCCAGTCGATCTCGGTCGAACCACCGACCTGCTGGGCGGCGCGCAGGAGCTCGGACTGCGTCTCCGTGCTGCGCACCTCGCGGTACTGCTGCTGCTCGACCAGGAGTGAGTCGGTCTGCTCACGCGCGGCGACGAGCTGGGCGTCGGCCTGCATCGCCGACGCGGAGGCCAGGACGACTCCCGCTCCGACCGCCACTGCGACGACCACGACACCGAGCCAGGCCCGTCGGACGACCGCGCGCTGGCGACGATCGATCAGGACCTCGGTCGGCAGCAGATCGACTCGTGGCACGCCGCCCACGACGAGCGGCTGGCCGGCGCCGCGTCCTTGCCGCTTCGTCCGTTGGGCGGTGTCCGCCGCGATCCGGACCTCGTGGGCGGCCCCGGTGCCGCGTCGCGCGCGCTTCGAGGGCTCGAGGATCTTGGTCATGCTGCGCAGCTCCCGGTCGCGAGGCCCCAGGCGACCGCCACGGCGAGACCGCGGCCGGCGACGTCCTCTCGCCGGATCGACCGGCTCGTGGGCGCGTCGGCGAACGGGTCTCCGATGCTGACGTCGATGCCCGTCGCCGCATGCAGCGCCTCGGCGAAGCCCGGCAGCTGGGCGCCACCGCCGGCGAGGACGAGGCTCTGCACGCCGGACCCGGGCCTGGTGCTGACGAAGTAGTTCACGGTGTTGCGCAGACTCGTCAGCAACTCGTTGCTGAGATCGCGGACGGTGGCGGCGGCACGGATGTCATCGGGGGTCTGCGCCCGGGCACCGAGACCGATCCACCGCTTGACGGCCTCGGCCTGGTCGACCGCGATGTCGAGGGCCGTCGCGAGGGTCCCGGTCAGGTCGTCGCCGCCACTCGGGATGATGCGCACGAACTGCGGGACGCCGTCGGTCGCCACGACCACCGTCGTGGTGTTCGCTCCGATCTCGGCGAGTGCGTGGGTCCCGGGGAACCGCGATGCGGGGAGGTAGACCCGGGTGAGGGCGAACGGGATCAGGTCGACACCGATCGGGTTCAGGCCGGCGAGCTGGACCGCGCGGACGTTCGCGAGCACCGCGTCCTTGATGGCCGCGATCAGGAGACCGTGCACGACCGGGCCGTCCGCACCGTCAGACTCGGACACCGGGTAGAAGTCGAGGATCGCGTCCCCCACGGGCACCGGGAGCATGTCCTGGACCTGGAAGGGCAGCGACTCGCGGATCTGCGCGAGCGGTGCCTTCGGGACCGTGAGGTCGCGGGAGAGCACCCGTTGGTTCCCCATGCCGAGGACGACGTCCTTCGACCGGAACCGTCCGACGCGCCAGAGCTCCCGGAGGCTGGCCGCGATCGTGTTCGGTTCGAGCACCTCGCCGCGCTTGGTCGCACCGACGGGCAGGGGGACCTCTGCCACGCGCTGGATCACGGGGTCCGGCTTGTTCGGGTTGGTCACCTCGACAGCGCGGATCGTCTCACCGCCGATGTCGATCCCGACGACGTTCTTCGCCATGTGTGGTCCTTCCTCAGGCCAGTCCGATGATCCGCAGGTACCCGTCGAGGACCGACTGACCGATGAACACACCGAGCCAGGCACCGCCGAGCATCCAGGGGCCGAACGGGATACCGGAGCCGCGCTTCGCACGTCCGGCCACCATGAGGCCGATGGCGAAGCTACCGCCGAGCAGGAAGGCTCCGAAAGCTCCCACTGCGAGGGGTCCCCATCCGAGGTACGCGAGCACGAGGCCGAGCACTCCGGCCAGCTTCACGTCGCCGAGCCCCATCCCGCCCGGGACGACGAGCGCCAATGCCAGGTAGCCGCCACCGAGGACGACCAGACCGACGCCCGCGCGCAGGAGCGCACCCCAGTCACCGCTCAACGCGCTCGCGGCCGTCAGCAGCGCGGCGAGGACCGGGTAGGCGGGCAGCACGATCGCGTTCGGCAGGCGGTGGACGTCCAGGTCGATCAACGTGAGCGCGACCGACACCGCCATCAGGTACAGCATCGCGACGAGGACGGTCGTCGCGACCGCCGCCTCACGGGCATCGGTGGCAGCGAGCAGCGCAGGCCCGAAGCGCAGCACGACGAGGGCGAACAGGGCCGCCGTGGCGAGTTCGACGAGGGGGTAGCGGACCGAGATCGGCGCGGCGCAATCGCGGCACCGCCCGCGCAGCACAGCCCATGAGAGCACCGGGACGTTGTCCCGTGCCCGGATCTCGTGACCGCACCGCGGGCACGCGCTCGCCGGTGCGACCACGGACAGACCGGCCGGGACCCGGTGGACCACGACGTTGAGGAACGAGCCGATCGCGAGCCCCGTTGCCGCTGCGAACCCGACGACCATCACCGCGGCGGTCACCGTGGGCTCCCGCCTGCGTCGTAGGCCGGCTTGACCTCGATCTGGGAGGTCACCTTGTACGTGGTGACCACGGGCTGCGGGAAGAACGGCGGGGTGTAGCTCGCGAGACTCGTGTCGTAGCCGTACGCCTTGAGGTACCCGTTCGATCCCTTGCCCACGGCTCCGCGGTAGCGCTGGGCGATCGAGCCGTTCACCGTCAGGGTTCCCCGGTCCCCGCCGTAGGCGTAGTTCTGCACCGTGAACGTGCCCTGGTTCGACAGGAGCGCTCCGGCGACCGTCCGGTTGTCCGCGAGGAACGCGTACGCACTGGCGCCGCTGAAGTACATCGGGTTCCAGACCAGCACGGCCTCCTGCCCGACGATGCCGAGCACGGTCGAGGCGGCCCTCGCGGTCACGTACTGCAGGTCCCCCGTGATGTAGACGTAGTTCTCGGCGGACAGCGTGATCGACGCATCGACCTTGCCGGACACGAAGAGGTCACCGTTGCTGCAGCCGTAGGCGGTGCTGAACGGGACCGGCGTGCCCTGTGCGTTCCGTGGGTTCGACTCCGAGTACGTGCCGGAGTACCCGGAGATCTGCCCCGTGTAGGGGAAGCCCAGTCCGTTGTCGGTCACGGAGGAGCTCTTCATGCATGCGGACGGTGCCGTGCGGGCCGTGTACTTCGACCAGTAGTAGTTCGGGTTCGTGGTGCTGCCGCTGCCCGCGGAGGCCGGCTCGTCCTGCACGTAGACCAGGTTGTTGGCGAGCAGACTCGTGCTCAGTGTGGCCCCCGCCCCCTGCAGGTCGGCGATCGCCCCGCACTTCGCCGGGGTCGAACCGTAGGGACTCGACTTCTGCAGGTTCGTCGCGAGCGTGAGCGGCGAGCGGACCGTCATCTTCCCGTTGCCGAGGAAGGTGATCTGGGTCGGTCCCGTGTACAGGCAGCCGGTCCCAGGGGTGGTCGAGGTGATCGCTGCGTCGTCGGAGTACATGCGGTCGCGACCGGCACTGATCGTCGATGGGGGCGTGTAGGACCCGACCGTCTCCGGCTGGTAGCCGCTGTAGTACTGGTACGACGGCGTCCGCTTCGGTGAGCACCCGTAGTCGGTGGTGCCGACTGCGGACTGCACGGTGTTCTTGAACGTCCCGCCGCAGATGAGCATCACGTCGTTCGACCGGATCGGTCCGTTCAGGGTGTCACCGTCCTGGAACTGGATCCGCGAACAGGCACTCTTGCCGCCACCGGGCGAGTTCGAGAACGTCGCGTTCTGGTAGACGTTCGAGCAGTCCTCGCCGGTGATGTCCGGATCGCCGGATTCGTAATCGGTCCAGTACAGGTAGTTCGAGAACCCGTCGGGCTTGACGTTCGCGACCAGGGTCCTGGTGGTGTTGCCTGCCTTGCCGGTCACCTGGACCCGGACGATGCCCTGCTGCCCGTAGATGCTGTTGTCGACCGCGTACCGGTAGAACGTCGAGCCGCTGGCACCCGTCGAGTCCGGCACCGCGACCCAGGTGGTGAACGCAGCGTTGTCCCCGGTGCGGTTCGGGAACGTGTTCCCACTGCTGAACGGCTGGGCGGTGTCGCCGTACTTCGTCGCGTAGGTGTTGTCGGCGTTGACCCGCGACTGGTAGTCGGCGAGCCCGGCGTACGCCGCCGCCATCGCGTTGGCGCCGTCACGATCGGAAGCCGACTTGGTCGCGCCGGACGTCGAGAGGCCGACCATCGTCGCGGCGAGGATCATCACGATCACCCCGATCCCGAGCACGGCGGTGAGGGCGACACCCCGGTCGTCGTCCCGCGAGCGGATCGCGTCGAGCATGCGGCGCACGGTCAGCCTCCGAACTGCAGGTTGGGCATGCCCACGGTGCTCGTGAGCGAGACGTTGTTGGCGGCAGACGGCTTCGCCGCCTCCCGTTCACCCACGGTCAGTGCGACCGTGACGGACCGGACCGACTGCAGGTCCGCGGCACTCAGACCCGTCGCGCCGGGCATCAGCGAGTTCCCACCGGCATCCCGGTACGTGAACAGTGCCGTCGGCACGACCGACGACGCGAGCGTCAGCGTCGAGGTCGGGGTGTTGCCGAGCGTCGCCGTCGTCGCGCGGGGGAACTCGAAGTAGCTCTTCGACGCGTCGGTCGCCGTGCCGTTCCACTTCGTCTCAGTGATCGTCCCCTTCGAGGCGTTGAGCGTGAACTGCACCTCGACAGGCTGGACGTCGACCGCGGAGTTCAGGTTGATGTACGCGAAGAAGCGCACCGAGGTCGCCGAGGCGTACTGGAACGCGTACTGCGTGTCGACGCCGCTCGCCACCGGGTTGTTCGACGCGACCCGGAACATCCGTTGCATCTCGCGCATCGCGGTCGATGCCACTCGGGTGTTGCTGTCCACTCCGGTCGTCGTCGTGGACGCGCGGGTCACGGAGGCGAAGAAGGCGCCTGCCATCGCGAGGAGCAGGACGGTCACGCTCATCGCGACGATGAGCTCCGCGAGCGAGAGGCCCCGGTCTTCACGACGCAGCCGGGCGAGCGCGCGCATCACGGTGCCCGCCGGGGGTCGAGCAGGACCTTGCCGGACGACGTGGAGACACCCGTCGCGGGGGTCGCCGAGGGAGTACCGCTGCTGAGGGTCAGCGAGACGATGCCCCCGATGATCTTCAGCACGGTGCCGGACTGGAAGGAGTAGGTGCCGTACGGCAGGGCGATCGTCGCGGTCTGGTTCGACAGGCCGGTGAACGTGTAGGTGACCGGCGTCGCACATCCGGGATCTCCCGAGTTCGCGGCCGGGGCGACGGTCGTGGCCGTCAGGGCGTTGTCCGTCTTCGACGCGAGCTTCACCGTGACGATCTGGACCGGCGCCTTGACCGCGTTCGTGCCGGCCTGCGGCTGCGCAAGCGCGCGCGGTGCCACCGCAGTGCCCTTCGCCGTCGTCCAGTTCTCCGGGTCGACGCTGAGACAGGTCGCAGGGGTCCCCGGCACCGCTTTGTAGCCGTCCGCGTACGGGAACACCTGCGCCGTCGTCCCGGCCGCGTACGGACCGTAGTCGGCGGTCTTCCGACGGAGCGACACCGGACTGCTGGTCGGCGGGGTGAAGGCGGTGGTGCTCTGGTCCGGATCCGACCACTGCGGCACCACCGTGAGCGCGGTGTCGTAGTTGAAGTTGGCCGCGGAGGTCTGGTTCGTCTGTACGGTGACGGTCGTCGACGGCCTGGCGGTCTGCGCGCCGAGCGAACCGGACGACGTACCGTCGTCGATGTTCCCCGGCTTCGTGAGCGTGACGTCGTACCGCCCGGGCTTGACGTTCAGCGCGTACGTGCACCCCGTCACGTCCGTCTGTCCGATCGTCGAGGTGATCGCTGCGGCGCCGTTCGGGTTGCTGGCGTTCGGCGCGATCGTGACGCCGACTCCCTGGTTGCCCGAGCCGTCGACCTTGGACACCGAGACGACGATGGTGCCGAGGTTCGCGGCCGTCACCGAGGTGGTCGGCGCGACCATGCTGTTCATCGAGATCGACTGGGTCGCACCACGCCCACCGGCCGTCCAGCTGATGGTCATCGACACCCGCTTGTACGCCAGCGGTCCCCCACCGGACCCACACGCGTTCGCGGTTCCGGAGGTCGGGACCCAGCGGGCCGTCTGCTTGACGGAGTAATCGACCCCGTTGCGGGTCAGTGAGTCGGTCGCGTCCGTGACACCGAACAGGTTGCTGCTCGTCCGCGCCTTGTCGATGGCGTCCTGGGCGAGACCGATCGCGACTTCGCGCGACCGTGAGCCGTGCGCGAGGTAGAGGGAGCTCGCGATCCCCATGGCGACACCGGCTGCGATCATGGCGAACACGGTCATCGCGACGAGCACCTCGATGATCGAGAAGCCGTCGTCTCGTTCGCGGGCATCGCGAAGGAGCTCGGTCAGTCGCAGCATGGTCACCTCCGATGCGCCGCGTTCGTGGAAGACGGACTCCGACTCGTCATGAGCCGGAGTCCGTCTGGGAACCCGAAGGGGTCAGGGGCAGGTGCCGTCCTTCGCGCCGCCGTCCTGGTCGACGTAGAAGTTCTTCGTCGAGTTGCTCGTGACCTGGATGCAGAACGACCCGGCGGTCACGTCGGACTTCTTGATCTCCGGCGCGACCCCCTTGCCGGCGTCGTAGGTCCCGCTGGCCGAGTAGCCGGCGAGTCCGGCGAGCTTCGACGGGAACGTGTTGTTCTGCGTGTAGGCCGCGATGACCGCCGTCTTCGCGTTCTGCAGGTCCGACTTCGCCGAGGCGTCCTTCGCGTTGTTCTGCACGTTCAGGTACACCGGGATGGCGATCGCGGCGAGGATGCCGATGATGATGACGACGACCAGGAGCTCGATGAGCGTGAAGCCCTTCTCCTCCTCGGCCAGCAGGCCCTTGCGGCGAGCCTCGAGCTTGCCCATGAGAGCGAAGTACATGGTGGTTTCCATTCTTCAGAGAATGCGTTTGGGATTGTGCCGGGGAGTACTCCGCCGCCGGACACAAGAGTATTCAGGCGCGTTTCCGGGCGTAATCCCGAGAACGGGGGGTCTCGAGGTACTGAAATGCCCCCAGTAACGGGGGCATTCCATGGTTACGTGCCCCCGGACGAGGGACGCCGACGTGCTGTGATTACTTGACGAGCGAGGTGATCTGGAAGATCGGCAGGTAGAGCGCGACGATCATGCCACCCACCACAACGCCGAGGAAGGCGATCAGCAGTGGCTCGATCAGGGAGGTGAGGGCCTCGGTGGTGGACTCGACTTCGCTGTCGTAGAACGCAGCGATCTTCTCGAGCATGATCTCAAGCGATCCGGCGTCTTCACCGACCGCGACCATTTGCGAGACCATTGCCGGGAAGATCGGTTCTTTTGCCAGCGGCGCGGCGATGGATTCACCTTTCCGCACCGCTTCGGAAACACGCCGGAGTGCTTTCTCGACCAGATAGTTGTTCGACACTTCTCCGGCGATCTGCAATCCCTGCAGGATCGGGACCCCGGCCCCGATCATGTCCGAGAGGTTGCGGGAGAACCGTGCGATCACGATCTTGCGGTTGAGCTGCCCGAACACCGGGAGTCGGAGTTTCAACGGGTCCACGAACGCGCGGACCCGCTCCGTGTTCTTGTTCGCGCGCCACCACACCCAGAACGCGATGGCGGCGACGAGCAGGACGGGTCCGACGTACACCATCGCGTTCGACGCGTACACGAGCACCATCGTCGGCAAGGGAAGCTGCCCGCCGAGCGAGGAGAACATCTTCTGGAAGATCGGCACGATGAAGATGAGCATGATCGCGACGGCGACCAACGACATCACGAGGACGACCACGGGGTAGGTCATCGCCGACTTGATGGTCGAGCGGAGCTTGTGCTCCTTCTCGAAGTTCGTGGCGATGGAGTCCATGGCCTGGTCGAGGAACCCGCCGGTCTCGCCCGCGCGGATCATGTTGATCATGATCGGCGGGAAGTCCACCGGGTACTTCGCCACCGCGTCGGAGAACGAGACGCCCCGCTCGACGTCGTCACGGACCTTGCCGAGGATGTCCTTGAGCTTCTTGTTCTCGGTCTGGTCGGCCAGGATCGACAGCGCCCGGAGCAGGGAGAGGCCCGAGGTGAGCATCGTCGAGGCCTGCCGCGACATGATCGCCAGGTCCTTGAGGCCGACACCCTTCTCGAACCCGGGGATCTTGATCTCGGTCTGCAGCCCCGTGCCGGCCTTGGACTCGGTGATCGCGATCGGCGAGACGCCCATGCCGCGGAGGCGCTGGACGACAGCGCCCTCGGACGAGGCGTCGAGACGCCCCTTGACGAGCTTGCCGGCACCGTCGCGCCCGCGGTAGTCGAATGCGAGTGACATCAGTGGCCTCCGGAGAACTTGTCGCCGAAGTCGATCCCGCTGGCGGCGATCGCGGCTGCCGATGAGTCGGACGGGGACTCGACGCGCTGCACCAGCCGGTCGAAGCCCTCTTCGTCGTGCACCTTCTCCATCGCGGCCTTGCGTGAGATCGTGCCGACGTTGACCAGTTCGGCGAGGTCCTGGTCCATGGTGTGCATGCCCAGGTCGCGCCCGGCCTGCATGGCCGAAGTGATCTGGTAGGTCTTGCCCTCGCGGATCAGGTTGCCGATGGCGGGGGTGATCGTCATGATCTCGGTGGCGACGACGCGACCGACGCCGTTCGCCTTCGGCACCAGCGTCTGGCAGACGACGCCCTGCAGGGTCGCCGCGAGCTGCGTGCGGATCTGGCCCTGCTGGTGCGGCGGGAAGACGTCGATGACACGGTCGATGGTGCCGGGGGCGCTCTGGGTGTGCAGGGTGGCGAACACCAGGTGACCGGTCTCGGCGGCGGTGAGCGCGACGGAGATGGTCTCGAGGTCGCGGAGCTCGCCGATCAGGATGACGTCGGGGTCCTGGCGGAGCACGTGCTTGAGGGCGGCGGCGAAGGAGTGCGTGTCGGCGCCGACCTCGCGCTGGTTGATGATCGCCCGCTTGTGCTCGTGCATGAACTCGATCGGGTCCTCGACCGTCACGATGTGGTCGGCACGGCTCTCGTTCACCAGGTCGATCAGGGCGGCGAGGGTCGTGGACTTGCCGGAGCCGGTGGGGCCGGTGACCAGGACGAGTCCGCGGGGCAGGCCGGCGAAGTCGCCGACGTGCTCGGGGATGCCGAGCTGCTTGAGCGTCTTGATCTTCGTGGGGATGATGCGGAAGGCCGCGCCCCAGTTGCCGCGCTGCTGGTAGAAGTTCACGCGGAAGCGGTACTCCGGCGACAGCGAGTACGCGAAGTCGAGTTCCTGCTCCTGGTCGAACTGGCCGGCCTGCTCGACCGACAGCAGCGTCTTGAGGGCGGCGATGACCTTGCCGCGCGACCACGCGCCGCCGGGCACCGCGGGGCGGAGCGAGCCGTCGACGCGGACGGTGGGCGGGGCGTCCGCGGTGACGTGCAGGTCGGAGGCACCCTGGTAGACGACCTGCGCGAGCGCGGTGATGAGGTCGGGATCGGCGACCTCACGGGCGTGGCGGGCGAAGTCGATGTCGCCGCCGAGCGTGGCGGTCGGTGCGGGCGCGACCGGAGCGACGGGCAGCTGCTGCGTCGGGGCCTCGGTGTAGCCGTACGTCGCGGTCGACGACGGCACCGCGGCGGGCGGCGTCGCCGGGGTGGCGAGCGGCTGGGCGACGGGCACGGCGACGGGCGATCCGGACGGTGCCGGCCACGCGGCGGTGTCGTCGCCGAGGTCGTAGACCTGCTCCGGCGGAGCCGCCGCGGCGGCAGCGGCCAGGCGTGCTGCGCGCCGGGAGCCCACCTCGGTGCCGGGGTTGCCCGGGTGCCAGCCGGCGACGGGCTCGTCGCCGGGGATCGTGATGTCGTACACGGAGTCGGTCATCTGCTGCGCTCTCTCGTGCCTACGCGACCACGCGCAGGATCTCGTCGACGCTCGTGAGGCCGAGCTTGACCTTCTCGAAGCCGTCCTGGCGGAGCGTGAGCATCCCCTGCGCCTGGGCGACACGGCTGATCTCGGCGCTGGACGCCCGCGAGACGGCGAGGCGCTCGATCTCCTCGGTGACGGTCATGACCTCGTGCAGGGCGATGCGGCCGCGGTACCCGGTGTTCGAGCAGACCGCGCAGCCGATGGGGGCGAAGAACGCCGGGACCTCGTCGCCGGGGCGCAGGAACCCGAGCGCGCGGAGCTGTTCGGCCTCGTACACGGCGGGCGCCTTGCACCGGTCGCACAGCCGTCGCGCCAGACGCTGGGCGACGACGGAGTCGAGGGCGGAACCGACCAGGAAGGGCTCGATGTCCATCTCGGTGAGACGGGTCACCGCCGATGGAGCGTCGTTCGTGTGCAGCGTGGACAGCACGAGGTGACCGGTGAGGGATGCCTCGATGGCGATCTGGGCGGTCTCGTGGTCGCGGATCTCGCCGAGCAGGACGACGTCGGGGTCGGACCGCAGGATCGAGCGCAGCGCGGACGCGAACGTCAGACCGGCCTTCGGGTTGACCTGCACCTGGTTGATGCCGGCCATCCGGTACTCGACCGGGTCCTCGACCGTGATGACGTTGATCTCCGGCTTGGCGACGGCGTTCAGCGTCGTGTAGAGCGTCGTGGACTTGCCGGAGCCGGTGGGCCCCGTGACCAGGATCATGCCGTACGGCTTCGAGTACGACCGCTGGTACGCCTGGAAGTTCTGCTCGAGGAGGTTGAGGTCCTTGAGGGTCAACGACGTGTTCGTGTTGTCGAGGATCCGCATGACGACCTTCTCGCCCCACACGGTGGGCAGCGTCGCCACGCGGAGGTCGATCTGGCGGCCGCCGTGACGGACCGACATGCGGCCGTCCTGCGGCTTGCGACGCTCGGCGATGTCGATGTCGCTCATGATCTTCAACCGGCTGATGACGCCGTTCTGGATGTTCTTCGGTGCCGGGGCCATCTCGTGCAGCACGCCGTCGATGCGGTAGCGGATCCGGACCTCGTGCTCGCCGGGCTCGATGTGGATGTCCGAGGCGTGGTCCTGGATGGCCTGCGACACGAGCAGGTTCACGAAGCGGACGATCGGGACGTCGTCGAGGGCGCCGTCGGCCAGGTCGACCTGGGCCGAGGAGCTGACCGAGGCTTCTTCCTCGAGCGACGAAGTCAGGTCGTTGAGTTCGTCGTCGGCACGAAGGTAACGGTCGAGCGCCGTGAGCAGGTCACGCTCGTCGACCTGCAGCGGCTTGATGGGTCGTCCGGACGCGGCGCGCGCGTCGTCGATCGCCAGCACGTTGGTCGGGTTGACCATCGCGAGGATGAGCAGCTCGCCCTCGAACCCGACGCCGAGGACGCCGTGCCGACGGCAGAGCGCCGCGGGCAGGATCGAGACCGCCGTGCCGTCGACCGGGTAGTCGGTGAGCGGGACGGTGCGGGAGTTGTTCGAGGCCGCGCGGGCGGTGATGAACTGCGCCTCGCTCACGACGCCCTGGTCGACCAGGCCGCGGATGGCGCGCTCGTCGAGGTCCTCGTCGCCCGTCATCGAGTCGAGGTGCTCGATCGGCAGAGCGCCGTTCAGGATGAGGATCTCGGACAGGGTCGCCATGAGTCCTGTGCCTCCTTGGACTCGCGCGCGGCGAGACGTGGTCGGGATGCGCACCACCAGGGATGTGGCGCTCGACCACGCTACTTCTGCGACAGTCGTCGGCCGCAGTCCCAGAAGGAGGGGGCGGAGGGGGTCTGGATGCACCCAGAACTGGGGTCCAGGAGCCCCGCCACGACGGTCAGAGCGACGTCGACGCGGTGACGTGGACCTCGCCGGCGACGAAGCCGAGTCGTTCGTAGATGCGACCGGCTCCGCTCGGGTTCTCGGCGTCGACGTGCAGCACCGCCGCGGACAGGCCGTCGGCGCGGATCGCCTGCAGGGTCGCGTCGAGGACGATCGGCGCGAGCCCCGTCCCCCGTGCGGCACGGACGACGCCGACCCAGTGCACGTACCCGTACGAGCGGCCCCGCGCGGCGAACCCGTCGGGCTCGACCTCGACGATCGTGAACGCCAGGACGGTGCCGTCAGCGCCCACGACGACCCGCGACAGGTCCAGCCGGCTCTTGGCCGAGGTGAGGAACCCCCGCCAGTCCGACGCGACCATCGGCTGGGACCCCCAGTGGTCGCGGAAGGCGTCGTTCTTGGCCGTCCGGAGCGGTTCGACGTCGTCCACCGTGACGGGCCGCAGGACGAGTCCGTCCGGCAGCGTGGGGACCGCCTCGGAGTCCCGCCCCCGGTCGTCGAACACGACCTGCATGTCGAGCCAGGTGCGCACCGGCGCGAAGCCGAGGTGTGCCGCCAGCCGGAGCGCCGAGGACCCCTGCCGCCCACCGACGTCGAGCGTGGCCGGCAGGTCGACGTCGAGCGTCGCCAGGCGCTGCCGGGCTCGGCCGACCTGCCACGCGAGCACCCGCCGTCCGATCCCCCGCCCGCGCAGGTCGGGGTGGACCGTCCCCTCGAGCACCGCACGCGCGGCGGTGACCCGGGAGGGGACGTCGATGACGATGCCGTAGGCCTGCACATGCCCTCCAGCATCGACGCCCACCACGGTGTCCCGGGCGACGTCCAACCCCTCGGTGGACAACGACCGTTCGAGGTCGGCTGTGGAGGGCCGAGCGTGCGGATCGTCGACCGCGGCCGACGCGACCGCGACGACGTGCATCGCCCCGACGTCGTCGAGCGCGCCGGCACGGAACGTCAGCCCGCCGACCGCCGTGGGGAACGAGAGGTGTGCCGGGGCCGTGATCCGTTCGCGCAGGGTCGCCATCCCTCCACCCTGCCAGTTCGGCCGCGCAGCGAGAGACCGCCGGAAGACCCTCGACGAGCAGGCCCGACCGGGACCATCATGAGACATGGACATCACGAGTGTGACCGTCGGGCTGCCCGTCACCGACATCGAGGCGTCCTGCCTCTGGTACGGCGCCGTCTTCGAGCGCACCGAACCGGACCTCGAACCCGAGGACGGTGTCGCCGAGTACGAGGTCGGCGGGATCTGGATCCAGCTCTACGAGGACGACTCCGCCGAGGAGAACCCCGTGAGCGTCCGGTTCGGCGTCGACGACGTCGGCGCACAGCACGCCCGCATCGGCGCCCTCGGCATCGACATCGGCCCCGTCGAGTGCGTCGACGGCGCCGTGGACTGGTTCGACGTCCGCGACCCCGACGGCAACGTCCTCAGCCTGTTCTCCCTGGTCGACGAGACCGGTCGCGGATCGGGACGCGACAACGGCGCGGACCGCGCGCTCTAGACGACACCGCGCACCGGCCGGGAGGCCCGTGGCGGCCTGGCACCGGGCCTCCCGTCCGCCCCGTCGTCGCGATCGCGAGCCGAGAACGGGAACGGCCCCCGCATCCGAGGATGCGGGGGCCGTTCCGGTGGAGCTCAGGATCAGTTGTAAGTCCCGGGCGTGAAGTCGTCCGACGAGAAGCTGTCGAAGTCGACGAAGCTCAGGTCGGCGTCCGAGAACGACGAGTCGTCAGCGAAGATGCGGTTGGGGTACCGCTCCGCCTTCGCCTCTTCGGTCGCGTTCACGTCCACGTCGCGGTACCGGCTGAGGCCCGTCCCGGCGGGGATGAGCTTACCGATGATGACGTTCTCCTTGAGGCCGACGAGGTGGTCCTGCTTGCCCTCCATGGCCGCCTGCGTGAGCACGCGGGTGGTCTCCTGGAAGGAAGCGGCGGACAGCCACGACTCGGTCGCGAGGGACGCCTTCGTGATGCCCATGACCTCCTGGCGAGCCGAGGCGGTCTTGCGACCCTCCTGCAGCGCCGCACGGTTCAGCGCGTTGTAGCGCGACCGGTCGACGAGCTCACCCGGCAGCAGGTCGGTGTCGCCGTGGTCGACGACGGTGACCTTGCGGAGCATCTGACGGACGATGACCTCGATGTGCTTGTCGTGGATCGGCACACCCTGCGAGCCGTAGACGTCCTGCACACCGTTGACCAGGTGCTTCTGGACCTCTCGGACACCCTTGACCCGGAGGACTTCCTTCGGGTCGACGGTGCCGGCGATGAACTGCTCGCCGAGCTCGACGTGCTGGTTGTCCTCGATGAGGAGCGTCGCACGCTTGAGCACCGGGTAGATGAACGGCTCGTCACCGTTGTCCGGCGTGAGGATGATCCGACGACCCTTGTCCGTGTCCTCGACGACGACGCGGCCGGGGGCCTCGGCGATCGGGGACGCGCCCTTCGGGGTACGGGCCTCGAAGAGCTCCGTGACACGCGGCAGACCCTGGGTGATGTCGTCGGCCGAGGCCGAACCACCCGTGTGGAAGGTACGCATCGTCAGCTGGGTACCGGGCTCACCGATGGACTGGGCGGCGATGATGCCGACCGCTTCACCGATGTCGACCAGGTTGCCCGTGGCGAGCGAACGGCCGTAGCACTTCGCGCAGACACCGACGGCCGACTCGCAGGTCAGGACCGAGCGCACCTTGATGCTCTCGACACCGGCAGCGAGCAGCTTGTCGATGAGGACGTCACCGACGTCCTCGCCGGCCTCGGCGACGACCGTGCCCTTCGCGTCCACGGCCTCGGTGGCCAGGGTGCGCGAGTAGACGGTGTTCTCGACGCGCGGGTCGCGGACGAGCTTGCCGTCGGCGTCCACGGTCGCGATCGGCAGCTCGAGGCCACGGGTCGTGCCGCAGTCGTCCTCGCGGATGATGACGTCCTGCGAGACGTCCACGAGACGACGGGTGAGGTACCCGGAGTCCGCGGTACGGAGCGCGGTGTCGGCAAGACCCTTGCGAGCACCGTGCGTGGCGATGAAGTACTCCGCCACGGTCAGGCCCTCGCGGTACGAGTTGATGATCGGGCGGGCGATGATCTCGCCCTTCGGGTTGTTCACCAGACCACGCATACCCGCGATGTTGCGGACCTGCAGCCAGTTACCACGAGCACCCGACGACACCATGCGGTTGATCGTGTTGTCGACGGGGAAGTTGTCCCGCATCTCCTGAGCGATCTCGTTGGTGGCCTCGGTCCAGATCTTGATCAGGTCGGCGCGACGCTCGGAGTCGGTGATCAGACCCTTGTCGAACTCGCCCTGCACCTTGGCGGCCTGGACCTCGTAGCCCGCGATGATCTCCTTCTTGCGAGGAGGCGTCACGACGTCCGACAGGGCGACGGTCACACCGGAGCGGGTGCCCCAGTAGAAGCCGGCGTCCTTGATCCGGTCCAGCGCAGCGGCCGTCTCGGTCTTGGAGTAGCGCTCGGCGAGGTCGTTGACGATCGCGGAGAGCACGCCCTTGTCGGTGACCTTCTGGACGAACGGGTAGTTCGCCGGGAGGGTCTCGTTGAAGAGCGCACGGCCCAGGGTCGTCTCGAGCAGCACGGTGTCGCCCTGCTCGTAGCCCTCGGGTGCTTCACCCTCGGCGAAGTGGACACCCGACATGCGGATCTTCGCCATCGCGTTGAGGTGCAGCGTGTGCTGGTCGTTGGCCAGGATCGCCTCGGCGACCGAGGAGAACGCACGGCCTTCGCCGACGGCGCCCTCGCGGACGGTCGTCAGGTGGTGCAGACCGATGATCATGTCCTGTGCGGGCAGGGTCACCGGACGGCCGTCGGACGGCTTCAGGATGTTGTTCGAGGCGAGCATCAGGATGCGGGCCTCGGCCTGGGCCTCGACCGACAGCGGCAGGTGCACGGCCATCTGGTCACCGTCGAAGTCCGCGTTGAACGCGGCACACACGAGCGGGTGGAGCTGGATGGCCTTGCCCTCGACGAGCTGCGGCTCGAACGCCTGGATGCCCAGACGGTGCAGGGTCGGCGCACGGTTCAGCAGCACGGGGCGCTCGCGGATGATCTCCTCGAGCACGTCCCACACCTGCGGACGCGAACGCTCGACCATGCGCTTGGCCGACTTGATGTTCTGCGCGTGCGACAGGTCGATCAGGCGCTTGATCACGAACGGCTTGAAGAGCTCGAGCGCCATCTGCTTGGGCAGACCGCACTGGTGCAGCTTCAGCTGCGGGCCGACGATGATGACCGAACGGCCCGAGTAGTCGACGCGCTTGCCGAGCAGGTTCTGGCGGAAACGACCCTGCTTGCCCTTGAGCATGTCGCTCAGGGACTTCAGGGCGCGGTTGCCGGTACCCGTGACCGGACGTCCACGACGACCGTTGTCGAACAACGCGTCGACGGCTTCCTGCAGCATGCGCTTCTCGTTGTTCACGATGATCTCGGGGGCACCGAGGTCGAGCAGGCGGCGGAGACGGTTGTTGCGGTTGATCACACGACGGTAGAGGTCGTTGAGGTCCGACGTGGCGAAACGGCCACCGTCGAGCTGCACCATCGGGCGCAGCTCCGGCGGGATGACCGGCACGACGCCGAGCACCATCGCTGCCGGCGAGTTGCCGGTGGCGAGGAAGGAGCTGACGACGCGCAGACGCTTGATCGCGCGGATCTTCTTCTGGCCCTTGCCCTCGGCGATCTGCAGACGCAGCGCCTCGGCCTCGGCGGCCAGGTCGAACGCCTCGAGCCGGAGCTTGATCGCCTCGGCGCCCATGTAGGCGTCGAAGTAGATCCCGAACCGGTCCTGGAGCTCGTGGAAGACGGCGTCCTCGGGCTTGAGGTCGCCCACCTTGAGGTTGCGGAAGTCCTCCCACACACGCTCGAGACGGGTGATGTCCTCGTCGAACGACTTGCGGACCTGGGACATCTCCTTCTCGGCGGTGTCCTTGGTGCGGCGCTTGACGTCGGCCTTCGCACCCTCTTCCTCAAGGGCGGCGAGGTCGTCCTCGAGCTTCTTGAGGCGGTCGGCGATGATCGAGTCGCGCTGGCCCTCGAGGGTCTTGATCTCGAGACGCATCTCGTTCTCGAGACCCGGCATGTCCGCGTGACGGCCCTCTTCATCGATGTCGATGATCATGTACGCCGCGAAGTAGATGACCTTCTCGAGGTCCTTCGGCGCCATGTCGAGGAGGTACCCGAGGCGCGACGGAACGCCCTTGAAGTACCAGATGTGCGTGACGGGGGCAGCGAGCTCGATGTGGCCCATGCGCTCACGACGGACCGAGGACTTGGTGACCTCGACGCCGCAGCGCTCGCAGACGATGCCCTTGAACCGGACACGCTTGTACTTGCCGCAGGCGCACTCCCAGTCGCGGGAAGGACCGAAGATCTGCTCGCCGAACAGACCGTCCTTCTCGGGCTTCAGGGTGCGGTAGTTGATGGTCTCCGGCTTCTTGACCTCGCCGTACGACCACTGACGGATGTCCTCGGCGGTCGCGAGGCCGATCCGAATGGCGTCAAAGGAAGTTGCTTCGAGCAATGTTCTTCTCTCTTGCTTGATTCAGGCTTCGTGTACGGGCGGGATCAGATGTCGTCGACGGACGACGACTCGAACCGCGAGGAGATGTTGATGCCCAGCTCCTCCGCAGCGCGGAAGACCTCGTCATCGTTGTCGCGCAGGCTGACCGCCTGGCCGTCGGCCGAGAGGACCTCGACGTTCAGGCAGAGCGACTGCATCTCCTTCATGAGGACCTTGAACGACTCGGGGATGCCCGGCTCCTGGATGTTCTCGCCCTTGACGATCGCCTCGTAGACCTTCACGCGGCCGAGGATGTCGTCGGACTTGATCGTCAGGAGCTCCTGGAGGGCGTAGGCGGCGCCGTACGCCTCGAGCGCCCACACCTCCATCTCGCCGAATCGCTGTCCACCGAACTGCGCCTTACCACCCAGCGGCTGCTGCGTGATCATCGAGTACGGCCCGGTCGAACGGGCGTGGATCTTGTCGTCGACCAGGTGGTGCAGCTTGAGGATGTACATGTAGCCGACCGAGACGGGCTCCGGGAACGGCTCGCCGGAGCGACCGTCGAAGAGCTGCGCCTTGCCGGACGAGCCGATGAGGCGCTCGCCGTCGCGGTTCGGGAGGGTCGAGTCGAGGAGGCCCTCGATCTCACGCTCGTACGCACCGTCGAACACCGGGGTGGCGACCTTCGTGCCCGGAGCGGCGCTGTGCGCTGCCTCGGGGAGCGCCGACGCCCACTCCTGGATGCCCTCGACGTTCCAGCCCTGCTTGGCGAGCCAACCGAGGTGGATCTCGAGGACCTGACCGAAGTTCATGCGGCCGGGGACGCCGAGCGGGTTCAGGACGATGTCGACCGGGGTGCCGTCGGCGAGGAACGGCATGTCCTCGACCGGGAGGATGGTCGAGATGACGCCCTTGTTGCCGTGACGACCGGCGAGCTTGTCACCCGCGGTGATCTTGCGCTTCTGGGCGATGTAGACGACCACGCGCTGGTTGACACCAGAGCCGAGTTCGTCGTCGCCGTCCTGCGAGTCGAACACCTTGACGCCGATGATCGTGCCCTCTTCACCGTGGGGCACCTTCAGCGAGGTGTCGCGGACTTCGCGCGACTTCTCGTTGAAGATGGCACGGAGGAGGCGCTCCTCGGCGGAGAGCTCGGTCTCGCCCTTCGGCGTGACCTTGCCGACGAGGATGTCGCCGGGGCGGACCTCGGCACCGATGCGGATGATGCCGCGCTCGTCGAGGTCGGCCAGCAGGTCCGGGCTGACGTTGGGGAGGTCACGGGTGATCTCCTCCTTGCCGAGCTTGGTGTCGCGGGCGTCGACCTCGTACTCCTCGATGTGGATCGAGGAGAGCGTGTCGTCCTTGATGAGGTTCTGCGACAGGATCATCGCGTCCTCGTAGTTGTAGCCCTCCCACGGCATGAACGCGACGAGGAGGTTCTTGCCGAGCGCGAGCTCGCCGTTCTCCGTCGCGGGACCGTCGGCGATGACCTCGCCCTGCTCGACACGCTCGCCGGCCGAGACGACCACACGGTGGTTGTAGCTCGTGCCCTGGTTGGAGCGGTCGAACTTGCGCAGGTAGAAGGTCTGCGTGCCACCCTCGTCGAGCTGCAGGGTCACGGCGTCGGCCGAGACCTCGGAGACGACACCGGCCTTGTCGGCGGTGACGACGTCACCGGCGTCGATCGCGGTGTAGCCCTCCATGCCGGTGCCGACGAGCGGCGACTCGGAACGGAGCAGCGGGACGGCCTGACGCTGCATGTTCGCACCCATGAGGGCGCGGTTCGCGTCGTCGTGCTCGAGGAACGGGATGAGCGACGTCGCGACCGACACCATCTGGCGCGGCGAGACGTCCATGTAGTCGACCTCGCCCTTGGCGACGAGTTCGACCTCGCCACCCTTCTTGCGGACGAGGACCTTGTCGTCGGCGAAGTGGAACGAGTCGGTCAGCGGGGCGTTGGCCTGCGCGACGACGAACTCGTCCTCTTCCGAGGCGGTGAGGTAGTCGATGGTCTTCGTGACCTCGCCGTTGACGACGCGACGGTACGGGGTCTCGATGAAGCCGAACGAGTTGATCCGACCGAACGACGCGAGCGAGCCGATCAGGCCGATGTTCGGGCCTTCCGGGGTCTCGATCGGGCACATGCGGCCGTAGTGCGACGGGTGGACGTCGCGGACCTCGACGCCGGCACGCTCACGGGACAGACCACCCGGGCCGAGGGCCGAGAGTCGACGCTTGTGCGTCAGGCCCGCGAGCGGGTTGTTCTGGTCCATGAACTGCGACAGCTGGGACGTTCCGAAGAACTCCTTGATCGCGGCGACGACCGGACGCACGTTGATGAGCGTCTGGGGCGTGATCGCCTCGATGTCCTGCGTGGTCATGCGCTCGCGGACGACGCGCTCCATGCGGGACAGACCCGTGCGGACCTGGTTCTGGATGAGCTCGCCGACGGCGCGGATGCGACGGTTGCCGAAGTGGTCGATGTCGTCCACGTCGAGGCGCAGCTGCACCGGCTCGCCGTCGCGCACGCCGTTCAGCGTGGTCTTCTCGGCGTGCAGGGACACGAGGTACTTGATCGTCGCGACGATGTCCTTGACGGTCAGCACCGAGTCGGACAGCGGGGCGTCGATCCCGAGCTTGCGGTTGACCTTGTAGCGGCCCACCTTCGCCAGGTCGTAGCGCTTCGAGTTGAAGTAGAAGTTGTCGAGCAGCGCACGCGCGGCCTCGGCGGCGACCTGCTCGCCCGGGCGCAGCTTGCGGTAGATGTCCTTGAGCGCCTCTTCCTTCGTGAGGATGGCGTCCTTCTCGAGGGTCGACTCGATCGAGGCGAAGCCCTGGAACTCCTCCAGGATCTCCTCGCTGGTCAGACCCAGCGCCTTGAGGAAGACCGTGACGGACTGCTTGCGCTTGCGGTCGATGCGCACGCCCACCTGGTCGCGCTTGTCGATCTCGAACTCGAGCCAGGCACCACGCGAGGGGATGACGCGAGCGGAGTAGATGTCCTTGTCGGACGTCTTCTCCTGCTGGCGCTCGAAGTACACGCCGGGCGAACGGACGAGCTGCGACACGACGACGCGCTCGGTGCCGTTGATGATGAACGTGCCGCGTTCGGTCATGAGCGGGAAGTCGCCCATGAAGACCGTCTGCGTCTTGATCTCACCCGTCATGTGGTTCATGAACTCGGCGTTGACGTACAGCGGAGCGGCGTAGGTCTTGCCGCGCTCCTTGCAGTCGTCGATCGAGTACTTGGGGTCCTCGAGCTCGGGAGCCGTGAACGAGAGCTGCATGGTCTCGCCGAGGTCCTCGATCGGGGAGATCTCCTCGAAGATCTCCTCCAACCCGGAGTGCAGGGCGAGGTCGGTGCGACCCTGCTCCTGTCCCTCTGCGAGACGGGCCTTCCAGACGTCGTTGCCGACGAGCCAGTCGAAGCTCTCCGTCTGGAGTGCGAGCAGATCAGGAACCGTGAGGGTGTCCGTGATCTTGGCGAACGAGAGTCGCGAGTGGTTGCGACCGTTCTTGGGGTTGGTGGATGCGTTGGGCGCAGCAGCCAAGGGTGTGACCTCCGTAGGCCCCGTCGGGCCGATACTGACGAGCAGCATGTAGGTGAGTAGATTGATCGCTCGGCGATCCCCGCGAGTTCATGCCCTGTGACCACGCCGACGCGTGCCTGACGCGGAACGTCGGTGCACGTGTGGGATGATCTCCGTGAGCGGGACCCGCCGCCATATACGGGTCCGGCTGCACCAGGGCGAGTTGAGCCTGGAGGCTCAGAACTCTGCGTCGACCGCAATATGACGACACGGATGCCAGGGAGCGCGAACTGTCATCATAGTTCGCGCCGAGACGTGCTGTCCAGTCCTGGCTTGACCGGATTCGGCAGTGGCGTGTATAAGCCGTCCGGTGTCCGCGGAATTCCCGGCCCGCGCAGTGGACGCGACCGCCCGCTCAGCCGAGGCGTTCGCGCTCGACGTGCCCCGCGCCTCCCGACCGGCCCTGCCGTCCCGCGAGCGCACGGAAGGCGTCCTCGGGTCGGCGGGTGCGCACGAAGGTGACGCGACCACGGTCGTCGGTGAGCTCGATCCCGAGTCCGGGGGTGAGGATCAGGGCGCGCACGCCGCGGCCGATCCGCAGGCCGACTCCGCCGTAGGTGCGGGCGTCCGCCTCGACGAGTCGGACGTCGGTGATGCGCCGCCGCGCGATGCGCCGCGGGGGCAGCGGCCGGAAGTGCAGCGTGACGTGCGTGTCGGTGACGGCGAACCCGGCTCGTGCGAGCAGCAGCAGCAATCCCGCCACGACGGCGACCAGCGCCGGCACGATGAGCGCGGCCTCCGGCGCGTCGCCCGGCCAGGCGGTCACCGCCGCGGTCAGGCCGAGCCCGCCGAGGAGCAGGACCGCCCCGACCACGCGCATCCAGGTGGGCGCCGTCTCGTGGTCGGCATGGGCCGGACGGGAGGCGCGGATCACCCGCGTCGGTCGGCTCGCGGTCGTGCGCGGGGTGGCGCGGGTCGTCGGTGCGCCCAGGCGCGTGGTGGGCACGCTCATCGTGTCGGCGGTCATGTCGGGTCTCCTGCGTCTCGGCGGAGTGTTGCATCCCGTATTTTACATGACGGGTGCGATGTGATCACGGCCAGCGCGCGCGGGTGACCGGAAGGGGCGCACGGAGCACGCCCGCGACGCGCACGGCCGAGCGGTGGGGCGCTGGACGGCACGTCGTGGTCACGTCGGAAGGGCGGACGCGCGCGGTGTGGGGCACTGCACGCATCGACGCGGTTCCGCGTGACGACCGCATGAACGGTACGGAACGAGTCTTGGCGTCCGCTGGCCGTCCATGTGTACGCATTCATGTACCCGGGCCGGGCCGGTGAGCGCGGAACGCCCGCGGCCGCGTCAGCGCAGGACGCGCGCGACGGCCTCGGCGCGGGTGGCGACCCCGAGCTTCGCGAACACCTGGTTCACGTACGACTTCACCGTCGGCACCGTCAGGAACAACTCCGCCGCGATCTGCGGGTTCGTCCGGCCCGCAGCGATCTGCTCGAGCACGTCGGCCTCGCGCGGGGTGAGGTCCGGGAACCGCTCGCGCAGCGCCGGCACAGCGGGCGCGGACGCCGTCGCCCCGCCACCCGCGAGCTGCGCCACCAGCGCGCGCCCACCGTCGCGTCGAACGTCGACTGCCCCGACGCGACGGCCCGGATCGCCGTCGCGATCTCGGTCCGCCCGGCGTCCTTCGTCAGGTACCCGCGGGCACCCGCCCGGAGCGCGGTCACGATGGACTCGTCGTCCGCGTAGGTCGTCAGGACGAGCACCGCCACCTGCGGGTGGTCGGCGACGATGCGCGCGGTCGCCGTCGGCCCGTCCGTGCCGGGCATGCGCAGGTCCATCAACACGACATCGGGGGCGTCGCGGTCCACCGCCGCGATCGCCTCGGCCCCGTCGGCGGCCGCACCGGTCACCTGCAGGTCCGGCACCAGCGACAGCACCGTCACCAGGCCGTCGCGGACGATCGCCTGGTCGTCGACGACGAGGACACGGATGGTCACGAGGCCTCCCCCTCGGTGGCGGCCACGGCGTCGACCGGCAGGTGCATCGCGACGACGAACTCGTCGTCGGACCGCTCCGCCTCGACCGTGGCGCTGCTGCCGAGCTCCGCGAAGCGCTCGTGCATCCCGAGCAGGCCCTGGCCGCCGCCGGTGAGCGGGTTGGCCACGACGACGTCCACGGCGTCGCCGTCGCGGATGACGGACAGCGACACGGGACGGCCGGGGGCGTGCCGGCGGGCGTTGCTGAGGGCTTCGCGGACGACCTGGACCACGGCGGCGCGGTGCGCCTCGTCGAGTGCGGCCAGGGTCGCGTCGCCCTGCACCGCGATCGTGCCACCGAAGGAGCGGTGGGCGTCGACGAGGGCGGTCAGGTCGGCGCGGTCCGGCACGTGGTCACCGGAGGTCCGGGAGGCCCGGTTCGCGTCCGACACGTCGGCCGGGCTCGTCCGCACGGCCGGGTCCGGGGCCGTGGCCGGGTCGGGCCCCGCGTCGTCGCGCAGTGCGTGCACGGCGCGACGGGCCTCGGCCAGGCCGTCCGCCGCCAGGGTCCTGGCCTCGCCCGCACGCTTCGTCGCGTCGTCGACCCGGCCGGCCTCGAGCAGGGCCTCGACCGCGTCGAGCTGCAGCACGAGGCCGCCCAACGAGTGCGCGAGGACGTCGTGGATGTCCCGCGAGGCCCGGGACCGGTCGGCGAGGAGCTGCGCCCGCTGCTGCTCGCGCTCGGCCTGCTGCGCACGGTCGGCCGCGATCCGGAACTGCCGGCGGCTGAAACCGATGAGGACGCCGAGCAACAGCCCGCCGCTCGTGCCGAGGACGAACTGGACCGAGGCGTGCTCGACAGTGGCGCAGACCGCGATGACCACGACCGCCCCCACCGCTGCCACCGCTGCAGCCCAGACCGGCACCCGGAGGTTCGCGCCGAGCAGGACGATCCCGACGATCACGGGGACGACCATGAGCGAGTCGGTCTCCACGACCGTCAGGGATCCGGCGACGATCATCACGACGCCGGCGACGACGAGGACCCGCTGCGTCCGACCGGACTCGCGGAGGGCCCACGCGGCGAGCGCCACCGCACCGACCACCCACACCCACGCGGGGAGCTGCTGCTCGAGGCCGTTCTTCACGAACCAGAACGCGACGACGGCGACACCGAGGGCGTTGAGCCCCCAGGCCGTGGCGGAACGGGACCGACCCCCGGGGAGGTCGGTCGGGTCCTGTCCGCTCAGCAGGGTCACCGGACCATCATGCCGCGGGCGGTGCGGCCGCCGGGGGTCCGGTCGCCGCGGTCTCCGCGGTCTCCGCGGTCTCCGCGCGGGATCCGCTGGTCGATCACCAGGGCGCGGGCGGCACGGTTCAGCGCGAGGACGAGGAGGATCGTGCCGGTCGAGGTCAGCAGGTGCGCACCGAGGTGGCCCCCGAGGACGTCGAGGCCGATGCGGACGACGATGAGCACGATCCAGAGCGACGCCCCGAGCCAGCCCGTACGGGACTGGATCGTCCGACCCGTGCGGTCCGGGGTGGCGACGGTGCGGAACCGGGTGATGGTGCCCATCGTCAGGCCGACCCCGATGGTGATCAGGGCCTCGATCCCGAGGAACACCACGTCGGTCGTGGTGACCGTCGCCGACGTCTGCGCCAGGACGACCACACCGACGATCGCCATGATCATCGGCGTGCGCCAGACGCGCGCCGGGTCGAGGTACTGCCAGGTCGTCTGGCGGTACCCGAGGAAGCCGACGAGTGCGACGCCGATCAGGACGTTCGCGAGGAGCTGGACCGACATGGTGGGTGCCTTTCGTGGTGGTCCGGCGGGCGTTCCCGACCGGTGACCCCAGCCTCGTTCCGGGGCATCCGCGGGCACACCAACCAGGGGTGGGGGCACGGGTGGTGATCGCGGAGCCGGTCCGGTGGTGTTCGATTGACGGCATGGCTGATGCGTTCGACGGGTTCCGGATCGGTGCGGGGTACTCGGTGGTCGAGCCGGACCGGCACCGTCCCGGGTCCTTCACGCTCGTCGTCGACGGCACACCGCAGTCGCACGTCGACCTCGAGGACCCGACCCACCTGGCGTTCGAGTACATCCGGCGGATCGGGCACGCGATCGACCTGCTGCCCTCCGGCCCGGTCACCGCGCTGCACCTCGGCGCCGGCGCCCTGACGCTCCCCCGGTACGTCGCCGTGACCCGGCCGGGCTCGCGCCAGCAGGTCATCGAACTCGAGCGCGACCTGGTGGACCACGTGCGCGAGGTCCTGCCGTTCCCACGCGGCGCGTCGATCCGGGTGCGGTACGGCGACGCGCGCGAGGTCCTCGGCAAGCTCCCCACCGGGCTGCGCGGCACCGTGGACCTCGCGGTGGTCGACGTCTTCGGCGGGTCGCAGATCCCGGCGCACGTGACGAGCATCGAGTTCTACCGCGAGGTCGCCGCGTTCCTGTCGCCGACCGGCATCGTCGCCGTGAACGTCGCCGACGGCGCGGGGCTCGCGTTCGCGCGTGGGCAGGCGTCGACCCTGCAGGCCGTGCTGCCGTCGGTGGCGGCGGTGGCGGACACCGGGATGCTGAAGGGCCGTCGGTTCGGGAACATCGTGCTGCTCGGTTCCCCGACCGACCTGCCGATCGCCGAGATGCCGCGGCGGTACTCGTCGGACCCGATGCCGGCCAAGGTCGTCCACGGTGCGGAGTTGCGGGCCTTCATCGCCGGGGCCCCGATCGTCACCGACGCGACGGCCGTGGCGTCGCCGGAGCCGAACCGGAGCGTGTTCGGCGGCTGATCCCGCGCCGACGACGGGGCGGCGCGCGAGGCGGTTCCCGGGCACTCGGCGGGTGTGGCTGTCAGGATGGTCTGAACGACCGCGCAGGTGCGCGACCGAGCGATGGGATCCCCTGATGACGAACGACGACCGGAGCAACCAGGACCGGACGGGCGACGGCCAGGCGCCGAGCTGGGGCGGAGCCCCGCAGCAGCAGCCCGCCGCCGACGCACCGCGGTACGGCGAGCGGAGCGACTCGACGCCGCAGTACGGGCAGCCCGCTCCCCGGTACGGCGAGCAGCAGGACCAGTACGGGCAGCAGCCGTCGGGCACGCCGAACTGGGGTGGCGAGCAGCAGCACGGCCAGCAGCAGTACGGGCAGCAGCCGTACGCCGCGGCGCCCGCGAGCTCCGGTTCACCGGCGTGGCAGAGCTACGAGGAGCCGAAGGCCAAGAAGAAGACCCTGGGCGTCGTGGCGTTCGTCGTCAGTCTCGCGGCGCTCGTCGTCGGCGTCATCGGCGGGTACCTGTTCGGGCAGGCCTTCGGCGGCTCCGAGGCTTTCCGCGACTCGATGGAGAACAGCGGGGCGACGCCGAGCGACTCGCAGATCACCGAACTGATGACGTCGTCCAACGCCGTCACCGGGTCGCTCATGTTCTACCTCGGCACCGCCCTCGGCCTGTGGGCGATCGTGCAGGGCATCATCGCGGCCGTCACCAAGCGCGGGCGTGCCTGGGGTGTCATCGCGATCATCGTCGCCGTCGTCGCGGTGATCGCCTTCGGCATCGCCATCGGCTTCGCGGCGGTCGCAGCGAGCGGGATGTCCTGATCCGCTGACCAGCCGCTCCGACGGCCCGTCGTGCTCCGGCACGGCGGGTCGTTCTGCGTCCACAGCGCGAAGCCTGAGCGCGTCGCACCGGCCGCTCCCGGCAGAGCGCGGCTACCCTCGAACCGATGTCCCTCCCGCCCGACGACCGTCAGCAGCCCGACCCGTCCGACCCGTCCCGTGAACCGCGCCACGCGGCTCCCGTGACGGCCGGGGTCAGCCCGGGCAGCACCTTCGCGCCCATCAGCCTGCGACCCGCGGTCGACGTCGACGCCGTGCACCAGCGTCTGCGCGACCTCGGTCAGAGCCGCAGTACCGAAGCCCTCGCGGAACGCGCCGAGCTCCTCCGTCTGCTCGGCCGTCTCGACGAGTCGCTCGTCGTCGCGGAAGAGGTCTTCCGCCTGGCGATGTTCACCGGGGAGCGCCAGGACAAGGTCGCCGCCCGGATCCGTCGCGCGCACATCCTGCACGACCTCGGTCGGCACGAGCGCGCGGCGACCGAGGCCGCCCTGGCCCGGGACACCGCCGCGACCGAGGAGTGGCCGGAGCTCGAGGGCGCCGCCGCCGAGATCGAGGGCTGGTCGCTGTTCGAGAACGACCGCTTCGAGGAGGCCCGCGCCGCGCTGTCCCGTGCCTACCAGGCGTTCCGGCAGGCGGGTGCGCCGTCCGAGCGGACCGACGCCCTGCGTACCGCGGTCGAGGCAGCGATGCGCGCGTCGATCACACACCCCGCGGAACCGGCCGACAAGCCGCGGACGGCCCGTGAGGTCGCCGCTCGCCGCGCCGAGGACGACGAACCGACCATGCGCGTCGCCGAACCGGTCAAGCAGGTGCCGCCGATCCGCCGCCGGGTGCTCGGTGCGCCGGACGCCGCCCGCACCGAGGCCGACGACATCTGGGGCCGGATCGCCGCCCGGGCAGCCAAGAAGGGCCAGGCCGACCCCCGCGCCGACCAGTGACCGCACTCGAGACGGTCCGCTCCCGCGCCGAGGCACTCATCACGGAACACCTCGGCGCCGGTTCGTGGGCGTTCGGCTTCGACCACGCGAAGACCCGCGCCGGGCAGTGCGACTTCGCCCGCAAGCGCATCACGGTCAGCCGGCACCTCGCCGCACGGTTCTCGGACGACGACATCGAGCAGGTCCTGCTGCACGAGGTCGCCCACGCCCTCGCCGGGGCCCGCGCCGGTCACGGCCCGAAGTGGAAGCGGACCGCGGCCGCCATCGGGTACACGGGTTCGCGGCTGCACGACGGCCCGATCGCCAGCGAGCTCGCGCCGTGGATCGGGACCTGCCCCGCCGGACACGAGCACTTCCGCTACCGGACGCCCACCCGTCCGCTCGCCTGCGCCCGGTGCTCCCGCCGGTTCGATGCCCGCAACGCCATCGTCTGGCGACGTCGGAGCGCGGCGGACGACCCCTCGACGGTGGCCTCGACTACCGCATGAGTCCGTCGGCGCGCGGAGGCGCGCCGGTAACCCGTTAGCCTGGACGGATGCACACGGGGCAGCACATCCGCACGGACGCCGGTTCCACCTGGTTCTTCGACGCCGGTCGGATCGCCCTGGACTTCGCGCACACCGGCGGGTTCGCCGACGACCCGGACGGCCGCCGCCCCCGGTCGCAGCTCGGCGAACTGCTCGCGAGCCCGGCCGACCTGGACGAGTGGCTCAGCGACCACACCGAGCCCATCGACGTCGGGGCGAGCGCCCGTGAGCTGCAGGACGCCCGCGCGCTCCGTGCGGCGATCGCGCGACTGGCCGTCGCCGCGGCCCCGGGTCCGGCGACCACCGCCGCGGAGCGGACCGCGGTCGCGGCGGGCCTGCGCGCCGGGACCGGCCGCACGCGCCCCGCGCCCGACGACATCGACACCGTCAACCTGTTCGCCGCCCTGCCGGACGTGCCCCCGAGCCTCCCGGGTGGCCGCCGACGTGCCGGAGCCAACCGTGTGCGCCTGGCCCAGGCCCTGTCCAGCGTCGCGCGCGACGCGGTCGCGCTGTTCACCGAGGTCGGCTTCGACGACGTCGAGGCCGACGGCCGTCCGACGCGCCTGAGCCGCTGCTCGGCGGACGACTGCGCGCTGGTGTTCTACGACTCCTCGCGGGGCGGGACACGCCGCTGGTGCTCCATGCAGCGGTGCGGGAACCGCGCCAAGGTCCGGGCGCACCGCGCTCGGCGCGCAGCCGCCTGACCACTCCCCCTCCGCAGCGATCGCGCCTTCCAACAAAAAGATTCGGCGCGCCGAATTCTCTGGCATGCTGGGGTCGTGACCGACACCGCCGCCGCCAGGACCACCGAGCACCCCTCGGGCACACCTCGGCGACGGGCTGCCGGGCTCACCCTGCTCGGCCCGGCGTTCGTCGCGGCCATCGCCTACGTCGACCCCGGCAACGTCGCCGCCAACCTCACCGCCGGTGCGAAGTACGGCTACCTGCTGCTCTGGGTCCTGGTCGCCGCGAACGCCAGCGCCGTGGTCGTGCAGTACCTGTCCGCCAAGCTCGGCGTCGTCACGGGCAAGTCCCTGCCGGAGCACCTCGGGCTGCGGATGCGCCGCACCCCGCGGCTGCTGTTCTGGGGACAGGCCGAGATCGTCGCGGCCGCGACCGACGTCGCCGAGGTGATCGGCGGCGCACTCGCCCTGCACCTGCTGTTCGGCCTGCCGCTCGTCGCGGGCGGACTCATCACCGGCGTCGTCTCCATGCTCCTGCTGACCCTGCACAGTCGCCGCGGGACCCGCACGTTCGAAGCCGTCGTCACCGCGATGCTCGCGATCCTGACGATCGGGTTCTGCGCCGGCCTGCTGTTCGCCCAGGTCTCCCCCGCCGAGCTCGTCAGCGGCCTGGTTCCGCGGTTCGAGGGCTCAGAGTCGGTGATGCTCGCGGCGTCGATGCTCGGCGCGACGGTCATGCCCCACGCGGTGTACCTGCACTCCGCACTGGCCCGCGACCGGCACGGCGACGTCCCCGCCGGTCCCGAGCGCCGCCGGGTGCTCGTCGCCACCCGGTGGGACGTGGGCCTCGCGCTGGTCGTCGCCGGTGGTGTGAACATCTGCATGCTCGTCCTCGCCGCGGCGACGCTGCCCGGCGTCGCGGACACCGACTCGATCCCCGGCGCACAGCGGGCGATCGCCGAGCACGTCGGACCCGTCGTCGGCGTGCTGTTCGCGGTGGGTCTGCTGGCGTCCGGGCTGGCGTCGACCTCGGTCGGCTGCATGGCCGGCGCCGAGATCATGAAGGGGCTGCTGCACGTGCGGATCCCGCTCGTGGCACGGCGCGTGATCACCCTGGTGCCGGCGATCGTGCTGCTCGCGGTCGGTGCCGATGCGACGATGCTGCTCGTGGTGAGCCAGGTCGTGCTGAGCTTCGGGATCGCCTTCGCGATCGTCCCGCTGGTGGTCTACACGTCCCGCCGGAGCGTCATGGGCTCCGACGTGAACGCCGCGACCACCCGCGTGGTGGCGTGGGTGATCGCGGCGGTCATCGTGGCGCTCAACGTCGCGCTGATCGTGCTCACCCTGACGGGATGAGCACCGACGGTGCGCGTCGACGCGGTGCGCGACACGACGTCGGTCGTCACTCGACGACCGTGACGTCCTTCCAGAACGCGACGTAACCCGAGTAGTCCTTGCCGACCCGGTCGAACGACGACGGGATCGGCGTCGGGTAGGACCACGCACGGTCCTGCAGCGCCTGCCCGTCGACGTTCACCGTGAAGTACTGCGTGTCGCCCTTCCACGGGCAGTGGTACTGGGTGGGGCTCTCGGTGAAGAGCTCGGACTTCACGCTCGACGGCGGGAAGTACCAGTTGCCCTCGATCTTGATGAGGTCCTCTTCCGGGGCCTCCGCGATCACCGTGTCGCCGACGACTGCCTTCATGCGTTGCTCCTTCGCTCGCTGGTGCCGGACGGCCTGGACGGCGCGCCGGCTCTGTCCGCCCGAACGCTACGCCCGGCCCCGTGATTCCCGCAGGACGACCAGGTCCGGCCCGACGGCGAGTGCCGCGTGCACGTGTTCGCGTCCGAGGACGGACGCGCTCTCGGACGCCGTGACCAGGTGCTTGACCGCGCGTCGGAGCCCCGTGTACGCCGCGCAGGCGGCGGCCGCCTCCGGCGCGGTGTGGTCGATCCCGACTGCGGCGAGCGCGTCGACGACGGCGCCGGCCGCGAGCAGGTCCTCGACCGCGAAGTCGGGGGCGTCGGGCACGTCGACGGCTTCGCCCGCGGCCTCCGCCGCGTCGTCCAGGGCGTCGGCGTGGTGCAGCCCGGCGGCGACGACGGCGACGACGCAGCGGTCGCCGCGTTCGGTCTGGAGGCCCGTCACCCGTTCCGCGATCGCGGTCGCGTTGCCGAGGTGGCCGAGCACGACCTCCGGACCGTCCGGTACCCGGGCGGTCGCGTTCCGGAGCGCGCGGCGCTGCGCCGCCGCGTCCGGCGAGCCCGGCAGGACGTCCACCCAGACGACGAGGTGTGCGCCGTGCGCGATGCGTGCGGCCCCGCCGGCGCCCCACGCGAACCGGACCTGGTACTGCTCCTGGGTGCGTTCTGCCACGTCCGTCACGATAGCCGTCCGGACGATGCTGTCCCTCTCCACAGGGTGACCGTCCCGACAGGCTCCGCCAGGGTCGACGACCGTAGGATGCACTTCCATGGAGATCGCCCCCGCGCCCACCCTGACCGGCGACCGTGTGACGCTCGAGCCCCTCTCGCAGGAGCACGCGGACGACCTGCGGGCAGCGGTGACCGACGGCGATCTGTGGCGGACCTGGTACACCTCGGTCCCCGCGCCGGCCCAGGTCGAGGACGAGATCGACCGGCGTCTCGCCGAGCACGAGGCCGGCCGCATGGTGCCCTTCGCGGTGCGGGACCGTCCGACCGGTCGCGTGGTCGGTTCGACGACCTTCATGAACATCGACCCGGGCAACCGGCACGTCGAGATCGGCAGCACCTTCCTGGCGAAGTCGGCGCAGCGGTCGGGCATCAACACCGAGTCGAAGCTGCTGATGCTGTCCCACGCGTTCGAGGCCTGGCAGTGCATCGCGGTCGAGTTCCGCACGCACTGGCACAACCACCAGTCCCGCGCTGCGATCGCCGGCCTGGGCGCGAAGCAGGACGGCGTCCTGCGGAACCACTCGATCGGCCGCGACGGCACGCTCCGCGACACCGTGGTGTTCTCGATCATCGCGTCGGAGTGGCCGGCCGTCCGGCTGTCCCTGGCCGAGCGGCTCCGGCAGCACGACCGCGCCGAGGGTTCCCGCCGCCGGTCCGCCCGGCACGCCTGACCACGGGCCGGACCCGCGCAGCGCTGCGGCGTAGGGTCCTCGGCATGCACGTCGGTATCCGGATCGTCCTCGATGCGCCGGTGGCCGCCGTGCGCGACGCCCTGCTGTCCCCGTCCGTGATGGTCGCGGTGACGAAACCGTTCCTGGTGTACCGCTCGCGCAGCGCCGAGGGGTTCCCCGAGCGGTGGGAACCGGGGCGCCCGCACCCCATCACCGCGAGCGCGTTCGGCCTGGTGCCGAGCGGCGACACGCACGTCGACCTCGACCTGTACGAGATCGACGGAGTCCCCGTGCAGCGCGACAACGGGGGCGGGACGAGCGGGTTGTTCGGGCGGATGACGATGCGCCACCGGATGGCCGTCGTGCCGGCCCCCGGCGACCGGACGCTGCTGATCGACCGCCTCTCCTACCGGATGCGGCCGTGGCCGCTCGGCGCACTGCTGTGGCCGGGGATGTGGGTCATCTGGCAGTGGCGGGCGTACCGGATGCGTGCGCTCGCACCCACCTGGCGGACGGATGCCGACTGACGCAGGGTGAGTCGGGCCTCCCGTCCGCCGCGGAGCGGGCGTAGCCTCGACCACGTGAGCCAGACGCGCCCCCAGGAGCCGACGACCGACGACCGCGTGCGGAGCACGCTCGCGACCGTGGACTGGCGGCGCATGACGTTCGACCTGTACCGCCGTGTCCGTGCGACGCCGGATCCGCAGACGGCGCACGCACTGTGGCGGGAGACCCGCGACGCGATGTTCGCGGAGCACCCGGCGTCGCCGCTCCTCGACGAGGACGCCCACGACTTCGAGTCGCTGCCCGTGCCGGACTACGACCCCGCCTGGCGGTTCCAGGTGCGCATCGAACCGGCCGAGCCCGCCGAGTTCGACTACGAGACCGGAACCGACGGCACCGTGCACTTCGACCGCCTCGGCATCGTGACGGTCCCGGGCGTCGGCCCGCTCGACGTCTGGTCGCACGGCGGCTACGCGGGTGGCCTGTTCGTCCCCGTGAAGGACTCCAGCGCCGGCAAGGCCCGCGGCACGTACGGCGGCGGACGCTACCTGCTCGACACGATCAAGGGCTCGGACCTCGGTGGCGACGACGCGGACTCGCTCGTGCTGGACTTCAACTTCGCGTACAACCCGTCGTGCGCGTACGACCCGGCGTGGGCGTGCCCGCTCGCGCCTCCCGGCAACACCGTGCCGGTGCCGATCCCGGTCGGCGAGCAGTACGACTTCTAGGGTGGAACGCATGACAGGTCTGGTCGCACTCGACGCCGGCGGACGTGTGCCGCCCTTCGAGCAGGTCCGGTCGCAGATCGCGGCGCAGATCGGTGCGGGGTACCTCGTCGACGGCGAACGACTGCCGAGCGTGCGCGGCCTGGCCGACGAGCTCGGACTCGCCGCAGGGACGGTCGCGAAGGCCTACCAGCTGCTCGAGGAGGCCGGACTCGTGCACACCGCGCGTGGCGCCGGGACGCGCGTGGTACGGCCGGCCGAGGTGCCGGACGCGGTCGCCGATGCCGCACGTGCCCTGGCGGCCGCTGCCCGCGCTGCGGGGCTCTCCGCCGACCAGGCGGCCACCGCGCTCAAGGACGCCTGGCCCGCGTAGCCCCGGAGGCTCCCGGGCGTACCTGGTGCTTCCGGGCGCTCAGCAGCGCTCGTAGACGTACGCGTCGTCCTTCGGGGTGACCAGGTCGCGGTCCCGCAGGATCGTCATGGCCGGGCGGCTCTTCAGCTTGCAGACCGAGCCCCACGAGCGCTCGAGGGTGTCCGAGTACTCCACGTCGATGACCCGCCCGCCGTAGACCTTCGTGTACGCCGCGCACTCCCGGTACTGCACGCACTCCTCGGCGACGACGAAGTCGAACCCGGTCTGCTTCCGCCCCGACGCTCCGAGCTGCGGCGTGTTCTTCTGCCCGACGGCCAGGCCGTGCCGGTGTCCGGCGGCCACCAGCGACTTCGCGAGCGCCAGGTTGCCGGCGCGGGTCAGCCGCTTCCCGCTGCGGGTCCACGAGTCGAGGTTGTCGAACTCGACCGCTTCGAACCCGCGGGCGCCGCACCGGGCGACGGTCTTCGCGATCACCTTCGTGATGAGCGCGCGCTTCGCCGCCGTCCGGGTGTCGAGCAGCATCTCGTCCGGCCACCCCGGGTCGGACACCGGCTTGCCGGCCCGGTCGCGCAGGATCGCCGACGGGTACGACTTCGTCCACGTGCGAGCCGCCTCGGGCTGTGTCTGGAACCCGTTGACGTAGCAGATGTCGTACGTGCCCTTCGCGGGCTTCGCGGTGCTGTCCCGTTCGACGATCGTCACGCCGGACGGCGGTGTGTAGGAGCCGCCGAGCTGGTAGTCCGGGTGCCCCGAGGTCGGCAGGTTGCGGTAGCTCGCAGCAGCGCTGGTCGGAGCAGCCTCGGCGCAGCCGGCCGTGCCGAGGACGGCCACCAGGGCCATCGCGGTGGTGATCAGGACGGTTCGCGTGCGCACCCCGGAATCCTCGCATGCGCACGTCGAACCGCCCGGTCCTGGGTTCTGCGGGGTGCACGCGCTATGCTGGTGGTACTCGAGACGCCGATCGTCTCGTGCGTCGTACGGACGCCCCGAACTCCCGACCACGTTCCACTGATCCTCTGGTCGATGATCGAGCACCTCCCGAAGGTGCCCAGGCTTCTCTGCTGCGGCGACTGCGCCAGCCACCTCTGTTGGCGCGCATCCCGCCCGCGCGCTGCCTCAGAGCGCGCCCACAGCCGGTCTCATCCGGCTCGAAAGGTCACCATGACCACGAATGACCTCCGTTTCTCCGACCTCGGCGTCCCCGCGCCGATGGTCGCCGTCCTCGCCGACCAGGGCAAGGAGACCGCGTTCCCGATCCAGGAGGACACGCTCCCCGACTCCCTGCAGGGCAAGGACGTCCTCGGCCGCGGCCGCACCGGCTCCGGCAAGACGATCGCGTTCGCGATCCCACTCGTCGCCCGTCTCGCAGCCAGCGGCCGCAAGCGCCGTGCCGGCCGCCCCCGCGCCCTGGTGCTCGCCCCGACGCGTGAGCTCGCGACCCAGATCGACGTCGCCCTCGCCCCGCTCGCCAAGGCCATGGGCCTGAACACGACCACCATCTTCGGTGGCGTCGGTCAGGGCCGTCAGGTCGACGCCCTGCGCGGCGGCGTGGACGTCGTCGTCGCCTGCCCGGGCCGGCTCGCCGACCTCATGCAGCAGGGCCACGTGAACCTCGGCGACATCGAGGTGACCGTCCTCGACGAGGCCGACCACATGGCCGACATGGGCTTCCTGCCCGGTGTCACCAAGATCATGCAGGCGACCCCCGAGAACGGACAGCGACTGCTGTTCTCCGCGACGCTCGACAACGGCGTGGACAAGCTCGTCAAGAAGTTCCTGCACAACCCGGTGATGCACTCCGTCGACGAGGCGAACAGCCCCGTCGAGGCGATGACCCACCACCTGTTCGAGGTCGCCGACGCCGACGCGAAGAAGCACCTCGTGAGCACCCTCGCCTCGGGCAACGGTCGCCGCATCCTCTTCATGCGCACGAAGCACCACGCCAAGCGCCTCGCCAAGCAGCTCAGCAGCCAGGGGATCCCGGCCGTCGACCTGCAGGGCAACCTGTCGCAGGGCGCCCGTGAGCGGAACCTCGCGAAGTTCTCGTCCGGCGAGGCCCTCGTCCTCGTCGCCACCGACGTCGCCGCCCGCGGTGTGCACGTCGACAACGTCGAGCTCGTCGTGCACGTCGACCCGCCCACCGAGCACAAGGCGTACCTGCACCGCTCGGGCCGTACCGCCCGCGCCGGCTCGTCGGGTGACGTCGTCACGGTGACGATGCCCGCCGAGCGTCGCGACGTCGCGCAGATGATGCGCGCCGCCGCGATCAAGGTCACCCCGCAGCAGGTCACCGCGACGTCGCCGGCGGTCACCACGCTCGTCGGCGAGGTCGCCCCGATCCGCCACGTCGCCGAGGAGCCCGCACAGCAGCAGCGCCAGCCCAAGCAGCGTTCCGCCGATTCCGCCGGTGACCGCGGTCGCCGTGGTCGCGGCGGTCGTCCGGGAGGCGCGGGTCAGCCCGCGCGCTCCGGCTCGGCTTCCGAGTCCGCCGGCTCGGCCGGGGGCCGTCAGGGCCGTCCGGCTCGTGGCGCGCGGTCCGAGGGCGCCGGTCGCTCCGCTGCGGCGGGTGCGGGCTCGACGGGCGGTCGCCGCAGCGGCGGCAGCCGTCGCGCCGGCAGCGACACCGTGCGCGGTGGGTCGTCGGCGGTCTGGTCCTCGGACGGCGGCTACGCCGCGGGCCGTGGAGCCGGCCAGGAGTCGGGCGGGGGCCGTCGTGGCTCCTCGCGCCGCGCCTCCCGTCCGGCCGGCGCTGCAGACCGCCACTGACCTGCCCGACCCGGCCGCGCTGACCCGCGGGGGGCAACCTTGAGGTCGGCTGCGAGCCCACCACCGCGACGGGCGTAGTTTCTCCTGCACCGGATGCCGCGCAAGCGGCTGACGGGGAAACGTCCGCTGTTGGAAGGAGTGCCTATGGCTGGGATCGAAGACATCAAGAACGCCGCTGAGAAGGCGGCAGGCAAGGTCAAGGAGGCCGTCGGGAACGCGACGGACAACGACCACCTCAAGGCTGAGGGCAAGACCGATCAGGTCAAGGCCGACACCAAGCAGGCGGGTACGAACGTCAAGGACGCCGCTTCCGGCGTCGCCGACAGCCTCAAGAACGACCGCGACACCAAGTAACAAGCCGGTCCAGCACCGTGCTGCGAAGCCCCCGGATCCGATCGGATCCGGGGGCTTCGTCGTGTCCGGGTGCTGCCTGTTCGAGGACCGGGTCGGTCGTCACATGAGCGCGCCGACCGACGCGAGGCCCGCGCGCAGCAGGGCACCGCGGCCACCCTCCATGTCGTCGGCGACGCCGTCGGACGCGGCTTCCATCGGGGTCATCCAGGTGAGCTCGAGGGCGTCCTGCCGGGGCTCGCACGTGCCGGTCACCGGGACGACGTAGGCCAGCGAGATCGCGTGCTGACGCTCGTCGGTGTAGACGGAGGCGCCGGGGAGCGGGAAGTACTCGGCCACGGTGAACGGCGTCGGGCTCGACGGCAGCTGCGGGAACGCCATCGGTCCGAGGTCCTTCTCGAGGTGGCGGAAGAGCGCCGTGCGGATGGACTCGCCGAACATCACACGACCGGACACCAGGGTGCGGACGATCGAACCGCTCGGGGCCACGCGCAGGAGCACCCCGACCTCGGTCACGACGCCGAGCCCGTCGGTACGGACGGGGATCGCCTCGACGTAACAGATCGGGAGTCGACGACGCGCGTTGGCGAGTTCCTCGTCGGACAGCCAGCCGGAGTCGGGATCGGGGGTTTGCAACGAGGCCATGCACCGTGTCTACCAGGGACGGCGTCGAGTTCGGCGGAAGGCGCGGGACTTGGGGACGGTTAGCGTTGTCCACATGATCGATGCAGACCTGGTGCAGTGGACGCGTCCCGTGGGGGAACGCGCGGGGACCCCGCTGCTCGTGACCATGCACGGCGTGGGGTCGAACGAGCACGACCTGCTCGGACTCGCCCCCGCGCTGCCGGCAGCCTGGACGATGGCGTCGCTGCGGGCACCGATGCCGTGGGGGCAGGGGTTCAGCTGGTACCCGCTCGGCACACCCGGTTCCCCTGCACCCGAGCCCGTCGACGCCGCGGCCGCCGGAGTGCTCGCGTGGATCGACTCCGTCGCCGCCGACCACCCGCGGATCGGGCTGCTCGGGTTCTCGCAGGGCGGGTCGATGGCGCTCCAGCTGCTGCGGGCACGGCCGGCTGTGTTCGCGTTCGCGGTGTCGCTCTCCGGGTTCGTCGTGCCGGGGGTGACGGACTCGCGTGACGAGGCCGTCGCCGACGTCCGACCGCGGGTGTTCCTCGGGCACGGCGACCTCGACCCGGTGATCCCGGCCGAGGCCACCGCGCGCACGCAGGCGTGGGCGGCGGCGAACACCACCGTGACGGACCGGACGTACGAAGGGCTGCCGCACGCGGTGTCCGCAGCGGAACTGGCGGACGTGGCCGCGTTCATCGGGGCGTAGGGGCGCGGGGTTCGGCGCGCTTGGTGAGCAGCAATGGTCGGGTCCGACGTGCGGACTCGACCATTGCTGCTCACGATGTGGACGGGAGGCACGGGGCGGGCTGGCACCGGGCCTCCTGTCCGTCAGTCGGCGAGGATCTGCAGCAGGTCCTTGCGGAGCTGGTCGACCTTGGCGGTGGCGGCCTTGGCCTGGTCCTCCGTCGCGGTCGTGCGGTACATCTGCAGGACGCCCATGGTCTTCCGGAGCGCCTCGAAGAACTCGCGCTGCGCGTCCGGGATCCCGGGCGTCGCGTCGAGTGCCGCCGCGATCTCGTCGGCCTTCGCCTCGGCCTCGGCCTTGCCGGCGTCGGTGAGCTCGAAGAGCGTCTTGCGGCCGTCGCCCGACGAGACCACGAGGTCTTCGTCGACGAGCTGCTGGAGTGTCGGGTAGACCGAGCCCGGGCTCGGCTTCCACGCGCCGCCGGTGCGCTCGGCGATGGTCTTGATCACGGCGTAGCCGTTCTGCGGCCCCTCGGCCAGCAGGCCGAGGATCGCGAGACGGACGTCACCGCGGCGGCGGCGTTCGCGACCGAAGCCGGGTCCGCCGAAGCCACCGAAGCCGGGGCCGAAGCCCATGCCCGGCCCGAAGCCCGGGCCGAAGCCACGGCCGCCTCGGCCGCCGTGCTCGTGGTCACCGCGGTCGCGGCCGGGGAACCCGGCGCCGTGGTGCTGCCGCGCGCCGCCGAACCGGGGGCCGCGCGGGTGGTGGTTGCTGTCGTTGTCGTCGTGCATGGGGCGCATGGTGCGTCCTTCCTTGGTGCTGAGTCGGCTTGCGACCGGTCTGACGGGTCTCGTCTTCGTCGTATCGCGATGTGTTCACGATAGATCGCTACGTATCGCTCTGTCAAGGGGTACTCCGCACTGGGCCTGCTGTCGGTGGTGCCGGGCAGGATGGGCGGACCATGACGGACGTCTTCGAGCGCTTCTCCCCCGCGACCGCGGAGTGGTTCCGGGGCGCGTTCGACGCCCCGACCCCGGCGCAGGCGGGCGCCTGGGACGCCATCTCGACGGGACAGCACGCACTCGTCATCGCACCGACCGGTTCCGGCAAGACCCTGGCCTCGTTCCTGTGGTCGATCGACCGGCTCATCAGCGCGACGGACCGCCCACCGGCCAAGCAGCGCACGCGCGTCCTGTACGTCTCGCCCCTCAAGGCCCTCGGCGTCGACGTCGAGCGGAACCTGCGCAGCCCGCTCGTCGGGATCACGCAGACGGCCCGGCGGCTCGGCACCGAACCACCAGAGGTCACCGTCGGGGTGCGCAGTGGTGACACCCCGTCCTCGGACCGGCAGAAGCTGCTCCGCCAGCCGCCGGACATCCTCATCACGACGCCCGAGTCGCTGTACCTCATGCTCACCTCGCAGGCACGCGAGACCCTGGTCAACGTCGACACCGTCATCGTGGACGAGGTGCACGCCGTCGCCTCGACCAAGCGCGGGGCACACCTGGCCGTCTCGCTCGAGCGCCTCGACGACCTGCTCGACAAGCCCGTGCAGCGCATCGGGCTGTCCGCGACGGTCCGACCGCCGGAAGAGGTCGCGCGGTTCCTCGGGGGTCGGGCGCCGGTGACGATCATCGCCCCGCCGGCGCAGAAGACCTTCGACCTGCGGGTCGTCGTGCCGGTCGACGACATGGCCGAGCTCGGTGCTCCACCGGTCGGTGCGGACGCGTCCGACGCACCGTCGAACGGTTCCATCTGGCCGCACGTCGAAGAACGCGTGGTCGACCTCGTCGAGGAGCACCGGTCGACGATCGTGTTCGCGAACTCGCGGCGTCTGGCCGAGCGACTCACCGCGCGGCTCAACGAGATCCACGAAGAGCGCGTCCTCGCTGCGTCGGCTCCGGCCGAGGTGGCAGACGCACTGGTCCCCGCGGGGGCCTCGCCGGCCGACGACGGGCTGCCGGTGGCGCGGGGTCGCCCGCAGTCACCCGCGCGGACCTCGGCACACGCGGTCGCACCCCAGGGCACGAAGCGACCGCCGGCGCAGGTGATCGGCGCGTCCGGGCAGACCGGTGGCGGCGGCTCGGACACTGCAGTGCCCGTGCTCGCCCGAGCCCACCACGGCTCGGTGTCGAAGGACCAGCGCGCGATCATCGAGGACGACCTGAAGTCCGGTCGGCTGCGGTGCGTGGTCGCGACGAGCTCGCTCGAGCTCGGGATCGACATGGGCGAGGTGGACCTCGTCGTCCAGGTCGAGGCACCGCCCTCGGTCGCGAGCGGCCTGCAGCGCGTCGGCCGTGCCGGGCACCAGGTGGGCGAGATCTCCCGCGGGGTGCTCTTCCCGAAGCACCGCGCCGACCTCGTCAACAGTGCGGTCACGGTGGAACGGATGGTCTCGGGGCAGATCGAGTCGATCTCGGTGCCGGCGAACCCCCTCGACGTCCTGGCGCAGCACACGGTCGCGGCCGGGGCGATCGACACCGTCGACGTCGAGCACTGGTTCGACCTGGTCCGACGCAGTGCCCCGTTCAGCGGCCTGCCCCGCTCGGCGTTCGACGCCACGCTCGACCTGGTGACCGGACGGTACCCGAGCGACGAGTTCGCCGAACTCCGCCCGCGGCTGGTGTGGGACCGCGTGCACGGCACCCTGACCGGACGCCCCGGCGCCCAGCGCCTCGCGGTGACGAGCGGCGGCACGATCCCGGACCGCGGCATGTTCGGCGTGTTCATGGTCGGCGAGAAGGCGTCGCGCGTCGGCGAGCTGGACGAGGAGATGGTCTACGAGTCGCGCGTCGGGGACGTCTTCGCCCTCGGTGCGACGAGCTGGCGCATCGAGGAGATCACCCACGACCGGGTCATCGTGAGCCCGGCGTTCGGACAACCCGGCCGGGTCCCGTTCTGGAAGGGCGACGGCATCGGCCGCCCCGCAGAACTCGGTCGTGCGACCGGGGCGTTCGTGCGCGAGGTCGAGGGCTCCTCGGACGACGACGCCCGCGCGCGGGTCGCCGCCGGTGGCCTCGACGAGCGCGCCGTCACGAACCTGCTGACCTTCTTGCGCGACCAGCGCGCGGCCACCGGCCACGTGCCGAACGACACCACGCTCGTGGTCGAGCGCTTCCGCGACGAACTCGGCGACTGGCGGCTCATCCTGCACTCGCCGTACGGCATGCAGGTGCACGCACCGTGGGCCCTGGCGGTCGCGGCGCGGCTGCGCGAACGGCACGGCATCGACGGCGACGCGATGGCCGCCGACGACGGCATCGTGGTGCGCATCCCCGAGACCGACGCCGAACCGCCGGGTGCTGACCTGTTCGTGTTCGAGCGCGACGACCTCGAAGCGCTCGTCACCGACGAGGTCGGCGGGTCAGCGCTGTTCGCCGCGCGGTTCCGCGAGTGTGCGGCGCGCGCCCTGCTGCTGCCCCGGCGGAACCCCGGGCAGCGGTCCCCCCTGTGGCAGCAGCGGCAGCGGGCGTCGCAGCTGCTCGAGGTGGCCCGGAAGTACCCGTCGTTCCCGATCGTGCTCGAGACCGTGCGCGAGGTGCTGCAGGACGTGTACGACGTGCCCGCACTGCTCGGGATCGCCGACGAGATCGCCGGTCGTCGCATCCGCCTGGTCGAGACCGAGACCGAGACCCCGTCGCCCTTCGCCCGCTCGATCCTGTTCGGGTACGTGGCCGCGTTCATGTACGAGGGCGACTCCCCGCTCGCCGAACGCCGGGCGGCGGCACTCTCGCTCGACTCGACGCTGCTCGGCGAGCTGCTCGGTCGCGCCGAGCTGCGGGAGCTGCTCGACCCGGCGGTCATCGCCTCGGTGGAGCAGGACCTGCAGCGACTGTCACCGGACCGTCGCGCCCGCGACGCCGAGGGGCTCGTCGACGTGCTGCGGCTGGTCGGGGCGCTCGACCTGTCCGAGGCCGTCGACCGCAGCTGGCTCGCTGGGGCTCCTGACCGCGGGGCGGCCGACGCCGAGGTCCAGGGGATCCTCACCGCGCTCGAACGGGACCGCCGCGTCCTGTCGTTCTCGCACGCCGGAGCCACCCGCTGGGCCGTCATCGAGGACGCCTCGCGCCTGCGTGACGCCCTCGGGGTCCCGTTGCCGATCGGTGTACCGACCGCGTTCGTCGAACCCGTCGCCGACCCCCTCGGTGACCTGGTCGGCCGGTACGCGCGGTCGCACGGGCCGTTCTCCGCACAGGAAGCCGCCGGCCGTCTCGGTCTCGGGATCGCCGTGGTGCAGGACACCCTGCGCCGCCTGGTGGCCGACCGTCGGGTGGTCGAGGGCGAGTTCCGGCCGGATCGTCAGGGCGCCGAGTGGTGCGACGCCGAGGTCCTGCGGCGGATCCGCACGAAGTCCCTCGCCGCGCTCCGGCACGAGGTCGAGCCGGTGTCCCCTGACACCCTGGCGCGGTTCCTGCCGGCCTGGCAGCACGTGCAGACCCCCGGCACCCGCGGCGGCCTGCGCGGGGTCGACGGCGTCCTGCAGGTGATCGACCAGCTCGCCGGGGTCGCGCTGCCCGCGAGCGCCTGGGAGACCCTGGTGCTGCCCGCGCGGGTGACCGACTACTCCACGAACATGCTCGACGAGCTCACCGCCACCGGCGAGGTCCTGTGGTCGGGCGGCGGGACCCTGCCCGGCAACGACGGGTGGGTGCGCCTGCACCTGGCCGAGACGGCGTCGACGACGCTCGCCGAGCCCTCCGGCGACGAGACCACCGAGCTGCAACGCGACGTGCTCGGTGCCCTGGCCGGCGGCGGCGCGTACTTCTTCCGCCAGCTCGGGCAGTCGGTCGGCAGCACGGACGACCAGGCCCTGACGACCGCGCTGTGGGACCTCGTCTGGGCCGGACAGATCACGAACGACACGTTCGCGCCGCTCCGCTCGATGCTCGGTGGCAAGGCGAAGAGCAGCAGTGCCCCGCGGGCCCGTGCGTACCGCGGGCGCCGACGTCCGACGATGCCGACGCAGTCCGGTCCGCCGTCCGTCGGCGGCCGCTGGTCCCTGCTCCCGCTGGCCGAGTCCGACTCGACCCTGCGGGCCGCCGCGACCGCCGAACAGCTGCTCGAGCGGTACGGGGTCGTCACGCGCGGCGCCGTGCAGGTCGAGGGCGTCCGGGGTGGCTTCGCCGGTGTGTACCGGGTCCTGTCGCGGTTCGAGGAGTCCGGGCGTGCGCGCCGCGGGTACTTCATCGAGGGCCTCGGCGCCGCACAGTTCGCCACCGGGCCGACGATCGACCGGCTCCGCACCTACGCACGCGACCTCGACGACGACGAGCGCGTTGACCCGGACCGGAAGCGCGAGGCACTGACCCTGGCGGCGACCGACCCCGCGAACCCGTACGGGGCGTCGCTGCCCTGGCCGTCCGAGGACCGGGCCGCCGGCGACGCGGACGACACGACCGCCGACACCGCCGGATCAGCATCACCGGCAGCCCCGACACCGGCCACCACCGGCGCCCGCGGCCACCGGCCCGGGCGCAAGGCCGGAGCGCTCGTCACCACCGTCGACGGGCGGCTCGCGGTGTACGTCGAGCGCGGCGGCAAGTCGGTGCTGACCTTCACGGACGACCCCGCCGACCTCGCCGTCGCGGCCGCGTCGATCGCGGGCATCGTGCGGACGGGCCTGCGGAAGCTCGCGGTCGAACGCGTCGACGGCGAGTTCGTCCTCGGGACCCCGCTCGGCACCGCGCTGGGCGAAGCCGGCTTCACCGCCACCCCGCAGGGACTCCGGCTCCGTGCCTGAGGGCGACACCGTCTACCGGGCGGCGCACCGACTGCACACGGCGCTCGCGGGCAAGGTCCTGACCCGCAGCGACCTCCGGGTGCCCGCGTTCGCGACCGTCGACCTGGTCGGTCGCACCGTCGACGAGGTCGTGCCCCGCGGCAAGCACCTGCTCCACCGGATCGGGGACCTGACCGTGCACTCGCACCTGAAGATGGAGGGGCGGTGGGACGTCTACGCCCCCGGTGAGCGCTGGCGACGTCCGGCGCACCAGGCACGCGCGATCCTCGACGCCGGGGACGTCTCGACCGTCGGGTTCACGCTCGGGGTGCTCGAGGTGGTCCCCCGCGACCAGGAGTCCGAGGTCGTCGGACACCTCGGCCCGGACCTGCTCGGCCCCGACTGGGACGCCGACCTGGCGCTCGAGAACCTGACCCGGGACCCTGCGCGTCCGGTGGGCCTGGCGCTGCTCGACCAGCGGGTGCTCGCCGGCCTCGGCAACGTCTACCGCAACGAGCTCTGCTTCCTGCGCGGGGTGCTGCCGACCCGACCGGTGGCCGAGGTGCACGACCCGGCGCGGACGATCGCCCTGGCCAGCCGGCTCATCCTGGCGAACCGGGACCGCAGCCACCGGGTGACGACCGGCGTCGACCGCCCAGGGCGTCGGTTCTGGGTCTACGGACGCGCGGGCAAGCCGTGCCTGCGGTGCGGCACCCGGATCCGGCGAGGGGACCTCGGCGACTCGGAGCTCACCCTGCGGGACACCTACTGGTGCCCACGCTGCCAGACCTGAGCCGCAGGCGCGGTCTCGGGCACAGGCACAAACACGGCTCGCATCACCGGGAGACGGGATGCAGCCGCTCGGCCGCGGTCGACCGCACGGCGTCGCTCACCCGCTCGAGCAACGGCGACGCCAGGTTCCACCGCTGCCACCACAGTGCGACGTCCGCGCGGCGGGTCGGCGTGAGCTCGAGCAGCTCGCCCCGCGCCAGGGCATCGAGGCACTGCGCCTCGGGCAGCATCCCCCACCCGAAGCCGAGCGAGACCGCCCGCGCGAAGTCGGCCGAGGTCGGGACGAAGTGGCGTGGACCGGCGGGCGCGTGGCCGAGCACCCGGCGGAGGTAGCCCTGCTGCAGGTCGTCGTCGCGGTCGTAGTCGACGAGCGGCACCCGGTCGAGACGGCTCAGCATGCGTCGTTCGGTGTCGGCGTCGGCCAGGTAGCGGTCGACGAACGCCGGCGACGCCACGGCTCGGTACCGGTCGATGCCGAGCGGCACCGACGAGCAGCCCTGCACGGGATCCGCCTCGGCGGTCACGGCGCCCATCACCGTGCCGGCGCGCAGCAGTTCAGCGGTGCGGTCCTGGTCCTCGCGGTGCAGGTCGAAGACCACCTCGGTGTCGGCGCGGACGCGTGCGAGGGCGTCGAGGAACCACGTGCTGAGCGAGTCGGCGTTGACGGCGAGCGGGATCGACGGCATGGCGGACCCCGTTCCGTGGGCGTCGGTCTCACCGAGTGCCCGAGCGGTCTCGTCGTCGAGCAACCGCACCTGGCGTGCGTGTCGGAGCACGACCGCACCGTCGGCGGTCGGCACCACCGGGGTCGTCCGCTGCAGCAGGACCCGGCCGACCTGCTGCTCCATCGACTTGATCCGCTGGGAGACCGCCGACGGGGTGATCGCCAGCGCTCGGGCAGCCGCGTCGAGTGTGCCGTGGTCGACCGCTGCCAACAGGGTCTCGAGGTGCTCACGCTGGAACCGGACCATGCAGTGAAGCTTACGGTGCTGAAGGAACGTGAGCTGGTCTACAGGCATGGCCGGGCCTAGCGTCTTCGACGTGACCGCACTCCTCCCCCTGCTCGCCGGCCTCGGCACCGGACTCGCCCTGATCGTCGCGATCGGCGTGCAGAACACCTACCTGCTCCGGTTGGCGGTCAGCTCGGGCCTGCGCGTGGTCGCGGCGGCGGTCGTCGTGTGCGCGGTGTCGGACGCCGTGCTCATCGTCGCGGGGGTGCTCGGCGTCGGGGCCGTCGTCGACCGGTTCCCCGTGGCGCTCCTGGTGGTCCGGTTCGTCGGGGCAGCGTTCCTGGTGACCTACGGCGTGCTCGCCGCACGACGGGCACTGCGGCCGTCGAGCGACGCCATGCGCGTGGCCGACGAGGCGGCTGACGACGTGACCATCGCGACTCGCGTCGCCGACCAGGCGTCGAACGACGGCGTGCCGGAGCCGGCCGCGGGCAGTGGACCCGCCCGGTCCGGGACGGTGGCGGCGGGGCGGACACGCACCGCGCCTCCCGGCCAGGCGGTGACCATGCGCACGGCGGTGGCGACCATGCTCGTCTTCACGTGGGCGAACCCGCACGTGTACCTGGACACGCTGGTGTTCCTCGGGTCCGTCGCGAACCAGCAGGGTCCGGACGACCGCTGGCTCTGGACCGTCGGGGCCGTCGCGGCGAGCTGCCTGTGGTTCGGTGCGCTCGGGTTCGGCGGGCGACTGCTCCGGCCGCTGTTCGCGAAGCCGCTGACGTGGCGGGTGTTCGACGGCCTGGTCGCCGTCGTGATGCTGACGTTCGGCGTCCTGCTGGTCGTCGGCGCGTAGGAGGCGCAGGCCCCCCTACTGCATGCCCTTGCCGACGCGGCTGTTGCGGCGGCTGTAGCCGAAGTAGATCGCGAAGCCGATGACGAGCCAGACGACGAAGCGCAGCCAGGTCTCGACCTCGAGGTTCAGCATCAGCCAGAAGCACAGCACGGCCGACAGGATCGGGATCACCGGGGACCACGGCACCCGGAAGGCACGGGGGGCGTCCGGGCGCGACCTGCGGAGCACGATGATGCCGATCGACACCAGCACGAAGGCCGACAGGGTGCCGATGTTGATCATGCCCTCGAGCTTGTCGACCGCGGTGAAACCGGCGAGCAGCGCGACGACGACCCCCGCGACGACCTGCACGCGGACCGGCGTCTGCGTCTTCGGGTTCGTCTTCGAGAACCAGCGCGGCAGCAGACCGTCGCGGCTCATCGCGAAGACGATGCGGGACAGACCGAGCAGCAGGACCATGACGACGGTCGTCAGACCGATCAGGGAGCCGATGGCGATGATGCCGGCGGCCCACGGCAGTCCGACGATGTCGAACGCGGACGCCAGGGAGGGCGCGTCCTCCTGGGCCAGACGCTGGTACGAGACCATGCCGGTGATGACGATGCTGACGCCGACGTACAGCAGCGTCACGATGCCCAGGCCGATGAAGATGCCGCGCGGCAGGGTCTTCTGCGGGTTCTCGGTCTCCTCGGCGCTGGTCGCGACGACGTCGAAGCCGATGAACGCGAAGAACACGAGCGACGCCGCAGCGAGCAGCCCGAAGACGCCGTACTGGGCGGGCTCGGCACCGGTGAACCAGGACACGAGCGACTGGGTCCAGACGCTGCCCTCGGCGCCCTTGGCCGGCTCGGCCGGCGGGATGAAGGGGGTGAAGTTCGCAGCCTTGACGAAGAACGCACCGGCGACGATCACGAACACGACGATGGCGACCTTGATGATCGTGATGACCGCCGAGACCCGCGACGACAGGCGGGTGCCGAAGGCGAGCAGGACGGTGAAGATGCCGACGATCAGGACGGGACCCCAGGTGAACGGGATCGGGCCGAGCTGGATCGTGTCGGGCAGGTCCACGCCGAACACCCCGAACGCGGTGCTGAGGTAGATGCCCCAGTACTTCGCGATGACGGCGCTGGCGGTGAGGGTCTCGAGGATGAGGTCCCAGCCGACGATCCAGGCGAGCAGCTCGCCCATCGTGGCGTAGGTGAACGTGTACGCGGAGCCGGCGACGGGGATCGTCGAGGCGAACTCGGCGTAGCACATGATCGCCAGGCCGCAGGTGACGGCGGCGAGCAGGAACGAGATGATGACGCCCGGTCCGGCGAAGTTCGCGGCGGCGTTCGCACCGACCGAGAAGATGCCGGCACCGACCGCGACGGCGATGCCCATCGCGGCGATGTCGAACGTCTTCAGGGAGCGTTTCAGGGACCGGCCCTGCTCCTCGGAGTCGGCCAGTGAGGCCTCGATCGACTTGATGCGGAGCTTCGTTGCCATGGGGTGGATCCCGTCATCGGCTGGGCGGCGGACCCCGCGAGATTACTGGTGTACCACCCCGGCACGCAAACAGCGGGGACCCGTGGCGTCCGTCCGGCGCATGGTGGCCACCGACCGGGAGGCCCGGCTCGGCTCAGGCGGATCGGCGCCAGTCGCGCAGGAACCGCGCTCCGGCCTCGTCGTGGATCACCCCGTGGGGTGCGGTGAGCACCGGGTACGGCGTCGCCGGCACGCCGTCCGAGGGACGGACGTCGACGTGGGCGACGTCGTGGCCGTTCGCGTGCAGCCAGTCGGCCATCGCGTAGTCGCTGCGCGAGTCGCCCATCGTGCGCCAGGCCGTCGGCAGGTCGCCGTCCTGCGCGAGGAGCTCGAGCGACCGCGCGGCCCCCATGTCCTTGCCGCTCCGGTCGGACTCGACGTCGGTCGAGATGATCGTCGGGTCGATCCGCCACTGCACGGCGCCGTCGGCGTCCGGCCGGACGTCGTCGAGACGCCGCACTCCGAGGCCGCGACGTTCGAGGGCCGCCATCGCCTTCGCGTCGAACTCCGGCTGACGGGCCAGGTACGTGGCGTTCGGCACCTCCACCCGCTGCTCGATCGACACCATGGCGCGCTTCGTCTCGTCGAAGAACACCAGGTCGGCGTAGTCGGTGCGGACGAGCTCGCGCATCTCGTCGGCGTAGTCGCGCGGGAGCGCCAGGTCCTCGGCGACGGTGAGCTCGCCCATGCCGCCCTCGTACTGCGGGCCGATCGAGCACCAGACGGCACCCTTCTCGCAGACGGCGTGCACGCGACCGCCCTCGGCGAGACCACCGGCCAGCAGGGGTCCGACCACCTCGCTCCGGATGAAGGCGTCGCTCCGGCCGGTGTTGAAGACGACGGGGATGCCCTCGGCGGCGAGGGCGACGAGGTCCTCGATGATGCTCGGGATCGCGATGGTGCGGGAGACGGGGCTGGCGATGGGCCCGTCGACGTCGAGCAGGAGACCGAGACGAGGTGCGTTCACGGCACCATCTTCGCAGGAGAGCTGGACTCCCCAGCACGAGCTGGGTTCACCACGCCATCCTCTCAGCCCCGCGTGACCGCCCTCGCGGTGAACTCGTCGAGCACGACACCGATCGCCACCGGGTCGGGCACGTGGCCCTGCCCGGGGACCTCGACGTAGTCCGAGCCCGGCACGGCCTCGACGACCGCACGGGCCGCGTGCCGCATCCACTCGTGGCCGTCGCTGCCCGCGGCGACGAGCACCGGCACGCCGACCGCTGCCGCGACCCGCTCCGGGATCACCAGGCCGTTGAGCACCCGCACGTCGCGGCTGAGCACGTGGGCGTCGACGACCAGGGATCGCCAGAGTGCTCCCCGGAGCCGCAGCGCCGAGATCTGCCCCATCGGCACACCCAGGACGTGCGCGAGGAAGGCCCGGACAGCCTGGGATCGCCGGCCGGCGGCGACGTGCTCGTCGAGCAGGTCGGCGAAGACGACGTCGTCGGCGTGCGGGTCGACCGTCGCGCGGTACGGCGGCTCCCACAGCACGGCACCCCCGAGCGGGACACCGGCGGCGAGGCCACGCAGGACCACTCCCGCGCCGACGCAGAGCCCGAGCGCGGCGACGGGCCCGTCGGTGCTCGCCACGACGGCCGCGAGGTCCTCGACCTCGCGCTCGATCGCCCACGGAGTCGTGTCGCCGCTCGCGCCGCGCCCACGCCGGTCGTACGTGATGACCCGGTACCGGTCCCGCAGTCCGCCGGTCAGGCGCTCGACCGTGGGGGTGCCGTGGTGGTCGAAGGCGCCGCCGACCACCACGAGCGCCGGACCGGCCCCGGCGTCGGACACGGCGAGGACCGTGCCGTCGGCGGAGACGACCGTGCGGTCGACGTGCTGGTCCATTGGGGCCTTCCGAGAGGGTACGACGGCGCTGCGTCGGGTCCTCGGGAGGGACCGGGCGGGTCGGTCCTCCGAGCATGACAGCGGAGCGCTCCCACGTCACCACCCGCAACCAGGGGGAGACGACCGGTCCGGTTCCTGCTCGTACGCCGCTCAGCGGTCGCGGTGGATCGCTCGGCGATGGCCGGCATCGACGACGACGACGATGAGTCGGCCGTCGTCGATCTCGTAGATCAGGCGGTAGTCGCCCGATCGGACCCGCCAACCGGGTCGGTTCACGAGCTTCCGAGCTGCCGGGGGCCGCGGGTGGTCGGCGAGGATCGCGAGGAGTCCCTCGATCCGCCGACGACCCTCGGGCGGGAGCTTGCGGATGACACGTTGCGCGGACGGGATGACCTCGACCGACCAGGTCATCCGAGGCCGAGCTCGCGCTTGAGATCGTCCCACTGCACGTTCTCACCGCCGATGCGCTTGTTCTCGGCGATGGCAGCGTCGTACGCGATCAGGTCGTCGAGGTCCTCCGCCGCCTCGAGCAGGCGGTCCAGGACATCCGCGTCCACCACTGCCGCGACGCGCTTGTTGCGCCGGGTCAGGTAGACGGGTTCGTGCCGGGCGTCGTCGATGATCGACGCCAGGCGGCCACGTGCTTCGGAGATCGACACTTCGCTCACCTGTACATTCTAGAGCGTTTTGTACAAGTCAGACGAGCGCCGTGGTGCCGACCGATTCGCGTTCGAGCAACGACCGCTTGACGTCGAGCCCCCACGCGAAGCCCCCGAGCGTGCCGTCCGACCGCAGCACCCGGTGGCACGGCACGAAGAGCGCGGGCGCGTTCCTCGCGCACACACTCGCTGCGGCCCGCACGGCGTCCGGACGACCCATCGCCCCCGCGAACTCGGTGTAGGTCAGGGTGCCGCCGGCCGGGATGCGCCGGAGCTGCCGCCACCCCTCGGTGAACAGGTCGGTACCGAACTGTCGTACCGGCACCTGCATGGCGTGCTCGACCTCGCCCGAGTAGAAGGCGTCCACGGCGTCGGCGGCGGCGACCGTGCCGTCGACGATCCGACTGGGTCGGTACCGGTCGGCGAGGCGCCCGAGGATCCGGTCGACGGAGTCGGTCCAGCCCGAGGCGAGGACCCGGCCCTCCGCGTCCTCGAGCACGGTGAAGGGCCCGTCCGGGGTGTCCAGGGTCTGGATGGTTGCGTCGGTCATCGTTCGTCCTTCCGAGGGTCGTCGTCTGCGCGGCGCGCACGGCCGGTGCCGTGCGCGGGTGCACTGGCGGCCGTCGCGATCGCGCGGTCGATGATCGGTCGCCAGCAGTGCATCGTCAGGTAGCTCCGCCAGGGCGCCACCTGCTCCGACCATAGGGAGAGCTCACGCGCCGTTCCGGGCAGTCCGAGTTCCTGTGCACCGTTGCGCACCGCGAGGTCGCTGTGGAGGAACACGTCGGGGTGGTGCCGGACCCGGAGCGCCACGTAGTCGGCGGTCCACGGCCCGATGCCCTTCACCGCCAGCAGCCGGGCCCGCAGCTCGTCGAGGGACTGTCCGCCGTCGACCACGAGCGACCCGTCGGCGAGCGCCGCGGCGACCCGCAGGATCGTGTCGACGCGGGCAGCCGGACCGCGCAGCACCTCGTGCCCGCGGACGGCGATGACGGCGGCGGACGGGAAGAGCAGGCCGTCCGGCATGATCGACGCGGGCACGGCAGCGCCGAGCGCCGCGACGAGCCGCGTCTGTGCCGTCCGGGCCGCGGCGACGGAGACCTGTTGCCCGATCAGGGTGCGGAACACGATCTCGTGCGCGTCGACCGCCCCCGGCAGCCGCAGTCCGGGGACCCGCTGCACGGCCGCGGCGAGCTCGGGCACGGAGCCGAGCACGGCGTCGACGGCGACCGGGTCGGCGTCGAGGTCGAAGTACGAGCGGACGCGGGCGACGAGCGTGGGCAGGTCGGACAGGTCGCTGACGCGCACCCGCAGGTCGATCCCGGTGCCGCGACCGGCGGCCGTGGAGCCGTGTGTCCCCGCGGCCGCGGCCGACGCGCTGAACCAGCCCGGGCCTCCTGGCAGGTCGAGCAACCGCCCGTAGGAGGTGACCCGCCCCGAGTCGTCGGTGTCCACGTGTTCGAGGCCGGGCAGGGCGTGCAGCGCGTGCCAGTCGAGGAGCCCCTGCGCGTCGAACGGCGGCCGCGCGGGCAGGTGCACGTGCAGTACGCCGTCCGGGGTGGGCCGTGGCGTCCGGCGCGCACGCAGTTCGGAGGGGGTGACGGCGAAGACCTCGCGGACGGTGTCGTTGAACTGGCGGATGCTCGCGAACCCGGCGGCGAACGCGACGTCCGCGATGGGCAGGTCCGACGACGTCAGGAGCGTGCGTGCCGTCTGGGCGCGGTGTGCGCGGCTGAGTGCTTTCGGTCCGGCGCCGAGCTCGGCCGTCATGATGCGGTTGAGCTGGCGTTCCGAGTAGCCGACCCGTGCAGCGAGCCCGGGGACGCCGTCGCGCTCGACGACGCCGTCGAGGACGAGGCGCATGGCGCGTCCGGCGACGTCCTCGCGCAGGTCCCACTCGGGGCTGCCGGGGGTCGCCTCGGGCAGGCAGCGCTTGCAGGCGCGGAAGCCGGCCAGGTGCGCCGCGGCGCTCGTGCGGTAGAAGGTGACGCCGGTCTCGCGGGGCGTGCGAGCCGGGCAACTCGGGCGGCAGTAGATACCGGTGGAGTGCACGGCCGTGACGAACTGGCCGTCGAAGCGTGCGTCGCGCGACGCGACGACACGGTAGCGCTCGGCGTGCAGCTGGTCGGTTCCGGGGATGGTCACGGGCCCAGCCTGACACCCACCACCGACCGCGACTGGCGGAAATCGGACGGTGCGGCGGGGGGCCTGGCGGCTCGAGGTTCCGAAATCTCGGCATGTCGGCGCTCCGTGCGCGCACTTGTGGAACCTCGGTGGCGCGCGCACGGCGTGTTGTGGAACCCGGACACCGCCGCGTCGTCTCGCGCAGGGTGCGGCGTCTGACCGAGACGACGGCGTCCCACCGACAAGGCCGCCGTCGACCGGGAGGCGCGGCTAGCGTTGGGCGGGTGACCTCCGGAGACGACGTGGCCGCGTCCGACCACCGGGTCGGCTCCGTCGACCTCGCCGCGCACGTCGACCTGCCGTTCCGGACCGACGTCGAGATCGCGCTGTTGCTCGTCGCACGCCGCCACCGCTACGAGGGCCGGCCAGCCGACGGCGCGCTCGCGGTCCGACCAGACGACCCGGACGAGCTGCGGGACCGCATCGAACTCCGCGCCGGGCTCGGCATCGTCGGCGACCGCTACTTCGCCGCGCGGGCGCACGTGCACGCCTCGGTGACGGTCATCGGGCTCGAGGGACTCGAGGACGTCGCACGGTCACTCGGCGTGCCGGTCGACCCCGTGGCGACCCGGCGGAACGTGTTCCTGCGCGGTGCCGACGTCGAAGCGCTCCGGGGCGAGCCGTTCTCGCTGCAGAGCCCCGGCAGCGGTGCCGTGCTGTTCCGCGGGTACCGGCCGGCGAACCCGTGCGCGTGGATGGACCACGAGGTCGCGCCGGGGGCGTTCCGGGCGATGCGCGGACGGGGCGGGGTCCGGTGTGACCCCGAGTCCGACGGTGTGCTCACCCTCGGACCCGCGGTGCTCCGGACGACCCGCCCCGTCGCGCTGGACTGACGACGGCGCCGTCAGCGGCGGCGCCATCAGTGGCGGCGCCGTCAGCGGCGGCGCCATCAGTGGCGGCGCCGTCAGCGGCGGCGCACGGTGCTCACGCGGTGAGCGCGCTCTCGATCGCGTCGACGAACGCCGGCAGGTCGTCGGGGTTGCGCGACGTGATGACGCCGCCGTCGACCTGGACCTCCTGGTCGACCCACTCGGCACCCGCGTTCCGGACGTCGGTCTGCAACGACGGGAACGAGGTGATCGTCTTCCCGCGCAGCACACCCGCCTCGATGAGCGTCCATGGGCCGTGGCAGATCGCCGCGACGGGCTTGTTCGCCTCGACGAAGGCCGTGACGAGGGAGACCGCCGAGTTGTCCTGCCGCAGGGTGTCGGCGTTGATGGTGCCGCCGGGGACGACGAGTGCGTCGTACCCGGTCACGTTGACACCGGCGATGGTGGTGTCCGGGTCGAGGGACTTCCCGGGGTCCTTGTCGCCGACGAGGGTCGCGATCGGACCGGACTCCTGCGCCGCCACCGTCACCGTCGCACCGCGCTCGCGGAGCTGGTCGACGGGCACGACGATCTCGTCCTGCTCCACGCCGTAGTTCGTCGCGATGACGAGGACCTTCTTGCCGTCCAGGGTTGCCATGGTCGCTCCTTCCGCGGCCCGGTGGTTCCGGCCGCACGTGCGGCCCGGTGGTTCCGGCCGCACACCCGAGGGTCGTCGGGGAGCGCTGAGCGTGCCCGCAGGACGCAGCGAGCCCTCAGCCGCGGATGCGGAAAGCGGACCCTTGTGCCTCGACGGTGATGCCGTCGTACCCCGACACCCGGTGCAGCCCGGCCGTGACGTCGGACTCGTGCGGGCCGACGACGACCGTGGTCGCTCCCGAGGCGATGGCCGACTCGAGGCCGGCGGGGGCGTCCTCGAACGCCACGCAGTCCGAGGCGTCGACCCCGAGCAGCGCGGCACCGCGCAGGTACCCGTCGGGGTGGGGCTTGCCGTGCTCGACGTCCTCGGACGGCACGAACGCCGTCGGCATCGTCAGTCCCGCGGCGGCCATCCGCCCGGTGGCGAGGTCGCGCGGCGCACTCGTCACGAGCGCCACCGGGACCCCCGCGGCGAGGAGCCGGTCGACGAAGGCCGCGGCGCCGGGGATCTCGGAGATGCCCTCGCTGCTCGCGCTCTCCTCGGCGACCAGTTCGGCGGCGATGCGCAGCTGCTCGTCGCGGTCCAGGTCGGGCAGGAAGTGCTGGATCGTGCTGATCGCCTGGCGGCCGTGCGAGAACGCGAGGATCTCGGCCGGGTCGATGCCGCGCGACTGCCCGAACCGGGTCCAGGTCGACTCGACCACCGCGGTCGAGTCGACGAGCGTCCCGTCCATGTCGAAGAGGACCCCGGACGCCACGATGTCGATCACGCGCCCGACCCTAGCCGACGCGGTCGACCGGCACCGGGACTCGGGCGGGCGGCTCCGCCCGGACGTACCGGGTGAGCAGCACGTCACCCGCACCGCGGAGCACGTGCGCCGGGCGCATCCGCCGCAGCTCCGGGGAACCGCCGCGGGCGATCCGCGGGCCGGCACCGCCCTCGAGCGACGGGTCGATCGTCAGGGTCAGCTCGTCGACGGCGTCCGCGGCGATGAGCGAACCCAGGAACGACGGACCACCCTCGCAGTGGATCGTGCCGAGCCCCCGCGCCACCAGTGCGTCGCGGACGAGCGACACGTCGACCGATCCGGGATCGGCCCCGGGGCTGCACGGCACGACGTCGGCGACGGACGAGAGCGCGACCCCGGTCTCCGACGCAGCCGCCGCAGCGGAGGTCAGGACGACGGCCCGGACCGGTGCCTCGGTGAACACCCGCGAAGCAGGATCGAGCGAGAGCGACCGCGAGACGATCGCGAACACCGGGTGGTCGGGCATGCCGTGCGCCCGACGCCAGGTCACGTCGGCGTCGTGCAGGACCATCGGCCCGTAGCCCTCGTCGCGCACGGTGCCCGCGGCGACGAGCACCACGTCGGCCACCCGGCGCAGCAGGTCGAACACGCGCAGGTCGTCCGGGCCGCCGAGCGACCCCGAGACGCCGGCAGCCGAGGCGGACCCGTCGAGCGTCGCCACGAAGTTCACCCGCAGCCACGGCGCCGAGGCACCCGCGGTGTACAGGTCGAGCAGGTCGTCGTCGGACAGGTCCGCGATCGACGGGGGCAGGAGGTTCACGTGTTGTGCCTCGATTCCACCGGTGCCCGCCAGCCGAGCGTCGCCTCGACCATGCGCATCGCGTCGACGCTCTCGGCGACGTCGTGCATCCGGACGATCCGCGCACCGAGCATCGCGCTCACCGTCGCGACGGCGAGCGAGCCCGCCAGGCGTTCGCCGCGCGGGCGCCCGAGCGACTCCCCCACGAAGTCCTTGTTCGACACCGCCGCGAGCACCGGGTAGCCGAGCGCCACGACCTCGGGCAGCCGCCGGGTCAGCTCGAGGGTGTGGACGGTGTTCTTGTTGAGGTCGTGGCCCGGGTCGACGACGATCCGCGACCCGGGGACGCCCGCGGCGAGCGCCCGGTCGACGCGCTCCCGCAGGAACCCGACGACGGACGCGGTGACGTCGTCGTACTGCGGCGGCGCCTCGAGCGGACGACGGGGTTCGGCGAGCGAGTGGGTGATGACGATCGTGGCCTCGGAGTCCGCGACGACGGCCGCCATCCGTGGGTCGGACAGGCCGGTGGTGTCGTTGACGACGCTCGCGCCGGCCGCGATCGCCGCCGCGGCGACCTCGGGGCGGAAGGTGTCGACGCTGATGGTGACGTCGGACTGCTGGGCGAGCTGCTCGACGACGGGGACGACGCGGTCGACCTCGTCGGCGGCGGGCAGTTCCGGTCCGGGGGCGAACTTCACGCCGCCGATGTCGACCCAGTCGGCACCCTGCTCGGCCGCCCGGACAGCGGCCTCGACGGCCCGGTCGAGCTCGAACGTGGCGCCGCGGTCGTGGAACGAGTCCGGGGTCCGGTTCACGATCGCCATCACGGCGATGCGGCGGTCGAAGTCGATGGTGCGGCGGCCGATCGTGCGCACCGGGTCACGCAGGTCGGGCACCACCCAGCCGGGTCCGGCTGCGCCTCCGACGCCCGGGAGGCCCGTCATGCGTCCGCCCCGTCGCTCGCCACGTGCGTGGTGTCCGTCACACGCCCCGCGCCGATGAGCGCGATCGCCTCGGCGCGGCCCGCGGCGTCGGCCAGCGAACCGGTCGCCGCCACCGTCACGGTCGTCGAACCGGTCTGGCGCTCCCCCCGCGTCGTCACGCACTGGTGCTGCGCGTCGAGGACCACGAGGACACCCTCGGCGCCGAGCCCCTCGGCGATCGTCGCGGCGACCTGTTCGCCCAGCCGTTCCTGCAGCTGCGGGCGCGAGGCAACGGCGTCGAGCACCCGGGCGAGGGTGCCGAGTCCGATCAGGCGGTCGCCCGGCGCGTAGGCCAGGTGCGCGACCCCGAGGAACGGCAACAGGTGGTGCTCGCAGACGGACCGGAACTTCACGTCGCGGACGATGACGAGACGCCCGCGCTCACCGTCCTCGGCGTGCACGGTGCCGTCGCGGGCGATGGCGACGGCGTCCGTCCCGATGCCGGAGAAGAACTCCGCGTACGAGTCGGCGACCCGAGCGGGAGTGCGTTCGAGCTCGGGGCGATCGGGATCCTCGCCGATGCCGAGCAGGAGTTCGCGCACCGCGGCCTCGACGCGGGCACGGTCCATGCGTGACGTCACCCACCCATCCAACACCAGCCATGGCCGGAGAACGCGAGCCGGCGCCCGGCGCGAGGTGCACGACCGGCGTGGGACGGGCCTCCCGGCTGCCGCAACCTGTGAGGTCCGTGTGACCCGCCCGAAACCCAGCGTCCTTTAAACTCTCGTGGTGAGCGCCCCGCAGACCGACACCACACCCCGGAACCGCTTCGCGACCGGCCTCGACCGATACTTCTCCATCACGAAGCGCGGATCCACGATCCCGCGTGAGATCCGAGGCGGACTCGTCTCCTTCGTGACGATGGCGTACATCGTGATCCTCAACCCGCTGATCCTCGGCGGGTTCAGCGCCGACCAGGCCGCCAAGGACGTCTCCGGCGGCTGGCTCGAGAACGCACAGGTCGCCGCCGCGACCGGACTCGTCGCCGGGCTGATGACCATCGCGATGGGCGTCATCGCGAACCTGCCGTTCGGCATCGCCGCCGGCCTCGGGATCAACTCGTTCCTGGCCGTCAGCGTCGTGCAGCAGGTCACGTGGGCGGAGGCGATGGGTCTCGTGGTCATCAACGGCGTGATCATCGTGATCCTCGCGTTGACCGGGATCCGGACGATGATCTTCACCGCCGTCCCGGCGCAGCTGAAGGCCGCGATCACCGTCGGGATCGGCCTGTTCATCGCCTTCATCGGACTCGTCGACTCGGGCTTCGTGCGCTCGTCCGGGCTCGCGTCCCCGCCCCTGCAGCTCGGCGAGGACGGCTCCGTCGGCGCCCTGCCGACCATCGTGTTCCTGATCGGCCTGATGATCATCGGCACGCTCATGGCCCGCAAGGTCAAGGGTGCGCTGCTCATCGGCATCGTCGCGACCACGATCATCGCGATCATCCTGCAGGCGATCTTCCAGGTGCCGACCTCGGTCGACTCGAAGACCGGGTGGAACCTCAACGCGCCCGGCCTGCCGAGCGCCCTGTTCGCGTTCCCCGACCTGTCGCTCGTCGGGCACGCCGACCTGTTCGGCGCGTTCAGCCGCATCGGGCCGTTGGCCGCGTCGATGCTCGTCTTCACCCTCGTGTTCACGAACTTCTTCGACGCGATGGGCACCATGACCGGCCTCGCGAAGGCCGCCGGCGTCGCGAAGCCCGACGGCACGTTCCCCCGCCTGAAGTCGGCGCTCGTCGTCGAGGGCGTCGGCGCCATCGCCGGTGGTGGCGCCTCGGTGTCGTCGAACACCGTCTTCATCGACTCCGCCGCCGGCATCGGCGAGGGCGCCCGCACCGGCATGGCCTCCGTCGTCACCGGCCTGCTGTTCCTGGCGTCGATGTTCCTCACCCCGCTCACGCAGGTCGTCCCGCTCGAGGTCGCCGCGGCCGGACTCGTCGTCGTCGGCGCGCTCATGGTGGCGCAGGTGGCGGACATCTCGTGGTCGGACTTCGGCTCGGCCCTGCCCGCGTTCCTGACGATCGTCGTCATGCCGCTGACCTACTCGATCGCGAACGGAATCGGCGCCGGCTTCATCAGCTGGGTGCTCATCAAGCTGCTGTCCGGCCGTGGCCGTGAGGTCTCGTGGCTGCTCTACGTCGTCGCCGCGGGCTTCCTGCTGTACTTCGCGCGCGGACCGCTCGAGGCGCTGCTCGGCGTCGGCTGAGGCCAGGTCGCCGGGACGGTCAGTCTGCGAGAGCGGGCCGGGAGGCCCGTGCTCAGTTCGGCAGGTCGCTCGGCGTCGCCTCGTGGTGGCGTCGACCGCCCGTCCGCCGGTCCTCCTTCATGCCCGCCTCGAACAGGTGGCGGCGTCCCTGCACGAGCTCGTCCCGCGCGGTGCGCTCGAGTTCCTTGGCGAGGGCGTAGTACCCGTCGTCGTAGTCCTCGACGACCTGGAACGTCCAGCGACCGGCGATGACGTTGCGGCCGACGAGCTCCGTGTCGATGCGGTCGGCCAGTTCGGTGTGCCCCGCCTTCCGGAGCTGCTCGACGGCCTCGCCGAGGTTCAGGTCTGCGGTGCCGGTCATGCGGTGGAAGCCGTAGAGCAGGCCGCGGGCGTGCTCGATGACCTCGACCGCGGCGGACAGCGTGCCGAGTGCCTCGACCGTGGCGTCGGACACTCCCTCGGGGACCTGGTGCTGTGCGTCGGGGCCCTGATCGTCGTTCGTCATGCACCCCGTCTACACGACGGCGTCTGCGCCTGCGGACGGCCTCGTCCGCGACCCGCCGTCGCGTCGGCGAGCCCTTGCGGGGTCGCGTCAGTCGACCTAGCATTCGAACACACGTTCGAACGAGGAGACCCGATGATGATCACGGAGACGGCCGCCACGGTGTGGTGGGCCGAGGGCGCGCCGAGCCGGCTGGTCTGGGCCGGACGCCGCTGGCGGGTGAGCGACACCCCGACCCGCCTGACCGTCACACGGGCCGAACTGCCGACCGCGATCACCCACGCACCCGAGCGCACGGTCGGCTGGCGGTTCCAGGCGACCGCCGACGACGGGGACACGCTGGTGGTCGACATCGTGCCCGAGGGCAACGGCTGGGGTGTCGCGCGGACCTGGACGTGAGCACCGCGTCGAGCGTGGACTACGTCGTCACGCGTTCGGCCGGCGCCCGCTCCGGATCCGGTCGCTCCATGAGGCGCCAGGCGCCACCCGTCAGTGGCGCGAGCGTCACCACCGTGTAGAGCACGACGACCACCCCGAACGTCGCCTGGACGCCGATGCCATCGGCCGCGAAGCCGGCGAGCAACCCGCCGAGGGGGATCCCCGCCCAGGAACCGGCTCCGAGCAGCCCGAACACCCGGGCGCGCATGTGCTCCGGGATGCGCTCCAGCTCGACGGCGCCGAGGATCGGGTTGAGCGACCCGGCGGCGAGCCCCGACAGCGCCGCCGCGGCGAGCATCCACGGCAGCCCGAGGCCGAGTGCCGGCACCAGGAGCGAGGGCCCGCCGGCGAGCACGAAGCACAGGACGAAGGTGATCCGCCGGGGAACGCGGTGCGCGACGTACCCGAAGGCCACCGACCCGAGGAACGCCGCACCGCCGAAGGTCCCCGTCACGAAGCCCAGCGCCTGCGCCCCACCGAGGGTGTCGGCGGCGTAGAGCGGGAGCAACGTCGTCGACCGGGCCGCGTCGAGCAGGTTCGTGACGAGCACGAGGGCGATCACGAGCCGGAAGAACGGGTCGCGGACGCAGAACCGGAAGCCCTCGGCGATGTCCCGCCAGTACCCGTTGGTCGGAGCCGCATCAGCGCCCGCGCCCGCTCCGTCGTCCTCCGCCGGACGGACCAGCACCGCAGCGAGCAGGGCTGCGGTGCCGAACGCCACCGCGGTGCAGACGAGTGCCGCCATCGGGCCGGCAGCCGCCACGAGCACACCGCCGAGCGGCGCGCCGATGAGCACCGACAGTCGCTGCGACGCCTCGAAGTGCCCGACCGCCCGCTCCAGCGGAACGCCGGCCGATCGCGCGAGTCCGGGCAGCAGGACCCGACGTGCGGACTCCCCCGGCAGGTCGAACAGGCCGCTCACGAAGACGAGCGACAGGAGCGCCCAGAACGGCAGACCCACGGTCCAGGCGAGCACCGGCATCGCCAGCAGGGTCGCACCGCTGACGAGGTCCGACGCCACGCTCGACCGGACGAACCCGACCCGCTCGACGAGCGCTCCGCCGAAGGGGCCGCCGAGGACGATCGGCACCGTCGCGGCGAACGCGGCGATCCCGACGTCCGTCGCCGAGCCGCCCCGCGCGAGGACGGCGAAGGGCACGGCCACGGTCGTGACGACGTTCCCGGTCCTCGAGACGGCCTGGACCGCGAGCAGTGCACGCAGCCGGGCCCGGGCGTTCACGCTCGCCCCATCCGGTAGCTCTGCGTGACGGCGATGACGCGCTCCGAGCCGTCGCCTGGCGTGTGCGCGTCGCTCACGGCCGTCCATCGCGCGACCACGGCGCGCAGTTCGGCGCCGAGCCCGCTGAGTTCCTCGACGGTCAGTCGCAGCACCTCGTCGGAACTGGTCGACGCCGCGACCCACTCACGCCCCAGGACGGGCGCCTGATCGATGAACCGCCCGTACTCGGCCGCGTACGCATCGGCGACGGTGTGGTCGAGCGCGGTCGTCGCGAGCATGCGTTCCGGATCGTCGAACGCGTCGGCGAGATCCCACGACGTGTGGTCCGCCGTCGCCCGCCACCACCGTTCCCGCCGGTCCGAACCGAGCTCCGGAGCCGGCTCGATGAAGTCCGCGTCCGCCAGCCGCTTGCAGTGGTAGCTGATCGTGCCGGGCGCTTCGTCGATCTCCTCGCCGAGCATCGCCGCGGTCTGCGGCCCACCGGAGCGCAGGAGCCCGACGATCTGCAGTCGGGTCGGGTGGGCGAGGGCGCGCATGTGGGCGGCGTCGTCGAGTCTGCGAACGGTCATGGTCCGACCCTAGATGCACAACGGTTCTTGCGCAATGGTTCTTGTGCAGTTGATCGGCTGAACCGGCCAGGCCCGCGCTACGGTTCGGGCATGGCGAAGTGGATCGCGCTGCTGCGCGGAGTGAACGTCAACGGCATCACGATCAGGAGCGCCGACCTCGCGGACCTGTTCCGGGGGCTCGGCTTCGCCGACGTCCGCACGGTGCTCGCGTCCGGCAACGTGGTGTTCGGCACGGATGCCGACGCCTCCACCCTCAAGACGACGATCGAGCAGGCGCTCCGCGACCGCTTCGGCTACGACGCGTGGATCGTGCTCGTCCGCCACGAGGACCTGGCGGCAGTGATCGAGGGGTTCCCGTTCGACCGGGCGGACGACCGGCACGACTACGTGGTGTTCGGCTCCGACGACGACGCCCTCGACGCGCTGGTCGCCGACCTCGCATTCGACGCCACGGTCGAGCAGGTCGCCCGGGGCGACGGAGTCGTGTACTGGTCCTGCCCGAAGGGCTCGAGCACGGACACCGTGTTCGCGAAGCGGGCCGGGGCAGCACGCTTCAGGCGCACGACCACGACGCGCAACACGAACACCCTCCGGAAGCTCCTGTGAACGGGCCGACTTGGCGTCTGATCTTGGGAAGCCTCAGGCGATCACGGCCTCGATCAGCTTGTCGGCTTCAGGAGCAATCAAATGGAGTCCCGCGTCATGTGCGTGGTAATCATGCCATGCGTCGAGCCTCTCACGTAGAAGGAACGCCGCGGAAATTGCCTCCCATTGCACAGTATTCGACACGCTGGTGTCAAATATCACGCGAGAATGACCCACCCACTGTTCAATTTTTCGAAGCCACCGATCGGCCTCGGCGGCTTGACCCGAAGCGGCAAAATGGCTCTCGCGCAAGAACGTCCTCGCGTAAAGACCGATCGTAGAAAGATCTCGCAAGCGATCATAACGGCCTCTATGCGGACCGAGATACTTCCCGCTAGCCCTGATCAGGATAGCGCCCTGCCGATTGAGAAGTAGCGTCTCACCCGAAGACTTCGCATTGAGTTCTAAACTTGAATCTAGCACTCGTTTTATGACTTCGTCGTTGAGGTAGCCGTCCTCGTCTGCGCCGATCAGAGCAGCCACGGCATGGCGATTTTCGTCCGAGACCACTTTCACCAACCGCTCCACTGGCTCGGGAAGCGTGATCTCCGCCACGAAATACTTCTGCCGTCCCTCCACACCGGGAAATGCGTGAAATGCCGTTCGAGGCATACTGTCCAGATAGTCTCCCGCGATCGGCACTGATAACGCGGACCTCATCGACTTCATAGACTGAAGGACGGGCAGAAAGCCCGAGTCATACGGAGACGCATACTTCGCAGCGACCTGACTCACCACTACACGGCCAGGGAACACATTCATTTGCGCAGAATTCATCTGCACGCCAGTCATCTTGTCACCCTCGGGGACAAAAGGAGGCCGCGACGGTACGTTGCGCATTGAAAAATGTCGCCGATTCACCCGCTGATAGAGCCCCGGGGTAGGAACTAGTCGAGTCGGAATTAGCTGTGCGTACTTTGGTATGCCAAATGTGGTAAAAAGTGAGTCGTTCTGTGTTCGCTCAAATTTTGTCAGGTCGTTGGGACTGCACTCCGGCGGCAGATACCGCGCGTCGAACCAAGCAACGCGCACTACTGCCGCTCTGCCGCCCATATACTCACTCTAGTGGCACGCCGGGCGTTGAGCCCACCAGTCCCAAGAGGAGTGCCCGCCTACGCGACCGTGCCAGCAGTCCCGAAGGACGGCGTTTACCTTAGCAGTCATCGACGTCGTGCAATGCGCTCTAGTGCCGCTGCGATCTGGACCAACGGATCCCGCTCCACCAGAGTGCCATCGAAGTCCCGTAGAGAGATCGACACCTGCTCCGCTGAGCCATCGTGCTGGGTAGCTACCTCGATGGTGTCGTCACTCCCCGAGGACAAGGCGCTGAGCTGGAGGCCTAGATTGAGCCTCACTGGGGACGCCGGCGCGAGACGGGGAAGAGTGCGGTCGATCAACTGGACCGCGGTGCTCGCCGCCGTCACCACCACACGACAGTCGCGAGCAGCCGTCCGACCCGTGTTTGTGACGACGAGGTAGGCCCCTCCTCGTGTGAACTCGAGGTCTACAAGAAGCGCTGCGCGATTATCGTCGCGGTCACGCCGTTGCGCCCTTCGAAACTCGCAGTAGGCGACTGTCAGCGCGAGCAGTGTGACAACGCAAGCCAGGAACGTCCACCAAGCTGCCCACTCTTCAGCCGTCGGCCATCCGTACACTCGCCAAAATCCCACAGAGACACACTATGTGTAGGCCGGGGCCGGAACGCTACTGCGGCACTTGTTTCGAAAAGTTAGCTGCCACTCGATCCTGCGGGATTGCGCTAGTCGACATCGGCGCCTGCGGAACAGACGCCCTACGTTGTCGTCTCGTCCACGTCGAAGTCGCGCTCGAGCGAGATCGTCGGGATCGACGCCGTGATCACGGAGCCGTCCGCACGGAGCGTGCCCTGGATGTCGCTCGTCGTCGGGGCGTGCCCGGACATCCGCGGCCCCTGGTGCGGCAGCGGCACCACGGTCGGCTCGCCGGCCTCGATGTCCCACTGCTGGTTGTGCACCCACGCGGTGAAGCCCGAGCCCGTCTCGACCGTGAAGGTCATGGCGTCCTGCCCGAGGTCCACCCGGACGCGCGATCCACGCACGGTCAGGCGGTAGGTCAGGGCGTCCCAGTGCCGCGGCAGCCGCGGGTTGAACGTCATCCGGCCGCCGTGGTCGCGCATGCCGCCGAACCCGTTGACGAGTGCACCCCAGATGCCGCCGGTCGACGCGATGTGCACGCCGTCCGAGGTGTTGCCGTGCAGGTCGGCCAGGTCGACGTAGAGCGCCGTCTGGAAGTACTGGTCGGCGAGGTCGTGGTACCCGACCTCGGCCGCCATGATCGACTGCACGACCGCCGACAGCGTCGAGTCGCCCGTGGTGAGCGCGTCGTAGTAGTCGAAGTCGCGGCGCTTCTCGGCCGCGGTGAACTCGTGCCCCTGCAGGAACAGCGCGAGCACGACGTCGGCCTGCTTGAGCACCTGGAACCGGTAGATCACCAGCGGGTGGTAGTGCAGCAGCAGCGGGCGCTTGGACTCGGGGGTGTTCTCGAGGTCCCAGAGTTCCTTGTCGAGGAACTGGGCGTCCTGCGGGTGGATGCCACGGTGCGGGTCGAAGGGGATCTCCATCGACTCGGCGGCGTGCTCCCACTCGACGAGCTCGTCGGGGCGCAGGCCGGTGCGTCGGATCATCCGGTCGTACTCTTCGACGTCGTCGGCCGCGAGCTCGCGGCACGCGTTGACCGCGAACCACAGGTTCGCCCGCGCCATGACGTTCGTGTACAGGTTGTCGTCGACCACGGTCGTGTACTCGTCGGGTCCGGTGACGCCGTCGATGTGGAACTTCTTGTCGCCGTTGGAGCGCCAGAATCCGAGGTCGGCCCACAGCCGAGCGGTCTCGACGAGCACGTCGATCGCTCCGCGCTTCAGGAACTCGGTGTCTCCGGACGCCCGTACGTACTGCATCAGGGCATGGGCGATGTCGGCGTCGATGTGGTACTGCGCGGTGCCGGCGGCGTAGTACGCGCTGGACTCCTCGCCGTTGATCGTGCGCCAGGGGAACAGCGCACCGCGCTGGTTCAGCTCACGTGCCCGTGAGCGTGCCGCGTCGAGCATGTTGTAGCGGAAGCGCAGGGCGTTCCGGGCGACGATCGGCGCCGTGTAGGACAGGAACGGCAGGACGTAGATCTCCATGTCCCAGAAGTAGTGTCCGCCGTACCCGGAGCCGGTGACGCCCTTGGCGGCGATGCCGTGTCCGTCGGTGCGGGCGGTGGCCTGCGCGAGCATGAACAGGTTCCACCGGACGGCCTGCTGGATGGCCGGCTGCCCGGCGATCTCGACGTCGCTCCGCGCCCAGTAGTCGTCGAGCCAGACGCGCTGCTTCTCGAACGTCTCGTCGATGTTCTCGGCGTGCGCCCGGTCGAGCGTGCGGTCGCATCGGTCGGCGAGTTCGCGCACCGGGACGCCGCGGGAGGTGTGGTAGACCACGTGCTTCACGAGCCGGATCGGCTGGCCGGCGCGCGCCTGGACGCGGTAGACGTGCTTCGCCAGGTCGTCGTCGATCGACGACGACTCGTCCCAGCTGTTCTCGGTCTCGAGGTGGTGCTCCACGCCGACGCAGATCGTCATGCCGGAGCTCGACGCCTGGTAGCCGAGCAGGGAACGGGCGCCGGTGCTGCGCTTGAGCTTCGGTTCGAGCACCCGGTCGGTGAAGGCCTCGGCCTTGCGTGGGTCGAAGGCGTTCGCCGCCGCCCGCATCCCCGCGTGGTACTCGTCCTGCACGTCCTGGCGGTTCAGGATCTGGCTGGACAGCAGGATCGAGGCGTCCGCGTCGAGCACGGTGACCTCGTAGTCGATGACGGCGAGGTGCCGATCGGTGAACGACACCAGACGGCGGGACCGGATCAGCACGCGCTTGCCGGACGGCGTCGACCACTCGGTCTCGCGGAACAGGTAGCCGCCGCGGAACTCGAGCCGCCGCGTGTGGCGGAGGATGTCCGCCTCGGCCAGCACCAGGGGCTCGTCGTCGACGTACAGCCGGATCACCTTGGCGTCGGGCGCGTTGATGATCGTCTGCCCGGTCTTGGCGAACCCGAAGGCGTCTTCCGCGTGCCGGATCGGCCAGGTCTCGTGGAACCCGTTGATGTACGTGCCGTACTGCACGCCGCCGCGGCCCTCGTCGAGGTTGCCCCGCAGGCCGAGGTACCCGTTGCCGACGGCGAAGTTCGTCTCGGCGACGCCCTGCTGGTCGGGGGTGTACTCGGTCTCGACGAGTGCCCACTCGTCGACCGGGTACCGGACGCGGTCGAGCGGGTCCGAGGTGATGGGGTTCATGGTGCTCCGTGGGAAGGGAGAGTGGCGTGGGGACGTCGGTTCGACCGGGAGGCGCGGATCGCCTCCGGTCCGCTGGCCTACGTGGTGCTGGTGGTCGACCGGGGAAGGTCCGCGACCAGGTCGGCGAGGTCCGTCACGACGACGTCGGCACCGTGCGCGCGCAACGCGTCGGCGCCCGCTCCGCGGTCGACCCCGACGACGAGGCCGAAGGCCCCGTTCCGGCCGGCTTCGACACCGCTCGTGGCGTCCTCGACCACGACGCACTCGGCGGCGGTCAGACCGAACCGTCCGGCGGCGTCGAGGTAGGTGTCGGGGGCGGGCTTGCCGGCGAGGCCGTCCTGACGTGCGACGAGGCCGTCGACGACGACGGGGAACCGGTCGAGGATGCCGGCGGTCCGCAGCACCGAGACGGCGTTCGCGGAACTCGAGACGACCGCGACGTGGAAGCCGGCGTCGATCGCGGCGGTGAGGAACCGGAGCGAGCCCGGGTACGGCTCGACACCGTGCTCGTCCAGCTCCGCGGTGAACTCGGCGTTCTTCCGGTTGCCGAGACCGCACACGGTGTCGGCGTCCGGGTCGTCGTCCGGGGTGCCCTGCGGCAGGTCGATGCCCCGCGACCCGAGCAGCGAGCGCACGCCGTCGTACCGCGGCTTGCCGTCGATGTAGGCGAAGTAGTCGGCCTGCGTGTACGGCGCGACCCCGTGCGCCTCGAGGTACGGCGTGAAGAGCCGGCTCCAGGCGCGCATGTGCACGTCGGCGGTGGGGGTGAGGACACCGTCCAGGTCGAACAGGAGCGCTCGCGTGTCCGCGAGTCGCGCGGGTGTGCGCCGGGTCGGCGTCGTCATCTGCAGCCCTTCAGGGAGAACGGGGGTCGTGGACGTTGCTCTCGTCGAGTCTAGGACCGCTCCAGGACGGGTGTTCAAACGCGCCCGACGGCCTGTGAACTCCCTGAGGCGCGGGTCGACACGCTGGTCCGGACGGAAGGCTCCACCATGACCAGCGAGACCTCGGCACCCCCGCACGACGGCACCGGCTCCAAGCTCCGGCAGGCCATCACCGGGCCGCTCCTGTACCTGTTCATCCTCGGCGACGTCCTCGGTGCCGGGATCTACGCGCTCATGGGCACCCTGTCGCAGGACGTGGGCGGGGCACTCTGGGCACCGCTCCTGCTCGCACTGCTGCTGGCGCTGCTCACGGCGGGCTCGTACGCGGAGCTCGTGACGAAGTACCCGAAGGCCGGCGGCGCCGCGGTGTTCGCGGAGCGCGCCTACAAGACGCCCATCGTGTCGTTCCTGGTCGGGTTCAGCATGCTCGCCGCGGGCGTCACGAGCGCCGCCGGTCTGTCGCTCGCCTTCGCTGGCGACTACCTCGGCACCTTCGTCGACCTGCCGCCGGTGCCGACCGCGATCGTGTTCCTCGCGCTGATCGCCTGCCTGAACGCCCGCGGCATCTCGGACTCGCTGCGGAGCAACGTCGTGATGACCGTCATCGAGGTGTCGGGGCTCGTCATCGTCATCGTGGTCGTTGCCGTGATGCTGGGCGGCGGTGGCGGCGACGTCTCCCGCATCGGTGCGTTCCCGGCCGAGGCGAACCCCGCCCTCGCGACGCTGAGCGCGGCGATCGTCGCCTACTACTCGTTCGTCGGCTTCGAGACCTCGGCGAACGTCGCGGAGGAGGTCCGCGAGCCGAGCCGGGTCTACCCCAAGGCCCTGTTCGGCGCCCTCGCCACCGCGGGCGTCGTCTACGTCCTGGTCGGCCTCGCCAGTTCGATCGCGTTGCCGGCGTCCGAGCTGTCGGACTCGACCGGCCCGCTCCTGGCCGTGGTGTCGGCCAGCGGGGTGCCGATCCCGGACTGGGTCTTCAGCCTCATCGCCCTGGTGGCCGTCGCGAACGGCGCCCTGCTCACGATGATCATGTCGAGCCGCGTCACCTACGGCATGGCGGAACAGCGGCTGTTGCCCGCGCTGCTGGCCAAGGTGCTGCCGAACCGGAAGACGCCGTGGACCGCGATCGGGGCGACCACCGTCGTCGCGATGCTCCTCACCCTGGTCGGCGACGTGGGCGTCCTGGCCGAGACCGTCGTGCTCCTGCTGCTCTTCGTGTTCATCAGCACGAACGTCGCCGTCCTCGTGCTGCGCCGTGACCGCGTCGACCACGAGCACTTCCGGGTGTGGACGTTCGTCCCCGTGCTCGGCGTCGCCTCGTGCGTGCTGCTGCTGACGCAGCAGAGCGGGCAGGTCTGGCTGTACGCGGCGATCCTGCTCGCCGTCGGCGTGGTGCTGTACTTCGTCGCCCGGGTGACCGGGCGACGCTCTGGACGCGACCACGAGGCGGGCGTCATCCGCTGACGCGACGCACCACGGGCCTCCCGGTCAGCGCAGGCCGGGGGCCGGCGGCAGGTCGCGCACCCACGCCTCGATCGCCGACGAGATCTGCTGGCGGGCGTCCTCGCGGCTGATGGTCGCCGTGCGGTCGCCCGGCTGGTCGCCGTACGCGCCGAAGTCGGCGTGGTTCGAACCCTGGACCTCGGTCATCGTCGCGGTCGACGGCAGCAGGTGCCGGGCAGCGTCGACCTTGTCGGGCGTCGAGAGCCCGTCACGTGAGCCCGAGACGCTCAGCACGTCGATGTACGACGTGCTGATGTCGTTCGCGCAGTAGCTGCCGAGCAGCAGCAGGCCGTCCGCGTCCTGCGCGAGCTGGCAGGCGCGCACCCCGCCCAGCGAGTGCCCGCCGACTGCCCACGTCGCGACGTCCGGCGCATGCGCCTCGAAGGTGGAGAGCGGCCGGGTGTCGAAGAACGCGAGGTTCAGGGTCGGCTTCGTGATGACGACCGTCGTGCCGTTCGCGACCACCTGCCGGAAGGTCGCCATGTACGCGTACGGGTCGACCTTGGCGCCCGGGATGAACACGATGCCCTTGCCGTCGGCCTGCCCGGTCGGGGTCATCACGACGGAGTCACCGGCGTCCTGGACCGACACACGGTCGTCGCGCCAGACCTGCAGCGCAGCGCTCCGGGTGCCCTGCATGACGATGTGCGCCCAGACGAGGAACACCACCACGACCACCAGCAGCACGGCGACGATCCACGCGGTCCACCGCAGCACTCGGTTCATGCGACCACCGTACGGCGCACCAGGACCGGCGGCGTTCGCTTCGTGAGCAGAAATGGTCGGGTGCGGGGTACGCACTCGACCATTTCTGCTCACCATCGCGACGCGGACGCCGCGGGCGCTACGCCGTGATGGCGGCGCGGATCTCGGCAGCTGCGGCGCCGACGTCCGACGCGCTGTAGATCGCGCTGCCGGCGACGGCGACGCGGGCACCGGCCTCCTGCACCGAGGCGACGGAGGACGCGTTCACGCCACCCGCGATCGAGAAGGGGACACCCGACTCCTTGCCGGCGTCGAGCAGCGTCGAGAACGTGAAGCCCTCTTCCGCCTGCTCGTCGAGCCCGGCGTGGACCTCGACGAACTCGGCACCGAGCGCGACGACCTCGCGGGCACGGGCTGCCTTGTCGGAGACGCCGATCAGGTCGACGACGATGCCCTTGCCGTGCTTCTTCGCGGCCTTGACGGCCCCGACGATGGTCGAGTCGCCGGCGACACCGAGGACGGTGACCAGGTCGGCACCGGCCGAGAACGCGATGTCGGCCTCGAGCTCGCCGGCGTCCATGGTCTTGAGGTCGGCGAAGACGATCTTGTCCGGGTGGGCTTCCTTGATAGCGGTGACCGCGGACAGGCCGGCGCTCTTGATCAGGGGCGTGCCGAGCTCGAGGACGTCGACGTGCGGCGCGGCCGCTGCGGCGAGTTCGAGGGCGGCTTCGGTGGTCAGGGTGTCCATGGCGAACTGGAGCTGCATGTGGATGCCTTTCATTCGAGGTTGGCGTGTCGGGGCCAGAGGTCGTCGGCGGACTGCCCGCCGCGGGACCAGAGCGTGTGGAACAGGGCATCGCCGACCAGGGCGACGGCCTGTTCGAAGAGGCTGCCGGCGTACTGGGCCGAGGCCGTGCCGGAGCGATCGGTCTTCGTCGCTGCCGGCAGCACGAGGGTGACGTCGGCCACCTCGGACAACGGCGAGTCGTCGGTGGTCGACAGTGCGACGACGGACGCTCCGACGTCGTGCGCGGTGCGGGCCGCCTGCACGATGCCGCTGGTCGTGCCGGATCCGCTCGCGACGAGGAGCACGTCCCCGGGGCGGATCGCTGGCGTGGTGGTCTCGCCGACGACGTGGACGTCACGTCCGAGGTGCATGAGCCGCATCGCCGTCATGCGCAGTGCCAGGCCGGACCGGCCGGCGCCGTGCACGAAGACCCGGTGGCTCCGGTCGATCAGGTCGAGGGCGCGCTCAGCCGACGCGTCGTCGACGTTCGCGGCGAGGTCGGTGACCTCACGCACGATCACGTCGAACGCTGCGGGGACGGTGGGTTCTGCCATGTCCACGAGCATGCCGTCACGCCGCCTGGTGCACCGCTACCCGCGTCGGCAGGCTCCCCACCCGATCGGGTGGCCCCGTCCGCACGGGTGGGACAGGTAGGTTCGGCTCCCATGGACGCATCGGGAACGGACCGGGAGGCCCGTGGCGGCTCCGCCAGTCGGCTCGCCGCCTCGGAACACGCCAGGACGGTCGCCGAGCAGGCGGACCGTCAGGCGCTCACCCTCGAGTCCGTGCTCGCCGTGCTCCGGTCACCGCGGGTGTCCGACGCCGCCGCGCGGGCCGAGGCCGTCGAGATCGCGTCAGCCGCGCTCGTCGACCTGCGCACCGAGACCGACCACCAGCGCAGCACCCTGCTCGAGCCGGTCACCGGAGCGTTCTCACGGCTGCGGGCCGACCTGCGCCCGCTCGTCCGGTTCGGTGACCTCGACGTGCAGTTCGTCGAACCGCCCACGACCGGTCGTGCCCTGCCCGGTGACGTCGCACACGCGGCCCGGGCCATCGTCCGGACCGCCGTGCTCGCCCTGGTCGACGGCGGTGCGGCAAAGCGCGTCCGCATCCAGTGGGACTGCGACGGCCGGAACCTGCTCATGCAGCTCCGTGACGACGGGTCCGGCACCCTCGACGTGCACGACGACGCCATGCGGCCGATCGCGGAGCGCGTCGTCACCCTCGACGGGCGCGTCCAGGTGTCGAGCACACCCGACTGGGGCTCCGTGCTCGACATCTCGCTGCCCCTCGACCCGTCACCGACCGAGGTGGACTCGGTCGCGGACGACGACCTCACCCCGCGGGAGCGCGACGTGCTGCGGCTGCTCGCGACGGGCGTCGGCAACCGCGAGATCGCCGAGGGCCTGGGCATCAGCGTGAACACCGTGAAGTACCACGTGGCGAACCTGCTCCGGAAGCACGGCGCCCGCACCCGTGCCGAGCTCGCGGCCTTCAGTTCCCGGGCGTGACCCCGGCGGGGGCGAAGCGGTAGCCCATACCGGACTCCGTCACCAGGTACCGCGGGTGCGCTGGGTCGGGCTCGAGCTTCCGCCTCAGCTGCGCCATGTACAGCCGCAGGTACCCGGAGTCGTTGCCGTGCGACGGCCCCCACACCTCGGTCAGCAGCATCTCGCGGGTCATCAGCCGGTCAGGGTTCGTGACGAGCACCTCGAGCAGACGCCACTCGGTCGGGGTCAGCCGGATCGCGGGACCGCTGGCCGGGGTCACCTGCTTCGCCACGAGGTCCACGACCAGGTCGCCGATCCGGATCGTCGGCACGGTGTCCACGCCGGTCGGGACGCGACGCCGTCCGAGGGCCCGCAGCCGCGCCAGCAGCTCGTCCATCTGGAACGGCTTCGTCACGTAGTCGTCGGCGCCGGCGTCGAGCGCGTCGACCTTGTCGGACGAGTCCGTCCGTCCGGACAGCACCAGCACCGGCACCTGCGACCAGCCCCGGATGCCCTCGAGGACACCGATGCCGTCGAGCCGGGGCATCCCGAGGTCGAGCAGCACCAGGTCGGGACGTTCGGTGATGACGGTGTCGATCGCAGCGCGGCCGTCCTTCGCCGTCACGACGTCGTACCCGCGGGCGGCGAGCGTCACGGAGAGCGCCCGGACGAGCTGTGCGTCGTCGTCGGCGATCAACACCTTCATCGGAGCTCCACTCCCACGTGCCCGGCGATCGGCAGCCGCACCACGACGGTGAGTCCACCACCCGGGGTGTCGTCGACCTCGATCGTGCCGCCCATGCCCTCGGTGAACCCGCGCGCCAGCGCCAGTCCGAGTCCGAGGCCGGTCTCGTTGTCGGTGTCGCCGAGTCGCTGGAACGGCTGGAACACCTCGTCGCGGCGATCCTCGGGAATGCCGGGGCCGTGGTCGGCGACGCGGAGCTCGACCCCGCCGGCGAACGCGCTCGCGGCGATCCGCACGTGGGTACCGTCCGGGGCGTACCGGGCCGCGTTCGCGAGGAGGTTCACGACGACCCGCTGCAGCAGGACCGGGTCGGCGAGCACCGGCGGCAGGTCGGCGGGCAGGTCGAGGTCGACGTCGTCGGGGCCGAGCTCCAGCTCGTCGAGCGCGGGGGCGACCACCGTCTCGAGCGCGATCGCAGCCGGGGTGACCGCGAGGACACCGGCCTGCACGCGGCTGACGTCCAACAGGTCTGCCAACAGCACCGCCAGCTGACCGAGGCTCTCGTCGGCGGTCGCGAGCAGCGCCTCCCGGTCGGCCCGTGACAGGTCGATGTCGGGCGCACGCAGCGTCTGCACGGCGGCGGAGGCCGCTGCGATGGGTCGGCGCACGTCGTGGCCGACGGCCGCGAGCAGCGCGCTCCTGACCCGGTCGGCGGCGGCGATGCGCTCGGCGCCGACGGCCGTGCGGGTCAGCTCGCGGTGCTCGACGGCGGCGTCGAGCTGTTGCTCGACGACCCGCAGCAGTCGGCGCTGGGTCGGGTCGTCGGGCGCACCCGCGAACTCGAGGACGGCCCCGGAGGCCAGCGTCGTGGACGCGTCCGGCGTCGCGCCGAACTCGCCGGAGGTGGCCGGCACCTCGTCGCCCTGGCGGATCCGGACGCCGGCGAAGCCGAAGGCCTCACGGGTGCGGTCGAGCAGTGCCTGCAGGGCGTCGTCACCACGGAGCACGCTGCCGGCGATGCCCATCAGGAGCCCGGACTCGGCCGAGGCGCGGCGGGCGGCACGCGATCGGCGCGCGGACCGGTCGACCACGAAGCTGACCAGCACCGCACTGATCACGTACATGACCAGGGCGAACAGGTGCCACGGCTGCTGGACGGTGACCATGTAGAGGGGTTGCACGAAGAAGTAGTCGAGGCTCAGCCCGGACAGCACGGCCGTGAACACCGCTGGCCACATCCCGCCCACGAGCGCCACGACGAGCACGAGCAACTGGTACGCCAGCACGTCGACGGTGATGGCGTCGGGGTCGCTGCCGATCGACAGCGCCCAGGTGAGCAGGGGCCCGACCAGGACCGACAGCACGAAGGCGGCGAGGACCCGCCCGCGCGACAGGCTGCCACCGAGCTTCGGCAGGGTGATCCCGCCGCCGGCACGCTCGTGGGTGACGACGTGGACGTCGATGTCGCCGGACTCCCGGATCACGGTGTTGCCGATCCCCGGACCGGTCATCGCGGCAGCGAGACGACTGCGTCGGCTGACGCCGATGACGATCTGGGTCGCGTCGATCGACCGCGCGAACCGCACGAGGGTCGACGGCACGTCGTCGCCGACGACCTGGTGGTACGTGCCACCGAGCTGCTCGAGCAGGGTCCGCTGCTTGCCGAGCGCCCCCGGGTGCCGCACGCGCAGACCGTCGTTCGTCGTCACGTGCACGGCCGCGAGTTCGCCCCCGGCACTGCGGGCGGCGATACGGGCACCGCGACGGAGCAGGGTCTCACCCTCGGGCCCGCCGGTCAGGGCGACCAGCACCCGTTCCCGGGTCTCCCAGCGGTGCTCGATGCCGTGTTCGGCGCGGTAGGCCTTGAGCGCGTCGTCGACCTCGTCGGCGAGCCAGAGCAACGCGATCTCACGCAGGGCCGTCAGGTTGCCGAGCCGGAAGTAGTTCGACAGCGCCGCATCGATCCGGGCGGCCGGGTACACGAGTCCGTCGGACAGCCGTTCGCGCAGCGCTGCCGGGGCCAGGTCCACGACCTCGATCTGGTCGGCCGCGCGCACCACGGCGTCGGGGACGGTCTCGCGCTGGACGGTGCCGGTGATCTCCCGCACCACGTCGCCGAGGGACTGCATGTGCTGCACGTTCACCGTCGAGATGACGTCGATGCCGGCGTCACGCAGGGCCTCGACGTCCTGCCAGCGCTTCTCGTTCGCACTGCCGGGGGCGTTCGTGTGCGCGAGTTCGTCGACGAGGGCGACCTCGGGCGCCCGGGCGATGACGGCGTCGAGGTCGAGGTCGTCGAGCTCCACACCACGGTGCGCGACCGAGCGGCGGGGCACCACTTCGAGTCCGGTGACGAGGGCGGCGGTGGCGGCGCGCTCGTGCGTCTCGACGACGGCGACGACGACGTCACGGCCCTCGTCGAGCAGCCGGCGACCCTCTTCGAGCATGGTGAACGTCTTGCCGACGCCCGGTGCGGCACCGAGCAGGACCCGCAGCTTGCCGCGCTTCACGTGCTCATCCTCTCGCGTCCGCTGTTGCGGGGCAGCCGGTCGACTGATATTCTCCTCGTAACCGTTCCCACCAAGGCTCGAGCCTCGGCTTCCTCAAATCGGGTGGGACTGTACCGCCCCGCGTCGCTTGTCGGCGCGGGGCACTCTTTTCTTCGTTCCGGGACACGTTCGACCACGACTCGCTGCTGCGGCGCGCAGCAGGAGTACTCAACCGAGCAAACGACCCGGTGACGCAGAAGGTCTGGCGAGAGCGAGCGCTCGATCAGGTTCCCTTCGGGATGCTGGCCGAGGAGCTCAGCTTCGGTGAACTCTCGCGGCTGACGGGCGCCCTGGAACCCCGATTGCACGATGCGGTGGCCCTCGCGTTCCGCCTGCCTGCGGGAACGCTCCGTCCGTGCCTGCACCACATCACGCACGTCCGGAACTGCTGCGCCCACCACACGCGGCTCTGGGGCCGCAGCTTCCGGATCCCGCCGCCGACCTTCCGCTCCCCCGCCGACCTGGTCGCTCGACTCGAGGGGCTGCCGAAGCGCACACCGGCGCACTCCCTCGAACTGCTCGCACACCTCGCCGAGACCGTCGGCCCGTGCGACCGTCACGCCGATGTCGTCCGACGGTTGATCGACGAGCACGACGATCTGATCGACGGCATCGGCGGACGGCCGAGCTGGGCGGCGAGGTGACCGCACGTCAGGACAGCTTCGCCAGCGCGAGGTTCAGGGCCAGCACGTTCACGACGGGCTCGCCGAGGAACCCGAGCTGCCGCGACTCGGTGTGCGATGCGACCAACTGCCGCACCGTGTCCTCGGACACGCCCCGCGCCGCAGCCACACGCGCGACCTGTTGCGACGCGTACTCGGGGCTGATGTCCGGGTCGAGACCCGAACCCGAGGCGGTGACCGCGTCGGCGGGGACGTCCGCCTCCGAGACCCCGTCGGCCTCTGCCAGTGCCGCACGACGGTCCTCGACGGCCGCGAGCAGGTCCGGGTTGTTCGGCCCGAGGTTCGAGCCGGACGAGCCCTGCGCGTCGTAGCCGTCCTCGCCAGCTGCTGACGGCCGCGACTGGAACCAGCGATCGGCCTGCTTGCCGGTGAACGACTGCCCGATCAACGAGGAACCGACGGCCGTGCCGGACGAGTCCGTGACCATCGAGCCGTTGGCCTGGTCGTGGAACGCCGCCTGGCCGACCCCCCAGACGGCGAGCGGGTAGCCGACGCCGAGCACGACGGTGGCGAGCAGGGTGAGGCGGATCGCCACACCGGCGGAACGGACGGTGGAACGTGCAGATGCCATGACTAGAACCCCGGGATGAGACCGACCACGAGGTCGATCAGTTTGATGCCGATGAAGGGGACGACCACGCCGCCGAGCCCGTAGACGAGCAGGTTGCGGCCGAGGATCGACGACGCTGCGGCCGCGCGGTACTTGACGCCACGCAGGGACAGCGGGATGAGCGCCACGATGACGAGCGCGTTGAAGACGACCGCCGACAGGATCGCGGACGACGGGCTGTGCAGCCCCATGACGTTGAGCGCTGCGAGCCCGGGGAACGCCGCCTGGAACATCGCCGGGATGATCGCGAAGTACTTCGCGACGTCGTTGGCGATGGAGAAGGTGGTCAGGGCCCCGCGGGTGATGAGCAGCTGCTTGCCGATGCGGACGACGTCGATGAGCTTGGTCGGGTCGGAGTCGAGGTCGACCATGTTGCCCGCCTCCTTCGCCGCCGTCGTGCCGGTGTTCATCGCGACGCCGACGTCCGCCTGCGCCAGGGCCGGGGCGTCGTTGGTGCCGTCACCGGTCATGGCGACGAGGTTGCCGCCCTCCTGCTCGCGCTTGATGTAGGCGAGCTTGTCCTCCGGGGTGGCCTCGGCGAGGAAGTCGTCGACGCCGGCTTCGTGCGCGATCGCGGCCGCGGTGCGGGGGTTGTCACCGGTGATCATCACCGTGCGGATGCCCATCGACCGGAGCTCGGCGAACCGTGATGCCATGCCGTCCTTGACGACGTCCTTCAGGTGCACGACGCCGAGCAGGGCGACCGCGCCGTCCGAGGAGCGGCGACCGACGACGAGCGGCGTCCCGCCCTGGTCGGAGATCTCCGCCACGGTCGAGTCGATGGCCGACACGACACCAGGCTCGCTGGTGTCCGCCCAGGCGAGCACGGCGGCAGCGGCACCCTTGCGGATCTGCGATCCGTCCGGCAGGTCCAGACCGGACATGCGCGTCTGCGCCGTGAACGGCACCTCGACGGCGCCGTCGGGCAGTGCCGGCGTCACCCCGGCGTCGGCAGCGAGCGACACGATCGAACGTCCTTCGGGCGTCGAGTCCGCAGCGCTCGACAGGGCTGCTGCCTCCATCAGCGAGGCTTCGGGCACACCCGGCACCGGCACCACCCGTGACGCCCGGCGGTTGCCGTACGTGATCGTGCCCGTCTTGTCGAGCAGCAGGGTGGTGATGTCGCCGGCGGCCTCGACCGCGCGGCCCGACATCGCGAGCACGTTGTGCTGCACGAGCCGGTCCATGCCGGCGATGCCGATCGCGGAGAGCAGGGCCCCGATGGTGGTCGGGATGAGGCAGACGAGCAGGGCGATGAGCACCGGCACGCTGACCGTCGCACCGACGAGTCCCGCGATGGGCTGCATCGTCAGGCAGACGATCACGAAGACGATCGACAGCGAGGCGAGCAGGATGTTCAGCGCGATCTCGTTCGGCGTCTTCTGACGTGCGGCGCCCTCGACCAGGCGGATCATCCGGTCGATGAAGGTCTCGCCCGGGGTCGAGGTGATGCGCACGATGATCCGGTCCGACAGCACGCGGGTGCCACCGGTGACGGCACTGCGGTCACCGCCGGACTCGCGGATGACCGGTGCGGACTCCCCCGTGACGGCCGACTCGTCGACGGACGCGATGCCGTCGATGACGTCGCCGTCGCCCGGGATCACCTCGCCGGCGACAACGACCACCACGTCGCCCTTGGCCAGGTCGACCGATGCGACCTCCTCGGTCTCGTTGCCGACCGCTGCAGCGTCGGCCTGGTCGTAGCCGAGCACCCGGCGAGCGCTCGTGGTCGAGCGGGTCTTCCGCAGGGTGTCGGCCTGCGCCTTGCCCCGCCCCTCGGCGACCGACTCCGCCAGGTTGGCGAAGACGACGGTGAGCCAGAGCCACACCGCGATCGCGATGGTGAACGCGGACGGCTCGACGACGGCGGCGGCCGTCGTCAGCGCTGCGCCGACCTCGACGATGAACATGACGGGGTTCCGCCACATGAGTCGCGGATCGAGTTTCCGCAGGGCGCCCGGGAGGCCCGCCACCAGTTGGCGGGGTCCGAATGCGGACGAGCGGGTGGCCGGCTCCACTGCGGTGCGCGGTTCCGGCTCGGTGGTCACGGTCATGACAGTCCTTCTGCGAGCGGGCCCAGTGCGAGCACCGGGAAGTAGGTGAGAGCGGTGACGATGACGGCGACGCCGCCGAGCAGCCCGATGAACAGCGGGCGGTGGGTGGGGAGCGTGCCGGCGGTCTCCGGCACTCGGTCCTGGGCGGCGAGGGACCCGGCGAGCGCCAGGACGAACACCATCGGCACGAAGCGGCCGAGCAGCATCACGACGCCGAGCGAGGAGTTCATCCACGTGGTGTTCGCGGTGAGTCCACCGAAGGCCGAGCCGTTGTTGTTCGCGCCCGAGGTGAACGCGTAGAGCAGCTCGGACAGCCCGTGGTTGCCGGGGTTGAAGATCGACGTGCCGAGCACCTGTTCGCGGACGCCGGGGATGACCAGGGACAGCCCGGTGGCGAGGAGCACCAGGGTCGGCGTCACCAGGATGTACAGCGCCGCGAAGGTCATCTCCTTGGCGCGGATCTTCTTGCCGAGGTACTCCGGCGTCCGGCCGACGAGCAGGCCGCCGATGAACACCGTGATGACGGCGAGCACGAGCATGCCGTACAGGCCGGAGCCGACACCGCCCGGGGTGACCTCGCCGAGCATCATGTTCAGCATCGCCATCATCCCGCCGATCGGGGTGAAGCTGTCGAACATGCCGTTCACCGCACCGGTCGAGGTCGCGGTCGACGTCGTGCCGAACAGGGTGGTGCCGAGGATGCCGAACCGGGTCTCCTTGCCCTCCATCGCCGCTCCGGCCGCGTGCGTCGCGAGTCCGCCGCCGCCGAGCTCGGCGATCGACATCACCGACAGGGACACGAGGAAGATCGCGCCCATCACGGTGAGGATCGCGTAGCCCTGGCGGTCGTCACCGACGAGCCGCCCGAACGTGCGGGGCAGCGAGAACGGGATGACGAGCATCAGGAAGACCTCGACCAGGTTCGTCCACGCCTGCGGGTTCTCGAACGGGTGTGCCGAGTTGGCGTTGAAGTAGCCGCCGCCGTTCGTGCCGAGTTCCTTGATCGCCTCCTGCGACGCGACGAACCCGTCGGGGATGTGCTGCGTGCCACCGATGAGCGTGGTCACGTCGGTGCCGCTCCCCCACGACTGGATGACACCGCCGGCGACGAGCACGATCGCGAACACGAACGCACCGGGCAGCAGCAGGCGACCGACACCGCGGACGACGTCCACCCACACGTTGCCGAGGGTGCCGGACTTGCGGCGGGCGAACCCGCGCACCAGGGCGACGGCGACGGCGAGGCCGACGGCGGCGGACAGGAAGTTCTGCACCGCGAGGCCGGCCATCTGCACGGTGTAGCCGACGGTCACCTCCGGTGAGTACGACTGCCAGTTCGTGTTCGCGACGAACGAGGCCGCGGTGTTGAACGCGAGCGACGGACCCACGGCCGGCAGGCCGAGGTCGCCGGGCAGCACGACCTGGACGCGCTGCAGCAGGTAGACGAGCAGCAGCCCGACGACGCTGAAGAGCAGGACGCCGCGCAGGTACACGGGCCACGACTGTTCGGCGTCCGGGTCGACCCCGATCAGCCGGTAGACCCCGCGCTCGACCCGGTTGTGCCGGACGGGTGTGAAGACCTTCGCCATCCAGTCGCCGAGCGGGCGGTAGGCGACGACGAGCAGCAGGACGAGCGTGGCGACCTGGACGATCCCCGCCCAGACGTCAGCGGCGCCCACTAGAAGCGCTCCGGACGCACGAGCGCCCAGACGAGGTACACGACTGCGGCGATGCCGAGGACGGCGGCCGCGATGGTGATGCCGATCACAGCCGTTCCACCCCCTTGGCGATCAGTGCCACCACGCCGAACACGGCGAGGACACCGGCGACGACGAACACGTCGAACACGAGGGACTCCAGAAGGTCTGCGGTGTCCGCGCCGGGCGACGCGGACGGCACCACGTGTGGTGCCTGGACCGATGCTGGATCCTGCACCGGGCCTCCCGGCCGCTCCTAACGGTTTCCTCACGCCGCCCTTGCGGACGCATGCGCCCCGCTAACGCGCGCTCGCCGCCCGGAGTCGAGCTGCCGACGCGACGGTGGCGTCACGGAGGTCGTCCGGACCCTCGACGACGAAGTCGACCGCGAACCCCGCGAACGCTCCGGCGAGCCCCGGCCAGGACCACGAGCCGAGCGTGACCCGACTCCGCTCGTCGGGCAGGGACTCGACGACGGCGTCCTCGGGCAGGTAGGGCGTGACGGTCCGGGCGTCGGCGGCCGTCATCGTCACCGAGCCGGTGCACGGCCACACGTCTGCCTGCGCCGATCCCTTGAACCGCGCCGACACGAAGGCCACGGGGTCGCCGCCGGGGACGGGTCGCGGCGTGAACGGGACCCGGGTGCGCATCCGTGGGGTGATCCGGTCGATGCGGTGCGTGCGCCAGTCGCCGCGGTCGAGGTCCCAGTCGAGCAGGTACCAGCGGCCGTTCCGTGCGACGACGGCGTGCGGTTCGACGCGGCGGGCTGGGTGCAGGTCGTCGTCGCCCGCGTACGTGAAGCGGAGGACCTCGTGCAGGTGCACGGCCTCGCTCACGGCGACGAGCACGTCCGGGTCGGTGCGGGTCCGGCCGGACGTCGTCACCGCCTGCACCGCGTCGACCCGCGACCGGAGCCGCGCGGGCATGACCTGCCGGACCGTCGCCAGCGCTCGGGCGGCTGACTCCGCGATGTCCGCTCCGGAGGCGGGTGCGACGGCGAGCGCCAGGGCGATCGCCACGGCCTGGTCGTCGTCGAACAGCAGCGGCGGCAGGTCGGAGCCCGCTGCGAGCCGGTACCCGCCAGCGGGACCACGCAGCGCTTCGACCCGGTACCCGAGCTCGCGGAGGCGGTCGACGTCGCGGCGGACCGTGCGGGGGCTGACCTCGAGACGGCCGGCGAGCTCGTCGCCCGGCCAGTCGCGGTGCACCTGCAACAACGACAGCAGCGCGAGCATGCGCGAGGAGGGTCCGGCCATGTCGATCATCCTCGTCGAAGAAGCGGACATGATCTGACCGCATTGCCGGTCATCCTCGTTCCATGAGCATCGAAACGACAACCCACCTCAACTTCGACGGCAACGCCCGCGAGGCCCTCGACTTCTACGCATCGGCCTTCGGCGGTGAGGTCACCGCCGCCACCTACGGACAGATGGGCGCCCTCGACGATCCCGCCTGGGCCGACCGGGTCGTCTTCGGCCAGGTCGCCACCGACGCCGGGTTCCGGGTCATGGCCTTCGACGTCTGGCCCGGTCAGCCCTACGACCAGGGATCGAACGCCTTCTACGTGTTCGTGCACGGGGACGACACCGCCGAGATCGAGCGGTACTGGGCCGCGCTGTCCGAGGGCGCCGAGATCCGGCAGCCGCTCGCCCCTTCGGCCTGGGCGCCACTCGCCGGGCAGCTCCGCGACCGGTTCGGCGTGGTCTGGCAGCTCGACGTCGCGGCGCCGACCGAGTGACACGGCGGTGCGGCCGGGACGGTCCCGGCCCGCACCGACGCTCGGACGTTTGTGAACCGCTTCCACACGGAAACCGGCCGCCGGTAGCGTGCTGGCATGCCCGAGTTCCGTCCGATGCCCGGCTACGAGCTCGGGGACGGATGGGTGGCCGCCCGCCGACGCCGCTCCCGGTTCGGCCGCGTGTGGCGCTGGATCGGTCCGCCGGTCGCACTCGTCGCCGTCGTCGCTGCCGCGCTGCTGTTCCACTGGTACGCCGGCGTGGCCGACCAGGTCGAGTGGGAGTGCGCCGTGTCCACCTGCGGGACGAACGACCCGCGGTCCTTCGTGCCGGAGGGGTGCTGGGCACTCCTGGTACTGGCTGCGCTCGGCGTCGGACGGGTGCCGGGGCGCTGGTGGTGGCGAGCCGGACTGCTGCTGGCGTTCGCCCTCGTCGCCGCGTGGTCGATCGACTGGTGGCGGATGCCCGGGATCGACCTCGGCCTGTTCGTGACGTCGATCGGCGCCGGGGGCGTCGGCGCCGTGGTGCTGCTCGCCCGGATCGGGATCGCGGTCGACCGTGCGCGCGGGCGGGCCCACACCGCGCGTCGGCGGGCCGGACAGGGCAGTCCGCGGGACGTGGCCGAGCGCTGACCCGGTCGGAGGATCAGCCTGCGCGGCTCCACGTACTGACCGTGACGGCCGCGGTCACGCTCGTCGGCGCGAACACCTGCTCCGGGTCGACGTGGTGGTGGCTCGGCCCCATGTGCACGACGTCGTGGACGTCCTCGGCGGACAGGTCCATCGTCCACGTCAGGTCGTCGGAGGACCGCAGCACGAACGACGGCGTGAGCGAGTCGTGCAGCCGCCGCTCCTTCTCGGGATCCACCGTGATGGTCGCCTCGGCCAGCTCCGCCAGGTGTCCGGTGCGCGGGGTCACCACCACGAGTCGGCCCTCGGGGTGCAGGACGCGGGCGTACTCCGTCTGGTTGCGGGGTGCGAAGACGTCGAGGACAACGGCGGCAGCGCCGTCGACGACCGGGAGGCGCTCGGTCACGTCCCCGACGACGGCTCCGGCACGTTCGTGGACGCGGGCCGCCCGTCGGATCGCGACGGCCGACAGGTCCAACGCCACCCCCAGTCGTCGAGTCGGCTGACGGCCGACAGGTGCAAGCGCGCCCGGCGCGACCCCGAGCCTCCCGTCCGCCGCGCGCAGCGCATGGGCCAGGTACGTCCCCGGACCGGATCCGACGTCGAGCACGATGCCGGGCGCCGTCGCCTCGGCGACGACCGCGGCGAGCGCCCGCTCGACGGGCGCGTAGTGTCCGCGCCCCAGGAACCGCAGCCGGGCGTCGACCATCTCCGGGGTGTCCGCGGTGAGCGCCCGACGCTTCGCCGGCAGGAGCGTCAGGTGGCCCTGCTTCGCCTCGTCGAACCGGTGCCCGGTCGCGCAACCGACCTGGCCGCCGTCGACGCGTCCGAGGGGCTCGGCGCACACGGGGCAGGCGAGCATCGGCAGCAGGTCGTCACGCACCGGCCCAGCGTACGGGGCCTCGCTAGCCTGGCCGGATGTCGCTGCAGCAGCTCTTCGGTGTCGACGGACGCACCGCCCTGGTGACGGGAGGCAGTTCCGGCATCGGACAGGCGATCGCGGTCGCCCTGGCGGACGCGGGAGCGCACGTGCTCGTCGCAGCTCGGACGCGGTCCACCATCGATGCGACGGTCGATGACATCCGTGCCGCTGGCGATTCGGCCGACGGCATCGTCGCGGACCTGTCCACGCGCGCCGGAGCACACGCACTCGCCGATGCGGCTGGCGACGTCGACGTCCTCGTGAACTCCGCCGGCATCAACCTCCGGCCCCCGATGGCCGATCTCGACGAGGCCACCTGGGACGCCACGATGGCCGTCAACCTCGACGCGCCGTTCGTGCTCGGGCAGCGGCTCGCACCCGGCATGGCGGCCCGTGGGTACGGCCGCATCGTCTCGATCAGCTCGCAGCAAGCACACCGCCCCTTCGCCGCCAGCGGCGCGTACGGGGTCTCCAAGGCCGGTCTGGAGGCGCTGGCCCGGTCCCAGGCAGAAGCCTGGTCCGCGCAGGGGGTCACCTCCAACGTCCTCGTCCCCGGTTTCGTGCGCACCCCGCTCAACGAGCGGCTCAGCGCCGACCCCGCGACGGTGTCGGCGCTCGCGGCGCGGACACTGGTGGGCCGGAACGGGCTCGCGTCGGACTTCGCGGCCGCCGCCGTGTTCCTCGCCGGCCCCGGGTCGGCCTACGTCACGGGACAGTCGATCGCGGTCGACGGCGGGTTCTCGGTCCACTAGGTCCTTCGGCGCCTGAGGTACTGGCAGGGCCTGCCTGTGCCGGGGACCGGCTGGCAGGATCGAGGGCGTGAAGACACTGGAGTTGCCACAGACGGACCTCACCGCATCCGACGTCGTCGTCGGCCTGATGCGGATCAACGACATGAGCGACGAGGACATCCGCGCGCTCTACAGCGCCTCGCGTGACGCGGGCGTGAACATGTTCGACCACGCCGCGGTGTACGGCGAGTGGCACGGCTGCGAGGAGCGGTTCGGTGCCGCCGTGACGCTGTCGCCCGCGGAGCGCGCAGAGATCGTGCTGCAGACCAAGGTCGGCATCCGGCCGACGCCGAACGGTGCGTACTTCGACTTCTCGTACGAGCACATCCTCGAGTCCGTGCACGAGTCGCTCGAGGCCTTGCAGACCGACTACGTCGACGTCCTGCTGCTGCACCGCCCCGACGCCCTGGTCGAGCCGGAAGAGGTCGCGAAGGCCTTCGACGAGCTGCACGCCGCCGGCAAGGTGCACCACTTCGGCGTCTCGAACCACACCCCCGGCCAGGTCGACCTGCTCAAGAAGCACGTCCGCCAGCCGCTCGCGTTCAACCAGGTGCAGCTGAGCATCACCCACGCCAACGTCATCTCGCAGGGCCTGACCGCGAACATGGGCGGCCTCGAGCAGTCGATCTCCCGCGACAACGACATCCTCAACTACTCGCGCATCAACGACATCACGCTGCAGGCCTGGTCGCCGTTCCAGAAGGGCTTCTTCGACGGCGTCTTCCTCGGCGACCGGGAGCAGTACGCCGAGCTGAACGACGTGCTCGAGGAGGTCGCCGCAGCACACGGTGTCGCCCCGACCGGCATCGCGGTCGCGTGGATCACCCGCCACCCCGCGCACTTCCAGGTCGTCCTCGGCACCACGAACCCGCAGCGCGTGCGCGACTCGGCAGCCGGCTCGGACGTCGAGCTGTCACGCGAGGAGTGGTACCGCATCTTCACCGCCGCGGGGCACACCGTTCCGTGAGTCCATCGGGCAGGGTGGGGTCGTGCTCCACGACCTCACCCTGCCCGTCCGCCTCTCCGCCCGCTCCGGTTCGGTGGTGGTGCGGAACGCCGTCGACAGCGACCTCGACGCACTGATGGCGCTGCTCTCCGACGACCCGATCAGTGCCGCTCGCGGGGACGTCGCCGACCCGGAGGACCGCCCGCAGTACGCCGAGGCACTCCGATCGATCGTGGACGACCCGGCGAACGCACTGCTCGTCGCCGAGGACGAGACCGGTCGGCTCGTCGGCACGCTGCAGCTCACCCGGATCCCGGGGATGGCCCGCCGTGGCTCGACCCGGCTGCTCGTCGAGGCCGTGCGGGTCAGCAGTGCACTCCGGTCCGGCGGCATCGGGAGTGCCCTGATGCGCTGGGTCACCGACATCGCGGCTCCGGCCCTCGGGACCCCGCTCGTGCAGCTCACCTCGGACGCTGCACGGACCGATGCGCACCGGTTCTACGAGCGCCTCGGCTTCACCGCGTCCCATGTTGGCTTCAAGTACCGCGTCCCCGGCGTCGGCGCACGCTGACGTTCCTTCCCAGAACGCGCGCGATGCAAGGTGCTTCCAGGCGTACCTGGTCGAAACTCCGGACCAGGTACGCCCGATTCGACCAGGCGCGCGCTAGTCGTCGGAGGCGGAGTCCGCCGACCGCGGTGTCGGCACGTGCACGTCGACCGGGGACACCCCGGCGGGGTCCGCGGAGGCACCGCCCACGACGTCGAACGAGATCCCGAGCATCGCCGGGTCCTCGTCGAGTTCGAGCCCGTCCTCCTTCGCCTGGTCCTCCGGGATTGCACGGCCACCAGACGGGTCCCACGAGTTCGCGATCGACATGCGCACGAGCATGCCCGAGCCGCTTGGCAATCGCCCAAGAAACCCCGGAGGACCCCCGGAACGGTCAGAGGTCGTCCGGGTGCAGCCGCTCGCCGGGCTGCGGGCGCCGGAACACCGGGCCACCGCCGGCCTCGTCCTCGTCGTGGTGGCTGACGGGCGAGACGCTCGGGTCGGCGGAGTCCTCGCCGACGTCGGCGCCACGGTCCTCCTCGATCTCGAGTTCCGCCTCGTCGGAGCCGTCCACGGGGATGGCGGCGCCCTGCTGTTCCGGATCGAACGGTGTGCTCATCGACATGGGCCGAGCATGCTCCGGCCTGGTGAACAACGCGTCAACGCTGTCCGTCCGCCGCGATCAGCTCGAGCTGCGTCAGCGCCACGTCGGTGCCCGCGGTGAAGACGAACGACGAGCCGCCGCCGATGATGCGGAAGACGCGGGTCTGCCCGGCCCAGGTGAACTCGGCGCCGTCGACCGCCGTGACCGTCTCGCCGAGGGACACCTGCCACGAGTACGACCCCGGAGTCGCCACCGTCACCGTGTACAGCGAGGCGGCGGGGCAGTCCACGTCGAACGAGACCGACTCCCCCGCGGCGAGCGCCGACACCGTGCGCCCGGTGTCGTCGACCAGCGGCGACGCCCCGACGGGCAGCAGGTCGACGGGGGCGTCCCGGTAGCCGTGCACCTCGGACGCCGACACCGGGCGGGTCTCCGACGCCCAGCCCTGCGGTTCGGGTGACAGCGTGAAGACGATGTGCGATGCCGACACCACCACGTGATGCGGGATGCTGACCGACGTCCAGGGCGACCCGTCGACCGTCACCGACGCGACGTACGCACCTGCGGAACCGTCGGCGATCTCGATGACGGTGGGCGTTCCTCCCGGCTGCTGCAGCACCGTCCTGCGGACCGACGGCGGCACGAGCACGTAGGTGCCCGTGGACGGCGCCAGCGGGTACAGGCCGATCGTCGCGAAGACGTACCAGGCGCTCATCTCGCCGTTGTCCTCGTCGCCGGGGTAGCCCTGGCCGAGGTCGGAGCCGACGAACAGCCGCTCCAGCGATTCCCGCACGATGCGGTGCGCGTCGTCGTGCCGCCCGGTGAACATCGGGAAGAACGGGATGTGGTGCGCCGGCTGGTTGGACAGGCCGAGCATGCCCATCCGGACGTCGCGGGCCTCGGTCATCTCGTGGATCGGGAAGCCGTACGCGCCGGAACGGACGGTCGCGCCGGTCTCGGGTGTCGCGAAGAACGCGTCGATCGCGGCGTCGAACCGCGCCGGCCCGCCGTGCAGGTCCACGATGCCGGCGCCGTCGTGGGGTGCGGTGAAGGCCGTGCCCCAGGCGTTCGTCTCGGTGTAGTCGTCGCCCCAGTCACGCGGGTCGAACTCGGTGCCGACCCGCCACGAGCCGTCGGGGTCGCGGCCGATGAAGAAGCCCCGCTCGGAGTCGAACACGTGCCGGTACTGCAGCGATCGACGGGCGAACCACTCCGCCTCGGCCTCGTACCGGGACAGGTCGGCGGGCGTGTTCGCCCGTGACGCGAGCAGGCCCGCCATGACGGCGAGTCCCCAGTCGTTGATCGCGGCATCCAGGGTCCAGGACATCCCCTCGGACGTCGCCGTGTCGACGTGGCCACGGAAGGCGCCCGGGAGGCTCCCCTTCCGTCCGACCCGCTCGTCACGCGGCGGGACGGTCGCGTTCCGGACCGCGCTCCGGTACGCCTCGGCGAGGTCGAACCCGGTGATGCCCTTCGCCGCGAGGTCGGCGAAGACGGTGTCGCTCGTGGTGCCCGTCATGCAGTCCTCGGCGCCGGGGGCGCTCCAGCGTGGGGTCCACCCGCCGTCGTGGTGGTGCTCGACGAAGCCCTGCGCGAGCGCACCGGCGGTCTCCGGGGTGAGGAGCCCGAGGAGCGGCCAAGCGGTGCGGTAGGTGTCCCAGAACCCGTTCGTCGTGGTGAACGGCCCCTCGACGACCTCCGGTCCGGGCTCGTCGCGGATCGGGTCGGCGAGGACGGCTCCGTACGGCGAGCGGTGGTGCGGCGATCCGGTCAGGGCGGTCTCGCCGGCGCGGTTCGGGTAGAGGAACAGCCGGTACAGGCCGGAGTACAGGCTCGTCAGCTGGTCCTCTGTGGCTCCGTCGAACGAGAGCGTCGCGAGCTCCGCCGTCCAGAGCGCCTCGGCGCGGGTGCACATGGTGTCGAAGGAGCCGGCGTCGTCGAGGTTCGCGCGCGCGTCCTCGATCGAGACCGTCGAGATGCCGAGCAGGACGTCGACGGGACGGCCGCCGTCCACGGTCAGCCAGCCGCGCAGCTCGTGCTCGCTGATGCTGGTGTGGTCCGCGGTCACGTGCGGGATCCGGACGTGCACGTGGTGCGGCGGGGTGCCGGGGCGGTCGTCGAGGACGGCCTCGACCACGGCGGTGCCGTCGGTGATCGTCACCGAGACGTCGGACACCCGGCCGTGGTGGTCGAGCACGATGCTGCGGGTCCCGGTGAAGCGGAACGCGAGGGCGAACTCCCCCGCGGTCATCTCGGCCGTGACACCCTGGTCGAGGGCGACGCGGTACCGGTGCGGACCGTCGAGTTCGTCGTCGTGGTCGAACCCGAGGGCACGTGCGGCCAGGTCGACGTCGGGGGTGTCGAGGGGTGACGGCATGACCTGGAACACGCCGCGGTCCCCCATCCACGGCGACGGGATGTGACTCGTCGCGAAGGCCTGGATCGCCGGCCGGACCCGCCCGTCGGCCTCGGTGCGGGCGTGCTCCTGGTATGCGTACGGCCAGCGGTTGCTCGACGCGTCGGTCATCGGCAGGCCGAACACACCGCCGTGCGGGACGCCGACGAGCGGGGCGTTGTTGCCGCGGGAGAACCGTGACGAAGCCTGTGTGCCGCGGGTGGTGCGGACGTGGTCGAGCGGCGTGGCCGGCGTCGGCCGAGCCGGGCCGATGCGGACGTCGTCGAGCCAGCCGCGCAGGGCTGGACGCTCGCCTTCGGCGTCCGACGGCTGGGTGTCGGAGCCGAGCCGGGCCTCCAGTCGGTCGACGACCCGCCCCGCGAACGGCGTGAGGTCCACCGCGCGACGGTTCCACTGGTCGACCCACTGCTTGCGGGCCGTGTCCTGCGCGTCGGGCGTGAGCGCGTCGCCGTACTGGTCGCGTGCGTGTCCGCCGCGCGCGGGCCCGTGGTCGCTCAGTCGCGTGCCGTCGGTGAAGACGACGTCGACGGCGAAGGCCGTGGCGTCCCAGAAGTGCGGCAGGTCCGCCTCGGTGGGCTCGGCCGCGCCCTGCGGCAGCGTGCGCTCCGGGAACCAGACCCACGACAGTTCGTCGCCGGGTGCGACCACCCGGCCGCTGGAGCCGGGGACGAGCGCCACCACGGCACCGTCACCCGCGGGTCGTTCGACCAGCCACCCCTCCGCCGATCCGAAGCCGACACCGTTCCGCGCCGCGACGGCCGTCGTCGGCCCACCGCTCCGTTGCAGTTCTCGCACGGGTCCAGCGTATTTGGTCCAGCGTCTGGACGAAAACGCTCGGCGTGTCAGCCCTTGTTCTGCCCGGGGGCGTTCTCCGAGTTGCCGGGACCTGCGTCCGCCGACGTGTCGGTCGTGGTGTCGGTCGTCGTGTCGGCCGCGCCGTCGGCTGGGTCGGCGCCGTCCTGCGGCTCCTGCACCGGGTTCGAGACCGGCGCGCTCGGCTCCGGACCGACGGACGGCTCCTGGCTGGGCTCGGCGGGCTCACTCGGCTGTTCGGCCGGCTCGGACGGCTGCTCCGCCGGCTCGGAGGGCTGCTGCTCGGCCGGCTGACTCGGCTGCTGCTGCTCCTGGCTCGGCTGCTGCTCCTCGCTCGGCTGCTGTTCTTCCTCACTGGGCTGCTGCTCGGTCGGTGCGGTCGAGGTCGTGTCCGTCGGCGCCGGTGTGCCGTCGTCGTCGCCGTTCAGCGCGAACACCGCGACCCCGATGCCGACCAGCACCAGGACGACCACGACGATCGCCGTGATGATGGGCCCCTTGCGTCGCTTCTCGCGCTTCGCCGGGTCGTCACCGGAGCCCGGTCGGACGGGCGGGGCCGCGGAGGGCACCCCACCACCTCCGCCGGTCGGGCCGCCGGCGCCGCGCTGGGCACCGAGGACGGTGGTCGACACGTCGTCCGCCGCGTTCGGCTGCTGGGCGTCCATCACGCGGGTCGCGTCGTCCGCGCCCGCCTGTCCACCCGGACGGGAGGCACCACTCGCCGGCATCACGCGGGTCGCGTCGTCCGCGTGCGCGGCCATCGGAGCCGTGGCTGCGGCGGCGGCACCGGCCGCACCGGCCGCGGCTGCTCCGGCTGCCGCGCCGGCGCCCGCTGCCGTCCGCGTTCCGGGACCGCCGGGCAGGAGTTGCGTGGCGGCTCCTGGCTCGTCGCGGCCCAGGGCGCGGAGTCGTTCGGCTGCCTCGGCCGCGCTCGGGCGCTCGGAGGGGTCCTGCGCCGTCATCACGTGCAGGAGCGTGCGCCAGGCCGTCGGCAGGTGCTGGTCGATCTCCGGGCTGCGGGTGAGTCGTGCGGTCGCGGACTCGATGGCGCTGCCCGGGAAGGGTGTCTTGCCCGTCAAGCACTCGAGCAGCACCAGCCCGAGCGCGTAGACGTCGGCCTTGCCGGTGATCTCCTGCGCCAGGACCTGCTCCGGCGCGAGGTACGCAGCCGTCCCCATCACGGTGCCCGTCCCCGTCACACGCGAAGCGTCACGGAGCAGGGCGATGCCGAAGTCCGCGAGCTTGACGTGGCTGCCGTCGCGCTCGAGGAGCACGTTGGCGGGCTTCACGTCGCGGTGGACGATGCCCTGCGCGTGCACGGCGCTCAGCCCGTCGGCCACCTGTGTGCCGACGCGGGCGGCGGTCGTGGGGTCGAGCGGTCCCTCGCGCAGCCGGGTGGCCAGGTCACTGCCGGGCACGAGTTCCATGACGAGGTACGAGTCGCCGTCGGCGTCGTCGAGGGCTGCGTCGTACAGGGTGACGAGGGCCGGGCTGCGCAGCGTCGCGAGGGTCTGGATCTCCGACTCGGCACGGGCGCGTTCACCGTGGTCGACCGGCCCGATGCGGAACACCTTGACGGCGACCTCACGTCCGAGCTGCTCGTCGACCGCCCGGTACACGGACGCCATGCCACCGTGTCCGAGCGTGCCCGTGACGCGGTACCTGCCGCCGAAGACCCGTTCTTCCATGACGGGCAACCTACCGGTAGCGGCTGACGGGGCCACTCATCCGGCTCGGTCCGGGGCGGGCTCCGCACCGTGGCGGAGCGCCGTCAGGTACAACCGGTGCGCCGTGATCACGAGGGCGAGCCAGGCGAGTCCGAGCGCCCACGCCGCCAGCACGTCGGTCAGCCAGTGGTGCCCGAGGAACACGCGCGACGCCCCGACGGACAGCACGAACAGGGTGCCGACGACGATCGTCCACACCCGCGTGACGACGCGCGACTGCCGCAGGAGCAGGAGGTACACGATGGTGCCCACGATCACCGTGGAGTTGAGCGTGTGCCCCGACGGGAACGACGGCGACGTCTCGTACGGCGGCACCGCGTCGGAGAGCGGCGGACGCGCCCGACCGATGAGGTCCTTGCCCGCGATCGTCATGAGCAGCGAACCGCCGCTCGCCGCGACGAGCAGCACGAACGGGGTCCACGCCCGCCGCTGGATGGTGAACCCGACCAGGAAGCCCAGGGCGACGATGGGCATCCCGATCGTGCCGGCGATGTCGGTCCACCACGTGACCAGACGATCCCCCACGGGCGACCGGAGGGTGAGCGCCCAGTCGAGCACCGGCCGGTCGAGCACGGCGACGTCGTCGGCTTCGCGGACCGCGTCGTAGACCTCGGAGGCGATCCACGTGGCGAGGACGGCGACACCGAGACCCACGGCGAGGGTCAGCAGCAGGACGGGCATGGCGCCGAAGCGCTTGCCGAGCGCGGTCCATGCACCGGCGACGCTGCGGCCCGCCCGGGAGCGCCAACGGGTCAGGTCGACTTCGCCGACGGTACGGTCGGCGGCGTCCCCGCGTTCGGTGTCCATCCGTCCACCCTGCCCGAAGCGCCCGGGAACCGCCGAGGCCGGCCCCGGTCAGTCCTTCGCCTCGGAGTACGCGCCCACCACCGCGACCGACAGCGGGAACGTCACCGGGAACTCCTGGAACAGCAGGCGTCCGGCATCGACCGCGGCCTCGCGGATCTGCGTCGCCACCCACTCGGCGTGCTCCTCCGGCGCGTGCACCACGATCTCGTCGTGCACGAAGAACACCAGGTGCGGGCCGTCCGTCACCGCCCCGGGGAACCGTGCGGTGAGCCGGGAACGCAGTGACCCCATCCACGCGAGTGCCCACTCGGCCGCGGTCCCCTGCACCACGAAGTTCCGGGTGAACCGACCCCAGCTCCGGGCCCGCGACTCGACGGCACGCTGCATCGCCGGGGTCCCCTCGACCGTGTAGGCCTGGTTCCGCGCCTCGAACCACGACGCCTCCGGCACGGGCGACGTCCGCCCGAGCAACGTCGTCACGGGTTCGCCGCGCTCCCCCGCCCGAGCGGCGCGTTCGACCAGGTCCAGCGCGCGCGGGAACGCCCGCACCAGGCGCGGGACGAGCCGTCCGCCCTCGCCCTGGGTGGCACCGTACATCGCGCCGAGCATGGCCACCTTCGCCTGCTGCCGGGTCTCGACCGCGCCCGAGGCCACGACGCCGTCGTACAGGTCGCGCCCGTCGCCGGCGGCGGCCATGGCCCGGTCACCGGCCATCGCCGCGAGCACGCGCGGCTCCAGCTGTGCAGCGTCGGCCACGACGAGCTTCCAGCCGGGGTCCGCGACGACGGCCCCGCGGATGCCCTTCGGCAACTGCATCGCTCCCCCGCCGTCGGCCGCCCAGCGCCCGGTCACGACGCCGCCGACCACGTACTTCGGGTGGAACCGGCCGTCGCGCACCCAGTCGTCGAGCCACGTCCACCCGTTCGCCGTCAGGAGCCGTGCGAGTCGCTTGTACTCGAGCAGCGGCTCGATGACGGGGTGCTCGATCTCCTGCAGTTCCCACTTGCGGGTGCTCGTCACCATGAGCCCGGCACGGCGCAGCGACCGCAGGACGTCGGCCGGCGAGTCCGGGTTGAGCGTCGGGTCGTCGAGGCGCTCGCGCACGACGGCGGCGATCTCCTCGAGCCGTCGTGGTCGCACGCCGTAGGGCACACGCGGCCCGAGCGTCTCCTCGAGCAGCCGTTCGTGGACGTCGGCGCGCCACGGCAGGCCGGCGTGCAGCATCTCCGCCGCGACGAGGGCTCCGGCGGACTCGGCGGTCGTCAGCAGCCGGAGGGCACCGGGGGACGTCGACCCCGCGACCGCCGCGAGCTGTGCCCGGAACTCGGCGACCGGGTCGACGTCGTCGTCCGGCACGGACGCGGTGAGCAGGGCGTCGTCGAAGAGCTGGGCCTGCGTCGGCCGGACGACCCGGGCCTCGGCCACCGGAGCGTCGAGCGCGTCCGCCGGTGCCGCCGCGAGTGCGGAACCACGCGCAGCCAGCGCGGCGCGCAGGATCCGTCGGCACAACCGCAGGTCGACGCAGCGGCCCACGCGCCCACCGGCGGCGAGGACGGCCGGGTACCAGCGTGCGGTGTCGTCCCAGACCCAGCGCACGCCGGGTGCGTCGTGCGCTGCGACGAAAGCCGGGAGGCCCGGCTCGTCCAGGCGGATCGGCTCGCCGTCAGCGGTCCCCGCGTCGGTCAGGGGCGTCGCGAGGACGCCGCCGTCGACGCGGCGGAGGACGAGGTGCACGGGACGATCATGCCGTGCCCCACCGTCACCGGTTGACGAGGTGGCGGTTCAGGCGCGCTTCGGACCGCCGGGGCGCACGGCTGCGGTGTCGGCCACGTCGATGCGGACGTCGCCGTCCTCGGCGCGGGACACCTCGACCCGGGGGTCGGCGTCGTGCGCATCGGACCCGGACATCCGTCGGAAGGTGTCCTGGCGTCGTTCCTCGAACGTCATGTCCACGCCGTCGTCGAGGTGGTCGTGGTCGGGCTTCGTCATGCGCTGCACGGTACGCGCTGACGGCTCCGCGCGATCAGACGGATGCGGTCCCGGTCCGTTCGGTCCAGTGCGCTCCGACCGCCCACCGGTCGAGGACGGCCCGGGGCAGGCGACCGGACGCGTTCGAGGCCCGGGCTGTGGCCAGCGGCACGCCGAACACGAACTTCGCCACGCTCTCGTCGCCCTCGGCGGCGTCGTGCGGGCCGGGTGGTGCGAGCCGGAACCGTCGGGCGAAGCGCACCAGGTTCGCCTCGGGACCGAGCACCGCGGCCAGGCCGGGGTCGAGGATCCACGAGCGGCACTGCCACCGCTCGGCGGCGAGCGCCGGCGCGAGGGCTCGCAGGACCTCCGGCGCGCGGGCGAACGACCGGTCGCAGGCGTCCGGGTCGAGCGGCCCGGTCTCCGGGACGTGGACGCCCCAGGCCGGCCGGCCGTCCGGCAGGCGGTCGCCGAGTTCGTACTGGAGGCGCCCCACGGCCACCACGCGACCGGTCGCCACCGAGACGAGCCAGTCCACCCCCGTGCCACGCAGGCCGTACCGGTCGAGTTTCCGGTGGACGTCGGCGACGGACGCCTCGGCCAGGCTGCGCGGGAGCCCCCGCGCCTCGAGCGCCACGGCGTTGCCGGGTACGGCCGCGCGGAACGCGGCGACCAGCAGGGCGTCCCGCTGTGCGGGGTCCGCATCGGCGACGGTGGCGGCCAGTGCGGCCGCCACCGTGGCGGAGTCGTCCGGCGACCCCACGGCGGCGGCGAGGACCGCGACGGACGCGGGACGGGCCTCCTGGCCGGGGGTGTCGGCGGTCACTTCAGACCGGACGAGGCGAGCCCGTCCATCACCCGCCGCTGCAGGACGACGAACATGATGAGCACCGGGGCCATGGCCATCAGGCTCGCGGCCATGAGCACCGGGTAGTCGATCGTCCGGTCGCTCGACAGCGTCGCGAGGCCGGCCGCGAGGGGCATGTCCTCGGCGCGCGTCGAGACCACGAGCGGCCAGAGGAGCTCGTTCCACGACCACAGCACGGTCGTGATCGCGAGCACGCTGATCGAGGGACGGGCGAGTGGCAGCATGATCCGCCAGAACGTCTGGAACGGGTTGGCGCCGTCCATGCGCGCAGCCTCTTCCAGCTCGGGCGGCATGTTCAGGAACGCCGTCCGCATCAGGAAGGTGCCGAACGCGCTGAACAGCCCCGGTGCGACGATCCCCATCAGGGTGTCGAGCCATCCGAGCCCCTGCACGATCTGGTACTGCGAGATCAGGTACACCTGCGACGGCACCAGCAGGATCGACAGCACGATCGCGAGCAGGACCGCCCGGCCCCGGAACCGCATGCGGGCGAAGGCGTAGCCGGCGAGCGTGCAGAGCACGATCTGCGCCAGCGTGCGGATGATCGTGACGTACACGGACGTGCCGAGCTGGCTGAGGAACGGCAGGCGCTCGAACACCTGCGCGTAGTTCTGCCACTGCAGCTCCCCCGGCCAGAACGTCGGGGTGACGGACTGCACCTGGGCGTTCGTGGACAGCGACATGATGATCTGCCACACGAACGGGAACGCCATCGCGAAGCCGCCGACGCCGAGGACGACGTGGATCCACCAGTGGCTGCCGCCGCGGCGGCCGGGCCGACGTGCGGCCCGTGGCGGTGTGACGGTTGCGGTCATGCCTGCACCCACTTCCGTTGGACGCGGAACTGCACGAGCGTGACGATGCCGATGAGCAGGAAGATCACCATGGCGATCGCGGCCGCGAAGCCCTTGTCGTTGTCGATGAACCCGGCGCTGTAGAAGTAGAAGACGAGCGACATCGTCTTCGGGATCACCGGGTTGGTGCTGCCGAGGATGGCGTAGAGCAGGTCGAACAGCTGGAAGCTCGAGATGGTCGTCACGATGACCACGAAGAAGATGCTCGGGCTGAGCAGCGGGACCGTGACGGAACGGAACTGCCGCCAGCGGCTCGCGCCGTCGAGTTCAGCGGCCTCGTAGAGCTCCGGTGGGATGTCCTTGAGGCCCGCGCCGAGGATGATCATCGAGAACCCGAGGGACGACCACAGGCCGACGAAGCTCACCGCGACGAGCGCGAACCCGGGCGTCGAGATCCAGTACGGACCGTCGATGCCGAACAGTCCGATGAACCAGTTCACGATGCCGTAGTCGCCGTTGAACATGATGCGCCAGACGAGGGCGATCGCGGCCGGCATGGCGACGTAGGGCAGGAAGAAGAGGACCCGGTAGAACTGCGCGAACCGCAGGCCCGGGGTGTTCAGCAGACTGGCGAGCCAGACCGCGATCGGGATGCCGGCCAGGACGATGACCGTGTAGACGATCGTGTTGAGCAGCGACTGGTACAGCTGCGGGTCACCGGCGAGCCGGACGTAGTTCGCGACGCCGCTGAACGTCGCACCGCCGAACACGCCCCAGCTGGTGAACGAGTACCAGAACGTCTGGATGATCGGCCAGATGTAGAACGTGCCGACGCCGACGAGCAGCGGGAGGACGAACAGCCACGGCCACCAGCCGTCCGTCCGTCGGGGTGCGCGCGTGCCGCCGGCCGTCGGGCCGGGGGCGCCCCGCCCGGACGACCGCGTCGTCCGGGCGGGAGCGGAGGCGGCCGGCGGCCGCTCGGTGTTGATCGTCATCGGCTCGGGACTCACTGTTCCTTGGCGAGGGCGGCGTCCATCTTCTGCGCGAGCTGCTTCGCGACGTCGTCGACCGGGGTCGAACCGTCGAAGGCGTTCGGCAGGAGGTTGGTCTCGAGGGTGTTCCAGGCGGCGGTGTTCTTCGACACCGGCAGGGGCTTGGCGTAGTCGACGGCGTCGAGGAACACCTGCAGGTCGGCGTCCGGCATCGTCTTCGTGAAGGCGGACTGCGTGCCCTCGTAGGCGGGGATGACGGCGCCCATGTCGCCCTGCTGCTGCTGGGCGGTCTTGCCGGCGAGGTAGACCTGGAGCGCCTGCGCCGCGGCCTTGTTCTTGCTCGCCTCGGACACGACGTTCGAGACACCGTGGATGACGGTCGCCTGCTCCTTGCCCTTCGGCAGGGGGTACACGACGACGTCCTTCTCCATCGCGGTGCCGGTCAGGGCCGAGCGGAACCAGCTGCCGCCCTGGTACATCGCGAGCTTGCCCGACGTGAACCACTGGTCGGCGGTGGTGTCGGTGAGCTGCTTGATCGACGGCGAAGCGCCCGAGTCGATCAGGTCCGTCCAGAACTGCAGGCCTGCTTCCGAGGCCTTCGAGGCGTACTCGGACTTCGTGCCGTCGGCGTTCACGACCGATCCCCCGGCCTGGAAGATCGTGTCGTAGTAGGTCGTCTGGCCGTCCATGCCGCCGGCCGCGCCGTACGCGCCGTCGGCCTCGAGCTTCTTGCTGAGCTCGGCGCCGGTCTCCTGGAAGTCGTCCCAGGTCCAGTCCTTCGACGGCAGGTCCATGCCGGCTTTCTCGAACAGGGCCTTGTTCACCCAGACGCCGATGGTGTCGAAGTCCTTCGGCACGCCGTACTGGGTGTCGTCGTACGTGTACAGGTCGTTCAGCGCGCTCGAGTACTTCGCGGGGTCGATGTCTCCGGCCTTGATCTCGCCGGTGATCGGCGCGAGCTTGCCGTTGGCCGCGTACAGCTGGAAGTTGGGGCCGTTCATCCAGAACAGGTCGGGAAGCGTGTTGCTCGAGCCCTGGGTCTGCAGCTTCGTCCAGTAGTTGGCGAACGGCGTGACGTCGACGCTGACCTTGATGTCCGGGTACTCCTCGTTGAAGCCCTTGAGGTTGGCCTTGATCGCCTTGACCTGGTTCTCGTCCCAGACGGCGTACGTCAGGTTCGCCTTGGTGTCCTTCGCGGCAGCGGTGTAGTCACCGCCGGAGCTCGACGCCCCGGAGGACGTGGAGCACCCGGCGAGGAGTGCGGCCGCGCCGAGCGCGGCGACGGCGCCGACGAGGATCCGGCGGACGCCGGTCCCTCGGGCGGGGATGTGTGCGGTCATCGGGAGGTCCTTTCGCACGGCCGTCAGGAACCGACGGTCTGGGCGGGGTGGGTGGTGTGCGGAGCGGGTCGTGTGGAGGGTGTGGCGGGCCGGCTGAAGTGCGCGATCGTCTCGGCCGGCAGCGGCGGGACGTCGATCGGGACGGAGCCGGTGCGCAGCGAGCGGGTCGCCAGGGCACCGGCGGCGACCGCGGCGCGCGCCGCGATCGGGGACAGCTCCGTCGGTTCGCCGAGGGCGACGGAGCGCAGGAACTCGGTCATGGTGATCAGGTCGGCGTCGGCGTGGCCGTCCTCGACGCCGTCGATCGGGTACTCGCGGTCCCCCGCGGTGTCCCAGCCACGACGGTGCGTCCAGACCTTCACGACGCCACCGCCGGTGTCGCCGATGTTCTCGAGGCGGCCCTCGGTGCCGATGACCGTGTAGTTCCGCCAGTAGTCCGGGGTGAAGTGGCACTGCTCGTAGCTGGCCTGCACACCGTTGTCGAGCGTCATCATGACCATCGAGACGTCCTCGACGTCGACGACGGGGTTGAGCCCGGTCTGGGCGAGCGGCGGCCAGTTGTCGTGGGAGAACCAGTCCCCCATCAGCTCGCCGCTGCGGTCTCTCCGGTCGGTGACGTCACCGTAGACGGACAGCGAGCCCATGCCGACGACGCGGCTGGTGTCACCGCCGCCCAGCGCGTGGATGACGTCCAGGTCGTGGCTGGCCTTCTGCAGGAGCAGGGAGTTGACGTTCGCGCGGTTGGCGTGCCAGTCCTTGAAGTAGTAGTCCCCGCCGTTGCCGACGAAGTGCCGGCACCAGACGGCCTTGACCTCGCCGATCTCGCCGCGGTCGACGATCTCGCGCATCAGGCGGACGACGGCCGCGTGACGGAAGTTGTGGCCGACGTAGAGCGGGGTGCCCGTCTCGGCGGCGGTGTTGAGGACCGCGTCGGCATCCTCGACCGTGATGGCGAGGGGCTTCTCGAGGTAGACGGCGATGCCCGCGCGGAGCAGGTCGATCGCGATCTCGGCGTGCGTGCGGTCCGGGGTGGTCACGATCGCGGCGTCGACATGGCCGGTGAGGTCCCGGTGGTGTTCGACCACCAGCGCGTCGGGGTACTCGGCCCGCCCGCGCTCGCGGCCCGCTGCGGTGACGTCCGCCACGGCGACGACCTGCGCCCGCAGTGCCGGGTCCGCGGCGACCGCCTCGGCGACGTGCCGTGCGATGGCGGACCGCTGGCCCATGCCGATCACCGCGACGCGGAGGATCCCGTTGTCAACGCCCATGCTCATCTCGCTCCCTTGCGTGATTGTGACGCCCATGATGCCGAATCGATCATGAATGCACAATAGGCGCTCACGGATCGCTCATGGGTCCACGGCGGGAGGGTTTTACACGATCGAAACGTCGCGCCCCGGGATACGGGCGCTCGTCCGCCTGCTCAGTCGGCGACGACGAGCTCCACGCCGGCGCTGGCGAGGTCGGCTGCGAAGGCCGGCGGGACGGGCTGGTCGGTGACCAGGACGTCGATGCGGTCCAGCGGGCAGATCCTGGCGAAGGTCGACCGCTCGATCTTGGTCGAGTCGGCGACCACGATGACCCGTCGCCCGACCGACGCGAAGTGCCGACTGACCTCGGCCTCGCCCTCGTGCATGGTCGTGGCGCCGTACTGCCCGGTCAGGCCGTCCACCCCGAGGACCACGAGGTCGAGCGCGAACTCGTCGAGGGTGTCCCGGACGAGCGGTCCGACGAGCTCGTACGACTGCCGCCGCGCCACCCCGCCCGTGACCACGATCTTGACGTTGGCGCGGACGGACAGCTCGTAGCCGACGTTGAGCGCGTTCGTCACGATGGTGATCCCGAACTCGCCGTCGGCCCGGATGAAGCGCTCGCTCTTGCCGAGTTCACGAGCGACCTCGGTCGTGGTGGTACCGCCGTTGAGCCCGACGGTCTCGCCGGGCTGCACCAGTCGAGCGGCGGCGCGGGCGATGGCGGTCTTCGCCTCGGCCTGGCGTGCGATCTTGTACTGCAGGGGCAGTTCGTAGCCGGCCCCGAGCGCCGCTGCTCCCCCGTGCGTGCGCGTCACGAGCCGCTGGTCGGCGAGCGTCGTGAGGTCGCGTCGGGCCGTCGCCGCCGAGATCCCCAGCAGCTCCCCGATCTCGGCGATCGACACGTTGCCGCGTTCGCTCACCAGTTCGAGCAGGGCGTTCAGCCGCTGTTGGGGGGTCATGACGGCCATCTTACGGTGCCGTCGCGACCGCTCGGTGATCGGAATTGACGCTTTGGTCTTCCATCGCGCACGATCGCTCGCTACGCTTCCTGATCATCGATCACCCGGATCGAACCGGACCGGAAGGCTCCCATGACCGACACCTTCGTGAGCGCCGAACTGGCCTCCCAGCCGGAGACCTGGCGCGCTGCCGCAGCACTCCTGCCGACCTTCTCGGACGCGCTCCCCCAGCCGGGCGAACGCGTCGCGGTGATCGGCTGCGGCACGAGCTGGTTCATCGCGATGAGCTACGCCGTCGCCCGTGAGCAGGCCGGCCTCGGGGTCACCGACGCCTTCGCCGGCTCCGAGTACCCCGCATCGCGCGAGTACGACCGCGTGCTCACCATCAGCCGCTCGGGCACCACGACCGAGATCGTCGACCTGCTGCAGGCCCTGCCGTCGCAGCGCACCGTCCTGATCACGGCCGTCGCGGACAGCCCCGCCGCAGCCGTCGCCGACGACGTGGTCGCACTGCCCTTCGCCGACGAGCGCTCCGTCGTGCAGACCCGGTTCGCCACCACGGCGCTCGCCCTGCTGCGCGCCTCGATCGGCGACGACGTCGATGCCCTCGCCACCCAGGCCGAGACCGCCCTGACGGTGCCGATCGACGACCTGCTCGACGCCGAGCAGGTCTCCTTCGTGGGCCGTGGTGCCGCCGTCGGTCTGACGTTCGAGGCCGCGCTCAAGACGCGGGAGGCCGCACAGTTCTGGGCCGAGTCCTACCCGGCGATGGACTACCGGCACGGGCCGATCGCCATCGCGCAGCCCGGCCGGCTCGTCTGGTCGCTCGGTGCCGCGCCGCAGGGGCTCTCCGACGAGGTCGCCGCCACCGGTGCGCGCTTCGTGCAGCACGACCTCGACCCGATCGCCGGGCTCGTCGTCGTGCACCGGTTCGCCGTCGCCCTGGCCGAGGGTCGCGGGCTGGACCCGGACAACCCCCGTTCGCTGACGCGGTCGGTCATCCTCACCTGATGGCGGGCGCAGGCGCGGTGCTCGGGGTCGACGTCGGCGGCACGGGCACCAAGGCTCGGCTGACCGACACCGACGGACTCGTCCTGGACGAGACCCGGGTCCCGACGCCGCGCGACGACCCGTCGGGGGACCGACTGGCCGTCACCGTCGCCGACCTGGCGGCGCGGGCGCTCGAGCGCGGTCGTCTCGACGCCGTCGGGCTCGTCACGCCGGGTGTCGTCGACGAGGCCGCCGGCACCGTCGTCCTCGCGGTGAACCTCGGATGGCAGGACGTGCCGATCCGTGGCCTCGTGCAGGCCGAGCTCGTCCGCCGCGGCATCGACGTCCCGATCGCCTTCGGCCACGACGTCCGCGCCGGCGCCCTCGCCGAGACCCACATCGGCGACACGGCGCTGTCCCGCGGATCGGTCGCCTTCGTGCCCGTCGGCACCGGGCTGGCCAGTGCGCTGGTCGTCGACGGCCAGGTGGTGTCCGGGGGCGGATGGGCGGGGGAGATCGGCCAGGTGCTGATCCCGTCCGGACCGCACGCGGGGCTCCGGGTCGAGGAGATCGCGTCGGCCGGGGGAGTCGCACGCCGCTCCGGCTCCGCATCGGCGCACGCAGCCATGCTCCGGGTACGCGACGGCGACCCCGTGGCGACCGCCGTCTGGGACGACTGCGTCGCCGTCCTCGCTGACGCGCTCGCGTGGACGACCGCGGTCGCCGGGTGCCACACCGTCATCGTCGGCGGGGGACTCGCCGAGTCCGGCCCGCTGCTGTTCGGGCCGCTGCGCACGGCGGTGGCCGAACGGCTCGTCGGGGTCCGCGCTCCGGAGGTCCTGCCGGCCGCCCACGGCGACGCCGCCGGAGCCATCGGCGCGGGCCTGCTCGCTCGGCGGCTGCTCGAGAGCGGGGTCCTGCTGTGACCACGCTCGTCCGCGCGCCGCGCATCGTGACCGCTGCCCACGACCTGCACCACGGCTGGGTCCTCCTCGGCGACGACGCCACCGTGCTCTCGGTCGGTACCGGCACACCGCCACGCGCAGGCACTGGGGTCACCGTCGAGGGCACCGTCGTGCCGGGCTTCGTCGACCTGCACGCCCACGGCGCCCTCGGCCACGACTTCGCGACCTGTTCCACGGAGGACGCCCGGGCAGCGGCGGCGCACCACCGGTCCCGGGGGACCACGACCCTCGTCGCCTCGATCGCGACCGGACGCCCCGACGACACCGTCGCAGCGCTCACGCGCCTGCGCCCACTCACCTCGGACGGGACGCTGGCGGGCCTGCACCTCGAAGGGCCGTGGCTGTCCCCGGCCCGCCGCGGAGCCCACCGGATGGACCTGCTCCACGCCCCGGACCCCCGCGAGGTCGAGGCGTACCTGGCGGCCGCCGACGGCGCGCTGCGGATCGTCACGCTCGCCCCCGAGCTCCCCGGCGCCCTGGAGACCGTGGCGCGGTTCGTCGCCGCCGGGATCGTCGTGGCGATCGGACACACCGACGCCTCCGCCGAGCAGACCCGCCGTGCGATCGACGCCGGCGCCACGCTCGTCACGCACCTGTTCAACGGCATGCCGCCGCTGCACCATCGCTTGCCCGGGCCGGTCGGGGTCGCCCTGACCGACGACCGGGTCCTGCTCGAGTGCATCGTCGACGGGCACCACCTCGACCCGACCACGATCGGGCTCGTCCAGCGGAGCGCACCGGACCGCCTGGTCCTCGTGTCCGACGCGATGTCGGCGACGGGCTGCCCCGACGGCGACCACACCATCGCCGGGTCCGCGGTCTCCGTCCGCGGCGGTGTCGCGATGCTCGCCGACGGGTCCTCGTTGGCGGGCAGCACGATCACCGTCGCCGACGCGGTCCGCCGGCTGCTGACGAGCGGGGTCGCGGTGCCCGAGGTCGTCGCCGCCTCTGCCACCCGCGCGGCTCGGCTACTCGGTCGGCCGGCGCCGCTCACCGTCGGCGCGCCCGCCGACCTCCTCGTCCTCGACCCCGACACCGGTTCGGTGCGGAGCCCCCTGACACCGGCGGTGGTCGCGTGATCGTCGTCGTCACACCGAACCCCGCCGTCGACGTCACGTACCGGGTCGCCGAACAGCGCATCGGCGAGACCCAGCGGGTGCTCGACGTCGCGCGGCACCCGGGTGGCAAGGGCCTGAACGTCGGCCGGGTCCTGGCGGCGATGGGTGTCGCGACGCACGCGGTCCTGCCCCTCGGAGAGACGCCCGGCCGCTGGATCTCGACCGCGCTCGACCGCCTGGGCCTGGACCACACCGACGTCGTGGTGTCCGGTACGACCCGCACGACGGTCACCGTGGTCGACGACATCGCCCACCCGACGATGTTCGGCGAGCCCGGCCCGGTGCTCACGGCCGTCGAGTGGGACGCCGTCGCCACGGCGGTCGGCGGACTGCTCGCCGACGCCGACACCTCCGCCCTCGTCGTGTCCGGTTCGCTGCCCAGCGGAACCGCGCCCGACGTCGTCGCGAGCTGGGTCGCCACGGCGCACGGGCACGGCGTCCTGAGCATCGTGGACTGCTCCGGTGCTGCGCTGCTGGCGGCGGCGAGCGCCGGCGCCACGGTCTGCAAGCCGAACCGCGAGGAACTGCTCGAGGCCACCGGTGCCACGGACGAACGTGCCGGCGCGCTCCGGCTGCTGGAACTCGGTGCCGGTGTCGTGGTGGTCTCCCGCGGGGCGCACGGCATCGCCGCCCACACCGCGGACCACGTGCTCGAGGTCCCGGCGGTGCCCGGTGTGTCCGGCAACCCGACGGGCGCGGGCGACGCGGCGACCGCCGGTCTGGTCGGCGCTCTGGTCGGCGCGGGTACCCGGCAGGGACCCGGTGCGCCGTTCGCCGACGACACCCTGCTCCGGGCCCTCCGGTCCGCCGCCGCCCACGGGGCCGCCGCCGTCCTGCGCCCGGTGGCTGGCGAGGTGGACCCCGCCGACGTCCACCGCTTCCTGACCCACCCCGACCGAACGAGGACCCCAGCATGATCACCGACCTGGCCCTGACCGGCCTGCTCGACACCGCCCGCACGGCACACCGTGGGGTCGGCGCGTTCAACGTCGTCCTGCTCGAGCACGCCGAGGCCATCGTCACCGGGGCCGAGCAGGCCGGGCTGCCCGTCGTCCTGCAGATCAGCGAGAACTGCGTCCGGTACCACGGTGGGCTCGCGCCGATCACGACCGCGACCCAGGCGATCGCCCGGGCCGCCGACGTCGACGTCCTGGTCCACCTCGACCACATCGAGGACCCGGACCTCGTCGCCGCCGGGATCGACCTCGGCGTGGACTCCGTCATGTACGACGGCTCCCACCTTGACTTCGCGGCGAACGTCGCCGCCACCCACGACCTCGCGGTGCGGTGTCACGCCGCCGGCGTCGCCATCGAGGCCGAGCTCGGCGAAGTGGGCGGCAAGGACGGTGTGCACGCTCCCGGCGTCCGCACCGACCCGACCGACGCCGCCGCGTTCGTGGCCGACACCGGGGTGGACGCCCTGGCCGTCGCCGTCGGGACGTCGCACGCGATGCAGACCCGCGAGGCCTCGGTCGACCGCGACCTGGTGGAACGCCTGCGCGACGCGGTACCGGTCCCGTTGGTCCTGCACGGCTCGTCGGGGCTGTCCGACGACGAACTGCGCGGGGCGGTGCGCGCCGGCATGACGAAGATCAACATCTCGACGCACCTGAACGGCCTGTTCACCCGTGCCCTGCGCAGCGTGCTCGACGAGCGACCCGACCTGGTCGACCCGCGGAAGTACGTGTCGGCGGGGCGCGAGGCGATCTCCACCGAGACCGCACGACTGCTGACGCTCCTGCACGGCTGAGCGGGAGCAGCGGCAGGGAGCCCGTTCAGCAGAGCGGGACGTTCACCGCGAGCCCGCCCATGGCGGTCTCCTTGTACTTCGACGACATGTCCGCCCCGGTCTGCCGCATCGTCTCGACGACCTGGTCGAGTGACACGTGGTGCACACCGTCCCCGCGCAGGGCCATCCGTGCGGCGTTGATCGCCTTGTTCGCCGCGATCGCGTTCCGCTCGATGCACGGGATCTGCACCAGGCCGCCGATGGGGTCGCACGTCAGCCCCAGGTTGTGCTCCATGGCGATCTCGGCAGCGTTCTCGACCTGTTCCGGTGTGCCCCCGAGGACCTCGGCGAGCCCGGCGGCCGCCATCGAGGCAGCGGATCCGACCTCGCCCTGGCACCCGACCTCGGCGCCGGAGATCGACGCACGCTCCTTGTAGATCGAGCCGATGGCGCCCGCGGTGAGCAGGAACCGCACCACGGCGTCGTCCCGGTCGGCGGCGGTGATCGCGGGGACGTACGTCAGCGCGTAGTACAGGACCGCGGGGATGATGCCGGCGGCACCGTTGGTGGGTGCGGTGACGACCCGGCCACCGGTGGCGTTCTCCTCGTTCACCGCCATGGCGACGAGGTTCACCCACTCCATGGCGAACAGCGGGTCGTGGTCGGGGTCCTCGCGGGTGAGCTGCTCGTGCCAGGTGCTGGCGCGGCGGCGGACGTCGAGGCCGCCGGGCAGGCAGCCGTCCCGTCGGACGGAGCGCTCGACGCACGACTCCATGACGGCGTGGATGCCGAGCAGTCCGGTGCGGACGTCGGCGTCGGTCCGGGTGACCGACTCGTTGGCGAGCGCCACCCCGCTGATCGGCAGACCGGACGCGGCACAGGCGGCCAGCAGTTCGGCGCCGCTCGAGAACGGGAACGGGACACGGTCGTCGACGGGGATCGCCGCGCCCGCGACGACGGCCCCGTCGCCCTCGTCCTCGCTGTCGCGCGCGATGAAGCCGCCGCCGATCGAGTAGTAGGTCTCGTCGGCCAGGTCGGCACCGGACGCGTCACGGGCGCGCAGCCGCATGGCGTTCGGGTGCCGGGGCAGCATGGTCAGGGGGTGCAGCACGATGTCGGCGAGCCGGAACGGCACGGTCGCTCCGCCGTCGAGTCGGAGCACGCCGTCCTGTTCGAGAGCATCGAGCGCCGCTGACATCGCATCCGGGTCGACGGTCTCGGGATGGGACCCCATCAGGCCGGCGACCACGGCGCCGAGGGTGCCGTGGCCCTGCCCGGTCGACGCGAGCGAGCCGTACAGGTCGACGGCGAGGGACGCGACCGGGAGCCCGGCCACCAGGGTGGCGAACTCGGCACCGGCCCGCATCGGCCCGACGGTGTGCGAGCTCGAGGGACCGACACCCACGCTGAACAGATCGAAGACGGAGACCGGCACGCCGTCACACTAACCCGTCCGGACGGACCGGGTCTCGGACTGGCCGCGCCGAGGGCTAGCGGCGGGCGTTGCCCTCGGCCGGCACCACGAACCACAGGACGACGTAGGCGATCCACAAGGGGCCGGGGAAGAGGCTCAGGATCACCCAGCCGATGCGGACGAGGGTGCGGGAGAGGCCGAAGCGATCGGCGAGGCCGGCGCAGACACCGGCGAGGATGCGGCCGTTACGGGGACGGGAGAGTGTGCTCATGGGGACGACGCTACGCACCAGCGACGAGCAAGGGCATCCGGGCAGTACCCCGGAGCACGGTGGGGACAACCCCCGAACGACCCCTGAACGACTCCCGACGCCCGGGCCCCGACCACCGATGCCCGTCAGGGGATCAGCACGATCTTCCCGCGGGTGTGCCGCTGCTCGAGCTGCTCGTACGCGTCCTGCACCCGGTCGAGCGGGTAGGTCGCCGCGATCGGCACCTCGACCTCGCCGTTCGCCACCTGCATCGCGAGGGCGCCGAGGATCTCCGGGTCGGCCGTGTCCGCACTGCCGGATGCCTTCGCACCGACCTCGGCGGCAGCCTCGAACGCGATGATCGTCTCGATGCGGTCGACCGGCACGCCCAGGGCGATCCCCAGGTGCACGTACTCGGGTCCGTAGGTGTCGATGACGGCGTCGATGCCGTTGGTCGCGAGTTCGGAGATCCGCTCCTGCAGGCCCTCGCCGTACGCGACGGGTCGTGCTCGCTTCGACCGGAGCCACTCGTGGTTCGCCTCGGACGCGATCGCGATGACGTCGATGCCCTCGTTCGTCAGCAGTTGGGTGACGAACCCGCCGACACCACCGGCAGCCCCGGACACGACGACGGTCTCGCCGGGTCGGGGATCGACGGCACGGACGGCGGCGGCCGCGGTCGTCGCGACGATGTCGAGCCCGCCGGCGACGGTCCAGTCGAGCAGTCGCGGCTTCTGCACGACCTGTTCGGCCGGGACCGACACGTACTCCGCCTGGCTCGCGCGGTCCCACGACCACCCGAGGACCTCTTCGCCCTCGTCGACGCCGTCGACACCCTCGCCGACCGCGACGACGATGCCGGCGAAGTCGGTGCCCTGTCCGGACGGCAGCGCGTCTGCGGACCCGCCGTCGAACAGCCCCTGGCGGATCGCCGACTCGCCGGGGTTGATGCCGGCGGCGCGGACGCGCACGAGCACCCGGCCGGCGGAGGCCTCGGGGACGGGGACCTCGGCGACGTGCAGCACGGACCGGTCTCCCCACTCGTCGAAGCGGACAGCGCGCATGGTCTCCGGGATCTCAGTCATCGCGTCCGACGGTACCCCGAGCACGACGAACGGTCCGCGTGGACCGCTCCATTGGCGTGACGGTGGGAGACTGGGCGACATGCCCATCCTCAACAAGGACATGCAGGTCTGCATGTCGCTCGCGGCCCGGCCGAGCAACATCGGCACCCGGTTCCACAACTTCCTGTACGACGAGCTCGGGCTCAACTTCCTGTACAAGGCGTTCACCACGACCGACCTGCCCGGCGCCGTGGCCGGCATCCGTGCCCTCGGCATCCGAGGCTGCTCGGTGTCGATGCCCTTCAAGGAGGCGATCATCCCGCTCGTCGACCACATCGAGGAGTCCGCCGCCGCCATCCAGTCGGTGAACACGGTCGTGAACGACGACGGCGTGCTCACCGCGTCGAACACCGACTACGAGGCGATCGCCGCGCTGCTCGCCTCGCACGACGTCGACACCGCGTCGCGCGTGCTGCTCCGCGGTTCCGGCGGGATGGCGAAGGCCGTCACTGCGGCGTTCCGTGGTGCCGGCTTCGACCACCTGACGGTCGTCGCCCGCAACGAGCAGACCGGCCCGGCACTCGCGTCGCAGTACGGCTACGAGTGGGTCGCCGAGGAGCGCGAGGCGGGGGAGACCGACCTGGTCGTCAACGTCACGCCCCTCGGCATGCGCGGCGACCAGCAGGACGCGCTCGCCTTCGCCCAGGACCGGATCGAGGCGGCCCACACGGTCTTCGACGTGGTCGCGTTCCCGTCGGAGACCCCGCTGGTCCGCGCCGGCCGCCAGGCCGGCAAGCACGTCATCACCGGAGCCGAGGTCATCGCGCTGCAGGCGGCACGCCAGTTCGAGCGCTACACGGGCGTCGCCCTGACCGACGACCAGGTGGCGCGCGCCAGCGAGTTCTCGCGCGCCGAGTAGTCGACGCGACCACGAGGACGGACGGGAGGTGGGCCCCACACGCCGGTTCCGGCGTGACGCGCCAGCGGCACGACGGCCGTGACGGGAGGTGGGCCCCACACGCCGGTTCCGGCGTGACGCGCCAGCGGCACGACGGCCGTGACGGGAGGTGGGCCCCACACGCCGGTTCCGGCGTGACGCGCCAGCGGCACGACGGCCGTGACGGGAGGGACGGTGCCAGCTGGCACCGTGCCTCCCGTCCGTCCGTGGGGACGTCTCAGGCGTCCGCCGCGCGTCCGACGGCCACCCACCCGAGCCGGCGCAACGTCTCGTGGTTGCGGACCCAGATGAGCGGCTGCATGAGGAAGTCGGGGACGTACGAGCCCGGACCGGCGACCGCGTTCTCGACGATCGTCACCTTGCAGCCCTTGCGGTGCGTCTCCACGGTCAGTTCCACGCGTGCCTCGCCGATCGGCCACCCCTTCGGCTGGATGACCATGCGGTGCGGCGGGTCCCACACCAACGAGGTCGTGACGTCGTCGATGACGACCGGCCACGCGCCGAACGAGTGGTGCAGGTGCGTGCCGACCTGCGGCCACCCGGGCTCCTGCGCGCGCATGCGTGAGGCGCCGACCACCCAGGTCGTGTAGAGCCAGCCGTCGGCGAGCACGTCGAAGACGTCCTCGGGCGAGCAGTGCAGGATGCGGACGTTCTTGGCCATGGTGTTCAGCCTTCCGGGGTGAGGTCGACGTCGTCGGGCAGCCCGAAGGTGTGCCGGAGCGCGCTCTTCGCGGCACGCCAACCAGCCATGCCGTGCACACCGGGGCCGGGCGCGGACGACTCGGAGCACAGGTACATGCCGCCGCCCATCCGCCACGGGTCGCTGGACAGCACCGGGCGCTTCACGAGCTGCCAGAAGCTCGCAGCACCGGCAGCGATGTCGCCGCCGACGTAGTTCGGGTTGTGGTCCGACATGTGCGCCGCCGTGCGGCTCGACGACTGCAGGATCGTGTCGCGGAACCCCGGGGCGAACCGCTCGACCTGCCGCGTGATCGCCTCGGTCTGGTCGACGTCGGACCCCGCCGGCACGTGCGCGTAGGCCCAGAACACGTGCTTGCCCCCCGGCGCACGGGTCGGGTCGACGACGGTCGGCTCCGAGCCGAGCACGTACGGCCGTTCGGCGTGCCGGCCGTGCGCGACCGAGCCCTCCGCCGCGGCGATCTCCGCTCGCGTCCCGCCGATGTGCACGGTGCCGGCCCTGCGCAGCGCCTCGTTCGTCCACGGCACCGGGTCGGACAGTGCGAAGTCGACCTTCGCGGCCGCGTTGCCGAACCGGAACCGGCGGAGCGCGCCGCGCTTCGGGGTCGGGATCTGCGAACCGGCGATCCGCAGCATGCCGGGCACGCTCGTGTCGAACAGCACCGCCTTCGCCGGGGTGAGGTCGCCGAGCGACCGGACCTCGTGCCCGGTGACGATGCGACCGCCGTGCGCGACGAGGTCGTCGGCGAGCGCGTCGACGATCGACTGGCTGCCGCCGATCGGCACGGGCCAGCCGCGGGCGTGTGCGTAGGCGCCGAGCGACAGCGCCGCGGCGGCCGTCGACAGCGAGGGCATGTGCTGGATGGAGTGCGCGGCGACACCGGAGACCATCGCCGGCGCGGCGTCCTGCCGGAAGCGGGCGTTCCAGGCGCTGCTGCCCTGCTCGAGGGCGCGCAGGCCGAACCGCAGCACCGTGAGCGGGTGCCGTGGCACGTGCAGCAGGGCGTCGGTCGCGAAGTCGGCGACCTGGTCGGCGGAACGGGCGAGCGGGCCCATCAGGTTCCGGAAGGCGGGGCCGTCCACACCGAGCTCGGCGGCCGTCCGCTCGAGGTCCTGGTACGCGATGCCCGCGCGACCGCCGTCGAGCGGGTGCCCGTACTGCACCTCGGGCAGGCGGAGCTCGATGCGCTCCTCCATCCGGAAGAGCCGGAAGAACTCGGACTGCAGCGCCATCGGGTGCACGGCCGAGCAGACGTCGTGCAGGAACCCCGGCAGGGTGAGCTCCGCGGTGCGGGCACCACCGCCGATGGTGTCGTTCCGCTCGACGACCTCGACGGACAGGCCCGCACGTGCGAGCGTCACCGCCGCCGCGAGTCCGTTCGGTCCGGCACCGACGACCACCGCATCAACCATGGTCCGAGCCTAGGGACTCGTGTCTGCGCGTGGTCCCGGTCAGGGGCGGGCGACGTCGGGGTCGGCGGGGTCGGAGCCGTCCTCGTCGCCGTCGGCGTCGTCGGGCTCGTCGGCGTCGACCGGGGTCGAGCCCACGGGGTGCTCGGCCAGCAACGTCGCGAAGTCCTCGTCGAGCATCTGCTGCAGGCGGTCGTCACGGCCGATCTCGTAGTCGTCGGCCGGACGCTGGGCCCAGCCGAGACGCCCGACGACCGTGGTGCCGATGTCGTCCCAGGCGCGGGCGCGGGCAGCGAGCACGATGCCGTCGACGAAGTGCTGGTCGTCGCGGCGCTTGTCGAGCATCGTCGCGAGTTGCTCGTACGTCGCCTCACGCGTGCGGAGCTTGAGGTCGTCGCCCCGGCGGTAGTCGTGCTGGTGGCGTGAGCGACCCTTCGACTTGCTCGACGTCGACCGGATCTCCCGCATGCGGGCAGCGTCGCCACGCTGTTCCTCGGCCATGCGGTGGAGTTCCTCGCGCGCAGCCTCGGCGATCAGTGCGTGGTCGAAGTAGCCCTGGTCACGCAGCGCGTTCGTGATGATCCGGTTGCCGACCGCGATCGTGACCGCGGCCTTCGCGATGAGGAAGCCCTCGTCGACGGCACGCTTCAGTTCGACCTGGCTGATGGGTCGATCGCGCACGTCGTGGTTGCGTCGTCCGAACAAGGCCATGCTCCGACGATACCGGCGGCGGGTGACCATCCGTCCGCAGTCGGACCCGGATCAGGCCCTGGAGGGACGACGCACCCCGAGCGGTTCCGTAGCGTCGGGTGCATGGTCACGTACTCGGAATCCCCCCGCACCGGTCTCGGGACGGCGAGCCTGGTCCTCGGGATCTGCTCGCTGCTCGCCGGATGGACGTTCGTCGCACCGATCGTCGGGCTGTGCCTGGGCGTCGCTTCCCGGAGCCGGGAACCGCTCGCCCGTGGTCGCGCAGGGTGGGGGATCTTCCTGAACCTCATCGCGCTCGCCGTCTGGATCCTGCTGCTCGTGCTTGCGGTCGTCGGCGGTGTGTTCGCCGTCTGGCAGGGCGCGACGCAGGGCTCCTGACGTACGCGCACGGGGGAGGCGGGGATCCTCGCCTAGAGCAGCAGGCCGTAGACGGCGACGTCGGCGCGGACGGGCCCGAGCGGCAGCGCGCCCCGCAGGGTCCCCTCGTGGGCGAACCCGAGCCGCTCGGCGAGCGCGCGGCTGCGGACGTTGTCGACGCCGGTCCGGATCTCGAGCCGTGCGGTGCCGCGTGCCCGCGCGACCTCGACCAGGACCCCGGCGGCCCGCCCCGCGACGCCGCGGCCCTCGTGTCCGGCGTCCACCCAGTAGCCGAGGGACGCCTGGCCCAGGTACGGGTCGAAGGTCAACGACGCCACCCCGACGATCCGGTCGTCGGACCGGATGACGCAGGGGAGCGCGCGGTCCATCGCGAACTGGCCGAGCAGCCGTTCGGTGTGCAGCCCGATGGTCTCGCGGTCCTGCGGGTCCCACGCCCACGGTTCGGCCGCACGCAGCCGGTCCAGGTTCGCGCGCACGAGCTCCAGCACCGGGTCGACCGTCGTCAGGTCGCGCAGCGTCAGCGTGTACCCGTCGCCGAGGTCCCGCCCGAATGCCGCCACCCGTCAGAGACTATGCACGCGGAGCGCTACTCGTACCGGAGCGCCTCGATCGGGTTCTGCCGCGCGGCGCGGCGTGCGGGGAGGGTGCCGGCGAGGAACGCGATGAACATCACGACGAGGATGATCGTCGCCACCGAACTCGGTGCGAACTGCATGATCTGCAGGCCCGGCAGGTCCTTGAGCACCGTGCCGGCGAGGACGTTCGAGATGCCCGTGCCGAGCAGGATCGCGACACCGGCCCCGATCGCACTGCCGAGGAACCCGATGAACACCGCCTCGAGCGAGAACAGGGTGTACACCTTGCCGCCGCCCATGCCCATGGCCTTCATCAGGCCGATCTCGCGGGTGCGCTCCTGCACGCTCATGAGCAGCGTGTTGATGATGCCGAAGCCCGCCGCCACCAGGGCGATGACGGCGAAGGCGTTCAGGACCCCGACGATGCCGCTGATGACGGTCTGGAACTGACCGAGCTGGTCCTGGATGGTCTGCCCGAGGAACCCGTCGTCCGACAGCGCCTTCTTGACCGTGGTCGGGGAGGCCCCGGAGTCGAGCGTCGCGGTGGCGCTGGCGTACGAGGTCGCGATCGAGTCCGGCTTGCCGACCTCCTGCGCGGCCTGCATCGCGTCGGTGAGCGCGGCGTTCGCCCCGGCCCCGCCACCGAACAGCGACTCGTTCTGCACACCGACCACCGTGGCGGTGAGGGTGTGCTCCTTGCCCTGGTAGTCGTCCACCGCGAAGGTGAGCTCCTTGCCGACGGCGGCCTTCGCGCTGCCGAGTCCGAGGTTCCCCAGGTAGTTCGTCGGCAGGATCACCTGGTTCGCGTCGGTGTCGTCGTCGAGCTGCTTCCCGCTCGCCAGGTCGGCGTCGAGCTCGCCGGCGTTGGCCGTGAGCGAGACGACGTACTTGCCGTCGTCTCCGTGCTCGGCGTACTTCGGCGCGAGGGCGACCGCCGGACGGATGCTCTCGATGCCGTCGATCGCGCGGATGTCGTCGACGTCGGACTGCGACAGGTACGAGAACGACGCCGGACCACGGTCGACGCTCTGGCCGGACTCGTCGGGGTCGTACTCCGCCGGGCCGCTGTCGGTCGACGCGGTGTCGACGGCCTTCGTGATGGTCAGGGAGCCGGTGTCCCCGATCGAGGAGACCTGGGTGTCGATGTAGTTGCTGACGCCCGTGCCGATCGCCGAGGTGAGCGTGATCGTGAAGGCGCCGATGAAGATCGCGATGACCGTCAGGGTCGTGCGCAGCTTCGACCGGAAGGTGTTCGCGACCGCGGTGCGGAGCAGGTCGAGGAAGTTCATGCGGAGTGCCTTCCGTGCGTGGCCTGCTGGTCGACGGCGGCGCCGGCCGTGGGCACGCCGTCCGATCCACCGACGATGAGTCCGTCGCGGACGTTGACGCTGCGGTCGCAGCGGGCGGCGAGTTCTTCGTCGTGGGTCACCACGACGAGCGTGATCCCGCGTTCGCGCTGCAGGCCGAAGAGCATGTCCTCGACCACCTGCCCGGTGTTCGTGTCGAGGTTGCCGGTCGGCTCGTCGGCGAAGATGACGCTCGGCTCGCCGACCAGCGCGCGTGCGATGACCACCCGCTGCTTCTGCCCGCCGGACAGGTCGTTGGCGTCGTTCTTCGCCTTGTCGGCCAGGCCGAGGGAGTCGAGCGCTGCCATGCCGCGGCGCTTCCGCTCGGCACCGGAGACGCCGGCGATCTTGAGGGGGAGCACGACGTTGTCGAGCACCGAGGTCTTGGGGGTCAGGAAGAACTGCTGGAACACGAACCCGAAGGTGCTGTTGCGCGTGCGGTTCACCTGCCGCGCACCGAGGGTCGCCGCATCGGTGCCGTCGAGCAGGACCTGCCCGGTCGACGGCTTGTCGAGCAGTGCGAGCAGGTGCATGAGCGTCGACTTGCCCGAGCCGGACTTGCCGACGATCGCAAGGCTCTCGCCCTGGTGCACCTGGAGCGACACCCCCTTGAGCGCATCGAACCGCGTCGGGCCTCGGCCGTAGGTCCTGGCGAGGTCACGGGCCTCGAGCACGGGAGTGGTCATGGGCCCACCGTAGTGTCCGGTGCACGACTGCAAGTTTGCGTTTGCTGTAGATCATGTGACGTTCCGGTTACAGTCGGGCCATGCCCGACACCGCGCCCGCCACCGAGATGGGTCTGCGCGACCGCAAGCGCATCGAGACCCGCAACCGCATCGCGGAGGCGGCTCGGTCGCTGGCCCTCGAGCAGGACATCGACCGCACCACGATCGAGCAGATCGCCGCCCGCGCCGAGGTGTCACCGCGGACGTTCTTCAACTACTTCGAGAGCAAGGAGGACGCGGTCCTCGGGCACACCGAGCTCGACCTCGACCCTGCCACCCTCGACGCACACCTGGCCGCCGTCGCGGGGGAGCCGGCGGCGCAGGCCGTGGTCGACCTGGCCTTCCTGGTGTTCGGCTCGTCGTTCGGCGACGAGCACGAGCGACTCGAGCGCAAGGAGGTCATCGTGCGGTTCCCGCAGCTGATGCGCCGCCAGGTCGCGCGGATGACCACGGTCGCCGAGGCGATGACCGGCGCGGTGCGCACGATCCTCGAACGCGACCCCGCCTGGGGGCCGGACGCCGCGACACCGCAGGCGGCCGAGATGCTGCTCGGCATGTGCATGACGGGACTGCGCAGCGCCGCCCGGCACGAGGGGTCCGACCCGGAGCAGGTGCGTGCCGCGGTGGTCGCGTCGATCCGCGACGCCGCGGCCCGCATCACGGCTTCGTGATGAAGCCCTCCTCGACCATCCAGTCGAAGGCGACGTCGGCCGGCTCACGCCCCTCGACGTCGACCTGACGGTTCAGCTCCTGCAGCACCGCGTCCGTGAGCTTCGGCGAGATCTGGTCGTAGATCCCCTCGAGCTGCGGGTACTCCTCGAGCGTCTTCGAATCGATGACGGGCGCGACGTTGTACGCCGGGAAGAACCCCTTGTCGTCCTCGAGCACGGTCAGGCCGAGGGACTTGATGCGGCCGTCGGTGGTGAAGACCTCACCGAAGTTGCACTTGCCGCGGTCGGTGGCCGTGTAGACCGTGCCGGTGTCGAGGATGCTGACGTTGCTGCTCGGCACCCCGTTCGACCCCGAGCCACCGAGCTCCAAGCCGTACTTCTTGAGCATCGGCTTGAAGCCGTCGGCACGGGAGTTGAACTCCGACTCCACGCAGAACGTGCGCTGGTCGACCGGCAGCTTGGTGATGTCGGAGAGTGTCTTGACGTCCCCGAGCTCCTCGACCGCCTCGTTGCGGACGGCGAAGGCGTAGGTGTTGTTCATCGGCGCCGGCTCGAGCCAGGTCAGCCCGTTGCGGGCGTCCTCCTGCTTGACCGCTTCCCACTGCTCGGTCTTGTCCGGGATCCCCTCGGCGTGGCCCATGTAGGTCAGCCACGCGGTGCCGGTGTACTCGTACGTCATGTCTGCGTCGTGCGTGGTCATGAGCTGCCGGGCGGGGACGCTTCCCGGCACGTTCGTCTCGTCGGTGACGTCGAACCCGGCGGCCTTCGCCGCGAGCACGGCGACCTTGCCGAGGACGAGCTGCTCGGTGAAGTTCTTCGACGTCACGGTGATGTGCGCCCCGGCCGGCAGGTCGTCGATGCGGTGGATGCTGCCCGGTGCCGCCTCGGGGACGAACGACGTCGCCGGCTGCAGACCGCACCCGGTCAGCACGAGCGCGGAGGTGCCGGCGAGCAGGACGGCGGCGGTACGGCGGGCACGGCGCGGGCGGCGGTTCATCGGAGTCCCTTCGGTCGTGCGACGGTCTCGACCACGCGGCCGAGCCAGTCGATGGAGAGGGCGAGGAGGGCGACCAGCAGCGCGCCGGACACCAGCACCTTCGGCAGGAACAGGCTCACCCCGGTGGTGATGAGCAGGCCGAGGCCTCCCGCGCCGATGAAGGTCGCCAGGCTCGCCGTGCCGACGAGCAGCACGAGGGCGGTTCGGATGCCCGAGAGCATCACGGGCACCGCGAGCGGCAGTTCGACGCGCATCAGGACGCTGAACGCGCTCATGCCCATGCCGCGACCGGCCTCGACCAGTCGGGCGTCGACGCTCTGCACGCCGATCATGGTGTTCCGGAGCACCGGCAGGATGGCGTAGAGGACGAGGGCGACGACCGCGGACCACGAGTTCAGGCCGAGCCACGCCCCGAGGAGCACGATCAGGCCGACCGCGGGGGCTGCCTGCCCGAAGTTCGCGACGGCGAGCACGTACGGGCTCGCCCGACGCAGCGGTCCGCGCGTGAGAACGATGCCGAGCGGGATGCCGATGACGAGCACCAGCACCGTCGATTGCAGCGTGAGCACCAGGTGCTGCCCGGTGAGCGCCAGGATGTCCGACGGGTTGAGCGTCGTGCGCTCGGTCGGGGTCAGGTCCGCCGTGGCGAGCCAGATCGCGAACCCGGCGAGCACGACGAGGATCGCGATCGGCTGGAACAGCAGGCCCTTCCAGGACGTGCTGGCGCCGGTGGCGGGTCCGGCGGCGACAGCGCTCACAGGTCTTCCCCGGAGGGCGCGATCACGGGCGCCGCCGGCGAGGACGGCAGCGTCTCGATCTGGTTGGTGTTCGTGCCGACCGGCGTGTACGCGCGGTCGTCAGCGGCGGCCGCACGCGACCGGGTGATGGCCTCCATGACGACCTCGACCGTGATGACACCGCGGAACGCCTCGCCCCGACCGGTGACGAGTGCGGCGCCCGCGCTGGAGACGAGCATGGTGTCGAGTGCGTCGTTCAGCGTCGAGGCCTCGCCCACGATCGGCAGTTCCGGGTCGACGCCGTCCGGGATCCGGTCCAGGCGCTCGAGCTGCCGGCGCGACGGCCAGCCGATCGGCCGCTGTCGACGGTCGACCACGACGGCGTGCCCGTGGCCCCCGGCCTCGTGCATGCGCTGCAGGACGGCCTTCGCCTCTTCGCCGGGGGAGCAGGTCACCGCGGAGACGACCTCGACGTCGCGGACCCGGTTCAGGGTGAGCTGCTTCAGCCCGGCGCCCGAGCCGATGAAGTTCTCGACGAACTCGTTCGCCGGCTCGGCCAGGATCCGCTCCGGGGTGTCGTACTGCACGATGTGCGCGCCCTCGGTGAAGATGACGATCCAGTCGCCGAGCTTCACGGCCTCGTCGAAGTCGTGGCTGACGATGACGATCGTCTTGTGCAGCTCGTCCTGGATGCGCAGGAGTTCGTCCTGCAGACGCTGCCGGGTGATCGGGTCCACCGCGCCGAACGGCTCGTCCATCAGCAGGACGGGCGGGTCGGCGGCGAGCGCCCGGGCGACACCGACGCGCTGCTGCTGGCCGCCGGAGAGTTCGCGGGGGTAGCGGTCGCGGTAGGTGTCGGGGTCGAGCGAGACGAGGTCGAGCAGCTCGTCGACGCGCGCCGCGATCTTCTCCTTCGACCAGCCGAGCATCTTCGGCACGATCGCGATGTTCGCGGCGACGGTCATGTGCGGGAAGAGCCCGCCGGCCTGGATGACGTAGCCCATCCGGCGGCGGAGCTCGTCGGCGTCGATGCCGGTCACGTCGTCGTCCCCGACGACGATGCGGCCCTCGGTGGGCTCGATCAGCCGGTTGATCATCTTGAGCGTGGTCGTCTTGCCGCAGCCGGACGGGCCGACGAGCATGACGATCTTGCCGGCGGGGATCTCGAGCGTGATGCCGTCGACGGCGGGCTTCGACTGTCCGGGGTACCGCTTGGTGACCTCGTCGAGCAGGATGCTGCGGCCGGTGACGTCCCCGTCGGGCGCGGTGGTGGTGGCGGAGTCAGTGCTGGACACGGATACCTCTCGAGATGGTCAGGCGGCCGAGGCCGATGAGGAGCAGGTCGAGGACGAGGGCGAGCAGGACGACGCCGATCACCCCGACGACCACGGAGTACAGGGCGTTCGCGCCGCCGAGGCGCGAGAGTCCGGAGAAGATGAAGCCGCCGAGCCCGGGACCGAGGGCGTACGCGGCGATGGCCGCGATGCCCATCACCATCTGGGCGGACACGCGGACGCCGCTCAGGATGATCGGCCAGGCCATCGGCAGTTCGACCTGCACGAGGGTCCGGAACCGGCTCATGCCGATGCCCCGCGCCGACTCGACGACGCTGGGCGGGATCTCGGCGAGGCCGACGACCGCGTTGCGCAGGATCGGGAGCGCGGCGAAGAAGACGACCGTCACGACGGACGGCAGCACGCCGAAGCCGAGCGGGACGATGAGCAGGCCGATGACCGCGAAGGACGGCAGGGTGAGGCCGATGGCGGACACCCCGTTCGCGACGGAGGTCAGCCGGGGGCTGCGGTAGACGAGTGTGGCGAGCACCACGGCGATGACCGTGGCGAGCACCGTGCACTGGACCACCAGCGAGAAGTGCTGCCACGACGAGAACCAGATCTGGCTCCATCGCTCCACGACGTACTGGAACACGGGTGGGCGCTCCCCTTCCGGTCGGCCGAACTGCCCACGGGTCGGGGCACAAGCTGCGCCAAAGCTACGCAGGCTCGGAGCGACCGCACGACGGGGAGCCGGCGAACAGATCGTTTCCTGTGCGGAGGACCTGTGGGAAAGCCCCGGTCACGAGCCGGTTCGACCGGCGAGCCTGAGAGAACGGTAACGATCGTGAGGCGGCATCGGCTACGTGGCCAGGCCCCGCAGTCCGGAGCGCTCGGCGATGTCGACGAGCTGCTCGCGCCAGAGGACCCACTCTTCCGGGCTCTTGTCGGCCAGGTTGCCGTCCCCGTCTCCCGCCAGTCCGTCGAGCATCTCGCGCACGATGTCGGCGTGCCCTGCGTGCCGGGCGGTCTCGTACGCCATGTGCACCAGGATCCGGTGGAGCGTGACCTCGCGGTGCTCCTCCGGCCACCACGGGACGGTGCCGCGGGCGTCCAGGTCGAGCGCCTCGATGGTCGCGTCGGCGTGTGCGGCACTGCGGTGGTGGAAGGCCACGACGTCGTCCAGGGTCTCGTCGAGCGACGCGTACATGTCGTCGCCGTCCTCCGAGTCGAGCCAGGCGGGCGCGTCCGGCAGCGGTCGGCCGAACACCTCGCCGAAGTAGCCGGCCTGCACCCCCGCGACGTGCTTCACCAGTCCGAGCACGTTCGTGCCGGTCGGGGTCACCGGCCAGCGAGCCTGCCGTTCGGCCAGGCCGTCGAGCTTGCCGAGGAGCGCGGCGCGGTGCTTCTGCAGGTACCGGTGCAGCGTCCGCTTCACCCCGGCGGCCGAGGCCAGGGGATCGGTGTCCGACGACGCGCCCTCGTCCGACAGGACCGCGTTCCCGCTGGACGCGAGACCGGCGGTCGTCGCAGGGTGGACCTCGGGGACGGCGTCGGTGCTGCTCATGCCCTCGATCGTGCCACCACGACGTCCTGCAGGCGTTCCGATTCCTGCACGGCCACGCGCTCCGCGGTGAGCAGCAGCCCGGCCACCTCGGCCGAGGTACGCGCGGGGGCGTCGTTCCAGCTCGTCAGGTCACGCACGCGGCCCATCCGGACGTCGGGCGCCGGGCACCACAGCACCGGCGCACCCTCGTCCACGGCGAGCGCGTGCCAGACGAGGTCGAGCGAGTGCTGGACCCGGGGCGAGTGCACGGCGTGCGGTCCGCCGGCGGCCGAGACGACGGCGCCGACCAGGCAGGCGGCGACGAGCGGCCGACCCTGCACGTCCATCGCGGCGGCGCTCGTGGCGTTCCGCGTCCGGCCGTGCTCGTCGAGGTACGCGAACCAGGCGTGCTGGATCCAGCCGCGTTCGACGACGCCGCGCGCCTCGGACAGCAGGTGCTCGAGCTCGCCGAGTTCCTGCAGCCGGGCCTCGACCCGTCGGACACGTGCGGCGGCGCGGCGCTCGGCGAGGCGGTCGAGGAACCCGCGCAGGCCGGTTCGGTCGGATCGGGTGGGAGCGGGAGAGGCGTCGGTGGCGACGTCGTGCTGGACGCGGAACTCGAGGGTCATGAGGGCCCCTCCGATCGGCTGTGCACGGATGGTGCGGTCACGATAGCCCCGCGGGGTCTCAGCCGTCCAGCACCGCGTCGATGCTGCGCCGGGCGACGCTCCGGAAGGCGCGTTCGTCGGACGACGCGAGCGCGGAGGCGAGCGCGATCGCCCAGCCGCGGGCGCGTCCCCAGGTGGCGTCCGGGGCGGCGACCAGCGTCCGGAACGTGTGGCGGGCCTCCCGGTCGAGCGTCAGCCAGGCGGTGGCGAGGTCGACGGCGGGGTCCCCCGAGGTCACGTCGCCGAAGTCGACGACCGCCGACAGGCGTTCGTCGCCGTCCGGGGTGCGGTCCACGAGCACGTTGAAGGGGTGCAGGTCGCCGTGCACCCAGACGGGAGGCCCGGTGTGCGTCGGCAGCGCCGCCGCGGTCCGCCAGGCCGCTGCCAGCTCCACGGCCCGGGGCACGTCCTGCGTGGCGAGTCGCGTCAGGACGGCGTCGCTGCGCGTCGCCAGCGGCACCGCACGGAACGGGTTCGTCGGTGCCTCGGCCGGAGCCGGCACGTGCAGCCGTCGCACGAACTCCGCGAGCGCCTCGGCGACCCGTACCCCGGCAGCACGCTCACCGACGGGCGCACCGGGGAGCCACGGGACGACGCTCCACGACCAGGGGTACCTGAGCGCAGGACGGCCCACGCGCACGGGGGCGGGCACAGGCGCGATCGGTGCGACGCGGACGGCGATCTCCGGCAGCCACCGCTGCTCGTGCTCGACCAGGCGTGCTGCGAGCTCCCGCCGCGGCAGGCGCACGGCGTACTCGTCGCCGAGCCGCACGATGACGTTGTCCCAGCCGTTGGCGACCACCACGAGCGGCAGGTCCGCCAGGTCGGGGTGCTGGTCGTGGAGCAGCGCCCGGACGAGCGGGACGTCGACGTCGACCTCTGCCGGTGGGGTGGGCACCGACCCAGGCTAGTGGGCCGCCGGACACATGCCCGCGAACGGGGGCGGGTACGGAAACCGGCCGCTGGGTATCCTCGGGAGGACGGTGACGTGGGTGTTTCCCTGGGGGGACCCGCGTCACTCCGGGGCGATGATCGCGACGAGTCGGGGGACCTCGGGTCGCAGGCGCTCCGTGACCAGCGCGGCGAGCAGCACCGTCCAGAGCTCCCGCAGGCGCTCGTACAGGTCCGTGCGGTCGGCGAGCACGTCCGACACCGTCTGCACGCCCGTGTAGGCAGGGATGACCACGCGACCCACCAGGTCCGGGTCCCACCGGGGGTCGACCTCGCCGGCGTCGATCGCCTGGCGGACCGTCTGCGCGATGACGGCCATCCAGTCGGTGTACGGGTCCTGCCGGGGGACGTCGCGCGTCGCGACCTCGGTCGACAGACGGATGCCGGCGCTCACGACGACCTCGGTCACCATCTGGGTCGCCAGTCCCTGCGACATCCACATGAGGGCCTCGAGCGGTGTCCTGCTCCGGGCGATCGCGGCCTCGCCGTACCGCCGCGAGACCTCGTGCTGCTGGGCGATCACGGCGCCGGCCAGGTCGGCCTTCGAGGCGAAGTGGAAGTAGAGCGCACCCTTGGTCAGACCGATCCGCTCGGCGACCCCGTCCATCGACGCACCGAGGTACCCACGGTCGTCGAACTCGGCGGCCGCGGCCCCGATGATCGCCGCGCGGGTCTCGAGCGCGCGCTCCTGCCGGGTACGTCCGTCCTGCGCCATCACCTCCCGATCGTAGTCCCGCTCCCGGGGCACGCACGGCCCGCGTCCGGGCGGGTGCCCTACGGTTGGCGGCCATGGACGGATGGCGGAACCCCGCGCGGTGGGCGCGGACCGGTCGGTGGCTGCTGCTGCCGATCGCGGTGCTCGACTGGGTGGCCCTCGCGCCGCAGACCATCGTCGTGGTCGCGTTCCTGATCGCCGTCGTCGGCCTGGCAGGCATGGCGGCCGCGCTCGTCGTGCACATGCTCGGGCGCTCCCGCGGGGCGATGGCCCTGCTCGGCGTCGTGCTGCTGCTCGGCGGGCTCGTGGTGTTCGGCCTCGACCCGTTCCCCGGTTCGTTCCCGCTCATCGACGCGTGGTGGCCCGAGTCGATCACGCAGCCGCAGGTGGTCGGCAGCGCCTACTGGCAGCTGGCCGGTCTCGGCATCGAGCTCGCCGGCTTCGGGCTGCTGGCCACGCTGCTCGTCGTCGCGCTCACCGGTGCACCGCGATCACGGCAGGACCGCTTCCGCTCCTGACGGCGTTCACCGTCGGCCGAGCACGACCAGCGTCACGTCGTCGGTGGCGCCGGTCGGCACCAGGGCGCGGACCCGTTCGACGACCGCCGCACCGGTCGGCTCCGCGGCGACGAGGGCGGCCAGGTCGTCCAGGTGCCGGAGCCCCTCGAGCGCCAGGACACCCTCGGTGCACACCGCCAGCCGATCGCCCGCCGCCAGGTCGAGCGTGGCGGGGGACCTCGGGACGGACTCCGGCTGCAGGCCGAGCGGCAGGTCGAGCGAGTGCAACGCACGGCTGCTGCCGTCGGCGCGGACGAGCACCGCGAGGCCGTGGCCCGCGTCCCCGAAGTCGACGTGCCCCGACGTCGGGTCGAGCCGCAGGTGGAAGAGCGAGCCGACGGCGTCCGCAGCGGACAGGTCGGCGGTGATCTGGGCCTCCAGACCGCCGATCGCGTCCGGCATGGCGGTCTCGGTCCGCGCGACCACGGCACCACGGACGGCCGAGGCGAGCAGGCCGGACGCGTGGCCGGCCGCCGCGACGCTGCCCACGGTGACGTGCAGCGCACCGTCGGCGGCGAGTCGCCAGTCGGCGACGTCCCCGCCGCCCTGCTGACGACGCAGCGCGAGCGTGTCCAGGTCGTGGCCGGGGACCTCGACGCGTTCGGGGACCAGGCTCTCGCGCACACGGCTGATCCGACCACGGTCGATCGCGTGGCCGAGTTCGCGCTCGGCCCAGCGCGCGAGGTCGCGGAGCAGGTCGAGGTCCGCGGCCGACATCTCGCGCGGGGTCGCGTCCATGATGCACAGCGTGCCGACCCGGGTGCCGTCGAGCATCGTCAACGGCGCCCCCGCGTAGAAGCGGATCCCGTGCTCCGCCACCGCCGCGGTGTGCGCGTACCGATCGTCGAGCGAGGCGTCGGGGATCACCATCGGCTCCGGGCTGAGCACCGTCGTGGCGCAGAACTGCTCGCTCGCGGGTACGCTCGAACCCTGGTGCCAGCCGAACGTCGACTGCGTCGTGACGACGTCACTGTGGACGAGGTTGAGGAAGGTCAGCGGCACGCCGAACGCCTCGTGGGTCATGCGGGTGATGCGGTCGAAACGCTCCTCGGGGCCTGCCCCCAAGACCTCGAGCGCCTCGATCACCGCGGTGCGCCGATCCGCACCGTCGAGATGGTTGGTCACACGCCCTGTCTACCCGCACCGTCCGACAGGAACCAGTCCCGAGGGTGCTGGTCGGCCGTCAACTCGCGTCGCCCGGACACCGGGGCCGCCCAGGAGGCCGCGTTCGACAACACCCGCTGGATGTCCGGGTGGTGGTAGACCGGGTACTCCTGGTCGCCGGGGGAGAAGTAGAAGACCTTCCCGAGACCACGGCGGTAGGCGACGCCGGACCGGAACACCTCGCCGCCGTCGAACGTCGACAGGAAGACCTCCTCGTCGGGGCGCGGGATGTCGAAGAACTCGCCGTACATCTCCTGCCGGTCGATCACGATCGGGTGCGGGACCCCGGCGGCGATCGGGTGCTCCGGCGCGATCGTCCAGACGAGCTCGCGTTCGCCGTCGTTCCGCCACTTCAGCGAGCAGGTGGTGCCCATCAGGCGCTTGAACGGCTTCGAGTAGTGCCCGGAGTGCAGCACCACCAGGCCCATGCCGGCGTGCACGGCGTCGACGACCAGGTCGACGACGGCGTCGCTGACCTCGTCGTGGGCGGCGTGGCCCCACCAGAACAGGACGTCGGTCGTGGCCAGGCGTTCGGCGGTGATGCCGTGGTCGGGCTCCTGCAGCGTGGCGGTGCTCACGGTGGCGTCGGGGTGGTGCTCGCGGAGCGCTGCGGCGATCACGGTGTGCATGCCGTCGGGGTAGTGCCCGATGACCGTCGCGTCACCGCGGGTCTCGTGCACGTTCTCGTTCCAGACGACGATGTTCAGGGGACGGGATTCGGTCGGCACTGACATGGCTCCACGCTAGCGGGTCTCCTCCAGGGGCGGTCCGCGACGATGTGGGCATGACTCCCCGCTCCCTGTTCCGCGCCGCCGCGGTTGCCGAACTCGTGACCTGGACCATGCTCATCGCCGGGATGGTGCTCAAGTACGGCCTGGACGCCGGCGACTGGGGCGTCCGGATCGGCGGCGGCGTGCACGGCTTCGTGTTCCTGGCCTACCTGGTGGTGACGACCGTCGTCGCGGTCAACCAGCGCTGGTCGGCCGGTGCGCTCCTGCTCGGCTGGGCGAGTGCCGTCGTGCCGTACGCCACGGTGCCGTTCGAGGTCGCGGTGGCCCGGCGCGGCATGCTCGAGGGCTCGTGGCGCCGCTCGCCGGACGCACACTCGGGTTCCTGGGACCGCCTGCTGTTCTTCGTGGTGCGTCGTCCGGTGGTCGCGGTCGGCATCGGGGTGGTGGCGGTCGCCCTGGTGTTCGTGGTGCTGCTCGCCGCGGGGCCGCCCGTGCCGCGCTCCTGAGTCGCCGTTCTGGCTCCGGCCGCCGCGAGGCCGGCCCCCTCGAGGTCGGCCTCCGCGAGGTTCCACAACACGCCGCGCAGGTTCGCCGAGGTTCCGGAAACGAGCCGTGCGCGACGCGACATGCCGAGATTTCGGAACCTCGGGGGCGGGTGACGGGGTGACGGGGGCGACGAGCGGGGGTGGGCGCGCGTGACGACGGACGGGAGGCCCGGTGCCAGCTGGCACCGGGCCTCCCGTCCGTCAAGTGGTGCTCCTAGAGCGCGGCGAGCGTCGCGTTCAACGTGGCGGACGGGCGCATGACCGCACTCGTCTTGGCGTCGTCGGGGCGGTAGTAGCCGCCGATGTCGGCCGGGTGGCCCTGCACGCCGTTCAGCTCCTCGACGATCTGCTGCTCCTGGGCATCGAGCTTCCCCGCGATCTCGGCGAACGCCGCCGCGAGCTCGGTGTCCTGCGTCTGCGCCGCGAGCTCCTCCGCCCAGTACTTGGCCAGGTAGAAGTGGCTGCCGCGGTTGTCGATCGAGCCGAGCTTGCGGCCCGGGGACTTGTCCTGCTCGAGGAAGGTCCCGGTGGCGCGGTCGAGCGTCTCACCGAGGATCTTCGCCCGCTCGTTGCCCGTCACACCGGCGAGGTGCTCGAGGCTGACCGCCAGCGCGAGGAACTCGCCGAGGCTGTCCCAGCGCAGGTAGTTCTGCTGCACGAGCTGCTGGACGTGCTTCGGGGCCGAACCGCCGGCGCCGGTCTCGAACAGTCCGCCACCACCGAGCAGCGGGACGACGGAGAGCATCTTCGCCGAGGTACCGAGCTCCATGATCGGGAACAGGTCGGTCAGGTAGTCGCGAAGGACGTTGCCCGTCACCGAGATGGTGTCCTCGCCGCGGCGGATGCGCTCGAGCGAGAAGCGCATGGCGTCCTCCGGCGACAGGATCTCGATCTGCAGGCCATCGGTGTCGAGCTCGCCCAGGTACCGGCGGACCAGACCGATCAGGTTCGCGTCGTGCGCACGGGTCTCGTCGAGCCAGAACACGGCCGGGGTCTCCGAGGCGCGGGCACGGGTGACGGCGAGCTTGACCCAGTCGCGGATGGCGACGTCCTTGGTCTGGCAGGCGCGCCAGATGTCGCCGGGCTCGACGTCGTGCTCGATGACGACGTCGCCGGCGGCGTTCGTCACGCGGACGACGCCCGCTCCGGGGACCTCGAAGGTCTTGTCGTGCGAGCCGTACTCCTCGGCCTTCAGCGCCATCAGCCCGACGTTCGGGACGGAGCCCATCGTCGCCGGGTCGAAGGCGCCGTTGACGCGGCAGTCGTCGATCACGGTCTGGTAGATGCCGGCGTAGCTCGAGTCCGGGATCACGGCGAGGGTGTCGTGCTCGTCGCCGTCCGGGCCCCACATGTGGCCGGAGGTGCGGATCATCGCGGGCATCGAGGCGTCCACGATGACGTCGCTCGGGACGTGCAGGTTCGTGATGCCCTTGTCCGAGTCGACCATCGCGAGCTCGGGGCCGGCGGAGATGCCGTCGGTGAAGGCCTGCTTGATCTCCGCGCCGTTCGGCAGGGCGTCGAGGCCCGCGAGGATCGAGCCGAGGCCGTCGTTCGGGGTGAGTCCGGCAGCCGCCAGGTCGGCCCCGAAGCGCTCGAACACCGACGGGAAGAACGCCTTGATGACGTGGCCGAAGATGATCGGGTCGGAGACCTTCATCATCGTGGCCTTGAGGTGGACGGAGAACAGGACGTCCTCGGCGGCGGCGCGCTGGATCTGCTCCCGCAGGAAGGTCTCGAGCGCGGCGACGTGCAGCACGGTGCCGTCGACGACCTCGCCCTGCACGACGGGGATCGACTGCTTGAGGACCTGGGTCTCGCCACCCTCGGCGACGAACGTGATCGTCAGGACGTCGTCGGCGGGGGCGATCCAGGACTTCTCGTTCGACCGGAAGTCGTCGACGCCCATGGTGACGACGTTCGTCTTCGAGTCACGCGACCAGGCGCCCATGCGGTGCGGGTGCTTCCGGGCGTAGTTCTTGACCGACAGGGGCGCGCGGCGGTCCGAGTTGCCCTCGCGCAGCACGGGGTTGACGGCGCTGCCCTGGACGCGGCCGTAGCGGGCGCGGGCGTCGCGCTCCTCGTCCGTCTTCGGCTCGTCGGGGTAGTCCGGCAGGTCGTAGCCCTGCGACTGCAGTTCCTTGATCGCGACCTTGAGCTGCGGGATCGACGCCGAGATGTTCGGCAGCTTGATGATGTTCGCCTCGGGGGTCTTCGCGAGCTCGCCGAGCTCGGCCAGGGCGTCGTCCACGCGCTGCTCGTCGGTGAGCCGCTCGGGGAACTGGGCGATGATCCGGCCGGCGAGCGAGATGTCGCGCGTCTCGACGTCGACACCAGCGGTGCCGGCGAAGGCCTGGATGACCGGGAGGAAGGAGTGGGTTGCGAGGAACGGCGCCTCGTCCGTGAGGGTGTAGATGATCTTGGCCATGCTGGCGGGTACTCCCTTGTTCGACCGTCGGTACGTCCACGGTACTCGTGGCGCAGGATGTCTCGACATCAAGATACATGGTGCGGCCCGCGTCCGGCAGGTGCTCGGCAGACGCCCTGGAGGCGCACCGGCGCTACATAGGAACGCCCGGTGGACTGGTCTTCCGCAGTTCCCGAGCCGCAGGAGGGTGACCATGTCGACGACGCGTCAGACGCCGGAGGATTTCGGGTGGACCGCGGAGGACCTGCGCTCCGCCTACGCCTCGGACGGCAGTGGCCCGTACCGGTACGCCCCGGACGGCAGTGGGCCCTTCTCGTACGACGTCGACGGGTCCGGTCCGTGGCTCGTCGGCCCGGAGCCCCGGCGCGGGCCGGCACGGTTCGCCCCGCGCGACCGGAGCGGACGCGGGCGACTCCGCCGGATCGGGACCGCCTGCACCGCCGGGGCCCTCGCGCTCGTGCTCGCCGTCGGCAGCGTCGCGGTCATCGCGCACACCGCCCCTCCACACCCCTCGGTCCAGGCGAGTGTTCTCCACAGCGGTGAGCCCGACAGGACCTGATCGCGCGGACGGTGCCACGCTGGACCGGTGACCGAACTCCTCGTGGTCGGCGTCATCGCCGTCATCGCCATCGCGGGCGCTGCCGTGCTCGGGCCCCGCATCGGGGTCGCGGCGCCGCTCGTACTCGTCGTCGTGGGGATCGTCGCGAGCCTGCTGCCGTTCGTCCCGGACGCCGAGATCGAACCGGAGTGGATCCTGGCGGGGGTCCTACCACCGCTGTTGTACTCGTCAGCGGTGTCGATGCCGTCGATGAACTTCCGGCGCGAGTTCGGCGCCATCAGCGGCCTGTCGGTGCTGCTCGTCATCGCGTCGAGCCTGGTGCTCGGCCTGTTCTTCGCCTGGGTGGTGCCGGACCTCGGGTTCTGGTGGGGGATCGCCCTCGGGGCGATCGTCAGTCCCACCGACGCCGTCGCCACCTCGATCGTCAAGCAGACCTCGGTGTCGCGCCGGGCGATCTCGATCCTCGACGGCGAATCGCTGCTCAACGACGCGACCGCGCTCGTGCTCCTGCGCACGGCGATCTTCACCGCGGGTGCATCGTTCTCGTTCTGGGGCGCGCTCGGCGACTTCGCGAAGGCCGTCGCCATCGCCGTGGCCATCGGCTGGTTCGTCGGCTGGTTGAACGTCTTCGTCCGCGCCCGCGTGCCGAGTGCCGCGGTGAACACGGCGCTGTCCTTCGCGGTGCCGTTCGTCGCTGCCCTGCCGACCGAGCACTTCGGCGGGTCCGGGCTCGTGGCCGCGGTCGTCGCGGGTCTGTTCACCGGCATCGTCGGGCCGCGCAAACTCCCGCCGGGGCACCGACTGTCGGACGCGCAGAACTGGCAGACCATCGAGCTCGTGCTCGAGGGCGCGGTGTTCCTGACGATGGGGCTCGAACTCGCGTCGATCCTCGGCGACGTCCATCGGGAGCACGCGGGCATCGCTCCGGCGCTGCTGATCGCCGTCGGCGCCCTCGTGCTCACCGTGCTCGTCCGTGCGGCGTACGTCGTGCCGCTGCTGCTGGCGCTGTCGGCGAGCGCCAAGCGCGGCGAGCGGATGCAGGAGCGCTTCGCCGAGATGCACGCCGGCGACCGCGACGCGATGAGCGAGGTGATCCGCGAGCACCGGCCCGGCAACCGCGCGCCCTCGGAACGAGAGCTCGACCGGTTCACGACGCGCGTCCGCCGCACCCTGGCGGACATCGCGTACTACACGAAGGCACCGCTGGGCTGGCGGGAGGGCACCGCCGTGGTCTGGGCGGGCATGCGTGGAGCGGTGACCGTCGCCGCTGCGCAGACCCTGCCCGAGGGCACGCCGCAGCGATCGCTCCTGGTCTTCATCGCGTTCGCGGTCGCCCTGTTGTCGCTCGTGGTCCAGGGCGGCACGATCGGCCCGCTGCTCCGGCGGATCGCGGCACCGGCACCGGACAGCGCCGCGAAGGACACCGAGGAACGCCGGCGACTGCTCGACCTCATGCGCGGTGCTGCCGAACAGGTCCCGGTGACGCGTGGACAGCCGCCGGCGACGAACGAGGAGCTCCGGGCCGCCGACCCGGCCGAACTCCGGGCGTGGATGGGCCGCGAGAAGGCCCGACGGCTCGCGGTGCTCGAGGCGCAGCGCGCGGCGATCCTCGATGCCCGCGACGACGGCACGTTCGACGCCGAGGTGCTCGAGTCGATGCTGCAGAACCTCGACGCCGAGCAGATCGCCCTCGAGCTCCGCGGGGCACCTGCCCGCTGACGGCTGTCGCGCCGGTCAGGTGCCGATCGAGACGCGGAACACCCGCACGCCGGCGGCCCGGAGTGCTGCGAGCCCGAGCCGCATCCGCATGCTGCGGAACGGCCGCTCGAACCCCGACGGTGCCGATGCCGCGTCGATCTGGTGCAGCACCTCGGAGGTCAGGGTGCGCTCGACCTTGGGCGCCAGCCGCGTCAGACCCGAGACCGTCACGACGATCCGGACGGCGTGCGGCACGAGCAGTGGGTCGATGAGCTCGGCGGCCTCCTGCGCACGGTGGAACGCGGGGTCGTCACCGGGGCGTCGGATCGCGATGACCGCGAGTTCGGCGTCCCAGGTCTCCTCCGGGTCCGGCAGGTCGTCCACCCCGATGACCCGCATGCGGGCGGCGTCGATGCCCGCGCGCACCGCGGCGGCGCGGAGCACGGGCAGGAGCTCCTGGGTGCCGGCGAGCACGACGTCGGCGGTGCCGAGGTCGACCTGCGCGGGCCGCTCTCGCGGCGATCGGGCCATGGTGCGGGTCCTTCCGTCGCTTTCCCACGACGCTACCGATGTCGGACGGTCGGGGGACGCCGGAGCCCGCAGTGGTCAGGGTGCTCCCAGCCGCGCCGGTAACGAAAAGATCACGGTGGGGCCTGTACAAAGCGACAGAGTCGTGCAGAATGGTGGGCGGCCATGACGACTGCACCCGAACTCGACCAGCACCCGGAGACCCCGGTGGTGCACCTGTCCCGTCGCGCTGCCCTCGAGGCCGAGCGCGCCGCAGCCCGGAAGCCCCAGCGCCGAGCAGGCAAGCCGGAGAAGCCCGCCAAGGCAGCAACGGTCGCGAAGCCCGCCAAGGCAGCGAAGGTCATCGAAGCAGCCACGGTCGCGAAGCCCGTGGGCCGCCGCGCCACCGCAGCCCGCGCGACCACCGAACACGTCGACACCCGCATCACGCGCGTGGTCCGCCGCCCCGCCGCGACCGTGACGAGCGTCACGAAGGCCCCACGGGCCTCCCGGTCCGGTCGTGCCGGGCGGATCACCCTGACCAGCGCGGCTGCCGCGATCGCGATGTTCGCCGCCTCGGCGATGCCCGCCCACGCCAGCGCCGGCACCTCGATGGCGACCTCGACCATCGCGCCGATCGTGCGGACCCAGGACTACGCGGTCACCCAGGCGGTCACCGCGACCGGACTCGACCGCGACGGGTTCACCGTCGGCGGCGGCACGACACGCACGGTCGTCACTGCGGACGGCACGGCGGACGCGAGCGGCATCGCAGGCGAAGCCGTGTCCTACGGCGGAGCCGTCCGATCCCCGTTCCCCGGCCCGGTGCAGATGAGCTCGGGCTTCGGCTACCGCTCGGCACCGTGCGGCGCGTGCTCCTCGCTGCACCAGGGCCTCGACTTCACGCCCGGCATGGGAACGCCCATCGGCGCCGTCGCCGCCGGCACCGTCCGGATCTCGGGCACGTACTTCTCGTACGGCAACGCCGTGATCATCGACCACGAGATCGACGGCCGCCAGGTGTCGACGCTGTACGGGCACATGATCCCGGGATCGTCGCCGCTCAAGGTCGGCGACCAGGTCGAGGCGGGCCAGTTCATCGGCCTCGTGGGCTCCTCGGGTGTCTCGACGGGCGCGCACCTGCACCTCGAGGTCCTGATGGACGGCGTGACCCCGATCGACCCCGAGGCGTGGCTCGAAGCCCGCATCGGCCGCTCGCTCACCACGTAGCGCCGAAGCACGCACAGCAGACGTCGAGCGCTGGTGGGGCGACATCCCAGCAGCCCTGTGCAGACTCACAGGCATGGACGATCACCACAGACCGCCCGCCCGTCGTCGATCCGAGGAAGCTGCCCGCTGATGGGCGCCGACACCTGGATCGCGTTCGGGCTCGTCATCCTCTTCGTGCTCGTCGGCGGGGTCTTCGCCGCTGCCGAGATCGCACTCGTCTCGCTCCGTGAGTCGCAGTTGCAGCAACTCGAACGCCGGGGTTCCCGTGGCCTTCGCGTCGCCGAGCTCGGACGCGACCCGAACCGGTTCCTCGCGGCCGTGCAGATCGGCGTGACCGTCGCCGGGTTCTTCTCGGCTGCGTACGGCGCCTCGTCGATCGCGCCCGACGTCGCGCCCCTGTTCACCGGCCTCGGACTCGGCCAGGGCGCCGCCGAGACGGTCGCCCTCGTGCTGATGACCCTCGTCATCGCCTACCTGTCGCTCGTGTTCGGCGAGCTCGTGCCGAAGCGACTCGCGCTGCAGCGCGCCGAGGGCTTCTCGATGCTCGTCGCGCCGACCCTCGACCGCTTCGCGACCCTGATGCGCCCGGTGATCTGGGTGCTGTCCGCCTCGACGAACCTGGTCGTCCGTGCACTCGGCGGCGACCCGAACGCCCGCAGTGAGTCGATGAGCACCGAAGAACTCCGCGGACTCGTCGACGAGCACACCGGTGTCGACGAGCAGGGGCGCCGGATCGCCCGGAGCGCGCTGGACGCCGGTGACCGGATCCTTCGTGAATCGATGCGCCCCTGGTACGACGTGTCGACGATCGACGCAGGACTGACCATCGCCGAGGCCACCGACCACGCGATCGAGGTCGGGCACACGCGGTACCTCGTGACCTCCGGCGGGCGCGACGAGGTCGACGGCTTCGTGCACCTCCGCGACCTACTCCGGCCGAGCGACCCGTCCGCGCCGGTGTCGACCCTGGTCCGCCCCGTGTTGGCGCTGCCGGAGACGAAGTCGCTGTCGGGCGCCATCGCGGACATGCGGACCGACGGACACCAGATCGCCCTGGTCGTGGACGAGTACGGCGGCAGCGCGGGCATGGTCACGCTCGAGGCGCTGCTCGAGGACCTCGTCGGCCGCATCCGCGACGAGTACGACGAACCGACGGCCGAGCACGACGGCGTGGACGGGTCCACGGTGCTCGAGGACCTCGTCGCGGACGGCGGCCCGGCGCTGCCCGACGGCGACTACGAGACCGTCGGCGGGCTCGTGCAGGTCCACCTGGACCGCGTGCCCGAGGTCGGCGACGTCGTCGCCGCAGGCGGCCACCGTCTCGAGGTGACCGCCATGGACGGTCACCGGGTGGCGCGGGTGCGGATCACGGCCGACGTCGGGCCGTAGACGCGACCGCTTGTGCTCGGGAGGCCCGTGGCGGCACCGCCACGAGCCTCCCGTCCGCCCGGCGGGTACCGCCAGTGCCTGCCGGACGGACAGCACCGCCACGTACGCTCTCCCCATGGGTATCGACGTGCGCAACGAGATCCGCGACTTCCTGTCCTCCCGACGGGCGCGCCTCACGCCGGAGCAGGTCGGCATGCCGTCCTTCGGCGGCGGCGTCCGCCGCGTCCCGGGGCTCCGGCGCCACGAGGTCGCGATGCTCGCCGGCGTGAGCGTCGACTACTACACACGACTCGAGCGCGGATCGCTGAAGGGCGTCTCGGACAGCGTGCTCGAGGGCCTCGCGAGCGCACTGCAGCTCGACGAGGACGAGCGCGTCCACCTGTGGGACCTGACCCGACTGGCGAACTCCGGCGTCAAGACGATGCACCGGAACGTGCCCACCCGGGTCCGCCCCGGCGTGCAGCGCCTGCTCGACGCGATCACCGGGGCGCCGGCGTGGGTGCGCAACGAGCGTGGTGACGTGGTCGCGACGAACGAACTCGGTCGCGCGCTGTACTCGCCGATGTTCGCCGGCCCCGGGCGCCCCGTGAACACCGCCCGCTTCACGTTCCTCGACCCGGCGGCCCGAGACTTCTTCCCGGACTGGGCGCAGACCGCGAAGGACGCCGTCGCCGTGCTCCGTGCGGCCGCGGTGTCGAACCCGTGCGAGCCCGGACTCATCACCCTCGTCGGGGAGCTCTCCACGCGCAGCGAGGAGTTCCGCGGCTGGTGGGCCGCGCACGACGTCCGACTGCACCGTGCCGGCGGGAAGCGCATCGACCACCCGATCGTCGGGGAACTCCGGCTGGCCTACGAGGCGCTCGACCTGGTCGCCGACCCCGGCCTGACACTGTTCACGTACTCGGCCGAGCCGGGAAGCGAGACCGAACGGTCGCTGGCGCTGCTCGGCACCTGGGCGGCGACGGAGCGGGCCGAGCAGTACGCGGCCCTGCGCGAGTCGGAGTCGGAGTCCGAGTCGGTCGACTGAGCGCTGGTCGGCCCCGGACGCCGTCCGTAGGCTGACGTCGTGACCAGGACGACGGACGGATCAGCCGGGGCCGCCGACTCCGCCCGCAGCGGCCAGGGGCACCGGCAGCACCGCCGACCCGAGCCCGCGTTCGCCCGCGCGATCGCGAAGGCCCTCGGCGACGCTCGCAGCGTGCTGGACGTCGGCGCGGGTGTCGTGTCGTACGCGCCCACCGACCGCGACGTGACCGTGGTCGAGCCCGCCGGGTCGCTGCCCTTCGACGACGACGCGTTCGACGCCGCGATGACGACCTTCTCGCTGCACCGGTGGGGCGACCTCGAGCGCGGGCTGGCCGAGCTGCGCCGGGTGACGCGGGGCCCGATCGTGATCCTGACGTGCGACCCGGCCCGCATCGAGGACTCCTGGCTCGCCGAGTACGCACCCGAGGTGATGGCGACCGAGGCCCGCCGCCACCCCGCGCTCGACCGCATCACCGACGCACTGGGCGAGGACACCGTCACGAACACCCCGCTGCCGATCCCGTTCACCTGCGTCGACGGGTTCTCGGAGGCCTACTACGGCCGTCCGGAACGCCTGCTCGACCCGGGTGCCCGGAACGCGGACCCGGCGTGGAGCTCCGTCGACGAGTTCACCGCACGGCGATCGGTGTCGGCCCTCCGCACGGCGCTCGACTCCGGCGAGTGGGACCGGCGCCACGGGGCGCTGCGGATCCAGCCCGCCCACGACGGCTCGCTCGTCCTGGTGACGGCCGTCCCCGCCGCTTGACAGGTCGACGTAGGCTGGTCGCGTGAGCTTCCAGGAGGTGGTCGGCGCCCGTTTCGCCGGCATCAGGGCGTGAGGCCCCCGGTCGTGCCCGCAGGCACGGCCGCCCTCGTCGAACCCTGACCTCCTCCGCCCGGTGCGGTGTGCGTCCGCACGCCCCGGGCCCGCTCGAAAGCGATCCACCATGCTCCCCATCACGGAGAAGACCCTCCGCACGTCCTTCGTCAACGCCTCCCGCAAGGAGACGACCGACATCACCCTGCCCGCCGGCTTCGAGACGCTCGACTGGGACGCGTTGGACTACCTCGGCTGGCGCGACCCGAAGATCGGTCGGCGTGCGTACGCCGTCGTCCCGACCCTGGACGGCGAACTGATCGGCATCCTGTTCCGGCAGGCCGAGGCGTCGTCGCGCTCACGGGCCCAGTGCTCGTGGTGCCAGGACGTCAAGCTGCCGAACGACGTCGCGTTCTACAGCGCGAAGCGGTCCGGGCCGGCCGGCCGAAACGGCAACACCGTCGGCACGCTGGTCTGCCAGGACTTCCAGTGCTCGCGGAACGTCCGGAAGCTGCCGCCGCCCGCGTACGAGGGCTACGACGTCGAGGCCGCGCGCCTGCGGCGCATCGAGGACCTGCAGCTGCGCGCGGCATCCTTCGCATCGGAGGTCTGAGACGCCGGCGTCGTGCGCCCGCACCGCGACGGACGGCGGACGGGAGGCACGGGGTGGGGCCGCCACGGGCCTCCCGTCCGGCAGATGCGACCGTTTCAGGGCCGCGGGTCACGTTGCGGGGGAAACCGCCCGGTAACGCGGGTGAAACGGTCGTTCCGTAGCCTCGGCACATGGACCTCGGCGACCTCGACGACGCGACCGTCCCCGACGCCGCGGCGGTGATCCGGAGATGGGCCGACGTGCCCGCGTGGGTCGACGCCCTGGTGGCCGCGCGCCCGTTCGGGACGGTGCCGGCGCTGCTCGACCGCGCGCGCACCGAGTCGGCGTCGTGGGGTGCGCCGGAGCTCGACCACGCCCTGGCCCAGCACCCACGGATCGGGGAGCGCACGGCCGACCCCTCGTCGGCCCGCGAGCAGTCGTCGATGCGCACCGCCGACGACGACGTGGCTCGCCGGATCGCCGACGGCAACGCCGCGTACGAGCAACGCTTCGGTCGGGTGTTCCTGGTGCGGGCCGCCGGCCGGACCCCCGAGGAGCTGTTGGCCGAGCTCGACCGGCGCCTCGCGGGGGACCCGGCGGCCGAGACGCAGGAGGCCGCGGCTGCCCTCGCCGACATCGCCCTGCACCGCATCCGTGCGACGTTCGCCGTCCCGCACCTGACCACCCACGTGCTCGACGCCACCACCGGCACCCCGGCGGTCGGCGTCGGCCTGACCCTCAGCACCGTCGACGGTGCGGTCGTCGCGACCGGCACGACGGACGCCGACGGCCGCGCCGCGCTCGGCCCCGACGTGCTCGCGCGCACCGACCACGTCCTGCGGTTCGACACCGGCGCCTACTTCGCCACCACCGGGACCCCGACCTTCTACCCGTTCGTGACCGTGGCGTTCGGCGTCACGGGCACCGAGCACCTGCACGTCCCGCTGCTGCTGAGCCCCTTTTCCTACAGCACCTACCGGGGGAGTTGACCGCCGGGTCTAGGCCGAGGGCTCGCCGCGCGATCCGCGCGGGTCGGGCAGCGCGATCGGCGCCGTCGACCGCACCCCGTCGTACGAACCGACCGCCGGGTCCTCGCCGTACCGCTCGGCCACGGAGCGCGACCCGAGCAGCAGGTTGAGCAGGATCGCGGCGACGGCGCCGGCCGAGATCCCCGAGTCGAAGACCAGCGTGAACCAGGTCGGGAACTGCCCGTAGATCTCCGGGGCGACGGTCGGCAGCAGCGCGATGCCGAGCGGCAGCGCCACCACGAGGACGTTCCGGTTGTCGAACCGCACCTTCGACAGCGTCCTGATGCCCGAAGCCGCGACCATGCCGAACAGGGCGACACCGGCACCACCGAGCACCGCGTGCGGGATCGCCTCGACCACCGCGGCGACCTTCGGCACCAGGCCGAGCACGACGAGGATGCCGCCGGCCGCCGTCGCCACGTACCGGGAGCGCACGCCGGTCAGTGCGACGAGCCCGACGTTCTGCGCGAACGCCGTGTACGGGAACGTGTTGAACACCCCGCCGACGACCGTGCCGAGCCCGTCCGCCCGCAGGCCGTCGGCGAGCGTGCGCTTCGACACCGGGCGGCCGGTGACCTCGCCGACCGCGATCACGTCGCCGGTGGTCTCGGTCATGATCACGAGCCCGACGACGAGCATCGACACGATCGAGGCGAGGTCGAACGTCGGCAGCCCGAAGTGGAACGGCGTGACGACGGCGAACCAGCCCGCGTCGGCGATGCCCGACCCGTCGACCATGCCGGGGACGAACAGGGCCACGACGGTGCCGAGCAACAGCCCGAACAGCACCGACACCCGCGCGAGACCGCGCGGAGCGAAGCGTTCGACCAGGACGATCGCGAGCAGGACCCCGGCGGCGAACGCGACGTCGAGCGGGTCCGCAGCACCGTCCTCCCCGCCGTCGGTCACCCAACCGGCCGCGACGCTCATGAGCGACAGGCCGATGATGAGGATGACCGTGCCGGTGACGATCGGCGGGAACAGCCGGACGAGCTGCGCGAACCACGGCGCGACGACCACCATGAAGACCCCGCACGCGATCGTCGCCCCGTAGACGGCGGTGATGCCGTGCTCGGTGCCGATCGCGATCATCGGGCCGACCGCGGCGAAGGTGACGCCCTGCACGAGCGGCAGCCGGACCCCGAACCGCCAGAAGCCCACGGACTGCACGATCGTGGCGAGGCCCGCGACGAACAGGTCCGCGCTGATGAGGAACGCCAGGTCGGCACGGTCGAACCCGAGCGCACCGCCGACGATGAGCGGGACGGCGATCGCTCCCGCGTACATCGCGAGCACGTGCTGCAGGCCGAGCGGCAGGAGTCTCGCGAGTGGTGGGACGGAGTCCACTCCGTCGTCACTCCGGGTCGTGCGCGGTGTCTTCTCGGCCGTCATGGCGTCCCCTTCGAGCGGTGGTCTCCCTGTGCTCCGGACGCTATGCAGCCCGTGTTTCCCCGGGATGACGGACGTGGGTCGCGTCGGTCACCGGGCTCCGGCCCGAAACGCACGCCGAGACGGACGGGAGGCCCGTGGCGGATCCGCCACGGGCCTCCAGGCCGTCGTCCGGTTGCGTCAGCGACCGATGGTCGACATGTCGGGGTAGCGGTCGCCGGTCGGGACCGGCAGCGCCGACAGGCGCGACAGCTGGTCCGCGGTGAGGGTCAGGTCGGCGGCGCCGACGTTCTCCTCGAGGCGGGAGACCCGCTTCGTGCCGGGGATCGGCACGATGTCGTCGCCCTGGGCGAGCAGCCAGGCGAGCGACACCTGCGCCGGAGTCGCGTCGGCCTCGGTCGCGATCTCCTTGACCGCGTCGACGATGCGCATGTTCTGCGCGAACGCCTCTTCCTGGAAGCGCGGGTTCGCCAGGCGGAAGTCGTCGGAGTCCAGGTCGGACGGCTTCGTGATCGCACCGGTCAGGAAGCCGCGGCCGAGCGGCGAGTACGGCACGAGGCCGATCCCGAGCTCACGCAGGGTGTCGAGCACGTCGCCCTCGGGGTCGCGCGTCCACAGCGAGTACTCGCTCTGCAGGGCCGTGATCGGGTGCACGGCGTGGGCCTTGCGGATGGTCTCGGCTCCGGCCTCGGACAGCCCGATGTGCCGGATCTTGCCCTCCTGCACGAAGCCGGCGAGCTGGCCGACGACGTCCTCGATGGGGACGGCCGGGTCGACGCGGTGCTGGTAGTACAGGTCGATGTGGTCGGTGCCGAGGCGGCGGAGGGAGCCCTCGAGCGCCTCGCGCACGGACTCCGGTGCGGAGCTGATGCCGCGGCCCCGGGCGGGCGTCTCCTCGCCGGCGGTGTGGGTGATCAGGCCGAACTTGGTCGCGATGACGACGTCGTCGCGCCGGCCCTCGAGCGCACGGCGCAGGAGTTCCTCGTTCGTGTAGGGGCCGTACGCCTCGGCCGTGTCGAACAGGGTGACGCCCAGGTCGATCGCGCGGTGGATGGTGCGGATCGACTCCGCGTCGTCGGTGCCGGCGCCCGTGTAGAAGGCGCTCATGCCCATGGTGCCGAGGCCGACGGGTCCGACCTCGAGGTCTGCGAGCTTGCGTGTCTGCATGCTGCAGGTCTACTCCGGGTGCGCCGCTCGGAGGAAGGCACTGCCGGTGCCGGTCAGACACGGGCACCGTTCGTGTGGATCCTCCAAGGTCCACGCGGGGCAGCGCGGCCTTCTGGTGTGATCGGCGCGTGAACCTGTACTTCCGGCTGTTCCTGTTGCGCCTGCGTGTCCGCCTCCGCCCGACGACGGATGGACGGCGGCCGTCGCTCTGGGACGCGGCACGCACACCGTTCCGCGTGACCCTGACCGACCTCGACCCGCTGCGGCACGTCAACAACGGGAAGTACCTGTCGATGCTCGACCTCGGGCGGCTCGACCTGATGCTGCGGTCGGGGTTCTGGGGCGCGATCGCGGAGCGCGGCTGGTACCCGGTCGTCTCGGCGCAGACCATCACGTACAAGCGGTCCCTGACGCTCGGGCAACGGTTCGAGCTCGTGACCCGGGTGCTCGGCGTCGACGACCGGGCCGTGTACCTGGAGCAGACGTTCGTCCGTCGCGGAGCCGTCGTCGCCCGTGCCGTCGTGCAGGCGCGGTTCCTGCGACGCTCCGGCGGGACCGTCCCGATGACGGACCTGCTCGACGCCGTGGGCGGAGCACCAGCTGACCGCGAACTGCCCGAGTGGGTGCACGGGTGGGCGGGCGCCGTCCGGATCAGCAGCACCGCCTGACGGTCACGGAACGGCGACAGTTCCCGGCTCCGTTGGATGGCATCGCACCGCCGGCGCTACGCTGCGAGCACGGGGTGGACGCCCCGGGACGGAAGGGGAACGTCATGGTCGTCGTGTGGATCGTCGTCGGAGTGGTCGTGGCCATCGCCGCGCTGCTCACCGTGCTCGAGGTGCAGAACCGCCGTCGTGCGAAGCGCCTCGCCCACCTCGAACCCGTCGACCCGACCCTCGGCGCCCGCTCCCTCGCCGACGCCGAGGCAGCGCACTCGATGACCGAGGGCCTCGCGAAGTCCGCACACCCCGGCATCACCGGTGCCGGCGGGGGACTCGCCGGCTCGTGAGCCGCACGTCGACCCGGCGCGCCCTGCTCGCCGGGGGCGTCGGACTCGGGCTCGCCGGGGTCCTGGCAGCGTGCACCCGGCCGGGTCCCGCTCCCTCGGGCTCGCCGCGACCGACTGCCAGCGGCTCCGCCGAGCCGACGAGCACACCGACGCCGGGCGGCCCCGACTCGTGGGACGCCCTCGCCGCCGCGGTCTCCGGCACGCTGCTCCGGTCCGGGTCGAACGGGTGGGACGGCGCACGCGTGCTCGAGAACCCGCGCTACGACGACGCCGACCCGCAGGGGATCCTCCGGGTCGCGGGGATCCCCGACGTGCAGGCCGGCCTCGCGTTCGCGCGTACGACCCACACGCCCGTCGCACTGCGAGCGGGCGGGCACTCGTACACGGGGTGGTCGGCCGGTGGCGCCCCGGGCACCGACGTCCCGCGGTCGCTCGTGATCAGCACGCAGGACCTCGACGACATCGAACTGCACGACGACGACACCGTCACGATCGGCCCGGGCGCGCAGCTCGGGGACGTCTACGCCGCGCTCGCGAAGGCCGGTCGGGCCATCGGCGCCGGCTCGTGCCCGACCGTCGGCATCGGCGGGCTCACCCTCGGCGGTGGGGTCGGCGTGCTCGTCCGCTCGTTCGGGCTGACCTGCGACCAGCTCACCGGCGTGACGCTCGTCACCCCGGACGGCTCCGTGCACGAGGTCTCGACGTCCCGCGAACCCGACCTGTTCTGGGCCTGCCGCGGTGGGGGCGGTGGAACCGTCGGCGTCGTGACCGCACTGACGTACCGGACGCAGGCCGCGCCTCCCGTCCTGCTCTTCACCATCACGTTCGCGTGGTCGGCCGCCGCTGCCGTGGTGCGCGCCTGGCAGGACTGGGCGCCCACCGCCGACCCGGAGCTGTGGTCGACGCTCAAGCTGCTCAACGGCAGTCGGCACACCGCCCCGACGGTCACCGTGACCGGCGTGTGGACCGGTTCGAAGACCGGCGCCGACACCTCCGTCGACGGTTTCATCGCCGCCACGGGTGCGAAGCCGCTGGCGCACACCGGACAGGAACTGACCTACGGCGCCGCCATGTCCGCGTTGGCGGGGAAGCCCCAGCGGGTGTCCGAGGCGGCGACCTCGTCGATCGGATCGACGAAGCTCACCGACGCACAGATCGACGTGCTCGTCGCGCAGGCGGCAGCGGCGGGCGACGTCGACGGCAACCTGGAGGGCGGGGTCGCGCTCGACGCCCTCGGCGGCGTCGTGGCGGACGTCGGCCGCACCGACTCGGCGTTCCCGTGGCGGTCCGCGCTCATGACCGTGCAGTACACGGCGGTCTTCGCGGACGGCGCGGACCCTGCACCGTTCGACGCGTACGTGCGGGGGTTCCGCCGGGCCATGCGTCCGGCGTGGGGCGACGCGGCGTACGCGAACTACTGCGACGCGGCCATCACGGACCCGTCGGCCTACTTCGGGGACAACACCTCGCGCCTGCACCGCATCGCGGAACAGGCGGACCCGACGGGCGTGCTGGACCAGCCGAACTGGGTCTGACGCAGGCACGCGTCTCGGCGTGACGCACGCGAGTCGGGCCGTCCTACGATGACCGCATGGACATCGTCGACCTGGTGCTGCCGGACGCCGCGGCCTGGCGGACCTGGCTCGACGAGCACGAGGGCGACACCGACGGGGTGTGGCTCGTGCTCGCGAAGAAGGGCACCTCGGAGCCGACGAGCCTGACGTACGACCAAGCCCTCGACGAAGCGCTCTGCTCCGGGTGGATCGACGGGCAGAAGCGCGGCCGCGACGAGGCGACGTTCCGGCAGCGGTTCACCCCGCGGCGGAAGGCCTCGCTCTGGTCGCAGCGGAACATCGGGCTCGTCGCGACGCTCACCGCCGACGGCCGGATGCGCGAACGCGGGCAGGCCGAGATCGACCGCGCCAAGGGCGACGGCCGGTGGGACCGCGCCTACGCCGGAGCCGCGAGTGCCACCGTCCCGGAGGACCTGCGGGCGGCGCTCGACGCCTTGCCCGCGGCAGCCACCCTGTTCGCCGAGCTCGACGCGACGAACCGGTACGCCGTGCTGCATCGAATCACGACGGCGCCGAGCGCCACGGCCCGGACGAACCGACTGACCAAGCTCGTCGAGGGGCTCGAGCGCGGCGAGACGCCGTACCCCCGCCCGGACCGGCCGTAGCACCCGGGGGACACCGACTCAGGGACCGGCAACGCCTCCGGCGTAGACCGGGGACATGACCACTGGCACCGACACCACCAACCGTCCGGCCGCCGCCTCAGGCACCTTCCGCATCGGGGGCGACCTCGAGGTGCACCGCCTCGGCTACGGCACCATGCAGCTCACCGGCCCCGGCGTCTGGGGACCTCCGAAGGACCACGACGAGGCCGTCCGCGTGCTCAAGCGCGCCGTCGAGCTCGGCGTGGACTTCTTCGACACCGCCGACTCCTACGGCCCCTACGTCGCCGAGGACCTCCTGCACGAAGCGCTCCACCCCTACGGCGACGACATCGTGATCGCGACGAAGGCCGGCCTCACCCGGACCGGCCCGAACGAGTGGCCGCCGGTCGGCCGTCCGGAGTACCTGCGGCAGGAGGCTGAGATGAGCCTCCGCCGTCTGGGCCTCGAGCGCATCGACCTGTTCCAGCTGCACCGCATCGACCCGAAGGTCCCGCTCGAGGACCAGGTCGGCGAGCTGAAGAAGCTGCAGGACGAGGGCAAGATCCGGCACATCGGCCTGTCCGAGGTGTCGGTCGACGACGTCAAGGCCGCGCAGGAGATCGCGACGATCGTCTCCGTCCAGAACCTGTACAACCTGCAGAAGCGCGACGCCGAGGAACTCCTCGACTGGTCGACCGAGCAGGGCATCGCCTTCATCCCGTGGTTCCCGCTCGCGACGGGCGGCCTGACCGGCGAGGACTCGCCGCTCACCGAGATCGCCGAGCGGAAGGGTGCGTCGCCGGCGCAGCTCGCACTCGCCTGGCTGCTCAAGCGCTCGCCGGTCGTCCTGCCGATCCCCGGCACGTCGAGCGTCTCGCACCTGGAGGACAACCTGCAGGGCGCGACCATCGAGCTCACCGACGAGGAGTTCGAGGAGCTGTCGAAGCTGGGTTCCTGACCCGGGGTCGCGGACGCGACCGAACGGCGGACTGGAGGCCCGTGGCGACACCGCCACGGGCCTCCAGTCCGTCTCCGGGTTGCGGATGCATACGCAGTATGGGCATACTCCGTATGTCCATGGTGGACGAGAGACGGGGAAGTGTCATGAGCGTACGGATGGGCGTACTCGCGCTGCTGGTGGGGGGACCCGGGTACGGGTACCAGCTCAGGGGGGAGTTCGAGCACCGCACCGGCGGGAGCTGGCCGCTGAACATCGGCCAGGTCTACACGACCCTCGACCGCCTGGAACGCGACGGCCTCGTGGCCCGCGGCGACACCGACGACGACGGCCACGTCGTCTACACGGTGACCGACGCGGGTCGCGGGGAAGTGGCGCGCTGGTTCAGTGAGCCGGTGCCCGCCAAGCGCGGACGCGACGAACTGGCGATCAAGCTGGCCCTCGCCGTCACCGTGCCGGGTGTGGACGTCACCCGCCTGGTGCAGGTGCAGCGTGCCGCAGCGATCCGGAACCTGCAGGACCTGACCCGGCTCAAGCGCACGACCGATCCCGCGACGGACCTGGCGTGGTCGCTCGTACTCGAGTCGATGGTGTTCCAGGCCGAGGCCGAGGTGCGCTGGCTCGACCACGTGGAGTCGACCGTGGCGCGGTACCGGCCGGACGAGCCCCCGGCGGCTGACGCCGGCTCTTCGTCCCCGACCGCTACCGACGTCGCGCGGAGCGCACGGTGAGCGCCGCACCGCTCCTGCAGCTCGACGCCGTCAGCGTGCACTACGGCTCCGGCGCGAAGGCCGTCACGGCCCTGGCCGGCATCGACCTGGCCGTCCAGCGCGGCGAGATGGTCGCCGTGATGGGGACCTCGGGCTCCGGCAAGTCGACGCTGCTCGCCTGCGCCGGCACCCTGCTGCCGCCCACGAGCGGCGAGGTCCTGATCGACGGCGCGTTCGTGTCCGATCGGCCTGCCAAGGAACTCGCGGCCCTGCGCCGTCGCCTCATCGGGTTCGTGTTCCAGGACTTCAACCTGATCCCCTCGCTCACCGCCGTCGAGAACGTGGCGCTGCCGCTCGAACTCGACGGCTGGAAGGCATCGCAGGCCCGCCGCGCCGCGGAACTGGCGCTCGACAACGTCGAACTCGCACACCGCGCCGACGCCTACCCGGACGACCTGTCCGGCGGCCAGCAACAGCGCGTCGCGATCGCCCGGGGCGTGGTCGGCGAACGTCGGCTCGTGCTGGCCGACGAGCCGACCGGCGCACTCGACTCGCAGACCGGCGAGGTCGTGCTCCGCATGCTCCGACGACACGTGGACGCCGGAGCCGGAGCGCTCCTCGTCACCCACGACGCCCGGCACGCGGCCTGGGCGGACCGGATCGTCTTCCTGCGCGACGGCCGCGTGGTCGACGAGACCGTGTACTCGGGCGTCGAACTCGCCCTGGCGGACCGGAACGCGTCGTGAGCCGGCGTCGGCGTCGGGGGACCGGCCGGACGCCGTTCGCCCTCCGACCGGCGCTCCGCCTGGGGCGTCGACTGGCCTTCGCGAAGGCCGGTCGTGCGGCACTGATCATCGCGCTCATCGGCATCCCGACCGCCGGGTTCGCCGCAGTGGCGGTCGTCGTGCAGTCGACGCAACCCACGACATCGGAGTCGCTGGACTACGACCTCGGCAAGGCGGCGGCGCAGATGCGGGTGTCCGGACCGGACCTGCCCGGCATGCGGCAGGACCCGGTGCAGTGGCAGTTCACCGACTCGAAGCGGAACAGCCCGGTCACGAAGGCCGACGAGGACGCCCCGTTCGCGAACGTCCTCGCCCACGTGCCGGACGGTGCCCTGTCGATCCCGGTCGGCAGCACCCCCGTCGTGGTGCAGGGTCCGCGGGGCCCGGTGGGTCTGGCCGCGGTGGAGGGCAGCGTCTGGGACCCGTCCCTCGAGGGGCACTGGCGCGTCCTCGACGGCTCGGCTCCGACCGCACGCAACCAGCTCATGGTCACGCCCGCGACCCTCGACCGGCTCGGTGCGCACATCGGTGACACCGTCGACCTCACCGACCCCGTCACGAAGCGGTTCACGATCACCGGGACGATGCGCGACCTCGGCTCGGCACCGAGCGAGCAGGGGGTGTTCCTGCCCTGGGGGACGACGCTGTCGACGACCGACACCACCGACGACGTCGGCCTGACCGACGTCACCGTCTACCTGCCGTCGGACGCCCCGACCTGGTCGGAGATCCGGCAGCTCAACGCGCACGGCATCGTCGTGCAGTCACGCCCCGTGGTCCTCGACCCGCCGGACGCCCGCCTGCCCGGCGGCCAGATGAGCTCCTCGCTCCTGTGGTACCTCGGTGCGATGGCGCTGCTCGGTGTCTTCGCGATGTTCGAGGTCGCACTGCTCGCCGGGGCCGCGTTCCTGGTCGGGACCCGGGCGGACACCCGTTCGTACGCGATCGTGACGAGCGTCGGCGGAGACAAGCGGTTCGTCCGGACGATCGTCGCCGGCTCCGGCCTCGTGCTCGGGTCGATCGGCGCGGTCCTCGGCGTCGCGGCGGGCACCGGGCTCGGCGTCGTGGTGTTCCGCCTGATCGACAACGGCGACGTCGTGTCGTTCCCGGGCCTGCACGTGCCCCCGCTCCTGCTGCTCGTGGTCGCGGCCGCCGGCATCCTGGCCGGGCTGGTCTCCGCCCTCGTCGCCGCTCGGGCCGCCACGCGCATCAACGTGCTCGCAGCGCTGCGGGGTTCGCTCCGTCCCGCGCCCGTCGACCGTCCGGCCCGCCGTCGGCGCCGCGTCTGGGGGCCGGCGCTCGTCGTCGCCGGCGCCGTGATGACGCTGGCCTGCGGCGTCGGGGTGCTCATGCTCAACGACCGCCCGGTGCAGGACGACCACTGGGCCTGGGTGGCCGGGGCCGGAGTCGCGCTCGGACCGTGCCTGATGCAGCTCGGCATCGCGATCTGCTCGCCGTGGCTCCTCGCCCTCGTCACGCGGCTGTCGTCGCGCCTCGGGTTGTCGGCGCGTCTCGCCGCACGCGATGCACGGCGCAACCCGGTCCGGACGGTGCCGGTGCTCGCGAGCGTGATGAGCGTCGTGTTCGTCGCGTCGGTGGTGATCACGTGGAGTGCGTCGAGCCACGCCCAGTACGTCCGTGGGTACGAGTACCGCACGGCCGTCGGAGTGGCGACGACCGAGGTGCAGCTGTCCAGCGAGGACGGTGCCTCCAGCGGTCACGACGCGGCGTTGACGGCACACGCGGCGAAGGTCGTGGCCCGGGTGTTCGACCACGACCGGATCCGGGTGCTCGGCGTGGCCGAGGGCTGGGCGGGCGACACCCCGTCGTCCGTGACGCTGCCGCACCGGTGGACGGACTTCGACTGCCCCGCGAACGACACCACCGGCTGCGCGTACTACCTCGACACCGCTGACGCGAGTACGCCGCACATCTGGACGGGCACCGTCGACGACTACGCCGTGCTCACCGGCCACCGCCCGTCGGCTGCCGTGCGGGATGCGCTCGAGGGCGGCGAGGCGGTGTCCCTGTGGCCGGAGTACGCCCACGACGGCGCGGTCCGCATCGACACGTTCCACGACCGCACGTGGGAGAGCCCGACGATCACGACGAGGACGAAGCCGGACGCCAGCGTGTCCATCCCTGCGGTGCTCGACGTGCAGTCGCCCCGGATCCAGGTCGGCGTCTTCATGACGAAGGCGACCGCTGCGCAGTACGGGGTCCCGGCCGTCGACGGCATGCTCGTCACGACGCTGCCCGGGGACATCGCCCCCGAACAGTGGGACGAGCTGAGTTCCGCCTGGCAGAGCTTCGGCGGTGCGGACCGAGCCCGGTGGGACGGCCCGCAGTTCGCCTACGAGGCCGGTCCGGTCGACAACGGCGCGCTCATCCGCGCGATCGTGCTCGCGCTGGCCGCGGCCGTGACGATCGGTGCGACTGCGGTGGCCATCGGGCTCGCACGGTCCGACGGGCGCCGAGACGACGAGGTGCTCGACGCGATCGGTGCTGCACCACGACTCCGGCGGCGGGTGTCGACCTGGCAGGCGGCGATCCTGGCCTCGGTGGGCGCGGTGATCGGCACCCTGCTGGGGCTGCTGCCGATGCGGGCGCTCACCCTGCGGTTCACGGAGCCCGTGGTGGGGACGAACCACATGCCGTTCGTGCCGGACTGGTCGATGCTGGCCCTGCTGGCGATCGGGCTGCCGCTGGTCGTGACCGCGGGGGCGTGGCTCACCGCGCACGGCCGACGCCAGGTGGCGGTGCGGCGGGCGCACTGAGGCGGGGCGGCACAGTGCGTGCTGCTGCCGCGGTGCGGCCCGGTCAGGCGCCGGGCTGCACCACCATGAGCACGGCGACCACGACCCACACCAGGTTGAACGAACCGACCAGCGCCGCGAGCTTCCGCGGCGAGCGCTCCGTCCCGTTGCCGCGGAGGACCTGGCGCTGCTCCGGCAGGACCCCGAGCGCGAGGATCGCCGCAGCCACGGCGGTCAGACCGATCGACACGAGCAGCCAAGCCTCGTCGAGCGTCCCGACCTCGAACGCCAGCGCCGTGCCGAACGTCGGGACGGCGAGCGAGATGATCGAGTACACGTGGCAGATCCGGTGCAGGACCGTCGCGACGGCTCGAGCGGCCTGGTCGTCCGGATCGGCGACGAGCGCGCGTGCGGGCCTCGGGAACGTGCTCCCGGCGACCGCGACGGGCCCGAGCGTGAGCAGCGCCGCCACGACGTGCACGGTGAGGAGGACGCTGGACATCCCCTCCAGCCTAGGGCGCGGGTGTCGTGCTCACGTGCCGGTGCAGAAGGACTCGACGTCGACGTGCACCCCGTCGGGTCCACCGCCGAGCCGCATCCGTTCCACCGCGGCGTCCCCGCGGAGCGGCATGACGAGGTCGGTGCCCATCGCCCGGTCGACCGCCGCGTAGCCCGCTGCGTCCCACCCCGCCTGCACCCGCGGTGCCAGGTCCTGCGGCCGGGCGGTGGGCAGCACGAGCGACCCGGTCCACCGCCGTCCACCGTCGTCGCACCGCTCCGCGACGAGTTCGACCTGCGGCGGCCGGGCAGCGGCGGGCGTCGGTGACGACAGGTCGTCGAGGGGGCCGGCCCAGCGGACCGTGTCCTCGAGCAACGAGCGGGTGTCCGCCTCGATCGCGTCGGCGTCGAGCGTCGTCGTCGTGGTCGGCACCGGCCCGGGCCAGTCCGGGTCCGTCGTCGGTGCGGCGGTCACCGCGACGTCCGGAGCAGGGCCGACCGACCCGTCCGGCAACCCGCTCCCCGTGAGCAGCGGACCGACGGCGAGCGACCCGACCACCGCGATCGCGACCACCGCGCCCAGGGGCCACGTCGACTCCGGCTGCTGGCGGACCTCGCCCGCCCTGCGGACCCGTCGCTCGCGCAGCCACACCGCGACGGCGAGGAACGACAGACCCACTGCGACCACCGGCAGCTCGACCGCGATCGGCACGATCCCGAGCCCGACGGCCCACCACGTCGCGGGGAGGGCAGCCGCGAGCGCCATGGCCAGGGAAGACGCGACGACCAGCCGGGTCTCCCGCCGGGGCAGCACCTCGTGGGCGCGGGGCGAGCGGAGCACGGTCCACGCCGTCGCCACCACCGCGTTGACACCGACCCCGATGCGTCCGAGACCGAGCCCGACGAACTGACCGAATTGCCACCCGAAGTGCGAGTGGTCCTCCACCTCGTACCGGGTGTGCCCGGCGACGTGCAGCAGCACGAGGACGCCGGCCACCCCGAGCAGGTAGAGCACCCACGACCACCGCGGCACCGCGAGTCGTCGGAGCGCGGCGGCGACGAACAGCACCGAAACGGGCATGAGCAGCAGCAGCCCGACACCGGCCACGCTGTCGAACGCGTTCGGATCCACGCCACGACGCTAGGGCCTCCATCGCCGGGCGACGGTCCCCGGCAGCGCTGCTACGTCCGAGGACCCATCGCGATCGGTACCTCGGCCAGCACGACCTCGTCGTCCATCGGGATCGGCCCCCGGATCCGCGGGAGCCCGTCGACCCACTCGACGGGCACCCCCGCAGCCGAGAGCCCCGCGACGCTCAGGTCGATCCGGAGCAGGGGCAGTGCGAGGTCGCCGTACCGCTGGGCGACGACCTCGGGCACCCGCTCCGGCGTCGTCGCGCGGACGTACCCGTCGGGTTCGAGCGGCACCCCGCGGGTCGCGACCTCGTACTCGCCGAACCCGCGGCTCATCTCCCAGTCGTCGGCGATCGCCACGTGACAGACCACATCGGTCATGGACCCTCCTCGTCAATGAAACGGGAGCGTATCATTACGGGTAGGCTGGTCTCGTGAACAAGCGAGGACGCCCGACCGCCGACGAGCGGGTCGCCCGTGACGAGCGGATCCTCGACGTCGCGACCGACCTGTTCCTCGAGCACGGCTTCGCAGGAGTCGCGCTCGATCGCATCGCCGCCGAGGCCGGGATCACGAAGCGCACGCTCTACACCGCGTTCGGCGACAAGCCCGCGCTGCTCCGCGCGGTCGTCCGGCGGCAGCACACGTACGCGGACGAGCCCACCCGCGACCTCGAGGCCACCGCGGCGTCGATCGGCGGCGCGTTGCTCTCGGACCGCGCCGTCGCCCTGCACCGGCTCGTCATCGCGGAGTCGACCCGATCGCCCGAGCTCGCCCGCGAGTTCCACGAGGCCGGCCCGCTCGCCGCCCAGCAGGCCCTGGTCCGTTCCGGAGCGACTCCGGAGACCGCCGCCGAACTCTTCACGCTGCTGCTCGGGGAGCTCCACCGCGAGCGCCTGCTCGGCCTGGCTCCGGCGCCGACGGCCACCGAGGTCGCCGCACGCGCCGCGCGTGCCGTCGCGGTGCTCTCGACGTGACCCGAGGCGGACAGGAGGCCCGGTGCCAGCTGGCACCGGGCCTCCCGTCCGTCACATGGTGACGACCGCGCTCAGGCGGGGTCGGGCAGCGCCTCCGCGTACGTGCGGAACTCGCCGCGCTCCGCGTGGATGGCCCACAAGCGATCCGCGATGGACTCGCCGGAGTGCTCCGGCTGCCCGTCGTCGATGCCGAACGGGATGATGAGCTGGCCGACGTGGACCTGCTCGTCGCGCACGGCGTCGTGCAGGAGCTGGGCGTAGGCGCTCTCCGCCGCGAACGCGACCGAGGTGCCGGTGACCCGGGCGCCGGGCCGGACCGCACTGCCGCCGTTGACGAACAGGATCGTGCCGTGGCCGATCGCCCGCATGCCGGGCAGCACCTGACGGACCGCGTTGACCGAGCCGTAGACCGAGAACTCGATCGGGCCGACCAGGTCGTCGGCGGTGGTCTCGAGAACGGGGCGCATGTACTCCTTGGCGGGGAGCGGGCTGTACTGCAGCACCTCGATCGGGCCGAGCTGCTCGGTCGCGCGCTCGAGCGCGGTGCGGAGCGAGTCGCCGTCACGGACGTTCGCGGCGAACCCGGCGGCGGTGATGCCCTGCTCGCGCAGCGACGCGGCGAGGCCGTCCAGCCGGTCCTGGTTGCGGGAGATCAAGGCGATCGAGAAGCCCTCACGGCCGAAGCGCTCGGCGACGGCGAGCCCGAGGCCCTTGCCGGCCCCGATGATGGCGATGGTGGTCATGCGGAGTACTCCTCGTCGGTGACGTGCTCGAGCCAGGTGGTGGTGGTCGCCGGGTCGTCGGCGAGGTCGAGCATCGCGAGGTGCTCCATGGAGTCCGTCGGGGTCGCACCGTGCCAGTGCTCCTCACCGGCCGGCGTGTAGACGGTCTGCCCGGTCTGAACCTCGACGACGCCGCCGTCACGGGTCCCCATCCGCGCGACGCCCTCGGTGACGTGCAGGGTCTGCCCCTTGGCGTGCGAGTGCCACGCGGTCCGCGCGCCGGGCAGGAACCGGACCTTGGCGACGGTCATCGACTGGCCGTCCTCCTTCGGCGAGGCGATGGCGTCCAGGTAGACGTCTCCGGTGAACTGCTCCGCCGGGTTCTTGACGGTCGGCTGCTTCGGTTGGATCTCCATGACCCCGACGGTAGGCCGATGTGCGCACCGGAGGGAGGTGCCGGCCGTACCCCTCAGCCGTTTCCCGAACACCACGTGTGTGATCGACGCACGATCCGGGAGGACACCGTGGACAGCAGCGAACACCCGCACCAGCACCCGACCCCCACCCGCGCCCGACGCGCCTGGTCCGCCGCGGGCATCGCCGCGGCGGCCGCGCTCGCCCTGGGCGGCTGCGCCGACGCCGCACCGGACGACGACCGCGGCTCGTCGGCGAGCGCCCGGGCAACCGCCCCGGCCGACCTGCCGACCGGGCAGACCGCGCCCGACGGCGACACCACCGACGTCGTCACGGGGCTCGAGGCACCGTGGTCCGTCGTCCGCACCGGCGACGACGGCGACGCCCTGGTCAGCGAGCGCGACTCCGCCCGGGTCCTCGAGCTGCAGGACGACGGCACGACGCGCGAGGTCGGCACGGTCGAGGGCGTCAGCCACGGCGGCGAGGGCGGACTGCTCGGCCTGGCCCTGCACGACGACGACCTGTTCGTGTACTCGACGGCCGACGACGGCAACCGGATCCAGCGGTACGACCTGACCGGCACCACGGGCTCGTGGGCGCTCGGCGACGCCACGACGATCATCGACGGACTGCCGTCGAACACGTTCCACGACGGCGGCCGGATCGCGTTCGGCCCCGACGACATGCTCTACGCCAGCGTCGGGGACGCCGGCGCGAGCAGCGACGCGCAGGACGAGGACTCGCTCGCGGGCAAGATCCTGCGGCTCACCCCGGACGGCGACGTGCCGGACGACAACCCCGTCGACGGGTCCCCGGTGTGGAGCCTCGGGCACCGCAACGTGCAGGGCATGGGCTGGTCGTCGGACGGCACGATGTTCGCGTCGGAGTTCGGCGAGAACACCCTCGACGAGTTGAACGTCATCGAGGCGGGGGAGAACTACGGCTGGCCCGAGGTCGAGGGGGAGGGCGGCGAGGACCAGGGCTTCGTCGATCCGGTGCAGCAGTGGTCGACGGACGAGGCCTCCCCGAGTGGCCTGACGGTCGTCGACGACACCGTGTTCGTGGCCAACCTGCGCGGCGAGGTGCTCCGGGCCATCCCGGCGGACGACCCGGGTTCGTCGACCGAGTATTTCCAGGGCGACTTCGGCCGGATCCGGACCGTGCTCGAGGGACCGTCGGACACGCTGTGGTTCGTCACGAACAACACCGACGGCCGCGGTGACCCTGCGGAGGGCGACGACCGCATCGTGTCCGTGCCGCTGACCCGCGCCGCGGGGTGAGCCGACGGAGCGCTGCCACGGGGGTTCCGGCAGCCCCTCGCTCGCACGCTCCCCGGCCGATTATCGTGACGACATGAACCACCGCGACGAAGCCCGCGACTTCCTGTCCAGCCGTCGCGCCCGCATCACCCCCGAGCAGGCCGGGGTCAAGACGTTCGGCACCCGCCGCAGGGTCACCGGGCTCCGGCGCGAAGAGGTCGCCCGGCTGGCAGGCGTCAGCATCGACTACTACACGCGACTGGAGCGGGGGAACCTGCAGGGCGTCTCCGACAGCGTGCTCGAGGCCATCGCCGGCGCACTGCAGCTCGAGGCGGCCGAGCTCGAACACCTCCGAGACCTGTCCCGGCACCAGAACGCGACCCCGCGGCGGGCGGGCACGGTCGTGCCGGTCGCCGCGGTCCGCCCGGAGCTGCAGTACCTGCTCGACGTCATCACCGACGCTCCGGCGATGATCATCAACAACCGCCAGGACATCGTCGCCGCCAACGCCCTCGGCTACGCCATGCACTCGGACCTGGTGTCGGCGCCGGCCCGACCGATGAACTTCTCGCGCTTCATCTTCCTCGACCCCCAGGCGCGGAACTTCTACCAGGACTGGCAGCGGGCGGCGCACACGAACGTCGCGATCCTGCGGCGCGAGGCCGGCCGCACGCCGAACGACCGCGACCTCGCGGCGCTCATCGGGGAACTCTCGATGCGGAGCGACGACTTCCGCGCGCTCTGGGCCGCGCACGACGTCCGGCGCCACTACGCCGGCGTGAAGTCCTTCCACCACGCCGTCGTCGGCCCGCTCGAGCTGCACTTCCAGACGCTCGAACTCGCCGAGGACCCCGGACTCGCGCTCACGATCTACCCGGCGACCCCGGGCAGCCCGACCGCCGACGCGCTCCGCCTGCTCGCTTCGTGGGCGGCGACGGAACGCATCGCGGAACGTGCCCGCGACGTCGTCTGACGGGTACCAGCAACCCCTGCTTCCCCGGCCCGCGCGGTCCTACCGTGGACGCATGGACACCAGAAGCGAAGTGCGCGACTTCCTCCGCACCCGCCGCGAGCGGGTCACACCGCAGCAGGTCGGGTTGCCCGACTTCGGTGGCGTCCGACGGGTCAAGGGGCTCCGCCGCGAGGAGCTCGCGCTCATCGCCGGCATGAGCGTCGACTACTACATCCGCCTCGAGCGCGGGAACCTCACCGGCGTCTCGGAGAGCGTGCTCGAGTCGCTGTCGCGTGCGCTGCGCCTCGACGACGCCGAGCACGCGCACCTGTTCGACCTGGCCCGCGTGCAGAACGCCTCGGCGACCACGCGGCGGATGCCCCCGACGTCGAAGGTCCGGCCGACCGTGCAGCGCATGCTCGACGGCATGACCATGCCCGCGTGGGTGCGGAACGGCCGCTCCGACTTCCTGGCCGGCAACGCCCTGGCACGCGCGCTGTACTCGCCGCTGTTCCTCGACCCCGCCGGAACCCCGAACACCGCCCGCTTCGCGTTCCTCGACCCACGCGGTCAGGAGTTCTGGCGCGACTGGGACGTCGTCGCGAGCGACATGGTGGCCGTGCTCCGCGCCGAGGCCGCCCGACAGCCCTACGACAAGGGCCTGACCGACCTGATCGGTGAGCTCTCCACCCGCAGCGAGGAGTTCCGGCAGCGGTGGGCCGCGCACGGCGTCATGCGGCACCTGAACGGCGAGAAGCGGGTGCACCACCCCGAGGTCGGCGACCTCGACCTGACCTACGAGACCATGGAGCTCACGACCGACACCGGTCTGACGCTCATCGCCTACGGCACCGAGCCGGGCTCACCGTCCGAGGAGCGCCTGCAGCTGCTCGCGAACCTCGTCGCCACGACGTCCGCGGCCGTCCCGGAACCGGAGGACGCATGAGCGAGACCGAGTCCGTCCCGACGACCGCAGCCGCCGCGCCGCTCGGGTTCCTGGGCCGGGTGCGGTTCCGCTGGCGCGCCGAGCAGGAGATCCACGAGCTGACACGCGACCGGGCGCTCGAGGAGCGCGTGCGCGCCGAGGCCGCCGTGCGGCTCGCGCCCGGCCCGTGGCACCTCGGCGAGCTGTTCCGGCGTCGCTGACGCCGACCGGCACTGCGCGTGACCAGACGGCGGACGGGAGGCCCGTGGCAGCGCCGCCACGGGCCTCCCGTCCGTCAGTCGGTCGCGTTCACCGGCGACGTGCGGCGGGCACGAGGGTGTGCTGCCCGTAGCTGTTGTCGTCCGGGTTGATCGTCACGCCGGGTGCGACGAGCTCGTCGATGCGGTCCAGGACGTCGTCGCTGAGGACGCGGTCGGCGGCGGGGAGCTGCGACTCGAGCTGCTCCATGGTGCGCGGGCCGATGATCGCGCTCGTGACGCCGGGGTGCCGGATGGCCCACGCCAGGGACATCTCGATCAGGGACATGTCCTGCGACTCCGCCAGCAGCGCGAGTTCCTCGACCACGTCGAGCTTCCGCTGGTTCGCGGGCGTCGACATGTCGAACCGGGCCGCGGGGCGGTGCTTCGCCGTCGGGGTGCCGGGAGCGTCCTTGCGCCAGCGACCGCTGAGCCACCCGCCCGCGAGCGGGCTGTAGACGAGGGTGCCCATGCCGTAGCGCTGCGTGGTCGGCAGGACGTCCTCCTCGATGCCGCGCACCAGGATCGAGTACGGCGGCTGCTCGGTGCGGAAGCGCTCCAGGCCGCGGCGCTCCGAGGTCCACTGAGCCTCGACGATCTCGGCGCCCGAGTACGACGACGAGCCGATGTTCCGGACCTTGCCCTGACGGACCAGGTCGGTCAGGGCACCCAGGGTCTCCTCGACGTCCGTCGTCGGGGACGGACGGTGCACCTGGTACAGGTCGATGTGGTCGGTGCCGAGGCGGCGCAGGGAGTTCTCGACCTCCTGCACGATCCAGCGGCGCGAGCCCCCGGAGCGGTTCGGGCCCTCGCCCATCGGCATGAAGAACTTGGTGGCGAGCACGACGTCGTCACGGCGGCCCTTGATGGCCTTGCCGACGATCTCCTCGGAGACGCCGTCCGAGTAGGCGTCGGCGGTGTCGACGAAGTTGATGCCGGCGTCGAGCGCACGGTGGATGATCCGGATCGAGTCGTCCACGTCGGCGTTCGCCCACGGACCGAACATCATGGTGCCCAGAGCGAGCGGGCTCACCTCGACGCCGGTGCGTCCGAGCTGGCGGTACTCCATGGTTTCCTCTCCGTGCCCGCGGCTCTCGCCGGGCACGGCTGCCACGCTAGGCCGGTCGCCCACGGTGAAAGGGGGGAGGACCGTACCTCCCTCGGTCGGCGGGGCCGTCATAGCGTCGGGACATGACGTTCGCCGAGACCGACCCCGAGTTCGCGAAGTACCACGCCGACTTCGTGGACGAGACACTGCAGCACGCGTCGCTCAGCAGCCACGACCGCGCGGTCGTGCAGCTCGGCGCGATGATCGCCGCCGGCGCGCAGACTGCCTTCCGACAGCTGCTCGGCACCGCGCTCGACGGCTCGCTGACGCCCGTCGAGGCGAAGGAGATCGGGTACCAGGCCGTCGCCTACGTCGGGTCCGGGCGCGCCTCGGACTTCCTCACGATCACGAACGACGTGCTGATCGCGCGCGGAGTCGAGCTGCCGTTGCCGGGTCAGTCGACGACCACCCCCGGCAACCGACTCGAACGGGGCCGTGCGGTCCAGAGCGCCGTCGTCGGCGCCGGACGTGTCGACGCGATGTCCGAGGACGCGGCCGACGACACCGTGCACTTCCAGCGGTTCCTGTCCGGCAACTGCTTCGGCGACACCGTCGGACGGGACGGGCTCGACCTGCCGACACGTGAGCTGCTGACGTTCGCGGTCCTCGTCGCGCTCGGCGGTGCGGACGCGCAGGTCGCGGGACACGTCGCGGGCAACCTGCACGTCGGGAACACCCGGCAGCAACTGCTCGACGTGCTCACCGTCCTGGTGCCCGTGATCGGCTACCCACGGACGCTCAACGGGCTCGCCGTGGTGAACGAGGGTGCGCCGGCCGACTGACGCTCAGATCGCGAGCTCGACGTCGTGACCGTTGACGGTCACGATGATGCGTGGGTGCTCGGCACCGGTCGCGGTGATGTAGCTGCGGAGCGTGGAGAGCAGCATGTCTTCTCGCCGCTCCATCTGGGACACCGCGCCCTGACTGATGCCGAGCTCGTGCGCGATCTCGGCTTGGGTGCGCTTGCCGGCTTCGCGGACCATCGCGAGGCTCATCGAGTGGATGCGGTCGAGTTCGTCCGCTTCGACCTCGAGTGCGGCAACCGCGTCTGCGACGCCCGGCCGCTGCATCATCTGTTCGAGGCGGTCGTTCCCGCGTACGAAGTCTTCCTTGCCCATCATGCTTCCTCGGTCTCGTTCCGCCATCGGTTGATCAGGCGATCAGCTCGGACGCCGACCGTGTGCTTGGACTGCCGTACACGCTTGATCATCGCGGTGTCCTGAACCGGAGCGGAGTCCAGGTCCCGATCTGCATGCGGCGACATTACCTGCGACTGATAATAGCTGCAACTAATATCGAGCGCAAGGGCAACGACGTGGTAAGGGTGCGTTCCTCAGACGACGAGGGGGCCAGCCACCTCGAGCCGGTCGTGGTCGACCTGCCAGCGGACGGCATCGAGGACGGTCTCCTCGGCGGTGAACGCGGGCGCGTAGCCGAGCAGACGGCGGGCCTTCTCGACGCTGAACACCTGGCTGCGTGACAGGTGCTCCCAGCTGGCGTCAGCGTGCTCTGGAGTCGTGGTCTCGCGGAACCGGTCCCAGCTGACGGGCTCGAGCCGGGCCTCCTGGCCGAACCACGACGCTGCCAGGTGGGCGTACCCACGCGCGGTGAGCGCCGTCGGGGCCGTGATGAAGAAGTCCTCGCCGACCGCCGCATCGCGGCGTTCGACGGCGAGCTGAAAGGCCTGCGCGACGTCGTCGGCGTGCACGTGGGCCATCGTCTCGGCGCCGAGACCAGGGACCTCGATGGTCTCGCCGGCGGACAGCCGCGTCAGCACCGACGGGTCGAGGTTGCCGAGCGGACCGATCGGCATCCAGCCCGGCCCGCTGATGTGGCCGGGGTGCAGCGTCGTCGTCGCCAAACCCCCTGACGCGGTTTCTCCCTTGAGCATGCTGGCGATCGCGTCCTTCTGGACGCCGTAGTCACCGAAGGGCGGCGTGAAGTCGTCCTCGGTGATCGGCAGCACACGGGATGCACCCGCGCGCCAGATCGAGCCGCAGTGCACGAGGTGCGCGCCCGTCCCGCGGAGCGCTTCGACGAGGGCGGCGGCGGACGACTCGGTGAAGCCGACGAGGTCGACGACGGCGTCGGCGCCGAGCGCGGCGATCCGCGTGCCGAACGTGCCCTCGCGGTCCTCCTGCTCGCGGTCCGCGGTGACGCGGTCGACCTGCTGCCACTCGGGGGAGTCGGCGTAGGGGGTACTGGTACCGCGACTGATGGCGACGACCTCGTGACCGCCACGGACGAGGCGGGGGACGAGGAACGTGCCGATGTGGCCGGTGGCTCCGATGACGACGATGCGCATGCGGCACACGGTAGGCCGAGCCGCTTCGGATCGTGAGCAGGAACGGTCGGGTGCCGATGAGCGACCCGACCGTTCCTGCTCACGAAGCGCGCGCGGCGCCGTGCCTCCGCCCGCTACGCGGAGGGCTCCGCGACGACGGCGCGCATCGCGGCCTCGGTCGCGGCTGCGAGTGCTTCCGCGGGCTCCGACATCAGGCTCTTCACGAAACGTGAGTCGTCGTCGGCGAGGACCTCGAACACACCGGCGACGGTGCCCTCGTAGGCCTGGGCGACCACGTCCTCCGGGCGGGACTTCGGGACGTCGAACCGGGCCCCCATCGCCGTGTCGACCATGCCCACGATGAGTCCCGTGACCGTGGTGCCCCGCGGTGCGAGCTCCACCCGGAGCCCGTTGGTCGCGGACCAGGCAGCCGCCTTCGACGCGGCGTACACGGTGGGGATCGGGGTCCACGCGGCGAGCGACAGGACGTTGAGGACCGCACCACCGCCGTTCGCCGCCAGGATCGGTGCGAACGCGGCCGACATCCGGATGGTGCCGAAGGTGTTCGTCGCGAAGACCCGCTCGAGGGACTCGTCCGAGGGTGCGGCGATGGAGGCGTCCGCCGCAGGCGCGATGCCCGCGTTGTTCACCAGCAGGTCGACGTCCGGCGCCGCCGCGGCTGCGGCCTCGATCGACGACGGGTCGGTGAGGTCGAGCACGAGCGGCTGGACACGGTCGTCCTCCCACGCGCGCGGCGAGCGGGCCGCTGCGTAGACCCGCCGCGCACCACCGTCGAGCGCCTGCCGGACGAACTCGGTTCCGAGGCCCCCGTTGGCGCCGGTGACGAGGACGGTGCGGTTCTCGAGTTGGTTGGACATGATCACTCCTGCAGTAGGCTGACGAAACGGGGAATCTCCCCGGATCATTATGTGGGGACGGTCCCCACTTACGTCAAGCCAGGAGTGCAGATGCGTGCCGATGCCCAGCGGAACCGGGACGCGATCCTCGCCGCGGCGCGCGAGGTGTTCGACGCCGACGGCATACTCGCGCCCATCGACGGCATCGCCACCCGCGCCGGAGTCGGGAATGCGACGTTCTACCGGAACTTCCCCACCCGCGACGACCTGCTCGCGGCCGTGATGGACGACAGCGTCCGCGCGATCATCGAAGAGTCGGCGGGACTGGATGCCCTGGACGCCGACTCGGCGCTGCGCGAGTGGATGTTCCGACTGACGTGGCAGCTGCGCGTGTGGCAGAACCTGCCGTCGTGCATCGCCGACGCGATCGAGGACGAGGATTCCCCGATCCGGACGTTGTGCGCACGACTCACCGCACGCACCGCCGAGCTGCTCGATCGTGCTCGGGCGGGGGGAACCGCGTCCGCGGTGGAGGCCGCTGCGGTGTTCGAACTGCTGACGACGGTGTCGTGGGGGGTCGACCGGTTCGGGGACGACGAAGAGCGGGCCCGGGAACGTGTCGGGCTCGCGACCGCCGGAGTGCTCGCCGCGCGGTGAGGCGTGCCGCCCTCCGCCTCGCGCCGATCAGTCGGCGGTGATGACCTTCACGGAGCCGGCGATGGTCGCGGCGTCCTCGGCGAGCGCCACGACCGGGTCAGGCAGGCGCGTGGTGGCACCGACGAGCTTGCGGGCACCCCACCCGACGAACGACCCGACGATCGCGCCGACGCCTCCGAGGATCGCGCCCTCGATGCGCAGGTCGCGCTTGCCGGTCGTCCCGAGCGCGGCGCCGACGAGTGCGCCGGAGCCGATGCGGCCGACGAGGCCGGCGGGGGAGATGCGGTTCGGGGTCATCGGCAGCTTGTCGCCGATGAGCTCACCGACGGCCGAGGCGACGAGGAGTCCGCGACCGAGCGGGGTGCTGAAGACCTTCCAGTCCTGCCACGAACCCTTCAGCGAGGACCGGTCGTGGTTCAGCGCCAGCACCGCGAGCGGGGTGGCGCTGCGGCCACCGCTCAGGATGCCGAGCACCAGGGTGCGGACCAGGGTGTGCTGCTCGTGCTGCTTGCTCATCGTGTCTCCAGACGTGATCAGGTCCGACCGTACGCACGTGGGCCGCGAGCGCTCCGAGGGTCCTCACGGACTGCGGGTACTGAGCCGGCCCGAGTAGCGTCCGCCGCATGAGCAACGTCATCGTCTTCGGCGGCCACGGCAAGGTCGCACTCCTCACCACCCGCATCCTCAGCGAGCGCGGCCACACGGTCACCTCGGTCATCCGCGACGCGGGCCAGTCCGACGAGATCCGTGCCCACGGCGGCGAGCCCCGGGTCGCGGACATCCAGCAGCAGTCCCTGACCGACTTCGCGGAGCTCGTCCGCGGGCACGACGCCGTCGTGTGGTCCGCTGGTGCCGGCGGCGGGTCCGTCGACCGGACGTGGGCGATCGACCGCGACGCCGCGATCCTGTCGGTGCAGGGCGCGAAGCAGGCCGGCGTCGACCGCTACGTCATGGTGTCGTGGTCCGGCTCGCAGCTCGACCACGGCGTGCCGCAGGACGACGACTTCTTCGCCTACGCGCAGTCGAAGGCGATCGCCGACGCCGTGGTGCGCGACTCCGGTCTGCAGTGGACGATCGTGGCGCCGAGCACCCTGACGGACGACGACGCGACGGGTTCGGTGGACTGGGACGGCTCCTCGACCGACGTGCCGCGTGGCGACGTCGCGCACGTGATCGCCGACGTGCTCGAGACCCCCGGCACGGCAGGGAACACCATCCGGTTCAACTCGGGATCGACGCCGGTGGCGGACTTCCTGCGTGCCGACTCGGTCTGACGGCGTCGACACGTCTGTCGGCGTCGGCAGGTCTGACGGCCGGGCGCTGCCCGGTGCCGCGCGTCAGTAGATCGCCGCGATGCCGGTCATGTCACCGAGCCCGAGCGTCCGCGAGCCGGTGTCGCAGTACCCGCCGGACGGCTCCATGACCTGACCGGTGCCGGTCTTCACGTGGCCGAGCCCGTACAGGTGCCCCCACTCGTGCGTGGCGACGGCCTGGGTGTCGAACCGGGCGCCCGAGCAGGTGGCCGTGGAACTCCACTTGTAGCTCGTGGCGTACCGCTGGTCGGACTCCTTGGCGATGCCGTTGCCGTCGTACCAGACGCACGTCACGCCGAGGGTCCCGGAGGGCAGCTTGCCCCACCCGACGACGCTGTAGCCGTTGCTCTTCGAGCACGCGCCCTTGTCGGTGAGCCCGGGTGCCTGGGTCGCCAGGCGCACGTAGGAGTTCCGCGCGGACGAGGTCACGGTGCGGTCGCACGACGAGATCGTGCCCGTCCACGCGTTCGCCGCCTTGCGCAGGGCGTCCTTGGCGTACGACGACTTCTGACCGGACTCGTTGTAGTACCACTGCACCGTGCTCGACCAGCGGTACCCGTTCCGTGCGTTGGCCGTACTGGTGCACTTGGTGGTGGCCGCGGTCGTGGCGGCCGGCGCGGCAGCCGCCTCGCTGGCCTCGGCGCTCCGCGCCTGCTCCCGGCGCACCGCCGGTGCCGAACCGCTCCACGCCTCGTCGATGCGGACCGCGACACCCCCGGTGCCGGTGTTCGCGATGACGACCTCCGCCAGCTCGGGAGCACCCGGCGCCGCGGAGCTGCTCGCCATCACGCTCTCACCGGGGGCCGGCACGGCGAACGTGCGGCCGTCCGGCAACACGACCGTGCCGGACGCGACCGTGCACCCCGTCCGGAGCGTCTGCACCGAGAGCGTCCCCGCGGCGCAACGGCTGCCGGCCGCCGACGCGCTCGGCGTCGCCGCCTGCGCGGGTGCCGCCGTGGCGGTGAGGCCGACGACGAGTGCGATGACCGCCCCGGTGGTGAGCGTGTTCCTGACAGGACGCATGGTTGCCCTTCCCGCGGCGAGCCCCTGTGCCCGCCGTCCCTGATCGGGTCCATGCTCGCCGATGGGTACCCGTGAGGTCCAGGGCTGCGCCAACAGGACAGGCCGTGCTCCGCCGTCGCGGTGGGTCAGCGCAGCCGTTCGACCATCGGACAGGCGAACGGATCACGCGCCGCCAGACCGACCTCGTTGAGGTAGCGGACCACGATGACGTAGGAGTGCACCAGCGTCGTCTCGGTGTACGGAACGCCCTGGTCGGCGCAGTACCTGCGGACCATGTCCCGGGCCGCGCGCAGGTTCGGGCGCGCCATGCTCGGGAAGAGGTGGTGCTCCACCTGGTGGTTCAGCCCGCCCATGAAGTACTCGACCCACGCGCCGCCCCCGATGTCGCGCGAAGTCAGGACCTGACGTGAGAAGAAGTCCACGCGGCGGCCGGGTTCGATGACGGGCATGCCCTTGTGGTTCGGCGCGAACGCGATGCCCATGAGGAACCCGAACACGGCGAGCTGCACGCCGAGGAACGCGAAGGCCATGCCGACCGGCAGGAACCAGAACACGACGCCCAGGTAGAGCACGAACCGCCCGACGAAGACGGATCCCTCGGCCCACCGCCGCTTCACCGGGCCGCGGCTGGTGTACGTGCGGATCGACTGCCAGTGCAGGTTCACACCCTCGACCAGGAGCATCGGGAAGAACGCGTAGCCCTGCACCCGGACGAGCACGCGCAGGAAGCCGGTCCGGCTGGCGGCGTCCTCGGGCCGGAACGAGATCGCGTCGAACGAGATGTCGGGGTCCTTGCCGACCGTGTTCGGGTTGGCGTGGTGCCGGGTGTGCTTGTTCATCCACCACGCGTAGCTGATGCCGGTCAGGAACGTGCCGGCGTAGCGGGCCGCTCGGTCGTTCCAGTGGTGCGACGCGAAGACCTGACGGTGGGCGGCCTCGTGGGACAGGAAGGCGAACTGCGTGAACAGTGCGCCCAGCACGCCGGCCACGATCAGCTGGTACCAGGAGCCGCCGAGCACGGCGAACGCCCCACCCGTGATGCCGAGCAGCACGGCGAGCACGGCGATGAGACCCCAGTACCAGCCCGTGCGCCGGCCGAGGAGCCCCGCGGTGCGCACCTGCGCGAGCAGCGCGGTGTACGTCGAGGTGGTGTCGGCTCGGGGCGACCGTCGTTCGGTCTTCCGGTAGCCCGTCGGTACGACCAGTTCGTCGCCCATGGTGTCCTCCTGGATCCAGTGCTGCGGCTGCAACCGGGGTCCGGGGCTACGACTTGCTGGTGATCGTACGCCGGTCAGGACCGGGGACACACGGGATCAGGCGGGCAGGACCAGACGGCGTTCGACGATCGCGCGGGCGACGTCGGCGAGCCGCTCCTGGTGGGACCGCGCGTACTGTCGCAGCAGCTCGAACGCCGCATCGGTCTCGACCGAGTGCGTGTACGCCACGAAGCCCTTGGCCTGCTCGATCACGACCCGACTGTCGAGGGCTCGCTGCAACTGCGCCTGCGTCAGCGCCGCGTGTTGCAGGGTCCGCTGCTGCAGGATGCTGATGGTCGCGACGTCGGTCAGTGCCTGCGCGGCCAGCGCGTCGTCACGGTTCAGCGCACCCTCGGTCTCGCGGAACAGGTTGAGCGATCCGAGCGTCGTGTCCCGCAACCGCATCGGGATCGCGTGCACCGACGCGTACCCCGACTCGGCGGACGCGGCGGCGAACGTCGGCCACCGGCGTTGCATCTCCGCCTGGTCCCCGACGGACACGGGACGCCCGGTCGCGAAGCACTCCACGCACGGGCCCTCGCCGGCGTCGAGCTGCAGGAGTCCGACGAAGCTCGATCGTTCACTGGTCGACGCCACGACCTCGAGTTCCTGGTTCTGGTTCGCCAGCAGGATGCCCGCGGCCGAGGCGTCGAAGATGTCGACGACGCTGTCGACCAGGTTCTGCAGCAGGTCGACGACTTCGTACTCGTCGACGAGGGTGTCGGTCAGTGTGACGAAGGTGTCGATGAGCCGGCGCTCGCGGGTCGGTGCCATGGGGCGTGCTCCTCAGTTCTCGGAACCGTACGGCCGGGCGAGGTCGATGCGGCGAGCGATGACGTCGTTCGAGACGTCGCGGACGGTGCGTTCGGTGGCGAAGGCGTGCGCCTGCAGCACGAGGAGGGCGTCGGAGACGTCCACCCCGAGCTGTGCTGCGACCATGCCGGTCGCCTGGTGCACCTCACGTCGGGAGTACCGGCTGGTCTCCATGTCGGCACGCCCGTCCGCGGCCGCCACGAGCAGCGCACCACGGAGTACCCGACGGGCGGCGACCTCGGTGAGCTCCACCGCGCCGCGGATCTGGCCCACGGTCAGGGTGCGCTCACTGTCCACGGACAGGTCGACCGCGCCGACCGGGATCGTCCCGATGCGCATCGGGAACGAGAACACGGCCCCGACCCCGGCGCGCAGGAGTTCCTCGAGTGCGAGCGGCCAACCGGTGTTCGTCGTGTTGGACAGGTCGGACTCCAGGACCGGGCGGCGGGTCGACAGCGCCTGCCAGCACGGGCCCTCGCCGAGGTCGAACTGGATCTCGTCGATCCGCTCCGCTCGCGCGTCGCTCGCGCACACCGTCCCCGACCCGAGCGGGTTGCCGAGCGTCGAGATGCCGACCCCGGTGACGGGCAGCGTCGACAGGAACGGCGGGCACATGTCCGAGCCGTCGGGGGCGGCCTGCAGTGCGGTCACCGCCGTCGTGAAGTCGTTCATCAGAGGGACACCGTCCTGGTCCGGGTCGAACGCGGGGGCTGATCCGGTCCCCGCGTGCTGCCACGCTAGCGCAGTGCTCCGCAGCCGTCGCCTGCCCGGGCCGTCGACGGCACGAGCCGGCGACGGCCCGGACGCCGTCACCCTGCGTGGAGGCGCGCGGGCTCCGGCACGACCCGGCACCGCCCCGCTCAGGCGAACTGCGCGTAGAACGCCGACGGGTCCTGCGACAGCGACGCCTTCACCGCGCTGCTCCACTCGTCGACGACGACCTCGGCCGCGCCGCGCTCGACGCCGTCCAGCGCAGCCCGCGCCACGTCGGCCGGGTCGACCTTCGGTCCCTCGTAGCCGTCCATCATGTCCGTGTCCGCCGCGCCGAGGTGCAGCCCCTGCACGCTGATCCCCTTGCCGGCGAGCTCCAGCCGCACGGCGTTCGTCAGGTTCCACTCGGCAGCCTTCGCCGCCGCGTACGCACCGGATCCCGGGTAGACGAACCAAGACAGCGCGGACAGGACGTTCACGATGCCACCGCCGCCGTTGCGCTCGATCACCGGTGCGAACGCTCGGATCATCGCGAGGTTCCCCCAGTAGTGCGTGTCCATCTCGCGGCGCGCGTCCGTCAGGTCGTCGGTGAGCAGCGAGCCCGTCGTCGAGATGCCCGCGTTGTTCACGAGCAGGGTGACGTCGCCAGCGGCTGCGGCCGCCGCCTCGATCGACGCCTGGTCGGTGATGTCGAGTGGCAGCGCCACCACGCCTTCGACGTCGACGAGTTCCGGTCGGCGTGCGGTCGCGTAGACCTTGGAGGCCCCGCGCTCCAGCAGCTGCAGGGCGAAGCGGCGTCCGATGCCCCGGTTCGAGCCGGTGACGAGTGCGACCGATCCAGCGATCTCCATGGTGTCTCCTCCTGCCGTGCGGGTGTCTCCCGCAGCGGCTCGGTTACGCTAAGACCTCACATGGATGTCAGGGGCAAGCCCCGGATCGGAGTCGGCATGCGGATCGGCGACCTCGCCGCGGAGACCGGCGCCAGCGTGCGCTCGCTGCGGTACTACGAAGAGCAGGGACTGCTCACCGCGTCGCGGACGACCAGCGGGCAGCGCGTCTACGACGCACCGGCGGTGGAACGCGTGCAGCTCGTGCAGCAGCTGTTCGCGGCCGGCCTGCCGAGCCGCACGATCGTGCAGCTGCTGCCGTGCGTGGACAGCGGGCACGCGACCCCGGAGTCCTTCGCGCTGCTCGTCGCCGAGCGCGATCGGATCACGGCGCAGATGGCAGAGCTCGAAGCGGCACGCGGCCGGCTCGACGAGGTCATCGCGATCTCCGAGCACCCGACCGCCGAGCACTGCCCGGCGTTGCGCGAGCCGGCGGACGGAGCGGTCGCGGCCTGAGCCGTGGTGCGGGGCGGACGGGAGGCGCGGTGCGGCCTGGTCCCGCGCCTCCCGTCCGTCACGTCGACCGTCCACCAGCCGCAGTCGGCCCGGTCAGGCTCCTGACGGTCCGATCCGCGACGCGGATCGCGCGGCGATCGGAGCGCTACTCCAGGTGCGCGTCGTCCGGCAGGTCGATCGCGTCCGCCGGAGGCGTGAAGACCCGGTCGCCGAGCCGACCGATGATCGGGGTGGACGCGACCCGCGGCACCCCCGGCGGCAGCTGCTGCGCCAGGGCGATGGACGGATCAGGCGATCGCGTCGGGTGACCACGGTCGCTCACCGAGGCTCCACCGCGCCAATGCCTCGAGCTGTGCCTTCGCACTCTCCAGGCTCGTGTGGTCGCCGAACACCTCGCCGGACCACCCACGGACCTCGTACCGGTGCGTGAACACGACGGTCCCGATGTGGGACCGACCGGAGCGTGCTTCCCAGCGGTCGACCTCGAGCGTGGTCCAGCTCGTCGTCTCGTGCGGGGGCACCACGTTCGTCAGGGGTGGGGAGTCGGGCTGCGAGGAGGACATGGCCTGTTCCGGTCGGCATCGGACGAGGAGATCGTGCCGGCAGCCGGGGGCTCGGGTCACCTGCGGCCGACGGTAGTCCTCTGCAGACGCCGCGGCTCAGGATCGATCAGTGCCCCGCCCTGCGATCAGCGCGCCGCCCGCGTGAACGTGCGGTGCACGACGCCGGACGGCGACGCGACCGTCTCGACGGCGAAGCGCTCCTCGATGCCCTCGAGTCCGTCCCAGAGCCGCTCGCCCCGGCCGAGCACGATCGGCACCTCGACCACGTGCAGGTGGTCGACCAGGTCGGCCAGCAGGAACTCGCGGACGGTCTCGACCCCGCCGCCGATCCGGACGTCCCGGCCCGGTGCGGCCTGGCGGGCGAGCTCGAGCGCTTCCGCCGGGGTCGCGTCGACGAAGTGGAAGGTCGTCCCGCCCGCCATCTCGAGGGGCTCGCGGGGGTGGTGCGTGAGCACGAAGACCGGCGTGTGGAACGGCGGTTCGTCGCCCCACCAGCCGGTCCAGCCGTCGTCGGGCCACGGTCCGCGCTGGGGTCCGAACTTGTTCCGCCCCATGATCTCGACGCCGATGTCCGGTCCCCACGCGCGCGCGAACTCGTCGTCGACATCGGTGGTCCCGCCGGGTGCGCCCTGCATCGCGCGGAAGGTCGCGGTGGCCGCGAACCACCCCATGAGTCGACCGTCGGCGTGCCCGAACGGCCGGTCGAGCGACTGGTCCGCTCCGGCACCGTACCCGTCGAGCGAGATCGCGAAGTTGTGGACCCTGACCGTCGACATGGCGCTCCTGTCCTGCTTCAGAGGGTGATGCCGGTCGCCGTCGCGAGGGCGTCGACGAGTTGGCGGCGGAACTGCGGGTCGGCGACCGCCTGGTGCGGCTCCTGCCGCTGTCCGTGGAACCAGTAACCGCCGCTGATGGTTGCGTCAGGGTCCGTCACGAGCGCCTCTTGCGTGCGGTGCCCGAGCTCGAGGTCGTCCGACGCCCCCGCGCCGCCCATCTTGGTCGGCACCCAGCCCGGGTCGACGGCGTTGCTCAGGACGCCGGGCCGGCGCTCGGCGACCTCGGCGGCGAGCGCGGTCACGAAGAGCTTGGTGTCCGAGTACGTGTTCGTCTCCGCCGTGCCGTCCCAGTCGACGCCGTCCAGTCGGGGCCGGCCGCCGCGGTGCATCCCACTGCTCAGGTACACGTGCCGGGTCGGCGTCCGGAGCAGCGCGGTGAAGAGGTACGGCGCGACGACGTTGACCGGGATCAGCGCACGGCCGGAGATCACGCCGGCGTTGTGCACGACCGCGTCGATCGGGTCGCCGGCGTCGAGGTCGCGCGCGGCGGCGATCACGGCGGCCCGGTCGGACAGGTCGGCAACGACGAGGGTGGCACCACGGTCGACGAGGTCGGCGACCGCTTCGGCGCGCGCCATGGTGCGGGCGTGCACGATCACGTCGTGGCCGTCGCGCAGCAGGGTGTCGGCGGTCGCCCGCCCGAGGCCGTCGGTCGAGCCGGTGACGAGGATGCGGGACATGCGTTCATCATGCGCCGGGTGGCGGAGTCGTGTGCGGCCGGAGCCAGCCGGGGTCAGCCGATGACGCCCGTGTGCTCGAGCACGATGTTCACGCCGATCAGGATGAGCACCACACCGCCGGCGATCTCGGCGGGCTTGCCGAACCGGGCTCCGACACGGCGCCCGACGACCACGCCCGCGAAGGACAGCACCGCCGTCGTCACGCCGATGAGCAGCACCGCGCCGCCGATCGACACCGGCAGGAACGCCAGCGTGACGCCCACGGCCAGGGCGTCGATGCTCGTCGCGATCGCCAGGACCAGGAGCTCACGGATCGGCAGGCGGTCGGTGTCCTGCTCGGTGTCCTCGTGCTTCGAGAACGCCTCCCACAGCATCTTGCCGCCGATCAGCGCGAGCAGTCCGAACGCGACCCAGTGGTCGAAGGCCGCGATGTACTGCGCGAACGCCGAACCGAGCAGCCACCCGAGCAGGGGCATGAGCGCCTGGAACGCACCGAACGTCAGCGCGATGACGAGGGCGTGCCGCACATCGAAGCGCTTCATGTGCAGGCCCTTGCCGAGGGCGACGGCGAAGGCGTCTGCGGAGACGCCGAGCGCGATGAGGAGGAGGGCCCAGAACGACATGGGGGCGGCGCCTTTCGAGACGGTCGGACGGAGACGCCGACGTCTCAGGACCTGATGATCCTGGCACGGTACCCAGCACGAAAAGGCCTGATCAGCGGTATTCGTCGCGCCGAATCCGGGGGTTGGTGCGCCCGCCCCGGACCCCCGTGGTCGCCTGGAAGCGCGGGAGGATCCACGACACCCCGCGTGCGGTCCGTCGAGGTTCCACGACACAACGCGTGCGACCCGCCCAGGTTCCGATCGGGGCGCTGCACGCGCGCGAGGTTCCGAGATCTCGGAACCTCGCGCGGCGGGGTGGGCGCGATTACTGATGGACGGGAGGCCCGTGGCGGGCCCGCCACGGGCCTCCCGTCCGCTCTGGGCGCGTCAGCGTCCGGCTGCTGCGTGGGCGGCGACCTGGGTGGCCGACAGTTCCGTCCCGTACACGGCCGCGTACCGCATGGACCCGGTGAAGTAGGGGTTCGCGGGGGAGCCCGGCCACCCGCTGACGGTGTCGTACCCGATGCGGAAGTAGCCGGTGAAGTTCTCGGGGGCCTTGAACGCAGCGTTCGAGGCGACCAGCGTGCCGTCGACGTAGAGACGCATGCCGTTCGTCGGCGACATCGTCGTCACGGCGTGGTGCCACGTGCCGTCCGTGTAGGCCTTGGGCGACGTGACGACCTGGGTCGTCCCGCTGTAGGTGCCGAACGCCAGCTGTCCACTGGTGTTGAGGTAGAGCTTCCGGTCGTGCTGGCCGGATCCGCCGGTCTGGCTGCTGCCGAAGCCGATCAGCTGCCCGCCGGCGACCGTCGTCCTGAACCAGACCTCTTCGCTGAAGGTGGTCGGGTTGGCGTACGAGCGCGACGCGGTGACGTAGCTGGTCGAGCCGTTCAGCACGTAGGCGCTACCGGTGTCGCGCGGGCAGGCGATCGGGTCGGGGGTGGCCGCCGTCATCGAGCCCTGGTAGGTGCCGTTCACGCCGCGGCCGGACCAGTCCGTGGCGGTCCTGGCGTTCGACGACTCGGTGAGCCGGTACGCGAACAAGGCGTTCGCGGTGTCCGCTCCGACGGCGCCCGTGCAGGTGAAGTACGGGGCGGTCGCGGCGGTGTTCGTGTCGTTCCGCACGGTGGCGCTGTAGGCCGAGCGCGTCGGGGCGAACTGGTTCAGCAGGACGACGACGGCCAGGGCGACCACGAGCAGGAGGGCGACGACGCGGCCGTCGCGCAGGTGACGGAGGATCACGAGGGACGCACCGCCTCGACGCGGCCGACCGCCAGGCAGGCCACGAGCGGGACCAGGCACAGGGCGATGAGCGCCACCCACCCCAGCGGGTCGAGGTCGATGTTCGACGTCAGCTGGTAGTGCCCGTTCTTCGTGAGTTCGTGGATGACCACGCGGCCGACCTCGCCGTCGACCAGGTGCACGGTGTTGCCGCCGTGGGCGTCGACGCGGACCGGGAAGATGCCGGACGAGATGACGGTGGCCTCGACGCCCGTCGGGCTCGAGGTGTTCGTGATGGTCGTCACGTTGACGAACGGCTTGAGGACGAACGCGGCGTACGAGACCGTCAGCGCGGAGCCGGCGATCCGGAGGCAGGTGCGGGTCACCCGGTCCGTGAAGGCGCTGGTCAGGGTGAGGATCAGGAGCGTGCCGATGAGCAGGATCGGGGCGGCACGGAACAGCCAGCCGAGGTGCGGGACCAGGAGCGCCGGGGTACCGATCACGTCGGCCTGCGAGAGCGTCCACGGGTCGACGGCGCCGTTCACGTCGCCGCGGGTGTGCAGACCGCCCTCGGCGTCGATCGCGACGATGCGGTGCGTGTAGACGACGTCCGGGTTGGCGGAGGTCTCGAACGAGACGATCTCGCCGACGTGCAGGGTGGTGACGTCGACCGGCAGGTCGAGCACCAGGGTGCCGACCGGGGCGGCCTCCCCCATCGAGGGGGTCTCGACGACGAACCAACGGCCGCCGGCGGACAGGAACAGGATCGCCGCGGTGAGCAGCAGAGCGGCGACCAGGGCGAGCATCCAGGCGAGGACGGACTCGGGGCGGGTGACCGCACGACCCCGGAGGACCGGACGGTCGAGCGTGCCGCTGAGCGGGATCGCTGCGGTCTGGCTCATGTCGTGCTCCTGCGGCTCGGTGGGGTGCGGCTCAGCGCCTGCTGCGCTCGGTGGGACGGGGGTGGCGACGCTCGGCCGGAGGGGGGTCGGTCGAGCGTCGCCGGTCTGGGGTCACGGGACGTCCCGGGACGGCTTGGGGGGTGCCGGCCCGGAGAGGGATCAGGCCGTGAACGTCCAGGTCATGGGGACCGAGGCCGCGAGGCCCTGGTAGGTGTTGCCCGCCGACGAGTCGAGGGTCACCGCGAAGTTGAACGGGACGCTGGCACCGGCGGCCGGGGCCTGCGGCATCGTGAAGGCCGACGCTGCGGCGCCCTTGAAGCTGGCGAGCGTGCCGCTGAAGACGGTGGTCGAACCGGACGTGATGACCAGGTTCATCTTGGCGCAGAGGTCGGTCGCGGTGCCGTTGGCCGAGCCGTTCGCCGACTGGGTGCAGGTGGCGCCGGGGTTCAGCGTGAAGGTGCTGGCGGCTGCGGTCCCGGTGTTCTTGATGGTGATCGCGGTGTTCACCGTGTTGCCCGGCGTCATCGTGGTGCTGCCGCCGAACTTGTTGATCGTCGAGCAGGTCGCGGAGTTCGTCGAGACCGAACCACCATCGGTGCTGAGGCAGGTGACGGTCGCGCCGGCGTTCTGCTCCTGCATGATCAGCGTGCCGCTGCCGGCGGTGTTGCTGCTGTTCGTGATGCTCGCCGCGAACCCGGACAGGGTGCCGGTGAGCGAGAGGGAGAGGAGCACCGCGGCGAAGATGCCGGCCAGCAGGGCCACGGGTGCGAAGCGGATCCGCTTCAGTGCGGAGGTGCGGAGCTTGGTGGACACGGTGTTACCTCATCGGTTCGGTGGTTCGCGGTGGTCTGGAGGAGCAAGTCACTCGGGCTGATTTGCTTCAATCATTAAGATAGTCATCGGTTGACCAAGTTAGCCACTCGCACACCTACCCCAGTGCGGGGGACGTTCGTGTCCCCCTGGTTCCGGACATGGAAGGATTCCCCCGTGACCCCCGCCCCACACGATGACGACGCCGCCGACCTGATGGCCGCGTTCACCGCCGTCGTGCGCGCGAACGCGAGCCTGGTGAACCAGCTCAGCGCCCGCGCCGGGGTGCACGAGAACGCCCTCCGGGCGCTCGTCCTCATCAGCGACACCGGGTACTCCACGCCGACCGAGGTCGCCGGCTACCTCGGCCTGACCTCGGGCGCGGTGACGAACATGATCGACCGGATGAGCACCGCCGGACTCCTCGAGCGCGCGCCGAACCCGAACGACCGTCGTGGGTCGTTGCTGCGGCTGCTGCCGGCCGGCGACGACGTCGTCGCGGACTACCGGCAGCGGTACGCCGCCATGCTCCGGGCGGTCGACGGCGCACACGGCGGCGAGCTGCACGAGGTGCTCAACGACCTGGCGACGAACCTGTACCAGCAGGCCGCGGCGGCGGGGGAGTAGGGCGCCGAGCTCGCGCTCTCGGGTGCCCGTCAGACCGGCTGGAGCGCCTGCCGCTCGCCGGAGGGCAACTCGACCCGGATGCTGTCACCCGTGCGGACGACACCGCCGGTCACGACGACGCTCATCACGCCGCCCTTCCGCACCACCGCACCGTCCTCGTCCCGCCCGAGCACCTCGCGCAACAGGCCCGGTTCGAACCCGTTGATCTGCTGGCACGGGTTGCGCAGGCCCGTCACACGGACGCACGCCTCGTCGCCGAGGTGCAGCAGCGTCCCGGTGGGCAGGCCGAGCAGGTCGACACCGCGGGTCGTGACGTTCTCGCCCATCTGGCCGGGCTCGACGCGGAACCCGGCCTCGGCGACGTCGTCGAACACCTCGGCGTGGAGCAGGTGGACCTGCCGCAGGTTCGGCTGGGAGGGGTCACGCGCGACGCGAGACCGGTGCTGGACGGTCGTCCCGGCATGCGCATCGCCCTCGATGCCCCAGCCCGCGACCAGGGTGACCTCGTCGACCACGGGCTTGCTGAACCGATGGACGTCGTCCCGGCTCACGGCGATCACGCGCGGCTGCTCGTCACGGTTGTCGGTCATGGTCCGATTCTGGCGCAGGTCCGGGTCCGGCGCACCGGTGACGCTGGGTCGTCCGTTCGGATGCCCGCGCTCAGCTGGCCGGCACCACGTCCCAGTGCTCACGGATCTTCCCGCCGTCGACTCGGAACAGGTCGGCGGCGAGGATCGGGTCACCCGACGTCGCATCGACCCGCTGCGAGAAGGTCCAGACGATGTCGCCGTCGGACAGGGAGATGACCGACTGCTGCGCCGGGAACTGCGCGCCACCCGCGAACAGTTGCTTCAGCGCGGCCGTGCCGTTCGGCGCCACCGGGTTGTGCTGCAGGTAGGCCGGGTCGAAGTCTCGGTCGAGCACCGACACGTCGTGGTCACGGAACAGGCTGTCGTAGGCGCTGACCGCGAAGACGCGGTTGCGCTCTTCCTGCCGTTCCGTCGGCGCCTTCGTTGGGTGTGCGGGGCGGTACAGATCGCTGAACATCGTGTTCGTGTTGCCGCTGGCCGGCTTCCCCGTGGCGATCTGCTGATCCAGGGACCAGTGCTCGACGACGCGGCCGCCCGCGAGACGGAACAGGTCGACCGCGGCCTCACCCCGCCGTTCGTCCTTCGGGTCCGGCGCGATCTGCCAGTGCACGGCGACCAGGTCACCGTCGGCGGCCAGGTGCTTGATGACGGCGTGGGCGCCGGGCACTCGGGCACGGTCCGCCGCGAACTGGGCGAGGATCCCGCTCGGTCCGGTGCTTGCTCCGGCTGCATGTGTCACCGCGTGCGGGGCGACCACCTTCGCCGCGAGCCGCTTCGCGGAGCGGCTGTCGGGAGCCGAGAAGGTGCCGGTCAGGAGGCGGTGGATGCGGCAGGCGTTCCGGTGTTCGGTGGCCGTGTCGTGGCGGCTGGCGGTCGTCCCGCCGTCCGCGATCGAGCCATTGGTGGGGGTGGAGGTCGTGGCGGAGATGGCGTGAGCGTCGGTCGACGCGGAGGCTGATCCGGAGACGTGCAGTCCGGCGAAGAGGGCAGTACCCGCGAGCACGGCGAGGCCGCGTGCGAGGAAGGTCGTTCGGAGGTTCGTCACGAGCACCACGATGCAAGCGCAGCCTGGAACGCAGCGCCGACTTCCCGAGTGATCCGCTCAGGTTGGTGACGTGACAACCAGTCGTGATCCTGGGAGTCCGTGCGCTGCGCCGCCGAGAAGACGGCTCAGCCTGGAATCGAGTCGGACCCGTCGACGCGCGTTCGCCCGCCGTCCACGGCCAGCGCCTGGTCGTCGTCGAGCGGGACCAAGGCGTAGGAGTCGCGGTACGTGTCGAGGGTCTCCTGGATGCGTTCCGGCGGGTACGGCGGCAGGAGGCCGTCCGCGTGCGGGACCACCGTCTGGTCGACCAACGCGAGGCCCGTGTGGTCGGTGAGAGCAGGCCCGTCAGCAGGGTCGTCCATCAAGGATGCTGGGGTCACGTCCGGTCCGGCGACGATCGAGCCGGCGCTCGCGCCGATGTACGGCAGACCAGCCCGGACGTGCTCCACCAACACCTCGTCGTTCCCGCTCACCCGCAGAGCCTCGAGGAGCGCGAAGGTGCTTCCGCTGGCGACGTACACGGCGTCGACACCCGCGAGGATCTGGTCGAACCGGTGGTTCTCGGTTCCGCGTACCGTGACCGGGACGACCTCGCCAGCGAGCGCTGCGATGGCCGCGCGTTCCGCTTCGACGAACGGGGCGCCCGTGAATGCCTGCTGCGCGTCATCGACGTAGGCGATCCGGAACCGGTCGAGCGCTGGATCTGCGCCGTCCGGCTCGGTCAGGAAGGGCAGGATCGCCCCGGTGTTGCGGGAGAGCAGGAGGATCTTCACGCTGCGTGACTGTAGAGGGCCCCGCCGACACGATCGCTCACGCAGCAGTGAGGACGCGGTGCGGTACCCACCCTTCACGACCGTCGGCGTTCCGACACCAGGACCAGCCGCTCTCAGGATCGTCCGCCAAGAAGTCGACGATCTCACCAGAACTCGCGACCTCGTGATCAGCAGTCACCAGGCGAAGGGCTCGCCGGCCTGCGATCCGCTGCCTGAGCTTCCGCAAGAAGACGAGCTCAAGCGCCACCATGACGGCCAGGCCGAAGAGTGCGAACGCGATACGCGCCGGACTGGAGCCCCCGCTGAGCACGATCACGGGAAGTCCGATCAGCAGGACAGCCCCTGCAACGACGTTCCACCACGATTCGACGAGCCCGGCGGGAGCACGGTTCGTCAACTCCGGGCGGTCCGTCGGATCGGTGCGGTCCCACCAAGACGACATGCTCCGACGTTACCCGGTGTCCGTGGACAACCAGCGGCCATCCGAAACGGTTCCGACCTGTGCGATCCTTCGGATGTGCGCTACCGGCTGATGAACGAGTACAGCGTCGACTGGCCGCTGTGGGACGACGACGGGCCGTGCGCCGAAGGCACGCCGTCCTTCTCGCCGCGTCTCACGACCGAGATCCTTGCCTGGGCCCGCGACTTCACCGAGAACTACGGTGTCGAAGCGGGTTGGCCGACCGAGGCTGCCGCCCGCTCGCACGAACGACAAGGACGTCGTCTCCTCCTCCTCGTGGAACGAGAGCTGCCGGAAGAGCACGACGTCGTACTCGGCTACTGGGAGACCAACAAGCGCAAGGGTCTGTAGCTCCGACGCGATCGGTTGGGGGAACGCCGAGCCGTCGCATCACGGGACCATGTGCTGCACGATCGAACTGTCCGCTCCGTTGAGTCGGACTTCCGCCAGGGCGCCGTTCACCAGTGGCATCTGCGGAGGCTGGTGCCCGGTGTCGAAGTCGAGGAGTACCGGCACGTCGAGGTCGCCCAGCGCGTGTCGCACGGCGTCTTCCTGGCTCAGTTCAGGCGATGCGGCGCCGTCGGTACGCCCGATCAGGATGCCGTTCGCGTCGTCGAACCAGCCCGCGAGACGCAGTGAGGTGAGCATCCGGAGGACGGTGATCGCGTTGGACTCCGCCGCTTCGAGGTAGACGATCGTGCCCTCCGGGGCGTACTTCCGCGCGAATGCAGGCACGTCACCGTATGGCGTTCCGGCGAGCAACGACACCGTCTCGAGGCAGCCACCGATCAGACGGCCGCGCATCCTCAGATCATCTGTTCCGTCGAGGGACCGCCACCTCGTGGGGGCGTCGTAGGCCCGATCGCGGTCCAACGGCTCGTCCGCCCACGCTCCCCACGGACGGCTGCGTCGGCGAGGTGCGCTGTACTGCTCGAAGGTGCTGTTCGGCGGAAGCCCCACGACGTCGGTCCACCGCGCGAACTCGGTGGGCAGCTCGTACGGTTCATCCATGAGGTTCGCGCCGTGGAGCGTCGCGAGCCCGGTCCGCGTGGTCAGGGGCAGCAGCAACGTCGAGATGTCCGACCACCCCACGAACCACGGGCGAGCTTCGGCGAGGACGTCCCAGTCGATCCCCTCGACCAACTCGATGGCGAGCTCCCCGCCCCATGGTGGGAGGACGACGTCAGCTCCCTCGAACGCAGCGTGCAGGTCTTCCGCTCGCGCAGCAGCCGGCGCCGGGGTCAGACCACCCGTCACCGCGTGCGGGCGCAGTCGAACGTCGAAGCCGAGGGTCGTGAGCGCATCGACCGCAGCTTGCAACCGCGCGAGGAGATGCGCGGGGACGCCCATCGACGGTGCCGGAACCTCGATGCGTCCCCCCGCTCGGAGCGGCGCTGGGTAGGTGATGCTCGCCATGGTTCGACCGTAACGGCCTCCTGATCATGTCCCGAAGCGACGGTGCACCGGTTCCGCAATCTCGGCCACTCACCGGGGTAACCAGGAGATGTCGATGCATCTGCCCGGTAGCCGATGGCGGTTTCAAGGGGTCGTTGCAACGGGTGGTTGTTTCGGGTCCGAGAGTAGCTGTTCGAATGCTTCTGCAGGGCTGCGGTAGTCGAGGGTCTTGCGGGGGCGGCCGTTGAGTTCAGCCGCGACTTCGAGGAGCCGTTCCGGGCTGTGGACGCTGAGGTCGGTGGACTTCGGAAAGTACTGCCGGAGCAGCCCGTTGGTGTTCTCGTTCGAGCCGCGCTGCCAGGGCTTGTGCGGGTCGCAGAAGTAGATCGCGAGGTCCGTGGCGAGGGTGATGTCTTTGTGTCGGGCAAGCTCGGTGCCTTGATCCCACGTCAACGACCGGCGCAGATGCTCGGGCAGGGTCTGGATGGTGGGGATCATCGCGTCACGGACCGCGTCGGCGCTGTGCCCGTTGGGCAAATGCAGCAGCATCACGTACCGAGTCGTTCGTTCGACGAGGGTGCCGATCGCGCTGCGGGCGTTGATCCCGACGATCAGGTCGCCTTCCCAGTGGCCGGGAACAGCCCGGTCGTCGGCCTCAGCGGGGCGTTCGCTGATCAGGATCATGTCGCGGATCTTCGACCACGACGCTTGCCGACGTTCACCGCGGTGCCGGCGGAGGGCTCGGCCGGTGCGGAGGTGTTTGTGCAGGTCAGCGCGCAGGTGGCCGCGGCCTTGGACGAAGAGGGACTGGTAGATCGTCTCGTGGGACACGTGCATCTCCGGCCGGTCGGGGAATGTCCTAGCCAGGTCATCACGGATCTGCTCCGGGGACCAGTTCCGCACCAACCGCAGCTCGACCTGCAGAGCGAGCTCCAGCCGGTCGAGTTTCCGCGGTTTCGGGCGTCGCGCACGAGCACGGCATTGCTTCTCAGCCGAGTACGGCCGGTAGGTTCCGCCAGCCGCTGCGTTCCTGGTGAGCTCGCGGCTGATCGTCGACGGCGACCGACCGAGTGCTTTGGCGATCGCGCGCACGCCCTCACCGTCCTGGCGTAGGTCTGCGATCTGGAGCCGCTCTTCTTGGCTGAGGTACCTGTCGGAGCGGGGCGTGTTGGCGAACGGGTTCCGTCCGCCGGCTGCTTTGACCCATCGGTATCCCTGACGTCGGTCCACGCCGACAGCATCACAGGCCGCCGTGCGTCCGAGACCCTGTCTCAATAGCTCCCAGAACCGCGCCTCTCGGGCACGGTGGTCCAGCCTCGATCCCATCTGCAACACTCCAATTCACGGTGGTGTTGCAACGACCGGCTGAACCCACGGATCGCCTATCGGACGGACGTCGGCGCCTGAGATAGGGATATCCACTTAGCTTCGACGTTGACCACTGTTGGCGGAGCAAAGGTTTGCTGAGGGTTCATTAAGCCCGCCGCGGTACGACCATCTCTGACCTGGCCTTTTCCGGACCGCCCCGTTTGGGGGTCGGGTACAGACGCTCAGCTTCCTCTTATGCTGCGCTGGCTGACAGCAACCCGTGCTGTCAATCACGTAGGGGGTTTCGTGCGCACACTGCTGCACGCTCCGCGCTCGAGGAGGCGCAGCATTGCTGCTGCCACGCTCGGCGCGCTCGCACTTGTTGGATCGCTGCTCGTCGCCACACCGGCGCAGGCGCTCAACGACACCGGCACCGGCGGCGTCTTCACACCTGCGACCGGCCGCATCCTCGACACCGCCAAGGGCACCGGCGGGTTCAGCACGCCGATGGAAGCGGGCAAGTACCGCACCATCAAGGTCACAGGCCTCGCCGGCGTCCCGGACGACGGTTCCGTCGGCGCGGTGTCGCTGAACGCGACCGTTGGCACGGCACCCGGTAACGGCACCCTGTTCGGTCGGCCGGATGCGGACACGTCACGGACGTCGATGTTGATCTACAACGGCAACACGGGGGAGTACGTCTCCAACACCGCTGCCATCGCGGTCGGTGCGGATGGCACGATTCAGATCATGGCCGAGACCTCGGCCCGCGTGATCCTCGACGTGCAGGGCTACTACACGGCGAACACCGACGGCACCGCCGCCGGCGGGTTCGTTCCCGTCGCGGGGAAGCGGTTCGTTGACACCCGGTCCGGGCTCGGCGCTCCGAAGGCGACGATCGCACCAGGCAAGAGCGTCGACGTGCAGGTCACCGGCGCCAACGACGTCCCGGCCGGTGCGTCTGGCGTGGTGGTGAACCTGATTGCGATCAACTCCACCAGCTCCGACGGCAACCTCACTCCGTACGCCACGGGCAGCACGAAGCCGCAGAACTCGCTGCACTACACGCCCTCCGCGACGACGTCGATTCAGGCGCAGGTGGGCTTGTCGGCTGACGGGAAGATGACGATCGCGAACGCATCGTCGACGGTCAACCTCGTCATCGACCTGCAGGGCTACTTCACCGCCGCCGGTAAAACCGGTGCAGTCTTCACCCCTGGCGTGGGCCGTGCGTATGACTCCCGCGCGACGGGAAACGCGGTCTTGGCCAAGAACGAGACTCGTTCCATCCAGATCGCTGGCAAGGCTGGAGTCCCGGTCATGGGGTCGGGGATCACCGCGGTGGTGTTGACGCTCATCGTCGCTCACGGTGGCAGCGACGGACGCGCCGCTGTGTGGGCCGACGGTGCGGCGAAGCCGGACACGACGTCGATCAACTTCCAGGCCGACGAGATTCGCACCAACACGGTGACCGTCCCGCTCGGCGCGAACGGGAAAATCAGCCTCAACAACGTCGCCGATCCCACGAACTACGTCATCGACGTCCAAGGTTGGTACGCCAACCCGCAGGCCCCATTGATTAGCTGCGAGGGGGTCGAGCCGGACTCGTGGAACGCTCAAGTCGGGGAAGATGACATCCCCTGCGACATCACCTTCGCACCAACGAGTTCGAGCGCAGCCCCCGAGATCACTATCGACGGTGATGTCGTTCAGGCTGAAACCATCGACGACGTTCCGGGTGCCGCGCTTAATTTGAGTTCATCTTCGGAGACCACTGTCGCTCAGTGGGTAGGCGATGACGCTGGGGTGCACACTATTGAGGCGACTGACCCATCTGGCGCGCGGGCGGTGTTCAGTTTCGGTGTGGGCGACTGGTCTGCTTCGCCAATTGCTGGCGTGGCGCGAGCCATCGGGGGCGACGTGACAAACAATCTATCGGTAATGTCCACGCTGGATCAGATCCCAAACGGAGCGACCGTGCAGTTTCATATTGTTGCTGACGGGCAGCCAATTGCGGATAGTAGCGTGATTGAGTTTGTTCCCGGGGACCACGCAGCTGAATGGAGCATTCCTTCGGGTGTGCTCGTAGAGGGGCGTCAATATACCTGGTACGCGGCTATCGATGCCGTGAGCCGTCCAGCGGTTGGCGGGTTGCCCGCAGGTAATCTAATTTCAGTTCGAAGCGACGATTATCCTTTGACTGTTACTCCACCTGCAGCGCCCGAAGACTCGAGCACCGGAACTGTATCGAAAGAAAGTCCCCGTCCCGGGACTGTGTCAACCCAGGGCTATAAGCTCTGCCTCTATGAACTCAAAACGGACAAGGCGCACAAGTCGAAATCGAAGAAATACCCAAAGGGCGAAGAGTCCGTGCATGGCTCGTGGAAAAATCATGGTTGCGACTACTCTGGAAAAGCGCACGTCCACACCGTCCTGCAGCGTTCAATCGAACATAATTGGAAAACTATCGGAACCCCTGGTGATGGTAATTACAAGGCAGGCGGCGGTGCCGGCAAGCGCGCGACTGCCCGTCATATTTGCACCTCTGAGAAGGAATACACCTACCGTGGCTTCACCACGGTGAATATCCCGACTGTCAAAATGTCTATAACGACTGTTTCGGGACAGATGAACACCGACAAGTGTGGCTGATAAGCTCAATCAAGAGAGACTAAGCTGAGGCAGAAGGGGTTGCACCTCAGCTTAGTCGCTGGTTATTAGGCGGCAGATAACCGCACTTGTCGAACGAGTACATGTTCGCATGGAGGTTTAGCCGCCCACGCTCCCTGAACCCACAGCGAGAATACTGAGCTTCGCTTTAGTTCAGTGATTGCGCGGGTGAAAAAGTAACAAATGAGGCGTTTATGCTGTATGCTCACTGCATGAAGCTCCTTCCCGATGCAGGGCTGTCAACATGGCTTAACGCGCGTATGGGTCGTTTTGGCTTGGTCAGCGGGGTAGTTGGTAAGGATTTCGAGGCGTATGCGCGCATACTTCACCCTGTAGACGCTTATCGGGAGGATCAATCAGTCATTGATCCGGACGGCGAAGCTGTCCTGCTTGAACGGAGTACCTGGAAATGGTCCGATGTTGCAGATGGAACGGGGCGGGTTCTCCGGCCTGACACCAGCTGGGGTGAAGTGAGCGGGACTGAGGGTGAATCGGATGTCTTCCTCAGGGGTTGGCGTATTGAGCCTCCCGAGAAGGGGTGGCTCGATCCCTGCGTTCTTAGCCGCCTTGTGAAACATTTGACCGCGGTAACGGCACCGCCATTCGAGGTTGTTGCGGCGGTTTGGGATGGGTGGGAATACCTGGATGGCGACGCTCGTTCCACGCGTGCTTCACGTATGCATTTACCGAATCGCGAGTACTTCCTTTTCAGTACTACTCTCCCGCGGCTTGCTGACCCCGCCACGGTCAAGAGTGTTCTTGTCGGCACATTTCGTGGCGTGGGTTACACGCCTCAGCTTCTCTGGGGTGAAGATCACAGCTGGCTACTCGCCACCGAAATTGAAAGCGACTACACGCTAATCGCGGGTTCACGTGAGTTGATAAATAGCGTCTTGCTCGACTCGACACTAGAGGCCTTCGAAGTTGATCCGGGCCTGATGCTCCCATGACCTCAGCCGCTCGTCGAGCCTGCGCCGTCGGCACCACCGTCGCTCTCGTCGGCCTGACCACCGGTCTCGGCATCATGTCCGCGACCGCCGCCAGCGTCGTCGAGCCGATCAACTCGACGCAGACCGCCGTCTCCCAGGAGACCCCAGCACCCGCCGACGATGGCTCAGGACTGTGCAGCTCTGATGCTGGGAGTCGCGCCGATTTGCGTCCGGATTGGTGCGGTGCGGCGGGTTCCGGACCCGAATTGGAGGGACTGGTGACCGCCCAGCATGAGTGATCGCGGAGATGCGGCGTGGCGTCAGTCCAGGGGCGTGTTCCGGTGGCGTAGCAGCCAGTCTCTGAACTCGTCTAGCAGGATCATCCAGGAGCGGCCGACCTGGTAGGCCGGCAGGCGGATCTGTGTCCTCGTCTTGGATCAGTCGACGCACTGTGTGCGGGCCGATCCCGAGCGCTTTACCGACCTGGTCCGGTGTCAGACGAGTGGGAAGGTCACCGAAGAGGTCGTCGAGGGCGGCCATGCTGTTCAGCGTATGTGTCGCGCGGCCCAATCAGTGGCTGACTCCTGTGCCGTCTCGTTAGCCGATCGGCTATCGGACACGCAGACGCCCCGGGCAGCGAGTTGCTGTACGGGGCCGTGAGCCAGAGGCGATCGTCGTCAGTCGGTGCTGTGTCGCCGTGGTCTGCGGGCGAGTGCTGCTGCTTGGTCGTCGCGTGTGTACTCGAGTGCGTGGATCGCGTGTTCGACCCGGGACCGTGTTGCAGGACGGACGTTGGTCGCGCCGTTGAGCACGCGGGACACGGTCTGGTGCGATACGTGTGCGGCGGCGGCGACGTCGTGGATGGTGGGTTTGGTCACGTGCTGGCTCCTCATGGGTGGTGAGGTGCGGGCACCGTCCTGGACGACATGACGGTGCCCGCCGGGCCGGCGGAAAGGGGAACGCCGGCCCTTGTGCTCCGCCCGTTCACTCGGTGCCCCGGGGCGGGGCCGGGCGGAGGTGGGAGGGCTTTCAGTGACCGGAGCCGAGGTTGCCGGCGAGGCGGCCGTGGAAGGCCTGGCTGGCATCGTTCATACCGCGGATCTCGACGCGCTTGCCGTGCTGGTGGTACTTCGTCTCGATCGAGTCGAGCGCGGCAACGGTGGAGGCGTCCCACACGTGCGACTTCGTCATGTCGATGATCACGAGCTCCGGGTCATCGACGTAGTCGAACTGGGTGGTGAGGTCGTTTGACGAGGCGAAGAACAGTTCACCCTCGACGGTGTAGAGCGCGTGCTGCTCGCCAGTGCTGAGCGTCTCGATCGAGCGTTCCACGTTGGTGAAGTGGGAGACGCGGCGGGCGAAGACGATCATCGCGGCGATCACACCGATGATGACGCCGATGGCGAGGTTGTCGGTGGCGACGACGATCACGACGGTGAGAACCATGACGACCGTCTCGCCGACGGGCATCCGCTTCAGGGTGGAGGGCTTGATGCTGTGCCAGTCGAAGGTGCCGACAGAGACCATCACCATGACGGCGACCAGGGCGGCCATCGGGATGATCGCGACGATGTCACCGAGCCCGACCACGAGGACCAGCAGGAACACACCGGACAGGAACGTCGAGATCCGGGTGCGGGCGCCGGAGGCCTTGACGTTGATCATCGTCTGCCCGATCATCGCGCAACCGCCCATCCCACCGAACAGGCCGGAGGCGATGTTCGCGACGCCCTGCCCGAGCGCTTCGCGGGTCTTCCGTGAGCCGGTGTCGGTGACCTCGTCGACGAGCTTCGCCGTCATCAGGGACTCGAGGAGCCCGACGAGCGCCATCGCGAGGGCATAGGGGGCGATGATCGTGAGCGTCTCGAGGTTCAGTGGGACGTTCGGGATGAACAGGGTCGGGAGGCTGTCGGGGAGCTTGCCCTCGTCGCCGACGGTCGGGATCGCGATCGACGCGAAGACGGTCACCAGGGTCAGGACGACGATCGCGACCAGCGGTGCGGGGATCGCCTTGGTGAGGCGGGGCAGCAGGACGATGATCGCGATGCCGACGGCGGCGATCGGCCAGACGAGCCAGGAGACGCCGATGATGTTCGGCAGCTGCGCGGTGAAGATCAGGATCGCGAGCGCGTTGACGAACCCGACCATCACGGACCGGGGCACGAACCGCATCAGCTTCGCAGCGCCGAGCCCGCCGAGGATGAGCTGGAAGATCCCGCCGAGGAGGACGGTCGCGATGAGGTAGTCAAGGCCGTGTTCCTTCACGACGGGGGCGACTACGAGGGCGATGGCGCCGGTGGCGCCGGTGATCATGGCGGCGCGGCCGCCGACAAACGAGATGACGACGGCCATCACGAACGCCGAGAACAGGCCGACGCGGGGGTCGACGCCGGCGATGATCGAGAACGAGATTGCCTCGGGGATCAGGGCGAGGGCCACGACGAGGCCGGCGAGGACCTCGCGGAGCAGGATCTTCGGGTTCCGCAGTGCGGACAGGACGGTGGGACTGTGGTGCGCCTGGACGGGCACCGACTGCGTGACGGTCGTCACGGTTCTCCTTCGAATGAGGGGTGCGGGCGCTGCGCCCGCGAGAGCTGTCGAGGGGCGCGTCATCGCGCTCGGCCGGCGGCGTCAGAGCGTCCAGCCAATCCCAACCCTTCCGTTGCGGGAAGGTTGGTATGGTTCGACTCTAACGCAACGGAAGGGTTGGTGTGAAGTGGGGAACCAGACGAAGGCCACTGCGTCGAGCGAGTACCTGATGCACATCGGCGAGGTCGCTGATCGCACGGGGCTGAGCGTGAAGACGATCCGCGACTACGACGTCGCGGAGGTGCTGCACCCGTCCGGCCGGACCGATGGCGGGTTCCGGCTGTACTCGGAGGACGACGTCGCCCGGCTGCTGATGGTGCGGCGGATGAAGCCGCTCGGGTTCTCCCTTGGGGAGGCGGGCATCCTCGTCGACGCGGTGAAGATACTCGACGAAGCGCAGCCGGACGTCGATGTCACTGCGGTTCGATCGCGAGTGGCCGCGTTCATCCGCGACGCGGAGACGCGGCGGAACCGCCTCGGCGAGCAGCTGCACATGGTCGACGAGTTCCTCGACGAACTCCGCGCCCACTGAGCCACACCGACCGCGTTCCACCCTGCTGTTCAGCGGACTCGAGCCTGGCCGTGCGGGTCAGCTTCGGAGGGAAGGGTGTCGTGGAGCGCGGGCGAAGACGGAGATGACCGCGACGATGCCGGGGAGGATCGCGAAGACCAGCACCGGGGTGGTGTAGTTCCCGGCGACGTCGTGGCCGAGCGCGAGTAGCAGCGGCCCGAACGCGGTCGAAGCGAGGTTGGTGCCGGTCGCGACACCACGTATGACACCGATGTTCGCTGTCCCGTAGTAGCGGACATACGCGGCAGCCTCGATACCGCGAAGAGCTCCACCGGCGGCACCGAGCACGAGCCCGTAGAGGACCGCCGTCCATCCGGTGTGGACGATCGGCAGCAGCAGGAGCGCGCCGGTGAGGGTCGTCATCGCGATCGTGACGCCGTACTTGGGTGGGATCCGGTCTGACAGGGCGCCGGTGATCAGGGTTGCGGCGATTCCGGTGACGGTCTGGGGCAGGAAGTTCGCGGCCGCTTCCGCTGGGGTGAGGCCCTGCTCGCCGAGGACGGCGACCTGGTGGAACGCCAGCGCGGTGCTGAGCATCCCCGACACCGCAAGCCCCGCGGCGATCGTCCAGAACATGCCCGTCGACGCCGCTTCCCGGAGCGTCCACACTGGCCCGTCACCGGCAGCAGCGGTGTCCTTTGTGCCGTGCGCGGTGGTGGCGGTGCGTCGGGGCAGGAGGAGCCCGATCGGGATCACGACCGCTGCGACGACGATCGCCTCGACCCGCCACGCGACATGGATGTCCGTGCCGGCGATCACGGTCTCCACGAACACCGGCACCAGGGAGATCCCGCCCGAGCCGATCCCGGACGCGATCCCGAGCGCCAGGCCCCGTCGGTTGGTGATGCTGCGGGCGACGAGCGTCGTCGCGGCGAGCGAGAGCGCGCCCTGCCCGGCCATGCGGACACCGACGAACCCGGCGGTCAGGCCGACGATCCCAGCGACGAAGCTCAACGCCGCGAGGAAGACCGCGAACGCGATCCCGATGATGATCGTCATCCGACGCATACCCCACCGGTCCAACGCCCGACCCGTCAGCGGCAGTACGCAAGCACCTAAGAGGGTGCCGATGAGGTAGCTCGTCGACACCTCGGTGCGAGAGATCCCCAGTTCACGAATCAGCGGGTCCGTGAAGACCGACAGGCCGGCCGTCTGCCCTGGCGCGCTCATTAGCGAGAGGACACCGCCGGCAGCGATCACCGCGACCCACGGCAGCCAACCACGCGCATGCGTCGAACTCGTGCCGGTGGGCGTCGGCGTCAGATCTGCTGGTGGGGCGGCGTCTGTGGTGGGGAGGGTGGTCTCGGACGTGTTCGGGGAGGACGTGATGCCACGCTCGCTTTCACTCAGGGAGCCGCGGACGTGTCGGCGCTACGCTCGCCACAGCCCAGCAAGACCATGAAGGAGCGGCGGATGACGGAACAAGCGGCACCGACGACGATGCACATCGGCGAGCTTGCCGACCGCACCGGATTGTCGAACCGCACGATCCGTCACTACGACGAGGTCGGTCTGCTGCACCCGTCCGGCCGGACCGAGGGCGGCTTCCGGCTGTACACCGACACCGACCTCGCCCGGTTGCTCATCATCCGACGCATGAAGCCCCTCGGCTTCACCCTCGAACAGATGGCCGAACTCCTCGCTGTCGTTGACGCGCTCGAAGCTGCCGACGATGACGCGGATCGTGCCCGGCTTCGCGGGCAGCTCGACGAGTACATCCGCGACACCGAAGAACGCCGCGCCAAGCTCGAACAGCACCTCGGCATGGCCGACGAGTTCCTCGGCATCCTCCGCGATCGGTAGGCGCGCGTCGTCCGGTGAACCATCGGCTACCGGACGCGAATCGTTGATCAGCCGTCAGAGACGGCAGCCTCGCGAAGGATCAGCTGTGCCAGATCCTGCGGTCGACTCCACATCGGCCAGTGCCCCGTCGACAGGTCGACAACGTCGACTCGTTCGAGTTCCGCGATCGGCGCGAACATCGGGTGCCCGCTCCGGGCAAGTTCGAGGACCTGCGCGCTCGGGAACGAGCAGCAAACCAACGTGGTCAGCACGCGGGCGCGTCCAGGGTCGTGCAGCACGACCGGGTCGCGAAGGACAGAGGCGGGCTGCGACACGGCCCGCTCGCGGAACTGCTGAAGATCAGTGTCGCTGAGGCCCTCGATGCTGGCTTGACCGGCGAGTTGGTCGAACGGCGGCAAGGGCAGCTCCACAATATTCTTGGGAAGGTCGGGTGCGAACGCCGTCCCTGAGGCCATCGGTCCAGAGTCGACCCAGATGACGCGGCGGACGAGGTCCGGGTGGCGATCGAGGAAGACGGTCACCGGAGCGTTCGCGCCGCTGTGGGCGACGATCACCGCCGGCTCCTCTTGGGAGCATCCGAGACGCTCGCTGAGCTGCTCGATGGCGCCGACCTGGTCGGCGAGGGTCCTCGTCCTACGGTCACGGTCTTGGGGATCGAGCCCCGGCAAGGTCATAGGTACTGCCTGCCACTGCGCAGCATTCAACGCATCGACAACAGCGTCCCACGCCCACGCGCCGAGCCAGTGACCGGCGATGAGGATGATCGGAGTCTTGCGAGGAGGAGTCGTTGTCATGTGACCAGCGTGGGTGCGGGCATGGACAGCTGTGTGTCACCATTTCCGTCATGATCTTGCGACTCCCCCGATGAAGCGGGCTGAGCGTCTGCACGCTATGTCGGAGATGTTGCGACGCAGGGGCGCTCGCGGGTACACCGCGGATCGGCTTGCCCGCGAGTTCGCGGTGTCAGCTCGAACGGTCAAACGTGATCTTGCTGCGCTGGCGAACAGCGGCGCGGCCGTCTGGTCCCGACCCGGCCCCGGCGGCGGGTATGGACTCATTGCGGGGCCGACCCTCCCGCCGGTGACGTTGTCGTCATCGCAGGCGACAGCACTGCTGGCAGCCGTTGCCGCTGCGCCCGACGCGCCGTACGCGGATCAAGCCGCGGCCGGTGTGCAGAAGATCCTCGACGTCCTCGATCCGGTCGCAAGCGACCGCGCGGTTCAGCTTGCGGACCGCGTATGGGTGAACGCCGCGCGGGGTCCAACGCGTGCGGTGCAGTCCGCGCTCGAGGAAGGCATGACAACTCAGCGGGTACTCCGGGTCCGGTACCACTCCGCCGCTGGCGATCGGACAGTCCGCGACATCGAACCCATCCTGTTCGCGTCCACCAACGGACAGTGGTATCTCGTCGCCTGGTGCCGGCTTCGGGACGCGATCCGCTGGTTCGCAGTCACCCGCGTGGAACGTGCAAGCGTCACAGGGCAGTCCTGCACCGGGCACACACTCGATGAGGTCGGTGTGCCTCCAGAGCATGCGCGACCCGCTCACGGTCGGGCGTGAGGAGCACGCGAAAGGGAACTGCCCTGCTGCCGACGGCGCGAGCCTTTCCCGTGTCCGGTGGCCGATCGCCTATCGGTCGCGGTTCGTTCCGCGAAGAGCGGATCGCCACAGTCTGAAGCCGGTGTAGATCAAGAGGGCGCCGAAGATCATGTTCAGAACCGCGAGCAGGACGTCGAGGTCTGGACGACTCAAGCGCACGATGGACGTCACGATGAAGATGAGCCCGAACACGATCGCACCTGTGCCCAGTACCTTCGCGCTTACGGTGTCCATTCGCTGAAGCTACTGCTTCCGAGCGCCCGGCGAGCGATCGACTATCGGTCGGCGGCGCGGGCGCGAGAAGTAGCCTAAGGAAGCGGGCTGGACGAGGGATTTCCTCGGCGGGTTGCGATCGCTCGGAGCGTCGTGTTCACCTCTACCTCTCACTACCTGGCAGTGATGAACCCTGGCGGGAGCATCCCGTTCCCCATTTGGATCGTCATCGTCCTAGCGCTCGTGGCAGTAGGCAGTGTCCTCGCCTTCACACGAGGACGACGCAAGTGACGTCGTTTGCCTGGCTCCAGCCGGCCCGCAGCGAGGCGGTCGGCGCCATGCTCACTCGAACCCCTGCCCTGTGGTGAACATCCCGAGGAGCACCCCGGCGGCGGCGAGCACCCATCCGCTGATGATGATCGGGAACCACGGAAGCTTCTTCCGGTAGAGCTTGCCTGTTCGGCGGTAGTCGATGAGGTAGTAGACGATGCCGCTCGCGAACGGCAGTGCGCCGATGATGAACAGGATGATGGCGAGAGAACGCATGCTCTTGATTTTGCCGACGCGGTCATGTCTTCGCCGCTCGGGTCTGTGGCGTGGACGAGACATCGCAGCACGGCTGTCTCATTAGCCGGTCCTTCAATGGAACCCCGGGTGCTTGCGGGCGGCCCGGACTCCTACGCCCTGCTCCGGAGCGCTCCCCGTCTCACATAGGTGGTACGCGGGCTATCTCAGTTCACGCACGCAATACGGACGCCTCGCAACGCACGAAGACTTAGCCGACCCCTGATCAACGCGACCCGTCCGTACTGCCAAACCACGTGTCCATGTCCGTATTTCAGACACGTTGACTGGCAGTCGGACAAGTCAGCTGGCGGACGACAACAACACGCGCCTACTGCGGCATGTCCACGAACCGCGAGAACATCCCGTGGAACGCCACGGTAATGGTGTCCGTCGGCCCGTTGCGGTGCTTCGCCACGATCAGGTCGGCCTCACCCTGCCGCGGGTTGTCCTTCTCGTACGCCGACTCGCGGTGCAGCAGGATGACCATGTCGGCGTCCTGCTCGATCGACCCGGACTCACGCAGGTCGGAGATCGCGGGCTTCTTGTCGGCTCGCTGCTCGGGGCCACGGTTCAGCTGCGACAGTGCGATGACGGGGACCTGGAGCTCCTTCGCCATCAGCTTGAGCGCACGCGAGAACTCGGAGACCTCTTGCTGGCGGCTCTCGACCTTCTTGCCCGAGGTCATCAGCTGCAGGTAGTCGATGACGACGAGCTTGAGGTTGTGCTGCTGCTTGAGTCGACGGCACTTGGCGCGGATCTCGACCAGCGTCATGTTGGGGGAGTCGTCGATGAAGAACGGGGCGTCGTTGATGCGGCCGCGGGTCTGCGCGATGGTGGTCCAGTCGCGGGAGTCGACGGTGCCCTTGCGCATGTTCTGCAGCGGCACGCTGGTCTCGGCGGACAGGAGTCGCATCGCGATCTCGGCGCGACCCATCTCGAGCGAGAAGAAGGCGGCGGTCTGGTCGTGCTTGATCGCGGCCGCGCGGCACAGGTCGAGCGCGAGGGTGGACTTACCGAGCGCCGGTCGTGCGGCGACGATGATGAGCTGCCCCGGGTGGAAGCCGTTCGTCAGGCCGTCGAGCTGCGCGAAGCCGGTCGGCACACCGGTCATCTGGCCGTCGCGACCCTTGGCGGCCTCGATCTCGTCGAGGGCGGCCGAGATGGCGTCGGTCAGCGGGACGTAGTCCTCGGTCTGCACGCCGCCTGCGACGTTGTAGACCTCGGCCTGGGCGCTGTTGACGAGGTCGGTGACCTCTCCCTCGGACGCGTACCCCATCTGCACGATGCGCGTACCGGCGTCGACGAGGCGACGGAGGACGGCCTTCTCGGCGACGATGCCGGCGTAGTACCCGGCGTTCGCCGCGGTCGGCACCATGCTCGTGACGCTGTGCAGGTACTCGGCGCCACCACCGCGGGACAGCAGTCCGGTCTTGGTCAGCTCGTCGGTGACGGCGATGACGTCGGTGGGCTCGCCGTGCGAGTAGAGCGACAGGATCGCGTCGAAGATGACCTCGTGCTTGGGGACGTAGAAGTCCACGCCACGGGCCGTCTCGATGACGTCGGCGACGGCGTCCTTCGACAGCAGCATGCCGCCGATGGTCGACTGCTCGGCCAGCAGGTCGTGCGGCGGGGTGCGTTCCATGCCGCGCTCCGCGTACTCCTGCGGTGCGGGCTCAAGATGCGCGATCGACACACTCTCTCCTCTGTTGAACGACGCGGGACCGGACACGACGGTCCGACACCCGCAACGACTTTCTACCCCCAGCGACCGACATCCCCGAGTCGCTGGGCCAAGCTACGGCCGCAGAGTTATCCCCAACAAACGGCCCTGTGGATAACTCTGTGGAGGGATTGCGGAACACGCCGGGTTGCTGTGTGGACAACTGTGGATGGGCCTGTGGAAACAGACCTATGGGAACACACTTTCGACCACTTGACCTGGGGTTTTCCGGTTCACACCATGTGTGGAAAAGTGGGGTTCAAGTAGGCGTTGAAGGTTCCGATTTGACACGTTTCTGCTGTGTAAAACGACTTGACAAGTGCCCCGCCTGTGGGAAGTGTTCTCGGGCCGTTCCCAGCAAGCCGGACCGGGCCTGAGCGGTAACCAGCCAGCCAAGCCGAGGCCGCCCGTGCAAGCCGAACCGGGCCTCCCGTCCGCACTGAACGACAGTGCGTTGATGGTGAGCAGAAGATGTCGAGTGGGGCATCGGGACCCGACCTTTTCTGCTCACCAAGTGAAACCACGCACGCCCTGCGCCCCGCGCCCCGCACCACGCGAAGCACCCGCCAACGCAACGACGGGCGGGCCTCCCGGAGGAGACCCGCCCGTCGTGGAGCGGAACGTCAGTGCTACTTGGCAGCGACGACCTTGAGCGAGATCACGGCAGTGATGTCCTCGCGCAGACGCACGGTGGCCTCGTGGTCACCGACGGTCTTGATGGTCGCGGGGACCTCGACCTTGCGCTTGTCGAGCGAGCCGACGCCCTGCGCCTGGACGGCGTCAGCGACGTCGCCCGGACGGACGGAGCCGAACAGACGGCCGTCCTTGCCGGCCTTGACCGCCAGGGAGATGGTCGCGTTCTCGAGCTTCATCTTGAGGTCCTGCGCCTCTTCGATGGTGGCGAGCTCGCGCGCGGTGCGCGCGGCACGGATCGACTCGACCTGCTTCTCGCCGCCCTTGGACCACGCGACAGCGAAGCCCTGGGGGATGAGGTAGTTGCGGGCGTAGCCGTTCTTGACGTCGACGACGTCACCAGCGGAACCGAGGCCGGAGACCTCGTGGGTGAGGATGAGCTTCGACATGTGTCGACCTCCGATCAGCGGCCGGAGCCGGCGTAGGGGAGGAGCGCCATCTCACGGGCGTTCTTCACGGCACGGGCGATGAGGCGCTGCTCCTGGACGGAGACGCCGGTGATGCGACGGGCGCGGATCTTTCCACGCTCCGAGATGAACTTGCGAAGGGTCGCAACGTCCTTGTAGTCGATGACGCCGACCTTGATCGACTTCGCGGGAGCGGCGTTCTTGCCGCCCTTGCCGCGAGGCTTCCGGCGGTCGCCGGTGCTCTTTCCAGCCATAGTGATTTGTCCTTAGAAGAAGAGTTGTGTGTCCGTCGGAACCAGGAGGATCAGAACGGGGTCTCGTCGTCGAAGTTGCCGCCGGGGGTGCTCCACACGTCGTTCGACTGTGCGTTGCCGCCGCCCTGCTGGCCACCCTGCGGGGACCACGGCTCGTCGGACTGGCCACCAGCGGAGGCGTTGCCGCCACCGTTGTTGTTCCAGCCGCCGTTGCCGCCGCCCTGCTGACCGCCGCCGTTGCCGCCGCCGACCTGGCCACGACCGCCGCCGCCACCCGCTGCGCGGGTGATCTGTGCGGTCGCGTACCGGAGCGACGGGCCGATCTCGTCGACCTCGAGCTCGATGCTCGTGCGCTGCTGACCCTCACGGTCCTGGTAGGAACGCTGACGCAGACGGCCCTGCGCGATGACGCGCGAGCCCTTCGTCAGTGACCCCGCCACGTGCTCGGCGAACTCCCGCCACACACTCGCGCGGAGGAACAGCGCGTCGCCGTCCTTCCACTCGTTCGCCTGACGGTCGAACGTGCGAGGCGTGGAGGCGATGGTGAAGTTCGCCACCGCGAGCCCGTTCTGCGTGTAGCGCAGCTCGGGGTCCGCGGTGAGGTTGCCCACCACCGTGATGACGGTTTCGCCGGCCACGGGTTACTCGGCGCTCGCGGTCGCGGTTGCGGACGCGTTGGCGGCCTTGCGGGCCGCACGTGCCTCGTCGCGCTGCTTCTGAGCGGCGACCTGCGCGATGCCCTCTTCGGCGCGGAGGACCTTCGTGCGGAGCACGGCCTCGGAGAGACCGAGCTGACGGTCGAGCTCCTTGGCGGCCTCGGGGGAGGACGTGAAGTCGACGACGGCGTAGATGCCCTCGGACTTCTTGGCGATCTCGTAAGCGAGCCGGCGACGGCCCCAGACGTCCACGTTGTCGACGGTGCCACCGTCGTTGCGGATGACAGCGAGGAACTTGTCCAGGCTGGGAGCGACGGTGCGCTCATCGATCTCGGGGTCGAGGATCGCCATCAGTTCGTACTGGTGCATGCGGAACCCACCTCCTCTGGTCTCAGCGGCCCCGGGCAGTTCCCGGGGCAGGAGGGTTGATGCATGTGCCACGGCACGCAGACACGCGCCGGGCAACCTGCACAGACTACCGGACGGCCTGGAGGCGCGCCACCGGTCTGTGGAGAACCGTCGCGCCCGTCGGGCGGTCGCGTCCAGTGCGCCGGCGTCGCGTCAGGAGCTGGTGGCGTCCCGCGCGGCCCACCAGGCGCGCAGGCGCGCCTCGGCTGCGTCCGCTCCGAGGGGTCCGTCGTCCATCCGCGCCTCGAGCAGGAAGCGGTAGGCCTCGCCCACCGCACGCCCCGGCGGGATGTCGAGGATCCGCATGATGTCGTCGCCGGTCAGGTCGGGCCGGATCGACTCCAGCTCCTCCTGCGCGGCGAGGACCTCGATGCGGTCCTCGAGGTCGTCGTACGCGAACGCCAGGCGGTCGGCCTTGCGACGGTTCCGCGTGGTGACGTCCGAGCGGGTGAGCTCGTGCAGCCGCTCGAGCTGCGGTCCGGCGTCGCGCACGTAGCGGCGGACGGCGGAGTCGGTCCAGGCGCCGTCGGTGTACCCGAAGAACCGCAGGTGCAGCTCGATCAGCCGGGACACGGCGGCGATCGTGTCGTTGTCGAAGCGCAGGGCGCGCAGTCGTTTCTTCGCGAGCTTCGCGCCGACCAGGTCGTGGTGGTGGAAGCTGACGGCGCCGCCGGGCTCGAGCTTGCGGGTGGCGGGCTTGCCGATGTCGTGCAGCAGCGCCGCGAGTCGCAGGACGGTGTCCGGCGGGTCGCCCGCGTGCCGCTCGGCCTCGTACCCGATGGCCTGCTCGAGCACGGTCAAGGAGTGCTCGTAGACGTCCTTGTGGTGGTGGTGCTCGTCGATCTCGAGCCGCATCTCGGGCAGCTCGGGCAGGAACCGATCGGCGAGGCCGGTGTCGACGAGCAGCCGGATGCCCGGCACGGGGTCGCTCGTGTTCAGCAGCTTGACGAGTTCGTCGCGCACCCGCTCGGCGGACACGATGTCGATGGAGTCGACGAGGTCCTGCATGGCCACACGGACGTCGTCGTCGACGGTGAACCCGAGCTGCGCCGTGAACCGCGCCGCCCGCATCATCCGGAGCGGGTCGTCGCGGAACGACACCACGGCGGCCTGCGGGGTGCGGAGTCGGGCGGCCAGCAGGTCCTCGACGCCGCCGTGCACGTCGACGAGCTCGCGCGCCGGCAGCCGGAGCGCCATCGCGTTGACGGTGAAGTCGCGGCGGAGCAGGTCGTCCTCGATGGTGTCGCCGAACGCGACCTCGGGCTTCCGGGTCTCGCCGTCGTAGACGTCACTGCGGTAGGTGGTGATCTCCACCTGCTCGCCACCGACCCGCGCGGCGATGGTGCCGAACTGGCGGCCGACGTCCCACGTGGCGCTCGCGATGGGCTCCACGATGCGCAGGATGTCGTCCGGACGGGCGCTCGTCGTGAAGTCGAGATCGGTCACGGGACGACCGAGGAAGGCATCCCGGACGGGCCCGCCGACCAGGGCGAGTTCGTGTCCGGCGTCGGCGAAGGCCCGAGCGAGGAGGTCGACGGGCTCGGTGGTGGCGAGTGCGTCGAGTCGTTCGACGGCCTGGGCAACGGACTGCATGACGGTCCTCATCCTCCCAGATCGACGCCCCGAGTTCTCCACAACCCCGCGCGCACGGGACCTGTTCATGGTCGCGCCTCATACACTCGTGCTCGGCCCGAACCGACCCCGTGGCCCGCTTCCGTATGCACATCCTCCGCACCACGCTCGCCGCAGCCGCGTCGACCCTCGTCGCGCTCGGCCTGGTCGTCGCGCCCGTCAGCGCCCCGCACGCCGATGCTGCGACGGTCTCGTCGGCCACGACCCACCTCGCCGATCCGGCTGCAGCCGACGCCGGCAAGGCCACCATCTCGGTCGCTCCCGCGCACCGCGGGATCGTGCAGCGCGACCAGGACCTCACCCTCTCGGTGACGGTCACCAACGACACCGACACCGCACTGCCGGCAGGCACCGCGGAGTTCGACATCTTCCGCTCCGTGAGCACGCGTGACGTCCTCGCCGAGTGGCTTGCCGACACCACCACGACCGGTTACCTCGGCGCCCCGATGGACTCCGTGGACATCCCTGCGGTCCCGGCGCACCGATCGGTCACCATCGACTCGGTCGAGATCGTCTCGGGCAACGTCGCACTCGGCGGGTACTCCTCGTTCGGTGCGCGGCGCATCGCGGCGGAGTACACGGCCGGTGAGACGTTCGCCGTCGCCCGCTCCGCGATCACCTGGTACCCGGACTTCGAGCAGGTGCCGGTCAGCGTCTCGGTGGCGATGCCGGTGACCGTCCCGAAGTCCACGGACGGGATCCTCAGCGCGGCCGTCCTGGCCGCCGCGACCTCGGTGGACGGCACCCTCACCCAGCAGCTCGACGCGGCCGAGGACCACAACGTCGCCGTCGCGGTCGACCCACGCATCATCGCCTCGATCCGGATCCTCGGCGAGAACGCCCCGTCCGCGGCGACCGCGTGGCTCCAGCGGCTCGAGGCCGTGCGCAACGAGACCTTCGCGCTGCCCTACGCCGACGCCGACGTCACCGGTCTGCGCCAGGCGGGGTCGGACGGCATCCTCGCCCCGATCTCGCTCGACCAGTCCGTGAAGTCCGAGAACTTCCCCGGTGCCGAGACACCCGCGCCGACGCCGACCGCCACCCCCGGGCAGACCTCCGGCCCGAGCAGCACCGCGACCCCGAGCGACGACGCCACCACCGACGCCGGCTCCGGCTCCGGCTCCGGCACGGGCGAGACCACGGAGACGCTGCCCACCACGGAGCAGCTGCTGGACTTCCCCTACTCCATGGACTCCATCGCGTGGCCGGCGGACGGCACCGTGACCGCGGCTGACCTGACGGCGTTGCAGCGGGCCGACAAGGACACGACCATCGTCTCGAGCGGGAACACCTCCGCTGGCGCGAACGCCACGATCTCGGCGTCCGAGAAGATCGGCGACGACCACGTCCTCGTCTCCGACCAGTCGATGTCGTCCCTGCTGCGCGATGCCGCGACGGCACCGGACCGCCAGAGCTGGTCGTCGGCGATGTCCGAACTGACCGCGACGCTCGCCACCTCGGCGCGTGACGGCGGCACCACCGGGCCGATCCTGCTCACCCTCGGTCGCGACTGGCCCTCGGACTCCACGCGCCTCAGCCAGACCCTCGACGCCCTCGAGAGCACCGCCTGGGTGGCCCCGGCCGACCTCTCCACCACGTCGAAGGCCGTCGCGGGGTCGCTCACCCTCAACAGTGCGTCCACCGGCGCCGACCGCATCGCGCAGCTCAAGCGCCTGGTGCAGGGCGAACAGGGGCTCTCCGCGTTCGCCACGATCCTCGACACCCCCACCGAACTGACGGCACCGGCACGCCTCCGGCTGCTCGCCCTCGCCTCGAACGCGTGGCGCGGCGACGACGAGGGACTCACGGCAGCGGTCGACGCCCGCACCGCGGCCTGGGCGAAGCAGACCACCGAGGTCGGGATCGTCGACTCGAGCAGCCTGACCCTGCTCGGGGACCGGTCGTCGCTCCCGGTCTCGATCCGCAACAGCTCGGACTACCCGGTGACGGTGCACCTGTCCGTCCAGCCGTCGAACTCCGCACTCCGCATCGTCCGCAACGACATCGTGGTCGAGATCCAGCCGGACTCGTCGACCCGTGCCACCGTGCCCGTGCAGTCGGTCGCGAACGGCAAGGTCGAGCTGACCATGTCGCTGTCGAGCCCCACCGGCGTCGCCGTCGCGCAGCCGGCCATCGTCGAGCTCAACGTCCAGGCACAGTGGGAGACCGTCATCACCGCCGCCGCCGCGGTCGCCCTGATCGCGATCTTCGGCTTCGGCATCTTCCGCAGCATCCGGAAGCGCATCCGCCGTCGCAACGGCGAACTCGACGACGAGGACGACGACGACCCCAACCGCCCGCTCGCCGTGCAGCCGAGCGCGCCCGGTGCGGCCGGCGTCCCGGCCGCTGTCGCGGCTCCTGGAGGCGACCGCCTGCAGGACGCGATCGCCCGTGCCGGGGCCGAACCGGGCCTCCCGTCCGACGCCCGTACCAGCCGCGTCGCGGACGCCCGCGACCCCGAGGAGCCGACCATCAGCGCCACCCAGCCCCAGCCCGACGTCGACGCGGAACCGGTCGCGGAGCGCAGCCTGGGTCGGGCGAGTGCGATGCTCGCGGCGGGCACGATGGTGAGCCGCATCCTCGGCTTCGCGAAGACCTTCGTCCTCGCCTACGCCATCGGGCAGAACGCGAGCCCCTCGGCGAACGCGTTCGCCGTCGCGAACCAGCTGCCGAACAACATCTACGCGCTCATCGCGGGTGGCCTGCTGTCGGCCGTGCTCATCCCGCAGATCGTCCGCGCCATGAAGAACGGCACCGACGGCGGGCAGGCGTACGTCAACAAGATCGTGACGCTCGGCGGGTCGGTCTTCATCGTCATCACCATCGTCGCGACCGCACTGGCACCGCTCCTGGTCCGCCTCTACACGACGTCCTCGGACACCCGGGGGCCCGCTGCGACCGACCTCGCCATCTCCTTCGCGTTCTGGTGCCTGCCGCAGATCCTGTTCTACGCGATGTACTCGCTGCTGGGTGAGGTCCTCAACGCCAAGCAGGTCTTCGGACCGTTCACCTGGGCTCCTCTGCTCAACAACGTCATCGCGATCGCCGGCCTCGTCGTGTTCATCGCCCTGTACGGCAGTGGCGGCAGCGCCGTCGGCGAATGGACACCCGCGAAGATCGCGCTCCTCGCCGGCAGCGCCTCGCTCGGTGTGTTCGCCCAGGCCGCGTTCCTGCCGTTCTTCTGGAAGCGCGCGGGGCTGTCGTTCCGACCGGACTTCCGGTGGCGCGGCGTCGGCCTGAAGTCGACGGGGACCGCTGCCGGGTGGCTCTTCGCGATGATCCTGGTGACGCAGGTCGCCGGCATCGTGCAGTCCTCCGTCGCGTGGAGGGGTCAGGACGACGGTCCCGGCAACGCGGTGCTCGGCAACGCGTGGCTCATCTTCATGCTGCCGCACTCGATCATCACGGTGTCCATCGCGACCGCGTACTTCACGCGCATGAGCCACGACGCCGAACGCGGCGACCTGGCATCCGTCCGACGGAACCTGTCGCTGTCCCTGCGCATCGTCGGGCTCTTCACCGTGTTCGCGTCGGTGGCGCTGGTCGTCGTCGCGGTGCCGTTCGGCCGACTGTACGAGGGCACGTTCGAGAGCGCGCTGCAGGTCGGCGCCGTCCTGGTCGCCTACATGCCGGGCCTGGTTCTGTTCAGCATGTTGTTCATCATCCAGCGCGTGTTCTGGGCCATGCACGACCACCGGACGCCGTTCCTGATGCAGTGCATCCAGTCCGTCCTGTTCGTCATCGGGGCCCTCGCGGTGTCGACGTTCCCGACCTCCGTGATCGGCATCGGTGTGGCCGCGTGCACCACCCTCGCCGGGACCGCGCAGACGATCGTCGCCCTCGTCCTGGTGCGTCGGAAGCTCGGCAGCATCGAGGGCCCGGTCGTGACCCGCTCGCACGTGCAGTTCATCATCGCGGCCTTGATCGCCGGTGTCGTCGGCGTGCTGGTCGTCAACTTCTTCGGCGCGTTCTCCGCAGCCGGGTTCGCCATGTCGGACCGCACCGGGGCACTCATCACCATCGTCCTGACCGGCGCCGTCATGGTCCTCGTGTACTTCGGAGCGCTCGTCGTCGCGAAGAACGGCGAGATCAAGAACGCCGTCGGCATGGTCAAGAGCAAGCTCGGTCGCTGACCGCACGCTTCCCGGACGTCGCGGAATGCCGCGCCGGTACCATGTGTTGACCCGGTCAGTACGCAACGGAAGGGCATTCAGGCATGCGCCAGCTCATCATCATCGGTTCCGGTCCGGCCGGGTTCACCGCCGGCATCTACGCCGCGCGCGCAGAGCTCAAGCCGCTCATCGTCGCGTCCAGCGTCGAGACGGGCGGGGAACTCACCAAGACGACCGAGGTCGAGAACTTCCCGGGCTTCCCCGAGGGGATCCAGGGACCCGACCTCATGATCAAGATGCAGGAGCAGGCCGAGAAGTTCGGCGCCGAGGTCCTGTACGACGACGCCGTCTCCGTCGACCTCACCGGCGACGTGAAGAAGGTCACCGTCGGCTCCGGCGAGACGTACGAAGCCCTCGCGGTCATCTACGCGACCGGTTCGGCGTACCGCCACCTCGGCATCGCCGACGAAGAACGCCTCTCGGGCCACGGTGTCTCGTGGTGCGCGACCTGCGACGGCTTCTTCTTCCGCCAGAAGAACATCGCCGTGGTCGGCGGTGGCGACTCCGCGATGGAAGAAGCGACGTTCCTCACCCGCTTCGCCGACAAGGTCACCGTGATCCACCGCAAGGACACCCTCCGCGCGTCGAAGATCATGCAGGACCGTGCCCACAACGACCCGAAGATCGAGTTCGCGTGGAACAAGGAGGTCATCGGCATCCAGGGTGACTCCGCAGTGACCGGCGTGACCCTCAAGGACACCGTGGACGGCACCGAGAGCGAACTCGCCCTCGACGGTCTGTTCATCGCGATCGGCAACGACCCCCGCGTGCACCTCGTGCACGGTCAGCTCGAGCTTGCTCCCGAGGGCACCATCGCCGTCGAGGGCCGCACGTCCAAGGCCGTCGGCGTTCCCGGGGTCTTCGTCGCGGGCGACGTGCTCGACCACACCTACCGCCAGGCCATCACGGCTGCCGGCTCCGGTGCGGTCGCTGCCCTCGACGCGGAGAAGTACCTCGCCGACCTCGAGGACACGCTGACCGATGCTGCTGTGGGCGAGACCCCGGTCGAGCCGGTCACCATCTCCGCCTGACCCGGACGGCCCCCCGGAATGCCGGGGACGCGCCCGTGGTTCCACACCCAGTACCGACTTCTCACGAAAGGACACCCATGTCCAACGCAAAGGCTGTCACCGACGCCACCTTCTCGGACGAGGTCCTCAAGTCCGACAAGACGATCCTCGTCGACTTCTGGGCCGAGTGGTGCGGCCCGTGTCGCGCCGTCTCGCCGATCCTCGACCAGATCGCCGAAGAGCACGCCGGCAAGATCGAGATCGTGAAGCTCAACGTGGACGACAACCCCCAGTCGGCCATGAACTACCAGATCACCTCGATCCCGGCGATGAAGGTCTTCAAGGGCGGCGAGGTCGTCAAGACCGTCATCGGCGCCAAGCCGAAGCCCGCGCTCGAGGCCGACCTCGCCGAGTTCCTCGCGTAGGTCGCACCAGCACCACCGAACGCCCCGCCCTCGTCCTGCTCAGCAGACGCGGGTGGGGCGTTCGCATGCCACCTGTTGCGGATCGGCCCCCGCCGCGGAGCCCGGGTTTCCGGGGTCGATGTCGTAGTGTGGCGGGAATGTCTCACTGATCGGAGCACGGTATGACGAACGGCAACAGCCTCGACCCCTGGTACGACTCCTACGCCCAGCGCACCGCCGGGCTGAGCGCCTCCGAGGTCCGAGCCCTGTTCGCCGTCGCCTCGCGCCCTGAGGTGGTCTCGCTGGCTGGCGGCATGCCGTTCGTCTCCGCGCTGCCGAGAGAGCTCGTCACGGGCTCCCTGGACCGCGTGATGAACGAGCACGCCGCCATGGCGCTGCAGTACGGCGGTGGTCAGGGTCTCCGGTCGCTCCGCGAGCACATCGTGGACGTCATGAGCCTCGAGGGCATCCGTGCGAGCGCCGAGGACGTCGTCGTGACCACGGGCTCGCAGCACGCGCTCGACCTCGTCACGCGGCTGTTCATCGATCCGGGCGACGTCGTGCTCGCCGAGTCCCCGTCCTACGTCGGCGCGATCGGTGTGTTCCGGTCGTACCAGGCCGAGACCGTCCACGTGACGACCGACGAACTCGGGCTGGTGCCTGAGGCGCTGCGCGAGGCGATCGCCAACCTGCGCACGCAGGGGAAGCGGATCAAGTTCCTCTACACGATCCCGAACTTCCACAATCCGGCCGGCGTCACCATGAGCCGGGAGCGCCGTATCGAGGTGCTCGACATCTGCCGGTCGAACAACATCCTCGTGCTCGAGGACAACCCGTACGGGCTCCTCTGGTTCGACGAGCCGGCACCGCAGGCCATCCGCTCCATCGACGAAGAAGGGGTCGTGTACCTGGGCTCCTTCTCGAAGACCCTCGCACCCGGTTTCCGCGTCGGCTGGGCGCTCGCGCCGCATGCCATCCGCGAGAAGCTCGTGCTCGCCAACGAGTCGGCAGTCCTCGCCCCGAACTCCTTCGGCCAGTACGTCGTGAACGCATACCTGGACGCCGCGGACTGGAAGGGTCAGGTCGACACCTTCCGGGGCATCTACGCAGAGCGTCGCGACGCCATGCTGTCCGCCCTGGGGGAGTTCCTGCCGGACCTGTCCTGGACGAAGCCGAACGGTGGCTTCTTCGTCTGGCTCACGCTCCCCGAGTCGCTCGACTCGAAGGGCATGCTGCCGCGCGCGGTGAAGGAGCTCGTCGCCTACACGCCGGGGACGGCCTTCTACGCAGACGGTCGCGGTGGGGGACACATCCGGCTGTCGTTCTGCTACCCCACTCCCGAGCAGATCCGCGTCGGCGTGAAGCGGCTCGCCAACGTCGTGAACGACGAGCTCGAGCTGATCGAGACGTTCGGCCCGAGCACGCGGCCGAACGGCGTCGTGCGTGAGACGTCCTCGGTCAGCGCGCCGCCGCCGAACATCTCCTGATCAGCGCTTTTCTGCGGTGCGAAGCCCACCAGCACCGTCGTTCCACACCGGAGGACCCCCATGGCTGAGCTCACCCGTCGTCACGTCGTCGTCGTCGCGGGAGGGATCTCGCACGAACGTGACGTCTCCCTGCGCTCCGGTCGACGGGTCGCCGACTCGCTGACCGGGTACGGCTGGCAGGTCGACCTCCGCGACGCGGACGCACTGCTCCTGCCGGCTCTCGCCGAAACCCGCCCGGACGTCGTGTGGCCGGCTCTGCACGGCGCCTCCGGTGAAGACGGGGCCCTGCGGGGCATCCTGGAGGCGGTGGACATCCCGTTCGTCGGCTCACGTTCCACGTCGGCACGGTTGGCATGGGACAAGCCCACGGCCTCCGCGTTGGTCGCGCGGGCAGGTGTGCGAACCCCTCGCTCCGTCACGCTGTCCCACGACGTGTTCCGCGAACTCGGTGCTGTCGGAGTGCTCGAGGCCATCGCGGGGGAGCACCCGGTTCCACTCGCCGTGAAGCCAGCACGCGGTGGCAGCGCGCAGGGCGTCACCCTCGTCGACGACGTCAACGACCTGCCGCGAGCCATGGTGACGGCGTACACGTACTGTGACGACGTCGTGGTCGAGCAGCTCATCCGAGGCACCGAGGTCGCTGTCGGCATCATCGACACCGGCGACGGGCCCGTGGCCCTCTCCGCCGTGGAGATCGTGCCGCGGAACGGGATCTACGGGTTCGAGGCACGGTACAACGCGGGGGAGACGACGTTCTACACCCCGGCCCGGCTGTCGGACGAGTTCGCGTCAGCTGCAGCGGACGCCGCAGTCGCAGCCCACGCTGCGCTCGGCCTCCGCCACCTGTCGCGTGTGGACCTCATCATCGACGGAGCGGGTACGCCCTGGTTCCTCGAGGCCAACGTTCTCCCGGGTCTGACCGAGACTTCACTGCTCCCGCAGGCACTCTCGGCGTCCGGTTTCGACCTGGGTTGGACCTACGCAGAGCTCGCCGAACAGGCGATCCGCGACCACCACGCCTGAGTTGCGGGCGTGAACGTTCCACGTGGAACATCGGAGTGGCCGCGAGTGCGATGTTCCACGTGGAACACCGCTGCGCGGCGGCTCGCTGCTGAGAACTGATCCGCTTCCGGAACGACATTGCGCTCTGGACGCATTCGCCTAGCGGCTCGGTTCCGGCGGTGCTCGCACTCCGGGACCTCAAGCGACGAGCGCTGCCGCACAACCGGAGCCTTATGCACCAGGGCGGACTCATCGCGGCAGACGCCGGGCAGAAGGTCGACCGCATCTTCGAGGACTCGCTGCACGACCACTGGTACTCCGCGCAGGAGGCCCTCGACTACGGGTTCGTCGACCTGGTCGTCAACGACTTCTCGGGGATCCGACCCCAGCAGCGCAGGTCCGCGGTGACAGGCTTCGGCGGACCTCCGGCACGGGAGGGAGACCGATGAGTGCGTACACGATCCCGAACGTCATCGCGCGGGACGCCTGCGACGACCGGGTCTTGGAGGTCTTGTCGCACCTGCTCACCGAACGGATCATCTCCATCGGTACCGCGATCGATGCTGGCGTCGCCAATGCCCTCATCGCGACTCCGCTTCCTCGAGTCGGACAACCCGGGCTCGGACCTGCGGCTCTCCGTCAACTCCGACGGCGGCGACCCGAGTGCCATGCTCGCCGAGCACAGCGGCCAGAGTATCGACCACCTCCGAGCCGACACGGATCACGATCGCGTGATCTCGGCCCGTCAGGCCCAGCGGTACGGGCTCGTGGACCCCGTGATCACTCGACGCTGACGGGAGGCGTCCCCGACGACGCCTCAGGCTGCGACGAGGAAGCTGCTCCGCAGTTGTTCGCCATCAGTACCTGCGGAACGTGGTCACCCGAGGGCACCTTCCGCCCGCGTTCCATCTCCGACGAGTACTGCGGAGACACCCCTGCGCGACGAGCAACGTCGTGAAGGGTGCCCACGCGGCCGCGACGCCAAGCGCGGAGTTCCTCGCCAACGCCCCACGCCAAAGCGGCTCGGGATTCTAGAACCTCATGATTCGAGCCTGGTTCCACGTGGAACATGCGGCGTTCGCGTTCGCTGTTCATGAACTCGCATCAGCTGAACGGCTACGCGCTCCGCACCGGGCCGAACGATCCCTCACTGCTCCGGATATCCGAGCCGGGCCTGCGAGGCCCGCTACGGGGCGCACAGCGCCATTGACGAGGCGTCAGGACGAGACGTCGCTGATCCCCAGCTCCGTGAGGATGCGGTTGAGGTCGTCACCGTTCGCGAAGTCGATCGTCACGGAACTCTTCCGTGCTCCGACGGCGATCTTGACCCGCGTGTTCAGGCGATCGCCGATCCGCTCAGCGAGGTCGTTGAAGTGCGCTTGGTTCTTCGTGGGCTGCGGCGCCGGCTTCGGCGGGGTCTTCGTCGCGAGCTGCTGCGCGATGGACTCAGCAGCACGGACCGACAGGTCCTCGTTGACGATCTTCTCGGCGAGGTACTCCATGGCCTCAGCATCCGGTGCAGCCAGGATCGCGCGTGCGTGACCGGCTGACAGCACGCCGGCGGCGACCCGTCGCTGCACGGGGGAGGGGAGCCGCAGCAGACGGATGGTGTTGGTGATCTGCGGACGCGACCGGCCGATGCGCTGGCCGAGCTGCTCCTGCGTGATACCGAAGTCCGCCAAGAGCTGCTGGTAGGCCGAAGCTTCCTCGAGGGGGTTGAGCTGCGCCCGGTGGAGGTTCTCGAGGAGGGCATCACGGAGCATCGCGTCGTCCGGCGTCTCCTTGACGATCGCCGGGATGACGCTGAGTCCGAGTTCCTTGGTCGCACGGAGGCGACGTTCGCCCATGATGAGCTCGTACTGCGGCTCCGTCCCGGCAGCCCCGGGGATCGGGCGGACCACGATGGGCTGCAGGACGCCGATCTCGCGAATGGAGTGCACGAGCTCCTGCAGCTCTTCCTCGCGGAACTCCTTGCGAGGCTGCTGCGCGTTCGGGATCACGTCCAGCGGGTTGAGGTTCGCGAGCCGCGCACCCGGGACGGCCACGAGCTCGTCGGCCGTCGGCGCCGATGCCGGGGAACCACCGGTGGGGAAGAACACGTCGACCGGACGATCCTGCTGGTCCGTTGCCGTCGGGATGAGCGCGCCGATGCCACGGCCCAGTCCGGTTCGCTTGGGTGCCATCAGTCCTGCGCTCCTCGTGCTGCGATCTCGGCGGCCGCCTCCAGGTAGGAGAGCGACCCTGTGGAGTTCACGTCGTACGCCACGACGCTCTGTCCGTAACTCGGCGCTTCACTCACCCGCACTGATCGGGGGATCATCGCCTTGAGGACCTGGTCACCGAAGTGCTCACGCACGTCATTTGCGACCTGGTTCGCCAGGTTGGTCCGTCCGTCGTACATGGTCAGCAGGATGGTCGAGACCCGGAGATTCGGGTTGAGGTGCCGCTCGATGAGCTCGATGTTCCGCAACAACTGGCTGAGCCCCTCGAGCGCGTAGTACTCGCACTGGATCGGGATCAGCACTTCCTGCGCCGCAACGAACGCGTTGATCGTCAAGAGGCCGAGCGACGGCGGGCAGTCGATGAACACGTAGTGGTACGGCTCATCCAGCGACTGGAGGTACAGGTCGAGCGCGGTACGCAGGCGCTGTTCCCGCGCAACCAGCGACACGAGCTCGATCTCCGCACCGGCCAGGTGGATCGTCGCCGGGACACACCAGAGTGTGTCGGATTCGGGGGACCGCTGCACCGTGTCGGCCATCGCAGCCTCGTCGACGATGACGTCGTAGATGCTGGCGACCTCAGCCTGGTGGTCGACACCGAGAGCCGTCGACGCGTTGCCCTGTGGATCAAGGTCGATCACGAGGACGCGAGCCCCGCCGTGGGCGAGGCCTGCAGCCAAGTTGACGGTCGTCGTGGTCTTTCCGACGCCGCCCTTCTGGTTCGAGACGGTGATGATGCGCGTCTTGGATGGCAATGGGAACTGCTGCGTCGCGATGGCCCGACGCCGGCGGTTCAGGTCGGCGATTTCGCGAGCAAGCGGAGTCGACGCGTCGTAATCGGTCGATGAGCTCAACGAATGCCTCTTCCCCGGTTCGATGTTTCACGTGAAACGTGGAGCCGCTGGTGGTCGAACCTGCCGGTCCGGGCCGCAGCGTCAGTCAACTGTAGCCCGGAAGACACGTGTGGTCTCTTCGACCACACCGTCCCCGAGCTCGAGGACCTCGACGTCCGAAAGGTGCGTGCGGAGGATGACCTTCCGAGCCTTCTCGATCTCGTCGTCAACCCGCGCACCCTTCATCAGGATGAGCTGACCGCCGGACCGAACGAGCGGAACCGTGATCGGGATCAGCTTCGACAGTGCACTGACAGCGCGGGCCGTGACCTGGTCGACCACGATGTCATCAGCGACGTCCTCGGCGCGGGCACGGACGACGGTCACGTTCGACAGGCCGAGTCGGCCCGCCTCGGACGTGAGCCAGTCCACACGACGCTCCATCGGCTCGATGAGCGTGAACTGCACGTCAGGACGGGCGATCGCGAGCACGAGACCGGGCAACCCGGCACCGGAGCCGACGTCGGCGACCCGGCCACGGGCCTCCAGGAGGGGAGCCAGCAACGCAGAATTGAGGATGTGTCGCGTCCAGAGTCGCGGCAATTCGAGCGGGCCGATCAGGCCCAGCTCCTCGCCCCGCCGAGCCAGCTCGTTCGTGAACGACCGCGCCGTCGCGATCTGGTCACCGAAGAGCGCGGACGCAGCCGCGGGCTCGGCTTCGAGCACCGGAGCGACGTCCGTGGACACCACGTCATCCGTCATCGGGTGACGACCGTGTGGCGGTCCCGACCCTCGCCCTCGGACTCCGAGTGGAAGCCCTTCTCGGCGACCAGGTCGTGGACCAGCTTGCGCTCGTACGACGACATCGGGGGCAGGGCGGCCGACGACGAACCCGCCTCGATGCGCTCGACCGCAGTGTCGACGAGACGCTGGAGTTCATCGGCACGGGCGTCACGCGAACCGCCCACGTCGAGGATCAACCGGCTGAACTCACCGGTCTCGGCCTGCACGGCGATCCGCGTCAGTTCCTGCAGCGCGGTCACGGTGTCCGGCTTCGACAGCACACGGAGCGCCTCACCGTCATCGGTGACCGACAGGTAGACGCGGCCGGCGCGCTCCTCGATCTCGATGTCGCCATCGAGGTCGCAGATGTCGAGGAGTTCCTCGATGTAGTCCGCAGCGATGTCGGCTTCGTCGCGGCCGTCCTCGGCCTCGGGGGTGTCGACGGCTGCGGCGGTGTCCTGCTCGGTCACTTACTTCTTCCCGTTCTTCTTCGAGCGCTGCTTGCCGACCGGCTGCGAACGCTGGGTGGTGACGCGCACGGCCTCGATCTCGGCGGCACCCGCACCGGCACCGGCCTCGGCGAGGACCGGGTTCGCGATCCCGCGACGCTGAGCCTTCTTCGCCAGACGTGCCTCACGCGCCAGCGCCGCCTCGGAGCCGGGCGTCGGCATGCTGCGGATGACGAAGTACTGCTGCGCCATCGTCCAGACGTTCGACGCGAGCCAGTAGAACATGACGCCGAGGGGGAAGCTCAGACCCGAGATGACGAACACCAGGGGGAGGATGTACAGCATCATCTTCTGCTGGCGGTACATCGGCGACGCCTTGGTCTCCGGCGACATGTTCTTGGCGACCAGCTGCAGCTGCGTGATGAACTGCGAGGCCGTCATGACCACGATCATGAAGCCGGCGATCGCACGGACTTCCCACCCGGAGGCGTTGGTGAACGTCTCGTGCAGGGGAGCGCCGAACAGGGCCGCGTTGCCGAACGACGCCGCGAGGTCGTTCGTCAGCAGGCCGATGCCCGTCTTGTTGATCTGTGCTTCGTGCAGCACCGAGTACAGCGAGAAGAAGATCGGCATCTGCAGCAGCAGCGGCAAGCAGGAGCTCAGCGGGTTGGTGCCGGTCTCCTTGTAGAGCGCCATGGTCTCGCGGCTCATGGCCTCACGCGAGAACTGGTCCTTCTTGCCCTTGTACTTGTCCTGGATCTTCTTCAGCTGCGGCGCGACCTCGAGCATGCGACGCTGCGACTTGATCTGGCGCACGAAGATCGGGATCAGCGCGGCGCGGACCACGAAGGTCAGGAAGATGATGGAGAGGACCCAGGTGATACCCGCGCCCGGGTCCATGCCGATGCTCTCGAAGATCCAGTGGAAGCCGACGAGGATGGCGGAGACCACCCATTTGAGCGGCCAGAGGATCGTACCGATGATGTCCATGGGGACGGCTACGCCTTTCGAGTGCGCTGGGGGAGCAGGACCGGCCGGGCCGTTCCGACCGCGGGGTGCGGCTGCTGCGGGATCGGCGCGAGGACGAACCCGAACCGGTTGACGACGAACGGGCGACGACGTTCCGTGACGTCGTCGATGCCGCCTGCAGCCCAGGGGTTGCAGCGAGCGATACGCCAGGCGCCCATCGCGGATCCGCGGACGACGCCGTACTGCTGGATCGCTTCGAGGGCGTACCGGGAGCACGACGGGTGGTACCGGCAGACGTTGCCGTACAGCGGGGAGATCACGGCACGGTAGGCCCGGAGCACGACGACGCACGCGTTGCGTGGGAGCAACGCGGCGACCCAGGCCAGCCGGGTCCACTGGATGCGGTTCATGCTGCCTTCTCCACCCCGCGCGCGTAGGAGCGCACGACGTCTTCGAGCAGGGTAGGCCATCCGGCCTGCGATGCGGCTGGCAGTGCTCGGACCACCACGTCGTACCCCACGGGGGAGTCGGCGAGGATGCCGTGCGCAATCGCCTTGAGCCGCCGCCTGATCAGGTTCCGTGTCACGGCGTTGCCCACCGTCTTCGCGACGATGAACCCGAACCGTGATGGTCCGGTGGGGTCCGCCGGACGACGGACCACGGACACAACGACGTGCGCCGTGGCGCTCTTGCGACCACGACGCACGACGTTCCGGTAGTCGTCCCCGCGGACGATGCGGTTGGCTCTGGCCAACACTGCGATGCCGGGGTCAGACCGAGGACCGGATCAGGCGATGAGCCTGATCAGGCCGAGAGCTCGGTGCGGCCCTTGGCGCGACGCGCCGACAGGATGGCGCGGCCGGCACGCGTCCGCATGCGGAGGCGGAAGCCGTGCTTCTTGGCGCGGCGACGGTTGTTCGGCTGGAAGGTGCGCTTGCTCATGATCTCTCCACACGGCTGCTCGCGGCGAGCCGTCACGTATGTATGTGTCATCGCTCGGTGTCGAACGACGCAGATGGGCGCGACCAATCGGCCGCAGTCAACTGGTTAACGGTACGTGACAGCAGCGGGCAGGTCAAACGCCGATCGGGGCCGGCCTCGATGCCGGGGCGTCGTGGACACCGCCGCGGTCCATTCTCCACATTGGGGACAACTTCCGTTCGGTGCCACCCGGCCCGGTCCTTTACAGTGGGGTCATCGATCGGCCCCGCGCCCCGGTACGACAGGGAAGTACTCCTGTCCGACGGATCCGGGCGGTCGTGGACAACACTGTGGACAACCCTGTGGGAACACGCGCGGTACGAGGCGTCGACGAAGCCCCCGAGCCACCGATGAACCGCCGGCGAACGACACGGTCCGCTGAGCGCCACCACCCGCGGCGCCCCGGCACGTCCGACCCAGCAGGACGCACCCCGGTCCGGCACCGAACGCACGACACACACCTGGAGACGAGCGCGAC